>OY763929.1:0-2606602 GCA_963667675.1 Dehalococcoidia bacterium | reverse complement strand
CGTATACGACGAGCCCATGGGTGCGTACAGCTACAGTGGGAGCCTGCATACTCATGGAGCGGCGGCGTGGAATACCCTGGTCTCAATGAGCGGCAGTATGCAGCCGGGGCCATAGTCGACAGAGATGAGCGCTGGCAGGCCACCCTGGACATAGGTGAGTTTGTCTGGCAAAACACGTTGGACATCGGGTTGTACGTCCAGAACAACATATACCCGCTGGGACCCGCCTTGGACAGCTGGGAGGAGCACCTGAGCACCTCGGACCCGCTGAAAATAAGCGCTTTCGAATTCGCTCCCCACCGCCGGTAGGGGTGGGGCTGGGCAGGCGCTGCTGTCCGATTGCAAATGACGGCATAGGCGCCTGGCAGGACTTTGGCGCTGCGATAAATGACCTATGGGGAACTCCCAAAGGCCGAAAAAGGAGCCCGCGGCACGCCGCGGGCTCTTTATTTTACCGTCGCTCCATGTGCTAGTAGTTGACAGGGTATGGGTCAATCTGTATATTTTCTAAGGTTTCCTGCGATACCACCGATTTAGCCGGGTCCCAGTAAGGAACTAGGCGCACCTTGATGCATCCTCCTCTGGGCAAGGAGTAATGGGCAACCATGACCCAAAGACCGTGGATGAGTTTCAGATTCTTCGCACCAATGCTTGTCGCGCTATTACTGGTGATAGTTGTTGCCTGCGGGGACGACGCCACCACCGCCCCAGAGGCGACCACCGCGCCCGAAGCGACGGCTACCACCGCGCCTGAGGCAACGGCGACGGCAGCCCCCGAGGCAACGGCAACTCCCGCGCCTAAGCCGGAGGCCACGGAGGCTCCCGAACCCCCGAGCCGCCGGCTCCGGAGGGGCCCTACGGGCACCTGAGAGTTGCCTTCGGGGACATCGGCTCCTACCAGGCGCACCCCTGCACTACCGGCTCGCCGGCGGTGCAGTTCATTACCATGACTTCCTTCGAAGGACTGGTCTCCAACGACGTTAACGGAATTACATCCCTCAAATCACCGAGGACTGGTCTATCGCCTCAGACAACACGACCTGGACCTTCAATCTCAAGCAAGGGGTCCAATTCCACGACGGCTTGGGTGAGTTGACCGTCGGACGACGTCATGTTTTCCATTGAGGAGATGTGCGAGGGCTCGGCAACTGGCATTGATCTCTATACCAGGCCATACTTCCTGGATCCCGGCATTATGAGCGCCCCGGATGACTACACCCTGGTGACAGACACCGTCGAGCCCCGGTTTGACATGCTTCTCTGGCTAAGCAGCCCCGGCGTAAACGGACTGTGGATTGTCAATAAAGCTCAGACCGAAGAGTTGGTTGAGGCGGAAGGGGTCGCGGCTGCCTCGCCGCAGTTGGTCGGCACCGGACCCTGGAAGTTTGAGGATTCGCAGACCGGCGAATACTGGAGGTTCTCGGCAGTGGAGGACCACTACCGCAAGACCCCCCTACTTTGCCGAGTTGACTATCTTGGAAATACCCACGCAGGCTGCCCGGGTAGCCAACTTCCAAGTGGGCAGGCTGGACACCTTTGGGGCGACCCCGGGCCAAGTGCCCCTTCTCGCCCAGACACCAGGCACCAAGTTCACTGAGCCAGGCGGCCGCTTCTCAGTCGGGCCTGCGCCTTTATGGCCAGTATTACAACCAGATTGCCGCCGGCGAGGAACCGCTGCCTGCGTACAATCCCGACGACCTGCCCTGGGTGTCCAGGTCCGCGGACGTAGATTCCGCCGAGTGGGAACGGGCCCGGAAGGTGCGCGAGGCCCTGTCGATATCCATAGACCGGCAAAAGATTATCGACGTGATGCTCAACGGTGAGGGAGCGCCCCTGACAATGTGGGGGTGGATGGAGCCTGATGCCCGCCGCGCCGCCGGCGCGAACAACCCGAGCCCGGCTGATTGGGTGTGGGAGTACGACGTGGAGCGGGCCAAGCAGTTGTTGGCCGAAGCCGGCTACCCGGACGGCTTCGACATTCTGTTGAACCCCGTCGACCGGGGCGCGCCTGGAGCGGTAGAGGCTTGCCAGGCGATAGCCGACATGTGGGCTGACATTGGCCTCAACGTTCGCATCGAGAACCAGCCCTACAGCGTCCTGCGGGGGCAGTTTGGCGAGTACACCTGGGAAGGAGCAACCTGCCACGACTCGGGCCCGTACAGGGAGCCCGCAGGCTTCTACAGCTTCCTGTGGTGGCCCTGGATCGGCTGGAGCGGCGGCCTGGAACACCCTTACCTTCACAGGGGGAATTGGACCGACGGGTTCGAGGGGAAAGTGGAGGAACTCAATGTGATATTCGACGCCCAGGAGCGCTTCGACGCCTCGGTGGAGATAGGCCAGTGGGTCTGGGATAACGTCCTGGACATCGGGTTGTACTACCAAAACAACGTATACCCGCTGGGCCCCGCCGTGGATAGCTGGGCGGACAAGCTGAGCCGCTCGGACACGCGGAACGTACACGCCTTCGAATGGGCGCCCCACCGCCAATAAGGGTTCGCTCCTAAGCAGACGCCGGCGGTAATGCGCCGGCGGCGGTAAGGGTCGCATATCGCCCGAGGCTCCGGATGCACCGGGCCGCGGGCCAACTATGGTAATCGATGGAGAGCGTTGAATGATCACTAAGTTCGGTACGCTATTTGCCGGCGGGGTTGACATGGAGAACATCGGTCTGGACGGCACACCGTGCAACGACCGGTCCTTCTCCGACGAATACCTGGCCACCCCGCTATACAAGACGGAAACGATGGCCAAACTCATGGACAAGTGGGGGTATGACGCCATATGGTTGGCGGAACACCACTTCCAACCGGAGGGCTATGAGTGCATCCCCAATATTTTGCTCTTCAGTATGCACCTGGCCCACATCACCAAGAATCTCAGAATCGGCTGCGGCTTCAACATCTCCCCAATGTGGCACCCCTTGCGCCTGGCCGAAGACTACGCGATGGTCGACCACTTGACCAGGGGGCGGGTGATATTCGGAGTGGGCCGGGGCTACCATAGCCGGGAGGTCGACACCTTCGGGGTCCCCAGCACGCAGTCTGACACCGAAGCCAACCGGGCGGTGTTCGAAGAGCAGGTGGACATCATATTCAAGGCCTTCAACCAACGCACTTTCTCGCATCACAGCGAGTTGTACGACCTGCCTCCGAAAGTCCCTTACCGGGGATATGAACTGGAGGAGTTGACGCTGGTGCCGAAGCCCCGCACCCTGCCCGTGGAGTGCTGGCAGCCGGTGGTAACCGCCAGCCAGCGAGGCTTGGACTTCATGCTCAAATACGGAATCAAGGGCCTGATGGGCGGGGGGCGTATCGCCCAATGCCCCGAGCCACGACATAGTGCTCCGCTGGCATGAGACTCTGGCCAATGCAGGGCGGGAAACCGAACTGGGCGCCGACTTGCAGGTCACCTTCCACACGTACATCGCCGACACCGAGGAAAAGGCGATGGCCGAGGCCCGGCCCCTTTATGAAGAGCACATGAAGTTTTTCGGCCCCCTGGGATTCCTGGGACTGACCGATGAGCAGTGCGACCTGTTGGCAGACCCCCGCCGCGCTCGGGCCGCGGCCGCAACGCAACTTCCTACCTTCGAGGCGGCAATCGACCGGGGATGGTGGATTGTCGGGACTCCGGAGATGGTGACCGAGAAGCTGCTGGACACCCAGGAGCACTACCCCGGCTTGGAAACGGTGCACGTGGGGGTGCCCGCAGGCGGCGCCACGGAACGGCAGTTCCTGGAGCAACTGGAGTGGTTCGCCAAGGACGTCATGCCCGTATTCAAGAACCAGGTGAAAGACCCCACAACGGCCGCGCCTTAGGCTCTGGAGTCTATTTTCCCATAACAAGGGTGGAAGAAAAACGCTAATGGCCGAGTCAAAGCCTAAACCGAAGAAACAGGAAGAGACCACCGAGCAATTCGTCAAGCGCGTTAATCAACAGGGGGAAAAGCGCAACGGACTAAAACGGCGGTTTGTGTGGCAGAAGAGGCGGCACTGATCCTGCCGCTTCACCACGCCAATGTATGACGCCCCAGTTCACATCGCTGGGGCGTTTTGAGTCCGGGGGAACGATAGCAGCAATGGGATGGCAGCGATGGACATCCCGGTCTTGACTGGGGAAAGACGGCCTTCGGAGGGAGGCATCCAGTGAAGAAGGTTACTATCGAGGACGTGCCCAGGGAACCTACACCGACGGCCTGGATACCTTTATTTGTCAACAGCAGCCAGACCACCCTGAGGCGGCTTCTTCAACCCGTAGACAGCGACAGCTTTATATTCGGCATGCTGCGCTTTGGAGCCGGTTCCAGGGCCAAGTTCCACAGACATTCCGGGGACCAGATACTGGTGATCGTGGAGGGAACGGGGAAAGTAGCCACCGAGAATGAAGTCTTGACGGTCACCGAAGGGGACGTTGTCTTGATTCCAGCCGGGGAGAGCCACTGGCACGGGGCGCCGGACGACACGCCGATGGCCCACATACACATACTCGTAGGTGGGGACCACACCGAGGTGACCGAGACCTAGCGTTGTCCTCTGACAGGCCACGCTAAGGGCTGGGAACCGGGATTTTCAGGTATACTTGGGTCGATTAGCCGTCGCGCTGGGGCTTCCATAGCGATCCTTGTCACAATAGAAGCGTGAAGTGGTAGAATTCTGGGAACCGTTACTGAGACCGGCCGGTTAATCGAGGGGACTGCTATGACGTCGAACATCGTTCTTTCCAACGCTGAGTACAAAGTGGTTGGCACCCGGCCGATTCGCCACGACGGGGCCGACAAAGTAACGGGCCGTGCCAAATATGGGGCGGACTTCGATGCGGCTGGGTCGCTCCACGGCAAGGTGCTGCGCAGCCCCCACGCCCACGCCCGGATAAAGTCCATCGACGCCGGCAAGGCCCTGGAATACCCCGGCGTCAAGGCGGTGGTCACAAGCCAGGACCTGCCCGTTACCCGGATGGAGAATCCCACCCGCTATTTTCAACGCTCCAGCGACAACATCCTGGCCCGGGAAAAAGTGTTGTACAAAGGCCATCCGGTTGCCGCCGTGGCGGCAACCAATCCCCACGTCGCCGAGACGGCCCTGGGGTTGATTGACGTGCAGTATGAGTTGCTGACCCCGGTGATGAACGTTCGGGACGCGATGAAGGACGATGCTCCGCTGCTGCACGACGACCTGACCACCACTGAACTGGGAGAGGACACCGGCAAGCACAGCAACATCGCCAGTCATTTCCGGTTCGAGCAGGGAGACTTGGACAAGGGCTTCGCCGAGGCCGACGTTGTAGTAGAGAGGGAATTCACCAATGCTTCCGTTCACCAGGGTTACATAGAGCCTCAAAACGGCGCGGCCCTGTGGAACGGGGACGGCCAGGTAACGGTATGGACCAGCACCCAGGGAGCGTTTGCCGTCAGGGATATGGTGGCAAGCGTCCTCGACATCCCGATTTCCAGCATCAAAGTGGTGCCAATGGAAATCGGCGGGGGATTTGGCGGCAAGATTCCCGTATACCTGGAGCCCCTGGCCGTTTTGCTCTCCCGCAAGACGGGCCACCCGGTAAAGATGGTCATGAGCCGGGCCGAAGTGTTTGAAAGCACCGGCCCGACTTCCGGCACACACGTGAAGGTGAAGATGGGGGCGACTAAGTCGGGGAAGATTACCGCGGCGGCGGCCGACCTGGCCTATGAAGCCGGAGCTTACCCGGGGTCGCCGGTAACGGCGGGCGCCATGGCGGTGTTCGCTCCGTATGACATCGAGAACGTGCGGGCCCAGGGATATGACGTAGTGGTCAACAAGCCCAAGACCGCAGCCTACCGGGCGCCGGGCGCTCCCAACGCCGCCTTCGCCGGCGAACAGGTGGTGGATGAGCTTTGCCAGGAACTCGGAATGGACCCTATCGAGTTCCGGCTGCTCAACGCCTCAAAAGAGGGCACTCGCCGGGTGGACGGGCCGGTGTTCCCGCGCATAGGAAACGTGGAGTGCCTGGAAGCGGCTAGAGATTCCGCACAATACAAGGCTCCGCTGGAAGGAAAATACCGGGGCCGGGGAGTGGCCTCGGGGTTCTGGTTCAATGGCGCTTTTGTCTCCAGTTGCGCCATGGGAGTGAACGCCGACGGCACCATTAGCCTGGTGGAAGGCTCTACCGATATCGGCGGCAGCCGGGTCGTGATCGCCATGCATGCCGCCGAGGTGCTGGGCATCCCGGCGGAAGACGTTCATCCCAGCGTAGGCGATACCGATTCAGTAGGATACTCTATGGTGACCGGCGGCAGCCGCACCGCCTTTGCCACCGGCATAGCCGCTTATGAATGCGCCCAGGACATCAAGAGGCAGATGATCCAGCGGGCCGCCGATCTCTGGGAAGTGTCGGCCGAAGACGTTGACCTGGTGGACGGCGTGTTCCAACACAAGTCGGACCCGGAGCTGAAATTGAGCTTCAAAGAACTGGCGTACCAATTGAGCGAGTCCCCCGGCTTGTCGCCAAGCGTACGGGGCTGGAGCGGCGGGCCGATTTCAAGCCAGGTCAGCGTCCATCCCAGCGGCATCGGGGGCGCGTTCTGCACCCAGATAGCCGACGTGGAAGTCGACCCGGAGACGGGGAAGGTTACCATTCTCGACTTCACCGTAGTGCAGGATGCGGGGAAAGCGGTGCACCCCGGTTACGTCGAAGGCCAGATGCAGGGAGGCGTGGTCCAAGGCATCGGCTGGGCCTTGAACGAGGAATACTTCTTTGACGTTGAAGGCCGGATGCAAAATTCGTCGTTCCTGGACTACCGCATTCCCACCAGCCTGGACCTGCCGATGATAAACACGGTGATAGTCGAGGTGGCCAACCCGGGCCATCCCTATGGCGTGCGAGGGGCCGGGGAGGTGCCCATAGTGCCCCCAATGGCTGCCATAGCCAACGCCATCACCCGGGCCGCCGGCGTCAGGATGCAGGACCTGCCGATGTCTCCCGGGGCCGTGTTGGAAGCTCTCTGGCAGCAGGACGCCTAACCGCCCGGAACGGCGGAGAGGGGATATGCAAAGGTACCTGGTACGGCGGTTGTTAATCACCATAGTTACCGTACTGGCCGTGTCGGTCATCATCTTCGCCTTGGCCAGAGCGGCCGGGGACCCCAGGTACCTGCTGCTCCCTGTCACCGCCACCGAGGAACAGTTCGATGCCTTGGGGAGGACGCTGGGCCTGGACAAGTCCTACCCTCACCAATACTGGCTTTTCTTGAAGGCCATGGTGCAAGGCGACTTCGGAGATTCCATAGTAGACCGCCGCCCCGCCATCGACGTCATCGGGGAGCGGATCCAGGCCACGTTCGAGTTGGGGTTTGCCGCCCTGGTATGGTCCACTATCGTCGGAGTGCCCCTGGGCATCCTGGGCGCGGTGAAAAGGGACAGCATTTTTGACCGCGTCGGAAAAATCATAGCCCTAATCGGGCAGTCTGCCCCTCCCTTCTGGATAGGCATAATGCTCATATTCTTCTTTGCCGTCAGGTTGGAATGGCTGCCGCCCACCGGCCGGGAAGATTTCAACTCGATTATTCTTCCAGCGATCACCCTGGGGTGGTGGTTCGTCGCAGTCAACATGAGGCTAATCCGTTCGGCCATGCTCGACGTGCTGGACTCGGAATACATCAAGCTGGCCCGGGCCAAAGGCGCATCGCAAAGGTCCATCATCTGGAAGCATGCCCTGAAAAATGCCTTGATTCCGGCATTGACCTTCGCCGGAATCAGCCTGGGCAGCCTGGTAACCGGCGCGGTGGTCGTCGAGTTGGTATTTGCCTGGCCCGGGCTGGGGCGGCTGGCCGTACAATCGATGTATACCTCGGACTACCCAGTGCTCCAGGGAGTAGTCATCATCTTCACCCTCTTGTACCTGACATCGGCCCTGCTGGTGGACATACTTTATGCCTATATCGACCCCAGGATTCGATATGCGTAGCGCCCGGGAGATTTAGCCATGGCCTCAGGGGTTGCCAACGGCATTGTAGTAACGCCGGAGTCGCTGGGCGTCAGGGTGCTTAAAGCGCTGCGCAGGCTGCGGCGTTTGCCGCTGGTGCCAGTGTCCATACTTCTGGTGCTGGTGGTCTGCGGCATCACCGCCCCTTGGATTTCTCCTGAAGACCCCGTAAACGGAGACCTGAACGACAATTTCATTCCGCCGGTCTGGCAAGGAGCCGAATCCATCCCCAAGACGGTAGTGGAAGGCGAGGTTACGGGATACCGGCGTCTTTTGGATATCCAGATTGGAAGTCCAGAGTTCGAGGAAGCCGTGGCGGCCCGGGGGCTGTCGGCCGAGGAAATTGAAGTAGGCGACAAGCTGCTGGTAGAAGGGGACAAGGCAGGCAGCACTAGATTCTTTTTTGGCACTGACGAGTTGGGGCGCGATATTTTAAGCCGTATCTTCCACGGCGCCCGGATCTCCCTGATAGTTGCCGCGATTACATTGGGCGTTGGCGGCACCATAGGCACTTTCGCGGGGCTGGTATCCGGCTACTATGGCGGCTGGGTCGATGAATTGATCATGCGCCTGGTGGACATTGTCCTATCGATACCCATCTTGTTGGTGACGCTGGTCCTGGTGGCGTCTTTGGGGTCGTCCTTCGAACTCATCGTGGCGGTGCTTTCGCTGATACTATGGCCCCTCTTCGCGCGGGTAACCCGGGGAGAGGTGCTTCAACTGAAGAACATGGACTACGTGGCCCTGGCCAGGGTATCGGGGGCCGGCAGCCTGCGTATAATGGTCTTTCACCTCTTGCCGGGGGTATTCAATACGTTGATAGTCATCGCCACGCTGAACGTGGGCGTGGTTATCCTGGTGGAGGCTTCGTTGAGCTTCCTGGGGGCGGGAGTACCGCCTCCCACGCCGGCCTGGGGTTCCATGGTGGCCGACGGCCAGGACCACCTGGCTACCGCCTGGTGGATTTCCACCATGCCCGGACTGGCCATTGCCCTTACCGTAATTTCTCTGAACCTCTTCGGCGACTGGCTAAGGGATACCCTCGACCCGCGGCTCCGCCAGCTAAACTAGTTGGCCCATCAGCCGTCGGCCCCGGGCCTCTCCCAGTTGACCGGCTCTACACCGACCATCTGACTATGGCGCACTGGGTTCTAGGCAGTCCTCCGTGCTAGACGCCGTCGACTTTGTAATCACTGCCCTGATGCTGGCGGTGGGCGCCTTTACCATCGCCGCCATAGGATTCGGCTTCGGCCTCACCACCACGCCGGTCCTGCTGTTGTACCTCGACCCCCAGGCCGTGGTGGTAGTGGTCAACATGGGCGCGGCCCTGGCCTTCGGCTACATGTTCATCGACACCAGGAGGGAGGTGCAGTACCGGGATATGGCGCCCATAGCCGTCGCCGGAGTCCTGGGCGCGCCCGTCGGCGCCTACGCCCTCACCCAACTGGACCCGCAAGCCCTCCGCATTGGCATCGCCGCATTGGTTCTGGCGGTTATGGTCCTGGTAATCGTCAACAGGCCCTGGCTGGTCCCCGTACCGAAGGTCACAGGGCCGGTGATTGGCTTCTGCGCCTCCGCAATGATGACTAGCCTCGCCATTGGCGGACCCCTCCTCATGCTCTTCCTGTTGGGACGGGGCATGGGTCGTCACGACATACGGACCTCGCTGGCGTTCTTCTTCACCGCCGTGTACGGCGCCGCCTTGATCGGCTATGCAATCCGGGGGCTGATAACCGTTGACCGCCTTCTGCTGGCGGCCGCAGCCATTCCCGCAATGGCCCTCGGATACTGGCTGTCCGTGCGCCTGACCGGAAAGATGAACGCCAGGGCCTTCCGGCTAGTTGTCGTCATAGTCATCACGGCAACCAGCACACTGGTATTGGCCCGGGAGATCGTTGGGCTTTAGGCGGTGGGGGCGGTGGCAGCACTGAGGTTGGGGTGGACGCCGCCAAGCGAGAATGGGAGCAATGCCTAAGGGAATACGGATGCCTGCGAAGTTGGTGTGACCAGGTGGCTCCCCGAGTAGGATTCGAACCTACGACCTAGCGGTTAACAGCCGCCCGCTCTACCGCTGAGCTATCGGGGATCGAAACGCGGCGCATGGCGCGTCCGCTGCGGCTGAGGCATTGTAGCACCTGCTACCCGCCCCCTCAAGGGGCCTTGGCTGCGGCTAAGGCCATAAAAACAGGGGCGCCGGAGAGGCCCCTTTAATGGTCCCCCGGCGCCCACGGTGTCCGACCTACAGGTCGGGCGGGCTTACTTGCCCGAGTCCTGTGCCACGGACACCTTGAACTGCTTGGCCTGCTTGGCCTCCAGCTTGGGAAAGGCGATGGTCAGCACGCCGTTCTCGTACCGCGGGTGCGCCTTGTCCGTGTCCAGGGTGTCGGGCAGCCGGAGCGAGCGGTGGAACGAACCCGTGCGCCGCTCCCTCATCAGGTAGTTGCCCTCTTTCCGCTCCTGCACCTCCCCGGCGCTCTCGCCCCGGATGGTCAGGACGTCGTTCTCGATGGACACGTTGATTTCGTCCGGGTTGACCCCGGGCAGCGACGCATGTACGACTATCTCGTCGCCTTCCTGCGTCACGTCCATCGGAATCGCCCAACTCGCCGCACCCTGGGCCGTGTCCCTGGGAGCAACCCCCCGCCACAGGTGGTCCATGTTTGCCTGCATCCGGCGCAGTTCGTTGAAGGGGCTCCAGTGTCGTATTACCATGATGTGCCTCCCTATCGATAGGATGGTGTATTGCCAACTTAGTTGACATGCTTCGTGTCAATCTTGGCAAGTCCCATATTACAGAGTTGAGTATTATTTGTCAAGTCTTCTTACAGATATACATAATGTTAATTGACTTAACGTGGCAATCAACATATAATATCGGTATTAATCACCGTCCCGTAAATGAGGGACTCAATTATGACCGCTAACTACTACGATTTGCTGGGAGTCGCCCGTGACGCCGGGGACAAAGACGTCCGCCAGGCGTACCGCAAGCTGGCCCGGGAACACCACCCCGACGTCAACGGCGGCGACAAGGCATCGGAAGAAAAATTCAAGCAGATTAACGAGGCCTATCGCGTCCTATCGGACCCGGAGAAACGCCAGAAGTATGAAAAGTATGGCGATAACTGGGCCAACTGGGAGCAGATAGAGGCGGCCCAGGCCCGCTCCGGGCCCGGCGGGAACTTCCGCTGGTCCACCTTCGGCGGTGGCGACGGCGACGCCGTTTTCACCTTTGGCGACGGCCGGGGCAACCCCTTCGAGGACCTGTTCGCCAACTTCGGGCAAGACCGCCGCCGGCCCGCCCCCGTGGAATACTCGGCGGCCATCACCCTGGAGGAGGCCTTTCAAGGCACCACCCGGGTGTTGGAGCTGCCCCAGGGACGCCGCCTGGAGGTCAAGATTCCCCCCGGTGTGGACGACGGCTCCAGGGTGCGCGTCGCCGCCGGCGAAGGCCGCCAGGGGACTGTCTACGTGGTGGTGTCAGTGGAAAAGCACGCCAAGTTCCAGCGCCGAGGCCGCAACCTGTATACCGACGTGGACGTGCCCCTGGAGGACGCCGTTTTGGGCGGCGAGATCACCGTCCCCACCTTGGCCGGCAGAGTTGCCCTGACCATCCCGCCGGAGACCCAGAACGGCCGCCGGTTCCGCCTGGCCGGACAGGGAATGCCTGAATTGCGAAAACCGGACCAGCGCGGGGACCTGTACGCTACGGTCAACGCCAAGTTGCCCACCGGCCTCAGCCAGGAGCAAAGGGACCTGTTCCAACAGCTACGCGAGTCCCGGGCCGGACAAGGAGGATAGCCATGGTATCTGAACGACAATTCCTGGAAGAACCCTGCTTCATCATCAGCGTGGCCGCCCGCATGGTCGGAGTCCACGCCCAGACCCTGCGCTACTACGAGCGGGTCGGCCTGGTATGGCCCTCCCGCACCGTGGGAAGGCAGCGCCTGTACTCCATGGCCGACCTGGAGCGCATACGCCGCGTCAGGAACCTGACCGACGAAATGGGCGTAAACTTGGCCGGAGCCGAGGTCGCCTTGAAGCTCATGGGCCGCATCGAAGCCCTGGAACAGCAGGTGGAGCAGCTTAACGATGAGATTACTCGCCTGCGGGGGAGAAACACCGCCGACGCCAGGCTGCCAAGGGACAACCCGCGATAGTGATCCCAACCCATAGACAGCAATTCACCCGTCCAGGGGGCGCAATAGCCCCCGGGGAGGAGAAATGGTACTGAGACCGGAACAATTCACTGAACAAGCCCGAGAAGTGCTCAACAACTCCCAGGAGTTGGTCCGCCAGTACAACCACAGCCAGTGGGACGTGGAGCACGTCCTGCTCGCCCTGCTGGACTTGGAGGAGGGCCTGCCCAGCGACATCCTCAACGAAATGGGAGTTTCAGTTGCCGCGCTGAAGGCCAAGCTGCGCCAGTCCCTCGAAGCCGGCGCCAAAGTAGCCTATGAGCAGAACCAGATATACGCCACTCCCAGGGCCCAGCGGCTGCTGGACAACGCCAAGAAGGAGTCGGAACGCCTGAAGGACGACTTCATTGGCGCTGAACACCTCTTTATCGCGGCCGTCATGGAGTCCCAGGGCGAGTCGACCCAGGCGCTCAAAGAGTTCGGCATCGACCAGGAGCGGGTCTACCAGGCCCTCACCAAGGTGCGCGGCGCTCACCGGGTCGACGACCCCAGGGCCGAGAGCCGCTATCGTTCGTTGGAAAAGTACTGCATAGACCTGACCAAGCTGGCCCGGGAAAGCAAGCTGGACCCCGTGGTGGGAAGGGACCTGGAGGTCCGGCAGGTGATGCAGACCCTGACCCGCCGCAAGAAGAACAATCCGGTCATCATCGGTGAGGCCGGCGTGGGCAAAACCGCTATAGTCGAAGGCCTCGCATCCCGCATCGTCGCCGGCGACGTGGCCGACTCTCTCAAGGACCGCCGCGTGTTGGCTCTGGACATGGCCGCCCTCGTCGCTGGCTCCAAGTTCCGCGGCGAGTTCGAGGAGCGGCTCAAGTCGGTGATTGACGAGGTCAAGGAGGCCCAAAGAGAGGTCATCCTCTTCCTGGACGAGATACACACCATGGTCGGCGCAGGCGCCGCCGAGGGGGGCATCGACGCCAGCAACATGCTCAAACCCGCCCTGGCCAGGGGTGAACTCCAGTGCATCGGCGCCACCACCCTGGACGAATACCGCCGCTACATCGAAAAAGACACCGCCTTGGAGCGTCGTTTCCAGCCGGTGTTCCTCGAAGAGCCGTCAGTCGACGAGACCGTGGAGATACTCAAGGTGCTCCGCCCCCGCTACGAGGCGCACCACAAGGTCACCATCGACGATTCCGCTTTGGTGGCCTCGGCTCGGCTCAGCGACCGCTACATCACCGGCCGTCAACTGCCTGACAAAGCCGTGGACTTCATCGACGAGGCGGCCAGCAAGCTGCGCATCGACGCCGAGAGCCTGCCCTCCGGCTTGAAAGAAATGGAGGAGCGGATCCGCGGGTTGTCCGACCAAGAGGAAGCCGCGGCCCAGCGCTCCGAATACGAACAGGCGGCCCAATTGCGCACTGAACGCCTGCGCCTGGAGGAGGAATTCGAGCCCGAGCGGCAACGCCTGCTGGCGGACCGCAACGTGGACATGATGGTCGGCGAGGCCGACATTGCCGAGCTGGTCGCCAGTTGGACCGGAATTCCCGCCGGGCGCTTGCTGGAGGGGGAGTCCGAACGCCTGATTCACATGGAAGACTCCCTCCACCAGCGCATCATCGGCCAGGACGAAGCCGTGGTCGCTGTTTCAGAGGCCATCCGCCGGTCCCGCTCCGGCCTCAGCGATCCCAGGCGGCCCATCGGCAGCTTCATCTTCCTGGGTCCCACCGGTGTCGGCAAGACCGAGCTGTCCAAGGCCCTTGCCCAGTTCCTGTTCGACGACGAGGCCAACATGGTCCGGGTAGACATGTCCGAATACATGGAGAAGCACACCGTCTCCCGCCTCATCGGGGCCCCTCCTGGCTACGTCGGCTTCGACGAGGGCGGCCAGCTTACCGAGGCAATCCGCCGTCGGCCCTACCGGGTCATCCTCTTCGATGAAATCGAGAAGGCCCACCCCGACGTGTTCAACATCCTCCTGCAAATCCTGGAGGACGGCCGGCTCACCGACGGCCACGGCCGCACCGTCGATTTCCGCAATACCGTCATCATAATGACCAGCAACCTTGGCACCGAAGTGCTCCGGCGGCAACCCTTTGGATTCAGGGCCGACGGGAGCGACTCCGGCGCGGACACACAGCAGCTTAGGGACTCCGTCAACGACGCGCTCAAGCGGGCGTTCCGTCCAGAGTTCCTCAACCGCATCGACGAGACCATCATATTCGACCCGCTGACCCAGGACGAAATAGTCCGGGTGGTCGAACTCATGGTCAATGACGTGCGCCGTCGCTTAGAAGACCGGGAAATCACCTTCGAGCTCACCCCTGAAGCCAGCCGCTGGCTGGCCCAGGAAGGGTTCGACCCGGTGTACGGCGCCCGTCCGCTGCGCCGGGCTGTCCAGCGGCACCTGGAAAACGCCCTGTCCAAGGGAATCCTGGGCGGCGAATACCAGGCCGGGGACCACGTGGTGGTCGATGCCGGCGATTCGGGCCTGACGCTGCACCGGCCTGCCGTCGCCGCCCCGGCCGCTTAGCCGCGGCTTAGGTTTCGCCTGATTGTTGGCGCGTCGTCCCCATACCGTGTATTCTGGCCCTGTACTTTTGAACATGCTTCCACCAGGGCACGGGAGACGCCAATGATCCGCAGCATCGACGGCAAAACGCCCCGGATTCATCCCACGGCCTTCGTCAGCGAGGCGGCCTACGTCGTGGGCGACGTGGAGATCGGGGCGGGCACCAACGTCTGGCCCGGCGCGGTTATCCGGGGCGACTACGGCAGGATAATCATCGGCAAGGACTGCTCTATCCAGGACAACTGCGTAATTCACACCGACGACTTCCTGGAGTTCGGCGATAACGTGCTCATGACCCACGGCGCGGTCGTCCACGGCGGCCGGGTCGGCAACAACGTCCTCCTCGGTATCAACGCCGTGTTGCTGGAAGACGCCCAGGTGGGCAACTACTGCATCGTTGGCGCCGGCGCAGTGGTCCGGGGAGGAGCCCGGGTTCCCGACAATTCCCTGGTTGTCGGCGTTCCCGGCCAGGTGAAGCCGCTGACCGATGAGCAGGCCAAGCGCCTGAAAGACCCCACCGCCAACTACCGGCGCAACGCCCGCCGCTTCATCGACGCTGGCCTGGGCCTGGAAATCCCGGAGCAGGCGGGCTGAGGCCGGCCATGGCTGCCGAATCCGCCAAGCTGCCCCTCCCGCTGGCCGGCGTTCGCGTCCTTGACGTTACCCACATCGTTGCCGGCCCCTTCTGTTCCGTGATACTGGCCGACATGGGCGCGGAGGTCATCAAGGTCGAACGCCCCGGCGTCGGCGAGGGCGCCCGCAGCAACGGCCCCTTTGTCCGGGGCCACGGCGGCCAAAAGGTCAGCGCCCGCTTCCTGGGCGTCAACCGCAACAAGAAGTCTGTCACCCTCGACCTCCGCGACCCCCGCTGCAAAGCCGCCCTCCTGAAAATGGTGACGGTGTCCGACGTGCTCCTGGACAACTTGGGCCCCGGGTCGCTGCGGCGGCTCGACCTGGGATACGACGTGCTCAAGGAAACCAATCCGGGCTTGGTATATGCCAGCATCACCGGCTACGGCGATAGCGACGGCCTGCGCGGTCCCTATTCCCACTGGCCCGCCCACAATCCCGCCATCCAGGGCATGGCCGGCTGGATGGAGGTAACCGGCAGTCCCTCCGGCCCGCCCCAGATGGTCGGCGACAACGTCGGCGACTCCGTCCCGGGCATCTGGACCGCCCTGGGCGTCGTCCTGGCCTTGGAGACCCGGCGCAAGACCGGCAAGGGGCAGCACGTGGACATGGCCATGTACGACTGCATGTCTGCCCACACCACCAGCAGCATGCCCTACTACCAGGCCACCGGACGGCCCACCGGCAGGGCCAGGGAGAGCATGATCAGCGCCCAGATTGCGGTCAGGGCCAGGGACGGCTACGCTGTGCTGGCCGGCGCTCAGGGTGAGGAGAAGTGGACCGCCCTGTGGCGCATGGCCGGCCGGGACGACTTGGCCAACGACCCCCAATATCTGGGCGGCCAGGAAGTAAGCGCCGAATTCTACTACGACCGCGTGGTCCCGGCCATCGAGGCATGGTCCAAGGACCTGTCCAAGTGGGAAGTCGCCGAGAGATTGACCGAAGCCGGCTTTTCCATGGGAGTGGTGCAGGACCAGGCGGACATGGACAATTGCCCCCACCTGGAAGCCAGAAAGATGTTCGTCGATTCCGGCGACACCTTGGGCGGCCACTTCCGCACCGTAAGGACCCCCATCCAGCTCACCGGCACTGTCGACGTTCCCGTAGCCCCGCCGCCGCTGCTGGGCCAGCACAACAGCGAAATCCTCTGCAGCATCGGCGGCCTCACCGATGCCGAGCTAGCGCAGATGCAAGAAGATGGGGTTGTCTAGCGGGTAGCCCCTGCGTCCCCGTATTCAGGTATCTGTGCCGCGACGGACTGTTTCTGCTCAGATAAGTTCGGCCTTATAATGGTTTCTCGTAAAACGCTTCACGTCGAGAAAAGGAGGGAGACCACTGTTCCAAGCGCCTCGCGGCACCACCGACCTGTTGCCGGTGGAGCAAAAATACTGGCGGTATATCGAGTCCAAGGCGGTTGAACTGGCCCGCAGGTACGGCTACGGGCGCATCGACACCCCCGTCTTCGAGGACTCCGACCTGTTCGTTCGCTCCGTAGGCGAAGGCACCGACATCGTTGAAAAAGAGATGTACACCTTTGCCGACCGGGGCGGCGACAGCGTCACCCTGCGCCCCGAGGGCACCGCTCCCGTCTGCCGCGCCTACCTGCAGCACGGCATGCACAACCTGCCCCAGCCGGTGCGGCTCTACTACTTCTGCCCCGTGTTCCGCTACGAGCGGCCCCAGGCTGGCCGCTTCCGCGAGCACCATCAGTTCGGCATAGAGGCCCTGGGCGACGGCGACCCCTCTGTAGATGCCGAGGTGGTGGAATTCGCCTGGCGCCTGGTGTTGTCCCTGGGTCTGCGCGACGTGTCCCTTTACGTCAACAGCATCGGCGACTCCCAGTGCCGGCCCGCCTACATAAAGGGCCTGGCGTCCTACTACTCCGGCCACCAAGACCGTCTGTGCCCCGAATGCCGCACCCGCCTTACCAGGAACCCGCTGCGGCTCTTAGACTGCAAGGTAGAGACCTGCCGCGCCCTGGGAGACGACGCCCCCAAGTCGGCGGATCATCTGTGCGACGACTGCGGGGCCCACTGGGAAGCGTTTCAAAAGAGCATGGCCCTGCTGGGCATCCCCTATCAAGTCGAACACCGCCTGGTGCGCGGGCTAGACTACTACACCCGCACCGTGTTCGAAGTCCAGCCGCTGGACGGGGGCGCCCAGTCGACCATCATCGGCGGCGGCCGGTACGATGGCTTGATACAGGAACTGGGAGGCCGTCCCACCCCGGGCATCGGCTTCGCCACCGGCATGGAGCGGCTCACCTTGAACCTTAAGAACGGCGAAGTCCCGGTCCCCGACGAGCCCTCCCCGTCCTACCTGGTGGCCAACGTGGGCAACGCCGCCCGGCCCGCGGCAATGGACCTGGCCGTGAAGCTCCGTCAAGCCGGCGTCGGCGCCATCCTGAGCAGCGGGTCCCGGGGTCTCAGAGGCCAGATGCGCCAGGCCAACGCCCTGAACATCCCCTACGCCCTGATCCTGGGCGATGACGAGATCGCCCGGGGAGAAGTCGCCGTCCGTGACATGAAGACCTCTTCCCAGGAGACCAAGCCTCTGTCCGACTTCTTGAGGGAGCTGGGCGCATAGCGACTCCCGGACTCTACCGGGCGCGCCGATGCAGGCCTTTACAATGACGTTTGTGCCGGAACAGAAGCTATGCTGACCAAGCGCATAATCCCCTGCCTTGACGTGGACGACGGGCGCGTCGTAAAGGGCGCCAGCTTCGTCAACCTGCGCGACGCCGGCGACCCGGTGGAGTTGGCCGCCGCGTATAACCGTGAAGGCGCAGACGAGTTGGTGTTCCTGGACATCACCGCCAGTTCCGACTCCCGGGAGACCATGGTGGAAGTGGTCCAGGGCGTGTCGGAGCAGGTCTTCATACCCCTTACCGTGGGCGGCGGCATCCGCAGCGTCGACGATGTCAGGCGCATGCTCCGGGCCGGGGCCGACAAGGTGTCCATCAACACCGCCGCCGTCAACGACCAGTCCCTCGTCAGCCGCGGCGCCGACCAGTTCGGCAACCAGTGCATCGTAGTCGCCATCGACGCCAAGTCCGTGACCCCAGTGACCGTGCCAGAGACCAGCGACCGCGACGGGCTGGGCCTTGACGGGGATTCAGGTTGGGAGGTCTACACTCACGGTGGTCGGACCCCCACCGGCATTGACGCGGTCAAGTGGGCCCGGCGGGTGGTGGAACTGGGCGCCGGTGAAATTCTCCTGACCAGCATGGACGCCGACGGGCAGCTTGCCGGCTACGACCTGGACCTGACCCGGACTTTGTCCCAGGCCGTCGAGGTGCCTGTCATTGCCAGCGGCGGCGCGGGCAACCTGGACCACCTGTGCCAGGCCTTCACCCAGGGAAAGGCCGACGCCGTCCTGGCCGCCAGCATCTTCCACTTCGGCACCTATACCATCGCCCAGGCCAAGGAATACCTGTCCCGGCAGGGCATTCCTATGCGGCCCGTAGCCGGCGTCGGGGATTGAGCCGGTAGAATGAGCCCCATAACTGCGGTAATTTTCGACATGTACGAGACCCTGGTGCAGAACCCGTCCGACCGTTGGCTCGACGGCATCGAAGCTATAATCCGGGAGCAGGCGCTGGAGGCCGGCCCGGACTGTCTCTTGCGGGAATGGTTGGTCGGCAACGCCCAGTTCCGCGAGAGCCGGGGCGACCCCAACGGGCCGTTCCGAACGTACTTTGAAGCGTGGCGGGACTGCTTCGACGGCGCCTTCACCCGCCTGGGCCTGCCCGGAGACGCCGCCGCTGCCAGCCGCAGCTTCATCGGCTTCCTGTCCCGGCGGGACCCCTATCCCGAAACCGTGGAGGCCGTTACGTTGCTGCAAGATGGCTGGAGGACCGCTCTTCTCTCCAACGCCGACGACGATTACCTCATGCCCAATTTGGAGCTGCTGGGGCTGGAATTCGAAGCCGTGCTGTCTTCCGAAGAGGCCCGCTCCTACAAGCCCCACCCCGGACTCTTCCGCCAGATGTTGAAGCGACTCGATGTCGCCCCCGGCAGTGCAGTCTACGTCGGTGACCGCCAGTACGAGGACGTCAAGGGCGCCCGCGGCGTCGGCATCAACGCCGTGTGGCTCAACCGCACCGGCGAGCCGCTGGACCCCCGCTTGCCCGAGCCTGCCTGCCAAATAAAAAGCCTGCTGGAGTTGCCCGCCGTCTTGGCGGCCTGGCCTCCGGCCCAGGACGGAGAATCATGAAACTTAAACTCAACCAGCAGGGTCTGATTCCAGCTATCGCCCAGGACGCCGACACCGGGCAAGTGCTCATGTTGGGGTACATGAACCCCGGTTCTCTCAAGAGGACCGTTGAAGGCGGGCAGGTCTGGTTTTACAGCCGCAGCAGGGAGGACCTGTGGCACAAGGGTGAGATTTCCGGCAACTATCTGAACCTGAAAGAGGCCTGGCTGGACTGCGACGCCGACACCGTCTTGCTGAAGGTGGACCCAGACGGCCCCGCCTGCCACACCGGCAACACGTCTTGCTTCTTCACCTCCATGGACCAGTTGCCCGACGAATATGAGGTTACCGAGTCCGGCCCCGGCATCCTGGACGAACTATTCGCCGTAATCCGGGACCGGCAGCACAGCCCCACCGAAGACAGCTACACGGCCCGGCTACTCCAGGAAGGTACGGCAAGGGTTGCCCAGAAAGTCGTCGAGGAAGCTGGCGAGGCCGCCATCGCCGCCGCCGGGGGAGACCAGGACAATCTGCCCAAAGAGATGGCCGACCTGTTCTACCACTCCCTGGCGCTGTTGGCCGCCGCCGGCGTGTCCCCCCAGGCGGTTTGGGAGGAACTGCGCAGCCGGCGCAAGTAGAAAGCCTGCCCCTGCGCTATACCTCCGCCGGCAGGGCCGGGCCTACCCTTCCTCCTCCTCCCCTCCTATGCACACCATGCCGGTGGGACACTTATTACCCATCACCGTCACCGTGACGGTGGCCGTGGCCGTGTTGGTCCCATCGCTGGCCTGCACCGTCAGTGTATGGAAGGTATACTTGGTCAGCCGCCCTGCCACCGTGATGGCCCCCGTGCCCCTATTGATGGCGAAAAAGCCGCTGTTATTGCCCGCCTTTATGGAGTAGGTCAGCGTGTCTCCGTTGGGGTCGGTGGCCGACACGGTCCCCACCGAGTCCTTCACCCGAGCGTTGGCAGGAACCCTGAAGTCATAGGAAGCCCTGGCGAACGCCGGGGTCACGCATGCTCCAACCGTCGCCTTCACCGACGCCGAGGGATCGCTCCACGCCGTCGCGTACACCGTACCACTACCGTAGGCGCTGACGCGGACGTGGCGCTTGCTGCCGCAGGCCAGCCCGCTCACTGTGTGGCTGGCGCCGGTTATGCTCGCGTTGTCCACGGTCCAAGAGCCGACGCCGTCCATGCTATACTCCACCCGGTACTTACTGGCGTTGGCCACGGCAGTCCATGTCAGGGGCACGCTGGTCTCGCCGGCGGTCCCAGCAGATAGACCCGCCGGCGCCGGAGGCCGGCAATAGAGAAGTTTAAGGGAAGACAGGTCGTTGGTCGTCACCGACTTAAGGGGCAAGGGGATGCAGCCGGTCAGGCTGTTGCCCGTCAGCTTAATCTCCGTGAGGGTGTCGATTTCTCCAAGGCTCTTCGGAATGCTGCCCGTCATGCTGTTGCCGTTGAGCTTGAGCGTCGTGAGTCCGTAGAGAGTATCTAACTCCTCCGGGATAGTCCCTGTCAGGCTCTTGCTGGACAGGGAGAGTTGCTGGACTATCGATCCCGTCTTAGGCTGGCCCGATCCTTTCGTCGGTATGTTGAAGCCGGTTCCTATGGTAATCCCGTCCCAACTGGACATTGCCAAAGTGGGGCTCCAGTTGAGTGACCCAGTGCCGCGGAGTGAGTCCTTGGCCTCCAGGAGGCTTATGCAGGCCTGCATAAGCCAGCCATTGGTGCTCGGATTGGTTACCGCTCCGAGACCGCAGGCAGGCGGCGCCGTCTTGGGTTGGCTGTTCAGTTGGTTGTAGGCCCCGATGCCCCTGAAGTACTGTTCCAGTTTATTGGCGTCTTGGAGGAGCATGGGAATGGTTGCCCCTGGGGCCAACTCGTTATGATCCGCGGGGACAATGCGTCCGCCATTGGCCGTCCGGCGAGCCCGGTCTGCATTCTGGACCATGGTCTTGAAGGTCGCCAACGGGATCTCGAGGGTGGAGCGGTGCTGGGTGTACAAGGCTGGGGCGAACGAGCGGAACGTCTCCCGCTGGGGATGTATCGCAAGGATGGCGTCGTCTTCGGTCCTTTCGAGTCCCCAGGATGTCTGGCCCCAGGCCTTGAACGCCACCATGTTGAGGTCGTGGCTCGGCGCGAGGAAATGGATCAACTCCTTCGTGAACAACCCATCCTGCCTCCTCACGCTGTTCTCCATCACTCGACGGTGCCACTCCGCCGCCTCCAACGCCGTGGGGGTGGTGTCCTCCACGAGGTCGGCGTAGCCCAGCATGAGTTGTTCGGGGCCGTAGAAAAAGTGATCAATTTCCACCGAAAGACTTGTCGGTCCCGTGCCGAGAATATACTCACGCACCTGCAAGTCTGCGAAGCACTTGATATATTGAACCCCTTCCTCGCTGTCATCCACATAGGCCGGGTCCCGCCCGGTGTTCCCGATGGTACAACGCACCGAGCCAGAAGCGAAGGTTCCGCGGGCTACCAGGTGGGGAACGCTGTAAATGGAACCCCCCTCGAGTAGGCGGCTTATGCTGTCTGGTGGGTGTCCCCAGGAAATGGCGGTGGGGCCGCCGTTGAGGACCCCGGTGGGGCTGAAGTGCGCGGGGGGACTGCCCGGCGCACAGGGGTCCACGTACGCGCCCTCTATGGGGGCGCACGCAGGCACAATCTCAGTGAGATACTCGGGACCATCGTCGCCCTCGCAAGCCACGAGAGTGAGCAACAACGTCAGCAAAGTAACGATCAGAATGACCTTTCGGTGCATTTGGCTCCTCTTACCGGGACGTCGACATGGGCGGCCTGTACTGGTGGTAGGACATCACGGCCACCACGTCATAGGGCTGCGGTCTGCAGTGGAGGGTCGTGTCGGGCCACGGATTGCTCATCAGGGAATCCCGGCTCAGATTGGGAAAGCCCAAATTCTCATGCCCTTCATCGACGTTCATGCCTATCCCCAGAAGGTGCCCGGTTTCGTGAGCCACGGCATGTTGAGCCAACGTACAGGTGGTGGCCCCGTCCGTCAAACGAGTGCTCCAAGCCTGCCCATAGCGTTCCTTCTCTCGCAGCATGATTCTACCGGCCGTCAAGAGGTCCAGCGTCGTGAATTCCCTGTACGACGCGGGAGCGTGGTGCTTCAACCAGATCGAGTAGCTGCGGTAACAGGAGGAATGTCCAGCCCCGCACTTCGCCAGTTGAAACTTGCGGTCCTTGACGAACCTCACCTCGTTGTAGTCCAGTTCGGCGGGCTGTATGTAGGTTACAGAACCGCAGTCGTCTTGCCGCTCCGTTGCATTCCGTTCGAAGGAAAAAATGCTGGTATCAGGCCTCTCGTGGGCAAGGTGCATCCAGGTGTTCATGGAGGAGGTGATGTTCCCCACGGTCACCCCGAAGTCCCCCTGTATTTCTCCCGCGTTACAGATGACGTACTTGACCTTATAGGGGCTATTGCTGGTCTCGGCTTGACCATTGAAGCCCAGGATAGGGGAGGTTGCCACCTGAGGCCAGGGCAACCGGAAGTCCTCAGGGACGAAGTCCGGAAGTTGAGGGATTCCCGCAGCTGCAAAGACAAAGGCCGGATCAGACCAGCCGGACTGGTCCCCATCAGCGTCAACCGCACGGACCCTCAGCCGATAGAGCGTGCTTTCGGCTGGGCTCAGACGGCTCAGGAGGATGTTCGCCCACTTGCTGCTTGGCGGGTTGGTACTGGCACCACTGGGGCCTGCGCTAGTGTCCACCGCCAGGCTCTGCCAATCCTCTGTGATGCAGGCCCGGAGTTGTTCAGAGGGTATGCCTAGGAAGCCGCGGACAGGACACTTCTCAACGGCATAGTTTAGTTCGTAGGAGGTAGCTTCGGCTACCTGCCGCCACCAGATTGAGCTTTTGCTGTTCCCCGTCCAGCCGTTGCCCTGCAGGTTCGAGGGCACCGGCGGCCCGTCATCGTCGTCCATGAGTACGAAGGTGCTGCTGGGGGTCCCGATGCTGTACCCATTGCCGGACTGAATGTAAATCCATACACTGCCGTTCGGCTCGTTGACTTTATCGCTAACTGTACGGACGGTTACGTCGGCAGTTGTTTTGTTCTTTGGGATCGTCACCGACGTTGGCAGCGTATTTGCTGCCGGCAAGAATCCCGGCACTGGTTCGCTAATGGTGATGTTTACTGTCAGATTGGCCTTGGGCGCCTTACTGGCCGTTAAAACGAAGCGAACTTCCCCACCTTCAGACAGGTAGCCCGAAGGGGGAGTTGGCATGGTGGAGTGCCTCGCTACCGTAATACTCGGTGTGTTCGTAGCCGCTGCGGTGCTCCCCTCACCCGAGGCGGACCAGCCGCTATTACCCTCGGCGTTCTTGGCCTTTACCTGCACTTGGTAAGTCGTGTTGGCGGTAAGGTTGATCAACGTCGTGGTGGTGGATGTCCCGGTGAAGGTGTGGGGAGTCCAAGTGGAATCGCTGCTCTTCTTGTACTGCACGTCGTAGTCCGTGATAGGCGGCTTGCCCGTAACGTTCGGAGCAGTCCATGACACGTCCAACTTGGTCTGTGGATTCGTACTATTCCGGGACACACTGGGCGCTGACGGCTTAGGGGGCGGTTCGAGAACATCCGTCACGTTGATGGTCACGCTGATGGTGTCGTCCGTTACCGTGTCGGGATTGCCGTTGGCGTCCTTACTGTCGCGGACCGAGATTTTCGCAACTGTAAAGACTCTTCCCCTAAACCCCCGGCGGCAGGGCCGCCCCAGACGGGCACACCTGCCAGTCGCCCCCCTGGTACACGGTCACGTTGCCCGAGCCCACCACTCGCCACTTTCCAGGACGCCCCAGGCACCCGGCCCGGGCATCGATGCCCAGCACCGTGATTCCTGACGGCGCCTGGCCCCGCAGTTGCTTCACTACCTCGGCGGGGTTGCTGTTCTCGTGATGCGGCAGCGCCGCGGTTCCCGGCACGACGCCCAGGGCCTCCACCCATCCGCCGCTGCTCGGCCGTCGCATCAGGGACCCCATAACCATCGCCCCGGCGCTGGAACCGGCCAGCACCGCCCCTCGCGCCACCGCCGCCAGGATGGACTCCAGCAGCCGCGAGTCCCTAAGCGACTCCAGCAAATGGTCAGGACTTCCGCCGGTAAAGTAAATTACCCCGGCATCCTCTACGGGGTTGATTAAAGCCGCGTCGTTGGCCTGGGTCTTGTCCAATACCATAAGCTGGTCTGCTTCGGCTCCAAGGTCGTTGAAATGGGTCACGCCGTCGTTAGCGGCCTTGGCTGGGCCCGTCACCGCCGCCGTCGGGATTACCAATACCCGCGCCGGGTCCTGGCCCGAGGCCCGCATGATTTCCAGGTCCATCCCCTCGCACCCGGAGCGAAACTCCTCACCCCCCACTAGCGCAATTTCCCCTGGCATACATATCTCCCGTACCAAAGCCCCGTCTATACGTGGGCCGTTGTTCAAATAAACGCCGCGGCCAGTCCCAGGAACAGCACAAACCCGATTACGTCGGTGAAGGTGGTAACGAATATCGAGGATGACACCGCCGGGTCCATGCCCAGCCGCCGCAGCAACAGGGGCACTCCGGCCCCCGCCAGGCCCGCTACCAGCATGTTGCCCAGCATCGCCGCCCCCAATACCAACGCCAGCGTAAGGTTCCCCTTCCACCAATATGCCACCAGGCCCACCGCCACCCCCAGCAGCGCCCCATTGATTAACCCCAGCGCCATCTCGCGGCCCAGTATCCGCAGACCTAAATGCCGCGGCAGCTCTCCCAGGGCCATGCTGCGCACCACCAAAGTGACGGTCTGGGTGCCGCCGATGCCCCCTTGGCCCGCCACCACCGGCAGGAACACCGCCAGCGCCGTGAGCTTGAATATCGTGGACTCGAAGAAGCTGATCATCAGGGCCGCCAGCAGCACCGTGCCCAGGTTGATGTACAGCCACGGCAGCCTGCGGCGCAGCGAGTTGCGCAAAGGGCCGGTAACCCGCTCGCCGGCGACTCCTGCCATGCGGTACATGTCCTCCGTTGCTTCCTCCTCCATCACGTCCACCATGTCTTGCGCCAGGATTACGCCGGTCAGCCGGCCCTCTTCGTCCACCACCGGAAGCCGGTTCAGGTTGTACCGCTCCATCAGGCGGGCGCACTCCTCCTGGTCGGTCTCCGCCGTCACTGAGATAATCTCCCGTTCGGCTATCTCGCCGACCAGCGATGTAGGCCGCGCCAGGGCCAGCCGGGCAATGCTCAGAGACCCCAGCAGCCGGTCATCCTGGTCCAGCACCAGCAGGGCATTGATATTCTCCGCCTCCGGCCCCAACAGGCGGACTTCGTCCAGGGCATTGGGCGCGGTCAGCATCTCCCTTACCACCGGATAGTCCAGGGTCATCAATCCGCCGGCGGAATCGTTGCGGTACTGGAGGAGAGAGGCAACTTCCTGCGCATCGGCCATCGCCAGCAGGCATTGCTCCACCTTGTCCTTCGGCAAAAGCTGCAGGATGTCGGCCGCCGCATCCTCACTGGCCCGTTCCAGGATGCGCGCCAGCCTCTCGGTCTCCATGTCCCTTGCCAGGTCCGACGCCGCCCGGGGCTCCATCTCCTCGAAAATGCCGGCGGTCTCTGTTGGCGTCAGGGCCGCCAGCAAGACGAGTTGGCTGTCTTGTCCCACGCTCTCCAGCGCCCCCCCTTGGTCGACGGGGTGCAGCTGTCGGAACTGGGTCAACGCGGCCTCGGTCTGGCCGCCGTCCAGCAACTGCTGGATATCCAGGACGGCCATTTGCATCAGGTTCTCCCGGAACAAGTTTCTGCCCTCGGCCTGCCAGTCCTCTCTGATGTCGTCCAATCGGGCCATGCGCCCTATTCTATCAGCCTTATCCCCCAATCAAGGCCGCATCCGCCGCCGCTGTTTCGGTCTTGGGGCAACGCCGCTTTTATCCAAGTCAGTTGGATGGGTAAATGTGTGTGCCCAATCCGGTTTGTGGTAGCATAGACCTATGGCGCGCTCCTGGTACTAGGCCTGGAGCGGCTTTGTATTCTTGCTGGAGGATTGGACTTCTGTGGCAACCCCGTTAATCATGGACGCCATTGTCGATATGGTCACCCGCTCGGTTGAGCGGGCCCGCCGCGACGGGTTCTTGCAGTTGGACACCGTGCCCGACGTCCAGCTTGAGCGGCCGTCCAACCCCCAGCACGGCGATTTCGCCACCAGCCTCCCATTGCGCCTGGCCAGGGCCACGCGTATTAACCCCCTGCAACTGGCTGAGGAGTTGGTGAAGCTGATTCCCGCCGGCGAGCAGGTGCAGCGCGTCGAGGCGGCCCCCCCCGGATTCATCAACTTCTACCTGCGGGACGGTTGGATTCAGCAGCAGGTCGACGAAGTGCGGGCCGCCGGCTCCGACTACGGCAACTTGGATATCGGGCGCGGGCAGCGCATGATGGTCGAATTCGTCAGCGTCAACCCCACCGGCCCGGTCCACGTCGGCCACACCAGGGGAGCCGTGCTGGGCAGCGCCCTGGCCAACATCCTTTCAGCAGCCGGCTATGACGTAACCCGCGAGTACTACGTCAACGACGCCGGCAGCCAGATGGACGCTTTCTACCGTTCCGTATACGCTCGCTATATGCGGGCCTTGGGCCATGAGGCCGACATGCCGGCCAACGGCTACGTGGGCGACTATGTAGCCGACCTGGCCCAGGAGATATTGACCGCCGAAGGCCCCCGCTTTGCCGACCTGGATGAGGACCAGGCCCTCAAAGAAATCGGCGCCCATGCCCGTGAGAAGATGGTCGCTCTCATCCGCGGAGACCTCGAGCGTATCGGCGTGGTCTTCGACTCCTGGTTCAGCGAAGGCGGGTTGTACCAGGACGGCGAATACGACGAGGCCGTCGGCTTGCTGCGCGGCAAGGACTTTCTGTCGCAGCGGGAAGGCGCCCTCTGGTTCAACTCCACCACCCTGGGCGACGACAAGGACAACGTCGTGGTCCGCTCCACCGGCGAGCCCACCTACTTCGCCTCCGACATCGCCTACCACTACAACAAGTTCATCCGCCGCGGCTTCGACGGCGTGGTCAACATCTGGGGCGCCGACCACCAGGGCCACGTCCCGCGCCTGAGGCTGGCTGTGGCCGCCCTGGGCATCGACGCCGACCGCTTGACCGTCCTCATATCCCAGATGGTCACCCTGAAACGCGGCCAGGAGTTGGTCCGCGCTTCCAAGCGCGCCGGCGAATTCGTCACCCTGCGAGAGCTGGCAGACGAGGTGGGAATCGACGCCTGCCGTTACTTCTTCTTGGCCCGCAGTCCCTCGACCCACATGGAATTCGACCTGGAACTGGCCAAGCAGGAATCCAACGACAACCCGGTGTACTACGTCCAGTACGCCCACGCCCGCAACTCCGGAATACTTAACCTTGCCCGCAGCCAGGACCTGGACTGGAGCCAGGGAGACGTGACCCTGCTTAACCACCCCAGCGAGTTGGCCCTCATCCGCGCCATGCTTAGATTCCCTGAGTTAATCGCCCACATGTCCAGGACCCTAGAACCCCACCATCTGCCCCACTACACCATGGAACTGGCCACTGCCTTCCACTGGTTCTACGAGAACTGCCGGGTCATTTCCTCCAACCCCGAAGACCGGCAGGTGAGCCTGGCCCGCCTCAAGCTGGTGGAATCCGCCCAAATCGTCTTCCGCCGCTCCCTTGAACTAATGGGCATGAACGCCCCCGAACGCATGTAACCCAAACGCAGGGGCGATTCGCGAATCGCCCCCAAGCCTGACGGTTCGCATGAATCTGTAGGGGCGTCCCTAGTGGGCGCCCCGGCCATGGCTTGATATCCAGCGATGGGATGGGTCGAGTCAGTTCGAGATAATACTACAATGAGCTCGGGTGGAAGAAGGCTCCGAAACATCGGGGCACAGCGTGCGATTAGAGCGTTCCATCGTTTAGGATACGAGACTGTACGCATCAGGGGAAGTCACCATATCCTGAAGCGCCCGAATGGGGGGATGATAGTCTTGCCGGTTCACAGAGGGGCGCTGAAAGTAGGCATCCTTCTGGATGCTATCGAGCGGGCGGGTTTAACACCGGAGGAGTTCGAAGAGCTTTTGTGAGGTGAATCTATGGAGTACTCGGTCGTAGTTCATCCAGCTGAAGAAGGAGGGTTCTGGGTAGAGGTCCCGGCTCTGCCGGGCTGCTATTCCCAGGGTGAAACGGTTGACGAAGCCTTGGGAAACGTTCGGGAAGCCATAGGGTTATACCTGGAGGCGCTCAGAGACGAAGGGCAGGACGCGCCCAGGGACGCCGACGTGGTTTATCATGTGAACGTGGCGACGTAACCCACGCCTGGGCAAACTTTCTGTGAGAGAAGCCTATGACCGTCGACGATTTGATACAACTGCTGGCTAACATCCGCCGGACATGCGAGTGATGGCGCGGAAAGGCTCCAAGCCAACGTTGCCGACTGGCTGGCGTGAAGTGACGCTTGGGGACCTTTGCGAATTCCGGGCGGGGTCGGTTTTCAAGTTGCATTATCAAGGAAGAGGTTCAGGTCATTACCCGTTCATCAAGGTCCGCGACATGAACCTGTCTGCGAACGAAGTTCGCATCAATGAGGCAACCAACTGGATCAATCAGGATGTTGCTAAGGAGATTAAGGCCAAACCTATACCTGAGGGCTCGATAGTCTTTGCCAAGATAGGCGAAGCACTCAAGCAAAATCGACTGCGCATGACTGTTCGACCTACCATCGTCGACAACAATATGATGGGTGCCATCCCGAAAACGGATATTGTCGAGCCTGGATTCCTTTTCTACGGGATGCACCAGTTCGATTTTGGCGAAATAGCCTCTGGTACCGCACTTCCTTACCTCACAATGTCCGAACTTGCTAACCTGCCAATGTCGATTCCTCCCCTCCCCGAACAACGCGCCATCGCCCACATCCTCGGCACCCTGGACGACAAGATAGAACTAAACCGCCGCATGAACCAGACCCTCGAGGAAATGGCCCGGGCCATCTTCAAATCCTGGTTCGTAGACTTCGACCCCGTCCGCGCCAAGATGGAAGGCCGCGACGTCGGCCTGCCCCCCGACCTAGCCGCCCTCTTCCCCGACCGCCTCGTGGACTCGGAACTTGGGGCAATCCCGGCGGGGTGGGAAGTGAAGCCGTTGGGGGAACTTTGTGACAAACCTCAATATGGATACACTCAGTCTGGGAAAGACGAACCTATAGGCCCAAAATTCCTTCGCATCACCGACATCAATAAAAAGGCATGGATTGAGTGGGATTCCGTTCCGCACTGTGAAATCACCGAGGATGCCTTTGACAAATACCGCTTGAAAGAAGGAGATGTGCTTATTGCCCGCATGGCTGACCCAGGTCACGGATGTATGATTGAGGAGGAGCAATATGCTGTATTCGCTTCCTACTTAATTAGATTCCGTCCCATGCACGGGCGGTATGCACGCTTTATCCAGTACTGGCTACGTTCAGACAATTATTGGGAGCTTGTGAAGGGAAGAGGTGCTGGAACAACGCGTATTAGCCTCAATGCCAAAGTCATAAGTGAATTCCCAATATTGGTACCGAATGATTCACTTTTAGATACCTTCGGAGAACAGATAAACGTCCTCAGAACCAGCGTTGTTGCCAACTACAATGAATCTTGCGCACTTACTGCCCAGCGAGACGCGCTACTGCCGGGGTTGGTGAGCGGGGAGTTGAAACTTCCAGTTCAAAGAGAGGACTGATGCCGACCAATACGCTTACGAGTCTAGCAATCCTCAGAGTAGAGATAGACCGAAATCGCGATTATCTCGCTTACCTGGAGCCATTTGTTCTGCAAGTTCTTTCCGATTGGAATATGAACGTAGTGGCTATCAACGATATTACAGATTGCATTAGACAGAGATTCGGTCTAGCAATCCCCGAGAGGACAGTCGAAATCGTTCTCAGGCGCTTCACCAGGCGGAAGATATTAACCAGAGAGAACAACGAACTCAAAATCAATGGGCCCATACCCGATCCGCAGTTGAGTAGCCGACAGGCGGAGGCTGAGCAACATATCCAATCTGTCATAAGTGGAGTCATAAGATTCTCCCGCCAATCAGTCAATCCCATGGAAGACGAGGAGCAGGCAGTCGAGGCAGTTTGCGCGTTTCTCTCTGAGTTCGACATATCTTGCTTGCGCTCTTACCTAAAGGGAACAGCAATTCCGGAGGCCGACGAAGCAAGCACCGCAGATAAGGTTCTCGTAAGCAACTATGTGCAGTTCATCAATCAAGATGAACCGGATTTGTTCAAGAGCTTTCTAATTTTAGTTCAAGGTCACATGCTGGCTAATGCCCTTGTATGTCCGGACTTGGAAAACGCCCCACGGTCCTTCACCGGAGTTACATTCTACCTAGACACTCCAATTTTGATTAGAAAGTTGGGACTGGAAGGTATTGCTAAGAAGAACGCAGTAGACGACCTCCTAGTACTCATAAAAAACTTAGGAGGTAAGGTAGCGGCCTTTTCACATTCGAGGGAAGAACTGTACAACGCTATCCAAGGAGCGGCGACCTATGTGGAATCCACTGACGGGCGAGGTTCAATTATTCAAGAAGCTAGGAGAGCAGGAACTACTAGATCAGACCTGATCCTTTTAGCGGAAACCGTGGACGAAAAATTATCTCACGATGGGGTTGAAGTGGAACCCACTCCTAGATACACGGACCGAATCCAGATCGACGAAGGAGTGTTCGAACAAGTCCTAGTTGACGAGGTCTCTTATTTCAATCCGAGAGCAAAAGAATTTGACGTAAACTCTGTTCGTAGCATCTATGTAAAGAGGGGAAAGAAGCATATTCCATCGTTGGAAAAGTCCCACGCTGTCTTAGTTACAAGCAACTCGGCATTTGCGAAGGCAGCGTGGCAATACGGACAGCAATATGCACCATCCCAATCTGTTTCGACAGTCATTACCGATTTCACCCTAGCTAACCTTGCTTGGCTGAAAGCCCCTATGGGAGGGACAGCAATTCCCAGAACTCAGTTGATGGCACTCTCATATGCAGCACTACAACCGAGCAGAGAACTCTTGGGCAAGTACCTAAGCGAGGTCGAGAGACTGGAAAAACATGGGAACATCTCAGAAAGAGACCACCAACTGCTCCGGAGCAGCCCCATGGTCTTGAATGAGTTGATGAACCTAACTCTGGGCGACGACCACCTCTTCACCGAGGTAACAGTGACTGAAATTCTAGACCGGGTAGTCGGCGAAATCAAAAAGGACGCAGTGGACATGGCCGAGCAGTCCGAGAGCGGTCGGCTCGCCGCTCAGTTGGCCCTCAAGGAGGAGGCAGCAAGATCGGAACAACTGGAGAAGGATAGACGTACCACGCAGCAGGCCCTTGAGGATCAAATAGAACAGAACAACAAGATACTGTCCAGCTTATACTGGAATTGTGATTATAGGGCGAAATGTTGGGCGAGAGGAGTATCCCTAGGCATAGCTCTATTCTTCGTAATTATCATAGCGTTGTCAGCGTTGGGATTTGATGGGCTGCCTACGTGGTCGCGATGGCTAATAGTGTGTGCGCTGGCTGGGTTGACCGCGGCAAACCTGATATTCGGTCTGACCGTGACGGGAATCTATAACTGGATTAAAAGATTCTTGCGAACCAATTTCGTTAAACGTCAGGCAAGAAGCCTCGGAATAAACTTGGAAGAGTTTGGTGCGACCTGAAAGATTATGTTCTTTGAACTGCTTCAGAACACTGGCGGCCCTAGGAAATGACCACCCTCACCGAGGCGGGCGTCGCTGAGGCCGCTTTCAGCCGGCTCTGCCCGGTATCGGCTGGCGCGGCGGGCGTCGCCGCCGACGCGACATAATCCCCCCATCCCGTAGCTAATTCACCTTGAACTAGCCTACGTTTGGGTATATGATGGCCTTTAGCCTAATCCATTTGTCTCCGGGTCGCCTCTCACCTGAAGTCATGACCGTGGTCCCGCCGCAAGGGACCGCACCGGCCAGGCCCCGGGTCGCCGGGCCCCCCGCTCCGCAGTGGCGGCGTCAGCCGTTAGTCTAGTGGTAGGAGACCGAAACGCACACTACTAGATGCTGATTCTTCAACGAATCACCAAGATGGCCTGGCGGTACCGCACCCGCCTGATTGTCGCCTACGTAAGTTTCTTCTGCGCCATCGGCTTCTCCCTGACGATACCCTTCGTCTTCGGCGGTGCTATAGACCAACTGGTCGTCCGCTTGGATGACGGCGGTATAGTCGGCAAAGATGTAGCAACAAGCACCTTGGTCTGGCTGGCCCTGGGCATCCTAGGCTTGGCCGTGGGCCAGGGTATTTTTGATTTCCTCCGCACCTACTCAGCCGACTCCCTGTCGCAATTCGTCGTCTATGACATTCGCAACGCAATCTACGATAAGCTTCAGCACCTGAGCTTCGCATACCACGATAAAGAGCACACCGGCGACCTCATGTCCAAGGCCACGTCGGACGTCGAGGCTATCCGGCGGTTCGTCGCCATGGGCCTGGTCCGTTCCTTGGAAGTCGCCCTGCGGTTGGTGGTGATCACCTGCATTCTCGCCGTCATCAACTGGGAACTGGCCCTGATCAGCCTTGGCTGTGTGCCTTTCCTGGTTTTCCGGGCTACCCGGGTGACGGCGCGGCTGCGGTATATGTGGCTGCGCGTTCAGCAAGTTATGGGGCAGAGCGTCACCGTGATCCAAGAAAACCTGGTGGGCATTCACGTGGTCAAAGCCTTCGCCTCGGAAGAGTACGAGAAGAGAAAGTTCGCAGCCAAGGCCCAGGAACTCCGCGGCGAGTACTACAGGTCTGAACGTCTCCAGGGCACCAACAGCGCCTGGATGACCTTCTATTTCAACCTGGCCCTGGGCCTCATCATTTGGTACGGCGGATGGGAGGTTATCCGGGGAGACCTGTCTCCAGGGGAACTGGCGATGTTCGTCCTCTTCCTGAGCCAATTGACCTTTCCCATTCGCACGTTGGCCTTCATCATCAACAGCTTCTCCCGGGCCATTACCTCGGGACAGCGGCTATTCGACATCCTGGACATGCCCTCGCCGGTTCAGGAGAAAACAGAGGCTGAGGACATGGGCCGGGCCCGAGGCACGGTTCGCTTCGAGGACCTTTCGTTCTCCTACGACTCCCAGACCCCCGCATTGAAGGACGTGAATGTTACCGCCCAACCCGGACAGGTGACCGCCATCCTGGGGGCGCCGGGCAGCGGCAAGAGCACCATCATCAACATGGTGCCCCGTTTCTACGACCCCACCGAAGGACGGATCACCGTTGATGGACGGGACATCCGGGACTTCACCCTGGAGTCCCTCCGCCACAACGTGGGCATGGTCCAGCAGGACGTGTTCCTTTTCGGCGCCACCATCCGCGACAACATCGCCTATGGCGCCACCGACGCGTCCCACGAGGACGTCGTCAAGGCCGCCAAGGTCGCCCAGCTTCATGACCACATTATGAGCCTGCCCGACGGCTACGACACCTTTGTCGGCGAGCGGGGCGCTACCTTGTCCGGCGGACAGCGGCAGCGCATGTCCATCGCCCGTACCATTCTCCTCGACCCGCCCATCCTGATCCTCGACGACTCCACCTCCAGCGTCGATGTCGAGACTGAACGCCTGATTCACGACGCCATGACCAACGTCATGAAAGGGCGCACCACCTTCGTCATAGCCCACCGCCTGAGCACCGTCCGGGAAGCCGACCAGATAGTGGTGCTGAACGACGGCGAGGTAGTCGAGCAGGGCACCCATACCGAACTGATGGCACACCGGGGCATCTATTGGAACATCTACGAGTTGCAACTCAGGCCCCAGGAAGAGTTGCTGCTGGACGCGGCCCTGGTCCGCGACAGCGGGGGAGACGGCTAGATGCGCGGCGGCGGCGGCGGATTCGGCGGCGGCGGGTTCAGCGGCCCGATGGGTGGTATGCGGGGACTGCAGACCGCAGGTATGCACGCCGCCAGTGTGGACAACCTCACCGACGACAACATCGTAGGCAAGGTCTACGACAACCGGGTGGTCACCCGGCTGCTAACCTACGTCAAGTCCTTCAAGAAAGAGGCCTTCATCACCGTCTGCGCCGTCCTCCTCTACACCCTGGGCAACGTATTCATTCCCTACATGGCAAAGGAGGGCATCGAGGCCGTCGGCGGGGGCGATGAGGCCAAGAAGGCCAGTGCGGCCGTCAGCGGGGTCGCTGTTCAGGAAGGCAGTAGCGGGGCCGTCACTGGGGTAGCCGTTCTGGAAAGCAGCGGTGAGGCCGCCAACGGGGTGGCTGTTGAGGAAGGCGGCGGTGAGGTCGCCAGCGGGAACAACGTACGGCGGTTGCATATCGTCGGCATCATCTTCTTGGCCGTAGTCTTGGTCCACTTTGGTTCTAACTATCTCCAGATGGTCTTTATGCCCAAAGTCGGCCAGGGTGTGCTCTATCTGCTGCGCACCCAGATGTTCAACCATCTCCAGTCCCTGTCCCCTGCATTCTTCCACCGGACCGAGGTGGGCCGGATCGTGTCCCGCAGCCAGAGCGACGTACTCCAACTCCAGGAGACCTTCGACCTCATGGTCGAGAGCTTCGCCGACTTGCTCAGTCTATTCGGCATTATGGCCGTCATGCTGTTCATCGACTGGCAGTTGGCCCTCGTGTGCTTGAGCATAGTGCCCGTGCTGTTGCTGCTCCTGGTTTACTGGCAGAAGTTCGCCCGCCACTCCTTCATGCGCATCCGGCGGGCCGTCGCCATGGTAAATGGCGAATACAACCAGAACATTACCGGCGTGCGGGTCGTGGAGAGCTTCAACCGGCAAGAAGTCAATCTAAAGCACTTCGACTCGCTCAATAGAGAACACCTGGATGCGAACTTGGAGGCCAGCAAGTTCTCCGGCGGCCTCATGCCGGTGGTTGGCACGCTGGTAGGCCTTGGCATGGGCTTCGGCGTCGTCCTCGTCGGCGGCCTCCTGGCTGCCGACGGCCTCGTCGAATGGGCAATACTGGTGTCTTTCGCCATGTACATCCAGCGCTTCTTCGAGCCCATACGCCACTTGACCATGCAGTACAGCCAACTCCAGCGAGCTATGGCCGCCGGCGTCAGGATATTCGAGATATTGGACCTCAGGCCCGAGGTCACCGACCGCCCCGGCGCCCCGGCCATGCCCCCACTACAGGGCCACATCAGGTTCGAAGGCGTCGGCTTTCACTACGTCCCCGGCGTCAAGGTCCTCGACGACGTGAACGTCGACATCAAGCCCGGCGAGAACGTGGCCTTGGTCGGCTCCACCGGCGCCGGCAAGTCCACCATGGTGACCCTCATCCACCGGTTCGCCGACGTCACCGAGGGCCGCATCACTGTAGATGGGTACGACATCCGGGACGTGAAGCGCCACTCTCTGGTGTCTCAGATGAGCATGGTGCTTCAGGAGCCCTATCTCTTCTCAGGCACCATAAGAGACAACATCCGCTACAGCCACGAAGAGGCCAGCGACGAAGACGTGGTGGCCGCGGCCAAGGGCGTCGGCGCCCACGACTTCATCATGGGCCTCGACGGCGGCTACAACAACGTCCTGGCCGAGCGGGGAGTGAACCTAAGCGTGGGCCAGCGCCAGCTGTTGAGCTTTGCCAGGGCCATCGTCGGAAATCCCCGCGTCATCATCCTCGACGAGGCCACCGCCAGCATAGACACCCAGACCGAGCTGCTGATTCAAGACGCGCTGAAACGCATACTCCTGGGCAGGACGTCAATAGTAATCGCCCACCGCCTGTCCACGGTTCGCAACGCCGACAAGATTCTGGTCCTCGACCACGGCCGGCTTGTGGAGACCGGCAACCATCAAGAGTTGTTGAAGCTCAACGGCGTCTATGCCCGGCTGTATGCCGTCAACTACGGCCTGCACAATGGGAATTGGGACACTCCCGGCGGCGATGTCCCGGCGCCTGCCCCTGCCGGCGACTAGTCCGCCAGCGCCCGCTCCATAGCCGACTTGAAGACGCTATAAGCCTGCGCCCCTGAGAACATCAGGTTCCCTACCACGAACGTGGGAATGCCCCTGATGCCATAGCCCAGCGCTTCCTGGTACTGTTCCATAACCGTCGACGTGTATTCGCCGCTCTCCAACCGCGCCACCAGGTCCGCCGAGTCCAGCCCCACGCTCTCGGCCACCGACCCAAGCGCCGTCAGGTCTCCCAGGTCCTGCCCGTCCTCCCACAAAGCCTTGTAGGCCGCCTTGTGGAATTCCATGAACTTCCCATGCTGCTGAGCGTGCTCCGTCGCTTCCAGCGAATACATGGTGTTCGGATACAACGAAGGCCGCCGCATAACCAAGCCCGCCTCCTCGGCGTGGCTCTTCAGGGGCTCGTTAAGCTCGTTTTCGCTTTGCCCCGGCTTGGGCTGCCGCTTTCTGCCCTCCTTTGGCGTGTCCGGCCTCAACAGGTAGGCCCGGCCCTCCACGGCTATGTCGTACTCCTCCGCCAGCTTGTCGACCCGCTCCAGGCCGATATAGCACCAGGGTCAAACATAGTCGTACCAGATCGCCACCCGTACCTGGCCGGAACCCTTTTCCCACCTCTGTAACGGCTTGGCCATTCTCATACCCTCATTTGGGGCGGGTCCCCTTTTTAACATGGATCTTCCCGGTTGCACCGGAGTCTAGCAGCGGGCCTTGAATACGGTCAAACGCAAAGCTGCCGATGGGCAAGAAAGCAGAGGGAAAAGACCGCCCGCCCTCAATCGCCGGCTTCAGGGCTTATGGTTGTTGGCTTCCAGGGAGCGGGGAGCGTCTGCCAGCAGCGGTTGCAGTTCGGCCAGGCTGGCAATCTTGGGGCAGTCGTCCACCTCGCCATGCCAGTCGCCCCGGTCTATCAGCACCGAGTGCATGCCTACCGCCCTGGCGCCCAACACGTCGGAACCGTACTGGTCTCCCACGTGCACCGCCTCGCCGGGCTCCGCGGCCATTCGTTCCAGCGCGGTCAGGAATACGGGAGGATGTGGCTTCTCTGCCCCGGCTTCATTGGAGCCGACCACAAAGTCCAGGTAAGCCGTCAGTCCCAGGCGCTGGCACAAGGGGCCCATTTCCAGGGGCATATTGGTCAGCACACCCAAGCGGTACCCTGCGCCCCGCAGCGCCGCCAAAGTCGGTATCACGTCGTCGTAGGTAATGAAGTCCTTTGGCACGGCCAGGGCCATTATCCAAATTTGCCTGGCCAGTTCCAGCGACACCGGCGTCCCGGCGTTCTCCAGGATCATCTGCTCGTACCGGGAGAAAAAGGCCAGCCGCTCTTCCTCGCTGCGCGACTTCAGGGAGCGGTCAGCGTTCTCCTGGTTGAAGTAAACGTCCGCCACCGCATAGCCGCGGTCGATGGCCTTTTTGGATACTTGCAAGCCCAACTCGCGGCAGGCTGCTTGCTGGATCTCGTTCAGCGGAGGCCAAAACCTTGCCAGGGTCTTGTAGAAGTCGAAGGAGATGGCTTTGATCAATGGGGACACAGCTTGCCCGCTCGGCTGGGCCGGAAACGACTTAACGAGAAAGGAGACGGAGTGGCCGGCGTCACGTCTTGGGGCGTCAAAGTGGGCGCATTCTATCACAAGCAGTCCGGCGTGTACACGATTCCCCAGCTTTAGCCGGCGTCTGTGGAATCCACAACCCTTGGCCCCAACCAGTCGCCCCCAACCCGTCATTCCGGCCCCCGAGCCGGAATCCAGAGCGCCTGTTCACCAACATCGCGGCATTCCCTCCGCCCCCCCCCGTTCGTCCTGAGGGAAATCGAAGGGCGAACGGATACCCCACCACCCATAACCGCGCCAACCCACCCCAACGCCCCATCCCCTTCCCCATGCCTGCCTGTTATACTGGAAGCCGACCTGGAATCCGCTCGGAGCTTGACACCATTGGCGCAGACCGCCGTTGAATACGAGACCGTAATCGGCCTGGAAGTCCACGTTCAACTCCAGACCCGCAGCAAGATGTTCTGCTCATGCCGCGCCGACTACCAGGCCGCCGCCCCCAACAGCCGCGTCTGCCCCGTGTGCCTGGGCCTGCCCGGAGCCCTGCCCGTCATCAACCGCAAAGCCGTCGAATACACCATAATGACCGGCTTGGCCCTCAACTGCCGCATACCTGCCCAGTCCAAGTTCGACCGCAAGAACTATCCCTATCCCGACCTGATGAAGGGCTACCAGATTTCCCAGTACGACTTGCCCCTGGCCTCCGACGGCTTCCTGGACATCGACGTGGACGACGGTCCCCGGCGCATCGGCGTCCAACGGGTGCACTTGGAAGAAGACGTTGCCAAGCTGCAGCACTTCCCCGCCAACGGCGGCGAGGCCTACAGCCTGGTCGACGTCAACCGCTCCGGCGTGCCCTTGATGGAGGTGGTCAGCGCACCCGACCTGCGCTCCCCCGAAGAGGCCCGCACCTACCTCATGACCCTCCATTCCATCCTCCAATATCTGGGCGTCTCCACCGGCAACATGCAGGACGGCAGTTTCCGGTGCGACGCCAACATCAGCATCCGCCCCAGGGGAGCCGCCGAGTTCGGGACTCGCACCGAAATCAAGAACATGAACAGCTTCCACTCCGTCTACCAGGCCCTGGAGTTCGAGGCCCGCCGCCAGCGTCGCGTTCTGGAAGATGGGGGCCAGGTGGTCCAGGAGACCCGCGGCTGGGAGCAAGACCGGGAAGTCACCTTTCCCCAGCGGAGCAAGGAGTACGCCCACGACTACCGCTACTTCCCCGACCCTGATCTGCCCCCTCTGGCCATCGACGACGCCTGGATTGAGGAGATCCGCTCCCGCCTGCCTGAGCTGGCCTCCCAGCGCAGGGCGCGGTTCGTAAGTCAATACGGCCTGTCGGAGTACGACGCCAGGCTGCTGACCGGCTCCAAGGCCATGGCCGACTATTTTGAAGAAGCCGCGGCCCAGGCCGCCCCGGACGGCCAACCATCGGACAAGCTGGCCAAGTCCCTGGCCAACTGGATTCTGGGAGACTTGAGCCGCCTCATGAACCTCGAAGGCCAAGACGTTGCCCAACTCAAGGTGACCCCCGCCCACCTGGCGGAGCTCGTCGGCTTGGTGGACGCCGGCTCAATAAGCGCCGCCACCGCCAAGACGGTGCTGGAAGAAGCCTTCCATTCCGGCAGTGCGCCAGGACAAATAGTAGAGAAAAAGGGCTATACTCAGATAAGCGACTCGTCGGAAATAGAAGCATTGGTGGCCCAAGCCCTTGCCGCCAACCCCAACGCAGTGGCAGACTATCTGGAGGGCAAAGATGCAGCCCTCCGCTATCTCATTGGACAAGTGATGAAGATTACCAGGGGCCAGGCCAATCCTGAGGTAGTCAACCGCCTGTTGCTGTCCCAATTGGAAGAGCGCCGAAGTTAGACTGTGCTTAACATAATACAAATCCTCATATCCGTAGCCATCGTCGTCGTTATCCTGTCCCAGGTCAGAGAGGGCGGCAGCGGCCTGTTCGGCGCCGCCCAGTCCACCGGCCGCACTAGGCGAGGCCTGGAAAAGACCCTGTTCCAGTTGACCATCGCCCTGGCCGCCGTATTCCTGGTCGTGTCCATCATCAGCGTGCGGCTGAACTGATCCCCGGCCCTGAACTGCCTCCAAGTGGGTGATATCGAAGCCGTTGCCTTGGCGCTCTCCTCTCCCTTGACGGGAGAGGATTAAGGTGAGGGTGAATTAGAAAAACCCTCCAAGCCCCGGCTGTGACAACCGGAGGACCCCATAGACCCCAACGACCGCGAGTCCCGCTCCCAACCTCTGGTCTTGACCACCGACTTCGGGTTGCAGGACCCCTACGTCGGCGTCATGAAGGGCGTCGCCCTGGGCATTAACCCTAACGTCCAAATCATCGACCTCACCCATCAAATCCGCCCCCAGAACGTGGCCCAGGCCGCGTTTGTGCTGGGCTCCAGCTATCGCTTCTTTCCTCCCGGCGCCATCCACGTCGTCGTCGTCGACCCCGGCGTGGGCACCGACCGCAACGCCTTGCTGCTGCTGACCCCCCACGGCCGCTTCCTGGCCCCCGACAACGGCGTCCTGAGCCAAGTCCTCCGCGACTACCTGGACGACCCGCCGGGCCAAGCTGGCGAGATCGACGTCCCCGCCGCCATTGCCGCCCACCGCCTCACCAACCCGAAGTATTGGCTCCACCCCGTCAGTCGCACCTTCCATGGCCGGGACGTCTTCGCCCCCGCCGCCGCCCATCTGTCCCTGGGAGTCCTTCCCGATGACCTAGGGGAGCCGGTGAATCGCCTGTCCTGGTTGCCGTCCCCCCACCCCGTGCGCCGAGGCAACGTAATCCAAGGCCAAATCATCAACGTCGACCACTTCGGCAACCTGGTCACCAACATACCCGCTGCCATGCTGGCGGAGGTTTCGTCGATTGACTTTATAATTCGCGGCCGCGTCATCCAAGGACTGAGCCATACCTTTCACGGAGGCCCAGAGTACCCCAAAGACGGCCTGGTCGCCCTTGTTGGCAGCCACGGCTACCTGGAGGCCGCGGTCCGCAACGGCAGCGCCGCCCTGCTCTTGAGCGCCGACATTAGTGAACCGGTGGAGGTTACGCTGTACCCCTAGAAGGGGCCGTAGGGATGATTTTTGCCCCGCCCCAAACACATCCGCCAACCCCACCAATCACGTATAATCATCAACGGCCTCAACCCAGACCATCCATACTCGGCAGACAGGCCATCAGACTTGCCTGACTTCAAAGCCGTCCCTATGCCCAAAGCCCTCTGGTGGCTTGCCGTGGCCGCTGCCCTGGCCCTAGCGCTGGCCGCTTGCAGCGGCTCTCCTGCCGCTGAACCGGCTACGACGCCCACTGATACGCCCGCTATCGAGACAACCACGCCCACGACGGCCCCTGGCGCGCCTGAAACAACGCCCAGCGTCCCGCCAACTCCCACCGTTGAACCCCATTCAGACGACGGCGCTTCACCCACCCCCGTTGCCCCGACCCCAACCAGGTACTCTTCCCTTGAACCGACGGACGACGCCTTGCTGCTCATGCGGGCCACTCTTGGGCCAGACTTGGTCGGCGCTGTCGACGCTATGGTCGCCACCGGCAACCAGGCTTTCATTCCCGTGCTGCTGGAGCTGATGCGTTTCAGGTTTTCGCGCACCCCTGGACTCTGCCTGCCCTGCGCCGTAGACCAGCTTGCCGGAGGAACCGAGGGCGGGGACGTCCCTGCGGATTTAAGGCATTGGGGGTGGTGGATGGAATGGCTGGGCAACCATCCCGAGGTGCAACCCCCTGCCGGATTCGCCGGTTGGAAGGGCGAGCTATATTCCGCCATAGACCCCAACTTTAAGCTGTTCTTCTACGACGGCGTAAACACCCGCATCAGGTTGGAGGAGATAGCCTGGGGAGGAGTGCGGAAGGACGGCATACCCGACCTGCAGAATCCCCCGCACGTGCCGGCCGCCGAGGCCCACTACATCCTGGACGACGACCGGGTCTTCGGGCTGTCCATCAACGGAGAGCGCCGGGCCTATCCCCTGCGCATCCTCAATCCCCACGAGATGGCCAACGACGTGCTGGGAGGGGTGCCCTTCGCCTTATCCTATTGAACCCTCTGCGGCGCTGGAATCGTGTATTCCACAACAGTCAACGGCGAGGTCATTTCCTTTGGGACTTCCGGCTTCCTCTACCAGAGCAACAAGCTCATGTACGACCGGAAGACCAATTCCCTCTGGCATCAGTTCCGGGGAGAGCCGGTTACGGGAGAGTTGGCCGACAGCGGCATCGTCCTGGACGTGATTCCCGTGTCGCTGACCACTTGGGGGGAATGGCTCGCCTCCCATCCCGACACCACCGTCCTGGACGTGGAAACTGGAATCTATCCCGGCTACCGTTACCTGCCCGAGTCCGACCCCGGCTCCTTCTATTACGAGTACCGGGCCCAACCCGGGACCATGTTCCCGGTAGCCACCCGAAGCCCGGCCCTGGCGGCCAAAACACAAGTCCTTGGCCTCACCCTCAATGGCCGGGAAAGGGCCTACTCTTTCGGAATCCTGATCCGCGACCAGGTAGTCAACGACGAACTCGGCGGAATCAACCTGGTCATCGTCACCCCCGGCCAGGGCGGGGGCCCCCGCGCCTTTCACCGTGCAGACAACGTCTTCTCTGAAATAACCCGGGAAGCCGGGGTAGACCTCCTGCTCGACGAGTCCGGCGGCCGGTGGCGCCTGGAAGAGGACGCCCTGGTCAACATCGCCGACGACTCCCAGCGCCTGCCCCGCTTCCCCAGCCGCAACGCCTACTGGTTCGGCTGGTACGGCTTCTACCCCAACACCGAAGTCTACGGCCAGGACCCCTCGTCCTCCTAACCGTGTTCCTCTGGGCCCCCTCCCCTTGGGGTGCAAGCTCGGCCAGCCGCCCCACAAACACCCCGCAAGATGAACCCTTTGCCCGCCACACCCCCGCCATTCCTGGGCGCCAACAACCCACTGTAGGGGTAGGCCTTGTGCCTACCCTCCCCCATCCCCCGCCGCACCCCCGCCGTAGGGGTAGGCCTTGTGCCTACCCTCCCCCATCCCCCCGTCCATCCTCAGCCTCCACGCCATCCCCCGCCGCACCCCCGCCATTCCGAGCGCAGCCGAGGAATCTCGAATCTCTGGCCCCGAAGCTCCGTTCGTGGTGAGCTTGTCGAACCATACCAACGGCCCCGCGAATGTCCTGGCGCTTGCCCAGTTCACCAAACAACCGCAGGCCCCACCCCACTGACATTTCCCCGTTGACAGCCCCCAACCCCAATCCCTAAACTCAATCCTATGGTACTGATCCCAACATTCCAAAGTTCCTTACGCCACCCGTGGCCACAGGTCTACACAGGCCGCCCGGCCAACAGGCGCGGCAAGTCCTTTGCTCGTGGTGAGCCTGTCCTGAGCCGGTCGAAGGGGCTCTCGGACCACACCACCGGGGAAATGTCCCAGAATGTCCCGTAATGTCCCAGTTGATGAAAAACCCTGGGACGGGGACATTCCCTCCAAAATGGAACGTTTTGGGACTCAGTGGGACGGTGGTAAAAATTTCGGACCCGCCAATGAAACAGCCCGCATACACCAGGCCCGCGCACGACCAGAACGCCAGCCTTGGCTAACCAACGCCTAACCGTCTACCTCGGCGACATCACCACCTTGCAGGTGGACGCCATCGTCAACGCCGCCAACGAGTCCCTGCTGGGCGGCGCAGGCGTGGACGGCGCCATCCACCGGGCCGCCGGTCCCAAGCTACTGGAGGAATGCCGCACCCTGGTAGGCTGCCCCACCGGAGAGGCCAGGCTCACCGGCGGCTACGACCTGCCCGCCGGGTACGTGATTCACACCGTCGGCCCGGTCTGGAGGGGCGGCGGCCACGGAGAGCACGCCCTGCTGGCAAGCTGCTACCGCAACTGCTTTGCCATCGCCGAACAACAAGGCTTCCGCACCATCGCCTTCCCCGCCATCAGCGCCGGCGCTTACGGCTTTCCACTGGAACAAGCCGCCGCCATCGCCGTCACCGAGACCGTAGACTTCCTGGGCCGGAACAGTTCAGTGGACACAGTGACCCTGGTCTGCTTCAGCGACCGCGCCTACCGGCTCTACCTGGACGCGGTCGCGGCCAAATCCCCTCTCCCCAACGCGGGAGAGGGCTAGGGTGAGGGGGATTCAGCAACTCTGAAACAGTCCCCGGTTGCGGTTGGGACGCCTAAATCGGCGGGCGTAGCTGCGACCACCCGGCGTGCTGCTCGTAGGCGTATGCCGCCCGTAGCACTGTGGGCTCGTCGAAAGGCTTGCCCACAAGCTGCATCCCCACCGGCAGGCCGGCCTCGGTGAAGCCGCACGGAATCGAAATGGCCGGCAGGCCGGTGACGTTGAACGGCGCGGTGAAGCTCGGCCCCCGCAGGGTAAACGCCGCATCGTAGGCCTCGAACCGCGGGGCCGGATAGGCCGTGGTAGGCGTCACCAGCAGGTCCACCTTGGCCATTGCCTCGGCGAACCCCCTCTTCACCAACTGCCGGCACCGCTGCGCCTGAACGTAGTCGCTAGCGCTCAGGAACGCTCCCATGCGAAAGCGCGACCTGACTGCCTCGCCAAAGTCCTCGGGCCTCGTCTTCAGATTCCTCTCGTGGAAGGCGTAGGACTCCCCTGCCATGACAATGGCGTTCACCGCCCTGGCGTACTCCAGGTTGGGCACCGTCACCTCTTCCAGGTTTGCCCCCAACTCCTGCAGCGCCCCCAAGCCCTTCTCGACCACGGCCACCACCTCTGGGTTGACTTGGGGATTGGGCTCGAAGAAATAGTGCCGGGGCGCCCCTATCCTAAGGCCCTTGATGTCCTGACCCAGGGAACCGGCATAGTCGGGCGCCGGGGCGTTGCTGGTCGTCGGGTCCCTGGGATCTTTACCGGCGATGGCTTGAAGCATCGCCGCCGCGTCCCACACCGTCCGGGTCATCGGCCCGCAGTGGTCCTGCGACCAGCTTAGGGTGACCACGCCGTGCCTGCTGACCCGGCCATACGTCGGCTTCAGGCCCACGATGCCGCACAGCGACGCCGGGCCCCTGATCGACCCCCCGGTGCACGAACCCAACGCCCCCATTACCTGGCCCGCCGACACCGCCGAACCCGACCCGCTGCTGGAGCCGCCGGTAGCATGTTCCAGGTTCCACGGATTCCGGGCAGGCTCGAACGGAGACGTGAAGTCCGGAGCGCCCGTGGCGTACTCGTGCATTACCAGCTTGCCGACCAGCACGGCCCCCGCCTCCCTGAGCCTGGTCACCACCGTAGCGTCCTCTTCCGGCACCCGGTCGAAGTCCACCTTCGATGCCGCGGTAGTCCGTATCCCGGCGGTGTCGTACAGGTCCTTGAGGCCGTAGGGGATGCCGTGTAGCGGCCCCCTGTAGTTGCCCCCGGCAATCTCGGCCTCAGCCGCCCTGGCCTGCTCCATGGCCTCGTCTTTAAGGATGGTGATGAACGAGTGCAGCCGGTCGTCCGTGGCCTCGATACGGTCCAGGCAAGCCTGCACCACATCCACCGGCGACAGCTCGCGCCGGCGGATCTTATCCGCGGCCTCTTGGATACTCAGGTAGTGTAGCTGGTTCTCAACGTCCGGCATGGCTGCCTCCGCCCTTTATCCGCTCGCGAAAGGTTCCGTGCAAGCGTCACCCGCCTGTAAACAACTCCGCAATCCCCGTCAAGACTGCCAGTCAGGTTGAAAGGCCAGGGCAATCTCCTCGGCTTGCAGGTCCACCGAGTGAATCTGGTTGACGAACTCGAGATACAGGCCGTACAGGGGCCTGAGACGCTCCAATTCTTCTTCGGTCAAGTCCAACCCGGCACGCTCCGCCATCTGCCGGAACACCTCCGGGGAAACTCCATTGTTCTCCGTCGTGCTCATGGCCACTCCTCCAGGCAGGGGTTAGGCGTTCCCGACTCTTGGCTGCCCGCCGAGCCGCAATAGCGGTGTCGCGGCAAGTCTAGCTGTCGGACCTTGACGGGTCCCAGGGCCAGTAGCGGGAGATAGCCCCGGCGTCCACCCGCAAGTCGAAAGCCGTAATCATCTCGGCGTCGTCAGACGCCAGGAACACCGCAGCCGCGGCATAGTGCCGGGGGCTGGGCAACTTTCGCAGGGGCACGCCGGTGCTGGGGTCGGGCAATAATCCCTTGTCCCGCACGCCCTGCCGGGGCGCCGGCCACGGCACCGCCCACCGGGCGGCCCGCTCTGTCCCTTCCTCAGTGTCGGTGGCCGTGGGAGTCAGGCTGTTCACCCGGATGCCGTACCTGCCCAGTTCCATGGCAGTCGACCGGGTGAAGTTCAAAAGCCCGCCCTTGCCTGTGCTGTAGCCCACGTTTCCCGGCTCCCCCTGGTGCCCCGCCGTCGAGATAATGTTGATGACGTTGCCCTTGATTCCCAGGGCGATCATCCGTTGTGCCGCATGCTTGGTGAACAGGAATGCTCCGGTCAGCAGCACGTCGGTCTGCCGCCGCCACTCCTCCACCGGCATGTCCAGAACGCCCTTGGAGTTGAAGATGGTGGCCCCGTTCACCAGGATGTCGACACCCCCGTAGACCTTCTCGGCCCGGCCCACCGTCTCAATGACCTGGGCCTCGTCTGAGACATCGCAGACCAGCCCCATGGCTTGCCCGCCTTGCCGGGCGATGGACCTGGCGCAGCCATAGGCGTAGTCGGGGTTAATGTCCACGCAAACCGCCTTAGCGCCGGCCGCAGCCAGCCCCTCGGCAATGCCGCCCATGATGTTCGGGCTGGCGCCGGTGACCAAGGCTGTCTTCCCGAGCAGTTTCATCGTCTGGCTCAAAGCACAGATAGGTTAATGGGCACGCACCACCCTGTCAACGCGGCGGGCTCGGCCAGGAGCGGCGCAGTCCAGTCCATGAAGGTACGCCAACAAAGAAGAATCCCCCTGGCCAAGGGGGATTCTTCGGGGTCCTTCGAATGTAGCGGCTACACCTACTTGACGTGAGGCGCCACCATGGCCACGAAGTTGGCCGCGGTGCTGATGCCGTGGTGGTGCGGCACCTTCCGCATCGGGTCGTTGAACTTGGGATGCTTGGCCACGTAGTCCCGTACCTGCTCGATGGTTACGCCGTACTTGTCCAAGACCTCGGCCATCTCCTGGCGGGCCTTGACCTTGGCTTCGTACAGCTTCATTTGGGTGCGGCTCTTGACGTTGACCTCGCCGTCCCCCGAAGTCTCGATGGGCAAGAATATGGCGTCCTTGTAGTCGGCCACCACCCTGCTCTGTACGCCGTCGCTCATGGTGCTGGGCATGCAGCCGAAGGGCTTGAGGGAAATCACCATCTGGGCGTGCTTGTCCTTGGTGGCCATGATGTTCTTGGCGATCTCAAGGTGGCCCTCCCCGCCTTTGAGGTGGGTGTCGTAGTAGGCCCTGGCGTATTCGGCCAGCTTCTTCTGGTTGGGCAAGGAGTCCGTCTTGAATCCCAGTCCCCACCGGTAGAGGTTGTAATACATCCTGAAAGCCACTTGCACCAGCTTGACCTTGCGGATGAAGCTCTTCCTCGTCTTGTCGATGACCAGGTGCTGCTCGGCGTTCTGCCGGGCGGCCCAGATGAGGTACTCGATCCAGGTGCCGATGGGCTCCACCATGACCTCGGCCCCTTCCGACTCCAGCCAGCGGAACATGTGGTAGTTGCCGTCGCCCTCGGTGGTCTGGGCCCAGAACTCGCCGGTGATTTTCACCTTGGGCTTCACCCGGGTGTAATCGACCTTGATGTCTTTGTACATCTTGCGGACGCGGCGCAAGGCCCTCCACACGGATTTCCCTTCCCGCAGGGTGTCGCCTACCAATCCCAGGGCTTCCTTGGTGACCCGGTCCGTATCGCCCTCGTTGACTTCGTAGGGTCGGACCTTGTAGCCCAGGTCGTTGATCATGTCGCCAACCATGACGCCCTTTATCAGCGCCATTCCGAACTTGGGATTTAGCTCCAAGGCGGAGTCGCCGCTGTCCTGGTTCAGGCCGCCCGATTGCTTGAACAGCAATACGCGGAACTTATCGAACCCCGAGTCCCGCAACGCCTTGCGGTATTCCGACTCGTACATGCCGAACCGGCAAGGCCCGCAGGCCCCGGCCGTGACGAACACGTACCGGTCTTCGATGTCCTGTTCACCTGCTTCCTCGAGCCCCTTCAGGTACTTGACCAGGTTCCCCACCGTGTAATAGGTGGGGTTGCACTGGCCCCTGTTGCCGTATTCCTTGCCCGTGGCCAGCGAGTCGTTGTCGGGCGTCGGAATTATTCGCACGTTGTAGCCCAGGCCCTTCATGGCCTCGGTCACAAGCTCCTCGTGGGCCGCGGTCAACCCGCCCCACAGAATGGTCGTCGACTCTTTCTGCTCTTTGGGCCAGTTGAACTCGTAAGGCTTATGGAAGTGTGTGATTTCCTGTTCCTCTAAGCCCATCTCCTGCCGGAGCTTGGCTTCGTACTCCGCCACCTGGGTTTCTATGTCTTGCTTGTCCAATACCTTGGCCATTTGGTCTCCTCCCTAGCTAGGTTATCGGGTGTTTAGTCCGCCTCTACCGGGGTCGCTTCTTCGGTTCGCTCTTTCTTGGGCAGCTTGAAGTTGCCCAACTGGACAAACTGCACCCCGGATTCATCCTCATCTTCATCGGGAAGGCCGACGATTGCCTCGCCGTCCTGGGCATAGGCCTTCACCGGGTAGTCCCTGATGGGGACGCTGCAGCTTTGCGAGCCGCTGCCGAACTCTTCCTCTTTGGGGTCTCCGGCGGTGTTCTCTTTCCGTATGCTGTCGTAGGAGTCGGAATCCATCCGGACTTGGCTGCGCTGCCCGTCTCCCACCTTGGGGCTAACGTCCATCACGTTCCCGTTGGGGGCGGCGGCTTGTACCGAAGCCGGCTGCTCATCGGCAGCGTGGCTGTGCCCGTTGCCGTTGCCAGCCCCCTTGCTGCCCAACTCCAGGGTCACCGGGACCCACTCGTCACGGCCGTGGCCATTGGAGTGCAGATCGTCATGCCCCAGCCCCTTGTGGCCGTTGGGCCGGGAGTCGTTGCCGCTGATGGTGATGCGGCCGGCTGCCTCCAACTCGGCTGCTGCCTTGTCGTTGGCCCTAGTCAGCCCTTTGCGGTAGGTATCGACCATGTACGCCAGTTCCTTCTTGGAGGCAACCTTCTTCTGCAGGTGCTCCTGGTACCGTTGGAGGAAGTAGTCGATGGTCTCCACCCTGATCTTGATCGAGCCCGAGGGCTTGTTCTCATCGATGTCGAAGAACGTGAAGTAGGGCGTGTTCGACGCTTCGATAATGTTTTCGATGGTGTTGTAGGTGGGTGCGTCGTGCCCGCACTTGAAGCTGGACAGGTCGATGGCGACCAGGTTCGGATGCCGGGCCACGTACTTGGCCCCCCAGATCTTCTTGTTGGAGTTCTCGCTGTAGGCGTTCTTCCAGGCGTCGGTGATGTCCATGGCGTGGGTGATGACCCCCGCTTCCACCTCCTTCCCGAACAGCCTCTCCAGCATGTCTTCGTCTTGAGGCAGGGAGTCGACGCTGAAGATTGGATAACCCTTCTTCTGGATTTCCTGCATGATTTCATGGTTCAGGCCCGGGTCGTTGTGGTACGGCCGGGCCAGCATGACCACGCCCAGCTTCCCTTCCTCTTCTAGCTTGTCCAGCACCTGCCGCGCCTCGGACCGCATGGTGTCGAAGTAGCCGCGCCAAGCCTTGAAAGCAATTTCCAAAGCCTCCCGGTTTTCTTCCCAGGTGACCTGGAGCACGTCCTGGAAGCAGTTCCACATCTCCCACTCGAGCATCGGCCATTCGGTGAAGTCCAGGGAAGGGTTCAGGTAGCGCATGTCGTTCTCGGCGAAGATGTTCCCTTCCTTGGTGTAGGCCGCCTTGACCACCTCAGGGGTGATCGAGACCGTCGGACAGGCGGCGCTGTCCTCCGCGTTGACCAGTTCGGTCTTCAGCTTGTTGATGATGGGGAAGAAAATGACATCGGGCTTCTGCTTCCCCTTCTTGTCGAAGATGAGGTTGTGGATGTGGGCCAGGGACACCTTGCTGGGGAAACACTGGTCTATGGAACCCCGGCGCGACCCCTTGTACCACATGGCCGGGTCGGTGTAGTCGGAGTAGATGATGTTCTGGGAGCCGACCCCCAGGGACTCGAAGTACGCCTGGAAGAACGGGGCCAGGGTGTACATGTTGAGCACGCGGGGCATGCCGATCTTGATGTCCCGCCGCAGTACCCGCACATCCTGTGGGACCAAGGGCATCGGCAGGTCCTCCGGCTTTCGCTTGCTGAACCTGGCCAAGAATCCCTTCTTCTGTTCCGCCGGCTCGTCTTCGGCCTTGCGCAGGGAACTGACCTTGGGCGGGTCGGTGGTCCGGAAGGCCCTGACCGAAGCCTTCTCCACGAAGTTGGGATTGGCGTCCATGATTTCGGCCAGCCGCGCCTTGATTTCCTTCATGTCGTCTATGCTTTCCACCGTGCCCTTTTCGCAGGTGGCGATGATGAAGCGGCGGTTGTCCCCCTGGGGCGTTTCGGTATCGATATACGTGCGCAGGCACTTGTTCTTGCAGAAGCTGCACCTGGTCGACTCGTCCCTGGTGGTCGTGAACTCCAGGTTTTCTGCGGCCTTCAGCCCAATGAACGAAGAGTCCCGCTCGGCCGCCACCCGGATCGCCTCCAGGGCGGCGCCGATGGCACCGCTCTCTCCAGTGAACTCGTGCACCCGGATCTTGGCTTCCGGTATCTTGGACAGGATGAAGTCGTACTGCGACTTGACGGCGGCCAGGTTGTGCTGGGTGCCCCCTTGGAGCACGAAGTTGGTGCCGAACTTTCTCAAGTTTGGCTCTGCCACCACGTACAGCCAGATGTTCTTGGGCAGCACCTTGGCCAGGCCGGCCATTATCTCGTGTTTCTCCCAGCCCAGTTGCTGGAAGTTGACGATGTCAGTTTCCATGAACACGGCGCAGCCGTAGCCGAAGACCGGCAGCCGTTCGGCGTCGAAGGCCGCGTCGGCAAACTCGGCCACAGAGTAGCCGAACTTGGCGGCGGTGCTTTGGAGGAAATAGCCGTTGCCCGCCGAGCACTGCGTGTTCAGTTTGAAGTCCTTCACTTTGCCGTCGTTGATGACGATGACCTTGATGTCCTGCCCGCCCACGTCCACTATCACGTCCACGTCATCGTAGTAATGCATGGCGGACTTGGTGTGGGCCACCGTCTCCACGATGGCTACGTCGGCCCCCAGGGTGTCCTTGAGCAGATCCTTGGCATAGCCCGTGGTGGCTAAGCCCAAGATCTTGAGGGTGGCGCCCTGGCCTTCTACGTACTCCCGCAACTCTGTGAGGATGTCCTGGCTGTCTGATAGGGGGTTGCCCTTGGATAGCTGGTACGCCTTGGCCAGCAGAACGCCATGTCTATCCAGAAGGACGCCCTTGGTGGACGTGGAACCTCCGTCGATTCCGACGAAGGCCTCCACCTCTTCCCCCTCAGTGAACGCGGCCGGTTCCCAGGGCGCTTTCTCGAAGAGTTTCTTGAACTCCTCCAGTTCGTCCTGGGTCTTGGCGAGGCCCACGTCTCCCGACTGCTCCCGCATTTTGGTGCGCCCTACCTCTATAAACTCCTCCAGTTCCGCGGTGCCGATGAATACGCCCACGTGGTCTTCCTCGGTCTTGCCGTAGAGCACCGAGCCGATGGCGGCGTAATACTGGGCGTTGTCGGGAACGACGATCAGGTCTTCGGGCGGAACGCCCGCTGGGAGTTCAATGTTGCGTTCGGCCCAGACCTTGGGGATGTTGTGCTTCCAGCAATCCCGTATGGCCGGGATGTAGGTGTTGGGCCCGCCCAGGAGGAGTACCGTGGGCCGCAGGGTGTTGCCCCTGGTCAACACGCTCAGGTTCTGCTGGACAATGGCCTCGAACAAAGACGCCATCAACTGCTCTGAGGGCACTCCCTGCTTCTGTAGCCCGTTGATGTCGGTCTCGGCAAACACGCCGCACTTGCCGGCGACGGGGTGGAGCTTGACGTCGTAGTATTCCAGTGCCCGAAGTTCTTCGCCGGACAACCGGAGCTTGGCGTTGATCTTGTCGATGACCGCTCCGGTGCCCCCGGCGCACTTGTCGTTCATGCTGGGCACCTTGCGCTTGGTCCCGGTCTCCTTATCGGTGAACCAGATGATTATCTTGGCGTCTTGGCCGCCCAGTTCGATAACCGAGCCGGCATCGGGGAATAGATGCTCCACCGCCAGCGAAACGGCGTTCACTTCCTGGACGAACTTGGCGCCTATGAAGTCCTTGAGCGTACCGCCGCCGCTGCCCGTGATGAATATGCGCATCTTTTCCTGGGGCAGCGGGAACGCTTCCCGGATCCTCAGAATGAACTCGTTGACCATCTCCGGTTGCTTGGTGTTGTGGCGCTGGTAGTCCTTCCAGAGGATTTCGTCGGTGTCCGGGTCCATGACAACCGCCTTAACGGTCGTAGACCCCACGTCCAAGCCCACCAAAATGCTTTCGGGGATCTCCTGGACTGCAGACTTGCCATTAATGTTGTCAGTTGTCGTTTTCAAGGCGCCGTACCTCTACTGCTGACTCTTGTTATCCGAAAGAACTTCTTGCTTCCGGCTCATCCAACCGGACGGGCGACCTGGGAAGATAGTCCCGGACTCCCTGCTTGCCGCACTGTGCCCAACAACGAGTTTTGAGACTGCACGAGCACGCCATCCATCCCAAACTCGAGAAGCTGACGCACCAACTCCTCGGTGCTGGGCCGCGGCTCCTGGGAAGTTGCCAGTTGAAATGCCACCTCTTTCACTGCGCCGATAATGGAGTATGACGTAAGTCGGGTGTCGCAAGGACGCACCAGGTTCATGGACACGCCCAGGGCCAGTGATCTCTGTATCATTCCCGCCGCCTGCGAATAAAACTCGCTGACCCGCCCCGCTACCTTCTGGTCCAATGCGCCGGTATAGTTCAGAAATATGCGGGTAAGGTCCTTCTCGTTCAACACCAGGTCCAATACCCTTGTCAGGTTGTCCTGTATCTGGACTAGGGGGGCAGGAGCGCCCGCGGCCAGGGATATGGGTTGAATGGCGTCATGCAGGTCCTGTAGGAACGAGTCGAAAATGCTCTGAAATAGGTGCAGTTTGGAGTCGAAGTACTGATAAAACGTGCTCCTGGCGATTCCGGCTTGCCGCACAATTTCCGAGATGTTGGTTTCGTGAAACCCCTTATTGGCAAACTCCACCTTAGCGCGGTCTACCAAACGCTGTCGCCGCAGGTCACGAGGTTGAACGTTCATCTGTCCGCCACCAATTGGCCGCCAACGGAAAGATTAGCCATACTGTGAATTCCGCGCCCCAAAGTTGTCAAGACAATTTTATGGAAACTGACCGATTCTGGAGTATTGGGACGGAGGCGCCGTCCAGATTCAAGAGGCACTTGCATTTACTGAACCTGATAGAGCCGTGGAGTAGTCGGTAAATGTTAACATGTAAACAAAGAGTAACGAGGTCTCGCGGTAAGTCAAAGTTGATACTTCCAAGAGCGATGGCAGTTGCAGGCGTGGTTATAGCGGCGCTGTTGGCCGCCTGGGCATGGTCTATAGGCGTGGCCCAAGCGCAAGAGAGCGGCGCTCAGGGATGCGGAGAGCCGATTATTCTACCTATCCAGCCCGAACCAACTGGACGCTACCGATTCCAAGAGATTGCCGAGCCTTACGACGTCAGGGTTGACTTATACCCGTCTAGGTTGCGGATAGGCACTACGGTTGTTGGCATTTATGTTTGGGAGGCATCCACGTGTCAGCCCGTAACCGACGCCACGATCACCCTTTGGACCAGACATGGAGAGGCAGACGAGCGGAAAAAAGTCACCGCCAACAATATCCGGGAGGAGTCGGAGCCGGAGCGGTACCACGCCCTAATGACCTTGGATGCTCCCGGGGAATGGCAGGTGGCCATTGAGATTTCCAGCGATTTGGGGGATGCTGCCTTGGTGGCGCCGACGCTGACGGTGGAAGAGGCTAGGCAGGACATGGGTGGAAGGTGGGTCTTCATCGCCGTATTGCTGGTGATTATCGCCGGCGCGGCCTACTTGTGGTGGAGCACCCAGCGCCGGAGGCGTCGCCTCGAATCCGGGAACCACCCTGCAGATGGTGCTGGTCCGGACGGTGGACCCGATTCTGGAGCGGCGCACCCATGATTCTGAACAGTGCCCAACACACCCGGGCTTGGGCACGTCTGGCGGGCGGGTCTTGCCATGAGATTTAGCCCCTGGTTACCGGCGTCCCTGGCGGCTATGGGAGCGCTCCTACTCCTGGCCTCCGCGCCGGCCTACGCCCACCAAGGGATAAACGAGGGGCAGAACCCCATCACGGCATGGAACCTAAATCCCCTGCCAACCCTGGTGCTGCTCCTAGTGGCCAACCTGTACCTCACCGGACTGTCCCGGTGGGAACGGCCCAGCCACCCGGTGAAAACGTGGCAAAGGGTCTCATTCTTTGCTGGGCTGTTCTGCTTGTTCCTTGCCCTGCAATCCCCCATCGATGCGCTGGCGGAGCACATGTTTTCCTTCCACCAATTGCAGCACCTGCTTCTGCGCATGGTTGGACCAATACTGATCCTATTGGGAGCCCCTCTGACTCCGATGCTGCGGGGGCTGCCCCCTTGGGCCCTGCGGCGAGTGGTACGACCCATTGTCGGAAATCCCGGCGCGCGCCGGGCCTACGAGATCATCACCAACCCGGTGCTCACGACCATCCTGTTTCTAAGCGTGCTCTACCTGTGGCAAGTGCCTGCGGCCCATAATGCGGCGCTGAGAAACGATGCGTTGCATGAGTTCATGCACTTCACAATGCTTGCCTCCGGCTTTCTGTTCTGGTGGCTGGTCGTGGATCCCAAGCCCCACCGCTCGCGATTGCACTACGGCCTGCGAATCCTCTATCTGGGGCTCATAGTTATTCCCAACACGCTGCTCGGCGCTGGAATTACCTTCTCCGGCGACGTTATATACAGCGCTTACGGGGAGGTGGAGCAGCCGTTCAGCATATCTCTGAAGACAGACCAAGAGATTGGCGGCGCCATACTTTGGATCGCCGGAGACATGATGAGCGTGGTCGTGGCGGGCGTGGTGATGGCGATGTGGTTCATCCGGGAGGAGGCCAAAAACCCGGGGCGTATCGTTCCCGCTGAGCCTCGCGCTCCGCGGCAACCTTGATAAAGCGGCTTTGGGAGGCTACTCGACTGCGGTTGCTTCCAGTTCCCCGAACATAGTCAGGTTGTGGGCTGGGAAGGTGCAGACAAACTCGTACAAGCCCGGTTCCAGGCTAAACCGCAACTGCTCCGTCTGACCTGGGCCTAGAAGCCGGATCTGGGCGAGCACCCGTTCGTCGTCCGGCCGGACCCATCCGTTTTCCTCCCCTGCTGCGAGACCGTCTTCTACGACTGACTCTCTATCGCCTGAATGTACCAGGACCCAGTTGTGCTGGTATACAGTGGAGGCGTTGTGGAAGGTCAGAGTCACTTCATCGTTGGCTGCGGCGGTCAAGCTTCCGGCGTCAAACTCCAATGCGTCGGAAACCACGCTTATCCCCACCTCGGTTGGAGGAGGTTCGGGCTCTGGGTCGTGCGTAGCCTCAGGCTCCACCGCCTCCACGACCTCTGCTCCGTGTCCGGCATACGGCACCGCGTTTTCCTCAGCGTACGGCCTCGGGTCGCCGCCGATGCTGGCAAATATTCCCAAAACGGCGATCCCGGCGGCAAAAGCCAGCCCCAGTCCGGCCAGGAATATCCAGGTAAACAGCCGCGACTCGAACTTCAAGTGCATGTAGAACATGATCACTATGGCAAACTTGAGCGCGGATAACAGGATCAGCAAGGGGACCTTGGAGTGGGCCAGAGCCTGGGATGATTCCCAATCGATCCCCAGCCTTTCCCAGATCAGCAGGAACTCGACGATAGTGATGATGAAGAGGACGCCCGCGATCAGGACATACTGTCCGAGCGTGGGGTGGCGAGTCGTATGTTGCTCTTCGTGGCTAGCGGCCATGGGTGGAGCTCCTGGAGAACGGGCGCGCGGTCAAGGCGTCAACCTGCCGCGTGCGCAACCGGCCCCGTGTCGAAGCCGGCCACCAGGTAAAGCAATGTGAATATGACGATCCAGACAATGTCTACAAAGTGCCAGTAAAGGCCAGCTATTTCCACATCCAGGCTGGTCTTCGGTCCCAACCTGCCCTTACGGGCGACGAAAAACAGGCCCAACAGCCATATTATCCCCAACGTTACGTGGGCGCCGTGGAACCCGGTCAGGGTGAAGAAGGTTGCTCCGAACAGGTTGGTGCCAAGGGTCAGCCCCTCGTTCTTGAACAAATTGAACTCGTATACCTGGAAGCCGATGAAAATCGCTCCCAGGCCTGCGGTGGCCAGGAGCCAAAGCTGGATTCCCTTCTGGTCGTTGCGATTGGTGGCCGCCAATGCTCGCACCATGGCAAAGCTGCTGCACAGCAGCACAAAGGTGCTGATAGTGGTGATGGGAACGTCGATAATCTGGTCCGGGTAAGGCCCGACCAGGCTCTGGCCCCGGTAGACCATGTACGTTGCAATCAGGGCCCCAAAGAACAGGCAGTCCGAACTGAGGAACACCCACATCAACAGCTTCCGGTGGTTTAAGCCGGTGGTGGTGTATTCGTGATCGGCGCCGTGGGCCGGCTCTACGCTATGGGCCATTGTTTCGGACTCCTAATGACCGGCCCCCGGCTCGGATGGGTGGGCGTCGGGAGCAACGGTGGGCTCGTTGGCCCACCCAACGATGCCCAGGAAGCATATAGCTCCTCCGATGAAGCTGATGGCAAAGTGAGCCAGGATTCCCCCGCCCATTAAAGCCACACCTGCCGCGATGATAATGGGCCAGTAAGACGGGCTGGGCATGTGAACTGTGCTGGGGTCAACGTGGGCCTCGGCGGGCAAGCGCTCCTGTCCGTTCTCCTTGGCCCGCTCCTTGGCGATCCAGTACTGGTCCCTGCCCTCGACCTGGGGAATCTCAGCGAAGTTGTAGGTTGGGGGCGGAGAAGAGATTGACCACTCCAACCCCGGAGCGTCCCAGGGGTCGTGGCTGGCGCGGCGGCCGTTTCGCAGCGCTTTAACAATATCGATTACGAAGGCGATGAACCCCAGGAATATGATGAAATACCCGACCGTCGCCAGCAGGTTCAAGTCTCCCCAACCGAACTCCTCGGCATAGGTGTAGATGCGCCGGGGCATGCCGTTGAGCCCCAAAAAGTGCATGGGGAAGAAGGTCAAGTTCAGGCCGACGAAAAGCAGCCAGAAGGTAATCTTGCCCCAATATTCGCTGCACATCTTGCCGGTCAATTTCGGGAACCAATAATAGATGCCGGCAAGCAATCCCAACAGCGAACCGCCGAACAGTACGTAGTGAATATGAGCGACGACGTAGTAGGTGTCTTGTTGCTGGAAGTCCGACGGCGACACCGCGTGGGATACGCCGCTCAGACCCCCGATGATGAACATGGAAATGAATCCCAGGGCAAAGAGCATCGGGGTCTTGAACTCTATGGAGCCGCCCCACACGGTCCCTATCCAGTTGAATATTTTCACGCCTGTAGGTACGGCTATGAGCATGGTAGTGATGGTAAACGCGGAGTTGGCCACCGGTCCCAAGCCCACGGTGAACATGTGATGGCTCCACACTGCCCAACTCATGATGGCGATAACGATGCCGGAAAAGATGATGAATGGGTATCCGAACAACGGCTTCTTGGAGAAGGTTGGCAAGATCTCGGAGATTATGCCCATTGCCGGCAGGGTGAGGATGTACACTTCGGGATGACCGAACACCCAGAACAGGTGCTGCCACAGTACCGGGTCTCCGCCGGCCGACGGCGAGAAGAAGTGAGTCCCGAAGTTGCGGTCCATGGTCAGTTCAATCAGGCCCACGGTGATCACCGGGAATGCCAGCACCAGCAGGATGGAGGTAAGCAGCGTCATCCAGACGAACACCGGCATGCGCATCAGGCTCATTCCCGGCGCCCGCAGGTTGATGATTGTCACTATGAAGTTCAAGGCCGCGGCAACGGATGAGACCCCCAGCACCAGGAGTCCCACGGCCCAGAAGTCCAGCCCCTGGTTCACGCTGAACGGCTTTTCCGTCAAGTTGGCGTAGGAGAACCATCCGGCGTCGGGCATCTGCCCCACAAACATGCTGGAGTGGAATACCAGGGCCCCGAATAGGAACACCCAGTAACTGAACGCGTTCAACCTCGGAAACGCCACGTCTCGGGCGCCGATGGCCAAGGGAACGACGAAGTTGAAGAAAGCCGCGCTCAAGGGCATCACCACCATGAATATCATCACGGTGGCGTGCATGGTGAACATCTGGTTGAACAGATCGCCGCCGATCAGTTCGCTGTCCGGCTGGGCCAGTTGCATCCGCATGATGCCCGCTTCGACGCCGGCAACCAACATAAGGACCAACGAGGTGACGCCGTAGAGGACGCCTATCCGCTTGTGGTCTATGGTTGTAATCCAGCCCCACACCCCGGAATAGGTAGTTGGCCGGGCCAATACGCCGGTTATGGCCGCCATGGTTTGCCTCCCAAGGGACCGTTAGCCCGGGCTGGCTTTTGCTTCAGCCGGGTTTCGAGTTCAAACGATATCAAGTGCATTAAGGGTCTCGCGGTCAAAGTATACTCTACTGGAGTTCCATCAGGTACTCGATGAGGCCATCTACCTCGTCTTCGCTCAGGCTGATATCGCCGTCCTGGTAAATCAGCGCATGCTTGGCCATAAAGTTGCCGGGCTTCACGTCTTCGGGATTATTCAGCCAGCGACGGAGATTCTCTACGTTAAGGTCTACCAAGCCGGCTCCCAGGCTTTCCCTGGTCCGCAGGTCGGTCAGGTTCGGCGCCGGCACTGGAATAACGGCGGTCCCGGCGAGCCAGCCCTGTCTGAAAGACTCGTTCCGGCTTTGCTGGATGGCTCCCTCGTCGAATGTAGGGTCATCGGGGCTTATGGTGTGGCAAAGGGCGCAATTGGCGGGGAACGTAGCGGTCTGCGCCACTTGGGCCCGGTCCGTCAGGGGTTGGGGCGGCCCGTAGCTGCGCACCCAGGCGTCATAGTCTTGTTGACTCAGGACCGTCACCCGCATCTTCATTTGGGCGTGAGCGACGCCGCATAGCTCGGCGCACTGGCCGTAGAAGGTCGCCGGCAGCGTGTCGATCCGGCTGGAATCAGCCCTAATCGGCAAGCTGTTGTTTCTGGTCGGAATCACGTCTTGTTTCCCGGCCAGCTTGGGCACCCAAAAGCTGTGCAGCACGTCGTCGCTGGCTAAGTGAAGCCTCACCCACGTGTCGACAGGAATTCGCAGCTCGTTGGCGGTGGTGATGCGCTTGCCGCCTCCGGCGTCCGGGTACTCGAACTCCCACCACCACTGGTGGCCGGTAACGTTGACCTCCAAGACGTCTTCCGCGTTGCTGGGGACGTCATCGATCTCGAACAACGTTATCACCGACCAAACTCCAAGCGCCAAGATGATTATGGTGGGGATAACGGTCCAAGTGATTTCCAGGGGCAGATGTCCGTGGGTCCGGCTCGGCACCTGGCCCGGCCGGCTCCGGTAGCGGATCAGGGCGTATACTAAGACCCCTTCCACCAGCACGAATACCGCCACCATGACCCAAAGCAGGACGTTGAACAGGTCCAGTTGCTTCTCTGCTATGGGCCCAACTGGGTCCCAAGTGGACTGCTTACCCGAGGAGCAGGCAATTAGTAGCAGAAGGGGGAATAACGCCCCCAGCATGGCTGGGCGCTTGAACCAGCGCCAGCGTCCGGGCGTGCCTGGTGGACTTTCTGTGGAAGGGTCTATCGGGGATCCCAGGGGCTCCACCGCTCTTGGGTCGCCTGCCCGCTTAAAGGGCGCCAACCCCATCTTCATACCCCCTGAAAGACCTTTTGAGCAGTTGGGGTTACTATGTGCATATTTTCACTAACGGCACGAAATTTATCACAGCCGTATTCGTACTGTCAACACATTCCAGGCATGAAGTAGGGCCTCCTTCAACTTATGGAAACGGGACCGCCGCCATCAATCCTCGTTGGTCTTGAGGCGCTCGTATAGCCCGACTGCGCGTTGCTCCAAGGCTGCTGCTGCGCCGTACTAAGGCGAACTCTATAGAAGATGATTCCCTTCGGACGCGGCCCTCTGGCTACATACGGAGCGGGCTATTGCCTGAGTAAGGGCGCTACCTCTTCGGCAAACAGGCGGACCGAGTTGAACACTTGCTGCGATGGTATGGCTCCGCCTATGTTGGGCTCTATTACCACCCCTGAAAGCCCCAAGGCCTCTTTGAACCTGAGCAACTGTTCAGCCACCTTCTCCGGCGTCCCGTATGCCAACCGGTCACGCAACAACTCCTGGTAAGTTACGCTGGATAGCTCCTGACCTCGCTCTGCCCGCACCGCGGAGGCATCGGCCCCAGCAGCGGTGGCGGACCTGGCCATCGAGTTCCCTATGCGCCGGTAGGCACTCATGGTGCTTTCCTCGGGTTCCGACAAGGCCCGCTCCTCCGTCTCCGCAACGTACACTGGTATCCGCAGCAATACGTCTGGTTCGTCCGGATAGCCCGCTTCCCGCAGCGCCTCCCGGTAGATTTCCATGTGCCGGGCAACCACTGGCAGCGAGTAACTCCGCAGACCGACGAAGAGCGGGAGTCCCATGCCTCCCACGCTGGCGAAGGTCTCAGGGCTGTTGGCCGCCATGCGTATGGGCGGGTGCGGTTTCTGATAGGGTTTGGGCAGGACGGAAAGGTCGTTGAAAGTGAAAAAATTGCCTTCGTGAGAGAACCGCTCTTGTGTCCAAGCCTTGACTATCACGTCCAAAGATTCCTGGAACCGCTCTCGGCTCTCAGCGTAGGGGATGCCGTACCCTTCGTAGGCCCGAGTGAAAGAACTTCGGCCGACACCGAAGTCCAGCCTCCCTTGACTGATATGGTCCACGGTTGCGGTCTCTTCCGCCATGCGAATGGGATGACAGATGGGCAACACCGCCACTGCAATGCCTATGCGTAGCCGTTCGGTACGGGCGGCTATGGCGCTGGCCAACACCAACGGCACAGACGCGATGGAGGGGTTTGTGGTGCCTGCGGAGTCCTGATGTCCTTTGGGAGGGGCGAAATGCCGTTCCGCCAGCCATACTCCACTCATTCCGGCGTCTTCGGCCAATTCCACCAAGGAGAAAGCCTGCTTAAAGGCATCTTCCTGGTCGCCTCCTGGCCGGTAGTCGCACTCCATGATCATTCCCAGATGCATATACGGTCCTCTTTTGGCTCAGCCCTCGCGAACCCCTGCCCCGAGACCAATTGGGGCTCGCGCCCGAATATGCTGTCCCCGGCGATGGAGACGGCCCGGCCCATTATGGATGCATTTCCGGCAATTGACAATATACCCACTACTGCAACGGCCTTTCGCTGGCGCAAGATTAGATAATACGCCCGCGTTGCTACGATTCAATTCGTCGCTTGTTTGAATATACTGGAACTAAAGACTGGTCCCGGAAATCAATAGCAGATGGAGCGAGAGTGTCAACGAAACTCCCAGGTCTGCCCACTAACCTGAGGCTGTCGCAGATTTCAGCCAGACGTCCCGACCTCCGGTTGTTTCGGTGCCTGGGAGTTGCTCTGGCCGTGGTATTCGTGGGGTCGATGCTCTGGGTTATAGCCGCGCCGGCGCAGGCTGCTGACGGCGGTATCGAGGTGCTGTCGGAGAGCCGGAGCGTCGAGTTTCCCAATGGCTTGAGCTTCTCTCTGACGGCCAAGGGAGGTTCGGATATCGTTGAAGTACGGTTCCTCCACCGGCTCCTGGGCAGCAACGTATGGTCGTATGCTTATCCCGACTTCAGCCCCGGACGCCGTGTCCATGCAAGCTTGAACATTAGCGTCGTAGGCCCGGACTATTTGCCCCCCGGATCGGAGTTGGAGTACTACTACGTCCTGCGCGACGCCCAAGGCAACGCGCATCAAACTGACCCCAATGTGGTTGAGTACGCCGACGACCGGTTCCACTGGGAACGGGCCCAGATAGGTGGTCTTCAGTTGCTATACCATCAACTGCCCCAGTCCCAGGTCGATGCTGTCACCCAAACTGTGGAAGACCAGTTAGCCTATGTCCTGGAACTCCTAGACGTGGACTCTTTTGTGCCGGTCAAGGGGGTCGTCTACAACAACCATGCGGAAGCCCGCCAGGCATTTCCCCACATAAGCAAGACGATTGCCGAGGCGCGGGTCTTCGGTGGATATGCTTTCCCCTCCAGCGGCGTATTCGTGGCAATCGGATTCAGGCCCGGGATCATCGTCCATGAGGCGGCCCACTTATTGTTGGACCAGGCCTTGGGGCGGTACGCGCTGCCCCTGCCCGCCTGGCTGAACGAGGGGTTTGCCAGTTACGTTGAGCCGGGCAGCAGGCCCGGAAGCGGAACCAGATTGAGTCCCGGCAGCTTGCCATTGTCGTCAATGAACAGCGTTTCCGGGACGCCGGATGAAATTCCCGCCTTCTACCGTAAAGCAGAGAGCGTCGTTTCCTTCATGATCAACGCTTTTGGCGTTGAACGGTTTCAGCATCTGTTGCATGAATTATCCCAGGGCTGGCCTGTGGAAGATGCTATGATGCAGGCGTACGGATTCGGTGTTTCCGGGCTGGACTCTCGCTGGACGGCTGATGATCAGGGGTCGGCTGGGCCTGGACCGGAACGCCGCGGGGCAGGCTTCCCCTGGGTGAACTTCAGCAGTCTGGCTCTGGGCGCCCTGGCCATAGTTGTGTTGACAGCCGTAGCCGCTCGATACGTGGTACGGAGGATGCGTTCGACGGAAAACCCGGAAGACCGACTACAGCCTTGGGAAGACCCTGACCTTGTTGACGACTACGATGAACCGTAGCCTCTGCTGTCCTGAGAGCGTTTAGCCGGGCAGTCGATGTTCTTTGACTTGGCCCATTTTCGCATTTATGCAATATACTGTAACCGGCCGCATATCCAGGCTGGGTATCAGAAGACCGACTTACCATACCGAGTCGGGCGCCAGCGGCACACGCTGAAAATAACGAAGTAAGAAAAATGAAGCTGATTGTTGGTCTGTTGATATTGGCGGCTCTGCCGCTGCTTGCGGCGTGCATAGTCGAAGTGCCCACGCCGACCCCCGAAGCTACACCCGAGCAAGTGCCTACGCCCACGCCCATCACTGACTTGGCAAGCACACCCACTGCGCAGGTGTCGGTGGACAGCGGACGCACAATCAAGCAATACGCGGAACCGCCGCTGATGACCATCAATCCCAACTCCAATTTCACCGCCGCCATCCGGACCAACAAAGGCGACATCACAATAGAACTGTTCGCCGCCGACGCTCCGATGACGGTGAACAACTTCGTTTTCCTGGCTCGTGAAAGATTTTATGATGGCGTGGTCTTTCATCGAGTAATCAAGGACTTCATGATCCAGACCGGCGACCCCACGGGTACCGGCGCGGGGGGGCCGGGGTACAAGTTTGACGACGAGCCGGTCACCCGGAGCTATACCAAGGGGATCGTCGCTATGGCAAACGCCGGTCCTAACACCAACGGAAGCCAGTTCTTTATTGTCCACGCCGCCGACGCCGGGCTGCCCCCCAACTACACCATATTCGGGCAGGTTATAGAGGGAATCGAGACCGTGGACGTCTTGGCCAACACCCCCGTCAGCCTGTCGGCTCGCGGCGAGCTGTCGGTCCCGACAGAGGTACTGCGCATCGAGACGATAGAAATCTCCGAGAGCAATTAGGCGCGTCTTAATCACAGGTGACATGATGGCCGAGGGCAAAAAGGCGCTGGTGACCGGGGGAGCCGGGTTTATTGGTTCCCATCTGGTGGACCGGCTTGTCGAGTTGGGGTACCGGGTGGTTGTCGTAGACGATCTAAGCGCCGGTAAGCTTAGACACCTGAATCCTGGCGCATCCTTCCATCACCTTGACATTACCCAGCCGTCCGCAGCGGATGTATTCCAGTGGGAGCAGCCTGACTTGGTGTTTCACCTGGCAGCCCAGACCAGCGTTACGGCGTCCACCCGGGACCCGATCAAGGACAGTGAGACCAACGTCACCGGCACATTGCGCATGCTGGAGGCAGCCCGCCGTTGGGGTGTAGAGAAGTTCATCTATTCCTCCACCGGGGGCGCATTGTATGGCGAACCCCAGGTGCATCCCTGTCCCGACGACCATCCGGTGATGCCGGTATCACCGTACGGCATGTCCAAATACCTGGGTGAAGTCTACTTGGACTTCTACCTGCGGCTTTACCGGCTCAACTACACGTCGTTGCGGTACGGCAACGTCTACGGACCGCGGCAGGACCCCCACGGAGAAGCGGGGGTGGTCGCCATCTTTGCCCAGGCCATGCTCGAAGGGAAGCAGCCCGAAATATTCGGACTGGGGGACCAGGAAAGGGACTTCATTTGCGTGGACGACGTAGTTGAGGCCAATGTCCTGGCGATTGACAAAGGCAACGGCCTCGCCATGAACGTTGGCACCGGGAAGAGGACCAGCATCAACCAGATATTCGAAATGTTGAAGGGCATAATTGGGTACCGGTGGGAACCGCTGCACGGCCCCCCCAGGCTCGGCGACGTGTACCAGATCAGCCTGCACTGCGACACGGCTGAGAGGGAGTTGGGGTGGCAGCCTGTGGTGACGTTGGAAGACGGCCTGCGGCGGACCGTGGAGTATTTTCGCCAGGGAGTGCGCTCCGCAAATTAGACAGCGGCGCACACTGGCTGTCTCCAATCTGTTGGACGTTTTCCTTGGTCGGCCCTCCACCTGGGTTCTTGGTCGGCGCGACGGTGACCGTTGTCTACTCCGCTGGGAGGCTTTTTCGGCATCGTTAATGCCGCCGCCCGATGCGCGGCTACCCCCCGCCGGCGCAGGCGGTTGCCGGGCCTTTCCCAACATCTGCGACCAGGGGGATGTGGTACAATTTCGGCATCAGTCCAGGCTGAATCCACCCAAACCAACACCAGCCAAGAGGTGTCCTAGATGGCGTCAAACATCGTTCTGTCCAATACTGAATACAAAGTGGTCGGCACCAGGCCGATTCGTCACGACGGTACCGACAAAGTAACCGGCAGGGCCAAATACGGGGGAGATTTCTCCGAGGCAGGCATGCTCCACGGCAAGGTATTGCGGAGCCCCCACGCCCACGCCCGCATCAAGTCCATCGACGTAAGCAAAGCGTTGGAATATCCGGGAGTTAAAGGCGTGGTAACCGGCAAGGACATGCCGGTGGCCCAAAAGAACGACGCCAGCCAGAGCCAGCGATTCGAGAGCGACAACGTTATTGCTAGGGAAAAAGTCTTGTATAAGGGCCATCCCGTTGCCGCCGTGGCTGCCGTAAACCCCCACGTCGCCGAGACCGCTCTGGAACTAATTGACGTGCAGTACGAAGTGCTGCCTCCGCTGATGGACGTGCTGGATGCCATGAAAGACGATGCCCCGCTGCTTCACGATGATTTGATGTTCAACGACATGGGAGAGGAGACGGACAAGCACAGCAACATCGCCAGCCGGTTCCGTTTCGAACAAGGCGACTTGGAAAAGGGCTTCGCCGAAGCCGACATCGTAGTCGAACGGGAATTCACCAACGTGGCGGTGCATCAAGGCTACATCGAGCCGCAGAACGGGGCTGCCCTGTGGAACTCGGATGGTCACGTAACCGTCTGGACCAGCACCCAGGGCGCATTTACTGCACGGGACTCGCTGGCAAGCATACTGGATATGCCGGTTTCCCAGATCAAGGTCGTTCCTATGGAAATCGGCGGCGGGTTCGGGGGCAAAATCCCCGTTTACCTGGAGCCCTTGGCCGTTCTGCTCTCGCGACAGACGGGACAGCCGGTGAAGTTCATCATGAGCCGCTCAGAGGTCTTTGAAAGCACCGGTCCCACCTCGGGATCCCACATGAAAGTGAAGATGGGCGTAATCAAGTCTGGCAAAATAACCGCCGCCGAAGCCATACTTTCGTACGAGGCCGGCGCCTACCCTGGGTCGTCGGTAGTTGCTGGAGGCATGGCTGTGTTTGCCCCTTATGACATCGAAAACGCCGTGGCGGACTGCTACGACGTGGTTGTAAACAAACCCAAGGTCGCCGCCTATCGGGCCCCCGGCGCGCCCAACGCGGCATTTGCCGGCGAGCAGGTGGTCGACGAGCTTTGCCAGAAGCTGGGTATGGACCCCATTGAATTCCGGCTGCTCAACGCCTCGAAGGAAGGCACTCGCAGGGTGGATGGCCCCGTGTTCCCCCGCATTGGAAACGTAGAATGTCTGGAAGCGGCCAAGGATTCCGACCAGTACAACACCCAGTTGAAAGGAAAACACCGCGGCCGAGGCGTAGCCTCCGGCTTCTGGTTCAACATCGGCTGGCAGTCCAGTTGCTCCATAGCTGTGAACGCCGACGGCACAATCAGTCTGGTGGAGGGGTCCACCGACATCGGAGGCACCCGGGCGGCGATAGCCATGCAGGCGGCCGAAGTGCTGGGGATTCCGGCCGAAGACGTTTATCCCAGCGTGGGTGACACCGAGTCGGTGGGGTACACCGTGGTGACCGGGGGCAGCCGAACTGCCTTTGCCACCGGGTGGGCGGCATACGAGTGCGCTCAGGACGTTAAGAAAAAGATGATCGAGAGGGCCGCCGGCATCTGGGAGGTGTCAGCGGAAGACACAGACCTGGTCGATGGCGTCTTCCAGCATAAGTCCGACCCGGACCTGAAGATGACTTTCAAGGAGTTGGCCGCCAAGTTGAATGACACCGGCGGGCCTGTATCCAGCCAGGTAAGCGTCAATCCCCAGAGCGCCGGCGGAGCGTTTAGCACCCAGGTCGCAGACGTCGAGGTCGATATCGACACCGGAAAGGTCACCATTCTCGACTACACCGTGGTGCAGGATGCGGGCAAGGCGATCCATCCCAGTTACGTCGAAGGCCAAATGCAGGGGGGCGTGGTCCAAGGCATCGGTTGGGCCTTGAACGAAGAATACTTCTTCGACTCCCAGGGCCGCATGCAAAACTCCTCTTTCCTGGACTATCGCATGCCCACCAGCCTGGATTTGCCGATGATCAACACCGTGATCGTGGAAGCGGCCAACCCTGGTCATCCCTACGGGGTTAGGGGCGTGGGAGAGGTGCCAATTGTGCCTCCCATGGCAGCCATCGCCAACGCTATCTCCCGGGCCTTGGACGTAAGGCTGACGCACCTACCAATGAGCCCCGCGGAGGTCCTGGAGGCTTTCTGGGAAAAGAACGGGACGGCATTGCAGCAAGCGGCAGACTAAATCAGTCCAAACCATTAAGGCCAGGCCAATTGAAGCGCCTGGCCTTCTTGTTATCCCCTATAGGCCAATTGAAAGTCTGTCCGCGGTTTCTACCGGCCGAATGCGGTGCTCCTGCATCGCGCCAGGATTCCAAAAGAGGAGCGGCCGGCTCTTCCGGAGAAGAAGGGGTCGCTGAGGGAGCGGCCCGCTGCCGGTCGCTGCAGCTGGGACTATAGCTTACTGCACCATTGGCCGTCAGCGGCGGCGATACCGTAGCTGTTTGAATGATTGCGCCCTTGGAGCCATAACCGATACAATGGGCCGGGTTAGGCCCGGCAGCGATAAAGGCTGGGCTGCATCGTTTCAGGTCAGGCCCGTCATCCGGGATGCCTGTGGCACATCATCCAGCATCAAAGTCGAAGGGGGACTTTCCATGGCCAAGCCGGAAATCCAGAACCTGAGAAACGTGGCTTTGCTGTCTCACAGCGGGGCTGGCAAGACCTCCCTTAGCGAGGCCGCCTTGTTCCAGGTGAACGCCGTTACCCGAATGGGACGAGTGGAGGATGGAAACACCGTTTCGGACTACGAACCGGAGGAAATCAAGCGCGGCAGCAGTATCCAAAGCACACTGATCTCGTGTGAGGTTGGCGACCACAAGATCAACCTCTTGGACACGCCGGGATACGACGACTTCAGAGGAGAGGTCACAGGTTCCCTGCGGGTCGTAGAGGGAACGCTGATCCTGGTCGCCGCCCAGTCCGGGGTGGACGTGGGGACCGAACGCGCCTGGGACATGGCCGGAGAGGCTGGTTTACCCCGCATGTTGGTGGTCAACAAGCTGGACCGAGAGAACACCACCTTCTCCCAGTGCGTAACCGACATTCAGGCTGCGTTCGGCAACCAGTGTATTCCCTTTCAACTGGCTGTTGGAGAAGCGGAGAACTTCAATGGCGTCATCAGCGTAATCAATCCGCCCAGCGACGTTCCTCCAGAACTCGCCGACCAACTGGAGGCCGCCCGTGAGCGTCTCATTGAAGCCGCAGCCGAAAGCGACGACGCCTTGGCCGACAAATACCTTGAAGGCGAGGAAATAACCCAGCCGGAGATCGAGACCGCAGTCCGGGCAGCAATTTCGGAAGGCACGCTGGTGCCCATTCTCGCCGTCTCTGCGACCAAGGGCATGGGCGTGGGGGAGCTATTGGACATGGTCTGCAGCTTCCTTCCATCCCCGGTCGATGGAGTCAAACCGGAGGTGACCGACGCGTCTACACGCGAGCCGGTCGAGCTAAAGGGTGACGCTAACGAGCCCATGGCTGCTTTCGTGTTCAAGACTTCCGCCGACCCATTCGTGGGCAAGCTGTCGATATTCCGCGTCTACCGGGGCACTGTGAAGAGCAATTCGGAGGTGTGGAACCCGGTGCACGAGTCCACAGAGCGTATTGGGCAGTTGTACCTTCCAAAAGGCAAGTCGCAGGAGAACGTTGCGGAGGTCACCGCCGGCGATATCGGCGCCATCGGTAAACTTTCGTCCACAGTGACCGGAGACACTCTGTGCACCAGGGACAACCCGGTGTTGTTCAAGTCCATAGATTTCCCGGTCGGCTACTACAGTGTGGCGGTGACGCCCGCCGCCAAGGCCGACCTTGACAAGATGTCCGCCGCGTTGGCCCGCATAGTGGAAGAAGACCCCAGCTTGTACGTGAGCAGAATCGCCGATACCCAACAAACGTTGATGACCGGCCTGGGAGAGGCCCAGGTTGAGGTAGCGTTGGACAAAATCCGGCGGAAATTCGGCGCCGACCTGAAAGTGCAGTTGCCCAAGGTTGCCTACAAAGAGACCATTACCCAGGTGACCCAGACCGAGTACCGGCACAAGAAGCAGAGCGGCGGCCACGGCCAATACGGACACGTCTTGCTAAGGCTGGAACCGCTGGACCGCACTTTGGGATTCGAGTTCGGCAGCGAGGTAGTGGGGGGAAGAGTCCCCAGGGAGTACATACCCTCGGTGGAAAAGGGTGTGGTCAAGGCCATGGCCGAAGGCGTACTGGCAGGATACCCTGTTGTCGATATGAAGGCCGTGATCTACGACGGTAGCTACCACGACGTGGACTCTTCAGGCATGTCCTTTGAAATTGCGGGCAGCCAGGCGCTGCGAAAAGGCATTGCCGGGGCCAACCCTATCCTGCTGGAGCCGATAATGAAGCTGGCCGTCACCGTGCCGGACTCGTATACCGGTGAAGTGATGAGCGACCTGAACGGAAAACGCGCCCGCATTCTGGGGATGATCCCCCACGGCAGCCTGACCACCATCGAAGCGGAAGCGCCCCAAGTGGAACTGCAACGGTACGCCCAGGACCTTCGTTCCCTGACCCAGGGGCGCGGCGAGTACCAGTTAGAGTTCGATCACTACGATCCGGTGCCCAACAACCTGGAGCAACGGGTCATAGAGGACGCCAAGAGGGCCAACGAAGAGGAGTAGCGGGTCTAAGGGGCCTTTCGCCTCAGAATCCCCACTTAGGTTCGTACTCGCCAAAGACTTCACGGAAAACGTCCATCATCTCTCCCAGGGTGGCGTAGGAGTTGACGGCCTCCAGGATGTGAGGCATAAGGTTCTCCGAGCCCCGCGCCGCCTGCTCCAACCCGCTCAACTTCTGGGCCACTTCCCGGCCGTCTCGGCCGCGGCGCAGGTCTCTAAGGCGGTTGATTTGGAGTTGTTCACCGGTCCGGTCCACTTTCAGCAAGGGCAAGTCCAGAGATTCTTCGGTAACGTACTCGTTGACCCCCACGGTAATGCGCTCCTTACGGTCCTCTTCAAGTTGGTGCACGTAGGCTGCCTCGGCGATTTCCCGTTGGAAGAACCCGCTTTCCAAGCTCGGGACCACCCCGCCTAAATCGTCGATGCGCTTGAAATAGTCGCACGCTGCGGCCTCAACTTGGTTGGTCAGGTGCTCCACAAAGTAGCTTCCCCCCAAGGGGTCGACGGTATCTGTAACGCCGGTCTCGTGGGCGATAATCTGTTGAGTGCGCAGGGCCTGAAGCGCGGCAGCTTCCGAAGGCAGTGCCCATGCCTCGTCTTTGCCGTTGGTGTGCAGCGATTGACATCCTCCGAGCACCGCCGCCAAGGCCTGCAACGATACTCGCGTTACGTTGTTCTCGGGTTGCTGTGCAGTCAACGACGCTCCGGACGTTTGAGCGTGGAACCTGAGCCACGCTGAACGTGGATTCCTGGCTCCGAAGGTCTCTTGCATTTCCCTAGCCCAGATGCGTCGGGCCGCCCTGAATTTAGCTATTTCCTCGAAGAAATTATTGTGTACGTTGAAGAAGAAGCTCAAGCGAGGCCCGAAGTCGTCCACTTGCAGGCCCCTGTCCAGGGCGTGGCGCACGTACTCGAACCCATCCGCCAGGGTGAAGGCCAGTTCCTGGACCGCGGTCGAGCCGGCCTCTCGAATGTGATACCCGCTGATGCTGATGGGGTTCCACCTAGGCAAGTGCTGGGAGGCGAACTCCACAGTGTCCACCACCAACCGCATCGACGGTCCCGGAGGGAAAACGTACTCGTTTTGAGCTATGTACTCTTTCAGTATATCGTTTTGGATGGTCCCGCCCAATGCGGATAGGGCAACTCCTTGCTTTTGCGCCACTGCGATATACATCGCCCATATGATTGCGGCCGGGGCGTTGATGGTCATGGATGTTGTTATCTGGCCCAAAGAGATTCCCTGGAACAGGGCCTCCATGTCGGCCAGAGACGACACCGCAACGCCGCACTTGCCGTACTCGCCTGCCGCCCTTTGGTCGTCGGTATCGTATCCATAAAGGGTCGGCATGTCGAAAGCTACGCTCAGGCCTGTCTGGCCTTGGTCCAGTAGGCGCTTGAATCTATGGTTGGTCTCTTCAGGAAGCCCAAACCCGGCAAACATCCGCATGGTCCATAGACGTCCGCGGTAGCCTGTGGGGTGAACGCCCCGAAGGTAGGGGTACTCTCCCGGTAGTCCTAGGTCTTCCCCATAGTTGGTTTCCGTCGCGTCACCGGGGGTATAAATCCGGTTGACATCGATCTGGGAGGGCGTCGCGTACTTGGACTTTAGTTCGGGAAGGCTATCGGTTTTCTTCTGCCAGCGGGAATACCGTTCTCTTTGCCCTCGCGACTTGTCCTCGGAACTCACAGGAATGCCTCCGATGTGTCCGAGTTATAAACTTGGCTGCGATTGAGAGGTGCCAACAGGCAATGGTTTATGAAGGGCTTCAGTGGCAAGGCTAGTTAGCGGCGATGAAAAGCGTCAATGCGGGTGGATGTTGGAATCCAAGGGTGCCTGTCCAGCATTGACCAATTTACCTTCGATGTATTCCACGAATCGTAGACAGAACGCATAAAGGTCTTCGCAGTTGATTTCGGCTCGCCAGTTTATTGGCTTGCCCACTGGACGGTCCTTAACAGTAAGTATGACGTCGGATAGACAGCGAGAGTCAGAAGAAAAAATGGGGAATTATATACCTAATTACACAGACTCGGAATCTTCGTCGGCCTCTAAATCCGGCTCAGATTCCTTATTCTGATAGTCCCACTTCTCTTTGGGCGGCCCTTGCATACAGGCGCGGGCTATGTCTTCCGGTGATGCGTCTACCGGGTCCCACAACGTCCCAATCCGCTTGTCTTTAGTAGCAGCCATTATGCCCCCTCGGTTTCTGATTCTCTCTTCCAACGTGCTCCCAAGGCAGCCAATTGCTGGACTCTATCTTTGACATCATCAGGATGCATCCACTCAGGGTAGCAAGGTTCCCTCGACTCCCAAACCGCCGAGTTTTCCATGCGCCGGATTTCCTCCTGGGCAGCGTCGTAGTAGCCAGAGACATTATCGGCAACCCAATTAGCGATTGCACTGTTAACGATTTGGTTTACATGAATCCCATTTACGAATGCCTCATTCTCAATGGCCTCTAGTAAATGCCAGTCGATGGCAACTTTTTGTTCTACCAGGAGATGACGCGCCTCTGCCATTGATGTCTCCTTTCCCTCACGATTCGGGTTAGAGCATTTGCGGTTGACGGGTAAATGCCGGGCCTATCAGTCCCGCGTATGGCAATCGCTTGCCGGTAGTCCCGCGGGCCATGCGGCCCATGATGGCCTCAGTGTCCATTGGGCGGCTGTTGTGACGGCCTGAAAACTCGGTCACGTACCGGCCCAGGTGCTTACTGGAGACGTGGTGATACGTCCCATTGATGCCCCTTTTGAGCAAGGCCCAAAAGGACTCAATCCCGTTAGTAGTTGCTTGACGCTTGACGTACTCCCCTGCGCTGTGCTGGACGGTCCAGTGGGAGCGGTGCGGCATCCCTTCGTATGCCCTGGCTTCGTCGGTGTAAACCACCGCGCCAATCTCCGTTGTCTCCCGGACAAACCCTTGGAGCGCGTCTTTGTCGGTGAAGGGGATATGCTTGGCGGCGATTTGCCCGGTATCCTGGTCGCGAGCTCCCACCACCGCGGACTTGCCAACCGGCCCGCGTCCGGCGTTTAGCTTCTTGTCCTGGTGTTTGTTCCCTTCCTTCCCGCCGATGTAGGTTTCGTCAATTTCCACCGGCCCGAAGAACTGGCCCGGATTGTCCTTCAAGGTCTCGCGGATGCGGTGTGCCAGATGCCAGGCCGTCTTTTGCGTCACGGCCAGGTCACGGTGTAGCTTCATGCTGGATACGCCTTTCAGGTGCGTCGAAAACAGGTAAAAGGCGATGGCCCAGGTTCCGAGGGGGAGCTTCGAGCCTTGCATCAATGTGCCGGTCTTGATAGAGAAGTCCTTTCGGCAATCCTTGCACCGGAAGGGTTGCGGCTTGCGGTTTTTGCGCTCCCTCACGCCGTCCAGTCCGCCGCAGAACGGGCATACTATCCCGGACGCCCAGCGAGTCTCCATGAACCACGCCTCAGCGTCGGCCTCATTGGAGAATCGCTTGATGGCCTCTACTAACGATATTCCCTTGCGGTAAGACTTGCCCGGTGCTGATTTAGTCATCGTCACTATCCTTTCTCTGATAGTAACAGTTTACACAGTAGGGCGGGGAAAGTCAAGGGTTTCTGGACTCAATTGTGTAATTAGGTATATAATTCCCAAATTTATCCCGTCGCCAACCAATAAACCACCCCAGCAGACAATGGAGTCGTCGGCTTTTAGACCGCATGTGTGGGAGAATCCGGCGCTGATAGAAGTGAATTCTCCTATCGGAGGGGTAGCTCCACCAGACCGATTGCTGCCCCAGCAGACTATCGCCCCGTCAGTCTTCACGCCACAGGTGTGTTCTGAGCCAGCACTGACGGACACGAAATCTCCGTCGGGTGGCGCAGCGAAGTCAGGCGGTCCATACGTTGGGAGCTTTTCCCGGAGCCGTCCGCCCCAACAAACTACGGAGGAGTCGGCCTTAACCCCGCAACTGTGGCTGCTGCTGGCGCTAATTGAATCAAAAGTGCCACTTGGCGGCTCGGACTGACCGGCCTCGTTGCTACCCCAACATACGGCGGAACCGTCGGCCTTCACTCCGCACGCATGGTTAGTCCCTGCACTTACGGAGATAAAGGAACCAGCAGGCGGTCTGGTCTCGCCGTGATAATCGAGACCCCAGCATACGGCGGAACCGTCGGTTTTAACCCCGCAGGTAAAGCCTACACCTGCACTAACTTGGGTGAATGGATCGGCAGGTGGAAACTCCTCCGTTCCAGCGCCTTCTCCCCAGCAAACTACTGAGCTGTCAGTCTTTACCCCGCAGGCGTGTTTGTGGCCAACACTAACGGAAACGTAGGCATGGTCGGGAGGAGCAACGACCCGACGATGATAGCTATGACTCCAACATACTACTGTCCCGCTGTTCCTCACAGCGCACGTGAAGATTTTTCCAACGCTAACAGATACGAAAGAACCGTCGATATGAGTAATTCGATCGCCCCAGCATGCGATAGAGTCGTCCATCTTAACGCCACAAGTATGTAAATTTGCGGCACTGACAGATTTGAATGAGCCAGCAGGCGGCGAAGTCTTGTTAAACCGGTCATCGCCCCAGCAGACGATGGATCCGTCGGTCTTTACTCCGCAGGCATACCATGAGCCAGCGCTTATGGAGGTAAAAGAACCAGATGGCGGCGAGGCTTGCCCGTAGTGATCGCGGCCCCAACAGGCTACCGATGCGTCGGTCTTCACACCGCAGGTATGGTCGTCGCCGGCACTGACGGAAGCGAAAGAACCATCAGGAGGCTCGGCTTGCCCATAATCATTATCTCCCCAACAAACTACCGATCCATCCGTCTTTACTCCACAAGTATGAGATAAACCGATGCTGACTGAGGCGAAAGAGTCGCTGGGTGAGGTGTTTCGGTCAGGGATGTAGCTCCAACAAACTGCGGAGCCGTCAATCTTAACTCCGCAGGTATGCGAAGGCCCTACGCTGACGGAGCCGAAGGGCCCACTTGGTGGAGTGGCCTCTAGGGAGTCGGTGTAAGCATTGTTCCAGCAAACAATTGAACCATCGGTCTTTACGCCGCATGCCCCAGAGCCGAGAAAGCTGGCCGTACTAACGGTGGTGAAGGAGCCGCTAGGCGTTGTGTCCAGGCGTTGATAGTTGTAATTGTCCCAGCAAACCACAGCCTCGTCCACTGTTACCCCGCAGGAGTATTGATGGCCTACGCTAACGGATGCGAAGGGCAGAGGCCTAATGTCTGGATGTTCTTCTTCATTGCAGGCAAGTGAAGCTGCGGCTGCAATAAGAGTCGCCAGAACTACGACTAATCTACCACGGCTAAGGCACAGCATAAGGCATGAGTTAGATGGAAGCGCGGGGAGCAACGTTGGCTAAAGCGTAAACCGCACGAACCTGCGGCGGCCCGCCCGCAGGACATCTCCCACAATAGGCACTAGGGTAGCCTGATCTCCCAAGCCCCGGGGTTCGCCTGAAGCAGGAATCAGTTTGACAGCTCCCTCGTTCAAGAGCCGCTTAGCCTCGCTGTTGCTGGAAGCCAGCCCGGCGGCGGCCAGCAGGCGGTCTGCCCGGATGGCGCCGTCGGAGGCGTTGATCCGCTCCCGGAGATCCGCCAGCGACAACTCCGGCATCTCATCCGGCAACCCTCGTTTCTGGACTACCTGCTCGAAGTGGGCCTGGGCGGCGTTTGCCGCCTCTCCACCGTGGAATTGTTCGGTGATTTCAGACGCCAACAGCTTTTTCAGGTTCATCGGGTTCACGGATTCGGATGAAAGGTCCCGGGCCGCGGCCGATAGGTCGTCTTCGGAGATGTCTGTCAGATATTCGAAGTACGGAAGGATTAGGCCATCAGGGAGCGACATCAACTTGCCGAACATGTCGTTGGCCGGGTCTTCCAGGGCAACGTAGTTGTCCAAGCTCTTGCTCATCTTCATGGCGCCGTCGGTGCCCACCAGGATCGGCATCAAAAAGCACTGCTGCGGCGGCTGCCCCACGATGGTCTGAAGCTCCCTGCCCACCAAAAGGTTGAATTTCTGGTCAGTGCCCCCAAATTCAACGTCAGATTGAATAGCTACGGAATCGTATGCCTGGAGCAGGGGGTACAAAAGCTCGGTAATAGCGATGGGCCTGTGGCCGCTGAACCGCTGTGCAAAGTCATCGCGTTCCAAGAATTGGGCTACGGTGAACTTGCTGGTCAGGCGAATCACGTCCTCGAGACTGAAGTTGCCGTACCACTCGCTTTGCCAGACCACTTGGGTGCGGTCGCGGTCCACCACCTTGAAGAACTGCCGCAAATATGACTCGGCGTTAGCCGCCACGTCCTCGTGTGTCAGCAGAGGCCTGGTGGCCGATTGGCCGCTGGGGTCGCCGATCTGCGCCGTCCAGTCTCCAACTATCAATATGACCTTGTGCCCCAGGTCCTGGAGTTGTCGGAGCTTGCGAAGGCCCACCACGTGCCCCAGATGTATGTCCGGCCGGCTGGGGTCGAAACCCATTTTCAGGCGCAGCGGGGTATTCCCCTGGAGCATTCGCACGAAATCGTCCAGGAAAATAATCTCGCGCACCCCTCTCTGGGTGATCTTTTCTACTGTTGCTTGGTCAAGCAACGTGAGCCCCTCGGTCTTCGGCAAGGACGCGCCGCGAGTCGGCCACGTCTTTGTTGATCTGTTGCACCAGGGCCTCGGCGCTTTGGAACGTCTCCTGGTCCCTGAGCTTGCTGGCGAACTCGACGCACATGGGTTGGCCGTAGATGTCGCGGGCAAAGTCCATGACGTGGACTTCCATCAACCTCTCGGACAATCCAAAGGTTGGCCGCACGCCGATGCTGGTCGCTGAGGGATGCCGCTCCCCGCCGACGAACGCCCAGGTGGCGTAAATTCCGTCGCCGGGCAGTATGCTCTCGTTTTCGAGCCGCAAGTTGGCGGTCGGGAAACCCAACTCTGTGCCGCGCCGGTCTCCTTCTACTACTTGGCCCTCTAGAGAATAGTTGCGATTGAGCAGCTTGGCGCATGCAGCCACCTCTCCGCGGCCAAGACTCTCCCGTATGCTGCGGCTCTTCACCACCGCCCCGTCGAAAGCCAGCGGCTCCACCGATTCGACCCAGAACCCCATTTCGGCGCCCACCTTGCTCATGAAGCTTAAGGTGCCCTCGCGGTCGCGGCCTATAGCCGCGTCGGGACCCAACACCAGACCTCGCATGCCAAGTTGGTCTACCAGCGCGTTTGCAAAGTCCTGGGCGCTGACCTGAGCAAGGTCAGGGGTAAATTCAAGGCTGATTACCAACTCCACTCCCTGGTCCCTTAGCAAGCGGGCCTTTTGTTGTGGAGAAGTAAGGTAGCTGACTTGCGTTCCGGGGCGGAGCACGGTTACGGGGTGGTTGCTAAACGTAAGAACTGTCGGTTGAAGGTCCGGCTTCGACAGTTGCACCAGCCGCTTCAGCAGGTGGCAGTGACCGAGGTGGACGCCATCGAAAACACCGACGGTGACCACCGTTTCCCTATCCGGAGTGGTCTCTGCAGGCAACTGGTGAAAGTTCATTCCGGTACTGATTCCTTTGGCGCCGTAGTCACCAGTCTATTTTAACTGCTCGTGTGATGGAGATGCCCGTGCAAATACGCCTGAATTGGCCAGGATGTTAGCACAGCCACCTATGAGGGTCAAACGAAACGGCCTGAATGTTAAACGGCAAAATGCCCCAAACCGACTTTACTTTTTCTTGGGAAATGACTTGACGTTATGTAATAATTTGGCCTTGTTAGCCCAATGCAAGTTGTCGGTGGGAAGGCTAAAGGGATACATCTCAAGGGGCCTGTTACCGCCGGCACGCGGTCCACTACCGGACGCGTTCGGGCAGCGGTCTTTAACATTCTCCATGAGGAGTTGTACCAACAGGGGCGGGTGCTGGACCTCTTTGCAGGCTCCGGCGCTCTGGGAATAGAAGCCCTGAGTAGGGGAGCGGCGTGGGCGGACTTCGTGGAGCGGGACCGCCGCCAGTGCCAGGTAATCCGGTCGAATCTGGAAGCCACCGGTTTCAGTCCTATCGCCCGCGTCCACTGCTCCGACGCCAGCAGGTGCTTGCATGCTCTGGACGGCGGGTACAACGTAATGCTGTTGGACCCCCCCTACGCCATGAAGGGATTGGACCAGCTGCTGGAAGATATGGCCGGGAACTCCAATTTGCTGAAGGCCGGAGGAATGGTGGTAGTGGGGCACTCGAGGTTCTCGGAGATGCGCCCCCGGTACGGTCCTCTAAGCCGGGTCCGCTCGCGTAGATACGGAGACAACGTAGTGGAATTCTATCAACAAGAAGACTGACGATGGTGACCGGAGTCTATCCAGGCAGCTTCGACCCGGTTTCAGTGGGTCATATCGACGTCGTCAGCCGCGCCAGCGCCCTGTTCGACAAGGTCATCGTGGCGGTCTATGGCCTGCCCGCTAAAGACCTGCTCTTCGACGCCGATGAACGAGTGGCCCTCTTCACCCAGGCGGCGCAGCACCTTCCCAACGTAGAGGTGACGAAATTCGATGGGCTGGTAGTCAGGTTTGCCCAGCAAGTGCAAGCACAGGTGATAATCCGGGGACTGCGCAGCGGGTCTGATTTTGAATACGAGTTCGACATGGCCTTCATGAACCGCAGATTAGTCCCGGAATTGGACATGGTTTTCTTTATGACCTCATTGGAGAACATGTTCGTAAGCTCCAGTTTGCTCAAGGAGGTAGCGCGTCTCGGAGGAGACATAACTGCCATGGTCCCGCCGAACGTGGCGGACGCGGTCTATACAAAATTTGGGTTGCCGGTCTCGTAATGAAAGGGACCGGGTAGGAGGGAAGACGATGGATATCATCAACATTATCGACAGGTTGGAGACCCTGATCGAGACCAGCAAAGCTGTTCCGATGAGTGGGAATGTCAGGATCGACAAGACCAAGGCCTTGGAACTAGTTGACCAGTTGCGCCTGGCTGTTCCTCAGGAGATCAAGTCGGCTGAAGAAGTATTGTCCAGCAAGGACTACATCATCAGCCAGGCCCACGCGGAAGCCCGCCACACGAAATCCAAGGCAGAGGACGACTACCGACAGCGCGTGGACCAGAACGAGATTATCGCACTGGCCGAGAGCCGCGCCGAGGATACCTTGAAGGAGGCCGAGCAGCGCGCCGCTCGGGTCCTGGAGAGCTCCGAAGCCGAGGCGACCAATCGTCGCACCGAGGCCGACGCCTACGCTCTGCGCAGCCTCAGGGCCCTGGAGAAAGAACTGGCATCCATAACTGGGTCGGTCCGAAAAGGCATAGATGTCCTGTCCGGACATGCCTCGGCTAACTTGAACGGCAGTTACTCCGCCGCCGACTAGACCCGCAACCTGGGACGACACTAGTGGTTGAGGGACGCCTCGCTGGCCGTCCCTCACCGGCTTCCGCACTTTAACAAGCCCCGAGGGACGGTGCGGCGCAGCGACCAAGGTTTCTAAACGGGGAGTCCCTTTAGGCGCTTGCTTTGGCTGGCGCTCCACGAGTCCAGTCTTGCCTTCAGCCCTGGGATAGACCCTACCCTTTGGTGGTAGTTACTAGGGGGCAGCCAAGCGGCGGGCTGGCCTTGATTCATGCCAGTCGCGTTGTGCGCGGCAGCAGCTGCAAGCGTCAGTCCAGTAGGACTATACTGCCGAGACAGCCGCCAATTTAAGCTGCGGTTGGGCCCAAAAAAGTCCCACAAAGGATCCTGCATCTCTCACTGGTGCAGGGCCTTCTTATATGTTTCAGAGGGCCTGGTCTCATGCCCACTCCTCACGCACCTGTCTGGACCTGACCCGGCTCGGGGCCCCTTGGCATAGGTTGAAGCCAAGGCTTCCGCACTTGGCTAAGTGGGTTGACATTGAAATTTTGCTAAGCATACAATTCCGGCAGACGCCGGGGTCAAAACGGAGGCAGCCTGAATGCAAGAGATGACCATCCATAGCATTCGCGTCAGCCCGATGAACTACCAGCGGGTCGTGTTTCTGAAAGAGAAGGATGCGGACCGGTTTCTTCCAATCTGGATTGGTCCGGCCGAAGCAGACGCTATTGCAGTGAAACTGCAAGACCTGTCAGTGCCCCGTCCCTTGACCCATGACCTTCTCCGCACAATCATCGACACTCTTGGCGGCTCGGTGCAGCACATTCTGGTCAGCGACCTGCAGAACGACACCTTCTACGCCAAAATAGCGATTCAGACCAACGGTTCCACTACTGACATAGATTGCCGGCCCAGCGATGCCGTGGCCTTGGCGGTTCGGGCTCAGGTGCCGATCTACGCCGATGAATCGGTACTGGACAAAGCCGGCATCCTGTTGGATAAGGAGACCGGTAAGCCCATTACTGCCGATGAGCAAGAGGACTCCGTCAGCGAGAAGCCCGCTGAGGTGAAGGAGGAGGAGTTGCGGCGAATGTCTGCGTTCACCGATTTCATTGGCTCATTGGACCTCGAGGACTTCGGGAAAGACAGGCCCAAAGGTTAACGACAAAAACCGTCATTGATTACACGGTTAAGGCCCCGGCTTTGGTTCAACCGGGGCCTTTCAACGGAACGGTTACAAGCCAATCAAGCTAGACATAAATTGACTTCCCAAATACTTAGTGATAATATTCACGAGGTTTGGCCTGGGTATGAACTGGTGGGCTATGACCCTGAGCCTCACAGGACTGGGCTGGTACGTTGCAGCTTGCATAATACTGGGCGTCCTCGGAGGATTAGGCCTCGATAAGCTGGCCGGAACATCGCCCGTGTTTACGGTGGTGGGCATCGTGCTAGGCCCTATCTGCGCATTCTGGGGTGTCTACAAGCTGGCGCAGCCCTTGCTCGATTGGGCTAGACGCCGGGACCCATCGAAAAGGGGGAGCAAACGCTAGTGCCGTCGGGCGCCTTGGCAAAAAGGTTGCTGTTGGCCTCCGGGTTGGGACTGGTAGTCCTCCTGGTGGTGGGTTTCGCTTACGGCGCAGTCGGGTCGGCCATACTTGGCACCGACAAGCTGCTGGACGAGCCGGAAATCCACCTGGCTCCCCAGCCGGTGTTTCCCGCCTCGGTCCGCGACGAGCACTTGGGGCTGACCGAGCCCCTTGACCATGGCGAGAAGCCTCACGCCTCCCCTCTCAGCCCTACCAAGTTTGCCGTAACCAACACCCTGCTTTCCGCGTGGCTGTCCACCGTCGTCATTGTGGTGTTCTTCGTTCTAGCGGCGAGAAAGAGCAGTCTAATCCCAGGAAGATTACAGGGGTTTGTCGAAGCGCTGTTTGAAGGGATGTTGGGGTTCTGCTCCACAGTGTTGGGGCCCGAGATGGCCCGCCGGGCGTTTCCCATAGTAACCACCATTTTCTTGTTCGTGCTGTTCAACGCCTGGATGGCCCTGTTGCCTTTCTACCAGTTCGTTGGCGTCATTTACGACGGCCACCTGAAGGCACACCTGCTCAAGTCGGCCGGGACCGACCTGAACATGCCCCTGGCCCTGGCACTGGTGTCATTCGCCTTTGTGGAGTATTGGGGGCTTCGCACCCACGGGCTGGGCTACTTCAAGAAATTCTTCGCTTTCGGCAATCTCTTGCGGGGCCGGCCCTCGGGGCTGATTAACGCCTTCGTCGGGTTTTTGGAAGGGATCAGTGAACTGGTTAGGACGGTCAGCTTCACTTTCAGGTTATTCGGCAACATGACCGCCGGGGAAATCCTGGTGGTGATGATAACCTTCCTTGTGCCTTTTGTGGCCACCCAGTTCGTGTTTGGCCTGGAGTTGCTGGTGGGCCTGATTCAAGCGGTCATATTCGCCAGTCTTACGGTGGTATTCCTCTCCGTGGCAGTAAGCCACGAGGAGCACTGAGGGGTTTCCTGCACCAATGGACGGGAAAGACAAAGCAGTCGTCAAGGTAGATACGTAATAGGAGGATAATCGGTTATGGATCTGGTCTTATTGCAGGCTACGGGTGCGGAGAAGTTCGCAGAGCTTGGCAAGTATATCGGCGCCAGCATCGCTATAGGTCTGGGAGTGCTCGGCCCTGGTATCGGCATCGGAATCCTGGGCTTTGGGGCCATGGGCGCCATAGGCCGCAATCCTGAAGCTGCGGGGGCGATCACCACCAACATGATTTTGGCAATTGCCTTCGCCGAAGCCCTGGGCATCTACTCGCTGATCGTAGCGGTAATCCTATTGTTCGTGGTCTGACTATTCCAGAGCCGCAGGTGCATCGGAAGCATCTGCGACGGAGCTCGGAGGTCGATTCTTGAACCTGATATCACTCCCGGCAGATGGGGCCGTACTATTGGGTATAACCGACCTGGGGATTAACCTCCCCAGCCTGGTCGCATACCTGATTAACTTCGTCATCCTGCTGGGCATACTAAGCATATTTGCCTACAAGCCCCTGCTCCGGCTTCTGGACCAGCGTTCGGACCGGATCAGGGAGAGCTTGGAAGCCGCCGACCGGGCGCGGGATGAAGCTGCCACGTCCAGGGAAGCCATAGAAGAGCAACTGAACGAGGCGCGCAGAGAGGGCCAGCGTCTAATGGATACGGCCCGCGAAGCCGCCGACCGCTACCGGGCGGAAGAAATGGACCGTGCCAGGCAGGAAGCCGAGGCCTTCGTCACAAGGGCCCGGTCTGACATCCAAAGAGAGCGCGACTCGGCCATCGAAGAAGTCCGCGCCAACTTCGGCGACCTGGCCATTACCGCGGCGGAGCGGGTTATCGGACGCTCATTGGACCGGCAGGCCCACCGAGACCTGATAACCCAGGTGTTGGAGGAGGGGGAACAGGCCTCCGGAGCGCCAAGGGGTTAAGGGCCAATGGCGGGCAATGTTTCGGCAAAGCGCTACGCCCAGGCAGTCTTCGAGTTGGGCCTGGAGCGGGATAGGCTCGACCAGTGGGCCGCGGAGTTGGAGTTGGTCGAAGGTGTGCTCCACGACGATGACTTCAAGGCCCTGCTGAAGCACGCCGGAGTGCCCGCCGCCGACAAAGTCAAGGCGGTTGACTCCGTACTGGGGCAGACCGAACCGGCCATCCGCAATGTGGTCAATCTGCTGGTGGCCCGGGGCTTGGTGGACGTGATATCTGACTTGCAGGCCGCCTACGTCGAACTTCTGGACCGCCATCTGGGGAGACAGCGGGTCCAAGTCACTTCAGCGGTCCCTCTGGAGCAAGAGGAGCTGGACCGTATCTCCAAGTTTGTGTCCAATTTGGTGCGGAAGGAAGTTGTCCTATCAGCCGACGTCGATGAATCCATCCTGGGTGGGATGGTGGTCCAGATTGGCGACCGACTGCTGGACGGCAGCACAGCTTCAAGACTAAGATCCCTGCGAAACAGTATTAACTCAGAGGTCATGGTCACCGGGGCCTAGAGTCTTCATACTAGGTGTTAAATCCAGTAGTAGGCATCAAGTAGTTATCAAGGAGAGTCGCCAATGGCGATCAGCGGACAAGAGATAGTTTCCCTCATAAAACGGCAAATCGAGGAGTTCGGCGGGGACCTGACTCTGGTTGACGTGGGGACCGTGGTGCGGGTAGGTGACGGTATCGCCAGCATCCAGGGCCTACAGGGAGTTCAATTCAACGAGTTGCTGGACTTCGGCAATGACGTTTCCGGCTTAGCTCTGAACCTAGAGTCCGACATTGTCGGAGCGGCGATCCTGGGCGACCCCAATTTGGTCAAAGAAGGCGACCGGGTCCGCTCCACGGGGCGGATTATCGAGGTGCCCGTCGGCGATGCCCTGGTCGGACGCGTCGTAGACCCTCTCGGCCGCCCCCTAGACGGTAAGGGGCCGGTCAACACCACCTCAAGCTTGCCGGTAGAACGCATTGCCCCTAACGTGGTGGTGCGAAGCCCCGTGGACACCCCTGTGCAGACGGGCGTCAAGTCCATCGACGCCATGATCCCCATAGGCCGCGGCCAGCGGGAACTGATAATCGGCGACCGGTCCACAGGGAAGACCGCTATCGTCTTGGACACCATCATCAACCAGAAAGGCGGAGACCTCATCTGCATCTACGTGGCCGTTGGGCAGAAGCAGGGCAAAGTGGCCCAAGTGGTCACTACCCTGGAAGAAAACGACGCGATGGGCCACACGGTTGTGGTCAGCGCCGGGGCCTCCGACTCTGCCCCGTTGCAATACATTGCCCCGTATTCCGGCTGCGCCATGGCCGAGGCGTTCATGGACCAGGGCAAGGACGTGCTGATCGTATACGACGACTTGACCAAGCACGCCTGGGCCTACCGCCAGATGTCATTGTTGCTGCGCCGGCCTGCAGGCCGTGAGGCCTATCCCGGCGATATCTTCTACTTGCACAGCCGACTTCTTGAGCGGTCCGCCAAGTTGGATGAGGAACATGGCGGAGGGTCTATCACCGCCCTACCCATTATCGAGACCCAAGCGGGAGACGTGTCGGCCTATATCCCGACCAACGTCATCTCCATTACCGACGGCCAGATCTACCTGGAACCGGAGTTGTTCAACAGCGGCATCCGCCCGGCGGTCAACGTCGGACTGTCCGTATCTCGCGTCGGAGGAGCCGCCCAGAGCCGGGCCATCCGAAGGGTGGCCGGTCGGCTGCGGTTGGACCTGGCCCAATATCGAGAATTGGCGACCTTCGCCCAGTTCGGCACCGCAGACTTGGACCCGGCAACCCGGGCCCAATTGTCCCGGGGTCAGCTCGCCACTGAGGTGCTTAAGCAGGTCCAGTACAGGCCCCTGTCTTTGGAGCAAGAAGTGATAGTCCTCTTTGCTCTCAACTCAGGCCTTATGGAAGACATCCCATTGGAACGTTGCGGCGACTTCGAGGACCAGTTGCTCCGCTACATAGCCAGCAGCCACCCAGATATCGTCAAGAGCATAGCCGAGTCCAGGGACTTGACCGAGGAGGTCGAGGGTAAGCTCACCACTGCGGTCAACGACTTCAAAGCGACATTCAGCGCATGAGCAGACTTCATCCCGCCATGGCGCACAGCCGACGGTTGAACAAAGTTACAGACAAGTCCGGCGTGAGCCGTGGTGGCGCAATGGCAGAATGGCGAGACCACGCCGGAATCTCTGGGTTGTGAACAATGCCCAGTGAGAGGGACATAAGACGCCGCATACGCAGTGTGCAGAACACCGGCAAAGTCACCAACGCAATGTCGTTGATTGCTGCGTCGAAGATGCGACGCGCCCAAAACGCAGTTACCCAGGGCCGGCCCTACGCTGAGAAAATCCAGGAAGTGATCACCCATTTGGCTGCCCAGCCTGTGGATCAGGTAACGGCGGCCCACGCCCTGCTTCAGGTGCGGCCGGTCCAGAGAATCGCCGTCTTGGTCATCAGTCCCGACCGCGGCCTGTGCGGCGGCATGCACGCCAACCTGAACCGCAGGGTTGCCCAGTTCATTCTGGAACAGCAAGCCCCGGCGAGTGTAATCGTCATTGGGCGTAAGGGTAGGGACTTTATGGTCCGTTACGGCCAGGATGTTCAAGCGGTGTTCACCGACCTGGGCGAGCAGCCGGTCTTGGCCGATACCACCGCCATTTCCCGGTTGATGGTGGACTCCTACACGGATGGCGGCGTGGACCAGGTGTACCTTGCCTACACCAGGTATGTGTCCACGTTGACCCAACAGCCGGTTGTGGAGAGGCTGCTGCCGGTTACTCCGGCCGAACTTACGGCCCAGGAAAAGGTTGGCTACATCTACGAGCCTGACAATATCAGCGTGCTGGGAAGTTTGCTGCCCCGGTTTATAGAGATGGAGGTCTATCACGCATTGCTCGAGTCCATCGCCAGCGAACAGTCGGCCAGGATGGTCGCCATGCGCAACGCCACCGACAATGCCAACGGGCTGGTGGAAGACTTGACCCTGGTGATGAACAAACTGCGCCAGGATACCATCACCAACGAGCTTCTGGACTTGGTGGGGGCGCAGGTAGCTTTAGAAGGGTAAGACAAGGACCCGCGGGAGAACGATATGGGCACTGGAAAAGTGGTGCAGGTAATTGGCACGGTCGTCGACGTAGAATTCGGGCCCGGTGAGTTGCCTGAGCTCTACGGCGCTTTGGAACTGGACAACTCCGGGCAGCGGCTGTTGCTGGAAGTCCAGCAGCACATCGGCAATAACTGGGTGCGCTGCCTGGCCTTGGGTGCCACCGACGGGTTGGCCCGCGGCGTCAACGTGAACGATACCGGCCAGAGGGTTACTGTGCCCGTCGGCCCCGATACCCTGGGCAGGTTGTTTGACGTATCCGGCACGCCGCTGGACAACCTGGGCCCGGTGGAGGCTGGCGAGAACTGGCCCATACATCGGGACCCCCCAGGTTTTGACGATCAGAACCCCAACATCGAAATCCTGGAAACGGGCATCAAGGTCTTCGACTTGATTACCCCGTTCATGAAGGGCGGCAAAATCGGCGCTTATGGCGGCGCCGGTGTGGGCAAGACGGTCATCATCCAAGAACTGATCCGCAACATCGGCGCGGTCCACCAGGGCGTCTCGGTCTTCGCCGGCGTAGGAGAGCGTTCCCGAGAGGGCAACGACTTGTGGCACGAAATGCAGGACTCCGGCGTCCTCGCCAACACCGTGCTGGTTTTCGGGCAGATGAACGAGACTCCGGGAGTCCGGGCCCGGGTGGGACTCACCGGACTGACCATGAGCGAATATTTCCGGGACGTCGAGCGCCAAGACGTCCTGCTGTTCATCGATAACATCTACCGGTATATTCTGGCCGGCATGGAAGTGTCGGCGCTGCTGGGCCGGATGCCATCCGCCGTGGGCTACCAACCTACATTGAGCACCGAAATGGGCGCTTTGCAGGAGCGCATCACGTCGACCAAGGGCGGTTCCATCACGTCGTTCCAGGCGATTTACGTGCCCGCCGACGACTACACCGACCCCGGCATCGTGACCACCTTCGGCCACCTGGACGGTGTAGTTTCCCTCGAACGGTCGCTGGCGGCCCAGGGACTGTATCCCGCGGTCGATCCCTTGGCTTCATACTCTCGAATCCTTGAACCTCGCATCGTCGGCGACGAACACTATCGGCTGGCTCGCGGCGTGCAGCAGGTGCTTCAAAGATACAAGGACCTGCAAGACATAATCGCGATATTGGGCATCGAGGAACTCTCTGAAGAGGACAAGCTGACCGTGTTCCGCGCCAGGAAAATCCAGCGGTTCCTCACCCAGCCCTTCTTTGTTGCTGAGGCTTTCACCAACCAACCTGGCAAATACGTGCCCGTCCGGGAAACGGTGCGGGGCTTCGGAGAGATTCTGGAAGGCAAGCACGACGATTTGCCGGAACAGGCCTTTTACATGGTCGGCACCATCGACGAAGCGGTGGAGAAGGGCCAGCAAATCAGGGCCGAGGGCTAACACCTCAAGCTATGGCGACAATGATGCTGGAAATAATCACCGCCGAGCGCCGTCTCTACGGCGATGAAGTTGAGATGGTAATCGCTCCCGGCGTAGACGGACAGTTGGGAATTCTGCCCCGCCATGCTCCGCTGATGACCATGTTGCAACCGGGAGAGTTGTTGATACGCAAGGACGGCGCCGATACTTACCTGATCGTTACCGGTGGATTCATGGAAGTCATCGGCAACAAGGTAACTGTCCTGGCCGACGCCGCCGAGCGGTCCGATGAGATCGACGAAGCCCGGGCCGCCGCAGCTATGGAACGGGCCAGGGAGCGGATTGCCAGCCACCCGTCGGACTTGGAACTGCAGCGGGCTTTGACTGCCTTCCGGCGGGCTCAAGTACGCTTGAACGTAGTCCGGCGGCGGGCTAGAGCCGGCGGCGTGATGCCTCCCTCAGTAGGCCAGCCCGGCTAAGGCCCCTTTGGTTAACCCCTTTAGTCCCCGGCGTCTTCCACCAGGTAATAGGTCATGGACTGTAGGGCCAGCACCGGGTCCACGTTCCTGATTCTGATTCCGTCCTGAACCTGGGGCGACGTAGGCGCATAGTTCAATATTGCCCTAACTCCGCACTCCACCAGCCGGTCGATGACTTCCTGTGCATGCGTTGCCGGCACCGCGACGATGCCGATGGTAATGCCCTTGCCCCGCACCTGTTCTTCCAGTTTCTCTGTAGATAGCACGGTCAACGCACCGACCTCTTGACCGACCATTTCCGGGTTGGAGTCGAACGCTGCAACCAGGTTAAAGCCGTCCGGGGTGAAACCGGGATAGCTGAGAATGGCCCTGCCAAGCCGGCCCACGCCCACCACGGCCACGTTCCATTGGGAGTTGAGGCCCAATATCTCCCTCAACCTGTCTAGGAGATGGCGGACGCTGTAACCCCTGCCTTGCTTCCCAAACCTGCCGAAATAGCTAAGGTCCTTGCGAATTTGGGCGGGGGTCACTTGAAGTTTCTCTCCCAACTGTTGGGAACTGACGACCTCTGTATCCTCCTCCAGGAGCAGACCGAGTATGCGGACGTATTGAGGCAGCCTGGTTACGACAACCTCAGGTACGTCGGAAGGACCCGTGGACCGGAATTGCGGGCTAGCCGCCATCGTCGCCTCCGCCCCGTCGCTTCCAAGACCCGCCGCGGTCGCTCCACTGGCGCTGTCAAATGCCGCTACAAAGCCTTGGGGCTGCAAGTCTCGTCCAGATTGGGACGAGAGCACGTATAATCTATAATGGGAATTTAGGTTGAGTCAAGAAACTTGTGAAAATACGCGCTAATCAACGGGTCTGACCCAAGGACTTCTTGGGCGGGAGGTTGCCTTTGCATATAGGAATTTGTCGCCTCATGACGCACTTGCCCCAGTCTGGCAGCCTTAAAGCAAAACGGCAGGTTGCGCGGTCCTTGACCCAGCGGATCAGGAACCAGTTCAATGTCGCTGTGTCGGAAATTGACGATAATGACCTGTGTCAGAGGCTTACTTTGGGGGTCTGCTGTGTGAGCAACGACTCTGCTCACGCCCACCAGATGCTCTCCCGGGTGGTTTCCTTCGTTGAAGACTTCCGTGACGACCTGGTGCTCCTGGACCACCAAACCGAGATAATATCCGGCGTCTAGCCGCCCAGCCCGTCGGCAGTTGCTACACCATACCGAGAGGACTGCAAGTTTGAAAGTACCCTAGTCCGTTCCAGCTTCCGACCAACCGAGTCCTTTCTGGGATCTTACATTCAACACCATCGCCCTAGCTGTTCAATCTAGGTCATATCACCCGATTTTTGTCCACGGCATGGCAGAATCACCGGACTACTGCGAGGCAACGAGCCTCTGGTCAATCGACATATTCGATTGCCCGTGGGCTTACCTTTCGATAAAATCGGCGCGGCGGCCGCCGCACTACTAGCAGGAGTTGCAAATGACTGATATCGACATTGACCGCTGGATATCCAAACTCAAAGACTTCAATGCCTTGAGAGATGCCGGCACCATCAACCAAGGCGATCTCGACAGAATACAGCCCGCCTATGCCGATGAGTGGCCTGCGCAACTGAACGCTTCGGTGCGTGACTCTCTAGTCAACGCGGGGATCCCCCGGCCCTATCAGCACCAGGCAGATGCGATAGTTAAGGCCTTACACGGTGCTGACGTAGTGATGGAATCGCCCACTGCCAGCGGTAAGACATTGGCTTTCACCGCGCCGATGTTGCATGTATTGAAGGAGAACCCGGGTTCTCACGCCATGATGATCTACCCCATGAAGGCATTGGCCTTCGACCAGCGACAGCAAATCCGGCAAATCTGCGAACCGATTGACATTGAGTCCTGGCATTACGATGGAGATACTGACGGCTCGGACCTCAACGATAATGATGGGGCTTGGTCTAGCGAACAACGTGGGGCACAAAGGCACTGCTTCGGCAGCATCCGCCACACATCCTACTCACCAACCCCGAGTACCTGAACATGTCTTTTCTAGGTAGTCGGGGGTCCTGGGAAAAGCACGAGGGAGGAGCCGGATTCCTGCGGAATCTGCGGTTCGTCGTAATAGACGAAATGCACGAGTACCGCGGCTTTTTCGGCAGCAACATGGCTCTCCTCTTGAGGAGATTCGTTCTTTATCTGAATCGCATTGGTGCTCATCCCCAAGTGTTTCTATCGACTGCCACCTGCGCCAACCCACAGGAACACGGAGAGGCACTTACGGGCCGCCAAATGGATATGATATCGGCAGGGCCGGTGCTGCGTCCAAAGCGGCATTTCGTCTTCGTCAAACCGGAAATTCCAGATTACCAATACCGAGATATCCTAAGAATTCGCATCGAGCAAGCCGCTCTCACGGCCCTTGACGAGGACCTGCAGGTGTTGGTGTTCTGTCCAACCAAACGATTCCTGGAAGACGCTTTTAGGCATACAAAGCGCAAAGCCTCCGAACTGGGACTAGATCCCGAAGGCCTGTCGGAATTTCATGCCGACCTGAAAGCTGACGCTCGTCAGCGGATACAGGAGAGGATCAAGTCTGGTGAGATTCGAGTGATCTTTACTACGAATGCCTTGGAGATCGGGTTAGACGTGGGTGGACTGGACGGCGTTATTCTGGCGGGCTTTCCGTCCAACATCATGTCGGCATGGCAGCAGATCGGCCGGGCTGGTCGGGCTTGGGACCGGGATTCCTTCGTGCTGTTTTATGCTATGAATGACCCGATTGATCGTTTCTTTGTGGGTAACTTGAACGCCTTCCTGCAGAAGCCCTTTGACGAGCTCGTAGTTGACCCTGCTAATGAAGAACTCATCGACAGACATCTACCTTCCTTGGTCGAGGAAACGGAAGGAAGCCTCTCGCCATCGGAAGAAGCAATCCTTGGCCCAGCGTTCTTCAAAGCCATCAAGGGTAATGTAGCCACCTTGCCTAAAGGCTTCAGCCCCCAGGCGCGCCTGAATTTGCGCGGGGGAATCGGACAGTCTTACCAACTGAAAAGGCACAATGAGGAGATAGGGCAGATTTCTATGATGCGCCGATTCCGAGAGGCCTATATCGGGGCGGTATTTCCATTCTTCGGCCAACGGTATGTTGGTAGGTCCCATGAGGAGCAAGCGGTTGTTCTTGACGACTCAGATCCCCATCATAGGACCGAACCGGGTTTTTTCACGGTTATCCCCAAGTCAGATGTCTACGATGGCGTTGGCTACGGAGATGTCCAGGTATTCCGCGGGTCGATTAGTATCGTAATGAACTTCACCGGATATAAGCTGGTGGATGAGCGCTCCGGTGACATACTCCGTATCGGAGGTGGCAGCGACGCCTTGTACCTGAACAACTTACACTCTTTCTGGATTGATTTACCTAACAACTTGTCTGCCGTGGATGGGATAGGAGCAGTGGAGCACATGATACGCGTGGGGGTCCTGTTCGTAATCCCGGCGGACAGATTCGACACCAGCACCTACTCCAAGGCGGGCGGCGAATTGGGCATATTCTGTTACGAGAACTACCCGGGCGGTATCGGGGTCGCCAAGAAACTGTTCAGCGTTTGGCATACCGCCCTGGAGAAGGGGCTTGAGGTCGCTCGGAGTTGCAGGTGTTCGTCAGGCTGTCAGAACTGTATCGAGCCTGCCAAGTCTTGGGACATCAGCAATACGAACATAGACAAGGTGAAGGGCATCGAACTAGCTGAGGAGCTTCTGGCGGCAGCTAGTCTGGGCCCCGATAAGCGATTCCAAGACGGGCTGATGCGGCCTATCCAGGCGTAAGCTTGCGGCCGGGCGGATTGGTCTGCCCCTCCAGGCTAGCCGTCTGAGTAGTGTACCTGTAGGGTTTCCGGATGTCTGGGTTCCAGCTTTTCCGGCCTGCCCGATGGCCCGTACAGGAATACGTCCACGTTCCTCAAGCCGCTCAGCCGTCGCAGGTTGTCTATGGCGCGTGGGTTGGTGGTCTTGAAGGACACGTCCGTCGAGTGGCCGCTTTCGATCAATCTCAACATCAGACCATCAAGGAACGATACTGGCATAAGGTCGATCCCATCCAAGTCAAGCACTACCGGACCGTCTTGCAGCAGGGGAAGCAGCTTGACGTAAGTCTCCGCCCCCCTTCTCCTAGTGGCGAACGAAGGTGACAGGTCCAATAGAGAAACTATCCGGTCTTTGCCCATCATGAACCTTCGACGGGTATCTTCACCTCAACCTGCACTCCCGGCAGGTCGTAGTTCATGCGCCCGGCTTCGGCGCCCGGGCGGCTACCTCCAATGATGACCCATCCGTCCCCAGTGCACAGGCACATCTGCCCGCCGAGTTGCAACACGTCCTCCCGCACCGTCTCGAAGCCAGTCCCGCCTTCGCTGCTGCCAGTAACCCCAGACTCCAGAGCCTTGAGCGCCGCTTGGTGGTGTGGGACCGTCGCCAGGTGTTGGTAGAGAGGATTCCCAGCCAGGCTGCTCCGTATGCCAACACCACAATCGCCGACGGCGAAGTGTAGTTCGCCTCGCTGTCGATACAACTGGACCGCGCACGCAGCTAGCTCCTGCCCGGAGTGTCGGCTGAAATTGTCCACCAACTCCACAGCCACCTCGGTCACCCGACCCACGTCAACCCTGACTGAATTTTTCCTGAGGATGTCTTGGACCATATCGCCCACGTGGTCGGCGACGTATTGATTGTTGTCAATATCGATTATGTCGCTCAAGGACGTGAACCTGGCATGTCCTCGGGCATCTGTCGCAGTTGTCGCAATGTTGTACCGACTCCAAAATTTCTGTGACTCCAAGTATCGCGAGACCGCCCCGGACTTAGGGGTGACGACGTTGAAGAATGTTCCCAGATTGTTGAAGTGCCGAAGGAACATCCCCAGATAAACGAGCCCAAAAGGTTCCACGAACGAAATGTTCGACAAGTCCACCGTCGGTCTTGGGTCATCGAGATGAACCCGGCCACACAACTCTGCCACCGAGTAGAAGTTTAGGGTCGTTGAGGGATGGCTCATACCAACCAATGGCCGAACTTTGGGAGCGTCGGCGTCAATCAAACCTACACTACATCGCAACTAATATCATATCTCGAGAGATTGGCAATAGGGCATTCTCGGCGAGCCTATAGGTGTCGATTATACTGGTTAAGTGTTTTAGCGCGCAACGAAAACGCACCTGTTCTGTGGCGTGGTTAGTGATTCTGCGGTGGATTTGCAATGGGGAAGTTGCTGAAGTATGAATGGCAGCGACTGGCTCCGAAACACCAGAACGGTGCAGTCCGTTACCGCGCCAGCTTGACTCGCGCTGGCCCGATTTGTAGACTGCCTTTGAGCATAGCCTGTAAACTAGGCCCATCGCCCAATGCCTGGGTAATGGGTTAAGATATCAGTAGCTAAGCAAGCGATCGACGCATAAAACGTCGAGCCGGACATGGAGGAAAACCCGTTGAGCTACGCGGAATCGGAAAGTGTTGAGGCCGGATTGAAGTTCAAGACCCGTGCTGGCTTGGTCGTCGAAACCACCGGCGTATCCCAGAAGGTCGAGGCCCACGATTTAAACGTCCATGAAGTAGTCATTGTTGAGGGCCCTGGAGAGGGCAGCAAGTACGTCATTAACCTGGACTACGCAGAGCAGCTTTAGTCCAGCGATTCTCCGTGGTAATCTCCGGCGCCGCTTACCCCCTAACCCTTCGTGCGCGCTGAAAGGAGGTTCCGTTTGACGCTTCGATTGCTCGGCCCCGCTGTGCTCTCCGTATTGCTCGTTCTATTCGCCTCTGGATGCCAGGCAGTCTCCGATGCAGTTTTATCCACGGGGTGCAGCGTAGCCCACAACGAGGGAGTAGAGTGGACTAACCGCCCTACCATTGACGCAGACAAGATCATGCGGGCGTCCGGAACATTGAAAGAGGGTTATACGTTGGCCCGTCCCGGCACTGTAGCTGCCTTCAACTTCAACAACCACCTGGAACTCAACGAGGAGAGACAAGGCCGCCTGCAACGATTGGGCAGCATTGGGCCTACAAGCCCACGATACGATTACCAGGCTACCCGGTTCGATGTCGACGCCCAAGGCTTCGATATAGCGGTGCCCATCCCAGAGCGCCTTGAATCCGACGACATTAAGTTGGTGTTCGTAGTATGGCAAAGCGACGGGACGGACATTGCCGCCGCCTGCGTTGAGTATGCGTAGGTGGGCTGCGGGTTCCGTTTGCTTTCAGGGTTTGGCCATTCCCCCGTAGGCACGAAACACCCTAGAGGCAAATGGAACGTCGGCGCTGTCTCGCTATCGGCGCCCGCTGAAGCGGGCCCGCCGCCGCGCATGGCGGCGGCCGGTGGGTTCATTAGGGTCGCGGTCTACTCAGCCCCACTTTCTAACTCGGCGGTAAACGACTCTAGAGCGCCCCAATAGGTTTCTCCTCCAGTTTCCCACACGTCGTTATGCCCCGTTTTCGCCAGGAGTTGTAAGAGCTTCGGCTCGTTGGCGGCTCGAAATAGCTCTTCCCCTTGGGATACCGGGACCAGCGCATCCTGCTCGCCGTGCACAATCAGCAACGGCGCCTCTATGCTCCCGATCCGAGCCAGGGAATTGTACTTGTCTCTTGTCAGCCAACCCGTCGGGAGCGACGGAAATGCGATGCGGGCCATCGACTGCACCGAGGCTATTGGAGACACCAGGATCAGCCCCAGCGGCGCCTCGGCCGCAGCCAGTTCTACGGCCACGGCCGTGCCCAGCGAGTGGGCGAAATAGACTATTCGCTTGCCGTCCACGTCAGGGCGGCTCCGCAGGTAGTTGAGGGCTGCCCTTGCGTCCAGGTAAGTCCCCTGCTCCGAGGGCGTGCTCAGGCTCCTCCCGTAACCCCGGTAGTCGAAAATCAGTAGATTCATGCCCAGGTTATGGTGAAGGAGCGCTATCTCGGCGGCCCGATGCCCGATGTTCCCCCCGTTGCCGTGGAAGCAAAGCCAAGTCAGGCCCGTCCTGCCGTGCACGAACCAGCCGTTTAGCCTGACGCCGTCGCTGGTGTCGAAATAAACGTCCTCGTAAGCGATTCCCAATTGGTCGGGGGTGCACTCGACCTCTTGAGTAGGGAAGAAGACAAACCGCCTCTCCACCAACGACCACAGCAGCCTGGTCAGCATGATGTTGGGTTCGGGCAGGCCTGGGCCGTCGGCAGGCCACTGAGGTCTGGCCCTTTTATCGCGAACACGCCGCCGCGCATGGTGACCAGCGGGTTCATTGGGGGCGACGCCTAGTCTGACGTTCTCCGGGGCAGGCTCGCTGGCCCCGGCTGAGGATAGCTGCTCTGCTCCCGTTTGATAGACTCACGACGCCCAGATATGTCACGGATTTCAGGTGTGTTTTCCCCGCACGTGGGGCACCATATTTGCTCTCTGGACGCAAGCATCAGGTTGTCCTTCTTGACGGTGAAGCTGCCTATCCGGCCGCCGCACTTCCCGCACAATTGGTCGACTGTAACTTCGTTGCCGGGCACAAGCTTCCCCTTGGCCGCCGGCAGCCCATAGGCAACCGCGGCCGTCTAGTCATGTAGTCCCTGGGCGGCGAATCGTAGAGGAGACAGGTACGACCTACTCCAGGCTGTCGGAGAGTATCTCCAGCACGTCCTGAGACCGCTTTTCACCGTCCTTGCCTTTGGACTGGATACCCTCTTCCATCATCTGCAAGCAGAAGGGGCAGGAGACTCCGACGGTGTCGGCGTTGGTTTCTAGGAAGTGGTCGGTTCGGGCGTGGTTAATCCTGGTCCCCTGGCTTTCCTCCACCCACATGTGGCCCCCGCCGGCCCCGCAGCAAAAGCCCCGCTCCCTGCACCGTGGCGTCATCTCGACAAGCGTCAATCCCGGGATGGCCTTGGCGATGTTGCGGGGTTGATCGTATATGCCGTTGTGCCGGCCCAAAAAGCACGAATCGTGGTAGGCCACGGTCATGTCCATGGCCTTTACCGGCTTGACGCGGCCTTGGGTAATCAACTCATCCACAAACTGGCTGTAGTGCAGCACCTCGAAGTTGCCGCCGAACCTGGGGTACTCGTTTCGCATCGTGTTGAAGCAGTGCGGACAAATGGTAACTACTTTCTTCACCTGGTACCTGTTCAGTGTCTCGATATTCTGTTGTGCCAGAATCTGGTACAGGTACTCGTTCCCCATCCTGCGGGCCGGGTCGCCGGTGCACGTTTCCTCGTCGCCCAGGATGGCGAAGTCCACCCTGGCGCGTTTTAGCACCTTGGCCATGGACCGCGCCACGGCCTGGCTGCGCTGTTCCAAGGCCCCGGTGCAGCCGACCCAGAACAGGATTTCGGCCTCGGGATTCTGCGCCAGCGTGGGCACGTCCAGTCCCTCGGCCCAATCTGTTCGAGAGTAGGTGGTCCCTCTCCAGGGGTGCCCCCGTTGCTCCAGGCTCAGCAGGGCGTTCATCGCCCCCTCAGGAGCCTTCGATTCCTCCAGCACAAGATTGCGGCGCAAGTCCATGATGGTGGGCACGTGCTCCACCACCACTGGGCACTCCTCCATGCAAGCCCCGCACGACACGCAGTCCCACACCGCCTGTTCCGGTATGGCCTCGCCTATCAGTGGCGTCGGCTCCGCGTGCTCTGGGTTCCTGGCCCCTTGGTATCCGATAGACACCATGTGGTCCTTCAGGTTCTCCACGATGTGCATGGGAGAGAGGATTTTGCCGGTGCTGTTCGCCGGGCAAGCGTCGGTACAACGGCCGCACACGGCGCAGGCGTATCCGTCCAGCAACTGCTTCCAGGTGAAGTCCTGGACCCGTCCCGCCCCGAACCTCTCCGTGTTCTCCAGGTCTATCGGGTCCAAAGCGCCCCGGGGTTCCAGCGAGCGGAAGTAGGCGTTTAGCGGAGCCGCCACCATGTGCATGTGCTTGGAGAAGGGAATGTATATGGCGAACCCCAGAATGATGGCCAGGTGTATCCACCAGAACGTTCCATGGAGCGCGTTGGCTGCGCCCTCTCCCAGGCCTAAGTCGGCGAACCACTCTCCCAACGCCTTGCCGATGTAGACCTCGGCCTCCGATCCTTCCCCGCCGTGGGCCGCGAAAAACGAATGTGTCAGCAGAGTAGAAACCATCAAGAAGGCGATCATCGAGACCACCACAACCGAGTCGATGTTGCGCGTAAGGTCAAAGCTGAGCCGGTGGGGTTTGACCGCCCACCGCCTTATGACCGCCCATCCCAGGACTACCAATAGGACAGCCGCCAATATGTCCAGGTACTTGCTGTACACCTCGACCCCGGTTGCTGTAAGCAGAAGTTCGGGGAATTTGTGCCAGACCGATCCGATGAAGATGAACAGCAGGTAGCTTAATGAAAACGAAAGAAAGCCCCAGAAGATGATGGCGTGGCCCAACCCCGCCCAGTCCTTGGCCGGCACCCGTTGCAGCACTTTGCGCTGGGCCAGGACGATTATGATGGCGCCCTTGAGGCGTTCTATTGGTTGGTCGAACCTAGCTGCGCCCTTACCCTGGCGGATAAGGCGAATTACCCTGAAATAAAAGAGGAACCCCGAAGCGGCCAGGGTAACCAATAACGCTGCGTATACACCCACCCATACGGGAGCCGCTCCGATGTCGCCTGGAGGGACCAAAGGCTGCTACCACCTCGTCCTGAAGAGTTTGCGTCTCCGACAAGCCCTATAGCGGTACGCTTATTGGGAATGGCGAAGCTAACTAGGTAAGCTTGAGTCTCAGGATGCAAGCTTATACTTGCGCCTTTCGGCCCGTCAAGCCGCTGAGTGCCCTCATTGCCCGTCTTGCCGAATAGGACTGCGTAGCTAAACGCGCTGGGGCCCAGACCTTGCATACTTGTGAAAAATAGTGCATACTGGTCTGGTAGTTGCTTCCTGGTGGTTTGAGCGAGGTGGCCCCACCCGTTCCCATCCCGAACACGGTAGTGAAACGCCTCAGCGCCGACGATACTGCTCTGGCGACGGAGTGGGAAAATAGGTCACCGCCGGGGGGCAAACCGGAAGAATCCAGCCTTGGCCGGGACGATAGCCACTGCTGATAACCGTGTCCCGGCGGCGGCGATTCTGCTTTACACCTATATGGGCGCCTCGTATAATTGAAGTTGGCGATTTGGCCATACAACCGGTCCAAAGCCTTGCAGCTTCAGGCCCAAGTTGGCCGGCGATGGGCGAGTGACTACCGGCAAGCGCCGACTCCGGGGTTGCCCCGCAGACTCAAACCCAGCGCAAGAACATTCGGACGCTTATGACTACCCTTAGCCTCACCCACTGGGAGCGGAATCATGGGAAGTAGATTCGAGAAGTTCTCCGAGCGCGCCAGAAGAGTCCTATCCCTGGCCCAGGAAGAGGCCCAGCGGTTCAACCACAACTACATCGGCACAGAGCATATTCTTCTGGGACTGGTGCGCGAAACCGAAGGAGTCGCCGCCCGAGTTCTGTCCAGCCTCACTGTGGACCTGAGCAAGGTGCGCTCCGCAGTGGAGTTCATTATCGGTCGCGGCGAGAAGCCTCCCCAGGGTGAGATTGGTCTTACTCCCAGGGCCAAGAAAGTCGTCGAGCTCGCGGTCGACGAAGCCCGCCGCATGACCCACACCTACATAGGTACCGAGCATCTGCTCATTGGCCTGATGCGTGAAGGCGAGGGCGTCGCCGCAGGAGTGCTTGAGAGCCTTGGCGTCACCTTGGACAAGGTTCGGTCGGAAACCCACCGCATCCTGAGCCACAGCGGCGGCAGCAGCGCCGCCGGCGGCCGCACCAGCACCAAGACTCCCACCTTGGACCAGTTGGGTGTTGACCTGACCGCAGCGGCCCGTGCGGGTAAGCTCGACCAGGTCATAGGCCGGGAGCAGGAGATACAGAGAGTCGTCCAGATTCTCAGCCGCAGGACCAAGAACAACCCCGTCTTGGCGGGTGAACCCGGCGTCGGCAAGACCGCCATAGTTGAGGCGCTGGCTCAGCGCATAGCCACCAATGAAATCCCCGACACTCTTCAGGGCAAGCGGCTCGTTACCCTTGACATGGGCGCCCTGGTTGCCGGCACCAAGTACCGGGGCGAATTCGAAGAACGCCTGAAGAAGGTAATCGAGGAGATCAAGTCGTCGGGCAACTGCGTGTTGTTCATCGACGAGATTCACACCATCGTGGGCGCCGGTGCTGCCGAGGGAGCAGTGGACGCCTCCAACATACTCAAACCCTCATTGGCGCGGGGCGAGTTGCAGTGCATAGGGGCTACCACCCTCAACGACTATCGGAAGTACGTGGAGAGGGACCCCGCTCTTGAACGGCGCCTCCAACCCGTGCGTGTGGATGAGCCTTCCAATGAGGAAACGGTTGATATCCTCCGGGGTGTCAAGAGCCACTACGAGGAACACCACAAAGTTAACATAACCGACGAAGCCCTCAAGAGCGCGGCGGCATTGGCCGCGCGCTTCATCCCCGACCGCTTTCTCCCCGACAAGGCCATTGATTTGATTGATGAGGCCGGGTCGAGAGTCCGCCTCAGGGGCAGCGCAACGCCATCGGCCTTGACTGACGCCATGAAGGTGTTGGAGCAGGTCCGGAAGGAAAAGGACGAGGCCATAGCCTCTCAGCAATACGAGGCCGCCGCCGAACTGCGCGACCAGGAACTGCACGCCAACGAGGATTTGGAAAACCGGGAGCGAGAGTGGCAGGAGGATCGGGACAAGGAACGGCGGTTCGTCACCGAAGAAGACATTGCTGAAGTGGTCAGCATGTGGACCGGCATCCCCGTAACCCGGCTGGCCCAGGAAGAGACCGAGCGCCTCCTCCGCATGGAAGAGGACCTCCACAAGAGAATCATCGGACAGGACGAGGCCATCGTTAACATCGCCAAGTCCGTGCGCCGGGCCCGGGCGGGCCTCAAGGACCCCAGGCGCCCCATCGGCGTGTTCATGTTCCTAGGCCCCACCGGCGTCGGCAAGACCGAGTTGGTGCGGGCCCTGGCGGAGTTCATGTTCGGCAACGAAGACAACATGATCCGGCTGGACATGTCCGAGTTCCAGGAGCGGCACACCGTGGCCAGGCTCATCGGAGCTCCTCCGGGCTACGTCGGCTATGACGAAGGTGGGCAATTGACCGAGGGCGTGCGCCGCAAGAACTACTGCGCCGTGCTCTTGGATGAGATCGAAAAGGCCCACCCCGAGGTCTTCAACATCCTGTTGCAGATCTTCGACTCCGGTACCCTGACCGACGCCAGGGGGCGGCGGGTCGACTTCCGCAACTCAATACTGGTAATGACCAGCAACCTGGGTTCCGACCTGATCAAGCGCGAAACAACCATGGGTTTCAGCGTCAAGACCGACGACGCTCAGACCGAGGAAAGCTCGTATCAGCGTATGAAGGACAAGGTGATGGAGGAGGTGAAGCGCTTCTTCCGTCCCGAGTTCCTCAACCGCATCGACGCTACGGTAGTGTTCCACCAGTTGACCCGGGTGGAGATCCTGGAGATCGTCGACCTGATGATGAACCAGGTCCGTAAGGAGTTGGAGGACAAGCAGGTCGAACTGGAACTGACCGACGCTGCCAGGGACCATCTGGGCGAGACCGGCTTCGACCCCGTGATGGGGGCGCGGCCTCTGCGAAGGCTGATCCAGAACGAAGTGGAAGACAGGCTCTCCGACGAAATCCTCAGCGGTCGTCTTAGCGCAGGCGACATAGCATTGGTTGACCTGGAAGGCGGGGGCATCGTCATCCGGCCCAAAGTCCAGGAGCCTGCCACCCCGGTCTAAATTTAGACCAAAACTATTCCCCAGGATACTGACAGAAGGCCCCACCTAGTGGGGCCTTCTGTTGCTATAATCGGGCCAGTCCCCTTTCAGGAGTTCTCGTGTGACTCGCCAATCGGAACGCCGCCGCCGCGTATTTGCCTGCCAGGAATGCGGCTACCAAAGTTCAAAGTGGATGGGCTTTTGTCCTGCTCCCTCCTGCAACTCCGGGTCGCCGCTGGTAGAGACAGAACTGGCCCCGGAGAGACCCCCTCGAGTGCCTTGGGTCGATGCCAATGCAGAGCCGTTTCAAGAATTGGCTCACATAAGCGAGGAAAACTTCCCTCGGCTTCAGCTTCCTTCCCAAGAATTGAACCGTGTGCTGGGTGGCGGCCTGGTTGCCGGCTCCGTCGTCTTGCTGGCCGGAGAACCCGGAGTTGGCAAGTCCACGCTCCTCCTGCAAGTCGCTCAGTCATTGGCGTCGTCCGGACGCAGGGTGCTGTACGCCTGCGGTGAAGAGTCAGCCCAGCAGATCAAGCTGCGGTCGCAGCGTCTTGGGTTCGACGGCCAGGGAGTATTCCTGCTCGCCGAAACCGATCTGGGACCCATGCTGGAAAAACTGGAAGACTTCCGGCCCGAAATATTGATGGTGGACTCAATTCAGACGCTGTATGCAGAAGAAGTTCCTTCCGGGCCAGGAAGCGTCGCCCAGGTTAGGGAGGCCGGCCTACAGCTGACTCGCTGGGCCAAAATGCGCCACGCGCCGATCCTGCTCGCCGGGCACATAACCAAAGACGGCTCCGTGGCGGGACCGCGGGTGTTGGAGCACATGGTGGATGTGGTGGCTTACCTGGAGTCCCAGGAGTTCAGCTCCTACCGGATACTGCGCAGCAACAAGAACCGCTTTGGCTCCACCGCAGAGGTTGGGGTGTTCGAAATGACCGGCCAGGGACTGGCCGACGTGCCCGACCCGTCCCGTGCCCTGCTGGCCCAGCGCTACGAACATGCCGTGGGCTCCGCCTTGGTGCCAGTCGTCGAAGGCAGCCGCCCTTTGATGCTTGAAGTCCAGGCCCTGACTTCCCCTACCCACTTGCCGGCTCCCAGAAGGGTGGCCAACGGGGTAGACCACAGCCGAATGCTTATGGTTGCCGCCGTGGCCGGCCGCCGAGCCGGGGTAGAGCTAGCCGGTCAAGACATTATCGTAAGCGTGGCCGGCGGCTTCCAGGTCAGCGAACCCGCGGCCGACTTGGCCATAGCGCTCGCCATGGCCTCCAGCCTGCGCAATGCATCCATTAGTCCGGAACTTGTTGCCTTCGGGGAAATAGGTCTCAGCGGCGAGTTGCGGACGGTGCCTCAGGCCCAGCGCCGGTTGGACGAAGCCGCCCGTCTCGGTTTCTCCCAGTGCGCCTTGCCGGAAGCGGCGTCGGAAGGGCTGACGCCGCCGGAGGGGATGAAGCTGCGGCCCGCCCGGACTCTCCGGCAAATGCTCGGGTCCGTGCTGGTAAAGCCTGACAGGGGGCTGGAGATTTAGCTCGATACGGGCCGGGCATCCGTGACCGGGTCAAGATGCGGGAACTCGTGGTCTTCGCAGGCAACCCACCTGGACCCCTCCTCGAAGACCTCCTTCTTCCAGATGGGCACGATTTCCTTCAACCGGTCTACGGCCTTATGGCAGGCCAGAAATGCTTCCTTGCGGTGTGGAGACGCAACCGCCACTACCAAACTAATCTGCCCGATGGGCACCGCGCCGATGCGATGAGCGATGGCTACATCCTCGATGGCGAACTCGGCCTGTATCTCCTCCCGTATCTCCTCCATCTTCTTGATAGCCATCTCTTCGAAGGCCTCATATTCCAACGTCACCACTCGCTTACCCTGAAAGTTGTCTCGCGTAGTCCCCAGGAACGTAACCACGGCGCCGTTGGAGTCCCTTCGCACCACCGAAGTAATCCGTTCCGGCTCCAGTGGGTCGTGACTGATTTCGATCATCTCGTTATCCTCCGCTGACCGGGGGTATCAAGCAGACCTCGTCGTCTGCATGCAACTTCTGCTCAGGGTCGGCGTAATCTGCGTTGACCGCCACTACAATCCTGACCTCCGGTGGCGCCAGCATCGGGAACTGTCGGCGCACCTCCGAAGTTAAGTCGGCTACCGTGGCGCCATCCGGGAGTTCTACGGAACAGGTGCTTCTGCCGGCCCGTTCCCGGTACAAAGCGAAGAATCTGACCAGTAGTTCCATGTCCCGACCTTATGGTCGCTCCGGTGCGCGATAGAAATTTGCAGAGTTCATTATCCCACAGCTTGCCTGGACGGGCTACAAAGATCTCAAATGGTTGGCCAATGGACGCCAACGTTCCCCGGCATGGCGTGCTTATCCACCGTCCAGTATCCGCCTGACCTTGCTGAAGACTCCCTCGAACATACCCTCCGTCAACCGCCCGGTCAGCGTGTTGTGCTGGCTGGGATGATACGAGATGATTAGGGTTATGCCGTCTGAAAAGGCATGAGTTTCCCCATGGCCGAACCGCGGGCGGGGCGACGGCAGTTCAGCGCCTTGGTGAGAGCGCGCACTCAAGTAGGCATCGAAAGCGAACTTGCCCAGCGCCACCACAACCTCAACCTTGGTCAATAGCCCCAACTCCGTCAGCAGGTACGGCAGGCAGTTTGACCGCTCTTGGGGCAAGGGCTTGTTGTCTGGTGGGGCGCACCGTACCGCCGAGGCTATATAGGCGTCGGTCAGGCTTAGGCCGTCATCGCGGCGGCGGGATTCGGGAGAGTTGCAGAAGCCAAATTTGTATAGAGTTCCGTAGAGCCAGTCCCCGCTCCGGTCGCCGGTGAACATCCTTCCGGTCCTGTTGGCCCCGTGCGCCGCCGGCGCCAACCCCAAGACCAGCAACCGGGCCTGCGGGTCTCCAAAGCCCGGCACCGGTCGGCCCCAGTAATCCCAATCGGCGTACATTGGCCGCTTGTTCCGGGCTACCGCCTCCCGGTGTTCCACCAGCCGCTGGCACAGGCCGCAAGAGACTATCGCTTCGCCTAGCTCGCTTAGCGAAATTTTGTCACTTATTCTTTGCCCCCCATCCGGCTTCATATTGGGATTATATCCAACACGGTTTCCACGGTTGAAACGACGGGACATCGCCGGGGCCGCGCCTCTCCCGGTCTAGGAATGGGTCAGGCAGTTGCTGGGCGACTTCTTCCGGCTGGCCATTCCGGCGGCGCTCCCACCAGTAGGTACATACAGGATCCCAGGAAAGAGACGGCCGCAATGGACAGCAGAGCCTCGTTGTACGTCCCCGTGGTATCCCTTATAACGCCCGCGAATATGGGGGCCGCGAACAATACGATGCTCGACGGGACTCTGGATAACCCGTTAATGGCCGCGAACGCCCTGCGCCCGAAGTAAAGGCCCCGCAGCGACATGGTCAGGGGTTGCCGCGCGCCAAATGCAATGCCCAACAGCACTGCAAAGAGAAACACCATCTCTGTGCTGTGGGCCAACACCAGCACCACCACGGCAACGGACTGTAGGGCCGAAAACCCGAAGGTCGCTATCGTGATGTTGAACCTGTCTCCAATATATCCGCCGACCAGAATGAATACAGAGGTGGTGCCCGTATAGACTGCCGTCACCAGGCCTATGGTCTGAAGGGAAAAGCCGCGATCGTCCAGCATGAGGCCCAGGTGCACCAGAACCACCACGGTCACCGTTGACGAGAACGCAAAGCCAATGCTTATTACCCAGAAGGCTCTCGATCGAAGGGCTTCGTGGACCGTATATCCCGGGTCGTCCGGTTCCCCTCCGGTCCGTGCTTGGGATGCCTCGACCGGAACGGCGGGGTCGCCGTCGGGCTTCAGTCCCACGTCCTCCGGGCGGTTGTGCATCACCCGCGACAACGGGAAGGCCAGCACTATTGACAACATGCCAATGAAAAACGCCGTGGTCCTCCAGCCGAAACGCTCCGAGGCGGCGGCGTCGGTCCCGCCGATGGACCAGGCCAGAAGTAGCGGTATCCCAATCGCCCCCACCGCCAACCCCTCTGCGACAACGGCCATCGCCCGGGTCTTGTAGCGGATGAACCAGTTGTTGACTATGTTCTGTACCGGATACCAGGCCGCCAAGCCTGACCCCAGGCTTAGGACGACGAACGTGGGATACAGGTGCCAAAGCTGCTGAATCCGGCTGAACGCCACGAACCCCAGCCCGAATATGATCATCCCCATGAGAATCGAGTGCCTGGGCCCCAACCTCTGCACGATAAGGCCCTGCACCGGGGCCAGGAATCCGCCCTGGATTTGGGTGAATGCGTAGGCCAGGGACATTTGCCCTGCTGTCCAGTGGAAGGCGCTTCTTAATACCGGGTTCCATATCGGAAGCCCCCAGTAGAAAGGGACGTCCGATACCGCCAGGATCAGAGCGCCGACCCCGGCCAGGTACCAGCCGCGGAAAGTCCCGCGCGCCCGCCGAACGGCTGCAGGAACTCCGCTGAGGGTCATGAGGAATAGTCCCGAGGCAAGAATTGCCCGGCCCGCGGACATCATGACGCAGATTCCCCCGAGTTCCTTTGAGGCCACGGGGCTTGTACGGTGTTCCGGTTAACAGGGCCGGCCGCCCGCGACGCCTCGCCTAGGCACGAAAAAACACACCCCGCATACGCAGGGTGTGTCGCTTTTCGTTGGGGGCTTCGCAGGGTTGCGCCTTTCAAGTCCAGAGCGGAGAGCCGCTCTAAAGGCTCAAGGGAAAGTCCTCGTAGTCCTTGTCTTTCTCGTAGACCTGTATGCGGCCCCGCCAACTCTCCAGCACTACTATCCTGTCCTGATCGTCCACTCTAACCGCAATCGGCCGGCCAAACCGCCATTCAGGCTCCAGATTGACCCTGCGCCGGGCCTTCACCACGGCCGGGCTAGCCTCGAGCCAGTCCTGGGCCCAGGGTGAGGGATCTTGGGCGTCTCCTACCAGAGTCGTGATAAACGTCCCGCCGGGAGCGTAGACCTGCACCCGTTCGTTGCCCCAGTCCGTCACGTAAACGTCGCCCTCCGAGTCCACCGCCACGTCTGTGGGGCGCTTGAGGGAGCCTACGCCTGCGGGCGAGACCTCGAACTTCACCAGCAACGCCCCGTCGGCGGAGAACTTCTGCACCCGGTCGTTCCTCCAGTCGGCCACATAGACGTTTCCGTCCCGGTCCAGGCAGATGCCCCAAGGCATATTGAACTCTCCGTCGCCGTTGCCCGGCCCGCCCCATTGGGACAGGAACTTCCCGTCTTTGGTGAACTTCTGCACCCGGTTGTTGTTGCAGTCTGCAATGTAGAGGTTGTCGTCCGGGTCGAATGCCATCCCCGCCGGTCCCTTCAACTCGCCATCTCCGCTGCCCGCCATGCCCCAGTGGGATAGATACTTGCCCTCGTTGTCGTAGACGGAAATCCGGTTCAGGTAATCATCGGAGACGTAGACATTTTCTTGGCTGTCCAGGTCGATGCCCATCGGCCAGATGAACTGCCCGTCGCCGGTCCCATAGCTCCCGAAGTCGCCCGTGTAGTCATGGTCCATCGCGCAAACCGTTACCCGCTGGCCAATCCCTTCTGCCCCCCGGTTAAGGACGAACAACTTGCCCCCGCTTCCCAGCGCGATATCGTATGGGTTCTGAAAGGTCCGGCCGGATGTGCCGAATGCGCCGATGCAGTAGCTGTAGTGGTAGACTCGACCGGCTGCGACCGTGGTCAGCATAGCGCAACTCTCCTCTTGGCAATCAATTCATCAAATGCATCGGCCAGCCCAAAAGGGCCGGCCGCCGCTCGGTACACCCGTTGTTGCTGGCTTGGAGACTTAGAACATATCCAGTTGTTCGTACTTGCCGCCCACTATGGGCGCCGGGTCCAAGCCAAGCCATTTGTCTATGATGGTGGAGTACAGGCCGCGGAAGTCGTAGTTGGGCTCCAGGTCTCCCTCGGTCAGGTGCTCCGGCTTGAGCGAGGGATAGACGCCGTACATCCCACCCTTGACTTTGTTTCCAATGACAATGGCCCCGCCGCCTGCCCCGTGGTCGGTGCCGGTGCCGTTGTCCATCACCCGCCGTCCAAACTCGGTGAACAGCATCATAATCAGGTTGTCGCCGGCGTCGTGTTCCTTCAGGTCGTCGAAGAAATCAGAGATGGCCCGCGACATGTCGGTGCACAACTGGTTATGCATGGGCGTCTGGTTGAAGTGGCTGTCGAAGCTGCCGTAAGCGGTGTAAAATAGCTGTGTGCCAAGGTCGGCCAGATAAACGCTGGCCACGTCCCTCAGGTTCTTCGCAATGGGCGTATCGGCGTACTCAATCGTGGACTGGTACTTTGCCGGAGCAGCCTTGATGACGTCCGCCCCTTTCAGCGCGTCCCTGCCGGTTTGTCCCAGGTAGTCCATCGTAGGCCCGGTGCCTATTGCCGGGGCGTACATGCGGGCGAAACGCTCCAGCAACTGTTCCCGTTCCTGCTCCACCCCGGGAACTCCGGACATTATTCCGTACGCCTCCAGGTTGGAAACCGAGGTTACCGGCACCCCTTTCAGAGCCAGCGCACGCGGCAGACCCTGGCCGACGTTGACCCCTTTCAAAACGTTTTCGCCGGTCGGGTCCAGGTCTCGCACTACCTTAGCGGCCCAGCCTTCCGTGCCAATCTTGTCGGGCTCGCAAGTGTGCCAAATGTCCATGGACCGGAAGTGGGATCTGGGGGAGTTCTCATAGCCGATTCCGTGGATTAAGGCTACCTTCCCCTCATCGTAAAGCCTCTTGATCGGCGCCAGCACGGGGTTGAAGGCCATCTCGCTGTCGATGGGCAGCATCTGGTCTTCGGGAATGCCCACCTTCGGCCGGTTGTCGTAGTAAAGGGGGTCGGTATATGGAATTACGCTGTTCAAGTAGTCGTTTGCCCCGGTCATCTGCAATACGACTACCACGGGGTCTTTATGAGTGGTGGTCATCCGTCATCCTCCAATCGTGATGTCGACGCGTCGCGTCTCTTCCGTCTTTACGCGAACTGGTAGTCTCTCGAAGCGGCGATAAGAGCCAACAATACGCCGACCCGAGCCTCCGATGCTTCAGCGTCTTCCTGGGTGGCCCAGTTGAGGTCGCCTCCTTGGCGGGCCTGCTCCAACAATTCGCCGCGAGTGACTTCGTTTACCTCCAGGGGTCCCGCCACCTCCAGGCACTGGTCCACCAGTTGCTCCGGGGTGAGAGAACCCTGGGTTCTAATGTGTTCGACCATGGCCTGTACGCCGGGCAAGCTGGTGTCTCCCAGGAGCTTCGCCGAGAAATTTATTCGGCGCACCAAGGCTCCCCCGTCTATCCACTCGGAACCCGTGTGCCAGCTTTCCACGCTGGGCGGATTGAGCAGTTCCTGGCCCTGGTAGTTGCACTCCATGGCAAGATCTGTGTAGCCGGGCATCGGGCCGTTGTAGCTGCCCGACATTCGCACCGTTCCCGCAACCAACTCGGCGGGACTCTTCACCTTGGCAAACCGCGCGTTCTTAAAGAAGTCCGAGTTGAAAAGCGCCCGCAATATGCACCGGATGTCGCCGTCGGTGCGGTTGTACTCCTCGACCAGCGCGTCAATGGCTTCGGGGTCCCTGGGCGGAGTGATGTTCCATGCGGGCACCTGGACTTCGTCTGCCACGAAGAAGTTGTACAGGTGACGCGCCAGGAACCGCGCCGTCGCCGGCTGCTTGACGATGATGTCTATAATGTCGTCGCCGTTGAAACTGCCGGTCTCTCCGAGGAAGGTCTTCTCGCCGTAGTCATGGTCCTCGGGCTGGAACTCGAAGCTCCAGAAGAACCGTCCCAACGGTTGCTGCGGAATCTTTACCGGTATTGTCCAGCCGGTAAAAGCTCGGGACGCTTCCTTAATATCGTCCTCGCTGTAGTTCCCCACTCCCATCGAGAACAGTTCCAGCAACTCCCGGCCCCAGTTCTCGTTGATGGCTCCCTTATGGTTCCCGTGGTTGTCCAGCCAGAAGATCATGGCCGGGTTCTTGGCCAACTCCACCAGCAGGTCCCGGAACTTGCCGAAACCGTGCGCGCGGAACATCTCAAACTGCGCGGCAAGCTCCGGAGCGTTGTCCACCTTGGCGAATCCGGTGGCGAACAACTGGTGCAGGAACAGCGCCATCTTCTCTTCTAGAGGGCGCGGGGAATTGACCATCCGGTACATCCAGGCCGCGCCGTTGTTCACTACCAGCGCGGACCCTTCGAAGCCCGGCATGAACCGGGACATGATGTCCTCGTCTATAGGCGGGTGGTCGTGGGGGTTGATTAACTCTTCTACGGTGGCTTCGTATCCGACTGCCACCCTGGCCTCCAACTCCTCGCGCGTCGCCCCGAACCCGGCGCGGCGCATCAAGTGGGCCATCAATGCCAAATCTTCACGTTTGGCCATGGCTTCCCTCCCAGGGCCATATCGTTAATTTTCCCTGCTGTTTCAGGACTCGTATATCGTAAAGTTACCAGGCAACGGTGTCAAGTTTGCCGTAGCTTCAAAAGAAACCGGGTAAAGGGTTCAAAATCCAGCCCGGCCGGGCCGCCTCCGGTAACGGTTACGGGCCTTCGTTTCCGTTGGCTTCGAGGCCGGTCAGCGCCTCGCTTTCCTCCCAAAGCCGCTTTGAACCGTCTTTGTCATAGGTATCCTGGGAGGAATCCACCAGCCCTTCGTCCATAAAGTAGCCTCCCGACACCCCTTCCACGTCCGACGAGGCGGCCAGGTACACGATAGTCCTGGCCCCGTCTTCTACGCTTCTGCCGATACGCTTGAGGAAAAAGTTGTACACCCTACCCCGCAGCCCATTGTTCGTCGCCATGAAGCTCGTGGCCACTAGGCCGGGGTGCAGGCTGTTCGCGGTGACCCCCGTCCCCTCCAGCCTGCGTGCCAGTTCGTAGGTAAAGAGCAGGTTGGCCAGCTTGGACCGTCCGTAAGCCTTATACCCGCCGTAGCCCTTTTGGCTTTGAAGGTCGTCGAAGTCCAGGTGAGCGTTCTGATGGGCGTCCGACGCTACGTTGACAATGCGCGACGGAGCGCTGGACTTGAGCGCGTCCAGCAGCAAGTTGGTCAACAAAAAGTAGCTCAGGTGGTTCAGGGCCAGGGTCATCTCTACGCCGTCCACCGATTCTTGGCGCGACAACATCAGCGACCCCGCGTTGTTCACCAACACGTCCAGCCTTTGGAACCTAGCCTTGAAGTCCTCGGCCAACTGTCGCACTGCTTGCTGGGAAGACAAGTCGGCCAGCAGGAAGCTGACCTCCTCGTTCCCTGTCTGCGCCCGGATCTGCTCGACGGCCGCCGTCGTCTTTTCAAGGTCCCGGCCCACCAGGACCACCGTCGCCCCCAGTTCGGCCAAGCCCGCCGCCGCCGCCCTGCCTATCCCCGCCGTTGCTCCGGTGATTAAACAGACTTTGTCCTTCATGGACCCTCCGCCGGGGAGCTTGCGCCCACCGGAAAACCGTCGCTCTTAGTTTACCTTAACCGCGCCGATTCAGACGAATGGCCGGCGTAAATGTCTAAAGTTAAGAAGGACGTTCCATCCATCGCCGCTCCAACGAGTACACTTGCTTGACACAAATTGGGTAAAATCATACACTCGAATGTGCCGGATGTCTTTCTATTCCGGCCATGAACTGGGCCCGGTGGTGTAGCGGTTTAACATACTGGCCTGTCAAGCCAGAGATCGGCGGTTCGAATCCGCTCCGGGTCGCCACCAACCTCCGGCCCCCCCCACGAAGACCCTTACCTTCTTTCACGCCCCGTGGCTCTTCCCTCCCATTGCCCCTTTTCCCGCCTCCAGCAGGCTCGATTTGCCAAGTTTGCGACGCCTATCTGGGCGGCGTGGATTATTGACCGGCTCGATTTGTTGACAGACTGTTAATGCTCTGTTAATCTGTTTTGCCTTGCCGGTGCCTGCGAAGCAATACACCGGCGGTATACTTGCGTATAACCGGAATGGCGTACCAAAATCCATACTGTTGTAGCCCTCAAGCAGGAGGCTGAGATGAAACCCAGGATACGTGGCCTGAACCCGCTTTTGGTCATTCTGGCCGTTGCGCTGGTGTCCGTGCTCTTCGCGCTGGCCTGCGGCGGTGCCGAGGAAGTCGCGGAAACGCCGGAACCCACGGCTACGGCGGAGCCCACAACCCCGTCGGATGACGGTGGGGCCGCGGATGATGGAGCCGCGGACGACGGTGCCGCGGATGATGGAGCCGCGGACGACGGAGCCATGGACGATGGAGCCGCGGACGACGGAGCCGCGGACGACGGAGCCATGGACGATGGGGCCGCGGACGACGGAGCCATGGAAGATGGGGCCGCGGACGACGGAGCCATGGAAGACGACACCACCATGATGGAGCCGGAGCCACAGTACGGCGGCACCCTCAGGGTGGCGGCGCCCCCGGACCACTCGCCTCCGGACCCCGTTGATGCCGAGGCCGGAATCATACTCAACATGCTCGACCAGATTCTCGAGCCCTTGATTCGCCTCAATCCCGACGCTACCTACCGTGGCGTCCTCGCCGAGTCCTGGGACGTCAACGACGACGCGACCCAGTACACCTTCAACCTGCGGCAAGGGGTCACCTTCCACAACGGGGCCGACTTTACCGCCGAGGACGTAGTCTATAGCCTCGCTCGGGCTCGAAACCCGGACATCTCCGTCCTGGCTAGCAAGCTCGGCACGGTTACTGACGTGGTCGCAGTGGACGACTACACCGTCCAGATCGACCTGAGCGCCCCCAACGTCCTTCTATTGGACACCCTGTTCCTCATTCAGGCGGCCATACTGGACTCCGATACCGATATCGCGAGGCTGAGGTCTGGCGACGAGGTCAACGGCACCGGCCCCTTCATGCTCGACGAGTTGGTGCCCCGTGAACGCATTACCATGGTGCGAAACCCCAATCACTGGAGCGGTGGGCCGTACCTCGATGAGTTGGTATACGTTGGTATCCAGGAACAGGTAGGCCGCCGGGTGGCGCTCCTGAACGGCGAGGTGGACGTTGTAACCGAACTAGCGCCCTCGCAGGTAGCCGCCATAAACGCCAATCCCAGCACCAACGTGATTGACGTTCCGTCATCGGGCTGGACGGGGATAGCCATTAACAACCAAATCCCGCCTTTCGACAACAAGTTGGTACGGCAAGCCCTGCGCTACGCCATCGACCGCGATCTGGTCAACCAGGTAGCCTTCCAGGGCTTGGGCGCCCCAATGAACGACAGCCCGGTTTTCCCGGGGGACTCCCGCTTCTTCGCTCCTGAATTTGTGCCTGAGTACGACCCGGAAAGGGCCAAGGCCCTGCTCGCGGAGGCCGGTTACCCCGATGGCATTGACATCAGCGTAGAGACCACCGACTTGGGTAACGGAATGCTCGAACTGCCCATTGCATTCAAGGACAGCGCGGCGGCGGCGGGCATTAACGTCACAGTCACTAGGCACCCGACTGACGGGTTCTGGGGCTCGGTATACCCCAACGGGCCCTTGACCGTGTTCTGGAATTCGCCGCGGGCCGAACCCAATCACTCCCTGACCATTACCTACCACAGCGCCGAGACCTGGGCCGTGACCTACTTCGACAAAATATTGAAAGAGGGCTATGAATTCGCTCCCTACGGTATCGCCGACTGGACTACCTTTGAGAGCGTGTTCACCGATACCCCGGGCCCGCTGGCGCAGCAGTTGGACGGGCTCATAGAGCGGGCCAGGGGCGAGAGCGTGGAAGACCGAGCCGCGACCTACAACGAAATCCAGGCCTTCCTCGCCGAGGAAGTGCCCGCTCTAGCCATCGTCTCCTGGACGAACTTGGCCGGAATCGGCAACGACGTGCAGGGTCTGGTGTTGAGTGGGGTAAGCGGCGATATATTCTACGACACCGTCTGGCTGAGCCAGTAGGCGTCGCCTGCTCTCGCTTGCGAGGGGCAGCCTTCAGCCTGACGCGCTTGATGCGACACTAAATGGCCGGTGGGGGTTCAGGCCCCCATCGGCCACGGCTATATCAAAGGGTTCACAATTCCAGTGCTCAGGGCGGCTTGCGCGAGGCCCTGAATTAGGACCAAGGAGATCCGAAACCAACCCTTCTCGGAGGTTTACTGATGTCAAGGACCCCTCGTTTGACCCTTGGACTATTCGTACCCCTGCTGGCCGCCTTGCTGCTGGTGCTCGCTATAGCCTGCGGTGGCGCCGACCCGACGGAGGCGCCGTCGGCCGCTACGGAGGCGCCATCGGCCGCTACTGAGGCTCCGGCCGCTACGGAAGCCCCTGCTGCTACTGAGGCTCCGGCTGCTACTGAGGCTCCGGCTGCTACGGAAGCTCCGGCTGCTACGGAAGCCCCTGCTGCTACTGAGGCTCCGGCTGCTACGGAAGCTCCGGCTGCTACGGAAGCCCCTACGGCCGCGACGGGAGCAACCCAATGCGAGTTGGTGGAGCCTGCAGCCGCGGTTAACCCCCAGTACGGCGGCACCCTGAGGGTGGGGACCTTCGCCGACTGGTCCACGATTGACCCGGGTTTTGCCGAAGCCGGCATGGCCATAAACACCGTAGCCAACGTCTACGACCCCTTGCTCTTCTTCAACCTTGACGGTTCCTACCGGGCGGGACTCGCCGTCGGCTGTGAGATCAGCGCCGACCTTACGTCCTACACCTTCTTCCTGAGGGAAGGCGTGAAATTCCACCACGGCAAGGACTTCACTGCCGAGGACGTGGTCTTTAGCATCAGCCGGCACTTGGACGAAGAACTTCAGACCACGGCTTTTCAAACGTGGAGTAACGTGGTCGACCAGATCGTCGCGGTTGATGACTACACTGTCCGGTTTGACCTGACCATCCCCGACGGGTTCTTCCTGAACGAATTCCCGGTATACCAGAACCATATCCTCCCCACCGACGTCGACATCGATAAGATGGCCTCGGGCGAGGAGTTGTACGGAACGGGCCCCTTCATGGTGACTAAGATCCTGCCCAACGAGCGGGTGTCGATGGCGCGCAACCCCGACTATTGGGACGAGGGACGGCCCTACGTTGATGAACTGCACTTGGTGGGAATCGCTGACAATCTTGGCCGCGTTGAGGCCCTGAAGAACGGCGACATCGATATTGCGTTGCGGTTGGACTTCTCCAGCGTCGCCGGCGTCAATTCCCACGACGAGACCACTGCTCTGGCCGTAGCCTCGCCGACGGTCAATGGGATGACCATGGACGTAACCAAACCGCCCTTTGACAACAAGCTGGTGCGAAAGGCCCTGCAGGCCGCTGCTGACCGGGACCTGATCCATGACGCGATGATGCTGGGGCTGGGCGAGCTTGCCTATGACCACCCGATTCCTCCCAACGACCAAAGGTACTTCGCAGATGACATCGACCTGCCGGAGTACGATATAGAACTGGCCAAGTTCCTTCTGGCGGAGGCCGGATACCCCAATGGCATCGAAGTTACCCTCCACACCGGGGAAGTCGGGCCTGGAATGATCGAGATGGCCGTGGCATACAAGCAGAGCGCTGAACCCGCGGGAATCACGGTCAACGTCCAGAGAAATCCGTCGGCCCAGTTCTGGTCCGAAGTCTTTGGCGTGGAGCCGTTCACCGTAATATGGTGGCCGGGCCGGTCCAATCCCAACCGCACGTTTACGCTGGGGTACCTCAATGCCTCCACCTCTCCTTGGGCCACCCATAATTGGGAGACGGAGGAGTTGAACTCCCTGATCCTGAGGGCCAAGGGAGAGACCTTGGAAGAGCAAAGGGAGACCTACCGTCGTGTCCAGGAAATCCTGATTGACAACGTGCCGACCATCTACGTCGCCTTCCGGCCGAAAATACACGGGGTGCGTAACAACGTGCGAGGATTCGGTCCTAACCCGATCCACCCCGACGAGAACTACAGGACCGCCTGGCTGGCACAATAGGGGCTGAACCTCAACCCCGCGATCAGCTTCTGCCCCATCGCGCCGGGTAGCCCCTAGTCAACCGGACGAGGCGCTGTCCACCGTCGGCCATCCCTAAAGATGGCCGACGGTCCTACCGTCATTCCGGCCCCCAATCCGGAAATCCTTTGCACAACCGTCATTCCGGCGAAAGCCGGAATCCAGAGAGGGTGTAGGCAAAGACATGGTCGCCGGTGCTCCACAAGATACGCTCCGCGGGGAGTCGTTCAAAGCCCCCCGTCAGCGGGGCAAACTTTCTTCTCTGCTATAGGAGGCGGATATGCTAGGCGTTCTGGAAGGCGCCCGCGTCATCGACTTCGGGCAATACATCGCCGGTCCCTTGACTGGAATGCTGTTGGCCGACCAGGGAGCCGACGTGATAAAAGTCGACCCCCCCGGTGGCCCCCGCTGGAATACCCCGGGCAACGCCACCTGGAACCGGGGCAAGCGCAGCATCCTCTTGGACCTCAAGCAGCCAAGCGACTTGGCCACTGCCCGGTCGCTGGTCCAGTCCGCCGACGTTGTGCTGGAAAACTTCCGGCCCGGCGTCATGGACCGCCTTGGTCTGGGCCCGCAGGAGATGACTGGCGCAAACCCCCGCCTGGTGTACTGTTCCCTCCCTGGCTTCGCTTCCGATGACCCTCGCGCCGGCGTCCCCGCCTGGGAAGGCGTGGTGGTCGCCGCTTCCGGCAACTTCCTGCTGTCGGCCGTCGGCCTCAGGCCCGTCATGGACGTGGACGGCTCCGTTAAGTTCCAACCCGAACAGGGCTCCAAGAGCGGCAACGGGGACCGCCGGCCGGTCTACACCAGTATCCCTACAGCCTCCGCCTTCGGCGCACTCCAGGCCGCCGTCGGTATCTCCATGGCCCTCAACGTCAGGGAGCGGGACGGCGTGGGCCAGCGCGTCGAAATTCCCCTGTTCGACGCCATGTTCGCCTCCAACGCCTTCCGGGGAATTAGTAAGCACCATCCCTCCAAGGGCGTCACTTATCCCTACAGCCCCGGCAAATATGGCGAACCCCAGCACTATGGCCCGTGGGGCGGGTTCTATGAATGTAAGGACGGCCGCTGGTTCTATTTCAACGGAGCCGGCAACGGCAACTGGCGCCAGTTCCTACAGGCCGCGGGAATAGCTTCTTGGGACGCCGAAGGAATCACCGACTTCACTAGAATCGCAGACGATCTCGAAATTGCCAACGAAGCCTTCCGGCGCGCCGAGGAGTTGTTCAAGACCCGCACCGCCCAGGAGTGGGAAGACCTGGTGGCCGAGGCGGGAAGCGAGGGCGTCGTATGCCGCAGCAGCCGGGAATGGCTCGATCATCCCCAGGCCCGGGAATCCCGGATGGTCGTCGAGGTAGACGACCCAACCTACGGCAAGATGCTGCAGCCGGGCATTAACGTCCGCATGTCCCGGACTCCGGGCGGGATCAGGGGACCGGCCCCGGAGCCGGACCAGCACCGTGAAGAGATTCTCTCCCAACTGGCTTCCGCAAGTCCCGCCGGCCCTCAACCGTCGCCCGATGCGGCCATTCGGGCCGCCTTGGACGGCGTCAAGGTGCTGGACCTGTGCATCGTTCTCGCTGGTCCCATGCTGGGGCGCACTCTTTCTGAATTTGGCGCCGACGTCATCAAGATTAACAACCCCAGCCGGGAGAGCACCCTCACCCTCCATACCGACGTCAACCAGGGCAAGCGCAGCCTGCTGCTTGACCTGAAGACCGAGGAAGGACGGAATATCTTCTGGAAGCTATTGGAGGACGCCGACGTGGTGCTCCAGAGCTACCGCGACGGCAAATTGAAGCAACTTGGCCTCAACTACGACGAGGTGCGCAAGCGCAAGCCCGACATAATCTACTGCTCCCTTAACGCCTTCGGCCATCTTGGGCCTTGGGCCGAACGCCCGGCCCACGACCCCAGCGCCCAGGCCGTAACCGGCATGAGCGTCCGTTTCGGCGGCGATGGCTCTCCGGTATCCCAGCCCAGCCCTATGAGCGACTACGCCACCGGCTATATGGGCGCCTATGCCGTCGCCTTGGCCCTGCTGCACCGGCGGCGCACCGGGGAGGGTCAACTCGTCGACGCTTCACTCTGCTATTCAGCCTTGACGCTCCAGGCCCCATTCATGCAGTCCTACGAGGGTAAGACCTGGGATGAGGAGCGGGGTCAAGAATCCTTAGGTGACGGCCCCCTTCACCGCATGTACCAGGCCCAGGACGGCTGGCTCTTCCTGGGCGCCAGGGAGTCTGACCTGCCCCGCATCGCCGGCGTCGATGGCCTTGGCGGCGTCGATGCCCTGAGCGGTCCGGCCCTGGCCGCATCATTCGAGGAACGCTTTACGTCCAAGCCGGTCCAGACCTGGGTCAGTCAGCTCAACGCCGCCGGCATCGGGGCCCACCGCGTGGTGGACGACTTCGCCGAAGTCATGGCCGATCCGTGGGCCAAATCCCATGGCCTCAGTCTTACCCGCGAGCACGAAGAAGTCGGCGTGATGACCAACTGCGGGCCGGCATTCCGCCTGTCCAAGACCCCGGTGCGCATAGGGTATCCCGCCCCAAAGCCGGGCAAGCACGCCCAGGAGATTCTGGAAGAACTCGGTATGGGAAGGGACTACCAGCGGCTGGTCGACGCCGGAGTCCTGGTCGTCGACGGCGTCAAGGCCGGCTAGTCTCCGGTCTCGGTTCGATCCCGTTCACGCTTTATCAAGTTGCATTGCAGGTTGCGCGTCTCTGCCGGCACAGTCTAGTTGACGGCCTGGCTGGCTGAAAAGACCTTCTGCGAGAGTATGCAGTGACGGGCCGGTTGATTGACAGAGCGCAAATCGCCTGATAGTCTGGTTTGACTTTCCGGTGTCCCAGTGGCAATCCACCATTTTCTCCTCCTCGTATATTCCAAGTAAGGTGTTGAAATGATGGGCTTGTCAACGAATAAAGAAAGGGCCGTTTCAAGGCCCGCCGGTGCATCGCACGCCTCCGTCCTCTGGCCCGTCTGTCCTGAGAAGATGGTCAGGGCCGGAAAGATTCGAAGGTCCCGTTGCCGCCAATTATGCCCCGGCGTTGCTGACGTGAGAGGCCGGTAAACCTATGGCGCGCTTCCTGGCCGTACGCCTGAGCTTGATCGTTCTCACTTTGGTGCTGGTCTCCGTCGCAATCTTCATTGCGGGAGAGGTGCTGCCCGGTGACGCCTGCACGAAAAAGCTGGGGCGGTTTATTACTCCGGACAGTTATAGAGCCTGTATGGCCGAATGGGACTTGGACCGCTCCGCCCCCGTGCGGTACTTGGACTGGATTGCCGGAGTAGATCCTGGCGACGGCAGCGGCGGCGTCATTCTTGGCGATTTTGGATACTCCTTCAACCAGCTCCGGCCGGTTACGGAAGTTATTGGGCACCGCTTCTGGTACTCCGTAACCCTCGCCGTTATCGCCTTCTTTGCGGCGGTCCCAACGGCGGTGCTCGTCGGGATTTGGGCCGGGGTGCGCCCCGACTCCATCGGTGACCGTATTGTCAGCGCCGTCGCCATGGTCGGAATATCCCTGCCGGAGTTTGTCACCGGGAGTTTGCTCATATTGATCCTCGCCTCGGAGTTGGACCTGTTGCCGACCCTCAGCACCATTGCCGAAGGTGAAACCCCGCTGACCAACCCCAAGATCCTCGTTATGCCCGTCCTCACCCTTACCTTTGTGGTATTCGCCTATATCATGCGCATGACTCGGGCCAACGTCATCGAAGTGATGCAGAGCAACTATGTGCGCACTGCAATCCTGAAGGGTATCCCCATGCGCCGGGTGGTGCTTCGACACGCTGTTCCCAACGCCTTGCTGCCCACCATCAGCGTCGTGGCCCAGATGTCCGGGTGGCTGCTGGCCGGCCTCATCATCGTTGAGACCGTGTTTTCCTATCCGGGCCTTGGGCAGTTGCTGTTGGCCTCAATCAATGCCGATGACCAACCATTGTTGCAGGGTCTGGTGCTGATTATTGCCGGCGCCTATACCGTAGGCAACCTGGTGGCGGACTTGTTGTACGCTTACTTGGACCCCAGGATTAGGTACGCCTGATGGCCAGCCCCGCATTCACCGGTGAGATTTATACCGGGGTGGTCAGGTCCGCCGGGGCATCGCTGTCGGCGGTGGGCCGAGGGCTCCGGAACTTCCTCAGGCTTGCTCTGGGCACAACTTCGGGACGCATAGGTCTTCCTATCGTACTGGCCCACGCGTTCGTGGCCATTTTCGGACCGTGGCTGGCCCCTTATAGCCCCACGGACATCCGGGCGGAACACCAGTTTGTTGCCCCGGCATGGAAGCAGGAATTCCTGTCGGTGGGCAAGTACGTGATAGTGGCCGGGTCTGAAACGTTACAGGCTTTAGACAACGGCGTACTTTCCGAAGAATTCCGAAAGGGGTTCGCAGTAGCATCCCCGCTCAGTAATTTGACTGACGCCGCCACGGTTTCTACGGTGCAGGAAGGGAGCAGTTGGACTTTAAACCAACCGGGGGCAGCACCCTACGAGGTAACGACTATCGAGGGGAGTAAGCGGTACTGGTTCGGCACCGATAACTACGGATTCGACACTTTCAGCCGCACCTTGGCCGGCGCGCGCTCCCTGATATTGATATCCTTGTGTGGTGCGTTATTGGGCATCTTCCTGGGCACTGTGGTAGGAATGGGTAGCGGCTACAAGGGTGGCAAAATTGACGAAGTGGTGATGCGCATCGTCGATGCAATGATGGCCTTCCCGGGGCTTCTGTTGACCCTTCTGATACTAGTCACCCTGGGCGACAGGGATGCTCCTTGGGGCTGGCTCAATGATCAATGGACGAACGTGCTCATCGTGATCACCGTGGGCATCGTCTTTCTGCCGGGCATTTCCAGGGTAATGCGCAGCATCACCCTCAAGGCGAAGAACCAGGAATTTGTGATGTCTGCCCGGCTGCGGGGAGAATCGGCAGCCTACATCATCTTCCGGGAGATCCTGCCCAACGCCATGACGGTCCTGGCCGTTGAACTCGCGGTCCGGTTGAGCTACTCCATACTCATAGTCTCCTCACTGGGATTCCTGGGCTTGGGCCCTGAACCGGGGACAGCTGATTGGGGCGTTATGATCGGTGAAGGCCGTACGTACATCGCCGACTCTCCGTGGATCGTGCTAGCGCCGGCAGGGGCCATTTCCTCTCTTGTGGTGGGCGTCAACCTTCTGGCAGACGGCATTAGACAGGCCAGCGGCCTGCCCAGGGAGATAACCAGTTGAGCAGCCAGTCAGCCAACGGAACGCCTCTGCTCCAGGTTGAGCACCTGGGCGTTACCTTCTTCACTCCCAGGGGCACCGTCCGGGCGGTGCGGGATGCATCGTTCGACGTCCGCCGCGGCGAGGTGCTGGGTGTTGTCGGAGAATCGGGATGCGGTAAGTCCACCTCTGCATTCGCCGTCATGGGCTACCTGCCGGGTGTCACTCAGGTCGACGGTCAGATTCTCTTTGAAGGCCAGGACGTTGCCCAAATGGGCCCCGACGAACTGCGCAACCTGCGTGGCAACCGCATCGCCATGGTCTACCAGGACCCCGCGACGGCGTTGAATCCCACCATGAGAGTGGGCCCCCAGCTCCAAGAGGTCCTGCGCGAGCACACGGACTTGGACTCCGAACAGAGCCGCCGGCGGATGGTGGAGTTGTTCGAGAGTGTGCGCCTGGCTGACCCCGAGACAGTCGGTCGCCGCTATCCCCACGAACTCAGCGGCGGTATGCAGCAGCGGGTGGTCATCGCTATGGCGTTGGCCTGCGACCCCGACCTGCTTATCATGGACGAGCCGACCACCGGGCTGGACGTCACCACCGAGGCAACCATCTTGGAGCTAGTCGTAGACCTTAAGCAGCGTATCAACGCCGGCATCCTGTATGTGAGCCACAACTTGGGCGTCATCGCAACCGTGGCCGACCGGGTCGTTGTAATGTACGGCGGCGAAACCGTGGAAGAGGCGCCGGTTCGGGAGTTGTTCAAGGATTCCAAACATCCCTACACCACTGGATTGCTTAGCTGCGTGCCCAAGCCGCCCGGTGAATCCGGAGAGGTCGTCCAACTTAGTCGCATTCCCGGTACCGTCTACTCAGCCAACGACCCTGCGCCTGACGCCTGCCTTTTCGTCTCCAGGTGTCCTATCGCTCAGGACGCCTGCGGCAGCCAGGCCCCGCCGTTGCAAGACGCCGGGGACGGCCATTTGTCCCGTTGCCTCTACCCCGGTGACGTCGCCCCCGGCATTTGGGGCGAGTTGGACACCAACGTCGAAACCGAGCGCGTCCAGCAAGAGCCGGTGCTGACGGCAACCGGTATGCGCCGCTTCTACGGCAATTGGGGAAGAAAGTACTTCTTCTTCGGCCCCCGGGTCAGGCCGCCGGTACGGGCCGTCACAGGCGTGGATTTCAAGGTAGGCCTTGGCCGTACCTTGGGCATAGTTGGCGAGAGCGGCTCTGGCAAGACCACCGTCGCCCGGGCCATAGTCGGCCTGGTGCCCCGGGACCAGGGCGGCCTGGATCTCCAAGGCCAAGAACTGGCGCCCGCAGTCGAAGGCAGGACTCGGGACCAGCGAGCGGCCATGCGTATGGTGTTCCAGAACCCGCAGGCCTCCCTGAACCCCAAGCTGTCAATCCGCCACGCCATCGTCCGGGCGCTGCGCAAGTTTTCTCGATTGAACAAGCGCGACAGCGAAAAGCGCGCTGGGGAACTTCTACAGGCCGTGGGCCTTGACCCTGCGTATCTGAACAGGCATCCCGGCGAACTCAGCGGTGGAGAGCAGCAACGGGTAGCCATCGCTGGCGCCTTCGCCGCCTCGCCGGACTTGGTAGTCGCCGATGAAGCCGTGTCCGCCTTGGACGTGTCCGTTCAGGCCCAGGTCCTGAACCTCTTGCGCTCCCACCAGCAGGACACCAACACTTCCTACGTTTTCATCACCCACGACTTGGGTGTCGTGCGCTACCTCTCCGACGATATCCTGGTGTTGTACGCAGGACACGTAGCCGAGGCTGGCCCTGCCAAGAACGTGTTGAACCTACCATCCCACCCCTACACGGAAGCCCTGATGTCGGCGGCGCCCATCCCGGACCCCGACGCCGAGCCTACGGCCATACGGTTGTCTGGGGCCGTGCCCACCATGCGGGCCGAATTCACCGGCTGTTTCTTCGCCGGCCGTTGCCCTAGGAAAGTGGGTCCAGTTTGCGACGATACACCACCGCCGACGCAGACATCCCCCGACGGTGGACACCTGATTAACTGCCACATTCCGTTGGAAGAGTTGGCCGCGCTCCAGGTTGACGGCGGCGCCTCTGTGGTGACGGAAGCGTCGGCGTCCTAAGACCCGCCTGCGGATTGCTGAGCAGCGGCTCCTCGCCGCAAAACGCTCAAGCCTGCCAGGGATTTCCCCACCGGTCGCTAAATGCAATTTCCTCTATGGGATTGCGTCTTGTCGGCCCGTACCCGACTCCCTCGGCGGGCAACCCTATCGGCAGCAAGGCTGCTACCTGAAAGTCATCGGGTATGTCCAGCAACTTCTTGAATTCCTCTTCATATTGCATTGCACGGGTGGTCAAAACGCTGCCCAGCCCCAGTCCTCTGGCCGCCAGAAGCACGTTCTGGACGGCAGGGTAGATGTTGGCTCCCCACCAAGCGGAGTAGCCTGGGTAAACCCTAACGCAGGCAAGAATCAACACCGGCGCCTGCTCCATATTGTCCTCAAGCCCTTGGGCTGAGGCGTACACACGGCGTTGCTGCGCTGTCATGTCTGGGCGAATCACAAAGTCAGGCCCTGCCCGGTACATGTCGCCGATTTTGCGGCGGATTTCCGGGTCCCGAATGACGATGAACCGCCAGTCTTGGTTGACCCCTCCCGACGGCGCCTTGACGGCGGCCTGCAGCAGTCTGTTGATGATTTGGTCCGGAATGGGGTCTGGCTTGAAAGACCGGATGGCTCTTTGGGTGCTTATGGCCTCGAACAGGTCAATTCCCTCGGTCACGGGTGTCTCCTACCCCAAAGTGGTCTACGCGGCCTAAATCGCCGTAGCGTCGAACTCCTCGGTCACCGGGTTGCGCAACACTCCGATGCCCGAAATCTCGACCTCCACGGTGTCCCCCGGCTTCATTGGCGACGTGGAACCTGTGGTGCCCGAGTAGACCAGGTCCCCGGGGCGCAGGGTTACGTGTTGGCTTATGTAGCTGACGATTTCGTGGAACGGGAACAGCATGTCCTTGGTGTGGGCCCGCTGTTTTTCCTCGCCGTTCAGCCTCACCGTAAGCTCAAGCTGCTGCGGGTCGATATCGGTCTCTACCCACGGTCCCACCGGAGCAAAGGTATCCGCTCCCTTGGCCCGCCACGAAGTCCGGTCGTCCCTTTGCCAAGTGCGGTCGCTAACGTCGTTTCCGCAGGTATACCCCAGGATGAACCTTCCGGCCTGGTCTGGAGTCACCCGGCGGCACATTTTGCCGATTACCGCCACCGCCTCCCCTTCATAATGTATCTGCCCCTCGGAATCCCTGGGAATGATGATCGAGTCCATGTGCCCAATCATTGAACCACGCCCCTTCATCCAGGGCTCTGGGTGTTCCGGCAAGTTAGACGGGCCCTTTCCGTTCTCATAAATCGACGCCGCAAACTCCAGGCGGTCGGCGAAATTCAACCCCGGCCCCAGTATTCCCGTGGGATCCGTCGGGGCCAGTAACCTCACCTTCTCCAACTTGTGCCTGGTGTCGGTCATGCGGAACCGGGTGTAGATGCTCCCCCTGATTTCAACTATCTCGTCATCTTCGACAACGCCGTAGGCTACCCGCCTGTCAGCCCGAAAACGCGCCAGCTTCATTTACGCCCAGCTCCCGTAGGTCTTCACGAGGGGTATCAGGCGACGATTTTAACCCTTCCTGAGCCTAGCCGCAAGGGAGAAATCCGGTTGTCGGGAAGCTGGATTCCTCGGAATTTTCTTGGCAACCGGGACCTCCAACGGTATAGTGTGGTGCTAATCGTCAGCGACTCCCAGGCTGCGTAATTTGTCTCCCGGAAAGGCCCCAATGCCGGCCGTTCGTCATGTGACAATATCAGGTTCCATACTGTGACAATCCGGGCTGCGGTGATTGATCTGGACGGAACGCTGCTTGGCAGCGATGAACGGATCTCTCCCAGGGTATACCGGGCGGTCACCCAGTTGGCGCAACTGATTCCGGTGTCCATAGCCACTGGCCGCGAGGCCGTGCACACCATCAAGTACGCCCGGCAGTTGGGTCTTACGACACCCCAGATTTGCGACGGAGGAGCGGCCATCCTGGACCCTGTCAGCGGCCAGCCGCTTTGGACCCGGCCGCTGCACCCGGCGCACGCTCGGAAGATCATCCGCGCCCTGCAAAGGGATCAAGCCGAGTTCATCGCCACCTATCCTGGCAGTTCTGTCACCGGCTACGCTCAAATCACCCATTGGAACATGGTCCGCATCTCTGCTCTGGACTTGGACGAAGAAGCCGCAGACGACTTGGTCCGACGCTTTGCCGGCAACCCTGGTTTGCACGTGGTGAAGGTCTACCTGCCCTACAACGGCTTTTGGGCGGTGGATTACACAACGTCTCACGTAGACAAGGCCGCCGCCGCCCTCCACTTGTCCGGCATGATTAAGGTGGACTCCGCCGACATGATGGCCGCCGGCGACAGCTACAATGATATCCCATTGCTGCGCTTGTGCGGCCTCGGTGTCGCCATGGGCAACGCCCCAGCCGAGTTGAAGGCCATCGCGGACTATGTCGCCCCGCCCGTAGAAGAAGACGGGCTAGCCGTTGCTATCGAGGAGTTGGTGCTGCGTCCGCCGTTACCCGATTAGCCTTGGCCCACTTGTTCGGGGTTACCGTGGGTGCTGAGCCCCCTAGCCCCGCAGGCCCCGGAAAAACCCCTTTATGTCCTCCGCCAGCAGTTCAGGCTCTTCCAAGGCGGAAAAGTGGCCGCCCCTCGGCATGTCGGTCCAGCGCAGGATGTTCTTGAAGCTCCGTTCGGCCCATTCCCTGGGCGGCGGATTAATCTCCTTGGGAAAGCTGGCTATGCCAACCGGAGTCTCGACCAGCTCCCCCTCCTTCATCTCCCAGTTATTGTTCTGCGTCTCGTAATAGAGGCGGGCGGCCGAGTTGAACGTCTCGGTGACCCAGTAGATCATCACGGTGGTAAGAAGCTCGTCCTTGGTGTAACTGCTCTCGATATCTCCGCCGCAATCGCTCCACGACCGGTATTTCTCCACCAGCCAGGCGGCTGTGCCTGCCGGGGAGTCGTTCATCCCGTAAGATAGGGTCTGCGGCTTGGTCCCCTGAATGCGGCTGTACCCGCTCTCAGTCTGGCTCCACCGCGCCTTGGCTTCCTGCAACGCCTTCTCTTGCTCCGATAGCGCCCTCGAACCGGGGCCCAAATACGGCGATGGGCTGTGCAGCGCGGTCAAGTGAATGCCTATCAACCGCTCAGGATAGGCGAACCCCAGGTAAGAGGTGACGTTGCCGCCCCAGTCGCCGCCCTGGGCCCCGAATTTCTCATAGCCCAACTCCTCGGTCATCAGCTTGGCCCACAGGTCCGATACTTTGAATGCGTGCATGCCTCGCTCATGGACGGGGTCAGAGAATCCATACCCCGGCATCGACGGGACCACCACGTCGAACGAGTCCTCAGGGTCCCCGCCGTGACTCGCCGGGTCGGTCAGCAGGGGTATGATCTTGTGCATCTCGAAAAACGAGCCGGGCCAGCCGTGGGTCATCACCAGTGGAATCGGGTTGGGCCCCCTGCCCCTTTCATGGATGAAGTGAATGCCCAGCCCGTCGCCTTGTGTGCGGTAGTGCTTGACGGAATTGATGAGCCTTTCCTGCGCGCGCCAATCAAAGTCGTTCAGCCAGTAATCCACCAGTTCCTTCATGTAAGCCAGGTTCGCCCCGTAATCCCACCCTGACCCGTAAATCTCATCGGGCCAGCGGGTCCGGGACAGCCGGTCTCGCAAATCGGCAAGGGTCTCTTCCGGCACGTGTATCTCGAAGGGCTGAACTGCCATCCTGACTCCCTCCCGGCGGACCGAATCGTCCTGGGGCTGTCGCTTTCAAGTTGTTCCCGGCAGCCGTATCCTCAATGCACCAAAGAAGTTAAGCCGCCGGAGAATGACTGGGAAGGCCCTAAACTTATCCGCCGCGCCGTTGATTGTCAATCCAGAGTCCCGGCGGACCACGCTGCTCCGGCAAATCTGTCTGGTAAACTGGGGCGTCTCTATGATATTGTCTTGTCATGGACTTCGATGGCTACCAACTCGATGCGTCGATTTACGACGAGATGTTCCAGCCCGGCGGCGCGCCTCGGGAACATTGCCGGGACCTCCACGAAGCCTTAGACCAGCTTTCCGCCGAGCAGTTGAGCAGCATACAAGAGCGCGTCACCCGGTCTTTCTCCAACGAGGGCATTTCCTTCACCGTCTACGGCGACGAAGAGGGCGGGGAGCGGATAATTCCGGTGGACTGCCTGCCCCGTGTGCTCCCCGGCGCCGAGTGGCGACACCTGGAGCAAGGCCTTGACCAGCGTATCAAGGCGCTGAACCTCTTTCTCGAAGACGTTTACGGTGAGGCCCGCATTATCGACGATGGGGTGATTCCCGTGGACGTCGTCCGCGACTGCCCCCAATACCGGGTCGAAATGCGCGGCTTTTCCGCTCCCCAGGGCGTCTGGGTTGCCATCTGCGGCACCGACCTTGTCAGGACCAATGATGGCTTCATGGTGCTGGAAGACAACCTGCGAGTCCCCTCCGGCGTCTCCTACATGATTGCCAACCGCAAGGCCGTGAAGGCCAGCCTGCGGAGGCTGTACCGCAGTTCCCGGGTGCAGGACGTGGAGCAGTACGGACGCCTGTTGTGGGAGACGCTTATGGAACTCGCCCCGGCGGGACGCTCCGAGCCGTGCATCGCTTTGCTCACCCCTGGGGTCTACAACTCCGCTTTCTACGAGCACATGTTCCTGGCCCGCGAGATTGGCGCCGAACTGGTGGAAGGCCGCGACCTGCTGGTCAACGACGGCTTTGTCTATATGAAGACCACCACGGGCCTCCGCAGGGTCGACGTGATTTACCGGCGTGTGGACGACGATTTCCTGGACCCGCTGGTCTTCCGGCCCGATTCCCTCCTGGGAACTCCGGGCCTCCTCCACGCTTTCAAGCAGGGCAACGTCGCCTTGGTCAACGCGCCGGGCACCGGCGTCGCCGATGACAAGAGCGTCTACGCCTTCGTCCCCGACATGATTCGCTACTACTTGGCGGAAGACCCTATCCTGGCCAATGTGGAGACCCACCTTTGCCGGCGGCCTGAGGGCCTGGAGTACACCCTTGACAACCTGGAGAACCTCGTCGTGAAACGAGTCGGCGGCTCCGGCGGATACGGGATGTTGATTGGCCCCCACGCCACGCCTCAGGAACGCGAAGACTACGCCGCTCAGGTGCGGCTCAACCCGGCGGACTTCATCTCCCAGCCCGTGCTGGCCCTCTCCCGGGCGCCCTGCCTTATCGACGGCGCTCTGGAGCCGCGGCACGTCGACTTGCGGCCCTTCGTCCTTCGCGGGCGGGAAACCCGCATGGTCCCCGGCGCCTTCTGCCGCGTGGCCATGCGCCGCGGGAGCCTGGTGGTGAACTCCAGCCAGGGCGGCGGCGGCAAAGACCTCTGGGTGCTGGAGGACTGACCTCGATGCTCTCTCGCAGCGCGCAGGGGCTATATTGGATGGGCCGCTACTTGGAGCGGGCCGAGTTCATGTGTCGTCTATTGCTGTTACAGACCGAGGCTCTGGTCGACCGGCCCATTCGTGAGATTCACTCCGGCTGGGTCCGCATCTACGACAGCCTGCACCTGGACCCTCCCGTGGGAAGCCTGGAACTCCTGGGCAGCGATGACTTTACCCTGGCCGACTCCTACACCCTGGCCGACCACCTGACCTTCGAACGCTCCAACCCCGACTCGATATGGAGCTGTTTCGCCATGGGCCGGGAGAACGCCCGGCAGATACGCCACTGCATCAGCACCGAGCTATGGGCCAGCCTCAACCTGGCCTACCTGCGGATTCAGAAGTTGGGTATGCAGGACATCTGGCTGACCTCGCCGGAAGGGTTCTACGCTGAGACGGCTGCCGAGATGAACACCTTTTCCGGTGTGGCCGGCGCCACCATGTATCGCGACGAAGGCTGGCGCTTCATGCAGTTGGGCCGGTTCATCGAGCGGTCCCAAATGTCCATCTCCTTGTTCCTGTCCCAACTGGCGGAGGACTCCCGCACGGGAGAGTCTTCCGAGTCCGGCTGGACGCGCCTGCTGCGCTTCTACCACGCCTTCGAAGCCTACAACCGGCGGTACAGCATCCAGGTGCGGCCTGGCCAGGTGCTTGACCTGCTGGCCACCGACCCCCGACTGCCGGACTCGCTGTGCCGGTCGCTGGACAGGACCGCGGCGGATCTGGACTCCATCGGCCCGGGCCCCGACGCCAAGGCCAGCGCCGCCGCCGGCCGGTTGGCCGGCCGTACGGCCGCGCTGATACGTTACCAGTGGCCCGACGGCGAGGACCGCCAGGAGCTATTGCTGCAAGCGCGGGACCAATGCCGGGAGTTGCACAGTCTGGTGACTGCGGCCTACTTCGACTATGAGGCTGAGAATTTCCCCGGACGTTAGCCGCATGGGTGATGCCGCCCCCTACGATATCGAACACGTCTCCCGCTACCGGTACTCGTCTCCCGCCCGCCACTGCGCTCTGGCCCTCTATCTAAAGCCCCTGTACGACTCCCGCCAACGCCTCTTGAGCTTCCAAATAGTGACCAGCCCCGCAGCGCCGCAAAACAGCGAGACCGACTCCTTCGGCAACACCAGGCACGTCATCAACATTCACCGCGAGCACCAACTTCTCGAGATTACCGCTCGCTCCTCGGTGGAACTGCAACCCCCCGCCCCTGTGCCCGATGCCCTCGATTCCGGCGCCTGGGAAGAGATTCGTTCTTGGAAGGACGACTCCGGCTATTGGGACTTCACCCGTCCCAGCGCATTTTGCCGTCCTTCCCCCGCCCTAGCCGCCTTCGTGGACGAGTCGGGCATCCAGGCCTGCGGCGACCCGTTGGAGTCCCTAGTGCAGCTAAGCGATACCTTACATAACAGCTTCCGGTACGCTCCCGGCAGCACCACTGTCGTCTCCCCCATAGAGCATATCCTGGAGACGAGGCAGGGAGTCTGCCAGGACTACTCCCACGTCATGATCACCATCGCCCGTTCCTGGGGCATCCCGTCCCGCTACGTATCGGGCTACCTGTACCTGGACAGCCAAGGCGAAGACACAACGCAACCGGCCTCCCATGCCTGGGTGGAATGCCTGCTGCCCGGCCTTGGCTGGGTAGGCTTCGATCCCACCAACCGGTGCCTGGCCGCCGAGAGGCATATTCGAGTGGGAGTAGGGCGCGACTATCAGGATGTCCCGCCGGTCCGGTGTACCTCCCTGGGCGGCGGAGAAGCGCAACTGGAGGTCGAAGTCCGGGTCCTTGCCAGCCAAAGCAACCGTCGCTCCGCCAGCGAGAGCAATCGTCACTCCGGCGAAAGCCGGAGTCCAGGGGTCGGTTCGAGCGCGCCGCACCGTGAGATGCAAGGCCGAAAAATTTAATCACCGTCCCACTGAGTCCCATTTCGTTCCATTTTGCAGTGTCGGCCGAGGGGCGGGCGAAAATTTTAGATCCCCTTCCATTTCCTCTCAATTCCTCCCATTTCGGATGCTTGGAAGCGGGCCGGGCCTTGGCCCCGGCGTCCAGTCATATATGCCTGGTGTTATAGTAAACAGACGGCTCCAGGGTTGGCAACGGGCAACTGTCAGTAGATGGGCTCCGTACAAGCAACCCGGGGACGACCATAGGCAGGAGAGCTATGACGGATAGCGGCGGGCCAGACAATGGGACCGGAGCAAACGCGTCCAGGCATATCGACTACGACGATCCCAAGTATGCCCAGGCCGCCAGGGAAATCCTGCGGCGGCACGACGGCTTCCAGGCCGAGGCAAACATCACCAGCGCGGTCCGGGACTTCCTCATCCTCACCGGCCTGGCCCGGAGCGAAGAAATCGTCGAGGAAAATCCGCCCTCCGACGCTTCCAGGCAGGCCGTTGACCTGACCGCCTTGGACACCTTCATCGAGTTCAAGCGCAGGATCGGCGCCACTGCCGGATTCGACCCCAATCCCGAGTACGTGAAGCAGATCGACGACTACCTGGCCCAATCGGCGGCCCAGGGGCGGGTGCGCATGGGCGTCCTCACCGACGGCAAGCGGTGGCTGCTGCGCTGGCCGGGAGCCGGGGAAGTCAAGACGACGCCCCCCTACGCCTTCACCCTGGGCGACCAGGACAAGTGGTTCCTCTTATTCGAATGGCTCCGTGACACCGCCCTGGTGTCCCTGGAAAACGTGACTCCGGATAGAGACGGAATTGCCGAGCACTTCGGGCCGGACAGCCCGTCATACCAGCGGGACATCGCCGCCCTGAAAGCCCTCTACCGGGAAAACGCTGGGCTGGAGACCATCCGGGTCAAGCGGCGGCTGTGGTACGACCTGCTGCGCACCGCCTTGGGCGAGGTAGCCTACAGCACCGAAGGCATAGAAGACTCGCGCCGGGAGGCCATAAGCCAGGTCTTAGGCGGGTTCACCGAGGACACGGAGGAGATGGACGACCTGTTCGTCCGCCACACCTACTTGTGCGCGGTCACCGGCATGGTGGTGCAGGCGTCCTTCGGCATCGACATCCGCGCCCTGGCGTCCGCCGATCCCGCCGACCTGCTCCAAGGCAGGAAGCTGTACCAGGACACGGGACTGCAAGGGGCGCTGGAATCGGACTTCTTCGCCTGGCCCAACGAGGTGGGCGGCATCCCGCTACTGCAGACCCTGGCCCGCCGGGCTGCTCGGTTCGACTGGGCGGAAGCCCCGCCGGACACCGCCGCGGTCCTCTACCAGAGCGTCATCCCGCCGGAGGAGCGGCGCTCGTTGGGCGAATACTACACCCCCGCCTGGCTGGCCCGGGCGATGGTCCGGGAATTGATAGCCAACCCACTGCGCCAGCGGGTGCTGGACCCGGCCTGCGGCTCGGGGGCCTTCCTGGCCGAGGCGGTGTCCCACTTCATCGCCGCCGCCGGGGAGGCCGGGTGGGAACCGAAGGAAGTCCTGACCAGGCTGCATGAAGCGGTTACTGGAATCGACGTCCACCCCGTGGCCGTCCACCTGGCCAGGTCGGCCTGGATTCTGGCGGCGCACCCGGCAATCAACGCCGCATCGGCCGCCGGCTACGACGCATCCATGTCCATCCCGGTCTACCTGGGCGACGCCCTGCAACTGCGTTACCGCACGGGGGATATGTTTGCCGAGAAGGAAATCACCATCCAGACCGACGACGAAGACAACACCGAACTGGTCTTTCCCGTCAGCCTGGTGGAGCGGGCCGAGGACTTCGACGCCCTGATGAGCGACGCTGCGGCCTACATCGAGCAGGGCGACGATCCCCTGCTGGCCTTGGACGACAACCACGTCAAGAGGGACTCCCCGGAAGGGAAGGTCATGGCCAACACCATCGAGACCATGCAGCGTCTCCACCGCCGGGGGAGGGACCACATCTGGGCCTACTACACCCGCAACATGGTGCGCCCGGTGACCCTGGCCCGGGCCAAGGTGGACGTTGTCATCGGCAACCCGCCCTGGATCAACTTCAACCAGACGGCGGACGTGCTGCGGGACGAGTTGCAAGACCTGAGCCGCAACCGCTACGGCATCTGGGCCGGAGGACGATACGCCACCCATCAGGACGTGGCCGGGCTGTTCTTCGCCCGCAGCATCGACCTGTACCTGAAACAGGGCGGCGTCATCGGTTTCGTCATGCCCCACAGCGCCTTGCAAGCTGGACAGCACTCCAAGTGGCGCACCGGGGACTGGAAATCCCCATCCCGGAGGGGCCGGGGCAGGAGCCGGACGCCGGACTTCCGGCTGTCGGTGGAGTTCGATTACAAGACGGCCTGGGACCTGGAGCAACTGGAGCCCAACACCTTCTTCCCCATACCCTCCTGTGTGGTGTTCGCTCGTAACACTGGACAAAGCGAAATCTCCGCGCCGCTGGCCGGAGTAGTGGAGCAATGGCGGGGGAAGGCCGGAACTGAAGACGTGCGGCGGGAGCCCGCAGGCATCACCGATACTGGGGCAAGCGGTATCTCTCCTTATGAGAGGCTATCTCGAAACGGAGCGACGGTATTCCCGCGTGGATTGTTCTTCGTCAACGAGACGGAAAACCCGGCCAAGGTGCAGGCGGCGCAGACCGTCACCGTCAACCCGAGGAGAGGTAGCCAGGACAAAGCGCCCTGGAAAGACTTGGACCTGGCCGCCATCACGGGGCAGACCATCGAGAGGACACACTTCTTTGATGTGCACCTGGGAGAGACTGTTGCCCCCTATGTCACCCTTGACCCTCTCAAGGTCTTGCTGCCTATGAAGCAGGGCGACACCGTGATACCGGCAGACGATAAAGGCCCCGGCGGCATTAGACTGGCCGGGCTGGGACAACGGATGCGGGGACGCTGGAGGATGGTCAGCCGCTTCTGGGAAGACAACAAGCAGCCAGTCAACCGCTTGAAACTGCTGGAACGACTGGACTATATGGGCAATCTGTCGGCGCAGTTGGAATGGCAGCAAGATTCTGGTATTAGGCCAATCAGATTAGTCTATACCTCCGCCGGTCAACCCACTGCGTCTCTGATAGATGACGATGGCGTCATCGTGGACTACAAGCTCTTTTGGGTCGCTTGCAAGACCATCAAGGAAGCCAACTACCTGCTAGCCGTTATCAACAGCGAAACCTTGCGAGAAGCTGTTGCGCCTTTGATGTCCAAAGGCCTGTTCGGGGCGCGCGACTTGGTAAAGCACCTATGGAAGCTGCCCATCCCGGAGTTCGACCCTTCGCAGGAATTGCACACGTCCATAGCCAAGGCCCGGAAAAGGGCGGCGACCGGGGCGAAGAAGCGGCTGGAGGAGCTCAAGAAACAGGAGGGCGACAAGCTGACCGTGGCCATCGCCCGCCGGGAGTTGCGGGCATGGCTGCGGATGTCTGAGGAGGGCACGGCCGTGGAGGATGCGGTGGAGAGGCTGTTGGGGGGTAGGTAGCACAGTGGTTGCCTTGGCATTGTCTTGGGCGCCCACAAGGGACGCCCCTACATGTGGGGACGCTGGTTGTTGGCGGATGAATATGACGCTGTGGACGTGGTTGGGCATCACTGAGAATTCGCCCATTTCGACGGACGGGAATCGGCTGGGCATCTCATACCAGACCCTACTGAGCATCTCCCCCGCGTCGTTCGGGCGCATTTCTCCATCCATCACGTCGCCGAAAAGACACAGTCTGCCGTGCGCAACAATGGTGATGAAGTACGCGCCAGCCTGGGAGTAGTCATATTCCTTGAGCCGGATGGACCTGCGATGATGGATGTTCGGGTCGTAGGTCATATCGTCACATGTAGGGGCGTCCCTTGTGGGCGCCCTGCCGGGCATCGGGAGCAGCGTTATGCCGGGTATGCCAGATGTCATAGTAACGAGACGGTTAGGCGCTTGGCAACGGGCAACTGTCAGTGGATGGAGGTTGGACAAGGGGCCCAGGAACGATTGAAGGCAGGATGGGCAAAGGGCGGCGGCGGGGGCGAAGAAGCGGTGGAGGACCTCAAGAAACAGGAGGGCGACAAGCTGACCGTGGCCATCGCCCGCCGGGAGCTTCGGGCGTGGCTGCGGATGTCTGAGGAGGGCACGGCCGTGGAGGATGCGGTGGAGAGGCTGTTGGGGGGTAGGTAACATGGGGCCTACATCCTCGCGTACTCAAGGGAGACAAGTTGCGCTTGCTAACGGCGACTAGTTTGTTGACAAGCCGGGCGGGACTATTCCATACTGTTGACAAACCTTCGGGCAGCAGATATACCTTCCGCCGCATATCGCGCTGTACACGCGCAACTTGAGTTTCTCTGGATAACCCGGAAACGGAAACGGGCATTGGCCGGCAAAGGAGTCCCCGAGATGAAAGCCGCATATATTATTCTTACTACGTTATTCGAGCAAGAAGACGCTCAGTACGTTTCCGTTTGCCCTGAACTCAACGTGGCCAGTTGTGGGGATTCTATACAAGAGGCCGGTGACAACCTGCAAGAGGCAATCACCCTGTATCTGAACCAATTGGAAGTGGACGGCACGAGGGATCGGATATTCTCTGAAAAAGGGATTCGGACCTATCGGGCGTCTGTGGAATTGCCTAACGAGGTCCAGCGCACCGTTCCACTCGACACGATGGTCAAGGCTACGAGGCATTTGCTGCCGGCAACCGCTGCCTGACCTGTGGGCCTTCAGTATAGCAACCTGCCCCTCCGCTCGAGCGCCCAAGTCATAAGAGCCCTCCGGCGTTTGGGCTGCTATCAGGTGCCCAAGGCCAACGGCAGTCACAGCCTGTACAAACGCGACCTCCCGGACGGCCGTACTGTCATGACAGTGGTGATCGTCGGCAGACAAGAAGTGCCTAAAGGAACTTTGCGCCGTATCCTACAGGAATTGGAAATTACCGCCGACGAATTTCGCAGGGCGTTGCGTTAACCGTCAATGCCATAGGATGAAGGAAGTTTACGAAGTGGCCGCGCGCGCCTAATGGGACCCTGCGGTGGAGGCCGCGGTGGGGAAGCTGTTGGGGGCCGTGAGTTTCTTGGTAGATCGCTTGATGAACAGGTTGCGGTTCCTAACCCGCGGGCAATGGTACGGGCTGATTGCCTGTTTGCTATTGCTGGCCGCGGTGGTCTGGGCCGTCGTCGCCTTGGTGTGGGGCTGGACCTCTCCGGATGGCGATACCCGCTATCTGTCCGACGTTTGGCAGCCCTTTGTCACCATAGTTGCCATAGCCGTTGGCGGGATTATCGCCATCTTCAAGTTCCAGTTGTTCAGGGACTCGGAGCCTCACCTGACGATTTCCCACTCAATTTCCCACCGCCCCATTGGCGACAGCTACGTGCACATCGACGTAACCGCTCATCTGAAGAACAGTTCCAGGGTCCACGTGGAAATCCTCAAGGGGCTGTTCCGCCTACAGCATATCGCGCCGGCGTCGGATGCAGAGGTGGAAGCACTATACGCCGACGTATTCAGGGACCGGGAGCACAAACACCTTCAATGGCCCACCCTCAATGAAGACGAACTTACCTGGAACAGCGGCGACGTAATCGTAGAGCCGGGCGAGTCCCATCCGGAGACTTACGAGTTTATAGTATCCAAAGCCGTCGAGTCGGTTATCATCTACACGTACTTCCATAATTCGAGGTTCTTCCCAGGCTCTCGCTCGGCTCAAGGCTGGAGTGCGACCACTGCCTATGATATACTTGGGGACAACTAGACCAGCAAACGTTTCAGGGGGATGTCGTGTTGTTCAAACGGGCGAAGAATAAACCTGATAGGCTGGACCCTAATTACAGGGGAACAGCCCCGAGAGTTGCCCCCCCGCCCAGTCAGGCGTCCGCCAAACCCCCAGGGAGTAGACCGTCAAACGGTCTCGAATATCCCGGTCCAAGTGACTCTGCGGCGATAGGGCAACCCGAACTCCAGGTTCGCGAGTCTAACCCTGACTACAAGGGCACAGCCCCGAGAGTGGCCCCCTCTCCAAGGCGGGCCTCCGCCAAGCCCCCGGGCAAACCTCAGGTCAGCTAGCCGCCCAACCGACCCTGAGGGTTCTCGCGAGTCTCGCCTGGGCCCACGCCTACGATACAATCTGTCTGGTCGCTCTTTCCACCGTCTCCGCCAGCCAGGCATTGAGACTCTTGCCCTCTCCGCGTGCTATCGCCGTCGCCGCTCGATGGACCTCCGGTGTTAGCCTGAGGGGAATCTTCCCGGAGAACGGCTTGTCCGGCTCTTGGCCCCGCTCCGCACAAACGGCCAGGTACTCGTCTATCGAGAGTTGAAACTCCTTACGCAACTGCTCTACTGAGACGCCCTGGAAGGTGATCACGTCCCGGGTATCTACAACCTCGCCATGAAAGATGCCCGCATCGTCGTCGAAAGTCACTACTCCTCTGTATCCCTTGTATTCCATCATTGCTGCCCCTCCTGAACTACTGACACAAGCCACTTGCCATGCCCGCCGCCTGTCCCCTATCCTGTCAATGGTAGCCATTGCGCCTTGGCAAGTCCATCAGGTCGCCGGACACTCCAATGGCCCAAAATGTCTCAAAATGGCACAGAAATAAAATACCCGGCGATGACTGGCTATGCACCGCTCTGAGTGCCAGGAGCTTAGGGCGCAGGCCAGTCACGTTGACAATACCCTCGCAGCCGGATAGAGTTTAGGCCAATCCTGATTCAGAGTCCACGAAAGCCGGGTGTTCCATCTGGGGATTTCCTACCGGGAACGCCCTCAACCTGTCAGAGGAGGTCAGTTCAATGCCCTACCTAAGGTTATCCTGGGGAAAGCTCAAGCCGGGCTCCTGGGGCGAGTTCGAGAAGCACTATAACGAAGAGGTCGCTCCCAAGGCCAGTACCGTCAAGGGCTTACAGGTCCGGGCCCTGCTGCCCAGTTCCGACACCCCCGACGAGGGCCTGAGCCTGACTATGTGGGACACCTTGGACGACATGCGCGATTACGAAAGAAGCGGGGAAATTCCCGCCAACGTCAGCCAGGTGGAACACCTCTTTACCGGCGAGTATTGGGTAAAGCACTTCGAGATAGTCTCCGCCGCCAAGCCGGAATAGCGTTATCCTGGGCCCGCCGATATGATCTATGGAGGTAACTGATGATACTGAGAATGGCTTGGGGAAAGGTCCAATTCGGGACCTGGGACGAGTACGAAAAGATTTACAAACGCGACGTGGAGCCCACCGTCAATACTGTCAAAGGGCTGGCGGTTCGGGAGCTCTTGCGAAGCACCGAGGACCCCGACGAAGGGATTAGCATCACCTTGTGGGAAACCGAGGAGGACCTCAAAAACTACGAAGCAAGCGAACTGAGCCAGTCCTTGTCCAAAGTCGCCGAACACCTATACAGAGGCGAGTACTGGGTCAAGACCTTCGATTTCGACTACGACAAACTGGTGCAGGGGCCTAGCCCAACGCCGCCAACTGAGTAAGGTAATTCGTTGCTGGTCGGGGCGGGCAGATTCGAACTGCCGACCTCCTGGTCCCAAACCAGGCGCCCTGCCACTGGGCCACGCCCCGGTATCCTGCCCCCGGAACCAACCGCGCTCCCGTCCGCTGCCAGATCCGCCCATGATAGTTTGTCAATGGCAGGCTAATGGGGTTCATTAGGGAGGCTCGTTTGGTACCCCCGGAGAGAGTCGAACTCTCGTCTCCGGCTCCGGAGGCCGGCACTCTATCCACTGAGCTACGGGGGCTGATATCAGGCTTAGAATATCACGCTGCCGACGCCGTCACAAGCTATAGCTCCAGCCCAAGGCTGCCGGGGATCCGGCTTCCATAGGCTCTGACTGTCCATCTCGTTTGACAACCTAACTGCGGAATAATAGACTACAAAAGATATGCGCTTGGAGGACGACCTGTTTCACCTTTGTAGTTGCCCTTCTCCATAAGGGGCAGGATGCTTGCGCAGTCCTACGAAAAGCTCCCAACGGGCTTCGGGGCGAGGCCAAATACAACCCTAGATTAGCGCACCTTTGCACCCGCCAGGAGTATAATAGCTGGCGGGCGTTTTAATTTAGCGACTCCAGGAGGCTCTCTTTTGAGCACGGGGATAGATACCAATCAGCCGGTATCCCAGGAAGAAGTCCACCGGCAAAGCATGGAGTTGGCCCAGGCCTCGACCGGAATCATTCCCCACGTCGAGTCCGAGATCGAGCGTCTGGAAGAGGAGTCTGCCGCCTTTCAAGCCGGGGAGCGGGACGTGGCCGAGTTCACCCCATTCCGGCTTCGCCAGGGCGTCTACGGCCAGCGCCAGCCCGATGTCCAGATGGTGCGAGTCAAAGTCCCCGGCGGTATCCTGACCCCCGAGGCCTTGGAGGCATTGGGCGACGTCGCCGAGCAGTATGCCCCGCTGCGCAAGGGCCACATCACCACCCGCGAAAACATACAGTTCCACCACATCCCGCTGGCTCAATGCCCCGAGGTCCTGCGTTTGCTGGGCAAGGTTGGGCTGTCCACCCGCGAAGCCTGCGGCAACACTGTGCGCAACGTGGTCGGCTCCCCCACCGCCGGAGTCTGCCCCGACGAGGTCTTCGACCCCACGCCCTACCTAACCGCCTACGTCCGCTACGGGGTGCGCCACCCCATAACCCAGAACTTCCCCCGCAAGTTCAAGACCGCCTTCACCGGCTCCCAGGACCACGACAACGTTGCCGCGGCCATCCAAGACCTCACCTACGTATCCCAAATCAGGGACGAGGGCGGGGTCCAGAAAAAGGGCTTCAAGGTGTATGTTGGCGGCGGGACGTCCATCATGCCCCGGCTGGCCAAACCCCTGTACGACTTCGTTTCCGAAGAGGACTATCTACGGGTCGCTCTGGCCATCTGGACCGTGTTCAACAACGCCGAGATGCTCCGCAAGAACCGCATGATGGCCCGCATCAAGGTGCTCATCGACCGCATCGGCCTCGACGCCTTCCGTGAGTTGGTGGACGCCGAACTGGAGAACATAGGCCCAATAGACCCCAAGCCGTTGATGGAAGCCGACGAGGTCCAGAGGGAGACTCCGCCGCCGCTCACCGCTGCCGCCGGAAACGGACAGGCTGGCGGCGAATACCAGCGTTGGCTTGACACCAACGTCTCGCCCCAAAGACAACAGGGTTACCACCTGGTGTACGTCAAGCCGGCCCGCGGCGACCTCGACCCCGACCAATTCCGGGCCCTGGCCGGCATGGTTCGCCGTTACACCGGCGGCCGGGTGCGCACCACCCAGGAGCAGAACCTGGTCATGCGCTGGGTGCCGGCCGGCAACCTGCACCGAGTTTGGGAAGAATTGGAAGCCATCGGCTTGTCCGAGCCAGGCGCTCACACCATCACCAACGTCGTTTCCTGCCCCGGCACCGACAGTTGCAAGCTGGGCATCACTTCCTCCATGGGACTGGCCAAGGCGATTCGCGAAGAAATGGACACCTGGAACGGTCTCCTGGACGACGAGGGAGTGCAGAACATCCGCGTCAAGATGAGCGGCTGCCCCAACGGCTGCGGCCTCCACCACATCGCCAACATAGGCTTCCACGGCGCCGCCGTCAAGGGCCCAGATGGCCAGCAGATACCCGCCTATGAGCTTTTCCTCGGCGGCAACTACGGCGACAGCCGCGTTGAAGACTCCCGCATCGGCACCCGGATCCCCCGGATAAAAATCCCGGCCAAGGTGGCCCCCAGCATTGTCCGGGAGATAGCCACCTACTACAAGGACAACCGTCAGGGGCGGGAGAACTTCAACCAGTTCCTGGACCGCGTTGGCTTGGAACATCTCACCGCCGTCGCCTCGGCGGCCCAGGCCAAGGTCGAGACCGCCGAAGGCGGCTCCGATATGTACGTGGACTGGGAGAGGACCAACCTGTACAAGCTGGAACGGGGCGAGGGCGAGTGCATGGTCTAGGGAGCAGACCGGTGTGGTTGCTTCCTTAAGCCGGACCGTCAAGACTGTATCCCCAGCAGTGCCCCAGGAAGCAGGCCGGAGTGGCTGACTCTCTAAACGGCAAGACGATCGCCTACGTGGAAGCCCGCATGCGCTCCGAAATGGGCTCCCTCATTGAGCGCAACGGCGGCGTCCCCTACTCTGCCCCCGTCCTCCAGGAAATCTATCTAAAGGACAGCCCCGACGTGCGCCGGTTGGTCCAGGACGTCTGCTCCGGCGCCGTCAACGTCATGGTGTTCCTCACCGGCGTCGGCGCCAATGCCCTCGTCGAGACCGCGGCCGCCATGGGCCGGCAAGAAGAGTTCCTCGAGTCTCTGGACCGGCTCACCGTCATTGCCAGAAGCCCAAAGCCCGCCCGTGTGCTGCGCCAGCACAAGATACACATCGACGTCATGCCCCCGGAGCCTTACACCTCTGAAGACCTGCTGAACGCCGTGGCCGATATTGACCTTGAAGGGCGGGAGTTGGCTGTCCAGGCTTACGGATCCCCCAACGGGTTCCTGACGCAGGGCCTCAGCAACCTGGGCGCCAGCGTCCGTGAGGTCACCCTGTACACCTGGGGCCTGCCCGAGGACCTGACGCCCGTATTCAAGCTCATCGACGACCTCGATCAAGGGGCCATCGACGCTGTGGCCTTCACCAGCCAGCCCCAGCCGGGAAACCTGATTGCAATAGCGGCCCAGGCTGGCTCGGAGGAGTCCTTGCTGCGAAGCTTGAACGGTCCCGGCGTAGTCGTGGGCTCGGTCGGGCCCGTATGCACCCGCGGGCTATCTCGGGCCGGAATTAGCGTGGACGTGGAGCCCGACCATCCCCACATGGGGAACCTGGTTCAAGCTCTGGCCCGGCATTTCGAGGCAGGCGCAGGGTGAATGTCGGCTGACCTCTGGTCAGCCTTTGAACCGGCGCTTAAACCAGTCCCACGGAGACGCCCCGTTGTCCTCCACCGACCGTCCCCGCCATCTCTTTTCCTGCTCCATCGACCGCGGCTTCAGGTAGTACAGTATATAGGCGGCCGCCAAAGCGATGAGGCCTACCCACATCAGCGGGAACACCTTGGAAACCCACCCGATGAGGAGCAACACCAACCCCGCCACCAGCAGTTTGCCTGAGCTGATAGTCCACCGTCGGGGGCTGCGTTGGGGGTGTTGCGCAGGCGCGCGTTTGCCGGCCCGCCTGTCCCGGGGCTGGTCCTCTGGGTGACGCTCCGACTGCCTGGCGGACTTGTCGGGAGCCGCTTCGCCGGCCTTGCGCAGTATCTCTTCTATTTCTTCCTGATACTTGTCCTTCATTCCCCGGCTGTCTCCCTGGCTCCCGCCGCCTGTGACAAGTTCGAGGTTAGTCGAGGGGGAATTCGATTATACAGGGCAAGCATTTGAGGGGGAAAGGCCGCCCTCCGCGGGCCCCTGTCATGCTTGCAGGACGACCTGGCCGGTAGACGCTACGCTGGCAACCGGCCCAGTTCCCGCCGTATCTCGTCATAATCAGGCTCGTTGGCCGGAGAGGGCGCAAGCCACTTGTAGCGCACCACCCCGTCTTTGTCCACGATGAACACCGCTCGATTCGCCGCAACGTATCCCTGTAGCCCCGCCAGGTTGGGCAGCGCCACGTCATATTGGCCGACGACCTCACGGTTGAAGTCGCTCAAAATAGGGAAGTTCAGGTTGTTGGCGTCGGCCCAGGCCTTTTGCGCAAAGGGACCGTCCACGCTTATGCCCAGGACCTGGGCGTTCAGCGAGTTGAACTGGCCCGCCTGGTCTCTCAGGGCGCACATCTCCGTGGTGCAGACCCCGGTGAACGCGCCCGGATAAAAGGCCAATACCACGTTCTTGCCCTTGAATTCCGCCAGCGACCGCTCGTTGCGGTCCTGGTCGTACAAGCTGAATCCAGGGGCTGGGTGTCCAATTTCAACCGCCATCATTCATCATCCTAATGCTAAACTGCCGGCGAAGGGCCTCCGGCTGGGCTTGCCTCCACGACTTGTGGGGCCGCGCTTATCTTACCACAAGCATGTTATACTGGGCACAACCGGGGGTTTCGGCCATTATTGGTGATAATAGATTGCCGATAATATTGCGAAATTGCTTAAAACTCGCAAAAAAACCATGGGATAAAAAGAAGTGGCATTGACTATACTTTCTGCCAATTTCTACTTACAGCCCGCTAAAGGAGGTGGGAGCCTTGACCTCAACGGGGGGTTGGAGGGATGGAAACGACACAATCTGCGTAGTCGTTTACTAACTTAATTGGAGTTAATCATGCTTGATCTGGGTTTCATAGTCTACGTGATAGCGGTCAGCTATGTCCTGGGTACGGCCTGGTACGCACTACTGGGTCGGCAGCACACCAACTGGATGAGGATGGCAGCGTTCCCGTTCGTGGGCGTAGTCATCGGCGAGGCGCTGTGGAGCGGCCCCATGAACGGCAGCGGAGGCTTGGACTTCCACGGCCTCCATATCTACGTCGCCCTAGTCTCCTCTTTGGCTGGTGTCGCGATCGACGTGGTCGTGGGCAAGCTGGCCAAGGTTCTCCCCATCTCCGAGATCATAGGCTCAGACGGGGACTAGCCCTACCCCAATCCCGGCAACCTATCAGGCCCCCGGCTTAAGCCGGGGGCCTGTTCCTGTCGCTAATGACCTGTGCCCCCCGCTCATGGTGAGCCGGTCGAACCACCTCCCCACGGCCTGCAGAGGGTCCTTACCTCGACCGGGCAGGCATGGGAATCAATCGCTGCTCCAAGGGGTCTACGCCCAAGCCGAAAATCTCCAGCGCAGTGGCTCCCAGTAATGGCTCGGCGTCTTCATGAGCGAAAACTACCAACCCTACTAACTCCCGCCCATCCAGCCGGAGACGGACTTGGCCAACCGGGTATTCAATCTGCCGGTCGTCTGCCAACCGGAAGAGGCGCCGTTCTATAGGTTGGACTCCCAGGCGGGTCAATACGCTGGCGGGAAGAGTGGTATAGGTCGCGCCGGTATCTACCAAGGCAGCAACTTCAATGAACGGACCTTCGTTCAGGTTCGCAATTTGGACAGGCACGCTAAATGTCCCCACGCTAAGTTTCTCCGATTGAGCCTACTTGCTTAATTTCAAGTATACCCGGCTAGGGTCTTGGTTGCAGAGTTTCATCAGGAAGATACAGCTTTCGGCTGACTTCTTTGCGGTTGGCCTAGATATGATCGATAGGCCATTTGACAATTTGGCTGGATAGAAGAACGGTTTGCCATTTGGGTGCGAAGGTTGGGTGTGGACGAGATGACGTTCAGAATCTAGCTGGATAGGGCACATATCCTTGGTGATGCCGCCATTTTGGATTAACCACTCTGCTACCGCAACCAGAACAGACTTCCATTTTGTAGGTTCGATTATCTTCTCTGCACCGTCGGGAAAGCGAATTGCTGAAGGCTGACTTCTCCAACTCACGTCATCAGGCAAATGACATATGGAGGTCCAATTACTGTTTGGTGCAGGTGGAGGCGGTGGAGGGGTATCTTCTGAGCCCGGTTGTTGGTCTAATCCGGTAATGGGTGGCTTCGCTGCCACCGGCTGCCCCAACGCTAGGTTGGGGCACCACAGCAAGAGCAGTTGCAGAGCGGTTTTGTAGGGCGTGTCGTTGACAATCGATATGTTAAGGATGCGCCGCTGTTCAATTGGTACCAACTTGGAATTGTCGTAGACGTCCCATTCATTTCCGTTGGTCAGGGCCGGGTATTTGATACCTAGCTCACTTGCGTATGCTACAACTTGCGACCGATGGTTTGATAAAGGTTCGTCTAGCCGTTTTGCTTCCAGAAATACAATTGGCGCACCTTGGCTATCGAGCAAGGCATAGTCGGCCCGCTTACCGCTAATGTCGTACTCCGGCGTCACCAAAGATGGGTCGGCGGTGTCCCAGCCTAGGACTTGCAATAGCGGGTCAATCAACGCCATGCGTGTGCGGGTTTCGTTTTCCCGCAGGGTCGCTCCATGGTCGGTGATGCGAGCTTTCAGGGCCTCGATTACCTCTACCAATTCATCAAGCATAGCGGGTTCCTTCAAGGCGAGCGTTGAGACTTAGGGATCGTTTTATTGCCGACCGAAGACTTGTTGGCATTTTAACATGACCTGACCTTCGCACGGTTGACAAACCCTTGAGTGCCCCTCAAAATAGATCCATCGCCCCTGTCACTCTCGGTGGCAGGGCAGCAAAGCCGCCGACTGGCGGCTTTTGCATTTTTGGAGTATATGGCGACAAACGTTTACATAGATGGTTTCAACCTCTATTACGGCTCGCTAAAGCGACGGTGGCCCCAGTACAAGTGGCTGGATTTGGAGGGATTCTGCCAAAGTTTGTTGCCGGGCAGGGAAATAAACCGAATTCGTTACTTTACTGCGCGCGTATTCAACAGTCCTAGGACCCACGGGGTCTTTCAAAGACAGACAACGTATCTACGAGCCCTTGAAACTTTGCGAACCGTGAAGGTCCATTTCGGCCAGTTTAGAGTTCATGACGTTTGGATGCCTCTATCGGACCCTCCATATAGTGTCGTCAAAGTCCAACGGACGGAGGAGAAAGGGTCTGACGTCAACTTGGCCACATACCTTCTACTCGACTGCGTTGCAGGAGAATTCGACGAGGCTGTAGTAATTTCAAATGACTCTGACTTGGAGAGTCCCGTTCGGATGGTTCGTGAACGCTTCGCAAGGGACGTATTGGTGATAAACCCCCAGCCAAGGTCCAAACAAAGCTCACGTTTACGGGATGCCGCTTCGTCTAACTATCAGTCAATCAACCAGCGGCATTTCAGAGAAAACCAGCTTCCGTCGGAAATCACGGATGCCAAGGGTGCGTTCACCAAACCACCGGAGTGGTAACTCCGAAGTCGCCGACGATTGGAGTGGGCGGTGGCTCCGACTCCCCCCTACTCCTCCAACGTCGTAATGTCCCCTGGGTCGAGGCCCAACTCCTGGGCTTTGAGCAGGCGGCGCATGATTTTTCCGGAGCGGGTCTTGGGAAGGGTTGCGGTGAATTCCAACTCTGACGGCACTGCGATGGGGCCTAGCTCGGTGCGCACGTGGGCTTTGAGCGCGGCCTCCATGTCTTCGGATGGGTCCTCCCCTACTCGAAGGGTCACGAAGCCCTTGATGGACTCGCCCCGGATTTCGTCGGGCTTGCCGATGACCGCGGCCTCCGCCACCGCCGGATGGGACACCAGCGCGCTCTCCACTTCCGCCGAGCCTATCCGGTGCCCCGCCACGTTCAGCACGTCGTCCGCCCGGCCCACCACCATGTAGTACCCGTCCTCGTCCCGCAGGGCCACGTCGCCGGTGAAGTAGACGCCGGGGATCGTATTCCAGTCCCTGGCGTAACGCTCCGGGTCGCCGAACACCGTTCGAAAGAAGTGGGGGAAGGGACGCTTTATCACCAGCAGCCCGCCCTTGTCCGGCTGGGTAATGGGCTGTCCCTCCCGGTCGACGATGTCCATGACTGCGCCGGGCAGCGGCTTGCCCACCTTGCCCGGCCTGACCGGGATCGTCGGCGGCGCTCCCAGGCAGGGGCCGCCGGTCTCGGTCTGCCACCAGTTGTCTACGATGTGCCCCCACTCCCCATTGCCGCACAGGTGCTCGTAGGTCCAGCGCAGCGCCTCCGGGTTCAGCGGCTCCCCGGCGCAGGTAAGCAGCCTCAACGTGCGCAGGTCGCGCTGCGACGGGTAGGACTCTCCGTAGCGCATCAGCATCCGCAGGGCCGTGGGAGCGGTGAAGATGACGTTCACGCCCTGGTTTTCGATCACCTCGTAGAACACGCCGGGGTGGGGATAGTCGATGGCCCCCTCCCGGAACACCGTGGTGGCCCCGGCGACCAGCGGAGCGTAGACGATGTAGCTGTGGCCCACCACCCAGCCAATGTCCGACGTGCACCAGAAGACGTCGTCGTCTTTCACGTCCCAGAAGGTCTTGAAGTGGTAATATGTGCCCACCATGTAGCCGCCGTGCACGTGCAGCACTCCCTTGGGCTTCCCGGTGGTGCCGCTGGTATAGAGGATGTACAGCGGGTCTTCCGACTCCATCACCTCGGCGTCGCAGTGGACGCTGCTGCCGGCCATCAACTCGTCGAAGTCCACTTCCTTCGGGCCCAAAGGAGCCGGCCCCTCTCGCCGCCAGACCACGATATGCTCCAGCGAGTCCAGGCCCGCCGCCGCCTCGTCGCTGATTCCCTTCAAGTCCACTCTGTTGCCCCGCCTGTAGCCCGCGTCGGCGGTGATCAGCACCTTGGCCTCGGCGTCCAGGATGCGGCCCCGCAGCGAGCCGACGCTGAACCCGGCGTAGACCACGCTGTGCACCGCCCCGATGCGGGCGCAGGCCAGCATGGCGATGGCCCCCTCTGGAGTCAGCGGCATGTAGATCACCACCCGGTCGCCCTTGCCCACTCCCAGCGACTTCAGGCCGTTGGCGAACCGGTTCACCGCCTGGGCCAGCCTGCCGTAGGTATAGACCCGTTCCGATCCGTCTTCCCCCAGCCAAATCAACGCCGCCTTGTTCTTACGGCCCGTTGTCAGGTGACGGTCCAGGCAGTTGTAAGTGATGTTGCACTGGGCGCCGGTGAACCACTTGAACTGGGGGTAGTCCCACTCGAACACCTTGTCCCAGGGCTTGAACCAGTGCAGTTCCGAGGCCGCCTCGGCCCAGAACCCCTCGGGGTCCTCCACCGAACGCCGATAGGCCTCGTCCAAGTCCTTGAGAGTAGCTTGCTCCACCAGGCTGGCGGGCGGAGCGATTTCGCCCCGCTCCTGAAGCAAATGGTCTATCTGTCCCTGCTGCACCATGGCTGTTCCTCTTTTTGACCGCTATTCTAGCGCACTTGGGCCTGCGGGTGCCCGGGCACCCGCAGGCCCAGACCTATGGCTGTGTGTGATGACCGGAGCCCAGCCGTTCGTCCTTGTATATTAATGGGGATGGCGGGGCAGACCGATTCGTCCCAGGTTGTAAGACCGTGCCTCAGCGTGGTCGCCCCGCCGAGCGCCCCATGGAGCCCGAACAGTTGCCAGGGCCGCAAAGAGCCCGAATCACAAGGCAGGGCCGGAGGGAGGAGTAGATGAAGCGTTCCAAGGAAAGGCAGGTTGTGGGTATCGACGTGTCGAAGGACTGGCTGGACATAGCAGTACACCCCGGAGGGGAGGAGTGGCGGGTCAACCAGGACCCTGAGGGCTTGGTGGAGTTGGTCCAGCGCCTGGCGGTACTGGATCCGGACCTCATCGTCTTGGAGGCATCCGGAGGCTACCAAGGGGTGGCGGTCTCCCTGTTGGGCGAGGCAGGGCTGCCGGTGGCGGCGGTGAACCCCCGCCAAGTGCGGGACTTCGCACGCTCCCAGGGGATCCTGGCCAAGACAGACCGTCTGGACGCAGGGGTCATTGCCCGCTACGGCCTGGTCAGTGACGTCAAACCCCAGCCGCCTGCCGCACCGGAAGACTTGGATATGGCGGCATTGGTGGCTCGGAGGCGCCAACTGGTCCAGATGCGGACGGCCGAACGGCAGCGCCTGGCCCGCGCCCGGACCAACGTCCGAGGGCGTATTGAGCGAGTCATCGATATGTTGAACCAGGAACTGGCTGACTTGGACCGGGACTTGACCCAGCACATAGGCCAGTCTCCCCATTGGCGGGAACGGGAGCGGCTCCTGCGCAGCGTGCCTGGAGTGGGTCCGACGCTCAGCATCACCCTGCTGGCGGAGCTGCCGGAACTGGGCGCCCTCAGCCACAAGGCTATCGCCTCCTTGGTGGGCCTGGCCCCCATGGCCCGGGACAGCGGCCACAGCCACGGGGCCCGATTCTGCTGGGGCGGCAGAGCCCGAGTGCGCGCCGCCCTCTACATGCCCACGGTGGCCGCCCTGCGGTGCAATCCGGTGCTTCGAGACTTCTACCAGCGATTGCTGGCTCAAAACAAACCCAGAAAGGTCGCCTTGGTAGCCTGCATGCACAAGCTCTTGACCATTCTCAACGCCATTCTTCGTCGCAACACCCCTTGGAACCCCAACCGCCTTGCCATACAAAACAGTTGCTGAGGGAAATCGAAGGGCGAATGGCTGCGCTGTAGCCACGCTGTCATTCTGAGGATCCCCCTCCCCTGTCATTCTGAGGAGCTTGCGACGAACGAATCTCAAACGCCTGGCCTGAGCCTGTCCTGAGTCAGTCGAAGGGCTTGTCAAAATGCCGGACCGGGATGCGCCGTTGGATTTTAGATTCCCGCGTCCGCGAGAATGACTGGTTGGGGGCCAAGATTTTAGATTCCTCTCTCCGCTGCGCTGCGCTCGGAATGACATTGGGGGGCTACGCTCGGAATAACATCGGGGCGGCGCGAAGGGCCCTGCCCCCAACCCGTCTTTCCAGCTTCCCACCAGTCTTTCCCGCGGAGGCGGGAATCTAGAGTCGTTGGCCACCCAGTTCCCCCTGAGCCAGTCGAAGGGCCAGTCCCCGTTCCCCCTTCGAGAACCTCAGGACGAACGGACCCTCCGTTGTGCTGCATGACGCGCCCCTCTAAGCGCTTTGGGGGATGGGGATGGGCGGGCCGTCGGCGGAAAGCACGACCAGGCCGCGGTTGATGGCCCAGGGGAGCAGGGCGCCCAGGAGATGCTCGACGCCGGGGAGGACTTTTTGGGCGATGCAACGCTCCAGGTAGGCGTGGGCGGCCGTGAAGGTGGGGAGGCGCCATCCCGCGGCGGCCACCTTGGGGAAGAAGTCCCATTGGTCGGGCAAGGGCTTGCGGGCCATGGCGGCGTAATAGGACTCGGAGCAAAAGTCTTCGACCATAGGCCGGATCTGGTTGTGGGATATTTCAAGTGCGAATTTGCGGCGCAGGGCGTTGATGCGGGACCGGATGTAGGATAGCTGGCTCATTGGTTGACTTCTCCTCTAGCTGAAAATTTTAGATCCCCTCTCATTCGCTCCCATTTCCTCCCATTCTTGCCGGGGGCCGGTGGGCGGGCATTGGCGCCAGTTCCGGATGGAGCTGATGTATTCCATGGTAGAGGATGAGGCCGGGGTTGGTAAGGGGCAAACTGTCATCAATTGGGGGGCTGTTCTGCCAGATTGCGAGGCGGGGGAATCTCGCCCTTCTATGCAATAGATGGTCTGCCTGTGCCTGCTACGCCGTGGCTGTTCCTCTTTTTGAACGCTATTCGGTTCCGTTTGCTTTCGGTGTTTGACACGCCTGAACCTGGGTCTGCTAGACATCATAAACAAGCCCGTGATCCAGGCATCTTTACGCCCTTCCCATCAACCTTGGTTGTGGTACCACTGCTCGTATGCATCGTAGATCTGTAGCACAACCTGCTTCATGTTTTCGAGAGCCTCTTCGCAGAACGTTCTGGTCAAATGCAGAATGCCAAAGTTCTCGTCTAGTATCCCATTGTCCTTTGCGTACTTAGTTGCCTCGGCGTCTTCGCTAAGAGATCCCGCCGCATGCACAACTTTGTTCCTGAGCATCCGATATCGAGTGGCCTGCTGCCAATTGACGGAATCTGCAGGAAAGTCCACTCCGAGCTTTTTTAGGTAAGTCTTGACTCTCTCCATGTCGTTGCTTCCCTTAATGTCCTTCACCGAAAAGAGGCTTTCGGCCCTCCCCTGTGCCTGGTCGCACACCTTCACCAACTCATGCTCGAATAGAGCATACGACGAAGCAAAAAAGGCGTTCAGAAAAACCGCCCGACGTTCTTCCAATTGCTGAAGTTGGAAGGGAAGGTGGTCGTAGTAGTCATGCTCTATTTGGCTGTCACCCGTAGCTATTTCTTGCTCCAATTCCCGCAAATCTTTTTCCAATTGTTCGTCTACCAAGACCAACAGGGAATGGTACATGTTGGTCGTGTAGGAGAGGATGAAGTCGTAAAATGACCTGTCGATGAAATTCATACTACCAGCCGTTTATCTAGCGGTGCTCCTGACTTTACCTGTTGCCCATCAAGGCGACGTCTAGTCCGAGAGTGTGCCGGGGTTCCGTTTGCTTTTAGGGTTCGCCACTCCTGAGTCTGGATATACTAGACCTTACAACCGAACGAGACCGGGGATTGGGAAGGGGCAAAGTGTCAGTAGGTGGGTCTTGGACAAGGTCAAGAGAGACGGGGGAGCGGGACTTCCGCGTTCGGAGACTTTTGCGTAACCGTCATTTGTATGTTGCGGAAGTCCCCGAGATGGGTCAATCTGTGGGGGCAGCAAGTCTCACCTATGCTGGAAGACTATTCAGGGGGTCACCAAAATTAGACGCAAAACTCAGAGCGCCTTGCAGTTTAGATTCTATAGCTCGATAGTTTCGAGGTGCTCGGAAGAACTCTCGATATTGTCCCCCGTCCGCCGAGTCTTGCACTGCGTCCTTAACTGTAAAGAAGGCGACGTCATAGATGGCCTTGAACCACTGGTCAATCAGCTCTGATATTTCTAACGATTTCTCGGGCTGGAACAGACCCTCTCGTTGATTATACTTACTCCGGAGAATTTCTCCGATAAGCCAAACTATATGAAACCGCGCATACTCCAACCACTCCTCTTGGCCTTTGTCTGCACTCACCTGGCTCCACACCTTGCGTTGTATCACCGCGGGCAGCAATAATTGTTCGGCGGTAACGTTAAGTGTGTATATTTTGTCGTAGCTTACCGAACCCTCTCTGCCATACGTAGGCACCTCTTTCTTGCCTAGAAAGTCGCGTATTTTGTCCTTGGCCTCACCCGGGGCACCAGAGAAAGACAGAACGGCCTGTGCGACCTCCTTGCTCGTTAGCTTTCTAAAGTGTTTGGAGTGCCGGTCTCGGTAGCGTTCCTTTATGTCCGGCCCTCCCAGCATTTTTGACCATTCACCCCTTTTTATCTCGTAAAACCAAGGAGGATTGATTTTAGAAAACCCCTGTTGTAGCCGAATTTGAACAGGGTCATTTGACGTAAAATCTTCGGCCCTCAATGGGGTTTGGCGATTCGTACTCAAAGATATTCGTCCCGAAAAATGGTCGGGACAATCAGTCAGCGATACCGCTATTAGAACACTGGGGTCGTCTCGCAAAACCGCCCTAGCATCCCATAACGTGAACGTCGTTTGACAGCCGTTTACGATTTGAAAGTCTCGCACGAACAACTGATTGCCTTGCCAGGTCCAGCCTCCGCAAATCGCCGTTAGACCGTTGTTGAGTAGGTGGAACCGTTTCCGCTCGATTGGGTCAAGCAGGGTTAGCTTCATCGCAGAGTTAACTTTGTTGCCTAACGGGCCGCGTGGGTTTCGACGGAAGATCTTGAAATTGTGACGGGCAAAAACATCGATAATCTGCTTGACGGGTACGGTCATGTAAAGGGTTCGATATTCAGCATTAACGCTGGTTTCATGATAGGTGCCGTCTTCTAGTTGAAAAACGTGGTCGCAGATGGCTGTCGCATCGTCGCTTTCTTGTTGATTCTTGTGGTGTTCGTACAAAGACTCGAGGTCCCAACAAGCAAGAGTGACAGTTATTGAGACGGAACTGGCATTGAGGTCTGTCTCTATGGTTCTCGAGATGTTCCCCTGGACATGCCTACGAACCGCAGCACTCAATGTTCCACTTGTGGCCCACACCAAGTTTATTGTTGTCCCATGGGGGTTGTTTTTTAGGAGCCCGATTAGGCGTTCATGTAACGCTTTGGTTTCCTCGTTGCGGCTGGCTGCTACCTCACCTGCATTGAGAATACGGTTAGGAGCGTTCTCAAACTTCCCAAGTTCACCTGGTCCCATAGTGGTGCCCGGTTGGCGATGTTTGCTCTGAAAGAGATATACAACAGAGTCGTCATCAGACTCAGGTATGTAGTAACCGTCGATTTCGAAATCATCGGCGCCATCAATAGCCGTATACTGAACTATGTCGTTGCCCTGCACGTCATCGCCTACCCCAAAAATCGTCGCGAAGGCCCAATGGCGGAAGCCGTGGTCTATGTTTCCGCCATAGTATTCCTCAGCCGCTTCTTCAATGAAAGGAAGAAGGTGATCGTATCGGTCTTGTAGTCGTTGCCGCCTGCTCGCCATGCCTAGTCCCCCAAATGAAGCATGATCATGTCGTTTTCCCAGGGCAAATCACTGATCCAACGCCGGACTGAGTCTCGTTCCTCTGCGCCGACCCCCTGGTTGCTGACCCACTGGTCGGCTTTCCAGTTCAAATAGGCGCGGCTGAACTCTACTACAGCGTTTCCGCCCCAGCCATTGCCCCAAGTGTAGTGCTCGTCGTCGCCAGTGTCGTCTTCGTACTCTTCGTCCTCATATCCTAAGGACGCGTCGCTCGCCAAGTGCAACAGGAATTCATTTACAGGCTTCTCTGTCGCATCGAGGTACTTTATCGTTACCACGCCTACGTCTAATCCCATTTCGCACCGCCTGCATTAGGGTTGGTTTCAAGTTTACCAGAATCACCGACTACTATCGGTACCCCACTGACAAACCGCGCTTGACGCGCCCGAACCCCAATCCCTAAACTGGAACCATGGATCCCAACGCCAACACACCCGCCGGGGATATTCGCCATCGCGGCCAGTTACCCGTTATTGCTATCAACGTTGGAGCTACTCCAAGCATGGTGGATCCGTCCGACCATGGGCAATAACGGGGCCGCCGCCACCCTCGCCCACGCTCGAAGTGTCCCCAAATGTCCCAGAATGTCCCAGGTCTGACCCCCCCACCCAGTGAGTCACCGTTCCCCCAACCCCCCGCCTAACCACCCCGCGTTGACCTAACCCCAACCCAGTCCTACAATTGGTAGTCGCGTGGCCGACCCGCGCCGCGCGGTCGCTTTGTCCAAAAGACCATGAGACTCGTGACGCCCAGGAGAAGCCATGACTTCTGAAGCATTCGCTCACCCGGAATACTTGGTTGACGCCGCATGGGTGGAGGCCCACGGCAATGACCCCAACGTGGTGGTGGTCGATTGCGACGTGGACGCCGGCTACGCCCGGGGCCATATTCCCGGGGCGGCGCTGGTGCCGGACAATTTTCAGAAGGACCCGGACAACCCAGTTCACCTGATGAACCAGGACCAGTTCAAGGCCATGTGCGAGGGGCTGGGCATTGGCGACGACACCTTGGTCGTTGCCTACGACAACAGGCAGAGCGCCATGTCCGCCCGGCTATGGTGGGCGTTGAACACCTACGGCCACAGCCAGGTGAAGGTGCTGGACGGCGGCTGGCGGGGCTGGGTCATGGACGGCCGGGAGGTCAGCTTCGCCAAGCCTCGCGTTGCTGCCGGGGCCACGTTTACTCCGAAGCGGGACGAGTCGATGCTGGTGAAGGTGGACGAGCTCAAGGCGGCGTGCAGTCTCGAGGACTCGGTCATCTGGGACGTGCGCAGCGACGAGGAGTGGGACGGGTCGGATGCCCGGGGCAACAAGCGAGCCGGCCACATTCCCGGCGCGGTGCACCTGGAATGGTTCAATCTCATGGAGCGGGATACTCATAGGTTCAAGGCCCCCTCGGAAATCCGGCGTATTTTGACCGAAGCGGGGATCACCCCGGACAAGAAGGCGTACACCTATTGACAGGGCGGCATCCGTGCGGCGCACGGCGTGTTCGTCCTCAAACTCCTGGGATACGGCGAGGTTAAGAATTACGACGCCTCTATGGGGGAGTGGGCTAACCGGGATGATACGCCGTTGGAGGTGTAGGGGCTGGGGGGCTGCCAGGTCTGTGCACAACCACGGCTGTCCGTTCCCCCTTCGATTTCCCTCAGGACGAACGGACAGCCTCGCTGGGGAGGAACGGACGGGCTTCCCGAGGACGGGAGTTGCGAGATTCCCGCCTCCGCGGGAATGACGGGTTGGGGGCAGGGCCCTTCGATTTCCCTCAGGGCGAACGGATAGGCTTGTTGGGGACGGACGGGCCGACTTGCTGGGGACAGGCGGATAGCCTCCCCCTAGTCAGGAAAGGAGATGGACATGGAAGATAAGCCCAAGTTGAGCAGGCAGGCGATGTGCGACCGCCTTGCCATGGAGTTTCAGGACGAGTGGATTGTTAACTTGGGTGTGGGCATGCCGACTCTTTGCTCGAACTACGTCGACCCCAATAAAGACCTGGTCTTTCACTCTGAGAACGGTGTTCTGGGGTATGGGCCCCTGGCCGAGGAGGGTAAAGAAGACCGGCACCTGGTCAACGCCAGCGGACAGCACGTGACCGTCCAGCCGGGAATGGCCATCGTGCACCACGCAGACTCCTTCGGGCTGATTCGCAGCGGCAGGCTGGACGTGTGCGTGATGGGTGCCTACGAGGTCGCCGAGAATGGAGACTTCGCCAACTGGCGTCTCCCTCCCCAGAAGGGCGGCGGCATCGGCGGGGCAATGGACCTGGCGGCCTGCGCCAAGCAGGTCTTCATCGCCATGGAACACACTACCCGCCAGGGCGCCCCGCGGCTGCGTAAGCGCTGCGACCTGCCCATCACCGCCCCAGGGGTGGTGACGATGGTGGCCACCAACCTGGGCCTGTTCCAGGTCGGCTCCAATGGCTTCACCCTGTTGGAGCACGCTCCGGCTTGGAGTCCCGAGGAGATTCAAGAGCTGACCGAGGCCGAACTGACTATTCCTGATGACCTGAGGGAGTTCAGGCTGAGGGATTAGGTTGCCAGAGGGGGCTGTCCGTTCGTCCTGAGGCTCTCGAAGGGGGAACTGGACGGGTGGGGGGCTTAGGACAGGTACCGGGGGACGGTTGAGGCCGAAGGGTTCTAGATTCCCGCCTCCGCGGGAATGACGGGTTGGGAGGCGGGGATGGCTGGTTGGGGCGGGGCCTTGCGACGAGCGCAGGACAGGCTTTGGGCGAGCGGGCAGGCCCTTCGATTGCCCCGTTCGCGGTGAGAGGTCTGTTCGTTCGGCCTGAGGGAAATCGAAGGGGGAACGGACAGACCGGGCAGCCTCATTAGACAAGCCCCGGCGCAGGGTCCACGGTTGACACCCGGTACGGAGAGGTGCACATGCGATTGGACGGCAAGGTGGCGTTGATTACCGGCGCGGGGCGGGGCATCGGCCGCGCCATCGCCGCGGCCTACGCCAGGGAAGGCGCCAAGCTGGCCCTGGCGGCCCGGACCGCGGCGGAGTTGGAGGAGACGGCCCGGCAGGTGGAGGCCCTGGGCGCCCCGGCCTGCGCAATCCCCACCGACGTCACCGACCCGCAGCAGGTCGAAGCGATGGTCTCCAAGACCCTGGAATGCTATCCCACGATAGACATCCTGGTGAACAACGCCGGCATCGTCGGGCCCGTCGGGCCGCTCCAGGACAACGACGTCTCCCACTGGGTGCAGACGATCAATCTCAACGTCGTCGGCGTGTTCCTTTGCTGCCGGGCCGTGCTGCCCACCATGCTGGCCAGGAACAGCGGCAAGATCGTCAACATGTCCGGCGTGGGCGGCCGCAACCTGTCGGCCTACGGGGCCTCCAAGTCCGCATTGGTCGACATTACCGAGACGCTTTACCAGGAGTTGCAGGGCAAAAACATCCAGGTCAACGCCATGTCCCCCGGGTCGATTCACACGGCCATGTGGGACGAGACCCACGCCGCCGCAGTAGCCCTGGGCGACGAGGAGTTGGCGGAGTGGGGGGAGAGGGTGGTCACCGGCCGAGGCGCTTCCATGGAGCGGGCCGCCGAGCTTGCAGTGTTCCTGACCAGCGACCAGGCGGGAAACATGAGCGGCCGCCTCATCCAGGCGGTGACCGACGACTTCGAAGGTTTGACGCCCCGGGTCCCGGAAATCATGGAGTCCGACGCCTACCTGCGCCGCCGGGTCGAGCTCCAGTAGCGCGGCGCAAGGTTGCGTCATTGGCCCCGTAGGTACACTTGCCCTCTTCGTTGCATCTGAGACAGCTTCCTGCGGTCGTAAGCGGCCGCTGGCTGACGGCCTTTTCCTCGCTGTCCAACCGGGACTTCCGCAACCTGTGGTTCGGCATGGTGTTCCTGTCGGCCGGCTTCTCGATGGAACTGGTGGCGGTCGGGTACCTGGTCTACGACCTCACAAGCTCCGCGTTTCTCCTCGGCGTGGTGGAGATGGGATTCGCCGTCCCCACGTTGGCACTGTCCCTCCTGGGCGGAGTGGTGGCCGACCGCTTCGACCGGAAATACGTCATTCAAGCGGGCCAAGCTGCGGAGGCCGCGGTGTCCCTGGTCATCGCGGCGCTGATCCTGACGGACCGGATTCACTGGTCCCACCTGGCCGCGATGGCCATGATAGAAGGAAGCCTGTTCTCCTTCATGATGCCGGCCCGGCAGGCCATCATCCCGCAACTGGTGCAAAGGGCCCAGCTTACCGGCGCGATGGCGATCAACGCCGCTGCCTTCAGCGCCACCACCCTCCTGTCTCCTGCGGCTGCCGGGGGCCTCTATGCCCTGGTGGGACCGGGCGGCGTGTTTCTGGTGATAGCGTCTTTTAAGGCCGCGGCGGTGCTCATCACCGCCCGGGTCCGGCGAGTGTATCCCGACCGCACAGGGGAACCGCGTGCGGTCGTCCGGGACATCAAGGACGGCCTGGCCTACGTCCGGCGCACCTACGTGGTGCTGGCGCTCTTGGTGTTCACCCTGGTGGCGCTCCTGATGAGTTGGCCCTTCCACACGCTGGTCGCCGTGTTCGTCAAAGACGTCTACAACCTGGGGCCTGCGGCCATGGGGTTGCTGCTCACCGCTATCGGCGCCGGGTCCCTGGTGGGCTCCCTCTGCGTCGCTTCCATAGGGGCGCGGCGGCGCGGGCACCTGCTCATTGCGGGGGCGGCGGCGACCGCGGCAGGGCTGTTCCTGGTCGCGGCCATACCGGTGTACTATGCGGCGGTGGCCATCATGGTGCTGCTCGGGCTGGGTGAAGGGGTCTGGTGGGCGGTGGTAATGGCCCTGACTATGGAGCACTCGGAAGACCGCTACCGGGGCCGGGTGTCGTCCATCATGATGATGACTTTCGGCCTGATGCCCCTGGGAGTGCTGCCGGCCGGCGCGGCCGCGGAGTTCATTGGGCCGCGGATGACGGTGGCCATATTGGCCGGCCTGCTGGCGGCCGCGGTCCTGGTCTTTACGGCGACTCAGCGGCAGGTACGGTCACTGCAGTGAGCGTCATCCGGCATAGCGTAGGCGCCGTCGCCGTTGACAGGCCCAATAGCCCCAATTACCCTAAACTGGCTAGGGCGGCAACAATCGTCTAGCTGGGAGGACGCCAATGCCCCAAGCAGTCTTGCCCGACGACCCCAACCTCACCTGGCAGGGGGTCATCTCTTTCCGGCGCGCCGGGGATTGGGTCATGCCGATACGGCTGCCTCAAGACAGCCTGGGCTTGTTCCCTTCCAGGTTGTCAGACGGCTCCCACTCCAACATGCTCACGGAGCGGGCCGCCATGCCCGCCGGGGCCCGGCTGTCGTTCCGCAGCGACGCCCAGGCCATCACCGGAAACGTGGACCCGGTGGAGGAGTCCGCCGGCGTCGACCTGTTTTGCGACGGGGTGTACCAAGGGTCGGCAGAGCTTTCGGGCCTGGATAGGTTTACCTTCGGGGACTTGCCTGCTGGAGAGAAACTTATCGAGCTATGGCTGCCCCAGTTCGGCGAGTTTAGATTGCGGTCCGTGGAGTTGAGCCCCGGAGCATCAATTGCATCCTACGACGACAGGCGCCCCAAGTGGCTGACCTACGGCAGCTCCATCACCCACTGCCGCACCGCCGAACGACCCAGCGAGACCTGGCCGGCCATCGTTGCCCGGAAGCGGGGGTTCAACCTCACTTGCCTGGGCTACGGCGGTCAATGCCAGATGGACACCATGGTGGCCCTGATGATTCGCGACCTGGACTTCGACTTCCTCTCCCTCAAGCTGGGCATCAATAGCTATGAGGCCAACAGCTTCAATTTCCGCACCTTCACGCCGGGCATCATCGGCTTTGTCCGAGTCATCAGAGAAAAGCATCCCGACACACCTCTGGCGGTGATTTCCCCCATAATCTCCCCGCCCAGGGAAACCGTCCCCAACGGCGTCGGCTTTACACTGGAGGAGATGCGGGAGGAGATGGCCGGGGCGGTCAAGGCTATGCAGGCCCATGGCGACCGCAACATCCACTACTTCAACGGCCTGGACCTCTTCGGACCTGAGCACGCCCACATGCTCCCGGACAATCTCCATCCCAGCGCCGAGGGGTACAAGATAATGGCGGAGAACTTCCGCCGGAAAGTGGCGGACGTAGTCTTCGTGTAATCGAGCCTGCCGTCACGGCGGCGGACTCACGAAGGAGCAAGCCCATGTCGCAAGAACCGGTGCTTTGCGAAGTAACAGACGGCATAGCCGTGCTCACCCTGAACAACCCGCGCAGGCAGAACGCCCTGTCCAACGCTCTGTTGCGGGCCCTTCACGGGCTGCTGGCGGAGATCAAGGACGATCCCGCGGTTAGGGTGGTGGTGCTGCGCTCAGAGGGGCCGGTGTTCAGCTCGGGGCATGACTTGAGCGAGATGATAGACGGCGACAGGGAGGCCTACGCCGGCATCTTCGAGGACTGCACTGTGGTCATGGAAAGCATCCGCCTGCTGCCCAAGCCGGTCATCGCCCAGGTGCAGGGACTGGCCACCGCGGCCGGATGCCAGCTAGTTGCGACCTGCGACCTGGCGGTTGCATCCGAGACCGCCGGCTTTGCCACGCCGGGCGTGCACATAGGCCTCTTCTGCACCACGCCGGGGGTTGCCGTGTCGCGGGCGGTTATGCCCAAGAAGGCCATGGAGATGCTGTTGACCGGCGACCCCATCTCGGCGCAGGAAGCCCTGGAGTCCGGGCTGGTCAACCGGGTGGTCTCACCGGAAGACCTGGAAGCGACCGTGATGGAAATGGCCCGGAAGATCAGTTCCGCCAGTTCTCAGACCCTGGCCATCGGCAAGACGGCGTTCTACCGGCAACTGGAAATGGGCCGGCCCGCGGCCTACAAGTTCGCCCAGGGCGTGATGGTGGACAACCTGATGGCCGAGGACGCCAAGGAAGGCATCGCCGCCTTCCTGGACAAGCGGGAGCCCCACTGGAATTTCTGATCGGGCCGATTGACCTAGTCGAAGACGATGACGCTCCTGGCCACGCTGCCCTGCTTCATGTCGTCGAATGCCTGGTTCACCTGGTCCAGCCTCAGCCGCTGGGAGACCATTTCGTCCAGCTTCAGCCGGCCCTGCAGGTAGAACTCGATGTAGCGGGGCATGTCGGTCCGGAACCGGTTGGAGCCCATGATGCTGCCCTGGATTTTTTTCTCGTAGAGGAACGACGGCCCGTCTAATTCCAGCTTGGTGCCCACCGGTATCATGCCGATGATGGTCGCGGTGCCGCCGGCCCTCAGCATCGCAAACGCCTGCTCCGCGGTCTCCTTCAGGCCTATGGCTTCGAAGGAATAGTCCACCCCGCCGCCGGTCAGCTCTCTGACCTTCTCCGGGACGGCGCCTCCCGAGGCGTCCACCACGTCGGTGGCGCCCAGGTCCTGGGCCAACCGCAACTTGGTCTCCACCGCGTCAATGGCGATGATGCGCAAAGCCCCGGCCAAGGCCGCGCCCTGGATGCAGCTAAGACCGACCCCGCCGCAGCCAATGACCGCCACGGTGCTGCCGGGCGTGACCTTGGCGGTGTTGAGGGCCGCGCCCAGGCCGGTGGTCACTCCGCAGCCAATGAGGGCCAGTTGCTCGAAGGGCACGTCATCCCGCACCTTTACCAGGGAATGCTCGTGGACCAGCATCTGCTCGGCAAAGGACCCCAACTCACCAAATTGGACGACCGGACTGTCGCCTTGACTCAACCTGGGCGGGTCCTGCTCCGTGCGGCCCAGGCCGGCCCGGAAGCAAAGGTGCGGGCGTCCGCTGAGGCACATTTCGCACTGGCCGCAGAACAACGAAAGGCACATGATGACGGAGTCTCCGGGCTTGACGTAGGACACCTGCTCTCCCACGGCCTCCACCGTGCCCGCGGGCTCGTGGCCCAGCACCACCGGCATGGGTATGGGGTACTTGCCTTCGATGAAATGGAGGTCGCTGTGACAGACGCCGGAGGCCCGGGTGCGGACCAGCACCTCCCGGGGGCCGGGCTTGTCTATCTGTACTTCTTCAACCTCCAAGGGGGCGTTGACTTCGCGCAACACGGCGGCTTTCATGGCTACCTCCCATAGGATTCGGGGCGTAACTTTAGGTCCATCGAATGCCCACGAGGTTTAGGGTCGGCGGGCGGAATCGCACTGGGATTTCAATTGGAACCGTGGGGGATTGTAGCACAGTCCCAAGTGACTGTGGATGCCTTTTTGCCGGTCAAGCCTGGTTTGAGACCCTGTCGATGGACGCCAATGTGGATTAGGGCTCAGGCGGTGACCCCGGTGAAGTTAAAGCCGGACAGCTTCAGCCTGGGCGTCCTGGTGGAGAAGCCGTGCTCGTTCAGCAACAACTTGGCGCTGTCGCCCACCGCTTCGACCGCGGCCAGGGCCTCGACGTACGACTGGGTAAACCGCAAGTCTTTCACCGGGTAGCTGAGGCGGCCGTCCTCTATCAGAAAAGTGCCGTCTCGGGTCATGCCGGTCATCACGCAACCCCGGTTGTGCATCAGCCGGGTGTAGTAGAAACGGGTGACGTACAAGCCGTAGCCGGTGGACGCTGTCATCTGTTCCAGCGTGTCTTCACCTGGCTTCATAAACAAGTTGGATGCGGTGGGCCCTCCGGACGGGCTCCGCTGGTGCCCTGTAGATTCCCTGCCTTCTTTCGCTGCGGTGTAGCAGTTGTGGACAGGTTCTCCCACGACGCCGCCTTTCACCATGTGCACCTTTTGCCGGGGCACGCCCTCGGCATCGAACGGGACCGGCCATCCGGCTATGTCCAGGCCGTCGTCCCAGATGCTGACCTGGGGACTCATGGCGCGCTGCCCCATGACGCCGTTCATCCAGCTTCTGCCCTCCTGGACCGATTGGGCGCTCATGCCGTACAGGCTCAGGGCCGCCAGGATGTCGTCCACGGCGTAGTGGTCCAGCACCACGGTGAATTTACCGGGTTCTATCCTTTGGGGATTCAGTCCCCGTACGGCCTTGTCTATTGCCTCGTCGGCCAGGGCCTCGGCGTCGATGTCCGAGACACGCCATGACCCGCCCTTGGCCCACCCGGACGACGAGTCGCTGGTCATGGTGATGATCAGGGCGGTGAAGGTGCCGGCGTGATAGGCGCTAACGCCGCGGGTGCTCGCCGCCGCGGTTTCCTGGATGCCGGTGCGAAAGGCGCCGGAGGCCGTCAGTGCACTGGCCTCCGCTTTGCGGCAAACAAGGGCCGCCATTTCTGCCCGAGCCTCGGGGCTGTACGAGGCAGTATCCGGATCGTAGGAGTCAACCGTGGCAGCCTCGGTTGGCTCCGGCAGGCCTGGGAAGTCCGGGTCTTCGGGCATGAGGAGGGCTGCCTGCCGGGCTTGCTCCACCGCCTTGGCGACTCCCTTGTCGCTGAGGTCGTTGGTCACCGACCTTCCCAACCGTTTTCCCAAGACGATACGGACGTGCAACTGCGCGTCGCCATCGGACACGTTTTGGTGGATGCCGTTGTTGGCGAACCGGGTCAGCCCCGTTTCCTTGAAGCTGAGGTAAAAGTCCGCGTCGTCGCCCTTGGAAAGCGCCAAAGCCTTGTCCAGGACTGCTTGGCACCGCCCCCGGCCGATCATCGCATCACGCCAACCTGTAGGTTGCGGAACCGGGCCGGGGCCGCGCCGTGCCCGGTGTGTGCCACCTGCCCCGGCTGGCCCTTGCCGCACTGGGGAGTGCCCCACATTACCCAGTGGTCCTGGTTGCAGACCGCGTCGCAGGAGTTCCAGAACTGGGGCGTGATGCCGGTGTAGGTGCAATTTTTCAGCAGGCGTCCCAGCTTGCCTCCCTTGATCTCGTAGCCCACCTCGGTGCCGAACTGGAAGTTGTAACGGCGGTCGTCGATGGACCAGGAGCGGTTGGTCTCCATGAAGATTCCGGCGTCGGTGTCGGCTACCAGATCGTCCAGGGACCAGGCCCCAGGTTCCAGGCTTACGTTGGTCATGCGCACCAAGGGAATGCGGTCCCACGATGAAGCCCTCATGCAGCCGTTGGACTCCAGCCCCAACACCGAAGCTGACTCCCGGGACATCAGGTACCCCACGAAAAGTCCGTTCTTGATGATGGGAGTCGATTGGGCCGGAACGCCCTCATCGTCCCAGCCGTAAGCGCCCAGCCCGGGCAGGCGAAGGCTGTCGGCGGTGATGTTGACGTGCTCCGAGCCGTAGCGGTAGTCGTTTAGCTTGTCGGGGGTCAAGAAGGACGTGCCGGCGAAAGCCGCTTCGGATCCCAGCGCCCGGTCCAGCTCGACGGCGTGGCCGCAGGACTCGTGGACCTGCAGGGCCAACTGGCAGCCGCCGATGATGGCTGTGGTCTCGCCGCTGGGGCATTGATCGGCGGTAAGCAGGGCGACTGCCTCTTCGGCGGTCCGCTGGGCGTTTTCGGCCAGGTCCATGGCCAGGATATATTCCCAGCCGGCCCGGCCCAACTGCAGACCGTGGGAGTCGGGGTATGACCGGCGCTGCACTTCTCCGTTGCCGACCGCGGTGGTCTGGATGCCGGCGCCCGATTCGTATATCGTCTGCTCCACGTGGGCGCCTTCGGAATTGGCGAAGGTCTTATGCTCCCTGATGAGCACCAAGTTGGACCGGCGCGAGGTAGTGCCGCTCACCAGGGCCATCTCCTTGTCGGCCGCCAGGAGCAACGCCAGTTTTTCGTCGGGGGAAATAGTGAACGGGTCTATCTCGAGAGGGGTAGAATAGACGCCCCTGCTGGTTACCGGCGGCCCCAGCCGGACCCCGTCCCTTTTCCCGTCAGCGCCGGTTGGGGGCTGCAAGGCAGACGCCTTGGCAATGCGCACGGCCAGGGCGGTAACCCGGTCGACCTCGGACGGCGAAAAGTCGTGGCTGGCGGCAAAGCCCCATCCGCCGTTGGCCACCACTCTAACGCCGAAGCCGGTGGACTGGCTGGCGCTCAAGGTGTCAACGACGCTGTTCCGCACCGCGTACGTTTCCCGGTCGGTGTTGACCAGCCGGACGTCGGCGTAGCTTGCGCCTTGGACCGCGGCCAAGTCCAGCGCTCGCGCAACTAGCTCATCCATTGGCTGACGCGTCTTGCATGGCTTTTCTGTGCGGGATAAGTGGCGGAGCCCCGCCTAGTTCCTGGTGGGAGTATCCTTGGATAGCATCAAGCAGGCTTCACCCCATTGGCTGCTGCTGCCCAGGCCCCACTCTTCGTCGCTTTCGGCGGGCTTAAGCCTGATGCCCTGGTCCCCTCCGTAGATTAGCAGGACCACGCCTTCTCCCGAATCCTCGGCCAGCGCCGCCTGCGCGGGGCAGGGGCCAGCGTCACCCCAGCCCGTCACGCTGCACCAGCGGTCGCTGCCGGTTGGGTCGGCGGTGATCACCTGGGTGATGGGGCTGGGTTCCGACAACAGGTCGAACACCCGGTTCAAGTCCATGGGGCTGTTCTCCCCGCCGAATACCTCTACTTCAAATAGCATAACGCCCGATGCCTATCCTATGGCCTTGCCCAAAACGGGCATTCCTATGCCTCGAAACTGTCGTTCCTGTATGTGTTAGCTAATTCGTTGACAGATTTTGCAGCGTTTGCAGTGGAGTATTGCCGCCAAGGCCCTGGTGAGGTCTCTCGGTGTTGTAGTAGAGGAGGTACTGCATCAGCTCGTCTTTCAACTCCTCCACGGACTCAAACGTCGTCCCCTCCAGGAGGTCTTCGTTGAGGGTCCGCCAGAAGCGCTCGACCTTGCCGTTGGTCTGGGGTCTGTAGGGCCTGGTGTAGCGGTGCTTGATCCCCAGCTCCACTAGCATCCTCTCGAAGGGGTGCTGGTCCTTACTCCCGTGGGTGGCCACCTCGGGCCCATTGTCGGTGAGTATGGCCTCGAAGCGCACCCCGTACTCGGAGTTCAGCAGGTTGATGCTCTTTAGGGCGGCGAACATCACGCTCAGGCTCTTGATGTCCTCCACCACCTCCGCCCAGGCCAGGCGGGTGCAAGAGTCCAGCAGAGACACCAGGTAGTAGCGCTGCCTGGCGCCCAGGATTAAGTCCTTGCTCAGATGGTGGCAGTCCAGATGCCCCAGCTCTCCGGCCCTGGTCTTGATGATCCTTCTTTTGGACTGTTCCATCGGTTTGGTCAACCTGTTCAGATTATGGCGCCGGCTGATGGCGTAGATAGTGGACGGCTTAGGGGTGCGGGACTTCAGTATGGGCTGGAGTATCGCATATATCTCGTATCTGTTTATACCCTTGCGCCTTAGCTCCAACACCTTCTGCTCGATGAATGGCAATGTGCGGCGGCTTTTCCACCGGGGACCGCGCTTGAGAGGCAGCAGGGCCAGGTCACTCCCATCCCGCTTGTAGCGGTTGTAATACTTGGCAAAGGTCTGTCGGTTGGTGCCATGATAGTTGTAGAAGTCCTGGACGAAGCGGAACTGTGGGTGTTCCTTCGCCTTGACTCGTTGGTACTCCCGGATGAGAAACCGCCACTTCTGGACATAGTTTCGTTCCACTGTACGGTCATTGCTATTGTTACGCATCCCCGCCTCCAGAATAGCTATTTGTCCCATGCTATTCTGTCAACGAATTATCTGACATCTACAGTTCCGAGGGTTGCTTCATTTGAGACTCTCTGGATTCCGGCTTCCGCCGGAATGACGGGCTGGGGAGGTGTGGGGGCGTTGGTCTCCGTCCGCGGCGCCGGCTGTCCGCCCGCCCTTCGATTTCCCTCAGGACAAACGGCCAGCCTAGTTGCGCCCTGCGCCGATGCGCAACTCGCCGCGGGCCGCCCCTATGCCGAGTCGTAGCGGCGGTAGTAGCGGACGGCGTTGTCCCAGAAGAGCTTCTTCTTGGCGGACTCGGGGATGCTGGTCCAGCCCATCACCGTCTCCACCGAGATGGGGAACCAACTTTCGCTGTGCGGATAGTCCGAGGCATACATCAGGACGTCTTCCCCCAGGATGTCGATGACGCTCTTGGTGACCTCTTCGCCCTCGGACATCTCGATGCTCTGGAAGTACCGGCCGCTGGCGACGTATTCGCTGGGCGTTTTTTCCAGCGGGGGCAGGGCTGAGGGGATGGAATGGGTGTGCTCGTCCAGCCGCTTGACCCAGAAGGGCAGCCAGCCATGGCCCGCCTCCAGCAACCCGACCCGTAGGTCGGGATACCGGTCCATGACCCCCGACCCTATGACCGAGGCCATGTTTCGCATGCCGCACCAGGGATGGGCCGCCGACCGCTGCAGCCACAAGTTGTCCCAGGTGTCCAGGCCGCCGGGGGCGTAGGGGGGGCTGCGGTGAAGGTGTGCAGCACGATAGAAAGGTCGTGCTCGGCGGCCGCGGCCCAGATGGGCTCCAGGTCGGGATGGTCCAGGGGCTTGCCGTAGGGAGCATAGGCGAACACGGCCATGGCCCAGCGGGACTTTCCCCATTGCTTTATCTCCGACACGGCCGCCTCAACGTCCCTGCCGGAGCACAGGATGACCCCGGTCAGCCGGTCCGGAAATTCACCGCAGTAGTCTTCCATCCAATTGTGATAGGCGGAATACATGGAGTTTTCCAGGGCCAGGTCGGCCTGGGAAGTCCAAACGCCGAACCAGCCCGACGGCAGCAGCAGGTTGACGTCCACGCCCTCGATGTCCAGGTCCTTGATGCGCTCGGCGGGGTCGTCTTCCACCCGCACGTTGGGCGATTGGCGGTGCTGGGCGGTAAACCCAGTCAGGTACTCTCCGGCTTTGGGAGGCCTGGCTTCTGAGTCGCCCAACCGCCGCGTATACTGGCGGGTGTTGAAGTTGTAGGTCTTGTGGCCGGTCTTGCGGTTTATCCGCTGGAATTCGGCAAACTCGTTCAGCCTGTCCCGGTCGGTGGCGCTCATGTAGCGTTCCAGGATATCGGCCGAGGGGCCCACGTGGGTATCCGAATCGAAAATCTTGTAACCGTTTACGGCCATTGCATCCACCTGCGTTGTTAAGTGATTCTTTGTCCCGGCGTCCGTCCAACGGACTTCTCGTATTTCTCCAGGGTGTCCGGCGAAAGATACTTTTCTTCCAACTCCCGCTGCTTGGCGGCCTCGCCTCCGCCCACCCTTAGAGTTCCGTTGACGTAGGGGTTGTCCTTGTTGTGGGCCCGGAAATCGTCCACAGCTGCCCTGTCTCGCGCCACAAAGTCCCGCACGAAGTCATACAGGGCCGCCTCGGTGACCATGTGGGTGGGCACGGCCCCCCACGACGCGTTGACTCCCAGGGCGAGCAACTCTTTGTTGGATAGGAAAGACGGCATGAAGCCCTGCATCACCGAGAAGGGGCCTTCCACGGCCTGCCGGGCCTGCTTGATTTCGTCTATAGACCGGGGCGCCGTGAACTGGACCCAGTCCACCTGGCCGATCTCCTTGTAGGCCTTCATGCGGCGGAGCGCTTCTTCCAAGCCCCCGTTGGCCGCCTCGCCGGCGTAGCACTGGGCCATGACCACGAAGTTGGGGTCCAACTCCCGCTTGCGTTCCACGGCGGCCTGGTACCTTGCCAGCACCAGGTCCAGGGATTCCACCTGCATTCCGGCGGAGCGGGTGGCCCGCTTGCCCTCTATTGGCTGGTCGTCGATGCGCACTCCGGCCAGCCCGGCCTGGATGCACTCCTCCACCAGCCGCCGCACCGCCATGATGCCCCCGTGGCCGGTGTCTCCGTCCAGGATGACGGGGAATTTCACCGCCCTGGCAATCCAGCCGCCGATCTGCACGCACTCGGTGAGCGCGGCAGTGCCCACATCCTCGACACCCATGTAGGAGCCGACGGTGACTCCCGTTCCGACGAACCCGGCCTCGGTCCCCGCGGCTTCCATCACCCGCGCCAGGGAAGCGCTGGGCGGCCACATGACCGTGAGAACCTGGTCCTTACGGTGGATAAGCTCCTGGAGCCGTGCCGTGGCTTCCCGGTAGGGCATGAACGGCTTTACCTCGAGTATCAGGTTGAGAGGGCGACCCCAATGATTCTATCCCACCTCGAAAACCGCCGCAAGGAACCGGGGCATGCACCCGACAAAGAAGATGCCCCGCCATGTGTGGTGGCGGGGCATCTATATCCTGCCGATTCAGATTCGACAGTAGCGGTTTGTGGGCTCCCTATTGGCGATGGGGAGCGTATTCAAGCCCGCTGATTGACTGGGCTTCACCCATGGACAGGTGTTCCGACCAGGGGTCGACCTGTGGTCCCAAGGGGAATATCTGGTCCAAGCTGTAAACCGCCATGGCCAGGGCGTTATCGCGCAGCCAGTCGCCCATCTCGAACTGGAGGGCCCACCGAGCGTCGGCGTCGGGGGTCTCATAGGCCTCCTTCATCTTCGCCGTGAACCAGGGGTGGTCCCAGCCTACTCCCCAGAGAAGCTCGGGGTCGTAGGAGATGCGGTGCAGCGACACGGGCTCACCGCCGAATGCGTTGATGTGCTGGCAGGTGATTCCCTGCTGGGTGCGGGCCTTGTACCCGTCGTACAGGTCGCCAAGGGGAACATCCCTATATTGGGCGTTGATGCCCACGTCCTGCAGCATACCGGCTATCGCCTCGCAGGCCTGCCTGGTAACCTCCACGAGACGGCTGGTGGCGGACGAAAGAGTAATATCGAAACCGTCCGCATAGCCGGCCTCGGCTAGAAGTTCCCTGGCCCGGTCCGGGTTGTAGTCCCAGTTCCAATCGTCCGGCCACAGGCTCCTAAGGGGCTGCCACCCATATAGGGCCCCTGGCGCTCCATTGCCGTGGAGCAGTTCATCCACCAGCTTCTGCCTGTCGATGGCCAGGCCCATGGCCTCCCGGACCTTCCGAGCCCGCTCCCATCCAGCAGAGCCAACCTCGGGGTCGTCGGAAACCCAGGGTAAATCAGGGTTATAGCCCGGCCACTCTTTGTCGGTGCCGAAATAGGTGTAACCGTTTTGCCAAAAGTACAGAATCATCTCGCCCACGTCCGTGAGGGACATGAACTTGGTAGTCTCTAGCTCCGCCACTTTAGCCAGAGAGTCGGGGGCTGCCGACCATGTATCAATTCTGCCGACCTCGAAGTTGGCCAGGGCAGTGGCTTCCTCGGGTATTGTCAGCAGGTGCAACTCGGCGAAATAAGGAGTCTGGCGCCAGTGGCCCTCCACTGCCTTGAACCTCCAGACCTCCCCTAGTTTGAGCTCTTCCAATTCCCAGGGCCCGGTGCCGACCACTTGCGGGAGCGCCTCGTCCAGGCTTGACCCGGAGTCCAGCAGGGACTCCCACTGGTCCTTGCTGACAATCCAGCCCGAGTTTGAACTGGGGAAGTCGAGACGGTACGGCAGGTCCACGAGACCTGACGGGTCTGAATTCAGTTGGATGGTGGTGTCGTTTATTACTTCCCAGAAGCCATCTGTCCGCCAGTCTTCGTCTGGGTTGCCGAACAGTGTCTGAATCTGGGAGCAGCCGCAGGTGCCGTCATCGGCTCCCAACTCCCTGGTGGAGTAAATGACGTCTTCGGGGGTTAACGGGCCCCAGTCGCCGTGGAATTGAATCCCGTCATGAAGCTCGAAGGTCCACGTCTTGTTGTCGGCGGCGACAGACCAGTCCTTGACCAGGTTGCCCGTAAGCTGGTAGTCCCTGTCGAGTATGAACAGGCCCTCGTGGGCGACCATGGTGGGCTCTTCGAACCCGGTGGCGCGGTAACGGGGATGCGGATGATAGACCGGCATGCTTTCAAAGGAGGTCCTGAGCGTGCCATGCGGTCCAGCAACGGGTTCCTCCGGGGTCTGCGGCGCTTCCGTAGCCGCCGCAGTAGGCTCCGGAGTAGGGACTGCTGTAGCAGTCACTTCGACGGTCGCTTCAGCTGTGGGCTCCTCTGCCGCTGGCGCGTGGGTTGCGGTTGCGTCCTCCCCGCCGCAAGCAACTGCGACGATCATGGACAATGCAGCCAGCAGAGGTACCAAGAATCCAAGACTCAACCAGGGCCTTCTAGACATGGTGCAGCCTCCGAAATATTGAGGGAGTGGTGTGCCTGGACATCGGAAAACGAATGGAATATTGCCCCGCGCTGCCTCTGTGGACGGCTACGGGCGAATTTCGGGTAAAGCTAACACACAAATAGTATGCTGTCAACGATTCCTCGGCTGCCGCCGTTGCGTCCTTCAGGTCGTTCATCGATTCTTGACGACAAGTAGCTCCCTGCTTATAATCGACGCCGTTTTCCAAGCCCCCGGAATCTGGACGTCATTGCTCAGCAGGGAGGTCTACCGTGGCTAACGGCGCTATCAAAGTTGGGGTTATCGGAGCGGGTTTCAACTGCCGTTACCGCCACATACCCGGCTTTCAAGAGATTGATGGAGTAGAGGTCGCCGCAGTGGCCAACCGCAGCCGCGAGTCGGGGCAGAAAGTGGCCGACGAGTTCAACATTCCAACGGTGTACGACGACTGGCGCGCGCTGCTGGAAGACGACGGCATCGACGCCGTCTGCATCGGCACGTGGCCCTACATGCACCGGACACTGACCCTGGCCGCGCTGGAAAAGGACAAGCACGTGCTGTGTGAGGCCCGCATGGCCGCCAACGCCCAGGAAGCCCACGATATGCTCAATGCCGCCAAGGCCAAACCAGGCTTGGTTACCCAGATAGTGCCCGCGCCCACTACGTTCAAAGTAGACAACCTGGTCAAACGAATGCTGTCTGAGGGCTATTTGGGAAGACTGCTGGCCGTGGAGGTGCAGGGCTTGAGCGCCGGCGCCTTCATAGACTACGACAGCCCCTTGCACTGGCGGCACAACCGGGACTTGAGCGGGTACAACACCCTTAGCATCGGCATTTGGTACGAGACCCTGCTCCGTTGGGTGGGCCGGGCCACCAAGGTGATGGCCATGACCCAGGTCAACGTTCCTCAACGAAAGGACGGGAGCGGGCAACCGACGAGCATCACTATCCCGGACCACGTGGACATCATTTGCCAGCTTTCCAACGGCGCTCAAGCCCACATCCGCGCCAGCGCGGTCGCCGCTCTGTCCAGAGGAGATGAGATTTGGCTGTACGGTACCGAGGGCACCCTGTATGTGGACCCGCAGCTAAACGTTCACGGCGGGCGGCGAGGCGACCAGCAGTTGTCGCTCATACCCAACCCGCCGGAGCAGCAATACGACTGGCGGGTGGAGGCGGAGTTCATCGGCGCAATCCGCGGGGAGGAACCGATAGTCCACACTCCCTTCGAGGTTGGAGTCCACTACATGGAGTGGACCGAAGCCGTGACCCGCAGCGCCCAGACCGGCCGGGCCATATCCTTGCCGCTGTAGCTTCCGGGAATACCAGCTACTCAGCCGGCTGGAGACTTTTTAGAAGACTCCCGGCTGCGCCCGGGATTCGGGAATACCCTAACTGTAAACTATACCAGTCTATGTTCCTTCCTTGATGGGGTGTGGGCGCTGGGCTTGCCGGTAATTAGGAGCGGTGATCACATGCTTATCCACCGCAGCGTCCAGTAGGCGGGAAGCGATACGAGGCCTAGCTTCCTCCAACTCCTCTGTCAGAATAACACTGGTTATCACGGTGGGGAGCATTGCCTCGTGGCGATGCACGATAATCTGATAGAGCTTATCTTCGGCCCACGGCGTGCTGCTCTCGGCGCCCAGATCGTCCAGGATCAACAGCGGCACCGTCTTCAATTGTTCGAATAGCTCGTCATAACCTATTGGGCTATTGGGGCTGAAGGTGGACCGCAGGTGGTCCAGGAGACTGGGCACAAAGGCGAAAAAGACCGGCTGACCCCGGCGCAGGTATTCATTACCGATAGCCACCGCCAAGTGGGTTTTGCCGGAACCTCTAGGGCCGGTGAACATCAGCCAAAAGCTGCTTTGCTCCGTATGTTGTTTCCCAGCAGCGAACGTCTCGGCAGCCTGTTTGGCCTTGGCCAGAGACTCCTGATCAGCCTCGGAAGCACCATCGCCGCCGTAGTTATAGAACCTGAAAAAGGTCATGCGCGCCCGCATCAACTCCGGTATCTCCCCGATGCGGCCGGCCAAACGGCTGTTGTATCGTCCCAGCGGCAATACCCTGGAGAATCCTTCCGCGGACTCGATTCGGGAGCACAGGCCGTCTTCCAATCGGTGTAAAGGCCCGCGGACGGTGATGACCGTCGGCAGAGCGGCGTTGAACCGGTGGTTCAGGACTTGGAACAACTTTTCGGTGGCCCACGAAGTGGCGCCATGGACGCCAAGGTCGTCCAATACCAAGATGGGTACGTCCCGCACCTGGTTGAAAAGCTCGTCGTAGGAAATTGTGGCGTCTGGAGAATAGGTGGACCGGAGGTGGTCCAACAAATCCGCGGTCACGATGAAGAAAACAGTATCGCCCCGCTCGATGCAGCGGTTGGCTATGGCCACTGCTAGGTGAGTCTTTCCGCACCCGCTGGGCCCGGCGAAGGTCAACCAGCCGGCGGGACTTTCAGCGTACTCGACGGCGGCGGCCAGCCCCTCCTGAAATAGTTGGCGGTTGCCGGCGTCCGGTAAAACGCCATCGCTCCGGGTAGAGTCGAAAGTTATGCGGGAGAGGGGCCCCAGGTTGCTGTAACGACGCAGGGCGGCCACTCTGGTCTCGGGGTCGCCGGCGCCCTGGCATCGGCAGGGGAAGGCTTGGCCGAAGTCGGGGTGCTCGACGGCGACCCGCTTGCCGATCCAGCCGCTGCCGCGGCAAACAGGGCAAACGTCAGTGTCAGTGCCGGGAGCCTTGGTCTGCAGGTAGGCCCCAGCGCCGTTGGTATGCTTCACGGTACTTTTGGCGGTTATCCGTCGGAGAATGTCGCCCAGGCTTTCCATGGTCTTTCCCTTCAGCCGCCCACCGCCGCAATATTCCGGCGATATATCGCCAGTTTCGCTTGTTCTCGGCGACAGCTATTTGGATTGCGTCGTTTATCCAGCCCCAAGGGTAGGCCGATTCCGCCTCCCTGAGTTGCTCGGCCAATATGGGAGGTATGGGCCCTATGTTGTCTTCATACAGGGCAAAGATGTTGGGTTTTGCCCCAACTGGTTCCTCCTCCAGGCCCTGATTGACTGCCCCGGTCTCCAAGGGTCCCAAGTCTTCGCCGTTGCGCAACCGGGCCAGAATTTTCCGGCCGGCGTCGGTGTTCAGCACGAAGACCTGGCTTGACTCGTCACCCTCATCTGGCCGGTGCATCAACAGGGTGCCGCGGCTCACCGCCAGTTCCAGGCCCCGCCGTATCTCCTCCCTGGGAACCTTGCCCGTCCCTCTAAAGCCCCGGAGAAGAGTTTGGTCGTTGAGGAACTCGTTTTGGCGGGCCACCTGCGGCCGTCCCCGCTTCTGGTGGAACAGCCAAAGGCTCCTCAACGTAACCTTGAGTTCGGCCGCGTCCTGTATCTGCTCCAGCAGCGGGCCGAGGACGGCGTTGGGCACCGGGGTAAATTTCATTCCCCGGCCAAAGCCAGAGAACGACATGTTAGAAGTCCGCCACCCTTTCCAGGGCATCGAAGCGCACCAGGTTATCCCGGAATATCAGCTTCACGTTGCCGGTGGGGCCGTTGCGGTGCTTGGCCACGATAATGTCGGCCACGTTTTTGGGATAGGGCCGCCCCGGGAAGTGTTGCTCCCACTCCTCTTCGGTGTAGTAGATGTCGTCCCGGTGGATGAACATGACCACGTCGGAGTCCTGCTCGATGCTGCCGCTGTCCCGCAGGTCGGAAAGCTGTGGCCGGTGCCCCGGCCTGTTCTCCACTAAGCGGCTCAATTGGGAGCAGGTGATGACCGGGACGCGGAGGTCCCGGGCCATGCCTTTGAGGGACCGGGAGATTTCGCTAATCTCTTGGACCCGGTTCTCGCCCCTGCCTCTGCCTTGGACTAGCTGGAGATAGTCAACTATCAGCAGGTCCAGGCCGTGCTCCAATGAGAGGCGGCGGGCCTTGCTCCGCATCTCAACGATGCCTTGAAAAGGGGTATCGTCGATGTAGACCGGCAATTCCGACAGTTGGCCGATGGAGTCGATAATCCGTTGCTCTTCCGCATCGGTGTACAGGCCCAACCGGAGCCGGTGGGAGTCGACTTCGGCATCTGACGAGAGAATGCGCAGGGCCAGTTGTTCCCGGCTCATTTCCAGGCTGAAGATGCCGACGGACGAGCCATTGCGGGCGGCGTTCAAGGAAATGTTCACCGCAAGGGTGCTTTTGCCCAGGGCCGGCCGGGCGCCCAGGACGATCATGTCAGATTGCTGCATTCCCCCCAGCAGTTCGTCCAAGTCGTTGTAGCCGGCCATGACGGGGCCTGCTCCCGGGGCCAGGAGCTCCAGGTCGGCGGCCCGGTCCTCCAGGTACTGGTCGTATATCTGCCGCAGGGCGATGAAACCCCGTTCGGTACGGCCTGAGCGGACTTGGAACAGGGTGTCTTCCGCCTGGCGCAGGGTGTTCTCGACGTCGTCGGTATCCTCGTATCCGATGGCGGATATCTTGGAAGCGGCGTCGATCAACCGCCGCATGGTCGAGGTCTTGGAGACGGCTTCGGCATAGTAGGGCGCATTGGCCGACGTGGGCGTAATGGACACCAGGTGGCTGAGGTAAGCCATGCCTCCAACCGTCTCCAGTTGGTCGGTGCGGCTCAGTTCCCTGGCCAGGGTCACCTGGTCGATGGCTTCGTCGCGTTGAAACAGGGCTACGCAAGCCGAGAAGCAAATCTGGTTTTTCTCCCGGTAGAAGTCCTCCGGCTTGAGCAACGGCGCCACTCGGAGGAACGAGTCCCCATCGATCAATATAGATCCTACTACCGCTTCCTCAGCTTCCAGATCGTGGGGAAGGAGCTTCTCGGCATACATCCCCTTATTCCTCGGCCTCCGCTATGATGTTGATAGTGGCCTGGATGTCGTTGGACCACCGCAGCACGGCCTCGTATTCTCCAGGCTCGCGGATGGGTTCGTCGGAATCCACCAGCCGGCGGTCTATCTCACGGCCCAAATTGGCGCTCAACTGGGCGGCTATTTGGGCGCTGGTGATAGCTCCGTAGTACCTGCCGGTGGGCGTAGTCCGGCCCACCACGGTAACGCTGATACCGTCGAGTTGTTCCGCCAACTCCTGCATGAGCCTCGTTTCCCGGACCCGGTTCTCGTCCCCGACGGCCGTTATTTTTTTCAGGCGCTTCAAGACCTCAGGCGTCGCCGGCTCCGCCAACCCCTGGGGAATCAGGTAATTTCGCGCGTAGCCGTCAGCCACCCGGCGCACTTCGCCGGCCCTGGCCTTGTTGGATACGTCTTTGACAAAAACAACTTCCATGGAACAACCTTTCGCCAATATAGTCTCGGTGTCTACCGTTCATCTATTATAATGCGCAGTTGACTACGCCGAAACCGAGGAATGCCATCAAATCGCGCCCTCGGCGATGCGGTCAGCGCCGTGCTCAATGGCGTTGGGGCGGCCGGCCAACATAACATAATGTGCTCGACCATCGCTTTGTCAAGGATTACAGGGCTGAATCTCGCCGGGTGGTGTCAAAATGAGCTTCACGAGGGACATTGAAGCGAGGGCTTTGCCGCTGCGGCAGGCCATCTTGTCCCACCCTTTCGTCACAGGTATTGGAGACGGCTCCCTGCCGGTTGAGAAGTTCAAGCACTACATCAAGCAGGACTACGTGTACCTTATAGACTACGCCAAGGTGCTGGCCGCCGCCTCCGCCCGGGCCCCGGACCTGGAGACCATGGGTTGGTTTGCCGGGTTGTTGGACGAGACCCTGAACACCGAGATGGAACTGCATCGAAGCTACTGCGCCGAGTTTGGGATTACCAGGGAGGAACTGGAAAGGACTAAAGCCGCGCCCACCACCATCGCTTACACCGGCTTTCTGCTGAAAGTGGCCCATCTGGGCAGCTTCGGAGAATTGGTGGCGGCGCTGCTGCCGTGCCAATGGGGATACTGGGAAATAGGCGAACACCTGGCAAAGCAGGGGGTTCCTAAAGGAGCTCCCCTCTACGCAAAGTGGATTGATATGTACTCTTCGGCGGAGTTCGAAGAGTTGGCCCGGAGCATTCGCGACATGGCGGACCGGGTGGCTGAAGGCGCTGCCCGAAGTCAACTGGCTGCCATGGAGGAGGCGTACCAGACCAGCCTGAGGCTTGAGCACAGGTTCTGGGACATGGCCTACAACCTGGAGGGTTGGGACGCCTGACGGCGCGTCGCATCCATCAACTTCTTTGCCTGCGTCGCGATCCCGTCGTTGCAGCAGATGTCGCTTGGCCGGAAAAACCTTGCATATCGGCCCGATGTTTCCCTGGATTGAACGCTTTATGGCGCTTTGGTTAGAGGATGTTGTCGATAACCGTCCAAAGAGGCGGCTAATGGGAGTTATCCCTTAATCGGGCGGGGTCGAAAAATTTGACTGGGTTGCCAGGCGCTGGTACACTCCGGCAAGCCCGTAGCTGATGATAGCCGCGGTCGACGTTTGGCCTTGGGAATAAGATAGCCGCTCTATCCAGGTGAACATATGAACGTGAGACGAAAACTTGCGCTGTGTGCGTGTGCGGCGGGCGTGTGGCACCAGCCTTATCACCGAATCCACAATAGCCTCGACACATTGCCGTCGGCAAAGTACCGTTCACGCCCCCTCCACATCCTCCCCTGCGAGCCTTAAGGCCCCCTCTACATTCCGCCAACCCCCCATTTCAAGTCCACCGCGGCCCCCTGAGTCCGAATAGACTCAATGACGGGCATGTCCTTCTGAGCGCCGTGAAGGCGGCGTTGGGACTGGAATAGGTTGCGGTACGGCGGCAAACCCCCACTGACAACCCGAGTCAATCCAATTCGCAATATTCATGCGCGAGCCTCAGGCGAACGAGAGGAATTATGAGAGAAGTACTGAAATCGAAAATCCACCGGGCCTACGTGACCGACGCCAATCCAGACTACATCGGCAGCATTGTCATCGATGAAGACCTCATGGACCGGGTAGACCTGTGGAACTTCGAGAAGGTCCTGGTCTGCGACATCACCAACGGCAACCGCTTCGAGACCTATGCCATTGCCGACGAGAGGGGTTCCGGCGTGGTCGCCATCCAGGGCGCCGCCGCCCGCCTCAGCAAGACGGGCAATTGCGTAATCATCATGGGATTCGAGTCCACCGACGAGCCCATCGAACCCAAGATGATCCTGGTCGACGAGAAGAACCGGTTCGTTCAGAACTTGGACGGCGCCAAGCTCCCGCTGGGAGTCCACTGAGCTCATATAGCCCCCCTCCGGCCGCGTAGACCGGCCCTAGACCCGCCGCAACCACGGGCGTCAGGCTTCTGACCGCGTAGCTAAAGCTTTTGAAGCTGCGTTCCCCTCTGCGGCAACGCTTGGAACGGTGAGAACATGACCAGCAGATTTACTGAGCAAGACACCGAGACCTATTACGACGCCGAAGACCAAATCTACCGCGCCATTTGGGATGCCGAAGGCAGCGTCCACTGGGGACTCTTCGACGAGAGCACCGGTAGAGACTTCTTGAAGGCTTGCGCCAACTTGGACCGTATGATGGTCCGGCAGGGCAAGATCGACCGGAATTCTAGAGTCCTCGATCTGGGTTGCGGCAACGGTACTACCGCCATCTGGCTGGCCGAGTCCCAGGGCTGTCACGTTACCGGGGTGGACCTCAGCGAGGTGCGCATCGGCAACGCCATAGAGGCCCGGGAGGAACAGCCCCCCGAGTTGCGGGATCGCTTGGCCTTCCAAAAGGCGTCGGGCACCGAATTGCCCTTCGACGACGGCTCTTTCACCCACCTGTGGAGCCAGGCGGTCATTTATCACATTCACGACAAAGCCGCTGCTCTGGCAGAGGCCTACCGGGTGTTGCAGGACGGCGGGATCATGGTCTTCGACGATCTGCTCAGGCCCCGTAGGGACATCTCCGCCGACGCGCAAAAGTACGTGTACGACCGGCTGTTGTTCGACACCGAGTTCAGCTTCGAGTCATACCAGCCCGCGCTCAAGGCCCAGGGGTTCAAGATTCTGGAGACCCGTGACATATCTGAACATCTGCAAACCAGCTATCTGTGCCTGTCGGACCGCACGCCCAAGACCGGCGGCGTGCACGCCGAGCGTTTCGAATACCTGGCCAAGGCATATCTCGAAACGGCCAGGGCGGTGGAAAACGACGAGTTGGGCTGGGGGTTCTTCGTCTGCCAAAAGTAGCGACCCTAGACGCCTCACACCCTCTCGCTTAAGTACGTTCGCCAGGAGTGACAATAGTGCAGGAAACCGAGAAACGCATCCAGTGGGTCTACTCATCCACCAACAATCGAGAACTGGAAGACCGGTACGACCAGTGGGCCGCCGACTACGACCAGGACTTGGAAGAGCATTTTGTCTGGCTTTCCCCGAAAGCCGCGGCCGAAATCTTCGTCAAGCTGGTGCCCAAACCCGCCAAGGTCCTGGACGCCGGGGCCGGCACCGGACTGGTTGGGGAGGTCTTGGCCGACCTCGGCTACCGGGACCTTGTGGCCATCGACCTTTCCCAGGGGATGCTAGATGAAGCCCGCAATAAGAACGTCTACTCAGAGCTCCACCAGATGGTCTTGGGGGAAACCCTGGACTTCGACAGCGAATCGTTCGACGGGGTTATCAGTGTCGGCGTCTTTACTCAAGGGCATGCCCCTGCCGACGCTTTCGACGAGTTGGTTCGTGTGACCAAGCCCGGGGGCCACGTGGTGTTCAGCCTTCGCACGGATGTGTACGAAGAAGGCGGCTTCAAAGCGAAGCAGGAAGAACTGGAGGCCCAGGGGAAGTGGAAGCTGGTTGAAGTTACCGAGCCGTTTCAGCCCCTGCCCAAGGGCGAACCCGACGTGTTCCATCAGATTTGGGCCTACCGGCGATAGGCCAGCCCTCAAGCGCCTCCGCTAAAGGGGCCTCCCCGGCTCCTAAAGTTGCCCTTAGTGCTCTGGGGTCTCCGCGTCCAGCACTTCCCGCTCAGCGCTGGTCGCCAGTTGCGTGAGGGTTTCACTGTAGCGGGCGGCAAAAAGCTGGGCAACGTTGAAATGCACCTTCATCCCAATTTCGTTGTCCTTGGAGCACAGCAGCAGCAGTTGCGACCGCGGTATCGCCAGCACGTCCATATCGGTCAAGGCTTCACCCGACGTAATCAATGTCCCCGACCCCAACAGGGCCGCCAAAGGGAAGGACTCCCCCGGCCTAGTAATGCGCACCGCGATTTCGCCGATCTCCGAGTGGGCGCACAGGTCGGCTTCTCCATGAAGAATCACGAACAGGTTCTCGGCTTGTTCTCCACCCTTCCCCAGCATTTCGCCGGCGTTGATGTGCAAGCGTTCGCCCAACGACACTACTCTTTCTATCTGTTCGTCGGATAGACCTTCGAAGACGTCGACGTGCCTGAATGATCCGGCTTCTATACCGGGGTCGGCCTCGATTAGCGCCTCCCCCGTGTATGCGGCCGCGTCCGCCGGCCCTATCGCCAACACCTCGGTTGGCCTGAGCCGCTGCACCTCCCGGGTGACGCTCTTGTTGAACATTCGGCCCAGCAATCCGCGGTCGTTGGTATACATGGTGATGAGGTCGATGTTCTGCTGCCTGGCAAAGTCGGCAATACCGGCGGCCGCGGACCTGGACACGACCACTTCGGCGCGCCAGGTGGCGGAGTTGCGTATCTCGCGCCAGCCCAGGCTCTGAAGGTAGCGTTGCGCCTCGCGGTGGTCGAGTTCCTCCAACAGGTTGCCTATTATGTAGTGGGATCCCACCGTAGCCGACTTTCCAGGAGGGATTACCCTGAGGAGGACCAACTCGCCGTCGGGCGCAAGCCTATCCTTGGCTATGGCTAATGCCTGTTCCGATTCTCTGGAACCGTCCAGGGGGACAAGGATTTTTTGGTACACGGATTTCCTCTGCCGGCGGCTTTCCCGGCTGTGGCTTGGACCGGCTAGGCCGCAGCGTTGCGTAATTCCCGCTCCCCGCTGATGGCCAACTGGGACAGGGTGGCGCTGTAGCGTTGCGCGAATATCCGGCCTACCGCCGAATAGATTCCCATGCCTATCTGGGCGTCCGCAGCGCAGAGTTCCAGCAGCGGGCCTCGCGGTATGGTCAATAGCTCCATGTCGGTCAGGGCCTCGCCCGACGTAATCAAGGTGCCCGACGCCAGCAGGGCGGCTAGCGGGAACGCCTCTCCGGGGCCGGCTACGCGAACGGCAATCTCGCCGATGTCGGAATGGGCGGTCAGGTCGGCCTCGCCTTCGATAATCACGAAAAGGGTCTCCCCGTGCTCTCCGCCCTTTCCCAGGGTCTCCCCTGCCGATATGTGGACCCGTTGCCCCAGGGCGACAATCTTTTCGACCTGGTGAGGGAACAGGTCCCGGAATATGTCCACTTGTTCCAGCATTCGGGCGCTGGGTGACTCCTGGGTCCGGAGCACCCGGACTTGGGTGGATGCCCCATGCTCCACCTCGGTGGCGACATTCACCTTGACGTACCTGGCCAGCAGCTGCCGGTCGCGGGTGGACATGGCAATCAGGTCCACGGGCTCCCGCTCAGCGAAGGCCAGGATGCCTCCGGCGACGGATTCTGAAACAACCACCTCCGGTCGCCATTTGAGGGTCGGGTGCGACTGCCGCTGGATAAACATCCGGAGATAAGACATGGCCTTGTGGCGGTCGTAGTCCTCCTGCTGGCTGCCCAGTATCACGTGACCGCCCTCCGCATGAGTCTTGGGCGGGGGAATAACTTGAAGCAGAATTATCTCAGCATCCGGGGCCACGTCATCCTGGAGCAATGCGCGCACGTCATCGGCCTCTACCGACTCATCGACGGGCGCCAACACCTTATGGTACATGGTTAATCACCATGCCCGGCCGCGGCCATTTCGATACTGGTATATCACTCGTTTGCTTTGCCCCTCGGTTGGTGTGACAAAGAAAAGCAACGCCGTTGTCTGGGGCCGCCGATTTTTGGAGACTAAATGAGGGCACCGGGATTGTCAACATCCGCACTTTGGGCCCGGCTGCATCGGCGCTATTCGCCAATGAACGAAGCAATCTTCCGCGGGGTGAGCATGAAGACCACCCTTCCCGGCGGGGAGTTGCGATATCTTTCGGCGAAGGCGCGTCCCTTCTCTTCACCGTAGTACCGCAGCGCCATCCCCAGCACCAGGTCGTAAATCGGGCGGTCCGACTCCTGGACCGGGCCGTCCATCATCACCCCGGCGTAGGGCGGCTCGCGCTTGTCCACACATAGCGAAGCATGCGGGTTGGCTTCCAGGTTGCGCCACTTCAATGTGCTGCGCCCGGTGAACATGTACGCCGCCCCGTCTTCCCAGTGAAACCATATCGGGCAGGAGCGAGGCCTGCCGTCCCTGTCCACGGTGCCGAGAACCGCCACCAAGGGTTGCTTCAGGAATTCCTCCAACTGCTCCGGGGTCATCGACATGGCGTCGCCTCTCTCTATTTGCCTTTGGGGCCGGCGGATGGTCAAGGTTAATGCGAAGTGGGGACTCCCGTTTCTCCGGGCCCACGCAACGTGCAGCGCGACAAGGATCTGGTCGCTCTAGGTCACCTGGGTAACCCTTCTGAGGCTGCAGGACGAGTGGATGGGGACGCCAACCGGCTGGGCTTGGTTGCGGGGTAACGGCCCAGACCCGCTCAGCCCCCGCCAATGGCCGGCAGGAAGTGGACCTCGCTGTCTTCGTTGACCCGCTGCAGCAACCCCATCTGGCTGGCCTCGCCGTCAACTATCACGGCCACTCCGGGCAGCAGGTCGCCGGCCTCCTCGTCGTAAAGAAAGGCCTTGGTGCCTGGATACAAGCCCTCCAGGTTGTTCACCACCTGGCGGACCGTGCGGCCCTCCACCTGCACCTGTTGCTTGCCTTCGGTCAGCGCCTGCATGCGAGGCGGAATCCATACTTCCGGCATACTTTCCTCTACCTGCCGCTCCCATTGGAGCCGTTTTTCGCCCACAGCGACTCCAGGACTCTTCCCGGATTCATCGGCAGTTCATCGATGCGCACCCCCAAAGCGGCGTGAATGGCGTTGGCCATCGCCGCCATGGGCGGCACGATGGGGACTTCCCCCACCCCCCTTACGCCGTAGGGATGGCCGGGGTTGGCTACCTCTACTACGACGGTGTCAATCATCGGCAGGTCCAGGCTGGTGGGCATCCGGTAGTCCAGGAAGCTGGAGTTCAACATTTGGCCCTGGTCGTTCACGAAATACTCTTCGTTCAGCGCCCAGCCTATGCCTTGGGCGGCCCCTCCCTGCATCTGGCCCTCTACGTAGCTGGGATGTATGGCTTTACCAGCGTCCTGGAAAGCGGTGTAGCGCAGCACTGCAACCTTGCCCGTTTCCGGGTCAACCTCCACGTCGACAATGTGGATGCCCAGGGCAGGCCCGGCTCCTCCGGGATTCACGCCGGCGCTGCCGACTATGGGCCCGCCGGTGCCGTTTTGCCTGGCCGCCAACTGGCGGAAGGTCATTCGCAGCTCCGGGTCCGAGCTGTGCTGCAACACCCCGTCAACGTACTCGACGTCGTCCGGCGAGACCTCCCAGATTTTCGCGGCGCGGTCAATCATCTGTCGCTTGACGTCCAACGCCGCCTCGTAGCAGGCCCATCCCGTCTTGAAGGTCACGCCGCTGCCGCCGGTGTTCGACGTGTAGCCGATTGACGAGGTGTCCGCAACCAGCGGCGTTACGTCTTCTACGGCTATTCCCAGAACTTCGGCCGCGTGCTGGGCCGCAGTTGCACGGGTGCCGCCGATGTCCGGCGATCCCTCGATCAGGTTCACCGTGCCGTCGGCGTTTACCGTGGCCACGGCGTTGGACGGGCCCGAATAGTTCGTCCAAAAGCCGCTGGCCACCCCTCGACCTCGGTTCGGCCCTCCAAGCGGGGCCGTGTAATGCGGGTGGTTCTTGACCGCCTCCAGAGTCTCGACGAAACCCACCAAGGGCATCAACGGCCCGCTGGCCCGGCGTGTGCCCTCTTTGGCGCTGTTGAGCAGGCGGAATTCTATGGGGTCCATGTCCAGCTTTTCGCATAGCTCGTCGATGGCCGTCTCCATGCAGAAGGCGGCGGCGGGAGCCCCGGGAGCCCTGTAGGCAGCCGTCTTGGGCCTGTTGACCACTACGTCGAACCCCTCGATGTAGGCGTTGGGGATGTCGTAAGGCGCAAACATGCATGCCGCCCCGCCCGTCACCGGCGAGCCGGGATATGCTCCGGCCTCGAATACCAGCCGGGCGTCTGCGGCGACCAGCTTTCCGTCTTTGGTGGCGCCCAGTTTCACCTTGATGTTGGTCCCGGAGGTGGGGCCGGTGCCCTCGAACACTTCCGTGCGGCTCATGGCCACCTTCACCGGCTTGCCCGCCTTCTTGGCCAGCGCCGCGGCAACAGGCTCCAGGTAACTGGTCAGCTTGCCGCCGAACCCGCCCCCGATTTCCATGGGAATTGCCCTGACCTTGGAGACAGGAATGTCCAGCATCAAAGCGGTGGTTTCCTGCACGGAAAAGTGGCCCTGGCTGCTGGACCAAACGGTCACGTTGCCGTCGCTGTGCCACATGGCCGTGGCCGAGTGAGGCTCGATGTAGCCCTGGTGAACGGCGACAGTGGATACTTCCTTCTCCACTATCACGTCGGCGTCCTGGAAACCGCTCTCAATGTTCCCAAGCCGGAACTCGCAATGGTCGGAAACGTTGCTGCTCTTCTCGCTGTCGTCGTCGGAGCGAATTCCGCCGCCCCGGCTGCCGTTTTGCTGGTTGGCGAGCCGCTCGTGTACCAGCGGGGCTTCATCCTTCATCGCTTCATCGGCGTCGAACACCGCGGGCAAGACCTCGTACTCCACGTCGATCAATGACAGGGCCTGCTCTGCCAGGTGCCAATTGTCGGCCGCTACCGCCGCCACGGCGTGGCCCCGGTAAAGCGCCTTGTCTTCGGCCAGGACGTTGTTGCTCGTGAAGCGGGCGTTGCTGAGCGCCCTTTCAGCCTGATCGATTATGAATCCCGAAGGCTTGGCCAGGTCGGCGGAAGTCACTACTGCATGGACCCCGGGCAAAGCCAGGGCGCGGCTGGCGTCGATCGACTTGATCCTGGCGTGGGCGTGGGGGCTCCTCAGCACCTTCCCGTAGAGCATGCCCGGCAGCCGGATGTCCGCGCTGTAGAGCGCATTACCGGTGACCTTGTCGGCGCCATCGTGCCTGATGGGCCGCGATCCCACCGAGTTGAATTCCTGGTTCGAGAGTACCATGTTGGGCTTGTAATCGAGCATCTATTGCCTCCGGGCAAGGGTAGTGGCAAAGCCGTTCCTGGATGTCGCTATTCTATCACAAAATTGGCCGCAGCCTGGCGTCAGAAGGCTCTTGGCAGGCGCGCCTCGCCCTGGTTTCGAATGTTCTCCCCGGGCGCCTTTCGGATTACAGACCAGCGACGAGACCACGCGCGATCACCGGCCCTCTGTGGTAATATTGTGGACGCTCCATTGGCCCTCAGGCTCGGAACGACGGGAGCCGAGGTCTGGTGGATGCGACGTCAATACTGTAGTTGTACATTGGAGGCGAGTCCGCGATGAAGGCCCTGGAAGGCATAAGGGTCCTTGACCTTACGAGGGCATTGGCAGGTCCTTTCTGCACCTTGATGTTGGGAGACCAAGGGGCCGACGTCATCAAAATCGAGATGCCCGGCGTCGGCGACGACACCCGGCATTGGGGGCCTCCATTTATCGAGGGTGAGAGCGCTTACTTCCTCTCCATCAACCGCAATAAGCGCAGCCTGACCTTAAACTTCAAAGACCCGGAGGCCAGGGAGATATTCCTGAAACTGGCCGCAGATGCCGACGTGATTGTGGAAAACTTCACCCCGGGGGTCATGTCCCGGTTCGGGCTGGACTACGAGACCATCAAAGAGACCAACCCCAGGGTTGTATTCTGCTCCATCTCCGGTTTCGGGCAGGACGGCCCGTACCGCACCCGTCCCGCCTACGACCAGATCATGCAAGGACTGACCGGGATGATGAGCGTCACCGGGGACCCCGGCGGCGACCCCCAGAAAGTCGGCGTGGCCATAGCCGACATCGGCGCCGGCATGTGGGCCGCATACGCCGTCACCACGGCGCTCTTCCACCGGGAACAAAGCGGAGAGGGCCAATATATCGACGTGGCCATGATGGATGCCCACGTCGCCTGGTTGACCTACCAGGCCGGGGGTTTCTTCGCCACCGGCAAGGCTCCCAAGCGGGTGGGCAACGCCCATCCCAGCCTGGTGCCCTACCAGGCATTCATGTGCCAGGACGGCAGGTACCTCAACGTGGCCGTGGGCTCCGACCGGCTCTGGGAGCGGTTCTGCCAGGCCATCAACCGTCCAGATCTCAGGGAACATCCCGACTACGCTACCAACGACGGCCGGGTGCGTAACCGGGCTGCATTGGTCCCCCTTTTGCAGGAACTGTTCCTCACCCGCCCCGTAGACGACTGGGCCCAGGACCTCCACGCGGCGAGCATCCCCTGCGGGCCCATCAACGACGTAGCCGAGGTGTTCGCCGACCCCCAACTGTTGCATCGAGAAATGCGGGTGGAGATGGCCCACCCCACCTTGGGGACCATCAAGCAGACCGGCATCCCAATTAAATTCTCGCAGACCCCCGGGGGCTTGGACCGCCCGCCGCCCCTGCTGGGCGAGCACAACGCTGAAATCCTAAGTACGTTGGGCTACTCTGAAAGCGATATTCAACGCCTGGCGGACGATTCGGTAATCTGATCTCCACAGGCCGGGAGAGTGAAGGTCGATGGACCTAGGACTTAAGGACCGGGTCGCTATCGTAGGGGGTTCCAGCCGGGGCCTGGGCTTGGCTATTGCATCCGCCTTCGCCAGGGAGGGCGCCAGCGTCACCATCTCAGCCCGCACAGAGACTGACCTTAGGCACGCTGAAATCGAACTGGCTCATCTAGGCTCCCAACAGCATGTGCTGGCGATCCCAGCAGATCTTTCGGTAGCCAGGGACATTCGCCGGGTGGTGCGGGATACCTTCAACCGGTTCGGCCAGGTCGGAATATTGGTTACTCACGTAGCCGATAGGCCAATTGGCCCCATCTCCGAGTTCGACGACGAGACGATAATGACCTCTCTGGAGTCCTCACTCCTGAACTCCGTCCGCATAGCCAGGGAAGTCATTCCCTACATGAAGCAGCAGCACTGGGGCCGCATCATCCACCTGCTTCCCCACTGGGGTAATCATTCGGATCTGTCTAGTACGGGCCAATTGGCGCTGGTTGGGCACTCCAAGACGCTGGCCAACGAGCTTGCTTCCTTCGACATCACCGTCAACAATGTGATTTGCGGCCCCATCCAGACCGACTACCTGACCTCGGCGTTGGAAGGCCAGGCTCTGGAGCAGGGCCGGGAAATGGATGAACTGGTCAACGAGGCCGCGGCGGCCATTCCAATGCGCCGGCTGGGCAAACCGGACGAAGTGGCGGACGTGGTGGCGTTTCTGGCTTCGTCCCGGGCAGCGTACTTGACCGGCGCCAACGTATTTGTGGACGGCGGCGCTCACCAGGAGATTACTTGGTGACCGTTTATCGCGCCCTGCCGCTCTTTGGCGCCGACAGCACAAGCCATGCCTGACATAACGTGCGTAACTTGAACATCTACGAATCAGCCCAAGACTTCATGCGCCAAGAAGGCTTGCCCGGTTGGCTGGTCTACGACTACCGCGGGTCCAACCCTATCTTCCCCCAGTTGGTAACCCCTTCGGGGCATGTAACGCGCCCGGCGATGCTTTTTGTTCCAGCGGCGTCTCCGCCCCGGCTGCTGGTGCACCACGTAGACGCCGGCAAGTTCGCCGATTGCGGCTTGGCCCTGGATGTCTACAGCGACCGGCAAAGCATGATAGAGGCTCTCCGGAAAATGCTGCCCGGCGGCTCTCGCGTGGCCATGGAATACTCGCCTCAGGGCGCGTTGCCCCGGGTCTCCAAGGTCGACGCCGGCACCGTCGAGTTGATTAGCAGCTTGGGAGTGACGGTAGAGTCCTCGGCCGACCTGATGCAATACGCCACCCAGCGGTGGAGCCGTGAGCAACTGGAAGACCACCGCCGGACCGCCGCTAAACTGGGAGCCATCGTCAACGAAGCATTCTCCTACACAGGAAGCCAACTGAACAACGGCGTCACCGAATTCCAGGTCGCCGAATTCATCCGCCGCCGCTTCGAAGAAGAGGGCCTGGAATCCCCCGACGGCCCCATCGTCGCCGCCAACCAGCACGCCTCCGACCCCCACTATGAACCGGCCGCCCAGGGCAGCAGCGTGATACGCCCCGGCGATTGGATGCTCATAGACTTGTGGGCCAAACCGGGGAGCCGGGATAGCGTCTACGCCGATATAACCTGGGTCGCCTACGTGGGCGACCCAGTCCCGGAACGCCATCAGCGTATCTTCGACATCGTCACCGGTGCCAGGGACACCGCCGTGAAATACCTGGAAGACTCCTTCGGCCAGGGGCTGGAAGTCCAGGGATGGCAGGTCGATGACGCCGCCCGCAGTCATATCGACCGGCATGGCTATGGCGGCTACTTCACCCACCGGCTGGGGCACAGCATCGGACGCGAAGTCCACGGAGACGCAGTAAACCTGGACGGGTTCGAGACCCTGGACACCCGGCGCATCATTCCCGGCGTCGGTTTCTCCATAGAGCCCGGAATCTACCTGCCTGAATTTGGCGTCCGCTCCGAGATCGACGCCTACATGTCCGAGACCGGCCCCATCGTCACCTCCCCGGTACAGCGGCAAGTGGTCCTCATTTCCGAGCCATAACAGCCGCCGGTAAACCCGCCCCCACTCCCCCAACCAGTCATTCCCGCGGAGGCGGGAATCTCGCAACCCCCGGAGCGGACCGTCCCTGCCTGGCCCTAGACCCACGCGAGTGAAGACCATTCCCTGACTTGCAACGAGCCCGTCCGTTCATCCTGAGGCTCTCGAAGGGGGAACGGACGGGCGGGGGATGTCAGGGGATCCCCCCCGATCCAACAATCCAAAGACCCCGACGCAACCCCCCGATGTTGACAATCCCGCCGATTCTGCTTAATCTCACTGTAAGGGTGGGTGTCCAACCTACCGGAACCCTGCCCAAACCCCTAGCCTCAATCATCGCTGATTCCCGGATATGGAGCTCAGGCCTGATATAGAGTTCAAGAAGAAAAGGCCAATTCCGTGACCAAAGGAGAGTCCCATGCCCGTCATCACGATTAACGGCCCCTACGGCTGTGGATCTATTCCCATCGGCCAGATGGTGGCCAGAAAGCTTAACATTGATTTTGTAGACCGGCTGGTGCTGACCGAGGCCGCCAAGCTGTTGGAGCGGCCCGTCGGCGCCTTGATTAACAAGGAGCAGCGCATCGACCGGTTCAGGGACCGGCTGGGCCGCTTCATACAGACCATGCTGGAACGCTCGGCAATCAGCGGCGAGGTCTACGCCGGCGGGGCGTTGATGACCCTGCCCCCCAACGCCTATCCCGCCCTGGGAACCGCCCAGGCCGCCAAGTCCACCAGTGTCGAGGACAAGGAATTCATCGAAGCCACCACCACCGTGGTCAACAACCTGTACAAGAAGGGCGACGTGGTTATCATCGGCCGGGCCGCCAACATGATTCTGGCCAACAGCCCCGGCGTCTTTCACGTGGGCCTGTACGCCCCCCCGGAGGTCCGAGTGCAAATCCTTATGCGGCGGGAGCACCTGGAGCGGGAGGAAGCCGAGGTCATGGTGGAGGAACTGGAGCAGGCGCACGTGGAGTATTTCCGCAAGTTCTTCCAGGTGCACCCCAGCGAGCCGAGCCTTTATCACGCCTTCCTGAACATGGGCAAGCTGCAGCCCGAGACCGCTTCGGACATCATCGCCCACATGGCCGATGACGTCGTCTCAGCGCGCCAGTACTTCGGCGACGACCCCAGCCACGCCGAAGGCTTCTTGTCCGGCTGGGGTGAACAGGGAAAGCAATAGTCGGCAATCCCTGTCCCATAATCGCCCAGGTTGCGGCTCTCCGCCTAAATCCGCAGCTCCTCCTGCTGGAACGTCCGCGCCGGAAACGGTATCATTTTGGCTCCCTGGCAGCCCATTGTTCTTATCGCCTGTTCCTTGAAGACTTTAGCCTTTGCGGCTGACACCACCGCAACCGTTTGGAGACGCTGCCCATGACAACAAGAAAACAGGTCATCCCCACGGGCGTAACCCCCAATCCTGCCCTTTCCCCCGGCATACGGGCTGGCGACACCTTGTACGTGTCCGGCCAGATAGCGGTCGACGCTTCGGGGAACCTGGTGGGCGAAGGAAACTGCGAAGCCCAGACTAGGCAGGTAATGGACAACGTCCGGGCCGTGGTGGAAGCCGCCGGCGCCGGCATGGCCGACGTGGTGAAGACCACCGGCTTCCTGACCAACGCCGCCGACTTTCCCACCTACAACAAGGTGCGCATGGAGACGTTCCCCGAGAGTCCGCCCGCCAGTTCCACCGTCATAGTAGCCGCCCTGGTGCGGCCTGAACTACTGGTGGAGGTGGAAGCAGTGGTCTATCTGCCGGGGTCAAGGGGATGAAAGGAAGTCTTGGCAGGAGCGGGAGGATTCGAACCCCCGACCACTGGTTTTGGAGACCAGCGCTCTACCAGGCTGAGCTACGCTCCTGCGGCCCGTTGCCTGGACGTGAATTACGGCCAATTATAGCATACCCGTCGGCCTGACCGGCGAAGATTCGCCGGGTGGCCGTGATGGATACCCGGGTTTTTCTACCCCACCGGGTGTCCTATTATTGCTGACTCTATGGCCGGACTACCCTGGACCCCGCGCCCGCCGCCCAAATAACAGGCGCTCCCTGAGGAGCGCCTGCCGCATTCAGCCAACTCTGGGGAGCCGGGTCTAGTCCAGGCGGTACACCCTCGCCGCGTTGCCCCCGGCAATCTTGGCCTTTTCTTCCTCGGTGCAGTCCGCCAGGATGTTTTCCAGGATTTCCAGGCTCCGGGGGAAAGTCGACTCTGCGTGGGGGTAGTCGGCGCCCCACTGCAGGTTGTCCACGCCTATGATGTGCCGGTCCCGGATGCCCATGGCGTCCTCCTGGAAGCCCAGGAAGCAATTGCTGTGGAAATAGTCGCTGGGCAGCACCCCGTCCTTGAACCGTACCATCCGGTCGTTGTCGGCGCGGGTCCCTTCCTCTGCCTCTATGGCCGGCGGCATCCGGTCGGTGTAGGTGTAGTCGATGCGGTCCAGGAAGTGGGGAGCCCACGACAACTCGTGCTCCACCGAGCCCACCTGCAGTTTGGGATGGCGCTGAAAGACGCCGCTGAATATCATGTCGGACAGCGACATCTGGGGCCAAAAGGCGTAGTTACAGATGACGGCGGGCCTGTCCCACCGGTGGTCCAGGTCGGCGAACTCCTCGTTTCTGCTGTAGCGGTTGCCCGAAATGTGCAGGCTGAGGGGCATTTGCAAGTCCTCGGCCGCGGACCAGAAGGGTTCGTACACCGGGTTGTCGTAGAGCTGCTCCGTGCTGGGATAGGAGGCGATCATTGCCCCCACCATGCCCATTTTTGCGCAGCGTTCCAATTCCTTGATGCCGACGCCTATATCGTCGGTGTTGATCATGGCGATGCCCTTGAGCCGCTTGGGGATCGCGGCGCAGAATTCTGCCACCCAGTCGTTGTAGATTCTGCACACCTCGTCCAGCAACTGGCCGTCGGGCAGGCAGAAAATCAGGAACCCAATCGAGGGATAGACGATGCTGACGTCCTGCCCGTCGATATCCAGGTCCTTGACGTGCTCTTCCGGGATGTAACCGCCGGGCCTCGCGTCCTCCATGGTCACCCGGCGCTGCATCTTCTTCTCCGGCTCTTCGAACCGGTTGCCCACGTTGGCCGACCCCGAGGTGGCCGCGCCGATTTTCAGGCCGTCGCAGTACCAAAAGTCGCTGCCGGGCAGGCTCTTGACGTAGGGAAGGCGGTCGGCGAACTTTGACCCCGCGGCCCTGCTGGTCCACAAATCAGCCGGCTCGATGATGTGGTTGTCCTGGGAAATGACTCTATAACCTGGCATCATTTACCTCCCATATCCTCTTCATACCCGCCCGCGCCCATGCCCCCAATTATGCTTTCAGCGGCGGCCCCTGTCAATAAATTACATTCGTTTCCCAGGCGTCAGACAGTCCACCAAGGGCCAACACCCCTCCCCCGGCCCACTCCCACCGTCATTCCGGCCCCCGAGCCGGAATCCAGGGATCCCTCTGCGTAACGTCATCCCAGCGGACGCGGAATCCCCCTACCTAACCGTCATTCCGGCCCCCGAGCCGGAATCCAGGGATCCCTCTGCGTAACGTCATCCCAGCGGACGCGGAATCCCCCTGTCATTTCGAGCGCAGCCGAGAAATCTCAAATCCACCGCCCCCAACCAATCATTCCCCCCAACCCCCGTCATGTCCGTCGCCCAAACCCAACGCCAAGACCGTAGCGTAGGTCCGGCCCAGGCTGTCCGTCCGGCCCGCGCAACCCCCGCCCCTAACCCGCCGCAGGCCAAATACGCCGGGCGGTCAGCGCCGACACCAGCTCCGTGCCGTCGAACGAGCGGCCCCGCCGGTGCCACTCGGGCCTCACCTTGGCAATCTCCGCCTGCGCCTTGGCCGGGTCGGGATTGTCCGTCTCGTAGATGGCCAAATATCGCGCCGTTAAGTCGGATAGCTCCACGCTCTCGTACCTGTAGGCGGCGTGAAAGGCCCCGGTGCCCAAAATGTCCGGTATGTGGATGTCCTCGTACCACCGGTTGAACTCTTCGCGCCTGGCCTCGTCTGTGCAGTTGGTGAATACGATTAAGACCCCCCGGGCCGGTTTGGTCGCGGCTACGAACTCGCCGCCCCGCCTCTTGAATATCCCCCATCCCATGCCCTTGGCCAGGGGAGTGGTCCCGTCATCCTGGTACGGACGCCGGTCCTGCTGGAACTCCCGGCCACCCAGCTTGGATTCGGCCTCCAGGTGGGTTGGCATGGCCTGGGACGCATCCTCCAAGGTCGTCTCGTAGATGGCGATAAACCGGCCTAGCGTCGAGTCGGGATTGGTGTTCTCGAAGCGCACCGCGTGGTGGAATACGCCCGCCTCGGTAACGTCGGGAATGTGGATATGGTTGTACCAGTAGTTGAAATCGTCCGCTTTTGCCTGGTCCGTCAGGCTGGTGAAGGCCATCAGCAGCCCCGTGGGATAACGCCCGTCCATGCCATGCCTCCTTCTCTTTACACAAGTGGCTTAAAAGCCCAGGTACCCCTTAAGGAGATTCCCTGCCTAAAGACTTTGCTACTTTGTTGCCCAAACGGGCTGATTGTTGAGGCGGGCCATCAGGTATTCCTGGGGCCTGTCCCCCTTCATCTTGTTGCAACCCGTGCATAGCAGTTGCAGGTTCTCTTTGTGGTCGGTGCCGCCCTTGGACTTAGGTATGATGTGGTCCACTTCCAACAGGGGCCCAAGGAGGAAGTGTGTCCCGCAACCGGCGCAATTGCCGCCTTGCTCGCCGTAGAGAGTTGGCTTGTGGCTTTGATAGGGAGGCAGCTTGCCTAAGTCAGTACGCCGGGGAATGTCAGAGCGTGCCGTCACATAGCCGTGATAGAACAGGCCTCCCATGACCTCATGGAGTCTGTCAGCAACCAAGTCAACAGTCTTTGGCGATAGGTCTATCCCGACCCACCTGCGCCCTAGTCGGTCTGCGGCTACGCAGGTCGTAGCGCAACCACAGAAAGGGTCGAAAACCAAATCGCCTTCGTTGCTGCTGGCCTGGATAATTCGTTCCAAGAGGGCTATAGGCTTTTGCGTCGGATAGCCTGTGTTCTCCTTTGCCTGGGAATTCACCGGATTGATGTCTGTCCAGATGTTGCCGGGGAGTTGACCGGCATCCGGCAGCAAATAGCGTTTCAGTCTAGGCATACCGCCTCTGGATGAATAGTGAATCATTCCTGCTTCATCCAGCGCGTCAAGGCGTGCATGGACACCCTCAATGCTAAGATAGCCGGGGAGCAGGACTTCGTTGAGATAACGGGCATACTTGCCAGTCTTCGGCACGGACCAACAGCGCCCGGAACTGCCTGGGTCGAAGCTCCGCCACGGCTCTCCTGATTCACCACCACTTACCCCTGGGCCTGTAAGGTTGTCTGTGAGATAGCGGCCCCTGTCGTCGTAGTAGGTGTACTTGGATGACAGGTGCTTCTCGTTGAGGCCGACGCGGACGGCATCCGGGTTCTGTTTATCTCCGCCGTACATGAGGATCATCGCGGACTCGTCACCGAACATCCGGTCGTTGTGGGCTGAAGTGCGTTTCCAGGTGATGGCCGTGTAGAAACGATTGGAGCCAAAAACCGCGTCCATAAGCAGCTTCAGGTAATGACCCGCAGCGTCGTCACAATGCAGATAGATACTCCCCGTGGATTTGAGTACTCGCCGCATTTCGATCAAGCGAATGGCCATCATGGTCAAGTAGGACTGCATCCCCTTGCCGCGGGTGGCTCTGGCTGTCTGTATGACTGCGGCAACGGCTGGCCAGGACTCGGCAATAGTAGTCAGCCATGCGTCGTCTTCTTCGGACAACTCCCAAGTGTCCTTGAACGCCGCTCCAGCCGCCTTGCTGCCCACAGGCGCGGCGTAATCCTGGTTGGAGTTGAACGGCGGGTCCAGATAGATAAGGTCTACGCACTCGCTGTTCATGCCTCGGAGCACGTACAGGTTATCCCCGACCCAGATTGTCTTGTCAGCGAAGTTGGGCGCGGCCATGGCTATTTGGTATAGTCCTGGGCTAGTAGATGTTCTGAATAACGCCGACTCGTAGAGGGTCTATATTGCGATGGCGATAGCCGATATGACGGCTACCGAGGCTATCATCGAGCCAACTATCCACCTAGTGATTCTTACTTCCGCCGTGGCAATAGCGGCCACTATATCGCCCCTCAGAGAGGCCATCCCGCCCTTCAACTCGCTCCTCAAAGAGGCCGCCTCGCCCATCAACTCGCCCCTCAGAGAGGCCATCCCGCCCATCAACTCGCTCCTCAAAGAGGCCGCCTCGCCCTTCAACGCGCCCCTCAAGGTGGCCATCTCGTCCTTCAACTCGCCTTTCAAATCGGCCAAGTCTTCCTTGGTCGCCAAGGAGTCCATTCTTCCCTCGACGTAACTAACCCGTTCCTCGATGGTAGCCGTATTCTCTCCCGCGCTCACTATCAATCCTCTTTCTTCCGATGGTCAAGGTCGGTGAGCATTGCGATTACCGTTTGATTGAACTCGACCTGGCGGGCTAGTACATCTACCAATAATGCATAGGGTGCCACCTGGTTACTTTGGACCATCTGGAAAAGTGCTCCTGGAAGGTCGAGCTTCAAGATGTTCTCTAGGTTTTGGCCTGGGCGGAGGGTCTCGTGTTCGTCAACCAGCACACGCTTCAAATCCCTGAAATGCTGTTGTGCCTTTTCCAGCGCTTCTATGTTCCTTTCCCAGTTATCCTTTGGCTCTATCATGGATGACATCCTCTATCGCGTTGCGCGTGAAGCACTTCCATTCCATGGCTTTTCTAATGGCGTTAGTAAGTACCACTGACACTTGTAAATTGGTACCCCTGGAGGGACTCGAACCCCCGACGCGCGACTTAGGACGCCGCCGCTCTGTCCTCTGAGCTACAGGGGCTGGTTGGTGGAGATAGAGGGATTCGAACCCTCGGCCTCGGCATTGCGAACGCCGCGCTCTCCCAGCTGAGCTATATCCCCAAGTATCCTCTGCGGGCAGGCCGGCGCCGATCCATTGACAGGCACACTGGCATAGGCCGTCCCATAGGCATCGTAAATCTGGCGTCCGGTCACTGTCAAGCCGAATTACACGCCGGTAGAGACCTTTGCATAACCGTCATCCCCCCTCACCAAGCCCATTGCATAGGTTCGGCCTAGTCTGTCCGTTCACCCTGAGGGAAATCGAAGGGCCTGTCCTGAGGCTCTCAAAGGGCCTGTCCTGAGCTTGTCGAAGGGCTTAGCTGGCATCCACCATAAGATCTGAGATTCCTCGATGCCCTCGGAATGACGGGGAGTTACGCCAAAGGTCTCCGGTACGGGACTGTCCCGTCCCCGCAAACCGCCTAGCCGCCCCAGCTACTGACACTTGGCCATTGACGCGCCCCTAACCCAGTCCGTATGCTGAAACCATGTTGGCCGCAGCCCGACGGCAGGCCCTTGGCGGCAGGCCACCCGATCACAAGACCGGCGCATGGAAACGGAACGAAATGGAACCCAGTGGAACGGAGGTAAAATTTTTGGCCCCCAACCAGTCCAACCTGGAATGTCCCTAAATGTCCCAGGATGTCCCAACTCACAGAAAATGCCTCAATTGACGCCGTGCCGGACCTCCTCCCGCAAGTGAGCGGAAATGAGCGAAAGTGAGCGGAAATGGTGGGGGAATCAATCTTTTCCCTGTGAGGCTCGGCTGTGCCTGAAGCCCCCGACCTCGAGGTAATCAAGGAGTTCCTCAACCGGGAAGCCCGCGGCAGGACCGTCGAGTCGCTCCGGGTGTTGAAACCCACCGTCGTCAGATGGCTGACCGGAAGCGTCCCCGACGACGCGAGCGGCAGGGCGCTCCTGGAGGTCCACCGCAAGGGCAAATTCCTGTTGCTGGAACTGTCTGGCGACCGCTGGCTGGCGGTCAACCCCATGCTGACCGGAGCCCTCCAACTCTGTGGACCCGGCCAGCGCGTCCTGAAGAAGACCTGCCTGTCCATCGCCCTCAGCGGCGACCTGGAACTCCGGTACTTGGACGACCGCCAGATGGGCAAGCTCTACTACGCCACCTGGGAACAAATGCCGGAAGCTCTGGGCCTTTCCCGACAGGGCCCCGACGTGCTGGACGAAATTCCCTTCGAGGAGTTTCAGCAGCGGCTGCGCCCATTCCGCGGTGAAATCAAGGGAGTCCTGACCAGGGGCGCCTTTGTCTCCGGTATCGGCAACGCCTATTCCGACGAGATACTCTTCGCCGCCGGCATTTCCCCATTCCGCAAGGCCGGGTCCCTGGACGAACAAGAACTGCGCAGGCTGCATAAGCACTGCCGCGCCACCGTGGAAGAAGCCATTGCCGTGCTTCGAGAACGCATGGGCGACGACATCCACCTGAAGGTCAGGGACTTCTTGAAGGTCCACCGCAAAGGCGGCCAGCCCTGCCCCAACTGCGGCGGCAACATCAGCGAACTCACCGCCAACCAGCGCATAACCAGCTATTGCCGCAGTTGCCAGCCGGGCATGCTGATTAGAAACTGATATGCTCTTTTATCGACAGCCCCGCTACAGGCCGAACCGCTCTGCGGCCCGGGCAAAGCCTTCCAACGAGCCTTCGATTACCCGGTCCTCGACGCAGTAGGAGATGCGGAAATAGCCCGGCGCGCCGAACCCCCGGCCGGGCACGGTGAGCACGTTCCATTCCTGCAACGCTTCCACGAAGGCGGCGTCATCGTCCAGCGGTGACTTGGGGAACAAGTAGAAGGCCCCCTGGGGCTTGTTCACCGAGTACCCCAACTCGGTCAGGTGGGAGTAGAGATAGTCGCGCTTGCGCTGGTACTCCCCGGCGTCCACGCTCACTCCCTGCAAGGCCCGGACCACGTGCTGCATCAGTGCCGGAGCGTTGACGAACCCCAGGCTCCGGTTGCAGAAGGTAAGGCCGTCGGCCAACTCTTCCGCTCCAGGGTAGTCGGGATTGATGGCAATGTACCCAATCCGCTCCCCCGGCAGCGCCAGGTCCTTGGCGTGGGAATGGACCACCACCGTGTTGCGGTAGTGAGGAAACACCTGGGGATACTCGAGCCCGTCGTAGATTATCCGCCGGTAAGGCTCGTCGCTGATAATCAGAATCTCTCCCCCATATTCCCGCTGCTTCCGGTCCAACAGGTCCCCCAACTCCCCGATGGCCTCGGCCGGGTAGACCGCCCCGGAAGGATTGTTGGGCGAGTTGATAATCAAGGCCCGCGTCTTGGGGGTTACAGCCGCCTCGATGGCCTCCAGGTCTAGCTGGAAGTCCGACGTGGTGGGGACAGTGACGGTCGAGCCGCCGTGATTGTCCACGTAGTAGACGTACTCCACGAAGTACGGAGAGAGTATGATCACCTCTTGGCCCGGATTGAGGATGGTCTTCAGCACCACGTTCAGCGCCGCCGCCGCTCCGCAAGTCATAACTATGTGGCCGGGGCCAAAGGGCAGGCCGGTCTCCGCTGCCAGGCCGTCGGCCACCGCTTGGCGAGTCTCGAGATAGCCGGCGTTGGGCATGTAGCGGTGCATTCCGGCCACCGGGTTCTGCGCCAACCTCAGCAACTCCCGGCGAAACTCATCGGGCGGTTCGACCACCGGGTTGCCAAGGGACAAGTCGAACACGTTGTCCTCGCCGTGCTGAAGTTTCAAGCTGACGCCGGTCTCGAACATCCGCCGGATCCACCCGCCCTCTTTCACAAACCTGCCGACCTTATCCGAAATGGGCATCTGTCTCCTCCATCGTGAAGCCCATGCCGCGGCCAAAGTGGTACACCAAGCTGTACTGGACTTCTTCCATGTCGACCGGTTGCCCGAGGAGTTGGGCCATGGAGGTCACCGGCCGGTCGTCTATGCCGCACGGAACGATGTGGTCGTAGTATGAGAGATCGGTGTTGACGTTGATGGAAAGACCGTGATAGGCGACGCCGCGACTGATTTTCACGCCGATGGCGGCGACTTTGGCGCTCTCTGCCCACACACCGGTCAGTCCCTCAACCGCCTCCGCGTTTATCCCAAAGTCCTTCAGGGTGGCGATGATAACCCGTTCCAAGGTGCGGACATACTTCAGGGGACCTCCCCACTGGCGCAGGTCTACCACCGGATAGGCCACCAGTTGCCCCGGACCGTGGAAGGTGATCTGGCCGCCCCGGTCGGTCTCGTGGAAGCCTATTCCCCTGGCTGCCAGTTCCGCAGAGTCCAGCAAGAGGTGATCGGGACGGCCCAAGCGACCTTTGGTATAGACGGTATGATGCTCCAGAAGGAGCAAAGTGTTAGGCCGCGTTCCTTCGCTGATCTGATTGGCCAGCCGACGTTGGAGATCCCAGGCCCACTCGTAACCGACCGTGCCCAAGGCCGCAGCATGGCAACGCGTGGAGGCTACTGCCGAAGGCTTAGTTGAGAGGGACACCGGGGCTTAAGCCTTCCAGTTTGCCCTTGACCGCCTGCAAGAAACTGCCGGCCTCGGCGCCGTCGTTGATGCGATGGTCGAAGGACAGGCAGAGGTTCATCATCGAACGAATCACAATGGCATCTTCCCGCACCACCGCCCGCTTCTCTATGGCCTCAGTGGTTAAGATCGCCGCTTGCGGATAGTTGATGATCGGCTGGGAACTAATCGACCCCAAGGCCCCGGTGTTGTTAAGCGTAAAGGTGCCTCGCTGAACGTCGTTAAGCGTCAGCTTGTTTTGCCTGGCTCGCCCAGTCAGGTCTTGGGCGGCCCGCGCCAGTTCTGGGACGCTCAGCTTGTCTGCATCGTGAATCACCGGAACGACCAGCCCCTGGGGGGCTGCCACAGCGATGCCGATGTTGATCTTCTTCTTCAAGATGATCTTGTCGCCTCCCCATGAGGCATTGAGGGTAGGGTGTTCCGCCAGGGCCTCCGCCACGGCTTTGATGAAGAAGGGCAGGTAGGTAAGTTCAACCCCCTCTCGCCCCTCGAATGAGGCCCGAGACTCCGCCCTTAAAGCCACCAGGCCGCTGACATCCGCCTCCACCGTGCTCCATGCGTGGGGGATTTGACTCGCGCTGCGGACCATGGCGTCGGCGATCATCCGACGCACCGGGGTCAGCGGCAGATGTTCCTCGTCCTGGTCCGCAGCGTCCCCGGAGGCCGGGGCGGCTGCTGCCGGATGCGATTCCAGGTGCTGCAACACGTCTTCCCGGGTAATTCGGCCGCCCATGCCGGTGCCCGTAATCCGGCTTGGGTCCACGCCGTGTTCCCGCAGCAACCTGCGTACGGCGGGCGACAAACGGGGCCCGCCAACCGGTGTCTCGGAGTCAGGGGTTAAAGTCTGAGCAGGGTCGGGTCCTCCCCCGGTGGGGCCCACCGGCGCCACGTCCTTTACCAGGTATCCGATGGTGCCGGGCTGCTCGTTAGATTGGCCATAGTCTGCAATGACGGCGGGTTCCGGCGGCGGAGAGTCTTCCGGGAGGTCCTCGTCGGTCTCCATTTCCGCGATGGGCGCCCCCATGGGTAAGGTCTCCCCCTCTTGGGCCAGCACCTTGAGCAGGGTCCCTCCCACCGGAGAAGGGACCTCCATGGTTACTTTGTCGGTGATTACCTCGACCAGGGGGTCGTAGCGTTCAACGGTGTCGCCGGGCTGCTTTAGCCACTCGCCTATAGTCCCTTCGACAACGGACTCGCCGACGTGGGGAAGCCGTATGATTACCGCCAAGTCCCCAAACTCCCCTTAGTATTGCGCCAGCTTCCGCATAGCGTGAGCGATCTTCTCGGTGTTGGGCATGTAGGCGTCTTCAAGGTTCTGGGCGAAGGGCATCGTGGGTACGTCGGGACCGCAGAGGCGAATAATGGGACCGTCGAGGTGGTCAAAGGCGTGCTCGGCGGCCAGGGCCGAAATCTCGGCTCCAACTCCCCCGGTGATGTTGTCTTCGTGGACGACGAGCAGCTTGCCGGTCTTCTTCACGGAGTCCAGCACCGTCGAAGTATCTAAAGGCGTCAAGGTACGAAGGTCTACGACCTCCACGTCGATGTCTTCTTGCGCCAGGTGTTGCGCCGCCTCCAGGCAGTAGTGGAGCATTAACCCGTAGCTAACCACGGTGAGGCTTTCCCCCCGCCGCTTCACGTCGGCTACCCCAATGGGGACCGTATATTCGTCTTCCGGGACCTCGCCGCGCACTAACCGGTAGGTCTTCTTGTGTTCCAGGAAGACCACCGGGTTGTTGTCCCTGATCGAAGACTTGAGCAGCCCCTTGGCATCGTAGGGTGTTGCGGGGGTGACCACCTTCAGCCCCGGAGTGTGAAAGAAGTAACTCTCCACGTTCTGCGAGTGGAACAGACCGCCCCTAATGCCGCCGCCGTAGGGTATGCGGACGACTAGGGGCGCCTGAACCTGCCCATGAGTGCCGTAGCAAACACGGGCGGCTTCTCCGATCAATTGATTGGCCGCGGGCCACATGAAGTCGGAGAACTGTATCTCGGGGATTGGGCGCATCCCTCTGAATGCGGCTCCAAGAGCCATGCCCACTATGGACGCCTCCGCCAAGGGTGTGTCGACGACCCTAGTCTCCCCGAACTCTTCAAGAAGGCCCTGAGTTGCCAGAAACACGCCTCCGCGGCGACCTACGTCCTCACCCATGACAAAGACGCTGGAGTCCCGCCGCATCTCTTCCTGGATGGCTTCCCGCACCGCTTCGATTACCGTCTTGACCGCCAACTGGACCTCATTTCACGGAGCGTATACCAGGTCGTGGATGGTGGAAACGTCGGGAAGGTTGGCAGCCTCAGCCGCGTCGGTGGCTTCGTCGACCATTTTGGTCGATTGAGTTTTGATGTCATCCGCTTGGCGTTGGGTAAGCGCCCCGTGGTCCACCAACAGGGCAGCCAGAGTCACAATGGGATCCCGTCGACGGGCCTCTTCCAATTCTTCGGCGGGGCGATAACGGCGGTCGTCATCGTCGGTGGTGTGGGGCATGAACCGCTCCACCTTCATCTCCAGCAGCACCGGCCCTTGATTCCGGGCGTGGGCGATGGCCTTGCGGGTGGCTTCGTAGCACTGCAGCAAGTCCATGCCGTCCACGACGAAACCGGGGAAACCGTAGGCGGCGGCGCGGTCAGCAACGTCGTCTATAGCCATTTGGCTACTTTGAGGGACCGATATGGCGTAGCGGTTGTTTTCGCAAACAAACACCAAAGGAAGATGGTGTACGCCGGCGAAATTCATGGCTTCGTGGGCCTCCCCCTGGCTTGCACTGCCGTCGCCGAAGTAAGCCAGCGTAACCGTGCCGTCTCCCAGCATCTTGCAGGCAAGAGCGTAACCGGTCGCTTGGGTCAAACCAGCGCCCACCACGTTGGAAATTTGAATAACTCGGTGGCGCAGGTCAGCCCCTTGGAGTGGGAACTGCCGTGCGTTGCTGTAGGGATCGCCGAGTTTGCCCATGAAAGAACACATGACCTCGACCGGGGTGAGGCCCACGCCAATTTTCAGCGCCAGGTCACGGTAGTAGGTGAACAGAAAACACCCTGAGTCTTTTTCCACCGCCAGCAAGCTGCCCAGTTGGGCGGCTTCGTGTCCCTGGCAAGATGCCGCGATGGGCACTTTGCCTTGGCGGTTGAGGGCCCAGATGCGTTCGTCGATGGTGCGGATAAGCACCATTTGGCGGTAACAGTCAACCAGGTCGTCGAGGGTAATGCCTTCCGGCAGCGTCAAAGTCGGCCCAGGTATCGGAGCCGCTTCTTTGGACTTCTTTTTGGACTTGGATTCAGTCCGCGGCATGGAATTCCCACTGACCTGAGGGGCCGGTCAAGAGAAGCCTAATCTGGAATGGAGTTCTTGTTATCACTTAGCCCCGTTTGCTTGGTGTGCCAAATAGGCAATTGATAGAGTCGGAAAAGGATTTAGAGGCTTACTAAGGGGACGACATGCGGTTGTGGGTGAAGTATACGTCCTTGCAGCTTCTACAGAACGTTACTGGAAATTATATATGTACGCAGGAAGTCCTGGCAAATGCGAGAGTCTGGGGCCAGCCTGCCGCCGATATCTCCTCCACGGCTGGAATTCGCCATAGAACATTGTCCCCGATGCTTCCTCGTCGGAACGGAGATATCAATGCTCAACTGCTTGAGAACCAGGGACACAGGGCTGGCCGACCGGATGAGCGCGGGGAATTGATTGGGGGTAAAACGATGATTCAGCAGGCAAAATTCAGGCCCTATTTGAGCATATCTGCGCCGCAAAAAAATTTTGTTTGAAATTCAAGGATTCCCCATTGACAACATTCTTTTAGGCGTGGATTAAACTTCCGCTATTGGTTTTCGTGCCTCGGTTCCCCCGGCTGCGATGCCCCCAAATTCCCCTAGGGATTTAATTTCTCCAGGCTTGGGACACTGGTAATGGCGGGCCAAAATTGGGCCTACGCCATGGAATCTCCCGGAAGATACAGGATACGCCACTATGAGGCCAGAGGCCCTGGAAGGGCCCTGCCACTGAACGGAGGACGTTGGGACTATGAGGGAACCGGCTTCGCGAGAAGTCTGGAAGGCGGTTTTGGGTGAGCTCCAACTTCAATTGCCCCGTCCGACATACGAGACCTGGCTGAAGCAAACGGAAGGAGTCAGTTACGACGACCAATCGCTGGTCGTGGAGGCGCCTACGCCGTTCGCAGTAGCCTGGTTGGAACGCCGGATGTATCAGTCCATCCAAAAGACACTGGAAAAGATAACTAACCAACCATTAGACGTACGGTTTCAGGTAAAGAATGGCGCGGTGCAAGGGCTTCAGCCCCTTCCCCCTAGCGAACTGCCTGCGACATCGTTGGCAGAGGATGAGCCGAAACGGACCTCCGACCGACATCCATCCCGGCCCCCTCACCTAAACCCCAAGTATACTTTCGACTCCTTCGTAGTGGGCCCGTCCAACCGATTGGCCTGCAGCGCGGCGCAAGCAGTGTGCGAGTCGCCGGGCCGCAGCTATAATCCCTTATTCATTTATTCGGGTGTCGGGCTGGGTAAGACCCATTTGCTTCATGCCATCGGCCAGATCTGCGCCAGCCAGGGCATGTCGGTGCTGTACGCCACGTCGGAGCAATTCACCAACGAGTTCATCTCTGCTATACGGAACAGGACCACGGAAGAGTTTCGCAGCCGCTACCGCAGCGTGCAGGTGCTGCTGATGGACGACGTGCATTTCTTGAGCGGCAAAGAGCAAACCCACGAAGGATTCTTTCATACGTTCAACGACCTGCATACCTCGGGCAACCAGGTGGTCATCACGTGCGACCGTCCGCCCAGGGCCTTGAATTTGTTGGAGGACAGGCTGCGCTCTCGTTTTGAGTGGGGGTTGATTGCGGACATCCAGCCTCCCGACCTGGAGACCCGCATGGCCATCCTGCTCTCAAAGGCCGATCAACTGGGAGTGGCCCTGCCAGATACCGTGATAGAGTTGATTGCCAAGCGGGTGCAAAAGAATGTACGGGAGCTGGAAGGGAGCTTGAACCGGATTGTCGCCTTTTCCCAGACTATGAACTGGGAGGTGAACCTGGAGAATACCAGCCGCATCCTGGACGACTTGAACTCGGACGCAGACCGTCATTCCATTGACCCGGAGCAGATAATTCAGGCGGTTTCCTGTAATTTCAGGTTGTCTCGAGGAGACCTGCTGGGGCGGAGCCGGACCAAGAAAATCGCTCAAGCGCGGCAGGTTGCGATGTACTTGCTAATCTACGAACTAGAGCTATCGCCAACTCAAGTAGGCCGACTACTGGGGGGGCGGGACCACGCAACTGTCATCCACGGCGCTGGAAAAATCAACGGGGAAATCAATGAGGACGGCCAACTGCGCCAGGATGTCCTGGCCATTAAAGAGGCTATATTCACGCCGGGCGTTGACACTCCGGTTGCAGCCCATAGTAGATAGCCCATACCCTTTTGCGGATAACTCGCGCTGACCCATGGATAGGGTTGCCTAACCCACTCCCAGCATAGACGTTCTGATTAGTATCCCACCGCCCCTCTGTCGTTTGTCCCCCCAGCCCGTTTCCTAAGGGTATAATCGTCAAGAACGGCTATGCCGTTGGGGTAAAATGTCCTCGTGAAGACTCATGTCATCGTCAAGACCCACGAAGTGGCCCTAAAGGGGAAGAACCGCCCACGGTTTATGAGCCGGTTGGCGGGAAATCTGCGGAAGGCCACCCAGGGGACGGGTGTGCAATCGGTGTGGCAAGGCCATTTGCTAGTGGGCCTGACGCTGCAAGAAGAAAGTCAATGGGACTGCGTGGCTTCCCGGGTTAAGGATTGCTTTGGTGTGGCCAAGTTTTTCAAAGCATACGAGGTTCCGGCCAGCATTGATGAAGTCAAGGATGGGTTGAGAGTCCTGTTGGAAGGCCGGGAATTTAGTTCTTTCCGCATCACATCCAACAGGGCCGACAAGGGATTCCCGATAAGGTCCAGCGAGATTAACCGTGACCTTGGCACTTACGTTCAGGGCCTCACCGGGGCAAGGGTTGACTTGACCCACCCGGACCTGGAGATTTTTGTCGACGTGCTGCCCACAGGGATATTGCTCTACTTCGGGAAGTTGTCCGGCTACGGGGGACTGCCTGTGGGTGTGAGCGGCGAGGTCATGGCCATGCTTTCGGGCGGAATCGACTCTCCTGTTGCCGCATGGCACATGATGAAGCGGGGCTGCCGGGTGTCCTTCGCTCACTTTCACAGCTATCCAATGGTGGATAGGTCGTCTATAGAAAAGGCGGAGGAATTGGCGCGACGCCTGACACGGCACCAATACGAGTCCAAGCTATTTCTCGTCCCGTTTGGAGATATCCAGAAGAGGATAATTGTGTCCACAGACCCGGCCTACAGGGTAATCCTGTACCGCCGGTTGATGGTTCGCATAACCGAAAGGCTGGCCCAGACCCACGGCGGCAAGGTCATGGTCACCGGAGAAAGCTGCGGCCAGGTGAGCTCCCAAACCCTGGACAACATGGCGGTAATTGACCAAGCGTCAAGTATGCTCATCCTGCGCCCGCTGGTCGGATTCAACAAGGAAGAAATCGTCACAATAGCCAGGGACATCGGCACCTTTCCAATCTCCATACTCCCGGACCAGGACTGCTGCAGCTTGTTTGTCCCAAGGCACCCCGAAACCCACGCCGAACTGGAAAAAGTATGCCGCCTGGAGTCGGTGCTTCCCGTAGATGACCTGGTTAAAGAAGCTGTGGCCAAGACGGAGCGAAAAGAATTCCAATTTACCGGGTCGGTCTCGGACTGACCCGTTGTTGGCGTGGCATGGCTGGCGTCTCTGAGCACGATGGTCTGACTGCTTTGCCTCCGGTATCCGCGGCCCAGCGTCGGCGCTTATTGGAGGGACTGCTGCGGGGCGTTTCCAGGAGTTTCTATCTAACCCTCCGAGTGCTGCCTTCCAGTTCGCGCCTTCCGGTGGGGGTCGCCTATTTGCTGGCGAGGGCTGCCGACACCATCACGGATACGAGGCTGTTGCCGCCCAGCCGACGCCTAGAGCATTTGTTGGTGTTCAGGGAACAGATAATTGGCCCGGTTGGGATGGAGCCGCTCCGGAAAATAGAAGCAGAGCTAACAGAGAAACAGTCATTGCCGGAGGAGCGGGAACTGCTGCATTCGCTCCCAGAAGCCTTCGCTCTGCTTGCAGGACTTGCGGAGCCTGACAGGTCCCACGTTCGCAGCGTAGTAGTGAACCTTACCAGGGGTATGGAAAACGACCTGACGACGTTTCCCCAGGAAGACTCTGACCTGGTGGGCTGCATAGAGGACGCCGTCGCCTTGGATCAGTACATCTACGACGTGGCGGGCTGCGTCGGCGAGTTTTGGACGGCGGTTACCATGACCCACGTGCCGGCGTTGAAGGACGAAGGCCGCCAGCGCATGGCGGAGACGTTCACGGAGTTTGGCAAGGCCCTGCAGTTGACCAACGTCCTCAGGGACATTCCCAAGGACCTGCGTATAGGTCGATGTTACCTGCCTCGAATGCAATTGGCCGCGATGGGGCTTTCTCCAGAGGACTTACTGGACCCTTCTAACGGGTCAGCCGCCAGGCCCCTGTTGGTGGCATGGCTTAAGGCTGCTTTGGAATACTACTCATCGGCGGAAAAGTATCTACTGGCCATCCCCCGCAGGTGCCTTCGTATCCGCATGGCGGTCCTTTGGCCGATTGTCATTGGCCTGGCTACGCTGGCCAGTCTGGCGCGCAATGAGCAGTGGCTGGACCCAGGCCACTCCACCAGGGTAAGCCGAGGCTGGGTATACCGGACTATGGCCATGTCTTGGCCCAGCGTCCATTCGAACCTCATCGTAAGCGCCTGGATATCCAGGCTGCGGAGCAAGGTGGAAGCGGCCCTATGAAGCGTAAGTCGTTTCCCGGAGGGGGTTGATGCCGACATTTTCCGCCGACGGCGTGAACATCTACTACGAGACGACCGGCGAGGGTTTCCCGCTGGTGTGGTGCCATGAGTTCGGCGGCTCCTACGAAAGCTGGGAGAGCCAGGTGAGGTATTTCTCCCGGCGCTACCGGGTGATTACCTACGCGGCCAGAGGGTGGCCTCCGTCGGATGTGCCTACGGACGAAGAAGCCTACGCCCAGGACGTGCTGGTGAACGACCTGTACCTGCTGCTCAAGCACCTGGGAATCGAACAGGCGCACGTCGGGGGGCTGTCGATGGGAGGCAGCGTTACCCTGAACTTCGGCATCGCCCATCCGGAGATGGCCCGGTCGCTGATCGTGGCGGCGGCGGGCGCAGGGACGACGAACCGGGAAGAATTCCTGGCCAACGGCCAGGTCACCAGCGACCGGCTGTTGGCCGAAGGGATGGCGCCGGTGGCTGCCGACTATGCCAGGATGGACCACCGGCTGCAATTGCTGCGCAAGGACCCCCGAGGCTGGGAGGAGTTTCACTGGCTGCTGCTGGGCCATTCCCCGGTGGGGTCGGCGTTGACCTACCGGGGGTTCTTGATGAAGCGGCCGACCATCTTCTCCCTGGAGGAGAAGCTGAAGGCTTTGCAGGTCCCGACGCTAATCATGGTTGGGGACGAGGACGAGCCTTGCATCGAGCCGGCCATATTTATGAAACGGAACATTCCCAGATCGGGGCTGGCGGTGTTTCCCCAGAGCGGGCACGCTATCAACTTGGAGGAGCCGGACCTGTTCAACCGGACGGTGTGGGACTTCCTGACTTCGGTGGAAGCGGGGCGCTGGGCCCAGCGGGGGGAATAGGGGCGGGGTCAGGCTTGCAGGTCGCTGATCAGGCGCTTGAAGCGGGCTTCTGAGCCAGGACCAGCGGGTTTGAAGGCGATGACCATGTCGTCGATAACGCCGTCCAAACGGGCCTTCAGCCGGTCGGCCAGCTCCTCGTAGACCCCGGTTATGGAGAAGGCATCGATCATCTCGTCGCTGATCAACGCGGGCATTTCGTCCCACTTGCCCTCCAGGGAAAGTTGGTGCAGCCGTAGGCCAATGTCCTGGAAGCCGTGGAGTTCCAGGACGGGGTGATAGGTCCTGGTGGAAAAGTAGAAGCCCAGGCGGTTCCTGACGATTTCTCGCTCGGCGTCAACCGTTTCCTGGTCCGGGCCGGTGATGACGAACCCGGTGCCGTGGACGTTGATGTCTTCCAGCGAACGGCCGGCTTTCTCGGCTCCCCTGGCGATGTTGGGTTTGATGACCTGGGAGATGTATTCAGGGGAGCTGATGACGTGGTAGGAGAGGCCGTCGCATACCTCGCCGGCGACCCTGCAGGTATAGGGATTTACGCCGGTAATGTAGACCGGGGGCCGGCCGGTTGGACAGGCGCCGGGGCTGAAATAGGGAGTCATCAGGTCGAACTGGTAGAAGCGCCCCTGGAAGTCCAGGTCTTTGCCGTCCAGCCAGTTGTCCCAGATGGCGTGGAGGGATTGGACGTACTCCCGCATGCGAGGAGCGGGGGAGTCCCACTTTACGGAGAAACGGCGCTCGATGTGGCCCTTGACCTGGGTGCCGAGGCCCAGGCGGAACCGCCCGCCGGAGAAGTTCTGCAAGTCCAGGGCGGCGTAGGCCACGACCATGGGCGAGCGGGGGAAGGCCAGGGCCACCCGGGTCTGGAGGGTCACCCGGGACGTGGCGGCGGCGGCGAGCAGTATAGGGAAAAAGGGGTCGTGGTTGGTCTCGTCGGCGCAGAGGCCGTCGAATCCCATGGACTCGGCCCAGCGGGCTTCGTCGGGGATGCCCTTCAGGTCGCTGGTGGTCATGCGGAAGATTACCCTGAAAGCGATGGTCGTCTCCCTGGTGGGACTATTGGTGGGGGTCAGACGCCTTGGAAGACGCCGAAAACCGCGCCCTGGGGGTCTTGGAGGACCGCAAACCGGCCAATGTCGGGGATGTCCGTTGCGGGCACAATCACGCTGCCGCTCAAGGACTGGGCCTGGGCTACTGTCTGGTCCACGTCGACCACGTCGAAGTAAACCAACCAGTTAGGCGGGACTGGACCCCATTCCGGCGCTATTTGCACCACGCCGGCTACGTCGGTCCCTTGTACTGTGAGGAGAGTGTAGTCGATTTCCCCCATGGTCTCGCCCCGCTCCATCCCCAGAAGCCGGACATAAAACTCGATGGCGGCATCGGAGTCGGAAGTCTGCAGTTCGTTCCAGGTCAGAGCGCCGGGCTCGAACTTCACCCTTGCCCCGATTTTCTGGTTGGGCTTCCAGGCTTTGAAGACAGCGCCCTGGGGGTCCTGGATAGAGGCCAGGCGGCCGGCTTCGAAGACGTCAAAGGGGCCGTCGAGGACCGCGCCGCCCAGGTTTGCCGCCTGCCCGGCGACGGCGTCGACGTCGTTCACGGTGATGTAGGTGTTCCAGTGGGGCGGGATGCCCTGTTCCCGTTCCTGTTCCATTTGCGGGGTGATGGCGGCGGCTTCCAGGCCGTTGATTTTCTGCATGTGGAATAAGGCGTCAGGGCCTATGGGCATGGGCTGGGGGTCGTCTTCCCAACCGAACAAGGCGCTGTAGAAGGTCACTGCAGCGGCGGTGTCGGTGGTGGCCAGGTCGGCCCAACAAGGTGCGCCGTGGGCGTGGGAGGTTATTTCTGGCATGGGATCAACGTTCTCCTTTTCTGGGCCCAGCCGGGTGTAGGCTAGGACCGATTCTTGCTAGTTGGGACATTCCGGGACATTTGGGGACATTGCCTATGTGGAGGAGGTGTCCCCAGCGTCCCATGATTGCGGCTTGGAGGACGACGCGGAGCCGATGCAGAGGCCCCAAGGTGGCAATTGAGCGGGTTTTTGCACGGAACGACAAGGAGGCAAATATTTTAGATCCCCTCTCATTTTCGCTCATTTCCGCCCATTGGGAGGGACAAGGCAGCGGTCCCGGCCAAAGCGGTGTTGGTCGTTATTTTGGCAGTCACTGGGTATAAGTTTAGGTATTGGGTTTCGGGGGTGTCAAGGGGGGAAATGACAGTAGTCACGCCAAGGCCAATGCCAGGACGAGCAACAACAGTCCCGCGGCCGCCAAGAGTGCAAAGCAGCCCCGCGGCTGGCTCTGGAGTCTTCGTTGGGCGGCGCGGTGGTCCCAGGGGGCCGTGCCGGGGCCATGTCTCCAGAAGCCCCTGCGGTTAGACCGGGCCTGTTCTTCGGCGGCGGCGAAGCCAAGTTCCTCCCCGCCGAAGCGGCTGTACCAGCGGGCGTGGCCCTGGTCGATGAGGATGCGGTTGATGGACTGCTGACGGCCGGCGGACTGGTGGTACAGCAGGACAACGAGCCGGTGGTAGTGGTCGACGTCGACGACCTCCATGCGCAGGCCCTTGGCGCGCCAGACCAGCCGCCACAGGGCTTGCCGGGCCTCGGGTCCGAAGTCCTGGTCTCTTTCGGGGGCGTCGATGCCGAACAGCCGGACGGGAAGCTCGGAGTCGGTGGCGTTGGGGTCCCGGACCACCCACAGGGAGTCTCCGTCGGGCACTGACGTTACCCAGACGGGGACGGCCCTGCTGGAGTGGGCGTCTTGGTTGTTGGGGGTGGGTTGGTTGGGGGGCATGGTGTGCTTGTTGCGGGAAAGGGGTGGAAACCTTGAGGGTTTACTATGCTATCCGGTCACGCGGTACCGATTCGTCAAACAGCAGTTTCACTGAGATGCCCGGTGAGTTCGTCCTTCGCCAGCAAGAGCACTGCTACCGCCTGTTCCCGCTTCACCGTAGGGAAGTGGTCAAGGAACTCGGAGAGCGGGGCGCCTTCTTCCAAGTATTCGAATAGTATGCGCACAGGCACCCGAGTTCCGGGGAATGCCGGTGTGCCGCCGAGGACCTCGGGGTTCCTGCTGATTACTTTGTTATTCATCGAGTACACCCTCCTCGACCAAGTGTGGTTTGTAGGACGGCGAGATGGGGCTGCAACTGGTCAATGGATTCCAAGTCACGTCGGTCCATTCGTATCCGGGAACAGCCATAACGGTTACTCGATTGCCAGTGCTCCAATTCGCTCGTTGCCGATGACCTTGCGGGCGTATAGAAGGCAGGCCTGTATATCCTCGGGCTTCAGCCAGGGATAGCTCTCAAGGACGACATCGGGATAATCCCCGGCGGCGACCATCGCCAAAACGTGCTCCACCGCCAGGCGGCGGCCGCGGATGATGGGCTTGCCCCCAAAGATGTCCGGGTTTACGGTGATTCTTTCGAGTAGTTTGGTCTCGTCCATTAGTATATTTTGCCCAAGGTGTTATTTGCGGGTCAAGTTCATCCCGTTGTTTGGCGAGCAAGTCTTTGTTGTGGCGGGCCCGAAGTGGGTCAGATTTAGGTAGGGGGTTTCTGGGCTGTCAAGGGGCTTGTGACAGTGGCAGGCTAGGGCTCGACGACGGGATAGTAATTGGCGCCCCAGGGAATATCAGGGTGGTCCATCATAAGGTTGACGAATATGGGAGTCAGAAACGCCATGATCCTGGCCCCGTCACGGACCTGCGCCCGATTCACAGAACTGTTCCATGTCGCCCCGCCATGCAGGAGTTGATTACGCAGAACGTATAGGCGGTCGAACAGCGTATTTATGATGATTTCTGTATCCTGCGCGGCCAAGGCTCTCTTCACCATGTCCCAACGAGCGGAGAACAAAGCTTCCCAGTTTTCGTGCCCAGGCACTCCGTTGTGATGACTCCAGAAAGGTTGGAACACATACCTGTTGTTCAAAAGCACTCGGATGGAGTTGGAGAACCTATCCCATATGGCGTTGTAGATAGCCTGGCCGGAATCAAGTTGGAGGACTTTGCCGAAGTATTCTTCAAAATTGTGCCGCTCGGTCGTTTCCGGCGTATCCCCCTTGTCTTCGGCGTAAGCAGCGTTGAAGGCAATCCAGAAGAAAATAAACGCAGCGTCGTGATCGTTCGCAGCCATGTGCAACTCGGCTTGCTGCCCCCAACTGATGGCGCGATGCACCCTCAGCCCCAGGTTGTCAGACAAGCTACCTTCCAGGCCGTCCTCCTTGAGCTTCAACCACTGGAACGTCAACTGGCCTTGGGCTGGGTCCGAACTCATGTGTGTCCTCTACAGAAGCTGTTTGAAAACCGAGGCGTGAAACTTAGATATCCAGATTTGTCTCACTTGACGACTGGCCTATATGGAATGGAGAACGTAGTCTCTCCATGGTCGTGTCTTTAATGTTCAAGCTTCCAAGCTGCTCCTCTTTGATATTCCTCGTTTCGGGTCAATGATCCATTTTCAAAGGCGTCAACGATCTGCTTGATGGTGTTTTCCGTAGGCTCAAAATTCATATTTGCCCCCTTCTTCGCAACAAGGTTGTCCGGCCATTTGGCCTAACCTTGAGAAGCCTCTCCCAGGCCTGCGAGTGCTTGCCGGATTGAGTCACAGAGAGGCGGCAGGTCCTCTTGGACGGTGCGCCACACAGTTTCTAAATCGACGCCGGAGTAGGCATGAATCAGGACGTTGCGCATGTCTGCCATGTCCTGCCAGGGAATATGCGGCCATCGCTCTTTGGCTGTGTCAGGCATCTGGTTGGCAGCTTCGCCAACTATCTCCAGCGCCCGCACTACGGCGAAATGGGTACGGCGATCTTCGGAGAATCCTGTGAAATCAACGTCCTCTACGAAGGACAAAGCGGCTTCAGCGGAGTTGAGAATGTCCCAAAGATAGTCCAGGTAAGTCCGGTTTGGCCTCACACCGGCACTAATTCCCGCAGAATATTCTTCCCGATATTAGGCTTTAGAGCAGACCTCATAACGAGGTCAACGTTGCTCCCCAACGCTGTGGTCAAACGGCGCCGGAGCTGCACGAACTGGAAGAGAGTCGGCGGGCGGTGGAATTCAATCAACAGGTCAAGGTCGCTATTGGCCGCCTGGTCTCCTCTCGCGTAGGAACCGAAGACAGCCAAGTTCTTCACCCCATGGTCAGCCTTGAGTTCAGGCAGGATGGCCTTCAGAGTGCATTGGATGTCTGCCAAGCGTTTTCCGGCGGCAGTCCTATGAGTCATGGTTGTCCTTAAAGCAGCCATTTGGACGTTGGCTGTTTTCTATTTCCTGCGGCTGGAGATAAAGTCTCCTCTTTGGACATTTTGAGTATAACAAAAAAGCCGGACTGGTTAGCCCGGCTCAACTCCCCGAGGGTTGAGTCCAGTTATTGCTCCCTGGCATCGAGGATTATGCGGACCAGTTCCTCGATGTCGGGGATGTAGCTGTCCAGGTCTTCCTGCTCCATCCAGTCGTTGTAGAAGTTGGAGTGGCAGGACTGGGCAACGCCGAAGGTGGAGCGGACAAATGGGTTGTCTTGCCGAAGGGCCAGGTCCATGAGGGCGCGGCGGCGATGCTGGTATTTGCCGTGGGGCATACCGCGGCTGGCGCAATAGGACTTGAGGGCCTGGGTGGTTGCACCCCACAGCTTCTCTGAACCCTGGGTGAGGTCGCCGGCAGAGATTTCACTTTTAGCTTGGTCCAGCATCCGGCGGGCCAGGCGGGCGTGTTTTTCGGTCTGAGATTCGTGGGTTTGCATTTTACGGCGGTCTTTAACTTTCCCCCTATCTTAAGGGAGGGGGATTTCCCGTATTATAGCTTACTTCCTGGGTAGTAAAGAGCCGGACTTATGCAGTCCGGCTCTTTTGGTGGCGCTTTAACCGCTGAATAGCGGAAGGAAGAGTTGGTCTTAGTTTGTGTAGGTCCCCCGGCTGGGCCGGGGGTCCGGCGGACTTTCTCAGGGGACCGCTTCTTCAGCCCGAGAGCTGCGCCGAAACGCTTTGGCTCAATCGGACGGCTTTGGAAGCGGAACACCCGCCGGTTCGACCTAGGAGTTGGGCCCTGCCTCCGTCCGCCTTAGAGACGGACAACAGGCTTGGCCTGAGCTCCCTAGAAAGGAGGTGATCCAGCCGCACCTTCCGGTACAGCTACCTTGTTACGACTTCGTCCCAGTCACCAAGCCCGACCTCGGCGCCTGCTTCCCTTGCGGGTTAGCTCAGCGACTTCAACCGTTCTCGGCTTCCATGACGTGACGGGCGGTGTGTACAAGGCCCGGGAACGTATTCACCGCAGTGTGCTGACCTGCGGTTACTAGCGATTCCGCGTTCATGCAGGCGGGTTTCAGCCTGCAATCCCAACTGAGGCCGGCTTTGGTGGGATTGGCTCCAGCTCGCGCTTTCGCAGCCCATTGTACCGGCCATTGTAGCGTGTGTGTAGCCCAGGGCATAAGGGCCATGATGATTTGACGTCATCCCCACCTTCCTCCTCCTTGTGGGAGGCTGTCTCGCTAGAGAAGATAACTAGCGACAAGGGTTGCGCTCGTTGCGGGACTTAACCCAACACCTCACGGCACGAGCTGACGACAACCATGCAGCACCTGTGGAGGCTTCCCGAGTTACCCCGGGATCGTCACCCTTTCGGGTTCCTACTACCAGCATGTCAAGCCCTGGTAAGGTTCTTCGCTTAGCATCGAATTAAACCACACGCTCCACCGCTTGTGCGGGCCCCCGTCAATTCCTTTGAGTTTTAGCCTTGCGGCCGTAGTCCCCAGGCGGGATGCTTATCGCGTTAACTGCGGCACAGGGGGGGTCGATACCCCCTATACCTAGCATCCATCGTTTAGGGCGTGGACTACCTGGGTATCTAATCCAGTTTGCTCCCCACGCTCTCGCGCCTCAGCGTCAGGCACAGCCCAGAAGGCCGCTTTCGCCACTGGTGTTCCTCCCGATATCTACGCATTTCACCGCTACACCGGGAATTCCGCCTTCCTCTACTGCCCTCTAGCCGAATAGTATCCCTTGACCTCTCCCAGTTGAGCCGGGAGCTTTCACAAGAGACTTATCCAGCCGCCTACGCGCTCTTTACGCCCAGTGATTCCGGGTAACGCTCGCTCCCTACGTATTACCGCGGCTGCTGGCACGTAGTTAGCCGGAGCTTATTCCCAAGGTACCGTCCTTTCTCTTTCCTTGGAAAAGGGGTTTACAGCCCTAAGGCCTTCATCCCCCACGCGACGTCGCTGGGTCAGGCTTTCGCCCATTGCCCAAAATTCCCTGCTGCTGCCTCCCGTAGGAGTGGGGGCCGTGTCTCAGTCCCCCTCTGGCTGATCGTCCTCTCAGACCAGCTACCCGTCATCGGCTTGGTAGGCCGTTACCCCACCAACAACCTGATAGGACGCGAGCCCCTCCTCCGGCGCCCGGAGGCTTTCATCCTCTCGCCAAGGCGGGAGGATCGTATGCGGGATTAACATCAATTTCTCGAAGCTATACCCCACCGGAGGGCAGGTTACTCACGCGTTACTCAGCCGTCTGCCGCTTTCCTTTGCGGGCCGAAGCCCGCAAGGCACGCTCGACTTGCATGCATTAGGCGCGCCGCCAGCGTTCACCCTGAGCCAGGATCAAACTCTCTTTAATGAGAACCTTACTTCCTTCCACTATTCAGTTGTTAAAGTGCCAAAGCCGCCCCGGAGGGCGACTAGGCTACGTAGTATATCGGCGGGCATGGGGCGTGTCAAGACGATTGGGCGGCGGAGGTGCTGCGTTCGCCCTTCGATTTCCCTCAGGGTGAACGGGGGGCAATGCTGTTGTTGAGGGGCGGCTGGCAAGGGGGATATAATTTCAGCGTCATGCGGGTTAAAGACGTGGGCGAATTCGGCGTCATTGGGTTGCTCAACGAGATGATTGTGGAGCAGCGGGCCTGGCGTGGTGCCGACGAGGACTCCGAATGCCGGCTAGTGGTGGATACGGGGGACGACGCCGCGGCTTGGAGGGTTGGCGAGGCCACCGAGTTGTTGACCACCGACACGATGGTGGAGGGGGTGCACTTCACCCGCAAGACCACCCCCTGGAGCGACTTGGGATGGAAGGCGCTGGCGGCGAACATAAGCGACGTGGCCGCCATGGGAGGGCTGCCCAAATATGCCGTGGTGACCCTGGGGCTGCCGCCGGAGACGGAGGTTGAAGACATCCGGGAGTTGTATTCGGGCATGTTGGACATCGCCAACGGCTATGGCGTCTCCCTGGTGGGAGGCGACACGGTACGGTCGGATGCGGTGTTCATAACCATCGGCCTTACCGGCGTGCATCAGGGGCAACCCATGGTGAGGTCGGCCGCACAAGTGGGCGACGAGGTGGCAGTGACGGGGCCTGTGGGGTGTTCCGGCGGAGGGCTGAAGCTGATGCTGGAGGGTCCTAGCGCGTCGGGCGAGGCGGCGGACTACCTGCGGCAACGACACCGGCGACCCGAGCCAGCGGTGTCCGAGGGCAGGATACTTGCCGACAACGGGGTTTGCGCCGCCATGGACGTGAGCGACGGACTGGCCGACGATCTTTCCAAGCTGTGTTACGCCAGCGGCCTTGCTGCCCGCATATATGCAGATAAGGCGCCGGTGCATCCTTTCTTGAAGGACATATTCCCGGAGGAAGCGGCAGAGTTGGCCCTTACGGGAGGAGAGGACTACGTTCTGCTTTTCACCGCTGCGCCGGGGCTGATGCGGTCGGTGTTGCCGATGTTGCCCGGCGGGGCGGCGGTAATCGGCGAAACGGTGGCCGGTGAGCCGGGGCAAGTGACGGTAGTGGACTCTACAGGCGTGGAAACTGCGGCAGGCCGCGGCGGCTGGGACCACTTTGGCGGCTGAGGGGCAAGGGATGGACAGGGCTTTGCGCATCAAGAGCAACAGCGCCGAGGAGACGCGGGAGATTGGCCGCATCATCGGCGAGCAGGCGCAGCCGGGGGACGTTTACCTGCTGACCGGACCGCTGGGTGCGGGCAAGACCTGCCTGTCGCAGGGTATCGGCCGTGGGTTGGGCGTTGAGGAAGACCTGCGCAGTCCGACGTTTGTGCTGATGACCCGGCGCCAGGGGCGGTTGACGCTGCACCACCTGGACCTGTACCGGATAGACGACCCCCTGGAGGTGTGGGACCTGGGGATAGACGAGCAACTGTTCGACCAAGGGGTGTGTGTCGTGGAGTGGGCGGACAAGGCGGCGGACCTGTTTCTCGAGGAAAGCTGCTGGATAGCCATGGACTATGTCCAGGACGGCGACAGTATTGACGTGGGAGACGTCCGGACGGCGGTAGTGTCGGCGGCGTCACCCCGGTTCAGCCAGTTGATGGACAGGCTTGCCGACGCATTTTCGCCGGTTGAGGAAGCCGTTTAGGCCGTGTTGCTGGCTATAGATACCTCCACCAGACATGCCGGGGTGGCCGTTTGCGACGCGGGCCGGGCGCTTTCCAGCAGGTGCTGGCGCTCGTCGGTGAACCATTCGGCGGAGTTAATGCCAGCGGTGGACCAAATCCTGCGGTCGCATAGGCTGGCTCCCGGCGATTTGAGCGGGATTGCGGTGGCGCTGGGGCCTGGGGGATTCAGCGCTTTGCGGGTGGGAATGAGCGTGGTCAAGGGGCTGGCGTTCACGTCGGGGACTCCGGTGGTAGGGGTTGGGACGCTGGACTTGGAGGCGCATCCGTATTCGCAATCGGGCTTACCGGTGTGCGCAATTTTGGACGCGGGGCGCAAGGAGGTTGCGTCGGCACTCTTTGGAAGGGACGGGTCGCGAGTTAGAGAGGACACGGTGGGCACGGTGGAGGAGTTGGTGGAAGGGATAGACGAACCGACTCTATTCTGCGGCGAGGCAGTTGCAAACTGGGGTGGGACAATACGAGACATACTGGGCAGTCTAGCCGTGGTGGCGGACGCTGCGCCGGCCCAAAGGGCCTGGGCCCTGGGCCAGGTGGGTTGGGAGCGGCTTGCCGAGGGTAAGACGGAGGACCTGGCGTCGCTGCAGCCAAATTACCTGCGGATGCCCAGCATTGGCAGGCCGAAGCAGAGAGACCGGATGCCGCAGAGGTCGTGATGGGCGCTAAGCTACGCACAGTCTGGGTGCCAGGCCAGCGGCATTAATCCAGAGGAGGAAATAGTTAGATAGCTATGGAAAGGACCTTAGTCCTGGTTAAACCAGATGGGGTGCAGCGGGGCCTGGTGGGAGAAGTTATCTCCCGGCTGGAAAGGCGGGGCCTGAAGCTGGCGGCCATGAAGCTGATGCAGGTGGATGAGGCGATGGCCCGGCAGCACTACGGAGAACACGTGGACCGGCCTTTCTTCCCCGGGTTGGTGGAGTTCATCACGTCGGGGCCGGTGGCGGCGATGGTGTGGGAGGCGGACAACGCCGTGGAGACCGTCCGGACTACTATGGGAGAGACGAGCCCTGCCGCAGCTCGTCCCGGGACTATCAGAGGGGACCTGGCGTTGGACATCGGGCGGAACCTGGTGCACGGTTCGGACAGCGTGGAGTCGGCCAAGCGAGAGGTGGCGCTGTTCTTCTCGCCGGGGGAGATATTGGACTACGAACGGAGCACGGACCCGTGGATTAAAGAACCCTAACGACCTGAGGGGCCTGGGACCACAGGGTCTCCAAGTGGTAGTACTCCCGCTCGTCGGGGCTGAAGATGTGGACTATGACGTCGCTGAAGTCCAGCAACACCCAACCGGAGGCTGGCGCGCCTTCCCGATGAAATCGCCTGACCTGGGCGTCCTTCAGGGCTTGGGTGAGGTCGTCCTCCAAGGCTTCTATTTGACGGGCGGAGTCGGCGGACATGATGACGAAATAGTCGGCAAAGGGGGCAACGCCGCGCAAGTCGAGCATCACGATGTCGGCGGCCAGCTTGTCCGACGCCACTTCGACGACTAGGCGGGCTAATTCGGTGGAATCCAGGCCTTTCACCTTCGGGAGCGGGATGCCTCAACCCTGATTGGAGTATAAGGTTCGGGCTGGGGACGGTCAACTGGAAGGGGGCGCGAGGGGCCAGGGGGCGGCCTAGCCATTCGGGTGTTTGAGGGGTTTGCTCGCCTTCTTCTTTGCAGTCGAACGACCCGGCTTGGGACGTATGCGGAATGATAAAGGCGTCAGTCCATTGCAGCGAGAACGGTTCCCGCGTTTTATTGGAAATGTCTACTTTAACATCCATGTATTCACAGACCAATCCTGTTTGCCCGCTTCTCACTGAGGCCTCTACACTCACAACGCTGTCCTATCCGGTATATTAGGGCTTAATCAGGCTGGAAGCGTGGTATTTTGGGTCTAGGTCGATTATAATCGAACAAGATTATCTAACGGCTAAGGAATCTATGTACGTTTGTTTTCATTGTGAACGCTTTATTGCGAAACCGGCGCGATATAGTTGCAAGCACAATGATCATGCTCTAGCTCCTATTTGCCCTTCATGTTATCCGGACCGGTTTCGGTATCATGGTTTACCACAGCCTCCACCGGGAGCGGAGCGAGTCTTGTGATGCCCCCGGATTTTGTTAGGAACGTATAGCTGAAGCGTGGGGTCGGCCTTCAACGCAAGCTTGAGTCAGCCCGTCTTTGATGATTGCTGACATTTACGAACATCCACTACCGCTCCGAATTGAGCAAACACCTGAATGAATCGGTCAAATCGGGATCCCCAATAGACTATAGCGCAGGACATCGGAGCACCCTTAGACGCTTCCACCCCGCGTATGAGAAACTTGAGTCGGGTGTCGTAAAGAAATGCTACACCGGTAGCAGCTCCCCACACATACAGTTTCCAGTGGCTAGTATTAGTTGCTACAGGCACCAAGGCGAGAATTTCAGATTTGTATTTGGAATGGGCTGTGGCACATTTGTGGAGCCAGTTGCGAATCGTTGTGCCTCTTTCTCTGTCTGAGCCGTACGGAGGATTCACAAAGATAGTTTCATAACTCCACGGGGCGTCTAGCCCGTCTATTTGGTCTGGCCGAAATTCCACGGTTGCATTGACTATTGAGTGTTCGCTGGAGCAAGGGTCTAATGCGATAGTACCTCCGAAGAAATATCGGACAGCGTCTACGTACTTAGGTGGTGTGCCCCAATGATTACTAAGTGACGTCGCATTGTTTCGCCCAGCTGTCATCAGTTCAATTCCTCCAAGTTCATCTGTGGGCAAGTTGCAGAAGGTCGGCTCTGAGCGCCCCAATATTGTATCCAGCAGGTGCAATCACGTTGAACCAGGACTGAATTTCTTTCTTGTGGGCACTGAAGTAGTCCCAAAGAGCAGTGTCCGCGTTAACATCAATTTGCACCTTAGTGAATTTGTTGGCCCCGGAAGCGCCAGTGTAACTGTCTAGAAACGCTTTCCGAACCACCTCTAGTTCCGGCACGGGATTCAGCAACAATGTGTTAATGAAATTGGAAAGCCCAGTATCAGTGAGAAAAAGAAGCCAATCATAAGACTGAGCCAATACCCGCAATTCTTTGTTAGGGTCGTTTGAGGTAAACCAATTACCGTGATTGCTGACTATGCCAACGGTGAGCATTAGGCCACTGGGCGGTTGTTGAGACGAGTGAATCAATTCTCTGAGCACACTTAGATAGGGACCACTTATGAAGGTGCCGTCATCTTGCTCCACTAAGCCTTGGAACTGCCCATCTCGTAGACGCACCTTTTGCAAAGATGAAACTGTCCGGGCGACGTAAGCCCCTTGTTTAGCTTTCTCAATGGTCTGTGGGCCTTTGCGCATCCCTTCCTCTACTCCTACCCGCTTGCATTCAAAGATCGCGAAAGGTGCTGGATCAAGTACACATAAGGTCACATGTTGGCCCTCCTCTTGGAAAAGGTCGAGATTCGCAACCAGAATCCTTGAATCATTTTCCATGATGACGCATGCATTGCGCTTCACACCACCCGAACTCAATAACTGGGTGGCTTTCAACTTTTCTTGTTGTAAGGACGGCATTGCCCGTTTTAACTTAGCTGCGGTGAGAGGCAGAGTCATCGTGGTGGTTTGAAGGCTGTACTTAGACAAAATCCTGTGGAGTGAAAACTCTACATTGTGTAATATTTCTGGATTAGCAAACTCGGGAACTTTCTTCTCGATGACCATGTGGTCTCGCATGTCCCATGAACGAAGTGCGTAGAAGGTGATAAGCTCTACCAAAGTTCCGAGGGCTCGACCCGCGGCTTTTTTGCGGTCTGAGGTATAGGCGAACACTGTGTCCGCCAAAGTTCGTTGAAGGGCGTCGACTGACTGATAAGTCATAGATTAATCCTTGCAGAAAAGCAGTGCCCCCATAAATTCTATGCTTGGTCCAGCAGTTCGTGGGCCAAGCGAGCGTGGTTTTTGGTCTCGACTCGCTGGTTTGCATGTTGTGGCGGCATTTGCCTTTTTCTCGGTGGGGAAGGTATTGTCGTTACATTATACTGACCGACCCGGAGAACAAAAAGCCAGACCAAATATTAACCCAACTCTTTGGTGGCGCTTTAAGCGGAGGGTAGGGTTGGCTGTTGCTTGGTATAGGCCCCTGGCTGGGCCTGGAACCTCGGCGGGCTTTAGGGCTTGGCTGAGTAATTCGTGAGGGTTTTGGCTTGGGGTAGTTTGTGATATATTTTACGCAACGCTTGCAGCGGCCTTGGGCGGCGGGCGCGTTGAGACACGAAAGGTCGCCTACGGCACGTATTTCCCCACTCCTGGAGCCTCCATCGATAATCTAATCATTGGGCGTTACTAAATGAACCGTTTGAAGGAATTGGCGCAGCGGGGCCTGTATTCGCCGGAGCAAGAACACGACGGCTGCGGCGTAGGCGTCGTCGCCGACATTCGGGGCAGGAAGTCCCACCAGATAATTGCAGAAGGCGTCCAGGTGCTGGTCAACCTTGGGCACCGGGGGGCCGCGGGCAGCGACCCGGAGACGGGCGACGGGGCCGGCGTCTTGATACAGATGCCTCACGACTTCTTCCAGCGGGAGTGTTCCAAGTTGGGAATCGCTCTCCCGGACCAGGGAGAGTACGGCGTGGCGATGATGTTCATGCCTCCGCAGCTCGCAGGCTTGGCAAAGTGCCAGGCGTTGACGGCCAAGGCGGTGGAGGACGCGGGGCTGAAATTGCTGGGGTGGCGGGACGTGCCTTTGGACGCCGGCAAGGTGGGGGAAGATGCCCAAGCGGTCCGGCCGCACATCCAGCAGGCTTTCATCGGCGCGGGTCAGAAGTCCCTCAGCACCGAGGAGTTGGAGCGGAAGCTCTACGTGGTGCGCAAGGTCATAGAGCATACCAACAGGGAGTGGGGAGTCACCGAGGAAGAGGACGACTACTTTTACGTCTGCAGCATGTCCTGCAGCACCGTCGTATATAAGGGACTAATCCACGCCCGGCAACTGGCGGGCTTCTACCTAGACCTGACCGACCCGGAGTTGACCAGCGCCTTTGCGCTGGTGCACTCCCGATTCAGCACCAACACCCTGGGCCATTGGAAGCTGGCCCACCCCTACCGCTACCTGGCCCACAACGGGGAAATCAACACCCTGCGGGGCAACCTGAACTGGATGCACGCCAGGGAGGCCAGGTTCGAGTCGCCCTTGTTCGGCGACGACATGGATAAGGTCCCTCCGGTCATGTACCCGGGGGCTAGCGACACGGCCAGCATCGACAGCGCGCTGGAGTTGCTGCTCATGACGGGGCGGGACTTGGACCACGCCATGCTGATGCTGATACCGGAGGCCTGGGAACAGCACGAAAGCATGCCCCAGGAGAAGAAGGACTTCTACGAATATCATTCCTGCCTCATGGAGCCCTGGGACGGTCCGGCGATGATAGTGTCGACAAACGGGCGCAGCATCTGCGCTTTGCTGGACCGCAACGGATTCCGTCCATTCCGCTACCTGGTGACCAAGGACGATAAGCTGGTGATGGCCTCGGAGACAGGGGTGCTGGACATCCCGGCGTCGGACGTAAAAGAGAAGGGCCGGTTGCGGCCGGGGCGGATGTTCGAGGTGAACCTGGAACAGGGACGGATAATCGGCGACGAGGAGTTGAAACACGCTCTGGCCAGCCGCCAGCCCTACGGCGAGTGGCTCAAGGAAAACAAGGTCACCCTTGAAGACCTGCCCGCGCCGAAGGAACTAAACCGAGACCCGTCATCCAACGGGCGATTGAGCCTTTCCAATCGGGGTGAACTGCGGCAGCAGCAGCGGGCGTTTGGCTACACCAGCGAAGAGTTGCGGATGTTGACCGCGCCGATGGCCCTACACGGTGCGGAAGTGGTGGGGTCCATGGGCAACGACGCTCCGCTGGCGGTGCTGTCGGACCAGAACCAGCTTCTGTTCAACTACTTCAAGCAGCTATTCGCGCAGGTGACCAATCCGCCGCTTGACGCTATCCGGGAAGACCTGGTGACGTCAATGGAGGCGTTCATAGGCAGCGAACAGAACCTGTTCGAGGAGACGCCCAAGCACTGCCACCAACTGAAGTTGAAGTCGCCGATCATCAGCGGCGAGGAACTGGCGAAAATCCAGCAAATCGACACCGGAGAAATCCGGTGTGCGACCCTGCCGGCGCTGTTCGACGCCGCCGGCGGCCCCGGCGCCTTGAAAGCCGGGCTGGACCGGTTGTGCGCAGAGGCGTCACAAGCTATCGAAGAGGGGAACTCGATAATCGTTCTTTCTGACCGGGGAGTGGACAGCAAGCGGGCGCCCATTCCCAGTTTACTGGCCACGTCGGCCGTGCATCACCACCTGATACGCGAGGGCAGCCGCACCAAGGCGGGGCTGGTGGTGGACTCGGGTGAGCCCAGGGAGGTGCACCACTTTTCGGTGCTCATCGGGTACGGCGCGGGAGCGATACACCCGTACCTGGCGCTGGCTTCGGCCAGGGAGTTGGCACAAGCCGGAGAATTGAACGGCACCAAGCCCGACTACGCCGAGAAGAACTTCATCAAGGCCAGCGAAAAGGGCGTATTGAAGGTGATGTCCAAGATGGGCATCTCCACGGTACAGAGCTACCGGGGGGCGCAAATCTTCGAGGCGGTTGGACTGAACTCGGAGCTAGTCGACCAGTATTTCACCTGGACGCCGAGCCGGGTCGAGGGAATCGGGCTGGACTCGGTGGAAGCCGAGGTCTTGCAGCGGCACCGGTCGGCCTTTGGCTCCCAGCACGTTGCGGGCGAGTCGGAGTTGGATTTCGGCGGGGCTTACCAGTGGCGGGTCCACGGGGAGTTCCACCAGTGGAACCCGGAGGTTATCGCCAAGCTGCAGGACTCGACGCGGTCGGGGAACAGGGAACTTTACAAGGAATTTGCGAATCTGGTAAACGACCAGAGCCGGAAGATGGCGACGCTAAGGGGGCTGCTGGAGTTCAAGAACACGGTAACTCCGGTCCCGCTGGAAGAGGTGGAGCCGGCGTCGGAGATCGTGAAGCGCTTTGCCACCGGGGCCGTGTCCCTGGGGTCTATCAGCAAAGAGGCCCACGAGACCATGGCGATTGCCATGAACCGGATGGGGGCCCGGAGCAACACCGGTGAGGGCGGTGAGGACTACCGGCGGTACCAGCCGGACCCCAACGGTGACTCGCGCAGCAGCGCGGTGAAGCAGGTGGCGTCGGGCCGGTTTGGCGTGACGGCCAACTACCTGGTGAATGCCACGGACCTGCAAATCAAGATGGCCCAAGGTTCTAAGCCAGGAGAAGGCGGCCAACTGTCCGGCCACAAAGTCGATGACTACATCGGTTGGATTCGCCGCACGACGCCTGGGGTGGAGCTAATCTCGCCGCCGCCGCACCACGACATATATTCAATCGAAGACCTGGCCCAGCTCATTCATGACCTGAAGAACATCAACCCGGAGGCCAGGATACACGTGAAACTGGTGGCGGAAGTGGGCGTAGGCACCATCGCCGCCGGGGTGTCGAAAGCCCACGCCGACGTGGTGTTAATCAGCGGCCATGACGGTGGCACTGGGAATTCGCCGGAGACGTCGATTAAGCACGCAGGCCTTCCCTGGGAACTGGGCATTGCCGAAACGCAGCAGGTGCTGGTGGCCAACGGGCTGCGAAGCCGCATAGCGGTGCAGACGGACGGCCAACTTAAAACGGGCCGGGATGCGGCTATTGCGGCCCTACTGGGAGCCGAGGAATTCGGCTACGCCACGGCGGCGCTGATAGTTTCCGGCTGCATCATGCTGCGCAAGTGCCACCTGGGGACCTGCTCCGTGGGGGTGGCGACCCAGGACCCGGAGTTGCGGATGAAGTTCAGCGGCCGGCCGGAATATCTGATCAACTACTTTACATTTATTGCCGAAGAGATGCGGCAAATCATGGCCGACCTGGGCTTCCGGACGGTCAACGAGATGATAGGGCGGGTAGACGTACTGGACGCCCGCAAAGCCGTGGACCACTGGAAGGCCCAGGGTCTGGACCTCTCCAAGCTCCTTTACAGAGAAGATGACTGGGCATACGGCCCGGCAAACTTCTGTTCGGAAGAGCAAGACCACGGGCTGGAGAGGGCGCTGGACCATCAGCTTATTGCCCTGGCCCAACCGGCGTTGGAAGGCAAGCAGCCGGTGGAAATCGATTTGCCGATAAACAACTCCAACCGGACTGTGGGAGCGATGCTGAGCGGCCGGATATCCAAGAAGTACGGAGAAGACGGACTGCCTCCTGAGACCATCAAGATCAAGTTCAGCGGCTCGGCGGGGCAGAGTTTTGGAGCATTCCTTGCGCAGGGGGTCGACGTCCGCCTGGAGGGCGACACCAACGACTACATGGGCAAGGGTATGACCGGTGGACGCATTGTGGTCTGCCCGCCTCCGGACGCCGGGTTCATCCCGGAGGAAAACGTAATCGTTGGAAACGTGGTGCTGTACGGGGCCACCGGAGGCCGGGTGCACATCAGGGGCATTGCCGGTGAGCGATTCTGCGTCCGCAACAGCGGCGTCCACGCGGTGGTGGAGTGCGTTGGAGACCACGGGTGCGAGTATATGACCGGCGGGGTAGTCGTCGTGCTGGGGAAGACGGGCCGAAACTTCGGCGCCGGCATGAGCGGCGGCGTGGCATTTGTGTATGATGAAGACGGGGACTTGGACACACGGTTCAACCCCGGCCTGGCCGACTTGGAGGCAGTGGACGACCCCGAAGATATCGCTTTACTCAAGGGCATGGTCCAAGACCATCTGACCCTCACCGGTTCCATCTCGGCGCGGGACATTTTGGGCAAATGGGGCGAGTCGCTGGGGCGGTTCAAGAAGGTTATGCCCCGAGACTATCGCCGGGTCTTGGAAGAAAGAAAGCTCAGGGAAGCGGCAGGAGAAAAAACGGAGGTAGGGGCCGTTTCCAATGGGTAAACCCACCGGATTCATGGACTCAGGCCGGAAGCCCCCCGAGCGGCGGCCGGCGCCTGAGAGAAAGTCGGACTACCGGGAGTTCTACCAGCCCTGGCCGGAGAGCCACGCCAAGGAACAGGGGTCCCGGTGCATGGACTGTGCCGTGCCCTTCTGCCACATGGGCTGTCCCCTGGGAAACGTAATCCCAGAGTTCAACCACCAGGTGTACCTGGGCAACTGGCAACAGGCCCTTGCGGTGCTGTCGACCACCAATAATTTTCCTGAGTTCACCGGGCGCATCTGCCCGGCCCCGTGCGAGGCGTCCTGCGTCTTGAGCATCAACTCGGACCCGGTAACGATTGAGTACATCGAGAAGGCCATTGCCGACCGGGGATTCGAAGAGGGATGGATCAAGCCGCAACCCCCTGAGGTACGGACGGGCAAGAAGGTGGCGGTGGTGGGTTCGGGGCCCGCGGGCCTGGCGGCCGCTCAACAACTTAATCGGGCCGGTCACGACGTGACCGTGATGGAGCGGGACGAATATATCGGCGGCCTATTGACACTGGGAATACCCGATTTCAAATTGGACAAGGAGGTTGTGCGGCGCAGGGTTGACCAGATGGCAAATGAAGGAGTCACCTTCGTTACCGGCGTCAACGTAGGAGTCGGCTACAAGGCTGAGGACTTGCTGGCTAACTTCGACGCTATCTGCCTTGCCTGCGGGTCAACGCAGCCAAGGGACCTGCCTGTGCCGGGACGGGAGTTGGACGGCGTCCACTTTGCCATGGAATACCTGACCCAGCAGAACAGGCTGCTGGCCGGACATCACGTAGACCCATCCCAGCGGATTACCGCCGAAGGGAAGGCGGTGGTTATCCTGGGCGGCGGCGACACGGGGGCCGACTGCCTGGGCACCGCGCACCGGCAGGGCGCCGAGATAGTGCACCAATTGGAATTGCTGCCGGAGCCTCCGGTTGAGAGAAGTCCCGGCAATCCGTGGCCCCAGTGGCCGCTAATCCTGCGCACCAGCGCGGCCCACGAAGAGGGGGGGGTGAGGGACTACAACATCCTGACCAAGTCGTTCACCGGGAGCGGCGGCAAAGTGCAAAAGCTGCATGCAGTCCGGGTTGACTGGACCCAGCCGGGAAACAACGGCCGGCCGGAGATGCAGGAGGTACCGGACAGCGAGTTCGTCATCGAAGCCGACCTGGTGCTGCTGGCCATGGGCTTTCTTCATCCGGAACACAACGAACTGTTGACCAAGCTGGGCGTGGAACTGGACGGCCGGGGCAACATCAAGGCGGACGCGAACAAGATGACCAGCAAACCGGGAGTCTTTGCCGCGGGAGACGCCGCCCGGGGGCAGTCGCTGGTGGTATGGGCCATCGCCGAGGGGCGGGACGCCGCCCGCGGGGTGGACGAGTACCTCATGGGCCACTCCAACCTACCCAGGTCAACGGCGGCCCGCCGATAACCGCGAGGGTCGTTTTCCACAAGCGGACTAGCTTACGGTCCCCACTCTGGTGTATTCTTGAATGACACCGGTGTGCCAAACGGCCTGTTCCGGCAAGCCACTATCTAATAAAGCCAGCAACCGCAGTTTCGAGCCATGCGACCGGGGAATGACCTTTCAACGCATACCCTGATGAGGCAGGAATGTTCACACAAGAAGAAATGATGGAAGTGGTGCAGAAGTACCGGGGCGACGCCGTGGTAATCCCCGAGGAAAGAGCGACGAGGGCGTGGCCCAACATAAGCACCAACAAAAAGCGCGACGTCACCGCGGACGTCATGGGGAAGGGGTCATCCCTGGCCCTTGGCTTGGCATTGTCTCAACCAGACACCAAGGTCATAGTATTCGACGGGGACGGCAGCCTGGAGATGAACCTGGGGACCCTGGTGACGATAGGAGAGCAGCAGCCCCGCAACCTGTACCACTTCGTGCTGGAGAACGGCATGTACGCCACCACCGGCGGCCAGCCCATTTTATGCCAGGACAAAATTTCTTTCACGGGCCTGGCCAGGAGCGCGGGATACGCGGCGGCCTATGACTTCGACGACCTGGAGGAATTCGCCCAACAAGCGGAGGACGTGCTGAACCAGCCAGGGCCGGTGATGATTTGCGTAAAGACCGTGCCCAATCCCCGGTTCAGAGAAGAGCGATTGAGCATGACAAGCTGGGGCATGCCTCCGGTGCCGCAAATGGTTGCCGACCTGAAGAAAGACTTGGCAGGCGCATAGCGCCTATGTTACATTCCGGTCCGGCCCCGGCATAACGGGCCGGGAACGGAGCGAAGACAGGAGGAGCAGAATATGGCACAGATAAAGCACATAGCCATTGCGACCCAGGACTCGGAAAAGACCGCCAAGTTTTACCAGGAGGTCTTCGGATTGAGGAAAGTGGCCGAGATAGACATCCCCGCGGCCAAGGGCTGCTACCTCAGTGACGGCAACATCAACGTGGCCATCCTGGACTTCAAGAGCGAGCAGGCGGCTGGGGCCGAGCGAGGCGTGGACTACAACGGCATACACCACATTGGCTTCGAGGTGGAGAGCCTGGAAGAAATAGCCAAGAAGATGGAAGCGGCCGCCGCAGCGCCTAGGGACGATATGAACCAGGCCGTGAACATCGGGATGGGCCAGCACCGGAAGTCCAACGCGGAAGTGAAGTACAGCGGGCCCGACGGGGTGGTTATCGACGTGTCGGAGGCCGGTTGGGTAGGGACCAGGGGACTGGACTAGCTTAAACACCCCGCCAACCCGTTTATTCTCGCCCACCCACTTTTGATTCCCACCCACCCGCCCTGGAAGCGCAAAGAGGGGTGCGCCGCCAACCGGTGCACGCCTCCGGTGCCGCAAATGATCGCCGACCTGAAGAAAGACTTGGCCGGCGCATAGCGCAGGCGTTGCAGTTGGGTCCGCATACGGGATAGCGGGCCGGGAAGGGAGCCAAGACAGAAGGAGAAGATTGGCACAGATAAAGCACATAGCCATTGCGACACAGGACTCGGAAAAGACGGCCAAGTTCTACGAGGAAGTGTTCGGCCTGAGAAAAGTGGCCGAGATTGACGGCCCGACAGCCAGGGGCTGCTTTCTGAGCGACGGCAACATCAACATGGCCATCCTTGACTTCAAGAGCGAGCAGGCGGCGGGGGCCGAGCGAGGTGTGGACTACAGCGGCATACATCACATCGGCTTCGAAGTGGAGAGCCTGGAGGAGATAGCCAAGAAGATGGAGGCCGCTATGGCGCAGCCCCGGGACGATATCAACCAGGCCTTGAACATCGGGATGGGCCAGCACCGAAAGTCCAACGTCGAAGTGAAGTACAGCGGGCCCGACGGGGTGATTATCGACGTGTCGGAGACCGGCTGGGTGGGAACCAGGGGGCTGGACTGATTAAATCCCACCCACCCGCCCTGGAAGCACAAATAGGGCTGCGAGGCGTCGCCTCGCAGCCCTATTTGCTGCTTTACTGGAGGGGTAGACTCTCAAGCGCGTAAGAGTTTGGAGACCAGGGGGTATGCTGGCGGCTTCGGACCAGGCGCGGCTTCTGGTCAGGCGGGGCGGAAGATCAGGCCGGGGTTTTCGGGGTCCAGTTCTGAGGTGTCGAGGACCAGGGGCATGCCGGTCTTGATGTCCTGGGGGTTGCTGCCGTCTACGCCAAGGATGAGGGCGCTGACCCTTGGGCCCTCTTCCAGGTCTACCACAGCGACGCAGTAGGGGTTTTTCATGCCGTAGCCTTTCTGGACCATAGATGCGGGGGCGGCGGATATGCAGGTGAACGCGGCCAGGGCGCCTCTACCGGTGAACTCATGCCATTCGACGTCCCTGGAGCGGCACTTGAGGCAAACGGGCCGGGAACGGAGCGAAGACAGGAGGAGCAAGACATGGCACAGATAAAGCACATAGCCATTGCGACACAGGACTCGGAAAAGACGGCCAAGTTCTACGAGGAAGTGTTCGGCCTGAGGAAAGTGGCCGAGATTGACGGCCCCACGGCCAGGGGCTGCTTTCTAAGCGACGGCAACATCAACATGGCCATCCTGGACTTCAAGAGCGAGCAGGCGGCGGGGGCCGAGCGAGGCGTGGACTACAGCGGCATACATCACATCGGCTTCGAAGTGGAGAGCCTGGAGGAGATAGCCAAGAAGATGGAGGCCGCTACGGCGCAGCCCCGGGACGATATCAACCAGGCCTTGAACATCGGGATGGGCCAGCACCGAAAGTCCAACGTCGAAGTGAAGTACAGCGGGCCCGACGGGGTGATTATCGACGTGTCGGAGACCGGCTGGGTGGGGACCAGGGGATTGGACTAGCCCCCAAACCCCGCCCACCCGTTGTTCCCGCCCACCCGCCCTGGAAGCGCGAAGAGGCGTGCGTCGCCAAGCGACGCACGCCTCTTCACTGCTTTAGTGGAGGAGTGGACTGGAGGAGTGGACTGGGGAGCGCGAGGTTTCGCTCAGGCAGGCGAGGAGGTCTGTGGAGGCCCCCGCAGGAGTCGAGGTTTAGCCGTTGGGCGCTGCCCAGTGAGGGGAGATACGGGGCAAGATCATTTATTCGGGCGGCTGGACGGCAAGTCAGGCTGGGACTCGCCGGCCAGGGGTAGACCAGCGGTTTCAGGTCAGGCGGGGCGGAAGATCAGGCTGGGACTCGCCGGCCAGGGGTAGACCGGCGGTTTCGGGTCAGGCGGGGCGGAAGATGAGGCCGGGGTTTTCGGGGTCCAAGTCTGAGGTGTCGAGGACCAGGCGCATGCCTGTTTTGATGTCCTGGGGGTTGCTGCCGTCTACGCCAAGGATGAGGGCGCTGACCCTTGGGCCCTCTTCAAGGTCTACCACAGCGACGCAGTAGGGGTTTTTCATGCCGTAGCCTTTCTGGACCATGGATGCGGGGGCGGCGGATATGCAGGTGAACGTGGCCAGGGCGCCTCTACCGGTGAACTCATGCCATTCGACGTCCCTGGAGCGGCACTTGAGGCAAACGGGCCGGGGCAACGCCGAGAGGTGGCCGCACCCGCGGCACTTCACACCCATTAGCTTGTTCTCGTCTTTCAGGAAGGCGAAGTAAGAGGCCCCGGTGAAGTCTTTGGCGCTGTCGGTCATGATAAGTCCTAACCCCGCCGGAGGATGTTGACGACGCAGGTGCCCCCGGTGCCGCCGACGTTGTGGGTGAGGCCCAATTCCACGTCCGGGTTGGGGACCTGCCGGGGGCCGGCCTCTCCACGGAGTTGGTGGAAAATCTCGATGACCTGGGCGACTCCCGATGCGCCTACGGGGTGGCCCTTGGCCTTCAAGCCGCCGGAGGTGTTGATGGGGCGGTCTCCGGTGAGGGCAGTCCGGCCCTCGTCCACGGCCCTCGACCCTTCGCCGGGGGCAAAGAAACCTATGTCCTCGGAGGCGACGATCTCGGCCATGGTAAAGCAGTCGTGCACTTCGGCCACGTCGATGTCTTTGGGTGTGACGCCGGCCATGTCGTAGGCTTGGGCCGCCGCTATCTTGGCAGCAGACAGGGAGGTAAGTTCCGCGGCGTCGTGGAGAGGGCGGCCTGAGGCCTGGCCGGTGCCGGCGACGTGGACCGGCTTGTCGGTGAAGCTGGAAGCCAGTTCGGATGCAACCAACAGGACGCAGGATGCGCCGTCGCTGATGGGCGCGCAGTCGTAGAGGCGCAGAGGCCAGGCGATCCAGGGGTTGGCCCGGGGGTCGTTGAGAAAGTCCATCTCGTCCCGCCAACCGGGTTCCGGCTGGCCCCGTTCCACGGCCCTGGCCTTGCGGCGTTCCATGAGGTCCATGATGGTGACGTTGAACTGGGCTTTGGGGTTGAGCGCGCCGTTGCGGTGGTTCTTGATGGCAACTCTCAGCAGGTGGTCCAGGCTGGTCTCGTAGCGGTCCATGTGGGCCTTGGTTATCGTGCCGAAGATGCCCGGGAATGTGAGGCCGGCGGGCACCTCGTACAGCCCGTCGGCGGCGGTAGCCAAAACGTCGGTTACTTCCTCGGTGGGCAGGCTGGTCATCTTCTCGACGCCGCCCACCAGGACAATGTCGTACATACCCGAGGCAATGGCCATGACACCCTCGCGCAGGGCGCTGCCGCTGCTGGCGCAGGCGTTTTCGACGCGGGTGACGGGAGTAGGCGTCATGCCCAGCCAATCGGCCATGAGGGGAGCGGTGTGGCCCTGACCCTCGAACAGATCGGAGGAGTAGTTGCCCAGATAGCCGCACTCGATGTCTTCTACGTCGATGCCCTGGTCCATGTTGTCCAGCAGGTCCTGGAAGGCGGCTGCGAAGAGGTCCCGGCTGGTCAGGTCCTGGAATGCCCCGAAGGACGTCATGCCGGCGCCCACTATCGATACCTGCCTTCCAAGCTGGCGTTTCTTGGTTACTGTTGCCATGTGAGCCTCTCTAACGGGCCAATGCCCAAGGGTATTGATGAAGGACTATCCGGGATTATACCAGCAAGTTTGCACGGCTAGTATAGGCCGTCCCGGCGCGCCCTGTGGGTCTCTGCCGGCCATGCTATACTCGGCTTCATGACCGGGACGCCGCGGCGGCCGCAAGTGGGAGTGGGGGTGGTATTCGTCCGCGACGGCCGGGTGTTACTGGCCAGACGCCATGGGTCTCATGGCGAGGGAGCGTGGGGCTCGGCAGGGGGGCACCTGGAAATGGGAGAGTCGTTGGAGGAGTGCGCCCGCCGGGAGGCGCTGGAGGAGTTGGGGCTGGTTGTTGGAGAACTTAGCTTCTTGTGTGTCAGCAACATCTTGGCCTACGGGAAGCATTACGTGGACATAGAATTCCTGGGGGACATAGGAGTCCAGGAGCCCCGGCCGACGGCGAGGTCTGGTTTGTCGGACTTGCGATGGTTTCTTCTTGACGATCTGCCTCAGCCCCTTTTCCGGCCGATGGAGTATGCCCTGGACAGCCTGCGCACCGGGCGGTGCTACTACTCCGGGACGGAAGGTCTAGGAACCGGTGGGGAAGGGAGCTAGGACCGCGGGAGACGGGGCCCCGGAGGGGTTGCTCTGCGTTTAGCTAAGGACAATCGCGTCACGACTGTAACCAAGACGAGCGTTATAAAGGCGTTTCTGAGGAAGTGAACACAGAGGCCGGAGAAGGCGAGGGGGCACGGACCGAGGGGCTGGTGCGCCGCATTTGCGGGGCATTCGTTCCCTACTGGCCGGTGGTGGCCCTGGTGGGCTTGCTGATTCTGGTTACGGCGGGAGTAGGGGTAGTAAACCCGCTGCTAATCCGGGAGGTGTTCGACAAAGCCCTCTTTCCTGAGGAAGGAGGGCCAGACCTTGGTCTGCTTTGGGTTCTGGCCGCGGTGATGGTGGGGATTACCGTCGTCGCGGGTTTACTGGGGGTCTGGCAAACATACCTGACCAATATGGTTGGGCAAAGGGTCATGCAGGACCTGAGAGCGCGCCTGTACCGGCACCTGCAGAGACAACCGCTCAGCTTCTTCACGGACACCAGGACAGGAGAAATTCAGTCCCGTGTGGCCAACGACGTGGGCGGCGTTCAGACGGTGGTCACCAACACGATTTCCGACTCCCTATCGAATGGCGTCATATTTCTCAGCACGTTGGTAGCCATGTCTATCCTGTCGTGGCAGTTGACCCTCATAGCCATAGGCACGGTGCCATTTTTCGCAGTCATGTCGCGATACATCGGGCAGCGACGTAGACGGGTGACCGCAGAGGCCCAGGAATCCAGGGCGGAGATGTCGGCCATAACCCAGGAGACGCTTTCGGTATCGGGAATTACGTTGTCAAAGATCTTCGGGCGGCAGGACCAGGAGATCCGGAGGTTCAACGAAGAAAACCAGAGGCTTTCCGACCTATCGGTGCGCCAGCAGACCACCGGCCAATACTTCTGGGCGGTGATGCAGATTTTCTTTTCCGGGTCGCCAGTGGTCATCTACCTTTTGGCGGGGTACCTGATCTCGGGAGGCGGGCCGGCGGGAATCACTGCGGGGACTATAGTGGCGTTCACGACGCTGCAAGCGCGGCTTTACTTCCCCGTCGGTAGTCTCCTGCAAGTGATGGTGGAGATACAGTCTTCTTTAGCGCTTTTCGAGCGGATATTCGGGTATCTGGACATCGCGCCCAGGATTACCGACTCGCCCAATGCTATTGACCTCAAACCCGAGGAAACCCGGGGCAGGGTCACTTTCGAATCCGTACGGCTGAGGTACGGCCCTGAGTTGGCAGAAGGGTCCAATGTGGAGGCGGCGGACCAGGGGACGCAATGGGCGTTGGACGGCATCAGCTTCGACGCCGCGCCGGGTCAGTTGGTCGCTTTCGTTGGACCCAGCGGGGCAGGCAAGACTTCCATTACGTACCTGCTCTCCAGGCTGTACGATACGACGGAGGGTGCGGTGCGGATCGACGGGGTGGACGTGCGGGACGTCTATCTTGCCTCTCTGTCCAGGCTGATCGGGTACGTTACCCAGGACAGCTTCCTGTTCCACACCAGCGTCCGGGACAATCTGCGGTACGGCGCGCCTGACGCCACCCAGGAGGAGATAGAGGAGGCGGCCAGAGCGGCCTTCATCCACAGCAGGATCATGGAATTGCCGGAAGGGTACGATACGGTGGTTGGGGAGCGGGGCTACCGGTTTTCGGGCGGCGAGCGGCAGCGGCTGGCGATCGCCCGCGTGATCCTGCATCAACCCAAGATACTGATACTGGACGAAGCGACCTCAGCCCTGGATATCTCAAGTGAGAGGTACATTCAAGCGGCCCTGGAGCCCTTGATGAAGGGCAGGACGACCATTGCCATCGCCCACCGACTGTCGACGATAGTGGCGGCAGACGTGATTTACGTCGTCGACCGGGGCCGCATTGTTGAACAGGGCACTCATGAGGAGCTTTTGGGGCGGTATGGGCTCTACGCCCACCAGTACCAGGAGCAGTTCGGCGGAGGCCTGGTGGAGTGCCGGTGCGAGGACGGGATAGTGATGATCGATGGGACGCTGGTCCCGGTAACGGCCTGAATGCGACTGACGCCTGGCTGGCGGCCGCAAAGGGAACAAATTACCGTCATAGGAGGACTGAGGTGGAGTTGGGAGCGTTTTCAATCAGCCTAGCCGTTAGTGACCTGGAAGCTTCAAGGGTCTTTTACGAGAAGTTTGGGTTTGAAGTAGTCGGAGGAGACCCATCCCAGAATTGGCTGATTGTTAGAAACGTCAGATGCACTATTGGACTGTTTCACGGGATGTTCGAGAAGAACATCCTCACCTTCAATCCGGGATGGGATGCGTATGGGAATCCGATAGCGTCCTTTACCGATGTGAGGGTGCTTCAGATGGGCCTCAAGGAGCTAGGAGTGCAATTCGAGAGTCAGGCGGATGAAGACACGACGGGCCCCGCCAGTTTCATAGTCCTGGACCCGGACGGCAATCCGATCCTGGTGGACCAGCACGTCTAAGAGACGGTTGGCAGGCGGGAGTTCCAAAGCACCGAGACGGTGGACATAAGTTGTAGGTTGGGCGGGCAATTTAGCTTCGTTTCTGGTATAATATATAGGATTTGTTTAAAGTGGAGTTTACTCTCCGCGCTTGGCCGGTCAGGCACGACCCCTCCAAGGGTCATTTCGATAGTGGACGGGATAGGGTGATATGCAACAACAGCTAACGTTGGACTACTCCGAGGACGCCCAGGCGGACCCCACAGCCGATACCACGGTGGACAACAAGGCGGACACCGCAGCGGACAATAAGGCGGACACCGCGTCGAACAACAAGGCGAACGGCAAGGCGGGCGCCACGGCGAACGGTAAGGTGGACGCCAAGACGGACACCACGGCGGAGTACACCGCCAAAGATATACAAGTCCTAGAAGGGTTGGAAGCAGTCAGGGTTAGGCCGGGAATGTATATCGGCAGCACCGACCAGCGCGGGCTGCACCATTTGATCTACGAAATCCTGGACAACGCAGTAGACGAAGCCATGGCGGGCTACTGCGACCGGGTGGAGATTACTATCGATGAGGATGGACTTATAACCGTCACCGACGAAGGCAGGGGGATCCCCGTCGACATTCACCCCACCACGCGCAAGACGGCCCTGGAGACGGTGATGACCACCCTGCACGCCGGCGGCAAGTTCGGAGGCGGGGCATATAAGGTCACCGGTGGGCTGCACGGCGTGGGAGGGTCTGTGGTCAACGCCCTTTCCAAACACCTGAAGGCCGAGGTGCACCGGGACGGGCGGCACTATTACCAGGAATATTCGCAAGGGCAGCCTTTGGGTAACCTGGTAAAGGGGGACAAGTCGGACGACCATGGAACGACTATCGCATTCAGGCCGGACCCGGAAATATTCCCGGTTATTGAATACGACTTCGATACGCTGACGGCCCACTTCAAGGAGATTGCTTACCTCAACCGGGGCCTGGAGATCGGATTTACCAGCCGGTGGCACCAGAAGCAGCGCCGCGGGGACTCGGAAAGGACATATTACTTCGACGGCGGCATAGCCAACTTGGTGCGCAACGTAAACCGCAACCGGAGGGTGATGCAGCCTGCCCCCTTCTACTACGAGAAGACCCTGGACGACACCTTGGTAGAGGTTGCAGTCCAGTACAACGACAGCTTCACCGAGACGGTATATTCCTTTGCCAACTGCATAAACACTCAGGAAGGGGGAACGCATCTCACGGGGTTCCGTTCAGCCCTGACCAGGGTGATTAACGACTATGCGCGCAAGCAGGGTTTCATCAAGGACGACCAGCCCAACCTGATCGGGGACGACGTGCGGGAAGGGCTTTCGGCGGTCATAAGCGTCAAGCTGACTGACCCGCAGTTCGAAGGGCAGACCAAGACTAAGCTGGGGAACGCGGAAGTCCGCAGCGTTGTCGACTCGGTGGTCAGCGAGGGCTTGAGCCGTTACCTGGAGGAGCACCTTCAAGAGAGCAAGCGGATTATCGAGCGATGTCTAACGTCGCAGAAGGCCAGGGAGGCGGCGAAGCGGGCCCGGGAACTGGTAATTCGGAAGAACGCTCTGGACGGGACGTCGCTGCCGGGCAAGTTGGCCGACTGCGCAGAGAGGGACCCCTCCAAGTCCGAGCTTTATATAGTGGAAGGAGAATCAGCCGGCGGTTCGGCGAAGATGGGTCGGGACCGGCGTTTCCAGGCAATCCTGCCCCTGAAGGGCAAAATCCTGAACGTGGAGCGAGTGCTAAAGCAGCCAGACAAGATTCTAGGCCATGAAGAGATACGGGCCATCGTGGCCGCGGTCGGCGCCGGTGAAGGCGAGGAGTTCGACCCTACCAAAATCAGGTACCATAAAATCATCATCATGACCGATGCGGACGTGGATGGGTCCCACATCCGTACATTGATGCTGACCTTTTTCTTCCGCCGGATGCCGGAGTTGATAAACTACGGATACTTGTACATCGCTCAACCCCCGTTGTACAGGGTTGAGGTAGGCAAGAAAATCCAGTACGCTTACTCCGAGCCGGAAAAAGAGGAGATGCTCGAACAACTCAACGGGCAACGGAACGTTAGATTACAGCGTTACAAGGGCCTAGGTGAGATGAACCCCGAGCAACTTTGGGAAACGACGATGAACCCTGAGACGCGGCAGATGCCGGCGGTCAAAGTCGAAGATGCAGTGGAGGTCGACAACGTCTTCACCACGTTAATGGGTGAAGAAGTAGCGCCCCGCAAGAGTTTCATACACGCCCACGCCAGAAGCGTGAAGAACCTAGACGTTTAACCAAGCGAACCCAGGAGGAGTAATTTGCCCGCAAAAAAGGCCAGCCGTCAGTCAATTAAGCGGTACCAGCGCAATGGCAGTGTGCGGACCGCCACCAGAACGGCAGTAAACAAGGCGCTGGCGTCTGTTGAGAGTGGCGACGTTGAAGCTGCGGAATCAACAGTCCAAAGCGCCATCAGCATCCTGGACCGGGCAGTGCGCAAAGGCGTATTGCACAAGAACAGCGCGTCAAGGCGCAAGTCCCGCATCGCTACTAAACTCAACCGACTCCGCAATCCCTAGCGTCTCCGAGTCCCAACCCGCAAAGTTCCCGTCGACGCTCCTCCCAGTGGGCGGCACGGAGGCACACGTTTGGCTGACGAGGGCTTCATCGGGTCCGCCGCCGGCCCGCGATTGGCCCGCAAACCCCTCCACGAGATGACATAAGGCCATTGACACCTAAGGTTCCTCCTTGCTAGCCTGATTGCAGAACAGACGTTCCGGTAACTGTTGGAGTCGGACGCCTGTCATGCCCGGCTATAGGCGCAGGGCTTGAGATGGGTCGCGTCAGCGATGCTTAGCGGTGACCGAGATTACGAGGTCTTGGATAGGAAAGGGTATGGCTACAAAGAAGAAACTATCGGCCAGGCGACAGCGAATATTGGACTTCATCCATGAATTCATTGAAGAGAACGGAATTCCTCCGACGGTCAGAGACATCCAGCGGGCCTGCGATATCAGTTCCACATCGGTCGTAGACTACAATCTTCACAAACTCAGGCAAGACGGCTACTTGAACCGCCGGCCTGACGTCGCGCGTGGGATAGAATTGCTGGATGAGCGGGGGCAGCCAGTGTCAACGGCCCCCCGGGTGCAGATCGTCGGCAGGATTGCAGCGGGTCTCCCCATACCGGTTTTTTCCTTGGAGGAGGCAGAGTCCAGCGGGGAGTTCGATAACGTTGAAGTGTCGCCCGACTTGCCGCGGCGGCACGGCAGGCTTTTCGGCCTGGCGGTCTCTGGCACGTCGATGATCGATGCCTTAATCGACGACGGCGACGTAGTCATCGTGAAGCCCGGACAGGATGCGAACAACGGCGACATGGTGGTTGCCTGGCTGGAACAGGAAGAAGAGGCCACTCTGAAGAAGTTCTATCTGGAAGGGGATATGGTGCGGTTGCAACCGGCCAACAGCCAGATGGAGCCCATCTACAGACAGGCGAATAACGTGGAAGTGCGGGGCAAGGTCGTGGCGGTGATTCGGAAGCTGGGTTAGGGAATCTCCACCGGGCGCCCTTCACTGCGGCGAGCCGAACAGAGTCGAGGTAACGCATGTACGATTTTCACACGCACACTTTTCTCAGCGACGGCGTGTTGTCTCCCATAGAGTTGATTCGACGAGCCCTGGATAGAGGCTATAAGGCTATGGCAGTCACCGACCACGTTGGTGCAGGAAACCTTGAGGGGATAGTCAAAACGCTGGTGAAAGACTGCGCGATGGCGACGGAACGGTGGGATATCCTGGCGCTGCCAGGGGTGGAAATCACCCACGTGCCCAAAGAAGATATAGATTTGATAGCCAGGACGGCCAAGGGATTGGGCGCCAGGCTGGTTGCCGTTCATGGGGAGACAGCAGTGGAACCTGTAGAGCCCGGCACTAATGAGGCGGCAGTAAGGTCTGCTTCAGTGGACGTTCTCGCCCATCCCGGTCTGATAAGCTTGGAAGTGGCGAGACTGGCCGCGGAGAATGGTGTGTACTTGGAACTGTCCGCCCGCAAGGGACACAGCTTAACCAACGGCCACGTGGCCAAGACGGCCATTCGAGCCAAAGCGTCAATGGTGCTGGACTCGGATGCACATGAGCCTGGGGACCTGTTGACTCCGTCGCTGGCTCAGAAAGTTGCTGCCGGCGCGGGCCTCTCTGAGGAAGATTGCCACGCCGTATTGGTCCTAAATCCGCAGGCCCTGCTGGGCCGACTGGGGTTTGAACCTGCTTTAACTGCCCAAGCTAAGATCGGGCCGTCTTAGTCCGCAAGCTGCGGACTGGCCAACCGACGGCTACTACGCCTTACCTATGCGGAATACCTTGGTCCCACAGATAGGACAGACGCCCTGGGTGGCCGGCCGGCCGTTCTTCAGCGTTACTTGCTGTGGACTGGATATCTCGCGCTTACTGCGGCACTTGAAACAATAGGCCTCCATTTCTTGACCCCCATTCATGATTGGGCATACTGTGCCTAGCTGGGTTGCGACGGCCTGGCGGCGATCCGCCACCCTCGGTGAACACTCGGTATTGACGCTTGGATTACGTTCCCGGAGGTATTCCCTGGCGGATTCTTCGCACCGCCGGTTCGCCCAGCCCAGCGGACTCAGAAACGCAGGTAAACATAATCGTTATCAATATACAGGCACGAGCGACGTTGTCAAGGCGTATTCAAAGGCAATTGGCGATTTTGCCTGGGATTCCCTGGGCGGGCGGATTACGTACCCAACGGCTTGGGAGCCAGGGGCGATGGGGCATCGGTGTGGAAGACTTTCAACGGCCGCCATGCGTTGCCGGCACGGTCAAACCGGACCAAGGCCAGAAATCGCCCGTCGTTGCCGTACGCCCTGAAGGACTCAAGATAGCCCGCGTCGACTACCGGGCCGCTCAAGTTAACGGACTGGCCGTTGCGCAGATAGGTTTCCGCCTGACGGCCGACTGAGATGCTCCTCAAGTCCTTCAAGACCCAATCTATGGGTTTTAGAAATTGTTTCCAATTTGAGGCGCCGGCCTCTTCCAAGGCTTCCAAGGTAACCGACTGTTCGCTGTGGAAACCACCGCAGGAACAACGGACCAGTTCCGCCACGTGGGCGCCGCATCCCAGACGTTCCCCCAAGTCTGCGGCCAAGGTGCGCATATAGGCGCCCTGGCCGCACTCTACATCAAGGGAAAGATTGGGAGGAGAAAAGTCCAGGACTTGGATGGTATAAATTTCTACGAGACGCGCCTTTCGTTCCACCTCGATGCCGGCGCGAGCCAGCTTGTACAGGCGCTGGCCCTGAAACTTGACCGCGCTGTACATAGGGGGGACTTGTTCGGTGCGTCCCAAGAAGGACTGAAGGGCGCTGTCGACCATTTCCCGGGTGACGTTATCGAGTTCTCCGGTTGCCACCACTTCGCCTTCGGCGTCAAAGGTGGTTGTGGCGACGCCGAGCTTGACCTCCATGACATATCGTTTCGATGACCCCACGACAAAGTCCATGAGCCGGGTCGCCTGGCCAAAGCAAATGGGCAAGACGCCGCTGGCCAGAGGGTCGATTGTGCCGCCGTGGCCTACCTTGCGTTGTCCAGTGATTCTCTTGACTTTCCGTAGGGCGTCCATAGAGGTAATACCGGGGGGCTTGAAGAGGTTTATGAACCCGTTTACCGGGGGAGGGCCGTTGTTGTTGCGTTTGGGCATGTCTTAACTGCGACCGGTGGGGGAGGTCAGGGGGCCTGAGTAGGGGTCGCCGGCGGCTGGGCTACCAAGGTCCCGGGAGTAGTCATTCCGTATGCGGTCCATTATCCCCAAGATGTGTTCCGCTTCTTCTAAAGACTCATCGAGAGTAAAAGTCAGGAACGGGGTATAACGCAGGGTGAGACGACGACGGAGTTCCCGGCGCATAAAGGCGGCCGCGGAGCGTATGCCATCTAACGCGGAGTGTTTGGTTGTCTCGTCACCCATGACGCTGAGAAATACCTGGGCGGCGCGCAGGTCGTTGGACGTCGAAACGCGGGTGATACTGATTACGCCCCTTAACCGGGGGTCTTTAATCTGCAGGGCAAGCAACCGGCTGATTTCCTGGCGCAGCAGTTCATTAACGCGGTCTATGCGTCTGGACATATCTAACTCCCCGAGTGAGGAGTGAATGGGGCCGTTGGTCTAGCCTATGTAGTCTGAAAGCGGTCTATTGACGGCCCGGTTCCCGGCGGTGGGATTCCAGGACGTCCCCTTCTTGGAAGTCGTTGAAACCTTGAAGGGTTATGCCGCATTCAGTGCCGGCGGTCATCTCATTCACTTCGTCACGAAAATGACGCAGCGTGGCTATGGTAGTTTCGTGAATTTCCTGTCCATCCCTAAGTAACCGGACAGTGGCTCCCCGGGCTATGCGGCCTTCCAGGACGCGGCACCCGGCGATCTGGACGCCGCGTCGCGCCGGGAAAAGCTCCCTAATCTCCGCCCTGCCGACGACCACGTCGGTGAATACCGGGTCCAGTATCCCGCGTAATGCCGAGTCCACGTCCTCTATCAGTTGATAAATGATGTTGTAGTGGCGGATTTCCAGGCCCATCCGTTCCGCTAAACGCTCTGCGCCGGTCTCCGTTCCTACGTTGAAACCGATGACGATGGCATCGGAGGCGCTGGCCAGCATCACGTCGGACTCGGTGATGTTGCCGCAGGCGCTATGGAGAATGCGGACCGTGGCATCTTCTTCCACCATGTTTTCCAGAGATTGCTGGACGGCCTCGACGCTGCCTTGGGCATCGGCCTTGAGGACGAGATTCAGTTCCTTGACGTCCCCGGCGTCAATCTGTTTGACCACCTGGTCCAAGGTCAACGCCCTGGCCTGGCCCTGTTGGGTGGATTGATATTTCTCCCGATCTCCAATGACTCCCCGAGCAGCCCGCTCGTTGGATACGACGGCGAATTGGTCGCCCGCTTCCGGAATCGGGTTGAAGCCAAGGATTTCACCCGGACTGCCAGGAGTAATGGTCTTGACTGAACGGCCATGGTCGTCGATGACTGCCTTTATCCGGCCCCAAGCCTTTCCGGCGACGACGTAGTCTCCCACGTTGACGACGCCATCCTGGACCAGCACCGTAGCGGTGGCGCCGCGCTTGCGGTCCAGCTTGGCTTCAATAACCACGCCGCGGCCCGGCTTGTCCCAATTGGCTTGGAGTTGGGCAACTTCGGCTACGACCAGGAGGTTTTCCAGGAGATCGTCGATGCCGTCGCCGGTGCGGGCGGAGACATCTACGGAAATGGTGTCGCCGCCCCAATCTTCCACCAGCAGTTCGCGTTCGCTAAGCTGGCGCTTAACCCGCTCGGGGTCGGCTCCGGGCAGGTCCATCTTATTTATGGCTACGACCAAAGGGACCTCGGCGGCCTTGGCATGGTTAATGGCTTCCAGCGTTTGGGGCATTATGCCGTCGTCGGCGGCTACTACCAGAACGGCGATGTCGGTCGCCTTGGCTCCGCGAGCCCTGATGGAGGTGAAGGCTTCGTGGCCCGGCGTGTCCAGGAAGGTGATGGGGTTGCCCTGATACTCTATCTGGTATGCGCCTATGTGTTGCGTAATGCCGCCGACTTCCCGGTCGGCTACCTGGGTGCGGCGGATGGTATCCAACAGGGACGTTTTGCCGTGGTCAACGTGCCCCAAGATGGCCACGACAGGGGGACGAGGAACCAGGTTGGCTTCGTCTTCTTCCTCTTGAGACACAGGGGCGGCGGAAGCATCGGGTTCTGAACTCTCGACCATGGCTGTCCTGATACCCAATCCGGAAGCCACCAGCGTGGCAACCTGGAAATCAATAACCTGGTTCATGTCCGCCATGATCCCATTCCTCATCAATTGCTTGATGACCTCAATGGGATTCTGGTCGATTAACTCCGCCAGCCGTTGAACGGTGAGGGTGGGGGGCAGCATCAACGTGCGGGGAGGGGATCTACGCGCTTCGCCTGCCCTGCGGCCCGCTCTTGCAGGCCGTTCCGGTCCTTTAACTGAGGCAGGTTGTCTACGGTCAGAAGTCATTTATTTTCCCCTGCAAGCGGGCCGGGGGCTATCTCTTCGTAGTAAGCCAACAGGCGGGTCTTGTCTGGGGCCGACAGGCCAACCTTGAGGCCCCGTTCCAGCCCGCCCTTGCTTACGCCTCGGGTCCAGCAAGACGGCGACCAGCAAAGATAGGCACCCCTTCCGGCGGCTTTACCGGTTGGGTCCACGGTCACGGCGCCCTCGGGTGTGCGTACGATGCGGACTAAGTGGCGTTTGGGGAGTTTCTTGCCACAGGCGACGCAACTACGCTGGGGAACACGGCGTCCCGTTGTCGAGACGTTTCCCTGCAAGGCGCTTGGCTGCAGGCTAGCGGCCACCCCGTCTAGCCCCCCGGCCCCCGGCCCCAGACCGGCGGCCTTTGCGCTCTCTCCTCCCGCTGCCTCTGACGTCTTCGACGAGGTCTTCAGCGAAACGGATTTTTCCGGCGTCGGGAGTGACCAAGTCTATGTTGGGCAACAGGTCGACGCTGAATTCTTCATCGTCGCCGTCGTCGTCGACTTGCTCAATGTCGTCCAAGGTAAACGTTGCCAAGTCTTCTACGCTAAAGCCCGCCTCCGTCTCCTCTTCTGCGTCAGCTTCCCCGGCTGCTTCCTCTTCTTCTCTAATCAGGGCTTCCAGGATCTGGTCTTCATCCTGCTCTTCGGCGGCAGTTTCGAGAACATCCGCCGTCTCCTCAGCCGAAGCGCCGGCCTCTGTCGCAACGTCTGCGACCGCGACGGCCTCAGCGACTACAGGCTCGGCGGCTTCTTCCACGGCCGACGGCATCTCAGCCGCGGCCTCGGCGGGGGCGTCTGAAACTGCCTTGAGGACCGCCTCAGATGCGCCATCGTGTTCAGCCGCGGCCTCCTGTTGAGCTTGCCTCAAGCGTTCCTCACGGAGGTCTTCCCACTCGGTGAGTCCTTTGATATCCAACCGCCAGCCGGTAAGTCTGGCGGCAAGGCGGGTGTTCTGTCCCTCCTTGCCTATGGCCAGAGACAATTGCCTGTCGGGTACGACGACGATGGCGGTCTGTTCTTCGGCGTCCAACTCGACGTGGGCCGGTTCAGAGGGGCTAAGGGCTTTGGAGATGAACACCTTGGGGTCGGTATCCCACGAAACGACGTCTATCTTCTCGCCTTGAAGCTCGTTTACGATGCTCTGGATGCGGTTCCCCCTGATGCCTATGCAAGACCCCACCGGGTCGATGCCTTGCTGGGTGGCGTTTACCGCCACCTTGCTGCGGAAGCCGGCCTCCCTGGCGATGGCTTTGATTTCAACTATGCCGTTGTAGACCTCGGGCACTTCAATTTCGAACAGCCGCCTGAGCATATCCTTGTGACTGCGGGAGACGATGATCTCAGGCCCTTTGGCGCCGTTGCGGACGTTGAGCACGAAGACCTTGGTGCGCTGCCCCTTGCGGTAGCGTTCGGTGGGCACTTGCTCTTCATAGGGCAGGATGCCTTCGGCGCGACCCAAGTTCACGATGATGGCGCGGCCGGAGTCTGTCTGCTCTATGACGCCGGAAACGATGTCGTTCTGGTGTTGGAAGAACTCCTGGTAGAGCAACTCCCGCTCGGCTTCCCGAAGCCTTTGCAGGACGACCTGCTTGGCAGTCTGGGCAGCGATGCGGCTGGCGTTGTGGGGCAAAGGCTCAGCGGCCGCGACGTCGTCTCCGATGGCTGCGCCCTTCTTGACGAGTTGGGCATCGGGAAGGCTAATCTCCCGCTCCGGGTCATCGACGGTTTCCACGACGGTCTTCAGGGCGTAAACGCCCACTTGCCCGGTGTTGGGATTGAGCTTGACGGAAATGTTTTGAGCCATGGCCGGGTTGTCTTTTTTGAAAGCCGAAGCCAAGGCTACTTCAATGGCCAGAAGCACCTGCTCCCTGGGCAGGTGGCGCTCTGCGGCCAGTTGGGTCAGCGCTATCAAAAAGTCGCTTTTCACCGCCAAGCCCCCTTTACCAACTTGTCTAGAGCCGCTGGGCCTACTAACAAGAAAGCGGGAAAACCCCGCTTTCAATAAGGAACCACTATGTCAAGGTGAGTATACCACCGCCGATGGGCGGTTTCAAGGAGTCATTTCGAGCCTGCCAGTTACCACCAAATCTTGCCTTTGGACTCTTTGGCCAGTTGTTCGTAGTCCTTGGTCCAAAGGCTGGTGCTTAGGTATTTCCAGCCTCCGTCGGCCAGGAGGCAAACGATGGCGCCGCGGTCCATTCGCTCTGCTTGCCGCAGCGCGCCGTACAGCACGGATCCTGAAGAAATGCCAGCAAAAACGCCTTCCTGGTGCAACAGTTCTTTGGTGGTGCGGAAGGCGTCGAAGCTGCTGACCATCATCCTGGAGTCCAGCATGGTGAGGTCGAGGATGGGAGGAATGAAGCCTTCTTCCAGGCTCCTCAGACCGGAGATGAAGTCATCGGGTTCGGGGGCTACGGCGACAATCTTTATCTGAGGATTGTGCTCTTTCAAACGGCGGGCCACGCCCATCAAAGTCCCCCCGGTGCCCAGTCCCGCTACGAACATATCGACCTCGGGAACCGCGTCCAATATCTCTTGCCCCGTGGTCTCGTAGTGGACGCCGGGGTTGGCGGGATTGCCGTATTGGTAGAGCATGAGATAGTCGTGGGGGTTCTTTTCCATGAGGTCGTGGGCCATTTCTATTGAGCCGTTGGTGCCCCTCGATCCATCGGAATGAATGATGTCTGCGCCATAGGCCTCCAATAGCTGGACGCGTTCGACGCTGACGTTCTCCGGCATTACGACGGCGACCTTGTAGCCCTTGAGGCGGGCAATCATGGACAAGGAAATGCCGGTGTTGCCACTGGTGGGCTCCAGGATTGTCCGGTTGGGGGACAGTTCTCCGTCGGCCTCTGCCCGGTCAATCATCTTCAGGGCTATGCGGTCTTTGACGCTGCCGGTGGGGTTTTGGCCCTCTAGCTTGGCGAAGATGCGGACTCCCTCTTTGGGACTCATGTTTTGGAGCTCCACGATGGGAGTGTTGCCGATGGTTGCCAGGATGCCCTGATGGGTCAGCTTCGTTACCATGGAATATTGCTGGTCCTTTGGCCTACGCGTCTCAAGTCTGGCGAGATACGCCTGGCAAACCCGGCTAGTCGGAAGCCACCGCGACCTCTTCGGGGGCCGCGAGTCCGCAGAAAACCTCATAGTCGATGAGCTCGGTCACGGTGGGGTTGTCGCCACAGAGCGGGCACTCCGGGTTCCTCTTGAGCTTGACCTCTCGGAAGCTCATGCTGAGGGCGTCGATGAGAATCAACCGGGAACTTAAAGACTCCCCGATGCCCAGTATTAACTTCAGGGCCTCGGTGGCCTGGATACTTCCGACCAAGCCGGTGAGTGCGCCCAGCACCCCGGCCTCGGCGCAGTTGGGCACCATGCCTGGAGGGGGCGGAGAAGGAAAGAGACAGCGGTAGCAGCCTTGCCCAGGCATGAATACAGTCGATTGGCCGTCGAAAATCAGAATGCTGCCGTCTACCAAGGGTTTGCCCAGCAGGTAACATGCGTCGTTTACCAGGTATCGAGTCGCGAAGTTATCCGCGCCGTTGATGACCAGGTCGTATTGGCCGATGATGTCCATGGCGTTGTCCGACTCGAGCCTGGCTTCGTGCATCACCACGTTGACGTCGGGGTTATAGGCCCGGATATTGTCGCGGGCTGACTGGAGCTTGGGCCGGCCGACGTCGCTGGTGTGGTGCAGGATTTGACGCTGCAGGTTGGACAGGTCGACGACGTCGAAGTCCACGATGCCGACGGTGCCGACCCCGGCGAGGGCCAAGTACACGGCGGAAGGGGATCCCAAGCCGCCTGCGCCGACAATGAGGGCTTTGGACTGCATTAGTTTGCGCTGTCCGCTGCTGCCGACGTCGCCCATTATAATGTGGCGGCTGTAACGCTTTACTTGCTCCGGTGTCAAAGCAACCGACTGCGTTGCCATCTTGCTAGTCCCTCCTTGGCCCCCGCCCTGGGGCCGCATTTCGGCTGAGGCGTTTTGTCCTGCAGAATGGGTGGGGGCTATCAAAGAAAAAGCCCGCGCTCCCCTTCAGGGTCTACCACCGGGGGAGGACACGGGTCTTATATCGCCGTATTTGTCCCTGCCCCTATGTAGAGGGACAGGTGCAAGCCCGTTTATAGTTGGACCCAAGTCGATTCATCAATGCTCGAGTCTATATACGCAGCATGGACTTGTCAAGCAGGCAGAGCCGCCTGGCGGCGCAGGTGTGAGGTAGAGCAATTGGCTTGGCATGGCAGGGGCAGGGCAACTCGAACGATGCGGTGGGATGTGCTACCCGATGGCTACTTGGCCAGCCAGGTAGCGCTGCCGCTGGGCCAGTTCGGAGAGGGTGATCTTGCAGAGGACTTCCTGAACCGCGGATTCCACAGACTTCCAGACCTCCTGCTGGGCGCATGAGTCGGAAAAGCAGCAATCATTGGGCTGGGTAAGGCAGTCCAGGGGGGAGAGGCTGCGGTCGAGGGTGGACATGACCATGTGGAGATTGATGTCCTGAGGGTCCATTGCCAGGCGGTGGCCGCCCTGGGGCCCGCGGCGGCTGATGACGAACCCGCACTTGTTGAGGGTGGTCATCAGGTGGTCGAGATAGGCCTCGGGTATGGCTTGCTTGCTGGCAATCTCAGCGGTCTGGACGTGACCTTGGCCGTGGTGAAGGGCCAACTCTACCAAGGCTCTCACCCCGTAGTCCACCTTCATCGGTACTCGCAAAACCATCACCTCCAAGATGGTTCGAAAGAGAAATTATAGCATCGCGGCAGACAAATTGTCTAATTGTGTCTGTTTGGGGGGAAGTGCATAAGTCCCCTGATGCTCGGCGGTGATGCAGTTAATCAATTATCAGGTACGCGCTGAACTGCTCCATCGTCATCCCGTTACGCAGATAGGGATGGGTATAGAGTTCCAGCAGCTTCTCCTCCAGAAGGCTCAGTGATTGTGTGAGTTCGGGGTCGTCCGGGCTGATACTCATCAGGTAGTCGCCAGCTGGCAGATGACCCATCGGCAACAGAGCGTGCAGGAGTTCGTGCTTCAACACTTGGTCAAAGAACTCGTCCGGGGCGGATATATATATGGTGGCAGATGCGCCCGTCTCATCCTCTATCCACACATTGCAGCCGTACCGCTTCGGGCAGTTGGCAGGAGACTCCACGCCCAAGTGAAGGAACAGGTTGGCGTCATGGGCGGACGCCGCCTCCGACACCTTGACTTTAAGCCTCTCTTCTACCCAAGGTATGTGTGAGACGAACTTGCCCCGTATGTCTTCACCTTCAACAATGGTGTAGAAGACCTCATTGGGGAGCCACTTAACGTGGCCGTTGATAAACGAGTACCTGCCGCCGCAGGATACTGCGTCAGCTTCCCCGACGTTCCTGCTTTGAGCGAAGCACTCCCAGACGCTGCGTTCGACTCGCATCTTCTCCGAGTCTGGGACGTAGTGGTAGGTCGTTACTTTGAGGGCGCACTCGCTGCCCCCCGGACTGGCCGCAAGGCTGATGGCATGGATGTCGGGCCACATGAGGTCAGCATGGAGGTCCACAGACTCAAAGCACCCCATTATCCAATTGATAATCGGTATGAACGCGCTATCGTCCTCATCGGCTTCCATGAATTCCCGAAGCCCGGCTTGCAGTCGGCCTTCGTTGAGCCTGTCGTAGGCAGCCTCGATTACCGAAGCATCGGCAACGGTCGGCAATGCCGTGTCCGTTGACTCGGCGGTGAAGGATCCCACCGCGTCGCCGTTCACCCACACGGTGTAGGTGCCCGGCTCAAAGTCGCTCCCCAGGGGGACCACCAACTCCTCCACGCGGTGTTCCGGCGGGCAGTCGTCATCCTGGCGGACTGTGATGGCGATGTCGGTCCCGACCTGCTCCACTTCAGCTACCGGACAGCCGCCCACGATGATATGTACGAAAAACTGGGGCGGCCAGGACTCGGCAGTGTAGACGCTGGCGCCCTCAACGGTTGTCGAAACCGGCTGGTCCTGCGACGGGGCCGCCGGTGTCGGCGTTGAGGTCGGCGAAGGGGTTGAGGCCGCGGGTGTCGGCGATGAGGTCGGTGATGGGGTTGTGGCAGTGGGTGCCAACGTTGGGGCTACTGGCGTCGGCGTTGGGGTTGGCGCAGACGTCGGCGAGCCGGAACCGTCGCCACCACCACCACCACCACAGGCTATTGAGGCGAGGGTCAATACCAGCAGAGCGGCGACCGCTGCGGCAGGGAACCATTTGGGGCGGCTGTCGTTTCTACTCATTATCTAGAACCTTCGATTTGCAGCAGCCTGGGCGGACTCGCTCTAAATGTGGTTTTTTGTTGGGCGCTACATCTCACCTGCGCTGTTGCCGGGGAGTTTTGCGCCTGCCTCTGTTTGGAAGGGGAGCACCAAATCCGGACGCTCTGACTCGCTACTCGACAGTGCTGACAGCCAAGAGGGCTGGATCTGTGCCGGCATCGTAGCCGAAGACGCGCAGTTCGAGGTCCGCAGGGGCGAAGTCAAAGAAAAGCGGTGAGTAGGCCTCGAAGGTGAACGCCGAGCCAGACGACGTGAGTTCCAGCGTTGCGACCGTTAGATCGGTGCCCCAAATCTTGGCGCCCCCAAGGTCCGGTAGAAGCACGGCGAGGGGCTCATCGACGTCCTTGTGATACAGGATGAAGCTGGCTCCTTCCCCATCGACCATCGGGTTGGACAGTCTGGCGCCGTCCAAGAGAGAACCGGCTGCCGTCATCGTCCCCAGAGTGGGAACACTAGGCGGCGTGTCCCATTCCACTAGGCCCAGGGGTTGAGCGTCGGCCAGGGCGTCATTCCAAGTGCGGTCAAAGGGCCTCTCCGTTTGGCCTGGATTCTCTCGGCTTACGGAGAGGTCGTTCCCAGCCGCGGGTGTAGATGTTGCCGCGGGCGCAAGCGTTGCCGTGGGCTTGGGGGAGTCAGTCGGTTCCGGCGTTGGCGTGGATGCGGGGGCTGCTTCCTCCGAGCATGCGACGGCCAAGAGCAGTAAGGCCGCGAGGCATAATGCTTTAGTCATCTTTTTGGTTCCGTTTACTTAGGAATCCCTCCCGACGTTGGAAGGAGGAATGCCTAATAGTCTTCAAGGTCCTCCACGAACTGGTGCAGGGCGGCGCTGGCGGTGGCCGGGTCGAATTGCTTGGGGTCCTCGATGGTTTTCTGTTGCTTGTACATGTGCTGGAAGAGGGCGGTAAGGCAGTTTTGGACGTTGCCTCCTACCGAGACTCCATGTTTCAGGCCTCGTTTGGTCGGGGGTTTACCAACAGGAGGCGCGGACCAACTGTATGGGGCTGCTAGGGTGCCGTCGGTCAGGTTGATGCCGACGTATCCCGTCAACTCACCCAGGGTAACCTTGATGTAGGACCCGTCGCTGTCGTCCAGTTGGAAGATGCAGGCTTGATATTCTCGATTCTTGATCATGTGGGCCTCCGTTACGCCACAGCCAATGGTTTTCATTGGGAGAGGCATATCCTATCATTGGGTGGAGGGATGTGCAAAACCTCGCCGGCCTCCGGGCGGCGGGTGGACGGCCTGCCTATAATAGGAGGCGCCGAACTCCGCGGTGAGCGGCACCGCAAATTCGGCTGGGAATAGATGATAAAAGGCGTATTTCTAGCGGCCGGAATCATGATCCTGGGGGCGGTGATTCCGGTGGTAAATCTGGCAGGCGTCCCCTTCGGACCGTTCATCGGCGGCTACTACGGCATATTGTATGTCCGCAACGACGGCTGGTCTTACGCGGCAAAGTCCCTCGCGTTCGGCTGCCTGCTGGGGCTGCTGGTGGCCCTGGCGCTGGTGGGTGTGGGGGTTGCGTTGATGCTAACGATGGACCTGAGCCAACGGTTTACGTTGCTCCTTTGGATTGGCGTGGCGGTTTATACGCTCTATACAGCCAGCATGGCGGCCCTGGGGTCTATGTACCGCCAGCTAAGGGCTGCAGCGAACGACGCGGAATAGGCTACCGGACTTGGCTATCCTTAAGGCGCTGAGGCCGCAGCAGTGGGTCAAGAACGGCTTGGTGTTCCTACCGTTCATTTTCGCCATCCAGCAGGCTTGGTCGCCGGACGACCTGGACCCGGTGCCCGGCTTGATTGGCCGCCTGCTGGCGGTGTTTGCCGCCTTTTGCGCCCTGTCGGGAGCCGTGTACCTCCTCAACGACCTGTCCGATAGGGGAGAAGACCAGCGCCATGCGGTCAAGAGACTCCGGCCCATCGCTTCCGGCAGTGTCGGCGTCCCGACGGCTGCCACCGCCATGGCAGTCCTCGCCGCGGCCGGTTTAGCGGCCGCTTTCTTGATTGATTTTGTACTGGGAGGCCTCTGCCTTCTCTATCTGGCCATCAACCTGTTTTATTCCCTGGGAGTGAAGCGGTTGGTGCTGCTGGACGTCTTTATCGTTGCCGCAGGTTACGTTATTCGCACGGTGGCCGGAGCCATCACCATAGACGTGACGCCGTCGCCCTGGCTGTATTCGACGACGGCTGCGGCGGCGTTGTTCATTGTGCTGGGACGGCGTTACGCAGAGGTGCGCCTGGCCGGAGACGGCGCGGTAGACCAACGGTCAGTCTTGGCCAGGTATGCCGGGCCCTTCATCGGGCAGCTGGTGATGATGTCCGCCACTGCAGCGTGGTTGAGTTATACTCTCTATACGGTGGAGGCCGGGAATCTCCCCCAGAACAATACGATGCTCTTGACCATACCCCTGGTGACCTTCGGACTGTTCCGGTATCTGTACTTGCTGAACGTCCGGGAAGAAGCGGAGTCGCCCGAGCAGTTGATTGTCAAAGACCTGCCGCTGGTGCTCTCGATAATCGGCTGGGTGGCAACGGCGGCGGTAGTGTTGGTATTGAACAACTGAGTTGGGCGGCGTGTCCAAGCCCAATGATCGCAGGTCATCGCCGGTGGAGCGGTCGATTTAATGACGGCCAATAGTCCAGGTAACGACGCGCCTGAGCCGCAAGCAAACCAGTCCCCGGAAGCCGGGGTCGGGGCGACGCGGCTGCCGGTCCAACCTCCCGTGGTCGCCGTGGTGGCCGCCAAGCCGAAGACCGTCGCCGAGGACATCCAAAGGGCGATGGAGTTGGCGGGCATCGTCGACCACTTGGACCCGCTGGCTCGCACCCTTTTGAAAATCAACATCTCCTGGCAACACTGGTACCCCGGCTGTTCCACCAGTCCCTGGCAATTGGATGGGGTGATCAACGGGCTGAGGAACCTGGGATACCAGGACCTGTTGGGGGCCCACAACGGGACGGTGGTTGTCGATTCCTACGAGGGGGAGAGGAACAACAGGCACAAGTCGGTGCAAGACCGGCACTCTCTTCCGGTGGTGCACCTGGACACTCCGCCCACCCCTTGGGTGGAGTACAAGCCCAAGGCAGAGATGCTGGTGTTGGACGAGATTTTCCCCGAAGGCATCCAAATCCCTGAGTGCTTTGCCGGGACCAATATCGTCCAGCTCCCCACGATGAAGACCCACGTGTTCACGACGATTACGGGAGCGATGAAGAACGCCTTTGGGGGTCTGCTCCACCGCAAGCGCCACTGGACTCACTCGGTGATTCACGAGACCCTGGTAGACCTACTGGCGATTCAACAGGAGATTCACAAGGGCGTCTTCGCGGTCATGGACGGTACGTTTGCCGGCGACGGTCCCGGCCCCCGGGCGATGCGCTGGCACGTCAAGGACCGGATTCTAGCTTCCGCAGACCAGGTGGCTATAGACGCGGTGGCGGCCAAGATGATGGGATTCGAACCCCTGGATATCAAGTTCATCCGGCTGGCCCACGAGCGGGGCCTGGGCTGCGGCGACATTTCTCAAATCGAGGTGGTGGGAGAAGACATCAGCCAGGTCAACTGGCGGTTCTCCGGCGTGGAAAACACCTTCGCCAGCCGGGGCCAGAAGCTGATTTACTGGGGGCCGCTGAAGCCGGTAGAGACGATGCTCCTGAGGTCTCCCCTGGTCGGCTTGTCCTATTTGGCGTCCAACCTTTACCACAACGGCTACTGGCTGAACTTTCACGGCAGACGCCGCATCAAGGCTGCCTTGAAGACCGAGTGGGGGCGGCTGTTCCAAACGTATTGAACCTGCCTGGACTGATGCCCGTATGGACGTAGCAATCATCGGCTTGCCCAACAGCGGCAAGTCGACGGTTTTCGACGCGTTGACCGGAGGGCATGCCGGCACGTCCGGCGGAGACGCGCAGGTGGGGGTAGTCAAGGTCGCTGACCCCCGGCTGGAAGTCCTGGCGGAGATGTACCGCCCCAAGAAGACCGTCTACGCCGAGATACGGTATTGGGACTCCACTCTGCCTGACTCCCCGTCCAAACGTCGCGGGATTGGAGGCAGGTACCGCAACGTCATGCAAGGCGCAGATGCGCTATTGCTGGTGGTACGGTCGTTTACCAATCCGGCGGTGCCTACCTCCGGCGGCGACCTTAATCCCGGACGAGACCTGGCGGCCGTGCTTGAGGATCTGGCGTTGGCCGACCTGGAGGTGCTGGAAGGGGTCACCGAACGGCTACAGGACGGCGTCAAGAAATCGACCCAGGCCGAAAGACCGGCGCTGGTCTCCCAGCTTGAAGCGGCTATGAAAGTGAAAGCGGGACTGGAAGAGGGCCGGCCCGTGAGGAAACAGCAGTTGACCGACTTCGAGTCGGCGTACCTGGCGGACTACCAATTATTGACCGCCAAGCCGGTGATCGTTGTGTTGAACACTGATGAGGCCGAATCTAACGCCTCGTCGTTGCCAACGGAGGTCGGCGCGGAAGTCGGAATGGAACTGCCCCCAGTTAGCCTGTGCGCCAGGCTGGAGGCTGACCTGGCGTTGATGACGGGCGCGGAGGCGGAGGAGTTCCGGCGTGAGATGGCATTGGGCGAACCGGCTGTTTCCCGGGTGGTGCAGGCATGCTACGAGGCTTTGGGCCTGGTGTCTTTCCTAACGGTGGGTGACGATGAGGTCAGGGCATGGAGCGTGCCTGCCGGGATTGCTGCAGTCCAGGCTGCCGGGGTGATTCATTCCGACTTCGAACGAGGTTTCATACGGGCCGAGGTCATTCCTTACGAAGACCTGGTGCGGTGCGGCGGAATTGCCGCGGGTCGCAGGGAGGGGGTGGTGCGGTCGGAAGGGAAGACCTACGGGGTGAAAGACGGGGACGTCATCAACTTCCTGGTCAACGTGTAACCCGGCGTTCGCTACGAGTCCAATCGCTTGGCGAAGCTCAACTCGTGGGAATCGGGGTCGTTGACGTGGAAGTAGCGTTCATCCCACGGAGCGTCTTGGGGGGTCGTGGAAGGGGTGAGGCCAAAATTGACCAGGCGTTGGTACATGGCGTCCACGTCGTCCACGTATAGAATCAGCCTCCCCCACCAGGACCAGGCTTTGTCCTGAGCCAGAATCAAGTTCAGATAGCCGCCGCCGATACGGAAACTGGAAAACGACTCGGACTCGCCGCCGTAGAGAAGTTCCAGGCCCACCTTGTCCCGGTAAAAGTCGACCGACCTGGCCATATCGCGCACCGCCAGGGTGACTGCGCTGATTTTCTGGATGGTCATACGATTCCTTGCGTCAATACCGCAGACAGCCAAGCTGCCGGGGCAGGGATGCGGGCCGCAACTTGGTCACCAGCGCCGGCGCCGGTATTGACGGGGCAAGCCGGGGTAGACGCCTTGGTCCAAGACCCATTGAATTCTCCGGCCTAATGCTGCGACTTCTTCCTCCGGCAAAACATCCATCAACTCTTTCAAGGGGCCTTGGGGATTTTCTAGGTCTCCGGCCAAGGCGCGCAGCCGCTCGAGGAGGTGTCCGGGGATCTCCTCGCCGGGAAAGTCCCAAATCACCGTTCTGATTTTGGTCTCTTCGTGAAAAGTCAGGCCATGGTCGATGCTCCACAGCCTGCCGTCGTGGTCCAGAATCAGGTGGTTGGGTTTGCGGTCGGTGCTGTTGGCCACCAGGTCGAAGCAAGCGATGGTCTTGAGCTGGTTGTAGTCGTCTTCGGTGAGGGAGTAGTAGTTCTGCCTGGGATCATGCTCGACGAACTCCTGGACGGAACCAATACCGTAGGGGCCATCCCTAATGATTGTGAAGGGAATGAAGTCCCATCCTAGTGCCTGGCTCAACAGGTAAGCGGCATACTCCCGCTTGTATAACGTCCCCCGGGGGAAGTCCCACAGGGGCGCCTCTCCGTCCTTGGGTTTATAGATGGCCAAGCTCTCGGCATCGCCCAGTTGGACCCGGGCCAGAAAGGTGTAGTTGGACCCGGCCGGGGTCAGCTGACAAGCGACTATTTCGCCGCAGCTTATGATGTCCTGGGTAGATGGATCAGCCTTCACCGAGATTCCCCAGGCCGGGCAGCCCTGCTCCTAGCCTACTTCGAAGGCCACATGGCCATTGGCGCGGGGGCATACATGACCTTCCCGGTTGATGGGGGACCCACAGAGAACGCAACGGGGCCGGCCCGCCGCGCAGATTCGAAGTGACTCTTCCGCCAGGGCGCCAGCCTGGTCCGTGGTGATCCAAAAGCTAACAGAAGAGCCTTCATCTCCGGATTCGGAGTCTTCGCCTTCGTAGGCCAACACGTAGAACGAGTTGGTAGGCTCGTCGTGACTCAGCAGCAGTTGCGCCGCCTTAAAGTCAATATGGGTGTCGTCGCCGGACCATTCCGGCTCCCTGGGCTGGCCGGGCCGGGACTCCGCTTCTTCTGAAAGAGATTGGACGGTGTCCCTGAGATAGATGCCCAGTTGGAGAAGCTGCTCTTTTTCGAGCCAGACTGTGCCGCTGGCGCGGCCTGCCTCTATAGCAAGGTGGAAAGTGCGCTGTCCCGGCTCGCCGAAGGTCTTAGCCTCGATGAGGGAGAGGGACCCCAGCGGGTACTTGACGGGTCGAGACTCCATGGGGTCTATGATAGCCCGCGCTGGAGCAGTATGACAAGGCAAGAACTAAGGGGCCGGGAGGGGCGATAATGCAGGCGGCGCGAATAGGGGTGGGGCAGGCCTGGGCGGCCCCAGGCACGCGGCGTTAGTTTACCTGGTGCTCCCTCCGCAGCAACTCCTTGGCCGCGTCGCCGGTGTTGCTCTCGATGCAGTCCCTCAAGGTCGCATAAATGGACTTGTTGATGCTGGCCATCATCCAGCCCTCGAAGTTGGGGTCGGACTGATAGCTGTTCTTCAAAGCTATCAGCCGTTGCAGCAAGCTAAGGTAGTGGTATTGAAGGGGAGTCAACTCCTGGTCTATCCCTTCAATCGCGACAGCGTTCTGCTCGTTCACTACTTCGGGGTCTGCGGGTCCTTGCTGTTTGCCCATTTTCACTCCACCGAACTTAACCTTAGGATCGCCGCCAAGCTGATTGGGGTTACTGTGGTTGGCCTATTATAACAGACTGACATAGCTGGCGGTAACGGATTCAAGGCCTGAATTTAAACCTCCCGAAACTCGCCTTCAACCGTGTCGTCACCGGGCTGGTCTCCACCGGCTGTGGTCCCATCGGTTGGACCGGCATCCGGGGAGCCGGCCTGCTGGCTGTAGACGGCCTGCCCCAGGCGCTGCATGGTCTCGTTCAGGTCGGCCATAGCCGGTTGCATTGCGGCAATGTCGTTGGCGGCGATGGCCGACTTCAACGCAGCAACCTTGCCTTCCACCTCTTCTCGCAGGTCCTGGGGAATGTTGTCCTTATTGTCTTCCAGAGTCTTTTCTACGCTGTAGACCAATGAGTCGGCCTGGTTACGGGTCTCTATTTCTGCCCGCCTGCGCTGGTCTTCCTCCTCGTGGGCCTTCGCCTCATTGATCATTTGCTCGATTTCGTCTTTGGCGAGGCCTGATCCCGACTGGATGACAATCTTTTGTTCCTTGCCGGTGCCCTTGTCCCTGGCGGACACGGAAAGAATCCCGTCGCGGTTGATATCGAACTTGACTTCGATTTGGGGGACGCCCCTGGGAGCGGGCAAGATGCCGTCGAGCATGAAGCGGCCGATGGACTTGTTGTCGGCGGCCATTGGGCGCTCACCCTGGAGCACGTGGATATCAACCGTGGTCTGCCCGTCGGCGGCGGTGGTGAACACCTCGGTCTTTTCCGTGGGAATGGCGGTGTTGCGGGAGATAAGCGTGGTCAACACCCCTCCCAGCGTTTCCAGCCCCAGGGTGAGAGGAGTTACGTCCACCAGGACGATGTCGTCGACTTCCCCGGCCAACACTCCGGCCTGTATCGCCGCCCCCAGGGCCACGGCCTCGTCAGGGTTTACGTTGCGGCTGGGCTCCTTGCCGAAAAGCTGCTTGACCTTTTCCTGCACCGCCGGCATCCGGGTCATGCCTCCGACCAGGATCACGTCGTCGATGCCCGCGGTGCTGAACCCGGCGTCGGCGATGGCCTGGCGGCAGGGCTCCTCGGTGCGGCTGATCAGGTCTGCCACCAGCTGTTCCAGCTTGGCCCGGGTCAGGGTCTTGACCAGGTGTTGCGGCCCGCTGGAGTCGGCAGTTATGAAGGGCAGGTTGATCTCCGTCTCGAGGACGGTGGAGAGTTCGACCTTGCTGCGTTCCGCGGCGTCCCTCAGGCGTTGGAGGGCCATGCGGTCGCTGCTGAGGTCGATACCCGTTTCCTGCCGGAAGTCCTGGATCAGCCAGTCTAGGATTCTCTGGTCAAAGTCGTCGCCGCCCAGGTAGGTGTCGCCATTGGTCGACTTGACCTCGAATACACCGTCGCCCATTTGCAGGATGCTGATATCGAAGGTGCCGCCGCCCAGGTCGAACACGGCAACGGTCGCATCGGTCTTGGCTTTGTCCAGCCCGTAGGCCAACGACGAAGCGGTGGGCTCGTTGATGATGCGGAGGACTTCCATGCCGGCAATGGTGCCGGCGTCCTTGGTGGCTTGCCGCTGCGAGTCGTTGAAATAGGCTGGGACCGTGATCACCGCCTGGCTGATCTTCTCACCCAGCTTGGCCTCGGCGTCCTGCTTGATTTTTTGAAGGACGAAGGATGAAATCTGAGGTGGCGGGAAGCTCTCGCCAGCCATCTCCACGTGGGCGTCCTGGTCGGTCCCCGAGACGATCTTGTAGGGGAGTTTGTTGATGGCGTTCTGGACCTCGGGGTCCTGGAACTTCCGGCCCATGAGCCTTTTGACGGAAAACAGGGTGTTTTCCGGGTTGGTCACGGCCTGCCGCTTGGCGACCTGACCCACGTACCTTTCACCGGAGCGGGGATTGACCGCTACTATCGACGGGGTCAGCCGGGCTCCCTCTGCGTTCTCGACTATGGTGGGCTCCCCCGCCTGGATCACGGCGGCCACAGAGTTGGTGGTGCCCAGATCTATGCCCAGGACTTTAGCCATGTTCAGTCTCCTTCGATTCTTCGAATTCCTACGTTTGTTGCGGCTTGGCCGGTTCTGTGGCCACCATCACCTGGGCCGGTTGAATGACTCGTTCATGCAACCGGTACCCGGCGCGGACCACCTCGGCGACGCGGCCCGGCGGATGTTCGGTGGTCTCCAATGTTCCCAAGGCCTCGTGCTCCATGGGGTTGAACTCCGCCCCCAAGGCCTCGATTTCGGTTACTCCCTCCGACTGGAGCACGTTGTCCAGCTTGCGTTGAATGAGCTTGACGCCTTCCAGCCAGGGATTGTCGGCGCTTACCTTTTCGGCGTGGCTCAAGGCCAAGTTCAATTCTTCCACGACCGGCAGCAACTTGTTGATGAGACGTTCGTTGGCATATTTGCCCAGGGTTATCCGCTCTTCATCGGTGCGCCGGCGAAAGTTGACTATCTCTGCCTGAGCCCGCTGGGCGGTCTCCAGATTCTGGCTGGCTTCCAGTTGAGATTGCTGCAGCCGGTCCTGGAGGACCGCTACCTGCTCTTCGACCGGGAGATGGCTCAAGTCGTCCTTGCCGTCCTCGGAGAAGGGCAGGGCCTCGTGCTGGGCGCCGTTGTTGGGTTCGGTAGTCATAAGCGCATTCCCGCGTTGCCAATCAGATGGGGCGCCAGGCTTCTAGTCATTGACCGGCAGGTTCAAATTCTGAAAGACCCTATCGATCTCCTGTTCCAGGGCGCTGCTCAGGCCGGTCTCTCCCGCCAAGGCGTTCAGGCGGCGTTTCAGGCTGAGCAGGTTTTCCACCGTGGCCAGAGCGAACTCGACCCCGGCCAGGTTGAGGCCCAGATTGCCCAGGTGACGGATCAAGCGGACCCTCCTGATGTCGTCCCTGGAGTAGAGCCTGAGCATTCCCAGCGTGCGTCCAGGGTTGATGAGGCCCAACCGCTCGTATTTCCTCAACGTCTGAGGATGCATGTCGAGAATCCGGGCGGCTACGCTGATGATGTACACGCCTTCAAGACTCACGGACCGCTCATCGGCCTCTCCGGCCCCCTTGCTCGGGGCGGCGGGTTCGTTACCCGGCGTCTTACTCAACGATGTCTGCGCGGGCCTTTGGGGCACCGGCTGGGACCGAATCCCGGCCGGGTCTTCCGTTCGTGTCTTCGATGGCTCGCGCATAGGCCGACTCCAACCTCTAAAAGAATCGCTTTTATGGCCTTGACCTTAAACCAGTTGTATGATACAACTTGATATAAGTCATGTCAATAAAGGGGTTACTGGGCAAGTCAAGCATCTGGGATGGATAGCCAGTGATGAGGGGGACGACGATGATATTGTTTAAAGTCTGTCCAAAGTGCCAAGGCGATCTGTGCTTGAAAGAGGATATCTTCGGCAAGTTCCTGAGCTGTTTGCAGTGCGGTTACCTTCGGGATGTGGAGCTTTCTTTCCAGCGCCCCAGGAAGGCCCCGCAGGTCCGCATCGAGCAGGAGTACAAGGCGGCCTGATTCAAAGCCCTGGTTTAGGGTTGCGTTAGCGGGCCAACTCGGGCCAGAAGCGTTCCTCTTTCCAGGGGTCGCCGTTGTTGTTGTAGCCCCGCTTCTCCCAAAAGCCCGGCTGGTCCTGGGCCAGCAGTTCAACGCCGCTGACCCACTTGGCGCTCTTCCACCCGTAACGGCTGGGCACCACCAGCCGCAGAGGCCAACCGTGGCCCTCGCCCAGGGGTTCCCCGTTCTGCTTGTGGGCGAAGATACCCTCCTGCATGGCCACTTCCAGCGGCAGATTGGTGGAATAGCCACCGTAGCAGTGTACCATCACGAAGCGGACGTCCGGGGACGGCTGGGCCGGGGATACTACTTCGGCGAAGGGCACTCCTTCCCAGGCCTGGTCCAACGAGCTCCATTGGGTCACGCAGTGAAAATCGGCTACGGTCGACTCCCAGGGCAGCTTGGAGAATTCTCCCCAGTCAAGTTCCAGCTCTCGGGCGACCAGTCCGAACACTCGGAGTCTCCACTCCTCGATGCGAATCTTGGGTGCGCTGCCGTAGGTGAGAACCGGGAATTTTTGGGACAGGAACTGGCCGGGGGGCACCCGGCCTGCGGGGTCCGCAGGGACATCTTTAATTTGGTCAGGCCGTTTCAACATACACCTGCATGCCGCTTTTACTAGGGCGAGACGACTATTCTGCCCGGCGGACCATCGGTAATCTCGCCAATCGCCGCCTGGTAAGGAGCGCCGGCCGCGGCCAACTCTTCCAGCAAAGCGTCCAGCCTGGATTTGGGAACGGAAATCAGCAGGCCGCCGGAGGTCTGGGCGTCGGAGAGCAGCAGACGGCGCTGCGGGTCGATTTCAGCGGGCCAGTCGACGGAATTTGCTACGTTCTGCAGGTTCCGGCGAGTGCCGCCGGGGACTATGTCCTGCTCCAACAATTCCCACGCGCCCGGCAGCGCCGGGACTTGGCCAAAGTGAATCCGGGCGCCGACGGCGCTGGCCTTGGTCATGGACTTCAGGTGGCCCAGCAGGCCGAAGCCGGTAACGTCGGTGCAGGCGTTTACTCCCACTTTTATCATCGCATCGGCGGCGGCGCGGTTCAATTCAGACATGCTCTCGACGGCGCCCTGCATCACCTCGGCGGGACACATACCCTGCTTTCCGCCGGTGGTTATGATTCCGGCGCCCAGCGCCTTGGTAAGCACCAGGGAGTCGCCGGGGCGGGCGCCGGCGTTGGTCACGTGCTTTCCGGGGTCCACCAGTCCGATGACTGAGAGGCCGTACTTGGGCTCGGCGTCGTCGACGGTGTGGCCGCCTACAATCAGGCAACCTGCTTCGGTGGCCTTGTCATGCCCTCCGCGGAGTATCTTTTCCAGTATGGCCTTGTCTAAGTCTGCGGGAAAGCCGACGATGTTGAGGGCGAGCAAGGGTTTGCCGCCCATGGCGTACACGTCGCTGAGGGCGTTGGCCGCTGCGATGGCCCCGAACTGGTATGGATCGTCGGTAATGGGAGTGAAGAAGTCGACGGTGAGTATCAGCGACGCATCGTCGTTCAGCCGGTACACCGCCGCGTCGTCGCCGGTCTCGATGCCCACCAGCAGTTTCTGGTCGGTTACCGCCGGCAGCTTGTTCAGGACCTGGACCAGGTCCTCCATGCTAAGCTTGCTGGCTCAACCAGCGGTATGAGACAGCTCAGTGAGCCGGACCGCGCTGCTCCGCATCGATAGCGCCCTCCCGTAGAATGAGGTCAATTATAGCAGTAGTACGTATGTTGAAACTAAGCGAGCATCGTTGCCAATGTCTACGCGGCTTCACATAAGGCGCCCGCGGCGGAGTCAACGTTCCGGTAGTCCAGCCTCCCGTCGCAGCCCCGCGATGCCCTTTGACCGAGTCCCAAATCACCGCCGTCAGAGAGAAACGCTGATGGATCTGGCTCCGCCGAACAGCTTCGCTACTTCCGTTTCATGAATGAGGAGAGCAAGGGAACGATCTGTTCCGGGTTTTCCTCGGCCAGGAAGTGCCCGCAGTCTTCAAATTCGTGAAGCTCAAAGTCGGCCAACTCGGATCGCCACCTCTCCAGTTCCTCCTTCCTAAACGCGATGTCCTTCGCCCCCCAGAGTATGAGCGCCGGCAGACGGACAAAGGCGTCGCGTTCTCCCCATATAGCGGCCAGCCAGTCAGTGGCGCCGACGATAGCTCCCGGCAAGGCGGCGCTGGCCCGCCGGGTCGCGGGTGTTGATTGTGCATTCCGATAGTGTTCCATTACCTGAGGAGTCAAGACGGCTTTACGGCCAACCGCTTTAGGCACAACCTTGTTTACGAAGAAATTGAAGCGTTTGATCAGGAATTGCCCCAGCCAACTGGACATCATGAAGCTGAACGCTATGAAATGGGGGTCGCGCGAGACTGGCCAGCACCAGGTGTTGGCAACAACGATGCGCTTGACCCTGTCCGGGTGGGTGCGAGCAAAATCCAGGCCGATAGGTCCGCCCCAATCAGTCATGAAGAGGGTTATATTGCCAAGTTCAAGATGATCGAGAAGTGCCTCGAACGCCGCCGCGTGGGCTTGAGGCCGGTGGTCTTCTCTATTGATGCTGTGGGACGAAAGTCCAAAGCCGATGTGGTCCGCAGCGATGCAACGAAAGTCTTGCTTTAGCCCTGCTACGAGATGACGAAACTCAAAGGACCAGGAAGGGTTACCGTGTATGAAGACGATTGGCTCACCGACGCCTTCGTCTATGAAGTGCATGCTATGGCCCGAGGGAGTCGTGAAGAATTTGCTCTTAAAGGGAAACATCTCGTCAGAGACCCAATCAGGGCGAACCCGCGGCATATCCTGGGTCATTGGGAACACTCCTTAGCCAAGGTCTTACATCCGAAGCTAAGCTACCGATGGTATTGTGACCTAGCGCCGGTCATCTTACCACTCGGATAGAGTGGCGGCCAAAGAGCATACTGACAACGAGCCGGCTGTGGAGCGGCGCGAGTTTCCACCGCGAACTTGCTGGCTTTTTCCAACTAGGTTCAACTTGCTATACTGCGGCCCACGGTTAGCGCCAGTTAACGTGTACGGAGGGAAATGATGTACGGTGTAAAACGAGTTGCCGGCGGTGTCCTGTTCGTATATGCAATCGTCTACACGGCTCAGGTGTTGTTCAACCGCTTTTATGCGGATGCGCTGGCCCCGCAGCATATTTGGGACGTCTTCAATTTCATTACCGGCGCAGGCATTCTGGTTGCCATCGCAGTTGCGTGGGGCAACAAGCGGGTGATCCCCGATGGCGACCTCTTTCGGCGGCTCACTGCTCAAGCAGGCATATATGTCTCCCTGGCTCTAGCCATCATCTTCTTCCCCCTCTGGTTTTCCCTAAGGATGGGCGATGCCCCGTCCGAGGCCCAGAATGTGGGATGGATATTAGTCTCCTTCCTTAACCCCTTGGTCTTGGGCAGCGCGGGCGCTTGCCTCTGGCATACTCCCAGGCCGGAATGAACCGGGAAGGCATGGCTATCACCGCTGCACGCGCCGACGCTCGTGCCGGCGGACGTTGCGCATTCCAGTCAGAGCGAGGCAGCCGATGGACAAGGTGAACGTACTCATAGCGCACTATTTCGGCAGTCCCGCCGACGCCGACGTTATCGCCTCCGTAGATTCCCGCGTCGACGTCGTCTACGCCCCTTACGTCGACGCCGGCGCCCTCGAGTTCATGCGCTCCTACCGGGGCGGCGACGTCAAGGCCGTCGAGGAAGACACCGGCGAGTTCCATCGCCGCGTTGGAGAGGCCGAGGTTATCTTCGGCACCGGCCTCCCCGAGAACATACTTAAGCTCGCTCCCAAGCTGAAATGGGTCCACGCCTACGCCGCAGGGGTCGACTCCCTTGCCGGGACCGGCCTGCTGGAGAACAACGGTGTGACCCTCACCTCGTCCAAGGGAATTAACGGCCCGCCCATCGCCGAGTTCTGCCTGATGTTCATGCTCATGAATGAGAAGGACATGGTGAAGCGTATCGGGGCGCAAGCCCGCCGGGAATGGACCCGTTACTCCAACGGCCTACTGGCCGGCAAGACCGTCGGCGTCATTGGCCTCGGCACGATCGGCAGCAGCGTGGCCCAATGCGCCGCCGCCTGCGACATGCGGGTCCTCGCCGCCCGCCGCACCTACGTCGCCGGCGAGGGCATCCCCAACGTCGATCAGGTCTTCCCCTCCCACCGACTCAACGACATGCTCGCAGAGTGCGACTACGTAGTCGTTGCCGTCAGCCTCACCGGCGAGACTCGGGGCATGATTGGCCGGGCCCAGTTCGACGCCATGAAGCCTGGGGCCTTCTTCATCAACGTGTCGCGCGGCGAGGTTGTCGACGAGGCGGCGCTCCTAGACGCCCTGAAGAGCGGCCGGCTGAGCGGCGCAGCCCTGGACGTGTTCACCCAGGAGCCGCTGCCCGACGACAGCGAGTTCTGGGGCCTGCCCAACGTGATCGTCACCCCCCACAACACGGGCGGCCTGGACGACTACAACGACCGCGCCACCTGGTTCTTCTGCGAGAACCTCCGCCGCTACCTGGGCGGACAGCCCCTGGAGAGCACAATCGATCCCGTAAAGGGCTACTAGCGGGCGTAGAGGCGCCGGCGCCTGCCTACAGCACAGGTCAAAGCCGGAGCAGGGGTTGGTGTGAACACGGCTTGGGGTGGCAATTACGGTGGTGGTGGCAACGACTGGATTCGAACCAGTGACCTAGCGCTTATGAAGCGCCCGCTCTGCCGCTGAGCTACGTTGCCACCCAGGAACCCGCCGGCCAGCCGCCAGGCGCAGTTCCTACGCTGTCAATGGTAATGTTGGGTTCGAAAGGCTGTCAATTGGGCGTCCCAACGCAGGCCCTTCGATTTCCCTCAGGGCGAACGGGGTGGGGCAAGGTGGGAACCGGGCGGGGGCGGTGTGCGAACTGAGTGGGGGAAGGGAGCGAGCGGGGGTTATTATTCCAAGGATATGTCGCCGCTTTGGCCGCCGCTCTTGCGGAGGAGGCGGACTCCCTCGATGCGGATGCCGCGATCGGCCGACTTGCACATGTCGTATACGGTCAGGGCAGCCACCGACACCGCGGTTAGGGCCTCCATTTCCACGCCGGTCTTGGCCGAGGTGCTGACGGTGGCGGTGACGTTTATGCGATTCTGCTGCGGGTCCAAGTCCAGGGCAACGTCGACACGGTTCAGGGGCAAGGGATGACATAACGGGATAAGGTCGGACGTGCGCTTGGCGCCCATGATTCCGGCCAGTTGGGCCACCGTGAGGACGTCGCCCTTCTTGTTCAAGCCTTGTTGTATCAGTCTCACGGTTTCGGGCGAGACGTACAGGTATCCCGTAGCGGTGGCCTGGCGGTCAGTGACCGGCTTGGAGCCGACGTCCACCATCTTAGCGCTGCCTTCCTGGTCCAGGTGGGTGAGGGAGGGTGATTCGCCGCTGTCGCCGCCGGCGGTGTTGCCTGCATTGCCCTGCTTCATGGCGGAGACGGCCAGGCGGTCGGCCTCCTCGTTCCAGTTGTTGCCCGCGTGACCCCGCACCCACTTCCAGGCAACCTGCCGGGAAGCCGACAAGGAGTCAAGTTGGTCCCACAGGTCCTGGTTGACGTTGCGCTTCCAGTTGCGCGTCATAGTCTTGACCAGGTATTCGCTGTCGCTGAACAGGGTCACGTCGAACCCTGGCGGAGCGGCCTCCAGGCCCTTGATGGCGGCGGTAAGCTCCATCCGGTTGTTGGTGGTCTTGGGGTCGTGACCGGACAGGCGCAGGGGCCGGTCATTGTCCGAAAGGACTATGGCGGCCCAACCCCCGGGGCCGGGGTTGTCCAGGCAGGAGCCGTCGGTGTAGATGGTCAATGCGCTAATGACGGTCAAGCCTCTCTTTCAAGAATGGGGGAAGGGTTGACTGGCGGTTGGGCAACGGTGCAAGTCGTCTAGCCGCCAATCTGGTACATCTCCACTTTTGGTGGGGCGTTTTGCACCGCGGCCAGTTCGGCGCGTTCTTCTGAGTAGCGGTCGGCGCGGTTGCCCCAGACGCGAGCGATAAGGTCACGCAGTTCGTCGTCGCCGGCGCCGGAGCGCATGGGATCCCGTAGGTTGATTCCGGAACTGGCGAAGAGGCAGGTGTAGAGCACGCCGTCGGTGGAAAGCCGGGAGCGGGTGCAATCGCCGCAGAAAGGCTGGGAGACCGAGGAAATGACGCCTATTTCGCCCTGGCCGTCCCGGTACCGGTAGCGTTTGGCCACCTCTCCCCGGTAGTCGCTTGCTATCGGTTCCAGGGGCATTTCGGCGTCGATGCGTTGGATGATTTCCGCGGCGGGGACGACGTCGTCCCACTTCCAGCCGTTGCGGTTGCCCACGTCCATGTATTCGATGAACCGCAGGATGTGGCCCGTTCCCTTGAAGTGGCGGGCCAGGTCGACGACGGTGTGGTCGTTGACGCCTTTCTGCACGACCGCGTTGATTTTGACGGGGGACAGCCCAACTTCGGCGGCTTTGTCGATGCCTTGGAGGACCCGGCGGTGGGAGAGGTTGCGGCCGTTCATCTGCTTGAAAATCTCGTCGTCCAGGGAGTCCAGGCTGACGGTTATCCGCTCCAGGCCGGCGTCCTTCAGCGATTGGGCCTGCTGCGCCAGGAGATAGCCGTTGGTGGTCAGGGTCAGGTCGGCTGCTCCCGGGATGGCGGCCAGCAGGGAGACCAGCTTGGGCAGGTCGGTGCGCAGCAGGGGCTCGCCTCCGGTAATGCGGAGCTTGTTTACACCCAGATCCACGAAAATTCGGGCCAGCCGGGCGATTTCCTCGAAGGTGAGGATTTCGTCCTTGGGCAGGAATTGGTAGCTCTCGCCGAATATTTCAGCGGGCATGCAGTAGGGGCACCGGAAGTTGCACCGGTCGGTTACGGAGATGCGCAGGTCACGCAAGGGCCTGCCGAATTTGTCCAAGGTCATTGGTGTAGCTTTACCTGTATCGGTCAAGATTGATCAGCCGCCCATCGGCGGAGCAGGGCCACGGCTTTTTGGGCCGCCTGGGCACGGTGGCTGATGCGGTTCTTCTCTTCCATGGGAAGTTGGGCCATGGTCAGGCCGTGGGAGGGGAGGTAGAAGACCGGGTCGTAGCCGAACCCGTTGTTGCCCATAGGCTCGTATTGTATCACTCCCTCGACGGCGCCCTCCAAGAAGGTTACTTCGGATGCCGGGTTCTTGTCTTGGGCAGTTGTGTTGGGCTGGGGGCGAGGGGTTTTAGATTCCTCGTCGCTGCGCTCCTCGGTATGACAGGGGGTGTGGGCTTCGGTATGACAGGTGGTGGGGAGGCCAGCGATAGCGATGACGCAGCGGAAGCGGGCGGTGCGGCGGTCCCAGGGCACCCCGTCCAAGTTGCGCAGGAGCAGGGTGACCCTGTCCTGGTCGGAAAGATTCCCTGCACCCGCCCCTGTGACGGTGTCCTCGCCGTAGCGTGCGGAGCGGACGCCTGGCGCTCCGTCCAAGGCGTCGACCTCCAGGCCCGAGTCGTCGGCCAGGGTCAGGAGCCCGCTAGTGGCGGCGTATTCGCAGGCTTTCAGGCGGGCGTTGTCTTCGAACGTGTCGCCGGTCTCGGCGACTTCTTCGTTGATGCGGGCGTCTGAGAGGGAGACCAGATCGAAGGGCGCGTGTCCCAGAAGGGCCCGGTATTCGCGGACTTTGCCGGGGTTGTGGGTGGCGATTAGGAGCTTGGGGAGGGGCATCAGCTAGTTGATTGGTCTGCGAGGGTGGGCGAAAGATTTTTCGCCCCTACTGGGTTGGGGGTGGACATTGGTGCTAGATTCCCGCCTCCGCGGGAATGACGTGTTGGGGGAGCGGGAGGACGTGTTGGAGGGCACATTTGGCGGGCGCCCATGTTCCGTACCGGCGCGGATAGCGGGATTCTCTGCCAATTGGGACATTCTGGGACATTTGGGGACATTGGCTTGGGCGGCGGTCCCATGGCCTTGTGAGGCGTCGATAGCAGCCTATTAACATGATAGGCGGTGGCGGCGCTGCCGCGCAAGGGCCAAGTGTCAGCAGTTTGGGCTGGGGGATTTGTGCGGGATTTCACTATCGGGGGCGTCTGAGCTATGTTATAATCTCACGTCGAACGAGACTCGGTTCGATACTCTCTCTCCGGGCAAGCGCTCATGTTAGACGACTACTTCCGCCAGTATGGGTTGGTTGCCATCTTTGTCGCCGTTTCCTTTATCGTCCCCACCAGCATGCTGCTGATGTCCTGGATGTCGTCGAAGCTGGGGCTGCGTCCGAACAACCCCACCGACGTAAAGCTGGAGACCTACGAGTGCGGCGTGCAGCCCATTGGGGGTAGGTGGACTCAGTACAACTTCCGTTACTATATGTACGCCATCCTGTTCGTGGTATTCGATGTTGCGGTGGTGTTCCTGTATCCCTGGGCGACCAAGTTCTTCAGCTTGGAACTGTTCGCGCTGGCGGCAATGGCGGCTTTCGTAATGATCCTGCTGGTGGGATGGGCATACGCCTGGCGCAAACGGGACCTGGAGTGGGGTTAGAGGTTGGCAGAGATGGAAATATATGAAGCCGACGGCCCGCTGCACGCCAGGACATGGGGCCTGGACCGTGACGAGGGCGGGGCAGTCCAGCACTTGAAAGACACGGCCACGTCTCCCCTGGCCGAGCCGCTCATCGAAGTCCCTGACGACCTGAAGAAGAACATCTTGGTGACCTCGGTGGACGCCCTGGTGAACTGGAGCCGCAAGTCGGCCCTGTGGCCGGTGAGCTTCGGGCTGGCCTGCTGCGCTTTCGAGATGATGGCGACGGCCATGGGCCGGTTCGACATCTCCCGGTTCGGCATGGAGGTCTTCCGGGCGTCACCCAGGCAGGCCGACCTGATGATAATTGCAGGCACGGTGACCTGGAAAATGGCCCCGCCCATCCAGCGCATCTACGATCAGATGGGCGATCCCAAGTGGGTGATTTCCATGGGGGTCTGCGCCACCAGCGGCGGGCCGTACTACGGTTCGTACAGCGTGGTGCCGGGGGTGGACCACATCATCCCGGTGGACGTTTACGTGCCGGGCTGCCCTCCCAGGCCAGACGCCCTGCTGTACGGCATCATGGCCCTGCACGAGAAAATCAAGAAATACAACAACCTGCGCGGCCCCCGGGCCGGAGTCCACAACGCGCCGCAGCGGACCGGCGGGGAGCAGGCCTGATGGCGGTGCGTCCCCTGACCGGCGGTGAACTGGCGGAAAAATTGCAGTCGGCAGTTCCCGACTCGGTGGACGAATGGACAGATAACGAGGTATGGGTCAGGCCGGAACGCATTGCCGAGGCGGCCCGCTTTTTACACGACGACCCCGACCTGAACCTGGACTTCCTGAATTCGATTAGCGCCGTCGACTACGTCGAGCACTTCCAGGTGGTGTACCACCTGACCTCGTTGAGCCGGCAGCACAGCGCCGTGGTCAAGACCAGGGTATACGGACGGGAAGACCTGGAACTGCCATCGGTGTACGACGTCTGGCGTGGAGCGGACTTCCAGGAGCGGGAGGTGTGGGACCTGATGGGAGTGCGCTTTGAGGGGCACCCGAACATGAAACGCATCATGCTGTGGGAGGGCTACGAAGGCCATCCCCTGCGCAAGGACTACCTGTAGCTGCCGATGCCGATTCGCACCGAACCAATGACGGTCAACGTGGGGCCGCATCACCCCAGCACCCACGGGGTGTTTCGCCTGCGGGTGACCTTCGACGGGGAAGAGATTCTGGAGGTGGAGCCGGTATTCGGGTACCTCCACCGCGGGACTGAGAAGCTGGCGGAGTCCCGCAACTACACCCACATCGTCACGCTGACCGACCGGCTGGACTACGTTTCGTCGATGATCAACAACCAGGCCTACTGCCTGGGCGTGGAGCGGCTGCTGGGCGTTGAAGCGCCGCTCCGGGGGCAGTACCTGCGGACGATTGCCTCGGAGCTGCAGCGGATAGCGAGCCACCTGATAGGCATCGGCTTCTTCGTCCAGGACCTGGGGGCCCTGGTCACGCCGCTGATGTACTGCTTCAGGACCAGGGAGCGCATCCTGGACCTGTTCGAGATGCTGTGCGGAGCAAGGGTAACGGTGAGCTATGCGCGGCCGGGGGGAGTGTTCTACGACGCGCCGGAGGACTTCTGGCCGGCGCTGGAAGATTTCATGAAGACCTTCCGGGCGGAGTTCGGCGAGATAGAGCAACTGGTGCTGGAGAACGAGATCGTCCGGGCGCGCACCCAAGGGGTCAGCCCATTGCCCCTGGACCTGGCGATAAATTGCTCGGTCAGCGGGCCGGTGCTGCGGGCCAGCGGCTTGCAGTGGGACTGGCGAAAGATGGAGCCCTACGACGTTTACGACCGGGTGGAGTTTGACGTACCCGTGGGCAGCAACGGCGACAACTACGACCGGTTCTGGGTGCGGTTCCAGGAAATCCACCAGAGCGCCCGAATCATAGAGCAGTGCGTGGAGCAGATAGAACCGGGGCCGGTGCGGTTGGAACTGCCACTGCTGGTCAGGCCGGAACCCGGTGCGGAGACCTACGCCAGGGTGGAAGCGTCCAAGGGAGAGCTGGCCTTCTACATGGTGAGCGACGGGGGAATCAGCCCATACAGGATGAAGATACGGTCGCCGTCGTTGATTAACCTGACGGTCACCGAGCACCTGCTGGTGGGCTGGAGGCTGGCGGACATGATCGTGACGCTGGGCAGCGTGGACATCAACATGGAGAAGTCGACCGTTGAACTGCGTGCTGGGACCGGACAACATCCTGCACGACACCCTGCTGTACCGGGTGATATACGAGTGGGTGGGGCAGGTCTTGCCCTGCGGACTGGCCTACGCGGTGGCGGGGCTGGTCATCATGTTCATCCTGGTGAACATGGTGCTTTTGGGAGCAGCGATGCTGTCGTGGGCGGAACGGCGGATAATCGGCCGGATGCAAAACCGCATTGGCCCCAACCGCTGGGGACCCTTCGGGCTTTTCCAGCCCATCGCCGACGTGGTGAAGCTGCTGCTGAAAGAGGACCTGACGCCGGCCAACGCGGACAAGGTGGCCTATTTCATGGCCCCGGTGCTGATGCTGACGCCGGTGCTGCTGGTCCTGGCGGTGGTGCCCTTCGCCAAGGATACCGCCCTGGCCAACCTTAATGTGGGTGTACTGTATGTCCTGGCGCTGGGGTCGCTGACCACGGTGGCGATATTCGTTGCGGGCTGGGCGTCCAACAACCGGTTTGCCATGTTCGGCGCGGCCCGGGGCGTAGCGGTGCTGATAAGCTACGAGATCCCGGTGGTGCTGTCGCTGCTGGGGGTGGTGATGGTGGCGGGTTCCATGTCGCTGGCGGACGTGGTGGCGGCGCAGACGATCCCTTTCCTGCTGGTGCAGCCGGCGGCCCTGTTCGTGTTCCTGGCGGGGACTTCGGCAGAGCTCAACCGCACGCCCTTCGACGTTGCAGAGGCCGAATCGGAGCTGATTGCGGGGTTCCACATCGAGTTCAGCGGGGTCAAGTTCGCCTTGATTCAAGCGGCTGAGTTCGGGGCCACTTTGGTGGCCGCGGCCCTGGTGGTGACCTTCTTCCTGAGCGGCTGGTCGGGCCCGGCTTCCAGCTACATCGGTTGGTTCTGGTTTTTGTTGAAGCTGATGGCGGTGGTCTTCTTGTTCACCTGGGTGAGGGCCACTTTGCCGAGGCTGCGTATAGACCAGTTGATGGCCCTGGCCTGGAAGTTCCTGCTGCCGTTGAGCATGATCAACCTGCTGGCCACGACCCTGGAGGTTTACTTCTTCAGAAACGCCGAGGGGGCTTTGAGCACCGCAGACCTGTGGATTATGACCGGCATCAACCTGCCGTTGACAGTGGTCTGCATAGTCCTGTTCAGCAGGCTGGTCAAAGAAACACCCAGGCCTACGATGGGCCGGAGCCCGGCTGCTGCAGGAAGCCCCGCAGCAGTGGGTCCAGGAGGGACGGCGTAGCATGTACGGCGTGAAGATGATCAAGGGACTCATGGTCACGTTGAAGAACCTGGCCAAGAAGCCGTTTACGGTGCAGTACCCGGAACAACGGCTTAAGCAGCACCCGCGGTTCCGCGGCGAGGAGTTCGTCTGGTACGAGGAGCGGTGCACCGGCTGCGCTTCCTGCGCCAAGTATTGCCCACTGGGAATCATCAAGATAGTCACCAGTCCCAGCGAGACGGCCCCGAAACAGGGAGACAAGTACCTGCTGGAGGTCTTCGACATCGAGATAGCCCGGTGCATGTTCTGCGGGCTGTGCGTGGAGGCTTGCCCCTACGACGCGCTGTTCATGGGCAGCGGCTTCGAGCAGGGGCGTTACTCCAGGAAGGGGATGATGATCGGCCTGGACGAGTTGAGGTCGGCGGAAAAGCACCCCAGCAACTTCTTCCGGCCCCAGTTGGAGAACGCCGGGTACGACCCGCACAGCGGGCAGCCGCTGGACTGGAAACAGGTGGGCCGGGAGTCCTGGCAGTGGCACCAGCGAGAGAAAGCCGGTATGCGCCTGACAGCGCCCCCCTCGGAGGGCGAGAGTCCGGCTGATTCAACCCAGGCCGACCAGAACAAGGAGAAGTCCAAGCCAGCTTCCGGTGAGGAAGCCGTCTAGATGCTGTTCCAGGACATCGTCTTCTGGTTCCTGGGCGCGGTTTCCATAGGGGCCGCACTGGGAGTGGTCTTGACGCGAGACCTGTTCCGGGCGGCGCTGATGCTGATAGTCGTCTTCGTTGCAGTTGCGGGGTTCTTCGTGATGCTCAGCGCGGAGTTCCTGGCCGTGGTGCAGGTGCTGATCTACGCCGGGGCGATATCCATACTGATCATCTTCGCCGTGATGCTCACCAGGGACGTGCAGCGGGGGAACCTGCCCAACCGTCTGCAGATTCCCGCGGCGTTGTTCGCCGCCCTGGTGCTGGCCACCGTGGCCTTTGTGTCTATCGACACCGACTGGAACCTGATTCCCGAGGAGGAGCGGGAGCGGGTGGACCTGGTGCAGACCCAGGCGGTGAGCAACATCGCTCCCGAGACACTGGAGGAGGCCGGGTTCGACAGTGAGGAGGAACAGGAGGCGGCCGGCGAGGCGGGCCTGGCCGATTTGCTAATTGGTGATTTCGTGCTCCCGTTCGAGGCGGTGTCGGTGCTGCTGCTGGCCGCCGTAATCGGCGCGCTGGCGCTGGTCAGACCGCAGCCGCCCGGGTCTGCGGAGTAGCTGGCATGTCCTTCGAAGCAATGCTGATCATTGCGGCGGCGCTGTTCGCCATCGGGCTGTACGGCGCGCTGGCCCGCCGCAACGTGCTCATAGTGCTGATGTCCATCGAGTTGATGTTCAACGCGGTGAACCTGACGTTCGTGGCCCTGGCCAAGTACGCAGCGCCGGTCGCATTGCAGGAAAACATCGGCAGCGTGCTGACGGGGCAGGTCTTTGCGGTGTTCGTCATCACGGTGGCGGCGGCGGAAATCGCCCTGGGACTTGCCATCGTGTTCGCAATGTACCGGACGACAGAGTCGCTGGACTTGACCGAGGCCTCGGAGCTCCGGAACTGATGGACTTCCTGCGCCGGCAGTCGGCGGGTAGCTGAAGCCTATGTCCGCAATGTGGATTGAATTCAAACGCGCGCCCAACCTGATGATCGCCGAGATGTGGAAAGAGGCGCTGGAGGGCGAGGGTCTGCCCACCCGTATCCTGCCCGAGGGCGACATCCGTGACTGGGGCGAGCGGGCGCCGTTCGTGATCTATGTCCCCAAGGGGCGGGAACACGTGGCCGAAGAGATAGTGAGGAAGCTGTAGATGATCGGCGAAGCCTATATCTGGGCTATCTTCCTTCTGCCATTAGGCGCTTTCGCCGCCATCAGCCTGATTATCGGGCCATTCTTCAAGCGCTGGCCGTTGCTGAGCGGCTTGGCCCTCATCCTGCCCTTGGCGGTGGCCGTGGGCCTGTCGGTGTGGGTGCTGCGGTCGGTGGCACTGGGGCACGATCTGGAGTTTGCGTCCTACGAGTGGCTGGACGTGGGCGCGGCGACGATAGAGCTGGGCCTGCTGACGGACCAGCTTACGGCCATCATGCTGATAGTCGTCACAGGCGTGAGCCTGGCGGTGCAGGTGTACTCGCTGGGGTACATGCGGGGCGACAACGGGTACTCCCGGTACTTCGCCTACATGTCGCTGTTCACTGCCTCGATGGTGGGGCTGGTGCTGTCGGCCAACATCATCCAGCTTTACGTGTTCTGGGAACTGGTGGGGGCGTCGTCGTACCTGCTCATCGGGTTCTGGCACGAGCGTCCGGCAGCGGCGGCGGCGGCCAAGAAGGCGTTCATCGTCACCAGGATCGGCGACGTCGGGTTCTTGATAGCGATCCTGTACCTGTTCTTCAAGGCGGACGACTTTGCGGCGGCGGGGCTGAACGCTTTCCACATACCGGACATCTGGATTGCCGCCCAGCCGGTGGCCATCGGCGGCGCGGGCATCCTGGGCGGGATGGCGTTGACCTGGTTTGCGCTGGGTATTTTCGCCGGAGCGGCGGGCAAGTCGGGCCAGTTCCCGCTGCATTCGTGGCTGCCCGACGCCATGGAGGGCCCCACGCCGGTAAGCGCCCTGATTCACGCGGCTACGATGGTGGCCGCAGGGGTGTTCCTGGTGGCCCGGTTCTACCCGGTGTTCCAGCAGACCGGCGATGCGCTGGCGATAGTGGCCTTGATTGGGGCCTTCACCGCGTTCATGGCGGCGACCATGGGCCTGGTGAACAACGACATCAAGCGGGTGATGGCCTATTCCACTATAAGCCAACTGGGGTACATGATGGCCGGGCTGGGCGTGGGCGCCTACGGCCCGGCGATTTTCCACCTGTTCACCCACGCGTCGTTCAAGGCGCTGCTGTTCCTGGGAGCGGGCAGCGTCAACCACGCCACCGGGACTTTCGACATGCGGTACATGGGCGGCCTGCGGCGGGTGATGCCTTGGACATACATCCTGACGCTTATCGGCGGACTCAGCCTGGTGGGCATCATTCCCCTGGCCGGGTTCTGGAGCAAGGACGAGATTTTAGTTGGCGTATGGACCGGGGCCGGGCTGGTGGAGCCTTGGGTGGGCCAGGTTACCTTCGGCCTTCTGCTGGCTGGGGTTGTGCTGACCGGCTTCTACACGTTCAGGATGATTCACAAGACGTTCCACGGGGAGTTCCGCGGCGGGGTGGACAAGGAGATGGAGGACCAAGGCCAGCCCGAACAAGACGGGGCTGGCCACGGCGGCGTCCACCTGGCGGAGTCGCCGGTGGTGATGGTGTTCCCCATGATCGTCTTGGGCCTGGCGGCGGTGGTGTCGGGCTATCTGGCAAATCCACAGTGGGACAAGGAAATCGGTATCCCTGGCCACTGGATCAACGAGTTCCTGGTTACCGGGCTGGAGAACTCCGTGCTGGACGGCCATTTCGAGGTGCACGACTTCAGCAGGTGGATGGCCGTGATTTCCACCGGAGCGGCCTTGGGTGGCCTGGCCATTGCCGGAGTGCTGTACGGGCTGCTGCGGGCCGGCAGCAAGGAGCCGCCGCGGGCGATCAGGCCGGTGCACACCTTGCTTACGGAGAAGTACTACGTGGACGCTCTCTACGAGGGCGTAGTGGTGCGCCGGGGATTCTACCGGGCGTTCGCCGGGGCAATCGACTGGCTGGACCGGAACGTGGTTGACGCGGCGGTGGACGCCACGGGCTGGATTTCCCGCACCGCCGGCGCGGCCATCGGGCGGCTGCAGACGGGGCAGGTGCAGGTCTACGGGTCCTTCGTGCTCTTGGGGACCCTGGCAATTATTTTGGCGTTCTATCTGACGTGGAAGATTTAGGGGAACTGGATTGGTCTCAGGATTTACAGGACTGCTGACCGCGGCGGTGTTCCTGCCGGCCGCCGGAGCGATGGTCATCCTGCTGTTGGGGCGGGGGGACCGCAGCATCCGGTCCTTCGCCGTGTTGGTGGCGTTGGCCGACATGGTGGTGGCCCTGCTGGTGTTTGCGTTCTTCGACCAGGGGGACGGGGCCGACCGGTTCCAGTTCGTCGATAGGTTCTCCTGGATACCGGGGGAGACGCTGCGGGCCAGCTACTTCATGGGAGTGGACGGCCTGAGCGCGCCGCTGGTGGCCCTTACCGGCATCATCGGGTTCTGCGCGGTGCTGGGTTCTTGGCGGGTGAACCACCGGGTCAAGGAGTACTTCTTCTGGCTGCTGGTGCTGCAGACGGCGGTGATGGGGGTGTTCGCCACCCTGGACCTGCTGCTGTTCTTCCTGTTCTGGGAGCTGGAGCTTGTGCCGATGTACATGCTCATATCGATTTGGGGGAGCGGGCGCAAGGAATACTCGGCCATGAAGTTCCTGATATTCACCTTGCTGGGCAGCGCCTTCATGCTGGTGGCCATAGTGGCGGTGTTCGTCACGCCGGAACTGGGGACGTTCGACATGGTCGAGCTATCCACCCAGGGCTCGCTGCTGGCGGCGGGGGCGGTGTTGTTGCCGCTTTCGGTGCTGTTCTGGCTGTTCTTCGCTAACTTCGCGGTGAAGCTGCCCTCGTGGCCGGTGCACACTTGGCTGCCCGACGCCCACACCGACGCGCCCACGGCGGCCAGCGTGATGCTCGCCGGGGTGATGCTCAAGATGGGCGGCTATGGACTGCTGAGAATCAACGTCGGGATGTTCCCCGGCGAGGCCGACCGGTTTGCCTGGGCCCTGGTGATTCTGGGGGCTATCAGCGTGCTTTACGGCGCGGTGGTGACGCTGCGCCAGACCGACCTCAAGCGGCTGATTGCTTATTCCAGCGTCAGCCACATGGGGCTTGTGCTTATCGGGGTCGGTTCGATAGGGATTTCAGAGGGGGTGCTGACGGCCACCGGGCTCAAGGGCGCGGCGATGCAGTTATTCACCCACGGGACGATTACCGGCCTGCTGTTCCTGGGCGTAGGGCTGGTGTACGAGAAGGCCCACACGCGCTACATACCGGACCTGGGAGGGTTGGCCGGACGGATGCCCTTCGTGGCCGCCGCCATGCTGATAGCCGGGTTAGCGTCCTTGGGGCTGCCGGGGCTGAGCGGGTTCGTGTCCGAAGTGCTGGTGTTCCTGGGAGGGTTCAAGGCCTATCCCTGGCCGACGGCGGCGGCGGTGCTGGGAATCATCCTGGCCGCGGGCTACATCCTCTGGATGATGGAGCGGGCTTTCTTCGGCCCGAGACGGGAAAGGTTCGCAGATTTGACCGATGCTTCGTTGATAGAAAGAGTGCCGCTGGCCCTGCTGGTGGTAACCATAGTGGGCGTCGGGGTGTACCCGGCGGTGTTGACCGACGTGTTTGCGTCGGGGCTGGACCCGATAGTCACCCTGCTGCCGGGGAGCGGCTAGGCCTTCCATGTCGGTACACGACATATACGTGATTGCGCCATATATCGGGATGGCCGGCGCCGGGATCCTGGTAATCCTGCTGGACATGGTCTTCAGGCGAAAAGACATTCTGCCCGTCGCCGCATTTATTGGGCTGCTGGTGCCCTTCGGTTTCAGCCTGCTGCAAGCCTTCGACCTGGGCAACCAGTTGGACCTGGTGCAGGGGTCGAACCCGCTGGACGCCGGGGAGGCCAGCATCCTGGCGGGGAGCCTCTCGGTGGACCGATTCGCCCTGTTCTTCAACTTCCTGGTGCTGGCCGCGACGGGACTGGTGGTGCTGTCCTCCGGCGACTACGTCAAGCGGATGGAGCGGTTCGAGGGGGAGTACTACGGGCTGGTGCTGCTGTCGGCCTCCGGTATGATGCTGCTTGCCGCGGCCACGGAGTTGGTCACGATTTACATATCGCTGGAGTTGGCGACGATGCCGCTGGCGGCGCTGGCGGCGTTCATGATGACCCGGCAGTCCAGCGAGGCCGGGATGAAGTTCCTGATCATCGGGGCCATAAGCTCGGCGGTGATGCTCTACGGGATGGCGATGATATACGGCTACACCGGCAGCACCAAGCTGGAGGAGATAGCGGCCGGAGTGGCGGGCACGTCGGGCGAAATTCCCTTCGGCAACATGCTGTTGCTGTCGGGAGTGACGCTGATGATTGCCGGATTCGGCTTCAAGATTTCGTCGGCGCCCTTCCACATGTGGGCACCGGACGTTTACGAGGGCGCGCCGACCCCAGTGGTGGCGTTTTTGTCGGTGGCCAGCAAGGCGGCGGCTTTCGCGATTATGCTGCGGGTGTTGTTCGTGGGCTTCTTCGACGTGAGCCTGGACTGGGGGGCATTGCTGGCGGTGCTGGCGGCGGCGTCGATGATAGTCGGCAACCTGGTGGCCATAAGCCAGACCAACATCAGGCGCCTGTTCGGATACAGCACCGTGGCCCACGCGGGGTACATCCTGGTGGGGGTGGCGGCAGGGGTGACGGCATCGGGGACTACCCCGGACTTCCCGGAGTTCGCGGCGTTGGGTCCCGACAGCGTGCTGTTCTACCTGGCGGCCTACGCGGCGGCCAACCTGACGGCGTTTATCGCCATAATCGCCATCGGGAGCCGCATAGGCAGCGACCAAATCGACGACTATGCGGGGGTCGCCCAGCGGTCGCCCGCGCTGGCGATAGCCCTGGCTCTGGCGTTGATTGCCTTGATTGGGGTGCCGCCCACCGGCATCTTCATCGCCAAGCTGTACATCTTCACGGCGGCGGTGGACGCCGACCTGGTCTGGCTGGCCGTGGTCGGGGTAATCAACAGCGTGGTCTCGGCCTACTACTACGTCCGAATCGTCAGGGTGATGTTCCTGCAGCAGCCCAAGTCGGGGGAGCGGATTACGGCCCCGCCGGCGTCGTGGGCGGCGTTGGGAGTGGCTTGCGCGGCCATGCTGTTTATGGGCATCGCGCCGGGGTACGTGCTGGACCTGTCCCAGATAGCCATCGGGCCGTTGACGCCGTAGGGTTGGGCGGGAGCCGCTGGGCTTCAACTTTCGTTGACACCTATTCCGGCGCGGTGCTAGACTTGCCGCGCTTTTCAGACGGCGCTTTTGCGCCTGCGCGCTGGCTGCTCCAACGACCATGAAGAACGTCGGAATCGTATACAACGCCCGCATCCCCGAGGCTTTCGACTTGGGCACGACTATCCTCCACCAGTTGCCCTTGCCGGACCAAAGCTGGATTTGCCCGGCGGAGAATCTGGAGACGCTAGCGGAACGAGTGGAGGACACCGACCTGGTGATAACCGTTGGCGGCGACGGGACGATTCTGCGGGCGTCCAAGGTAACGGCCCCAGCGGGCATCCCAGTGGTGGGTATCAACATGGGCCGCCTGGGATTCTTGACCGAGCTGCTGGTGCACGAGGCGCTGGAAAACCTGCCGGTGTATCTGAACGGCGACTGCCGGCTGGAAGAGCGCAACATGCTCCAGGCGACGGTGTTCAGGGGGCAGGAGTCGGGGCCCGCCGTCGAGTCGGGCCAGTACCACGCCTTGAACGACGCGGTGCTAGCGCGTGGGGCGGTTTCGCGGGTGGTCACCATCAGCGGGCTGGTGGACGGGGCCCAAATTACGACGTTCCGTTGCGACGCGGTCATCCTGTGCACCGCCACAGGCAGCACCGGGTACAACCTGGCGGTGGGGGGTCCCATCCTGGACCCCATGTCCGACGACTTAGTCCTCAAGCCGGTGGCGGGACACATGGGCCTGACCGCAGGGTTGGTGCTGGCGCCGTCGGTCAAGGTGACCCTGTCCCTGGAGGGCTACCAGGAAGCTACCCTGAGCATCGACGGCTACGCCGACCATCCGTTGAGTCCCGGCGACAGGGTAGAGTTGGAGCAGAGCCCCCACCGCGCCCGGTTCCTGCGGGCCAACCCGTCCAACCACTTTTACGCCACGTTGACCCGCCGCCTGGGCCTCAGCCTTCGCGGCCAGTGACGTCCTCAGACGCAATGGCGGCCTTTGACCAAGCGCCTGGGCCGGAAGTCACGGTCGAGAGCGCAACCCCCTTTCAGGGCAAGCTGGTCAACGTCCGGGTAGACACGGTGCGCATGCCCGGCGGCCGGCTGACCACCAGGGAAATAGTCGAGCACCAGCCGGTGGTCTGCGTGGCGCCCGTCGACAGCGACGGCAACGTCTTGCTGGTGAGGCAGTACCGCAAGCCCGCTGAATCGGAGTTGCTGGAAGTGGTCGCCGGCGGCGTGGAAGACGGCGAGACGCCAGAGGAAGCGGCCCTGCGGGAGCTGCAAGAGGAAGTCCGCTTTACCGCGGGGAGCATCCGGCACCTGTCCAGCGCCTGGGTCGCGCCGGGCTGGTGCACCGAGTTCATGCACCTCTACCTGGCCACGGACCTGATCCCGTCGAGCCTGCCTCCAGACAGCGACGAGAATATATCCGTGGTTGCCGTCCCCCTGCACACCGTCCCGGGCTTGATCGCAAGCGGGGAGATTCGGGACCTGAAGAGCATTGCCTCGCTGCTGCTGGCGATGCGGAGCATGGACTCCCGGTGATTGAGGGTCAAGGGGTGGGAGTTGCCGGTAGAGGAGGATCCCTATTGAGTGGGTGTCGCCATTGGTTTTGATTACGGGCGAGGAACCCCTGCTCACATGTTGCCCAAAGATTACATTCCCTACAAACCGTACTGGCCTATGGCTGGCAATCCACCATTCTTTCGATGGTCTGATGCCGACACGATTTAGGTAGGCGAGCCCATATCACTAGATTTTTGCTCTCACGCTTGAGTCGATTTCAGTGGTTTGGGCTGTAATGGGGGCAGTCAACTCAAAGGGGGACGCTCTAAATCCACAAGAATAGGCCTTGAATTGGCGGTTCGCGAGTGGCGGGGTTTGCCGTACTGTCTCAGCGTCCACAGGCAACGATCGTTAGCGTAAACACCAAGTGTCTGATATGCGCCGAGCACTAGTGTCCCACCATAGCAGATACCTAAGAATTGGCCTGAGACAGATAGCCATACAGGTCAAATCCGCAGTCGACCCGTTCAACCACCTTTTTCTTGCCACCGAAGGAGACCGTTCTAGCTCGCAACAACTGTTTCCCTTTACCGTTAATACTACCGCTGTACGCGAAGATAGGATACCAATCGCCGAAAGGATGAGAGTCCAGCAAATCCGTGGCAAGATCTAGACCGCCTTGGATTTGCGCGATGACGTCCGATACTTTGGCGCCTTTGCCACCCTTGAGTTCCACCGAGCAAAAGAAACTGTCGCTCAGGTGCCCGAAGATAAGACGGTCGCAAAGCTTGGTGGTAAGACCGTGGTGCTTTTGGTACTTATCTCCATGAATCGTCGTGAGTTCTTCTCCCCTTAGCCTGTGTACGCCGATCTTACAACCGTGATCTTGGTAAGAGTTTGTAATGCAACAATGCCCGTGTAGGTCTCGAATTCCTTGAACCACCTTATCGGCATTCATTTGGCGCGAACCCGCTGCAACGCGACGGCTTCGTCGTATACCAGTTCAATTTCGCGAACGAATTCCTCTTCATCTATTCCAGTTTCAGGGTCGACATCCAAAGGGGTAATCACACTGCCTCCTAGTTGCGAGTCGTGCTGGAACAAGAACGCACCAATTTGATCTTGCCGAAGGCAATCTTGAGGCTGGAAGCCGTGGTTCGTTATCCAACGTCTACTGGCGTTGCTGAGGCGCAAGAGGTTGTTGACCTGTGCGACAAACATGTCACTGTGAGTCGTTATGATGACTCTAATGCCAGCGTTAACTAATCGGGCAATTCCACGTGCCATTTGGCGCTGGGCACCCGGGTGTAGATGGGACTCCGGTTCTTCGAGAATTAACAGGTAATCCTCGGCTACCAAATACTTTAGGAACAAGACCAAAGGGGCTAATTCAGAAACCATAGAGGACGTGTGGTCAAGAGTAAATTTCCCAGGTGATGGGTCCATACCAGCTTGCTCATATACAATTTCTGGATATGGCAAACCATAGGAGTCATCTATGTCTACCCGACCCTGCAACACTTGGTTTTCAACGAAGTCAATTGCGTCCTGCAATTCGCTCTGCTTTCGTCGTCTTCTGAACCGCCGGTCTAGTCCAACTATGTGGCTCAGGAACTCAGTAGCGATGCCTGGTAGGGTAGGTATATTAACCGGCTCAAGACCAATCATTCTGGATTGGCGCACTATAGACGCCGCTAATACCTTGTGACCTTGCGCTATTCCAGAACGGGCCGCAGGCAAATAGAAGCTCTCAAGAGGAAGGCCGACTAGGACTTGCTCCATCACAAATGATTCCAAGTCGTTGAAAATGTCAAAAAAGAGCATCCGCTCGTTTTCATCGTCATAGCCGGCTTCGGCGAGTAGGTTTCTGTAGGGGGCAACAGGCACCTCAATCTGGGCTATATCCACTTCTGGTGTCAAATCGGTAGTACTAGTTAGTTGGACATCCAGTTTGAGCCGAGGATGGTTCCGGGACAAGGTCAACTCGGGATTCATGGGCTTGGTAGCCCTTCGTACGAACCCCGAAGTCTCCCCGTAGGTCTGGTGCAACCGCTGAATCACATTGCCGGCAAATGCCCTGAGGGACTGATCAATCAATCGCTTTAATTCCTGTCGCACCGGCGATGGCAATTCCGAGATCGCAATTTTGCCTGCTTCCCAGTCATCTACATCTAGCTCTTTCGCCCAATCCCGAAGAGACCGGATTATTGGTCTAATATTGCGGGATCTTCCTGCGCTTCGCCCAACAGCAGAAGGCCAGTAGTGCCTTCTTGCGAAACCAACACCTCTTCTGTGCAGGGCCGGTGTACCTTGCATGGGCGCGGTCATCAAAGCGTAGATGGCTGCGGCCATAAACGACTTGCCAGTGTTACTCCGGCCCATGAAGATCGTGAACGGTTTCAGTTCAACCGTTCCCTTTGCAATGGGTCCAAAATCATTCGCTGAAATCGTCAGCATCATTTTCCTCAGAATTATGGTTAACAGTAATATACCATCATATGTGTCCTCATTGCCGAAGTCTTGAGCCCGTTAACTAGCACGAATCGACGCTCGATTGCATTTGGCGCCGGTCTCCGCAGACCATAGGCGACGATTGGCAGCACGGGCCTATGGAAGACTCACAGAGCAATGGAAATCATCAACGCAAAATGGGTTAAGACGCGAGGCATCGTGGGTTAAGTTGAGGCCTTGTGACGATTCGTGAATGCGGTGCGGAATTAAACGTCGCAAGCGAACTAGCAGAGATGTGCCATCGGAATCACCGTTGACCCCATTGCCTACCTACCGCTTCCTAGGGCTTGGGCACCAATCATCCAGTGCTCAAGCATTTGTCTTGGAAGATTGCGTATTGGATATACCCCTAACCCCACTAGTTCCTCGTTTACCCTTGCCCCTTATTTTGGTATATTAGGTTCGAAATTTCACAAATGGGGCTAGGGAGGACTTTGCTTCATGCTGGAGCATGACGTACTGGTGATTGGCGCCGGGCTGGCCGGCATGCGGGCGGCCATTGCCGCCAAGGCCGGCGGCGCGGACACCGCCATCATCAGCAAGGTCCATCCCGTCCGCAGCCACTCCAACGCCGCCCAGGGCGGCATCAACGCAGCCCTCATCGACCGCGGGGACAACTGGGAAGACCACGCCTACGACACGGTCAAGGGCAGCGACTTCCTGGGGGACCAGGACGCCATAGAAGTCATGTGCCAGTCGGCGGGGACTTCGCTGATCGACATGGAGCACATGGGCGTCACCTTCAACCGGGACGACGCGGGCCGGTTGGGAACGCGGGCATTCGGCGGGCAGCGGCGGGCCAGGACCTTCTTCGTGGGGGACTTCACCGGCCAGGCCATGCTCCACGTCATGTTCGAGCAGCTTATCAAGTCTGGAGTCCGCAGCTACGAGGAATGGTTCGTCACCGGCTTGGTGCAAGAGGACGGGCAGGTGTGCGGCGTCACGGCCCTGGAGATCCGAACCGGGCAGGTGTACGCCATCCGGGCCAAGACGGTCATCTTCTGCACCGGCGGCCTGGGGCGGGTGTTCGAGCCCAGCACCAACGCCTTGATAGTGACCGGCGACGGCATAGCCCTGGCGTACAACGCGGGCGCCCGCCTGATGGACATGGAGATGGTGCAGTACCACCCGACCACTTTGGCGGGCAGCGGGGTGCTGATTTCGGAAGCGGCCCGGGGAGAAGGGGCCTACCTGCTGGACAAGAACGGCGACCGGTTCATGGAGAAGTACGCTCCCAACATGATGGAGCTGGCTTCCAGGGACGTGGTGTCGCGAGCCGAGCAGACGGAAATCAACGCCGGCAACGGGGTCGACGGCTGCATGCTGCTGGACTGCCGCCATCTTGGCGCAGACCTAATCCAGGAGAAGCTGAGCCAGATCCGGGAGATCGGCATCGACCTGATGGGAATAGACATGGTGAATCAGCCCATCCCCATCCGTCCGGGCATGCACTACATAATGGGCGGAATCAAGACCGACGTGGACGGCCTCACCAACCTGCCCGGCGTTTACGCCGCGGGTGAGTGCGCTTGCGTCAGCGTTCACGGCGGCAACCGCCTGGGCGCCAACTCCCTGTTGGATACGATTGTGTTCGGGGAGCGCTCCGGCAACCACGCCGCCCAGGCGTCCCGGGAAATTGAGTACGTGGACTTCGACGTGGACGCCGTGGTGGATAGGGAGCGGGAACGCATCCAGGACATGCTGGACCGCCCCAACAACGACGACAGGGTGGCGGCAGTCCGCCTGGGCATGGGGCAATCGATGAACGCCAACCTGGCCGTTTACCGCAACCAGGCCGGAATGCAGGAAACGTTGAGCGACCTGGCAGAGTTGCAGGAACGGTACGCCAAGATCCCGGTGGACAACAAGGGCCGGGTGTTCAACACGGATTTGGTCTTTGCGCTGGAGCTTGGCTTCATGCTGGACTGCGCCCAGACCATAGCGGTCAGCGCCCTGGACCGGCAGGACAGCAGGGGGGCGCAGTCGAGGACCGACTTCCCGAACAGGGACGACGAAAACTGGATGAAGCACGTGGTGGTGACCAAGGGAGAAGGGGGGCCGGACATTTCATACCTGCCGGTCACCGTGACCCAGTGGATTCCCGAGGAGAGGAAATACTAGCTCATGGAAGTTACGCTGCGAATCCGGCGCTACGACCCCGAATCGAACCGGCCTGAATCGTACTGGCAGGAGTTCGCCGTCTCCCTGGAGGGCAACGCCACGGTGCTGGACGCCCTGATCAAGGTCAGGGAAGAAGTGGACGGGACCCTGAGCCTGCGGTGCTCCTGCCGGAGTTCGATCTGCGGCTCCTGCGCGGTGCGAATCAACGGCCAGGCGGGACTGGCCTGCAAGATGCAGGCCGCCGACGCGGTGGGCCCCGACGGCGCGATTGTCGTGGAGCCGCCGGGGGTGATGCCGGTGGTCAAGGACCTGGTGGTGGACTTCAAGCCCTTCTGGGACAAGATCAGGGAGGTCGAACCTTACCTGCAACCCCAGGGCGAGGAGCCCGAGGGGGAGTACCTGGCATCCAACGAGTCCATGCTGCACCTGTCCGGCGTAACCTCGTGCATCATGTGCGGGGCCTGCGTCTCGGACTGCACGGTGCTGGAAGTGGACCCGACCTTCCTGGGCCCGGCGGCCCTGGCCAAGGCCTACAGGTTCACGGCGGACCCCAGGGACGGCGACGAAGAGGGGGTATCCAAGGAGCGACTGGAGAAGCTCAGCGAGGTCACCGGCATGTGGGACTGCACCCGCTGCTCTGAGTGCGTCCAGGTCTGCCCCAAGGGCGTGGCGCCCATGGACCGGATCATGGCCCTGAGAGACCAGGCCATGGAGGCCGGCCTTACCGACAACAACGGCTCCCGGCACGCCACGGCGTTTACCGAGAGCGTGGCCCACAGCGGCTGGCTGGACGAACTCCAGTTGACAGTGAAATCGGTGGGAGCGGGCAACGTTCCGGCCCTGCTGGGCTTTGCCCCGGTGGGCCTGCGGGCGTTGGCCCGGGGCAAGATGCCGCCGATTATTCACAAGAGCATCGAAAACGTGGACGGGATACGCAAGCTGGCCGAAAAACTGGAAGACCCGGAGCCGGAGTAATCCCGCCGGGCCTGACGACGGAGAATATTGGCTGCCAGATGAGAGGTGAGAATTGAGATACGCGTTCTTCCCAGGTTGCGTGTCCAGGGGAGGATGCCCGGAGCTTTACCCCGCGGCCACGATGATTTGCCAACGGCTGGGCATCGGAATCCAGGAGATGCCCGGGGCGTCGTGCACCGGGGCGGGAGTCCTGCAAGAGAAGAACCAACTCTTTGGAGACGCCCTGAACGCCCGGACTTTTGCCATGGCGGAGCAGTTGGGCCTGCCCATACTGACCATCTGCAGCACCTGCCAGGGAGTCATGGCGCAGGCCAACCGGCGGCTGAAGCAGAGCCCGGAGTATTTGGCCGAGATCAACTCCCACCTGGCCGAGGAAGGGCTGGAGTACCGGGGCACGACGGATATCAAGCACCTGCTTTGGGTCTTGGTTGAGGACTACGGCCTGGACGAGCTGACCAAGGCCATAACCAGGCCGCTGCACGGGGTGAGGATGGCGCCCTTCTACGGGTGCTATATCATCCGGCCCAGCGACGCCCTGGACTTCGAGGGCCACCCGGAGCGGCAGACTTCACTGGAGCGGCTCATAGAGACGTTGGGCGCTACGGTAGTGGACTTTGCCGGGAAGACCCGCTGCTGCGGATTCCCCATTTTGACAACCAACGAGAAGAATTCCATGGCGATGGTGGCCAAGCACACCGGCGAGGTGAAAGACCTGGGAGCCGACGCCATGGTCACTCCCTGCCCGCTGTGTCACCTGAACCTGGACGGCTTCCAGCCCAAGGCCGCGGCCCAGGCGGGTCGGAAGATCGAGATGCCCATCCTGCACCTGCCGCAGGCCATCGGCCTGGCCATGGGCATCAGGCCGGAAGACCTGGGGCTGAAGCGGCACATCGTAAGCGTGAAGCCGCTGGCGGCTAAGCTGGTGGGGGTGGGCTAGGGGCTTTCCCTGAGGCCTCGGTCCCAAGCCCCTCGGTGCAGCACGTGCAGTCCTTGATTGCCTAAGGACAGGCCTAGGAATCTAGGCACTGCCTTTCTGTTGTCACCCCGATCGATAGAGAGGGGTCTAAAGTCCTTCCCTGCCCGGCGCGTTTAGTGTGGGAGGCGTTTAGATTTCTCGTCGCTCCGCTGCTCGAAATGACAGGTGGTGACGCGCATGCGCGTGACGCTGAGAACTGCAAGAATTCGGGGAATTGCGCCGAAAAGGGTGTGTCGACTAGGGTGATGCCGGTTTGAGAATCTTGGCGATACGTTCGATTTGCTCCACCAGGGAGTCCAGCACTGCCTGGTATTCCCCACCCTGTAAGTGGATGGGTATATAGATGTGATCGCTTCCACTTCCCGACATCCACCCATGAAATGGAGCCTGGGCCAAAGTCTGCTCGGAGTATTCGCTTAAATCTTCTCTGTGCAATGTAAAAGCCAGAGGATCGTGGTGATACGTTCTCCAATTGCGAAAATAGATCCCAAAGGAACAGTTTTTCAAGCCGCAAAACGTAAAGTAACGGACGCTGTAGTCGCTGGTCACAGCGGGCCTGTAGTTAAAGGGCCTCTTTAATTCCGCAAGAGACTTCGCTTCCAGCCACCGGACCGCATCGTCCACTAGCGAGTACAGATGGGGAAGGGATCTAGGAAACTCGGGGGCCAGCGGGCTCCGGCGCAGGGTATCGAGGCTTCGCAATTCCACCATCCCCTGAATCTGATGTATGTCATTTACCGTTTGGGCGACAGCGCTGCTGGCGTGGGCGGCTATGCCGTCCAAAAGGAATCGCCAAGTGGTCAGAACCAGCTTTCGATTCTCTCCAACGTCGCCCCACAGAATTTCCGGCTCAGCGTGTTCATTGCATAAGTAGAGGTCGTCAGCTTTCGCAACCCTGCTCCGCAACTCCTCCCAAATCTCCGCGAGTCTATCGGGTGGAACGACGAAGAGAAGGGCAGACGGCTTGTCATCGGGCAAATTCTGAAGGTAGGTCACCGGTTGATGCTTGGTCAACGTTGCTTGAAACTTGGCCTCAATGAATACCCTTACGAGGCCACTCGAATCGAGACCTGTAAGATCCGGATACGCTCCACTGCCCACTACTGATTGAGTCTGTACCAGGGTAATCGGGTCGATGTCGGCCCCGCACCCACGCAGCACGTCCAGTAGGGCCTGCCTGGATGCCTCCGAACTGTTGAGAATATGGGCGAGGGACTCGTTAACGATGTCCTCGGTGCGGTTCGACAGCTTGGGCCCGGGCATAGCAGCTATGCAGACTCCTGGGCCTTGCGCATCACCTCGACCAGCTCGGCGACGCTGTCGGCCGAGCCTTTCAGGGCAGTTGCTTCTTCGTCGGTGAGGTCGATTTCGATTACCTGCTCCATGCCCTTCGCTCCCAGCTTGGCGGGGACACCGACGCAGAGGCCGTTTATCCCGTACTCGCCTTCCAGGTAGACGCAGCAGGGCAGAATGCGCTTCTTGTCCAGCAGCACCGCCTCCACCATCTGGGTGATGGCCGCGGAGGGTGCGTAGAAGGCGCTGCCTGCCTTGAGGAGGGCCACTATCTCCCCGCCGCCCTGGCGGGTGCGCTGCACCAGGCCGTCGATGGTCTCTTGATCCAGCAGCTCGGTTATGGGGATGCCCCCCACGGTGGTGAACCGGACCAGGGGCACCATGTCGTCGCCGTGGCCGCCGAGCACGTAGGCCTGCACGTCCTCTACTGAAACGTCCAGGTGCTGGGCGATGAAGGTGCGGAAGCGGGCCGTGTCGAGAATCCCGGCCATGCCGAACACCCGGTTACGGGGAAAGCCGCTGGTCTGGAACACGTTCTGGACCATGGCGTCCAGGGGGTTGGTCACCGGAATAATGATGCAGTCTGGGGAGTGCTCGATCACTTCCTTGGTGACCGCAGCGGTGATCTTCATGTTGGTCAGGAGCAGGTCGTCGCGGCTCATGCCGGGCTTGCGGGCTATGCCGGCGGTGATGACCACCACGTCGGAGCCCGCCGAGGCCTCGTAGCCGTTGCTGCCGACGATGCCCGCGTCGGTGCCCAGCACAGGGCCGGACTGGAGCATGTCCAGGGACTTGCCCTGGGGAAGGTCCTCTACGACGTCGACCAGGACGACGTCGGCGTATCCCAGTTGGTGGATTCTCTGGGCGGTAGTGGCGCCGACGTTGCCGGCCCCGACCACAGTTACCTTACTGCGCATGTGCTGTTTTCCTCCCATGGGCAACTTTGGACGTTGCCGCTTGTTGGCGATATTAGGGCCTTGCCCCGGCTAGGCGGAATCTGCAGCCAGCCGGGAAGGCCATGGGTCGGTCATTGGAGCATTGGCCGGGCCATTATGAGCGGGACACCTGCAGTCCTGCCGCCAGGGGCTAGGCGTGGACGTACTCTTCCCACCTGGACTCTATCCGGGAGTCGGCCACGGTATCCATCAGATACTGGCCGAACTCGGCGCTGGTGGCCCCGGTGTCCCGGCCGGTCATCACTATCTTGCGTTCGTACTGGCCGCAAACATCCAGGGCCTTGTGCAGCTTGGAGCCGATTTCGGGGAACCCGAGGTGCTCCATGAGCATGGCGCCGGCGCGAATCATGGAACTGGGGTCGGCGTACTGGGCCCTTCCCTCCCTGACCATGCGGGGCGCGCTGCCGTGAATGGCCTCGAACATGGCGTAGGCCTTGCCGATGTTGGCGGCTCCCGCGGTGCCGACACCGCCCTGGACCTGGGCCGCTTCGTCGGTGAGGATGTCGCCGTATAGGTTGGGCAGCGCCAGGACCTGGAACTGCTTCTGGCGGGCCGGGTTGATCAGAGCCGCGGTCATAATGTCGATGTACCAGCCGTCCCACTTGATGCCCGGGTAGCGTTCGGATACCTGGCGGGCGATGTCCAGGAACTTGCCGTCGGTGGTCTTGACGATGTTAGCCTTGGTGACGATGGTGACGTAGTCTTTGCCGGTGCGCTGGGCGTGGGCAAAGGCGGCGTCGATGATGCGCTCGGAGCCCTGGCTGGTGATGACCCGGAAGTCGACTCCCAAGTCTTCGGAGACGTTGACGCCCTGGCTGCCCACGGCGTACATGTCCTCGGTGTTCTCGCGGAAGAAGGTCCAGTCGATGCCCTGGGCCGGGATGCGGACCGGCCTAACGTTGGCAAACAGGTCCAACTCTTTCCTCATGCGGACGTTGGCGCTTTCCAGGTTGGGCCAGCCGTCGCCCTTCTCCGGGGTGTGGGTCGGGGCCTTGACGGTGACGTGGCAGGCCTTGATCTGGTCCATGACTTCATCGGGGATGGACTGCAGCTTGGCGGCCCGGTTCTCGATGGTGAGACCCTCTATGTTGCGGAATTCTATTTTGCCGCTCTTGACCTGGTCGCCGAGCAGGTTTTCCAGGACCGTCTGGCACTCGGCGGTGAGGCTGGGGCCGATGCCGTCGCCGCCAATCATGCCGATCTTGATGGGGCTTATCCTGCTGAAGTCCAGCCAGTCGGGCTGCTGCTTGAGGTTCTCCACCCGCTCCAACTGTTCTTCCAAGACCTGGCCAAAGTGGGCCTTGGCAGCCTCTATCTGGTCGGTCCAAGCCGGATTGGGCATTCTAGAGCTCCTTGGGTCGAGGGTAGGAATGGATGTAGTAGTCCATCGTCAACAGACAGGCCCCATTATACAGGCCGACGCTGGCAGGCGGTAGTGGCGGGGTTGGGGGGAGGCTAGACAAAGAACGCCGGCACCGAGGCGACGAGGGCAAAAAGGAGCAGGGCCGCCAGCAGGCTGAAGCAGCCTTGGGCCGCAGGTTGACCTGAACTTTGGCCGCGTATCTTTTCGGCTAGCCGCTTGGCATCCGTGAAGTCAGGCCGTATCCCTTCCGCCTTGAGGACGCCTTCCGGATTGTCCCAATCGGTTACGCGATTGGCGTAAGAGAAATAGACAGATGCACTGCTATAATGCCAAGCCTCACAAACATCCATATAAGTGTTAATGCTCTGTGGCGTCCCTTGCAGTCTGGCTACGTCGTCCTTGTGGGAACCCAAGGAAAATATATGGCGAGAAGTAACATTGGGTCCCGGCCCCACTCGGACTTTTAAGTTCCCGCTGTAGCTGCTCCATCCCAAGACGCGCCATCCCGAGAAGCGCCCTCGCTTGAGTTCTACTTTGCTGTCATGTTCATAGTGCCATATTTCCGTGCCAGAGTGTCTTCTTTCTTTATAGACGGGATCTCCTTGCACCCTCACCACGGTGGCCGAGTTCGACCCGAGGGTGAAATACTCCCCCGTCCATGTCTGTTGGGCATCCTGCTTTACGCACCGGCGCTGAGCCTTAAGTGATCCGTCCCTGTTCTGCCAAGCGGTGACGCGTCCTGTGGCAATTGACAACTCAACGACGCCGTTGGGGAAATGCCAGGTTTCTAGGTCCGGGTCTTCTCCTACATCGTATTCTTCGATCAGTTCATAATACTTGGGATGTTCGTAGTCGATCATTCTGCGCAGTTCTCGCCTCCACAAATGTCGATATCCTGGCTCTTCCTGAGTGGCGGCAAGGGTCTTTTGAGATGGTGTGGTTAAGCGATAAGGCGTTCCTTGTAGCCTGAAAACGTCGTCTTTGTGTGAGCCCACTGAGAAGAAATCAGAGGTTGTGGCGTTAAGGCCGGGGACTATCGTCACCTTGAAGAATTCTAGGCTGCTTCCGTCGAAGATACTCCACCCTACAACTCGGCCAGAGCGGTTGAAATAAACAATCCCGCCAGAGTATGTCCATGTCTCTTCATCCCGGTGTTCGTCGAAGTTGGTGGAATCGGGCGGGCCTTGAATCCTGGTTACGTCTTCTTTATGTGAGCCGATGGTGAAGTAGTCTGGGTTGCTCTTGCTGATCCCTCGCCAAGATCGAGATTCGTCCTGATCCGCCGCGCCCGCGGTTGGAGTTTCCTGACTTTGGTCGTAGGCGGTACGTTGTTCGGGGTTGCCCAGCACGGCGTAGGCCCTGCCGATGGCCCCCAGCATGGCGGCTGCTTCCGGCGACGGATCCGCGGCGGGATGATAAAGCTGCGCGAGCCGCTGATATGCCGCGTCGACAACCTCCTGGTGCGCCGAGGGGTGGACTTGCAGGATTTCGTACAGGTCTTCAGGTGTGGTCATGCACAGTCTCCTTAGCAGTTAGGGCGTAACCTTGACTACTGTGACTCAGCAAGCTGGGCTGCCAGGGCCTGCTCGTCGGTCACCGGAAGTTGGCAGGCGTAGTTCCGGCAAACGTAGGCCGTGGGCTTGCCGTTGATCATGCCCCTGTCCTGCAGCAGCGGAATGGCCTCGTCGCTGGCATCGGAGCCGGGAGCGCCCACCACGACCTTGTTGGGCAGGTAGCGGGTGAATATGGCGTCCAGGAGTTGTTGCGTTGCGGGACTTGTCCGGGGGCCGACGACGGCTATCTCTTTGGGCGCAGATACGTAGAAGTCGAGGGCTGCCAGCCAGTGGCCGGTGCCGGCCGGGGCCTGGCCCATCACGTCGCTGAGGGCCCGCAGGGGCTTGGCGGCCTTGGCGGAGTAGTCCTGGTTGCCGGTGATCAGCGCCAGCCGCAGCAGGACGTCGGAGGCCACTGAGCCGCCGCAGGGCTGGGCGTTGTCGAAGATGTCCCGGGGGCGCATGACCAGGGACTCGTGGTCCGAGCCGGTGTCGTAGAAGAAGCCAGCGCCCTCGTCCCAGAACAGGTCGATCATCGCATCGGCCAGGGAAACGGCTTCGGTGAGCCAGCGGCGGTCGAAGGTTGCCTCGTACAGGGCTATCAGGCCGTCGGCGACGAAAGCGTAGTCCTCCAAGTAGGCGAGGAGCTTGGCCTGCCCGTTGCGGTAGGTGCGCAGGAGGCGTCCCTGGGGTTTCATGGCGTTTAGCAAGAACTCGGCGTTGTTGACCGCGGCCTGCAGATAGTCGTCCCGACCCAGGGCCACCGCGGCCTCGGCGAAGCTGCGGAGCATCAGGCCGTTCCAGGAGGCCAGCACCTTGTCGTCGAGCAAGGGGTGAACTCGCTGCTCCCGGATGTCCAGCAGGGTCTGCTTGGCTTGGTACACCATGTCTTCCAGTTGGGGCAAAGGGATGCCCTGCTCCCGGGCAAAGGAGGCGGGTTCCTGGGGTATGTTTAGGATGGTCTTGCCCTCGAAGTTCCCGGCGTCGGTCATCCCGTAATACCCGCCGATAAGGTCGCCGGTGTCCTTGCCCAGGGCCGACTGGAATTCCTCGGGCGTCCAAACGAAGAACTTGCCCTCTACTCCCTCGCTGTCGGCGTCCTGGGCCGAGTAGAAACCGCCCAGCGGGTCGGTCATCTCCCGCAGCACGTAGTCCAGCGTTTCTTCTGTGATGCGGCGATAGAGAGCCTGCCCGGTGGCCTGGTAGGCGTGGAGGTAGAGCCGGGCCAGCAGGGCGTTGTCGTAGAGCATCTTTTCGAAGTGGGGCACCAGCCAGTGGGCATCGGTGGAGTAGCGGTGGAAGCCGCCGCCTACCTGGTCGTACATGCCGCCGTGGGCCATGTTCTGCAGGGTGAGGTGGGCCATCTCCAAGGCCCGGTCGCTGAAGCCCCGGTGGTGGTAGCGCAGCAGGAACTCCAGGGTCATGGGCTGGGGGAACTTGGGCGCCGCGCCGATGCCGCCGTTCTGGTAGTCGAACCCGGAGGCCAGGCTGGAGTAGGCCTGGTGCAGGGTGTCTACGGTCAGGGGGTTGTGGCCGACGGACACGCGGCCCGACCAGCCCATGCGGTCGGCAAGCTGCCTGGTGGTCTGGGCGATGGCCCCCTGCTGTTCCTTGTAGGCCTGGGCCATGGCCAGCAGCAGGCGGGGGAAGCCGGGCATGTTGGGGTGATCCACCGGCGGGAAGTAGGTGCCGCCGTAGAAGGGCTTGCAGTCGGGGGTCAGGAACACGGTCATGGGCCAGCCGCCGCTGCCGGTGAGCATCTGGACAGCCTCCATGTAGATTGCGTCCAGGTCGGGGCGTTCCTCCCGGTCGACCTTTATGCTGATGAAGTTGGCGTTCATCAGCGTGGCTGTGTCCTCGTTCTCGAAGGACTCCCGCTCCATCACGTGGCACCAGTGGCAAGCCGAATAGCCGATGCTGAGCAGGATGGGCTTGTTTTCGGCCTTGGCCCGCTGCAGGGCCTCCTCGCCCCAGGGATACCAGTCCACGGGGTTGTGGGCGTGCTGCAGCAGGTAGGGGCTGGTCTCGTTAATCAGGCGGTTGGGCATTGGGGCTCCGGTATTGGTCTACGATTTGCTCAGATGTCTGCCTGTGCAGAGCGTTGGATTGATGAAAGTGAATCTCGGTTTGATACCTAGGCCATTGTCCCCTTTGTCGAAGCAAGAATACGACCTCTGCTTCAATTGTCTCTAAGTCTCGCTTGGCGGTGGATTTGTCCTCGAATTGCAGTATCCAGATGTCTATGTTTGCTTGACATAGACTTCGACGCCATTGGTGACCACTATACCCGTGATTTTTGCTGGGATCTTGCTTGGAGCCCTTGCTTAGCCTCGCGGCGATTGATGATGTTGTTTGGCCGACGTAAACGGGTGTTTGGCTTTCATGAACGACATATATTTTCGGTCCAGATTTTCTCACGCGCGGGGAAAATTCAGTTGTTCCGTCGTCAGAGGCGATGTCGGTAATTTCTTCGGGAGTGAATTTGATGAAATACTTTTCTGGGCCGGACAGTTGTATCAAGGCTTTTCCATCTCTACTGTGCTATGCGTAGGCTTGATCCCTCTGCCTCACGGAGACTCAATGGTAATTTCTATCGTTTCCCAGCGCTGACGAAGTTCGGCTGCTGATTTGACTTCATACTTTGCGATTCCCGCCGGCAACGGGTCTCCGTACTCTATCATGACTTCCAGCATGTCCTGGGCTGTTTCTTGCAGAGATTCCAGGACGTGTTCACGCGGGTGGCAGGATAGGGCGCAACCTGGGAGCAGGGGAATTTCGGCGAACCAATTGTCACCCTCATCCGGCTCAATATTGATCGGCAACACGTAGGTCTTCATACAGACGCCTCCTGCCCCAGCCGCTCCGCGAACTCTGGCAGGGGCACCGCGCCAAGGTCTTGTCCGTCGCGCTGGCGGACGGCTACGGCGCCGGCTTCCGCCTCGCGGTCGCCGACCACCAGCATGTAGGGGACCTTCATCATCTGGGCGTTGCGTATTTTCAGGTTCATGCGCTCGTTGCGGCCGTCGACTTCCACCCGGAAGCCAGCCTCCGACAACGTTGCCTGAACTTGATTGGCGTAGTCCAGGTGGCGCTCGGCGATAGGGATGACCGTTGCCTGGACGGGAGCGAGCCACACCGGGAACGCGCCGCCGTAGTGCTCGGTCAGCACCCCCAGGAACCGCTCCATGGATCCCAGGACGGCCCGGTGCACCATGTAGGGGCGGCTGCGGCCTCCTTCTGAGTCCTGGAAGGTCAGGTCGAACCGTTCCGGCAGGTTGAAGTCGAACTGGACGGTGGCGCATTGCCAGGAGCGGCCGATGGCGTCGGTGATGTGTATGTCTATCTTGGGCCCGTAGAAGGCGCCGCCGCCCTCGTCTACGTCGAAGGCTATCTTCCGTTGCTGTAAAGCATTGCGTAGCGAGTTGGTGGCGTGGTCCCACATCTCGGGGTCGCCGACGTACTTCTCGGGGCGGGTTGCCAGGGCAATGGTGTAGTCGGCGAAGCCGAAGGCCTTGAGCAATTCCAGGGTGAGGTCTAGGACGCCTCCCACCTCGGACTCAACCTGGTCGGGCTGGCAGAAGATGTGGGCGTCGTCCTGGGTGAAGCCTCGGACTCTCATCAGCCCGTGGAGCACGCCGCTGCGCTCGTAGCGGTAGACCGTGCCCAGTTCGGCGAAGCGCAGGGGCAGCTCACGGTAGCTGCGGAGAGATGACCGGTAGATCATGATGTGGAAGGGGCAGTTCATGGGCTTGAGGAAGTATTCCTGTTCGTCCACCTCTACCGCGGCGTACATGTTTTCTTGATAGAAGTCCAGATGGCCGCTGGTCTGCCAGAGGCGGCCCCGCCCGATGTGGGGGGAGTAGACGACGTCGTAGCCGCGGCGGTAGTGCAGGCCGCGCCAGTAGTCCTCGATGATGGCCCGGATTCGGCCGCCCTTGGGATGCCAAACAATGAGCCCGGGGCCGACTTCTTCGTGGACGGTGAACAGGCCCAGTTGCCGGCCCAGCAGGCGGTGGTCCCGCTTTTCAGCCTCTTCCAGCAGGGACAGGTGCTCGTCCAGCCGTTCCCGGCTCTCGAAGGCGGTGCCGTAGATGCGCTGGAGCATGGGCCGGTTCTCGTCCCCCCGCCAGTAGGCGCCGGCGACGCTGAGCAGCTTGACGGCGGAGATGTCGGCGGTGTTGTCCACGTGAGGCCCTTGACATAAGTCAACGAAAGCGCCGTGACGGTATATGGACAGGGTCTCGGCGTCCTCCAGCCCGTCTATGATTTCCAGCTTGTACGGCTGGTCGGCGAACATCGACCGCGCTTCTTCCCGTTGGACTTCTTCTCGTTGGAAGGGATGTTGTGCGGCGATGGTCTGAACCATGGCCTGCTCGATCTGCTCCAGGTCTTCGGGAGTGAAGGGCCGGGGCACGTCGAAGTCGTAGTAGAAGCCGTCGTGGGTAGGAGGCCCGATGGCGAACTTGGCCTCTGGGAACAGTTGGAGCACGGCCTCGGCCATAACGTGCGCAGCGGAATGCCGCATACGGTGGCGGAGGGCCTGTTCAGGACTGACGTGGCCCGTGTCCGGGGCGCCGTGGTCGAGCATGGTTGTACCTTAGAGATTCTGGGGTTTGGGAACTATCGGGGGTCGAGGTGCATTATAACCGATGGTGACATTTTCGCCTTGACGCTGATCGTCTTGCCAGGGGTTGCTCATTCAAGAAGGGACTGTCTGGGTAACAGGACAGCATGTTACGTCGTTTTCCCTATGAAGAGGCAAAGAACAAGGTCTAAAGGGGTGAATGGACGATTGCCGACAACTGCGCGGCTCAAGGCGATGAGTGGGGAGGTTTAATCACCACTGGCAAAAGGATGTAGTCCAGTAAAGCTGAGGTTAAGGGTCATTATTTGAAAGGAGTATTTCCTCCACAACGTCTAGTATTTCAACGACTAGCTCAAAGTATCGGCGCACCTCATTGACTGTGAAGTGCGATTGAGTCTCGCCGACGTGCGCTAATGACATGCGGTTACTAACGATACTTCCTAGCGCCTCCCTAGCTTCCTGACTTACCGAATTACCATACGAGTTTCGATAGTCATCGCCAAATCTGGCAAGAACATTGGCTATGTCTTGCGACCGAGGGTTTCTAAACTGCATGTCTATTGAAGATCGGACAAACTCCTGAAGGTGTGGATCATTTGCCTTGCTTGCCCGTTGGACGACTAAGTACTCGATACAATCCTCTACTACCCCCGAGATTAGCACGCTGATATAATCTGCGAGGTAGGCGCCTAAATCAGGGTCAGCTTGCGATTTGCTGGTAGCGTATCGAAGCCTGTCTTCAATAGCAGAACAGCGGCTTGACACATAGGCGTTTCGGGGCATTACTGCAACAAGACCCTATAGGCTAATCCCAACCGCTCTTGCACAGTGTTGACATCGGTCGTGCTAGCAGTTGTTGAGGCAATGAATTTCTGGTTCTGTTTGAGGATTTCGTATCGTTCCTGAATATCCGGAGGGATTGAACTCGACTTGGCAAACGCAACCATAACAGAGTCGAATACGGCGACGTTAAGGCCCCTCCGTATGTGGAATGGCTTTTCGCCAAGGGAATCAACTACCTGACGCGTGGACTCTCGGAAGATACGCCGGTAGTCTTCCGTGTTCGGTTCTCTTTGATGGATTGCCATATAATCGCTAATGAATTTCTTCATGGGTTTGATATAGGAATCAGATCGTTCATATAGGGCTAAGAACCGCACTATCAACTCAACGTCCCGCATTCTGGCGTCTGATTGTGGTGTGCCGAAAATATCCCGCCACGCTTGCTCTTTGTTCATCTCTACCAACATGTCATTGAAGGGACCGTGGTAAGAACTGTTGCGTATCTCCTGAGGGGTAAGTAGCATTCCGCCAGTATTTAGCCGTTCAAATATTTGGTAGACGCTATAATCGTCCTGCTCTGCCCTTAAGTGCTCAATGTTGACAACACGCAGTACCGAGGTGAGCAACGTTGTCTTCTCGGAAGGCTCAAGATCAACGTACCGTTTACCCTCCCACCGCTCGTCTACGCCAATTAGCCTGAAAACCTTTCCGTCAGGCAGGTGGCCATCGAAAAAACCGAACACGCTGCGCAAGCGTTGCTGGCCGTCAATTACCAACTGCTTCTGGCTGCCTCCTCCCTCCACGAACACAAAGATGCCGGGAACGGGCAGGCCAATTAGGAATGACTCAATCAACCGACTGGCTTGGGTGGGCTTCCAAACGAATCCTCGTTGGAATCTGGGAATTACAATGTCTCCTCGGTTCCATCTGGCGTGTAAAGTTTCCAACTCAGGATCTGACGGATACGACCGAATTCGATAGAGTGGTGTGCCGACGTCAACATCTTCTTCCTCCGACTCTATCCGCTCGATGATTTCATCGGTTTCTGTGGTCATTTCCAGGACTCCCATAAGAAACGTGTAGATAGGTGTTCAAGTTGAATGCGGCTGCCAGAACGTGTGGAGTATGCTGATGATAAGGTTCCGAAATGCGTCCGAGTCTTTATATCACTGGCGAAGTTACTGAAGCAAGGAATGGCAAATCGCGTCCACGGTGGAAATCAAGAGCGGCACCGACCCCGCCGGTGCGCTCGAACGATTGGGGGCTATTCGAAAGAGTTTCGCCGAGACTCCGCCCAGAGCCCGGAACTTTGCGGTTCTTGGCGTCGTAACCCCAGAAATGCGCAGACGCCTAAACGATATGAACGTTGCCAGGGATTTCTCCCTTTACCACATTCTGCATGACGCCGCCGCTTGGGATGATTTCGTTACCGAGATCTTCCACCATACGCTTCGTATCGTTTAACACTACTCTTCACTTGTCCCCGGGATATGGGGGAGTCGCTGCCCAATAGACTGGACGAGTCCGTGGCTATGACGCTGCTTGCCTCCCTCCCTCCCTATAACCCGAAAGGCCCTTGGTTGAGCATTAACGCGGACAGGTGCATCGTCTGAGGGAGCGGGTCCGGATGATGGACAATCAGGCCGGCGGAAAGCCCGGAACTACAGCCTCAGCACCGAGCCGTGTTCGTCCACGTCCAGCGCGCGGGGACTGCCGGGAAGGCCGGGCATCGTCACGATGTTGCCGGCGATGGGATAGATGAATCCTGCGCCAACAGAGGCCCGCACGTCGCGAATCTCGAAGGTGTAGCCGGCGGGCCGCCCCTTGCGCTCAGGACGGTCGCTGATGGACAGGTGGGTCTTGGCCATGCATATTGGCAAATCGCCCCAGCCCAACTCACGGAACCGCCGCAACTCCCGGCGGGCCCCGGCGCTCCAGGATACGTCGGCAGCGTTGTAAACGCGCCGGGCCAGGGCCAGGACTTTGTCTTCCGGCGAGTCCGACAGTTCGTAGGCGTAGTCTATCTTGGCTACTCCGTCATCCGGCACGTCTCTGGTAGCCGCCATCAGCACCTCGGCCAGATCCGTGCACCCGGCCCCGCCTCCGGTGAAGGGATCGCATTCCACCGCCGTCGCGCCCGCTTCTTCGCTGCCCTGCCTAGCCAGGCGCAACTCTTCTTCCGTGTCGGTCGGGAATAGGTTCAGCGCAACCACCACGGGAAGCCCGAAGGACCGGATGACGCCCACCAGGTGGCGCAGGTTGGACATTCCCCTTTCCACCGCCGCGGGGTCGGGCGTGTCCAGTTGCGCCGTCCGAACGCCGCCGTGAAACTTGAGGGCCCGGACGGTGGCGACTATCACCGCTCCGTGGGGGCGCAGTTGGGACACGCGGGTCTTGATGTGCATGAACTTCTCGAAACCCAGGTCTGCGCCAAACCCGGCCTCGGTGAGCACGTAGTCGGCGCAACCCAGGGCCAACTGGTCGCCTACAATGGAACTGCACCCGTGCGCGATGTTGCCGAATGGGCCAGTATGGACGATGACCGGCTGGCCCTCGGTTGTCTGCACCAGGTTGGGAAGCATGGCGTGGCGGAGGAGCGACATCATTGAGCCTACAGCGCCCTTGATGTCGGATGCCGCCACCGGCTGCCTGTCGCCGGTGAAACCCACCACGATGCGGCCCAAGCGGTCCCGCAGGTCTTGCAAGCCGCTGCTGAGGGCCAGGATGGCCATGACCTCTGAGGCAGAGACGATGTCGAATCCCGTCTCTCTAACAGGGGCGTTGCCGGACCCGCCGATGCCAGTGACCACCTGGCGGAGGGACCGCTCCTCCATGTCGGACACCCGGCGCAGGGTGATGCCGTCGGGCGACGTGCCGGCTATCTGCCCGCGCTGCGCGGCGTTGTCGGTCAGGGCAGCCAGCAAGTTGTGGGCCGAGGAGACGGCGTGGGCGTCGCCGGTGAAGTGGATGTTGACCTCGTCCTCCGGCTCTACTCGCGATAGCCCGCCTCCCGTGCCGCCGCCCTTGATCCCGAAAATCGGCCCCAGCGACGGCTCGCGAAGGGTTGCGACGGCGTTGACTCCCAGACGTCCAAAAGCCTGGGTCAGCCCCACTGTCGTGGTCGTCTTGCCCTCGCCCGCCGGGGTCGGCGTCATTCCAGTGACTACGATGAGCTTGCCCCGCTTGCCGCCTCCGGCCGCGGCGTCCAGAGTCACCTTGGCCTTGTGGCGTCCATAGGGGACCAGGGCTTGCGGGTCCAGGCCCATTTTTTCGGCGATCTCGGCTATCGGCCGCAACGTGGATTTTGCTCCTGTAGGTTTTCGCCTGACCGGCAAAGTCTAACACGCCGACCCTGAAGTTACACTTGGCGCTTCAAAGAACGCGGTATCTGTCCGGTACGGCAATTGTAGTCTGCCAGCTTGGGAGTTATACTCAACATATATAGTCCGATGATAGGCGGCGTTTGGGCATTCGGATGAAGGACGGAGACCGGACCTGATGGCCACTACTACCAAGGGCGTTGCAGCCCACCAGTTGGGTTTGCCCGAGGAACTTATCCTGATGCTCCTCAGCGAGGAGAACGGGTACTTTTACCAGGTGCCTGGCTGGGACTTGAACTGCGCTGTGGCCGGCGCAGTGCTGGCGGAGTTGTCCCTCATGTCCCGCATCGACACTGACGTGGAGTCCTTGTTTCTTGTTGACAAGACGCCCACGGGGAGCCACATCTTAGACCCTATTCTCAAGCAAATAGCGGACGAACCGACCCAGCGGAACGCCCAGTACTGGATTGAGAGGCTGGCCCCTCAATCTGAGAAAATCATCGACTTGACCTTGGACCGCTTGGTCGCCCTGAAGGTGTTGGAACACCACGACGGAGACTATTGGACCCTGTCTCCCACCGCCCGGCAGACAGACCTGATGAGCGGTTCCCAGGCTGGCGCTGAAGTCCAGTTCGTCAAGACCCGCATCAGCAACGCCATCTTCAACAACGATATTCCGGGGCCCAGAGACGTCATCATCATCTGTCTCGTAAATACTTGCGACGTCTTTCGTTTCATATTCCAGTTGGATGACGATTCCGAGGAGCGCATCAAGTTCATTTGCCAGATGGACTTGCTCGGGCGGTCCATGGCTGAGGCGGTGTCCCAAAACCTGGCCGGGCCGTTGCTTCGACGGTCCGCCTTTACCAAGGAGATACCGAACGTTCCGCTGCGTAAGTTGCTGTTCAATCGCCACCTGCGCTCCGGCAACGTTGCTGCGCTCTTTGCAGACCTTGCGAAAAAGTATGGCCCGGTGTTTAAGCTGCAGTTGCCGTTCGTCAAGCCCATGCTCTTCCTGGCCGGGCCGGAAACGAATGAATGGGTACACCGGCGCGGGCGCATGTACCTGCGGGTCAAGGACTACTTCTCCGACTTTGAGAAGGTCTACGGCGCGTCGGGTGTAATGCCTTCCCTGGACGGAGCCGACCACTTTCGCATGCGCAAGGCCATGCAGCCGGCGTATTCCCGCAGAAGACTGGAAAGTCAGTTGGGCAGCCTCTACCGTCATGTTCGGAAGCACATGGCAGAGTGGACGATTGGAGACACCTTGCCGGCGACGAGCATGAGCCGGCAGTTGGTCAACGCGCAACTCTCGCCCCTCTTTGTCGGCGTTGACTCTCAAGATATCTTCGACGATTTGGCGAAGTACAAGGAACGGGCGCTCCTCACTCACATGTTGAAGGTGCTGCCCAAATTCATGCTGCGCACCCCGGATATGAAACGCCGGGCCAAGGCCGTGGACGTATTGCTGGAACGTGTGCAGAGCGGCCATACACCCGCGCAACGCGCCGGTTCTGAGCGGGACCTTGCCGACGACTGGCTCAGCCTGCACGCGAGCGACCCGCAGTTCGTGCCTGAGACGACGCTGCGCTTCCAGCTTTCCGCAGCGCTGATCGCCAGCGTGTACCTTGGCGACGCCCTCAGCTTCGCTCTCTACGCCATGGTGTCGCAGCCCGAGATGCACGAAAAAATCCGGGCCGAAGCCGACGCCCTGTTCGGTGACGGCGATCCTAAGAGCGGGGACTACACCCTCTCCGCAATCGACGTCACTCACCGTCTCCTCATGGAATGCCTGCGCATGTACCCCATAGTCCCCATGTCTATCCGAACCGTGATGAACATGTGCGTGGTCGAGGACTACGAACTCCCGGTTGGGTCGCGTATCTTCATCGCCCAGACGGCGGCGCATTACATGGACGACGTCTTCCCGGACCCGTTTTCGTTCGACATAGACAGGTATAAGCATCCGCGGGACGAACACCTGGGTCCCGGGTACGCACCCTACGGTCTGGGCACCCACAGGTGTCTGGGTTCGCGGTGGATGGACCTGCAACTGACGGTGAACGTGCTGATGATAGCGCACTATTTCACCTTGGAAATGTTCCCGTTCGATTACGAACTTCGGTTCAACCCGTTCCCCTCGATGAAACCCAGCAAGAAGCTGAGGTTCCTAATCGCGGAACAGAGACGCGAGATAAACGTCTAATACGTCGTGGGAAGGTCGCCCCGGATACCGGGAAGAGGAGGGCCCTAAAGGGGCTTGCGGGCCAGGAAGCAGTACAACGTGGTGAAGACCCCGGACTTGCCGCCTGCCACATAGGCTTCGGCGGTGCGGTCTAATAGTCCGACGACTCCGGCGGACCCCTTTGGAAACATGCCCAGCGCCTCGGCCAGCTTGGATGCTCCGATGAATGCCTTGCGGCCCAGCGGAATCCTGCGCAGGGCGTTGCCCAGCGTATTAGACCGGCCTTCCATGGGCTGATACCACGGCGTGGCCGGACTGTTCTCATCGACAGCCCGGTCCTTCGCCTCGATAATCTCAAATCCCGCCGCTTCAAGGGCCCGGTTTACTTCACCCATAGTCGCGATGTCCTTGAGCGCGATGCCGCGCATCAACTCCATCTTGATGGCTCGGTGCCGGTTGTCGCCGGGGTCGAACTTGTCCGTCATGCACATTTCCTGGCCCCAGAAGAGGGCCCCGGGTTTCAGCACGCGGTAAATCTCGGCGAATGCGCCCGCCTTGTCCGGCGCATGGCACGTCGATTCGATGGCGTATCCCCGGTCGAACGCGTCGTCCGCGACGGCGCTCATGTCCATGAAGCTGCACGCCAGGTAGTAGACCATGTGGTCGATCCCTGCCTCGGCGTTCAACGATTTTGCTTTCTCTAACTGGATTTCATTGTTATTGACGCCGGTGACCCTGACGCCGCCCTCCCGGACGACGCGGCGCATGGGGCCGCCGATGCCGCAACCCACGTCGATTACCGTCATGCCTTCGTTCAACTCCAGCTTGGCAATCATCAGCCGCTGGTGGCGGGCCTGGGAGTCCTCCAGGCTCTCATGGGGCGAAAGCGGAGCGAAGTGGAGTGATTCGCTCCAACCGAACACCATGAACTCGCTGCAAAGGTCGTAGTATTCCTTGACCGTTTCGGCGTGATCGTAGCCTGTGTCGGGCCCGGCATCCTCAACATGCGCTCTGTCTATCCATCCATCGAAGCGTTTCACGCGGCGGCGGACGTCCGAACCGCGGTACGCAGCCTTCAACCCATTGGACAATTTGCGCAGTTGCATAGGCTGCTTCCTACGACGAGCCTTGCCCTTGCTCGTGACGACGGTGCACGTCCTCGATGGCCACGTCCAGGTCATCCCACATACGCTCGACCATCGACCGCATTCGCATGTTCTGATAGGCGCCCCAGACCACCATGGCGGGCAGCACCACCAGGATGGACACTATCAGGGAGTAGAGGATGGTTATGGTGGCCGTGATGCCGAACTGCTGGGAGGCAAGGAGCGGCGAGGCTATCAGCACCCCGAATCCGAAGGCCGTGGTCAGCGCCGAGCCCAGCAACGCCGAGCCGGTGGTGGCCAGGGTCTGGACCGCCGCCCTCTCCGGGTTGCGCAGGCGGGTGAACTCCTCCCGGTAGCGGTGAATCACGTGGATGGTGTAGTCCACGCCGATTCCGATGGACAGCGCGGTGATAATCGACGTGACCAGGGTGTAGGGAATATCCAGCAGGGCCATGGTGCCCAATACGGAGATAAGCACCAGTACGATGGGCCCCACGGCGACGAACCCCAGCGCCAACTGTCGCAGCGTCACCCAGAAGAAGATGGTGAGGATACCCAGGGCCACGGCGATGGTGATGCTGATGGCGACAGTCTGCCCGTCGGTGATTTGGTCCGTGACTGCAATGGCGACGACGCTGTCCGAGGTCACCGTGAGCGCGCTGTCATCGCCGCGCCAGAGCGCCTCGATTTCCTCTTGCAGCATCCTGGACTGCTTCGGGTCGTCCACGTACGCCGGGAACTGGAGCAGCAACGTGTCGATGCCCTCGGGGTCGTTGAGCAGCGAGTGTGCCATGCCCGGCTCAATGGCGGCAAGCCTGCTGAGAACCTCTTGCATCAAGTCCTGGTCGAACTTCAGTCCTGCAGAGGCATCCCGGAATAGATCAGCCAGTTCGGAGTCGTAGTTGTCCCCGGCCTCACCGGAGTCGTCAGTCCAGTCGATCAAGTAAGAGTAGTACGACGCCTGGAGCGGTCCCGCTGCCGCCGGGGGCCGGCGGTCTTCGTCCTCGAAGGCCGCGGCAAGGTCTTGGAGATTCAGAAAGGTGCGGGTCTCGGTGGCTTCAGCTTTTAGCAGCACACTGGCAAGCTCGGTGGAGCCGCCCACTGCTGCTTCGAGGGTATTCATATCCTCCAGCACGGTCCCGCCTCGCGGCAGGACGTCTTTAATGCTGAATTCCGACTTCAGCCCCGTGGCGGCGAATCCCAGCCCGATGGTCACCGCTATTACAACCGCGAGGAAGGGCGCTGGCCAACGGGTCACCGTGTGCCCCAGCCGCTGGGCTACTTGGCTGATTCCGGGTAGGGCGTTGGCAATAGGCCGGGCCGGCGGCAGAGATCCCCGGGCCTCCCGGCGGCGGTCGATGATGGTCCGGCCGGCGGGAATCAGGGTGAGCATGACGATGAGGCTCATCCCCACCCCCAGGGCGGCTACGACGCCAAAGTCGCCGATGACGTCGATGGGGGAAACCAGGCCGACCAGCAGGCTGACCATTGTGGTGATGGCGGCGAGCATCAGCGGGATGGTGACGTTGCGCAGTCCCATCCTCACGGCCTGTAGGACGGACTCGCCGGCAACCCGCTGCTCGCGGTAGTGGGAGACGGCTTGGATTGCGTAGTCCACCGTGAGGCTGATGATGATGACCGGCACCATAGCGGTCAGCGAACTGGGCGGGCCTATCAGTCCCAACCCGTTGGGGCCCAGCCAGCCCTCGGCTCCGACAACCCATATTATCGCTATGACGAGTCCCGCCAGCGTCAACAGGGTATCCGACAGGGCTCGGGTGAAGAGCAGCAGCAGCGCCGTTATCAGCAGCAGCGCCAACCCTATCAACGGCGCCATTCCCGACTCCGTCGCTTCTTTGTACTCATCCTCGACGACGGTGGGAGAGATGCTGCTTACGCTCAGCGGGCCTTCATCGTCTATCGCAAGCTCGTGGATGCTCCGCTCGGCGTCCTGGGCCCTTTCGTCTCCGGTGTCGGTCAAGCGTATGTTGGCGATGGCCACCGGCGAGCCGTCGGCGTCGGTCCCGGTCAGCCCGTCCACGGCCGCCTGAATCACCGGGAAGTCCCGGAGCGCGGCGTCTATCTGCTCTTGCGTGACCGATGCAAAGTCGTCCGCCTGCAGTACGTTGTTTATCAGGTGCGGGGGGGAGACAATCGGGTCGACGCGGGCCAGCAGGTCGCGCACGTCCGGGTGATTTTGGACGGCGTCGGTCAGCCTGGACATCTGGGACAGGCCGCCGGGCGTGAGCGCCTCTCCGCGGAAGACCAGCGTCACCACGCTGATTTCACCCGACTCCTCGAATAATTCGCCGATGTCGTTGGTCGCTTCGGCCACGGGGTTCCCCGGCGGAAGGAAGGCCAGGTCGGCCCCCTCGGTGGGCGGGGCCCGACGGTCAACGCCGGCGACCAGCGCCGCGGTGATGACGAGTAGGACTAGGATGGTGACGTATGGGCGGGCTGTGACCAGGCGGCTCAGCTTGTCGAGTACGTTGGTCATGTTTTCACGTTGCTTACATTCCGGCGGACGCGCCCCGGAAAAACCTGGGGAAACGGCTAGGGGACGCTGTATTCTCCGCTAACGAATGACATTGCACAGGATACCAGAACCGTCCATTCCATACCAACCCCGGATGCAATGGCGCAGCCCGTGCGGCCAGTGCTCCTCTGTGGGTGTGCCATAGTTGACATAACCTGCGCCAGGTCCGTGATTTTTGGACGCGGGTGATTGCCGCCATACTTGTTTATATCCCAGCGCGGCTATAATATGGGGCGATATGGTTGACTTACTAGAGGCCCGCGGGCTTACCAAGCGCTACGGGACGACTATCGCACTGGACGACGCCTCGTTCACCGTGCAAGCGGGCGTCACCGGGCTGTTGGGTCCCAACGGGGCCGGCAAGAGCACGGCCATCAAGCTGTTTTTGGGGCTGCTGAGGCCGACTTCCGGCGTTGCCATGGTGATGGGGGTCGAGCCGTACCAGTCTCCCGAGGGGCGCACCCGCGTCGGCTACATGCCCGAGCACGACGCCCTGCCCGCCAACGTGACGGCCAGCGAGTTCCTGATGCACATGGCCCAGGTCAGCGGGCTGCCTCCGGCTCAGGCGCGCACCCGCGCCGCCGACACGCTGCGCCACGTGGGAGTGGACGAGGAGCGTTACCGGCCCCTGGGAGAATACTCGACGGGCATGAAGCAGCGGGTCAAGCTGGCCCAGGCCCTGGTGCACGACCCGGCCCTGGTGTTGCTGGATGAACCCACCGCGGGCCTGGACCCTGGTGGCAGGGAGGAGATGCTGGACCTCATCAAGCGCACGGCGCGGGAGTTCGGCATCAGCATCATGCTCTCCACCCACCTGATGGGCGACGTTGAGCGAATAGCAGACGCCGTAGTGGTGCTGGAGTCGGGCGCGGTCTCCCGCCAGGACTCGGTGGCCCGGTTGACGGGGGACACCGAGACGCTGGTCATCGAAATTGCCGAAGGACATGAGGAGTTCGCCGCCGCCCTGCGGGCCAAGGGGGTCGAGCCCATCGAAAGCGGCAGAGCATTGGTGGTGGAGGGAGCGGGCGACGCCGAGTACGACCTGATCCGGGACGCCGTGGTGGAGTCGTCGGCCCGGCTGCGCAGGCTCTCACCCCAGCGGAGGACCTTGATAGACATATTCCGCAGCGGCCCTGAATGAACCAGGGCCAGGCGCAGGTCTTCGACCTTGGTTACCAGGCCTATACCGGGCCGAGGGAGGGCCGCAGCAGGGCCCGGCGCGCGTTGTTCGAAAACGGCGTGCGCACCCTGCTGGGCATCGGCAGGGGAGGGCGCGCCAAGATACTCCCCATCCTCCTCCTGATAGCGACGATTACGCCGGCCCTGATATTCGTGGTGGCGTTGGCCCTGGCGGGGCAGGAAGACGCACTGCCCACCGCCGGCAACTACTACAGCTTGGTCGGCATCATCCTGATACTGTTCGGCGCCATCATGGCGCCGGAACTGCTCATCGCAGACCGGCGCAGCAACGTGCTCCAGCTTTACCTGGTGCGGCCCCTGACCTCGACGGACTACGTTGTCGCCCGTTTCCTGGCGTTCTTCACGGTGGTGCTGGCGCTGGTCTACTCTGGCCAGGTGATTCTGCTGGCCGGCTACCTGCTCACGGTGGATGGGCCCGGCGCGTATCTACAAGACAACTGGCTGGACATACCCAGGTTCCTGGGGGCGGGCGTCCTGTTTGCCCTGTTCGTGACGGCCATCCCGATGGCGACGGCAGCGGTGATTTCACGGCGGGCCTACGTGGCGGTTTTCGTCATAGCGGTATTCCTGGCCACCAGCTTCACGGCCGACGGGCTGGCGGACGCCCAGAACTGCGAGTCGGTCGAAGTCAGGGATGAGACCGGCCAACTGGTGTCTGTTGAGCCCGAGGTCTGCGAGTCGGTGGTGGGGGACGCCGCCCCGTACATTTCGCTTATCAACCTGTTCCAGGTTCCCCAAAGTCTCAACGATATGATCTTCGATGAGGAACCGGAGTCACCTTCGGCGGAGGCGGTGGCCGAGTTGAACAAAGCGTTCCCCATCGGGGCCTACGCTGTGTTCACCGTGCTGCCATGCCTGTTCCTGTGGCGCCGATACCGGAGGTTGGCTCTATGACTGGAGAGAATGCGGCCGTAATCCAGGTCAGCGGCCTTTCCAAGTGGTACGGCAGCGTCGTTGCGGTCAACGACGTGAGCCTGGAGATCTATCCGGGCGTCACCGGCATCCTGGGGCCAAACGGCGCGGGCAAGACTACGCTGTTGCACATGATGACTGGCCTGGCCGCGCCCTCGGAGGGAGAAGTGAGAGTGCTGGGCCAGGCGGTGCGGGGCAACCCGCAACTGTACCGGCGGATTGGGGTCATGTCGGAGCACGACGCCCTGTACCCGTTTATGACGGGGAGGGACTTCGTAGCGCTGGCGGCCCGGCTCCAGGGCATCGAGGCCGGCGAGGCCGTGGACCGGGCGGTGGAAGACGTGGGCCTCACCGACGCTAAGGACCGGCGGATAGGCGGCTACTCCCGGGGCATGAGGCAGCGCATCCGGCTGGCCGCGACCATCGTCCACGACCCGGAGGTGCTGGTGCTGGACGAGCCGTTGAACGGCGCCGACCCCCGGCAGCGCATCCACTTTGGTGAATTGGTGCAGGAGTACGCGGCCGCCGGCAAGACGGTCCTGATTTCCTCGCACATCCTGGAAGAGGTGGAGTCGCTGGCCGGGCAGATACTGCTGATGGTCAGCGGCAAGCTGGCCGCGGCGGGAGACTACAGGACCATCCGGGAAAAGCTGGACGAGCGTCCGTTTAAGGTCAGGGTCTCGGCGTCTAAGGAGCGTGAGATGGCGGCAGCCCTGTTGTCCAGCGGGTTGGTGACGCAAGTATCCTTGGAGGACGGGGCCATCGACGTGCTGACCGGGAACATCGCCGAGTTCCAGGCGGCGGTGGCTAGGCTGGCGCAGGAGACCGGGAGCCGACTTTACCGGGTGGAGCCGCTGGACGACTCGTTGGAAAGCGTCTTCAGCTACGTGGTGCAAGGTTGAGCGCAGCCCTTCTGGCGGTTGCGCTGCGCCAGGCGGCCAGCCCCGGGCGGCTGGGCCTGATATTGCTGTTGGGCCTGCTGCCCCTGGTAGTTGCCGCGGTCCTGCGGGCGACGGGCAACGACGACGACCTGATAGAGGCGGTGCTGGACCCCCTGGTCATTGCGCTGTTTCTGCCGATAGCGGTGTTGACTGTGGCTACCACCGCCTTCGGCAACGAGGTGGAGGACCGCACCCTGGGCCTGTTGACGACCAAGCCGGCTCCCCGCGCCTATATCGTCCTGGTGAAGCTGGGGGCTACGCTGGCCATAACCGCGCCGATGGTGGTTGTCCTGGCCGTAATCGTGACGGCGATGGGAGACGCCGGCGACCCGGCCCGGGCGGCCCTTGCGGCGGCAATAGGCGCCGCCTTGGGAGTGCTGGCCTATGCCTCTATATTCATCTGGGCGGGGTTGATAACCGGCCGGGCCCTGGGATTCGGCCTGGCCTACGTCCTGATATGGGAAGCCCTTATGACGAGCCTGATCGACGGCGCCAGGTTCTTGAGTGTGCGCAGCTACACCAAGAGCATTATGCAGGGACTGGATGATGGGACCTTCGACGTCTTTGCGCAGACTCCCATCGGACTGCCCGTGGCGCTGATAGGGGTTGCCATCGTCTCTGTGCTGTTCACCTTCTTGACCATCCGCCGCCTCAGCAACATGGACGTTCCGTAACCGCCGGTTCCACGCCCCTGCCACCCACCCTCGATTCGCCTAGGCCATCCCCCCCCGTTCGCCCTGAGGCTCTCGAAGGGCCGCCCCCAACCCGTCATTCTCGCGCAGGCGAGAATCTAAAACCCTCGTCATCAGCCCATCTCGCTCCCGCAACCCCTGCCCGTTCGCGGCCCTCCTCCATCACCCGCCTGTGGACTCCCTCCATCACCCGCCCGTGGTGAGCTTGTCGAACCATACAAGCGGGTCCTTCGACACGCTCAGGATGAACGGGGGGCCTTTACTTACCATCAACGAACTTTACTTTCTCCGCTCACCCCCGTATCCAGTACGGGGCAGGCTCTGAGCGTGTCGAAAGGGCTCACCACCAGCGGGCCTGCTGTCTCCGCGCTGTCATTCTGAGGAGCTTGCGACGAAAGAATCTCAAATGCCTGTCCTGAGGTGGTCGAAGGGCTTGTCAAAGGGCCGGGCTGCGAGGCGCCCTTGGATTGCAGATTCCTCGGCTGCGCTCGGAATGACATGGGTGGTAAATCTGGAATGACAGGTCGTGCGGTTCGTGTAGGGGCGATTCGCGAATCGCCCCTGCGGCGGGGCATCCGCAACATTGCCGCATCCTGCCCCCGCTCACCCCCGTATCCAGTACGGGGCAGGCTCTGAGCCTCGTCCAAGGGCCGAAAAGCAACGCAGCGGCGAACTAAAAGCCCGCCGCTGCGTCCGTTATACCGCCCCGTGTCGCCGGGACCTACTGGTACAGCAGCCGTCGCCGGTTCCGGCGGCGCCGCAGGATGAACAGGAACAGCCCCAACGGCATCAGCGCCATCAACGCCCACCAAGGCGACAACGGCGACAGGCCGGAATCGTCGTCCGCCGCCGGCTGAACGACCGGGGCAACCGGCGCCGGCGTGGCAATCTCCACCGGGGTCACCGCCTCGTTGTCATCGGCCTCCGCGCGGACCGGCAGGTAAACCTCGGGCTGTCCCACCTCGGGTGGCGATGACTCCCGCAGCGGCGCTACTGGATTGGATATCACCAGCCCCGGCTCAGGCGTCTGCTGTATCTCAGCCGCCGGCTCAGGGGTAGGCGTCGGTGTCGGTGTTGGCGTAGGAGCCGGTGTTGGCGTAGGGGTAGGCGCCGGTGTCGGCGTAGGGGTAGGCGCGGGAGTCGGCGACGGTGTGGCCGTCGGCGTTGCCGCAGGAACTACCGTCGGCGTGGGCGTAGGAGTAGGCGCGACCGTAGGTGTAGGCGTGGGTGTAGGTGTAGGCGCCGGTGTTGGCGTAGGTGTAGGCGTCGGCGTCGGTGTTGGCGTCGGCGTCGGTGTTGGCGTGGGCGTCGGTGTTGGCGTGGGCGTCGGTGTTGGCGTCGGCGTCGGCGTGGGGGCCGGCGTCGGCGCAGGCGTTGACGGGGGCGCCGTGTACTGGATTGCCGCGGTGTACAGCGTAGCCAACGTCGACCACGCGCCGTACCCCTCGTCGTTCTCCGCCATCACCTCCACTTCGTAGGCCGTGCCCGGCTTCAGCGGCGAGTGTGGGCTGCGGTTGTCGTGGACCGTGTCCATCAGCGCCTCGTTGGTGTAGACCGTCCATGCGTTGACGCAGCAGTCGGCCCCCTTCTCCCAGTACCGCACCCAGTACTTCTGGATCGGCGGCTTGCCCGTGGCGTCGGGGGCCGTCCAGGTGACCGTGATGCTGTTGGTGGTGGAGGTCTTGGCCTTGGGCGTCCCCGGCTTGCCCAATGGCTCCTTCACGTCCGTGACGTTGATGGTCACCGTCACCGTGTGGTCGATTTCAGTGTCGGCGTTGCCTTCCGAGTCCAGCTTGTCGCTGACGCTAACCTTGACGCTGTACGAGGTCTTCGCCTCGTAGTCCGGGCTGGTGCTGTTGGCCAGCGTTATCTGGCCGGTCGAGCCGTCTATCTCGAACTCGTCGGCGTCGGTCCCCGTCATGGTGTAGTACAGGGTGGAGCTGTCCGGGTCGGTGGCCGACACCGGCGTCCCCACGTTGGCTCCGCCGGAGGAATTCTCGGCGATGCTGCGGGATGGGCTGTCCGGCAGCTTGGGGTCGACGTTGGGCAGGAACCCGCTGTCCGACCACCGGCTGGTGCCCTCGTCGTTGGTGGCCCGCACCTGCACGTTATAGTTGGCGCCTCCCACCAGGCCGGTGATGGTGGTCGAGGTCCCGGCCCCGCTGAACGAGTGGGACTGCCAGGCGCCCGAGCCCTTCTTGTGGTACTGCACGTCGTAGTCGGTGATGTCCGGCTTGCCCGTCATGTCCGGGGCGGTCCAGGACACGTTCAGCGTGGTGTTGTCCGAGTTCCCCGTGGACGCCACCGTCGGCGCGTCGGGCCTGGCCGGCGGCTCCTTCACGTCCGTCACGTTAATCGTCACCGCTACGGTGTCGCTGTCGTTTTCGTTCTCGCCGTCGCTGACCTTGACGGTCACGCTGTACGACGACTTGGCTTCGTAGTCCGGGATGTTGCCCGCTTTCACCGTTATCTGGCCCGTGCCGCTGTCGATGTCGAACTTGCCCGCGTCCGTCCCCTCCAGCGAGTAGGTCAGCGTGTCGCCGTCCTGGTCCGAGGCCGTCACCGGGTCGCCTATCTTGGTTCCGGCGGGCGAGTTCTCGGCGATGCTGCGGGGCAGGCTGTTTTCGCCGCTGGGAATTTCCGGCAACTCCGGCGCGTCGTTCACGTCGTTCACGTTGATCGTCACCGGTATCACGTAGCTCCCCGGGGTGTTGGGAACCAGGCTGAATATCTGCGCCTGCACCTGCGCGACCGCCGCCGTGGTGGTAACCACCACGCTGTAGCTGGTCTTGGTCTCGTAGTTCAAGGCCGACTTGACCTTTATCTGACCGCTGGATTGTTCGATGGTAAAGCTGGCCGCATCCGTTCCGCTCAGGCTGTGGCTCAGCGTGTAGTTGTCCGGGTTCGACGTTGCCGTCACCGGGTCGCCGATGGCGGTCCCGACGGCCGAGTTCTCATCCACGCTGCGGGTTACTGCCCCGGCCTGGGTGATGGCGCTGCCGCTGCCCGACCACGCTCCGTTGCCCTCAGCGTTCACCCCCCGCACCTGCACCTCGTAGCTCTTGCCCGCGGTCAGCCCCGTCAGCGTCGTGCTGGTCCCTGTTCCGCTAAACCCGGCGTCCGTCCAGTCCGAGGCCCCGTGCTGCCGGTACTGCACGTCATAGCCGCTCAGGGCCGGCTTCCCCGTCATGTCCGGGGCCGTCCACGACACGTCTATCTTGCTGTCCGGCTCGGCCGTGTTGGTCGAAACCGTGATGGCCGGCGCCGCCGGAGGCTCGTTCACGTCGGTGACGTTGATGGTCACCGTTATGGTGTCGTCAATCTTCGTGTCCGCGTTGTCGTCCTTGTCCTTCCGGTCGCTGACCTCCACGGTCACGCTGTAGGACGTCTTGTTTTCGTAGTTCAGGGCCGACTTGACCGTGATCTGCCCGGTGTTCAGGCCGATGTCGAACTTGCCCTTGTCCGTTCCGTTCAGCGAGTAGTAAAGCATGTGGTTCTCGGTGTCGTTGGCCGTCACCGCCGCGCCCACGTTGCTGCCCGCCGTCGAGTTCTCGTCTATGCTGCGCATCGCCGTCGCCGCCGGGAACTCCGCGTGCACGTTCTTGTCCTGGGTGTTGGTGGAGCCGCTGTCCGACCAGCTGCTGTTGCCCTCGTCGTTAATGGCCTTCACCTGCACGTCGTAGCTCGTCCCTTCCTCCAGTCCGGTCAGCGTCGTGCTGGTGGTCGTTCCGGTGAAGGATGCGTCCGTCCAGGTGGAATCGCTGCTCTTCTTGTACTGCACGTCGTAGTCGGAGATGGCCGGCTTGCCCGTCATGTCCGGGGTCGTCCACGAAACGTCCAGCTTGGTCTTGGGCGTAGTCGTGTTCTGCGTCACCGTCGGCGCGGCCGGCTTTGCCGGCGGCTCTGCCGCGTCGTTTACGTTGATGGTCACCGCTATCGTGTCGTCGATGGCCGTGTCCGCCGTCCCGTCCGCCTTCTTCTTGTCGGTGACGTTCACCGTCACGCTGTACGAGTTATCGTCCTCGTAGTCCAGCGCCGACTTGACCTTGATTTGCCCGGTGGCGCTGTCTATGGAGAAGCTGCTCGCGTCCGTTCCTGTCAGCGAGTAGGTCAGCGTGTCGCCCTCCGGGTCGGCCCCGGCGGCCACTGCCGCGCCGATGGCGGTGTCCGCCGCCGAATTCTCGTCTATGCTGCGGGTGGCCGTGTCGTCGCTGAACTCCGCCCCCTCGTTTACGTTGGTGACGTTGATGGCCACGTTGACGACGTAGTCGCCCGGCGCGTTGGGGCTCAGGCTGAAGTTCTGGGCCTGCGCCCCGGCCGACGCAGCCGTGACCGTCACCGTCACGCTGTAGCTCGTCTTCGTCTCGTAGTCCAGGGCCGACTTCACCTTTATCTGCCCGCTGGACGATTCGATGGTGAAATCGGACGCGTCGGTCCCGCTGAGCGCATGGGTCAGTGTGTAGCTGTTGGGGTTGGCCGTGGCCGTCACCGCCGCGCCGATGCTGGCGCCGGCGGCCGAGTTCTCCGCCACGCTCCGGGTTACGGAGACGGCGTCGGTTATGCCGCTGCCCGCGTTGGACCATCCGCTGCTCCCCTCGTCGTTGGTCGCCCGCACCTGCACCTCGTAGCTCTTGCCCGAAGTCAGGCCCGTCAGCGTCGTGCTGGTCCCCGTTCCGCTGAAGCTGGCGTCCGTCCAACTGCTGTCGCCAGCCAGCCGGTATTGCACGTCGTAGTCGCTGATGGCCGGCTTGCCCGTCATGCCCGGCGCAGTCCACGACACGTCCAACTTGGTCGTCGGCGTCGTGCTGTTGGCCGCCACCGTCGGCGCGCCAGGCGCAGCCGGCGGCTCGTTCACGTCCGTCACGTTGATGGTCACCGCTATGGTGTCGTCGGTAGTCGGCGTCGTCTCGGTGTCCCCGTCGTCATCCTTCCCGTCCGTGACGTTCACCGTCACGCTGTACGAGGTCTTGGCCTCGTAGTCCGGGATGTTCCCCGTCTTCACCGTTATCTGCCCGGTGCTGGAGCCGATGTCGAACTTGGATGCGTCCGTGCCCGTCAGCGAGTAGGTCAGCGCGTCGCTCTCCGGGTCGGTGGCCGCGACCGCCGCGCCGACGTTGGTTCCCGAAGCCGAGTTCTCGGCAATGTTGCGGGTGGCCGTGTCCCCGTCATCGAAGGTCGGGACTTCGTTGACGTCCGTCACGTTGATGGTGACTGTGATGGTGTCGTCAACCACCGTGTCCGCGTCGCTGTAGTTGTCTTTCTTGTCGCTGACACCCACCGTCACGCTGTAGGAGCTGTCGTCCTCGTAGTCCAGGGCCGACTTGGTCTTGATCTGCCCCGTCGCCGAGTCGATGCTAAAGTCGCTCGCGTCCGCGCCGGTGAGCGAGTACGTCAGCGTATCGCCCTCTGCGTCCGTCGCCGTCACCGCCGCGCCGATGCTGGTCCCCGCCGCCGAGTTCTCCGCAATCGAGCGCGTCGCCGTGTCGTCGGCGAAGGTCGGGTTGTCGTTCGACCACGTCGTCGCTTCGACGGTCGTCCACGGACCATTGCCCTCGTCGTTCTCGGCCTGCACCCGTATTTCATAGGTCGTGTCCGCTGTCCGGCTTCCCCAGGTGAACGTGACGGTCAATGCCGAGGACTTCCACACCGTTGACCCCTGCCAATCAGTCGTTCCCTTCTTGCGGGTTTCGATCACGTATTGGGTGATGTCCGGGCGGCCCGCCGTATTCACTCCCGTCCAGGACAATTCGATCTTCGTCTTGGCCGTGGCCGTAGCCGTCAATGCGCTCAACGCCGCCGGCGGCTCCTTCACGTCCGTCACGCTGATGGTCACCGTTATGGTGTCGTCAACCTCCGTGTCCGCCGTGCCGCTGCTGTCCTTATTGTCGCTGACGCCCACCGTTACGGAGTAGGAGGTCGTCGATTCGTAGTCCAGGGAAGTCCCGGAGCCCACCTTTATCTGGCCGGTGGCGCTGTCTATGCTGAAAGAGGAGGCGTCCGTGCCGCTAAGGGAGTAGGTCAGCGTGTCGCTCTCGGTGTCGGTGGCCGTCACCGCCGAGCCGATGGCCGTGTCCGCCGCCGAGTTCTCCGCGATGCTGCGGGTGGCCGTGTCGGCGGAGAACTCCGGGTCCACGTTCTTGTCCTGGGTGCTGGCCTTGCCGGAGTCCGACCATGAGCCGGTGCCCTGGCTGTTTCCTGCCTGCACCTGCACCTCGTACTCGGTCCCCTCGGTCAGGCCGCTGATGGTGGTGGAGAGGGTCGTTCCGGTGTGGGCGTGGCTGGTCCAGGAAGAGTCGCTCGTCTTCTTGTACTGCACGTTGTAGTCGCTGACCGCGGGCGCGCCGTAGGTGGCCGTCCAGGACACGTTCAGCTTGGTCTTGGGCGTGGTGGAGTTCTGGGTCACCGTGGGCGCATTCGGCTTGTGCGGGACCGCCGGCGACGCCGTCGTCCCTTCCGCTACATCAGTGTATTTCCAGCCGCAGTGCCCAAAGTCGAGGTGGCTCGAGTTGAACTTTATGGCGAACATCACCTCGTAGGTGGTGTTCGATTCAAGGGTTTCGATGGCCGCCTTTGAAATGTTGGCGTCCACTGTTCTCGAAGACCAGGTGCTGTCACTCTTCTTCTTCCATTCGATTTTCGCCTGGTCCGCGCTGCCGTTGGCGGAGTTTATCGACAAAGCAAGAGCATATATGCTGTGTGATGGGTTGGTCGATGCGCTGACCGAGAGAGACGACTTCAGGCTGGAGCAGCCTACTCCGGCCTTTTCCAGCACCTCCGCCTTGAAGGACAGCATGACGGTGTCGGTTCCGTCGGTGGCGGTGTAGCGGTAGGTGGCTTGGGCCGAAGTCGCCGAGGGCGTGCCGCTGATAGTCCGCTCCGATGCGTCGAAGCTCAGGCCGTTGGGCAGGCTCGGCGAGAGCCCGTAGGTGATGGTCCCGCTGCCGCCCGTCGCCTGGGGCAGGTTCAGGGTGGTGATGGCATCGTCCTTATGCCAGGACTGGTCGGCGATGCTGCCGTCGCCGAAAGAGAGGTCGGCGTTCTGCGCCTCCGCCGCGGGCGTATACGGCCCCGATGCCGGGGAGTTGGTCCATCCGCTGTCGCCGCTGGAGTTGCGGGCCCGGACGCCCACGTAGTACGTCTTGCCGTTGTCCACCCCGCCGATGGTGATGCTGGCGCCCGGGTGGTTCAGCGCCCCCAGGCTCCAGCTCTGCTTGCCGTCCGAACTATAAGTAATATGGTAGCTGGTCGCCCCGTCCACTGTACCCCACGACGCCGTCAGCGACCCGTCGCTACGCGTCACCGACACCGAAGACGGCGTAGCCGGCGCCGTGGACCCGGACGCCCCAACCGGCGCTATGGAAATCCCCATGGAAGTAAAAAGCAGGCACAACACCAAAGAAACGTGCAAAGCCAGCCGCCCCAAGTCCCCCTCCCTAACCATGACCCCGGCCCACTGCCTACCCATCACCCCGGCCCCGGCTAGAGACCTTTGCACAACCCTCACCCCGGCCCCCAACCCGTCTTTCCGGCGAAAGCCGGAATCCAGAAACCTCTGCCCACCCATCGTCCCGGCCCCGGCTAGAGACCTTTGCACAACACCGTCTTTCCGGCGAAAGCCGGAATCCAGGAACCTCCGCACAACCGTCGTTCCCCGCGCCAAGACCATCGCATAGGTTCGGCTTAGGCTGTCCGTTCGTCCTGAGGGAAATCGAAGGGGGAACGGACAGCCGGGGTTACGCAAAGGTCTCCGGAGGCGGGAATCCAGGGCCAACCACTCCCCAAACTCGCCCCCAACCCTCTTTATAAAGGAGACATTCAACCGCGGGCCGGGAAACTGGGCCAACAGTCCCCCCAGCCTGCCCCCAACCTTCCGGGTCAACCGGGCAACGCTGTCTCTACTCATAGCTTTCATCTCCATTCAGTTACCGGACAAACTCGTTGCCGCCTATTGCCATTGCTCTTTGTACAGTGTGATATACATAATTACTATATCTCTCATCGTTTGTCAACAGCAATTATCTAAATTCCTAAAATTCAATATTCCCATTCCGTGATTGCTAATCGCTTGTCTAATCATTACTACATCATTGAAAATCCCCAGCCCAGGCCTCGGCATTTCCCCGAGAAAACAAGGGGTCTAAACCCCGCCTCACCAGTCATTCCCGCCCCTCCTCCGTTCGCCCTGAGCGCCGTCGAAGGGCCTGTCCTGAGGGAGTCGAAGGGCTCGTCGAACCACACGAACAGCCCGCCCCCACACCGGTCACCCCAGCATCCACCCACCTGTCATTTCGAGCGTAGCCGAGAAATCTCAAGCCCCTGTCCCCGCACCCATCACCCTTCCCCAACCAACCCCCGCACCCCAACGCGTCATTCCCGCGGAGGCGGGAATCTCGCGCCCTTGCCCCGCGCCCCCTCCGTTCGTGGTGAGCCTGTCCTGAGGGAAGTCGAAGGGCCTGTCCTGAGGTTCTCGAAGGGGGAAATCGAAGGACGAGCGGGGCGCGCGGGACTGGATACCGGCTTTCGCCGGTATGACGGTTATGACCCCATCGCCCCAGGGCGCCCACAAGGGGCGCCCCTACACCAGGTGTGACGGTCCGTTCGCGGCGAGGCGAAGACCCCGCCCGTTGGTGGCGATCCCTTCACAATCCCGTTCGTGGTGAGCTTGTCGAACCATTCGAACAGACGAACCGACTGCCGGGGAAACCGCCCCATCCTGTCCATCCAATGAATCCCACGAATCACAGTTCAGACGCTCCCCCAAATTACTGACATTTCCCCCCTTGCCCACCCCCAACCCAACCCCCTACCATGAAATACATGAAACCCATCCCGACCGGGCGGCCAACCCACGCCCCGCCGACTCCCCAAAAAGGAGACCCATGCACGACCGTCATCCCGGCCCCCAACACGTCATACCGGCGAAAGCCGGTATCCAGGAAAAGCGTGGGGCAAGCCAAGAAACGGCCGCGTCGAGCCGTCCAAAGCTCTCAAAAACGGGAGTAAATGAGAGGAAATGGAAGGGGATCTAAAATTTCCACCTGGAGGTAAATCCAAATGAACCAGCTATCCTACATAAGGTCTCGCATCAACGCCCTGCGCCGCAAGTTCGCCCTCGAAATATCCCACAACGAGATCCGGACCATGGTCGACGACCACTGCCTCCAATGGACCATCGCCCGCGCCGAGCGCAAGCCCGCCCCCGACGACTTTGCCTTCTTCCGCAAGGTCGCCGCGGCCGGATACCGCCTCCCCACCTTCACGTCGGCCCACAGCTACCTGCAGCGGTGCCTAGCCGAAAAGACCGTCCCCGGCATCGAGCATCTCTTGGGGGCCCTGCTTCCCTGGGCCGTAGCCCGCGGCTTGGTTGTTCCATCCGCCGACCCGCCTCCCCTGCCGGCCCCCGAACCCGCCTAAATTCGGCAGGTTGGCCCAGGGTCTTTCGCTAATTAGAAACTGGCAATTCTTCCCGGCAGAACACTCGCTTTTCGGCGGGATAGACGCCGTCGATTAGCACACTGTGCACCAGCCTGTTGACGCATTGGTTGTCGGGATAGACGACGTGGGAAGGATGGGAAGTCTCCACCAGGTAGCCGTTGCTGAGCACGTCGACCACCAGCTCTTCGGACTCGCCGAACGGGGTAAACGGGTCCGAGTGGTTGCCGACTACCAGGATGGGGACGCCTCCGCCGTCCAGCGGCCCGTCGAGGGGTTCCGGTGCGAACTGATCGTAGAACAGGCATGCGCTGGGAAACCCAGGGTCTATGACGGCCAGCAGCGGGAACATTTCTTCCAGGACGGCGTCGATGACCGGGGACTCCTCCAGCAGCGTGGCTCGGTCCAACTCCGGGAACAGCGCCCAATTGTCCAGGCAATTGACGTGCCCGGTGAAGTTGGCGGCTGTGGGCTCGGGGCCAAACTGTATGTTGGCGAATTGCAGCAGGATTGACGGGTCGTCCCTCTCGTTGAGTTCATAAAGGCCGCGCCACAGCCAGGGCCACGTCTCCTGGGTGTACAGCGTCGAGAGCACCCCGAATATCCCCGCCAGGGGATGCCCGTCTGCCGCAGCGACCACCAAGTCCAGCTTTTCAACGGCTTCCAGGAAGTAGCCCACTGGGTCGCCGCCGTTGTATATGGGGCAGTCGGGGTCGGCGCAAGCCAGCAACGCTTGCTCCAGCAAGTCGGCCAGGGGGGCAGCCTCCTCGATGGCTTCCTGGATGCGTTCCTGCCTGGTGGCGGACGGGTCTACCGGGTTGTCGGCGCCGTCAACCACCATGGCCCTGACCGACTGAGGAAAGAGGGTGGCGTACCAGATGCCCACCGCGGAGCCGTAGGAGAACCCCAGGTAGGAGACTTGGTCGGCTCCCAGGGCCCGTCGTATCTCATCCATGTCGTTGGCGACGTATAGGGTGTGCAGCAGGGCTCCGACCGGCCCCATGGACTGGATGCACAGGTTGGCCGCCGCCTCGCCGGCTGCAATCTCCTCCGGCGCGTCTATGTCCCCGTCGATGGTTGCCAAGAGGGCAAGCTGCTCGCCGGGCTCTCCGCAGGCGAACTCAGGCTCCGACTCTCCCACCCCGCGGGGGTCGAAGCCGACGATGTCGAAACGGTCGACTAGCTCGTCGGGGAAGCGTCCGAGGGCAAGTCGGTTAACGAACTCGATGCCGCTGGACCCCGGGCCGCCCGGGTTCACCAGCAGATAGCCGATGCGCTCCTCTGGCGACCCGGCGCGCAGCACGTTGACGGCAATCTTGATGCTGCCGCCGCCGGGGTCCCGGTAGTCTGCCGGGACCTCCACGAATCCGCATTCCAGGTTGGACGGCCCGCACCGTGTCCAGTCTATCTGCTCTCCGGTTGGGGCGGCGGTGGGCGAGGGTGTGGGCGCGGCTGAAGGCCGGGGCGCTTGAGACGGCGTCGGAACTGCGGTTGGAGAGGGTGACGGCGCGGGGGTAAAGGCAGCGACTGAAGTTGGACTTGGACTTGGAGTTGGGAATGGGGTGGAGGTGGGAGACGGGACAAAGGCGGAAGTGGGAGCCGGGGCAGTCGTGGGAGTTGGGGTGTGAGGCTGGGTCGGCTCCGCCGGGGTAGGCGCAGGGCCGCCGCAGGCCAGGACTGCAACGGCGGCCGCCGCCAACACACCGATGAAGAAGGGGTAATTCAGCTTTCCACCTACAACCGTCAGGATTGCCGCCTCCGCGCCGAAACCAGGCAGTTGTAACACCCAATACGCCGGCGAGGCAAGGCCCGGATTGACGCCGCGGGCGGATGTGCTCAAGACAAGGGCTGCAATGCCCAAGGCGCAGCCATAGTATAATTCAGTGACGTACAGCGGCGATAATCAGTCCAGCCGGCGCAGGCGGTCTGGAAGACGTGAATGACCCTCAGGAGAATCGAAGATGGAGCAGCTTAAACAAACCGCACAAGCGATACACCGGAAGGTCGAAACCGTGGTGGAGCGGCTTTGACCTGTCCGGCAAAGAAAAGTCCATCGCCCTTCTAGAAAAGGAGGCGGCCAGTCCCGACTTCTGGGATGACTCCAGGCAGGCCCAGCGGAAAATGCGGCAGTTGGTCCGCCTCAAAGAGACAGTGGCCCTGTGGAGCGACCTGAGGTCCCGGGCCCAGAACCTGTCGGAATTGGTTGACTTGGCCTTAGACGAACAGGACAGTTCGTTGGCCGAGCAATTGGAAACCGAGGCGGAGGATATTGCCCGCATCCTCCACCGGGAAGAAATCAACCTGACGCTGTCGGGCCCCTACGACGACAGGCCGGCCATAGTTACGGTCCAGGCTGGGGCGGGAGGCACCGATTCCCAGGACTGGGCGGAGATGCTGCTCCGAATGTACCTCCGATGGGCCGAGAACCAGTCCCGCCCGGTGCAGGTGATGGACATGTCCCACGGTGAGGAAGCGGGGCTGCGCAGTGGGATCCTGGAAATCGGCGGGACTTACGCGTCGGGATACCTGAATGCTGAGAGAGGGGTCCACCGGCTGGTGCGCTTGTCCCCCTTCGACCCCAGTCACGCCCGCCACACTTCCTTCGCCTCGGTCGAGGTGATGCCGGCGGCGGAAGAGGAATCTGAGGCTCAAGTGCGGCCGGACGAGATTAAAATGGACTTTTTCCGGTCCAGCGGGCCCGGAGGTCAGAACGTCCAGAAAGTGGCCTCCGCCGTGCGGTTGACCCACATTCCCACGGGAATAGTGATTTCCTGCCAGAACGAGCGGTCCCAGCACCAGAACCGGGAATTCGCCATGCGCATTCTGCGGGCGAAGCTGTTGGCCCGGCAAAACGAAGAGCGAGCGGAGGAGTTGGCCAAGTTGCGGGGCGAGCGGGTGACCCCGGAGTGGGGAAACCAAATTCGGAGTTACGTATTACATCCCTATAAATCGGTGAAAGACCACCGCACCAACCACCAGAGCACCAGGCCGGAACAGGTGCTGGAGGGGGAACTGGACCCGTTTATCGAGGCGTATCTGCTGACGACGGTGGGTAGGGAAACGGCGTAGCGGAGACGGTTAGCAGTTGTCGAGGATGTGGCCCATCCGCGCCCGTTTGGTCCGCAGATAGGCGCGGTTCTCGTCGGTTACCTCACCCTCTACGGGGACCCTTTCCACGATATCCAGGTCAAACCCGGCGAGGCCGACGACTTTGCGGGGGTTGTTGGTCAACAAACGGAGCTTGCGTACCCCTAGGTCTTGGAGTATCTGGGCGCCGGCGCCGTAGTGACGGAGGTCCGGGTCGAATCCCAGGCTCCTGTTGGCGTCGACGGTGTCCGAGCCGTGGTCCTGTAGAGAGTAGGCCTTGATCTTGTTGTGCAGGCCGATGCCGCGCCCCTCCTGCCGCATATAAAGCAGTATCCCCGAGCCTTCCTCGGCGATAATCTTGAGAGCCAGTTCGATTTGCTCGCCGCAATCGCAGCGGACGCTGCCGAAAACGTCGCCTGTCAGGCACTCGCTGTGGATTCGGACCAAGACCGGTTCCTCACTGTTCCACTCGCCGATAGTGAGGGCGATGTGCTCCCCCTCCTCAACGGCGCTGCGGTAGGCGAAGGCGGTAAAGTTCCCGTACTTGGTGGGCAGGCGGGCCTCTGCCACCCGTTCGATGAGACGCTCTGACCGGCGGCGGTGGGCGATGATCTGGGCGATGCTGAGTATCTTGAGCCCGTGGTGCTGGGAGAACGTCTCCAAGTCGGGCAGCCGGGACATGGTGCCGTCCTCGTTCATAATCTCGCACACCACGCCGGCGGGGTACATTCCGGCCATGTTGCACAGGTCTATTATGGCTTCAGTATGGCCGGGGCGGGCGAGAACGCCGCCGGGGTGGTACTGCAGAGGAAGCAGGTGTCCGGGGCGCGAGAAGTCCCCTGGGCTGGCGTCGGGGTCGATTAAAGCCTGGATGGTTGCGGCCCGGTCGCCGGCCGATATGCCGGTGGTGGTGCCGATGTTGTAGTCCACCGACATGGTGTAGGCCGTGGGGAGTTTGTGGGTGGCGTGCTGGCTGGGCATCAGGGGTATGTCCAGCTCGCTCAGCCGCTCGCAGGTCATCGGCATGCAAAGCAGGCCGCGGGCGTGGGTAACCATGAAGTTGACCGCTTCGGGGGTTACCATCTCGGCGGGCATCACCAGGTCTCCCTCGTTCTCCCGCCGCTCGTCGTCGACTACTACGACGAACTTGCCCGCTTTAAGGTCGTCCAGGGCTTCCTCTAGGCTGCAAAGAGGCATGAATGCAAATTATCCTTGGCGGGATTAGCGGCTTTCCTGGAGGGTGGGCAGCAGGCTTTCGACGTACTTTGCGACCACGTCGGTTTCCAGGTTGACGCGACCGCCAGACAATTTGTCTTTCAGGACCGTGTTAGCTAATGTGTACGGTATTATTGACACAGTAAAGGATGAGGGACTCTTTTTTACCACGGTTAGGCTTACGCCGTCAACAGCGATGAACCCCTTTTCAACTATGTATGGCATGAGGCGCTTGGGGCAGGACAGCCTCAGGATAAAGCAATCGCCTTCCGGCTTGCAGGAAACGACCCGTCCCGTGGCGTCTACGTGTCCCTGTACGATGTGGCCGCCGAGGCGGTCGCTGACGGCCAAAGGCCGTTCCAGATTGACAGGGTCGCCGGCCTTCAAGCCCCCGAAAGTGGTGCGCCGCAGGGTTTCCGGGGAAAGTTCGACACAGAACCCGCCGTCGTCCAGTCTCACCGCCGTGAGGCAAACGCCGTCCAGGGCGATGCTGTCGCCCAGCCGCATTCCATCCAACACCGTCTTGGCCCGGAGGCACAGGAGAGAGCCTTCTAGGCTGGACACTACGCCCACTTCTTCAACTATGCCGGTAAACACCTAGTCCTTCCTCTGGGGATAGCCGGATATGAGCCAGTCAGGGCCAACGTGGGTCAGTTCGGCTCGCTGTATATTCCAGGCCTTCGCCATGGAGTCCGCTCCTCGTCCCTCCACCGGCGAAACCGCCGTTTCCCCGCCGATTATCACCGAGGCTATGAAGGCGAATACCTTGTCGACCAGGGCTTGGTCAAACAATGACCCAAGCAACTGGCCTCCGCCCTCCACAAGCAGGCTCACCACGCCGCGCCGGCCCAACTCCTCCAACAACGCCTGCAAGTTCACTCTCCCGTCAGGCGCGGTAGGCAGGGATAGCGCATCTGCTCCAGCCAGGGTTAGTTGCTCGATGCGGGAGTCGGGAGTCCGCAGCGTGGTAGCGATGACCGTGCAGCCGGGTTGCTTGAGCATACGGGCCGAGGCAGGCGTCCGGCAGCGGCTGTCCACTACAACCCGCAACGGCTGGCGCTGGAGTAGGTTCCTATCCGCGTCCCGAGCGGTCATTTGAGGGTCGTCGGCCAGGACCGTGTTGACGCCAACCAGAACTGCGTCGGACTCCCGGCGCATCTGCTGCACCAGGCTTCGGGCCTCGACGCCGGTGACCCACTTGGAGTCTCCAGAGGCGGCGGCAATCTTGCCGTCCAGGCTCATGGCGAACTTGACGTTTACAAAGGGTATGCTGGTCTTGATGTGTTTGGCGAAGGCCTCATAGAGGGACCGCGCCGCTTCGGACTGCTCTCCAAGCTGCACGTCGATGCCGGCGGACCTTAGTTCGGCGCAACCGCTGCCGGAAATCATCGGGTTGGGATCGATGGCGGCCACGTGCACCTGAGCAACGCCGGCGTCAATTATCGCCTTGGTGCAGGGGGGAGTGCGGCCAAAGATGCTGCAAGGTTCCAGTGTGGTGTAAAGGATTGATCCCAAGGCCGAGGCGCCGGCCTGCTGCAGGGCGTTTATCTCGGCGTGGTTCTGGCCCGGCGGCGAGGTCGCACCCCAGCCGACCTCCACGCCGTCCTTCACGACCACAGCGCCCACTGAGGGATTTGGGCTGGTGGAGCCAAGCGCGCTTCGGGCCAGTTCCAGGGCCCTTTCCATGTGGGTCACTTTGAGTCCAGGCCTTGTGAAAGGTGCGTAGCCACGGCCCTGTCACATTGGGCCATGGTAACGCCTGGAATTATCAAAATTGCTGATAACAAGAATTTAATTCTAGCAACCGGCCTTTGGCCCTGCAAGGGATGGGCCGGGTCCGGCGTCCATCAGCTACGGGCCGCGCCGTTGACGCGGGAAGCCCGCCACTTGACGGCAAATGCCGCCAGGAAAATCAGGGCCAGGGTGCCAGCAATCCCTTCCAGAATACGCCAATACAGGGCGGTCCCTCTGTCTTGCTTCCCAGGGCCGCTGCTTGGCGCAGGCTCTGCCGTCGGCGCCGCCGCTTCAATTTCCGCTTCCATGACTGGGGCCTGAGCTAGGTCCGGAACCGGACCGGCGACTGCGGCCCCCGGCGTCGGGGAAGCCTGGTACGCCGGGGACGGGGTGGCCGGCGCTTCGGTGGGTGTGGGGTCTACGGCGTCCGCGGCGTCGGCCACCGCCGGGCTAACTTGGCCCACCGCGGTTGGGGAGGGTTCTTCCATAGCTCCCTCAGAGGCCGCCTCTACGGTGGGTTCCGGTTCTTCGGGAGCCTGCGAGCGGACGACATCGGCGGCTTCGGCGCTGGCCGTCATTGCCTCTGAATCGTCAAAAGCTTCGGCCGGCTCCATGGCTGCGGCCGGTTCGGCGGCGGCGGCCGGGCTGGCTTCGGCGCTGGCCGTCATTGCCTCTGAATCGTCAAAAGCTTCGGCCGGCTCCAAGGCGGCAGCCGGTTCGACGGTGGCCGCCGGGCTGGCTTCGGCGCTGGTCGACAATACTTCTGAGTCTTCAAAAGCTGAAGCCAATTCCGGGGCGGCAGTAGGCTCGCTTTGGACAGGCCCATCCGCGATGTCGGCAGGTCCGCTGTCCGCCATTGCCTCTGAATCATCAAGGGCCTCGACCGGCTCAATGGCGGCGATTGGCTCGGTTGTGGCTAACGAGACGGCGGCAGCGCTGTCGTAGTCCGCCATTGATCCAGATTCCTCGAAGACCGTAGCCAACTGCCCCGAATCGGTCGCTGGGCCGGGGGCCAGCAGGCCCGTGGCGTCGGCGGTGGCCAGCACGGTCAACAGAATGGCCGCGACCGATGCCGCCCCGGCGTATGCCCACGTCGACGCCCTGGCCAAGGGAGACGGTCGAGGCCGCGCCGGCTGGGGCGGAGGAGCGGCCATAACAAAGCTGCCCGCCGGTACCTCCGCTGGCAACTGCCCGAGCAGGGCGACGGTCGCGCGCAGGGAATCCAGGTCTTCCCTGCAAACGTCGCATTGCGCCAGCGAGCGCTCCAAGCGAGCCAGGGCCGACCCGTGGATGCGGCCTTCCAGGTGCTCGCTCAGGGTTTCGGCGCTAAGGTGCCGGTGTCTGACGTTGAAGGGCCACATGGCTTTAGTAATCATGACGGAACCGGCTGGGCAATAGTTCCCCAGACCTTTGTAAAGAGTCCCGCAGGTCCCGGCGTCCACGGCTTACGCGGGACTTTACGGTGCCAAGAGAGCACTTCATCACCTGGGCGGTCTCCTCGTAGCTCAACCCCTGGACGTCTACCAAGAGAACGGCCAGGCGGCGTTCTTCGGCAAGGGAGTCAAGGGCCGCCTGGATTGCCCGGTTCAGTTCCCGGCGTTCGGCGTACTCTTCCGGTGATTCCAGTGTTGATGGCAGGTCGGCCGCGCTGGGAAGGGGGTCTTGCTGGTCCGGTCCTGGGGACAATGGGTCAAGGGGGACGGTGGGGCGGGCCCGCCGGGCGCGAATCATGTCGCGGCAGGTGTTGGCGACGATTCTCGTGAGCCAGGCTTGCAGGTTGTCGCCGCGAAATTGACCAAACCCGCGGTAACCGGAAAGCAGGCTCTCCTGGACCGCATCTTCGGCCAGGGCCCAATCGCCCAACATGCGGCCGGCGAGATTGTAGAGTCGTGTCTGGCAATTCTCGATGATGCAGTTGTAGCAACTGGAACGGCCGGAACGGTCATGTACCGGCAGGGTGCGATGGCCGGCGCAGCCAAATGTCTCGGCAGTCCCGGCCATTAGCTGGAAGCCAAAGACACTTGATGTTTGGGGAGACTAGCAACCATAAATCAACGGCGTCTGAAGTGAGGAGCCGCGTTGTCAGGATATGGCATTTACTACGAAAATAGAAGGAGCAACAGCCGTGCTAAAATATAGCCTTGCCAGCGTCCCCCTGGCCTGAACCCGAAGGGCATGAACATGCAATTACGAGACCTACCCAGCGTGGACAGCGTCATGGGCGCCGAACCCGTGGCCGCAATGGCTGACGGCTACAGCCGGGGATGGGTGGTGGGCCTGGTGCGCCGGGAATTGGACCAGGCAAGACAGCGGGTGCGTCGCGGAGAGGGCGCGCCTTCGGTCACGGAAGTGGCCGAGGCAGTCTGCAGGCAGGTGAAATCGGCGGCCCGGGTGGAGCCGAGCCGGGTCATCAACGCCACCGGGGTGATAATTCACACCAATCTGGGCAGGGCTCCGTTGAGCCGTTCCGCCTGCGACGCCATGGTCGTGGCCGCGGGGTCATACAGCAACCTGGAACTGGACTTGGAGAACGGCAGGCGCGGCTCGCGGCAGGCGCATTTGCAGTCGCTGTTGAAACAACTGACGGGAGCCGAGGCGGCCCTGGCGGTCAACAACAACGCTTCTGCGCTGTTGCTGGGGCTGTTGGCATTGGCCCCCGGCGGAGAGGTAATCGTATCCAGGGGAGAGGCGGTGGAGATAGGCGGCGGATTCCGGGTGCCCGACGTACTGCGGCAAAGCGGCGCAGCCCTGGTGGACGCGGGGACGACCAACCGCACTTATGTAGAGGACTACGAACGGGCTGTCACCGAAAACACTGCCTCCCTGCTCAAGGTCCACGCCAGCAACTTCCGGGTGGAGGGATTCACCGCGTCGGTGGAGGTCCCCGAACTGGTGGAACTGGGACGCCAACGGGGGATCCCCGTACTGCACGACGTGGGCAGCGGCTGCCTGTTGCCGACGGAACGGTACGGCCTGGCCCACGAGCCGACGCCGCAAGAAAGCGTTGCGGCTGGGGCAGACCTGGTCTTCTTTTCGGGGGACAAGTTGCTGGGCGGGCCCCAGGCTGGCATAGTCGTTGGAAGAAGGGAACTGGTGGCCAAACTGGAACACCATCCCCTGGCCAGGGCGGTGAGAATAGACAAGCTCAGCCTGGCGGCCTTGACGGCTACGCTGCTGCATTACCTGAGAGAAGAAGCCGAATCGGAAATTCCCGTGTGGCGCATGATCAGCGCTTCCGAGGAATCGATCAAGGCTCGGTCCCGACAGTGGGCGGAGCAATTGGGACAGGACGCCGCGGTTGAACTAAAGCAGTCTCATTCTGCGGTGGGGGGAGGGAGCCTTCCGGGCGAAACGCTGCCGACCTGGGCGCTGGCCGCGGCCTGCGGCGAGGGACGGCAGAGTCCCGAAGAGCTTGCAGCGAAGCTGCGCCGCGCTGACCCGCCGGTAGTGGCTCGTATCGAAAATGACCAAGTGATGCTGGACCCCAGGACGGTGCTGCCGGAAGACGAAGAGGCCATGCTGGGGTCTCTCCGAAGAGTATTGGAGGGAAAGTGACGGACTATCTGCTGGTGCACGGCGCCGGACAAGGGGCATGGAGTTGGGGAGCCGTTTGGGGCCATCTTACCGCCCCGGTGGAGCACCCGCCTCGGCTGTACAGGTCCGGCCGCGCGGGTCGGGTCTACCCTTTGGACTTGCCGGGGCACGGCGCCGATGCCGGCGGGGATACCGCCGAGGTACGCTTGGAGGAGTGCGTCCACGCCATCACCCGGGCCGTCGAGAGGGAAAATCTCAAGGACGTGGTGCTGGTGGGCCACGGCTTCGCGGGCGGGTTGGTCCTCCGGGCGGCCAACCAACTGCCCCAGCCGCCCAAGAGAGTGGTGTTGATTTCCGGGATTATCCCCGTCGGTCGACAGTCCATGCTAAGCGCGTTGCCCTGGGCCACCAGGAAGGGGTTTCGGCTTTTGGCGGGCCTCAACAGGCTTTTGAGGCGGGAATTTCTGATGCCCCCGTGGGTTATCTCCCGTATTCTGTGCAACGGCATGGACACGATGAAAGTAGTGCAGGCCCTGGGCTTCTTTGGCCCGCTGCCGACCAGGGCAATAACCGCCAAGCTTTCCTTGAATGACGGTCCGCCGCCTTGCCCGGTTACCTACGTGGTATTGAGTGAGAGCAAGCTGGTGCCGCCGAATGCCCAGAAGCGCATGGCGCAGAGAATTCCCGACGTTGACATAACGACGGTGGACTCGTGCCACCAGGTGAGCTTGTCCAAACCGCAAGAATTGGCCGAAATCTTGCTGGAGTACGCCTGATCCCGGACCGGGGAACCTAGCCCCGTATTTCCGGGGTAGCCCCGGCAAAATAAATTTGTGGAGGCAGTTATGCAACGGTTCAGAATATCCCAGATTGACGATATTCCAATGTCTACGGCGACCCCGGTCCCCGGCTGGACGGGCGGAGAGGTCAGCCGGACAACTCAACCGATGTTGGAGGCGGGCGACAGCAAATTCATGCGCGTCTTTGTCGTCACTTTCGGAAAAGGCGCCAGCACAGGGTGGCACACCCATGACAGCGACCAGATATTGGTAATCACCGCCGGCAACGGCATCGTCGCCAACGAGGACGGGGAAGTGGAAGTGGCGGTGGGCGACGTGGTGCAGATACTGCCGGGGGAGAACCACTGGCACGGGGCAACGAAAGACTCGACGATGTCGCACATTTCCGTCGTAGCCGTGACTGAGTAGCACCCTCTGGAGCGGCGATAACGGAGGTTTTGGGCCAAAATGTGCGGGGGCAGTCTAATGACTGCCCCCGCATTCAGACTTCTACAGGTTGTAAACTCTTTAATGGACGTGGCCGTGCTCCGGCTCGGGTTCCTCGGTCTGGGTGATGAGGGACTCGGTGGTGAGTATCATTCCCGCCACGCTGCCGGCGTTCTCCAAGGCCTTGCGCGAGACCTTGGCCGGGTCCATGATTCCCCTGGCCATTAAATCGCAGAACTCGTTGCTCTGAGCGTCGTAGCCGAAATTGGCGTCGGGGTTGTTGCGCACCCTGTCTACCAAAACGGCCCCATGCTGCCCGGAGTTGGCGCCGATGATGCGCAAAGGTTCTTGCAACGCCGACCTGACAATGGACTTGGCGACCGATTCGTCGGCCCTCAACTCAAGATTGTCCAGGGCTGACAAGGCCCGTATGTAGGCGGTCCCGCCGCCGGGCACCACCCCTTCTTCGGCAGCGGCCCTAGTGGAGGAGAGGGCGTCTTGCACCCGCTGCTTGAGTTCCTTGAGCTCCGGCTCGGTGGGCGCACCGACCTTGACTACGGCGACTCCGCCTGACAGCTTGGCAATGCGCTCTTCCAGCCGTTCTTTGTCGTACTCTGAGGCTGTTTCTTCCGCCAGGACCCTTAGCTGTTCCTCCCTGGCCTTAATCATGTCGGGCGACCCTCTGCCTTCGACGATGACGGTCTTGTCCTTAGTGGTTTCAATCCGCCGCGCCTGACCCAGGTCCGCCACCGTGGCGGCGTCCAGCTTGCGGCCCTGGTCCTCGGAGATGACCTGGGCTCCGGTGAGAACGGCGATGTCCTCCAACATGGCCTTGCGGCGGTCTCCGAATCCCGGGGCCTTGACGGCCAGGCAGTTGAGGGAGCCGCGAAGCTTGTTCACTACCAATACCGCCAAGGCCTCGCCTTCCACGTCCTCGGCGATGACTACCACCGGCCTGGACAGAGGCGCCAGTTGCTCCAGAAGGGGGACCAGTTCGGCCACGGCGGAGATTTTCTTGTCGGTAATCAGGATGTAGGGGTTCTCCAGGTGGGCCTCCATGCGTTGGCGGTCCGTTACGAAGTGGGGGCTGATGTAGCCCCGTTCGAAATGCATTCCTTCGACGTACTCGGTCTCGGACTCGATGCCTTTGCCTTCCTCAATGGTAATCACTCCCTGGGGACCGACCTTGTCCAGCATGTCGCCCAGAAGTTCACCGATTTCGGTGTTGTTGGCGGAAATGGACGCCACCTGGGTGAGTTGGTCGCGGCCTTTGACTTCCACGGCGTTGCTTTGCAGTTGCTCGACCACGGCTGCGACGCACTTGTCGATGCCCCGCTTGATGGCCATGGGGTCGGCGCCGGCGGCGACGTTTTTCATTCCCTCATGCACCATGACCTGGGCCAATACGGTGGCGGTGGTGGTGCCGTCTCCGGCCGTGTCGTTGGTCTTGGTGGCCGCTTCCTTGATCAACTGGGCGCCCATATTTTCGAAAGAGTCGGCCAGATCCATCTCTTTGACGATGGAAGCGCCGTCGTTGGTGACCACCGGCGCGCCCCACTTTCTCTCCAAGATGACGTTTTGCCCCTTGGGCCCCAAGGTGAGGCGGACGGTGTCGGCGACGATGTCGACGCCCCTCAACAGCGCTGCCTGGGCTGTTGCCTCCGTAACTATGTCTTTTGCCGGCATGCTTTCGCTCCTTACTGAGGTCACGGGATATTTTGTGTCGAGAAATGGCGGCCGACGCCGCTTACAGGCTTTGCCCGCGCAAGGTTAAATGACAGATAAAAGAATAATTGGGACTGGGCTACGGGTCAAGATGTCGCGCCTCGAGAGAGGTGCAGGGAGGGCGTGATAAACTCCCACCATGTCTTACGCCGCCGACCTGCACCTGCATTCCCCCTTCGCCTACGCTTGCAGCAAGAACTTGACCCTGGAGAACCTTGCAGCCTGGGCCAAGATAAAGGGCATCCAACTCCTGGCCAGCGGGGATTTCACGCATCCGGCCTGGAGAAAGGAGTTGGGCAGAAAGCTCAAGCCCGACGGGCAGGGGCTCTACGTCTACGACGACGTGCACTTCGTTTTGGGGACGGAGGTTAGTTGTGTTTACTCCCAAGGAGGAAAGGTCCGCAGGGTGCACCTGCTGCTGCTGGCGCCGGACTTTCACACGGTGGACCGGATTATTCAGACACTGGCGGCGGTGAAGAACAACCTGGAGTCGGACGGGCGACCTACCCTTGGTATGTCGGCGCGGGACTTTACCGCCTTGGCCCTAGACGTCAACCCGGACTGCATGATTATTCCGGCCCACGTCTGGACCCCGTGGTACGGCGCGTTCGGCTCTAAGACGGGGTTCGATGACTTGGAGGAGTGCTTCCAGGACATGGCCTGCCAAATCAACGCCGTCGAGACCGGGTTGTCCAGCGACCCCGCCATGAACTGGAGCGTACCGTGGCTGGAAGACAAGGCCATAGTGTCCTTTTCCGATGCCCACTCGCCGGCCAAGTTGGGACGCGAGTTAACGGTGTTCCAAGGGGAGTTGAGCTACCGCGGCTTGGCCGAATCCTTGGCCCGGCAGGCGATTGCGTACACGGTGGAGTTCTACCCTGAGGAGGGGAAATATCACTACAGCGGTCACCGGAAATGCGGGGTCCGGCAAAGCCCCGATGACACCGCCAAATCCGGCGCCGTATGCCCGAAGTGCGGCCGCCCGATGACCCTTGGGGTGCTCCACCGCATCCGCGGCTTCTCCGACGGCCCGGCGCATGCGACGCGCGGAGCGGATGGGTTCGTGCAGCATAGCAAACAGCGGCCGCCTTTCATCCAACTGCTCCCTCTTGTGGAGATAATCGCCGGCGTCATGGGCGTGGGGCCTTCCGCCAAGAGGGTGCGAGCCGAGTACCTGCGGCTGACTCGAGAGTTGGGTAGCGAGATGGACGTGTTGATGTCGGTTGAGGCCGACGCACTGTCCCGGACGGCCGGGGAAGAGCTGACCCGCGCGGTGTTGCGGGCAAGGACGGGGAAGGTCGCGATAGAGCCTGGATACGACGGGGAATACGGGAAGGTCAGCCTTGTATAGTTGGTGACCGGCCGGATTTTTCTGGTTAACGACAGCTAGGGGCTGCTTTCAAGCCCCAGGCGCACCGCTTCCAACGATATTGGGTAATACGACCCGGAAGCCACCCGTATGCTCAGGGCAAAGGCGTCTATCCCCGCGGGCTCGCCGTCAAGGGTGATATGGGTATCTCTGGTGACTGAGACGGTGAGCAACTCCAGGCCGCCGGTGGAAAGGGTGACTGCGGCATCCCCGCCGGGCAGTCGGGCGATTCCCAGGATTGTTCCTTGGAGCGGAGCCGCCGGCGGGGTCCTGAGGTTTAACTCGACCAGTTCTGGCGGTTCTCCATCCCCTGCCTCCCGGTAACGGGTTGCGGGCCGGACCAAGTCGCCGACGCGGACCCCGGTGGTGTAGATCTGCTGGCCGTTTTTGGTGATGATGGTATTCTCCGTGCGGCTGAAAGCCTCGAGATCGCCCTCCACCGTGAGTATGAATACATTGCCCGGCAGGACCTTGGGAATGAAGCTATGCACCACGCCGCGAACCGGATATTGGGAACTAAATACTGCGATGCGGTCTAACGCCAGAATGGAAAGCGACTCCGGATCGTAGCTGGCGGTCACCAGGATACTCGGCAAGGACGATAGACCAGCCGATTCCGGGTCATCGCCGAAGGGGCTGTCGGGGCCAACGGAGAGCTGTAGCTCGCCGCCGGAAAACTGGTCTTCGATGGTGATGGTCGGCGGGTCCGAGTCCAGGTCGACGGCGGTCACCGGCCCTCTGGCCTCACCCCGTTGGGACAAAGAGACCAGGACATCGGCGGTCTCACTGGCCAAAGTCGCCCCGGGGAGCACCAGGGCCCGAGTGGCGTCGCCAGTCTCCAACTCGTACCACACCCTGACCCTGCCTGCTACTTCCAGTTGACCAAAGTGGGCTTCCATGCCGCCGAACCGGCCGGCGTAGGCCGACGTCGGCCCTGCCTGCCGGAGCCAGTTCTCCGCCGCGCCTGCGGGCAACCCATGGGGAATTCTCCAAAGCTCAGAGGAAGACGAGAAAGAAACAGTGGTGGGGAAGAAATCCGGTTGTTCCAAGACCACAGTCTGCTCTTGGGAATCCACTACGGTTATGATTCCTTCGGCCTCCAGCGTGGCATATCCCCAGCCCTCCTGGGACATGACCGCGCTGTATGCAACATAAACCTCGGCAAACTCTTCTGTTAGACGGGCCTGGTCGACGTCGCCCACAAGCTCGTGGGCATGGAGGAGCGTCGTCAAGTGGAGGGTGCTGCTGCCGAGCAACCGCAGCCGCAGCCGTTCTATTGCGGGCAGATCGCCGGCAGCCTGAGCGGCGTCGATGGCGGCGGTGAGCCGCGCCAAGCTGTCCATGGCGGGTTCTACACCGGTGACCAGCCAGCGGTCGGCGCCCGGGTCTTGGGTCATGACTGCGGTAACCAACTCACCGGGCTGCAGGCCGGAAACGTCGACCACGGAATGGGCCGTCACGCGGTGGCCTTGGGTCCCATGCAAGGTGAGGATGCCGCCTTGATCACTGGTGGATACGACAACGCCGGTGAGGTGTCGGTATAGGAGCGGACTACCCGGTGCGGCTAGGTTGTGCTGCGCTTGCTCCCCCGCCAGTGACGTGGCGATGACCTGCAGCACTTCTTCACCGTGTATGGAAACTGGCCACTCCAAGGTGAGAGAAGCGCTGCCCAAGCCGCTGGGGCCAGGAGCTTCGAGGGTCACGATATGGCCGTTGACGCTGACAACGGCGTCGGGATAGGCCTCGACGACAAGGAGCGACCCGGAACCCGTGGCCGCGTCGGTACCCGCTACCAACTCAAAGCCGGTGGAATCCGACGGCGGGAGAGGCGGGGGAGTAGGCTCTGTTACCACCGGGGTCGGCGAAGGAGGGATCGGGGTCGGGGTAGCCGTTGGAGCCGGTGTTTCCGTCGGTGCGCTGGTTGGAGTTGGAGGGGCAGAGGTAGGCGTAGGTGTTGGCGTAGCAGGAACGGGTGTAGCGGTGGGGGACGGTGTTGCAGTAGAGGTCTCAGTGGGGGTCGGCGTTTCGTAGTCGCCGCAGGCTGCCAAAAGAACCATCGCGGCGGTGAGCCACACTACCGCCAACTGGATGATGCCCCGCCTCCCCAGTCCTCCCACCTTCATCTCCTGTCCCAGGATGCGCCAGCCGCCGGATGCTGTGAATGGCCGCCGTTGAACGCTATTGCCCCGGTCTGGGGCAGGCTTCTGTCCAGTATATACCAATATAAATGTAGCAAATAGCTGGGCCGCCAACGAGTTATGATAGAATTATCGAGCTATTCCAGGATTGAAATCCCGACCAGCGCGGGCGGATACCCATGGATTTTTCGCTCCGGCGTCTCAGAGCCGATGACATAAGCCAGGTCATCGACATCGAGCGAGAGGCATTTTCCCCCCTCTGGGTAAGCACACCTTTCAAGAGGGATATTAGGAACCGGCGCGCCTGCTACCTGGTGGCCTATAGCGGCGTCGGTCCAGCGGAGGCTGAACCGCAGGAGAGTCCTCCATCTGCCGAGGTTGGCCAGCCCTGGCGCCGCCTGGCGCAGGGATTGCGAAGGCTGGTGGGCGGCGACGACCAGCGCGTCAACGGCGATTCCCTGATCGCCGGCTACGTCAGCGTCTGGTACCAGCAAGAAGAGGCCCATATCACCGAGATAGCGGTGCGGGAAAAGTTCCGCGGCAAGGGAATCGGCGAGTTGTTGCTGATTGGCTCTTTGAGGGCAGCCGTGGAGTACGGCTCCAAGGCCATGACGCTGGAGGCGCGGGTATCGAACTTCATAGCCCAGAGACTGTACGAGAAGTACCTGTTCGAGTCGGTGGGGACCCGTAAGGCCTATTACGCGGACAACCGGGAAGACGCGGTGATAATGACCGTCTACGGCATAGACGATGAGGACTACTTGGAAAGATTCGAGGAGTTGCAGAACGCCTACCGCTCGCGGTGGGGAGAAATCTGCATCGACCTGTGAGGTCAAGGCGGCGCCCGGCAGGCCCAACGCGGCAAAGGGCAATCGTTGTTGACCGTCGGTGGTCTCGTTGATAGAATTGCGCAGTTATTTGCTAGAGGCACGGTGGTTTCGCCTCGGTTACCGTGAGACAAGAAATACCCCTAGGAACGGCATGGCGCCGGGGCCGGTAAAGGCATGTTGGTCATAGGGTTGACCGGCGGCATAGGCACCGGCAAGAGCGAGGCGGCCCGGCATTTGAGGGACTTGGGAGCGGCCGTAATCGAGGCCGACGCCGTGGGCCACGAGGCATACAGACCCAACACCGAATGCTGGCGCGAAGTAATAGGCACCTTTGGAGAGGAAATACTTCAACCCGATGGGGAGATTGACCGGCGAAAACTTGGCGGCATCGTCTTCTCCGACCCGGAGCAGTTAGCTAAGTTGAATGGGATTGTGCATCCGGGGATAGCGAGGATGGTAGAGGATGAGTTGGGCCGCCTGAGGAGCCAGGAGACCCCGGTGGCGGTTTTGGAAGCGGCGCTGTTGTTCGAAGCCGGGTGGGACTCGTTGGTGGACGAGGTGTGGGTGACCGACTCGCCGGTGGAGGCCGTGGTCGAAAGGTTGAGCGTCCGCAACGGCCTGTCAGCCCAGGAAGTGATGGAGCGCATGGACTCCCAGATGGACCGCAACGACCGGCTGGCCAGGGCGGATGCGATCATAGACAATGCATCCGGAGTAGCCGAACTGAAACGCACAGTCGACGGGTTGTGGAACAGCAGGGTAAAGGGAAGAGCAGCGGGAGAGTAATGGTAGACATCGCCGAACCTACGTTCAAAGAATACGCCATTGAAGAGTTCCTGGTCCGCAGCGAACCGTATTACAGGCCGGTGGGCGACGAATTGGAACTGTTTACCGCAGCCTATCGCCAGCATATCCCAGTCTTGTTGAAGGGTCCCACCGGCTGCGGTAAAACGCGGTTCGTAGAGTACATGGCATGGAGGCTGGGCCGACCATTGACCGTAATCAAGGGGCGAAAAGCCCAGAAGCTGGCCGATGGAGAGGTTCGGGTTCCCCTGGTGACCATCGCCTGTCACGAGGACCTGACCGCCAGCGACCTAGTAGGCCGGTACCTGCTGGATGCCGACGGCACCCGGTGGATAGACGGGCCGATGACCAGGGCGGTCAAGGCCGGCGCCATTCTTTACTTGGACGAAGTGGTGGAGGCCAGGAAAGACACCACAGTGCTGATACACCCGCTCACCGACCACCGGCGGATTTTGCCAGTGGAAAAGACCGGGTCAATCATTGAGGCCGACGACCGGTTCTTGCTATGCGTCTCGTATAATCCCGGCTACCAAAGCGCCCTCAAAGACATGAAGCACAGCACCAGGCAAAGGTTCATTTCCATAGAGTTCAACTACCCTCCCCGGGATATCGAAGCCGAGATTGTGCAGCGGGAGAGCGGCTGCGACCAGCAGCAGGCCGAAGCCCTGGCTAAGCTGGGAGAGAAGATACGTAACCTGGAGGAGCACGGCCTGCAGGAAGGGGCGAGCACCCGATTGCTCATCTATGCGGCGCGCCTGATGCGCGAAGGCATCCCGCCTCGCCGGGCTTGTCAGGTAGGCATCGTATGGACTCTGACCGACGAGCCAGAGTTGCAGCGGAGCATCGAAGAGGTGGTCTCTTCCATATTCGAATAGGGGCGTAAATGGCATCATCCCCCTTGGACGTGATGCGAAGAGCGTTGTCCAGCCGCGGTCCCGCTAAGACAGTCGACGACGCGCTCACACCGGCGGCGGTCTTGGTGCTGCTCTATCCCAAGAATGGCGACTACTGCGTCCTGCTGAACAAGCGGTCCCAAGCTGTGGAGCACCACAAGGGAGAGATTTCCTTTCCAGGCGGCGCCCAGGAAACCCAGGATGCGGACCCGCTCCAGACGGCCCTCCGGGAAACAGAAGAGGAGATGGGCATCAGCCCGGCTGACGTTACCGTCCTGGGAGAGTTGGACGAAGTCGAAACCCGGAGCCGCTTTCGGGTCCGGGCTTTCGTGGGCACCATAGCCGCCGGGTATACCTTCAGTCCTAGTTCCGCCGAGATTGCGGAGGTCTTGGAGGCGCCCGTGGCAACCCTGCGCGACGCCGCCAACCGGCGGGTGGAAACCCGGTGGAACAATGGCGGCTCGATTTCCGCCTATGCCTACGCTTACAATGAACACCTGATCTTCGGGGCAACGGCGCGGATACTGGGGCAATTCCTGGACATCTTGGAGGAAGGCGAGAGGAAGGAATCTTGAGGTGAGTGAGGCTCCCCTGTCAGACATAGAGAACGAACTGACCAAGCTTCCCACGGCAGTGCTGGATGCGTACCAGGAGGCCATGCCCTCCCTGGAAGCGGCCTTCGGGGAAGAAGAGGTGGCCCTTTGGGCCAAAGAAGGCCTGACCATTGGCTCTCAAACGGTGCGCTCCTGGGAGTCCGCCGTTGAGTACTACAAGGTCGGGCCCCAGGTTGCCCGGTTCCTGTCTTTCCCGTCGTTCATGCAGTGGGCCCGCTGCGGGACTTACCTGGCCCAGGACTCCCCTACGTTGGCGGTGGCCTTTTTCCGGGCCAGCGAGTCCATCGTGCCCAATCTGCGGCCCCAGTACATTCCTCGTTGGGCAGGGCTGGGCCGGAGCCTGTACAAGGGCACCTGGAAGTCCAGCACCCTGGCCGCCAGGTTCTTCGAAGTGAGCCCGGACTTGGTCAGGAGCCTGCCGTTTTGGGACGTGGAAGTGTTTACGTCCTTGATAGAGGCCATGTCGTACAAGTCGTATGACGCGGCCGGAGAGTGCCTGCTGCTGGGGCGGGACGTGCTGCCCGCCATGGGGCGGGAGCGCGAGCCTTTCCTGTCCATGTGCCGGGCCTTGACCGACGCCGGCTGGAGGGACGTCAAGGCATGCCTGGAGCAACTGCCCAGGGCCTTGCAGCAAGTGGAGGAAGGCCAGACAGGCCGCTTTCTCAAGCTGGGGGAACGGCTGGCCAAGGAAGGCATGAGGGACACGTCCCGGTTCATGTCCGACGGTTCGCAGGCCCTCAGCGCAGCGCCGCAAGGGTCTCAAGGACACATTCTGGAACTGTGCGAAAACCTGCTGACGATTTCGCCGGAGGCCGTCCCGTCTTTCCTGAAAAGCCTGAGCGGCGTTCTAGACCGCATCACCGTCAACCAACTGGACGCCTGGTTCCAGTTTGGAGCCGGGCTGTTGAAAGACAACCCGGAAAGCGGGATAGCCTTCTTTAAGGTGGAGTCCAGCACCTCGGAGTCCATGCTGGAGACTTTATCCTCCAGCCTGGAGTTGAAACGGGTGAAGGGGGTAATTCGACTATACTGCCGCGCCCTTTCCGGGGCCCCGGTGGAGATCCTGGATACCAACGAGTTGGTGCGGAAGAACATCGGGTGGGTGGACGAAGACATGGCCTCTACCGACGGCACCAAGGTCTTCCTGCCGACGGTGGTGGACCAATACACCAGCAAGCAGGACAACTTTGATTGGTTCAAGGTGGTGTCCACTCACCAGGTGGCCCACCTGGAGTTCGGCAGCTTTGAATATGACTTCGAAAAGCCGGCAACCCAGTTCATTGACCGCCGTTTCGACATGGAAAAAGAGGCGGCGGAGCGGCGGGCCGTTAGAGAGCAGCAGTTAGCGGAGGAGAAGGCCCGGTTAGCCGAGGCGGCGGCTGATGGGCCTGGGCAGATTCCAACGGTCCTCCCCGACGGTGAAATCATGGCGGGAGTGACGGGCCAAGTTGAGGAGCCCTCACCTATCCAGGCGGCTGACGGTTTGGATAGTCCCGGCCCGGGCCGCACCTTCACCGACATCGGGCGTTTTTTCCACCTGTTCGACAATCGCCGGCTGGCCTTCGACCTATTCACGGTGCTGGAGGACTGCCGGTTGGACTTCCGGCTGGGAGTGGAGTATCCCGGCATCGCCAGGGCTGCCGGCAGGGTACGGCAAGAATCCCTGGCCGGCCGCCCCAAGATACAGGACCTGGGGCTTCAAGAGGCGTTGGTGGAGTTGCTGATTCACATGAGCCTGGAGCGGTTCTACGACCTTCCGATCCCAAAGGAGTTCGAGGAAGAGGCCGTAGTGCTGGCCCAGATTCTGCACCAGTTGAGGACGGCGCAGGCGACGGTGGAAGACACCGGCGAAGCGGCGCTCCGGGCCTATGAAATCATTTCCCGCATCCAGAACGAGACCCAGCCGGAAGAGGAATGGGAGGAACAGGACCTGGAGGAGCCAGGGGAATTCTCTGAAGAAGAGTGGGAGTTGCTGGTGGGCAAGCTCCAGGGCAATTTGGATGCCGCGGGCGAACCGGGGGAGGGAGATCCCTACGATTCTCCCGAGCCGGTGGACTTCAGGGGCGATTTCAAGCCCGAGATGGTGCAACTGTTGGCCAAGCTCCAGACTGACCAGGACCAGGAGAGACAGGGCGAGCCTATCTCACAAGAAATGCTGGAGCAGTTGTTGCAAGACAGCGCCGAGTTGGAGTTGGATGCAGAGCAGGGCGACTTGAACTCGGACATGGCCACCTATGCACAGAACATCATGAAAGAGGCCGGCGCTCCGCCGCCCAACGCCAAACCGGGCCAGGGTTACGGGCCGTTGATGGACAACGAGGACCAAGGCGAGGAGCTGGAGTCCAGGGAGCCTCAGACCTTCGTCTACGACGAATGGGACTTCAGGGCAGCCGACTACCGGCCCCGGTGGTGCGTAGTCAAAGAGAGGAACGTAGACGAAGGCGACCCGAGTTTCTACAACGACGCCTTGAGGCATTATCTTACCCTGTCCACCCACATCAAGCGCCAGTTCGAGCTAATCATGCCCGAGAGCTTCAAGAAGATATACCGGCTGGTGGACGGGGAGGATATAGACCTGAACGCCGCCCTGGAGGCCTGGGCTGACCTGAGGATGAAGGTCCCGCCGGACGAAAAAATCTATTGGCACCGCAACCGGGCGCGCCGGGACGTTGCCGTGGTGTTTCTGCTGGATATGAGCGCGTCGACCGCCGAGGCCATCGACGAGGGCCGTCCGATGACGTCCGACCGGGATGCCCCCGACGACCCGGTGGAGTACATGGTCTGGCTGCGCCGGCGGCGGGAAGGGCTGGTGCAGCGCAATTACAAGCGGATTATCGACCTGGAAAAGGAAAGCACTTCCCTGTTAATCCAGGCGCTGGAAGCCATCGGCGATACCTACGGCATCTACGGTTTCTCCGGCTACGGCCGGGAAAACGTAGAGTTCTACGTGATTAAAGACATCAACGAGAACTTTGGAGACAAGATAAAGCGCAGGATAGATAAAATCACTCCCTTGCACGCAACCCGTATGGGAGCGGCCATCCGCCACGCCGCCAGCAAGTTGGAAGGCCAAGAGGCCGCCACTAAGATACTGTTCCTGATTAGTGACGGACGCCCCCAGGACCGGGGTTACAGCCGGGAGGGCGTGGAAAAGGAATACGCCGTCCACGACACCTACATGGCGCTGGTGGAAGCCAAAAGGAAGCAGATAACCCCCTTCTGCTTGACCGTGGACAAGGCGGGGCACGACTACCTGAAGAGCATGTGCGGCGACATGGGGTACGAGGTGCTGGACGACATCTGGACCCTGCCGGAACGCCTGCCCATGCTGTACAAGAAGCTTACTGTATAATCGTCCGCCGCTACTCCGAAGCTATAAACTTGCGCAGTTCTATGAGGGCCTGGTTGGACAACCGGCGCTTGATGACGATGCGGCGGGACGGCAACCTTAGCTCCATTTCCTTCAGCCGGTCGGCGCTCGCGATTGCCAGGTAACCCAGGCCCACCGGCTTGCCCTCCAATTCCCCCGGCCCGGCAACGCCGGTTATGCCGATGCCCAGGTCCGCGCCAATACGCTCTCGGATTGCCCGGGCCATTGCCGTCGCCGTCTGCTGGCTGACGACGCCGTGGCTATCAATGACCTCTGCGGGGACACCGTTGGCGACTTTCAATTGGCTGGTGTAGGCTACTACGCCGCCCTTGTAGTAGGCCCCGCTGCCGGACGTCTGGGTGATGGCGTTGGCCAGGAATCCCCCGGTGCATGACTCCATGGTCGCTAGGGTCAGCCCCGCTTGTCTCAGGGCAGGCCCGATCGCCTGCTCCGGGGTCTCGTCGTCGTAGCCCCAGACGTAAGGGGCCAGACGGGACGTGATGGCGTCCTCCACCGGCTGAATCAATGCCTGGACGACCTCTACGTTACGCCCCCTCGCGATGATGCGCAGGTGTATTCCGTCGGGCTTGGAATAGATGCCCAGTTCGGGGTTCTCATGGCCGAAATATTCCGAAACGATTTCGTCTATGGCCCCTTCGGACAGGCCCATGGTCTTTATGTTCCGGGTCAGGGCCACTTCGTCGGTGACCAACCGGCGCAGGCAAGGCTCCACCTCCTCCTGCCAAATGGCCTGCATCTCTCCCGGCGGCCCGGGGAGGCAAATGACGGTCTTGCCGTCCCGCTCGACCCACCAACCGGGAGCGGTGCCCTGGCGGTTGCGGATGAACCGGCCCGAGGGTATCAACAGCGCCTGCTTGATGTTGGTGGAAGGCATCACCGACCCACGGCTCCGAAAATATTCCTCCAGGGCCTTTACCACGTCTTCTTGGACCACGGGGATCTCGCCCAGGGCGTCGGCAACCGCTTCCCGGGTCAAGTCGTCGCTGGTAGGCCCCAGGCCCCCGGTGGTGATGAGCAGGTCCGAACGTTGCAGTCCGCGGGAGATGGCTTCGGTGAGCTTTTCCTGGTCGTCCCCCACGATTGACACCCACTGGAGTTGGACCCCCAGGGGCGGCAGCCTGGCGGCAATCCAGGATGAGTTGGTGTCGGTCAATTCGCCCATGAGGAGCTCGCTGCCGATGGAAAAGATTTCCGCTTTCAAGACGTCCTCTCTTTACCGTCGGCCCGTTGGCGCTCGATGCGGGAGGACGGCCTCATTGGAGACGGCATTTATTCGGCGTCTTCGGCGTCTTCGATGTTCGCGGGAACGTAAGGAGGATCGGTAGCCAGGGCTGAGATGCGTTGGGCCGCCTGCTCCGGCATGGCATATAGCCTGGGGTCGTCCAAGACCCGGGCATAGCGGTATAAGCCGTCATCGGTCAGGTTTCCCAACTGAAACTCTGTAACTCCCACGTTGCGCACGAGAAGGCGCACGCTGGTGCGCGGAGGGTCCAGGCCATACATGGAGGAGTCGTCGAAGGTCTCCGCCGCCAGGTCAGCCCTTGGGCCGCTGATGAACTCCGGGGTGTCTCTCCATTCGTCGGGGAAGACCTGCGGCGATTGTCCTATGGGCTCGGCCCGAATAAACCATTGACCCGTATCCCGGTCTTTGAAGTAGCCGCTGGTCTCGCCCCCGGAGACGACCTCGATGATTTCCAGGTTATCGGCATCAAGTTGGAAAAGCTGGAAGTATGGCGGGTTGGTTACTAGGCCGTTGACGACGTTGGTCATCGACACTGGAACGGTGAACAACTCCGGATTTCCCACCAACCTAGCGTAATGGCGCTGGGTGTCCGGTGTGGAGTCACCCAAGTGGAACTCGACGAGATTGCCGCTTCGGTCGGTTACGGTGACCGCGGTCACCGGCGGCTCCAGCCCGAATTGCCCCGGGTTGGATATCGTGTCGGACAGCACCGGGACCCTGGGCCCGCCCAGCAATAACGTAATCCCGCTCCACTTGTTAGGAAAAACTAGAATTTCCTCTTCGCCCAGGATGACCCAGTCCGGGCTGCCGGGTTTCTGTTGGTAGGTGACGGTTTCGCCTTGGTAGGTGACAGAAACGCGAGCGATATCATTCGAGTCGATACTGTACAGCCAGGGATCATCCTCCGTGGGGCCGTCGGACCCGGTGAGTTGGATGATCAGGTAGGTGCCGCCGAAGACCGCCAGCACCAATACCAGCAGGATGGACAGTCTAACATTCATGGAGTCCCCTTAGCGGCGCACCCACCAGACGTAGGCGGCCATCAGGCCCAGGAACCCTGGAATCAACAGGATGGAAGACCAACGCACGAACCTGCGCTCATCCCGGTCTAGGTTGAACTCCCTGAACACGTAGTGCTTGGGACGGATGGAGACCAGTGAATAGTCTCCCAGCAGGTAGTTGGCCGAATTGAGGAAGAAGTCGGATCCGCTGCCGACGCCCACGTGGAAATTACTGACGAAGTCGGAGTCGCCGAAGATGACCATGCTGGCGGACCTGTTGCTGACCGGCTCGCCGGCGGAATCTGGAGAATCCACCGGCCCCACGTACACAATGGGTTGGAAGGAGCCTGTTGGGTCCGGCGCCTCGCCGCCCCTCCTGGGTTCCGTCCTGGCCAGGTCATCTATCAAGTAGCTGTTGCCGGAGGTCACCGCAAGCGGGATCAATGCCCGCTCGGCGGTGTTGGGCGCAATGTTCGTGACCGGCGCCGCGCCGGTCAGCCGGGTGTCGGCAAGGTAAGTGCCCTGGGGCGCAGCTATCCGGTACAGAGGTTCGTACGTTTCCAGGAGTCGGCTGTCAGGCGATATCGAAAGCCGCAAGGTATGGGGCAAGTCGGGGATGGATGTTGCTTCGTCGAGGATGTAGCCCTGGCCGATGAGCACGCCCCACGACAACATGAACTGCAAGAAGGACTGGGGAGTGTCGGGCTCCGCCAGGAAAATCAGGCGGCCAGCCTCGCGGCGGTCGACTTCCTGCCCGCTTTCGTCCAGCTTTAGGCCGGTGAGGTAGCGATTCAGCTCGGCGGCGTGGGCCTGCGGCAGTTCACCGGTGGGGCCGGCGATGACCAGGAGTGCGGCGGCGGGCAAACAGGCCTCGTCGTCGTCCGCGCAGGCCTCGGCAGGTGTGTCGGGCACGGAAACGTTCTCATCCGACGGGTCCCACCACAGGGTGCGCACATCGTAGTTGTCTCCCTCCAGGCCTGCCGTGATGGCGGCATAGCCGTCGTCGCCGGAGTCGCGTATAGAGCGTTCGCCGTGGCCGCCCAGGAAATAGATGCTCTTCTGCTCCTGGCCCGTCACCACCAGGATGCTGCTGTAGAGGTCTTGCTCCAGTTCGCTGTAACCCGGCGACGATGGATAGATGACGTCGGTGACTCCCGACTCCAGGTTCTCCACCACTATGGTTTCCTTGGCAAAGGGCGAGGCGGCGTTGCCGAAATAGTCCCGCACCAGCTCCGGCTCCAGGTTGTGGTCCACGAAGCGGTATTCGAACCTGCCAGACTGTATCGCCTCGAACTCCCGGAACGTCGCCTGCACGTTGGCCCGCCGCCCCAGGCGGTCCCGGGTTGCCTCGTCAGGGTTGGCGTCGGAATCGTCTGCGTAAAATGCGGTGGCCCTTATCGGCTGCTCCAGGTCTTGAAGCAGTTGCTGGGTACTGCCGTGCAGGCTGAACTGGTTGGTCGCGGTTACGTCGGTCCTGCTGCTGTTCTGGAAGGCGACGACGTTGATTACCACTACTATGGTGGTGAATGCGACGAGCATGATGGCCGTGTTGACGCCGTAGCGGCCGGTGCGGCTGAAGAAGGCCGCCATCACCGAGCTCAGGGCTATGAGGGCGATCATGAGAATCAGCCCGCCGCCGATGGCGATGTTGGCAATGCCGTACCAGAACATGGAGCCTACGAAGGCAACGACGACAATGCCGGAGACCAGCCCGATAACGCCGGCGAACACAATGGGAGCGCCGAAGGAACCGATGGCGTCTAGAGACGGTTCCAGGAAGCTGAACAGGGTCCGCGAAAGGGCAGCGGGCTCCTCTTGCTCGCCGTCAGCCCGGCGCGACTGCCGGGGGGCGTTGCCCGGGACTCTCTCGGCGCAGGTTGCGTCCCGTCGCCGGCGGCCGCGGCCGCCTTGGTTGGAGCGGCTGGTCACGTTAGCGCCACCTTCGCGACTCCAATACCCGGACGCTCATAAAGATGAAGAAGACGATGACGCTGAGGTAGTAGACGATGTGCTTGGTGTCGATTACTCCGCGTTCGAAGTCGTTGAAGTGGCTCCGGATGCTCAGTTCACCGATGACCGTGGACAGGCCTCCGCCGATGTTCTGGGAAGCCAGGTCGGCGAAGAATAGCAGCAGCAGGATGCCCATCGCCACCACCGCCGCCACAATTTGGTTGCTGGTTAGCGTGGAGCAAAACATGCCTATGGACAGGGCGGCCCCGCCGTACAACAGCAGCCCCAGGTAACCTGCATATATGGGCCCCGGGTCGGGCGTGGCGTAGACGAACAGGAGGATCGTGTAGTAGAGGGTCATCGCCACGGTCGCCGCCATGAAGGCGAAGCTGGCCAGGTATTTGCCGACCACCACTTCCCAGTCTTTGACGGGAGAGGTGAGCAGAAGCTCGATGGTGCCCAGCTTCTGCTCTTCGGCCAGCAGGCGCATGGTGAGAATCGGCGCCAGGAAAATCATGATGATAGTGGCGCCGTCGAAGAAACCGCTGAGGGTCGCTTCCGGGAATGCGTCGTTCAGCCTGCGGGTGAAAAAGAATCCGGTGACTGCCAGGAACATCATGCCGACGATGTAGGCTGTGGGGCTGCTGAAATAGACCAGGACCTCTTTCCAAGCTACTGCCTGGACGGTGCGCATGACTACAGGTCCTCTTGGGTGGTGAGCCGCAGGAAGATTTCCTCCAGGGTCATCCCGGCCGACTGCATTCCAAGCAGGCTCCAGCCGTTGCTGACGACCACCCTGGATACGGCGTCGCGCAAGTCCTGGTCGGCTTGGCCTCGAACCGAATAGACATGCCTTTGGCCGGCGACGCGATGATTGACGCTGTCCACGCCTTCAATACCCCGCAGCGCCGCCAAGACCTGGTCTACCGGTCCGCCTACTTCCACCTCCAAGTTGTCCATGCCTTGAAGGCCGGCGGCCAGGTTGTCCGGGGTATCCTCGGCGACAATCTTGCCTTCGTGTATGATTAGCACCCGGTCGCAAATCATGCTGACTTCGGGCAGGATATGGCTGCTGAGCACCACCGTTTGGGACTTGCCCAACTCCTCGATGAGCCGCCGGGTCTCGACCACCTGGATGGGGTCGATGCCTATAGTCGGCTCGTCCAACACTAGGACCTCCGGTTCGTGCACTATGGCCTGAGCGATGCCCACCCGCTGCCGGAACCCCTTGGACAGCTTGCCGATGTGGGTCTTGTGGTACTCGCCCAGCCGGCATACCCCAACTACGTCGTCAACCCGGCGCTTGATGTTCTTGGCGGGCATTCCCCGCAGGGTGGCCATGTACTTGAGGTAGCCGGTGACGGTCATATCGGTGTACAGGGGCACCGTTTCCGGCAGGTAGCCGATGCGGCGGCGGGTCTCCAGGGACTTTTCCACCACGTCGTACCCATCTATGGTCACCGTTCCCCGGGTCGGGGGCATGTACCCGGTGATGATGCGCATAGCGGTGGTCTTTCCGGCGCCGTTGGGTCCGAGAAAGCCCAAAATCTCCCCGCGTTTGACCCCGAAATTGACGTCCGCAATGGCGCAGTAAGGGCCGTAGTAGTGGGTCAACCCTGTAGCCTGGATCATTGTGTCATTCAATGCGTGACCTACCTCAATGGCCGGGTCGGGAATGCGGCCTTGGCCGCAACTTGAATTTCTGGTCTCTCTGGATGGGACCTGGCCCAACCGCCAGCAAGCAAAGATGCACTCATGAGACTCATACTCGGCACAGAGTCGTAATGGCATTGCCGGAGAGCCAAGGCTTTTCCCGCAGCCTCCGGCAGGTACCAGGGATCGGCCCCGCCAGCATCCCGCTTTGCAATTGCTTTGCTAAACGGAGTGATGATATTCTATATCGCCGGTTTTTGCCAAGGCATAGGCGCAACGGGTAAGTAGCGATTGGGACGACCGCCCCCAGGAGAGAAGATGCACCTGGTTATCGATGGGTACCGCGGGGATAAGGCCAAGATGTGGGACGTGGAGCGGGTCAGGGACTTCCTGCTGGAGTGCCCCGCTACGTTGGGCATGACCCGCATCACCGAGCCAAAGGTCTTGGAGTACAACGCACCCAAGGACGAAGACTCCGGCGTGTCCGGGTTCGTGATAATAGCGGAAAGCCACATCAGCGTGCATACTTTTCCTCACCGGGACTACGTGAACATTGATATTTTTTCGTGCCGGCCCTTCGACCACCAAAGGGCCTTGGCCGATGCACAGAGCCTCTTTGAACTGGAAGAATCGAAGACTTGGCTGCTGAACCGGGGACTGGAATGGCTGGACGAAGGCGACGGCTTGGCCCAGACCAGGGAACAGCGGGCCGTCTTGACCACCGGCGGCCAGGGTCGACAAGGCGACTGAATCCAACCACAGGATTGACGCCTTCCCAACTTCCAGGTTCTTGCAGGACGGCAAACGTCCGGCGTCCAGGCCAAGCCCCTTGACTACACAGCGGGGGCAGTAAAGGAAGCCAGATGGGAAAATCCCTGCGCTTAGCCAGGATTTTCGGCATCCCAGTGGAAGTAAACGCCAGTTGGTTGGCGGTGTTCCTGTTGCTGACGCTGGTGTTGGTCCAACAACTGGGAGAGGCCAACCTTGGCTGGCCGGCGGCCCAGCGGTGGCTGGTGGCCGCGTTCCTGGTGGTGCTGTTTTTCGTCTCGGTGCTGGCCCACGAGCTTAGTCACAGCCTGCTGGCGCGGCGCATTGGGATTCCGGTGCAAGGCATTACGCTGTTCATATTTGGCGGCGTGTCTCGGCTAGGCCGCGAGCCGGGCCGTCCCCTGACTGAATTCTCCGTGGCTGTTGTCGGCCCGGCGACCAGCTTGCTTCTGGCGGCGGCCCTTGGGGGTGCATGGTACCTCTTGGGCGGGCCGAACTCCGTTCTGGGAGTGGTCTTATTGCTGCTGGCTTGGGTGAACCTGGTCTTGGGAGGCTTCAATATGCTCCCCGGCTACCCCTTGGACGGAGGGCGTGTGCTGCGGTCAGCGGTATGGGCAATGACCGGCAGCTACCGGCGGGGCACCGCGGTGGCCATCCGGGCCGGACAGGCTGTCGGCGGTGCAACAATAGTTTTCGGGATAGTGACGGCGGTGTTGTGGAACGCGCTGGACGGGGTGTGGATTGCGGTGGTGGGCGGGTTCCTCTTCTCCGTGGCCACCGTCAGTTTTCGCCGCGAGGTTGGCAATGGGAGCTAGGGCTGACCTACGCCTGCGCAGGGTCTGCTTACAACCCGGCTATGCTACAATGAGACCAACCTGAAGAGGACTTTGGGATGGCAATTGACGGGACCGTGTACCTCGACCACGCCGGGACCACCGCGGCAGACCCGCGAGTGGTAGAGGCCATGCTGCCCTATTTCGGCCAGGTATATGGGAACCCGTCCAGCCTCCATACCGTAGGCCAGGAGGCCCGGTACGCCCTCGACGAATCTCGGGAACGGGTGGCCGGTGTGTTAGGGTGTCGCGCCCGCGAAATAGTGTTCACTGGGGGCGGCAGCGAGGCCGACAATGCGGCCATCCACGGCGTAGCCACTGCCTTGCTGGAGACCGGCAATCACGTCATTACCAGCAAGACGGAGCATCACGCCGTATTGCACACCTGCCAGCGCCTGGAAGACGCGGGGTTCGACGTGACGTACCTGCCCGTAGACCAATACGGCATGGTCAAGCCGGAGGCTGTGGGGCAGGCCATCACCGACCGCACGACTCTCGTCTCCGTCATGTACGCCAACAACGAGATTGGCACCGTCAATCCCATCCCGGAAATTGGCAGGGTAGTGCGGAGCAGGGCCGCGGAGTTGGAGCGGACCATAGTCATGCACACCGATGCCGTGCAGGCCGCCGGCTTTCTGGACCTGAACGTAGACCGCCTTTGCGTGGACATGTTGAGCCTGTCGGGCCACAAGTTCCACGGCCCCAAGGGGACCGGCGTCCTGTACGTAAGGCGGGGCACACCCTTCATGCCCTTGATCCTCGGGGGCGGCCAGGAGAGGGAGAGGCGCGCCGGAACTGAGAACATTCCGGGGGTCGTAGGGATTTCAGTAGCTTTGGCGCTCGCTGACGCAGCGAGGGAAGAGACCGGCGCCCACTGCATGGCGTTGCGGGACAGGATTATCCAGGTGGTATCCGAGCGAGTGCCCAATTGCGTCTTGAACGGCCATCCCACTGACCGCCTGCCCAACAACGTCAACTTCTCTTTTGTCGGCGTCGAGGGCGAGCCGATCCTGTTGGGGTTGGATATGGCCCGGATAGCGGCGTCCAGCGGCAGCGCCTGCAGCTCGGGCTCACTGGAGCCTTCCCACGTGCTGCTGGCCCTTGGCCAGTCGGCCGAGTTAGCGCGGGGCAGCCTGCGCATCACCCTGGGCAAGGAAAACACGGCGGAAGAAATAGAATACATGCTAGAGGTGTTGGTAGGACTGGTGGAGCAGTTGCGCCTGCTGCCAACACTGACCACCTCTGCCTCCTAGCTGCCGCCGATAGGGCTGGTATTGGAATGATGTATTGCGGCTTACCGGCGGCTCAATTCACATGCTGAACTTGACGCGACAATGGGGTAGGGCGTTTCTGGCCGCCGTTGGACTGTGCGTCTTGCTGGCGGCGGCGGGGTGCGGCGATGCCGGGTTCGAGGAAATAACCCGCCGAGGCAACACCCTCGCCATCACCGTGGCCGATATGGAGCGGGTTTCCCAACTGCGCTACACAACCAAGGCGCAGGACAGGGTGCTCAACCACTTCCGGTTCGCGCCCTCGCGCCCAGGGTCAGAGGTAGTCGCGCTTCGGATACGGGTCATAAACGACACTGCAATCAAGACAATTGTCACCTTGGATGAAGAGGCTGCCCTGCTTGAAGACTTTTTTGGCGGCGTGTACGTTCCGGTGGACATCGGCGTGCTGGGCGAGGTGTGGACCAGGACGGGCGCGGGCTGGGGTTGGGTTAGCAATACGATGGCGGACGAAGTGCCCATCTACGGTGAAGATGAGGACGTCCCCAACCCTCCCGGTTGGAGAGACGGCCCGGTGAGGTCGATTCAACTGGATGGCAGGAAGGCGAAGGCCGGAGAAGGATTTCTGGCTGGTTCGAGGGAGATCGAACAAGGGAAGAGCATCGACGGCTGGATGGTGTTCGAGGCGCCGGAGGACACCCAATTCAAAGAACTGCAATGGCGCGTCGTAGACAGCATCCTCATCCCCTTCTAGCGGCTGGCGCTGGGACAAGAGTCTTCAACCGGCGATTTGGCAACCGCAGCTGTTTGCTGAATGATTAGGTCGGCATTGGCTTACCTGCGCGCCGCAGGCCGGACGCAACAGTCACAGCCGCCTCCGGGCTGGCGCAGGCTGTTCCACGCGGTGGCCGGCTCCTCGATTCCCGTAGCCGGGATATTCGCCCCCGTAGAAGTGATGGTTGCGGCATTGGCTGTGTTGTCCGGCGGCGGCCTGTTGCTGGACCTTACGCGATTTCAGATACCGTGGGTGAATCGCCGGTTCCTCTACTGGCTGGCCCCTCTACTGAAGGATGATGAACGCCGCCGGTTTACCGGGGCCACCTTCATGGTCATCGGCGGTCTGTTCTCGTTTCTCCTGTTTGGCCCCCAGGTGGCGGTGCCGGCCCTGCTGTTTCTTTCCTTGGGAGACCCCGCGGCGGCACTGGTCGGAAGGCGGCTGCCCGGCCCCAGGGTACGAGGGAAATCTCCGGGGGGGACAGTTGCCTTTATCCTGGTCTCATTTGCGGTAGTGGCGGCCCTGACCGGCAGCGATGCAATAGACTATCGCTGGGGATTGTGGGTAGGGGCGGCGATTGCCGGGCTGGTGGAGATGGCGTCGCTGCCGCCCGACGACAACCTCAGCATTCCCCTGATAGCCGGGGCTGCCATGTACTTCCTGGGCGTCTAGCGTCGGCGCAGCGCGGCGGCTCAGGCCCCGCCGTCGAATCGGATGACCTGGGCCCGCTCCCGCTGGAACCGCAGATAATTCTGCTTGGTCACGTCGGGCCGGTGGGAGGCGATTATTTGCTTGGCTGCCGCTGCCCCTTCGGACAGCAGGTCTATGGCAACCATGGCCATGATCTTAGCCGGGTTGACCACCGCGGCCTCGTAATCGGTAATCACGTAGTCTTTGCTGTGGCCGGGGCCCGCCGCGCCGGCGGTGTATGGGTGACAAGCAGGTATGATACGGCTCAGGTCTCCCATGTCCGTCGAGCCCCCGCGGTTGCGCCGGGTGGGAATCACCATGGTCTGCCGTTCACCCAGCAGATCTACGGAGTTCCGCCGGAATAGCTCCTGGAGGCCGGGGTTGTGCCGTATGGGGTGGTAGCCGGGAATGTTGCTTATCTCCACCGAGGCGCCCACGGCCAGCGCCCCCGCCTTGAAGCACCGGTCGACCACCTCGCCGTTTTTCACCACTGCCTCCGGCGTCGCCGACCTGACGCGCCACTCCAAGCGCACGTCGGCTGGCACGGCGCTGACCGCCTCGCCCCCCTTGGTGACTATGCCGTGGATGCGGACGGTCTCGTGTTCCTGGTGGGTTTCCCGGTTGGCGTTTATGGCCTGTAGGGCAAAGGTAGCTGCGTTCAGGGCATTGATCCCCAGGTGGGGAGCGCCGCCGGCGTGGGCGCCCCGGCCGATAAACCGCACGTATTTGACCATGTGCCCGTTGCTGGCCCCGCCCACGGCGAATTGACGGTCGCCCATGTCGCTGGCCGTGTGACACATCATGGCCATGTCAACGTCGTCGAACTCGCCCAAGCGGATGAGTTCTTGCTTGCCGCCCAGGAACTCCAGCTTCCCTTCCTCCCGTAGCTGCAGCCGCCGTTCCACGTCGACAAACTCCTCGGCAGGCACGGCGAAAGGCACAATCCTGCCTGAAAGCTGGGCCAGGACCTCGGGAGTCTGCAACCCGGCGACGGCGCCCAGCATCATCCCGATTTGGCAGTTGTGGCCGCAGGCATGGGCCGCACCCGTTTCTGGGTCCGCGTGCGGGTGCTGCTCCACCGTCAATGAGTCCAATTCTCCAAGAAGAGCAACGCTGGGCCCGGGGCCGCCGCAGTCGATTGCGCCTTTGACGCCGGTGATGGCCAGGCCGGACCGGTGCTTTATCCCCATCTCGTCAAATTTCCGGGCAACCAGGCTGGCGGTCCGGGTCTCGTTAAAACCGGTTTCGGGATGGGCCAGGATATCCTGTGCGACGGCAATCAGATCCTTCTTCTTCCCGTCTATTGTCTGGCAGGCCCTCTGCTTGAGTTCCGCTTTGGTTAACATAAGATTGACTCGGACCGGAAATTTTCTTCCGAGGCCAGGCCCCGCATGAACTTCAGGTATTCGCCGCTGGTCATTTCCGGCCGGTGCCCCGATATGACGCGGCCGCCCTCGGAGGCTCCGTCGGCCAGCAAGTCCACCGCGGTGGCGGCCAGGGCCTTGGCAGCCGTGACCACCGCCAGGCCGTAGTCCTCCACCACGTAGTCCGCCCCGTGGCCCAGGCCCGAGGCCCCTCCCACGTAGGGGTGGATGGCCGGCATAAGATGGCTGATGTCTCCCATGTCCGTGGAGCCGCCGCGGTGGGAGGCGTGGCCGACCTTATCCCTGCCCACCATCTCCACTGCGTTGGCCTCGAAGACCTGGGACATGTTGTTGTCTTGCCGCAACGGGAGGTAGCCAGGGATGGTCTGGATGTTCACGCCTGCCCCAACGGCCAGCGCTCCTGCTTTCACCGCCCGGTCAACCTTCTTGTTGGCCTCTATAATCGCCTCGATGGACCGGCCGCGGACGAAGGTCTCCATCCTCACGTCGGCGGGGACGGCGCTAACCGCCTCGCCCCCCTTGGTCATGATGGGATGGACCCTGATCGAATCTTCGTCGCGGAATGTTTCCCGGTTGAAGTGTATAGCGGTCAACGCCAGGGTAGCGGCGTTCAAGGCGTTGATGCCCAGGTGGGGCGAGCCGCCGGCATGCGCGCCCCGGCCGATGAACTGGATGCGTTTGGCCACGGTCCCGTTGTTGGTGCCGCCCACGCAAATGTCCTTGTCGTCCCGGTTGCTGGTGGTGTGCATCATCATCGCCAGGTCGACGTCGTCGAACTCGCCAATCCTGACCATCTCCGGTTTGCCGCCGAGGAACTCGATATTGCCCTTTCGGCGCAGCCCGTCCCGGTATTCGATTTCGATGTATTCCTCCGCGGGGACGGCCATGAACACCAGGCGGCCGCTGAGGGAGGACAAAACGTCCGGCTGCATCAGGGCCATGGCGGCCCCCAGCATCATGGCCACCTGGCAGTGGTGTCCGCAGGCGTGGGCCGCTCCTGTGTTCGGGTCGGCATGGGGATGCTGGTTCACTATCAGCGAGTCCAACTCTCCCATGATGGCCAACGCTGGTCCTGCCGAGCCGCCGATCAGGTCTGCGCGGACACCGGTGACGGCCAGTCCTGCCTTAAACGGGACGCCCATTTGGGCGAAGGTGCTGGCCACCAGGGCCGCAGTCTTGGTCTCGCGGAACCCCGGCTCCGGGTTTTGCAGGATTGTCTTGGCCAGGCTGACGATTTCGTCGGCCCGGTCATCGATTTCCTGGAAGACCCGCCGCTTGAGGTCTTCTTTGGAAGGCGCGGCAGAAGCCATGAAACACCCCAACAAAGGCTACAGGGATTCTAACAGAGGCTCGACCCGCGGGTATACGGAACACGGGCTCCGGCGGCATGGCCCCGTTGTATAATTCGCCCCAACGCCCATGAAGATTGTCATCGCCCCCCAGAGCTTTAAAGAGAGCGTCTCCGCGTTGGCCGCGGCCAAGGCCATACAGCGTGGCGTTCTGGCCGCCGCTCCCGAAGCGGAGACGGTGCTTGCGCCCGTGGCCGACGGCGGAAACGGGACCCTGGATGTCTTGGTGGACGGCACCGGCGGCCAAAGGTTCAAAAGTGTTGTGACCGGACCCCTCAGTTGGCCCGAGGAAGCCGCGTGGGGGGTTATGGGTGACGGGCGCACGGCGGTAGTTGAGGTGGCGCAGGCTTCAGGCTTGGCGTTGGTCCCGCCCAGCCGCCGCGACCCCCGAATCACCACCAGCCGCGGCGCCGGGCAGCTCATGGCGGAGGCGTTGGAGCGAGGATTCACCCGCCTTATAGTCTGCCTTGGCGGCACCGGCACCAACGACGGAGGCGCCGGAATGGCCGAGGCGCTGGGCGTGCGGTTCTTGGACGGGGACGGCCGCAACATACCCGAGGGCGGGGCTGGGCTGGCCCATCTGCACCGCATCGACGCAAGCGGCCTGCGTCCCCGGTTGGCCGACGCTACAGTCATTGCGGCCGTCGACGTGACCAATCCCCTGTGCGGCCCCACCGGGGCATCGGCGGTGTTCGGCCCGCAGAAAGGGGCTGGGAAAGGTGCGGTGGAGGAGTTGGACGCCGCTCTGCTGAACCTGGCCCAGGTGGTGCATCGCGACCTGGGGATGGACGTGCTGGACGTACCCGGCTCCGGGGCCGGCGGCGGCTTGGGGGCTGGATTAATCGCCTTTGCCGGGGCCCGGCTTACCCCCGGAATTGACATGATTTGCGAAGTCCTGGGGTTCGACGACATTTTGGAGGGGGCCGACCTGGTCATAACCGGCGAGGGACGGGTCGACCGGTCGACGATATACAACAAAGCCCCGGTGGGGGTCGCTGCGCGGGCGCAGAAGCACAACGCTGCCACGTTGCTCCTGGCCGGCAAACTGGGACCCGGCTACGAAGAGCTATACGACCACGGAATATCGGGAATTATCTGCATCTCCGACGGTCCCATGAGCACTGCCAGGAGCCTGACCCGTGCCGAGGAACTGCTGGAGGCGGCGGCCCAACGGACCATACGCCTGCTGATGCTGCGGGGGTTTGGCGGGTAGCCTGGCCGGTGGACTGTCTTACGCCACCCGCCGCTCCACGAAGTCCAGAACCTTTTTGGAGAGCTCGATGGACCGGTCGGCGTCCAACTCGTCGAACGCCTCTGACGGGATGCCGCCGGGCAGGAAGCTGGGGTAGCGGGTGATTTCGTAGTACTTGTCCAGTTGCCGGGCCTCGGCCTTGATGGTGTCGAACATCATGTCGAACAGCTTGGCGTCCTCGCACAGGTCGACGAGCGAGTGGCTCCAGACGTCCTCCACCCGCCGGTGGTAGAGAAAGGACTTGACCGCCTTCTCCGCCGCCTGCTGGCCCAGGAAGCAGGCCAGGTTGAACCGGCCGCCCTTCCGGGCGAAGCTGGCGTCGTCCAGGTCCTGCTGCGCTTGGCGCAGCCAGCGGGCGCTTTCAGCTATATAGTCGGGCATCGAAAATAACTCTTCCGTCTTTGCAAGCCCGGTCCAAGGCCGGCAAGACTTCTTGGAGTTCCTCAAATTCTTCCGGAGTGTATACCTGGGTATCCACGGCCACCGCGGTGTCCAGGTGATACGAGAAGAAGTCGGACCGCCTGCCGAAGGGCCGGTCGGTCTTATGGACGACGATTAGCTCTATCTGGCTGTCCGGCGCGTAGTCGTCGGTAACCATGGCCCCGGTCAGGATGACCTTCTCCACGCCTAGCATGGGCAGGGCGGCAATGATATTTTCCAGCTCCTGCTCCATGATTTGCTTGCGGTACCTGGAAAACCCGGCGCGCACGGGCATTTGCTGCTCCTGTGGGTTGGCTGGGATCCTGCTGCTTGGTAATGCCGGACGCTGAGGCCTAAGGCAGCAGCACCAGGTGGACTTCCTTGGGCCCGTGGACGCCCACCACCAAAGTCTGTTCGATGTCGCCGGTACGGCTGGGGCCGGTGACGAAGTTCAGGCAACTGCCCATGTCCCCGCCCTGGCTATGGTATTCCAACCGGCGCAACAGGAAGAGATCGTCCAGGGTCTCTACTATATCTTTTGGCCGCACCAAAACCAAGTGCACCGGCGGCGCCAGCGAGACCAGTCGGCTCACTCCCTGGCGGGCCGCCAGCGCCACCGAGCCGGTTTCGGCAACGGCATAGTCCGCCCCGGTAATCGACATTCCGGCAGTCGCCATTTCCTGGCGCAGGGACTCCCTGCTCCGCTTCTCGTCCTGGGCGACGGTAGTTACGGTCAGCCCCTGCGCCTCGAGGGCTGCGTCGACAGATAGATCGTCGAACACCGGCTGGTCGGAGCGCACCACGCTTGTCACTCCCCTGGACGAGGCAACCGAGGCGATGTGTTCCAGGGCCTCCTCGTATCCGGCTGCCCGGTTCACCTCCCACCCGCTGCGGCCTGCCGCCCAAGCCAGTTTTTCCACCAGGGCGGCGGAATTTTCGGCCAACCGCCGTCGCACCTCGGCTGCCTGGGCTTCCAGGTCTGCCAACCTTTCTTGCAACGGAGCATAACCGGGCTCCGGTGGAGACTTGTCCCGGCCCAACGCCTGCCGCACCGATTGCAGGAACTCCTCTTTTGGTACGCCCACGGGGACCGCCATGCTAGTCGCTTCCTCCCCGCTTCCGCGCCTGTCCTTTGCGCCAGATCTCATGGAAAGTCCGGCTGGGCAATGTCGGCAAGTCCCTGGAACGGGTCCACCGGGACAGCGGCGGGACCTGAATTCTCTCGAACATCCCCTTGGTCTTGGAGAGTGAAACGAACGGGGCCCATCCCAGCGGCTTTTGCAGCGTCCTACCAGCCCGGTGCACCAGCGAAAGCAGCATCGGACCGCCCATGATTCGGGCATAGCCGCGGGCAAGAATGGACTCCGTCATCCCCGCCGCTTTCCGCTCCGTGGCCGTGCCTTCCGCCAGCTTGCCGCGAAGCTCCAGCAGCATCCTGGGAATGTTGATCTTGACCGGGCAGGCGTCCCGGCACGCTCCGCAAAGGGTGGAGGCATACGGCAAGTCCTTGGCCTGCTTCAGCCCCGTCAGCACCGGCGTGACCACGGCTCCTATGGGTCCGGGATACACCCAGCCGTAGGCGTGGCCCCCCACCTTCCGGTACACCGGGCACACGTTCAGGCAGGCCCCGCACCGGATGCAATGCAGCGCCTCCCGTAGCTCCTCGTCGGCCAGCAGCCGAGACCGGCCGTTGTCCACCAGCACCAGGTGGAACTCCTCCGGCCCGTCCTCGTCGTCTTCTCGCCGGGGCCCGCTGATCAGGCTCACGTAGCTGGTAAGGCGCTGGCCCGTGGCCGACCGGGGCAGCAGCCTCAGGAACAGGGCCAGGTCTTGCAGCGACGGTATGACCTTCTCCATGCCGGCGATGCCCACGTGGATGCGGGGAGCGGAAGTGCAGAATCGGCCGTTGCCCTCGTTGCTGACGATGGCCAGGCTCCCGGTCTCGGCCACCAAGAAGTTTGCCCCGCTGATGCCCATGTCCGCCTCGAAGAACCTGTCCCGCAGCGTCTCCCTGGCGGCCCGGGCCATCGTCGGGATATCGTCGGTGTGCGGCAGCCCCAGGTTTTCGGTGAACAGGCCGGCCACGTCCTCCTTGGTCTTGTGGAGTGCCGGCGCAATGATGTGCGAAGGCGTCTCCCCGGCCATCTGGATGATGTACTCTCCCAGGTCCGTCTCGTAGACCCGCACGCCGGACGCTTCCAATACCGGGTTCAAGTCCAGTTCCTCGGACACCATGGACTTGCTCTTGACGGCGACCTTAACATCCCGGCTGCGGGCCAGTCCGGCGACGATGTCGTTGGCCTGGGCGGCGTCGCGGGCGAAGTGGACCTTGCCGCCCGACTTGATCACGTTGTCGTGCAGCATTTCCAGGTAGTAGTCCAGGTGGGCCAGGGTGTGGGCCTTGATATTCTGGGCTTGGTCCCGCCACTCCTCCCAAGCCTGGGGTGTTACTTCCTCGACGGCCGCCAGCCGCTCGGCGTCGAAACCCGCGCCCACCCGCCGCAGGGCGCGCTGGAGCTGGGGATTGTCAATTGACAAAGTAGAGGCCTGGGAAAAGTCTTGGGTAGTTACCCGCGCCATGGTCTAGTGGCCCTTGGAGGATGGCGGGAGTGTTAGGTTCGTCATGTGGCGGCTTGCTGGTCCAGGATTTGGGCCAGATGGCGGACCTTGACGGGTGATCCCTGGCGGCTGAGGGCTCCCTCGATGTTCATCAGGCAGCCCATGTCGCAGGACACCAACGTGTCTGCGCCCGACTCAATTACGCTGGATACCTTGTCGGCCAGCATGGCTTCCGAAATGTGGGGGAACTTTACGGCGAAGGTCCCGCCGAACCCGCAGCAGGTATCCGCCTGGGGCAGTGGGGGCAGCTCGAGGTCCTGGACGCTCCCCAGCAGTTCCAGCGGCTCGTCCTTGACCTGCGCCTCCCTCAGCATGTGGCAGCTGGGATGATACGCCGCCGCGCCTTGGTACTGGGCGCCGGCGTCGGTCACTCCCAGCACCTTGACTAGGAACTCCGAGAACTCGTAGACCCTGCCGGACAGGTCCTCCGCCTGCCGCGACAGTTCCGCGGCGCCGCGGAACAGGTCGTGGTAAAAGACCCGCATCATGGCGGTGCAGGAGCCGGACGGGACCACTACGTAGCCGTCGCCCTGAAAAGTTTGCAGGACCCTCTTAGCCAGCTTGCCGGCCTCCTTGGTGAAGCCCGAGTTGTACAGGGGCTGGCCGCAGCAGGTCTGCTCCGCAGGGAAGTCCACGTCCGCGCCAAGACGCCGCAGGGTGTTGACCACGCTCACCCCCACCTGGGGATAGAACTGGTCTATGATGCAGGTTACGAAAAGCGCGGCTTTGGTCTCGTCGGCGGGCATTGGACGGATGGGGGACGCAGAATCGGTCTGACTGGACTGACAAGCTAGGTTAGCAGACCGCTAGGGTAGTGGCAACCGACGGGCTGCGGTCGCAGGCCGGTCGCGGTATATTGGGGGAACGATATTCAGTGGGACGGGAAGGACAGCAATGACGGCAAACGCGGGACCCGGCGAAGAAGCGCCCCAGCAAGCCAGCATGGCCGCGCTGGAAGAGTGGTATTCCCATGAGATCTGGGGCAAACGGGCGAGCAGCGACGATTCCCTGTTCGAGAATATGGGCCTGCAGGTGTTCCAGGCGGGCTTGACCTGGCGCATGATTCTGGCCCGCCGCGATGCCTTCCGCGCCGCGTTCAACAACTGGAACATTGACGCCGTGGCAGCCATGGGGCCCGACGATGTAGAGGCCATGGTCAAAGACGCGGCTATCATCCGCAACCGCAAGAAGATAGAAGCCTGCATCGAGAACGCCCGCATCGTCCAGGGACTCCGCCAGCAGCACGGGTCGTTTTGCAACTGGTTCTACCAGGCGCTGGAGGGAGACAGCCTGCCGGAACTCCAGAAGGCGCTGCGCTCCACCTTCAAGTTCATGGGGCCCGAGATAGCCCGTATGTGGCTCCTGGCGTCGGGGCGCATCGCCCACGGGGAGTGACCCCTCCACCGCGCTGGACGCCGGCTGCTGCTTACCTGGCGGTGTCCCCGCCGGGTTTCCACGGGACTTGAAGGCTTATCCTAGCCAAGCTACACTGTCAGCCAAGTCAAGGCATCCTGGCGATTTGATTATTGGGGGTTCCGCATGGACTGGGGAATGGAAAACCGGATGAGGCAGTTGATTCAGGCAGACGGTCACTGCATGTTCCTGCCCATCGACCACGGGTACTTCATGGGCCCTACCAACAGCCTGGAGGAGCCTGGCAAGACCATAGAGCCGCTTCTGCCTTATTCCGACGCCCTGTTCGCCACCCGTGGCGTGGTGCGTTCCGCCGTCGACCCCAATAACGCCAAGCCGCTTATCCTCAGGGTCTCCGGCGGCACCAGCATGGTGGGCGGCGACCTGGCCAACGAGGGTTTGACCACCTGCATGGAAGAGGCCATCCGACTGAATGCCGCCGCGGTGGGTATATCCGTATTCATCGGTTCTGAGTACGAGCGCCAGTCATTGTTGAACCTGGGCAAGCTGGTGGACGAGGGCGAGAAGTACGGCATCCCGGTGATGGCGGTGACCGCCGTGGGCCGGGAGTTGGAGCAGCGGGAGTCCCGCTACCTGGCCCTGTGCTGCCGGATTACCGCGGAGCTGGGCGCCAGGGTGGTCAAGACCTACTGGTGCGCCGACGGGTTCGATAAGGTCGTGACCGGCTGCCCGGTGCCGGTGGTCATGGCCGGGGGGCCCCAGGCGGACTCCGAGCTGCAGGTGCTGGACTTTGTGCACGACGGCATGCAGGACGGCGCCATTGGAATCAACCTGGGCCGGAACATCTGGCAAAGCGAGCACCCCGTCCCCATGATCCGGGCCCTGCGTCACATAGTCCACGAAAACGGCTCGGTCCCAGAAGCCCAGGAGATATTCAAGAGCCTCGTCACCGCCGAAGCAGCCCTTGCCCCGGTGACAGCCTGACCCTCGTCTCCCACTCCGCGTCCGCTGTCGATGCCCTCAGAATGCCCGGCGGACCCAGATAGACGGCCGGCTTCTATCTCTAACGCTGCCTGAGAGGATTCTCAACTTGCGCGTAGCCATGTACTACAACAACCGGGATGTGCGTCTGGAAGAGATGCCTGTTCCGGCCATCGGCCCCGGCGAGTTGCTGCTTCAGGTCGAGGCCAGCGGCCTCTGTGGCAGCGACGTGATGGAGTGGTACCGCATCGAGAGGGCGCCTCTGGTCCTGGGGCACGAGGTTGCCGGCGTGGTGGCCCAGGTGGGCGAGGGCGTGGACCGCTTCAAAGAAGGCGACCGGGTGGTGGTCACCCACCACGTGCCCTGCAACGCCTGCCGGTACTGCCTGAGCGGCCACCACACCGTCTGCGACACCCTGCACCACACCAGCTTCGATCCCGGCGGCCTGGCCGAGTACCTGCGCGTTCCAGCTATCAACGTAGACCGGGGCGTTTTCTCCGTGCCATCTCACGTGTCGTTGGACGAGGCGGCCTTTACCGAGCCCTTGGCCTGTGTGCTGCGGGGGCAGAGACGGGCGGACCTGCAGCCCGGCCAGACTGTGCTGGTGCTGGGCAGCGGCCTCACCGGGATGCTCCACGTCGACCTGGCCCGGAGCCTGGGAGCGGGCCGGATACTTGCCACGGACTTGTCCGAGTACCGGCTTGAGGCGGCCCGCCGGTTTGGGGCCGACGTCACCATCCCCGCTGACGATGACGTGCCCGCACGGGTGCGAGAGGCCAACGGCGGGCGATTAGCTGACCTAGTGATTGTCTGCACCGGGGCCCCGCCTGCGTTGCAGCAGGCCCTGGAATCCGTAGACCGGGGCGGCACCGTGCTCTTCTTTGCCCCAACTCAGCCGGGCGTTTCAGTCCCGGTTTCCGTCAACGACGTATTCTTCCGCAACGACGTGACCCTGACGACCACCTATGCCGGCAGCCCGGCCGACCTGGCCACGGCCCTGGACTTGATTGCCTCCGGCCGGGTGCGGGTGGGCGAGATGATAACCCACCGCCTGGGCCTGGCCGAGGCCGCCCTGGGATTCAAGCTGACGGCCGACGCCCAGGACTCGCTGAAGGTCATCATCCAGCCGCAAAAGTAGCCCCTACAGCCCCGCCAGCAAGTCGGCGTCTTTGCCCGCGTCTCCGGGCGCGGCCAGGGCAAAGTATTCCGTGCTCATGGACTCCCGCAGCAGGTGCTCTGGCAGCTGGGAAAAGGGGCCGTTGGGGTCTATCTGGGTGCGGTGGCAGTTCAGGGACTGGATCTTCACGTCCACGTAGGCCGAAACGTCGACGGCGGTGGTGACTAGCTCGTCCGGCGTGCCGATGGTCTCTACTTCCTGGCTGGCGAAGGGCGGGGTGATGCCCGCGTCGATCATCTGTTGCCACATCCGGCGGAAGTTGCTGCGGGGGAAGCAGACCCAGTAGAGCAGCCCGGGCTGCCAGGTTGCGGCGCCGGCGTCGACGCCAGGTGGTTGATAGCCGGGGCCGGCGGCCAGGGCAAAGGCCTCTGTGACGTGACGTTGTATGGTGACGTGGTCGGGATGGCCGTAGCCTCCGGTGGGGTCGTGGGTCAGCACCACGTCGGGTTTGATTTCACGGATGACTTCCACCACTTGGGCTACGACCCGGCTTGGCTCCGCCTGAAGCAGGGAGCCGGGATGGTCGTTGTCCTCAGTGCCCTGCATACCGGAGTCGCGATAGCCCAGGAACCGCACGTCTGCTATGCCGGTCACGTCCATGGCCCGGCGCATCTCTGCGCGGCGGACCTGTCCCAGGGTCTCGGGGGTCGCCAGGCCGGGGTCGCTAATCTCGCCAACGTCGCCGTTGGTGGCGCAAATCATGGTAATCCGGGCGCCCCGGTCGGCCAGCATGGCCAGCAGGCCACCGCAGCCGAACCCCTCGTCGTCGGGATGGCCGAAGGCCGCCAGGACGGACAGGTGGCTTAGGTCAGGCGACGAGCCGGGCACGGCAATGGCTCCTATAAGATACGAGCAAGTGAATTCCGGGGCGGAAAAATTTTACTACCGTCCCACTGGGTTCCATTTCGTTCCATTTTGGAGGCTGTACCGGCGGGGCTGGCGGAAAATTTAGTTTCCCCACCATTTTCGCTCATTTTCGCCCATTCCGGTGCGCCGGCGGATTGGGTGCGCGGCCGGCGAGGCCTTGGGCCGTTGCGCGCCACGGGCCGGGGCAGCCGGTTGGGTCCGGGTCCGGCGGCGGGATGCTTTCATAGATACCATGGTAGGGGGCGTCGCCGGGTTTGGAAAGGGGCAACCTGTCATGAAAATTGCAAGTTGTTTTTGGCAGGCCAAGGTGACATAATACCCAAACCCCACACGGTTGGGGAGTCCCGGGGCGGCGGTCGGTCGCGTCCGGCGACACACACCAAACAATACTTATTCCGCAGGTGACCCAAGAATGAAAATATCGTGCTTACAGGAGAATCTCAGCCGAGGGTTGGCCGTCGTAGGGCGGGCCGTGGCCACCAGGGCCACGCTGCCCGTCACCCAGAACGTCTTGCTCAGCGTCGACCAGTCGATGCTGAAGCTGTCGGCCACCAACCTGGAGATTGCCGTCACCACCTGGACGGGGGCGATGATCGAGGAAGAGGGGGCTGTGACCGTTCCGGCCCGGCTGTTGACCGAGTTCGTCAACGCCTTGCCCAACGACCGCATCGACCTGGAGTTGGAGGAGGGAAGCGGAGTCCTAAAGCTGAGTTGCGCCCGCTCCCAGGCCAACATCCACGGCACCGCCGCCAGCGAGTTTCCGCCCATTCCCACGGTGGACGGCAGTGTGGCGGCCCAGGTGGACCCGGCGGCGCTGAACACCGCCATTGCGAGGGTTGCGTTCGCCGCGGCCACGGAAGAGTCCAGGCCGGTGCTGACGGGCGTGGAGATGAAGCTGGAAGGCGACCGGTACAGCCTGGCGGCGGCCGACGGGTTCCGGCTGGCGGTGCATAATGGCTCGCTGTCGGCGCCGGTGGAGTCGGAAATCAAGGTGATAATACCGGCCCGGACGCTGAACGAGTTGAACCGGCTGCTGGCAGACCGGGAAGAGCCGGTGGAAATCATGATGGCGCCGGCCAAGGGGCAGGTGATGTTCCGGGTCAAGGGGGCCGAGACCGTGGAGGTTGTCTCCCAACTGTTGCAGGGGTCGTTCCCCAACTACGAACAGCTAATCCCGGAACGGCACGATACCCGGACGGTGTTGGACCTGCCGGGGTTGCTGCGGGCGGTGCGGACCGCGTCCATATTCGCCAGGGACGGCAGCAACATCATTCGTTTGGAGATGACGCCCAACCCCGCCGGAGGCGAAGGGGGGACGGTGGCCGTATCGGCCCGGTCCGAAGAGGTGGGAGACAACCGGGACGAGGTGGACGCGGAGGGCATAACGGGAGAGGCGGGGAAAATCGCCTTCAACAGCCGGTACCTGCTGGACGTCTTGTCAGTCCTGGAACGGGGCCAGGTGGCCTTGGAGACTACCACTTCTTCCAGCCCCGGCGTCTTCAAGCCGGTGGACTCGGCGGACTACGTCCACGTGGTCATGCCAATGTTCGTGCAGTGGTAGGAGCGGCTGGGCCTCCGGGGACGATTGCATAACCCGCTATGACCCTTAGTACGGCTGACCGCAGCCACGAGAGCATCATCAACGATGCTTTGGCCCGTTTCTTCCGGGATAAGTGCGGCCTGTCCGCGGTTGCCGAGACGCTGCACGACGGCAAACGGCCCGACGTCATAGTCCGGCTGTCCGAATCCATCGTGATCCTGGAAACCGAGTTGGAGCCTGCCCCGACCGTAGAAGCCGACGCACTCTCCCGCATTGACCTGGAGATAGACGGCAAGAAGGTCCAGAACGTCTTCGCGGTGACGGTCCCGGGGCACCTGCGCACTGTAAGCCAACAATACCTGGACGACCGTCTAGCAACGGCGTCACTTGTCTGGCAGGAGTGGCGCAGCGATGGCAGTTCCGGCCCCAAGCAAAGCGGGAGCGCCATCGATCTCGGGAACATTGTTCGCTCGACAACTCCCCCAGCGGGAAACCTGGGCGAGGCGGTGGACGCCTTGTACAAAGGGACTAAGAGCGCAGGCGCCCGGCTCTACTCTGCACCCGGGACGCTTGCACGGGTGGCGAAGATATTTGGCGCCGAACCCAGCGACGAAGTGGCCAACATGGCCGCGTTGGTCGTCATCAACGCAATGGTCTTCCAAGACCGGTTGGCCAGCAAGGAGCAGGCCTTCCAGCCAGTAAGCGCCGCGATGCTGCAAGGACAGTTCTCGCGCAATACCTTGCTTCAGGTATGGGACGACATCCTTGGCATCGACTACTATCCCATATTCAGCATGGCCAGGGACGTGGTAAAGGAACTTACCGAGGTTGAAGCAGCCGGCGTGCTCAACGAGTGCGCCAAGACCTCAGCTAAGTTGCTGGGCATGGGAGCCGTCGGACGCCATGACCTGGCAGGCAGGATTTTCAACCAGCTGATTTCGGAGCGGAAGCTGCTGGCCGCCTTCTATACCAGCATCCCGGCGGGTTGCGTTTGCTTTTAGTGTCTGGCCCATGATAGCATATCCGTATGACTGACCGCATCCTGTACAGCGACGATTGCCTACGCGTCCTGAATGACCATTCGGCCTTACCCACAGGCTCGGTAGACCTAATCTACCTGGACCCGCCCTTCAACTCCAAGAGCACCTACAATCTCCCCTTTCCCGAAATCAACAAAGACAACCGCGCAGTAGAGGCGTTTACCGATACCTGGACCTGGAGCAACAAGGAAGACGCGTTGCTACGGGACTTGTCCACCGGGCCAGCAACCAGTACCCTCGCAGACATTGTGACCCTTGCTCAAAAGCTAACCCCTAAAACGCGGGGGGGGGCAGAGTCTTGCCGCCTACCTCGTGAACATGGCGGCGCGCCTGCTACCCATGCAGCGCGTACTTGCCAAGCAAGGCTCGATTTACCTTCACTGTGACGATACCGCCAGCCACTATCTCAAGCTACTGATGGACGCTATCTTTGGACAGGGGATGTTCCGAAGCCAAATCATTTGGAAGCGCAATAGTAGTCACAACGATAGTAAAAGCTGGGGCCGCATCTGCGACGTTCTGCTGTTCTACGGCCAGCCCATTGACCGTGAGGCTGTCCGCGTTCCATTGGACGAGGGGCATAAGGCAAAGTCCTATCGCTATCAGGATGAACGCGGCACCTTCATGCCCGATAACATCTCAGCGAAGGGCTTGACCGGCGGCGGGTACTTTTACGATTTCTACGGCCACCCAGGGCCGTGGAGATACCCCGAAGACCGCATACGGCAACTGGACGCGGACGGCATGATTTACCTACCTGCCAAGCCTGGCGGAGTGCCGCGGCTCAAACGCTACCTAACCGACAAGGGGCAAGTGCCGCCTAACCTGTGGGTTGACGTGAACAAGTTGGAGAATCCAGCAGTCACCCCTGAGCGGCTGGGCTATCCAACCCAAAAGCCGTTGGCCCTTCTCGACCGCATCATCAAGGCCAGCAGTCCGCCGGGCGGCGTAGTGCTGGACCCGTTCTGCGGTTGCGGCACATCCATCCACGCCGCGGAAGCCTTGGGGCGACACTGGATAGGCATCGATATATCTCGGTTCGCCGTCGGCCTCATACGCAATCGCGTGGTCAACGCGTTCGACGGCTTGACCATTGACGATGTGCCTGTCCGCGGGGTTCCAGTCAATATCGAAGATGCAACGGCTTTAGCCAGGCGCAACAAGCTGGAGTTTGAGAAGTGGGTATGCGGAGAGATTGGAGCGGAAGGGTTGTTCCGTGACCCGGGCACACCAGGGCCGGACGGCGGAGTGGATGGCGTACTGCCGTTTGTTCCTATCCGCTTTGGGAAGACCATCAAGCCGGAATGGGCGGTCATTCAGGTCAAGGGCGGGACCGTAACGCCGGATTCCGTGAAGGCGTTGGAAGCAACCGTTAACAGGCTCCCCAACGTGACCGCCGGGGTGTTCGTCTGTTTCAATCGCTATATGCAGACCGTTGAAAACCAGCGAAGCAAAGCCAGATTCGAGGATGATATGGGAAGCTACCCTGTCATTCAGGGGTACAGCATCGAGGATGTCTTGAAGCACAAGCCGCTAGACCTGCCGCCTCACAGGGGGGTTGCTCGGCGCATACCGCAGATTCAAGTTGGGAGTTACCAGCCGGGACTGGTGAAGAATTGATAAACGGTCAATATGGAGTGGACAACCATGCCATCCAGGAATAGACGCAGAGGCGGCAACGCCGACCTATCCGACGTTGAGTTGCCCTGGGTGATTCGGGAAATCGCCAAGCTCACGGATAAGCCTTTCCGCGAGATTGGAGAGGCCCTTACCGAGGATATGCTTGACAACGAGGATTCATTGTCGGAGTACGACTACACCTTGGGTATGGGCGTCGCCTCGACGCTGGAAACTCTTTGGCCCACGGAAGGCGTATTCAAGCGCGGGCCGGATGCTGAACGGGCGTTGAATCTAATCAAGCGGGTGCTGTGATGGCGCAATTCACTGAGACAACGACCACGACCTACACCGTGGCTTGCCCGGACTGCCAGGGAGACAAGATAAAGAAGCACGGCTTTCAGAAGGGCGAGCAACGGTACTTCTGCAAGACCTGTAAAAAGGCGTTCCGCGCCGGCGACAAGGCCGAGGGCCGACGCATGGACGCTGAGATGATGGGTTCGGCCATCCGAGACTTCTACACCGGCAAATCATACAAGCAGATTGCCGAAGGTCTCAAAGATGAGTATGACTTATCCAATGAGCCAAGCAAGGCTACTCTCTATGAGTGGGTACGCGACTACACCCAAAAGGCCGCAAAAGAACTGGAAGGGCGCAAGGCCAAGACGGGCGACCAGTGGGTAGCCGACGAAATGGCCGTCAAGATTGACGGATACGAGAAACCCTTGTGGCTGTGGAACGTCATGGACTCGGAAACTAAGTACATCCTAGCCACGCACCTTACGCCCAGCCGCGACGCCAACGCAGCTCGGGCCGTCTTGCGAAAGGCCATCGCCGCTGCGGACAACCCGCCCAAGACAATCACCACGGACAAGCTCAGGTCCTACGTCAAGCCTATCAAGGAACTACTGCCCGAAACCGAGCACGTGCAATCAGAGGGATTGAGGGCAGAGATTAACAACAATATGTCGGAGCGTTTGCAGGGAACATTCCGGGATCGCATCAAGACCCTGCGCTCCCTGGGCAGCCGCAAGACGGGCCAGCATTACCTGGATGGCTGGGTAATCACCTACAACCATTTCAAGGGCCATCGTAGCCTGCGGAACAAGACACCAGCGGAGCGGGCCAAGATAGATGCACCGTTCAAGGAATGGGCCGACGTGGTAAAAGCCGAGGCCGCGCCTCGCCGCCGGACGGTGAGAGTGCGGCCAGAATCACAGCGGAAATCGAAATCGCCACAGCCCCGCGTCGCCCTTCGAGGACTCCGAAAGGTAGACGGCGACGAGCCGCCAAAGGTCGGGAGGCGCGGGCGCAGAGGGCCAAGGCCGCCCAAGCCGGTATATCCGAGAGTGGGGAAGCGGAGACACAAGACGCCGCTACCGCCGCCGTGGGCGCGGCACAAGCCGCGGCTACCCAGCCGGAACTAGCCTTTGGCCAGGGCCGCGGCTCTGGCCAAAGGGGCTAAATGTGCCAGCCACTAAAAGCAAACGCAACCCAATGCTTGGTTAAGTCCGCAGCCTAGCCGGGCCCACCAGCCCATATGGTCTCAAGCCGGAACACTCCATATTGCGCCCACCGTCCGCTATACGTCGCAGCCGATGATGGCGGTTCGTACAGCGGTTACTACACTGGGGGTGAACATGTGGTTCACTGTCGTTGGGAAAGACGCCGACCCGGTGGTGAGGACTCGCCGGGAAATCGCCTTGGCCCTCTGGTGTAACTCCTCCCTTGGCATTCTCGCCCAAGCCAATCATGCGAATAGTTCACAGCAAGGTCGCGGCATCATCAGAAAGGGAACATTGGAAAGCCTCGTCGCGCTCGACGTGCGAAAGCTGGAGGCATGGCAGCTAGACGGGGCGCAAGCGATTTGGAACGACTTCAAGGACCGCAAGTTCCTGCCCTTCTACAAATGCGCTGTCGACCCCGCCCGGATCCAGTTGGACGAGCGCATCGTTAGAGACCTGTTGGGCCTCGGCGAAGATGCGGCAGCGTCCGTAACCCGGCTGCGGAGCCTGCTGGCTAGCGACCCGTCGATACATGGGTCTAAGAAGCCGGAATTGCCAAGTTGATGGTTATAGAGGCCTTGCGTATGCCCAGCGGCGATGCCGTAGCCTTGTCGAGCGGGGAAAGGGTGCTAGAAGCTACATAGGACGATAACAATGGAGTGTGCGAATGAATCAGATTCTAGAAAACCGCTTAAATTTTCTGGAGGGTGAAGTCGATACGCTGGAGACCATTTTGGCAGAGATGGTCACAGCAATGGTGTCCAATCGGCTTGTTGATGCCGATCTACTAGGGAGAACTATTGATGAGCGCGCCACGAGGTTTTTTATAAGGCAGCATGATGATTTGATATTGGGCACGCCGGGCGAGCACTACTTTAAGGGTGCTATTCAGGTGCTTGATAAAGTGAGGAAAGAACTTCCTAAGTAGGTTTCTGAATTTCAGCGTAAGGACTCTTTTATTCTGCCGACCCTGGCGGTTGGTGCAATACTCCTTGACTAAGTGCATCCGGCAGCGACTGAAGGGTCCATTTGAAGATTCATACCCTGTTTCTCAGTCGTTTTCCCGTTGTCGACCTCGAACTCTCGTATCGAAGTCAGTCGTTCGGCGTTCCGAGGTTTGAAGGTAAGAGGCCTGCTTGGAGGTCAGTCATCAAGCGGCGTCATTGAGGGGTCCTCAGCAATAAGAAACCATGGAAGTGCTCAGAACACGCAGAGTTCCCCCAGCCTTCTACGCGGCCAGTTTAGCATCTGGGCCGTATCCACTCAACTATGGAGTTGGCTTCAAGGACCGGAAGTCGTCCTTCTATCGATACGCCGTGAACCCTACGCGGATTGAGTTGGACAAACGCATCGTTAAAGACTTGCTGGACATTGGCGAAGATGCGGTGGCGTCAGTATCCCGGTTGTGCAACCTGCTGGCCAGCGACCCGTCGATACATGGGTCTAAGAAGGCGGAGGTGCCGGTATAAGTGACCTAGAGAGAATGCTGTCGCCAGAGGAAATACAGTATTTCTGGGTGACAGTGTAGGGCCGACGAGGTGTTACGGTTGATGGTGCTTCATACTATGTTTCTTTCAGGCGGGACAATCCAGGAAATAGGCGCGTCCTGGGAAGCGCAATCAGATCCGTAGTACCGAGGCGTGTTAACGCACGCGAACGCCTCTTCCCATCGGGGTTTAGGATATCGAATTCTCTCTCACGAGCAAGATCAAGGATGGTCTTGTCAAGATCAGAAAACCGAGCAGCGGTTCTGTTTGCAAGCATATGACGTATCACGTCTACAGTGACAGGATTTTCGGCGGCTAAGGCGTATAGCTCCGCAGGCATAGAATTGAGAAGTTGCTCTTGCATCCGCTGGGCGTCAAGCTCCTCAAAACGAAACAGAGGCAGTGTCCCTGTGTTTAAGGCATCCCATCCTAGCATGTCGAAACTGCCTGAGCCGTAGTGTTCGAATGTATTAAAGCTGTTCCAATGGCATTGAACCATGACATCCCGCGCTGTTGGATGTCTGGAAAGGTGGATGAACCACAGGGCACGGCGTGACTGTTTGGGTCGAATGAAGAAAGGAGTATCGTAGGTTGCGCCTGTTGCTTTGCGAATGTGTTCTCGCAATACCCTTTGGATGAGAGCCCTTCCGCCGTCGCCGTTCCTGAGTTGGATCAGGTCTTGTATTCTTGCTTGCGACAATTGGAGTGGGGCAACGGCGGTGACAAGTTGCAGTGTATCTGCCAGATGATTGATTAGGGCATCCGACGCGAACGTTAGTATGACCTCTGCTGCTGGCAACTTCCTAAAGATACGGGCAACAAGTGTAAGTTCAACCTGTGAAAATCCAGTTTGGTCCAACAGGAAGATCGCCCGCCCGGCCCTGGGCTGTCGGCGAAGAACATCTTCTATGATGCTGTCGACTACATCTGCAAAGGCGCTATTGTGGACAGCGATTTCGTCGCTGTGGAGGATGTACCCACGGTCAGCCAGGACCCTCTGAAGGTGATCAGTATGGTCCGGGCTAACATCGACAAAATGCATTTTGCAATCAAACCGTAGGGGTTTGATACGATTCAGGTTTAGCCTATCTTGTGCTGCTCGGGCCTCTTCAAGCATAATCAGAGGCGTGCCGGACTCGATGGTATCGCCATCCCGAAATATGCCGCCCCCGGCAAAGCCATCGACAAGATCTAGCTTGAATTCTTCGCGAGCTGGGTTGGTGCCCAGCCTGTCGAAATAAGCGCGGAGATAACTACGGAGAACCGTTAGCTTCGCCTTGCTGTGTTCTTCTATGTCCGGTGGTGGATTGTTAGGACGCCAGATGAACGGCACTTTTCCCCTCTTCTCTGATATAGATAGGCATGGCGTTGTACTCGACTCCGTCGAGTAGACGCCCGCCGGATTTCGGCGTTCGGCCGCCCCACTGCTTGAAGAAGAAGGGGATATTCTTTTGCTCGCAGAGACTCAGGATTTCGATGACCCACTCCCGCTTCATAGGGCGGGCATTCGGGCCGCTTTCCCCACCGACTATGACCCACGCAACCCCTTCGATGTCTATGTCACCTACAGGTCCGAGAAGTGGCTCTATAGAAAGAAAACGTTTTGAGATTGGAGCGTCTTGAAGATGCCTAATTCTCGCCGCGGCCTTATGGTCCTCGACGGACACACCACACCATATATGCTGTGGTGTAAGGTTCGATCCGTAACGGCGCCGCAGATAATCCCTCATAATTGTGCTGCGCTTAGTGAGTACTTGGAAGACATGCTGCTCAGCCTGCTCCATAGTGTCAAACACGCTGTCTATGAATTTCACAGGAATTTCCTTGTGGAAGAGGTCGCTCATTGAATTCACAAAGATCATTCGCGGTCTTTTCCAAGAGAGGGGCTGTAATAGCCGATCCCGGCGAAGTCTAAGGTCGAACCCTCCCTCGAAAGCGTGTCCAGGAGTGCCGCGAAATCTCTCAGTTAGGCGCGCTGCGTAGCAGTTGTCACACCCGCGCGTGATCTTGGTGCAGCCTGTCACGGGGTTCCAAGTGGCGTCGGTCCACTCGATTGCAGATTTGTAGCTCATGCTTACGGTCCTTTTGAGCTAGTATAGTCCACGACCCATTCATCGTGCCACGGGAATGTGACATCAAAACCGGGATTTACGGCTGGGGTTGGTCTACCCACGCCTGAATTATTGACAAGGCCCACTCGCACCGAAAAGCCCACTCTCTGTTGACACGCGCCGCCGGTTGAAGCCTGTCGGGTCTTGACACAGACGCGGGCTGATAATAGCCGCAGGACTGCCGGCGCCGGGTCGATGTATCGCCTGAGGCAGTTTATCGGCGGCGGGACCGGGGTTTGGGAATCAGATTTCCCGCCCTTTCGCCGCCATAACGACCAAGTCCAGGATTTCACTGCTGGAAATCGAGCCGACAAACTGCTCAGTGTCTTTCTCGGCTACCGGCAGGGCCGTCAGCGAATTTTCGTTCATTCGCTGCAAGGCGTCCTCCACCGGCTCGTCGGTGTAGACGAATGGCGGGTCCCGGCGCATTACCCTGCTGATGGGAGTATGGTCCCATTCGCCTCGGGGAAGGTAGCGCAACATGGCTATGGACACTATTCCGGCCAATTCGCCGTCCTTCACGACCACGTAGTCTTGTTGTTCCGGCGCCAGCCAGTTTTCTACAAAGGCCTTGACTGTTAGCTCCGGTTCCGGATGGATTCTAGAGCGGTTGAGCATGTCTTCTACTTCAATTCCTTCCAAGGCAAAGCGGTCCAGCAATGGCGGCACTGATTCACTGGGAGTAACGACTTCCGAGTGTTTGAGTCTTCTGAGAGCGAAGGTCATGCCCATGGGCGTCAGCAGGATGTAACCCAGCATAATCAGCACCAACAAGGAGAACACTCCCTCGTCGATAGCTCCGGAGTGGAACAATAGGAGCAGAAGCGCAATTTCCGCCACGCCCTTGGCCATCAGGCTTGTGGCTGTGGCGAAGGGCGCTTCCAGCCTGGTGATATATGCGCCGATAAACGACCCGGCGAACTTGCCGGCCAAAGGCACCAGGGCCAACGCTGCTATAGTCTTCGGCGGCAGATCTAAGAAGTCCAGGCTCAAATACAGCCCCGACGACGCGAAGAACAGCGGAACTAAGAGTCCTTCGGCTACGCCTCTCATGCCGGGCATAATTTCGTGACGCACCTGGTAGGGCAGGGTGGAAACAGCGGCGCCGAATAGCAACGCCCCCAGCGTCCCATGAAGCCCCACGCGTTCGGCCCCAAAAACTGCCAGGAAAAGACCGCCCAGCAGCAACCCGAAGGAAAGTTGAGGCACCGTCATAAAACGATGCAAGGCCGCTATTATTTTCGGAAGCAGCTTGGTGGAAAAGAACCACGTTGCCGCGGTAAACACGATTATTTGCCCTATGATGGTGGTCACGCTAACCCAGTCCAGCGTGCGACCATGGGGTCCTGCGTAGAAGTGCTCGCTCACCGCGAACCCCACTATGAACAACGCTATCAACTCGGCAATCACCACCGCGGTGAATATTTGAACGCCCACCGGCTCCTTTATTCGTCCTTCGTCAATCAACACCTTGGCCACTATGCCCAGGCTGGACAGCGACAGCACCCCGGCCAGTCCCATCGCCTCGGTCCAATCCATGTCCAGTCCCAAGTCGTAGAACAAGTCGGAAGCAACGGCCAGGGACACCAGCAGCGAGATGGCGACGGACAATACGGAAGCGAGGAAGATACGACCGCGAATGGCCCCTAAAAAGCCTCTAATGTCCAGTTCCTCCAAGCCGATGAGGAAAAAGAACATGAATATGCCCAAGCCAAATATCAGTTCGACCTCGGGACTTGAATATACCAGTCCGGTTACTGGGCCAAGGATAATGCCGGCAGTGGCATAGGCGATGATTGAATTGAGGCCGAACCGTTTGAAGACGCCTTCCAGGAGTTTGGCCGCGACAATGAGCAGGCCAACCTCGAACAAGGCGTCATGGATTTCTAGTTCCTGCAAGCGTCCTCCCTAAAAGCCGCTGCCTTTGTACAACGCCAGCAAAGACATGCCGACAGCCCGTCCCTGGCTATGAGCCCGTAAGTGTTGTCACCGTTGGGGTCCGGCTGCAACGGGCCCTGCTGTCGGCAACGGCGGAAACCACGCCGTAGCTGTCGTTCCACTGTACGCAAGGGTATAAGAGCGCCAAGACTATCCGGGGGGTTGTTCGCAAGATTATATCAGTGGCTAATCAGCCGTGGAAATCCGCCATTAGTCCCGCTCGTTTAGTCGGCCTGCCCGCCCGCTTGCTTTGATTATGGCAGTCATGGAGCCTTCCCAGCCTGCTTTTCTTATCCCATATCCACTGGAGTATACTGGGATGCGGCGGCCTTGGAGCCGGCAGTCTTTCCAGACACAGCAGCCCGGACGGGCGCGCAGGGGAGCCTTTATGCGAGTCGCAACTAGACTAATCCACGGCTTTGCCGTCTCAGACTGGGACGAGCTTGCCGCCTTTGCAGTGGAAGCCGAGCGGCTGGGCGTCGACAGCATCTGGTCGCCCGAGGGCTGGGGTTTCGACGGCGCCACGCCGTTGGCCTACCTGGCCGCCAAGACCTCCCGCATCAAGCTGGGCACCGGCGTGCTGCAGATTGGCGCCCGCACCCCGGCCAACATGGCTATGACCGCCATGTCCCTCTATTCCATGTCCCAGGGGCGATTCATCCTGGGCATCGGCACCAGCGGCCCCCAGGTAATCGAAGGCTTTCACGGCGTGGTCTTCGACGACCCCATACAGCGGACGCGGGAGACCATCGAAATCATGCGGCAGGTGTTCTCCGGGCAGACCGTGGCCTACCAGGGCCGGGTGCACCGGCTGCCGGTGCGCGAGGGTCAGGGCAAGTCCATTCGGGTCGCGGCCCCGCCCATGCCCGACATCCCCATCTACGTCGCCTCCCTGGGCCCGCGCAACCTGCGGCTCACCGGGGAACTGGCCGACGGCTGGGTGGGCCGGTGCTTCATGCCCGAACACGCCGACGTCTTCTTCGGCCACATCGAGGAAGGAGCGCGCCAGGCCGGCAGGTCCATGGACGACCTGGACCTGGAGGCCGGCGGCGAAATTCTCTTCACCGACGACGTGGACGAGGCGATAGACGTACTGAAGCCGGCCCTGGCCTTCAGCCTGGGGGCCATGGGCTCCCGCCGGTTCAACTACTACAACGCCGCCTACAGCCGGGCGGGCTACGGCGACGAAGCCAAGCGGATTCAGGAACTCTGGCTGGCCGGAAAGCGGGACGAGGCCAGGAAACTGGTGCCGCGCGAAATAGTCCTCAAGACCAACCTGGTGGGCTCCGATGAAATGGTCAAGGAACGCATCCGGGCCCACCGGGACGCCGGGGTAACCACCCTGGGGGTCTCGGTCGGTCACGCCGCCGATGGCCGCGGCGGGTTCGGCCCGCCCACGCTGGAACAGCGCGTCGGGGCTCTGGGCAGGTTGATGGATTTAGTTAACGAGGTGAATAAGGAGGGTGGTAGTGATGGAGTGGGTAAGGGCTAGGGCGTTGTTATAATTGACTTGCGGGGCATTTGGCTTTAAGACGGTCAGTCCCGACGGAGATCGATATGAAGTTTCGCGTAGTAGTCGAATATGATCACGAGGTGGACAGCTACGCCGTCTACTGTCCAGAGCTGCCTGGCTGCGCCAGCGCCGGCGACACCGAAGAAGAGGCCTTGGCGAACATGCGGGAAGCCGTTGCGTTGTACTTGGAACCGTCGCCCGTGAAGATAAGCTCCAGCGGGAAGATATACGAGGTCGAAGTCCCGGCCTAATGGCCCAACGGCTGCCGAGGCTCACCGCAGGTGAGGTGACTCGTGTCCTGCGTCGACATGGCTTCGAAATGATCTCCCAGCGTGGCAGCCATCAAAAGTGGCGCCACCCGGATACTGGCAGGCAGGTTATGGTTGCCCACCACAGGGGTCGGCAGTTGCCGTTGGGCACCATCAATAGCATCATCGATGGTAGCGGGCTGTCTCGGGAGGAGTTTCGGCGCTAGCTTAGTTCCGCCAGACGCGTTCCTGTGCACTACTCATAAGGGCGGCAGCGGACATCTTACCGTTCGCCTGGGAGAACGCACCAGCCAGTTCCGATGCACGGCGGCGGAATGGATAAGGGCTAGGGCGTCACCTGCCCGGACCAGTTGCTTTGCGGCTGAGCAACGTGTATACTCGGGCGTCTAAACGTATAGACATCTAGGAGGTTGTATGGTCAGACGTATGACTGTAGTGTTCGATGACGAAAAACTCTACACCGATCTCAAAGTAACGGCGGCCCGCAATGGCCTGCACGCCAAGGACATAGTCGCCGAGGCGGTTCGCGACTGGCTGGAGACGAAGGAAGACGAAGAGTTGCGCCAGGACTTGGATGAGGCCAGGCGGGAATGGGAAATCCAGGGAGGAGTCGAGGCCGGGGAGTTCTTCCGGGAGCGGCACACAGGTGTCGAGCGCTAGCCAGTGCCCTACAGGGTAGAACTGGCTCCGGCAGCCCAGCGGGACTTGAGACGACTAGGTCCCGAGGTTATTGGGAGGCTGTCGGGCCTCATCCAATCTTTGAGCGACACGCCCAGACCAGTAAATTCCCGTAAGGTTCGCGGCCAAGACCGGGCTTGGCGTGTCCGAATGGGCCGGTACCGTGTCATCTATGACGTTTACGACGACCGCTCGTTGGTCCTGGTGCTCAAAGTGGACCTTCGCCGTGAGTCAACGTACCGGTTGTGAGAAACCTGTGGTCTGGACAGCCTTGACCATCACCAGAAATGGCGCTTTCAGTTGTAATGTTATGATACGGTGCAGCATCGTCTAGGAGACACCATGACAAGCGCTAACCCCTGGGAAACCACACCCTTGCCAGAACCGAAGATTCGCTACGCCTGCCGAGGGGAAACGCACGACGACGATTACACCGGCCTTGATTTAGCCTGGATGCAGGGTATTCCGGAAAGCAAGTGGCCCATAGATGGCTTTTATTGTGGGACCTGCCGCTTGGCAGCCGAACATAAGGCAGAAGAAGCAGGGGTGAGCATGGTCATCGGACCTATTCTGCAGGATGAGCTAATCCGCCGAGGGCAGGAACTCACCGCGGATGATGAGTTTCAAGACTTGGACCTGAACGAAGATGCTGACACGAACGCTGGCTCGATCCTACGGCAAGTCGGCGGCTTCTCTAGGATCTGTTGGCGGGGCATTCGCACAGCCGCATTGGCCACTGCTGATGTGATTATTTGGGTGTCGCTCCAACGGAAGGGGCGCCCTCGCCCTGGTGAACGGATCAGCTGGCCGCGTGGACTCCGCGAGGCGCTGTACAGGCGGCAGAGAGGCATCTGTATGTACTGCCGGATCAAACTTAACCGAGTGGCCAACCATATTGACCACAAGATTCCTGTCAATCAGGGCGGCACCAACGACCCCACGAATCTCCAACTACTTTGCCGAGGTTGCAACCTTCGCAAGAGCGACCGAAGCGATGCTGAGTTTCGAGCCCGGTTCCGGCGGCTGTTGCCTGGTCAGGGGCCGCCACGCCGCCGTATTCGCCAAGGCGCTTTTGACGCCGAGGCGCGGCGCACTAGGGATACCGAGAGTTATTCCCGATTCAAGGCAGGGAAGTACCTGACACCAGCCAACAAGGTCAGTACGGGTGCGCTGGTAACGGGCGTCGTGGTCTTCATCGGATTGCTGATTCTGTTCGATAGCGCCTTCGGCTCTCGGTTTTCGGATGCGTGGGCCATTATCTCCTTGATCGCGGGAGTGGCTACGGGTCTGGGCATCCGCCTTCGGGCGTGGGTGACCGGCCAAGATCAGGAGAAGGATTAAAGTCCGCAGCATCGGGCTATTTGTCCCCTTTGCAGCCCTGGGGTTCTCCGCCAGTGACATGCGGGCATTTAAACCTAGCTGCCCCTAAGAAAGTTCCGCGACTCAGGCGGGTGAGGAATGACGTACGTCGGCCTGGCCTACTCTGGTTTTTGGACAGCGTTGGCAGCGGACATCTTACCGTTCGCTTGGGAGACCGCACCAGCCAGTTGCCGATGCATGGGGGCAGCAAGGACTTGGGACGGGGACTCATAGCAAAGATCAAGAAGGACCTGGGGCTGGACTGATGCTTGCATATCCCATAATCCTCGAAGATGATGACGGGACTTTGCTGGCGACTTCCCCCGACTTCCCGGAGTTGACCACCTTTGGAGACGACCGTGAGGAGGCTGTGGCCCGTTCCGTCCATGCCCTGGAGGAGGCGATAGCATCTCGCATCCACCTTCGCCAGGACATTCCTGAACCGTCCCCGGGCGAGAACTATGCCGTATTGCCGACTCTGACCTCGGTGAAGGTGATGCTGTACCAGGGGATGAAAGAGCAGGGTATCGGCAAGGCGGAGCTTGCCCGACGCCTTGGGTGGCACCTGCCGCAGGTTGACCGGGCGCTGGACATCCAACACCGGTCTCGGCTGGACATGATGGACGCTGCCCTGGGAGCCATTGGCCGACGGTTGCACGTGACCACGGCGGATACCCCGAACCTGACATCGACGGCTGCTGGAGAATAGGTCAGCCCTGTCTTTGCGTTGGTGGAACATCCTAAACCCCTCACTTCCACTCGTCGTCCGTCGGCCAGATGCTGGAAGCGCCCGGCCCGGCCTGGAAGGTGACTCCGCCCTCCACGCGGCAACCCTGGGTGGCATCCCGGTATTTCAGGTAGTGGGGCGACTGCATGTGAGCATCTAGCGTCGCCGTGTCTTTGAAGACCTCGTAGACCCATATCCTATTGGGGTTGTTGCCGTCCTGGACAACGTCCAGCCTCAGACACCCCGGTTCCTCTTCGACCGAGATACGGGCCACGTTTACCAGTTCCTTGATGAACCGTTCCTTGTGTTCCGGCTTGAGTTCACTTGACGAAATTACGACGTACATAACTCCTCCTCCCGGCTATTAGGTGATTGATATATGGCTATAGCGCAGCCGCAGACTGTCAGGCCGGCGCGTAGCGCTGTACGCTGATCTCTCCGGCGCGGGCGCGCATCCGGGAGGCGTCGTACCAGGCCTGCATTCTCAGCAGCATATCCATGCTCACGTCGAAGGCCTTCTCGATACGCAGCGCCATCTCCGGGGACAGTGCGGCTTTGCCATTCAACAAGTCCGAAAGGGTGGCGCGCCGGACTCCTAAAATCTCGGCGGTCTTCGTCACGCTCAACCCCAACTCCTCTATGACCTCCGTGCGGATGAAGTCGCCCGGATGTGGGGGGGTCATATTTACTTTAATGCCGGCGGTAGCCATCAGTGGTAGTCCTCCAAGTTCAAATGGTCTAAGAAGTCATCTTGCTCTTCGAACGTGATTCGCCAGTTGCCTGATACCGAAACGCTCCATTCGTCCCTACGGTCGCCGGAGAGTCTGTGAACGCGCCAGCCCGGTGCTGCGTGGGCGATAAAGCTGTCTAGGTTCTCGGATAATATCAGCACGGTTAAGACTTTCCGAACCCGGTCGACCAGACCTTGCTCTAGGAATTGGGAGTTATCGTCCTCAATCAGCCTGCGCAGGCCCCGGTGTCGCACGGAGCGAATTATCATCCTTCTAGTGTACGCTATGACAGTACGTTTGATAAGCCCCCATGCCGTCGCAATGGCAGAGAGCCAGGGCCTATCCAAGCACATCCCCATTGACGCACATAGCGTCCTGCAATCGCGATATTCTATAATCCCGCATATCCGGCGGCACTGCTTAGTCCGCGCCGGGGGTGGCCTGGATGCTGGAAATGAGGATCGTAGCCCCTGAGGAGTTCGGCCAGTGGGTGCGCGCCGAGGCGCGGGCCTACGGCAATCGGCTGGCTGTCGACCCGGAGGCGCTGCGCCCCCACTTCGACCTGGACCGTTCCATTGCCGTGTTCGACGGCGAAAACATCGTCGGCGGCGCCCACTCCCACCGGCGCGAGATGTCCATCCCCGGGGCCACGGCAGTGGTCGCCGGGGTGGCCAACATCGCCGTGCAGCCTACCCACACCCGCCAGGGCGTGATGACCCGGATGATGCATCATCAGATCAAGGACATCCACCAGCGGGGCGAGGCCTTGGCCGCCCTCTTCTCCACTGAAAGCGTCATCTACGGCAGGTTCGGGTACGGCGTCGGGTCGTGGCGCGAGCGGTGGAGCATCGAGCGCCAGTTCACCAAGTATGCCGCGCCCCATGAAAGCCGGGGCCGCATCGTTTTCGTTGACCCGGAAGACATCACCAAGGACCTGCCCGACATCGCCCGGCGGAGTATCAAGGATCGCCCCGGCGTGTTCCAGAAGCCACTGCACCACTGGGCCTGGGAGTCCCAAGCCCCGGAGCATAAGCAGGGCGGCCAGGGGGGCCTGTTCTACGCCGTCTATGAGCAGGACGGTAGGCTGGACGGCTACGTGAAGTACCGCACCGCCAGACCCAACCTCGTCGTGCAGGAGTTGATGGCAGTCACTCCAGAGGCAGCCAAGGCGTTGTGGCGGTACTGCTTCGACCTGGACCTGATGACCAGCGCAGAGGCGGCCAACCGTCCCATAGACGACCCCTTGCCCTGGCTGTTGGCAGACCCGCGGCGGCTGGAGAGGTCGGTAAGGGACGGGATTTGGGTGCGCCTGATAGACGTTGCCGAGGCCCTGGAACTACGGCGTTACGCGCAGAGCGGCGACCTGGTATTGGAGGTGCGCGACGAGCTATGCCCCTGGAACAACGGACGGTTCCAGTTGGATGGGTCTTCTGAAGGTGCCTCGTGCCGCCCCTCGACTTCATCCCCGGACCTGACGCTGTCCGTCGCCGGCCTGGCATCGGCATACATGGGAGCGGCCAGCTTCACCACCCTCGCCCAGGCGGGACTTGTCGATGAACGGACGCCGGGGGCGCTAAAGCGCGCCGACGGCATGTTCGCCGTCCGCAGCAAGCCTTGGACGCCGTTTGGCTTTTCGTAGGGCAGGGATCTCTGATGCAGACGAACGCATGAGGGCACCCGGAGCGTCGTAACGCTCCATTGCAATCACGCCTCGGCTAGGCTCCGCGCCTGGCGGATGAAGTCCGTCGTTTCCCGGATGAGGTCTTCGGTCTCCTCCGGCTGACAGTCGTCGTGGTAGAAGCATTCCCCGTGGAGAATGGTTTGACGCTCTATGTAGCTGCGGCGCAGGTCGCGTAGGGCCGGGTCGGTGCGGGATGCGATGCGCAATCTCCGTCCGGCAGCAGTGGACGTGGACGGTTGCTCTCCGGTCCGCGCCAAGACCAGCGCCTCGGCGGCGCGCACCGTGGCGCACCAGGCCTTCTCCGCCGCGTCGCGAATGTCCCCGGCGGCCATGCGCTCCAGCGCGGAGCGGTGCAGTTGGTCCGCGTCGGCGAATATGCGGGCGGATTCGGCTTCAATGGTGGTCATCGTCTTCTCTCTGTCGGCTATTATAGCATCCAGGTCTTGGGAAGCCTGCGCTCTCGGGATCAAGTTGTTGTCGGAGGGCGGTGAGCGTAGCACCCTCCCCGACCGGATGCTAAAATAAACCCGAGCCGGGAGCAAACCGCTTCAGGCATCCGCCGGAGGAATCCCACCAATGCCCGGAAAAATCGACTTCAACTGCGACATGGGCGAGAGCTTCGGGCCCTACAAGATGGGCTGCGACGAAGAGGTGATCAAGTACATCACCTCGGCCAACGTCGCCTGCGGCTTCCACTCCGGCGACCCCATGTGGATGCGCTGGACCGTCGATTTGGCCGAGGAGCACGGGGTGGGAGTCGGTGCCCAGCCCAGCTTTCCCGACCTGCAGGGCTTCGGCCGCCGCAACATGACCGTATCTCCTGCCGAGGCCAAGAACGATTTGGTGTACCAGATTGGCGCTCTGGCCGCCTTTACCAAGAGCAAGAAGCTGCAGCACGTGAAGCCCCACGGCGCCATGTACAACATGGCCGTCAACGGGGGAGACCTGGCCAAGGCCATCTGCGAGGCCGTCTTGGAGGTGGACCCGCAGATGGTGCTGGTGGCCCTGGCCAACACGCCTTGGGCCGCGGTGGCCGAGGAAATGGGCCTGCGAGTGGCCAAAGAGGCCTTCGCCGACCGCGCCATTAATGCCGACGGCACGTTGGTGCCCCGTTCCCAGCCCGGCGCCGTCATCCACGACACCGACGAGGTGGTGGAGCGGAGCATCAGGATGGTCACCGAAGGAAAGGCCGCCGCCATCACCGGCGAGGCCGTCCCCATCCAGGCCGACACCCTCTGCCTCCACGGCGACACCCCTGGCGCGGTTGAGCTGGCCGCAGCCCTGCGGTCCAAGCTAGAGGCCGCCGGCGTCCAGATCGTCCCCCTAAGCAAGCTGGTCTAGCGGCGTCGTCGGTTGTCGTCATCCCCCGGCGCCAGTGATATGTACCAACGAGCCAGATTTTCCCCCGCCGGTGACAGGGCCGTCGCCGTAGAACTGGGCAACGCCATCTCCGAGCCGGTAAACCGCAAGGTGCAGTCCCTTCTCGCCGCCGTCGAGGGTCAGGCAATTCCCGGCGTTGTGGACCTGGTGCCCAGTTATCGCTCGCTGCTGGTCTACTACGACCCGTTGCTGGTGACCTTTTCCGGCTTGACGCAACGGCTGTCCGACCTGGAGCAAAACCTGGACCAGGCCGCGGCGCATACTCCCAAGGTGCTGGAGATTCCAACAGTCTACGGCGGGGAGTACGGGCCGGACCTGGCCCACGTGGCCGACCACAACGGGTTGACGCCCGAGGAAGTGGTACAGGTACACTCCGGCGCCGAATACCTGGTGTACATGATGGGCTTCACCCCCGGCTTTCCCTATTTGGGGGGTATGTCAGAAAGAATCGCCACTCCCCGGCTGCAGACGCCCCGGCCACTGATACCCGCTGGCTCCGTGGGCATCGCCGAACAGCAGACGGGCGTCTATCCCACCGAAAGTCCCGGCGGCTGGCAGCTCATCGGCTGCACCCCGGTGCAGCTCTTCGACCCGCAGCAGGACCCCCCGGCGGTGGTCGCCGCCGGGGATCTCATCCGCTTCGTCCCCATCACCGAGACCACTTACGACGTAATCCGGATGCAGGTGCGCGCCGGAAACTATAACCCGGCAATCCGGGACGGTCGGTAACGGGCCAGTGCACGTCATAGAAGTCCAAGAAGGCGGCCTGTTCACCACGGTGCAAGACCTGGGCCGGTACGGCTACCAGCGCTACGGGGTGCCGGTTGCCGGCGCTGTGGACACCTTCGCGCTGAGGGTCGCCAACGTCTTGGTGGGCAACGAGGATGGCGCCGCCGGCCTTGAAATCACGCTGGCGGGCCCCAAGCTGCGGTTCCTGGCCGACACAGTCATAGCCATAACCGGCGGCGACCTGGACCCCCGGCTGGACGATGTACAGTTAGCCATGTGGCAAGCCGTCGCCGTCTCCCGTGGAGCCGTGCTCTCTTTCGGCAAGCCGCGGGACGGCCTGCGTGCCTACCTGGCCGTTGCCGGGGGCATTGACCTCCCCCCGGTGCTGGGAAGCCGGTCAACCTACGTCCGCTCCGGGCTGGGAGGGCTTAACGGCCGTCCCTTGCGGGCGGGAGACAGGCTGCCAGTCTCAAACGACAGATCGGCGGCCCAGCCGGTTGGACGGAAGCTGCCCCAGGAACACGTCCCCACCTACGGCAACAGCCACGTGCTGCGGGTGGTGATGGGGCCCCAGGACGATGCCTTTACCCCGGAGGGCATCCAGACCTTCCTGTCCGCCGAATATACCGCCACCCACCAGTCCGACCGCGTCGGCTACCGGTACCAGGGGCCGCAGATCCAGCACAAGGGCGGAGCTGACATAATCTCCGACGGCGTCCCCTTCGGCGCGGTACAGGTCACCGGCGACGGGCTGCCCATCGTGCTCCTCGCCGACCGGGGCACCACCGGAGGCTACACCAAGATCGCCGCTGTCATCAGCGCCGACCTCGCTGGCGTAGCCCAGGCCTCGCCGGGAGACGCGACATATTTCCGGGAAGTTACCCTAGAGGAGGCCCACCAAGCCCTGCAGCAGCAGGAGGAAGTGGTCCAGCGACTAAAGGACGCGCCGCCCGTCCCTCTGGCCCCCCTTGGGTGATTTGACGGGAATGGGACGGGCGATTGCCGAAAACGCCTCAGTTTCGGCGCGTGTTTGAAGGTTAACTGCGGAAATGTAGGTAGGTCAGACGTGAAGCACAGCTTCGTTGACATAAGTATGGGCCATTGCTAAACTCAGCCGTCGTGAGACGGTGTTTCCCCTCTCCGCCAAGCCCCGGAATTGCCGCCCGGCGGGGGCCTTCGCCAATCCGTTCAGGGCAATAGCTGACTAACCCCGCGCCCGGCCGTCATCCCTCCAGCTATCGACGCAAGAAGAGGTAAAGAAATGACCCAACAGTTCCCCCTGCTGTTCACTCCCTTCCAACTGGGCAAGTACACCCTCCGGAACAGGCTGGTGGTAACCGGCCACGCCACCAACTACGTCGACTCCCTGAAGCATCCTACCGAGACCTACGGCTACTACCTTCGGGAAAGGGCCAAGGGCGGCGCCGGCTTGGTCACCATGGGGGCCTGCTCCGTTCACCCCACCTCCGGGGCCATATTCATGAACCACGAGGACGGAATAATCCCCAAGTACCAACGCATCGCCGACCTGGTGCACGAATACCCGGTGCCGGTGCTGGCCCAGTTGAACCACACCGGCCGGGCGGCGGCCATAACCCAGCGCACGACGTTGAACGGGAACATCATGGCCATGGGGCCGTCGGCGGTGCCCCCTCCCGCTTTCGGCTACGTGCAGGCCATGCCCCGCGAGATGACCCTCGACGACATAGAGGAGATGATCGACGCCTTCGCCCAGGCGGCCAGGCGGGTGCGAGAAGGCGGCTTGGACGGCGTGGAGATCATGATCGGGGCCTACAACCTCTTCTCCCAGTTCCTCCACGAGCAGAGCAACCACCGCACCGACAAGTACGGCGGCAACTCCCTGGCGGAGCGGTCCACCTTCATGATGGAGGTGATGCAGGCGGTGCGAAACGTCCTGGGCCCCGACCTGCTGCTGGGAGTGCGCCTGTACGACGACCTGGTGGACTACAGCATTCAGTTCGAAGAACTTAAAGAAATTGCCCAGATCCTGGACGCCTCAGGACTGGTCGACTACCTCAACTCCTGGATCGGCATCAAGCCCGGTGAAGTGACCATCCGCAGCCACGTGCCCCCCTACTACCATGACGCTGGGGAATTCGCCTGGCGTTCCGAGGGCATCAAGGAACTGGTCAACGTGCCGGTGATGGGCATGGGACGCATTAACACGCCGGCCATGGCCGAGGAGATGCTGGCCTCCGGCAAGATGGACCTGGTGGGCATGGTGCGCGAACTCATCGCCGACCCCTACTTCCCAATCAAGGCCAAGGAAGGCCGGGTGGAAGACATCCGCATGTGCCTGGCCTGCAGCCAGAGTTGTGTCGGCCGCCAGGGACTGAACCTGCCCATCACATGCATCTACAACCCCGTCGTCGGCCATGAAAAAGAATGGGCCGACGTTGGACCTGCCCCGGTGAAGAAGAAGGTCGTGGTCGTGGGCGGCGGGCCAGCGGGCATGGAAGCGGCCCGTGTCGCCGCCGAGCGGGGGCACCAGGTGGTGCTGTTCGAACGCTCCGACCGGCTGGGCGGCCAGGTCAAGGTGGCCATGCTGCCCCCGAAGCGGGAGTCCTTCGAGGAAATCATCCTGTACGGCGAAAGAGAGCTTCCCAAACTGGGAGTTGACATAAGGCTGGGCGTGGAAGCATCCGCCGAGTCCGTGCTGGCCGAAAGCCCCGACGCCGTGATAATCGCCACCGGGGCCACGCCCTACCTGACCGAGATACCAGGCGCAGAGGGCAAGAACGTCCTCACCGTGGCCGACGTGCTGACCGGCGCCGAGACCGGCGAGCGGGTTGTCATCGTCGACACCCAGGGCACGCCGCCAGCCGGCCTGGTGGCCGACTTCCTGACAGACCAGGGCAAGGAGGTCGAAATAGTCACCGGCTTGACTCACGTAATGGCGGGCACCATCATTCGCGCCGTGTGGCACCACCTTTACGGCCGGCTCTTGGACAAGGGCGTGGTGATGAGTCCCATGACCGGTGTCACCCGCATCGGCGAGGACTCGCTGGATGTCTACCACGTGGTCAGCCCCAAGGTGACCCGGACCATCGAGTCGGTTGACACGGTGGTCTTAGCCGCCGGCGGCCAGGCCGACGACGGGCTGTACCGGGAGCTGGAAGGAAAAGTCGACGGCCTGCACATGGTGGGAGACTGCGTCCAACCCCGGGACATAGAAATGGCCACCTACGGCGCCCACAAAGTAGCCCTCAGCATCTGAGTAACCGTCTAACGGCTTTGACTCTCCCCCTTCCTTCAAGACTGTCATTCGCTGGCATTTCCTGTCATTCCTGTATGTGTTAGCTAATTCGTTGACAGATTTTGCAGCGTTTGCAGTGGAGTATTGCCGCCAAGGCCCTGGTGAGGTCTCTCGGTGTTGTAGTAGAGGAGGTACTGCATCAGCTCGTCTTTCAACTCCTCCACGGACTCAAACGTCGTCCCCTCCAGGAGGTCTTCGTTGAGGGTCCGCCAGAAGCGCTCGACCTTGCCGTTGGTCTGGGGTCTGTAGGGCCTGGTGTAGCGGTGCTTGATCCCCAGCTCCACTAGCATCCTCTCGAAGGGGTGCTGGTCCTTACTCCCGTGGGTGGCCACCTCGGGCCCATTGTCGGTGAGTATGGCCTCGAAGCGCACCCCGTACTCTGCGTTCAGCAGGTTGATGCTCTTTAGGGCGGCGAACATCACGCTCAGGCTCTTGATGTCCTCCACCACCTCCGCCCAGGCCAGGCGGGTGCAAGAGTCCAGCAGAGACACCAGGTAGTAGCGCTGCCTGGCGCCCAGGATTAAGTCCTTGCTCAGATGGTGGCAGTCCAGATGCCCCAGCTCTCCGGCCCTGGTCTTGATGATCCTTCTTTTGGACTGTTCCATCGGTTTGGTCAACCTGTTCAGATTATGGCGCCGGCTGATGGCGTAGATAGTGGACGGCTTAGGGGTGCGGGACTTCAGTATGGGCTGGAGTATCGCATATATCTCGTATCTGTTTATACCCTTGCGCCTTAGCTCCAACACCTTCTGCTCGATGAATGGCAATGTGCGGCGGCTTTTCCACCGGGGACCGCGCTTGAGAGGCAGCAGGGCCAGGTCACTCCCATCCCGCTTGTAGCGGTTGTAATACTTGGCAAAGGTCTGTCGGTTGGTGCCATGATAGTTGTAGAAGTCCTGGACGAAGCGGAACTGTGGGTGTTCCTTCGCCTTGACTCGTTGGTACTCCCGGATGAGAAACCGCCACTTCTGGACATAGTTTCGTTCCACTGTACGGTCATTGCTATTGTTACGCATCCCCGCCTCCAGAATAGCTATTTGTCCCATGCTATTCTGTCAACGAATTATCTGACATCTACAATTCCGGCCCCCGAGCCGGAATCTAGAACGCTTGTTCACCAACGTCGTGGCGCTCCCTTCGGCGCCGCACCGCACTGGGGCCCTTCAGCCGGCGTTGCGCCATGAATTTCAGACCCCCGCCTCCGCGGGGGCGACGGGTTGGGGGCTGCGGGTAGTCCCCCCGACCCCAGTGCTATAATCCCCCTATTCCTTCAACTTGCTTGTGACTCCGACCGGCAAACGCCGGCGGCCAACGAGGTGCTGATATGCCCCAGCAGTTCCCCTTGCTGTTCGCTCCATTCAAGCTGGGCAAGTACAGCCTGCAAAGCAGGATAGTCGTCACCGGCCACAACGCCAACTTCCTGGCTGGGGGCATGCCCACCGAGGCCTACGGCTACTACCTGCGGGAGAGGGCCAAGGGTGGCGCAGGCATGGTCACTTTGGGTTCGTGCTACGTCCACCCCACCGGCGTTGCTCCCCACCGCAACTACGACGAGTCCATAATTCCCAGGTACCAGCGTCTCGCCGAACTGGTGCACGAATTTCCGGTGCCGGTGCTGACCCAGATGAACCACAACGGCAGGCGCTCCGCGCTGGCCCTCCGGCGCAGGCTGGACGGAGACCTGATCGCCATTGCGCCTTCGGCGGTGCCCACTCCTTCTTTCGGTTACCCCCAGGCCATGCCCCGGGAGATGACCGTCGACGAAGCCCAGGAAATCGTCGCCGCCTACGGCCGGGCCGCGGAGCGGGTGCGGAGGGGCGGCCTGGACGGCGTCGAAGTCAACATCGGGGGCTACAATCTCATCGCCCAGTTCCTCCACAGCCAGAGCAACCGCCGCACCGACCGGTACGGCGGGGACACCCTGGAGGAGCGGTCTACCTTCCTGATGGAGGTCCTCCAGACTGTGCGTAATGCCTTGGGGCCGGACCTCATTATGGGCTCCCGCCTCTACGACGACCTGGTGGACTACAGCATCGGCTTCGAGGACCTCAAAACTATCGCCCGGCTGCTGGACGACTCCGGCCTGCTGGACTACCTCAACGTATGGACCGGCAACCTCCAGGGCGAACTTTCCAACCGCTACCACGTGCCGCCCTACTACGCCCAGCCGGGGGGCTTCGTCTGGCGGGCCGAAGAGATAAAGAAGCTGGTCAGCCTGCCGGTGATAGGCACCGGCCGCATCAACACCCCGGCCATGGCCGAGGAGATCCTGGCCTCGGGGAGGGTAGACCTGGTCGGCATGGTGCGGGAACTCATCGCCGACCCCTACTTCCCGACCAAGGCCAGGGAGGGCCGGGTGGACGACATCCGCATGTGCATTGCCTGCAACCAGAGCTGCGCCGGCCGCCACTTCGTGGGCCTGCCCATAAGCTGCATCTACAACCCGGTGACCGGCAACGAAAAGGAACTGGCCGATCCCGGCCCCGCGGCCGTGAAGAAGAAAGTCGTTGTGGTAGGCGGCGGGCCAGGCGGCATGGAGGCGGCCCGTGTCGCCGCTGAGCGGGGCCACCGGGTGGTGCTGTTCGAACGCTCGGACCGGCTGGGAGGCCAGGTCAAGGTGGCGATGCTTCCGCCCATGCGCCAGTCCTTCGAAGAAATCATACTGTTCGGCGAGAAGCAGCTCCCCAAGCTGGGAGTTGACGTCAGGCTTGGGACCGACGCCGACGCTGAGACCGTGCTGGCCGAAGCTCCCGACGCCGTAATCGTAGCCACGGGATCGACCCCCTACTTGCCCGAGATTCCCGGCGCAGAGGGCAAGAACGCGCTAACCGTGTCCGACGTGCTCACCGGCGCCGACACCGGCGACAGGGTGGTCGTCGTGGACACCCAGGGCACGCCGCCGGGCGGCCTAGTCGCCGACTTCCTGGCCGACCAGGGCAAGCAGGTTGAAATCGTCACCGGGCTTTTCTTCGTGGGCAGCGGCACCCACGCCCAGGCCGCCTGGCACACCCTGTACGGCCGTCTGCTGCAAAAGGGCGTGAAGATGACTCCCATGACCGGCGTGGCCCGCATTGGCGAGGACTCGATTGACGTCTACCACGTGGTGAACCCCGACGTAAGGTGGACCATCAACCCGGTGGACACGGTTGTAATCGCCGCCGGAGGCCGGGCCGTCGACGGCCTCTACCGCGATCTCAAAACCAAATTCCACGCAGTGTACGCCGTAGGAGACTGCGCCCAACCCCGCGACATAGAAATGGCCACCTACCAGGCCCACAAGACCGCCCTGGCCCTCTGAGCAGCGCTTCGCCCACCTCAGGGCGCCCCAAATTCCAGCCCCGCCCCGATCCCCCTGCGCCAAGACCATCGCGTAGGCGCGGCCCGCCCGTCCGTTCGTCCTTGTATCTTAAACAGGGTCGTCACGTCCTGCCTGCTCAGAGCCCGAACAGTTGACTGGGCAGTGGAGCCCGAATTAGGCAAGGATGGGCCAGAGTTAGGGAGAGACATCTTTGGAGGAGGTGGATGTATGAACCAAGAATCCTTGTTGTTCGTTGGCATAGATGTATCCAAGGACCGCTTGGATGTGGCGGTGCGGCCTACCGGTGAGGCCTGGCAGGTCTCCCACGACGCCCTGGGGATCAGCCGACTGGTGGAACGTCTTGGGGAATTGGCGCCCCAATTGGTGGTGCTGGAAGCTACCGGTGGAATAGAAATGGCCCTGGCGGGAGAACTGGCCAGCTCCCGACTGGCTATAGCAGTAGTTAATCCCAGGCAGGTGCGGGACTTCGCCAGGGCAGCCGGGAAACTGGCCAAAACCGATGCTTTGGACGCCCACGCCCTGGCCCACTTTGCCCAGGCCATGCGTCCGGTCTCCAGGCCACTGCCCAATACCGACACCCAGGAATTGAAGGCCCTGGTCGCCCGAAGACGCCAACTGGTGGAGATGATCACCGCAGAGAAGAACCGCTCCAAGACTGCCACTAGGCGTATACGCCCCAAGGTCCAGGAACACATCCTTTGGCTGGAAGATAATCTGAAGGGTCTGGACCAGGACTTGGGAGACTTCATCCGCTCCTCCCCCATGTGGAAGGACAAAGACCAGTTGCTAAGAAGCGCTCCCGGTGTGGGCCGGTGCTATCCATGACGCTGTTGTCCGACCTGCCGGAACTGGGCGCCTTGAACCGTGGCGAGATCGCCGCTCTGGTGGGCGTGGCGCCCTGAAGGGAAAACGCAAGGTGTGGGGCGGGCGCAGCCAGGTGCGGGCCGCACTCTACATGGCGACCTTGGTGGCCACCAGGTACAACCCGGTCCTGCGGGCCTTCTACCAGCGTCTGTGCGACGCCGGCAAACCCAAGAAAGTGGCCATCACCGCCTGCATGCGCAAGCTGCTTACCATACTCAACGTCATGGTCAAACATAATCGCCATTGGAACCCTATCGTTCAGAACTCTTGACATTCAAGACAGTTGCTGAGGCTCTCGAAGGGGGAACGGACAGCCAGCGCCAGGGACCGCGACCATCCAGCGCCCCAGCCTGTCATTCCGAGGAGCCTGCGACGAGGAATCTAAAACTCCACGATCCCCACCCCGGTCGAATTACGCCGCCAACGCACGGTGTTGCAAGAAACGCCATGCCGGCAGTGAACAACCAATTTAGATTCCTCTCTCCGCTGCGCTACGCTCGGAATGACAGTGGGGGCGCGCTAGGGAATGACAGTGGGGGCGCCCCCACCCCCTCATCCCCCGGTGCTATAATTCCGATGTTCTCCCGGCGCAATTGCAACGCCGGCCAGCCGGTCCCGGCATAAATCGAGGTGTAGAAATGACCCAGCAGTACCCCTTGCTCTTCACTCCCTACCAGCTAGGCAAGTACACCCTGCAAAGCAGAATCGTGGTGACGGGCCACCAGGCCAACATGATTGAGGCGCGGATGCCCAACGAGTCCTACGGCTACTACCTGCGGGAAAGGGCCAAAGGCGGCGCCGGGATGGTGATGATCGGCTCCTGCTACGTGCACCGCACCGGGTTTGTGGCCCACGAGAACATCGACGACGCCATAATTCCCAGGTACCAGCGCATCGCCGAACTGGTCCACGAATACCCCGTGCCCGTGCTGACCCAGATGAACCACAACGGCCGGCGCGCCGCCATGACCCAGCGCACGGTGTTGAACGGGGACCTTATGGCCCTGGCGCCCTCGGCGGTGCCCATGCCCGGCTTCGGCTATGAGCAGGCCATGCCCAAGGAGATGAACATCGGCGAAATCGAGGAGCTAATCGCCTGCTACGGCAGCGCCGCGGAACGAGTCCGCAAGGGCGGCCTGGACGGCGTGGAAATCCTGATCGGCGCGTACAACCTCATCGCCCAGTTCCTGCACGGCCACAGCAACCGCCGCACCGACAGGTACGGCGGCGACACCCTGGAGGAACGGGCCACGTTCATGATGGAGGTGCTGCAGGCGGTGCGCAACGGCCTGGGCCCCGACCTGCTGCTGGGGGTGCGCCTGTACGACGACCTGGTCGACTACAGCATCGACTTCGACGACGGCAAGTCCATCGCACAGATACTGGACAACTCCGGCCTGCTGGACTACCTCAACGTGTGGATCGGCAACATGGTCAACGAGGTGTCGAACCGTTACCACGTGCCTCCCTATTACACCGAGCCGGGGGAGTTTGCCTGGCGCGCCGAGGAAATGAAGAAGCTGGTCAACCTGCCGGTACTGGGCGCCGGCCGCATCAACACCCCGGCCATCGCGGAGGCCATCCTGGCCTCCGGGAAGATGGACCTGGTCGGCATGGTCAGAGAGATGATCGCCGACCCCTATTTCCCGACCAAGGCCAAGGAGGGCCGCGCCGACGACATCCGCATGTGCATCGCCTGCAACCAGAGCTGCGCCGGACGCCAGGGCCTGGGCCTGCCCATCACCTGCATCTACAACCCGGTGACGGGGCACGAAAGGGAATGGGCCGAAACCGCCCCCGCGCCGGTGAAGAAAAAGGTCGTCGTCGTGGGCGGCGGGCCTGCCGGCATGGAAGCGGCTCGGGTGGCCGCCGAACGCGGGCACAGCGTCGTCCTGTTCGAACGCTCCGACCGGCTGGGCGGCCAGATAAAAGTCGCCATGCTGCCGCCCCATAGGGAGACCTACGAGGAGATTATCCTGTTCGGCGAGAAGCAGCTCCCCAAGCTGGGGGTGGACGTAAGGCTGGGAGTCGAGGCCTCCGCCGAGACGGTGCTGGCCGAAAGCCCCGACGCGGTGATCATAGCCACCGGTTCGACGCCCTACATGACCGAAATACCCGGCGTCGAAGGCAAGAACGTCCTCACCGTGGCCGACGTGCTCACCGGGGCCGAGACCGGAGAGCGGGTGGTCATAATCGACACCCAGGGCAACCCGCCGGGCTGCTTGGTCGCCGACTTCCTGTCCGAGCAGGGCAAGCAGGTTGAAATCGTCACCGGGCTGCCCTTCGTCGGCAGCGCCACCATCGCCCGCGCCGTTTGGCAGCACCTTTACGGCCGCCTGGTGGACAAGGGCGTGGTGATGACCCCCATGACCGGCGTGAGCCGGATTGGAGAGGACTCCCTGGACGTCTACCACGTGGTTAGCACGGAGAACACCTGGACCATAGAATCCGTGGACACCGTGGTCATATCCGCCGGGGGCCAGGTCGAGGACGGCCTGTACCATGAGCTTATGGGCAAGGTCCAGGACCTGCACGCCGTGGGAGACTGCGCCCAGCCCCGCGACATCGAGATGGCGACCTTCCAGGCCCACAAGGTAGCCGTCGGCATCTAGGCGTTACCGCCCGGCGTTACCGATTGCCCCTACATGGGCGCGAGTGGACCGGAGCAGGTGTTCCCTTGGCCCGCCGTTGCCTTGCCCGCCGTTCGTTGTTAGAATCACGCCCATACAGTCCCCCAAACCTGAAATTCAGCAGCGAGTTGCGCAGGAGGGCGTCATGGCAGGAAAGCGCACCATCTTGGTAGGCACCGTCGGTCACGGCGTGATGCGGAGCGAAGACGACGGCGAGACCTGGGGCAACACCCCCATCACCCAGGGAATACACTCCGACTGCCTGATCCGCAGCATGGCGCAGGTACCGGGAAGCCCAGAGATTATCTTCGCCGGCTCCGACAAGGGCCTGCACCGCACCGACGACGGCGGCAAGACCTGGCAACTGCTGGACACCCCTCTCAACGGCAGCATGATTTGGGAGCTGGCCATCGACCCCGTGGACCCCAACATCATGTACGCCGGCACCGGCACCCCCAGCACTCCGGGCATGTTTCGGTCAACCGACCGGGGCAAGACCTGGGAGCAGCGCCCCATGCAGATCGCCGAGTCCTGTCCCGCCGTGGGCGTCCCCCGCTTCACCGGAATAGCCGTGGACCCCGTAGACCACCGGAACGTCTGGGCCGGCATCGAGGTGGACGGGGTGAGGCGCAGCACCGACGGCGGCGACACCTGGACCGCCGTCCCCGGCGCCCTGAACAACCTGGACTCCCATGACATAATCGTAACCGACGGCTCGCCGAAGACGGTGATTTCGGTGGGCAACGACGACCTGTTCACCAGCACCGACGACGGCGAGACCTGGGACCCCGTCGGGGCCAAGGAGAAATTCCAGTGGCCTGGCGACCGCGTCTTTCCCCGCGGCATAGCCCTCAAGCCTGGCGACCCCGATACCATCTTCCTGGGCATCGGCAGCGCGCCCACCGCCGACAACGGCGCCGTGGTGCGCTCCCAGGACGGCGGCAAGACCTGGGACCGCATGCCCCTGCCCGTCGAGCCCAACTCCTACGTTCACACCGTCGTGGTGCAGCCCGAAGACCCGTCCCTAGTCCTGGCCGGCACCCGCTACGGCTACCTCTACCGCAGCGACGACGGCGGCGACACCTGGAGCAAGCTGAAGCGGGAACTTGGCGTCATCTCCACCATAGCCTGGCTCCCCAACTAAGCGCTAACCCTTCAAAAACCCCACTATCCTGGGATTAACTTCATCCGGCTTTTCCTGGTGCATGAAGTGGCCCGTCCCGGGAATAATCACCTTCTCCAGGCCCCCGGTGAAAAACCCGTCCGTAGCCGCGCTCTCGAAGGCGTCCAGCCGCTTGGGACGGTCCCTGGTGCCGTGCAGAGCCAGTGTCGGCACGGTCACCGGCCCGGCGTCGATCTTTGCCTGCTCCGCCGCCAGCGTAGGGTCTTCCAGGGCTGGGGCGTAACGGGCCCGGTAGTAGCCCAGCGCCGCCTCCACCACCCCCGGCTTGCGGAAAGTCTCCCGTATCCTCTCCAGTTCCTCCTGCGGAATGTCCCACTCCGGCGAGGCGTGACGCCACCAGTCTTCCACGAAGGCGTAGTCGTTGTAGGCCACGATGCGCTCGGCGTTGGACACCTGGAACAGGTACCCGTGCCACCGGCCCATCATGTAGTCATAGTCCATGGCCAGGTTCTCGTCGGCCCGCCCCCAGGCTATGACCACCATCTTGGCAACCTTCTCCGGCGCCAGGATAGACGCACCGATCACCGCTCCCGCTCCCCAGTCGTTGCCCACCAGGTACGCCCTCCCGCCGCCCAATGAGTCGATCAAGCTCATCACGTCCTTGGCCATCAGCACCGATTGGTACCCGCCGTCTTTGGGAGCCTCGGTGGGAGCGTACCCCCGCATGAAGGGCGCCACCGCCCTGAAGCCGGCGTCGGCCAGGTCCGGCAGCAGGTGGCGAAACGAGTAGGCGTGGTCGGGGAACCCGTGCAGGCACAGGGCCAGCGGCCCCTCGCCCATCTCCAGGAAGTGAAAGTTAAGGCCGTTGGCCCTGACCGAGGCGGTCTTGAAATCGGCCATGCTCCCTCCCGGTTTCAGTGTTCAGAGGCAGGCCGCCGGGGCCTGGGAAATCAGCCCCTCTAAGCCCGCGGCCAGATGCGCCGGGCCTTGACCAGGAACTGCAAGTCCAGCCCGTCGAACATCCGGTCCCGCCGCCGCAGCTCCGGCAGCACCTTGCCGATGGTCTGCACCGCGGTGGTCGGGTCCGCCGCGTCCGTCTCGTAAATCGCCAGGAACTTGCCGCCGGTGGCCTCCGGCTCCAGGCTCTCGTACCTATAGGCGGCGTGAAAAGACCCGATGTCCAGCATGTCGGGCAGGTGGAAGTCGTGGTACCAGTCGTTGAACTCCCCCTCGTCGTAGCCCTCCTTGCAGTTGGTGGCCACGAACAGCATCCCCCGGGTCGGCCTGACCGCGGCCACGTGCTGCCCGCCCAGCCGCTTGAACATCCCGGTGCTGACCGACTCAATCAACGGCGTGGTCCGGTGTTCCCGGACGCCCCGTTTGGCCATCGCCTCCCGGGCTATCGGCCTGGCCTGGGACACGTCCTCCATGTCGGACTCGTAGGTGGCAAGGTACTGGCCGTGGGGCGAGTTGGGGTCCACGTTGGCAAAGCGGATGGCGTTGCTGAAAACCCCGACGCGGGTGACGTCTGGAATGTGCACGTGGTTATACCAGCGGTTGAACTCCGCCTCTTCCGCGGGGTCCTTGCAGTTGGTCCTGGTCACCAGCAACCCGTTGGGATAGCGTCCTTCCATGATGCCTCCTGCTAGCCGGACAGTGTCAAGAAGCTGGTTGCTCCTTTATGAAGGGCCTCATACCTAAGCTCTGCCCTTTACGAAGAGCATTAATATAGTTGCCGCAGTACTTGGGGGTCAACTAGAATGGGGGGCAAGCAGCAATTGTAGGAAGGTAGCGTGAATTTCTGCTACATAGACGAAAGCGGGACAGGCGAAGAACCGATCGCCACAATGGTCGGTGTTGTAGTCGATTCAGCTCGGATGCACCTCACCAAGTCCCATTGGAGTGAGCTATTACAGATACTGTCGACGGGGACGAAAAGGCCAATCACGGAACTGCATACAGCAGACTTCTACAGCGGCAATGGGATATGGCGCAAGATGGACGGGGCGACCCGATCCTTAGTCACTACATTGATCCTCAACTGGTTGGCTGAGAGGAAACATCACGTTGTCTATTCGTCAGTGGTAAAGCAATTGCATAGTGATGCCCTTGCAGAAGGGGCATTGCCAAAGGAACTGAGTACTCCCTGGCGGTTCTTAGGGTTTCACGTAACATTGGCGATTCAGCGTTATTCCCAGAAGGAAGACAAGAACAAGGGTAACACCTTTTTGGTTTTTGATAACCAAGAACGAGAAAAAGTCCGCTTTAATGATATGGTCAAGAATCCCCCAGAGTGGAGCGATGACTATTACGGGTTGGGCAAGAAGCAGCAACGCTTAGATCAAATTATCGATGTTCCAGCGTTTCAGGACTCCCAAGAGGTCGAATTACTTCAAGTCGCAGATTTCTTGGCGTTTTTCCTTAGGCGTTATGCTGAACTACAGGAGGGATTGACTCCAAGCAGATATGATGACGAACCGGAAAAAATAGCCGGATGGATAGACCAATTGACAGACCGTTCAATAGGGACAGCGCACATCTATCCTAAAGTGCGGCGCACTGACGCGCACAATCTATTCTATGGCCTTGCCCCTCCCTCGATCCGAGACCTGTAGCGAGGTCCTAGGACAGATTCGCAAGAAGTTCCCGAACTGCTCTCGGGGCTATAGAGCAACGAATCCCTTGTGTCCGCTCATTTGGGATGTAGTGAATAAAGACTGCACTTGGTGATCGGACGTGTTGTACGCGCAGACGACCTTCGAGAGATTGTAGGTAGGTTTCCTGCCCGGGCGCATTTAATACATCCCGTAGCGGCGCAACATCATTCCAGCTAAGGGTCGCAACGAACAGCTCGTTTCCTGCCCTGTCGCTCACGATCAAGACAGGTCCCCCGGATGACGGATAGTAAATTATGTCAGCAGTTTGCCCCATAAGAACCTCACGTCGTTCTGTCCTTATCAATTGTACCCATTGGGGTTGACAAGCTGCACAGTTCCCGATACAGTGAATGTCACTGATTAACTGCAAGCTAATTTGTCTTTGCGGTAATGTGACGAACCCCTCTTATTGAGGGGTTTTTTCTTTTTTCAAGTACCCGAGTTCAACTGCCTTGGTTTCATCCAAATAAGTTTCGTTAGCATGTCCCCGCCTGCCCAAAACTGGCAGTAAGTCGATCTCTCGTTTCAACAAGACGTCTTCCTGCTGCAACCGCCGCAACATATCCCGTCGTTGCTTCGCTGTTCCTGGAATAGCATTCTTCTCGTGCTGGCACCATTCATCCAATACCTTCATGCTCCAGAATTTCAATGGCGCAGGACCTCTTTTCACTAGCCTGACGATTGCTGAGGCAACATCTTCATCCGACACAGGTTCCGGCTTCTGCACATTTATGAGGTCTTCAGCGTTGGCGGCGGCAATCAAGTCGCTGCTGACGGACCCGGGAACTCCACAAACGACAACCCTTTGCCCAAAGCGATTGCGCAATTGCGTGATGAGCTTAATGTAGTCAGCGTCGCCAGTAACCAGCATGAAAGTCTTGCTGTTATTCACTGAATCAGCGTCGGAAGCTTCCAAGACCGCGTCCAGAGCAAGAACCATGTCAGCGGCATTTTTTATACGCTCTACAGCGTGCTGTTGGCCTGGCTTACTAATCTTCTTTACTGGCACGTTGATGGCTTCGATTCCTACGATCTGAAGCTGTCTCCGAAGCGATGCCGGATGCTCCGAAAAGTCGGCGTACGCTCGCATAACCGATGGCCTGCCGTGCATGCGAACTTTATCCAAGAGACTCTGAAAATCCGGCTCAAGACCATAAAGGTTCAACATCGAATATCGTAGATTTTCTAGATCCACGAACACTGCCACTTCACCCCTGGGTTGTTCGTTCATGATACTCTCCAGATAAATTTGTTTGCTGCGAAAGTCCCAATCTTGCTCTAAAATCGCTTGGCGACGAACTAGGCATCACTATATGCGCCCATCGTTGATCACCGAGGTAACTGCTAGGGTGAGATACAGGCTTCCCCCCATCGCCCTAAGGCTCGCTGCGGTCCCAGCTCTCGTCGGTCCAGTAACCCACCCTGGGGATGTACACCCTGCCGGTCAGCCCCTGGGCCCGCTTCAGCCGCTGGATGTTGTACAGATGCGTGGTGTACTCGTAGTACCGGTGCCGGAAAGTCGTTTCCAGGGTTATGAAGATGCGGGACGGGTCGCCGGGCGCCTCCCGGACTCCGCCGGGGAATAGATGCCGGTAGCGGCCGTTCAGGCTCGTCGCCTCCTCCTCCAGTTCCTTGCTGCGCAGCGATGCCACGGTCTCTCCCTCCAGCACCGACCGGCACAGCTCCAGCCCCTCCCACAGCTTACCCAGGATGGCCGCCGGCTCCCAGTACAGGTCCTCGTTCAACCGACGGTCGTGGGGAGAGTTGACGATGCTGTCCAGTTCCTCGGCGTCCGGGCGGCTGCCGGGGAAAATCTGGCTGCGCCAGCGGCCCCATAGCCACCGCACGTCTCCCGACGACATGTGGCTCAGGTTGCGCCGGATGCTCCACTTGCCCCATTCCCACTGGTCCGTCTCGAAGTCCAACTGGGCATCGGTCAGCCCCGCAACCTCGGCGGACAACATCTCGTACACCTGGTACGGGTACTGGGGGAATAAATTAGTAGCCGGAGCGTCGTCAGGAAGATTCTGATCAGTCATTTGTCAGTCCTCTAATCTTGATTTTCCGTACCCGGTAGGCTCACCCCAACACCTGCTCGGCCAGCCGTTCCAGGCCCGGCAGCACCTCGCTCTCCGTACCTCGCGGCGCAGCCACCACCACCCGGTCGGCCCCGGCCTCCTCCATGCGCTGGATCAGGTCCCGGTCCGCAGGCAGATTATAGACCATCAACCTTATACTCTTGGGGTCCCGGCCCGCCGCCTCGGCAAGCTCGTCCAGCGTGGCCCGGCCCGCCCTCACCTGCTCCGGGCTGACCCGCACCGGCATCCACCCGTCGCCGTAGGCAACCACCCGCTGGAACACCCTGGAGGCGAAACCCCCCAGGTACACGGGAGGGTGCGGCTTCTGCAACGGCTTGGGACTGCACTTTACCGGCGGGAAGTCGTAGAACCTGCCGTGAAACTCGGCTTCGTCCTTGGTCCAAAGCTCTTTCATCGCCAGGATGGCCTCCCGGCTCTGGCCCCAGCGGTGCTCGAAGTTCCCGCCCATGATTTCCGTCTCTTCCTTGAGCCACCCCGCGCCAATGCCGTAGATGAACCGCCCGTTGGACATGCGGTCCAGGGTGGCGATCTGCTTGGCATTGAGCAGGGGGTTGTGCTCCGGCACCAGGCTAATCGACGTGCCCAGCTTGATCGTGCTGGTCACCGCCGACGCCCTTGCCAGCGCTATCAACGGATCGGCCATGTCGTCCATCGACGGCGGGAAAGACCCGTCCGGCGTACCCCCGTACTTGGACTCGGTCTGGACGGGCACGATGGTGTGCTCCGGGATCCAGCAGGACTCGAACCCCAGTTCCTCCGCTTTCCGGGCCAGCACGGCAACGTCGGCCGATGTGCTGGTTATCGAGAGGGATGTGCCTATATCCATGGTTTCCTCCCCGGGCGCGGGATGGACTGGACTCACGGCTGAACGATGGCCGGGGCCTTTCCCCTATTTCAGGTCTGCGACCCTGGGGGCGACCTCCTCCATCATCAGCCGCAGGGAATTCTGCATCAGGGAATGGTCGTCCGGGTCCTGGGGGATGGCCAGCAGGTGGCCAAAGCCGCCCACTTCCTCGTACAGGGCCCGGATTTGGTCGGCGCATTCCTGGGGGTCGCCGACAATCCAGATGTTGTCCATCATGTAGTCCACGTCCAGGGCTTCATCCGGCATGTTCGGGTCCGTCTTGTAGTAGGACAAGGCCCCGGCGTCCTTGATGTTGCGCAGCAGGTGCTCGTCGTAGGGCCTGCCCAGCACGACGCGGGCCTCTTCCCGGGCCGACTTGGGCGTGTCCCCCACGTACACCTGCCGCCCGACCCGCAGGTCGCCGCGGCTGGCGGTGCGCCCGGCGCTGGCCGCCCCTTCTTCCACCGTCTTCCACAGGTCCTTGATATAAGGGGCGGTTAGGTTGGTCATGGGAATCCATCCCCGCTCCCCCGCCAGGCGAATGCTGTCGGAGCCGGGAGTGGAAGCCGCCACGCCGATGGGCGGGTGGGGCAGCTGGTAGGGCTTCATGTGCAGCCGGCGTTCCAGTTCTGGGGGAAACTCCGGCGCTTTCACATGGTAGTACTTCCCATCGTAGCTGAAGTGGCCGTCCTCCGCTCTCCACATCTCCAGGATCAGGTCCAGGGCCTCCCTGCCCTGCTCCCGCACCGCGTTCATGTCGCTCCAGTCGATGCCGTACAGCTCCAGGTCGGTGCGCAGCGACCGCACGCCGATGCCCCAGTAGAAGCGCCCCCGGGCCATGTGGTCCAGCATGGCGATCCGGTGCGCCGTGTCCACCGGGTGGTGCAGCGGCAGCATCGTCACCCCTGTCGCCAGGATGATCCGCTCCGTCAACGCCAATGCCTGGGCGATGAGCAGCTCCGGCACCGGGGCGTTCTCCCACATTTCAGTGATGTGCTCCCCTATCCACGCCTCGTGGCACCCCAGCTTGTCGGCCAGGACGATGAGCTCTATGTCCCGGTCGTAGGAGTCGGCGTACGACCTCCGGGGCGGATGCAGCGGCATCATAAACAGCCCGATTTCCATCTATCTATCCTCTTGCTCCAAGTTCTACTTCAAGACTATTTCCGCTATGCGTTCCAGTTCAGCCAACAGGTCGACGTCCGCGCCCCTTCCCAGGGACACGTTCACCCGGTCCACCCCCGCCTGCTCCAGCTTCTCTATGCCGTCCCACTCAGCCTCGCCGTAGCTGCCCACCGTTATCTGGATTTCCCTGGGGTCCCGGCCGTTGGCCTCCGCCAGTTGGTCCAGCGTCTCCCGGCCCGCCCTGATTTGCTCCAGGGTCAGCCCCACGGGGAACCACCCGTCGGCCCATTCGGCCGCGCGCTGCAGCGCCCTGGGCCCGTTGCCGCCTATCAACACCGGCGGGTGCGGCTGCTGCACCGGCTTGGGGTCGCACATCACCGGGGGGAAGTCGTAGTACTTGCCGTGGAACTCCGCTTCCTCCTTGGTCCAAAGCTCCTTCATCGCCAGGATGGCCTCCCGGGTCTGCGCCCACTTGGCCCCCCAGGCGCCGCCCATGATTTCCAGCTCTTCCTTGAGCCATCCGGCCCCTATCCCGAAGATGAACCTCCCGTTGCTTACCCGGTCCAGGGTGGCGATCTGCTTGGCCTGCACCAGCGGATTGTGCTCCGGCACGATGCTGATGGCCGTGCCCAGCTTGATCTTTTCCGTCACCGCCGATGCCTTGGCCAGCCCGATTAGCGGGTCTCCCCAGTCGGAGATAATTGTCCGGCCGTGGTACGTCGAGGCATAAGACGCGGGCACGATGGTGTGTTCCGGCATCCAGAACGACTCGAAACCCAGGGACTCCGCCTTCTGCGCCATGATTGCCGCGTCCAGCGTCTGGGTGAACATCCCGTGCCAGCTTCCTGCGATGACGCCTATGTCCATGCTGCATTCCTCCGCCGGCAGAAAAGCGCCGGCCTGCCGGGCCTCGCCTATTATACAGCCAAACATAACGTTGTTGGCCCGGCGTCGCACGCTTCCACGGCGACGGTGGACAATGCCCCGCGGGCCGCCGTATTATGCACCTTGGCCGCCGGCCCTTGACCCTTGGTCAGCTATGAATGAACTACAGGCCGGGGCCTTCAAATCCCACACGAGGTTAACCCCATGAAGATTCTGATGACCGCCATCTTGGACAATCTCACGGACGAGCAGGTCCAGCGGGTACAGGCCGTTTCCGAGGAGAACGACGTAGTCGTGGCCCGCACCCGTGAGGAGCACCTTGCCCAGGCCGTCGACGCCGACGTCATCTTCGGCGTCTTCAACCGGGGCCTCTTCGAGGTGGCAAAGAACCTCAAGTGGGTGCAGACCGAGAGCGCCGGCATCGACACCCTGATGTTCGACGAGTTCGTCGAGAGCCCCGTCATCCTCACCAGCGCCAAGGGCACCGTGGGCACCCACCTGGCCGACCACACCTGGGCCCTGTTCCTCGGCCTGCTGCGGGGCATCGGCCGGGCCGTGCGCGAGCGCACCTGGGACAGCCGCATGCCCATCCGCCGTGAGACCTGGGAACTGGGAGGCAAGACCCTGGGCGTCGTCGGCCTGGGCGGCACCGGCGTCGAAGTCGCCCGCCGCGCCCCCGGATTCGGCATGGAGGTCATCGCTGTCGAGCCAGAGGACGTCCCACAGCCGGAGTACGTGCGGGAAATCTGGAAGCCCGACCGCTTCCACGACCTCCTGGAGCAGTCCGACGCCGTGGCCGTCTGCTGCCCCCTTACCCGCGAGACCCGCAACCTGTTCGACGCGGAGGCCTTCCGCCATATGCGCAGCCATGCCATCCTGCTCAACGTCACCCGCGGCCCCATAATCGACACCGATGCCATGCTGCAGGCCCTGGACGAAGGACGCATCCGTGGCGCCGGCCTGGACGTTACCCCGGAAGAGCCGCTGCCCGCCGGCAGCCCCCTGTGGGACCATCCTCACGTCATCATCACCCCCCACGCTTCCGGCGGCTCGCCCCTGCGCCTGGACCGCAGCATCGACCACTTCTGCGAAAACCTAGCCCGCTACACCCACGGCCGCCCCCTCCTAAGCCTAATAGACAAGCAAAAAGGCTACTAACCCGGCCGGCACGCGACGCCGGTGCGGTCTTTTGCGCTCCCAACGGTCTGACCTTGTGGCAGACAGCGAGCAGCCGGATAGGTATTGACGCAGATGCTGATATGTAACTACAATTACGTAGTGCTACAAAAGGTGATGGCGGTTGCGTTGGACTTGGGACCAAGCCAAGAATAGGGCGAACCTTCGATCTCACAAGATCAGTTTCGAGGCTGCGGCATTCGTGTTTGACGACCCTATGGCTGCAACCGTGGAAGACCCATACCAGTACGAGCAGCGGTGGCGGACAATCGGAATGGTGGGCGCTCAAGTCGTGATGGTAGTCCATACTTGGCCAGAGTTGACCCCGCAGACTTCTGAAGAAACCGGACGTATAATCTCCGCCCGCAAGGCTACGAGACGGGAGAGGGAAGCTTATGAAGAAGGATATTACTGAACTGCCGCCAGACGTACAGGAGCAGGTAAAGGCGTTGCAGGATTTGGCCGATCATCAGATCGACACGTCTGATGCCCCGGAGATTCTGGACTGGTCCGACGCCAGGCGAGGGGTCTTCTACCGGCCGGTAAAGCGGCAGATTACGCTGAGGCTCGACGCCGACATCATAGCCTGGTTCAAATCCCAAGCCGAGGGCGGCCGCGGATACCAGACGGACATCAACGTAGCCCTCCGCGAGCACGTCCGAAAATACGTCGTGTAAGGCAACACTTCCCTCCCAAACGTCATTCCGGCGGAAGCCGGAATGACGGGTGGAGGGCAGGGAGGTAGTCCGTCCGTTCGTCCTTGTATCTTAAACAGGGTCGTCACGTCCTGCCTGCTCAGAGCCCGAACAGTTGACTGGGCAGTGGAGCCCGAATTAGGCAAGGATGGGCCAGAGTTAGGGAGAGACATCTTTGGAGGAGGTGGATGTATGAACCAAGAATCCTTGTTGTTCGTTGGCATAGATGTATCCAAGGACCGCTTGGATGTGGCGGTGCGGCCTACCGGTGAGGCCTGGCAGGTCTCCCACGACGCCCTGGGGATCAGCCGACTGGTGGAACGTCTTGGGGAATTGGCGCCCCAATTGGTGGTGCTGGAAGCTACCGGTGGAATAGAAATGGCCCTGGCGGGAGAACTGGCCAGCTCCCGACTGGCTATAGCAGTAGTTAATCCCAGGCAGGTGCGGGACTTCGCCAGGGCAGCCGGGAAACTGGCCAAAACCGATGCTTTGGACGCCCACGCCCTGGCCCACTTTGCCCAGGCCATGCGTCCGGTCTCCAGGCCACTGCCCAATACCGACACCCAGGAATTGAAGGCCCTGGTCGCCCGAAGACGCCAACTGGTGGAGATGATCACCGCAGAGAAGAACCGCTCCAAGACTGCCACTAGGCGTATACGCCCCAAGGTCCAGGAACACATCCTTTGGCTGGAAGATAATCTGAAGGGTCTGGACCAGGACTTGGGAGACTTCATCCGCTCCTCCCCCATGTGGAAGGACAAAGACCAGTTGCTAAGAAGCGCTCCCGGTGTGGGGCCGGTGCTATCCATGACGCTGTTGTCCGACCTGCCGGAACTGGGCGCCTTGAACCGTGGCGAGATCGCCGCTCTGGTGGGCGTGGCGCCCTGAAGGGAAAACGCAAGGTGTGGGGCGGGCGCAGCCAGGTGCGGGCCGCACTCTACATGGCGACCTTGGTGGCCACCAGGTACAACCCGGTCCTGCGGGCCTTCTACCAGCGTCTGTGCGACGCCGGCAAACCCAAGAAAGTGGCCATCACCGCCTGCATGCGCAAGCTGCTTACCATACTCAACGTCATGGTCAAACATAATCGCCATTGGAACCCTATCGTTCAGAACTCTTGACATTCAAGACAGTTGCTGAGGCTCTCGAAGGGGGAACGGACGGGCGGCGGTGGATGCTAGCACGACAATCCCCTCTCCCCAACGCGGGAGAGGGCTAGGGTGAGGGGGACTCCACCAGCCACCTCAACCCCCCGCCATCGCCTCCAGCGTCTCCCGGTACGACCCAAACCCCGGCCCAACCGGAAACGGCGCCACCACCGGTATCTCCAGCCCCAAGGACCTCCGCCGCTCCACCTCAGCCCGGCACTCCTCCGCCGTTCCCACCACGGCCACCTGGTCCTGCATCTCCGGCGTGATGGCGCTGTAGGCCGCGTCCCGGTCGCCGCGCTCCAACGCCGCGTCCACTGCGGCCATCTCCTCCTGGAACCCGGCGTTGTCGAAGAAACTCCGGTAATACGACATCCCGGCGTACACGGCGATCTGCCGTTGCAGCGACGCCCGCGCCGGGGCAACGTCGTCCCCAACAGCCACCCGCACGTACCCCGCGACCGCAACCTCCGAGGGGTCCCGCCCCGCCTTGGCCGCTCCCTGGCGCACATTCTCCACCGATTCCGTCAGCCGGCCCGCCGCCGTCCAGTTCAGCAGCACCCCGTCGGCGATCTCTCCGGCCATCTCCAGCATCGCCGGGCCCAGCGCCGCGATGAACACCGGCGGCGGCTCCTCCGGCGCGCTGCGTCCCAGGCCCGCGTCCTGCAGGCTGAACACCCGCCCCTGGTGCGTCACCCGCTCACCCCGCAACAGGCTGCGCACTATCGTAACCGTCTCCCGCAGTCGGGCCAGGGGACGCCTAAACGCCACGCCGTGGCCCCGTTCCGTCACCGGGCGGTGCCCTACTCCCAGTCCCAGGATGAACCGCCCCCCGGACACCGCGGCCAGCCCCGCGGCCGACATCGCCGTCACCATCGGCGTGCGGGCGAACACCGGCAAAATCCCCGTAGCCAGCTTCAGCCGCGTGGTCGTGACGGCGATGGACGCCAGTTGGGTCAGGGCGTCCCGGCCTGCCCCTTCCGGCATCCACAGCGTCTCATATCCCAACCTCTCGGCCAAAACCGCCAACTCCCGGTGCTCTTGAGAACTCATCTGCGGCGCCATCTCTATCCGCGCATCCAACCGAGCCAACGCCTTCTCCTTACAATCCCCTATGTTTACATAACATTGTCATTCCGAGCGCAGCGCAGCGGAGAGAGGAATCGAAAGTCCTGCGCCACCAAACCTCCTCTGCATCCCCACCCAACCGCCGGGACCGCCACGGCCCTCGGCAAACATAACGCAGACAACCGAGACTCAAACCCCCAACCGGTCCGCCAAGTCCATAAAGTCGCTCGCCACCACGTCAAACGACGGGTCGGGAGTAGGGTCGGGCCGCTTGTCGGGCCCAAACTCCATCGGACGCGGCACGAACGCCGACCGCAGCCCCGCCCTTTGCGCCGCCAGCAGGTCCTCCTGGTGAGCCGCCACCATCATCACCTGCTCGGGGCGCAGCATCAAAAGCTCCACCGCCGTCAGGTAGCTTTCCGGGTCCGGCTTGTAGTGCCGGGCCAACTCCGCCCCCAGGATGCAGTCCCACGGCAGCCCGCCGTACTTCGCCATGTTGGTCATCAAGGCCACGTTGCCGTTGGACATGGGCGCAACGATTAACCGCCGCTTCAACCGGTACAGCCCGGGAACGGCGTCGGGCCACGGGTCCAGCCGATGCCAGGCCAGGTTCAACTCGTCCTTGTCTGCCTCGTCGATGCCCCTGATGTCGAACTCGGCCAACACCTCGTCCAGCGACATCCGGTGCAGCCGGTCCAGGTTGGTCCAGGGCAACTCCCCGGAGCGGACCTTGTCCATGTAAGGCCTGTACTTCCCGCGCCAGGCGACCGCAAATGCCTCCCAGTCCCGCTCCAGTCCCTGCTCCCTACCGAACCGCGCCGCCTCCCGGATGACCGACGTCCGCCAGTCGACGACGGTCCCGAACACGTCGAAAATCAGCGCCTTTATGTTGGACGAGTCCATTGGCTGCTCCTCCCCGGAATTGCGTCGCCCCTTGAGGTGGAAAGTAGCGGCTCAGTCGCCGGGTGCGGTAAGCCCTCGAACTCGGCTTCCCCACCCCGGGATTCCTCCCCAGCAAGCAAGGGAGCCGTCGCCCCGTACCCCGCAAGCTTCGGAATTCCCTGTGCTGACCGACATGAATTCTCCTTCAGGCGGCGAGGTTTGGCCGTATTGGTTGTAGAGGTCATATCCCCAGCAAGCAAGGGAGCCGTCGACCCGCACCCCGCATGTATAGGAATTCTCAGCACTGACGGAGGTGAACTCCCCTTGGGGCGGCGAGGCTTGCCCGGTGTTGTCATTACCCCAGCAAGCGACCGACCTGTCAGCCTTGACCCCGCAGGTGTGGTTCCCCCCGGCGCTTACGGAGGCAAACTCCCCTTGGGGCGGCGAGGCTTGCCCGGTGTTGTCATTACCCCAGCAAGCGACCGACCTGTCAGCCTTGACCCCGCAGGTGTGGTTCCCCCCGGCGCTTACGGAGGCAAACTCCCCTTGGGGCGGCGAGGCTTCGCCGGAGTAGTCATTACCCCAGCAAGCGACCGACCTGTCGGCCTTAACCCCGCAGGTATGTATCCAGCCAGTGCTGACTGAAATGAACTCCCCTTGGGGCGGCGAGGCTTGGCCGAACTCGTCATCTCCCCAGCATTCTACGGAGCCGTCGATTCTCACCCCGCAGGCGTAGAGTTCCGGGTATGGGCTTTTCCCGGCACTCACAGAGGCAAACTCACCTTGAGGATACCAGGGATAACCGAAACGGTCATCGCCCCAGCATTCTACGGAGCCCTCAATCCTCACCCCGCAACCTTTCCTTGCCCCCACGCTGACTGAGACAAACTCGCCTTGGGTCGGTGAAGCTTGGCCGTGCCGATCAAATCCCCAGCAAGCTACCGATCCGTTGACCATAACCCCGCAGGTGTGGTTGCGCCCGGTGCTGACTGAGACGAAATTCCCCGCGGGCGGCGAGGCTTGTCCTGCCACAACGTAATCACCGGCCTCATCGTGATAAAGAGCGAGATTCGACCCCCAGCAAGCGACGGAGCCGTCGAGCCGCACCCCGCAGGTGTGGTCATCCCCAGCACTGACCGAAATAAACTCCCCTTGGGGCGGCGAGGCTTGGCCGTCCCAGTCATAGCCCCAGCAGTCTAGTGAGCCGTTGTCCCGCACCCCGCAGGCATGGTCTCTCCCGGCACTGACCGATGTAAACTCCCCGTGGGGCGGCGTCGCTTCGCCATGATGGTCATAGCCCCAGCAGTCTAGTAAGCCGTTGGCACGCACCCCGCAGGTATAGTCAAGACCGGCGCTGACAGAAACGAACTCCCCTTGGGGCGACAAGGATATGTCGCCGTCCTCAGCCCCCCAGCATTCTACGGAGCCGTTGGTTCTCACCCCGCAGGTGTGGTTGTACCCGGCGCTGACAGAAGCGAACTCCCCTTGAGGCGGCATCGCCTGGCCATAGTAGTTATCGCCCCAGCAGTACAGGGAGTCGTCGGCCCGCACCCCACAGGTATGGCCCCACTGCCCAGCGCTGACCGAGGTGAACTCCCCTTGGGGCGGCATCGCCTGGCCATAGTCGTTATAGCCCCAGCAGTATAGGGAGCCATCTGCCTTCACTCCGCAGGTGTATTCGTTCCCGGCACTGACGGAAACGAACTCGCCGTACGTAGCCCTTCCATCCGGTTCAACAACGTACCCGATCACACCTCCAGAGCCGCTGACGCAAGTATGCGCCATGGTAAACGTCATTACCAGAATCAGGATCCCGATGAGCAGGGCCGGATGCCGCCGCAACCGGAACACGCCGCTTACTCTTCCTGGCTACCCTCGGCATCCTCCGGGGCTTTATCCCGGCCCCAGCAGCACAACAGGCCTGCCAGCAGCAGGGTTCCCGCCGCCAGCACCGCGAACCGGGCAATCTCCCGCGCAGTCCCGGCGTCTCCCAGGCTTCCCGGAAGAGTCCCCAGCAGCAAGCCGTATAAGCCATATAACGGATCGGACTGCTGGTTGCCTATATCGGGAGCGCCCAACAGGATTAGCAGGAGACCGCCAAGCAGCAGTCCCGGCGTAATCGCTCCCAGCTTGCGGTAAAGCGCCACTCCCAGCGCTACGAAGATAATGCCCAGCCCGATGTGGATGGTGCCCACGTCGGCGTTGCGCCCCGCAGAATCACTAACGGCCTCGAACATTTCCATGTCCGACTCGTACATCACGTCGAGCTCATCCAGGGGCACTGAAGAAGCTTCATAGAAGATAGTCGTGGAAGTGAATACCAGCATCATCAGCGCCAGGCCAAGGGCCACCTGGGCGGCCTTGCGCATTAGCCCCTCGCTGCCTCCCAAGTGATTGGCCAGCAGCACCGCGGCAATTATTACCGCCAACACGAAACCGGACTGTAGACTGGACGCCGGCAGGTCAATACCCATCGCGCACCTCCTGGATTCGCAGCCATCGCCCATGTTCGTCCAATTGGGCGCCGGGGCCGGGCCGCGGTTGCCGCAGTATAGCATCCGGCGAGCCGGCCGGGATATTCGGAGAAGAGCAGAGACCGCAGTTCACCCCGCCCGGATGATGCCCGCACCGCGAATTGACAAGGCACCCGACGGCGGGTAATTTAAGGTCGCCCGCAGATGCCTCACCCGTCATACCCGCGAGGGGAGATCTTTGCGCAGCCGTCGTTCCCCCGCGCCAAGACCATCGCATAGGTTCGGCTTAGGCTGTCCGTTCATCCTGAGGGAAATCGAAGGGGGAACGGACAGCCGGGGTTACGCAAAGGTATTTGAAGGCGGAAACCCAGACATGCGCACCCGCGCCAATCCTTAACTCGATTTACCCGAACAGGAGGACAAAGTGGCCAGATTGCCGGTTCCCACCAGGGACGACATCCCCGAGGAACAGAGGAATACCTTTGACGAAATCGTAGAGCGGATGGGCCGCGTGCCCCAGGTAGGCCCCGAGGCGGCCATGATTTACGTGCCAGAGGCCCACAAGTGGATCGCCGGGCTCAGCAACTACCTCCGCTTCGAGTCCGTTCTTTCCATGAGGACTCGGGAGTTGGCCATCCTGGTGACCGCCCGGGAGCTGGACTGCCAGCACATCTGGAACGCCCACGCTCCCTTGGGCCGGGACAACGGCGTGCCCGACGAGCTGATCACCGCCCTCCGGGAGCGTCGGCCCCTGCCCGCCATGTCCCCCGGCGACGCAGCCGTGGTCTACCTGGGCCAGGAGTTCTTCCAGACCCACAAGGTCAGCCGGGGGGCCTTCCAGAGCGCCCTGGAGCAATACGGCCAGCGCGGCGCGGTCGAAATCGTCCTGACCATGGGCAGCTACGCCCTCTTCTCCTTCGCCGTCAACGCCTTCGACACCGACCTCGTCGCCGACAGGACCGAGCCGCTGCTGCCGGTCTAGCGGCCGAAACGCCCCTTGCCCAGCCAATGGCGCGGGCAAGCGAATCCCCGGAACATACTCAGAATCCCACCGCAACAGGAGGAAAAATCGTGGCTAGGTTGCCGATGGCTACCAGGGAAACCGTTCCCCAGGGACAACAGGACACCTTCGACGAGATTCTCCAGCGCATGGGCGAAATGCCCAGGTACGGCCCGCCGTCGGTGACCATCCACGTCCCCCAGGCCCACAAGTTGACCTTTGCCCTCAACGAATATCTAAGACGCGACGGGTGCCTGCCCTTAAAAGTCCAGGAGTTGGCCATGTTGGTCGCCGCCCGGGAGATGGACTGCCAGCACATCTGGAACGCCCACGCCGCCTCGGCCCGCGGCGCCGGGGTCCCCGACGCCCTGGTCGACGCTCTGCGGGACAAGCAGCCCCTGCCCGCCATGGCCCCCGACGAGGCCGCCGTGGTCTACCTGGGCAGAGAATTCTTCCGCACCCACAAGGTCAGCCGCGGCGCATTCCAGACGGCCCTGGAGCAGTTCGGGCAGCAGGGCGTCGTAGAGCTGGCCCTGGTCTTGGGGCAATACAGCATGTTGGCGTTCTGCATCAACACCTTCGACACCGACCTGCCCCCCGACAGAACGGAACCCCTGCTCCCCGTCTAACCGCCAAAATTCGCGCTCCGTTGCACCAGAGGTGTTCCATCGGAGGGAGCGCAACCGTGCACAGGCGTCGGCCCCATCGGACACGATCACCTTAGACTCCCGTCTTCACGGGAGTGACGGTGGGGAAACGGACATCCGCCACAAAAGGAGAATGTATGGAACGCAAAGTCCCCACCAACGACGAGGTCCTGGCCTACCTGAGGCAAAGCCGCAACTGGGGCCGCTGGGGCGACGACGACCAACTCGGCACGGTGAACCTGGTCACCCCCGAAAAAAGGCTCGCCGCGGCCAAACTAGTCAAGTCCGGCCGCGCCGTGTCCCTGAGCCGCGATTACCCCAAGACCCCGGCCCCCAACAACCCCAACCCCGCCCTGCACTACATGAGATATCTCTCCGTTAGCGAGCAGGCCGGTTTCTACGGGGACTTCTACGGCATCTCCTACCACGGCGTCTCCACCACCCACATAGACGCCCTGTGTCATGTCCGGACCGGAGACGGCATGTGGAACGGCCGCGAGCCCGACGATGCCGTGAACATGGGCGGCGCTTTGTGGGGTGGGATCCAACACTGGAAAGAGGGCATCATCACCCGGGGCGTCCTGCTCGACGTTCCCAGGCACCGGGGAGAACCCTACGTCACCATGGAAGAGCCGGTCCACGGCTGGGAGCTTGAAGACATCGCCAAGGCCCAGGGCCTGACCCTGGAACCCGGCGACGCGCTGGTCGTCTACAGCGGCCGGGAGGACTGGGACCGGGACGGCAATCCTGCCTGGGGCAGCGATCGCGACGCCCGCCCCGGACTCCACTCTTCCTGTCTCAACTTTATCCGGGAAGTGGACTGCTCCATGCTGGTGTGGGACATGGCCGACTTCATCGGCGAGGACTACGACATGACTACGTCGGTGCACAGCTCCATCGCCGCCTACGGCCTCGCCCTGCTGGACAACGCCCTGCTCCAGCCCCTGGCCGACGCCTGCGCCAACGAAGGACGCTACGAGTTCATGCTCACCGTCAATCCCCTCATAGTCGTCGGCGGCACCGGCTCCCCCGTCAACCCCGTGGCGCTCTTCTAGCCGGCTTTTGCTTCCTCTCCCTTGACGGGAGAGGATTGAGGTGAGGGTGACAGGCTAAAGCTTCCTTCTCCCCCCGGGAAGAAGGCCCCGTCCCGAGGATAGCCCGTCCGTTCGTCCTGAGGCTCTGCAAGGCCCCGACCGGCACCCCACGTCCGTCCGTCCCCGTCCTGAGCAAGGTAGCCCGTCCGTTCGTCCTGAGGGAAATCGAAGGGGGAACGGGCGGGCGGTGGGGCATGTTGGAGGCCCACTTTCTTACCCGCCGCAGCCGCGCTAAAATGGTGCTGAACGGAACAATAGGTCCGACCCTTGGATAGTAGCAGCGCGGGGAGGTATCCCGGAGGAAGGGCATGGTGGATTCTCTAGAGCAACCAGCGGCAGCCGATACCGAAGACGTCGAGCAGTTCGACGTAATCATCATCGGCGCCGGCATCACCGGCCTGTACCAGTTGCACTGCCTGCTCCAGGCCGGCTTCTCCGTCCGCACCTTCGACGACGCCGGCGGTGTCGGCGGCACCTGGTACTGGAACCGCTACCCTGGCGCAAGGTTCGACTCCGAGAGCTACACCTACGGGTATGCCTTCTCTGAAGAGCTTATGCAGGAGTGGGACTGGAAAGAGCACTACTCCGCCCAGCCCGAGAACGAGCGCTACTTGAACTACGTGGCCGACAAGTTCAACCTGCGCCCCCATATCAAGCTCAACTCCCGGGTCTCTACCGCCGTCTACAACGAGGAGACCTGCCGCTGGCGGGTCGAGACGGAAAACGGCCTGCGGGCCGAGTCCCAGTTCCTCGTGGCCGCGGTCGGCATCCTGTCGGCCCGGTACCTGCCCGACTTCGAAGGCATCGACGACTTCCAGGGCAAGTGGTGTCACACCGGCAACTGGCCCCGGGAAGGCATCGACCTGGCCGGCAAGCGCGTCGGCGTGGTTGGCACCGGCGCCACCGCCGTCCAGTTGATCCCGGCCATCTCCCAGGAGGTCGCCCACCTGACCGTCTTCCAGCGCACCCCCAACTACTGCTCTCCCCTGCGCAACCGGCCCGTCACCCCGGAAGAGCAGGAGCAGATCAAGGCCAGCTACCCGGAGATCATCGAACAGTGCATGGAAACTGCCGGAGCGTTCATCCACAAGTTCGACCCCCGCTCGGCCTTCGACGTCTCGCCGGAAGAGCGGATGGCCCAGCACGAGCGGCTGTGGAACAAGGGCGGATTCGGAAAATTCCTGGCCAATTTCTACGACGTCATGATGCCCGGCCAGGCCAACGACGAGTACTCCGAGTTCTTCCGCAACAAGATTCGCGAGCGGGTGCACGACCCCGTTGTCGCCGAAATACTGGTGCCCAAGACCCATCCCTTCGGCGGCAAGCGGCCCCCTTGCGAGAGCGGCTACTATGAGGTCTTCAACCAGGACAACGTCCTGTTGGTCGACGTGAAAGAAGCGCCGATAGAACGCATCACGCCCAGGGGCATCAAGACCGCCGACGCCGAGTACGAGTTCGACGTCATCGTCTTCGCCACCGGGTACGACGCCATCACCGGGTCCTTGCTAAGGATAGACATCTACGGCGAAGGCGGCCGGTCGCTGCAAGACAAGTACGCCCAGGGCCAGCGCACCTATCTAACCGTCCAAACTGCAGGCTTCCCCAACCTGTTCCTTCTCAACGGCGGCGGCGGCGGCAACTTCACCAGGGCCGTCGAGCCGCTCATAGAATGGCTGACCGAGTGCATCTGCTACCTGCGGGAGCACAACGTCAAGTCCATGGAAGCCTCCTGGGATGCCGAGGACGCGTGGGTCGACATAGTCAACGAGGCGGGGACCAGGTCGCTGCGCACCATGGCCGATTCCTGGTACGTCGGCGGCAACATCCCCGGCAAGCCGAGGGCCTACCTCGCCAGCCCCTACACCGCCCCCGGCATGAGAGCCAAGCGCGCCGAAGTAGCCGCCAACGGCTACGAAGGCTTCATCCTCAAGTAGCCCCTTCGCGAAGGGCTAACTGTCATTCCGAAGCGCAGCGAGGAATCTAAAACCCCCCAGCCCCCAACCATCCTCGGCGAACCTGCCAAACCAACCTCCACCGCAAAACCGCCATTCCGGCCCCCGAGCCGGAATCCAGAATCCCTGCCCACCAGCCGTTCGTGGTGAGCTTGTCGAACCATACGAACGAGAGAGCGTTCACCCCCCCACCGCGAACAGCCCAACATCCCCCCAGCCGTCATCCCCATGCTCCAGCACATCTCCGCTGAAACTAAGACCCCGACGCAGCAGCCGGCGTTGGGGGCGCCGCCGCCGTTGCGTCCCTGAGCCGGAGCATCAGCTTGTCGCCGGCCTTCCAAGGCTGGGTCGCGACATTCCAGGTCAGCGTCCCGCCGGAAACCGTGGCCGCGCCCCCGTCCAAGGAGAGGGCGCCCGTCCCGTCCAGGGCGATGACGTCCAGCGCCTGCCCCGACAGGGAGACGTGGGTGTCCAGGGTCAGAGTCACCGTGCCGCTCTGCCATTTCAGGGAATTGAGCGACGTGCTGGTGCTGCCAACGGTAAACGCCTTGGGCTTGAGCGAGCCGTTGGATGCGTCTGCGCCCACGGCGGAGCCGATGGCCACCGGGTCGAAGAAGGCCTCGTGCACCGTCCCGGTGGGAGCGGTCGCCGTCACCGTCCAGTCAAGGTACGCAATATCCTGCTTGAAGTTGCACGGGATATCTCTGTAATGCTGCGGTATGTAGCGGACGCGGTACGTGCCAGTTGGCAGAGGCCGCGTCGTGGAAAGCATGTAAGTGTAACCATTGGCGGAGGAGGAATCGTCATCAACGTTCAGGGCCTGGAAGAGACCCGCGTCCGGGCCGCCGAGCCAGTATCTGTTGTACTTCGGTTCCCCATGGTTGTTCTCCCGGCTGTAGACCTCGGTGCCCGCCGCCGCGCCGGAGACGAGCGCCTTACTGAACTCGAGCACCCCTCCCGGCTGTGCGCGGTAAACCCTCTCGTGCTCGATTCGGCCCCTCACGCAGTCTTTGAACCCTGCTATGCTCGCTCCCTCGGCAAGTTCGGTCTTCAACGAGGATATCTTTGCCTTGAGGTCAGCCAGCGAAATCGTTGGAGGAGGGGTCTGCGCACCGTTGGTGATGAACTCGAGGCCGCCGGCTGCTGCTCGGTCTGGCAGCCAGACCCGGCTCAGGTTATCCACGGTATAGTCCCAGGGCGACTCCACATAGTTGGATCTTACAAACGAAGCAGTTCTGGTGGAAGAACTTGTGGGTGCGCTTGAATCTTCTGCAGCCTCGGATGTCGTCTGGCCCAAGTTGACGAAGAGCACCGCCTGCCGATCGTCCCAGGATGAGTTGCGCGTTTCCTTGATATAGTCCGCATTGTCGAGCGCAAAACCCTCCGTTTCAAACGTCCGGTAGCCTCGCACTACAACCATAATCTCGTTGGGGCCGCTGCCTTCCAGGTATTCGTGGACGGTGAACAGTAGTTCGTGCACGGCCCGGTAGGTCGCGGCTGCGCCCTCACCGGCGTCTGGAACAGTCTCCGCAATCGCCGTCAAGGACAGCAGCGACGCCCGCACGACGACCATCGAATCCGAGTCCAAGGCGTCGTATACCTGTTCCTCCAACGAGGGAGCGACGTACCAAGACGGAGACCGACCGTGACCGTGCACCTCCTCGCCTTCGTCGGAACCCGCCGTCCTCTCCAAGGTCGGCTGGCTGCTGGGCTGGGCCGTCCTCTCCAAGGTCGGCTGGCTGCTGGGCTGGGCCGTCCTCTCCGGGGTCGGCTGGCTGCTGGGCTGGGCCGTCCTCTCCGGGGTTGGCTGAATGCTGGGCTGGGCCGTCCTCTCCGGGGTTGGCTGAATGCTGGGCTGGGCCGTCCTCTCCGGGGTCGGCTGGCTGGCGTCGCAGGCCGCAAGAAAGACGGCAGCGAGGATGAAGCACAACACCAAGAGGGCTGGGACTCGGCATCTTACAAGACTGGTCACGGTCATTGGCCTTCTTCTGACTGGTTCTGTCGGATCCGCAGCATCAGATTGTCCCCGGCCTGCCAGGGCTGGGTGGCTACGGTCCAGGTCAGCGTGTTGCCGGAGACCGTGGCCGCTCCCCCGCCCAGGGACAGGACAACCGTCCCGTCCAGGGCGACGACGTCCAGAGCCTGCCCCGGCAGGGAGACGTGGGTGTCCAGGGTCAGAACTGCAGAGCCTCCCGACCAGGCCAGGCTCTCCAACTCCACGTTCTGGCTGCCGACGGTGAAGGCGGCGGGTTTCAGCGCCCCCTCCGTTGAATTGGCCCCAACGCCGCCAGCGGTCAGGGCAACAGGGTCGAAGAAGGCCTCATGCACCGTCCCGGTAGGAGCGGTCACTGTCACCGTCCAGTCAAGGTACGCAATGTCCGGCTTGAAGTTGCACGGAAGGTAGTCGTAGTGCTGGAGGAAATATTGGACGCGGTACGTGCTCGCTGGCAAAGGCCGCGCCGTGGAGAAACCTAGATTATATCCGTTCAATGAGTCATTATCGTTGTCGATGGTCACGGCTTCAAACCGCGCCGCGTCGGCTCCTTTCAGCCACCCACGGATATACTGCGGATCCTGTTGAAAAGGCTCGTCGTATTTGAATACCTCAGTGCCTGCTGCCGAGCCTGAGACGAGGGCCTTGCTTTGGCCGAGGCCTCCCACGGCGTCGGGATGTGCGCGGTAGGCCCTCTCGTGCTGGATTCGGTCTCTTACGCAGTCCTTGAACCCCGCTATATTCGCTCCCCCGGCAAGCTCGGTCTTCAACGAGGATATCTTTGCCTTGAGGTCATCCAGTGAAATCGTTGGGGGAGGGGACTGCGCACCGTCGGTGATGAACTCGAGGTCGCCGGCTGCTCGGGCTGGCAGCCAGACCCGGCTCAGGTTAGCCACTGTGTAGTCCCACGCTGACTCCACATAGTTGGATCTTACAAACGAAGCAGTTCTGGTGGAAGAACTTGTGGGTGTGCTTGAATCTTCTGCAGCCTCGGATGTCGTCTGGCCCAAGTAGACGAAGAGCACCGCCTGCCGGTCGTCCCAGGATGCGTTGCGCGTTTCCTTGATATAGTCCGCATTGTCGAGCGCAAAACCCTCCGTTTCAAACGTCCGGTCACCTCGCACCACAACCATAATCTCGTTGGGGCCGCTGCCTTCCAAGTATTCGTGGACGGTGAACCGTAGTTCGTGCACGGGCAGGTAGGTCGTCGCTGCGCCCTCCCCGGCATCTGGAACAGCCTCTGCACTCGCCGTCAAGGACTGCAGCGACGCCCGCACGACGACCATCGAAGCCGAGTCCAGTGCGTCGTATACCTGTTCCTCCAACGAGGGAGCGACGTACCAAGACGGAGACCGACCGTGACCGTGCACCTCCTCGCCTTCGTCGGAATCCACCATCGCCGTCGAGGTTGGCTGAATGCTGGGCTGCGCCGTCCTCTCCGGGGTCGGCTGAATGCTGGGCTGCGCCGCCGTCTCCGGGGTCGGCTGGCTGGCGTCGCAGGCCGCAAGAAAGACGGCAGCGAGGATGAAGCACAACACCAAGAGGGCTGGGACTCGGCATCTTACAAGACTGGTCACGGTCATTGGCCTTCTTCTGACTGGTTCTGTCGAATCCTCAGCATGAGCTTATCCCCGGCCTGCCAGGGCTGGGTGGCTACGGTCCAGGTCAGCGTGTTGCCGGAGGCCGTGGCCGCAGACCCGCCCAGAGACAGGGAAACCGACCCGTTCAGGGCGAGAAAGTCCAGAGCGTGGCCCGACAGGGACACATGGGTGTCCAAGGTCAACACCGCAGAACCTCCCGACCAGGCCAGGCTCTCCAACTCCACGCTCTGGCTGCCGACGGTGAAGGCGGCGGGTTTCAGCGCCCCCTCCGTGGCGTTGGCCCCTACGCCGCCAGCGGTCAGGGTAACGGGATCGAAGAACGCCTCGTGGATCGTGCCGGTGGGGGCGGTGACGGTTATCAGCCATTCCAAAAAAATTGTGTTTTTGTAGTCACAGGGAATCGAAAAGTGGGCTTGACCATGGTCGTTGAACGTGTATTCTCCGGCAGGCAGGGGCCGCGCCGTAACCACGTGGTTGTTGTAGCCGTTGGACGCCTCGTTGTCGTCGTCGATGAGCAAAGAACGAAAAAGGTGGGCGTCGGAGCCGGAGAGCCAGAACTTGTCGTATGCAGGACTATGGTGATAGGGGCCATAATCGTGGATTATCGTCCCTTCAGCTGCTCCCGAAGGTATCGCCTGCTCAAACTCAGGAGTCTCCCACATGCTGCCGTAGTAGGCTATCCAGTCACGGACATACCGCTCCCAGGCAAGGGCGCGGCGTATGCAAAAGTCGTATCCATCCACGCCGTCTCCCCCATCGACCCATGCTATCTCGGCGCGCAGTTCCGCCAGGGTGACGGCGTCCTGATCGCCTGCATCCGGGAACTGGTAATCGGCGATAAAGGAGGGGTTGGCGTCGGCATTGCCGCTCGCCCCCTGCGCCCCGGACTCAGCCGGCAGCCACACCGGGTTGCTCGCGTCCACGGTGAAGCCTTCGGATCTGTCCCCCAGGTAGCGGTCCGGGTTGACGTCATCCAGGCCGTAGTCAAAGGTCGTGGTGTCGGCAAACCGGAACTCAGTCCCCGCCGCTCCCTGAGTCTCCGGCAGGTCCAGAAAGAGCACCGCCTCCCGCCCGTCCCAGGCCGTGTTCCGCCCGGCAGTCTCCGCACGGACCGAAAACTCGGCCTCGCCAGTGCCTTTCAGGTACTCCACGGCCCTGAAGCGCAGCAGACCGTCTGATGCGGACACCAGCGAGGCCCTGACTATGACGTCGGAGAAGAATATACGCTCGGCCAAGGATGCAGTGGCCGCGCCGAAGTGCTCGTCGTCTATCACTGTCTCTCCCTGGACTGAGGATACGGGATCGCTTCCAGTCTCTACAGGTATGTTGATGATAGTGGTATACGTGGGTTCCGCCGGCGCATCCTGAGTCGCCGTGGGCAGGCCGGTGGGTTCCGCCCCTCCGCAGGCCGCAAGGAAGACAGCGGTGAGGGCGATGCACAACGCTGGGAGGACGGAGGAACGCCATCGCATAACTCTGGCAGAGGTCATCGCCCTACTCGTAATGGGCCCCGTCACCCGGCCCTGCCAACCCCCAACACCCGCAACACCTCCAACCCCTCCCCGCTGAGACTAAGCCCCTGCGCCGCCCCGTCCCGGTACATCTTCGCCAGTTGCCGCATGATGCCGCTGTCGGGCCGCTTGCCCGCTCGCCGGTGGGAGAACAGTTCTTGCAGCGAGTCGTAGGCCCGGTCCACGTTCCAGCAAAAGGACAATAGCCAGGCCAACTCCCGCTCGTTGGACGGGGCCGGAATGTCGCCAAGGTCGTACAGTTCGTTGGCGACCTTGGTGTAGCGCAGAATCCCCGCCTTGTCCTGGGCGTCGCGGCCGTAGTACCGCCTGCGGCTAAGCTCCACCATACGCCTGGCGTAGTCCTGTTCCCCGTAGATGCCCCTGGGCAGCCAGTCCTGCCGCAAGTCCACTACCTCCCGTCCGCCGCCGTCCACGATGGCCGCGGCCACGTCAGACCCCAATATGGGGTCGTGCTCGAACTTCACCGCCTCACGCAGCAGCGCCTCCTGCAGCATCAGGGTCAGCTCCCTGGGAATCTTCCTGTACCGCGGCCCGCTGGCCTCATCGTTGCTGTCCGCTCCCACGCCGCCGGTGTTGAAAACGTAGTACTCCTGGGGCATTCCCCCTCGTTCCAGTTCCTGCAGCACGTGGAACATCAGGTTTGCGTTGTCGTCCTCCAGCCCGATGATGAACGGGTCGGAGAAGTACTCCACGTAGGGCCTGCCTATCGCCCCGGCGGCCGCTCCCATCTGCACCGCTTCCCCGTACATGAGTATCCGGATGTACTGCTTCAGCGTGGCCCGCCGCAGCGGCGGAATGACGGTGTTCTGGCGCATCACCGCCTGCCATAAAACCCTGTCCGTGTGTTCCATGGGCACGTGTACGGGGTCTGCCCCCCGCACGCCGGTTATGGCCTCGATGACGCCCCTGGTCCCCTTGCGAGTGATCAGCCGGGAGCGGGACAGGGTCACCCGCATGTTGCGCACCGGGTTGGAGAAGAAGTCCGGCTCCCAGTTGCCCTCGTTGGATACCACCGGCACGTTCTCCAGGACTTCCTGGGAATTGGGCGCCTCTCTCGTCCCGCGGACGGCCTCGAAGGTAATCGGGTCGTCTTCGGCGTTCAGCCCCGACGGCATGGCGTAGAAGTTGTTTTCCGTCCCGTCGATGCCGTAGGGAATCGTCACGTGCCTTCCCCGTATCGTCGTCTGAATGGGCCAGTCCAGGGGTTGCAGCAGCACTATGTCGTCGTTCATCGGATAGACCCCCTCGTCGGGGTCCGGCTCCAGGCCCAACAGTGGAGTGAGCTCCGTGTTGGCCAGTTCCAGCATGATGGTCAGGGTGCTCTTGCCGTGCAGTGATGGCCCTATCGTCACTAGGGCCGTGGTCTTGCCGGGGCCGTGTATCGTCTTGGCCCTTGCCAGGCTCACCGCGCCCTGGATGGCCAGCCCCTTCCTCTGCTTCACCAGGAACATGGCCACGGACAGCGGCCCCATCTTGTGCTCTCCCACGTAATCGAACCCCAGGTGCAGCGACAACCCCTTGGTTGGAGCCTTGAACACCAGTTGCGTCACACCGGCGGCCTTCAACCGGCCCTTCAAGTCCTCCGGCAGACCCAGGTCGTCCAGCCAGTGGGGAATCGACACCTCCACGATGTCCGGCGCTTCCCCGCTCCGGTCGCCGGGCAGGTCGAAAGTGAGTTGCCGCCACATGAGGGGAACCTGCATATACCGCACGCCGAACAAGAGTTGGCGGGCGTGGAATGAACGGCCCGGAGCGTCGCCGATCTGCCTGTCCGACTGGATGACGTCCTCGCCCGACGCCAGCCTCTGTTCCAAGAAGTCGTTGATGTACCCGAAGACCTCGGCGAACAAGGCCTGGTCGTCCTCGCTGAAGGCCAGGGCGTCCCGGTTGGGGGTAAAGCCGTCTATGAAATACTTGGTCAGGTCCGGCCGCCGCGCCACCCCAAGCTGGCTGAAGAACCCCAGCCCCTGGGTGTCCAAGCGCACGGCCACGTCGGGCCACGCCCGCGCCGCCGCCTTGCCCTCCGCATTGGCCGCCGCACCCTCCCGGCCAATCTCCCGGGCCTCGGCCAGCAGCGTCTCTTGCTGCTCAGTGTGCAAGTCCTGCAGGACTCGCATCCGGCCAACCAGCCATTCGTCCGACGGATTATCCAAGGCGCTGCCGGGCCGATGACCCTGCCTGGCCAGGACAACCAAGCGGTCTAGCTGCTGCGCAAACGCGGGGACAATAGCAGGCCCGCTAGTGGCGGATGGAGGATCCTGCTGACTCATGAAGTGGTCTCCAAGATAACTAGCCTCGCATCCGGGCCGTCAAATTGGCGCTGTTCTCAGCCCATGCTACATGGCCGACAAACCCAAGTCAAAGCGGCCCCACCCACCTTGCAGACCGCAGCGGCAGCCTGTTATTCTACGGCAGGCTGGCGCTCTAGCCACAACTGTTGAGCCGCCGCTCGGCAACCCCCAATTCCGTCAGCCCCAAGGACCTGAATGAGCCGTCTACGCCTGCTGTCCTGGAACGTCAACGGTCTTCGCGCCGTCCACCGCAAAGGTTTCCTCGAGTGGTTCTCCGGTGAGCGCCCCGACGTTCTCTGCCTCCAGGAGACCAAGATTTCCGAGGAGCAACTCACCCCCGACTACCGCGAAATCGATGGGTACGATTCCTACTTCTCCTGCGCCGAGAGAAAGGGCTACAGCGGCGTCGCCATATTCACCAACACCCCGCCGGTGAACGTCGAGTCCCAGTTCGACGCGGAAATCCTAGCCAACGAAGGCCGGGTACTCATGGCCGACTACGGCCGCTTCACCCTGCTCAACGTCTACTTCCCCAACGGCAGGTCCTCCGCCGAACGGCTCCAGTACAAGATGGACTTCTACGACGCCTTCCTGGACTTCGCCGACGGGCTGGTCCGGAACGGCAAGAACGTCGTAATCTGCGGCGACGTCAACACCGCCCATAAAGAGATCGACCTGGCCAGGCCCAAGGCCAACGAGAAAGTATCCGGTTTCCTGGCAGAGGAGCGGGCCTGGATCGACAAGCTCCTGGACCACGGCTACGTGGACACCCTGCGCATGTTCAACCAGGAACCCGGACAGTACAGCTACTGGGACCAGATGAGCAAGGCCAGGGAGCGCAACGTGGGCTGGAGAATCGACTATTTCTTCGTCAACCAGGCCTTCGCGCCCAGTGTCAAGGCCGGCTTCATCCTGCCCGACGTCATGGGCTCCGACCATTGCCCGGTGGGAATAGAGATCGAATGACCGGCCGGCCGGACACCACGCATTCGACGGCCGCACCGGAAACCGCCGGCATGGACCCCCAAGCCCTGCAGCGGGTGGAGAACCTGTTTCACGACCAGATAGCCCAGGGAGTCCATCCAGGCGCAGGCCTCGCGGTATACCGCCATGGCAGCCTGGTCCTGGACCTCTACGGCGGCGTGGCCGACGCGCGGCCGGGCGACCCCGTGACCGCCGACACCATGTTCGTCCTCTACTCCTGCACCAAGCCCCTCACCGCGGCCTGCCTCCACCTGCTGTGGGAGCGCGGGCAGGTTGCTTGGGACGACCGGGTCGCCGAATACTGGCCGAATTTCGGCCGCAACGGCAAGGACTCCGTCACCGTCCGCCAAGTCTTGACCCATACGGCAGGCTTCCCCGACACCCCCGCCGAACTGTCTTGGGACCGTTGGCACGACTGGGACTTCGTGGTCGAAACAATGGAAGACCTCACTCCCCTCTACCAGCCCGGCAAGATCATCGCCTACCATCCCCGGAACTTTGGATGGATAATCGGCGAACTGGTGCGGCGCATCGACGGCCGGCCCATCTCCCAGTTTCTCCGTGAAGAAATCACCGAACCCCTGGCCATGACAGACACCTATCTGGGCCTCCCCGTATCCCTGGAACACCGGGTGTCCCGGGTCCACGCCATGGACGACTGCGACCGGCCCTCCATGCCCTCCACCTACAACAAGCCCGGCGTCCACCAGGCCGTCCAGCCGGCCGGAGGCGGAATCGCCGCCGCCCGCGACCTGGCAAGGTTCTACGCCATGATGGCCGCCGGAGGCGCCTTGAACGGCACGCGTATTCTTGAAAATGCTACGGTAGACGAGGTCACCGCCCTGCAAGTGGAGGGTATGGACCACACCGGCGGGCTGCACGTGCAGCGCTCCTTGGGCCTTTCCTTGGCCGACCGGCGCATGGGGGCCCGGGACCAACTGACCGCCAGTTCCTTCGGCCATGCCGGCGCCGGCACCTCCATCGGCTGGGCCGACCCCGACCTGGGCCTGGCCGTGGCCTACATCACCAACGGCTTCCGCGCCGAGAACTCCAACACCCAGAGGCTTTCAACCATCTCCCAGGCGGTGCGCGACGCCTGCCTGTGAGACAATTCAGTATCCTGTAACATTGACCCTATAGCACCGTTACGGCGATAAAAGAACGGCAACACACCCCAGCGTGCAATTCAGGCCTACGGGCCATAAGGAGAGGAGAGACATGGCAGGCGACAAAGAGTCCTACACCCTGGAACTGAACCCCGACCACATGGAATTCCTCACGTCCATCAAGGACAAGTACACCATCGCCGACGAGAGCAAGGTCGTCCGCATAGCCCTGGACTACCTGTTCCTCAACGAGGACGCGCAGGACACCTGCTTTACCCACTTCCGGTGCCGCCGCTGCGGCGGCTAGCCACCACCCAACCGGTCATCCCCGCCCCCAACCCGTCATTCCCGCGGAGGCGGGAATCTAGAACCCTGGCCCTCACGTGCCTTGGGCCCGTCGAACGGGCGCTACAGGGAAACCAAATACCCAACTCGGCCTGAGATTAGCCCGTCCGTTCATCCTGAGGCTCTCGAAGGATGAACGGACGGGCGGCGCGCCTAAGTGACCCTCAGGCCTTCGCCTTCACCGCCTCCAGCGCCAGCCGGTACCCATACACCCCGAACCCGTACACCAGTCCCTTGCAGACGGCCTGTACGGTGGAGGTCAAGCCCCGGGAGGAGGGGTTCGTGACGTGGAGTTCGATCACCGGGTATTTCACCTGCTGTATGGCCATTGGCAGCGGCCCCGCAGAGGCGCCGTATCCCGCCGGGTTGAAAATCGCCGCGTCGAAGTCCCGGTCGTGGGCATCGTACAGGGCGTTCACAACCTCCCCGGCGATGTTGGAGTGAAATATCTCGATCTCAACCCCCAGTTCCTTGGCGTAGCCCCGGATTTCCTCGTTGATTTCCTCCAACGTCGCCGGACCGAACAGCTCCACCTGGGCCTTGCCTCTCATGTTCATCCCGGCGCCGTGAATCACCAGTACCTTGGTCATCTTTACTCACCTCTCTCTTTGCTGCAGGTATTCGCTCCCCCGTTCACTCCGCTAATATAGCCGTATCTTTCCAATGGACACAAGCCGGGCACAATGCCGAAGGCATCCCCAAGCCGCCATTGGACACCCGGTAGGGTCCAGTTAACATAATGCAAAACGACTGCGACGAAAGAGTAACCACCTGGGACTTCCCTCCCGGTTCCCAGCCCCTGCCGCTGATAATCGCCCACCGCGGCGACCTCAGCCGCGCCCCGGAAAATACCATCCCGGCATTCAAGCGGGCTATGGACGCCGGCGCCGACGGCGTGGAGTTGGACGTTCGGCTGACCGAGGACGGCCAACTGGTGGTCTTTCACGACCGTAACCTGGACCGCACCAGCAACGGCACAGGCCCGGTCAATCACTCCACCCTGGCCGAAATCCGGTCGCTGGACGTGGGTTCCTGGTTCGCCCCCGACTTCCAGGGCGAGACCGCGCCGACCCTGGACGAGGTATTCGAGAGCCTGCCTCGCGATTACCTCATTAACGTTGAGATGAAGGTTGTAGTAAGGGGCATGAGGCGGATTGCCCGCCTGGTGGCCGAGACCATCAGGCGCCACGCCCGCTGGGATAGCACGTTGGTGGCCAGCTTCAACCCCGTTGCGTTGTACCACCTGCGCCGGCTGGAACCCCGGATTTACCGCGGGTACATCTGGTCCAAGAGGCACCCCTTCCCCATACGCTCCCGGTGCTTCAGTCCCCTGGTATCCGCCCACTGGTACGACCCGGCCAACGATTCCTATAACCCCAAGCTCCACCGCAGCGTCCACCGCAAAGGAGTCCGAATGCTGGCCTGGGACCTCGACTTCCACCGCGACATGCAAGCCATGGCGTCGGCCCGCCTCGACGCAACCGTCACCGACGCTCTAACCCAAATGGTCGGAGAGAAACGGGCGCTGGCCCGCCAACGGGCCTAGGACATAGCCTCAAAACTGTCTTCCCTATCTTCCCCTGTCATTCCGAGGAGCAAAGCGACGAGGAATCTCAAATCCCCCGCCACCGCCCAGATCATCCCCCCACCCGCCATCTCCGCCCCCGGCCGGTCGATGGGCGAGTGTGACTCTGGCCCCCCGACCCGTCATTCCCGCGGAGGCGGGAATCTAGCACCCTAGCCATCCATGCACCCTGAGCCCGCCCAAGGGGCACGACAGGGCAACCAAATACCCAGTCCTGGAACTAGCCCATCCGTTCGTCCCGAGCCTGTCTTGAGACTAGCCCGTCCGTTCGCCCTGATGGAAATCGAAGGGGAAACGGACGGGCGTCGGTGAGTGCAGCGGACCCCTCTCCGACCACAACCCCGCCAAAAAGTGTTACAATATACCTTGGCACTTTCCGCGCCAAAAATACTTGCTTCCAACGATTGCCCGGCGCATGTCGGGCGGGACAGTTGATATAGCCTATCAGATGATACGTGTGGTCGGCACAGTCGATCCTCTATTGCACGGGATGTCGGGCCGGGGAGCAGGCGGACAATAAGATGACCGTAGTCGACGACATAAAGAGCCGGCTGGACATCCTCGACGTTGTCTCCCAGCACGTTGCCTTGCAGCGTTCGGGACGCAGCTACCGGGCCAACTGCCCCTTTCACCAGGAAAGGACGCCGTCCTTCCACGTATTCCCGGACCGCCAAACGTGGCGGTGCTTCGGCGCCTGCGCCACCGGCGGAGACGTATTCTCCTTCGCCATGCGGGTCGGCAACCTGGAATTCCCCGAGGCTTTGCGCCAGCTTGCCCAGCAGGCCGGCGTTACGCTTCCCAGCCGGGAGCGGCGCGCCAACCAGGAACACGCCCTACAGATTAACGAGGCTGCCCTGGCCTACTTCCAGCAGCTATTGTTCTCGCAACAGGGCAACGGCGCAAGGCAATACCTACGGGAAAGGGGAATATCCGACGAGTCCATAAAGGCTTTCGAACTGGGACTTAGCCCACGAGACGGCGAGTCCCTCAAGAACCACCTTCTCGGCGCCGGCTATTCACCGCAGCAAATTACCGAGGCCGGCCTGGTCTCCGTCAGCGACAACGGCCGGGCCCGCGACCTCTTCCGCAACCGCTTGATTATTCCCATCAGGAACAGCCGCGGAGAACTGGGAGGCTTCGGCGGCCGCTCCCTGGACGAGTCCAATCCCAAGTATCTGAACTCGCCAAGGACCGCCCTGTTTGATAAGAGCCGCCTCCTCTACGGCCTCCACCTGGCCAAGGGACCCGCCGCCGACCAGGGGCTGGTCATCGTCGAAGGGTACATGGACGTAATCACCGCCCACCAGCATGAATTTACCAACGTGGTAGCGTCCATGGGCACCGCCCTCACCCAAGGGCAGGTGGAGGAAGTCCTGCGCATAACTTCCGACGTCACCATGGCCCTCGACCCCGACGCCGCGGGCCAACAGGCCACGCTCAGGAGCCTGGAGTCCTCGTGGCGAGTGTTCCAATCATCGGAGGCGGGCCGTGCTCGGGGCACTACGCTGTATCAACGCCAGCAAGCGCTGGACCTGAAGGTTGTTGTTCTGCCGGAGGGCCAGGACCCCGACGCCTTGATTCGCCATTCCCCCGACGAGTGGGTGCGGCTCATAGATGGCGCTAAACCGTATTTTGAATACCTGCTCGGGGCGCTCCCGACACAGTTAGACGTTTCAACACCCGAGGGCAAAGATGAAATGGTCGACTGGATGTTCCCGTTAATCGCCGCCGTGCCTAGTCCAGCTAGACAGGACTATTATTTCCAGGCGTTGGCCCAGCGCTTGGGAGTCAGCCAGGACACACTGCGCGCCTCCATCGGCAGGCCCGCGCCTCCGCGTCGCAGCCGTGGGACTCGGGCCCCGGCCCGGGGCGCCACCCCGTCGCCCTTCGCTAAGCTGGAGCGGGACCCTCTGGAGGACTATTGCCTGGCCTTGTTGCTGCAAAACGGCGAACTGGAAGACGTGGCGGAAGAGCTCCGGCCCGAATACTTCCACAGACTGGAGAACCGGGAGATATTCAATGAATGGCGCCGGCAATCCCAGGACAATGGCCGGGGCGATGTATGGAAAGGCGACGTTGAAGCCCTGAAAGGGGCCGTCGATGCCGAATTGGCCGGCCACCTGGAGTTGCTGGCCCAAAAATCGTTGCCCCCCCTGGACCCCCAGCGAAAGCGGCGCGCAATGCAGGACGCGGTTAGCCGCTTGGAGGAGCGTTACTTGCGGGAACTAAAGACAGAGGAGGGAATCAGGTTCGCCGAGACCCCTCCCGATCTGGCGGATGACTCGGACCACCTGGCCTTGGAGGTGAACCGCCAACTCAAGGCAAACCAGGGCAAGCGCGGCTCCCTGGCAGTGGAAAACAGGCGTAGAGGTCAATAGATACATGATACGACGCAACGACAGCAGGGAACTGAACCCGGAAGACTACTTGGAGACGGCTGAAGAGACCAACCGGATTCTGGATATATTCCGCGGCGTGAAAGAGGCCGCCGAAGACGAGGCCATCGTCGGGGGCAACGGCCTTGGCAGGCAATCTACCGACGTGGCCGTGGAGACAGCCGACGAGCAGTGGGATGACGCCTCAGCCGAGGAAAAGCCCACGGACCAGGACAGTGAAGCCCCCGGCGAAGCGGAAACCGAAGAAGTGGACTGGGAGCCGGAACCCGAGACCGTCGAAGTCTTGGACGACCCGGTCAGGATGTACCTTCGCGAGATAGGCCGAGTAAGGTTGTTGACCTCCAGCGACGAGCGGGTGCTGGCCCGCAAGATCGAAGGCGGCAAACACCTGCTGGCCCTCAGAAAGGAATTCGAAGAAGCCGTAGGCCGGCCCCCCCGGTCCTGGGAGGCCAGCCGGACCCTGTTGCTCCGGCTGGTCGCCGCCGCGCCCTTGGTGGCTGCCTTGTGCAAGGACTTGGGACTGCCCGCCGACTTGAAGCTGTCCCAGATAGCCGGCAACCCAACCTTGCGTGATGCCATCGACGCCGAGGTGTCCCAGGAGTTGCTGGACGCGGTGGCGGAAGACCTGGGCCAAGAGCCCGAGGATGTCTACGCCCAGGTTGTGAACCTGTCCCTCAGCAGTTGGCTTCTCCCCCCCGACGCCGCCGACGTGCTGAACGACTGCGCGTTGGACCAGGTGGAAGACACTCTGGCCCAACCGGACTGCTCCGAGGAATTGCAGCGCATGGAGCCCCTGTTCAGGGGGTATTTCCGGCGCGTCGATGCCGACGCCGCCCGCTCCCAGTCCCATCTCACCGAGGCCAACCTGCGCTTGGTGGTCAGCGTGGCCAAGAAGTACATCGGGCGGGGCATGGCCCTTCTGGATATGATTCAGGAGGGCAACATAGGCCTGATCCGCGCCGTTGAAAAGTTCGACTACCGGAAGGGTTACAAGTTCAGCACCTACGCCACCTGGTGGATTCGTCAGGCCATTACCCGCGCCATTGCCGACCAGGCCCGGACAATCCGCATCCCTGTCCACATGGTCGAGACCATCAACAAGCTGATGCGCCAGCACCGCCGGCTGCTCCAGGAGTACGGGCGTGAGCCCACCCCCGAGGAAATCGGCGTCGCCATGGAAATCGGTCCTGAAAAGGTAGAGGAAATCATGAAGATTTCCCAGGAGCCGGTGTCCTTGGAAACGCCCATCGGCGAGGAAGAGGACTCCCACCTGGGTGACTTCATAGAAGACCGCAACGCCCCCGCGCCGGCGGACGCCGCTTCGATTCAACTGCTGAAAGAACAGGTAGACGAAGTGTTGAATACCCTCACCGATCGCGAGTCTCGCGTGTTGCAGCTACGCTTCGGCCTGGAAGACGGCCGCAGCCGCACCCTCGAAGAAGTGGGCCGGGAGTTCGGCGTCACGCGGGAACGAATACGCCAGATAGAAGCCAAGGCCCTGCGCAAGCTGCGCCACCCCACCCGCTCCCGCAAGCTCAAGGACTACTTGGAGTAACAGTCCAATGGCGCCCCGCGGGGCATTCGTACCTGACCGCCGCTTTTCCCCTCCAAACTCGTCAATCGACGCTGTTTAATTTATTGTTTGCGCCAAAATCACGGTGCTATACTCGGCGTGAGGCTAACTTCGGGAGGGGTTTCAGTGGAAGAGCCGGTTACACCCAAGTGTTTAAGTTGCGATATAGGACAACTGGTTCCGTTGTCCGACTACGGCGGACAGGGAGCTTCTGTCCATTACAAAGCGTGGGTCTGCACAAACCCCTCCTGTGGGTTCAACCTCAAGATCCGCAATGGCGACATCTACGTCAACGAGCCCATAACCCCCGGTAGCTTGAACGCGCCTCGAGTGCGTTAGCGCTCTCTGCGTAGATTCTCTATTCCGCCAACTGTTCCTCCGATATCCCGGTCTGGCGGCAGGTGGGGTGGCGACGATGGGCAAAGGGATGTCCAATTCAAGCCGATTTCCAGGAATTCGTCGGCTATTTCCTGTGATGAAGAGGTAGCATGGAAGCCGGGTACGATTATTTACTGCTCCGAGACCGCCGGCGACAGTTCGCCAAGTATGTTGGAATATGCCTGGTTGCATTTGGGGTCATGCTGCTGGCTTCCGGCGGAGCATACTACGGCTACGCCGCGGTGGCGGAGTCTGGTTTAGATGACCTCAACGCCAGTGCGCAGAGTCCGGCCCCTTCAGCCGGTCCGGCCCCCGGGCTCGTCGCAGCCATTGGAGAACCGAGGGATAGGGCCCAGGAGCCTGAGGTGCAGGCTAAGGTAGTGCCCCCCGTTTCCCCCGACGATGTAGGATACGAGGATTTGTCCCAGGGCGATGCGCCGGATGCCAGGTATTGGAGCAATCCCTGGGACTATGAGCCGTTGGAGTTCCAAGAGTCGGCGTTGCTTAGCGGCTTTACTCCCGTGGACTTCCGCAACCTGGCCCTCGACGACGTTCTCCCTGCCGCCACCAGGCTGATGGTGCCCAGCGTTGGCATCAACTCTACCGTGGATGAACTGCAAATACTGGACTTGGGCGGCAGCCGGGCCTACGAGACGCCGGCCAATACCATTGGTCACATACCGGAGACCGCCAACGCCGGGGAGATGGGAAGCGCGTGGTTCTTCGGCCACACCCAAAGCCCCATCGGCGGCGAGGGCTCGGTGTTCAACAACCTTACCAAGATACCCGAGAAGTTACACAATGGCGAGGACGTGTTCATCATCACGGATAATGGTGGACATCAGTTCCTCTACCGGGTCACCTCATCCGCAGTGGTCGCTCAGGAGGACTTCTCTCAAGAAGACTTCCAGCAGTACGAGTCCTCGGAGGCGACCATCCACCTGGTGTCCTGCGTGCCCCGCTGGGTATACGACCACCGGCTCATCATAACCGGGGAGTTGGTCGCCGAGAAGTTCATCTTCTAATCGGGACTGTTGCTTTCGGCTCGTTGAATGCGCAGCTTGCGCAAGCGGCGCCCCAGGATTGACACCACGCTGATTTGCAGGCTGTCCCTCGTCACCGTGTCGCCCAGTTGGGGAATCCTGCCCAGGCTGTCGTAGACGTATCCGCCGACGGTGTCCACGTCCGCGCTGTCGATGCTGGTCCCGAAAATCTCATCCACTGCGTCCGTGGTCACCCCCGCGTCCACCAGCGCCGCCCCGTCCGGCAGGCGTACGATTTCGGCTTCCCGTGTGCGAGAAAATTCGTCCTCGATTTCCCCTACTATCTCCTCCAGCACGTCCTCCATCGTGACCAGGCCCTCGGTGCCGCCGTACTCGTCCACCACTATGGCCATTTGAACGCCCCGCACCTGCAACTCCTCCAGCAGGTCGTCGATCCGCTTGGTCTCCGGGATGATGAAAGCCTCCCGCACCAGGCCGCGTATATCCGCCGTGATGTTGCCGCCTGCAATGGACTCCATCACGTCTCTCGAATGAATGATGCCCAAAATATTGTCGGTGGTGTCTTCATAGACGGGCAGCCGGCTGTGTCCGCTCTGCACCATTAGCCCCGTAACCTGGGCCAGGCTGGTGTCGGCGTCTACCGCCAGCATGTCCAGCCGGGGCACCATAATCTCCCGCGCGGTGGTGACGTCCAGCCTCAGTATGCTCCGCAGCATCTCGCGGTCCCGCTCGTCCAGGCTGACAAGGTCTGCCTCGGTGATGGCCGGCTCTCCGCGGCTGGCCCCGGAGTCGCCGGAAGGGTCCGCCTCTCCATTCTCCCCTGCATCCCCATTGGACGCCGTCAGAAGTCCTCCCCGGCTCGGCCAAGTTACTAGCCGGTTCAGAGTCCTGCCCCAGCGGGAACCTGTCCAGGCTTGGCGTCGCGTCAGTGCGCCCAGGGCCAGGTCCGCGACGGCCAGGAACAGCAGCAGGCCCAATGCCAGAAACGAGGCCGGCCACCAACTGGAGGTGTCCGTGCTGCGGATTAACGCCAGTCCTGAGAGCGCGCAGGCGATGACGCAGGCGTACTTGAGCCACGAGAGCAGTGAATCGGGCCATCGAATTGATTTGCCAAGCGGGGACGCCGCGGTGGACGGTTTGCGGGCGTGGTGGGCTAGGCTCAAGTAGCCGAAGAGGAGGAGGAACGCAACGAAAACCAGGGCTGATGATAAACTGTCTGTGTCCACTACCTTACCCCTCCCGGCTTCGGCAAGCCGTCGTTGCCGGGAGGTCAGTCGGTCGTTTCTGGTCTGCTTATTCTAGCAGGAACGCCCACGGCCAGTCTACCGGGGGGAACGTCGGTGGTCACCACCGCCCCCGCTCCGGTGGCTGCCCCCGCTCCGACTTTCACCGGCGCCACCAGCATGGTGTCGCACCCCACAAACGCATTCGCTTCGATCACCGTCCGGTGCTTGCTCTCTCCGTCGTAGTTGCAGGTGACCATGCCCGCTCCCAAATTCGCCTCCGCGCCTATCGACGCGTCGCCGACGTACCCGAAATGCCCCATCATCACCCCGGGCCCCAGCCTGCTCTCCTTGATTTCGGCAAAATTGCCCACGTGCGCGCCGGTCTCTAAGTAAGCCCCCGGCCGCAGGTGGCTGAACGGCCCTACGCTTACGCCGTCCTCCAGCGTCGCCCCCTCCAGCATCGACGCGGTAACCCTGCATCCGTCGCCTATCTTGGAGTCCCGTACTACCGAGCCGGGCCCCACTTCACACCTCGCGCCAATTTCGGTCCCGCCCGTCAACATTGTGTTGGGCAGCAGCAAGGTGTCCTGGCCTATCGAAACGTCGGCGTCGATGAAAACCGAGTCCGGGTCGGTCATGCTCACCCCGGCCAGCATCCATTCATCGCGAATCCGCCGGCGCATCGCGCCCTCCACGTAGGCCAGTTGAATCCGGTTGTTGACCCCCAGCAACTCCTCAGGGTCCTGCGTCTCTACGCCGATAACCCCGCTTCCTGCTGCGGCCCCCGCGGCGGCCAAAGACGTGATGTACTTCTCCCCCGTCCGTCCGGGAGCGATACGCTCCAGGTTTTCCCACAGCCAGGAAGCCGAGAAACAGTAAACGCCCCCGTTTATCTCCCCGGGCGCATCCGGCTCGTGCTCCCCGTCGGCGGCCTCCACTATGCCCGTTATCCTGCCCGACTCGTCCCTCGCCACCCGGCCCAGGTCCTTGACCGCCGGAACGCTGCCTACCAACATTGACATAACCGCGCCGTGATTTAGGTGGGACGTCGTCATCTGCTTTACTGTGTCGTATCTCACCAGCGGAGTATCCCCATACAACACCAACAGGTGTTCAACCCTGTTGGCCAGGGCCCCTCTGGCTTGGGACAAGGCATCGCCCGTCCCCTGCGGCTCAGGTTGGACCGCATACTCCACCGAGTCCCCCAACAGCCCGCGCACGTCCGGGTTATTGGCCGGAGACGTGGCCACCACAACCCGGTCTATCCCCAGTTGCCGCAACAACTCCACCGGGTAGCGGATCATCTCCTTGCCGCACACGGTATGAAGCGTCTTGGAGAGTCGAGACCTCATTCTTTCCCCGGCTCCGGCTGCCAGGATAACTCCGGCCCACTGGCCCATAGCGACACCTCTCTGCAATTCTGCGGGGTTCACCGCGTCCCGCCACACCCGGAATTATACCAACGACCCGCCACCAAATTACTGGCGCTTCCCCCTTGCCCATCCCCAACCCAACCCCCTACCATGGAACACATCCCATCGGACCGATGTGTTTGCAATCATGCCCAACCACTCCCACGGCATCACCACCGGCCGTAGGGGCGCCCCTTGTGGGCGCCCAGGGGCCTTCATCTTTCCCATCGCCATGGCTCACCGGCCCTGACATGACGTCCCCCGGCCTGCCCCAAATCCAACCCCACCAATTCGTCGCCAAGTGGCGCAACGCCGACTTCGGCGAGAAACAGGCGTCCCAGGAGATGTTCACGGACGTCTGCCGCCTGGTCGGTCACCCCACCCCGGTTGAACACGGCGACAAAGACGCCTTCACTTTCGAGAAGTGGGTTCCCGGCGGGTTTGCCGACGCCTACCTGGAGGGTTGCTTCGGCTGGGAGTTCAAGGGCAGCGACAATGACCTGCTTGACGGCCTCAACCAGCTCCTTCGCTACCAGGTACACCTCAAAACGCCGCCCCTCCTCATCGTCTCCTCCTTCCAGACCATCTGGATTCAGACCAACTTTCCCGGCATGGAGACGGTCCGGCATGAGATACCCGTCGCCGCCCTCGACCAACCCGCCAATCTCGACAAGCTGCGCTCCGCCTTCTTCTCCCCCGCCGACCTGCAGCCCGACCGCTCGGTGGAAGCCGTCACCAGGGAGACCGCCGACCTCTTCCAGGGCATCGTCGCTGACATGGAGCAGCACAACCAGGACCCCGAAAAGCTGGCCCGCTACCTCAACCAGATAGTCTTCTGCCTCTACGCCGAGGACGCCGGCCTGCTCCCCGGCGAACTCTTTACCCAGATAGTAAGCCGGCACTTCAAAGACCCGGCCCTGTTCGACCAGACGGTGCGCAGCCTGTTCCAGCAGATGGCCGGCGGCGGCCTGTTCGGGGCCTCTCCCATCGCCCACTTCAACGGCGACCTGTTCAGCAGCACCGACACCGTGGAGCTGAGCGCCCCCGCCCTGCAGCGGCTTGGCGTGGCTGCCAAGCAGAACTGGCGCAACATTGAGCCGTCCATCTTCGGCACCCTGTTCGAGCGGGCCTTGGACGCCTCCAAGCGCGCCCATCTGGGCGCCCACTACACCAGCGCCGAAGACATCATGCTGGTGGTCGAGCCGGTGGTCATGGCCCCCCTGCGCGCCGAGTGGGAGCAGGCGCAGCAGGAAGCGGGCAACCTGGTCGTCGAGGGCGACGAGGACGCGGCGCGGATGCGCTTGCTGGCCTTCCAGCAGCGGTTGTTCGAGGTAGAAGTCCTCGACCCCGCCTGCGGCAGCGGCAACTTCCTCTACCTGGCCCTGCGCTCCCTCCTCGACCTGGAAAAGCAGGTCATCGACTACGCCGCCGCCCAGGGCTGGCGCAACTTTATCCCCACCGTCAGGCCCGACCAGATGCTGGGCCTGGAGACCAACCCCTACGCCGCCGAGCTTGCCCGCACCGCCCTGTGGATTGGCTACATCCAGTGGCACCAGAACAACGGCTTCCCCTACGGCCACAGCCCCATCCTCACCCCGCTGGTCTCCATCCAAAGGACCGACGCTATCCTCGCCAACGGCGATACGGACAACCCCCGGGAACCCGACTGGCCCAAGGCCGAGTTCATCGTCGGCAACCCGCCCTTTTTGGGGCGTGGTGGATTGCGCGGCGCATTAGGTGATGACTACGCCGAGGCGGTTTATGCGCTTTACGGAGACCGAATTCCCAACTCCAGCGATTTGTGCTGCTACTGGCTGGAGAAAGCTAGGGCAATGGTTGAGCGAAAACTTACTAAGCGCGTTGGTCTTCTAGCAACGCAAGGCATTCGCGGACGAGACAACCGGACTGTATTACAGCGGATTAAGCAGACCGGCGACATATTCATGGCTTACCCTGATAGAGAATGGCCGCTGGACGGCGCTATGGTACATATCTCCATCGTGGGATTCGACAGCGGGGTTGAAACCGAACGGATCTTTGACGGCGAAATCGTCAACCGTGACATCAATTCCGACCTAACGGTTGGAGTGGACACCACGGCTGCGGTCCGCTTGAAAGAAAACATGGGTATTTCATTTGAGGGGCCTTCTCCGAAAGCGCGCTTCGATATCTCCTCCGAACTAGCCGCCCAAATGCTGTCCCAACCCATTAACGTCAACGGCAAACCGAATTCAGACGTAGTGCGCCCGGTATTGAACGCTAAAGACATTACCCAGCGCACAAGGGGTGCCTACACCATTGACTTTGGGACAATGGGGTTTGATGAAGCCTGCCAGTATAAGATGCCGTTCGAGCACGTCAAACAGCACGTCTATCCTAAGCGTCTCGAAAAGTCCCAAGAGCCGCACCGAAAACGCTGGTGGCAGTATGCAAGGCCTAGACCCAATCTACGTGACGCCATAAAGGGATTGAAACGATACATCGTGAAGCCTCGTGTGTCCAAGCATTCCCTGTTTGTTTGGGTAGACGTTGAGACACTATGTAACGACAGCAACGATGTGTTCGCCCGAGACGACGACTACACCTTCGGCGTGCTCCACTCCCGCGTCCACGAGGTGTGGGCGCTCAGCATGGGAACCCAACTGCGGGAAAAGGAGTCTGGCTTCCGGTACACCCCCACCACCTGCTTCGAGACCTTCCCCTTCCCGGACCCCACCGACGCCCAATGGGAAGCCATCGCCGAGGCCGCCAAAGACCTGAACAACCTGCGAGAGGGCTGGCTCAACCCGCCCAACCTCCCGGCCGACGACCTCAAAAAGCGCACCCTAACCAACCTCTACAACCAGCGCCCCACCTGGCTCCAGCAAGCCCACCAACGCCTGGACCAAGCTGTCCTCCACGCCTACACCTGGCCCCAAGCCCTCCCCACCCCCGCTATCCTGGAACGCCTGCTGAAGTTGAACCTGACGCGGGCGGCAGAAGAGTCGGCCTCAAGCTAAAGTCGCGTGACTGATAGCCACGGTCGCTCGACATTCTCTTGATACGACGGCAACCGCGGAATCACCTTTATAGGTTGTGACCGAGTGGAGGTCTTCTGACAATGATTTAGGGGAACTGAAGGGGACGCTCAATACACTCGTCGGGCCTTAGCACATGAAATTGCCTTTACTCAGCATTTGCTCTCAGGGCGACTAGGCCCATTCACCTACGGAATCGACCTATCCCAAACCCTCCAGCGAATCCTGCGGAGGCGGAGACAATGGGAATCAAGATGTCGGGGTCGTCACTGAAGAACACTACTAAGAACACCAAGGCAGCCAAACCCAGTATCGTGTAGGCAAACTGGTATCTGCGTTCGGATGCGGCGCTGTTACTTGAGCGAACGCTAGATTGTTCGACGTGCTCAAGAATCTTGTCTATGTGACCTGAAGTAACCCGCCGCAATATAGGGTTGAACACCGGTCCTGCAAATCCCGTCACGGATGAGAAGGCCCGCATGATCATTTGCCTTTGCTCGGGCGGCACACCTTCCAGGTCCTCCTCAGTGAGAAAAGGCTCGCCAGGTTCTTCATCCGGCGAGCCTTCCTGCTCTAAAGCGTCATCGGGGTTTGGGGCAGGTAACGAGGGTTGTTCGTCTTCGTTAGTCATCTATAGCCTCCGCCAATAAGGAATCCACCCCTACCCGCAAGCGCACTTCTAAAGAGTCGTGCAGCACACGTTCAACATAAGCGGCGAGGAGTAGGCTGAATAGCTTGCCCGTAGCCTCCTGGCTTATGGTATTGTGCTTTGACAAATTGCCAATGGCAATTATGCCTTGCTGGAAGGCTTCCTTTACATCCTCATCCAGACTAGCGTAGCCCCAATCATTGAGATGGCTCACAAATTCGGGAGTCCCGCCCCTCCGCCCACGAACAATGGGACGTATTGCTCCAACTTTCGTTACCATTACGTTTTCAACACCCACTTTGGAATCGAGCAAATCTTACTGGACACAATCAGGCAGTGTCAACAGTCACCTGGTTATATTGTAACAAGAAGTACGGCGCAACCCCAGGCCCAAGTTTCATCACGACGTATCTCCGAAAGGTCCAGACGGATTGGGCTAATGTTACCATAGGCGGCCAAACACCTTACGAGAGGCCCAAACCTGTATCTCTGCCAAAACATAAGTGATGCCTGTAAGTGCCCGGTGCGACCAACGGTCTTCAGCTTTGTCTGCCAACACTGCGCAACGGTCTTCCTCGCACAGCACAGATCGTCGGCTTCGCGCACTTGATCGTTAGGACCAGCCGTGAACTGGCATCGCGGTGACCCATTGGGTTGCGGCGTCGTGGTCTCGCATTAACACTTGCCGGGCTAACTGAAAGCCCGTTCGTGGTGAGCCTGTCCTGAGGTTCTCGAAGGGCTTGTCGAACCAAAACGAACGAACGGCCCTTAAACCTTCCGGTTCCTCCCCCGTAAGCCTAAGCCCCCGTCACACCGGAATAACGCACACGGAAGACCGGGCGCCCTCCGCTGCCAGTCCTGCCAAGCCGCTATCCAGGGTGGCTAGCTGCCCGCCCCGTTGCATGGCCGCGGCCAGCAGGACGGCGTCGGTTATCTGGCGGTACCCTTGGAGACGGGACCTGACCTGCTCCGGCAGATGAATGATGGGCTGGTCCAAAGGCCAGAAGGTGTGCGACCCCAACGTCGTGAGCCTCTCCAACACAGTGATGGCGTCCAAGGGAGTGACGGTATGGCGCACCGCCGATGGGTTGCAGGAAACCCGAACGAACCCCGCTTCCGTCAGGGCGCAGGTGGCCCAGCCGTCTTGCCTATGAGTCTCGAACCAGTCTCGGGCCGCAGCATGGTGTACGTGATTAGGCCAAGCCAGCGCTATCAGGACGTTGACGTCCAGCAACGCCGTCACGGCCAGTCGCTCAGTGCCTTATGGACGTCCTCGCTGGTGATTGGCTCGGCGTCGGCTGCCGCGACAAACACCGTCTCGTCTCCGCGGTTCCCGGAATTCCCGCCGCTCTTGAAACCGCGTCTTGCCAATTCAGACAGGGCGCGGCCCAGGCTGCTCCCCTTCCGAACAGCCAGTGCCCGGGCTACCGCCAGCACGTCATCGTCGATGGTTACTGTAGTACGCATATCAACATCATAACATCAAATCATCTTATGGTCACGCATCCTATGCCCCAAGCCCTCGATCTTGGCCGTCGACCGGAATCACTGACACTTGCCCCTTGCGCCCCAAGGCCTCCGCGCCCTAAGCTAGTAGCAGGACATTAGGTGGCTGCCGCAGCCCCTCCGGAACATCACCGCCGCCGCCCCGGCCAATGTCCCAGAATGTCCCAAGATGTCCCAGTTGCTGGAGAATACCGGCCTCCGCCACGCCCATCCAAACGTGATTCGTGCCTGCCGGAAACTGGAAGAAACGGGCGCTAAAGTAGAGAAATTGACGTTGAAAAGCCGCTCATGGAGCAATCAATGTCCCAACCCCACGAACTAACCGCGGCCCAAGCCGCCCGCCTAATCCGGGAAGGCAGCATGTCCCCCGTCGATCTCATGGACTCCCTGCTGGCCCGCATCGACCGCCTCGAACCTCGGTTGAAAGCCTGGGTCTACCTGGACCGGCAGGCGGCCCGCGCCGAAGCCGAGCAAAAGACCAAAGACCTGCTGCAAGGCGGTAGAGTCGGCCCCCTCCACGGCGTGCCCATCGGCGTCAAGGACATCTACTACACCGCCGGCATCCCCACCACCGCCTGCTCCAAGGTCTACGCCGACTTCGTCCCCGACTTAGACGCAACGTCCGTGGCCCTGCTCAAAGACGCCGGCGCAGTCATCTTGGGCAAGACCGTCACCACCGAATTTGCTTGCCTCGACCCGTCGCCGACCCTCAACCCCTGGAACCCTGCCCATACCCCCGGCGGCTCCAGCAGCGGCTCGGCGGTGGCCGTGGCCGCCAACATGTCCCCGGCCGCCCTGGGTTCCCAGACCGTCGGCTCCGTCCTCCGCCCCGCCTCCTACAACGGCGTCGTCGGCTTGAAACCCACCTTCGGACGCGTCAGCCGCCGCGGCGTCATCCCCGTCAGTTGGTCCCTGGACACCGTGGGCTGGATGACCCGCACCGTGGAAGACGCGGCCCTGCTCCTGCAAGTCATGGCCGGCTCCGACCCCCAGGACCCCGCAGCCTCCCGCCGCGAGCCCGACGACTACCTCGCCGTATTGGGCTCGCCCGCACCGCCGCGCATCGGCCTGCTTACCGGGTTCTTCCACGACAACGCCGACCCGGAAACTCAGCGGCACATGAGCAACGTCGTAGACCGCTTGAGCCAAGCCGGTGCTGCTATCGACGAACTGCCGCCGCCCGACGGCATCGAGGACTCCATGCGAGACCAGCGGACCATCATGGCCGTCGAAGCCGCTGCCTTCCACGAACCCATGTACCGGCGCCAGGCCCAGGGCTACCAGCCCCTGTTGCGGGAAATGCTGCGCCGCGGCTTGGAGACCGACGGCGTCAAGTATTCCAGGGCCTTGGAAAGCCGCACCCGGTTCATCGCCGCCGCCGACGTGCTGGCCGACAAGGCCGACGTTCTCCTGACCCCCACCACTCCAACCCCCGCCCTGGCCGACCTCACCAACACCGGCAACCCGCTATTCCAGGGGCCTTGGACCTATTGCGGCCTCCCCGCCATAACCATCCCCTCCGGCCTCGCCGCCTCCGGCCTCCCCCTGGGAATCCAGCTAGTCTCGGCCCGCTTCCAAGAGCCTCGCCTGCTGGCCGCCGCCCGCTGGTGCGAGTCCGTCCTCGACGTCACCCTCTCCCTTCCCTTGGAAGCCTGACCGGCGGCGGCCTGCCCCAGGGCTTGACTACACTTGAAGGCGACCCCCCTCAGGTGCGCTCCAATTGAAAAACCCCATCCCCTATGCTAACGTTAGCCCTCAGGCGGCGCTTGCTTGCATTTGGCCGTCCACCGTCGCCGATGGCGCGGATGCCTAGCTTGGCGCTGGACCCGTGAAAGAAACAGCCTACAACTTCCGCTTCTCCCCCAATCCCAATCAGGCCCACCTCATCGACTGGCTCCCTTGGGGCCAGGACGCTTTCTCCAAGGCCCAGGCGGAAAACAAGCCGGTCCTCTTGGCCGTCTCCGCCGTGTGGTGCTACTGGTGCCACGTTATGGACGAGACCACCTACTCCGCCCCCGCCGTCGCCGAATTCATCGGCCAAAACTTCATCGCCGTAAGGGTGGACAGCGACCACCGCCCCGACGTGAATACCCGCTACAACGTCGGCGGCTGGCCCACCACCGCATTCCTCACCGGCCACGGCGGCTTCATCGGCGGCGCCACCTACCTGCCGCCCGACCAGTTCCTGGCCATGCTGGCAGAGGTCAAAGACGCCTACCAGGAAGACAAGCCCAGGGTCTACGAGCACGCCAGGGAGATGCTCCGACTCAGGAAAGAACAGACCGCCCGCGTCGCTGCCGGCCCCGAGATCGACGCCGGACTGCTGGACCGCGCCGCCAGGACCGTCGCCGGCGCTTACGACCCCGCCAACGCCGGCTTCGGCGAGCAACCCAAGTTCCCCAACTCCCACATCCTGGCCCTGCTGATACACTTGGTGCGCACCACCGGCGAGGACTTCTACCGCGTCATGCTCCGCAAGACCCTCGACCGCATGGCCGGCGGCAGCCTGTGGGACCAGGAAGAAGGCGGCTTCTTCCGCTACTGCGCCGGCGCCGACTGGTCCCAGTGCCAGCGGGAAAAAATGCTGGAGGACAACCTAAACCTCGCCCGCGTCTACCTGGAAGCGTGGCTGGTTCTTGACGAGCCCCGCTACCGGGAGATCGCCGAAGGTGCCTTGGACTACGTTCTGAACAACCTACTTGACGACGACGCTCCCCTGCTCCACGGCAGCCAGGGGGCCCACTCCGACTACTTCGCCTTGCCATTGGAGGCCCGGGGGGGCCAACCCCCGCCCCCGGTGGACCCCTCCTGCTACGCCAGCGCCAATGCCCTGGCCGTGTCCCTGTTCTTGGAAGCGTCCCACGCCTTGGACCGTCCCGAGTTACGACAGCGCGGACTAGACCTGCTAGCCGTCCTCGACGGAGCCGCCCAGAATGGCCGCTTCAGCCATGTCTTCGACCTGGCCGCATCCGGGCAAGTCCCCGCATTCCTCGCCGACTGGGCCTACCTGCTCAACGCCCTGGTGACGGCCCACGGACACACCGGCGACGAAGCCCACCTCCAGCGCGCCAAGTCCGTCGCCCTGGAAATTGTCGACCGGTTCGCCGACCAGTCCAACGGCGGCTTCTTCGACACTGAATCCGACCCCCACGCCGCCGGCTACCTGCGGGAACGAGAAAAACCCTGCGCCGACAACCTGATTGCGGCCTTGGGGTTCCTCAAGTTAAGCTGGGCCGCCAACAACGACGACTACCGCGGCGTGGCCGAGGCAACCCTCAGCGCCTTCGCCGGCACCTTCCGGGAAAACGGCGAGTTCGTCGGCGCTTACGGGTTGCTGGTGGACCTCTGGCTCCACCGCCCCGTGGAAATCACCGTCGAGGGCCCGGCCGGCGACCCCGGGAGCCTGGCGATGCTCCAAGCCGCGGCCAACGTCCCCTACCCCAGCCTCCAAATAAAGCCCGCGCTGTCCCAGGACTGCCAGCCCCCGGTCAAAGCCCTCGTCTGCCTGGACACCCTGTGCCTGCCTCCCTTAACTGACCCGGAACAGTTGGCCGAAACCGTGAGCAACATGCTGGCCGACCACGCCAACACCGTCGGCCATGTCTTCCAACACTTCCCTGCCGTGTAGCCGGCAATGCCATGAACGAAAAGACCGGGAGAATGACAGATTGCTAAGGACCGCTGATTGCGGCGCCCTAAGGGTTGACCACGTAGACACCCGCTGCACCCTCGCCGGATGGGTCAGCCGCCGGCGCGACCACGGCGGCGTCATCTTCGTCGACCTGCGCGACCGCTCCGGCATCGTCCAGGTGGTGTTCAATCCCGAATTGTCCGCCGCGGCGTACCGGGCCTCCGAGCAACTGCGCCCCGAGTGGGTGGTCCAAGTCAAGGGCACCGTAAAGCGCCGGCCCGCCGGCAGCGAGAACCCCGCCGTGGCCTCCGGCGACGTGGAAGTTTTCGCCGACCAGGTCACCCTCCTCAACCAGTCCCACACTCCGCCCTTCTACATCGCCGAGGACTCCGGCGCCGACGAGAGCCTCCGCCTGCGCTACCGCTACCTCGACCTCCGCCGCCCCACCATGCAGCGCAACCTGGAACTGAGGCACACGGTAATCAAGTTCATCCGGGACTTCCTCGACGCCCGCGATTTCCTCGAAATAGAAACGCCCATACTCATCAAGAGCACGCCCGAAGGCGCCCGGGATTTCCTCGTGCCCAGCCGCCTGCAGCCCGGCAACTTCTACGCCTTGCCCCAGTCGCCCCAGCAGCTAAAGCAGCTCTTGATGGTTTCAGGATTCGAGAGATACTTTCAAATCGCCCGCTGCTTCCGCGACGAGGACCTCCGGGCCGACCGCCAGCCCGAATTCACCCAGCTTGACCTTGAAATGAGCTTCGTCGACGAAGAAGACATCCTCCAGTTGACCGAGGAGCTCTACACCGGCCTGATTGAACACGCCGCCCCCGACAAAAAACTGCTGAAGCCCTTCCCCCGGTTGACTTACCAAGAGGCCATGGCCCGCTACGGCACCGACAAGCCCGACCTCCGCTTCGGCATGGAAATGACCGACGTCAGCGACCTCGCCGCCGAGACCGAGTTCCGGGTGTTCCTCTCAATCGTCGAGAACGGCGGCATCGTCAAAGGCTTCGTCGTGCAGGGGCAAGGAAGCATGTCCGGCGGGGGCCTGAGGGAACTGGAGGCTTTAGCCCGCGAGGCCGGCGCCGGAGGCATGAGCCACCTGCGCTTCCGCGGCCAAGGCTCCCTCGACGACCTGACCGCCGAGGATGTTCTCCCGTCGGCGGGGCTGCGAATGCCCGTGGAGTGGAGCACGCGCCTGGCCCGCCGCATGGGCGCCGAGCCTGGAGACCTGGTGCTGCTCATGGCTGGGCCCGAAAAGCAGGTCAACCAGTGGCTGGCCGCCATGCGCAACCACCTGGGGCATCAACTTGGCCTGGCCGACCCGAATGCCCTGGCCTTCGCCTTCGTCACCCGCTTCCCCCTGTTCCTCTGGGACGAAGAAGCCAAGCGCTGGGACTCATCCCACCACCCCTTCACCGCCCCTGTGGACGGCCAGGAGGCCCTGCTGGACGGAGGCGACCTTGGCGGCATCGAGTCCCAGGCCTACGACCTGGTGTGCAACGGCTCCGAACTGGCCAGCGGCAGCATTCGTATCCACCGCCGCGACTTGCAGGAGAAAGTCTTCTCGCTCCTGGGCTACGCCAAAGAGGAAATAGACGGCCGGTTCTCCCAACTGCTTGAAGCCTTCGAGTTCGGGGCCCCTCCCCACGGCGGCATTGCTCCCGGCATAGACCGCCTCATCGCCATCCTCTCCGGCTCCACGTCAATCCGCGACGTCATCGCCTTCCCCAAGACCCAAAGCGGAGCAGACCTCCTCTTCGACGCCCCCAGCCCCGTGTCCCCCGCCCAACTGCAAGAACTCTCCCTGCGCATTGAGGACTAGCCTGACAAGACCCGCTCTACCCTGACCCGCTGCCAAGTCCCCTCTCCCCTTTGCGGGAGAGGGTGAGGGGGGCCAACGTTTTATGCGGGGTTGCACCTGCTAAGCATGGTCTGCCTGAGGCGTTAAACGCGTAGTACTAGCGTTACCAATAAGCCGATCTGGGCGGCGCCTATACCCAACATAGCGATGAACAACCGGTCGACGCGACCGTTCAAGTTGGCGTTGAATCTGTCAACGCGGCCGTTCAGATCGTTGCCGAGTTGGTCGATACGCCCGTGTATCGCGCGTAGATCCTGTCGAAACCCTTGAATGGCCGCGGACATCTCTTCTACCCGTCCCTCAACAGTGCCAAGCCGTTCCTGCGTTGTGGCCATTATGCCCCGCCCCTAGTCCCCCGAGCTGGCCGCCTTGTCCGGTATCGCGGAAGTCTCCTCGTGCCCGTTCCGGAACGCAAACCGGTCCAGCAGGTCGCCGATGCTCTGCCGGAACCCCGAGTACTCCAACTCCCCGTAGGGCAGCATCGCCGCCCCTGACCAGCCCTGCGACCGCATGGAAATCGCCTTCTCCTGCGCGATTTGCCTAACGTAGTCCCAGGCGGGATTGTCGAAGAAGTCTGCCACCGAGTTCGAGAACCGGCCGTCCGCCGACAACGAGAACCCCACGCACGACACCAACGGCAGGCAGTACATGCCCGTAACCGCGGTGTTAATCGGCACCGGCATCAACGGCATCACGTGGGAGCCCCTCGCGTCCCCGCCGATGTAATGCGCCTTGGCGTATGGCGACACCAGTTCTTCAGGGGCCGGGAATATCCCCTGGTTGCGCACCAGCGCCACCGGGTCGTCCTTCCCGGTATACGTCCCCGCAATGTTGTGCATTCGGGTGGCCGACACCGCCGCCGCCGTCTCCCCGGAGAACCGGGACACTATCGAGTCTATTCCAAATCTCTCGTTGTCCCGCAGCAGCACGGTAATCCTGTAGTAGTCCTCCGGCGCGTTCAGCGAGATGATGCTGTCGCCGTGGGTATTGTCCATGTCGATGATGTTGAAGGTGAAGCCCTCGCCTATCTTCGGCAGCATCAAACCGGCGCAGTACATCGGGTCGGCAAAGCCCAGGAACATGGGCAGGTTGTACGCTCCTGGCCCGCACTTGTCCGCCGCCAGCACCATGAACGACTCCGCCGGCCTGACGCGGTTGGTCTTTACCGGGTTGTGGTCGAACTCCACCTCAGCCACCGCCGGTCCCGCGCCCCGGATGTTGTTCGATGGGGCGTCCACCAGCAGGTCCTGCCCTGCCCCGTACAGCCCGTACTGGCTGGCGATGTCGGCGGCGCGCAAAAAGGCGTCCCAGGCAAACTTGTGCACGTCCGGATTGTCCGCCCCGTTGGTGTGCGAGGCGACGATGCAAATGTCATCACCCGTGTGACCCACGAACGTGTCGATCAACAGGCCGCGCTTCACCGCGTTCGCGGCGTCCGAGCGGACCGATTCCATCATGTGCTCCGAAGGCTTGGTATGCCCCCCAATGGAGCCAACGTCCGCTTTTAGAATCGAAAGGGTGATTTTCATCGTTCTCCCTCGCTGTTCCCGGCGAGATTCAGGCTGTCAGGCTTGCGCATTGTAACATCGCCCCTTCATCCTTGCCAAGGTCGATATGGCAGTGCCCAAAGGCCCGGCCCGGCCTTTACGGAGACGCCAAGCCGTTGCTTCCATTGCCCCCGTAGGTGTATATTCAAAGAGTCGCCGGAGGCCGTGAGGCCTGGGCTGGATAACCGTTGGCAAAGAGTTATTACCGTGACTTGGGAGAGACTATTACTGTATCTGGCCTTGGGGCTGGTTTTGATGTGGACCGTGCGGATGGCCCGCTCCAAGGGACAAAACCCGTGGCTTTGGGGCGGTCTTACCGTGGTGTTAATGGGAATCCCGGGCTATAACCTCCTGGCGGTAATCCCCTTGGCGGCGTTGATGTTCATAAAGACCCAGCCAAGGCCCGACGTCCCCAAGGCCGAGTTGGACTCCTGCCCCAGGTGCCGGGCAGCCCTGGTGCGCAACGCCCGCTTTTGCACCAGTTGCGGCTGGGACCTCGCCGAAATATACGAACCCCAAGCGGCTCCCCCTGAAGCGGCTCCAGAGGAGAAGGAGGCTGCGGCCACCCCTTCCGCAGGAGACGTTGCGCAGTCTCCCGTCTCCGAGGTTGCGGCCGACGCGCCCGCAGATGTGCCAGCCCCGGCGTCGATGGAGGTGGAGGCAGAGCCGGAACCCACCCCGCCGCCCTTCACCCCGCCCAAGAAGCCGGTAAACCTGGTGCCGCCCACCGCCGCCGGCATGACCGAGCGGGGGGCCAACTTGTTCAACCAAGGGCGCATCCAGGAGTCCATCGACCAATTCACCAAGGCCATCGCCCTCGACCCCACCTACGTCGAGGCCTGGGCCCGCCGCGCCGAAGCCTACGCCCAACTAGGCCGCGGCACCGAAGCCGACGAAGACCGCCCGCCGCCTAGACGCCCTCAACGCCGGCTGATCCTGCGGTTCTATTCTAGCCCGCTCCTTCCAATACCAAGCAGGATATCAACTTGTCTTCCCGACGCTGGGGTGCCTGCGTCAACGACATTTCAAGCAAGTTCCGAACGGTCTAATGCCATCTGAGCGAGGCAAGATATGAACTCTAATTCAATACCATCTGAGCAGCGGCCTTACTGGTTTGTCGGTGCATCTTTCGGTGGTACAGATGACCAGACCGAACGGTTTGTGAATGATGGGATTTGGGAAAATGGCTATCACGATAGGCATTTGGACCAAGTGAAATCCATGCGTCCAGGAGACCGTATTGCGATTAAGGCTGTTTTCTCTCAGAAGCACAACCTACCCTTCCCCGTTCCCGAAGGACGTACCGCATCGGGGATGTACATTAAGGCAGTCGGGACTGTCAAACAAAACATGCGAGATGGTCGGCATATCGGGGTTGATTGGACTCGAGTTGATCCCCCTCGCGAATGGTACTTTTACACCTACAGGAAGACCGTTTGGGAAGTGTGGCCCGGGAAGGGGACTATTCCGTGGGCGGCCGATGGGTTGATCAGCTTTGCGTTTGAGGACAATCTTCAGGACTATCCTAGGTTTCTGAGGCAATGGGGATATCTGAACGATGAAGAGACGGACACGAATGCTTCCGACGCTACCACCGACGCTGAACCTGCTATGCCTCTACCGTATTCCATCGAAAACATTGTGGAAGAGGGCTGCTTCATAGAGAGCTCCAGATTGGAGGAACTCTTTCAGCACTTCCAGTTTAAAAAGAACCTCATCTTGCAAGGGCCGCCAGGTACCGGAAAGACCTGGCTGGCCCGAAAACTAGCCTTTGCCCTGATAGGCCATAAGGACGAGGGCAAGGTGCAGGCAGTCCAATTCCATCCGAATCTGTCATACGAGGACTTCGTTCGCGGTTGGCGGCCTTCTGGTGATGGGAAGCTGGACTTAGTGGACGGTCCGTTCTTGGAAATGATTGAGGCTGCGCGCAGTGACTTGGATTCGGACTACGTGATGGTCATAGAGGAAATCAACCGGGGTAACCCTGCCCAGGTTTTCGGCGAGATGCTCACCTTGCTTGAAGCTGACAAGCGCAAGGAGTCCGAGGCTCTGGCCCTGAGCTACCGGAAGACCGCGGACGAGAGGGTGTACATTCCAGAGAACGTTTATGTCATTGGCACCATGAACATCGCTGACCGCTCGCTGGCCCTCGTGGATTTGGCCTTCCGCCGCCGGTTCGCTTTTGAGGAACTGGAACCTACCTTTGGCCAGCCGTGGCGCGACTGGGTGAGTCAGAATTGCGGCATAGACGTCCATTTCTTGGCCGACGTTGAAGAAAGGCTCGTCAGACTGAACCAGCAGATTTCCAATGACCGTAATCTGGGTCGGCAATTCCGAGTGGGTCACAGCTATGTCACTCCGTCCGCTGTTATTCCTGAGCCGTCGACTTGGTTTGCCCGGGTGGTGGAAAAAGAGATTGGCCCATTGTTGGACGAATACTGGTTTGATTCTCCTGAAACCGCGCAGAAAGCCAAGTCCGATTTGCTTGAAGGGTTGTAATTGACTCCAACGGTCATTTCCGGGCGGCATCGGATTCCTGTCCGCAACATCTGGTTGCTGTTGTTGTACGCCTCAGATCTGTTCCGCCGCATTGACGATAGCTCCCGTGTTGCCCTTGAGGAGAACCCCGACGATATTCCCGACTTGGTGGCGGAGATTCTTGCATCTGAGGTGGAGCGGCGCCTACAGAGAAATCTGAGTTTGGGATGGCAGACGCGCAAGGCTGTGCTCAACCGCGTCCGGGGGCCGGATAGACCTTCGGTATACTGAAACCCGTCAATTACTTGAACGAGGCAAGGTAGCATGCCGGTTCGATGAAGTTACCATTGACATACCTCGCAATCGCCTCGTCAGAGCAGCGTTGACAAATCTGGCAGGTATCGTAGGGCGCTGGGAACTGGCCCGTCGCTGCCGTTCCTTGTCTGCTCGGTTAGAGCGATTGGGAGTAAAAAGTGAGAAGCCACCACGGACCGATGTCTCGGTAGATACTTTCGGCCGTTTCGATGCCAACGACCGCCTGATGGTGGCTGCGGCGCGATTAGCCTTCGAATTGGCCTTGCCCAACGAGGAGCTAGGGAATACAGCCATAACTAGGCCATTCCGAGAAATAGAATGGTTGCGGGTGCTGTTTGAGAAGGCAGTGGCAGGATTCTACTCAGTGACGCTATCCCAATGTGGTTGGACCGTACATCCTGGGAAAACGATCCATTGGCCGCGAGACAACGCTACTCCCCGCATCGAGGCCATACTCCCATCGATGAAGACTGATGTTGTGTTGGAGCGCCCCGATCTGGGCCGCCGCATTGTTATTGACACGAAATTTACTGCTGTTCTGACTTCCGGTCAGTATCGGGTAGAATCTTTGCGGAGCGCGTACATTTACCAGATTTATGCCTACTTGCGCTCTCAGGAAAGCGACAGCAGCCCACTTGCAACCAACGCGTCCGGCGTCCTGCTATACCCCTCAGTCGGTGAGATGGTTGATGAGGCTGTGATAATCCAGGGACACCCTATTCGGTTCGCGACCGTTGACCTCGCCGGGTCTCCCATTGAGATAAGGCGGCGGCTGTTAGACTTGAAAGATCCTCACCCTTCTCAACGCTAGTGCCCCCCGTCACACTGCCATGATGTGATACCCGGCGTCCACCGGAATCACCGACCCCGTTATCCCGCTGGACAGGTCGCTGCACAGGAACAGCGCCGACTTAGCCACTTCCTCCGCCGTGATGTTGCGCTTCATCGCCGCCTTCTCGGCGTGGGTTCGCCGCATGTCGCTGAACCCGCTGATGCCCCTCGCCGCCAGCGTCTCCACCGGGCCCGCCGATATCGCGTTCAGGCGGATTCCCTGCTCCCCGAACTCCGCCGCCAGTTGCCGTACCTCGTGCTCCAGGGCCGCCTTGGCCGTGCCCATCACGTTATAGCCGGGGTACACCCGCTGCGACGCCTGGAACGTCATGGTCACCACGCTCCCGCCGTCAGCCATCAACGGCGCAGCGTGGCGCACCAATGGTATTAGCGAGTATGCGCTGACTTCCAGCGCCAGCCGGAACCCCTCGCGGCCCGTTTCGGAAAAATTCCCCGTCAGGTCCTCCCGGTTGGCGAAGGCGATGCTGTGCACCAAGAACGAAAGGCTCTCGAATTCACTCTTGAGAGAATCGAACAACTCTGCGATTTGCCCGTCATCCGTCGCGTCGCAGGGCATGGTCACCGCACCTGGCAGCGACTCCGCCAGCCGCGTCACCCGGTCCTTCAACCGGTCGCCCTGGTAAGTCAACGCCAGGCGCGCCCCCGCCTCACCCAGCAGCCGGGCCACCGCCCATGCAATGCTCCGGTCATTGGCCACCCCCAACACAACGCCGTTCTTCCCCTGCAGGTCTATCGGATACAATCTCTAGCCTCCCCAGGTTCAAAACCCTCTACTAACCATCACCCCGGCCCCCATCCACTCGTTCGTCCTGAGGGAAATCGAAGGGCGAACGCGCCGCAACCAAGCTCCAATTCCGCTTACCATCCCCCAGCCCCCCAACCCGTCATTCCGGCCCCCGAGCCGGAATCCAGAATCCCCTGCCCTAACCGCCGTTCGGATCGTCCAACCGACCCGCGGATCTAAAACCCCTCCGCCACCTCCTCCAAAAAAACCTCCAACTGCGCCTCCGGCTCGAACGACGCAAACCTCACAACCAATGTATCCGCCCCCGCCTCCGCGTACTCGGCCATCCGCTCTTTTATCCGCTCCGCCTCTCCAAAGGGCCCCCACCGGTCTCCCCAGTGGTTCACTCCGTAGTACCCGGTCAGGAACTCATCGGCCTCCGCCTCGGCCTTGCCAACGTCCCGGTTCACGTTCACCGTCATGTAATAGGCGTTCTCGAACTTATTTGCGTCCCGCCCCAGGGCGGAAACCATCTCCCCCGTCCGCTGCACCAGCTCCCGGAACTCCTCCGGCGAGTCCGTAATCGACATCAGGCCGCTCCCCAGCCGCGCCGCCCGCCGTAGTTGCTGCTCCTTCTGCGCCCGCCAGTGGGTCGCCAGCAGCACCGGCACTCCATCCGGCTGCACCGTCCGGGGCTGCATCCGCACCTGGTCCAGAACAAAGTGCTTTCCCGTGTAGGTCACCGGCTCGCCCTGGCCCAACTGCTGCACTATCTCCAGCACTTCCTCGAAACGCCCAGCCCGGCGCTTGGGGTCGACGCCCGCTGCATACCACTCTTGCAACTGCTCGTCGTTGAACGCTCCGCCGACGCCGGCGCCGATAACCAATCTGCCGTCAGAGATCATGTCCACCGTGGCCATGGCCTGCGCCAGCAGTACCGGATGCCGCAAGCCGGCCAGCAGCACCGCCGTCCCCAGCCGAACCCTCTCCGTGCACGCCGCCAGGGCTGACAGAATGGCCATCGCTTCCAGCCTTGGCTTGGCCGTCAGGCTGTCGCCCACCCACACCGAGTCCAGCCCCGCTGCCTCCACCTGCCGCGCCAGCCGCATCAGCAGCTTGGCGTCCAGCACCGGGCGGGGCTTCAGCAGGATGCCCCGGGTGGGCAGCAAGATACCCACTTTTACTTTTTCTCGGGCCACGCTCACCTTCATTGGCGCCGGCGCTAGCCCCGGCGCCGCAATTATTCCTTAGGAGGCCGGGCTGCCACCCCCATCGTAAGCCGGTCCAAGAAGCCCGGCTCCATCCTCTCGTAGGTCTCCAGGTCCGCCGCGGTGTCCAGGTCGAACCCCGTCCCCGGACTGTAGCACATCGCCACCGACACCCCCAGCTTTGCCGCCTGCCCCAGGTGCTTGATGAAGCTGTTGGCGCCCAGTTCCGGCGTGAACGGCACCCCCGCAGGCACGAAGATGGCGTTGGTCCCCCCGTTCTGCCGCGCCGGGGCCAGGCTTATGTGGTTGTGCCGCCGGGACGCCTGTAGCAGGCTGTGTACGTCCGCGGCCTTCAGGAACGGCAGGTCCCCCGCCAGGTACAGGGCCGAGTTCCCTTCTTTGAACACCCGCTCGAAAGCCTTGGTAACCGTGTCGTTCAGGTCCCGGCCCAGTTCCTCCAGCCAGATGCCCCCCGCGTTCTTGGTCATGTTCTCCACTCGCTTGTCGCCTCCCACCACCCATAGCCCCTCCACCGAGGCGGCCTGAAGTGCCAGGAACACCCTCCGCAGCATCCCGATGGCCAGGTCTCCCCGTTGTTCTGGAGTAAGGCTATCGGCCAAGCGGCTCTTGCTGTCCGTCAGCGGCTTCATCGGAATGACCGCAATGACGCCCGGGGTTTTCTCCTCCATCTGGCTAACCGTCCCCCATTTCCAAAATCACCCTGGCCAGCGCGGCCTTGTCTTCGTCGGTGTTCATGATAATCGATGTTGCCGCCGGTTTCATACCCAGCCCTGCAATTCCCGGCCCCAGGTGGGCATCGACCTCGTCGATGACGAAAGTGTCGCAGATGCCCCGGTACTGGCTCGCCGCACCGACGCAGGACACCTTGCCTCCCAGCTCGGCCATGATCTTGGCCGTAGGTCCCTTCACCGCCGCTCCTCCGACAATCGGGCTGACCGCCACCCGGTGGACCGACGCGCCCTCCAGCCGCTCTCGCATCCCCGAAACCGCCAGTATCGGCCCGATGCTCAGATAGGGATTGGACGGGCACAAAACGATAAGCGAAGCCTTGTCCAGGGCCTCCGCCATCGCGGGAGCAACCCGGGCCTCCTGCGCCCCCTCGTACCGGATCCTCAGCGCCGCAGGTTCCGCCCGCCGCTGCACGAAGTACTGCTGCATGGACATTCTGCCCTGGTCCGTGTCCAGCACAGTCCGCACCGGGTCGTCGCTCATTGGGACAATGCTATGGGCCACTCCCAGGCGGCGGGCAAGATGATCGGTGACTTCCGACAGCGTTGCCCCCTGCCGCAGCAACTGCGTGCGCCGGATGTGCGTCGCCAAGTCCCGGTCTCCCAGGTTGAACCAGGTCTCCGCCCCGTATAGCCCCAGCATCTCCAGCCCGCCGAACGTATCCCCCGCCAAGCCCCAGCCGCCTGTCGGCTCCGACAGGCCCGCCAGGGTGTACATCACCGTGTCCAGGTCCGGGGAAACGTGCAGCCCGTGGAAGCAATCGTCGTCGCCGGTGTTGACGCAAATCACCAGTTGTTCGGGAGGAAGCACCCGGGACAGCCCCAGGGCCAGCTTGGCCCCGCCCACGCCCCCGGCCAGGGCCAGGACTTTACCGCCGGGCTTCAATAAATCGACGCCCTTGCCCCAGGCCTAGTCGCCGCCCGCGGAAGCGGCGGCCTGCCGGTCTGCTTCCCGGGAGTGCTTCGGGTGCCGGAAACGGAACGTGTCCAGCTTGACCAGCCGGTCATACGAGCCGAACAACTCCTCCACGTTCTCGCCCACCAGATCCAGCGGGTCCAGCTCCTCGTCGGCGTTGCTGAACAGTCGCCTGGTCGCGTACGTGGTGTACCGCTCTGCCGGAATCCGCCCCGCCTGCCGGATCATCTGCCGGAACTCCCCAGGCCGCATCAGCTGGCCGTGCTGCGCCCCCGCCGACGTCGATATCGACTCGTTGATTAGCGTCCCCCCCAGGTCGTTCACTCCTGCCGTCAGCAACAGTTGCGACATTCGCGAGCCTTCCTTGACCCACGACGCCTGGATGTTGGGAATCCAGTTGTTCAACATGATCCGGGCGATGGCGTGCACCTTCACCACGTCCATCCCCGACGGGCCGGACCTAACTCCCTCCACCAGTCCCTTCAGGAACATCGGAGCTTCCGAGCTCACGAACGACAGCGGAACGAACTCGGTGATCCCCCCGGTCTGCTGCTGTATGTCCCGTATCAATCCAATATGCCGGGCAATCTGCTCGTTGGTCTCCAGGTGCCCGAACATCACCGTGGACGTGGTGGGAATCCCCAACTCGTGGGCCGTGGTGATTACCTCCGTCCACTGGTCCACCCGTATCCGCCCCGGCGAGATCCGGTCCCGCATCTCCTGGTCCAGTATCTCCGCCGACGTTCCCGGCAAACTGCCCACGCCCGCCGACTTCAACGCCTCCAAGTACTCCCTGATGCTGCACTTGGACCGCACCGACCCGTACAGCACCTCCTCCGGCGAAAAGCCGTGAATGTGCATGTCCGGCAACTCATTCTTGATCGCGGCGCACAGCCGGATGTACAGGTCGCCTTCCATCTGCGGAGGCAGCCCGGCCTGGATGCACACTTCAGTCGCGCCGTAGTCCCACGCCTCTTTAGCCCGCCGGACTATCTCCTCTTCCGGCAGGAAGTACCCTTGCTCCTCGCGGAAGTCCCGGCTGAAGGCGCAGAAGCCGCAGCGCTTGATGCACACGTTGGTGAAGTTGATGTTGCGGTTCACCACGTAGGTGACCACGTCGCCCACCGTCCGCCGGCGCAGCTCGTCCGCCGCCAGTATCACCGCCTGGTATTCCAGCCCCGACGTCTCGAACAAGACGGCGGCGTCCTCGGCGGAGATGTCCTCACCTGCCAACGCCGCGCCCAGTATCCCCCCCACTTGGGGGGTCACAGCCGATACCAGGGCCGCTATGTCGACAGCGTCGTGACGCTGGTCAGCGCTCGCCGGCATATCTCTGCATTCCTCCCTGGACATAACCATCGCCGTCACCCACGGCGGTAACTTTCGCCTTCAACTCCGGGGGCAAACACTCGATAAACTCCGGATAGACCGGTAGCCTGGGCCGCAACTCGAACCCCCGCGCCTCCGTCCTCCGCCGCAGTTCTGCCAGCGCTGGCCATGGAGCCTCGGGGTTTACATAATCTATGGTCAGCGGCGATACCCCGCCCCAATCGTTTATACCGGCGTCCAGGTAAATCTCATAGTCGTCCGCGCTCAGGTTCGGCGGCACCTGCACGTTCATCTCCGGCCCCAGCAGCAGCCGGGCGACGGCCACCGTCCACAGCAATTCCGCCGAATCCGGATCAACGACGCCCCTCATGGGAGTGTCCGGCTTGGCCCGGAAGTTCTGGATGATCACCTCTTGAACGTGCCCATGGGCCCGGTGCAGTCGCCTGATGGCCAGGATAGAGTCTATCCGCTCCTGCCGCGTCTCCCCTATGCCAATGAGAATACCGGTCGTGAACGGAATCCCCAACTCCCCTGCCAGCTCTATCGTCCGCAGCCGCACCCGCGGCCGCTTGCTGGGAGCGAACTCGTGCGGCCCGCCCTCGCCGTGGAGCCTCTCGCTGGCGCTTTCCAGCATCAGGCCCATTGACGGGTTGTACGGCTGCAACGCCGCCAGCTCCCGTCGGCTCAAAGTGCCCGGATTCGCGTGGGGCAGCGCCGACGTCTCCTCTGTCACCAGCTTGCACATATCCGCCAGGTACTGCAGCGTCGTCGCGTAGCCTCTGTGCTGCAGCCACTCCTTGGCCTCGCTGTATCTCTGCTCCGGCCGCTCCCCCAGTGTAAACAGCACCTCCGTGCAGCCCAGCCGCTCCCCGGCCCTAACCACCTCCAGCACGTCTTCCGGGGTCATGAACAGCCTGTCCCCGGCAGCAGCCGGGTCCTGCCGGAACGTGCAGTACCCGCAAAAGTCCCGGCAAAGCCGAGTAAGCGGCACAAACACCTTGGGAGAAAACGTCACCGTCCTGCCCTTGCCCTTATCCCGCAAAGCCGCGGCGGTAGCGCACAAATCTGCCAACCGCCCGTTCCCGGCTTCCAGCAAACCAACGGCCTGCTCGTCCTCTATCGTCTCGCCGCGAGCAGCAGCATCCAGCAGCACGTCCAAAGACGGAACTCTGCCATCTCTAACCATGGTTGCCGGACCAGATGCCTGAATACTCAAATCTGCGCGACTCTTCCGGGGACTAAATGTGGGGACTTGCAAGGGGTCTTCGCCCGGCCTCGCCTGCCGGACGGCACTATTGTAGCCTCTCGCCTATTGCCAAGCAACAAGTCCGACGCCGCGCAAGACCGGCTATCCCCGCCGCCTCAAAACCCCGACAGCCGCCCCTGGTCCTTGCCCTCCACTCGAGTGTAAGGCCGTCCCAGGTACTCGTGCGCCCGGCGCGTCGCCACCCGTCCCCGGGGAGTCCGCTCTAAAAACCCCAGTTGCAGCAGGTAAGGCTCCCACACGTCCATGATCGTGTCTGCGTCCTCGTTGATCGAGGCCGCCAGGGTGTCCAGCCCCACCGGCCCGCCGTCGAACTTGTCGATAATGCTTTCCAACAGCTTGTGGTCCGACTGGTCCAGCCCCTGCTCGTCCACGTTCAACTGTGCCAGCGCCTCCCTGGCCACCGGGCCCGTAACCCGGTTATCGGCTCTCACCAGCGCGTAGTCCCGCGACCGCTTCAGCAGCCGGTTGGCTATGCGCGGCGTGCCCCGTGCCCGCGACGCTATTTCCTCCACGCCCTCTTGGTCCACGTCCGATTCCAATATCCGCGCCGACCGCTCCACGATTACCTTCATGTCTTCTTCGCCGTAGTATTCCAGCCGGAACACCGACCCGAACCGGTCCCGCAGCGGGGCGCTGATCATCGAATACCGCGTCGTCGCTCCCACCAGCGTGAAGGGCTTGATGCGCAAGTTCAGGCTGCGGGCCGCCAGTCCCTTGCCCACCATCCACGACAGGAAGAAGTCCTCCATCGCCGAGTACAGCACTTCCTCCACCACCCGGTTCAGCCGGTGTACCTCGTCGATGAACAGGATGTCGCTGTGCTGCAGGCTGGTGAGGATGGCCGCCATGTCGCCGGCCCGCTCCACCGCCGGCCCGGAGGTGACCCTGATGCCCGCTCCCATCTCCTGGGCGATGATATGCGCTAAAGTGGTCTTGCCCAGGCCGGGGGGGCCGTAGATGATTACGTGGTCCAGGGGCTCGCCGCGGATTTTCGCCGCCTCTATGGCAATCCCCAGGTTGTCCTTGGTAGGGCCTTGCCCCACGAAGTCGCTCATGCGCTTGGGGCGCAGCGACTGGTCCAAGTCCTCCGCCTGGGCTAACCCTGACACCAAGCGTTCGGTCATAGGCTCTCTCAACACCGCCGCAACACCGAATAGAGTCTGCCTGACACCCCATTCTAGGCTGGACTCACGAGAGGGTCAAGGCGCTCCCGTCACCCCACCCCCCTCCGTTCACCCTGGGCCTAGCCCGTCCATTCGCTCTGAGAAGAGCCCGTCCGTTCGTCCTTGTATATTAATGGGGATGGCGGGGCAGACCGATTCGTCCCAGGTTGTAAGACCGTGCCTCAGCGTGGTCGCCCCGCCGAGCGCCCCATGGAGCCCGAACAGTTGCCAGGGCCGCAAAGAGCCCGAATCACAAGGCAGGGCCGGAGGGAGGAGTAGATGAAGCGTTCCAAGGAAAGGCAGGTTGTGGGTATCGACGTGTCGAAGGACTGGCTGGACATAGCAGTACACCCCGGAGGGGAGGAGTGGCGGGTCAACCAGGACCCTGAGGGCTTGGTGGAGTTGGTCCAGCGCCTGGCGGTACTGGATCCGGACCTCATCGTCTTGGAGGCATCCGGAGGCTACCAAGGGGTGGCGGTCTCCCTGTTGGGCGAGGCAGGGCTGCCGGTGGCGGCGGTGAACCCCCGCCAAGTGCGGGACTTCGCACGCTCCCAGGGGATCCTGGCCAAGACAGACCGTCTGGACGCAGGGGTCATTGCCCGCTACGGCCTGGTCAGTGACGTCAAACCCCAGCCGCCTGCCGCACCGGAAGACTTGGATATGGCGGCATTGGTGGCTCGGAGGCGCCAACTGGTCCAGATGCGGACGGCCGAACGGCAGCGCCTGGCCCGCGCCCGGACCAACGTCCGAGGGCGTATTGAGCGAGTCATCGATATGTTGAACCAGGAACTGGCTGACTTGGACCGGGACTTGACCCAGCACATAGGCCAGTCTCCCCATTGGCGGGAACGGGAGCGGCTCCTGCGCAGCGTGCCTGGAGTGGGTCCGACGCTCAGCATCACCCTGCTGGCGGAGCTGCCGGAACTGGGCGCCCTCAGCCACAAGGCTATCGCCTCCTTGGTGGGCCTGGCCCCCATGGCCCGGGACAGCGGCCACAGCCACGGGGCCCGATTCTGCTGGGGCGGCAGAGCCCGAGTGCGCGCCGCCCTCTACATGCCCACGGTGGCCGCCCTGCGGTGCAATCCGGTGCTTCGAGACTTCTACCAGCGATTGCTGGCTCAAAACAAACCCAGAAAGGTCGCCTTGGTAGCCTGCATGCACAAGCTCTTGACCATTCTCAACGCCATTCTTCGTCGCAACACCCCTTGGAACCCCAACCGCCTTGCCATACAAAACAGTTGCTGAGGGAAATCGAAGGGCGAATGGACGGGCGGGGGTTGTCGGATCCCAACCTCTCCCCCATACGAAGGGGGAAAGCGAAAGGGGAACGGACGGGCGGCGCACCCCAACCCGTCATTCCGGCCCCCGAGCCGGAATCCAGAGCGCCTGTTCACCAACATCGTCGCATTCCCTCCGGTGCCGCACCGCACTGGGGTCCTTCAATCGCGGCCGGAGCTGGGAGAGCTTTAGATTCCTCGTCGCAAGCTCCTCGGAATTGTAGATGTCAGATAATTCGTTGACAGAATAGCATGGGACAAATAGCTATTCTGGAGGCGGGGATGCGTAACAACAGCAATGACCGTACAGTGGAACGAAACTATGTCCAGAAGTGGCGGTTTCTGGTAAATGAATACGAGTTGGTGAAAGCCAAGAAGCACTCCCAATTCCGTTTCGTCCAGGACTTCTACAACTTCCACGGCACCAACCGACAGACCTTTGCCAAGTATTACAACCGCTACAAGCGGGATGGGAGTGACCTGGCCCTACTGCCTCTCAAGCGCGGCCCCCGGTGGAAAAGCCGCCGCACATTGCCATTGATAGAGCAGAAGGTGTTGGAGCTAAGGCGCAAGGGTATAAACAGATACGAGATATATGCGATACTCCAGCCGATACTGAAGTCCCGTACCCCTGCGCCGTCCACTATCTACGCCATCAGCCGGCGCCATAATCTGAACAGGTTGACCAAACCGATGGAACAGTCCAAAAGAAGGATAATCAAGACCAGGGCCGGAGAACTGGGGCATCTGGACTGCCACCATCTGAGCAAGGACCTGGTCCTGGGCGCCAGGCAGCGCTACTACCTGGTGTCTCTGCTGGATTCCTGCACCCGCCTGGCCTGGGCGGAGGTGGTGGAGGACATCAAGAGCCTGAGCGTGATGTTCGCCGCCCTAAAGAGCATCAACCTGCTGAACTCCGAGTATGGGGTGCGCTTCGAGGCCATACTCACCGACAACGGGCCGGAGGTGGCCCCCCACGGGAGTAAGGACCAGCACCCCTTCGAGAGGATGCTAGTGGAGCTGGGGATCAAGCACCGCTATACCCGGCCCTACAGACCCCAGACCAATGGCAAGGTGGAGCGCTTCTGGCGGACTCTCAACGAAGACCTCCTGGAGGGGACGACGTTTGAGTCCGTGGAGGAGCTGAAAGACGAGTTGATGCAATACCTCCTCTACTACAACACCGAGAGGCCCCACCAGGGACTTGGAGGCCATACTCCACTGCAAACGCTGCAAAATCTGTCAACGAATTAGCTAACACATGCAGGAATGACAGGCTGTGGACTGAGCGGCCTAGCCCGTCCGTTCGTCCTGAGGGAAATCGAAGGGCGCACGGACGGGCGGAGGGGGTCACCCCGCACTCACCCCGCCCCGTCAAACCTCCGGAACACCAAACACCCGTTCTGCCCCCCAAACCCAAAGGCATTGGACAAAGCAACGTCCACCCCGTGCTTCCTCGCCACATTCGGCACGTAGTCCAAATCGCATTCCGGGTCCGGCGTCTGGTAGTTGATCGTCGGATGCACCACGCCCTCGGTTATCGACTTCACGCAGGCCACGGCCTCCAGCGACCCCGAAGCCCCCAGCGAGTGCCCGATCATCGACTTGGTCGAGCTTATGGGTATCCGGTACGCCCGCTCGCCGAACAGCCGCTTGATCGCCGCGGTCTCCACCGCGTCGTTCAGCGGTGTCGAAGTCCCGTGGGCGTTGATGTAGTCCACTTCCTCCAACGTTGCTCCCGCGTCCGCCAGCGCCCGCCGCATCGCCTCCACCGCGCTGGCCCCGCTCTCCTCCGGCTGTACCGGGTGCGACGCATCTGCCGTGCACCCGAAACCCGCCAGCTCCGCCAGGATATTGGCGTCCCGCCCCAACGCGTGCTCCAGGCTCTCCAGCACCAGGATCACCGAGCCCTCCGCGGGCACGAACCCGTCCCGGTCGGCGTCGAAAGGCCGGCTCGCCCCCTGCGGGTCGTCGTTCCTGGTGCTCAGTGCCCGCATCACCGCAAAGCCCGCCAGCCCCAGTTGGCTGATCCCCGCCTCGGCGCCCCCGGCCAGCACCACGTCCGCCGCGCCCCGCCGTATCGCCTCCAGCGCCTCGCCCATGGCCTGATTGGACGCCGCACACGCCGTGGTCGCCGTGGAGTTGTACCCCTGTGCCCTCACGAACCGGCTCACGTTGGCCGTCGCCATGTTGGGCAGTATCATCGGAAAGAAGAACGGCGACATCCTCATCCCGCCCCGCTGCGCCAGTATGCGGCAGTTCTCTTCCAGCGTGGGGAACCCCCCGTTGCCGTTGCCCAGCACCACGCCTACCCTGAACGGGTCCTCCTTGGCCATGTCCAAGCCCGCCGACTCCACCGCGGTCAGCCCCGCCGCCACCGCCAACTGCGAGAACCGGGCCATCCTCCGGGCCTCCCGCGAGTTGATGTAGTCCTCCGGGTTGAAGTCGCTCACTTCCCCCGATATCCGGCACGGATAGTCCGTCGGGTCGCACAGGGTCATCGGCCCTATGCCCGACCGGCCCTCCGCCAGTCCCTCCCAGAAGGCGTCGGCCGTCTGACCCAGCGGCGTGATGGCCCCAATCCCGGTTATTACAACTTTCGTCTTGCTCAACGCTGCACCCCGGAGTTTAGGTCCAAATGCTCCACCCCCGGCTCCATTGTCGCGCTTTAGGGAGACCTTTGTTCCAACGGCAGTAGGTCCGGATAGATCTCCGGCTCTATCCCCAGCATCGCCTCCCTCGCCTCCGCGGCCACGAACAACGACCCCGTGGCCAGCGCCAGGTCCTTTGGCCCAGCAACCGCCAACGCCCGTTCCAGCGCTTCCGCCGTCCCCTCCGTCGCCGTCGCCTGCACCCCATGGCCCGCGAACAATGCCGCCGCCGCCTCGGGCGACAGCGACCTTGGATGCCGGGAACGGGTGGCAAACACCGTTGGCCCGGCCAGCGCTAGTCTCTGCACCATGTCTTCCACGTTCTTGTCCCGCGAGAATCCGGCTACGATTATCAGCCTGTCGTACTCCAAGTACCCCGGCAGCGATTCCAGCAGCGCATCCATGGAATGCAGGTTGTGCGCTCCGTCCGCCACTACCAGCGGAGACCTGGACAATACTTCCATGCGGCAGGGCCATGATACGCCGGCAAAGCCCCTCTGGATAGCGTCCGGCGGGATCCCGTAGCCCCGCTCCGTCAACACCTCCAGCGCGGCCACCGCCGCCGACGCGTTCTCCAGTTGGTGGCTCCCCAGTAGGGGCATCGTCAACTCGTACCGGCCCAATCGCCCGTCGACCGAAAAGCCTTGCCCCCCGGGACCCGTCGCCCCCCTTTCCCACGTCACGTCCCGGCCTACGTGGATGGGCCGGGCTCCTTGCCGTTGGCACACTTTCTCGATAACGTCCGCCGCCTCTTGGGCCTGAGGCGCTATCACCACCGGCGATCCCCTCTTGATAATGCCAGCCTTTTCCGAGGCGATTTCCCCCAGCGAGTCCCCCAGTATCGCCGTATGGTCCATGCTGATTGACGTGATTACGCACACTTCGGGGTATAACACGTTGGTGGCGTCCAGCCGCCCGCCCAGCCCCACTTCTATCGTCTGAAAGTCCACTTTCGCCTCGCTGAACCCCTGAAATGCCATCGCCGTCATGAACTCGAACAACGTCACCGGGCCCAGCGGCGATTCGGCGCTGACCGACTCATGGCGCGGCCACAACTTTTCCACCAGCCCCGCGAAGTCAGCCTCGCCGATGGGCTGCGTGTCGATGCGTATCCGTTCTCTGAAGCTGTGCAGGTGGGGCGACGAATAGAACCCGGTCTTATATCCGGCGGCCTGTAGCGCTGCGTCGCACAGGGCTGCCGTACTCCCCTTCCCCTTGGTCCCCGCAACGTGAATCGACCGCGCCGACGCCTGCGGATTGCCCAACAGCCCCAGCAGCGCCTGCACCCGGCTCAGGTCGTAGATTACCTTCTGCCGAGGGCCCGGATGACTCGTCCTCTCGTGGTCTACCAAGGACATCAGCCGGTCTATCGAATCCCTGTAGTCCAACCTCTACAGACTCCCCCGCAGGCGCCTATCGCCAATACTCACTCGCGGTGAACCGGCTAAGCCCGCCGCCACACTCCCGTTCGTGCTGAGCCCGTCCTGAGGGAAATCGAAGGGCGCACGGACAGCCGGCGCCTGCGCAGAAACCACCCATCCCCCGCCCTCAGTGGTCTCGAATCCGACTGGGCATCTTCCCGGTGAGTATCGACACACCGTCCCCCATCCCCACCGACTTGACGTAATCTATGTTACCTTCCAGCCCCTTGGGGGTAAACCCGAAGGTCTTCTCCACCTCGTCCGGCTCCGCGACGTTGCGAATCGCCATCATTCGCAGTTGGTCCGACGTGATGGGCGGCCGCGGCAAGAATACTTCCATTACCGAGACCAGCACGTTCATAATCCAGGCCGGTACGTGAGCCCTGGGTCGCCTCACGCCGAGGGTCTGGGCCACGATGCTCACCATCTCGTCATAGCTCAACTGTTGAGGCCCCCCCAATTCCAGGGTCCTTCCCTTCAGGTCCTCCCGCTCCACCGCAATGGCCACGCACTGGGCCAGGTCGTCCACGGAAATCGGTTGAAGCCTGTTCCTCCCCGACCCGATTATCGGCGTAATCGGCAATACCCTGACCAGCGCCGCTAAGCTGTTCAGGAACTCGTCCCCGGCGCCGAATACAATGGACGGCCGGATAATCGTATAGGGGACTCCGCTGCTGACCAGGGCCCGCTCCCCTTGCCACTTGCTGTGCAAATAGGGATACGAGCGGTCTTCCGCCGCCCCCAGAGCGCTGACCAGTGCCACGTGCTTGACGCCGCTTTCCCTGGCCGCCGCCGCCACGTTGGCCGCCCCCTGCCGGTTCACCCGGTCGAACGCCGAGCGCCTTCGTCTGCGGACTATTCCCACCAGGTGCACCACCGCGTCCGCGTCCTGGAATGCCGCGGGCAGCGTATCCGGCTCCAAGACGTTGCCGTAGTGCACGTCCACCGTACGCGGCGGGAATATCCGCTCCCGGCCCGGCCTGTGCACCAGGCACGCAACCTCATGCCGGCGCTCCAGCAGCGCAGGCGCCACCCGCCGCCCCAAAAACCCCGTAGCCCCCGTAACTAATACCCGCACCGAGGGCCTCCTGCCTGCATGGGTGTGGTACAGGACGGTTCCCTGCACCAGTTTTCTGTGAGGTCATCGTGTTTGTGGACTTTACGATAGAGGCATTTCATTTCATCGGCCCGTTGCTGTTTCCAATAGCGAGGATAGGGTCGCGGCCTGACTTCGGGTTGACTCCTACGCAATCCAGATGTTACCATCATATATGAATTGCTCCCCGTCCGCAGGAAGTGGCTGCGCCGCTCTCCGCGGGCGGGTGTTTTTTTGCCATGCGTACCATCGTGTTTTTTGATGGACAAAACCTGTTCCGGACTGCGAAGGCCGTTTGGGGAGCTTCGCCTTCTGACCCTTCGTCTCCCTACAACTGGCCTAGCTACGACGTAAAGAAGCTTGCACTGCACCTGGTCTCGTTGAGTCCGGGCCGGAATCTGGAAGAAATCCGATTCTACACAGGTGTCCACGACAGAAATGCCAAGCCAACCCTGTACTGGTTCTGGACCAATAAGCTAGACTGCTTGAGAGACGAGGGAATTTACGTCTACCGGGGCAGGGTTAGCCGACATGCACAGGAGAAAGGAGTCGATGTGAGCTTGGCCATCGACTTGGTTCAGGCTACACACGAAGAACGGTACGAAGTTGCCATCATCGTTAGCAAGGACTCCGATTTTGGTCCTGCGGTTAAGTTAGCGAAGACCGTCGCCAAGACCCAGGGCAGGCAATTGGAATTCGAGTCCGCTTTTCCAGTGGGAGAGAATACACCCAAGAAGCAGAGGAGGGGAGTGCCTGGGACGCAATGGGTCTATATTGACCGGGCCGTCTACGATGCCTGCCGGGACTGGAGAGAATACCGACCGCACAAGCGTTGAAGTGGTGGTCTAATCAAGATAAGTGGCGCGCCCGGCAGGAGTCGAACCCGCAACCCCTGGGTCCGAAGCCCAGTGCTCTATCCATTGAGCTACGGGCGCGAACAAACTGAATAAGGACTGTCCGTTCGGGTGAGCCACCCAAGCTCCCCCGTTCGTGGCGAGCCTGTCCTGAGGCTCTCGAAGGGCTTGTCGAACCATTGGGGCGAGCGACGGGATTCGAACCCGTGATCTCCTGTGCCACAGACAGGCGCCTTGGACCCCTTGGCTACGCTCGCCGCATCAGACATCCCCGTGAAACCCCAAGGATGAAGAAAGAGGCCCGCGGTCCCGGACCTGAAAGGCCCGCAAGACCCACAGCCCCTTCCCCAACCATACTAGCAAATACCCCCACCACTTACAACAAACTTGCCCCCAACCCCCTTCGCTCCAGGGCAAGGGAGCGCGAACAAGCAAAGCGACGTTCGCAGGGGATGCTCGCCCCCCCAACCACGTAGGGGCGCCCGCGTTAGCGCCCCGTTTCTTCCAGTTTCCGGCAGGCACAGGCCACCTTTGGATGGGCGTGGCGGAGGCCGGGATTCTCCAACAACTGGGACATCTTGGGACATTCTGAGACATTGGCCGGGGCGGCGGTTGATGAACTCGGCGCGCCAGCGATAGCCGTCTATAGGCATGCTGACAGCTTAGAGCGTAGAGGGGCCGGGGCGCAAGGGGCGAGGTGTCAGTAATTTGGGGGTGCGGTCTGAACTGTGATTCGTGTGATTCATGGGATTGACAGGATGGGGGCGGTTTCCCCGGCAGTCGGTTCGTCCGTTCGAGTGGTTTGACAAGCCCTTCGACTGGCTCAGGACAGGCTCACCACCAACGGACTACCTAACCCGTTCACTCTGAGCCGCGTCGAAGGGCCGTTCATGGTTCGAGAGCCTCACCACGAACGGATGGGGCCTTGGCCTCACCACGAACGGACGGGGGAAGGTCTCACCACGAACGGACGGGGGAAGGTCTCACCACGAACGGACGGGGGAAGGTCTCACCACGAACGGACGGGGCCTTGGCCTCACCACCAACGGACCGTCATACCGGGTGTAGGGGCGCCCCTTGTGGGCGCCCTGGGGCGATGCGCCCCCAAACCCGTCATACCGCCCTCTGCAAACGGGCATCCCCCCTAACCCCCCTTGCACTGCGTGAAGGGGGGAACACCCCCCACCCCCTTCGCGAAGCGCAAGGGGGCGCGAACAAGCAAAGCGACGTTCGCAGGGGATGCCTGCCTGCGTGGGAAGACGGGGAGGGCGAGGACGCTAGATCTGCGTGAAGATGGCGATAAAACCGCCGATGGTGGTTGCCCACAAGCCTCCGATGAGCACGTACACCGTGTTGAAGCGGGAGTTCATCTCCGAGCGGAGGCCGCCCGATCCACGTTGCATCTCTTCGCGCAGGGCCTCCTGGCCGCGCTGCATCTCTTCGCGGAGGGACTCCTGGCCGCGCTGCATCTCTTCTCGGAGGCCGTCCTGGCCGCGCTGCATCTCTTCTCGCAGGGCGTCCTGCCCGCGCTGCATCTCTTCGCGCAGGGCCTCCTGGCCGCGCGCCAACTCATTCAGCCGCTCATTCATCTCCGAGCGGAGATTGTCCTGTCCACGGGAAAGGTCCCCGAGGCGTTCGCTGACCTGCTCGTAGGCGCCTTCTAGGCGGCTGAGGCGTTCTTCCGTTGAGGGTGTCTCGGTAGTCATCGCATCACTCCCCTGGATTGTAACACGACGGCGTCACGCCCACAAACTTGCTCGTTTGCCCTGCATCCCCCCTAACCCCCCTTGCGTTTCACGAAGGGGGGGACATCCCCCACAACCACGTAGGGGCGGGTTTGAAACCCGCCCCTACGATGTCCGATTCACCGCCCGCGCGGGCCCTCGGCGTTAGAGCTTGATGAAGAGGGCGATGAAGCCGATGACCAGGGTTGCCCAAACGCCTCCGATGAGCGCCAGCATGGTGTTGCGGAAGGAGCGTATGTCCGCGCGGAGGGCCTCATAGCCGCGGGCAAGCTCATTCATGTTGCTGAGGCGTTCTTCCGTTGAGGGTGTCTCGGTAGTCATTGCATCACTCCCCTGGATTGTAACACGACGGCGTCACGCCCACAAACTTGCTCGTTTGCCCTGCATCCCCCCTAACCCCCTTGCGTTTCACGAAGGGGGGGACACCCCCCAAACCACGTAGGGGCGTCCCTTGTGGGCGCCCTGGAACGATGCACCCAACCCGTCATACCGGCGAAAGCCGGTATCCAGTCCAGCGCATTCCTGGATTGCGGCTCGGAGGCCGGCCCTTCGACGGTGCTCAGGGCGAACGGAAGGGGGATGCTAGGGCGAACGGTTGGGGCTAAGACTTCTGGATTGCGGCTTTCGCCGCAATGACGGAGTGGCGCCCGCATCCCCCTTGTCCTCCGCAAACGGGCATCCCCCCACAACCACGTAGGGGCGGGTTTCAAACCCGCCCCTACCGATGTCCGAATCGCCGTTGCCGCCAACCCCTACTTCTCCGTCGCCGTCACCTTCATCTTGACCGCTGCCAGCACGTCGAACCAGTTCCCGCCGAGCCTCTCCCTGCCCTTGTCGGCGATGGACCAGCCGTTGTTGGACGGCTGGTTCGTCTCGGCTGCGGACGTCAGGTCCACCGTGTAGGTGCTGGTGCCGGTCGAGTTGGGGGCTGCCAGCAGCACGAAGTACGTCGTGCTCGCCGACAAGTCGCAGCCGCTGCCGGAGCAGGTGTACGTATGAGTGCCCGTCGACGGACTGGTGCTGCCGCTCAGCGTGGCCAGTGTCGTAGTTGTATTCGGGTTCGACCCCGAGGCCGCGTGCAGCGTCACCACGAGGTCGGTTGGGCTCCCGTACTTGGTGCCGAACCGGATGTCGATGCTCGACAGCGTGTAGCCGCCCGTGTTCGAGCCGGTGGTGAAGGCTTGCGCGCCCTGTTGCTGCGTATTGTTGTAATTGCCGACTTGGTAACTCTGGAACAGAGCCCCGTCCAGCGTGCTGACGGAGTTGACGACCGGCGCCGTGAAGGCCGCCGCCGTCGCCAGCAGCACCGCGCACCCGCTGTCCGCATACGCCTTGTAGGTGTACGACGCGCCCGACGTCAGCCCGCTGAGGGTCGCGCTCGTCGTGGTCACCGCGCTCGAACACGACGCGTACGGCGCCGCGTCCGCCTGGTAGTACCAGCTGCCGGTGTAGTTGCCGATGGTTAGGGTTGTTGCCGTTGCCGTCAGGGACGCGCTCGCGGCTCCTTCCGTCGCCGATACGCTCATCTTCATGGCCAAGCTCTGGGGATGCTCATTCCAGCTGTGCGCTTGGTAGCGCGCCGCGTTGGCGATGCTCCAGCCGTTGCCGGAGGGCTGCAAGTCCTCATCGTCGCTCGCCGTGGTGGTCTGTTGGTTGGCGGTAAATGAGAGCGCATCCACGTAGACGAAGTAGGAGGTGTTCGCGGCCAAGGAGCAATCGTTGTTGGTGTTGGTAGCGTCGCAGGTGAACGTCACCTCGCCGACCGCGGGGGTCCCGGTGAGGGTCGCGCGGGCCGTCGTTGCGGGTGTGTCGTTGGACTGCACGGCGCGGATGGAGGCCTCTATCTGGCTTGCGTTCGTGATAATGGTGAAGTCCAACGTGACGCTCGACAGCGTGTAGCCGCCCGCCGCGCTCCCCGTGGTGAACTCCTGGGCGTAGTCGGAGGAAAGGTTAAACGCGGCCGGCCCGTCAGCCTTACCCAGGTTGCTGACGCTGACCGAAGTCGGCGTGCCGAAGGTGGTGGTGACCAGCAGGTCTGCGGCATTGCAGCCGCTCTTGCTGTAGGCGGTGTAGACGTAGACCGTGCCCGCCGTCAGGCCCGTCAGGTTGTCGCTGGACGTGCCCGCGCTGACCGACTGGCAAGTCGTGTCCGTCCCGGTGTTGGCGTCGTACCACCACGCCGCCGTGTGGTTGCCGATGGTGAGCGTGGCCGTCGTCCCCGTGACGGCGGAGGCGGTCAGGGTGGGTTTGGGATATATCCACGGCGCGAGCATGCAGGCGCGGCCGGTGGCGTTGGTGCTACAGATGCGGATGTCGTACTGCTTGGTGTCGTCGATGGAGTAGTCCGTGCTATCCACCGTCCACGACGAGATGGTGACGGTGTGCTGGGCGGCTGTGTCGTCCTGGTTGGTGAGCGTGGCGCAGCGGGTATAGGACGGGACGTACGGCGTCTGCGTGGGGTCGTACACGGCGCAGTCGATCTCGTACCCCGTCGTCCAGTAGTTGGGCGTCCAGCTCATGGTGATGCTGCCCGCGCTGCGGGAGTAAGTGAAGTCCCGGACGTAGGGGAATATGGGCCGGATGACACCGGAATCGACCCATGGGCTGGCGTCGTCGGGGTTGGCGTTCACGGCGCGGATGCTCACCCGGTAATGGCGGCTCCTCGACATCTTGTACTTGCCCGCGATGTGGGGGCTCTCTCCGGCCTTGCGCTCGTAGTGGGTGACTTTGACATGGCCGGCCTGAGAGACCGGGACGGACGTGTAGGTCACCGTGCCGGAGTTGTCCCAGCCGCAGGCGTGCCAAGCCCAGCCGCTCTGGCCCGGCGCGCAGATGATGTTGTAGGCGGTCGTCCCTGGCGAGGTTGAGCCTATCCATCTGAGGTTGATCTCCGGTGTTACCCCCCTCTTAAGCGTGCGGCCTATGGTGAGTCCCGTGGGCGCGGCCAGTTGGGCCTGGATGGACCCGCCGGACTGAATTGACGCGCCGGATGCCGACGCGCCGCCGCCGGCGGGGACGGATATGCCCGTGGCGACGTTCATGAAGTCGTCCGCGGGCATACGGGAGAGTTCCGTCCAGGGGCCGACGCTGCTGGCGCTGAGGGCGCGCACGGCCACGTAGTCGATGGTCTTGTCGGTGGTGTAGCGGTAGACGGTTCCGGCTACCTTGTTCGCCACGGTATGCCAGTCGTTGACGCCGGACTCCCTGGCGCGGATGTCGTAGTGCGTCGCGCCCGCCGCCGCGCTCCAGGAGATGTCGAGGTAGCCGTTGCCCGGGTCGACGAACACGTTGTCCACGGCGAGGTTGGGGTCGTACGTCTTCGGCGTGGCGGAGACGAACCAGGGCGCGGCGCTGGGCGCCCCGCCGCCGGCGCCCGCGGCGTTCACGGCTCGCAGGTGGTAGCGGTACTCCCGGCCGTTGGTCAGGCCTGTGAAGGTGTGGGAGGTGGTGGATGCCCCGCTGCCGGCGATGGCGGTCCACTGGCTCCAGCCGGAGAGGTTGCCCGTATCGGTGTCGTTGTGGTTGACGTTGTACTCGTAGCCGGTGATGGACGCGTCCGAGGGGTCGTCCCAGGCCAGTGTCACGCTGCCGTCCCCCGCGGTTGCGGTCAGACCGGTGGGGGCGGCGGGGACGGTGGTGTTGTCAACCTCCGTTGCGATTATGTCGACGTAGCCGGAGTAGTACTCCCTTGCGTCGTGAGTCACGCCGCGCGCGCCGTTCACCGCATCGGCGTCCAGGGCGGCCGCGAGGGTGACGGTCTGGGCGGTGTTCCAGTCGGCGGGGGTGAAGGTGAGCTTGATGGACACGACGTCGGCGGCCTGGCCCTCGAAGGTGATGTCGGGGTCGTCGTCGTCGCGGGTGAACAGGGCGACGCAGACCTCGACGTCCTGGGCAGGCTGGGAAGCGAGCTTGACCTGGTAGCCGGCTTCTCCGCCTTCGGGAACGGACAGGGCGGTGATGGCGGCGCCGTTGCCGTCCTGGAGGATGATGCCGGGCGTGGGAGCAGAGGTCGGAGGCTCAGCCGTCGGCGTAGCCTTGACGAACCAGGGAGCGGCGTTGGGCGCGGCTGCGCCGCTGCCTACGGCGTTTACGGCTCGCAGGTGGTAGCGGTACTCCCTGCCGTTGGCTAGGCCGGTGAAGGTGTGGGACGTGGTGGAGGCGCCGCTGCCTGCGATGGCCGTCCAGTCGCTCCAGCCGGAGAGATTGCCGGTACTGGTGTCGTTGTGGTTGACGTTGTACTCGTAACCGGTGATGGAGGAGTCGTTGGGGTCGTTCCAGTACAGCGTGACGCTGCCGTCGCCTGCGGCTGCGATGAGCCAGGTGGGCGCGGCGGGCGTGGCCGGGGGCGGCGGCGTGGGTGTTGGCGTGGGGGTCGGTGTCGGCGTGGGCGTGGGCGAGGCGGAGACGAACCAGGGCGCGGCGTTGGGCGCGCCTGCGCTGCTGCCGGCGCCGTTGACGGCGCGCAGGTGGTAGCGGTACTCCCTGCCGTTGGCAAGGCCCGTGAAGGTGTGGGAGGTGGTGGAGGCCCCGCTGTTGGGGATGGCGGTCCAGGGACCCCAGCCCGATAGGCTGCCGGTGCTGGTGTCGTTGTGGTTGACGTTGTACTCGTAGCCGGTGATGGAGGTATTGCTGGCGGCGTCCCAGGACAGGGTGACGCTTCCGTCGCCGGCGGTCGCGGCCAGGCCGGTGGGCGCGGCGGGCGGGGATTGCTGGACCTGCGCCTGCTGCGCCTGCGCCTCCGATGCCGCCGTGGAGGAGGCGGAGACCGCAACCGCGGCCAGCACGGCCGCCGCCGCCATGGCCAGGATATACCACCGTAGCATCCCCCTGCCGAGTTGCTGCAAAGCGCTCATGTCGCCCCCCCCCTTCTGAAGACGAATCAGTCAATATTTACCGAGCAAACATTTACTTGATTAACATTTCATTCAACCGATTATACACCATTCAGCGCAATATAAGGATGGCATATAGCTATAAGGCCCTGCGACAACAATGATTTTATCTGGTTATGCGCTGTTTGAGTAATATATTAGCGGCATATAGCCGTAAAGTTATTATCCTGTTATAATATCTATAAGTAAGCGGCTGCGATCTCCGCCGGACGGACCCGTCACACCGGGTGTAGGGGCGCCCCTTGTGGGCGCCCTGGGACGATGCGCCCCCAACCCGTCATACCGGCGAAAGCCGGTATCCAGCCCCGCGCATTTCTGGATTGCGGCTCGGAGGCCGGTATGACGGAGTAGCGCCCGCATCCCCCCGCCAGGGCATCCCCCCTAACCCCCCTTGCGCTGGAACGAAGGGGGGAAACCCACACACCCCCTTCGCAAAGCGCAAGGGGGCGCGAACAAGCGAAGCGACGTTCGCGGGGGATGCCCGCCCCCACCGGATGCGCCAATATCCACCGCCTGCCCGGGGAGAGACGAATGCCGTAGGGGCGTCCCTTGTGGACGCCCAGCCCCGGATGAATTGCCATAATTCGGCGGGTCTCTTTTGGCCGCCCTGGCTGCCTTAACCCCTTGCCACTGGGCCTCCAACACACTTATATTGACTGGTGGACTGCAAATCCGCCCGCAAGCGGCCCGTCGTATTGCCAGGGTAACGGCCCGCGCGCGCTTGAAGGTACAACTTGACCCGGGTTTGCGCTTCTTGGGCGGAGATCGAAAGCAAAGGAAGTCATATATGAACTGGAAACTATTCTTGGCAATCTTGGGCAGCGTCGCATTGATGGCTTTGGCCGCCGCCTGCGGAGGCTCATCGACGACAGTCGACATGGAACAGCCGGCCGAACAGGATGCTGCAACGGAAGCCGCAGAGGCCACCCAGTCCCCCGAGGAGGAGCCTGCCGCGGCCACCAGCGAAGCCGGCGCTGGAGGCAGCACGCCGGAAAACACCTTGGTCCGGCTCTACGTCGACCCTCCCACCCTCGACCCCCACCTCACCACCGATGCCACCTCGGCCCAGATAATCATCGAAGTCTTCGGCGGCCTGGTGACCATAGACCGGGACCTGGACATCGTCCCCGACCTCGCCGAGCGATGGGACATCAGCCCCGACGGCCGCGTCTACACCTTCCACCTCGATCCCAACGCGGTCTTCCACGACGGCCGCCAGGTAACCGCCCAGGACGTCCAGTGGTCCCTGGAGCGGGCCACCAACCCCCTCACCGAGTCGCCGGTTGTTGACCAGTACCTGGGCGACATAGTCGGCGTCGAGGAGAAGCTCAACGGCGACGCCCAGACCATCTCCGGCGTGCGGGTTATCGACGACCGGACCATCGAGATAACCATAGACGCACCCAAGGCCTACTTCCTGGCCAAGATGACCTACCCCACCGGCTTCGTTCTGGACCGGGCCAACGTCGAGGCGGACGAACGCCGCTGGTTCCGCAATCCCAACGGCACCGGCCCCTTTAAGCTCAGCCGGTACGACGTGGGCGAATTGATGGTCCTCACCCGCAACGAGGACTACCACCTGGGCGCGCCGCGCCTGGACGCCGTGGAGATGATTCTCAGCGGCGGCACCTCCATGCTGATGTACGAAAACGATGAGATTCACATCTCCGGCATATCCTTGGCAGACCTCGACCGCCTCCTCGACCCCAGCAATCCCCTGAACTCCAACCTGCGGCGGGCCCAGCCGACTTTCAGCGTCCAGTACATCGGCATGAACGTCAACGAGCCGCCGTTGGACGACCCCAAGGTCCGGCAAGCCCTGAACCTGGCCATCGACAAGCAGGAGATTGCCACCATCGTGCTGGGCGACCTGGTCGTGCCGGCCCAGGGCATCCTCCCCCCCGGCTTTCCCGGATTCAACCCGAATCTAATGAGCTACGATTTCGACCCGGAAGAAGCCATGAAGCTGCTGGAGGAGTCCAGCTACGGCGATGATTTGGCCAATATGCCCCCCATCACCATGACCACCGCCGGCAGCTTCGGCGCCAACGTCAGCCTGGACATGGAAGTCGTGCTCCAAATGTGGGAGAGGAACCTGGGCGTCACCGCTGAGTTCCAGCAGACTGAATACGCCACCTTCCTCAAGGACCTGCACAAGCGCCGCTTCCAGATGTTCGATATTGGCTGGATTGCCGACTACCCCGACCCCCAGAACTTCCTGGACATCCTGTTCCACAGCGAAAGCAGCAACAACCACACCAACTACAGCAACCCGGAAGTCGACGCCCTGCTGGAGCAGGCCCGCACCGAGACCAACGAAACTGAACGAATCCGCATTTACCAACAGGTGGAACAGCAGATTATCGACGACGCACCCTGGATTCCCCTGTGGTACAGCGGCGAGCAGTACGTGCTGATTAAGCCCAACGTCAAGGACTACCTGCTGCCCCCGCTGTACATTCCGAGACTGCGCTACGTCTACCTGAGCGACGAGTAGAAACCCGGCGGGAGCATGGGAGCCTACATTGCCAGACGCCTAGCCTGGCTGCCCGTCATCCTCCTGCTCGTCTCCTTTATCACCTTCGTGCTGGGCCGCTACGGCCCAGGCGACCCGGTCGAGGCCCTCATGGGCCAGTACCACGACCCCGCCGTCGTCGAGCGAATCCGCGAGCAGCGGGGCCTCAACGACAACGTCTTCGTCCAGTACGGCCGCTACCTGGGCAATGTCTTCCAGGGCGACTTCGGCGATAGCTTCAAATTCCAAGGCCGCAGCGTCAACGAACTTCTGCTCAAGAAGATGTGGGTGTCGGCGCAGTTGAACATCGCTGCGTTGATCATCTCCGTCACCCTCGGCGTGTCCATCGGCCTCTTCGCCGCCCTCAAGCAGGGCACTTTCTGGGACACCGGCACGGTGGCGGCCACCTTGGTGGGCCAGTCCGTGCCCATATTCCTGACCGCTCCCGGCCTGCTGCTCATATTCGCCCTGTGGCTGGACATTCTGCCCACCCACGGTTGGGGCGGGTTTTTCGACACCAGGATTATCCTTCCCGCCATAGCCATGGGCGTCCCCGGCATCGCCATCGTCGCCAGGTTGACCCGCAGCAGCACCCTGGACGTCCTGGGGCAGGACTACGTCCGCACCGCCAGGGCCAAGGGCCTGGGCGAGGGTACGGTCCGCAGGCGGCACATCCTCCGCAACGCCATGATTCCCGTGGTCACCACCTTGGGGTTCTCCCTGGCCGGCATCGCTTTCACGTCCTTCATCGTGGAACGCTTCTTCGGCATCCCCGGCGTTGGCGACCTTTTGATTGAATCGTTCTTCGCCAGGGACTACCCGGTGATAAACGCCGTTACCCTCATCGGCACCACCATGTTCGTGCTTGCCATGCTGCTGGTTGACCTCATATACCCGGTGCTGGACCCCAGAATCCGGCTGGGGGGCGGGTCAGTTGCAGAATAGGCTCCAATCAGTGTCGGCGGGTTCTATGGATGCGCCCGGCTCCAACCGGAGCTACTGGGCCATCTCTCTCAGGCGGTTCATGGGCAAGAAGGTGGGAGTGGCCTGCCTGAGCATCATCGTCGTGATGTACGGCGCCGGGATTTTCGCGCCATTGGTGACCCCCTACGGATTCAACGACCAGAACTTGGACATCGCGAAGCAGCCCCCTCCCTGGGTCGGCGCAACCGTAATCGAACAGACGGTAGTGGCGTCGCTAACCGGCAATCGACACGAAATATCCATGAATGAAGCCCGACTGCGGATGAACAAGGGGCAGGTAGAGTTCCTGAGCGGCGGCGAAAACGGGCAGATAGACTTGGGCGACCGGCTCTCGGTGCAGATCAGCCCCGCAGGATCCTGGAGCCATCCCTTCGGCACCGACCGCCTGGGCCGGGACATCCTCACCCGCATCATCTACGGGCTGAGGACAACCGTCATCATCACCGTGATTACCTTGGTAACCGGCAGCTTGGCCTTGGGCATAACCCTGGGCCTCGTCGCCGGCTACTTTGGCCGTCTCGTCGACGCCGTCATCATGCGGGTCGGCGAGCTCACCACGTCGTTCCCCGAGTTCTTCCTGGTGCTCATCTTCGTCTCGGCCTTCAGAGACCCCATCAAGGAATGGGTCCGCGGCATCGAGGGAACGCTGGGCTTCAGCATCGTGCAACTGGGGATAGCCGACTATCTCGTGTTATCCGCGGCCCTGGCCATCTTTAGCTGGTTCGGCATGGCCCGCCTGGTGCGCGGCCAGGTGCTGCAAGCCAGGGAAAACCAGTACGTGGAAGCTGCTCAGGCCGTGGGTGTGCCCACCCCTCGCATCCTGCTGAGGCACGTCTTGCCCAACGTGATGGGGCCGGTAATCGTCCTGGTCTCCGCCGGGCTGGCCGGGGTAGCCGGCTCCGAGGTCTTCTTCAGCTTCCTGGGCATCGGCATCCAGCCGCCGACGCCCAGCCTGGGCCTGATGATTTTCGAGAACGCCAGCATCTCGGTGCTGCGCAGCAATCCTCACCTGTTGCTCTTTCCGGTGGGAACGCTGACCGTGCTGCTGTTCACCTTCAACCTGCTGGGCGACGCTGTAAACGACGCCTTTAATCCAAGGGCTCGGTGACCTGCGTTGGGTCGCCTTCCTCCCGCTGGCCGCGCCGAATTGCCCGCAGGGAAATCAACCCCAGCGGCGCTCCCAGGACCAGCAGCGACCCCAGGGCTATCGACCCGGATGGGCCGGAATCTCCGTAGGCGGGAGCGTTACATCCACCCGAGGCGGGCTCGGATTCAGTGTCTTCTTCCGCCTCGTCCGCGGCAGACCCTTCCGCTGTCCCGGCGGGTTCCGGCTCAGAGTCAGCGGCCGCGACGGGGGTTGCTGCCCCTTCCTCCGTTTGCTCTGCTGGATCCGGGGTCGCGATCATCTCGAGTTGCCGTTCCAACTCTCCCGGCGGCGGCAATGGTTCCAGCCCAATCGCCTTGCGCCACTCTGAGTCTACGCCGTACTGGTCCAACCCGTACACTTCTTGCAAGGCTGCATCTATGTTCAGCGTCCTTTGCAGCGCCTGGAACAACTCGGCGATGGTTCCCTCGCCGAATCGGTCGATTAGAAACGTCACCACCGACTGGCCCTGGCCGTAGGCGATGATGATGTCCTCCGGGCTTCCGGTGAAGGCGTGCTGGAACCACAGGGGCTTCAGCCGGCGGGTGAATATCCCGTACCGCAATGCGGCCTCGTAATCGTCGGTGCGGTCGATGTTGCCGTACTCCGCCAGGCCCTCGTTCAACCACGCCGGCACCTGCGACCTGGTCCTCCCAGCCGCTTCGGCCACCAGCAGGTGGATAAACTCATGGGATACGGTGCCTGTTACCGTGGCGTCGAATCCCAGCACCAGCAGCACCCGCTCGTCGTCGAAGGCCATGCCCGACGTTTGGAGGTGTTCCCTGACCGCTTGCGACCTGAACGGCAGCGCCGCCGACATGTGTCGGTAGTTGTTGTAGGAGACGATGCGCAATGGCTCGGTGGGTTCGATCCCCAAAAGCGGGGCCATGCTTTCCAGGGTTTCTTCCGCAGCCTCCAATATGGTCTGGGCCCGTTGCTCAACGTATTCCCCGTAGTAGTCGACGGAAATCAACCCCGACGAGACGGTCTGCCACTCGAACCGGCCATCGTCGTATATGAAGTCCTCCTCCGGTGTCCGATAGACCGCGCCTGCCTTGTCTCGAATCTCGAACGAGTACCGTATCTGGGTGCCGGGCGGGAAGTAGTCCCCGCCTCCCGCGGCGCTCAGGATGGATTCGCCGGTCACCAGCGTCCCCGGCTCAAAATCAACCGAGCGGTAGGTGCTCGACCCCGTCTCCCCCGTCCTCTTGAGGAACACCCTAATCTCGTCGATTCCGTCCGAGCTCTGAGCGGTTACGGAGAACCTGACGCCGTCGGGGAATTGGCTCTCGGCGTCCACGTCCAGCACCTCTATCTCACCCTCTTCCGCAAGTACAGCGGCGCCAGGAAGCAGAGTCGCCAGTGCAGACAGGAGGGCCAGCAGCAAAAACAGACTTCTCACATCGCCTCCGTGAATCCCAGTGTACTCCAAAACCTACGATAGTGTCGAAATAACCGATGCATCAAAACCAACTCTCCCAGACTTTCTTGACGGGGTTTTGGGGCCAGCCTAGAATCAGCGCAACATGTGGACGTACATGGTCAACCCCCGGAAGACGCCTTTGGGTGATGGTCAATGACCGTTAGTGTCGCTCGCCTCTCTTGTCTCAACGCCCAGCCGTTCTACAAGGACATGGAACGGCGCGGGTTCCAACTTCACGAGATGTCGCCCAGCCAAATTGCACCGGCGTTCCAAGAGGGGGTCATCGATGCAGGCCCGGTTCCCCTGGCGGACGCGTTTCACTTGGGAGACGGCTTTGAGCCGGTCTCCGGATTCTGCATCGCCACCGCCGACCAGTCCCGCAGCGTCCTCCTCTACTCCCGTCGGCCAATAGACCAGTTGACGGGAGTAACGGTAGGCGTTTGCGATGAACCCGGCTCCTCCCTGCCATTACTACAGGTGCTGCTGCAGGTTAAACACGGTGTTCAGCCTCAGGGATACGGGGCCATGGACGATTCAAGCGACGCCTTTCTGGTCACCGATGACCAGGCTCTGCGCCGCCGCCGCGGCGCCCGCGGCTACCCCTACCGTTACGACCTGGGAGAGGAGTGGCGCCGGTGGACCGGCCTTCCCTTCGTGTATTCCCGCTGGTACGTCCGCAAGGGATTGGATCCCGCAGATTCCCTGCTATTGGAGGATGCACTGTACGTGGGGATGGAAGACGGCGTTCAGGCGTTGTTTGACGAGTCGGAACCCCGGGACGACGTCCTGATGCTTCCCAAAGACATCAGCGAGTACATCCGCGGTTTCCGCTTCTTCATGGGGCTGTCCGAGTACAAGTCCGTTGACCTTTTCCGGCAATACCTGGAACAGCTGGACCCCGGAGGCCGGTAACCCCAGCCGCGTGAGTACGTCATGGCGAAAGTAACCGACCGTTGCTACGAGCAGACAGGCCGCGCTGCCTTCATCTGTGACTTTTCGCCTCCCAGGACCGGCGAGGCTGACCCTCTCCGACAGGCGGCTATCGACGCCGACTTCATCTCTGTCGCCTACAACCCCGGCAGGGCCGTCAGGGTCAACTCGGCGATGCTGGCTGCCGCCATCAAGAATCAAGTTGGGAAGGACACTGTGTTTACTCTGGCCACCCGCGACATGAACCTGCTAGCGCTTCAGTCGCTGTTGCTGGGAGCGCAAGTCCTGGGCCTCGAAAACGTGGCGATAGTGCGAGGAGACCCCTTGAGCGACCGCGACCTGTCCCTCTTCCGGGAGGCTGGCGACCTTAAACCCACTGAACTGATTGCGGCCGTCACGCAGATGAACCGGGGCCTGGACTTCCGCGGATCACGGCTGCGGGCGCCCACCGACTTTTGTGTCGGCGGCACAATGGACCTGGGAAGGGGGATTGAATCAGAAGCCCGGCTCGCGCGGCGCAAGGTCCAAGCGGGCGCCCAATTCTTCATCACCCAGCCAATATTCGACCCGCAAGACGCCGCCAGGCTCTACGGCGCCTACGCCGCCGCCGGCGAGGACTTGACGGTCCCGGTGTTCTTTGGCCTGCAGGTGCTGGAGAAAGACGGGGTGCTGTTCAGCACAGTCCCCGACCGGATGCTTGCAGACCTGGAATCGGGCCAGTCGGGCGTGGACATCGCGCTGGAGTTATTCCATGCGTTCCAGCAGGCCGGACTGCACAACGTCTACTTGGTGCCGCCAATCAGGCGAGGCGGAGCGAGGGGCTACGATGCCGCTCAGGAGTTCTTGCGCCAAGTGTGGTCTAGTTGAGTTTAGCTACCACCCTTGCTCATCGAGCAAGGATTCGGTTTCCGCAAAGCTGAGACCAGTTTCGGAATGTATCTTTCTGACGCAGGATTTTGCGCTGCTCTCGACATTCGCTGTCCCAAAAGGCTTATGCTCTAAGCCTTGGAGCGCACGCGCCGCTTTGCGGATATTACTCCAACTTTGATGGGACTGGCTGCGTATAGCTTTTACTCGCTCAACTGCGGTTCCTGCGGTGCTGGAGTGCTTAGGCCCGGCAACGCTAGTTTTCTCTGTAATTGCTGAATCCGATTTGACCAGAATCAAGATAGGCTGTCCGGCCAGTAACGAACTCAAGTCCAATCCCGGATTCTCAACGTAATCTGGAGGCTGGCATACCGGATTATTCCGAAAGTAGAGGTCCCACGAGGCTTGGCGGATAGCCTGCTCCAGTTCAGGATGCGGATGTTGCTCTTCTGTTAGCATCCCGGCCCAGAACGGCATATAGCACAAATTCCAGCCAGCAGTGTAGTAGTCTGGATTCCAAGGGTTCCCCCAAATGTGGCGCACAGAATAACCACTGCCGCGTAGGAGTTCGTGCCCTGTATATTTTTCCCAGGCCATCTGAGCACGGCCATTAAAGTCTAACTGAACTTCCCGTCCGTCGCCTGCCCAAAAAGCCTTGGCCCCTCTTTCTTTGTTTGGATAGTGCTTGCGGCTGCGTCGCGCCCGATGCGGAAAATAGGGTGTCTTTGCGCGGACGGCATTTGGATGAATGAAATATGAGTGCGCAAATGCGGCCTTAATGATTGAAACGCCACCAGTGCGGAAGTAATTTCCCATGGCGGCAACCGGGTCACCCAATTCTCCGCTATGGAGTTGTAGGTAGAGCAATATCAGTCGTGTCTTGTCTGTTGGTGCAATTACAGGAGCCGCCGCTAAGACGCGGGCCGGAACTTGGGCAGGCTAAACTTGTCGTCCAAGTCCTCGAAGACCACTTCCACGGGCATCCCGATCTTGATGACGGTCGGTTCCGGCTCCACTTCAACTAGGTTGGTGGCCATCCGCGACCCGCTCTCCAATTCCACCACGGCCGCAACATACGGCGTCCGGTCCCGGAACGCAGGAATAGGCCCCCGGTGCACTATCGCGAAGGCATGCAGCACCCCTTGGCCGCTGCTCTGTATCCAGTCGGTGTCCCGTGAGAAGCACAGAGGGCAGATGTCCCGGGGATAGAAATAGGCCTTGTCGCAAGTCTTGCAATGACGCAACCAAAGCTCGTGTTCCCTGCACTTTTCCCAGTAGAAGTCCGACTCCGGCTGGGACCTCGGCGTTGGGATTGGGGGTAGCTCCGCCGCTGGTTGAGTCATATAAAGCTCCTCGAATGCCGGCTAAGTCCGGCGCACCTAGAGGATAAGGACAAATCGACCCATCGTCAATACGAGGTGCCGGCTGGTCACCACTGGGCTGTTTTGTTGCCTTTGACAAAGCTTGGAGTGCGCCCTAGCATGGCTCATGACCTTGGTCTCGGAATAGGACTATGGATACAACCTTGCTCCCAAGAGCCGCCGACTGTTCGATGTACATGTCGGTCCATACTCACGGCCGGAGTTGAAGAACGGTGGCGCAAAGCCATGCGGACAGCCACGACCTGGACAAGCTCGCCCGCTGGAGCCAAGCCCTTGACGGCGAGCAGCCCGGACACTTCCCGGTCTACGCTGCATTCCTGGTAAGGCCTGAAGACCGCTGCGCCCACGACCTGTTTCGGGATTTCCGCTCAAGCTTCCAGAATGCGGGCGCCGAATTTCAACACCTGGTGATCTTCGGTCAACATGGAGTCTCCAGGACTGCGCTGGAATTGCTGGACTTATTCGGCCTTTCTGAAGAATCTATACCCCTGTTGACGCTCTTTTCCTGGCCCGCAGCAAAGGGATTCTACTGGACGCATTTGACGAAAGGAGGCCCTGCCGAGGCCCCCGCCGGAGCGTCTGGGAGAGTAGATAGCGGTTCCGACGATACTTGCAGGATCCTGCTGTCCCGCATAGAGAACGGTGCCGGAGACGCAGGGTCAGGCCTGCACCTGGAATCCGTGCCTGGGTTGGCTGGCGTGTCGCTGGGTAACTCGTCGATGAAGGACGCGGTGGCGGAAGCCTTGAGGCGGGCGTCGCAGCCTGGATTGACTTGACTCCTTGGCTACGGTTAATATATGTGCGGTTATGAAGGCGAGACCGGGGTTGAGTAGGCGGCGGGGCCGCCTTATTAATTGGCTACCCAGCGCAGTATATCCCCGGCGTTCAATTCTGGTGAGTAATTCCTAGGAGGAGGTGGCCTAATTGGAGTGGATTGACTACGAAGTGCCGACAACTGTAAGCGAAGCCGTATCGCTTATGGCTTCCAAGGGAGACCGGGCAAAGGCCATAGCAGGCGGCACGGATATTCTGGTTATGCTCAGGGGCCGTCGGCGCAGCGCAGACGTGCTGGTGGACGTCAAAGAAATCCCTGAGTTAAACGAGGTGTCCTACGATTCCAAGAACGGCCTGGTGCTGGGAGCGGCGGTTCCATGCTACCGCATTTACCAGAACCAGGAGGTGGCCTCCGCCTACCCGGGGTTGATTGACGCCGCATCCCTGATTGGCGGCATCCAGATTCAGGGGCGGGCCAGCGTGGGCGGCAACCTGTGCAACGCCGCTCCCAGCGGCGATTCCATACCCCCGGTCATAGTCCTGGGCGGGGTGTGCAACATCGCCGGCCCTGACGGGACCCGCCAGGTCCCCGCTGAAGACTTTTGCACTGCTCCGGGCCAGAACGTCCTGAAGGCGGGCGAGATACTGGTTTCTATAAGCCTCCCCGCTCCCCAAGCCAACTCCGGAGCAAAGTACCTGCGGTTCATCCCTCGAAACGAGATGGACATAGCGGTAGCCGGCGTCGGCAGTTCGGTAGTCTTGGACGATTCGGGACAGAACTTCGTGTCTGCCCGTATATCCCTGGCCTCGGTGGCGCCCACCCCCGTGCTGGCCCGTGAAGCCGGCGAAAGCCTTGCCGGCAAACCCGTGTCCGAGGAGGCCATACAAGAAGCCTCAGAAAAAGCCCAGGCAGCCGCATCACCCATCAGCGACATGCGGGGCACCGTTCGCCAGCGCACGCACCTGGTGGGCGTATTGACCAGGCGCACTCTTAATCAAGCCATCCAGCGTGCCAGAGGGGAGGAATAATGCCCGGAGTTACTCACGTACAAACGACTATTAACGGTGAGCAGGTCAACTTTCTTTGCGAGCCCCGCCAGAGCCTGCTCGAGTGCCTGCGGGACGTGTTGGGCCTCACCGGCACCAAGGAGGGTTGCAACGACGGCAACTGCGGCGCATGCACGGTGATATTGGACGGCCGGATTGTCGATTCCTGTCTGGTCTTGGGAGTGGAGGTCCAGGGAAGAGAAATCACCACGATAGAGGGCATCGCCACACCTGAGGGGCTTCACCCCCTGCAGCAATGCTTCTTGGAGCACGCCGCGCTTCAATGCGGCATCTGCACCCCCGGCTTCATCGTCGCCGCCAAGGGGCTGTTGGATAGCGAAAAGGACGTGGACGAGCATAGAGTCCGGGAATGGCTGGCCGGCAACCTTTGCCGGTGCACCGGTTACGACAAGATCGTCCGGGCCGTCCTTGACGCCTCCGAAAGAATGAAACAGGCCGGTTAGGCCCGCCGCCGCAAGCTAAGGAGCCGGTTGATGGCCAGGGTATTCATACCCACCATGCTCCAGCCTCTGGCCGGAGGCGTAAAGGAAGTACAAATCGAGGCCGGGAACGTTCGCCAGGCTGTAGACGAACTGGATAAATTGTTTCCCGGCATGAAAGCCAGGCTGGTTGAGGAAAACAAAATCCGCTCCAACCTGGCGGTGGCCATCGACGGCGAGGTGGGGAGGCTGGGTCTTCTTGAGAAGCTGTCTGACGATAGCGAAGTCCATTTCGTCCCGGCCATTAGCGGTGGCGCGTAACGGCAAACCTCCGGATAGGGCCTCTTGAACCCACACATATTGTCCCCGGTGTTGATTTCGCACATGCTGTCTTCTGCCATTGCCATAACCAAAGCGTCCAAGGGCGAGTCTTGACTAAGCGAACGGCTAAGGGCCGGATAGAAAACCTTGTCTCCGCCGGAGGGGTTGTCCACCGGCGGGTCAACGGACGCGTCGAGGCCGCGTTGTGTGGTCGGGCGATTTCCACCGGGGGAGATCACAGCGATGCGACACCCGTCGGCCCTTCGGCCCAGGGTTATAGCTGGTGCCTTGCCAAAGGGACCCCGGAATCGGGGGAAACCCTGGAACAGACGGCCCTGCGGGAAGTCCAGGAAGAGACCGGCCTGGAAGTCGAAATCGACGCACCGTTGGGCACGATTCAATATTGGTTCAGCCGCCGGGAGCCCAATACTCGTTTCCACAAGACCGTGCATTACTACCTTATGGCGCCAGTTGGCGGCGGCATCGACTTGCATGACCCGGAGTTCGACGTAGTCCAGTGGTTTCCGTCCGAAGAGGCCTTGGAAGCATTGACCTATGCCAATGAGGCGGAGGTATTGCGGCGGGCCTTGGAGGTCCTGGATAAGCGTTAGGGTACCGGCTTATGGTGGAGCTTCAAGGCGCAAAGGTCATACTCCGGGACAAGCGCGAGGAAGATGCCGAGCGCGACTACATTTGGCGTAGCGACCCCGAACTGGCCCGGCTGGACGCCGCTTATCCCCTGACAATGACCTTTGACCGTTACCTGAAGATCTTCAAGGACCAACTCCGCTATCCCACCCCCGGGTCCAAGCATTTTGCCACGGTGACCTTGGACGGCAAGTTCATCGGCAACTGCATGTATTACGACTTGGACAGCGTCAACAAGCAGGCGGAGCTGGGCATCGTCATCGGAGACCGGGACTATTGGAGCGACTCCTACGGGTACGATGCCGTGACCACCCTGCTGGAGTACCTGTTCACCGAGAAAGGGCTGAAACGGGTCTACCTGCACACCTTGGAGTGGAACAAGCGGGCCCAGCGATGCTTCGAGAAAAGCGGGTTTACACCGGTCAAGAAAGTCCGGCGCATTTCCCAGGACTTCATCTTGATGGAAGTGTTTCGAGAAGACTGGCTCGCCAAGTCCGACGAGCGTCGCACCATTCGCTCGGGACTCCTGGAAAAAAGGGCCAACGCCCCAGCATCGGGCTCCGGCTAACCCGGTCCCATTCTACTATCAGCCTGTCCGCAGAGGACCGCCCGGTCATGTCCCCCTTGTGTCCTCAGCCCCGACCGCCGCCATTGCCTCGGGCAAGGTCATGACACCGTCGTATAGCGCGCGGCCCAGGACCGCTCCTTCGACGCCGGCGCCAGCCAGCAGCCGAAGGTGCTCGACTGCGGTCACGCCTCCTGAGGCCAGTACCGCCATCCCGGTATCCCGGACCAAGGCCGCGTTGGCCTCTACGTTGGGCTGGGTCAAGGTGCCGTCCCTGGAAATATCGGTATATAGCAGGCGCGCCACCCCCAGTGAGGCCATCTGCCGCGCCAAATCCAGGGCGCTCACAGCGCTTTGCTCCTTCCAACCCTTTATCGCAACTTGCCCGTCCCGTGCGTCCACTGCCACGACGACCCTGTCAGTCCCATAACGTGAACAAAGAGCTTCAACCAGCGAGGGTTGCTCCACCGCTGCGGTGCCAAGCACCACCCTGTCTGCGCCGGCGGCCAGAAGGGCCTGCGCGGTTTCCTCGTCGCGGATGCCTCCTCCCACCTGCACCGGTATGGACAAGCCCGTGATGATCTGAGACAGGACTTCCAGGTTGCTTGGTTGACCGCCTGCCGCTCCGTCCAGGTCCACCAGGTGCAGCCGGGGGGCGCCTAGCTGCTGCCAGTGCAGGGCCATCGCGACCGGGTCCTCCGAATAGACCGTCTCTCGCTGGTAGTCTCCTTGGTAAAGGCGCACGCAGCGCCCCGACTTTAGGTCGATTGCTGGGATTACTTCCATGGAAAGCTAACCGTCGGACTACCCTGAGCGGCTTATGGGCTGACGGCCGACTTGCGTCGGTGGTCGGCGGCATGCTTCTCGGCCAAGGCGCAGAAGTTCCTGTAAATGCGCGTTCCAGTGTCGCCGCTTTTTTCCGGGTGAAACTGGGTGGCTATCAGGTTCCCCCGGGCATACGCGCTGCAAAAAATGACGCCGTAATCGGTAGCTCCGATTTCGCCGTCGGGCTCAGACGGTACGGCGTAGTAGCTATGCACGAAATAGAAGAAGCTGTCTTGCGGGATGCCGTCGAAGACCGGGTGGGGTTTCTGGAGCCTTACGCTGTTCCAGCCCATGTGGGGCACCTTTATCCCTGGGGGCAGCCGCCGCACCACTCCGGGGATTATACCCAGGCACTGGGTATCGCCTTCCTCGGTACGGTCCATCAATAGCTGCAGGCCCAGGCATACGCCCAAGAATGGCCGGCCCGAGGCTACGTAGTCTCGCAACGGCTGCACCAGCCCCCGTTTCCGCAAAGCCTGCATGGCCGCCGGGGCAGACCCCACTCCGGGAAATATGACGGCGTCCGCCGCCGCCAAGTCATCTGGGTTGCTCGTGACTAGGGGGGTTACGCCAGTCAGTTCCAGCGCCTTGGCCACGCTGCGCAGATTGCCCGAGTCGTAATCTATAACTGCTAAATTGATCATCGACCTACCGGCCCTAGCTCCGCTCGCCTGTCGCCCGTTCCAGCGGCAACTCCCGGTCCTGATAACGTGCCAGCACGAACAGCAGGTCGCCCAAACGGTTCAGATAGGCGATGACTAACTCGTTGGTCAACCGGCCGGCCTCATGCAGGGCAACCACCCTGCGTTCGGAATTTCGGATGATGCAGCGGGCCAGGTCTAAGGCCGCCGACGCCGGTGATCCGCCCGGCAAAATGAAGACCTTGGGCATCTCTACGTCGTCTTCCAACGAGTCGATCATCGACTCCAGGTTGGCCACCATTTCTTCAGTTACCGGCTTGAAGTGTTGCTGAAAGAGGTCGTATTTGTCCGGCTCGGTTGCGAGTTCGGCGGCCACCGTGAATAGCTCTCGTTGCAAGTCCCGCAGGGCGTCTTTGACCCTGGTGTCTTCGCTCAAAGCCCGCGCTAAGCCCATGGCGGAAACGGCCTCGTCGGTAATCCCGTAGGCCTCAGTGTGGAGGTCGTTCTTGGACACCCGCCCACCGTAGAGCAGGCTGGTTGAGCCTTGGTCGCCGAACTTGGTGTAGAGCCTCTTTCTGTATGAAGAAGACGAAGCCATCTTGGGAATTTTAGCATAGGGCTTGCGAAGGGGTATACTGGAACAAACCGCCTAGAGGTAACAAGCCATGCCTCCTGAACTCCAAATCATCGGCGTCCAGGGGATGCCGGAGGTCAAGCCTGGAGACGACTTGGCCGAACTCTTGATGGCCGCCGCCCGGAGTCAGGGCACTCCCTTAGAGGCCGGCGACGTTGTTGTCGTTACCCAGAAGGTGGTGTCCAAGGCCGAGGACAGGGTGATTGGCTTCGAGGGCATCGAGCCTTCGCGATTGGCGGTGACCATCACGGAAGGCTATCGTCGGGATCCCAGGCACACGGAGATCGTCCTGCGCGAGAGTGCGCGGGTCGTGCGCATGGACCGGGGAGTTATCATCAGCGAGACCCGCCACGGCTTTATCTGTGCCAATGCCGGCGTCGACGCCTCCAACATTCCAGGGTCGGAAACCGTTGCTCTGTTGCCCGCGGACCCTGACGCCTCCGCCAGAAGAATAATGGACTCCATCAAGGCCCGGCTGGCTCTGGACGTGTCGGTGATTGTCTCCGACACGTTCGGAAGGCCCTGGCGCAACGGCGCCGCCAACGTAGCCATCGGCGTAGCCGGCCTTGACCCCATGCTCAGCTACGTGGGCCTGGAGGACAGCCACGGCAACATGATGCACACCACGGAAATTGCGGTGGCCGACGAGCTGGCCGCCGCGGCTGAGCTTGTGACCGGCAAAGTTGACGGCGTGCCGGTGACCATTATCCGCGGCTACAGCTATGTTCCAATGCAAGACGCCAGCATCCAGCGCCTCATCAGGACTGGTGACAGAGACCTGTTCAGATAGACTCATCCCCTTGGGCGCCCTCACCAAACAGCGATAGCTGCACATGAGAACTCTGGTCGAAAGAAGAGACGCCAACCCCCAGCAACCTGAACGACCGCCCCGGGGCCATTTCCAACGACAGCAGCCGCCAAGCCTGTGCGAGTATGGTCTCCTCGGAAGCTGTGGGTGACGGGATGGTCACCTGCCGGGTAAACGTCGTAAAGTCGGCCAGCCGGGCCTTCAACGTCACCGTCCTACCCTGAAGCTCGCTGCGGCTCAAGTGGCTAGCCACATTGGAGGCCAGTTGAGCCAGCTCCTGCCGCAGCCGCTCCGGTTCCGCCAGGTCAGACGCAAAGGTGGTTTCCGCGCTTATGGATTTGGTCTCCCGGTCAGTGTGCACCGGCTCCTGGTCCTCTCCCATGGCCTTGGCGCGGACCGCGGCGGCTCGTTGGCCAAAGCGGCGAGTAAACCAGTCCATCGGTTGGGCCGCCAGTTGGCCGATGGTCTCGACTCCCTCTTGTTGCAGCCTTCCTGCGGTCTTGGGTCCTATGCCGTAGAGCTTGCCCACCGGCAACGGAGCAAGAAAGTCCGCTTCCTCGCCCGGAGCAACTACCACCAGGCCGTCGGGCTTGCGCAGGTCGGAGGCGATCTTGGCCACCGACTTGTTGGTGGCCACCCCCACGGACAAGACCAAGCCCGTCCCTTCGCGTACTTGTTGCTTCAGGTCCAATGCCACCGCCAGAGGCGGCTTCCCCCCCTCTACAGCCTCAGTCACGTCCAGGTATGCCTCGTCCAGGGACAGGGCTTCCACCAAGTCGGTCAGTTGCCTGAAGATACCCATCACCAGGGAAGACATCTCCCTGTAACGGCCGAACCGAGGCGGCACGACAACGCCCTGGGGGCAACGCCGCACCGCAGAACGCATTGGCATCGCCGAGTGGACGCCAAACTCTCTTGCTTCGTAAGAAGCGGTAGCCACCACCCCCCTGTCCTCCGGGCGGCCCCCGACCAAGACCGGGCGGCCTCGCAACTCAGGATTGTCCAGTTGCTCCACCGCCGCATAAAAGGCGTCCAAGTCGGCGTGTAAGATGTGTCGCATCGAGGACCTCTACACCCCAGTCGGCGTAACACCAGGCAAGTCCATTTTAATACCAAGGTCATAATCGGCGACACAAGGCCTTGTCCGGGGAGAGGGTTTAAAGTAAGCTGGAAGCTGAAATACCGCGCCCTGGCAGATTACGCCATAGCGCTGGACGGTTCCTACGAGACATTGCATGAATTCGCTGTTTGACAAGCTGGATTCAGTCCTTCGCCGCTACGAAGAAATTGACGAACACTTGGCCCGGCCCGAGGTGGCGGCCGATTTCGCCCAGGTGCAGCAGCTGGCCAAAGAACGCGCTTCTCTAGAGGAGTTGGTGGAAATCTCCAGGGAACACCAGGCCCTCAACGGTGAGAGAGAGGACTTGGAGGGGCTGCTCCATGAGGAAGCCGACCCTGAACTGGCCCGGATGGCTAGGGATGAACTGGAAGCCGTAAATGGACGCCTGGACCAGCTTCAAAGGGAGTTGAAGCTGGCTTTGCTTCCCAAAGATCCCAACGACGAACGCAGCGTCATAGTAGAGATACGGGCCGGAACGGGCGGAGCCGAAGCAGGACTTTTTGCCAGCGATCTCTACCGGGCGTACAGCCGGTACGCCCAACTGCGCAACTGGAAGGTCGACGTGATGGACTCCAACCCATCAGACTTGGGAGGGTTCAACAAGATAGTGTTCGAGATTCAGGGCGAAGGGGCCTTCAGCCGCCTGAAATACGAGAGAGGAGTCCACCGCGTCCAGCGTATTCCCGAAACCGAAGCCCAGGGCAGGATTCATACGTCTACGGCCACCGTCGCGGTCCTCCCCCAAGCCGACGAAGTCGAAGTCAAGATCAACCCCAGCGACCTGCGAACCGACATCTTTCATGCCGGCGGCCACGGCGGCCAGAACGTCAACAAGGTCGCCACGGCGGTGCGGCTTGTCCACGAGCCCACCGGGATTACCGTGGTCTGCCAGGACGAGCGTTCCCAGCACAAGAACAAGCAGAAGGCGATGTCCATGCTCCGGGCCCGCATTTACGAGGCCGAGCAAGAACGTCAGTCCGCTGAGATCACCCAAAATCGGCGCTCCCAAGTAGGCGGCGCCGAACGGGCCGAGAAAATCCGCACTTACAACTACCCCCAAGACCGGATCACCGACCATCGAATCGGCAACAGCTTCCATGGTATGCCGCGGGTGATGGACGGCGGCCTGGACGACATAATCGACCGGCTGGCCAGCTGGGAACAGGAACAGTTGTTGAAGGCCGGGCAGTTCTAGTCCGGCCCACCTGCAATGGCGTCCATTCGCCAGGTCATTCAAAAGGCCTACAAGCTACTGGACGCATCGGGCATCGCCGACCCTCGTCTGGAGGCAGAGGTGATGGTGATGCACCTGCTACAGACGACCCGACAAGAACTATTCACCAGCCACGAACTGGAAGTCGGCCAGGAGCAGCAACATGACCTGGACGCCATGCTGCAACGTCGGCTTGCCCGCGAGCCGCTAGCCTACATTGTGGGCCACCGGGAGTTCTACGGCCTGGACTTGCAGGTCAACCTCGACGTGCTGATACCCCGTCCGGAGACCGAAACCCTGGTGGAACTAGCCCTATCCGCCGCGCCGGTGATGGCTGAGTCTCGCGAGCTGGTAATAGCCGACGTAGGTACAGGCTGCGGCGCCATCGCCGTCAGTCTGGCTGTGAACCTGCCGACGGCCCGCGTCTACGCCCTCGACGTTTCAAAGCAGGCGCTGGAAGTGGCCGCCTGCAACGCAAAGGCCCACAGGGTATCCGACCGGGTCGTCCTGCGGATGGGAAATCTCCTGGAACCCCTGCCGAAACCGGTGGACATAATCGTCGCCAATTTACCCTACATACCCTCCGCCAGGATTCCCACCCTGCAGCCGGAAATCCGTCGAGAACCCCGCCTGGCCATGGACGGCGGCCCCGACGGACTGGACTGCATCAGAGGCTTGCTGGCGCAAGCGCCTGGCAAGTTGAAGGATCGAGGGGCAATCTTGCTGGAACTTGACCCGGAGCAGGCCCCGGCAGTTGAAGCGCTGGCCCGGGAGCATTTCCACGGAGTCGAGACCAACGTAACGAAAGACCTGGCTGGGCTGGACCGGGTCTTCTCTGTCAGCCTCCAATAAGCCCTTACCGGCGGGCTATGCCAGACCCTCCGCCCGCAAGGCCTGCAAAGTATTCTGAAAAGCTTCCAGCGTCCGGTCTATGTGCTCTTCGCCGTGAGTGGCAGACACCAGGAAAGATCCCCGGCCCATGACGTCGACTCCCTGGTTCTGCAAGCCGCGCTTTAACGCCGTGACCGCCGGCGATGCGGTGGTCTCCTTAATCTTGCTGTGGGGCATCGAGCAGGTCTCCCGGTCGCAATCGCAGTCGGCCATCACCACGTGGATCATCGACGCTATGCCGTGAGCGTGTCCGGCTACTTCCATCCTGCCGAATATGTCGTTAAGGCCTGTTTTTAGGCGATCGCCCATGGCGTCCGCTCGTCGGTTTATCGGTTGATTGGCTATCAATTCCAGGCACGCGGCGCCGGCCGCCGCGGAAAGCGGATTGGCGTTGAACGTGCCCGGATGGTATACCCGGTGACTGTTGTCCCACTCCGGGTCATTCCTGGGAGACATCATGTCCATAATTTCGGCCCTGCCCCCTAGAGTGCCTCCGGGCAGCCCACCAGCGACTATCTTGGCCATGGCGGTAATGTCGGGAGTTACGCTGTAGCGCACCTGGCTGCCACCGGGCGACGCCCGGAAGCCGGTGACCACCTCGTCGAATATCAGCGCCACCCCGTGCTGCTCGGTCAGTTCCCGAAGGCCAACCAGGTAGTCCTCAGGGTCGTCGAATGGCAACTGGCCGTAGTGGGCCCCGGTGGGTTCCAGTATCAGGCCGGCTATATCCGGGTCCCGGCCCAGGGCTTCTTCGACCGCGCTCAGGTCTCCGGGGGGAACAATCACCATGCTTCCCCAGCTTGTTTCCGGGATTCCCGGCGCCGCATGGTCGGACCCGGCCATGGCGTAGTCATGCCAGCCGTGGAAGTGGTCTTGAAGCTTGATAATCTTCGACTTGCCCGTATAGGCCCGGGCAAGCCGCATAGCCATCAACGTGGCCTCGGTCCCCGAGCTGTGAAACCGCACTTTCTCCACGGAGGGCATCAGGGCGATAATCGCCTTGGCCCAGCGTATCTCTGCGTCGGTGTTTGCCCCCAGGTGAGTGCCCCGCAATACTTGTTGGGACACCGCTTCGGCTATGGCCGGGTGCGAGTGCCCGAGAAGCAAAGCGCCATGTCCGGAGACATAGTCCACGTACTCATTGCCGTCCACGTCCCACTTCAACGGGCCCTGGCCGTGGGTCATATACAGTGGAAATGGCTGGGCGTACCTTACGTCGTGGGTGACGCCTCCCGGAAACAACCTTACTGCCGCTGCATAGCGCTGGGCCGAACCGGGATGCTTGGAAACGTATTCGTCGAGGATGGCGCTCATCCGGCCTCCCAGGTGCGGCATAGGCCCGCGATGAAGACACTTGAAGGGAGATGTCTGTCGCTTCGAGCGGGCCGGTGCAATATTGCCTTATTTTAGCGGTTGCCCGGTTATGGTGCCATTAGCCTACAGTGGACTCAATCCAAGGGGCTACGGCCCCAATGCACGGCAACCGCGCCGAAGCCCATGCGTCGGTACCCAACGTCCATCAAGCCGACATTCCTGAGTAGTTCAACCAAGTCTTCGGCTTTGACGAACACATCGACCGAGTCTGGCAGATAGGTGTAAGCCGGCTGGTCTCCGGCGACTATTCGTCCCATCAACGGCGTCAGCCGGTGAAAATACCATCGAATGAACCGCGACAAGGCTCCCGGCGGCATTGGGGTCAACTCCAGCGTGGTTACTCTCCCGCCGGGCTGCACCACCCGCGCCATTTCCGCCAGTGCCTGGTCCAAGTCTGGCATGTTTCGCAGGCTGAACCCTGCCGTGACGCAAGCGAAGGAACCATCGGCAAAGGGCAGCCTCAATGCATCCCCCAACACGAGGCCTATGTGGGCTCTCCGGCCGCCGGTCGCGGCCTTGTTGCGCGCCAGCGTCGCCATCTCCGGCAACAGGTCTACGCCGACGACGTGCTCCATGCCGGGACGTTTGGACAGGGCAAGCGCCAGGTCGCCTGTGCCGGTGGCGACGTCCAAGGCTTTCCCTGCCAGGCCCTCCGCAGTTAGTTGGGCCGTCTGACCTTTCCACCGCCGGTGCAGCCCGGCGGTCATCAGGTCATTCATCAGGTCGTACCGGCGGGCGATGCGGGCAAAGAGGTCTGCTACGTACTGCTGCTTTTCCCCGCCTTGCAGCCTCGCCATCGGTTCACGCCAGCATCATCCGCATCGGCTGCAGGGTACGGTTAAACGGATTGAACAATAGCCCCAGTATCTCCAGCGTAACGACCCCCAACAGAGCTTCATCTCCCGGCTCTCCCAGGATCACCGGGCTATAGTCCTGGCCTTGAGGAAGCATCAAATAACAGGTGGAGATGCGCCTTTGCACGGTGGCCCCGTCGGCCAACGTGAACGAGTGCTCTCGGCGCGGTTCCAGTCCTATAGCCTGCCATACAGGCGTAGGTAGCAGGCTGTAGGTAGCGCCGCTGTCTACAAGGAACCTTACTGCCGCCTCTTTGTCGGTGGGCCCGCGGGCGACTCCGTCGATATAAGTAATGCCCATCAGTCTTCCATCTCCCTGTATTGCAGGTCTTCCGGAAGAGCTTCTTCCACGTCGAGCGCTACTAGTATCCGACTCACCACAAACCTGACGATGTCCTCTGTGCTTTCGGGGTGGAGATAAAAGGCCGGTTGGGGCGGCAAAATCATGGCTCCAAGGCGGCTGAGGGCCAGCATGTTTTCCAGGTGAATGGTGTGCAGGGGCGTCTCCCGCGGGACTATGACCAGGGGCCGCCGTTCCTTCAGACAGACGTCTGCCGCCCGGTGGACCAAGTGATGGGTCATCCCATGGGCAACGGCTGCCAGGGTATTCATGCTGGCCGGCACGATGACCATGCCGCGGGTCGGATAGGTGCCGCTGGCGATAGGGGCGGCCATGTCGTTGACCGGATACCAGGTGAAGCCCGGATGCTCCCGCCACTCCGACAGCGTGTCGTTGAATGGCGTGGCTAACTCGTCACGCCACACCAGCCGGGCGTTGTTGGAACAGACCAGTGCCGTGGGAACGTCGCGCCGCAATAACTCGTCAACGGTCCTGAGCGCCAGGACCGAGCCGCTGGCGCCAGTGATGCCCACTATTACAGGAAGTCCTGTCATTACCTTGATTATCTCACATGACAGGCGAAGGGCTAGAGCGTCACGGCAAGGACGGTAAATGCCAGCAAAACCATGGAAATTGCGCTGTTGTACTTGAAGAAGGGCGAATGCAGGCCGTCCAAGTTGTCGGCCCTGACCATGTTGTTTTCCAAGGTTAGCAGGGCCATAGAAATTCCCCAGCCGATGAAATAGTAAGCGTTGAGTTCGAACCACAGGCCGAGGGCCAGCAGCGCAATGGCGGAGCAGAAATGCAGCCCCCTGCTTACCCAGAGGGCGGCGGCGATGCCGAACCGGCTGGGGATGGAATGGACGCCGTATTGCCGGTCGAAGTCGTAGTCGGCGCATCCGTAGATGATGTCGAATCCGGCGGCCCAGGCGGCCACCGCGAAGGATAGCAAGACCGGCTCCGGGTCCAGCCGCCCGGTGACTCCGATCCAGGCGGCGGACGGGGCAATCCCCAAGGCCCATCCCAGGAAAAAGTGACAACCCCAGGTCCTGTACTTGGAATAGGAGTACAGGATGACATAAGCCGCGGCCATCGGCGACAGAATCAAGGCCAGGCTGTTTAGTTGAGAAGCGGCGAAAAAGAAGACCCCGGCGGAGACCGTCATGATGGCCAGCACTTCCCGAGGATTCATGAGGCCGCCGGGCAGATGGCGCCCCGCGGTCCTGGGATTGGCGGTGTCCTCCTTGCGATGGATCAACCGGTTGGCGGACATGCCCAATGTGCGCGCCCCAACCATTGCCACGGTAATCCAGATGAACGCGCCCCATCCGGGCCAGCCGTCGGCGGCCAGCACCATGCCCATGTAGGCAAAGGGCATGGCGTAAAGCGTCTCCCAGACGCGGATCGAGCCCAGGTATACCATGGCCCTGTTAGTCACTTTCCTAGGTAGGGCTGCCGTACGTCGTGCTCCAGTTCCTGCCATGTTATCCGAGACCGTACTCGCCCCACTTGCGGTCGACCAACTCTTTGATCTCGGGGCTCATGACTATGTCCGGCGGCCATTCGCGCACACGGCCTTCCAAGGGGCCCTTTAGCGTGGCGTCGATACCCACCTTGCTGCCGAATTTCGGCGTCGGTGAAGCGACATCCAGGTCGTCTATCGGCCCCTTGGTGAACACGAAGTCCTGGGCCGGGTCTATGTTGTTGGCAACCCGCCAGGCGACTTCGGAAATGTCGTGTACGTCGACGAAATGGTCAACCACGATAATCGTCTTGGCTAGGCTCATCAGTCCGACACCCCACAGGCCGTGCATCACCTTGCGGGCCTGTCCCGGATACTCCTTCTTGATGGACACAATCACCAGGTTGTGGAAGACCCCCTCGGCTGGCATGTTCAAGTCCACGATTTCCGGCAGCACCAGTTGCAGCGTGGGTAGGAAGAGCCGCTCCGACACCTTGCCCATCCAGTAGTCTTCCATGGGCGGCCGTCCCACGACTGCGGCGGGGTAGATTGGGTCCCTGCGCCGGGTTATCGCCTCCACGTGGAACACGGGGTAAGAGTCCTCCATGGAGTAATACCCGGTGTGGTCTCCGAAGGGCCCTTCTTCCCGCTCTTCGCCAGGCGTCACGTAGCCTTCCAATATGATTTCGGCATGGGCGGGGACCATCATGTCGACGGTCTTGCCCTTGACCAACTCGACTCCCTCTTCCCGCAGGAATCCCGCCACGATCATCTCGTCGATGTCCGGGGGCAGCGGCGCCGAGCCGCTCCATATCGACGCCGGGTCGCCGCCCAGGGCCACGGCCACCTCCATCCGCTCACCCTGCCCCAGCTGATTGAGCCTGTAGTGGCGCGCTCCCACCTTGTGGGTCTGCCAGTGCATGCCGGTGGTATTCCGGTCGTAGACCTGCATCCGGTAGGTGCCGTAGTTCTGCACGCCGGTCTCCGGGTCCCGGGTTATGACCAGGGGCAAAGTGATGAAGCGGCCTCCGTCCAGCGGCCAGCACTTGAGGATGGGAAGATCGAACAGGTCCACGTCGTCGCCTTGCAGGAACACCTCCTGGCAGGGAGCGTTGCGGACGGTCTTGGGCTGGAACGACCCTATCTTGACCAGTTGGCCCAGGGTGCGGAGCTTGTTTTGCAGGCCCTCGGGCGGCCCCTGCATGAGCTGCAGCAAGCCATGCACCCGCTCCACGGCGTCGTCCAACTGCTCTACTCCCAACGCCCAGGCCATCCTCTGGTGGGAGCCGAACAGGTTGATTGCCACGGGAGTTTCGTAGCCCTCGACGTTTTCGAAGAGCAACGCCGGGCCGCCGCTCTTTATCACCCGGTCGGTGATTTCGGTGATTTCCAGTTCACAACTCACCGGCGTCCGGATGCGGCGGAGGGCGTCTTTGCGCTCCAGGAAGGATATGAACTCCCGAAGGTCCTTGAACTTCATCGAATCTCACACTGCGCTCCCCGTTGCGACCGGGGGCGCAGACTGCCGGGGACCGTCTTGATAGGCGGGTCTACGCGGCAACACAAAGCTGCCCCATTGTAGCGGTTTCTGAATGGCGCATTCAACGGAAGGCGGCAGGGGAGGCGTAGCAGGACGCCAGTTCAGGCGATACGCCGCACTTGGCAGCGCAGATGCAGAACTGGAGGGAGAAAGGACTGCTGGGCCGGTGGAAGTCGGCCCAGCAATTGATGTCGCTACTTTGTGGACTTAGAAGTTGGAGGACTCGGCGCGCTGCTTGCTGAAGCAGTCGCTGCAATAAACGGGCCGGTCTCCTCGGGGGCGGAAGGGAACCATGGCGTCGTTGCCGCAATCGGCGCAGACGATGGGGTACATCTCCCGGGGGGCGTCCTGGTACATGCCGCCGCGCTGCTCCGACCGCCGCACGGCGCGGCAACTGCGACAGCGCTTGGGCTCGTTGGAAAAGCCACGGGCGTTAAAGAATTCCTGCTCGCCCGCGGTGAAGATGAACTCACCTCCGCACTCCACACAGACTAGAGTTTTGTCTGACAGGGCCACTGGTTGACCTCCTTGGGCCACATTGGTTTTTATTTGGCTCAGCAGGTCAACGGGCGCCAACCAAAGATAAAGGGAGAACGGAGGAACTTAGCTGCCTGAATTAACCTTACTTCAACCTAGCAAGCTATTATACCGGTGAATTCGATATATGCAAGCCGGTGAAGTCAAGGGGCGGGACTATTTTTTCCAGCGCCATTGTGAGCCATTTAGGGCCATCGGCCTCGGCGACCATTGGTCGCTTCGCCGAGTGGTCACCGTTGCCCAATTACAGGATAGCCATCGGGCATGGGATAGGCAAGCGGGAAATGTCAGTGGTTCGATGCTGAAGGGCCTAGAAGCCCGTGGCAGCAATGGCGGTGTCACCTATGGCGGCGGGTCTTGAACGATGAAGCAGGAAGAGGCTTTGAAGACCGCCCATAGGGTCGAACCAGGCTGAATTGCCATCTCCTCCAGGGAAGCGCCCGTAATGCGGCACCGCAGGGGCTGGCCGCAGTCGAGGGTCACTTCGTAGCCGGGGGTCGATGGCTCCACGCTGGTGACGATGCCGGATAGCCGGTTGCGGGCCGACGTGCCGGCAGGCTCCTGGTGGGCGAGGATAATGTCCGACGCCCGTATGCCCACCGCCACCTGTTCGCCCCCGGTTCGGCCTTGCCCTGCAACAGGGGCAGGCTCGTCCAATGGGACTTCGATTCGCAGACTGCCCCCAGCGCAAATCATGGTCCCATCCTGGGGATTGCGGCTCTCGACGGTTAGATGAAACAGGTTCTCTACGCCCACTAACCGGGCGACGCGCCCCTGCCCCGGCTGGCCCAGCATTTCCAACGGCCGGCCGCGGGCTATGGTATTACCCTCGTCGATTACCTGCACCCAGTCAGCCATGGCCAAGGCTTCCTCCCGGTCGTGGGTGACTAGCATCACGGGAATGGGAGACCGGGCTAGGACCGCCCGGAGTTCCCGCCGCAGGACCCTACGGAGTTCCACGTCCATGGCGGCGAAGGGCTCATCCAACAGCAACACGTCCGGTCTTGGGGCCAGGGCCCGGGCAATGGCCACCCTCTGTTGCTGGCCGCCGGACAACTGGTCGGGATGCCGCTCTTCCAGTCCGTCGAGTTGCAGCGCGCTAACCAGGCCGTCGACCCTTTCCGCGGCCGTGGCCTTTGGCCATTTCTGGAGGCCGTAGGCGATGTTTTGGGCCGCGTTCAGGTGGGGGAAAAGGTGGTACTGCTGGGCCAGGTACCCAACTCGCCGCCGATGGGCCGGTACCCACAAGCGGCTGGAGTCGTCGTATACGGGTTTGCCTGCAATCTCTATATGGCCGCGGCGGGGACGTAACAACCCGGCTATGGCCCGCAACGCGGTGGTCTTGCCGGCTCCTGAAGGGCCGAACAGGGCCAGCACCTCTCCGGCCTCTATGTGCCAGTCGACCTCCAACCGGAAGTCCCCGACCCGGCAGTCCACCCAGCCCTGCGTCATGACCGCCCCAGGTATTGACGCCTGACCAGTAAGCTCAGTGTCAGCAATATGGCTACGGCTCCCACTACCAACATCACCGACAGGGCGAGAGCGGTATCCAGGCTGCTTTCCATGGCCGTCATAATGGCCAGGGGCATGGTCTGGGTCTTGCCGGTAAGGTTGCCGGCAAACATGATGGTTGCGCCGAACTCGGACAAGGCGCGTGCCCATGCCAGGGTAAGGCCCGTTAGCAAGCTGGGCATGGCCAGCGGCAGAGTCAGCCGCCAGAAGGTCCACCAGGGGGAGACGCCCAAGGTCTGGGAAACGTCCTCATAGTCCCGGGCCACGTTCTGAAATCCCAGCTTGGCTGCCCGCACGTAGAAGGGCGCTCCGACGAAGATTTGGGCAAAGACCACCGCCGCCGTGGTGAAGGGAAGGCTGATGCCCACGCTCTCCAGCGGCGGGCCGAGAATTCCCTGCCGGCCGAAGGCCATGAGCATGGCGACACCGGCGACCACCGGCGGCAGGACTATGGGAAGCTCCACCAGGCTGTCCAGGACCCTCAAGACAGGCGAGTGGCTCCGGGCCAGCAAGTAGGCAAAGGGGGTGCCCATGGCTATCACCACCGCCATGCTGATCAGGCTGGTGACCAGGGACAGCCGCAGGGCGGTGAGGGCCAGGTCGCTGACCAGGCTGGAGAGAAAGCTCTCCTGCTGTGCTGCCTTCACCAACAGGGCCAACACCGGCAGGACGATGAACAGGGTGTAGAGGACAGCGGCGGTCGTTCCCAGGCCCCGGCCCGGCCCGGCCTCGCCAAGGATTCGACGCACCGACGGCGGCGTCACCGGAGCCCTCCTCCAGTCCAGCGGCCTGCCAATAGACTTAGCTGCGTTGCACCTGCCTGCGCCGGCGTCTCAAAACCATGGCGGCGCAAAATATACTGTCCTGCGCCGGACATGACATAACCGATGAAGTCTTGCGCGTCCCCAGGTGAGTCAGAGCTATCGAGAACGGCGATGGTGTAGGCGGCCGCGACGCCGGCCTCATCGGGGACTTGTATCACTGACACGTCCGGCGCAACCATAGCATCGGAATAGTAGACGAATCCGGCGTCCACTTCTCCCAAGGCGACCTTCTGGAGCACGTTGCGGACGTTGGGCTCATCCGTCACCACGTTGGCCAAGACGCTGTCGGCGTATTCAGGCCCCAGGCTCGGTTCGGCGGCCATTCGTTGTATCACTTCCCTGGCGTACCTGCCTGCCGGCACTTCTTCGTGGGCCAGGGCCAGCTTGACCCCTTCGCTGGACAGGTCGCCGACGGACTGCACCACGGGCATGCCCCCGGCTTCTGTTTCTGATTTCGGCACGACAATCACCAGTCGATTGCTCGCGAAATTCACGACGTCACCGGCCAATAGATCGGCATCTTGGGCCAGTTCCATCTGCCTCTGGTCCGCCGAAGCGAAAACGTCTGCCCTAGCGCCGTGCTCCAGTTGAAAACGGAGGCGTTGGCTACCGTCGAAGTTCAACATTACGGAAGACCCCGGGTATTCCTCCTCGAAGACGTTGGCCAATTCGGTAAAAGCCTCGGTGAGAGAAGAAGCGGCGAAAACCGTAATCCGTTGCCGGTCTCCCGGGCCTTCGCTGCTGCATCCAGTTAACATAACAGCAACAATCAAGGCTGCGGCTATCCGCCCGTAAAGCGCCGGCGGCAGGGTCAAAAGCCGTGATAAGGAGCGGCAATGGATCCCCCGTCTGGCCCGTTCGCCCGTTAAGAAGGCCATCGGCTGATGTAGACTCCAGGCATCATCGTCGGAACAGGCCGCGTATGAATCCCCCGATTCTTCCTATACCCTGCTGCGCGATATTTGCTGTGGCTCCTGCTGGCCCCAATAAACGACTCGCTTCGCTGACGTTCTTTGCGGTGAACGACAGATGGGCTGTGGTGTCTTTAACGTTAGCGGCCGTCTCCACCACGTGGGGAGCAGCGTCCTTCAAATGTCCGGTGATGTCCTTGATATTGGAGAAGGCGATGGTAGCCTCATCCCACAGGCGTGGCATTGATTCGGCGAGTACTGTAGTTACGCATTCTATTCTCTCGGAAATGGTTTCCAGGTGAGCAGCCGTGTTCTCTAAACTAACAACGGTCGGAACCATGTGAGGAGTGACTTCTGAAGCATTCTGGGTCACCTTCTCTACGTTCCGCACGGACCGCCTAATCGCCGGGAGCAGCATTACCACTCCGGCGGTGATGCTCAGGCACAAAGCTGTAACTGTGGCCAGCGAGATGATAATTAATATGTCCCTGGCGATTTCCATGCTTTGCAACTACAGGAAGTTGACTCCCTTTCCTTTGTTACTTCACCGTATCTTCGGTTAGGATTTTTTGCTCTATAAGCACGCGAAGCAACCTCTGGAATTCTCCCAAGTTGTCCAACTGGAACTCCTGGCCATTTAAACCCACCCCATGACCTGTGAAATTATCCTCACCTACGAATCGGATATATGCCCAATGCTCCGCTGCTAGGTCATATGTAAGCACGAAATGGCCTTTGGGTGAGCAGAACATACCCACCCGCGCGGAAGTCCTGCCTTCGGCCAAGAGCCGAAGCGTTGCAGCTGCGCTAGACCCGGCGGGTGGACGCCGGCCTTCGACCAATTGTCCCTTCCCTTCGATACTGAAGAGTCTGTCCATCATCTGAAGTTGGTTGGTGTAACGGAAATACTTAATTAGTTCCCTTACGGCATCCTTACGTACCCAACCTGAAATCTCCTTGAAAACGCCGTAGCCAACTGCGGCGGTCGCTACGGCTGGCGCCGCTACAGCGGTGACTGCTCCGACGCCGATAGCTGTGCCTCCGGCTGCCACTCCTACCCCGCCAAGGCCGGTAGCGGATACTGCGGCAATGCCTCCCGCCACGCCTGTGCCAGCGGCAACGGTGAGAGCGGCGCGGTCGTTGGCTTCCTTTTCATCAATCCCGGCTTCAATCGCCTCTCCAATCAACCAAGCTCGGTTATGGGCAGTTTCCGTCATAGCTCCTCCCTGGGTTGTCGCTATGCGGGATGGTAGCAATGGGGCCTAAGACAGTCAAACCGCCCAGAGACAGAATGAGCATGACCCCCCGATGACCACTATATCCCTGACGCACCCTCCCTTGACTGGCCCCGATATCTGCTGTCTAATGTGCTGGCCATGCCGCGAAAGCGGTTGGTAGAGGCTTGCCCCGTCTAGAACGCGGTCCACCTGCGGCTCGGGAACATGGCCCAAGTTCGTGTCCCGCTTTGTCTCACTTTGTCCCAGTTTGTTGAATTCGGAGCAGCTTATGGCCCTTGTAAGATGCATAATGGAAATGGGGATGGGGGTGGACATCCATGGCCGGGACTATACGTCGGCGGCCAAGCGGGCGGTGTTCGATGCCATCCACCACAGCAGCCTGGGGTTCCAGCGCCTGCTGGGCAAGACGGCGGACGACATGCGCGTCGACGTTACCATAGGCTCACCCAATCCCGAGGCGGTGGACCGGGACGCCGTGGCCGCAGTCCTGCCCCACGGCACGGCCTACGTGGAGGCGGTGCACGGGGGACTGGAGATTCCGACCCAGGACGGCAGCGACGCGATGGTCATTGCCAACGCCGCAGTAATCGTCAGCTTCGACGACGGAAATTAGCCGTACCCCATAGCCGGCGGACACCGGCGTATGCCCTACCCCAGACGACACCAATTTCTGGACGAGGAGGAGATTTCATGTCAATTATCGACAACAACGCCAAGCCGCTGTCCGACCCGGTGGAGGGGCGCAGCGCCCGCCGGTTTGTCACCAAGGAGGATGGAGCGGCCAACCTGACCGTGGGCGAATTGGTGATGGAAGACGGTTCCGCGCTGCGTTTGCACACCCATCCTACCGACGAGGCCATCATCCTGTTGGACGGCCGCATCGAGATGGTTGTGGGAGACGAGCACCGGGAAGTGTCGGCCGGCCATACCCTGCTGGCGCCGCCGGGCGTCCCTCACCGGCTGATCAATAACACCGGCGCCCCCGCCCGGCTGTACACGATTTTCCCCACAGACGAGACGGAGACCGAGTGGATAGACTAGGCTTTCCCACCGGTCGCCTCAGGGTAGGCCGGTAGTCCCAACCGACGGGATAGGGATCTACGTCCCGTCTTGGAAACAGAGATGCGCTGGGAGAAAGTCCCAGCGCATCTCTGTGCTCGTACACACTATTTGGAGGCGGCCAGACCGGCCTACGATGAAGGCTAACGGCGGGTGGACTTCATCGCCCCCTTGATGTTCCAGACCAGTTCCTTGGCGTCGACTTCGTGGACCGTCGACAGGTGATTCATCATGTCGTCTACTACGCCGTCTTCCGTTTCGGATTTGGCGACGTACCGGCAACCCTCCCCCGCTTCGTTCAGGGCCAAGGACAGGATTGCGTTGCACCGACAAAACTTTATCACCTGCTCATCTCCTCGATTGGCCCGAGGCCATGTTCAGCCGATGGCCTGGCTCCACCACAGTCTGTCGAACAATTATAGGCGATTACCCAGCGGGCCGCCAACTGTGGCCATCACAGGCCCTGGCGGATGAAGTCTGAGATGCGCTCCCCGATCATCATGGTGGTCACGTTGGTGTTGGCCCGGATGCAGTCGGGCATGACCGACGCATCGGCAACCCGCAGCCCCTCCAGGCCCCGCACCCGCCCGTACTGGTCCACCACGGCCATGGGGTCGGAATCTGGTCCCATTTTGCACGTGCCGGAAATGTGATGGCTGGTGGTGGCCTCCCGCAACAGCCATTGGTCCAGGGACTCGTCGGTGGCCAGGTCGGCGTCGGTTGGGGACAACCGCTCCTCGATGATACCGTGGAACACTGGAGAGTCCGCCAGCTTTAGGGCGGTGCGGACCAACTCGCGCATGCGCCTCCGGTCGAACTCCCTCTCCATGAAGCGGTAGTCCAAAAAGGGCTGGACGTCGGGGTCTGAAGAGGTTAGCGTCAGCTCGCCCGACCCCACGGCCAGGTCCAGCAGGGCCAGCATCCCGACGCCCACCGGCTCCGGGTTCCAGGCGCCTTGGCTCACCGATCTCGGAGCGTTGGAAATCATGACCAGCATCAGATCGTTGCGCAGGTCGGAACCCTCGGCGGTCCAGCGCAGGCCCACCTGGTGCCAGGGGTCCAGACTGCTCAGGCGGTGCTCTTTCTTGGTCTGCCATCCCACGATCACGTGGGGATGGTCCCTCAGGTTCTGGCCCACTCCGGGCAAATCGTGCACCACCGGGACGCCCGCGCTGTGCAGGTTGCCGGCCGGCCCCACCCCCGACAGCATAAGGATGTGGGGCGACCCGATGGCCCCGGCGCTGAGGATGATTTCCCCGCCCTCCACCGTGAATCTCTCGCCGCCGCTCTCCACCTCCACGCCGGTCACCCGCTTTCCCTCGATGAGCAAACGCCGGACCAGGCAGTTGGGGCGTATGGTGAGGTTCAGGCGGTGACGGGCCGGGTCTAGGTATCCCAGGGCGGTGCTCCAACGGACGCCGTTGGGGTTGTTGTTTGGTATGGGGCCCACGCCGGAGGCGTCCGGGGCGTTGTGGTCCGGGCTGTCGGGGAAGCCTGCGGCCCGGCAGGCGTCGTAGAAAGCCTGCTGTTCCGGCAGCCATTCTTCCGGTTTGAACCGCTTGACGATTATTGGGCCGTCTGAGTTATGGAAGTCGCCGCTCCCGTACTCGGTGTCGCTTTCGATTCTGCGGAGGCACCCCAGCACCTTCTGGAAGCTCCACTGGTCATTCCCCATCGCTGCCCAGGAATCGTAGTCCTCGGGAACTCCCCGCAGGAACATCTGGCCGTTGATGGCGCTGGAGCCTCCGGTGACCTTGCCCCGCGGCACCTGCATTTCTATGGCGTTTGGCGTGGCCCTTCCCACAAACTTCCAGTCGTGCTCCGTGGCCACGGCAAAGGTGGCCGTCCCGTAACCGTACTTGATCTCGTCGGGCAGGCGCTCGAAGTCGGGATAGTCCGGCCCCGCCTCGACCAGCAGCACCGAGGCCTGCGGGTCCTCGCTGAGCCGCGTTGCCACAATCGACCCCGCGGACCCTGCGCCCAGAACGATATAGTCGTATTTCATGAGTCCTTCTTTGCCTTCGAATTCCGGCAGCTAATCGAACTGGTGATACCGAAGCCCAATCTTAGCATAGTCCCAAAGCAAAAGCCGGGGTGATTGGGTATAATGGCCCTGCGGGCCCGCCGGGGTCTCGCGAAAGGCACAGGAGAGCGGTCACATGCCCGACGAATTGGTGAGATTTGACCAAAAGCCCGCCGACGCGAGGTTCCTCATCGCCGGATGGCGGCGGCAATGGTCCGACGGCGGGAACATCTCCGGGGGACTTCCCCGGTACCTGATAGAGAAATTGGGGGCTAAGAAGATCGGCGAACTGGGGAGCGAGGTGTCGGACCTTTGTTACCCGTTCCAGGTGGCCGGGACCCACGACACCTTTCGACCTTTGGCGTCTTACCAGGACGGCCTGCCCAGCAAGCCGATGTACCGGGAGAACAACTTCTATGACGCGGGCGATGGCCTCATTATCTTCCGGGGCCAGGAGCCGTGGTTCCGGGTCGATATCTTCGTTGAAGCATTTTGCAAGGCCATCGTCGAGTTGGGCGTCAAGCAGACCGCCGCCGTGGAGGGCGTCAACGGCCCCGTTCCGCCGGAGAAAGAGAGACGAATCACCTGCGTCTACAGCAAGGCGGACATGCGGGAGAACCTGGAAAAGTTCGGCATGCAGTTCTCCAGCTATGGGAGCGACGGCAGAAGAGGGCCGACGATTGCCATGGCCCTGGTCACCCTGGCCCATTACGACCACCCGGACCTGGAGATATTCCGCATCGGCGCCATGGCCCCGATGTTCCCCTTCGTTACCTCCAACAACGAGCAAATCGGCATAACCAGGGACCACCGCTCCTTCTACGACATCATGCGGAGACTCAAGGCCATGTTCAACCTGGAGGTGGACCTGTCCGAGCTCCGGGACCGCGGGGATAAAGAGTCAAACGAACTGAAGGAACGGCTGGAAAAGATTGCATCGTCCAACCCGGACGCCAAGCAATTGATTGACGGGGCGGTTGCCGACTATACGTTCACGCCCTTCGTGGAGCACGTGGAGTTGGACCCGTCGCTGGACAGGACGCTGGAAGACATCCTGCGCAACGCCCCCGAGCAGCCGGACCCTGAATAACTTTCACGGTCTGCCCAACCGGGGTAGATGTCCAAAGACTGCAGCCGCGACCAATTTCAGAGCTTCAGTCCACAGTTGAACTTACCGGAGAAGTAATATGACCACCGAAAGCCGCCTGTCCATGAAACTGGGCGAGGCCATCTTCAGCCAGCGGGCCATTCGCCGGTTCAAACCCGACCCCATTTCCGAAGCCGACGTTCAGGATATCCTGGAAGCGGCCATCCATGCCCCCAACGGCGGCAACGCCCAGCCTTGGCACTTCCTGGTGATCAGGGACCTCCATACCCGGGCTACGTTCGCTGAGTTATATCGCGAGGCCTGGTGGGCGAAAAGGCGGGACGAAGGGATTAATGGGCCCGAGGATATACCGCCGGGCAAGAACACCCGCAGGTCGGCTATGCGGCTGGCCGATCAAATCGGGCAGGCCCCCGTCATCGTATTGTTGTGCGCCACCTCCAGGGGCCGCGGCGTCGGCTCTTCGGTCATCCCCGCCGCGCAAAACCTGCTGCTGGCCGCCCGTTCGCTGGGCATCGGCGGCACCATCACCACTTTGCATGCCCAGGTGGAAGAGCGGGTGCACAATCTATTGGGCATCCCGGACTCGGCCCAGGTGGTCTACTGCCTGCCGTTGGGATATCCCAGGGGGAGTTTCGGGCCCACCTCACGGAAGCCTCTTTCAGAAGTGACATCCTACGAGCGTTGGGGCCAGGCTGGCCCGTGACCGCTGCCTCCTACAGATAACCCCGGCTGCCGCCTAGGACCGCTCCACCCTCGCAACCATGGCGCGCACCGGCTGGGTAGGTTACTGCCGCGTTTCGTTCGTCTCCCTTGACAGCCGCGTATACCGCGCTAGAATATGTACTGGCAACTGATTGCAATGGCTATGGGTGGCACATGGGACATGACGAAGCGGTAGAAACGCTGAGAAGCAAAGGGTACCGGTTGACGCCCCAGCGCCTGATTGTGCTGTCCATAGTCGCTCATGGCGACGGTCACATGGGGGTGGACCAGGTGTTCCAGCGGGCCAAAGAGGCCTATCCCTACATGGACATCGCCACGGTATACCGGACCCTCCATTTGTTCCGCAACTTGGGAGTGGTTACGGAAGTTGCAATTGGGGACCGGCTCCATTACGAGTTGACCGATGCCATGGGAGGCCACCACCACATGGTGTGCCGCGAGTGCCACGGGGCATATAACCTCAGTCCTCATTACCTGGAGGAGTTTCGAGAAACCCTCATCACGGAATTCGGTTTCGAGCCTGACTTGGAGCACTTCGCAGTCAGCGGCATTTGCGCCCGGTGCCTGGAAAGCGGCCAACAAGCCAAAGACCCGGTGCGATGAGGATGTGGCCCCATGACATCCGCGCTCTTGTCGCCGCCCGCGGTGTGGCCAGAGCGGTCCCGGTCATTGCGATTGCGGTGACGCTTCTGGCAGCCGTCGCGTGCGGCTCGTCCGGGTCCTCGGACACCGGAACTCTGAGAGTGGTGAGTACCGTTTCACCAATTACCAGCATCGTGGAAAACATCGGCGGCACCCGCATCGTGTTGGAGGGCGTGGTGCCTGAGGGGGTCAACTCTCACACCTTCGCGCCCGCTCCCTCGGTTGCCAAGCTGCTCTCCGAGGCCGACCTGATCGTTCTCAACGGTCTGTTCCTTGAGCAACCTACGCTGGAAATGGCCCAGGCCAACAAGAAGTCTGATGCGGTGATTCTGTCCCTGGGCGACCGGGCCGTCTCTCCGGAGGACTGGCGCTTTGACTTTTCCTTCCCCGAATCCGGGGGTCATCCCAACCCCCATCTATGGACCGACCCCCTTCTTGCGCTGCGCTATGCCGAACTGACCGCCGAACAATTGGCGGAGCTGGATCCGGACAATGCCGGCTACTACTCGGACAACCTGGACGAGTTCAGCAAGCGCATCATGGCGTTGCATGAAGGCGTGGCCGCGGCAGTGGACTCTATACCGCCCGCCAATCGCAAGCTGCTGACCTATCACGACTCGTGGGCCTACTTCGCTGAACGGTACGGCATGGTAGTCATCGGAGCAGTGCAGCCGTCGGACTTTTCCGAACCGTCTGTCAGGGATGTGGTGGGCCTCATCAGCCAGATCAGGGAGCTGAATATCCCGGCGGTCTTTGGTTCTGAGGTCTTTCCCAGCGACGTATTGGAGACCATCGCCGGAGAGGCCGGCGCACAGTTTATCGACGAACTGGCCGACGACGACCTGCCTGGAGAACCCGGAGACCCCCGCCACAGCTACCTGGGCCTGATGCTTCAGAACATGGAAATCATGGTCCCCGCCCTGGCCGGCGAGATCGGGAACCTGGAACAACTTGACACCAGTCCGGTCTTCGAGGGCCAAAGCAATGCAGTCTATCCCCAGTAGAGGAAGAACCTAGATGTACCTCCATCCCAGGCTCCTGGCGCTGACCGAAGGCGTACGGCTGCGCATATTCGCCACGGCCCTGGTCGGGCTATTGGCGGTGGCCGCCGGCATCGGGCGATTAGCCGTGGCCGCGGTGGTTATCGTCAAGGTCATACACGAGGGCGCCGGCGCGTCGTATTCCGCCTTGATTTGGGCTTTGCTGGCCATGGGGGGCCTGGTGGTCTTGCGGGGCGCATTGCTGTACCTGCAGGAAGCCATGAGCCACCACACCGCCAGCATCGTGAAGATACAGCTGCGCGAGCGCCTGTATCAACACGCACTGGCCCTGGGGCCGGGACATTTTGACCGCAACCGCACCGGCGACGTGATGCTGTCAATGGCCGACGGCGTCGAAAACCTGGAGGCCTTCTTCGGGAAATACCTGCCCCAGTTCATCGTGTCCGCCGCCGCGCCGGTGTTCATATTCATCTTCATGGCGGTCATCGACCTCCAAATCAGCTTCATTTTCTTGGGGTTCGCTCTATTCACCCTGTTCGTGCCGTACCTCTCCCACCGCTGGTCCCGCGGCAAGAGCGCGGGCAGGCGGCTGGCCTACGGGAACTTGGCCTCCGAGTTTCTGGACATGGTGCAAGGCCTGGCCACTCTGAAGGCTTTCGGCCAGAGCAAGGCCAGGGGGGTACAGCTTGCGGAACGTGCCAGGCGGCTGTACCGGGCCACCATGGGCGTGGTTGCTGCCGACTCCGCCACCAACGCCATCACCCTGTTCGGCATCGCGGCCGGGACCACGGCGGCCCTGGTCTCCGGAGCGCTTCGGGTGGAAGCCGGGACGCTGGAACTGCGGCCGCTGTTGATCGTGCTCATGCTGGGCGCCGAGCTGTTCCGGCCGCTGCAGGAACTGGCCAGGCAGTACCACTCCGGCTTGATGGCCATGGCGGCCGCTGACGGCATTTTCCATATCATGGACTCGCCGGTAGAGGTCAAGGACCCCGCCCGGTCTCCGGAAGACCCGGCAGAAGAAGTAAGCCAACTGGCCCCGGAGATTCGCTTCGAGAACGTCGAGTTCGCCTACAACCAGGGACACCGGCCGGCGTTGCGTGGGGTGTCTTTTGTTTTGGAAGCGGGCGAGACCCTGGGGCTGGTCGGGGCCAGCGGCGCCGGGAAGTCCACGGTGTTGTCCCTGATCCTGCGGTTTTACGACCCGCAGCAGGGCCGGGTGCTGTTGGGCGGGCGCGACATTACGCAGGTGCCGTTGGAATTGCTGCGGCGCCACGTGGCGGTGGTCACCCAGGATACCTACCTGTTCCACGGCACCGTCGCGGACAACCTGCGGTTCGGCAACCCCGACGCGACCCAGGAGCAGTTGGAGGCCGCAGCCCGGGCCGCCAACGCCCACCAGTTCATCCTCGAGTTGCCCGCGGGATACGACACCATTGTCGGCGAGCGCGCGGTGCGGCTCTCCGGCGGCGAAAAGCAACGAATCGCCATCGCCCGGGCCCTATTGAAGGATGCGCCGATCCTGGTATTGGACGAGGCCCTGTCCAGTGTCGACGCCGAGAACGAGGCCGTGATTCAAGAGGCCTTGGAACGCCTCATGCAGGGCCGGACAACCATGATAATTGCCCACCGCCTGTCTAGCGTGGTCAACGCCGACCGCATCCTGGTGCTGGACGAGGGCAGGCTGGTCGAGTCTGGCAATCACCAGGAACTGGCGGCGGCGGGAGGGACCTACGCCGCCCTCATGGCCCAGCAGCAGGAGTCCGCGGCCCATCGAAGCATCGTCGCCATACTGGACCGGCAAGCCGTAGACGGCGGCGGGCAGGACGGGCAGACCGAACCGGATGCCCTCGGGCGGGTCGGCCTCTCCACGCCCGGTCAGGCCGAGGACATGCCTACCGCAGGACACCTGGGGATGTTCACGGTCTGGGCGCGGTTGCTTTCCCTGGTAAGGCCCTGGTGGACCCAGCTTGGACTCACCTTCTTCCTGGGCTTGGGGCATCACGGCTCCGTCATCGGGTTGGCGGTCATCAGCGCGTTGCTGGTGGCCCAGGTGATTACCGGAGGCAGCCTGACCCTGGTGCTGGTGTTGCTGGGCGTGTTCGTCCCCCTGGTCGCATTCTTCGTCTGGGCCGAGTCGTGGAGGTCCCACGACCTTGCCTACAAGTTGCTGGCAGAGATGCGCCTGGACCTGTACACCAAGCTGGACCCGTTGGCCCCCGCCTACCTGGTGCGCAGAAAGTCAGGCGACCTGGTCAGCGTAGTCGGCAGCGACCTGGAAACTCTGGAGTTCTTCTTTGGCCATACCATCACGCCCATCGTCGTCGCCGCGTTGATCCCGGCGGCGGTGCTGGTCACGCTGGCGATAATCGCCTGGCCCCTGGCCCTGGTGCTGGCCCCATTCCTGTTGGCCGTGGCATTCAGCCCGTTCTTTGCCCAGAAAAGGTCGGAACGCCTGGGAGACGAAGTCCGGGGACAAATCGGCGATTTGCACGCCTACGTGGTGGCCAGCATCCAGGGGATGCGAGAGATATTGGCCTTCGGGCAAGGCAGGTCCCGCACTGCTGAGATGGTCAGCAACGGTTGGCGGTTTGCCCAAGTGCAGTTGCGGTTCCTGAAAGAGCGGGCCTTCCAGTTGGGGTTCATTGAGGCCATGACCGCCCTGGGAGGGTTGTCCGTCCTGGCCCTGAGCCTCTGGTTCAGAATCCAGGGCGACATAAGTCGTCCCCAATTGATTCTGGCCGTGGTGCTTTCCATAGCAGCTTTCGCCCCCATTGCCGATATCTCCAGGACGATGAAGCAGTTGATGGAGACTCTGGCCGCTTCCCGCCGCCTGTTCGCCATCCATGACGAACCCGTGCTGGTTGAAGACGGCCCCGGAGTGCCCGCCGGTAACAACGGCCGGGCTTCCACCGCCCCGGCGATTCATTTCGAGACCGTGGGCTTTGCTTACGGGCCGGGAGAGCCGCAAGCGGTGAGCGACGTGAGTTTCACGGCTCAACCGGGCCATACTGTTGCCTTGGTGGGCAGGTCTGGGGCGGGCAAGACCACCTGCGTCAACCTGTTGATGCGCTTTTGGGACCCCACCCAGGGCCGCATCCTCTTGGACGACAACGACCTGCGGGAATTCCAACTGGACCGTCTCCGGGAGCAAATAGCCCTGGTCACCCAGGACACGTACTTGTTCAACACCAGCATCATGGAGAACCTCCGGCTGGGGCGGCAGGATGCCGATGACGCCGCCATCGAAGAAGCGGCCAGGCAGGCCAATGCTCACGACTTCATAACGTCCTTCCCCGATGGATACGACACTTTGGTGGGAGAGTGGGGAATGCAGTTGTCCGGCGGCCAGCGGCAGCGGATATCCATCGCCAGGGCGCTGCTGAAGAACGCCCCGGTGCTGGTGCTGGACGAGGCCACGTCCCACCTGGACGCGGTCAACGAGCAGCAGGTCCGCCAGGCCCTCTCGAGATTGATGGAGGGGCGCACCACTTTAGTGATAGCCCATCGTTTGTCGACCATTCGGGATGCCCACAGCATCGTCGTCCTGGACAACGGCCGCCTGGTCGACCAGGGCAACCACCAGGAACTCCTGGAACGCCAGGGGCTGTACGCTCAATTGGTTGCGACCCAACTTGTGTCGGCCCAGGGGTCCAACGGGCAGTCAGGGGCAGGTCAGCACGCTCCGGGGTCCGGCCGGCGCTCCGGCCAATAGGCCAATCCATTCATGAAGGGGAAACATGTTACATCCACTGCCCCATGAAAGGGACCAGGGAGAAGCAATAGTCCGGCTGCAGGATGTTTCATGCGGCTACGGCAAGCGGGAAGTGCTTTCCGGAGTCAGCCTGGACATCATGCCCGGAGATTTCGTGGGACTCCTCGGCCCCAGCGGGTCCGGCAAGACAACCCTGCTCAGGACCGTCCTGGGAGCCGTTGACGTCTACCGGGGCCAGGTGCTGGTCGAGGGGACTTCCACGGGCCGGAGACGGCCCAGAGTCGGGTACGTGCCCCAATTGGAGACCATCGACTGGAACTTCCCGGTGACGGTCCGGGAGGCGGTGATGATGGGCCGCACCATGGACAACCGGTTCCTTCCCTGGTACGGGCGGCAGGACCGGATGCTGGCCGACGAGATGATGGAGCGGCTGGGCATATCCCATCTGGCGCCCCGGCACATAAGGGAGCTGTCGGGGGGGCAGCAGCAGCGGGTGTTCCTGGCCAGGGCCCTGGTCAGCGGCCCCCGGATACTGCTACTGGACGAACCCACGTCAGGGGTAGACATGAAGACCCGGGACGACGTGATGCACCTGCTGCACGAGATCAACCACCAAGGCATCACCATCATCATGACCACCCACGAGATAAACGCGGTGGCCGTCCATCTGCCCTGGGTTATCTGCATGAACGGGAAAGTCCTGGCCGAGGGACCGCCTTCCAGCGTCATAACAACGGAAACGCTCAAGCGGACTTACGGCGCAGAGATGCCGGTGATTCAATACCAAGGTATGACCCTGGTGGCCGAGAGCCCCCATTCCTTCGGCCGCAACAATGGTCCTCAGACCGGCGCCGGGCCAGGTGGAGAAGAGGAGCCGGAGAAAGAAGTTGAGCTTGTTTGAACCCTTCGAGTTCCCCTTCTTTGTCCGGGGCCTGGCCGCAGCCACCTTGGTGGGCGGTCTGTGCGGGCTCATCGGCGTGTACATCGTCCTGCGCAGGATGGCCTACATAGGCCACGGGCTGTCCCACGCCGTCCTGGGCGGCGCGGTGGCCAGCTACGTCATGTCCTTCAACTTCTATGCCGGGGCCACAGTCTGGGGATTCCTGTGCGCCCAACTCATCGCCCTGACCACGCGCAAGAGGAAGATCGGGGCCGATGCAGCCATCGGCGTGATTACCACGGCCAGCTTTGCCGTCGGCATCGTCCTCATAAGCCGTTACAAGTCCTTCACCCGGGACTTCGACGCCGCCTTGTTCGGCAACATCCTGGGCGTAACCGGCGGAGACCTGGTGGCAATCTCGGTCGTCACGGCGGCGGCGGCATTGATACTGTTCATCGGCTACAAGCACTTCCTGTTCGCCACCTTCGACGTAGAAGTGGCCCGTTTCTACGGTGTGCCCACGGGCTGGATAGAGACCCTGTTTTCCCTGGTGCTGGCCGGCACCATAGTCGTTTCCATGCAGGTGCTGGGGGTTTTGCTCATCGCCGGCGCCACCGTGATACCCCCCATCATCGCCCGGCTGCTCAGCGACAGCTTCAGGAACGTGGTGCTCTTGTCCACTGGGATAGGAGCGGTGTGCGGTTTCGCGGGAATATACGTCAGCTATTACGTGGACATTTCCTCCGGGGCCACGGTGGTGCTTGTAGAGGCGGCGTTGTTCGCCCTGGTCATGGCCTACGTCAACCTCAGGGGACAGTTGGCTCTGACCGGCCGGCAGAGAGCGGCGGCGCACTCGGACGCGGGAGAGCCTGGAACGGCGGACTAACGGCTACATCGCCGAGAGGCACAACCGGCCCTATTCCCCGCTTATAGAAAAAGGGCGCCGTCTAAACGGCGCCCTTGCCTATCCAGTGATGTTTGGCGTTCCCAGATAGCCCCTTACGGCTCGGTCTGGTCGGTAACGCTGTCGGCCTTGGTAATGGTGATGTGGGCCATGGAAGTGTCGTCCGGGGCCCCGTGCCAGTGGTTCTCGCCGGCGGGAATCAGCACCACGTCGCCCTCGGTGACTTCGAGAGTCTCATTATCGGTGGCCACCTTCCCGGTGCCTTGCGTGATTACCAGTATCTGGTCGCCGGAGTGCTTGTGGAACTTGTTCCGCGAGCCGGCGTCGAAATGGACGATGCCGAAGCTGAAGTTCTGGCTGTCGCCGGGGTTAAAGATGCGCTGCCTGTAGACCTGGGTGCCGGTCATGAGACCGCCGGTCATGGGAGTTGGCTCCTTGGGCATGTCGTTAATCGTTACCTTCTTCACTGGGTCCCTCCTTGAGAATTAGTGGTGAAACGGCCTGGAAATTGCTGGGGAACCGACCGGCTCTACCCTTTCGCTCACCCTGGAATTCCCGCCCTGCGGGCCGGTCCTGAAGCCGTGGATTATGATACTTGGCCCCGTATGGCAAGTCAACCGGACTCAGCGGCGCCGCAGCTGCTACCGGCGCTCCTGCAGCATTAGAAAGCCAAGCGGTATGGACGAGACGAGAATCAAGAGCAGCGCGGGCGCAGCGGCGCGGGCAAAGAATGCTTCCGTAGCCGCGGCCCATATCGACGTGGCCAGGGTGTCGAACCCGATGGGCCCCAGTATCAGCGTCGCCGGAAGCTCCTTCATGGTCAGCAGAAAGACCAACGCTGCACCGGCGACGATGCCCGGAGTGGTCAGCGGCAGTATCACCGATGCGAATACGCCAATGGGCCCTCGCCCCAGGCTCCGGGCGGCGTCCTCCATGCGGGGACTGACTTGAAGCAGAGACGTCCTGGCCGCTCCAATAGCGGGAGAAAGAAACAGGACCACGTAGGCAAACACCAGCATCCCCACGGTCTGATACAGCGACGGAAGGTAGTTGACGCCGAAGAACACCAACGACAGGCCCACTGCGATTCCAGGAAGGGCGAAGGCGATGTAGGTTGCCCGTTCCAGCAGGCTGCTGAAGATTCCCGGATAGCGGACCGACAGCGCGGCCAGCGGCAAAGCCGCGGCGACGGCAATCCCGGCCGCCAGGGCCGAAACGTACAGCGAGTTCCAAGCGGCCCCCCACTGTATCAACAATGGCTCTCCCGCCGAGACGCCCCTGAACAGCCAGTAACCCAGTATCGAAATGGGAAACACCAGCCCCGCCGACACCACGGCGCCGCAGAATACCAGCGACGGCCAGCGCCAGCGGCCAAGTTGGACCGGTGTGGCGGGCCTGGGCGTCCCCGATCCGCTGGTGAAATACCGTGCGCTGCCCCCGCGGGTCAGGGCCTCTGTAGCCACGATGCCCAGCGCCAGCGCCACCAGCACCAGGGACATTGCGGCCCCGATAATCCGGTCCAGGGCCGACTCGTACTGCACGAAGATGGCCCAGGTAAAGGTCTCGTAGCGCAGCAGCGACACTGCGCCGAAGTCGCTGAGGGTATACAGGCCCACCAGCAATGCGCCCGCGGCCATGGACGGCCGCAGTTGGGGCAGCACCACCCGGAAGAAAGTGGACCACGGGTTATGCCCCAAGCCGCGGGAGCTTTCCTCCAGGGACTTGTCCATGCGCCTCAAACCCGCCCTCACCGTAATCAGCACGTAAGGGTAGCTCAGGAAGACGAGGGTCAGTAAAGCCCCAGGGAAGCCGTAGATTTCTGGCAGCCGGTCTATCCCCAACGGGCCTTCCAGCAGCCGTTGCAGCATTCCCCTGGGGCCAAGGGCGGACACGGCGATAAATCCGCCTATGTAGCTGGGAATCACCAGGGGAAGGGCGGTCAACACCGCCCAGACATTGCGGAAGGGAAGATTGGTGCGAACGGTCAACCAGGCCAGCGGAACGGCCAGCGCAATAGACCCCGCGGCGACCGCCGCCACCAGCAGCACGGTGCGCCCCAGGATTTCCAGCACCCGCAGCCGGAAGAGCACGTCCCAGGTCTCAGAGCCGGCCCCCAAGGTCCGCACCACCAGGTACACCAGGGGCAGCAGCGCCGCCCCGGCCACCGCAATGGCGGGGACCCAGACAACCGCCGGGGCCCAATCTCTGCGGCTAAGTAGTCGCCGGGCGGAAAGGACAGCCTTGTATGTCGGTATCGATGGCGTGGCTAAGTCCAGCCGGTTCCCCGGCTCCTGAGGGCTCTATCGCTCGGCGAGCCGGGCAGAATCACCATGGCCCGGGCTGGCGGGCAACCCGACGCTGATGCGATGTAAGCAAAATCATCGACACGTCCGTTCTATGGGGATATCGCTATCCAGCGAAGTAGCGCTACGGCAGGATTCCGGTGTCGCGGAGGAGAGATTGGGTGCCGGCAAGGTCTGCCAGCTCCTTCAATGGGATGCCGGGGTGCGCCACGTCGGCCAGGGGCACGAGCCCTCGTTGCGTCTTGACTCCGTCAACCAACGGGTATTCGAAGGTCTGGCTGGCGAAGTATTGCTGGGCGACCGGGGACAGCATGTAGTTCAGAAATCGTTGGGCTATGTCCTGATTTTCCGAAGTGGCCAGAATCCCGGCGCCGGCTACCATGATTATAGATCCGGGCCCCCCGGCCCTGGGGTGATAGTTTCGGGCTTGAAAGCCCTCGCCCTCCTCTGCTATGAACCGGTGCAGATAATAGTGGTTGACGAATCCCACGTCTATCTCGCCCGCCGCCGCGGCGGCCACTATGGGAGTGTTCTTGGGATAAATCCGGGCGCCGTTGGCCTGAATTCCTTCCAACCAGGAACGCGTCTTGGCTTCCCCCCAAAGAGACCGCATCGCCGTCACCATGGTCTGAAACGAGGCGTTGCTGGGCGCCCAGCCTATGCGCCCCGTCCACTTGGGATCAGTGAAGTCAAAGATATCGTCCGGCAGGTCTGACTCCGTCAGCCGGTCGGTATTGTACACCACCGTGCGCGCTCTCCCGGACAGGCCAACCCAATTCCCCTGGGGCGACCGGGCCCACTCGGGAGCCTGGACTAGAATGCTGTTCGGAAGCTGGGCCAGCAAGTCTTCCACCGCTCCCAGTCCGCCGGGGTCCTGGGCAAAGAAGACGTCTGCGGGACTTCCCTGTCCTTCTTCCAGCAAGGTAGCCGCCAGTTGGGGCGTGTTGGCGTATTTCACCTGGACGTCGATGCCCGTTGCCTCTTCAAATTGTTTGATTATTGGGTCTACCAGAGTCTCGCTGCGCCCGGAGTAAACGGTCAATGTCTCTGATTGTCCTTGGCCGGTGTCTCCTTCAGGGCTTCCATTGCCGCAGGACGCCAAAAATAGGGCGAATAGACCCAGCAGGCTCAAGAGCAGGACGGCAGCGCGTATCCGTGACATGGTTACCTCCCAATATTCTAGAAATTGACTCTTGGTGAAACGCTTGGATCCGAACTGGAAATGCAGCTAGAGTAGCGACATTCTGTTTGTAGATAAGCACAAAATATGGCGAGACATGATATATTAGAACGATGCTACATGTAATAAAAATATGTATATACTAATCACGGCGGGTAATGTATAGCAACATCAAAAGTTTGTCAAGGGCCTTCATATGATTCACCGGCGCGCATCCTGCCGGCGGGTTGGAGCCTGGAAGCTGCTTGGTGAGCTTTTACGGCGGGCGAGGACGATTGTCGACGCATAGGAGGCCGGATACCGGCGGTTGCTCTTAATTTTGATTGGCATTACCTATTGACAACGCGACGATATGTGTCTACACTACCGCCCGGATTAGCGACGGTTAAGTTCTCAGGGTGTACGGACGTAATGAAGCGGTTAACTAGCCCTGATATCTTAGCCGGAGATTGCGGAGGAGATGGTTTGAACAAGGCGGCGTCTCGCTGATGCAAGCGCAAGTGAACGGCTTCTCCGGTCACGGCAAGTCTCTTCTCTCAACCCCTGGAAAAAGCCCCGCTCTGGAATGCAGCGGCCTCTCCAAGTCATTTGGCGAGGTCCGGGCTTTACATAATTTAGACCTCTCCGTACCCGCCGGCCAGGTTTTGGCGCTGTTGGGCGCCAGCGGCTGCGGCAAGACCACCACCCTACGCCTCATTGCCGGGTTCGAGCAGCCCGACTCAGGCACCATTGCATTGGCAGGCCGTATCGTAAGCGGCGCAGGCAGCTTCGTGGCTCCGGAAAATCGCCGGGTAGGCATGGTGTTCCAAGAGGGAGCGCTTTTCCCCCACCTTAGCGTGGAGCGTAATATTGCGTTCGGCCTCAGCCGAAGGGACCAGCAGAACGGCAGGGTGGACGACGTTCTTGACCTGATAGGACTGGCTGACCTGCGCAACCGCATGCCTCACGAGCTATCCGGCGGCCAGCAGCAACGCGTGGCCTTGGGGCGGGCCCTGGCCCCTCAGCCCGGCGTCCTGCTCTTGGACGAACCCTTCGCCAACCTGGACGCCAAGCTGCGCGACCAGGTGCGCCGCGATGTCCTGGCCATCATTCGCGATAGCCGTACCACAACCGTCTTCGTCACCCACGACCAGGAAGAAGCCCTGTTCGTTGGGGACACCGTTGCCGTTATGAACCAGGGCCGGCTGGAGCAGACCGGGTCTCCCCGGGAAATGTTCGGCAGCCCATCCTCCAGGTTCGTGGCCCAATTCATCGGCATGGTGGACTTCTTGCCCGCTTCCAAAATCGACGGCCGGCTGGTCACCGAGATAGGTTCGGTTGCCTGGCAGCCAAACTGGGGCCCCGGCCCGGAAGAACACGACGACGAGCCCCTGGATCCCATATTGGAAGTGATGGTCCGCCCCGATTGCCTGGACTGCTATCCGTCCACCGAGGAGCAGGGTATAGTCATGGAGCGGGAATTCCGGGGCGCCTTTTTCATCTATAAGGTTGGGCTTCCGTCTGGAAACACGGTGCGCTGCCTCATGCCGCATACTTCGGAATACCAGGTGGGCGAGACCGTGGGCGTCAAGGTGCGCCATGACCACATGCTGAAACCCTTCCTGGACGGGGGAGCGGCAGACTCACAGGACGCGTGATGGCTACTCGAACTAGAACCGCGAGACGGACCGGGTTAGCCGCGGCGGACCAACCCTACGAACGGCTGTCCTCCGGTACCGAAAACTACCTGCTGTCCCTTTATAAGATGTGGGAAGACGACCCTGAGATGCCTCCCACCATTACCCAGTTGACCGATACCCTCAGGAAGCTGCCGTCGGCGGAGGGCCTGGGGACTTCGGTGCCGTCGGTAACCGGCATGGTACGCAGGATGCAGCGGCAGGCGTTGGTGGAGGTAGGCCAGGACAAGTGCATCCGGCTGACCCGGAAGGGCGTCGAGGGCGCCGAGGACATTGCTCGCAGGCACCGCTTGGCCGAATGGCTGGTGGTGCGGCTGCTGGGCATGGAGCTTTACCAGGCCCACACCCAGGCTCACCGCCTTGAACACGGCATGTCCCCCGAACTGGAGGAGAAGCTGGCCGAGCGCCTGGACCACCCCACCCGCTCGCCCTTCGGACGTCCCATCCCGGGCTCCGGCGAGCCCCGGGTGCCCGCCAACTCGCTGACCCTGGACGAGGCGACCACCGGCGTGACCTATCTTGTCGCCCGGGTGCCGGAGGAAGACACCAAGCTGCTGCACTTCCTGGTGGACGCCTTGATCGTTCCCGACCATGAAATCAAGGTCGTGGAGGCCGCTCCGTATCTGGGAGTGCTGCAGGTTGCGACCCAGCGGGACACCATGTCCATCGGCTACAACGTGGCCCACCAGATCCTGGTCCGCACCGGCGCCGAAGACTAGGTCAGCCTTTCCCCGCCAGGGCGTTCCGCACCTCGTTCCAGCCCTCTGCCATGGTCCGTTCCGGCATGGGCGGCGCGTCGCCGTCCCTGCTCACTTTCACCAGCACGAACACCGGGCCTTCCTGCGCCATGGCCTCCTCCAGGCCGATTAGCAGCTCCTCCAGTTGGTCAAACCGGTAGGTCTTGGCGTAGCCGGCCCCGCTGGCCATGGCCTGGAAGTCCAGGTTGTCCAATTCTTTGATGGGCATGCCCTGGGTGGACTGGTGGGACCCGTCGTCGAACACCAAATGCACCAGGTTGCCCGGCTGGGATTCGCCTATGGTGGCCAGGCTGCCCAAATCCGTCCGCAGGGTGGCGTCGCAGTCCAGCACCAGCACCTTGCCTCCGGGTTGGGCCAATGCCAGCCCCAAGCCCACCGCCGGCGCCCGGTCCATGCAGTCCTTCAGGTCTACGTCCAGGTCCCGGCGCTGCGACACCAGGCACCACTCCCGCAGGGCCGACGAAGTGGAAACCACCACCGCGTCTTTTCGGTGGAAGTTGACTGCCCTGGTTGCGTCCATCGACGGGATCAAGCTGTACCGTCCCCCTCGTTGTCGGTTGAACGGGTCGCATCAGATGCCGGGCCTTGTCTGCGGTTGACGACGATCAGGTACATGGAAGCCAGTATCGCCGCGCCTCCCAGCAGTCCCAGAGCGGGGTTGGCGTTGGAAAAGGCCTGGTACAGCAGCCAGAAACCCAGGAGAATGCCGCCGTAGCCCAGCGCCCTGCCGAATAGCCCCTTTGCCAGGATACTTAGCATACGGCCAATGCTCGGCCCGGCATCGAGAGCGCCCCTACCGGAGCGTAGCCGGGATCGGTGCGGGCGAACAGATGAGGTTGAAGGGAAACCATGGACTCTGAACGGGCTGGGTTCCGGATGAGCGCGCGGCCCTCTAGTCCTGGTTCAGGGCCTTGGGTAATTCCCTGACGCCGTCAAACATGGTCCGGCGCGGCTTGGGACGGTGGTGCGGGTGCCGGTTCTCGGGCTCCGGCGTGATCGCCAAGTGCACGAACACCGGGCCCTCGCTGGCCAGCACCTCGTCAATTCCCACGGTCAAGTCTTCCAGGTTGTCGAAGGAAAAAGATGCGGCGTAGCCGGCGGCGGCGGCGGCGTTCTTCCAATCGACCCGCTCGGCCCCCGGCACCGGCTGCCCTCCGGTGATGGCGTAGATCCCGTTGTCGAACACAAAGTGGATGAGGTTGTCCGGGGCCTGTTCGGAAATGGTCACCATGGTGCCCAGGTTCATCAGCAGGCTGCCGTCCCCGTCCAGGACCATCACCTTGCGCTCGGGATGGGACAGGGCCACCCCAAGGGCAAAGGATGACGACTTGCCCATGCAGTTTGACATCGGGAAGTCTAGGTGCGGGTTCTTGGAAACGCCCACCAACCCGAATTGGGAGTGGTTGGCGTTCATCGTGGCGACTATCACCGCCCCATCGCGTTTGTTGTCCAATAGCCTGACGGCGTCGGCGTTGTCTATCATCAGTCTCTGCTCCGTCTCCAGCTTTCGCTAAGTCCCATACTCGGTGCCGATGAGGACCGCCACCGGCTTCCGGTCTCGTTCGGCTTCCTCGGCGGCGATGCTAATCAGCTTGGCGTCCTCGTCGGTCTCGATCAGGTAGAAATTTATGCCCCAGGCGTGCAGTATGTGCTCGATGAAACGCGCCGCCGAATCCGGTGTCACACCGTGGCGGCTCCATCCCCGGTAGCCGATCAGCATCACCAGCGGTTGGTTGATGTCCAGGCTAAGCCCTCGTATGGAGTCTCCGGACTCCATGATTCCCGTGTTCTGAATCAGCACCACGGGCTTCTTGCCGCCCACCCACAGCCCGGCGGCGATGGCCATGGTCTCTCCTTCCCGGCAGACGGGGACCAGGTGCAAGGACTCCTCGCTGGTCAACAGTTGGAACATGAAATTGGTCTCGCTGTCGGGAAGCCAGACCACGTGGGTGAAGTTGTTTTTCTTGATTTCGGCAACTAGCGATGCGGGGTGGAGAACAATTTCTGGTGAAGTCATGCCGGCTCCTTATTCATGGCGCCACACTAACTGGGCGGGGACATTATATTCAGCGGGCTGCCGGTGGGTCAAATTGACATAAACTTACCCGGATGTTAACCGGGCTAGAATTCGGCGTTCCTGGGCGTCCTGGGAAAGGGAATCACGTCCCGGATATTGGGCACGCCGGTGATGAATTGCACCGTGCGTTCGAATCCCAGTCCGAACCCGGCGTGGGGCACGGTGCCGTAGCGGCGCAGGTCCAGGTACCACCAGTAGCTGTCCTGGTCGATGCCCGCCTCCTGCATTCGCCGTTGCAGCACGTCCCACCGTTCCTCCCGCTGGCTGCCGCCGATGATTTCGCCGATGCGCGGCGCCAGGGTGTCCATGGCCCTCACCGTCTTGCCGTCGTCGTTCAGGCGCATGTAGAACGCCTTGATTTCCTTGGGGTAGTCGGTGACGATGACCGGCCGTCCTATCTTCTTCTCCGTCAAGTACCGCTCGTGCTCCGACTGGAGGTCCAGCCCCCATTCCACCGGGTACTCGAAGGCCTCTCCAGACGCCTTGAGCAGGTCTACCGCCTCGGTGTAGGTCAGCCTCTCGAAGCTGGACTTTACGATGCCCTCCAAAGTGGAGATGGCCTCCTCGTCGTACCAGCGGTTGAAGAAGGCCATGTCCTCTTCGCAATGGTCCAGCACGTAGCTGAATATGTACTTCAGGAAGTCCTCGGCCAGTTCTGCCAGCCCGTCCAGGTCGCAATAGGCGACTTCCGGCTCCACCATCCAGAACTCGGCAAGGTGCCGGGCGGTGTTGGAATTCTCGGCGCGGAAGGTCGGCCCGAAGGTGTAGACGTCGCCCAGCGCCAGGGCGAACACCTCCGCCTCCAGTTGACCGCTGACGGTCAAGAAGGTCGGCCGTCCGAAAAAGTCCTGCTGGTGGTCCACCGAGCCGTCATTGACGGGCGGATGCTCCGGGTCCATGGTAGTGACCCTGAACATCGACCCCGCTCCCTCGGCGTCGCTGGCGGTAATAATTGGGGTCTGCACGTACTGAAAGCCCCGTTCCTGGAAGAACCGGTGTATGGCAAAGGCGACGGCGTTCCGTACCCTGGCCATGGCGCCGAAGGTGTTGGTCCGAGGGCGCAGGTGGGCAATCTCCCGCAGGAACTCGGGAGTGTGCCGCTTCTTCTGCAAGGGATAAGACTCCGGGTCGGCAGTCCCGATCAGGTCGATTTGCTTGGCTTGAATTTCGTACTTCTGCCCCTTGCCGGGGGACTCCACCAACTCGCCCAGGACGCTCACGCTGCACCCGGTGGTGAGGGATTGCACCACGTCGTAGCAATTCAGCCCCTCGTCCGCCACCACCTGTATGTCGGACAGCGTCGAGCCGTCGCTGACGTGAATAAACGACACCGACTTGGACGCCCGCTTGGTCTTCACCCAACCCTGCACCAGCACGTCGCCGCCGGCCGCGGGCCGGACAAGCAGGTCTTTTACCTTGCTGCGACGCATCAACACCGCTCCTTACAAGCCGGGAATACTATAGGTTTCCAACGGACTGCCCTAAGGATAGGTTAGCCTTGGCTGCTTTGGCAACCGGCGCAAACCACGGCCCGACAGAGCTTGACGACGATGTGTAGGATGTCAAAATAGTGGACTACCATTAGGTGACAAGATGAAGCAAGACAAGCTGCCCCCCGTTCATCCCGGAGAAGTGCTCCTGGAAGAGTTCCTGGGGCCCTATGGCATCAGCCAATACCGCTTGGCCAAAGACCTGAGTGTCCATCCTCGCCGCATCAACCAGATAGTCCATGGCAAGCGGGCGGTGACGGCGGATACGGCTCTAAGACTGGCGCGCCACTTCGGGACTTCCGAGAGGTTCTGGTTGAACCTGCAGACGGGGTATGACCTCGAGGTGGAGAAGGACCGGATGGGCGAGCGCCTGGACAGGGAAGTGCGGGTATTGGAGAAGACTACACCGTAAGCGGACACGTTTACGGTTCGGCCTCGGTTTAAATCGGCGGCCGCGCCAGATGCCAGTCGGTGTCCTGCTCGTAGGCGTAGGCAACCCGCAGCAGGGTCTGCTCCGACAGGTGGGGGCCGATAAGCTGTAGGCCCACCGGAAGTCCCTGGTCGAACCCGCAGGGCACCGAGATGCAGGGCAGGCCGGCTATGCTGGGAGGCAGGGTGCATACGTCGCTCAGGTACATCTGCACCGGGTCTGCAGTCTTCTCTCCCAGGGGAAAGGCAGCGGTGGGAGACACCGGGGCTACCAGGGCGTCGACTTCCTGAAAGACTTTAGCAAAGTCCTGTTGGATCAGGGTCCGCGCCTGCTGCGCCTTCAAATAGTAGGCGTCGTAGTACCCGGCTGACAGAGCATAGGCCCCCAGCATGACCCGGCGGGTGACCTCGGGACCGAACCCGTGCTGCCGTGTCTTCTCCATATCTCCCCACATGTTGTCCGCGTCCCGGGACGCGAAGCCGTACTTGACCCCGTCATACCGGGCCAGATTGGCTGAGCACTCCGACGGGGCGATGATGTAATAGCAGGACAGGGCATATCTCGTGGTGGGCAGGGAGACCTGGCTTACCGACGCTCCCAGGCCCTCCAGGACTCTAATCGCCGCCTCCACCGCCTCGCGGGAGCCGTCAGCCATGCCGTCTACGAAATATTCCTGGGGCACTCCCAGGCGCATTCCTCCGATGTCGCCGGTCAGCCCTTCGGTATAGTCGGGGCGCGGCACATAGAGGGAGGTCGAGTCCTTGGGATCGTGGCCGGCGATGGCGTTCAAGACCATGGCGCAATCGGTCACGTCCCTGGTTAGGGGGCCAATCTGGTCCAGCGACGAGGCGAAGGCCACCAGGCCGTACCGGCTGACCAGGCCGTAGGTCGGTTTGAGTCCCACAATGCCGCAGAATGCCGCAGGCTGGCGGATGCTGCCGCCGGTGTCCGAGCCCAGGGAAAACAAGGCCTCTCCGGCGGCGACGGCCGCTGCCGGGCCGCCGCTGCTGCCGCCCGGCACCCGCTTCTGGTCCCAGGGGTTGCGGGTGGCAAAGAAAGCCGAGTTCTCCGTCGAAGACCCCATGGCGAACTCGTCCATGTTGCCCTTGCCCAAAAGCACCGCCCCCTGCTCCAACAGCTTGGCCGCCGCCGTGGCATCGTACACCGGAACGTAGTCTTCCAGCATCCGGGATGAACAGGTCGTCCGGACGCCATTGGTGCACATAACGTCCTTGATTTGCATGGGAATCCCGGTCAGCGGCCGCCTATCGCCCGCGGCGATGCGCCTGTCGGCTTCCTGGGCCTGCTGTAGGGCCTTGTCTGCGGTAACCGTCACAAAGGCCTTCAGCCGGTCTTCGACGGCGTTAATGCGCTCCAGGCAGGCTTTAGTGAGCTCCACCGAGCTGATGTCCCCATTCTCCAGCCTGTCGCGGGCCTCGTGGACCGTCATGTACTCCAGGGTCGCCACGGGGCCTACTCTTCCAGCACCGGCTTGACCCGGAACAGGTCTCCGTCGCGCCGAGGGGCGTTGCGCAACACTTCCCCCGGCTCCAGGGAACCGGCGGCATCGTCGTCCCGCATCACCGACTGCAGTTGGACCGGGTGGGCGGTGGGCGCCACGCCGGAAGTATCCAACTCGCTTAGCGCCTGGAACTGTTCCAGTATGTCGGAAAGCTCCTCGCCCAGGGTCTCCATCTCTTCTTCGGTCAACGAGATTCGGACCAGAGCGGCGATGCGCTCAACTTCTCTGCGGTCGAGGGCCATAGTCAGGCCTCCCGGGGTCGATTCGTGGCTCAGTATAGCCCCAACGTAGTGGTGACGCCACCAGCCCAGGCCTACGCAGTATCGAGTTGAAGCCTAACCCCCGTGACGACCGGCGTCGCCGTCTTGGTGGTGGTCTTCGGCCAGTCGGTGGTACTCCTCACCGGACGACCCTACGGGGCACACGTGCACGGTGGCGTTGGCCAGGTACTGCAGGTGGTGCATGAGTTGGTGACGCGCTTCCACGGCTATCTCGTGGCCCTGGGCCACCGACAAGTCCGGCCGTACGGCCAGATTGACCTCGGCAAGCATGGTGTGGCCGAGCCACCGCATCCGCACCTCGGTGACTTCTTCCACTCCTTCAGTGGATGCCACGACCTCGCGGACCTCGTCGACCGCCTCCGGCTCCACGCCGTCCAGCAGGCGGGAGAAGACCGACCTGCCTGCTTGCCACACGATGCGGAAGATGGCCGCGGTAATCACCAGGCCGGCGATGGGGTCGGCCAGCGGGGCGCCCAGCCAGACCCCAATGGCCCCCGCCAGCACCGCCAGGCTGGTCAGGCCGTCCACCCGGGCGTGCAGACCGTCGGCCACCAGGGCCGCGCTCCCGATTTCCCTGCCAATCTTTATCCTGAACAGGGCCACCGCTTCGTTGCCCAGGAACCCCACAATCGCCGCGGCGGCCACCGCCCAAAGGAAGTCGATTTCCGGCGGGTCGAACAGCCGGGTAATGGACGTGTACCCCGCCAAGACCCCGGAGACCAGTATGAGGACGACTACAACCAGCCCTGCCAGGTCTTCGACCCGCCCCAGGCCATAGGTGAACCGGCGGGTGGGCATGCGCCGGGCCAGGGTAAACGCCGCCCACAGGGGCAGTGCCGTGGAAGCGTCGCCGAAATTGTGTATCGTATCAGCCAGCAGGGCCACGCTCCCGGTGAAAACGACGACCACTACCTGCATACTGGCGGTGGCCAGAAGACCCACCAGGGAGACCTTGGTGGCCCAGATGCCCCGGCTGCTGCCCAGGACCGCCCGGTCTATGGCCCCGTGGCTGTGCCCGTGCTCCGGCGGCCCGCCCTCCGCCGATCCGGCGTCGCCGAGCCCATGGTGTTCGCCATCGGTGTGTCTATGACTCTGCATCGGCTCTGCTTCTTGGCTCCGGGTCATCCCGCGATTCCCAGTGGTTGCTGTGGTGGCCGGGGCCGGCCTATCCGGCGCATCGGCCCAGTCCCGTCAGACGCCGACCCGGTCGGGCAATGCCAAGACCGCCTTGGCGGTGACATAGCGTTCACCCTGCGCGCCCGTCATGAGAACGTCGCACTCCACTAGGTTCTCGCCGTCTTCCCGGCGGGTGTCGATGATAGTTCCCGCTATAGTAATGGGCGCGTGATGAGGCACCGGCTGCCGGAAGACGGCGTCCAGGTCCCTGACCGACGCGGCTCCGCCCCATTCGGTCAGCATTCGGGCCATCATTGCCAGGGCCATGATGCCGGGCACTATGGGCGCCGCCTGCCCGTTCTCTCGCGCAATCTCCGGGTCGGTAAAGCGGTTGGGCGTGAATCGCATGTCGCCCCACGCCCGGCAGAAAGCCAGGACCGCCTCGTCCGTGGCCTCGGTCTGCACCGGGCCGATCTCGTCCCCCAATTCAATGTCGTCAAAGCTTGGCAAAGTCATGTCAGTCAAACCGGCGCAGTCTATCCTTCGGCGTTGCCAAAATCGTACAAGTCCCCGCCGACCGGGAGCGCAGAACCGCCATCCGGGAGAAGCGCCAAATCATTCCCGGCGAGCGAAAGACTGGGTGACCTCGGCGACGACCTGCCCGTCCTGGTTTCGGAACGTGTGCTGCCACAGGCAGAACACCATCGGCCCGCTGCGTCCTGTCTTGGCGTACACGTCCTTCAAGCGGGAGCACGAGGTCAGCCGGTCGCCGGCCACGACGGGGGCGAAAACACGTACCCGCGACCCGGCCTGGGCCTGCAGCCGACCGAACCTCAAGCCGATGTCCGGCAGCTTCAATCCATCTATCAGCAGCGTGCAAAAGGTCGGAGGCGCCGCTATGCTGCTGTACCCTGCTTCTTGAGCCGCCGACTCGTCCAGGAACACCGGGTTGGTTTCTCCAAGACTCTCAGCGAAAGCCCGGATCTGTTCCTTGGTAACCTCGAATGGCCCCGCCGGGAATTCTTTTTCGTGAATAGACCGGTCGTATTCCAGTTCAGTCGCCATTCCAACCGCTGTTGTCCAAACCCTATGGAGTTGGTGTTCCTCTGCGTGTGTCTGCGAGGCTACCCGGCTACGTTTGCGGCAGCTTCCAACCACACCGGCTCGTACCGGCCGTGCAAGATGGCCTCGACCAGCTCTCGCTCGCTTGAAATGCTGTCCTCGAAACGGGTCATGCAGGCGCCGATGTGGCTGGTCAAGTGCGCATCGCTGCCGCCGATGCCTCGATAGCCGTACTCCTCGCGAAGCCGCTGCGCGCGCTCGTTCTCTCCCCTACGGCTGCCGCCGTTCAGGACTTCCACAATGCCCACGTCGTCGAAGACCTCGCCCTGGTCAACGTAGTCGGCCAGGCCGATGCCGGGGCGTCCCGGGTGGGCGGGAACGGCCACCGCGCTGTGGTGTTCTGCGGCCTTTATCAGTTCGCGAGCGTCCATATACACGTCGGCAAAGTCGATCTCTTGCGCCAGCTTCTCGGTCACGCCGTAGACCAGGAAATGCCCGTAGCGGGTGTCCAGTTCCGAGCCCTTCAGCACCAGCACGCTGTAGGTCTCGGCCAGGCTGCGGTAGTCCTTGTCGAAGTCGAACTTGCGGTGCTCGGTGAGCACGATGCCGTCCACGGTGTGGCCGCGTTTGCGCAGCACCTGGACCCATTTCAGGTATTGCTCGACTGTGGAACGGGAATCGTCGGACGAGGCCGAGTGGCTGTGCAGGTCCAGGTACATGCTCGCGGAGGAGTCTCCTTGTGGAGGCGGCGTCTGCTGGCTTGCCAGTCAGGGACCATGACTCAGGCACGGTAGGCGTCCGGTCGGCGTCAATCATAGCCAGAGCGGCGAAATTCGTCAACCTGCGTTGAAGCTGAGGCAGCTATGCACCTGCCGGGGTCAAGCGAAGGAAAAGAGAGAGCCACGCAGGCCTGTAAGCCGGGTTTTGTATCCTTGCACCTAGATTGGAACAAGGACGGTGACCATCTATCTAGCCCACCCAACGGCCTGAGGGCCGCCGGGTTCCCGCACAGGCGGGACGGTGTTGCCACCGAGGTCGAGCGGCCAACCCGGGGACGGGCCGGGCGCCCATAGCCCCCCTATTTGGCCTTGCTCCAGGTGGGGTTTGGCCGTCGCTCCGTCACCGTAGACGACCGGACGCTCTTACCGTCCGATTTCACCCTTATCCTCCCGTTGCCGGAAGGACGGTATGTTTCTGTGCCACTTTCCGTCCCCCACAGAGGCTCCGACGTATCGGAGACCCGCCGTGGAAGCCTGGGCGTTACCCAGCACCCTGCCCGGAGGAGCCCGGACTTTCCTCCCCGACGACCCCGACGAATCGGAGCCCTCGCGGCGGTCACCCGGCCTGTTTGGCTCTCTTCCGCAATCTAGCACACGGGTATTGGAGGGTCAATATCGGGGGGCCATGGCAGCCTATTGACTGGCCGCGGCGGCGGGTGGTAGATTCGCCCAACCTGCCCAAACCGGCATTTCCGAGCTATCTGGGTAGGCAATCAGCGCACAGTGCGACATTTATCTGCCGGGGAGAAAGGCATGGCCGGGCGAGTTTGGGAACCCTATCTAACTGACCAGGACCGGGCGCATCTGGCCAAGAGCGAGCTGCACCCCATTGGCTTCGGTGAGAGGCCGGCCCTGCTGCTCATCGACCTGTACAGGTGGGTGTTCGGAGACAAGCCCCAGCATGTCGTAGACGCCATCGACGACTGGCCGGCCAGTTGCGGCCTGGCCGCCTGGGACGCCGTGCCCCACATACAGACCCTGTTGGCGGCCGCCAGGGACTCCGGCATTCCCATTGTCCACGTCACCGGCCGCCCGGAGGACGGTCTGGCGGGTCACAGGGACCGCCGCGAGATATACGGGTCCAGCGACCGCAGCCCGGAAGCCATGGCCCGCCGCGCCCGCCGCTGGGACATCATCGACGAGGTTGCGCCCCTGCCCGGCGAGCCGGTTGTGCGCAAGGCCTCGGCCAGCGCTTTCTGGGGCACGCCGTTAGTGAGCCATCTCAAATACCACAAGGTCGACACCATCATCACCTGCGGCGAGGCGACCAGCGGCTGCGTCAGGGCCAGCGTCGTCGACGGATGCACCGAGGGCTACCGGATGATGGTCGTTGAGGAATGCGTCTTCGACCGCCACCAGGCAGCCCACGCCATGAACCTGTTCGACATGCACTACAAGTACGCCGACGTCATATCCCTGGCCGACGCGCTGGAATACCTCGCGGAATGCCGGGCCAGGGGCGCCGCCGACTAGCCGCTCCCGTCGACTCCGGGTCGAGTTCCTGGCGTCCAACCCTGGGAAACTACTGCATGACCGCATTCCAGGCCGCCATACCCCAACCCAGCCGGTTTCCTGCTACCATTCTCCTTGGTTTCCAGCCGAGGTGATATGCTCCGCACGGGCACGCCATGATCCAGCGCTTGCAAGAGGACTTCTACTATCGTTGGGTGGTAGTGGGGCTCTACTACACCAACGTCACCTCGGGGGCCATGTTGTCTTCCGCTCTGGGGGTGATGCTGCCCTTTATAACCGACGACCTGAACCTCGCTCCCTATCAGCAGGGCATGGTGGGGTCCGCGGCCTTCTGGGCCAGCCTGGTAGTGGGAATCCCGGCAAGCTGGTGGTTTGCCAGGTACCCGGTGAAAGCGACGACTACAATCGCCTTCGCCCTGGGTGGACTGTTTTTCTTCGTCCAGGGAATGGCCCCCGTGTTTGCCGTGCTGCTTGCTGGCCGCTTGTTGTTCGGCATTTGCCGGCTTCCTTCCCAGCCGGCCAGGGCAATTCTAATACGACAGTGGTTCCCTGGCCGCGACGCAGTTTTGGCCACCACTTTGGACAATGCCCTTTTTGGAGTGATCTTCGGGGGCGGACTGGTAGTCGCGCAGTCCTTTTTCACGGCCTTGGGCGAAGACTGGAGGCTGACGCTGCACATCTTCGGCGCCCTGTTGCTGGCGATGACCCTCCTCTGGTTCCTGCTGGGTAGAGAGCGGTCCGCCGCCGAGGACCAAGGACCGGAGGCCGAACCCAGGGACGCCGGCGACCTGCTTAAGGGCCTTATGCATCGCGACCTTTGGCTAACGGGGTTGGGATTCTTGGGCCCTTCCATGTGTCTAGCCGCCTTCGTCAACTTCCTTCCAACATTGTTCGAGGAGGAGTTCGGCCGCGATTTGTGGGAGTGGTCGGGGGTGATCCTGGGGTTGATCACCGCGGTCGGCGGTGCAGCGGGCGTGGGATTCGGCTACCTGGTATTCGTCACCGGCAAGCGAAATTTGCTGCTGGGAATCCTTGGCCTTGTCATGGCCGGCACCTACGCAGGCATAACCCTTACCGGTTCCCTGCCGTTGCTGTTGGGCCTCGCGTTGGTTAACGGCGTCACCTGGGGCCACTGGCCGGTGCTGGCGGCGGTGCCGCTGCAGCTTCCAAACCTCACGCGCAGGGAGGCCGCGGTGGCCGCCACCTTCAGCCAGACCTTCGGCTTGGGCGGCCTGGCTCTGGGCTCGCTGGTCGCTGGATTCCTTTATGAATGGTTGGGCGACCTGCAACAGTCCCTGTTCATAGTCAGCTTCCTGGGCCTGCTCCTGGCCCTGGGCGGGATGCTGCTCAGGCCCCCGCCGGCGGACGTCCTCGCCGAAGTGGCGGCAGCCAGGCAGGCCCGCAGCGGTTGATAGCTGTTCCCGGTAAGAAGTGACCCCGGCTCATCGCCGGGGTCACTTGGTTAGGCCGTTGCGGTGTGCGACCCCTGTCAAATGGGCCTGGCTATCCGGCTAAGCCACCAGCCCCTTGTACGCACCTTCCGGGGTCAGCGTCTCTCGGTTGGTCAATATCGCCTCTGTGCTCTTCTGGTATATCTGGAGCCGTTTGCGGGCGGTGTCGACTATGATCAGCCGCCGCCGCTTCTCGTCGAACTTCACCGCCATCGGCGCCCACAGCGTCTTCTCCTGGCCCGAGTCCATCTGCAATGCCAGGTTGCGCTGCCGAATCATATCGGGAGCCGGCGCCAGTTGCTCTGCGCCCATCTTGGATAGGCCGGCATCCCCGGTTATCTCGGTGATGAACCTGCCGTCCGCCGTCAAGACCTGCACCCGGTTATTCAGCCAGTCGGCAACGTAGATGTCCCCGTCATTGTCCACGCAGACGCCCGAGGGCCGGTTGAACACCCCCAAGGGGAGGGGAGTCTTCCTGATGCCGCCGTTTACCCTGGCTATCGACGTGTTCCCGCCGGTGCCGGGAGTTCCAAAGCTGGCCATCCACTCGCCGTCGGCGGTGAAGGATTGGATGCGGTCATTGCGCCAGTCGGCAATGAACACGTTGCCGTCCTTGTCCAAGCCGATGCCCCACGGGTTGTTCAGTTGGCCCGGCCCGTCCCCGAAGCTGCCGAACTGGCCGATGTACTTGCCGTCCAGGGTGAACTTCTGCACCCGGTGGTTCTGGCTGTCCACCAGGAACATGACGTCGTCCCGGATGGCCAGGCCTGCAGGCCCGTTGATCTCGCCGTCGCCGGACCCCAGCGTGCCCCAATGGCCCAGGTACTCGCCCTCTTTGTCCCAGATGGTGATGCGGTGCAGGAACTCGTCGCACACGTAGACGTTGGTGTCGCTGTCCAGGGCAATCGACGTGGGCCAGCGGAACTGCCCGGGCTCCGCTCCGTAAGCGCCGAACCGGGTGATCATCTCTTCCCCGTCGTCGTCCAGCTTGAGGACCTTGATATGAACGTTGTTGGCGTTGCCGATGGGATGTTCGTAGCCCCGGTTGACCGCGTAGATTACGTCGTCAGGCGCCAGAACGATGTCTATCGGGATGCGCAAGAACTGGGCGGGACCGCCGGCGGTGAAGCTGTAGGTGTAGAACCGGTCGGTAACCCCTAGCAATACGCTTGCCACGATTTCCTCCTACGCATTTGGCAGGTTTACATAAACGTCGAGCGAGACCGCTCCCCTGGCGGCGCGGGGCGTTGCCCATGGGCCAGTTCTCTAGCCGAACTGGTAGGCCGACGTGCTGGCGATGAGTTGGAACACCTGGGACGCGCGCCGGGCGAATTCCGCTCGCTCCGCTTCCGTGTCGTGGCGCATCTCCCCGCCGGCGGTCACGTGGTCCACCATCTCCTGGCGGGTCGCGTCGTCCACCGTCATGGGCCCCATCAGGTCCAGCGAACCGTCGACCACCTGCTCGGCCGTTGGGGCCTCGCCCATGGCCATCAGGCGGTCGATCATCGACCTGACCCCCGGAAGCTCGGCGTCCCCAAACACCTTGGTAGCGTAGTTGACCCGGTCGACCAGGCTGCCGCTGTTCATCCATTCCTGGCCCATTTGCCAGCCCTCCACCGTGGGCGGCTGCAGCAGTTCCATCCCCATGTACTTCATTTCCAGGTGGGTGGCCAGCATGCCGTCCTCGACGCCCGGCGGTGCGCCCCCTTCGCCTCGCTCCCTGCGCTGTGCCGTGAGCACCCCGGCCCGCGGCTGTTGGTACAGGGCCTGGGCCATGCGAATGGTACCCACCACCAGTTCGGCGGGGTTCTTCACCTTGGCGAAGTGGGCCGACTCGTCCTTGAAGAAATCGGAGGTGAACAAGACCCGCAGCATCTCCTTTATTTCGTAGCCGGAGTCGAAGTAGGCCTTCTCCAGGGCCTGCAACGCCTCCCTGTCCCGCGGCTCCGACAGCCGCCAAGTGCGCGTCGGCGCTTCGTCGGCCACGAACCAGTCGTACAGTTTTCGCGAGATGAATCGGGCCGTGGCCGGCTGCTTGCAGATGATCTCTATGACGTCGTCGCCGTTCCAGTTCCCCGTCTCGCCCAGGAACGTCTTCTCCTCGTCGTCGTGGTCCCCTGGGTCATAGCGGAACTGGAAAGGGGTCCGGCCGTAGGGGAACAGGGGAGCGTTGGGGGCCATGCCCCAGCCGGTGAAGGCCCTGGCGCAGGCCTTGACGTCGTCTTCGGTGTAGTTGTAGTCGCCGTCCATCCCGACGCCCATGGAGAACAACTCCAACAGTTCACGGCCGAAGTTCTCGTTGATGGCGTCTTTGTGGTTCTCCTGGTTGTCCAGGTAGTAGAGCATGCACGGGTCCCTGGCGATGAACTTCAACAAGTCCTTGAAGTTGCCCATCCCGTGGTCCCGGAAATGGTCGATTTGGAACATGTTGTTGCGTTCGTTGCATATCTTGCTGTCGGCCGCGCAGAGGACGGTGTGCCAGAACAGCGCGATTTTCTCTCTTAGCTGGGTCCTGCTGTTGATCATCCGGTAGGCGAGTTCGCTCGCGGCATAGGCGAAGTCTGCGCTTTCGACGTAATCGGGAAAATACCGGAACAGCTCGTCTACCTCGATGCCAGGGTCGTCTCCGGGGTTCAACAGCTCTTCCACCACGTTGTCGTAGCCTTGCGCTACCTTGGCCTCCAGGTCATCCCGGCTGGCGCCGAAACCGGCGCGCCGCATCAGGTGGGCCATCAATGCCAGGTCCTTGTCAGCCATTCGTGTCTCCCCTTATTGCGGTATTAACGGGACTTTGCCCCAAAAAGCAATCGCCGGCGGCTCGGAAGTTTCCCCCGGCACACCGGCGATTCTGATGCTTATCCTGCGGCGTTACGCCATTGGCTTGGAGGTCGCTCCCCAAGCCAACGCCGATGGGCTGGTGACTAGGCCACCTGCCCTTGGATAGCTCCCTGCATGGTGAGCGTTTCCAAGTTGTTAAGCACCGACTCGGTGTTCTTCTGGTAGACCTGGAACCGGTGCCGGTTGGAGTCAGAGATCCATAGCCTGCTGCGGTTCTGTTCGAACTTGACGTTGTTGGGACTCCACAGCAACTTCTCCTGGATTGACGACTCCTGCAGCGCCAGGTTGCGCTGCCGGATCAAGTCTGGGGCGGGCGCCAGCTGCTCTTTGGCCGACCTTGACAGGCCGGCGTTGCCGGTTATCTGGGTAATGTATTTGCCGTCCGCCGTGAGTATCTGCACCCGGTTATTGAGCCAGTCGGCTACGTAGATGTCCCCATCGTCGTCGACGCAGACGCCTGAGGGTCGGTTGAATTCTCCCGCGGTGCGTTCCACCAGCCTCAGTCCGCCGTGATGCCGGACTATGTCCGTGTCCCCACCAGTGCCGGGCCTTCCGAACGTGGCCAGCCACTCGCCGTCGGCGGTGAAGGACTGGATGCGGTCGTTGCGCCAGTCGGCGAGAAAGATGTTGCCGTCTTTGTCCAGGTCGATGCCCCAGGGGGAGTCCAACTGGCCATTTTCGGAGCCGTAGCTACCGAACTGGCCTATGTACTTGCCGTCCAGGCTGAATTTCTGGACCCGGTGGTTCTTGCTGTCGACGATGTACAGGACGTCATCCCGCCGGGCCATGCCCGACGGCCTGCTCATCTCACCGTCGCCGGAGCCGTATTTGTCGCCCCAATGGTTCAGCAACTCGCCTTCCTTGTTGAAGACGGTTACCCGGGCCAAGTATTCGTCCAACACGTAGACGTTGACATCGTCGTCTATCTCGATGGAGGCGGGCCAAACGAACTTGCCGGGCTCCGAGCCGAGCTCGCCGAAATGGGTAATCAACTCCTCGCCTTCGTCGGTCATGCCCATCATCTTGACCCGGCAGTTGAGGTTCCTCCTCGGCGGGTGCTCGTAGCCCCGGGTCAGGGAGTAGAAAATGTCGCCGGGCGCAAAAGCGATGTCCACCGGAATGCGGAAACCGGCGCCGCCGACGGTGAATGCGTAGCTGAAATATCGGTCGGTGACACCTACTAGAACACTAGCCACGATTAGCCTCCTAATGCCAAAAGCTTGTTTACGGGATTAGCTGGACCGGGGCTGCGTCACGGCGCTGCGCCGGCCAACATAGACATGTCCTGAATCAGGATTGCGCTGCTCCACGTTTCCGCGGGGCAGCGCAACTTTCCCTGGTCTTGGTTCAGTCCCGGAGCTGCCTCCGGCTTGCCTGTCGGCAGTGCGCCCGCTTACAGGAAAGCCAACTGCTCGTAGGACCCGCCCACTATGGGCTTGGCGTCCAGGCCCATCCATCGCTCCAGCAGGGTGGTGTAGATGGACCGGAAGTCGACGGACCACGTCAGGTTGCCGTCGTCGTCGAGTTCCGACTCTTTCAGGGACGGATATTCGCCGTAGAGGCCGCCCTTGACATGGTCGCCGATGACGAAGGCCGCTCCGCCTGCGCCGTGGTCGGTGCCCGAGCCGTTGTCCTGGGCCCGGCGCCCGAACTCGGAGTAGATCAGCACCGTGACGTTGTCGCTGATGTCCAGGTTGCGCAGGTCGTTGAAGAAGGCGTCGGTGTTGTTGGCCTGGTTGGCCAGCAACGCCCCGTGACCTCGGGCCAGCAGGTTGGCGCCAAGCTGGTTGGCGTGGGTGTCCCACTGGTTGTACGGGGACTGGGTGAACATGATCTTGGTGCCGAATCCGGCGTTGTGCACCTGGACCATGTCCTTCAGGTACTCGCCCACATTGCCTACCTCGTATTCGACGTCGGACTGGTACTTGGACGGAGCAGTGGCGAGAATGTCGGCGCCTCTCAGCGCCGCGGTTCCCAGGCTCCGGATGAAGCCGTCCACCGCGCCTGTGCCGACGCGCGGCGCATACATGCGTCCGAACAGGTCCAGCGCCTCTTTGCGCTCTTCTTCCTTTTCGAAGTCCGTCATGAGACCGTACATGCTCAGGTCTCCAACGGACGCCACCGGCACTCCCTCTTTGGCCATCGCCCTGGGCAGACCGCGGCCGAAGTTGACGCCGGTCAGCACGTTCTCCACGTTGGGGTCCAGGGCCTGAATCGTTCGGCCCAGCCAACCGTCCATCAGGAGCTCCACCGGCTCGCACGTGGCCCAGATGTCCGCGGAGCGGAAGTGGGACATGGTGCCGTGGGGATATCCCGTGCCCAGTATGATGGCCATCTTGCCCTCGTCCCAGAACCTCTTCATGGGAGCAAAGGCCGGATGGAAGCCCAGGCCGTCCGTAAACGGCACGATCTGGTCTTCCGGAACCCTCACGTTGGGACGGCGGTCCCAATAGTTGGGGTCGTCATAGGGGATCAACGTGTTCATCACGTCGTTGCCGCCCGACAGGAACACTACTGCCAGCGTCGGGTCCTTCTTTGTTGATACCATGCTCGCTACCTCCGTTACTGGTTTGATGTCTCTCGATAGGGCTCGGTTTAACCGAACTGGTAGGCCGACGTGCTGGCGATCAGTTGGAATACCTGTGACGCCCGTCGGGTAAATTCAGCTTTCTCTTCGTCCGTGCCGTGGCGCATGGGCCCGCCCTTGGATACGTGTTCGACCATCTCCTGACGGGTGTCGGCGTCCACGGTAAGGGGGCCCATCAGGTCCAGGGAGCCGTCCACCACCTGCTCGGCGTTCAACGCCTCGCCTTGGGCCATCAGGCGGCCGACCATCGACTGTACGCCGGGAAGAGCGGTGTCGCCGAAGGTCCTGGTGGCGAAGTTGACCCGGTCGACAAGGCTGCCGCTGTTCATCCATTCCTGGCCCATCTGCCAGCCTTCCACGGTGGGCGGCTGCAGCAGTTCCATGCCCATGTACTTGATTTCCATGTGCGTGGTCAGCAGGCCTTCCTCCAGTCCCGGCGGGGCGTTGCCTTCGCCCCGTTGCCTGGACTGGGTAGCCAGGATGGCGGCGTCTTCCTGGTCGTATATGGCCTGCGCCAAGCGAACGGTGCCAGCCACCAACTCTGCCGGGTTCTTCACCTTGGCAAAATGGACCGACTCGTCCTTGAAGAAGTCCGATTTGAACATGACCCGCAGCATCTCGCCTATTTCGTAGCCGGAGTCGAAGTAGGCCTTCTCCAGCATCTCCAGCGCCTTTCGGTCCCTGGGCTCCGACAGCCTCCAAGTCCGGGTCGGCGTCTCGTCGGCAACGAACCAGTCGTACAGCTTCCGGGAAATGAACCGGGCCGTGGCCGGCTGCTTGCAGATGATGTCGACTACCTCTTCACCGTTCCAGTTGCCCGTCTCGCCCAGGAACGTCTTCTCGCTGTCGTCATGCTCGGTGGCGTCATAGCGGAACTGGAAGGGGGTCCGTCCATAGGGGAACAGGGGGTAGTTGGGGGCAATGTGCCAGCCGGTGAAGGCCCTGGCGCAGGCCTTGACGTCGTCCTCGGTGTAGTTGAAGTCGCCGTCCATGCCTACGCCCATCGAGAACAGTTCCAGCAGCTCTCGGCCGAAGTTCTCGTTGGGGGCGTTCTTGTGGTTTTCCTGGTTGTCCAGGTAGTAGAGCATGCAGGGGTCCTGGCAAATGAACATCAGCATGTCTTTGAAGTTGCCCAGGCCATGCTCCCGGAAGTATTCGTACTGTAGGATGTTGTTCCTTTCGTTGCACACCTTGCTGTCTGCTGAACAGAGAATGGTGTGCCAGAACAACGCAATCTTCTCTTTCAACTGTTGCTTGCTGTTGATCATCCGGTAGGTGATTTCGCTGGCGGCGAAAGCAAAGTCCGCCCCCTCGATGAAGTTCGGATGTGCTCGGAACAGCTCGTCGGTCGCGACTCCGAAGCCTTCGCCCGGATTCAGCAACTCTTCCACTACGTTGTCATAGCCTTGGGCTACTCTGGCCTCGAGTTCGTCGCGGCTTGCGCCAAACCCAGCACGGCGGAGCAGGTGGGCCATCAGTGCTAGATCCTTGTCAGCCATTTATGCCTCCTCTTTCTGCCACATTAACCAAGTTTACCTCCCAACAATTCACTTGCTCCCACTTGTGGGGATTACGCCAATAGTAAATGGCGCAGTCCCGTCGGGAACCCCACTTGCCTGATATTAAATATCTTTGCCCCTTTTGCCGTCAATAGCAAATTGGAAATACTACCGATACATTAATATCAATGATTGCTAGGGTTGTGGATACGACTACAGCGCATCACGTCAATGCAATGGCTGCTAAGGAGGAACAGTGACTTCCCAGCCCAATGTCCCCGCACCTGGTTCACATAATCAATTATATGGGAGCGAACAGCAAAACTCAATCAGCGGTCTCCAGTCCCCCCGCCGGCGCCGATTGATGCCTGCCCCCGCCGGTAGTATATTGGGCCGTATCCCGCCATCGGAGGCTCCCTCATGTACAACAAGCCAATGTTGGGCCTGGACCAGGCCCAGGACGCCATACGAGCAATGCTGGACGAATACAACAAGGACCCCGGCCGCGCCAAGGTCGACATGGCGATTGTCGACGACCTGGGCAACCTGCTGGCCTACGCCCGCATGGACCGCTGCCGCAGGCCCACCTTCGCCATCCGCAAGGCCTACACATCAGCCATCCGGGGAGTGGACACCGCCGTCTTTGCCGAGCAGCTCAGGAGTCAGGGCCGGTCCTTGGACTTCTGGCAGGACTCCCAGCTAATCAACTTTGCTGGGGGAGTGGCTGTGATCAAAGACGGCGCAGTGCTCGGCGGCATCGGCGTCGGCGGCCTTCCCAGTGGCCAGGACGACGAGGCCATCGCACGGGCAGGCCTGCAGGCTTTGGGCCTCTAGCCGCCGAATACCCTATTCCCTTACTTTGAACAAGGAGCGTCTACCCGGACGGTCATGCCCCGCCTGCTTACCCGCCCCATCAACCCCTGAAGTAGGGGATGACCTCCCTGGCCAGCGTCTCGTACTCCTCCATCACCCGCTCAGGAGGGCACGCGGGGAAGAGGATAATGTGGCTGACGCCCAACTCGGCGTACCTTTCTATCACTTCGATGATGTCTTGGGGTGTTCCCAGGCCGAAGCCGTTTTCGGGGTGCAACTCCGGTGAGAACATCGGACTCTCTTTCATCTCCGAAGTCAGCCTGGCGATGGCCTGGTCCTTGCTGTCGTCCAGGTACGTATATATATCGGTAGCCCACTCGAACTCGTCCAGGTCCCGCCCGTACCCGGTGGCGTATTCCCTGATCTTTTCCTGGGCTTCCCTGTAACCCTCCAGGGGAGTGTCGTGGGTCAAAAACCCGTTCCCGAATCGGCCTGTCCGCCGCAGCACTCCGTCGGCGATGCCGTCGTGCCAGCTGGCGCCTATCCAAATGGGAAAGGGAGGCCCCTGGACCGAGTCGGGTTTTATAGTGACCCCGGTGAACTGGTGGCGCCTTCCTTTATAACTGGCGTTGGTCTCGGACAGCAGCCTGTGGAGAATGTCCAGGTTTTCGTCGGCTATTCTCCCGCGTTGGCGGATGTCCACTCCCTCCACCTCGAAGTCCTTGGGGTTTGGGCCTCCCGCCGCTGCGCCCAGGGTGAACCGCCCGTCGGATAACGTATGGACGGACAGCGCGGACTTCGTTAAGTTGAACGGGCTGCGTATGGGCAGGACAAGCACCGCCGTCCCCAGCCGTATCCGCTGCGTCCGTTGCGCGATGGCGGCCAGCAGCACCAGCGGGTCCATCTGGGGCCTGGTCAGGCTCTCCGGCACCCAGAAAGAGTCGTAGCCCCACTCCTCGGCTTGTATCGCCGCCTCCATGGGACTCGTCCGCCCGTCCCTCGAGATGGGGGCATACTGGACTCCGAATTGAATCGTGCTCATGTCTCCTGTACCCTCCAGCATTAGTGTACAATACGGCAACCCACCCCTGGCCCTCGGCTTCGTATATCCCATCTGATTGGAGGAGGCGATCCTATGGAATACCGCAAATTTGGCTCCACGGACTTGACGGTTTCAGCCTTGGGTATGGGGTGCTGGGACGCCGCCGCCTCGGTGTATTGGGGGCCGGAGTACAGCGACAGGATGAGCGCCGTGGTGAATCGCGCCATCGACCAGGGAATCACTTGCTTCGATACCGCGCCCAACTACGGCGGCGGCGATTCCGAGCGCATGCTGGGCAATACCCTTGGCGCGCGTCGCAAAGACGTGGTGTTGGTAACCAAGTGCGGATTCGGCTTCCCCGAAAGGCCCAGGTACCGCGACAGCCGCCGGGAGGCCATCCTGCCCCTGGTCGACCAGAGCCTGGAAAGGCTGCAAACCGACTACATCGACGTGCTGCTGATTCACTTCCCCGACACCAACGCCCCCTTCGAAGAGACCATGGACACCCTGGACAGCGTGGTGCAGCAGGGCAAGGTGCGGTACGTAGGGGTTGGCAACTTCACCGTGGCCCAGCTAGAGGAATGCCAGGCGACCCGGCGGATTGACGTGGTGCAGTACCAGCACAACCTCTTCGACCGCAGGATGGAGCAGGAAATATTCCCCTATTGCCGGCAGCACGGAATCGGCGTGATGGCCTGGGGACCATTGGCCTCCGGCCTGTTGGGCGGCGTCTTCACCGAAGACACCAAGTTCGGCGAGAAAGACTGGAGGTCCATGGGGGACACCGTGCCCGAGGTGATCGTCGGGCAGTATGCCAACGAGGTCTTCGGCCGCAACATCCAACTGGTCAACGAGTTGAAGCCCATCGCCGCCGGCCTGGGCAAGACCGTGCCCCAGTTGGCGCTGAACTGGTCCCTGGACAACGCGACAGTCAGCGTCGCCGTCGCCGGCATCCTCAGCCTCGACGAACTGGAAGAAGATTTGGGCGCCGTGGGCTGGTCAATCCATCCCGACGCCATGCGCCAGGTCGACGACGTTTTCGCCAAGTACGGCGTGGACACCAACTTTGAGATGTTCGTCAACCCCTAAGGGAGAAGACCGGTGGCGGCCATCGCAGAACCGCACAGGCATGGTGACGCGGCATCCGGCGCCCTACACTTCCTATATAAGGAGGCCCTATGTCCGGTTACGACCTGCCCAGTGTCGAAGTGGAGATATTCGTCGAGGCCCCGCCCCAGCGCGTATGGGGACTGGTAACCGACATCGTCCTCCTTGGCGAGTGGAGCCCGGAATACAACGGCGGCGACTGGCTGGATGGGGCGCCCGGCCCCGCGGTGGGCGCCAGGTTCCGGGGCCGCAACAGCCGGGAAGGCCGCCAGTGGGAGACCACGTCAACCGTGGTGGAGGCCGAGTCCGGAAAGTCGTTTGCCTGGGCCGTCGGCGACCCCGCCAATGCCGTGGCCACCTGGCGATTCGACCTCATTGCCGAGGGCCAGGGCACCCGGGTGCGGCAAACGGTCCAACTGGGCCCCGGCCCGTCGGGCCTCACCCGCCGCATCGACGAGCTACCCGACCGCCGGGACGACATAATCGCCGCCCGCACCGGCGAGCACCGCCGCAACATGCAGGCGACGCTGGAAGGCCTCAAGGCTGCCGCGGAGGAGGCTGCCTGATCAAGGAGGGGCTTCGAACGGAACTAACCTGTCCATTCCGCTCTGGCCCCATGCCATACTCCCCAAATTGAGTTCATTCAGGGCCCGCCTTGAGAAGGTCATCGAATCCCAGGCTGAACCCCTTGGGTATCTGGTTCGGAATCTGCTTCTTCGACGGGTTAATGCTGTTGAATACCTTCTTTGTCAACGGCGCGCTGCGGAAGCTGAGCGGGCGGTCCAGATAAAGCAATCTGACTACCTCGTCCGCAAATCCCTCCCTAACGGCCCTCTCGCGCAGTTTCCGCAGGCCCAAACCCCATCTACGGCGATGTTCTTCGTCTTCTGTGGGTCCTTCGACAGCATCTCCCTTAGTGGCCAATACTACTTCTTCTGTATCTAGCACACGTGCCAACCATCTTAGACCGCTATCTATGCACTCTCTGGTGAAGTAGGGGGCAAAGTAAAGAGGCGCCCGCTTATCTTTGACAGCGGTTACGTACATCCACCCGTTCTCAAAAATGTCCTTATTGAGGCGATTGACGTCTTGAATGAGCACTTCAGCATCGTAATATCCCATACGGTAGTCACTCCTTAAGTAACGGATGAACTCATCCAAAAGGTACTTGGCAAATTCTGACTCATTCTGGGTCTCGTGCCCAAGCACTAAGTCTATGATTTCATGCCACTGGACATCGCGGAATTCAATCCCATTGCTGCACAGCTCTGACTCAACGTCTTCTATTTTTGATTCAGGCAACTTAACTTGGGTAAGTGCCGCAATCATGCGAACCTGGAATGAACTCCAGAGTTTCTTTTCTTTGGCGTACTTGGTTAGCTGCTGGACTGAAGGTTCGGCACCTCTTACTTTGGCCTCTAATACCACCCGCATCTTCCCGCTGATTTCAATGACGATGTCCCTGCGGCCAAAGCCGGGTTCGGTCACCTCCTGCAGGTGTATTGAGTAGTCATTCCCTAAAGGTGGCCGAAGTTTGATGCCCAGGGTCCGGACCAGGTTGGCACAGAGGGAGGGAGAATGCGCTAGCAGATATCCCAACGCGAAGGTTAGAGCATCTTCATCTGTGCCAAGCAGGCGAAATATGCTTCTCACGAGATCCGGGTCGCCCCGGTGGTTGCGTCCTATGTAGAGATGGCCCATGAGCGAGTGTTGCAGTAATAGCCAGTCAAGTCGGTAGCCAAAAGGCTAAAGATTGTCCGAGGAGTGACTAGCAGGGTTTTTCCCGGTTGAGGGGCCCCGCAGCCGTACGCCTCGACTGTCCCTCACGCTACGCGCGGGAGATCCCGCCTGAGAGCAACATGACTACGTACTGGTTGAGGCTGACGCCTTCTAGGGAGGCGGCGTCCGCTAAAGCGCGGTGCAAAGACTTCGGTAGCCGCACGTTGAATTTGCCGCTGTATTCCTGAAAAGAGGGCTCGGGAATGTTGCGCCCCTCTTCATACTCCGTTTCAATCCACCCCGTCCGGGCTTCCTCTGCCATGGCGGGGATCTCCTCCAGGGTCTCGGCCTGAGACATACAGCCCGGCAAGTCCGGGTAGACAATAACGTACCCTCCATCCGGGTCCGCGTGGGCCGCAAACGGGTACTGAAGGCCCAGATAGTGCTCCAACGGCTTCCGGGTAGTTGATGCGACCATTTCACTCATCCAATCCAAGTCGTTCAATAATTTGGTCCAAAATGTAGCGTTTCACTGAGCGCCCCCTGGCAATTGGTACGGTCTGGGTCCGCTCTCCCGGCTTAGTGAAGTGGGCGTGACTTCCCTGCCGGCGTTTGAGGACCCAACCGTGTGCTTCCAGGATACTCCTGACATCGCTAAAGCTCGCTTCTGAAGGCCGCGCGCGGATTCGGTCAATCAGCTTTTGGAATTGGGTCACGCCCGTGCCTCATTATGGTACTGTATACAGTACCATATTTGCTATGCCTGTCAACCCGAATTGTCCCAAACCGGGTAACTCGCCCCGGCTCTGCCCACGCCAACGGCAAAATCCGCCGCGGAGCAGGACAATTAAAGCCGTCCGTACCTACGCCACATAGGGGTCCAAGCTGATGTCGGGACGGTTGTCTATTCCGTACTTGGCAAAGACCGCATCTATCTCGTCAAGCTCGTCCGATGAAAGGGCCCAGCCCTGGGATCCCAGGTTCTCTTCCAATTCCCTCTGTGCAATGATGCCCACCAGGGCGGTGCTGAGCGCGGGATGGGACAGGTTCCAGCGCAGCGCGAGCTGAGGCATCGTCTTGCCCCGCCTGGCGGCTATGGGCTTCAACTCCTCCACAAGCTCCAGGTTCCGTTGCCGGTGCTCCAGGTCCAGCAACCCAGCAGTAAAGCCGACGTAGCCGCCGGTGCCGCGCATGTCGTTGGCGCCGAACTTGGTGTCCACGGTGACGGCGCCCGAGAGCAGCCCGTAGCCCATTGAAGCGTAGGTCATCACGCCGATGCCACGTTCCAGGCAGTAGGGCAGGACCTCCGTCTCCACCCTCCGGTCGAACATGTTGTAGCCGTATTGGACTACGTCGATCGGGCGGGTCTCCTCGCATTCTTTGATTTTTTCGAAGGTGTAATTGGATACGCCTATGGCCCTGACTTTCCCTTGCTGCACCATCTCTTCCATGGCGTCCAGGGTGTCCGCGACGGGAGTGTTGTGGTCCAGCGCGTGCACCAGCAGCACGTCGATGTAATCGGTATGCATTCGCTGCAGGCTTTGCTCCACCAGCGGCGCAATTGTCTCCGGACTGCTGTCCCGGCCGGTGGTGCTTTCCGGGAAACCGAAGCCGACCTTGGTCACGACCACCACGTCCTTGCGCCGGGGGCCCAGGATGCGGCCTAGCAAACGCTCGGAATCCCCTTTGCCGTAGTGGGGGGCGGTGTCGAAGCAGGTGACGCCCTCGTCCAGGGCGCGGTGGATTGCGGCGACCATTTCATCGCCGTACTGCCCGTCACCGTACACATAAACACCGGCGCCCAGGGTCGATACGGTCAAGTCAGTGGGGCCAAATCTGCGATACTCCATGGTCTGCCACCTCCAATCAATAAGCCTCAGGCGAGGCCTTGGGTCTGGGAGACCCGGATTGTACACTGCCAAAGCCCCGGGAATCAAAGCACGTCCAAAATTCCCTGAGGCGCATAGCGGCCGCCATTTGATTCCTGCTTCTGGCCTGCAAACGCATCTTGCGGCGTCTGCACAACGGCCTTAGGATTCATGGGAAACCCGGCGCAAAAGAGGGGAACGCCATGGAAGAATTGATTTACTCGTCTGCCAAGTCCATCGCCGCAGCCATCCGCGACAAGCAAGTCTCCTGTCAAGAAGTGCTGGAAGCCCATCTCCGGCGCATCGAAGAGGTGAATCCCAGCCTGAACGCCGTAGTGCAGTTGGCCGCAGACCGTGCCCGTACCGAGGCGGAAAGGGCCGACCGGGCCCTGGCTAATGATGAGGCCGTTGGGCCCCTCCACGGCGTGCCCATGACTATAAAAGACTCCCTGGACACCGAGGGCGTGGTGTCTACGGGCGGCACCCAGGGACGCGCCGCTTATGTTCCAACCGAGGACGCGACCGTGGTAGCCCGCATGCGTGCCGCCGGCGCCATCTTAATGGGAAAGACCAACACTCCTGAACTGACCCTGGCCGGCGAGACTAATAACCTGGTATACGGCCGCACTAACAACCCCTACGATTTTTCCAGGACTTGCGGCGGCAGCAGCGGCGGCGCCGGGGCCATCATCGCCGCCGGCGGTTCTCCCATGGACCTGGGCAGCGACACCGGAGGCAGCGTCCGCCTCCCCTCCCATTTCTGCGGCATTGCCGGCCTGAAGCCCACCGCGGGACGCGTTCCAAGGACAGGGCACGTCGTCCCCTTCGGCATGGGCGCCATGGACCCGTTGACCGTGAACGGCCCCCTGGCCAGGTACGTCGAGGACCTGGATCTCGTCCTTCCCATCATCTCTGGCGTTGACTGGCGAGACCCATACGTTGTCCCCATGCCCCTGGGCGACCCCTCAGCCGTGGACGTCGCCGCCCTGTCGGTGGCGGTCTACACCGACAACGGCATCGTAACCGCCACCCATGAGACCGTCCAAACGGTGCTGAACGCCGCTGCGGCCCTCAGAGACATCGGAGCGACGGTGAGGGAAGACCGCCCCTCCGTCTTGGACCAGAGCGGCCGCCTTTTTGTGAAGCTGGGTTCTTCCGACGGCCGCGCCTGGATACGACGGCTGTTGGACAAAGCGGGCACCACTGAGGTCCACCCCTGGCTGGTCCAAAGGCTAGAAGCGGCCAGGCCCCTGCCCGTCGGCGAGTTCACCGCAGTCTTGGAAGAGGTCGACGCCTTCCGCAGCGCCATGCTGGGTTTCATGGAGAGCTACGACGCTATAGTGTGCCCCGCCGCCGCCTTCCCCGCCCCGGAGCACCGGGGCCTGCACGAAGAGGAAACGACCCCACTGGCCAGCTACACCAACACCTACAACCTCACCGGCTGGCCCGGCGCCGTCGTGCGGGGAGGGACCTCTCCAGAGGGGCTGCCCATCGGCGTCCAGGTAGTAGCCAGGCCCTGGCGGGAGGATGTGGCCCTCGCGGTAGCCAAGAAACTCGAGCAGGCCCTGGGAGGTTGGCAGCGCCCGCCGTTGTAGATGGAGGCGCGCGCCATCCCGCCGCCCTGCCGTTGAACTTAGGTCTCCGCCTGATCAAGCTGCGGGCTTGATATCAAGAAATAAAAAGGGCCGCCTGTGGCAGGACAGCCCTCTGTGGGACTCGACAGGAAAGTACAATGCTTCCGCCCGGCCTTAGCCTGACACCCTGCCCGTACTTTGGCCCTGAAAATCGGGCCGCTCGATGGGTTCAACAGGGACGAAGTAAGATTCTGGATACAGGTAGTCCTCTCCCGATTCGTCGATTACCCGGATCAACCCGTGTTTCGCCGCCTCGGCATCAGGCATGGTCTCATAGGTGGTGTTAATCACCAAAGAGACCGGGTAGCCGTCAGCATTTACGCAGGTAACTCGCCTTGCATTCTTATTGGTCATATCAATATGTGCTTTATCTTGAATTCCTTCCTGCCGATGCCATGGGCCTCGTACCAGTGTATCTCCGCGCGTTCAATTGTACCATTCGGGAGCTCTACCTGTGCGAAGCCCTTGCGTTTGCGCCATTGGGCCCGTCGTTGCTGGCCTTGCTCGTATTCTTCGGCCAATCGTCGACGCTCCCGAACCGAAGGGCCGACCGCAATTGTTTCGACCCGCTCTATGTCACCGATAATCCTGAATGGCACATGCACGTCTCAACTTGGATTTGAATCAGATCGAGTATAGCAGAGCGCCATTCTTGTGGATGGCTCTACGGTACAGTCAGGTCGGCAACGTCAGTTGTCAGTTCCCTAGCCCGCGCCTCTCCTTAGTGATGTCGCCGGCCCCCAACTCATTGTTCTGGTGTAGCGAATCACTGCGCCGAGCTTAACGACCCCAACTATCCCCCCATGTCTCTCTGAAGGCCACTTCTGCCACCGGCTTGCGGCTGGTCGGGCCGTAGCGGGCTCCTTCGGCGGGGTACCCAATGGGCAGCAAGGCCGCGGTTTGCATGCCCTCTGGTATGTCCAGCAGTTCTTTGAGTTCCTGTTCGTGCCGGCTTTGCCTGACGGTCAACACGCTGCCCAACCCCAGGCCTCGGGCGGCCAGCAGTATGTTCTGGACGGCGGGGAATATCATCGCCCCCGGATTGGGCTCCCCTGGATAGGGCGGAATGCATACCAGGATTAACGCCGGCACTTCCTCTAAATGGTCCTCCAGTTCCTGGGCCGAGGTGTAAATCCTTCGCCGCTGGGCGGGCCAGTTGGGGTCGATCTTGGACCTGGTTCCCGTCCGATACAACTGTCCAATCTTGCGCTTGGTCTCTTGGTCGCGGATGACTATGAACCGCCAGTCTTGGACGTTGCCCCCGTTGGGGGCCTTGACGGCAGCTTCCAGCAGCGTGGTAATCAGATGGTCCGGAACGAGGTCCGGCTTGAAAGACCTGATGGCCCGCTGGGTGTGTATTGCCTCGAACAGGTCCATTCCCTCTGGCATGGACGCCTCCTTGCCCGGCTGGGTACAATTGGGCTGGGTTGGGCAGTAGCCGCGGCGACCCTACCCGTGCCGGCCAACTTGGACATAATAACAGCCCGGTTCGTATTGAGAACCGGGCTTAGTTGGCGGGAGTGCGAGGGAGTCGAACCCACCTACCCCGCTCGTCACGAGGCATAACGGATTTGAAGTCCGCAAGGGCCACCGGGCCCTATCCACTCCCCCGACACGGACTCAGAGACTGTTAGCCGGTCAACACCGCGTCCACTTTCTTCTGGAGCACTCCCTTGGGCACGGCCCCCACGATCTGGTCCACCGGCTTGCCGTCCTTGAAGAAAATCAAGGCGGGAATGCTGCGCACGCCGTACTTCATGGCGATGTTGGGGTTGCTGTCCACGTCGACCTTGCCCACGTTCAACTGCCCGTCGTACTCGACGGCCATTTCATGGACGGTCGGAGCAATCATCTTGCAGGGGCCGCACCACTCGGCCCAGAAGTCCACGAGCACCGGCACGTCCGAGTTGAGCACCGTGTCGTCCCAGTTAGATTCAGTTACCTCGACGGGTTCCGCCATTTCTGCCTCCAAACCACCAGGGGAGTCCATTGAGTTTAGATGTCCGGCGATGGGCCGGGCTTCGTAGGACTTTCAAACCAGTGTATACCCCTTCAAATATAGGGTCAACTTGCGGCCGCCCCTAGCCGGCGGGTGCGGTAGGCCGGGGGGCCTTTTCGTGTTGCTGGGACATCTTGGGACATTCTGGGACATTTGTGCGGTTGCCAGGTTGGGCTGCCGAGGCGGTAGGAGCCGATGTTTCTGAGACATTTCCAGGATTGTTGGGTCGTTAGCTGTCCGGCGGGATGCGGCGGCCGCTTCCTTTATCGCGCGTCAATTAGGAACCACTTAGATGGTATGACTGACCCACGGTTCGGCGCAAGGGCCATGTGTCAGTAACCCGGGAGGATGGGGAGAATCCGATGCGTCATGGAAAAGGCGCGGCGCTTGGATTCTTCGGCATCGCTCGGAAAGACATGAGGTCACCGGTATGGGCCTTTCTTGGCTTGGGGAACGGGTTAAAGTATAGTAGGGCCAGGTATGTCAACAGCAGTGAAACCCGTCGTCGGCGAGAAGCTCGTCCTGGAACTGACCGCGTGGGGCCGGCTGGGCGAAGCCATGTCCTGCCATGACGGGTGGGACGTGTTCGTCTTCGGCGGCATCCCCGGCGAGAGGGTGGTGGCCGAGGTGGTGGACATTCGCCGCAGGCGGCTGGCGGCGCGGGTGGTGGAGGTGCTGGAGCCGTCGCCGCACCGCGTAGAACCCCCGTGCCCCTATTTCGGCGACTGCACCGGCTGCCAGTGGCTGCATATCAGTTACAGGCACCAACTGGATACCAAACGGGAGAGGGTCATCGACGCGCTGCAGCGAATTGGTCAATTTACCGACCCTCCCGTCGCCGCCGTGATTCCGTCCCCTCGCCAGCTGAACTACCGCAACCACGCCAGGTTCACCGTCAGGGACGGCGGTGTGCTGGGCTTCGTCAACCGGGCCTCCCGGCGCTTTGTCGACATCGACCGCTGCATGATCATGCACGGGGCAATCAACGAATGCCTGGGCCAACTCCAGGGCAAGTGCTGGGAGACCACCCAGCTTTCGGTGCGGGCTGGTCAAGAGACCGGCGATGTCCTGGTGCAGCCCAGGTTGTTCAACCCGGACATAACCATTCCCACCGGGCAGAAGAGTTACGCCGATTCTGTGGCGGGCAAGACCTTCCGGGTTTCGTCTCCCTCGTTCTTCCAGGTGAACGTGGAACAGGCGGCCCAGGCGGCGGAGGTGGTGCGCCGCGGCCTGCGGTTGACTCAGGATGACGTGCTGCTGGACGCCTACACCGGGGTTGGCGCCTTCGCCATCCTGCTGGCGTCGCACGTCAAGAAGGTCGTAGCGGTGGAAGAGTCCTCGGCGGCGGTGGCCGACTGCCGGGCCAATGCCGCTGGCGTGCCCAATCTGGAGTTTGTGCTGGGCAGGACCGAGGAAGTCCTGGGCAGCTTGGACGCCCAGCCCGACGCGGTGGTGCTGGACCCGCCCCGGGCCGGATGCCAACCCAAAGCCTTGGACAACTTGCTAGAGCTTGCCCCGGCGCGGGTGGCCTACGTTTCCTGCGACGCCGAGACCATGGCCCGGGACCTGAAGCCCCTTTGCGACAGCGACTACACGTTAAAGCAGGTGGTCCCGCTGGACATGTTTCCCCAGACCCACCACGTTGAGTGCGTCGCGTTCCTAGAGCGCGCCGCAGCGTCCGCCCCGATGGTGCTGGCCTCGGCGTCGCCCAGAAGGCGGCAGCTTCTGGCTGGCCTGGGGGTGAGCTTTCAAGTGATGCCGGCGGACGTGGCGGAGGACAGCCTGGCCGGGGAATCGCCACAGGAAATGACCGCCCGCCTGTCCCAGGCCAAGGCCCAGGCGGCGGCCAGCCGGATGGACTACGGCTACATCCTGGCTGCCGACAGCACCGTAGTCCTAAACGGAGAATCACTAGGGAAGCCAGAAGACGCCGACGACGCCCGCAGGATGCTGCGGCTGCTGAGGGGCACTAGCCACCAGGTGACCACCGGCGTCACCGTTATCGACGCCGCCTCCGGGCGCATCCTGACCGATGCGATGATCAGTGACATAACCCTGCGTAACTTCTCCGACGAGGAACTGGAGGCCTACGTCCTGTCCGGCGCTCCCCTGGACAAAGCCGGAGGCTACGGGGTGCAGGACCAGACCCTGCGCCCGGCAGAGTCGTGGGACGGCTGCTACAGCAACATTGTCGGCTTGCCCTTGTGCCTGGCGGAGCAGATGCTGGAACGACTGGGGTGCGACACCACCTACTGGAAGACCGCCCCCGCGCCGGGAGAATGCGGCCCAAGCTGTCCCAATAACGGGGGCCAGCCGTGAACTTCATGGGCGTCGGCCTCCTGGAGATATTGGTCATCTTCTTGGTCGCCTTCCTGGTGCTGGGGCCCGGCCGGTCCATATCCACGGCGCGGTCGGCGGGCAAGTTCTTGAGCAACCTGCGCCGTACCTTCAACGAGGTTGCCGAGGCGGCCAGCCTGGAGCAGCAGGAGTCCGAGCGGCGACGGGAACCTCCAGATTCCAAGCCAACGCATTCCCAAGACACGAAAACGGACACCAAGGCCGGAGATGAGTGAGCGCGAGCTGACCCTGCTCCAGCACCTGTCCGAACTCCGGCGGCGGGTAGTCATCTCAGTGCTGGCCCTACTAGCAGGCAGCGCTGTCTCCTGGGCCTTCTTCCGGGAGATCATCGACGTGCTGGTTCGCCCGGCCCGTGACTTGGAAACCGGCGCTGGCGGTCAGATTGTCTTCACCGAGGTCACCGAGTTGCTGACCACCAGCATCAAAGTATCCTTCGTCGCCGGCTTCATCATCGCCTTTCCCATCATCCTGTACCAGGTCGTCATGTTCGTGGCGCCGGGCCTGACTCCCAAGGAAAGGCGCTATCTGCTGGCCTTCCTGCCGGGGGCGTTGCTGTGCTTCGCCGCGGGCCTGGCCTTCGGCTACTTCGTGTTGACCCCGCCGGCGCTGCACTTCCTGTTAACCTTCGGCGACGACGTGGCCGTACCCCTTATCAAGATCAGCAATATCGTCAACCTGATGGTCAGGCTGCTGTTCTGGATGGGCCTGGCCTTCGAGACGCCGCTGGTCATGTACCTGCTGGCCCTGCTGGGAATAGTCAATGTCCACAAGCTCAGCCGCTTCCGCCGCTACTGGTTCGTGATTGCCTTCATCCTGGCGGCCATCATCACTCCGACCTTCGACCCGGTAAACCAGGCCCTGGTCGCCGCGCCCCTGATCGCCCTGTACGAACTGGGCATCCTGCTGGTGCGCGTGGGGAGCCGGGGCCGAGACAGTGACGCCACCAAGTCTATCACCCCAGTCCCCCACTCTGATTGAGCAAGGGCCCTGTACCTGCCCCTCCCACGTTCGGCCGGAGCTTGTCAAAGGCCCGTTTCAGGCATCAACGCGTGCCAAGGCCATGCGCCGCGGTCGCTCCTATGCCCCAGCCCGCCATTCCATCCGAGCGGGAATCTAAGGCATGGCACACACCCCGGGAATAACAAGACCGGCCATGCGTAGGCCGGTCTTTAGTGCCTGGACAGCCGGAGGCTGGCAGTCTAGGACTGCTTGGCGTCGTCGCCGGGGTTCCCGCCCGCCTGCTGCTGGTCGTCCCGGGCCTTTTCGTCCTCGCCGGTGACGGCGCTCTTGAAGGTCCTGATGCCCTTGCCCAATGAGGAGCCAATTTCCGGCAGCTTCCTGGCGCCGAAAATCAGCAGGATTATGACCAGGATTATCAGCAGTTCTGGTAGGCCAATAGGCCCTATTCTTGGCATCTCGGTCCTCTAGTTGAATTCGCCGCGTGGATAACGGAGCCATCATAGCAGAAGCGCGCCCCGGCTACAATCAGCCTTCTGGCGGTGACTCCGGACTATCGGTTTTCACACTGAAGACGGCCGCCACCTCCTTGATTCGGGCCAGATTGGCCGAGGCGTAGTCCGTCGCCTCGTAACGCTGTATCTGCTGCTCCTTCACTCCGATTCTTTCGGCCAAGTCTCTCTGGCTCAAACCCTGCGCGATCCGAGCTTTGATGAGGATTGAAGACAGGTCGGCGACGACCCCCAGCGAGTCCACCTGGAAATCCCCGGATTTCAGGGACTCATACTCGCGCAACTCGTTCTCCAAGTCCGACAGTTGACTGCTCAGTGCATCCTCCTGGGCCTTGGCAATAAGCGGATGTATGCCCTCCTCATCAGTGCGTTGCCTGAGACTATTCAGGGCATCCGAGAATTTCGCCGCCTGGGCCCTGGTGACCTTGTATTGCCTTTCATTCTTTATCATCTCAAGTCTCCCAAGTTTATGGCGATTATTCCTTTCGGGTTTCCAGTTTCCTTATCGGTTTGGAAGAACTCCAGGAACGAGAATCCGTCTCCGCTTGCCATCGCCGACGCCGGGAACAACTCCCCAAGATATTTGACCTTCTGCGTCACTCTGCCAGGGTCGAACGTCAGCAGAACGGGGTCAAGAACAAGTGGGTCCACTCCATCCTCAACCCAGCAGGCGTCGAAGTCGTTAGGAACGTATTTGTTCGTGACAAAGCTCCCGTTGACGTATACCGTATGGCAACCGGCTTCCTTCAGGTTCTCCGCTGCGGCTCTAAGGCCGGCGGCCAACTGTCGCCTCCAGGGACTGGTCCCGAACCTGGCAAGAAATTCGCTCCAAGTTGCCCAGTGGATTCCCGGCGGGAGAAGTCCGCTTACCTCCGACTGTGGTATCACAACACAACGATAACATTGTGTCGCTCCATTGTCAACCAAGGACACTGCGGTTGCTGTCGCTATCGGGATGCGATAGGTAGTTACGGCATTGAGCCGCCCGGAACAGAGTTGGTATACTTAACAGGTCGGGCGTATTGGCCGTGACGACAGACCGGGCCACTAAAGAGTCATTGCAGTGCACATAAAGTCGCTAGAAATCAACCTACTGCCGCCTTTAACAAAATACGTTTCTTTCAAGTGCGATGAACATGTGAACCTGTTCATCGGCCCCAACGCCTCCGGCAAGAGCACCATTCTACGAGCAATGAATAGTGCGTGGTCTGGGAAACTTGAGCGGGCACTCGGTGCTGGTGACGGTGACTTGGTTTTCAACTCCAAAAACGCGGTTGGGTTTGTCGCTATAGACTTAAACGAAGGTTGGCCACGCGACGACTTGGATGAAATAATACCGGAAATATTGATCCCGGATGATACGGTGTCACTATTCTATGTGCCTGCGACTCGGGTCAACCTCCCTTCCCAGGACATTTTTGATCAAACAATATCCCACGAGCATGAAAAGGACGATGATGGGGATTACCGACCATATCCTCCTAACTGGAAATCCCTGGAAGACGTGTTCCGTACTGATTTCAGAAATCCTATTGGCAGCTTCGATGGCGCTTTGTTGGAAGAGGGCATAGACTATATTCGTCGTAGACTTGGCGGTTATCGGAACAAACAAAGCCAATTCAGAAAGGCTTTGGAGGTGGGCCACTCTTGTGCCAGGAGCATTTGCTCCGAGGTAATCCATGACGACGGTCCACATCCCTACGTTGAGATGGATGAAGAACGGGAGATTAGTGACACGGGAAGGATTGTCCATCATGACATGGGTATATGGACGACCGACGATAATCTGAGCGAACCGCTGTATGCCGGCGCCCTGAGTGCTGGGACCCAAGTCACTCTATTATGGGTCTGGGCTTTGGCGCTAAAGATGGCGCACCACTGCGATTGGGCTGTTGGCTGGGAGAAAAAGCCAGCGGTTCTGCTAATAGACGAAATAGAAAACCACCTGCATCCCACGTGGCAGAGACGGGTTATCCCGGCGTTACTGGAGCATTTCCCAAAGTTGCAGATTTTCGCCTCCACCCATTCTCCCTTCGTGGTGGCCGGCCTGAAAGCCGGGCAGGTGCATCTGCTGAAGCGGGACGAACATGGGGCAGTCACGGCGAGTACCAACACCGAGGACGTGATAGGCTGGACCGCTGACGAGATTCTACGGACAATGATGGGCGTAGACGAGCCGACAGACCAGCTTACGGTTGACCGTGTCAACCAGTTGCGGCAGCTCCGCGAGAAGGACACGTTGACTCCCGATGAAGAGTCGAAATTGAACGAGTTGCGCCGCCAGATAAACAAGGATTTGCTGGCCAAGGGCGGCACATTGGAAGTAGAGCGGGAACGCTACGCGGACTTGATGCAGGAATTTCTACGTACCCGGCAATCCGAGTTGACCCAAGATACAGAGTAGCCGGATTGCGCTGGGTTGACCGGGGGCCGGAACCCGGCGGCGTTTCCGAATACGCCCGTCGGTTCACCCAGGGCTGGGTGGACTACTTTGAAGACGGGGTTGGCGGGCGGCCTGATGATTTCTATTGGCGGGAGTTCCGGGTAGATCTGGGCGACCGGACCAACAACATCTGCTGGTACTGCGAGCGGTTGTGTGATGGAGAGTACGGAGGGCGCGCTCCCACTGTGGACCACTTCCGACCCCTGAGCCGGTTTCCTAGGTTGTCTTACGAATGGTCTAACTGGGTTTTCAGTTGCTACGGCTGCAATAACGAAAACAAGCAGGACAAATGGCCGGATAGTGGGTATGTTGACCCTTGCGCTGCTGATGTTGCGGAATGGCCTGAACGGTATTTCGATTATGATGCTGATACGGGGTATATTGCGCCCAAAAATGGGCTTTCCGGGGCCGCTCGCCGCAGAGCCTCTGATACCATCCGTGACTTGGGACTAAACCGGCTGGATGTGATGTACTATCGGCAGCGATGGACGTGGAAATTCAGCCACGACCTATTGCAGTTTTCGGTTTCCGAGCGGCAGGCGTTCATTGAACTAATGACTGGGAGAGTTCCTTACGCTGGAACGACGCGGATGGTCGTAGAACAATTACGCCAATACGGTCTAATCTAGCCCCCGCCCCCAGGGGAAACAACCCCCCCTGGCAGGCATGGACAACGCAGGCTAACAACCCATGACAACACCAACCTACGACGTAACGGTAATCGGCGCGGGCCCCGGCGGGTACGTGGCTGCTATACGGGCCGCGCAACTGGGGCTGAAGGCGGCCGTTATCGAGGAGGAGGCCCTGGGCGGGGTGTGCCTCAACTGGGGGTGCATCCCCAGCAAGGCGCTGCTGAAGAACGCCGAAATCCTTTCCTACCTGAACCGGGCCGACGAGTTCGGGTTTAGCTTCGAAAACTTCGTCGCCGATTACTCGGTGGCCGTCCAGCGCAGCAGAAAGGTGGTCGGCCGCAACACCCGGGGCATTGGCTACCTGCTCCGCAAGAACAATGTGGAGCACATCCAAGGCCGGGGCAGGCTCCTGGGCAATAGCGCAGTCCAGGTATCCCCGGAGGGACCGGAGATATCGGCGCGCAACATCATCATCGCCACCGGCGCCCGGCCGCGGACGCTGCCCGCCCTGCCCGTGGACGGGGTTGACATAATCACCAGCAGGGAGGCCATCACCCTGGAGCAGCTGCCGTCGTCGGTAGTGATCGTGGGCGGCGGGTCCATCGGCGTAGAGTTCGCCTATCTCTACCACACCTACGGCGTGTACGTCACTGTCGTGGAACTCCTGCCCCGGTTGGTCCCCAACGAGGACGAGGACATCAGCCGGCTGCTGGAACGCAGCTTCTCCCGCCGCGGCATCAAGGTGGTGACCGGCGCCGGGGTCACCGGAGTCGACAGCGGGCCCGGCGGCTTGACCGTCAAGGTGGACAAGGACGGGCAGGAAACGGCCCTGGAATGCGAAAAGGTCCTGGTTGCCTGCGGCGTCCGGGGCAACGTGGAAGATCTGGGCCTGGAAGCAGTGGGAATCTCGACCCAGGGCGACAGCATCCCGGTGGACGAGTACATGCAGACCGGGGCGCCGGGCGTCTACGCCATCGGCGACGTGACGGGCAAGTTGCCCCTGGCCCACGTGGCATCGGCCCAGGGCGTCCTGGCGGCGGAGCGCATAGCCGGGTTGGGGACCCAGCCGCTGGACTATGCCATGATGCCCAGGGCCACCTACTGCCAGCCCCAGGTGGGCAGCTTCGGGTTGACCGAGGCCCAGGGCCGGGAGCAGGGACACGAGGTCAAAGTTGGGACATTCAACGTCCAGGCCAACGGCAAGGCCCTGGCCATGGGCGAATCTGAAGGCATCGTCAAGCTGGTAACGGACGAACACACCGGGGAACTGCTGGGCGGCCACATGATCGGCCCGGAGGTCACCGAACTGCTGGGCGAGCTGGCCCTGACCAGGCTCCTGGAAGGCACGACGCTGGAGTTGGGCTGGGCGGTCCACCCCCACCCGTCGCTGTCCGAGATGCTAAAAGAGGCGGCCCTCTCCGCCCAGGGACGCGTCCTGCACATGTAGGGTGCGTCGCCCCCACCCTCCCCAAACCCGCCAATCCAACAATGTCCTCGTCTATCCCCGCCGCGTCCGGGGTGGTAAACTGGAATGAGAGCGTTGCTAGACCGCAGGGTAAGTTGTTGGCACACCCACAGCCTGGCGGCGCTCCGCCTGAAGTAAAGCCGGGGAGCTCCTCAGCGGCGGAATCTTCAAACGCAAACGGTTTCCCCGCTGAACCAAAGGAGGGACTCTATGGCTTCCGGGACTTTCGATTTTGCCATGGCCATCGGGGGAGAGGCGGGCCAGGGAATAGCCACCCCCGGCGACGTGCTGGCCCGGATTTTCGTCAGGCGCGGCCTCCACCTCAACACCTACAACTCCTACCAGTCCATCATCCGCGGCGGGCACATATTCCTGACCATGCGGGTCAGCGACGCCCCCATCCACACCCACGGCGACAAGCTGGACCTGCTCTTCTGCCTGAACCAGGACACCATGGACCGGCACCAGCGACTCATGGGCCCCGGCAGCCGGGTGGTCTTCAACAGCGACACGGTCAAACCGGCGGACGGCAACGATGCGCCGGACTATTGCCCAATACCCGTGTCCCAGTTGACCCGCAGCCGCAACAGGCTAATCCAGAACACCGTCGGCGTCGGGGCCGTCATGGCCCTGCTGGGGCTGGACTTCCAGGTGCTGGAAGATAGCTTGAGGCTCCGGTTCCAGCGCCAGGGCCAGGCGGCGGTGGACGAGAACGTCTCAGTGGCCCGGGCAGGCTATGACTATGCCATGGACAACTTCCAGGCCTTCCCTGGCGCCGTGCCCACCGGGGAGAAGCCGCTGGCCGTGTGGGCTGGCAACGAGGCCATCGCCATGGGCGGCGCGGCCGCCGGCGTGAAGTTCTACGCCGCCTATCCCATGAGCCCGTCCACTGGAGTCCTTCACTGGATGGCGGCCAACGCCAGGAGCCTGGGCATCATGGTGCGGCAGGCCGAGGACGAAATCAGCGTCGCCAACATGGTCATCGGCGCGGCCCACGCTGGCTGCCGGGCCATGTGCGCCACCTCAGGGGGCGGCTTCGCCCTGATGACCGAGGCCATCGGCAGCGCCGGCATCATGGAAATCCCCGCCGTGTTCGTCAACGTGCAGCGCGCCGGGCCGTCCACCGGGGTGCCCACAAAGACCGAGCAAGGAGACCTGTGGCAAGCCCTGGGCGCCAGCCAGGGAGACTTCGAGCGTTTCATCGTCGGCCCCTTCAACGCCCTGGACGCCTTCAATACCGTCCCGGAGCTGTTCAACCTGGTGGACAAGTTCCAGTGCCCCGGCATCATCATTTCCGACCTGCTGATTTCCGAGGGCCGGTTCAGCGTCGACGCCGACGACGTCGACCTGCACCCGGAAATCGACCGGGGAGAGCTGATACTTGATTCATTGGGTGCCGACGACTACTTGAGGTACAAGGACACCGAGAGCGGCATCTCGCCCAGGGCCATCCCCGGTGTTGAGGGCCACGTCCACGTGGTCGCTACCGACGAGCACGACGAGGACGGAACGCTGCTCAGCGACGAGTTCACCAACCCCCACAAGCGCCGGATGATGGTGGAGAAGCGCGCCCGCAAGTTCAAGGCCGCTCTCGACGACATAGCCCCGCCTCGCCTGGAGGGGCCCGAAGACGCCCGGGTGACTTTGGTTGGTTGGGGCTCCACCTACGGGGTGATTAACGAAGCCATAGCCCAGTTGGCGGAGCAAGGCGTCAAGGTCAACCATCTGCCCATCAAGTGGATGGTCCCCTTTCATGCCGACGCAGTGACCGAGACACTTTCCAAGTGCAAGCGTACCATCATCGTGGAGAATAGCTACTCCGGCCAGTTCCACCGCTACCTGCGCAGCGAGACCGGGTTCACCGTGGACGGGCACATTCGCAAGTACGACGGCGAGCCCTTCGTTCCCCACCACATCGTAGAGGGAGTGCTGGAGCACCTCGCCGGCGACACCAACATTTACGTTCCCTATCAAGAAGTCGTTACCTGAGGAGGGCCTTGATATGACAACAACCCTCGATGCGGCCCACGGCAGACCCGTTGTAGAGTTGACCGCCAGGGACTTCAAGGGTCCGGTGGACCCCGACTGGTGCCCCGGCTGCGGCGACTTTGGAGTGCTGAACAGCCTGCAGCGGGCCTGTGCCGAACTGGGGCTCAAGCCCCACGAAATCCTGGTGGTCAGCGGCATCGGCTGCTCGTCCAACTTGCCTGGCTACTTCAACGCCTACGGCATGCACACCCTGCATGGCCGGTCGCTTCCCATCGCCACCGGCGCCAAGATGGCCAACCACGAGTTGACCGTCATCGCCACCGGAGGCGACGGCGACGGCTACGGAATCGGCGGAAACCACCTGAGCCACACCGCCCGCCGCAACGTGGACCTGACCTACATCGTCATGAACAACCAGATTTACGGCCTCACCACCGGCCAGGCTTCCCCCACCAGCCGCCTTGGTATGAAGACCAAGAGCACTCCATTTGGCACCGTCGAACTGCCGGCCAACCCCATCACCACCTCGATTATGAACGGGGCCACTTTCATCGCCCGGGGCTACAGCGGCGACGTGAGGCACCTTACCGGGCTGATCAAGCAAGCCATCCAGCACAGCGGCTTTTCGCTGGTGGACATCTTCAGCCCCTGCGTTACCTTCAACCACGACAACGGGCACCCCTTCTTCAAGGAGCGGGTCACAAAGCTGGAGGACGAGGGCCACGACCCCACGGACTGGTACGCCGCCTGCGAGAAGGCCATGGTCTGGGGCGACGTGATATACACCGGCGTGTTCTATGAAACCCACGAGGTGTCCATCCTCCGCCGCCGGGAGCCGGTGCTGGAAGACGGAGGAGCGCTGGCCCGGCGGCCCCCTGGGCCTCAGCCAAGCCGACTCGGAAAGAATCCTCAACCGGATGCTCTAGTGCCCCGGTTGCCCTGCCGCACGCTGTATGAGCCGCCTTACCGTTCCGTTCGCCTTGAGCTAATCTAAGGGAGAATCCAGGGAAGCCAAACACCTAACCTGGGACTAGGCTGTCCGTTCGCCCTGAGGGAAATCGAAGGGGGAACGGACAGCCGGTGCTTATCCGGGGGAAATTCAAGGGCCAACCCTCCATGGATTCCGGCCCCCGCCCGTGCTAGCTTAATGCAGCACGCGTCGCAAACTCCGGTGCCGAGGTGAGCAAATGGCCGCCATGAACGTCCAGATGATTGGCTTATACGTTACAGACCTCGACCGTTGCGTCGACTTCTACCGCGCCCTGGGAATCCCCCTGAAAGTCGACGCCCACGGGTCATATCATCACGCTGAATACTCGTTTCAAGACCCATACTTCCACTTTGCGCTTTTTCTCGCTGAATCCGAAGAGCAAGTGTCCCGCGCTCACGTGGCATTCGGGGTCGAGGACTGCCAAGAAGCCACGCGCCGGGCCGTGGCCGGCGGCGGTGAGATAGTGGAAGGTCCCAAACTTGTGGAGTATTCGGGGGGAGGGACAACCAGCATGGTGCGCGATCCCTCCGGCAACATCGTTGAGTTGTTTGAGGGCCGGGGAAAGGGTTCTAGTTAACAAGTCGTGCCAAGGGCTGGGCCATGTTGGCTGGTACTGCTGACCGCCCATAAGCCAAGGCGGAGCCGCTGGGCAAACGCCTTGGTTGTCCGCGGCGTATCAACTGTCATACCATAACGCCATCGACGCGGGAGTCGCTGAGCATTCAGAGTTGGCGGCCCAGCGCGGTCCGCAGGAAGCCCACAAACCCACGCGTGGAGGTTTCGAAATGGCAGCATATCTCCTGGTAGACAACCAGATTACCGACCAAGCCCAGTTCGATGAGTACGTTCAGAGAATTCCGGGGGTTGTCGAGGCCCACGGGGGCAAGTATTTGGTGCGCGGCGGCGCAACTAGGGTTGTGGAGGGCTCCTGGCAGCCCCACCGGGTGGTGGTCATCGAGTTCGACAGCCTCGAAAGCGCCAACGCCTTCGTCGACTCTCCGGAGTACGCGGAACTCTCGGAAATCCGCAACAAGAGCACCGTTACCAGCACGGTGATTGCCGAAGGGGTCTGACGCCCAACGTAGTACGCACTGGGCGTAGAAGACCCGGATGACAACCGACGACAACATCCTCTACGAGCCGGATGAGCCATGCCCTCCCCTGGTGTCCCTGGCCGTAGGCTTCCAGGGGGCCGTCATCCTGCTCATCGCCACCGTGCTGGTGGTGTCCCTCACTTTGCAGGGCGACAGCCACGGCGAGGACTACCTGACCTGGGCCGTCTTCATCGCCCTGATCATCAACGGCGCCAGCACCGCCCTGCAGGCCGGCAGCATCCGGCGATTCGGCGCTGGCCACTTGTTCTTTACCAACACCTTGGCCACCTATATGCCGGTCTCCCGGATAGCCCTGGCCAACGGCGGCCCCGCCCTGATGGCCAGCTTGGTGGTGGTCTCGTCGCTGGTCCATTTCCTGCTTGCTGCATGGCTGCCGCTACTGCGCCGGATCGTGACGCCGGTGGTGTCCGGCACCGTTCTCCTGCTGGTGTCGGCGATGACCATACCCATTGCCTTCGATTGGGTGGCCGACGTTCCCGAGGATGCGCCGGCGGGGGTTGGGCTGCTTGTGGCCGGGGCCGTCCTGGGCGTTACTGTGCCCCTGGGACTGCTGACCACCGGAAGATGGCGGATGTGGTCTCCCATATTGGGCATCGCCGCCGGCTGCGTGGTCGGCGCCGTTTTCGGCATGTACGACGCGCAGCGGGTCGTAGACGCCGCCTGGGTCGGCGTCCCCACCGGCGGCTGGCCGGGCTTGGAACTCACTCCGGGAGCCGAGTTCTGGGCCATCCTTCCCCTTTTCCTTGTGGTGACGCTGGTAAGCTCATTCAAGGTAGTGGGCGGCGGCGTCGCCATCCAGCGGGCCTCATGGCGCGGGGAGCGGGCAACCGACTTTCGCCGGGTACAGGGAGCCGTGAACGCGGTGGGCGCCGGCAGCCTGCTGACCGGCGTTGCCGGGGCGCCGCCCCTGGGCACCCAGGAGGCCAACAGCGCCACCTTGGTCACCTTGACCAGGGTGGCCTCCCGCAACGTTGGATATGCCTTGGGAGCAATACTGATAGCGTTGGCGTTCCTGCCCAAGGTGGCCGCCCTCCTCCTGTCGGTCCCGTCCCCGGTCATGGGCATATACCTGATGATGGTCATGGGAATGCTTTTCGTGGAAGGGGCCCGGACCGTTTCTGCAGGACGGCCTCGACCACCGCAAGGCCATTGTGGTGGCGGTGTCAGTCGCCCTGGGAATCGGCTTCCAGAGCCAGGACTTGTTCTCCGAGGTCGTGGGAGACGCGTGGGGTACGCTGCTGGACAACGGGCTGGCCGCGGGGACCATAGCCGCAATCGGGCTGACCGCGATTATGAACCTGGCTGCTCCCCGCCGTTCCCAACTTGAGACGGAACTGGACATTTCCGCCTTGCCGGAGATTGACGAGTTCCTGCAGCAAGTCGGCGGACGGGCCGGCTGGAACAAAGCTTCAACGGACCGGCTGAGGTCCGCCGGCGAAGAGGCGCTTTCCAGCTTGCTCCAAGACGTGGAACACGAGTCAGAGGACGGCCCGCGTCGGCTCACAGTAATGGCCCGTCCTGCATCCCGCTCGGTTGAACTGGAGTTCTTGTCTTCCCTGGTGGACGAGAACCTGGAAGACCGCCTCGCCTACATGGGCGAGGAGACAGAAGTCCCGCAGGAAAGCGAAATCTCCTACCGCCTGTTGCGCCACTACGCTTCCTCGGTCCGCCACCGGAAATACCACGGCCTCGATATCGTCACCGTCCAGGTTGAAGGCTCTCGCTAGAGAAAGGCAAGGCCGGTTCCGGCTTCAGCGCCGCGGCGTATCGATAGTCCTCATGTTGTCTTGACCCAAAAACGACCGGCGTACTACCATCATCCTGCCGGACTCCCAGCTTCCCCAACCCAAGATGTCCTTAATAGAGGCGCAGATGATTAACGGAATCAAGGTTGCCGACATGGACACCCACGTGGACCCCAACCTGACTGTGCTGGAAAAGTACGTGGAACCCAGCTTCAGGCCCCGCCTGCCGGAGTTGGAGCCGTACAAGCTGGTGCGCCGGAACATCCGCAGGGGTCCCGGCCAGGAGCCGGTCAGCGCCGTTGGGTTGAGCATTGACGCCCTTCCCTACGATCGATGGCCGGGCACAAAGCTGGAGGCCGGGCACCAGGCGGCCGGCGCCCCTGGGCAGGCCGGGGCCCGGGCCGGGACCATCAGCATGCACCGGGGGTCCGTGACCCCGGGCGTTGAGGATGAAAATTCCGAGGGCCGCCTCATCGACATGGACTTGGAGGGGCGGGACCTGGACTTTATATTTCCGGGCATGTGGGCCTCCAGCCTGACGGGCATCTACGACCAGGACGTCACGCTGGCCGAGGGGATGTACCGGGCCTACCACAACTACATGGACGCCTACACCTCGGTGGCGCCAGACCGCATGAAGAGCAGCCTACAGGTGCCGGGCTCAGACCCTGAATGGGCTATCTCGGAAATCAGGAAGTGGGCCAACAGCAAGTGGGTGGCCGCGGTGTGGATACACCTTCCGCCGGGCCTGCCCGTGGATGACCCAGACCTTGACCCGGTATTCGCCGCCATGAACGACCTGGACCTGCCCCTGGTGCACCACAGCTTCTTTATGGAGCCTCCTTACTTCCCCGGCCACCAGGACATCTGGGGCAATTCCGTGGTCGCCCGCACCGCAGCCCATCCCTGGGGCGCGGCCAGGCTCTGCGCCTACCTGATTTTGTCGGGCCTGTTCGACAAGTACCCCAACCTGCGGGCTGCCGTTTCCGAGGTAGGCCACGGCTGGCTGCCCAACTGGGTGATACGCCTGGGCTTCAACAAGAGCTATGCGCAAGGGCTAACCCCCAACCTCGAGTACACGCCCATAGAATACGTCCAGATGGGACGGTTCCGGTGCGCCGCCGAGCCTTTCGAGGGGCCGCTGATGACCGAGGCTTGCGTGAATATCCTGGGCGAAGACTGCCTCATGCACCAGTCCGACTACCCCCACGGCCAGGCGTTGTTCCCCGAGACGGCTAAAGAGGTCATGGAGTGGGACTTCTGGGGCAAATTCAGCCCGGAAGCCCTGCAGAAGCACATGTACGGCAACGCCGTCAGCTTCCTGCGGATGACGTAGAAGTTTTCACTCCAGGACTGTCCGGCTTCACCAAGGACTTACTCTATCCCCGCCGCACCCATCGCTTAATCCTCCTCAGCCGGTTCAGCCGCTCGTCGTGGCGGATGACCATTTCGATTACCGGCCGGCTCTCCTCCACGTGGGAGGCCAGCGTGTCCCGCAGTTCCTTCTGGTCGTCCCGGATTACCTTCAGCAGGATGGCCCCTATCGCCAGGGCCGCGGATGCCACCGCCTGAAGAGTCCCTATTATTATCGTTTCCGAGGTCACTATTTGCTCCTTGGTTCGTCACCACGGTTGTGTCCAACCCTTTGAGCATAGAAACCAAGCAGGGATTAAGCAAGCGGCCTCTGTCAGTAAAATGGGATGGGGCCATACTTGACATAACGCCCCATACCTGCTCAGCCCTGGCCTTTTAGACCGGCAATACTATCTCAGCGGTTGCCACCTTCCCAACCCGACGATGCCGCCCTGTGCCTCTGTCATTTCGAGCGCAGCCGAGAAATCTCAAGCCCAAGCCCACCAAACCGCACCATTCCCTCTCAGACCCCCGCCTGCGCGGGGGTGACGGGTTGCGTACCCGTCATGCCGCCCCCAACCATCATCCCGCACCCCAAACCCGTCATTCCCGCGCAGGCGGGAATCTCGCGCCCATGCCACGCCCCCAAACCCGTCATTCTCGCGCAGGCGGGAATCTCGCGCCCATGCCACGCCCCCAAACCCGTCATTCCCGCGCAGGCGGGAATCTAAAACCCTCGTCATCAGCCCGTCATTCCGGCCTCCGAGCCGGTATCCAGGGATGCGCGGGGGCTGGATACCGGCTTTCGCCGGTATGACGGGTTTGGGGGCATCGTCCAGGGCGCCCACCAGGGGCGCCCCTACACCCGGTGTGACGGTACGTTCGTGGTGAGCCCTTCGACAAGTTCAGGGTGAACGGGGCGGTGGGGATGGTTGCGGGTGCAGTAGGGGCGGTTCGCGAACCGCCCCTACGGGGTTGTGGGGGGCGGGTTTCTTCTTGGCCGGCGCGCAATGGGCTATAATGGCCCGAAAGCAGACGAGTCGGCACGATGAAAGCGCCGTGGGCGGAGGAACGCAAATGACCGCAGTGCGTGCAAAGTACGAGAACGGCGTCCTCACGCCTCTGGAGCCCCTCGACTTGAAGGAGGGCGCGGAGGTGATGGTGTCAGTGGAGGGAGCGGCCTCAGTCGATAGTAGGATTGATGCGCTCCGAGCGTCCGAGGGGGGTTGGAAAGGCAGCCGCGACCCGGAGGAGCTCAAGCGAATGATCTACGAGGCCCGCGATGGCGGCTCCAGGGAGCCCGTGAACTTGTAATGGCAACATGCTCTACCTGATCGACACGGATTGGGCTATCGACCACTTGCACCAGGTTGACCGTGTTGTTCGCAGGCTTGAGGAGTTGGCGCAGTACGGGCTTGCCCTGAGCATCATATCGCTGGCGGAGTTGTACGAAGGTATGTAGTGGGCCTCGGACCCCCAGCGCGATGAGGAGATGCTAGGGCGCTTCCTGGCCTCCGTAGAGGTCTTGACGCTAGACGAGTCCGTATGCCGTATATTCGCCCGGGAACGCGGGCGTTTGCGGACCTCCGGCGCTCTCATCAGCGACTTGGACTTACTCATTGGCGCCACGGCAATACGGCACAACCTTACCCTTCTCACGAACAACCGCAGGCACTTCGACCGGCTCCAGGACCTGAACATCATGTCCGTGTGAGGGCGGGATGCAGGCGGGCAAGGGGTGGTTCGACAGGTTCACCCCCGTATCAAGTACGGGGCGGGCTCTGAGCGGGCGGTGATTCGGACATACGTAGGGGCGGTTCGCGAACCGCCCCTACTACGTGGTTGTAGGGGAGGGCATCCCCCCAGGGCGCCCACAAGGGACGCCCCTACGCCTGATGTGACGGTCCGTCCGCGGTGACTCCCCTCAACCCGTTCACCCTGAGCGCCGTCGAAGGGGCGCCCCTACGCCTGGTGTGGCGGTACGTCCGTGGTGAGCCCTTCGACAAGCTCAGGGTGAGCGGGGCGGTGGGGATGGTTGCGGGTGCAGTCGGTTCCGCCCCCAACCCGTCATTTCGAGCGCAGCCGAGAAATCTCAAGCCCAAGCCCCCAACCCGCACCGTTCCCTCTCAGACCCCCGCCTGCGCGGGGGTGACGGGTTGCGTACCCGTCATGCCGCCCCCAACCATCATCCCGCACCCCAAATGTCATTCCCGCGCAGGCGGGAATCTCGCGCCCATGCCACGCCCCCAAACCCGTCATTCCCGCGCAGGCGGGAATCTCGCGCCCATGCCATCAGCCCGTCATTCCGGCCTCCGAGCCGGTATCCAGAGATGCGCGGGGCTGGATACCGGCTTTCGCCGGTATGACGGGTTTGGGCGCATTGCCCCAGGGCGCCCACCAGGGGCGCCCCTACGGCGGGTGTGATGGGGTGATGACTTTATAGCTATATATCGCTAACGTATTACTTAAACAGCGCATAACCAGATAAAATTATTGCAGTCACATGAGATTATAGCTATATACCATCCTTATATTGCGCTGAATGGTGTATAATCTATTAAATGTAAGTGTCAATTGAGTAAATGTTGACTCGGGAAAATTGACTGGTTCGTCTTCAGAGCCTTCAGAAAGGGGGGCGACATGACTGCTTTGCGGCAACTTGGCAGAGGGATGCTCCGGTGGTATATCCTGGTCATGGCGGCGGCGGCCGTGCTGGCCGCGATTGCGGTCTCCGCCTCCTCCACGGCGGCATCGGAGGCCCCCGCCGCGCCGGGCAACGTCACCGTCACCCGGGGCACATTCGGCTATGGCGTCCTCAACGTCTCCTGGAGAGTCGTCGAGAAGGAGGTCGTCTACTACAACGTCCGCTACACGGACGACGGCGGCCGGACGTGGGAGGACGGCCCCTCCCGCGTACAGGGGACCTCCGCGACCATCACCGGCGTCAACGACGCCCTCCCCTACTACGTCGCCGTCCAGGCCCACAACGGCAAGAGCGGCAGCGCGTGGACGCAGTCGGCGCTTGCCAACGTGGAGTGCCCTGCAGGCCACGCCTGCAAGACCGACGCGGTGGCGCAATCCAATCCGCCGGACGCGCCGAGCAGCATCACCTTGGAGCGCACCGGCGTAGGATTCCGCGGCAAGGGCACGCTCACCGCGTCCTGGCCCGCCGTCTCCGGCGCGACCAAGTACCAGGTGAACTACACCGCCGACAAAGGGCGCGTCTGGAAGACCCTTGCCTCCGAGCATACATCCAACAGCATCACCTTCGAAATCTGGAACGGCAACACCTACTACGTGGGCGTGCGCGCCGGCAACGCCAACGGATGGAGCGGCTGGACCAACTCCCCCGAGTCGCCCCCCATCCCGAATGCGCTGCCGTCCAATATGCTCCCCGGCCCCGACTGGGTCTCCGTGACCCGCGGCAACGGAACGCTGACCGCCACCTGGGCCGCGGTCAGCGGCGCCACCAGGTACCGCATCGAGTACTCAACCGACTTTGGGACAACCTATCAACTCGTCTCCTACAGCGAGACCTCCACCAGCATCACCATCAACGTGAACAACGGCTCCACGTACACCATCGCCGTGCGCGCCGGCAAGGGGTCGGAGGACCGCTGGTCCAACTATGGCCCCATCAGCTACTCCGCGTCGTCGGGGCCCTACACGCCCAGCCCGCCGCCTTCCCCTTCGCTCTCCGCGGGCAGCGTCACCCACAACACCGCCACGCTGACTCTCTCCAACCATGGATGGCAGTGGTGGTACAAGGCCGACACGGGGCCGCACGCGACCTGCTCGAACATCGCCGTTGCCGGAAGCAGCGTCAACCTGAGCGGCCTGACGCCGAGCACACAGTACACCTACACGGCGTACAGCAACTGGGTGTGCAACACAGCCATCGCCACGGCGAGCGCCTTCACAACCGCCGCGCCGCCGCCCACCCTCACCACGAGCGCGATCACCAGAACCACGGCAACCCTCACCATCGCCAACCACACGGCCCAATGGTGGTACCAGGCCGACGTGGGGCCGGACTCCACCTGTCAGGGGCCTGTCGCCGCCGGCACTAGCGCGGAGTCGCTGACCGGGTTGACGGATGAAACGACCTACGTCTACAAGGCGTACAGCGCTACGGGCTGCGCCGCGGCCAACCTTCTGGCCACCGCCGCGTCCTTCACTACCCTCCCGCCGCCGCACGTCACCAACCTCCAAACCGTCTCGCTCACCGGTTCGGCCATCAACTCCGCCACGAAACAGGGGGTCGCCTTCACCACCGGCTCCAACGCCGGCGGCTACACCCTCACGAGCGTCACCATCTCTATGAGGAAGAGCGGTAGTCCCACGCCCAGCAACCTGGCGATTACGCTCCACAGTATGGACGGGTCAAGCCCGTACGATAACAACACCAGCTACCCGTCCTCGACAACGAAGGCAACGCTCACCGGGACAGCCCCGACCTCCACTTCGTTCACCGACACCATCTTTACCTGTTCCGGCTCGGGCTGCGAACTCGACCCCGGCGCCACCTACTTTGTGGTGGCGAGTTACTCGGGCAACAGCCAATACGAATGGCGCTACGCAGCCGATGCCCTCATCGAGACCAATCATCCATCCGACAACGGCTGGAACATCGGATACAGCCACTTCAAAAATTCCGGACAGAGCTGGAATTCCTGGAGCGACTGGCACATCTTCCGCGCCGACTTCGAGTTCAACCCCTCCCTCACCGCGTCCAGCATCACCTCAACCGGCGCGACGCTGACGATGGCGCACCACACCGGGACGTGGTATTACAAGGCGACCACGGGGCCGCATACCACCTGCCAGGGCCCAGTGGCGGCCAACACCAGCACGAAGACGCTGACCGGCCTGACGCCGGGCACGTCGTACACCTATTCCGCGTACAGCGATAGCGGCTGTACTACAGCCAATCTGCTGGCAACAGCCAGCGCCTTCACCACGTCTGGCGTATCGGTCAGCACGCTGGACGGGGCTCTGTTCCAGAGCTACCAAGTGGGCAATTACAATTCCACGCAGCAACAGGGCGCGCAGGCCTTCACCACCGGCTCGAACACGGGCGGCTACACGCTGTCGAGCATCGACATCCGGTTCGACAATAAGATTGGGAGCCCGACCGACCTGGTGGTGACGCTGCACGCGGCGTCGGGGTCGAATCCGAACACGACGACGACGCTGGCCACGCTGAGCGGCGCCAGCAGCCCGTCGTCGGCCGGCGTCTACACGTACACCTGCTCCGGCAGCGGCTGCGACCTGTCGGCCAGCACGACCTACTTCGTGCTGATGAAAGCCCCCAACTCGACCGGCACCAGCTACTACCAGGTGGACCTGACGGCCGCAGCGGAGACGAAGCAGCCGTCCAACAACGGCTGGTCGATCGCCGACAAGGGCAGGGATGGGCTCTACGGAAACTGGTTCGACATGACGGCAGCGGTCAAGATGAAGGTGGCGGCCACGGTGAATACGTCGGGGCAGGGGTCATCGTCCTCCGTCACTGCCCAGTCCGGCGGGGCCGCCCAGTCCGGCACGCTCACCGTGGATCGCCTCCACGCAACCTCGGCCGTCCTGGATTTCAACATCTCGCAGATTACTTACAACTGGCATTACAAGGCGGACACCGGCCCGCACGCGGCGGCCTGCTCGGCGCGCCTGAACGTGCATCACGACGCCCACGTCGGCGGCCTCACGCCGCTCACGGAATACACCTACCGGGCGTACAGCGACGCCAACTGCGCGAACGAGGCCGCCAGCATCACCTTCACCACGTTGCGGGTGGACCTGGACGTCAGCAATCTCACCGCGGGGAGCGTGACGCTCACCCCCAATCCCGCGCACTGGCCGAGCGCGACCACCTACTATCTGAAGGGCACAACCCTGGCCGGCTGCGAACCCTACACGGGCAGCGCGAACAACATCCGCCTGTGGCCGCTCTCACAATTCACGTTCGAAATGCACAGCACGTCGAGCTGCAACGACAGCCCCCACCTCGGGTACGCCGAGTTCATCGGGCCGTACGCGACGCTGACGGCCACGCACGTCTCGGCCAACAGCGCAACGCTGGAGCTGGGAGGCTGGACGCAGCGCGAGTGGTACTACCGGCGCACCCAGCCGTCCGGCGACAACACCTGCCACAAGAAGGACGCCGGCGACACGACGGTCACGCTGACGGGACTCCAGCCCAACACGCAGTACGCCTACTGGGCGTACCGGAACAGCAACTGCGCCGCCCAGAACTCCCTGCGTTCGACCAATGCGCCGGGAATTACGTTCACCACGGTGAGCATGGCGGCGTCGGAGCCGGGCGCGACGACGGCGACAATCACGCTGAACGGGGGGCATCACGGCCAGCCGTGGTGGTACGCCGAGACCGCCATGAACCCGTCATATACCAGCGGCCAGCCCTTCGCGAGCAACTGCCACTACGGCGGCGTCTCGAAGAGCGGCGGCTCGTCCGTCGTCGTCCGCGGCCTCGTACCCGGCAACGGGAACTCGTCCAAGTCCTACACGTTCACGGCCTACAGCGACGCCGACTGCTCCGTCGCCCGCGCGATGGGCAGCGTGGACGCCGACACCATGCGGCCCACGCTCAGCGCGAACAAGCTAAGCGGAGGCGGGGCGCGGCTCACCCTGGGCAACTGGGGCGCGAACGACCCCGACTGGCGCTACCGCGCCAACGTCGTCGTGCCCCACTCCGGCAACATCGTCCTGCACGGCGCGGACGGCTGCCTGGGGCCGGTGACCGGCGGGGCGCTCCAGACCGACATCGACAGCCTCCCGTCGCTGAGCGGCTACGGGGCCTACTACGTCTTCACCGCCTACTCGGCCAGCGGGTGCCACTACTCGAAGGTGACGGCGGCCGCCCTGCTGGGCGGACCGCCCGGGACGCCGTCGCTCACCGCGTCCGGCGTGACGCAGACCGGAGCGGCGCTGGCCATCGCCAACCACCCGGGGACGTGGTACTACAAGGCCGACGCGGGGCCGCACGCGACGTGCCAGGGCCCGGTCCACGCGGCCACCGAGACGCTCACGGGGCTGGCGGCGGGCGCGACTTACAACTACACGGCGTACAGCGATAGCGGGTGTTCATCCGGCAACCTGCTGGCCACGGCGGCGGCGTTCACGACGAACACAAGCTGACCGCGCATCCCGTAGGGGCGGTTCGCGAACCGCCCCTACATGGTTTCTTCCCCCCTTCGCGGAGCGCAAGGGGGTTAGGGGGATGCCCGTCTGCGGCGGAAGCCGGAATCCAGAAGTCTTAGCCCCTTCCGTTCGCCCTGAGCGCCGTCGAAGGGCCGGCCTCCGAGCCGCAATCCAGAGATGCGCGGGGCTGGATACCGGCTTTCGCCGGTATGACGGGTTTGGGCGCATTGCCCCAGGGCGCCCACCAGGGGCGCCCCTACGTGGTTGTGGGGGAGGAGGGGGCAAATTGTGGGCGTGACGTCGGCGTGGTACAATCCAGTGGAGTGATCCGATGACTACCCAGACACCCTCAACGGAAGAACGCCTCAGCCGCCTAGAAGGCGCCTACGAGCAGGTCAACGAACGCCTCGGCGACATGAATGAGCGGCTGAATGAGCTTGCCCGGGGCCAGGACGCCCTCCGCGAGGACATAAACTCCTTCCGCAACACCATGCTGGTGCTCATCGGAGGCGCTTGGGTGACCACGGTCGGCGGCTTAATCGCCCTCTTCACGCAACTCTAGCGCCAAAGGCCCGCGCGGGCCGTGAATCAGACATCCATCCGGTAGGGGCGGGTTTCAAACCCGCCCCTACGTGGTTGTGGGGGATGTCCCCCCCTTCGTGAAACGCAAGGGGGGTTAGGGGGGATGCCCCTTTCGCGGCGACCCCTTCGACAAGCTCAGGGTGAACGGGTTGAGGGGGTCGCCGCGAACGGACCGTCAACCGGGTGTAGGGGCGCCCCTGGTGGGCGCCCTGGGACGATGCGCCCAACCCGTCATACCGGCGAAAGCCGGTATCCAGCCCCGCGCATCTCTGGATACCGACTCGGAGGCCGCAATAACGGGTTGGGGGCGAGCCCTTCGACAAGCTCAGGGTGAACGGAAGAAGTAAAGCTCGTTCGTGGTGAGCCCTTCACAATCCCGTTCGTGGTGAGCCCTTCCTGAGGGAGTCGAAGGGCTTGTCGAACCATTCGAACGGACGAACCGGCTGCCAGTGAAACCGTCCCCATCCTGTCCATCCCATGAATCCCACGAATCACAGTTCAGACGCCCCGCCCCAAATTACTGACATTTCCCCCCTTTCCAACCCGGCGATGCCGCTCTACTATAAGAGAGTGGCAGGATTGCACTGGGCTGTCAGGGGCGTCGGTGGTCCGCCGGCAAAGCTGCGCTGGCGCCGAACATGCTCGTCACTCTCGCGGAAGCGTGAGTCTAGCGCCAGGCCGGTTCCCTGGCCCCTATAATATCCATCGGGGCCTGCCGCCAACCGGCGGCGTTCCCGGAATGGGCGAAAATGAGCGGAAATGGTGGGGCAACTGAAATTTCCCCCGCCTTGCCCTCCGACCGGCCCGGGGCGCAAAAATGGAACGGAATGGGACTCAGTGGGACGGTGGTAAAAATTTCCGCCTTCGAAAGCGTCTCCGGGACCTCTCTGGAGGCAAGACCCTGGGAAACAGGCTTGTAATGGTGATACAGGTTGATATGCCGGCGCCATGGAGAGGCCCGGCCGGATGACCAAGGCTGAGACACAAGGCGACCCAACCGCCGCCACGCGCCGCGTCTATCCGTTGGACGCCCGGGACCTGACCGAAGAGCAGATAGCCGTGGCCTTCGCCATGACCTCCCGCCGTCCTGAGCCCTTCGACGAGATTGCCCGGCAGGTGAGCGAGGAAAAGGCCGCCGACTTCCACGAGAGGTGGGTGCTGGGCTACGGCCACGCCTCAGTCGCCGAGCACGCCGTGGTGCACCTGGCAGTGGAGAACGTCTCCCGCCTGGCCTGTGACGGGCTGGAAGACAACCGGCTGGCGTCCTACACCGAGAAGTCTTCCCGCTACCAGGTTATTCCCCCCGGCGACTTCTACTTCCCCCGGGAACTGGATGCCGAGCCGGAGTTGGCCGAGCGTTACAACGAGGCCTGCCGCGGGCTTTTCGCGGCCTACCGGGAGATCATCGACCGGTCTATCGACCACTTGCGCCGGGTCCATCCCCAACGGGAGCGCGAGAGAGACTCGGCCTACAACCTGCGGCTGCGGCGCATCGCCACCGATAGCTGCCGCGCCCTGCTGCCCGCCTCCACCCTTACCAACGTGGGGGTCACTGCCAACGCCAGGGTGCTGGAGCACGCCGTCTCCAAGCTCATGTCCTCTGAGTTGGACGAGGAGCGGGAGTTGGGCCTGGAAATCCGTCGCCAAGGCCGGAACATCGCCCCCACGCTAATCAAGTACGCCGACCTGAACCCCTACCTGGCCGGAATGCCCGGCGTCCAGCGGGAGATGACCGGCAGTCACCTTTCCGACGCCGCCGACGGCGCGCCGGATACGGGAACATCCGAAGACGCGGGGCCGGGCGGCGCGACCTGGCAGGTGAAATTGGTGGAGTGGGACCGCCGAGCCGAGGAGAAGCTGGCGGCGGCCCTCCTGTACCGCTACTCGGACGAGCCTTTCGACCGGGTGCAGCGGCAGGTCGAGCTAATGACTCCCGAAGCCAGGCTTGAGATTATCGACCGGAGTTTCGCCGGCCTTGGCGACCACGACGCGCCGGCCCGCGAGTGCGAGCTTGTGGACTACACCTTCGAGTTCGTGCTCGACTACGGCGCGTACCGGGAACTGAAGCGGCACAGGATGATGTCCCACCTGCCCCAGCCGTTGACCGTAGACCTTGGCTACCAGGTCCCCGACCTGCAGGTGGAAGCAGGGCTGAAAGACGAGTTCCAACAGGCTGTGGAGGTCTCAGACTCGGCCTTCCGGGCGGTGCACGGCCGCTTGCCCTGGACCGCCCAGTACCTGGTGACCCACGCCCACTACCGCCGGCTGCTGTGCAAGATGAACCTGCGGGAGTGCTACCACCTGTTCAAGCTGCGGACGTCGGACCTGGCCCACTTCGCCGTCAGGGCCCCAGTGCTTGACGCCATGAAGCTGGCCGTAGACGTGCATCCGGGGCTGTTCCGCCACCTGCGCCTCAGGGACTACCCCCAGTGGTGGCCCTTCCCGAAGCCGGAGTAGACCGCGGTGTGCGCCGCCTTATGACCTTAGACGACCAAAGCGTCGAAGAGAGCGGACAGGTCTGGTTGCCTGTCCAGGGCCCAGGCGATGTCCAACGCCCGGTCGCACTGGGAGTCGCTCAGCGTCTCTGAGGCGAGACTGCGGAACTTGGCCTCGACCTCGGCATCGGTCATCGGGTTCGCACGGTGGCCCTTGGGGTACGGAGCGCTGGCGGAGTAGATGCCCCCCGACTTGGCGGCCACGTCGATTCGGCAGTTCAACTCCGCCGGGTACCTCCGGGTGTACTCTTCGTCTTCCTGTACGTCTATCTTGCCCACCAAGGCCGCCAGGGAGGGGTCTTGCAGCCGTTGGCCGGAGAAGCTGTCGGCGGCCACTGCGCCGTCTTGCAAGGCCACTGCTATCAGGTAGGGGATGCTGTGGTCGGCCGTTTCCCGGGTCTTGGGCGCCCACTTTTCCGGGTTGGAGACCCGGTTGTCGGCGGCGGCCCGGTAAGCGTGGACCATGATCGACTCGATGTCATCGACAGCCACTTGTGGCCTCAGCTCCAGGGCGAGGGCGATGGGACCCTGGGTATGAATCTGAGAGGGGTACGACTTGAACGTCGTCTCACAAATTGCGAACGATTGTCCAGGCTGAGCCAGGCCGTCAACCTGCACCGGACTGCCGACTGCCTGGGCCCACAGTCCCCTCCGGCCCTCGAAAGGCTCCGGAGGCCCGGTCATGCCTTCCGCAGCCAACTGGGCGGCAAATACCCCGGCCCTGGCGGCGTTGGCGCCGGCGCATCCCTTCCACATGGACAGTTCCCCCGTGCGGGTGACGCCCAGGGGAAGGTTGGGAACAAGGGCGAGGGACACTGCGTGGGCCATTTGCTCCCGGTCCAGCCCAAGCGCTTTGCCGGAGGCGCAGGCGGCCCCGATGACGCCGAACATTCCCTGGTCCCAACCCAGGCCGGAGGCAACCACCTTGTCGGAGAGCCGGCAGAAGACTTCATAGGCCAGTACGACACTGGTGATGAATGTTTGGCCGTCACAGCCGGACGGTCCAGCCGGGGCCATGGCGGCGGGAATCATGTCGCTGGGATGACCCCCTCCCGGCGAGAAGTAGCAATCGTTGCAGTCCAGGTAACGTAACATAACGCCGTTGGCGAAGGCGGCCATGTCGGGAGAGCTGTAGCTGGCTGTGCCAAGCACTCTTGAGGGGGTCGAACTTGCCACCCTGAGAGCCAAGTCACGGGAGATCTGCGCCGGCCGGGAGGAAAACCCTCCCATAGCGCAGCCCAGGGTATCTATGACAGTCCGCTTGGCCTGGTGCACCGTCTCAGGGCCAAGGTCATCGAACTTCAGCCCGATGGCGTAGGAGCATATTAGCTTAGTTGTGTCGTCCATGTTGGGTCCTGCTCGCGCCCACCCCGGCTGGACGCTGGCGGCTGTTCTGCATGCCTCGGCAACCGGCCGCCGGGAAACGCGGGCTTAACGGAATACCTTCTCCGCAATCCGCTCCATCTGCTCGCCCAACTCAGCGTCGGTGTCGCAGTGTTCGGGATACACCAAGACCCGGTCTGCGCCGGCGTCCAGAAAGGACTGAATCACGGCCCGGTCGGGAGGCTGGCCGGATACGGATATAGAGATAGAGGAAGGGTCGCGGCCCCGTTCTGCGGCCAGGGCGTCTAGTTGCTTGCGGCTGTCTTCGACCATAGGCGGGTTGGCCCGGTTGGGAAGCCAGCCGTCGCCCCACCGGATGATGCGTTGCAGCACGTTGGGAGCGTGACCGCCGAGGATGACGGGAGGGTGCGGCTTTTGGGCCGGTTTTGGGTAGCAATAGACGGGCGGGAAATCGAAGTAGCGGCCGTGAAACTCGGCTTCATCCTTGGTCCAGAGCTCCTTCATGGCCAGGATGGCTTCCCGGGTCTGGGTCCAGCGGTGCTCGAAATCGCCGCCCATCATGGTGGTCTCCTCCCGGTTCCACCCTGCGCCGATGCCGAACAGGAATCTGCCGCCGCTGTAGTGGTCCAAGGCGGCGATCTGCTTGGCCAGCACCAAGGGGTTGCGCTCGGGAACCAAGGTAATTCCGGTACCCAGCTTAATCTTGGTGGTGACCGCTGAAGCCCTGGCCAGGGCGATGTACGGGTCGGTGAAGTGGCGGTAGGTTTCCGGGATGCGCCCGTCGCCCCTGGGGAAGGGGGTGTCGGAGTGTACCGGGAGAATAGGGTGTTCGGCGAACCATATCGAGTCGAAGCTCAATTCTTCGGCTTTCCTGGCCATAAACGCCGGGTCCATAGTGTAAGCAGGCAGGGGAGCGGAGATTCCAACGGCCATGGTGTCTACTCCTTGAGACGCAGCTTGGGGACGGCTCATGAAACGATAACCGGCTACATTTTCAATGTAACCCGGAAGGGCGCACGGCGCAAGTTGCAGCGAGTGCAGGCAGATAAGTGGGTGTGGCCTAGTCTTCTACATCCAGGTCGGCGGGCGGGTCGCCTCCGAAGGTCCCCCGCCACCATTGAGCGAAGGCGTCAACGCCGTATTTGCGCCGCAGGCGGGCCAAGTGCGACTTGACGTTGGACAGCAAGGGAAGGTCGTGGTCGACTACGAGGCTGTAAGTCCGGCCCGCCCACTCGAGAGCGCCGGTAAGGTCGCCCCGGTCTTCGGCCAGCACGGCCAACTGTCCGTAGGTGCTGGCGATGCGCTGGACATCTCCTGCCTCGTCAAACATATCCTTGGCCCGCAAGTACCACCGTTCGGCTTCATCGAGTTTCTGCTGCTCGTGAAACAGGACCCCCAACTGGCGGCACTGGTCGCCGGCGCTTCTGCGGTCGCCAAGTTCCTCGAATTTCTCCAGGGCCAGCAGGTACCAATTTTCGGCGTCCTCGTACAAGAGGCCGCGGTTCTGGGCCAGACGCCCCAGGTGGTGAAACTCCACGGCCATTTGGCGGGGCTTGCCCAACTGATCGCTGAGATACAGGGCTTGACGGAACCAGGACTCGGCTTGGTCGAAGAGGTAGCGGGCGTGGTAGACGGTACCCAACTCGTGATACACCAAAATGGAGGTCTCTTCGTCCCTGTGTTCCTCTACAACGGCCCGGGCCTGTTGGTACCAACTTTCGGCCTCGTCGTACTCCAACTTGAACTGGGATACCCGGCCCAGCGCCCGATAGTCGTTCACCGTCTCCTCGGGGTCTTGGAGCGCCTGGTGAATATCCAGGGACTTCTTGAACCATTCCTGCGCCTCGGCATAGAGCCGCTGGTGTTGCTTGACTTGCCCGAGGCTGTGGTAGTCGTCGGCGACAGCCGCCTTGTCCTCTCCGTGCTCGATAATCGCGAGGGACTTGAGGAACCACTCCTCGGCCTGTTCCAGTTGCCGCCGCCGTTGTGCGATGACGCCTAGCTGGTGGTTTATGGCAGCAACTCGCGGGTCCCGGCCGCTGTCAGGCTGTGACGATAGATGATCGAGGAGTTGGTTGCCCAAGTCCTCCCCGTAGTCCAATTCGCCAAATTCGACTGCTTCGCCGGCCTCGGTGCCCACCAGGTACAGCCAGAGGTCGATTCCGTCGGCGGCTTGGGCTTCGTCCGCGCCGCCAGTTTCAGGGGCGACCTCGGCCAGCAACTTTTGGCGCAATCGCTGCAACTCCGGGCGGCGCTTTTGCATCTTGTATACCTGGGCCAAAGGCTGAACGAGAACCTGGACTTGGTCCCACGCCTTGGCTTCCAGAGCCAAGCCGATGGCTTGGGACAGGTTGGCTTCTTCGGCCAGGACGGCGGTAGCGGCCGACTCCTGGTCCTCGTAAAGACTTTCCATAAAGTAATCGGCGGTATCGGTGTAGACCCTGAGGAACTCTTGTTCCAGGCGGCGGACGCCCGCTGCCGATACTTGGCGGTGGAGTTGCCGCCCGTAGAACCACGGAAAGGCTGGGTGTATCTGGTAGACGCTGGGGGTCACACGTTCCATAAACCCGGAGGCCAGGGCGGAGCGCAGCAGGGTGCGGCAAGCGCCCCAACCCAGTTCCTCGCCCAATACCGAGCGGTAGGCCTGCTCCTGGGTAATGTGAGTCAGGATGTCCAGGAGAACTCGCCTTTGGAAGAGGGCCAGAAAGGGGAGGTGAGTCCTGCTGCGCCGGGGCATTCTGGAGAAGGCAGCGTCCATGACCGCGGTCAGATATGGAGGCCGAGCCTCTTCGCCGTCCACCGGGTCCAATTCGGCGGTTCTCCGGGTGATTTCCTGCTCTAGTATCGACGCTGGAGCTTCTTTCAAAAAGGGCAAAGCGACCTGCATGGCAAGAGGGTGCCCCCCCAGCAATTCCAGGAGCTTGAAATAGTCCGAGCCCAACCGGCTGTCGATTCCGGCTCCCTGGAGCGAGTCGAAGACCCCAGACTGGCGCAGGATTTCGGTGCCCAATTCCGGGGCGTCGCGCTGGTTCAGGCCGGTAAGCCTGAAGTCCAGGAAGGGTGTACGGAGCCATTCTTCCCGCTCCCGTCTGCTAACCAGCAGGACCCAGGTCTGGCCGCCTTGTGCAACCTCCCCAAGAAAGTCGTTTAACTCTGCCTGCTCAGATTCGTCCAGCAGTCCAGACCCCGCCGCGGGAAAACCGGCGACGTTTTCCAGTCGGTCCAATATAAGCAATGACGGGTGTTTACCAAGGTATTCCACGACCCAGTCGCGCTGCTGTTGAGCCGGCATGTCGGCAAAGTCCAAGCCTGCAATGGAAGTGCCGACCTCGTGAATCACCCGCTCTACTCCGGCTCCCACGTCGAAGCTGGAATAGAAGACACCTCCGGGCCGCGCTCCGGTGCGGGATAACCACCGGGCCAGTCCCAAGGCCAACTCGGTCTTGCCGATGCCTGTTGGGCCGGAAAGCAGCACCACCGGGGCCTGAGAAAAGAGGCGTTCCAATTGGCGGAGTTCGCCGCGGCGGCCAACCAGGCCGTAGACACCTCCTTGGGGAAGAGGGTCTTCCTGCGTAGCAGTGTTCTCTTGCGGCAAGACCGGAAAGCCGGGCTGGGGAGCAGCGGGCGGCTCAATTGGCGCTGGAGTGTAGTTTTGGGACTGGAATACCACAGGACTAATCCAGTCCCAGAAGATGATGTCCCCTGCTGGGGAATGCCGGCGGGGTTGGTCCATCAGGGCCCGCCTGGCTTGAGCTACGGCCTCCGGCGCCCCGTAACCCCGGGCTATGGCCTTGAAAAACGATTGGAGGAACAGTTGCCCACCTGGACTGGTCAAGTGGAATGGGAGAGAGACCACTTGGGGCACGCCGCCGGAGGCCAAGCACGTTGCCGTGTCCACCCAGGCATCGGGGATGTCCGGACTCTGGGCGCCTCCGGCACTGAGCAGAACGATGGGGACTCCTGATCCCGCCAGCACCTCGGCTACGTTAGCAGCGGGGACGTATTCGGCTTCGCCGGCGGCGCTCTCGAATAGGAGAGAATCAGGGACGGAGGACAATATTCCGTCGAAGAGCACCAGGTGGTAGTGGCGCTGATTGGCGGACAGGTATTGGGAGAAGGCGGCGAAAGTGGGCGGACGCAAACAGTCCAGGGACGCATGCACGTCTAACGAGTCCAGGGCCTCCACCGTCTCCCACGCCAGACTGGCCGAAAATTCATGGCCAATGGGCGCCGGTGAGACCAAGAGCACGTTTAGCTGGCCTGCAGGTAAGACATGGTTGAATTCTGAGGGCTGCGGGGTCCCTTGCCGCACGAGGGACGAGAAGCGGCCTGCCAGGTAGCCGGCGTCTGGGTCGTCAAGGAGTTCCCAGGGCAAGGCTAAGAACGATGTGTCGTCGGATACGATGGTCAGGGCGTAGTTGTCCAATCCATCGGTGGCGGCGGTGGAGTAGTAGCTCGCGGCCTCGGGGTTGCTGCGGAAAACGGCCTCGAACATGGCCTGGCCGACGCGCCGGAACGATGACTCCAATTGCCGGGCCTTGGCTTGAGAATCCCCGAAAGGGTTGTGAAGGTACTCTTGAAAGTACCAGACCATTTTCCGGCTCAGGGGCTGGTCTAGGGGATTAACGAATGGGAATGACGGGCTGGTGGAGCTTTGGGAACCGCTCCTCAGGCGAAGCTGGACTTGATCCAGGCCGGGGAGACCAATTACTTCCAGCGTCTTAGACACCGGCTTTCCTCAGGATTGATGGAGTTGGAGCAGCCGAGCACGGCGGGGTTCCGTGGGGAACCAAGGATATTCGACTATGGGTCACTTACTGCAGGGGGAACGGGCTTTTGCTGTTCATGCCTCCGACGGCAACGACGCCGATTGCGTTGATGCCGCCTATGGCGACGACGCCAACGGCGTTTACACCGCCCACCGCAACAAGCCCGACGGCGTTTACACCGCCCACTGCAACGAGTCCGACGGCGTTTGTCACGCCGAGGGAAACTATGCCCAAGGCGTTGAGGACGCTGAAGACAGCAAGGCCGATTGAATTAAAAGTGCTGGCAGCGGCGAGACCAATGGCATTATGGCGGCCTACTGCAACGAAGCCTATGGCGGTATTTCCGGTGCTGACTGAGTCCATCATTACCTCTCATTTAGGGTGGCGTCGGCATGACTAGCGTCCAGTATACCAGTCTGTAGGTAAACGAGGGCTTGGGTCATGCCGCTTTCGTGTATTACCTTCGACGAATCATTGCACGACGCCGCAAGACGCGGCTCACAATTGGGGACTAGGATCCCTATGACAGAATTGTCCCAAACGGAAACAGTTTAGAATTTAGCCTGAAGGGATACGGGGAAGTCTCAATGCTCGGGATTGCCCAAACAAAGAAAGAGACCCCGCCATGGCGGGGCCTCTTGACATAATGATGTCGTGGACTTAATGGTGGGTTCAGGCCGGGTCGGTCTCTATATGCTGGTACAGGTCGCCCGGCCTTTCCGTAAGAACCGACGGGTCGACCGGTTAGCTGACCCGCTTGACTTCCAGGGTCTCTCCGGGAGCCAGCGCTACTCGGCGTACATTTATACCGAGCTTGAGCAACCAGTACCCCAAGGTGGCTTTGCTGACGCCCAATTCTTCGGCGGTGCTGGACAACCCGATCTCGTTGACCATCTCCGGCAGGAGACGCTCCAAAGGCCTCTGGTGTTCCCTTTCTACACGCTGCATCAACTTAGTCTTTCTAGCCAAGGTGTACCTCCTTATACGGGTCACTGGGTGCTTGGAATATCGAGTTGCAGTAAGCGTACCACGGGGTTCTGCCCGTGTCAAGGCTTAGTCCCAATAAAACCTTAAATTATTTTAAGAAATAATCAGAACACGTAGCTGTAGAGTGGCGGTTCAGGCGTAAAAAAGCCGGTGAGATTTATTAGGAATTTGACGTTTTTTTGCCGGTGCAACTGCTTTTCCAGTTGTCATAACCGCGGTTGTCAGCGACCGGACGGGGCCGAGCGGTACATTTTGGAGGCCGTGGAAGAGGCGGGCAAAACCTGGCCAAGAACTCGATAAATGTAATAAAAGTGTACTCACTTGCATTTGCACCCTAAGTAGCTTGGGCGGAATCGATCCCCGACAAGTACCTGGCCAGTTCATCCCGGGGGAAATTGGGCAAAGGAGCTTCCCCTTGGGGTCCGATGAGCGTCAGGCTTTTGTCCTGGGCGAGCATTTGGCCGATCTCCCAAGCGTGGATGTTCTCATCGTTCAGCGACGCCAGCAACGGGGGTACATCGTCGTCGGGTAGAGTGATCAGCAGGGCGCCGGAAGCTAGGAGGCCCAAGGGGTCCAATCCCAATGCCTGGCATACTAAGCGGCACTCTGGAAGCACAGGTATGCTGCGCTCCTCCACGTATAGTCCCAAACCTGACGCCAGGGCGACCTCGCGCAGGGCGGAGGCCAGACCGCCCTCGGTGACGTCGTGCATGGAATGTACCCGGGCCGAAGCGCAAGCAATCTGAGCGTCACGCAGTACACTTATACTTGGAACAGTCAGCAACCTTGCTGCCCTGGCTATGTTTGCATCTGAGACTCCCGCCCGCAGCAGGTCCTGGGCATGGTCTCTGGCCAGCAAAGCCGTGCCCTCGATGGCGATGCCCTTGGTCAGCACTATGCTGTCACCCTTCCGGGCCCCTCCGGTGCGGACGAGCTGGTCCCGTTCCACTTCTCCCAGCATAGTACCCAAGATGATGGGACGGTCGATTCCGTAGGTCACCTCGCTGTGGCCGCCGATCAATGAGGCCCCGACCTCGGCGCATGCTTCTAGAATTTGGTCGAACAACGCCTGGGCGTCACGCTCCGAGTACCGTTCGGGCACCAACATGGTCGCGAGAAACCAGCGCGGCTGCGCCCCCGCACAGGCCACGTCGTTGGCGTTGACATGCACCGAGTACCAACCTGCCAGGTCGGCGGCAAAGGTGACTGGGTCGGAGGCGGCCACCAGCAGACGTTCTCCCATGTCCAGCGCGGCGGCGTCCTCTCCCACTGCTGGCCCCAGGAGCACCCTGGGATCCGAAACGGAGTTCTTGGCCAGCATTGCTTGCAAAAGGTGGGCGGGGAACTTTCCTACGTCCACGGTCAACCTCCAGCACCCGTGAGGTTCATCATAACCGATAAGGGGGCTTACGGGCTTGGGCCACAGCCGTGATTGCACGGGCCAAGCCCGCCGGCAATTCGTTCTTGACACTAAAATCTGCTCGTGATAAAAATAACAAACTAAGACAGTTACACAAGACTACCCTATCCGTATGTGAGGGGGAGCGGTGAAGGCAGCAACCGTCACTATTATTGGGCTTCTGATTGGACTCATGTTGGCCGCTACGGCCTGCGGAGGCGATGGAGCCAGCCCAACGCCGCGCCCTAGAGCAACCGCCGGGCCTACGGTAGTCGGGGAAAACGGCGCTGCGGCGACTCCAACTCCCACTCTAGGTCCCACGGAGGCCATGCGCGCCTTCGATGATGCATCCGGGCCATTGGTGGAACTGGCAATAGGCGCCGCAGGAGACTCCTTGGAGTTCGATACCCCCAGCTTAACCGTCGCCGCCGGGTCCCGAGTCACATTGACTTTTGACAATGAGTCCGTCCTAAATCAGCACAACTGGGTGCTGGTGACGGACGGCGCCAAGGACGATGTCTCTCGACGGGGAAGCGCTCACTTGAGCAGCGGTTACCTTCAACCGGGCGACCCTGACGTCATTGCGTTTACCCGACTGTTGGACACAGAGACCGTAGAAGAGCTTAACTTTGTCGCCCCCAGCGCCGGGACATACCAGTTCGTCTGTACCTTTCCTGCCCACAACGTGACCATGTTTGGCGCCTTCGAGGTTAGCAGCTAGCGGCTGGCGTAGGTCATCCTTCCTCACGGCACACAAGTGGCCGGACAGCCTCTGCTCAGGTTTGCAACGCAGGGACGCCTCTGGTAGGATGGACTGTGGGCCCCTTTCCTCTTTGCGGCTACCAGTCGACCGTGGCGCGTTCGTCTAGAGGCCCAGGACACCGCCCTCTCAAGGCGGAGATCGCGGGTTCGAATCCCGCACGCGCTACCAAGGAATCTAATGACGCACCAGCCATAACGTTCCCATCTGCTTTCGGGGTATATCCTATACGGCCGTAGGCGAGCCAAACCTCTAGAATCAAGCGGAACCTGACAAACAGACGGACATCCCTGTCGCTACTAAGGGTACAGTAGACTCTAAACAGCGCCCGCGGATGTTGGCAACAATAATCTCGGCAGGTGGAAATGGTCGATCAAGAAAGGCTGGTCAACTCACTGTGTGAACTGGTGCGGATTGACAGTCCCTCAGGCTTGGAGGAAGACGTATCCAAGCACCTGGAAGAGCGGCTGCGCAAGCTGAATTTTCAGGTGGAACGGGATGCCCACGGCAACGTCATAGCTTCGGAGCCGGGAGACGACCCTTTGCTGCTGTCCGCCCACATGGACACGGTGGAGCCGGGACGGGGCATTGACCCGCAGGTACGGGGAGACCGTATCGAATCCGACGGGACGACGATATTGGGGGCCGACTGCAAGGCCGGGGTTGCGGCAATCATGGAAGCCCTGGAGTCGGCGGCGGCGGATGGCCGGGACAGGCGGCCGGTGCAGGTGGTGTTCACCAGGGGTGAAGAAATAGGCCTGGTAGGGGCCAGCAATCTGGACTACTCGATGATCCGGGCGAAAGAGTCGGTGGTATTCGACGGCAACGGCCCGGTGAACCGAATTACCGGGTCAAGTCCCACGTACGTGTCTTTCGACGTGTCGGTCAAGGGAAGGGCCGCGCACGCCGGGGTAGAGCCGGAGAAAGGGCTGTCGGCAATCCGTATAGCCGCGGACATCATCTCGGAATTACCCCAGGGGCGTCTGGACGAAGAGACGACGTTCAACGTAGGGCTAATATCGGGCGGTTCAGTCCGCAACGCGGTGCCGTCGGACGTTGCCTTCAGCGGGGAGTTCCGCAGCCACAACACCGAGACAGTGGACCTGGTGCGTATGCAGGTGCTGGAGACCCTTCAAGAGGCCAGAAAGCGGTACAAGGACGCCATTATCCAGGAAGAACTAGAAGTGTTGTTCCAGATGTACGACCTGGACCCCAATGACCCGGTCGTCCGGCTGGTGACCAAAGTAATGGGGGATATGGGTCTGGACCCCGACATACGGCCTTCCGGAGGCGGCACCGACGCCAACGCCATGAGGCTGCATGGCATAGACTGCGTGGTGGTGGGGATGGCGACCAACGAGATGCACACGGTCAACGAACACGTGCTTATCCCGGACCTGTTGACCACGGCCAGGTTCTGTGAAAGAGTCATGGAAGCCCATTGACAGCCAGCCACAGTTCCGGCATTCAGTCCCGGTAGAACAAGCTGGACCAACCTAGATGACATAAGGCGGACGAAGAGATGAACGGAGCAGAGCTAAAGGCGACACTGAAAGAGGGCGGCCGGGTGTTTGGGACCATGATAGCCGTCGGCCGGAGCGTCCGGTGGATTCCCGCCCTGGCGGACTCGGGGTTGGACTACGTCATCATCGACACCGAGCACAACCCGCGCAGCCGCGCCGAACTGGGCGATTACCTGACCATGTTCAACACCACGGGCGTGGCGCCAATAGTCAGGATACCCGTGCCTGATTCCCATTACGTCACCATGGCCATAGACGCGGGCGCCCACGGAATACTGGCCCCTTACTGCGAGACGGTGGAAGAGGTGAGAGAAGTGGTGGCGGCGGCCAAGTGGCGGCCGTTAAAGGGAGAGGCCGTGAGGCGTTTGATGGAAACGGGAGAGCACGTCAGCGACGCGAGCCGCGCTTACCTGGAGCAGCGTAACCGGAACAGCGTAGCCATAATCGGAGTCGAGAGCGTAGCTGCGGTGAACGCGCTGGAGCAACTGCTGGACGTTCCGGGAATCGATGGCATCTTCGTGGGGCCCAACGACCTGAGCATCTCCCTGGGAGCGCCCGACCAGTACGACAACCCGGAATACCAGGCCACGGTGAAGCACATCATCGACACTTCTGAAGCGCGTGGGATTCCGGTGCTGGTGCACCACCAGACAACGGAGCTTTCCAGCTACTGGATCAGCCAGGGCGCCCGGTTTGTGCTGCACGGGACCGACCGCAGGGCGTTGATAGAGGGGTTCCGCTCTGAGTTCGGCAGCCTGCGGGACTTCGCCAAGGACTTCTAGCCTCTAGGGCTGTTTCTCCCCCCATCGGCGGCGCAAAGAGTCGAGGTAAATGCGCTCGTACTCGCCGTAGCGGGTGTCTGCGGACTGGTCGGACAGCCGTTCGGCCCACATGTACTCCACGTCTTCCCAGATGATTGGGAAAGGCGGCTGGTCGAAAAATGCGGACACAGCCTCCCTGGGGCTTTCTGCGTCGACGTAGCCGAGCATCTGGAAATTGTCGTAGGGGTTGCCGTGGTCGGAGACGAACCTTCCCTTCATGGCGGCCAACACGATAAACGACGGCATGGCCGGGCCTCAGCTACCGGCCTTTTGCCGGTGTTGGGTTGGCAGCAAGATGGTATCCGCCACAGTTTCCGGTGACTGTATCAGCATACGCCCGATTGTCGCGCCGCGGATGCCCAAAAGCCAGGGCGAAGACGCCGAGCGGCTGCCGTTGACCCCATCCGGCGTACGTGGTAGGTTGGGTCTGGCTTGGCGCTGGTGGGGATAGCGAACGACAGACAGGTTGGCAGTTAAGGAGCTGGATATGGCTGGGAAGAAGTATTGGCTGTTCAAGTCCGAGCCCACCGAGTTTTCCTTTGCCGATTTGCTAGCCGAGCCGGACCAGACCGCCGAGTGGGACGGGGTGCGGAACTACCAGGTGCGCAACATGATGCGGGACGAGATGAAGGTCGGCGACGAAGTGCTTTTCTACCACTCCAGCACCAACCCCACGGCTGTCATTGGCACGGCGCGAATCGTCAAAGAGGCGTATCCCGACGATACAGCGTGGACGCCTGGGGACAAGCACTTCGACCCCAGGAGCACGCCCGACAACCCGGTGTGGCTCATGGTGGACATCCAGGCGCAAAGCGAACTTGCCAGGCCCATCACCCTCCAGGAAATCAAGGCGCATCCAACCCTGCAAAACATGATGGTCGCCCGGAAGGGTTCTCGGCTGTCCATCCAACCGGTGACCGAGGGCCAGTGGAACGAGGTGCTTAGGCTGGGCGGACAGGCTTCTTAACCCATGTATCGGCGGGCCGGCGGTCTCGGCATCGGCCGACAGGCCAGAGGGGCCGCCAGGGGCATTACGAGGCTTTTGTGGGCAACCGAAACACCAAGGCGGCCAACTCATACCACGAGTCCACCAAGCGAACCTATATCGACCTGAGCGCCAAGCCCCCGTTATACAAGTCCTACCCGGGGGCGCCGCGGATTCCCCTGCCCTCCGGCTTTGATACTCCCGATTGCCCTACGCTGCAGGCGGTTGCCGGTGCATCGGCGTCGGGGGTGAAGGCGCATCATCAGGCTGGGACGCTAGAGCTTACCGGCTTGGCACAGCTATTACACTTTTCCGCGGGAGTGATTCGCCGCGGCGTACTGCCGCGGTCCGGGGAAGTCCACTACCGGGCCGCGGCCTCGGCCGGAGCGCTGTACCCGGTGGAAGTGTACTTGGTGGCCGGGGATATGCCCGGCCTGAAGGCCGGAGTCTACCACTTCTCACCTGCCGAGGCTTCGCTGACATTGCTGCGGGAGGGCGACCACCGCCGGGAGTTGGTGGAGGCGACGGGTGGAGAGGAACGGGTTGCTGCTGCGCCGGTGACCTTGGCTCTGAGCGCGGTCTTCTGGCGCAGCGCTTGGAAGTACCGGGAGCGGGGTTACCGCTACTGCCACTGGGATGCGGGGACTGTGCTGTCCAACGCTCTGGCCGTAGCGGCTGGAACCGGCCTGCCCATTGGCGTGGTGACCGGGTTCCACGACGGGCGCGTGAACAGGCTGTTGGGCCTTACGCCGAAGAGGGAAGCCGCGCTGTGTCTCGTGCCTGTGGGGAGCGGGAGCGGTTTCCCGACTGCCGTGCCGTTGGCGGATGCGCCGCTGTTGGCCGCCCAGGTAGACGATGGCGCAGCGTCTGAGGTTAGCTACCCGGCGATAGTCCAGACGCACGCGTCTACGTGCCTGACTTCTTCCCACGAGGTACTGGATTGGAGAAGGGCGGAGAACAACCTTGACCCTTCCGCGACCGAGGGGGTAGGCGAACCCACGGGACATTTGGATGGCCGCGACAACGCCGAAGCGGTCACGTCGGATCATCTGGGATCGACCATTTTGAAGCGGGGGTCTACCCGCAGGTTTGAGCGGGCAGCAATCTCGTATGCCCAGATTGGGGCTATCCTGGACGCCAGCACCAGGCCGGTTCCCGCTGACTTTGGCGGCCAGGGGCAGAGGTCGTTGCTGGAGGCCTATGTCATTACCAACGCGGTGGATGGGCTGGAGGCGGGGGCGTACTTCTTCTCTCCCACGGAGCGGAAGCTGGAACTGTTGAAGGAGGGGGACTTCCGGGACGAGGCCGGGCACCTGTGCTTCGAGCAGGCCCTGGGCGCAGATTGCAGCGCAGTAGTCTACTTCATGGCGTCGCTGGAACAGGTGTTGGGCCGGTACGGGAACCGGGGATACCGGGCGGCGCAGTTGGAGGCGGGTATCAGAATTGGCAACGTGTACCTTTGCGCTCATTCGATGGGGCTGGGGGCCACGGGAATGACCTTCTTCGATGACGAGGTGGTGGAGTTCTTCTCGCCCCACGCGGCGGGGAAGGGCGTCATGTCCCTGGCCGCAGTCGGCGTTCCGCACGCGCTGAACAGGGTGCGGCCCTTTAGGTCACGGGCGGCGGTGCGGATAGACTCTTTGGCCCGCGGGGCCGGGCAGGTTCGCTAGGGGCAAGGTGACATAACGCGGGGAGCGGTCGGAACGGCTGACCCTCTCTGCGGTGACCGTTGCAAGTGGACTGTTCTGCTACAGGGCGGCGGCGATGCTGATGTCGAGGACCGCAGGCTTGCCGCTATCGAAGGCCTGGCGGACGGCCGGGCCGATTTCATCGGGGTCTGTAATCGACTTGCCGGCTACGCCCATGGCCTGGGCTATGCCTGCCAGGTTTAACGGGTTGGCGAAGTCCATGCCCACGAACTCGCTCTTGCGTTCCTGGTCGTCCAACATGCGGCGCAGGTATATGTCCATGTTGACCTTGAGAATCTGGTAGGAGCGGTTGTTGCAGATGGCGTAGACCACGGGGATGTTGTAGCGGGCTGCGGTCCACAGCGCCTGAACGGTGTAGAGCGAGGAGCCGTCGCCGACGGTTGCCAGGACGGGCCGGCCGGGGTTGGCAAGCTGAACGCCCAGGGCGCCGGGCATGGCCCAGCCCAGGGCGCCGCCGCGTAGGACGAACAGGCTGTCCGGCTGGTCAAAGCTAAAGGCCTGCATGACGGACGGGCGAGAGGTTATGGACTCGTCGGCGACTATGGTGTCGGGGGGCACAGCCTGGGCCAGTTCGTACATCATCCGGTCGACGGCCATGGGCTGCCGGCCCTTGGAGGCTTCGAGTCGTTTGTGGTAAGCCTCTTCCGCCTGACGCCGCTCCTGGGCGAAGGAGGCGGTCCTGGTGGCGGCGGCTTCCTTGGCGGCAGCGGACATGTCCTGGTCCAGGGCGTCGGAGAGTTCCTCGAGTCCAGCCGCAGGGTCGGCCAGAATCCCGATCTCGGTGGGGTAAATTCGCTCCACCTGCTGGGCGTTGCTGTCCAGATGCACCAGCTTGGTGGACGGGCTTAAGAATGGCCGGTCGATGTACAGGAAGGAGTTGAAGACGTTTGCCCCCACGGCCAGAACGACGTCGGCGCCGGCGAACGACTCGCTGGTGGACGGGTTGTTGAGGTTGAGCACGCCGCCCCAAAGTGGGTGGCTGGTGGGGAAGTTGACCTCGGAAAAGAGGGCTGCATAGACCTTGGCGCCCAATTGCTCGGCCAAGCGAGTCATCTGGGGCACCGCCCGCGACTGGGCGACCCGGTCTCCCACCACAATGACGGGGTTCTCCGCCTGGGACAGCAACTCGGAGGCCTTGGCCACGGCGTCGCGGTCGGGGCGGATACGAAAGTAGCCTGGCGATGAGGGCGCGATGTTCACGTCGGCAACGTCGTCCATGGAGTCCCAGGGGAAGGATAGGAACACGGGGCCGGAGGGAGGCGTCTTGGCTTCCTTGAAGGCCCGCCTGACGGCTACGGGGACGTCTGAGGCGTGGATGATCTCGGCGCTCCACTTGGTGTACTGGGCGGTCATGGCCACCAGGTCGCCGGAAAGGGAGGGGTCGGCCATAAACATGCGGGTGTCGGAGTTCCCGGCAGTCAAGACCAGGGGTGTGCCGCCCCGGTAGGCGTTGTACAGGGCGCTGATGCCGTTGGCCAGACCGCCGGCGATGTGGATGTTGGCGAAGGCGGGCTTGCCCGCGGCCCGGGCGTAGCCGTCGGCCATGCCCACGGCGGTACCCTCCTGCAGGGCCTGCACGTACTTCAACTGTGGGTAGTCTTGGAGCACGTCCAGCAAGGGGCTCTCGCTGGTGCCGGGATTGCCGAACACGTAGTCCAGCCCCTCGGCTACGAGCATCCGGGCCAGGGCCTCTTTCCCAGTCATAGATGGCATGGCGACCTTGTCCTTTTGTGTGTAGAGCTTCGAGTATGGAGAGCCGGCGTTGGCCTGGAAAGGCGGCGGTCGACGCGCCCCAATGTTATATGCAAGCCGAATCTATGGCAAGCAGCGGGCGCGGATGCCTGCTGGTCAAGGAAAATTTTAGCTCCCCCTCCATTTCCTCTCATTTCCTCCCGTCGGGGGCGTTGGCGGGAGGAGGAGCGGGCTTGGAGCGGCGTTTGGTCACAACGCGTCACGGGCCTCAGTGGCCGGTCTGGATTTGGTACGGCGATGATGCGGACCTGACCCGCATCCATGATAGAGGGAGTTTGCGGGGGTTGGAAAGGGGGGAAATGTCAGTAATTTGGGGGCGCGTCTGAACTGTGATTCGTGGGATTCATGGGATGGACAGGATGGGGGCATTTTCATGGCTGTCGGTTCGTCCGTTCGTGTGGTTCGACAAGCCTGTCCTGAGCCTTGTCGAAGGGCTCACCACGAACGGGTGGGGAATCGGACGTTCGGTAGGGGCGGTTCGCGAACCGCCCCTACGTGGTTGGGGGTTGCGGCCGGGCATCCCCTGCGAACGGCGCTTTGCTTGTTCGCGCCCCCTTGCGCTTTGCGAAGGGGGCACAATCCCCCCTTCGTGAAACGCAAGGGGGGTTAGGGGGGATGGCCAGGCGGGGAGGTGCGGGCGCCGCCCCGTCATACTAACCTCCGAGCCGCAATCCAGGAATGCGCGGGGCTGGATACCGGCGGAAGCCGGTATGACGGGTTGGGGGCGCATCTCGTCCCAGGGCGCCCACAAGGGGCGCCCCTACGCCTGATGTGACGGGTTTGGGGGCGCATCGTCCAGGGCGCCCACCAGGGGCGCCCCTACACCCGGTATGACGGGTTTGGGGGTGCATCGTCCAGGGCGCCCACAAGGGGCGCCCCTACGCCTGATGTGACGGGTTTGGGGGTGCATCTCGTCCAGGGCGCCCACCAGGGGCGCCCCTACACCCGGTGTGACGGCCCGTCCGGCGGAGATCGCAGCCGCTTACTTATAGGTATTATAACAGGATAATAACTTTACGGCTATATATCGCTAACGTATTACTTAAGCAGCGCATAACCAGATAAAATCATTGTGTTGCATGGCTTTATGGCTATATACCATTCTTATATTGCGCTAAATGGTGTATAATCTGTCAAACGAAATGTTTACCTGGTAAATATTGACTGATTCGTCTACGGACGAGGGAGGCGACATGAGCGCTTTTCGGCTACTTGGCAAAGGGATGGTGCGGTGGTATATCCTGGCCATAGCGGCGATGGGGCTGCTGGCCGCGGTCGTCCTCTCCCCGTCTCTCGCCTTTACTCAATCACCCCCCCCCCCCCGACTTTCCTGATTCCGTCTCCCTCTCCCGCTCCGACGGCAGCCTGACCGCCTCCTGGTCCGCCGTCTCCGGCGCGGCCAAGTACCACGTAACCTACAGCGACGACGGCGGTTCGAGCTGGCACGCGCCGGTGGACAACCACACCAACGTCACCACCACCAGCATCACCTTCAGCGCCGACAACGCCAAGACCTATATCGTCGGCGTGCGCGCCGGCAACGACGGCGGCTGGAGCGGCTGGCGCAACTCCCCGCCCGCGGGGCCGTGGAACGCGCCGCCGCCCCCGGACGCGGTGGCCTCGGTCACCGTCACGCGCAGCGACGGCTCCCTCACCGCGTCGTGGGACGCCCCGGCCAACGCCGCCGCCTACCACGTCACCTATAACGACGGCACGGGCTGGCAGGCGCCGGTGGACGACCACAGGAACGTCACCACCACCGGCCTCACGTTCAGCGCTGACAACGCCAAGACGTATATCGTCGGCGTGCGGGCGCGGAACAGCGCCAACGCGTGGAGCGGCTGGGTCAACTCCGCGCCGAGCGGGCCGTATACCCCGCCCACGCCCGAACCAACACCGGCCCCGGCGCCCCCCGCCGCTCCGGCCGGCCTGACCGCCACGCCGAACGACGGCAGCGTCACCCTCTCGTGGGACGACCCGTCCGACCCGTCTATCACCGGCTACGAGTACAACGTCAACCACAACGACACCTCCACCGGCAACCTGTCCGGCTGGGGGCCGTGGACGGCCATCGCCGGCAGCGGCGCGGACACCGTCTCCCACACGTTCACCGGCCTGGTCAACGGGCGGGAGTACCGCTACCACCTGCGCGCCGTCAACGCAGCGGGCAGCGGCGACGCCGCGCCCAACGCCGCTCCGTGGTTCGCTTCCGCAGTTGCAGGGATCCCCGCGCCCGCCGCCCCCGACAACTTCGCCGTCGACCCGGGCAACGGCTACCTCGACCTGTCGTGGAACGCCGTCGAAAACGCGACCGCGTACGACATCCGCGCCAGGGAGTCCGGCGTCAACGACTGGCACGACGTGGCGCAGAAGGTCACCGGCACGTCCTACCGCTACACGACCGACAAGACCATCGACTACGTGGCCGTGCGCGCCGTCAACGCCGACGGCGTAAGCCCCTGGACCGAACTCTCCCGGCTGCCGGACCACGGCTGGCTGAATACCGTCCAGTCCTCGGGCGGGGCGTCGATAGCGTCCGCGCAATCCCAGAACCAGCTCACGGCGCCCGCGTCGGTGACCGTGACCCGCGACAACATCCCCCGCGACGAGAAACTCCACGTGAGATGGACTGAGGTGACGGGTGCACAGGGCTACAATCTCGCCTGCGCCGCCAGCCCCAGCAGCGGTGTGGCCTTCACCGCTTGGTCGTGGTGGCACTGCGGCTCGGTGACCTCCGGATCCACGACGACTTTCACAGTGGACGACGATGAGCGCGGCGGCTTTACGCGGGACCTGAGCTACGGTCGCTCATACGCGGTCGCCGTGCGCGCGGTGACCGCCAACGAGAGCGACGCCAGCCCCTGGACGGCCTCGGACGACGCGCATCCGGCCCGCATGGCGATGAAGCCCATCACGGCCTCGCGCGCCGACGGCTCCCTGACCCTCTCGTGGACTCAGCCCGTGCTGTCCACCGGCTACGAAATCTATTGCGCCGCCATCGAGAACGGCGTCCTGGGCGCGGACCAGCTCTGCGCTGACGTCGACACCGCAACCCCCGGCAGCGGCCGCCGGATCACCGCCACCGTCACGTCGTGGACGGTTGGCGGGACCTCCTACACCGTGGACAACAGCAAGGCGTACTCCCTGGTCGTTTTGACCACGAACGCCTGGGGCGCGTCGCCCGGGACGGTCGCGCCGACACTCCATCCCAACCCCACGCTGACCGCGAGCAACGTCAGCGACGATTCGGCGACGCTGACCGTCGCCCATCACTCCGGCAACTGGTACTACAAGCACACGGGCGCGGGCGCAACTTGCCAGGGCCCGGTCAGCGGGACGAGTCAGAACCTCGCCAGCCTGACCGGTGGCACGACCTACACCTACTCGGCCTACAGCGACAGCACCTGTTCGACGCTGCTGGCCGCGGCGACGCCGTTCACCACGCAGGTGTCGGTGGACAACCTGGACAAGGGACCAGTCTTCCAATGGCCCTGCGGGATCTCTGGCAATTCTGACTGCGCCGTGGCCTTCACCACCGGCTCAAATGCGAGCGGTTACACGCTGACCGCAATCACCGCCAGGTTCGCGGACAAGAGCGACTCGAGCGGCAACCTCGGCAACCTCGTCGTGACGCTCCGCTCCGACGACTCCGGCAGACCGGACGACCGCGAGTATCTGGCAAATCTGACGGTGGGGAGCAACCCGGATACAGCGGGCGACTACCGGTTCACCTGCGATGGAGCCGGCTGCGCTCTGTCGCCGAACACGACCTACTTTGTCATGTTGAGCGCGGATGCGGGCAGCACTGCGTACTACGAGACCTACAACTGGCAGAGCACCGAGAACAACGACGAAGACCTGAATCCCACAGGCAACGGCTGGACGCTGGCGAACGGAACCGACCACCGTTCTGGCGAGATTTGGCAGACCGAGTATCCCGACACCGGCAAGATGAAGATCACGGCTAGGCTCAACCCGTCGCTCACCGCCTCCAACGTCGCGGCGACGACGGCGACGCTGACCATCGCCAACCACGCGGGCAACTGGTGGTACAAGTCCACGACCACGGGCAAGACGGACTGCACAGGGCCGGTGAGCGGAACGAGCGTGACGCTGACCGGCTTGACCGGCAACACGGCGTACACGTACAGCGCGTACAGCGATTCGTCGTGCGGCACGCTGCTGGCCACGGCGTCGGAGTTCACGACCTTGGTCATCGTCTCGGTGAGCACCCTGGGCGGGGCTGATAACGGTGTTGTGAATGTGGGCGGCGGCAGCCCGACACAACGGGTGGCGCAGGCGTTCACCACGGGCGGCAACACCGGCGGCTACACGCTGTCCAGCATCGCCATTGCCTTCCGTGCGACCGTCGGGAGCCCGACCGACCTCGAGGTGACGCTGCACGCGGCATCCGGGTTGAACCCCAACACGGGCACGACGCTGGCCACGCTGAGCGGCAGCAATCCCTCGACGGCCGGCTCCTACACCTTTACCTGCTCCAGCGGCTGCGACCTGTCTGCTAGCACGACCTACTTCGTCTACGTCAAGGCCCCAAACTCGGCCAGCGGCTCTCACTACCTAGCAACCTTCACGAGCTCGGACGAAACGCTGACGCCGTCGGGCAACGGTTGGTCGATGGCAGATAAAGGCCGGTTGCAATACGTCGGAGTAGGCTGGTTCGAATCCGGCTCACACTACCGGATCGCGGTGACGGCGACGGAGAATTAGGGGGCGGCGGCAGCGGCGATTCGGGCATCGGTAGGGGCGGTTCGCGAACCGCCCCTACGTGGTTGTGGGGGGCGGGCATCCCCCGCTCGCTGCGCATCGCGCCCCCTTGCGCTTTGCGAAGGGGGGGTGGGGGTGTCCCCCCCTTCACGCAGTGCAAGGGGGGTTAGGGGGGATGCAGGGGGGCGCGGGGGCGTGGTAAAATCCGAACGAGTGATGCAATGACTACCGAGACACCCTCAACGGAAGAACGCCTCAGCAACATGAATGAGCTTGCCCGCGGCTATGAGGCCCTCCGCGCGGACATACGCTCCTTCCGCAACACCATGCTGGCGCTCATCGGAGGCGTTTGGGCAACCCTGGTCATCGGCTTCACCGCCCTCTTCATCAAGCTCTAGCGCCGAGGGCCCGCGCGGGCGGTGAATCGGACATCCATCCGGTAGGGGCGGGTTTGAAACCCGCCCCTACGTGGTTGTGGGGGATGTCCCCCCCTTCGTGAAACGCAAGGGGGTCAGGGGGGATGCAGGGCAAACGAGCAAGTTTGTGGGCGTGACGCCGTCGTGTTACAATCGGAAAGAGTGATGCAATGACTACCGAGACACCCTCAACGGAAGAACGCCTCAGCCGCCTAGAAGGTGCCTACGAGCAGGTCAGCGAACGCCTCGGGGATCTGCGCTCGGAGATGAATGAGCGGCTGAATGAGTTGGCGCGCGGCCAGGACGCCCTCCGAGAAGAGATGCAGCGGGGCCAGGACGGCCTCCGCGAAGAGATGCAGCGCGGCCAGGAGTCCCTCCGAGAAGAGATGCAGCGCGGCCAGGACGGCCTCCGAGAAGAGATGCAGCGCGGCCAGGACGGCCTCCGAGAAGAGATGCAGCGCGGCCAGGAGGCCCTGCGCGAAGAGATGCAACGTGGATCGGGCGGCCTCCGCTCGGAGATGAACTCCCGCTTCAACACGGTGTACGTGCTCATCGGAGGCTTGTGGGCAACCACCATCGGCGGTTTTATCGCCATCTTCACGCAGATCTAGCGTCCTCGCCCTCCCCGTCTTCCCACGCAGGCAGGCATCCCCTGCGAACGTCGCTTTGCTTGTTCGCGCCCCCTTGCGCTGGAACGAAGGGGGGTTGGGGGGATGCTTCTTTTCGCGGGGGGATGGGGGCGCTGCCCCGTTGTTGCCGCGGAAGGCGGAATACAGAGATGCGGGGGACTGGATACCGGCTTTCGCCGGTATGACGGGAGGGGGGAACGACCGGGTGGTGCGTCAGCCCCTGACGAGGATGGCGATGATCCCGCCGAGCGTCGTCGCCCAGAACGTTCCGATGAGGACGTACATCGTGTTGAAGCGGGCGTTCATTTCCGCGCGGAACTCCCTGCCCTGCGCATCGATCTTCTCGCTGAGGCGGGTCTCAGCTTCGTGCACCTCGTTGTGGAGGTTGGTCATGGCCTGCGTGAGGTCGTTCAGGCGTTCGTTGACCTGATCGTAGGCGCCTTCGAGGCGGCTCACGCGCTCGACTACCGGGGTTTCGGGTTGGGTTGTCATCGATGCACCACTCCTTGAGGATTCTACCACGCGGCGTCAAACCGGCGCGGCGGGTTTGCGAAGCAGCATAGGAACCGCCGCGCGGACCGCGCAACGGGCGAATGTCACACGCCATACACGTACTCGGCCTACGGCGACAGCGGGTGCTCGGCGCTGCTGGCGACGGCGGCGGAGTTCACGACGAACACAAGCTGACCGCGCATCCGGTAGGGGCGGTTCGCGAACCGCCCCTACGTGGTTGTGGGGTTGGGCATCCCCTGCGAACGTCGCTTTGCTTGTTCGCGCCCCCTTGCGCTGGAACGAAGGGGGGATACGTCTTCCCCCCTTCGCGGAGCGCAAGGGGGGTTAGGGGGGATGCCCCGGCGGGGAGATGCGGGCGCCACTCCGTCATTGCGGCGAAAGCCGCAATCCAGAAGTCTTAGCCCCAACCATTCGCCCTAGCCATCCCCCTTCCGTTCACCCTAGCCATCCCCCTCCGTTCGCCCTAGCCATCCCCCTTCCGTTCACCCTAGCCATCCCCCTCCGTTCGCCCTAGCCATCCCCCTCCATTCGCCCTAGCCATCCCCCTTCCGTTCGCCCTAGCCATCCCCCTTCCGTTCGCCCTGAGCACCGTCGAAGGGCCGGCCTCCGAGCCGCAATCCAGAAATGCGCAGGGCTGGATACCGGCTTTCGCCGGTATGACGTGTTGGGTGCATCGTTTCAGGGCGCCCACCAGGGGCGCCCCTACGCCCGGTGTGACGGGTCCGTTCGTGGTGAGACCCAATCCCCCGTCCGTTCGTGGTGAGCCTTTCACAATCCCGTTCGTGGTGAGCCTGTCCTGAGCCTGTCTTGAGCTTGTCAAACCACACGAACGGACGAACCGACTGCCGGGGAAACCGCCCCCATCCTGTCCATCCCATGAATCCCACGAATCACAGTTCAGACCGCACCCCCAAATTACTGACACCTCGCCCCTTGCGCCCCGGCCCCTCTACGCTCTAAGCTGTCAGTAGGCCTATAGACGGCTATCGCTGGCGCGCCGAGTTCATCAACCGCCGCCCCGGCCAATGTCTCAGAATGTCCCAAGATGTCCCAGTTGCTGGAGAATCCCGGCCTCCGCCACGCCCATCCAAAGGTGGTCTGTGCCTGCCGGAAACTGGAAGAAACGGGGCGCTAACGCGGGCGCCCCTACGCCCGGTGTGAGGTCCGTTCGCGGCGAGGCCCTTTCGACAAGCTCAGAGCCTGCCCCGTACTGGATACGGGGGTGAACGGAAGGGGGAAGCCGGCGGGGGGATTCATAGTGGTTGCGACATGATTTTTCGTCTGGCATAATCCCATGTTGACGTTCGCTTGGGCGACAGGCGACGCTAGGAAGGGAAAAAGGGGGAGCCCTCCATGGACTTTGAGCCTAGATATACCGAAGAGCAGGAACGGTTCCGAGTAGAGGTGCGGGAATGGCTGAAGGAGAACATGCCCGAGGACATCGTTCACCCGCCTGATTCCATTGACCTTACATACGAGCAGTACCAAAAGCGGCGGGAACTGGGCCGCCGCCTGGGGGACAAGGGCTGGCTGTGGGCCACGGCGCCAGTGGAGTACGGCGGCGGCGGCCTGACGGTTGACCAGTCGGTGATTATCGAGGAAGAAATCGACGAATACGGGTTGACCATCCCGCCTTACTACGACACGGGAGGCAGGCTGGGGGGGGCGTCCATCCTGGTATGGGGAAGCGAGGAGCAAAAGCAGCACTTTCTGCCCAACATAATGAAGGGCAGGGTGCGCACCTGGCAGCTTCTATCGGAGCCGGAGGCCGGGTCGGACTTGGCCAATGTCAAGGCCACGGCGATACGGGACGGGGACGACTACATAGTCAACGGGCAGAAGATATACGTGGGAAGTTCGTTCGGCGCCGACTACATGTGGACCTTGCTGGTCACCGATCCCGACGCCCCGCGGCACCAGAACCTGGGCTGGTTCATGATTCCCGGCGACCTGCCTGGCATCACTATCCAACCCATGGAGATGCTGATCTCCGGGGGCGAGGGCGGCGCAGGCAGCGGCGAGAAGAACACGGTGTACTTCGACAACGTGCGAGTCCCCGCCTTCAACCTGGTGGGCGGAGAAAACCAGGGATGGAAGGTCGCCACAACCCACCTGGAACTGGAGCACGGCGCAGGCGGAAGGGCTGCCCGGCGAAACTGGATGGTGGACCGGCTGTTCGAATACTGCCGCACCCACCAACGGCGGGGCCAGCCTATCAGCAAGGACCCGGAGGCGCGGGACAGGCTGGTGGACGTGTTCGTGGAGTCGGAGATTGCCAGGCTGTTCGGCATGCGCAACTACTGGATGCGCCACAGCAAGACGCCCATGACATACGAGGGGCCGCAGAACTCGTACTTCCGCAAGATGTCGAACCTGCGCCAGGCCACGTACATCCTGGACATCCTGGGACCTGCGGCTTTGACCTATGACCCCGAACTGGGCGCCGAAGACGGACACATGGAGGCGTTCCAGCGTTCGGCGATCATCGGGGTGCACCCCGCGGGTACGGCGGACATCCAGAAAGTAATCATGGCCCGGCGTATCGGCATCGGCCGGGAGGTCAGGGAGAAAGCCGGAGCCCTGGCCTGACCGGGGCTGGATTGCCGATATTTCGGGAACAATACGGGAGCAAAAATGGACCTAGCCTTGACCCCTGACCAGGAGATGCTCAAATCGGTGGTGCACCGCTTTGTGCAGCAGGAATACCCTAAGGAGACGTTGCTGGAGATTGCCGCCTCAGGCAGTCCCACTCCGTCGGAACCGTGGAGCAAGCTGGCGGAGACCGGCTGGCTGGGCATAGCGGTGCCCCTGGAGTACGGCGGAGAGGGAGGCACGTTGACCGACGCCGGCGTGCTGTTCGAGGAGTTGGGGCGAGGGCCGGTGCCGGGGCCGCACATTACCTCGGGGATCCTGGGGGTCTTCACCGTGCTGGCAGGGGGCACCGAGGAGCAGAAAAGGGAATGGCTGCCGCTGCTGGCAAGGGGTGAACGCACTTTAGTGCCGGCGGTGACCGAGGCGGACTACGGCTGGGAGCAGGAAGACGTGCGGCTGGCCGCCCATCGGAATGGGGCCGGCTTCCGGCTTAACGGCTCCAAGGTCTACGTGTTCGACGCCAACTCAGCCAGCCACCTGCTGTGCGCCGTCCGGTCTGAAGGAGGCGATCAAGTGGGGCTGGTCACGGTGCCTGCTTCGGCGCCGGGAGTGGAAGTCCGGCCGCTGCCGGGGTTTTCCTGGAACATGGCTGAAGTGAAGTTTAACGACGTTGCCGTAGGTGAGTCGGACCTGCTGGGGCTGTCTTTCGACAGCGGTTGGGATGCCCTGCAGTGGGCCATCGACCGCACCATTCCCGTACTGGGGGCCTTCCAGGTGGGAGGGTGCCAAGCGGTGTACGAGATGTCGGTGGACTACAGCCGCACGAGGGTACAGTTCGGCACGCCGGTAGGCCGCTTCCAGCGGGTGCAGGACCACATCATCAACCTGGTCAACCACCTGGACTCGGCGCGATGGACGACCTACGAGGCCCTGTGGAAGCTGGACACGGACAGGCCGGCGCAGGAGAGCGTACACCTGGCGAAGGCTGTCGGTTCGGAAGCGTACCACCAAGCGTGCAACTACGCCCATGAAGTACACGCCGGGCTGGGCGGCATGACGGAGTACGGCCTGACGCTGCACACCACTGCTTCCCGCACGCTTTACCACTACCTGGGCAACCCCAGGTTCCACCGCCTCCGGCTGGCCGACGCCCTGGGGCTTTAGGCGGGGGCCGCAGCTACCGGGCCGGATTAAAGCCCCTCAACCGATGTTCCAGCCGAATGCCCGGCCGCGGGCGTAGACCGGGTGCCATAGATTATCGAACTTCGCCTCGCAACGGGGGCCCAACGCCACTTTTGCACGGGCCAGTCTCTCGAAGCCGTCTATGGCGGGGTCCAGGGGCCACTGCCGGTCGTCGAATCCGTAGATTATTATCGCTTTGCTCTCGCCCAACGGAGACGCGGCCAGCCTTACGCAGCTTGCCACGGCGGCGCGATGGTGGGCCAGGATGTTGCCAGCCAAGCTGCCGTCCTCGCTGACGTAGCGCAGCATCCTCACCTCCGCAGCCAGGGTCCAGTTGGGCGCGTTGCCGATGCAAAGGCTGCACGTCCGGTTGGGAGCGTCGGGATAGGGGACGTCCGGGGCAAGAGAGCCGCCGTATGTCGCAGGGGTTGCCAGCTCCAGTTCCCGGGCGATGAGACGCAGGGCCTCTGATTCCGGGAGGGTGCCGATCCCCGGCCTGGCGCTGGCAGCATCAGCGGCTTGCGGCCGCGTATGGTCGGCGGCAATGACCGCGTTGGCGAAGTCTTGGACGAATTGCTCCAGTGAAGTCACAGCGGTAGCTTCAGAGCGACGCGTCGGTCGGCAGCCGTGGGGTCCAGGAGTTCAGGGGACCAGGACGGCCCGGGTGATCGAGGTCTGGCGGTCGGCCCACTCGGCCTGCGCAAATGCCTGGTTCACGTCGGCCAGGGGGAAAGTGTTGGAAATTATCTTGTCGAAGGGCAGTCGATCCATGTTCTGCTGAATCATTTCCATCATCATGGGGATGCGGATGGGGGGGTACATGGATGACGCCATAATCTTCTTGCCGGCCAGCAGGGTGGAGGGGTCGAAGTCCACACTGGGGCCGGAAGAAACTTTGCCGATTTCCAGATAGGTGCCGCCGCGGGTCAGAAAGTCAATTCCCTCCACCAGCACGTCGGGGTGTCCCACCAGGTCCATGCCGATGTTGGCGCCGCGGCCGTTGGTCAACTCCATGACCCGGCTCTTGCGGGTCTCGGGGGTGTTGAACTCCTCGATGTTGATGGTGTGGTCGGCGCCGAACTGCTCGGCCAATTCCAGGCGGTTCTCCAGCCGGTCCAGGGCAATCACCCGGTGGGCGCCCATGTTCTTGGCCATGGCCACGGCGTTGAGGCCCAGCCCGCCGGCGCCTTGAATCACCACGTAGTCTCCCTCTTTGCAGCCAGCCTGCATCAGCCCCTCGGTGACGGTGCCCATGGCGCAGTTGATGAAGCCCAGGACGTTGTCGGGCAGTTCGTCTGGAACGAGAAACACGGGCTGGTTGGGGCGGACGTAGAAGTAGTCGGCGAAGGTGCCGGTGAAATAGGGCCAATCGCCGGCCTTGCCCTGGGCGCCGCGACTGGGGCACCAGTTGGGCTTGCCGCTGAGGCACTGGTAACAGCGATAGCACGATGGAAAGGCGGTGTGTATGACCCGGTCGCCCTCCTTGAGGGGGCGGCCAAGGCCGTCGGTGGTGACGCCCTGACCCAGCTTGTAGATAGCGCCGGTGCCCTCGTGGCCGGTGGCCAGGCCTTCGGGCGGCACGGGCCGCAGGTCCGGGTCCTGGTCCCCTCGCCAGCGGTGAAGGTCGGAGCCGCAGATGCCGGCCTGGGACATCTTCAGCACGATTGCGCCGGGGTCGGGGTCGGGGACATCGTACTCCTGGATGTCGTAGGGCTCGGTGTACTGCTTCAGGATGACGACGCGGCCTTTCATAACCTCTCCTCTTGGTCAATGTACGTGCGACTGTGCATGGGTACCAGTACGGCGGCGGCGGCGAACGCAACTACGGGACGAGCACTGCGCGGGTCACCTGGGTCTGGCGGTTGACCCATTCGGCCTGTTCGAAGGCGGTGTTGACGTCGTCCAGCGGAAAGACGTTGCTGATTATCTTCTCGTAGGGCCACCGGCCGCGATTCTTGACCAGCATCTCCATCATGACGGGAAGCAGGCTGGGCCGGAACATGGCAGAGCCGATAATCTTCTTGGCGCGGTTCATGCGGGTAGCGTCGAAGGGGATTTTGCGTCCCCGCATGATGTCGCCGATCTCGACGAAGGCGCCGCCGTTGCCGAGGTAGTCCAGTCCTTCGATGAGCAGCCCGGGATGGCCCACAAGTTCCATGACGATGTCGGCCATGCGGCCCTCGGTGATCTCCCGGATGCGTTGCACGCGGGACTCCTGGGTATCGTACTCCTCGATGTTCACGGTGTAGTCTGCCCCGAACTCGCGTGCCAGCTCCAGCCGCTTCTCGAGGCGGTCCAGCACGATAATCTTGTGGGCCCCCATGTCCTTGGCCATGGCGGTGGCGTTGAGGCCCAGCCCGCCGGCGCCCTGGATGACCACGTAGTCGCCTTCTTTGCAGCCGGCGCGGTCGAGGCCCTCGGTGACGGTGCCCATGGCGCAGTTGACGAAGCTGAGGACGTGGTCGGGCAGCTCGGTGGGCACGGCGAAGACGGCCTGGTTGGGGCTGATGTAGTAGTAGTCGGCGTAGGTGCCGTGGAAATAGGGCCACTCTCCGGCGATGCGGGGTTTCTGAGGGGTGGAGCACCAGTTCTCGTTGCCGTTGATGCACTGGTAGCACCGGAGGCACGGCTTGATGGAGGTGTACATAAGCCGGTCGCCTTCCTTGATGGGCTGGCCGAGCCAGTCGTGGGTGACGCCGGGCCCCAGCTTGGCGATAACGCCGGCGCCTTCGTGGCCCGCACAGAAGCCGGAGGGAGGCAGGGGGGTGCTGATGTCGCCCCGCCAACGGTGCAGGTCGGATCCGCAGACGCCGGCCTGGGTAATGCGGAGCAGGACGGCGCCGGGCTCGGGGTCCGGGGCCTCGTACTCCTCGATGACGAAGGGCTTGGTGTACTCTTTCAGGACGACGACGCGGCCTTTCATGCATCCTCCTCGGTTCGGGTGTGGGGCGATGTTATGCCAGGGCCATGCGGGTGTCAAGAAACGGGAGAGGATGCGGTGGGGGGAGGAAAGTAAGGGAAGCTAGCGGGGAGTCGAACGGCCCAAAGGGCGAGATTTTTGGACGGGCGCAGCGCGGGCACTATGGATGGATTCGTAAAGTGACCGACATATTTCGTAACGTTTTAGGCTTTTGCGCCGGATTTTGCACACCGCAAAGAACTTCTTACGGGTGTAATTGACATGCAATTGACTGTGTGATAGCTTTCGCGCGGCCGCTCAAGCTATCGCCTGCAATAACCGATGAAGGGAAATGCGCAACTAAGGACATTCGGGAGGAGCTTCCCGGGCTTGGCGGATTAGTCAACGGCAGGGAGGTCTTAGCATGTCTGGACGGTTTTTGTTGAATCCCGGGTTCCTAACGCCCCTGCTGGCAGCGTTGTTGCTGGTAATTGCGGTTGCCTGCGGGACCTCTGCAACGGCAACCCCGACGCCCGAACCTGAACCGGAGGTTGCCGCCACCGCTACGCCCGAACCTGAGATAGAGGATACCGCCACCGCTACGCCCGAACCTGAGATAGAGGATACCGCCACCGCTACGCCCGCGCCTACGCCGGAGGCTACAACCGCGGCGGCTACCGAGGCCCCGGCCATGGAGGCCGAACCCTATGGGACGCTCAGGACCTCGTTTCAAGCGCTACAGGCCTATGGGCCGCATACCCGTTACCGTCCGGGGACCAGCGGCGGAAACATTGCAATGGCCGGCCATGAGGGCCTGTTCAGACTGGACAAAGACTCGATATACCGGGGCCTGATGGTCAAGGAGTGGTCTGTCGCCCCGGACAACAGGACGTGGACCTTCGAGCTCCATGAGGGGATCACGTTCCACGGAGACTGGGGGCCGTTGACTCCGGACGACGTCATCAACTCCGTCAGGGAGCTTGGGGGTGATGACGGGACTTGCGGCTGTGCCCAAATCCAAGACATCTTCGACCATCCGGAGGGCTATTGGAAAGCCCTGGACGACTACACCCTGGAACTGGACACCGTGATACCGGCGCCGGACGTGCTGACTTGGATAGACTTCCCGGCGCAAAATTCGGCGTGGATTTTCAGCAAGACGCAGTGGGAATCGCTGCTGGCAGATGGACTAAGCCAGGATGAAGCACTCCCGCAACTGGTCGGAACGGGGCCGTGGGAGTTGGCGGAGTTGAACCAGTCCGAGTCTCTAAGGTTTACGGCGGTGCGGGACCACTGGCGCAAGACGCCCGAGTTCGCTGAGCTGGTCCTGCTGGCGATACCTCGGGAAGCCACCGCGCTGGCCAACTTCCAGACCGGCAGGATAGATACCTGGTCGGCAACCCCGGACTCGTTACCCGAAGCGGCGAAGCTGGATACCACCAAGTTCATGTCCCTGAAGGGCGCCGGCGAGATGAACCTAATCATCTGGCAGAACGGGTACACCTTTGTGGGCACCGACAGGCAATGGCCGGGGTACGACCCCGAACAGCCCTGGATTGCCAGCGACCCGGAGCTTGGCTCTGCAGGCTGGGAGCGGGCCAGGAAAGTGCGCGAGGCCATAGGGCTGGCCATAGACAGGCAGAAGCTGGTAGACGAGTTGCTGCATGGCGAGGGAGAGCCTTCGTCCAGCTATGGATGGGTACCGTTCAAGAGCCAGTGGCCTGAGGGTTGGGAGTGGCCCTATGACCCGGAGAAGTCCAGGCAACTGCTGGAAGAGGCGGGCTACGGGGACGGCTTCGACATATCGATTTCGACGGCCTCCAGTACAGCCGAGGCTATTACCGAGGCGGCCTGCGTGGCCATCGCAGGAATGCTGCGGGACGTGGGCATCAACGCCGTGTATAAGAACGTTCCCCTAGGCGATTTGTACGACGCCTATAAGGCGCGGACGCAAGAGGGTATCACCTGCCAGCACATCAACACCTTCGGCGGTGAGCCGCTGTCGCTGCACCGCATCTCTTACGACCCGGAATTGCTCTGGGGCGTCGGCTGGGACCACCCGTGGTTTACCGAGCGCATGAATGCGGCCTACGACACGTTTGACTTCGACGACCGCTGGGAAATCCAGTTGGAGATGGGCCAGTGGATGCGGGACAACGGCATGGGGATAGGGGTGTACGGGGCAAACCAGGTGTTCCCCCTGGGGCCCCAGTTGGATAGCTGGGCGGAGCATCTGTCCCTGGGTATGGCCCAGTCCATAAGCGCCCTGGAGTACGCTCCTCACCGCGAGTAGCGTGGACCGCAGCTAGCGGCAAGCATAAACGGGCCAGTCACGTATAAGCCCCGGCAGGAACACTGCCGGGGCTTTGCTTTGCCGGTTGGACCATGCCCATGTGCAACAGGGTGGCAGGGGACCTATATTGGGGGCCGGCGGGTGTGCCAGTCGGTGTTTTGCTCGTAGGCGTAGGCGGTGTTGAGGATGGCCTGCTCGTCAAAGGGCTTGCCGCCCAGTTGGAAGCCTATGGGGAGATTGTCGGCAGTGAAGCCGCAGCAGATGCTGACCGCCGGCGCGCTGGCCAGGCTGAAGGTTGTCGTCAGGCCAGCCCTGTTGCGCTGTGTGTTGGCCTTGGAGGTTATAGCCGGGTCGGGCGTTATATCGGGAGGAGGTGTGCCCATGGTGGGCGACAGGAGCACGTCGTATTTGGTCAAGGCTTCCAGCACCTGTTGACGGAGCAAAGCCCGCAGCTTCAAGCCCTTGTAGTAGGCGAGGGCGGGAATGAGGCTCCACGTCTGATAGGCAATCCGGTTGTCATGCTCTATTTCGTGCGCACGATTGCGGACCAAGTCTCGGTAGTTGGTGGGGGCCTCGACTCTCAAGACGGTGGAGATGACGTTGGAGTGGGCCGTGAGGGGAATGGAGATTTCGTCTACCTGGGCGCCTAAGTCGGCCAACAGGCCTGCCGCCTTGGAGACGGCGTCCCGGATGTCGTGGTCCACCAAGTCGCTGTAAAGCATCTCTTTGACGACGCCGATTTTGGTGTTGGCCAGGCTGCCGTTTAGGGTCTGGCGGTAGTCGGGCACCGGGGCGTCCCAGGTGTAGGGGTCTTTGGGGTCGCGGCCGGCGATGGCCTGGAGGGTCATGGCGCAGTCTTCCACGGTGCGGGTGATGGGGCCGATGGTGTCCATGGACCACATGCCGGGCCGGAGGCCATAGCGGCTGACGCGGCCCCAGGTGGGCCTGAGGCCGACCAGCCCGCACCAGGCGGCGGGGGCCCTGACGGACCCGCCGGTGTCTTCCCCCAGGGAGGTGGCGCACAAGAATGCCGCCGTAGCGCCCCCTGAGCCGCTGCTGGAGCCTCCGGTGTACTTTTCCTGGTCCCAGGGGTTGCGAGCCGTCTCGAAGGCGTGAGAGAGGCTTGTGGTGCCAAACTCGGTGAGGTTGAGCTTGCCCAACAGTATGCCACCCGCTGCCTTGAGCCTGGCGACGACTGTTGCGTCCTCGTCGGGGACGAAGTCGTTGAAGATCGGGCTACCTGAGGTGGTGCGGATGCCGGCGGTATTCAATTGGTCCTTGACGGCAAAGGGGATGCCGTGTAGTGGGCCGCGGCTCTCTCCTCGGGCGATGGCCTGCTCGGCCTCATGAGCGGCTGCCACGGCCTGGTCGCGGCAAACGGTCAGATAGGCGTGCAGCCTGGGGTTCAGCGTGTCTATGCGGTCGAGGTAGGCTTCAACGGCGTCGACGGGAGACACGGCGCGGTCGTGGATAAGCCCGGAAAGCTGGACCGCCGGCAGAAAGGGGATGTCGGCCTTGTCCATGTAGGAACCTCTCTACTGAAGATCTAGCCGGGGAGCCATAAACGCCAAGGATACATGCCGCGGGCGTACGGTAAGTTCCTGATAGTTCACATAACCGCGGTGTCGGCCTCGCTAGGTCAGGAACCGGTCGTCGAAGGGCGCCTTGGAGAGAATCTCGGGGCCGCTGGGGGTAATCAGAACCTGCTCCTCAAGCTTGACGCTCTCTCTCGCTCCGGCCTTGCTGGCCAGCCCCTCGATGCTGATCACCATGTTTTCTTCCAAGACGTCAGGGTCGTTGCCGAAGCCGCTCCAACTCTGGTCCGGCCAGTAGACCATGGGCCACTCGTCGGACATGCCGACGCCGTGGGCTATGGCCGCGTATCGCTGGTCCTTGTATTCGTCGGGAAGCACCGGGCACCTATCGGCGATCTCTGGGAAGCTCATTCCGGGCTTGAAATGCTCCATGGACTCGTAGATGAAGTTGTAGGCCAGCTTGTAGGCCTCCAATTGCTCATCGTCGGGCCTGCCGTCGCCGCAAAGGTAGGTGCGGGACACGTCGGCAAAGTATCCCATGGGGCCCGCCATATCGGTGTCGTAGCCCACCAAGTCCCCGTGCCGCACTATGCGGTCGCTGGCCAGCGCGCCCCAGGGGTTGGTATTGCCGCCTGCGGATAACAAACGGCCGTCCATGTGCTCGCCGCCGAACTCGGTGTTGGTGGCGGTGAGGATGGAGAAGAGCTTGTTTTCGGTGACACCCGGAACGATGGCGTCGCGGGTTCTGGTGATGGCAACGTCTGCGATGGCGCAGGCCTGGCGGATGAGGATGATCTCGTCCACGGTCTTTATGACCCGGGCCTTGTCCATGGGCACCCGGCCGTCGACCACGTTGATTTCCTGGGCCCGCAGTGACTCCAGGAGGTGCATGTCCAGCCGGTCCACGCCCAGCCGTTCTCCGGCGATGCCCAGTTCGTTCATGGCGTCCTTGATGCCTACGCCGAAAAGCCGGGCGGCCTCGGCCACGTTTCGCCCAACACCGAGGTACTCCCAGACGCTGCCGGGCCTTCCCCTGTTTTCGGACTCGGCGAACCCTCCCTGGCCTTCCAGAGGGGCGGCACCGTAGTGCTCTTCCGGGATATACGGAGCGCCTTCCCTGGGGATTATGACGTAGATCCAGAACAGCCTCATCTTGACCGCGCCGGAATTCCTGCGGCCGGTGGCATACCGGATATTCAGAGGGTCGAAGAGAAGCAACCCTCCTATATCGTCCTTGGCCATCTGGGCTTGCACTCGTTCCAGGCGTTCCTTCTTGAGCCGGGGGAAGTTCACCCTCTCGTCGAAGTCCACGATGTCCTGACCCAACAGGTCCAACTGGTGACCACTCTTAGTCATGGAGCCACCTCCTTACCGGGCACAGGTTTCTCTGCGCAGGCACAGCGTATTCTAATCGGTTTCCGGCAATGTTGAGAAGTTTGGAGCGCGTACTAGATTTCCGCCACGCCCCAGGCCCGACAAAGACAGCGAGGGGTTGATGTGCTAGATTGTGGAACGGTTGCAGAGGCTTGACTCATCGTCTGCAGTAGGGACGGCGTGGCTGACTACGAATCCAAGCAAAGGCCGGCGACGGAGTATATCGTGGTGGGCACCCGCCCGATACGCCACGACGGGCCGGACAAGGTGACGGGGAGGGCCCGGTATGCCGCAGACGTCTTCCCGCCGGGGCTGCTGCATGGCAAGCTGTTGCGCAGTCCCCATCCGCATGCGGCCATCAAGAGCATTGACATAACGCGCGCCCTGGCTTTGCCTGGGGTGAAGGCGGTGGTGACAGCGGCCGATTTTCCCGAGGTGTCGGCAGACGTAGCTGACCAGGGAGAGGGCGCGAACGTGAACTACGGCTTCTACAGCCGGTGGGTGATGGCGCGGGAGAAGGCGCTTCACCGAGGCCACGCAGTTGCAGCGGTGGCGGCCGTTTCCGCCCCGATTGCAGAAGAGGCGCTGGGGCTGATTGACGTGGAGTACGAGGTGTTGCCGCCCGTGCTGGACGCCTATGAGGCGATGAAGGACGATGCGCCGATACTCCACGACCGGCTGATGACCTTGGCGAATCCCAGGTACCGGCTCGGCGGGTACGGCGACAACCCCGACGGCAAAAAGAGCAACGTCGCCAGCCACATCGAGTTCCGGGTCGGCGACACGGTCCAGGGATTCCGGGAGGCGGCCGCGGTGGCGGAGGGGGAGTTCCACACCAAGGCGGTGCACCAGGGCTACATCGAGCCGCACTCGGCAACTGCGCTGTGGCAGTCCGACGACAGCGTCACCATCTGGTGCAGCACCCAGGGTCACTTCGGCCTTAGAGACCGCACCGCCAAGCTCCTGGGCTTGAGCGCCGCCAAGGTCAGGATAGTGCCCATGGAGATAGGCGGCGGATTCGGCGGGAAAGGGCTGGTGGGGTACCTGGAGGCGACGGCAGCCGTCTTGTCCCGCAAGTCTGGGCAGCCGGTGAAGCTGACCATGACCAGGGCCGAGGTGTTCGAAGGCACCGGGCCCACAGCGGCCACCCACATCAAGGTGAAGCTGGGAGCGACCAAAGAGGGCAAGCTCACCGCCGCCGAATGCCGGCTGGTGTACGAGGCGGGGGCCTTTCCGGGTTCGCCGGTGTTTGCGGGCTGCCGCACCATCTTGATGCCGTACCAGATCGCCAACGCCCACATTGGAGGCTTCGACGTGGTGGTAAACGCCCAGAAGTCGACGGCGTACCGTGCCCCCGGATCGCCGGCGGCGGCGTTCGCCGTAGAGTCGGTCATCGACGAATTGTGCGAAAAGCTGTCCATGGACCCGGTGGAGTTCCGGCTGCGCAACGCGGCTAAAGAGGGAACGCGGGAGCCATCGGGGCCGGTGTTCCGGAGGATTGGGTTTGTGGAAGTGCTGCAGGCGGCCAGGGACCATCCCCAACTGGCCGAGCCCATTGACGGCCCGTACCGGGGCCGGGGAGTGGCCGCGGGGGCCTGGTACAACGACTCGGGACCGGCCAGCGCGGTGGCCAGCGTGAACCCAGACGGGACGGTGAGCCTGGTGGAAGGATCGCCGGATATCGGAGGCTCCAGGGCAGCAATGGCGATGCAGCTTGCCGAAGTGCTGGGGATCGCCGCGGAGGATGTCAAACCGTCGGTTGGGGACACCGATTCCATCGGGTTCAGTTCAGGGGCCGGCGGCAGCGGAGTCACGTTCAAGATGGGCACCGCGTGCTACGAGGCCGGGCTGGACATCAGGCGGCAGATGGTGGAGCGGGCGGCCCGCATCTGGGAGGTCGACCCGGCCGACGTGGAGTACGACGGGGGACTGATTGCGCACAAGAGCGACCCGGCGCTTAGGACGACCCTCAAAGACCTGGCCCCGCGGCTGAACGGGACGGGCGGTCCCATCGTGGGACGGGCCGCGGTCAACCCGGGAGGCGTGGGCAACGCATTCGCCCTGCACGTGGTGGACGTGGAAGTGGACCCGGAGACGGGGAAGGTGGACATTTTGCGCTACACGGCCATCCAGGATGCGGGCAAGGCCATTCATCCCGGCTACGTGGAGGGGCAGATACAGGGCGGAGCGGTCCAGGGCATCGGCTGGGCGCTGAACGAGGAGTATTATCTTAACGACCAGGGGCACATGATGAACTCCAGCTTCCTGGACTACCGGATGCCCACCAGCCTGGACCTGCCGATGGTCGACGCGGTGATCGTAGAGGTGGCGAATCCAGGCCATCCCTACGGCGTGCGGGGCGTGGGCGAGGTGCCCATAGTGCCGCCCATGGCAGCGGTCGCGAATGCCATCTACGATGCTGTTGGGGTGCGCATGACGCGGCTGCCGATGAATCCGGGGAGCATCCTGGAAGCCCTGTGGGAGAAGGAGTAGGCGGGATCGCCGGGCGCGGCTAGCCGGGTTAGCCGCCGGTTTCTATGGCTATCTACTGTCGACTGGCCTTTTTGCCCAACGCCACCAGGAACATGACGCTCTTGCCCTCGGCGTGGGGCGAGAAGAACTGGGTTACGCCGTCGTCGTAGAAGGTGAGACCGGTGGCGCCCAGTCGTTGGGCGTAGGCGGCGAGGTACATTTTTCCAGCAATCGTGCTGGCTTCCAGCTGGGCCGCCCGGTATCCCCGGTTGCCGAACCGCTCCAAGACGGGCTGCAAGTTAGCTAGGAAGTACACGTTGACGCTGGCGTCGGCGGGCAGTTGCTGGGTGAGGCCAAGATAGCCCGCCTGGTAGCGGAACTCTCCCTCGGCCAGCAACTCCAGGGAACGCGGACCCCGGTGGTACACGTATGCCCCGGAGGCCAAGCCGTCCACGGCGTTGACTATCAGGTAGATGTCGTTCAGCGTCGAGCCGGATGGATCCAGGAAGTCGGCGGGGACGCCTTGGGTGGACTTCTCCAGCACCGTAGATAGCTGCTGCAGCGTTATGGACTCTTGGGCGAAGCGGCGAGTGGATCCCCTGCGGCGGATGACGGACTCTATCGAATCCTGGGGTATTTGGGCGTCATCAAGTGGACATAACTCGACAACGGGCCCGTCAAGCTTTGGCTGGGGCGTTGGCGGGTTAGCGACACGCCAGGAAGCCGCCTCTGACAGGTCGGCCAACGAGGAGGCCTCGTGCATTTCCCGTATGGCGGGAAAGTCCTTCTCTCGGTCTGAGATGGGAACGGTCTGGAGAGACAAGGGGCCGGGCTGAAGCGACGGCGCGGGAGGCGGGACGGAGCCGCATCCCAGGGACGCCAAGGCGACGGCCACCTCGCGCTGAGGGTCCAGGTCCAACAGGCGGTTGACGGAGGCGTCGACAAAGCCGGCAGCGACGTGGGCGGGCATCTCCAGGGCGGAGGACATGGCCAGGGCGTTGGCCAGTATAGTGCCGCAGTCCCAATAGGCGTGACGGTATTCCCTGGCCTGGTACTTGCAGGCGTTGCGCCAGAAGACGTCGGTGAAGACGACAATGGCGGGGGCGCCGGCGATGCTGGGTTCGTGGCCGCTGGCTTCCACCAGAACGCCGCGGTAGTCGCCGCGGCGCAGCAGCCGCAGGGCCGAATCGTGGGGTCCGTAGTGGTAGACGCCGGTCTCCAGGCCGGGCAGGTCCCCGCACACCAGGTACAGCTCGATGTGGTACAGGGCGCCGGTGCAGGCGGCGGCTCGGAAGAACATCGCGCCCCAGGGGTAGTCAATCTTCTTGGTAATTCCCGCGGAAGAGTGCAGGATGCGGGCGATGGCGTCGATGTCAGGTATGTGTGCACTGGCGGGAGGAGAGGCCGCGTCGGAGACGGCGGCCAATGCGGGCGTGGACAGGGGCTGGGTGGCGGCCGGTAAGTAAATGGGGTCCAAGTCGGTGTAAATCTTGAAGGGCAGGGGCTGCTTCATGGGGTCGAAAGAGTGCCACGGGTCCATGAGTGGGCCGTGGGGGTGCTTGGTGCCGTTGTGATAATGCCAGGCGGCTTGAATGTCCTGGTTCGACACGGGTTCACTCCGAATCAATTTGACATAATTTAGCAGACTTATGGCAGCATTGACAGCAGGTTGCAAACGCCTTACGCTTGCGGCTACGCCGCCGGGCAACCGAGCGACCAGCAGCCCCGGAAGGGTACGACGCTCTGCGGCTTCCAGCTAACGGAGAAATAGGGGGTGGCCACATGCCCATGGACTACGGTGCCGAAGCCATAAAGCGGCACCGGGCAAGCCGCGGCAAGGTCACGATGGCCTCAAAGATGGCGGTGGAGACGCTGGAGGACCTGTCCATCGCCTACACCCCGGGAGTGGGATCGGTGTGCATGGCAATCGCCGAGGACAGGGCGGAGTCATTCCAACTTACCAACCGGGGCAACACCGTTGCAGTGGTGACCGACGGCTCTGCGGTTTTGGGATTGGGCAATATCGGGGCCGAAGCGGCGATGCCGGTGATGGAAGGCAAGGCGATTTTGTTCAAGGGCCTGGCCGACGTGGACGCGATACCAATTTGCCTGGGAACCCAGGACACAAACGCCATCATCGAGACGGTTCGCGCCCTGGCGCCAAGCTTCGGCGGCATCAACTTGGAGGATATATCCGCTCCTCGTTGCTTCGAAATTGAGGAGTCGCTGCAAGACCTGGGCATTCCGGTGTTCCACGACGACCAGCACGGGACGGCAATCGCCGTGCTGGCTGGGGTAATCAACTCTCTCTTGGTGACTGACCGGAAAATCGAAGACACGAAGTTCGTGTTCGCCGGCGCAGGGGCCGGCGGGATCGCCTGCACCAAGCTGCTGTTGGACTACGGCGCAACCAACGTGATACTGGTGGACAGCACCGGGATTATTTCCAGCAGCCGTACGGGCCTGACGCCGATAAAGACGGAGATGCTGGAGATAACCAACCCTGAGGACGTGCAAGGGGGCATAGGCGACGCCTTGAAGGGCGCCGACGTGCTCATTGGCCTGTCGGTGGCGGATTCGGTGACGCCGCAGATGGTGTCGTCGATGGCGAAAGACCCGGTGGTGCTGGCAATGGCCAATCCGGTGCCGGAGATAATGCCCGAAGACGCCAAGGCGGCAGGGGCGGTGGTGGTGGGCACGGGGCGCAGCGACTTCCCAAACCAGATCAACAACAGCCTGGTATTCCCAGGCGTGTTCCGGGGGGCGTTGGACTCGCGAGCTCCGAGGGTTACGACGAAGATGAAGCTGGCCGCGGGGAGGGCGCTGGCGGCGCTGATTCCTGAGCCTACGCCGGGGAAAATCATCCCATGGTCCCTGGACCGGCAGGTGGCCCGCACTGTGGCCCAGGCGGTAGCAGAGGCAGCCTAGGAGCCAGGAGAGCGGCTACGGGGACTGTTAAAAGCGAGTACAGGTTCCCAGGGTTGGAACTATGCCGCTGAGGGCCTCCACCTGCAGGTTTACATAAATCCGGGTGTTTGAGCCTGGCACCCGGTATCGGAAGCCATTTCTACGCTCTCACGCGGTAAACAACGCTCCCGCTACCGAGACCAGGGAGCCGAATTCCTGGTCGGCGGGGCACTGCTGGTAGGACACCACGCTCCCTTGGGCACCCTGCAGGACGGACAACATACGGTAGATGGGGCCTGAGCCGCAGATCCTAGTGGGGTCTCCGTGTTGACGGAAGTGGTCAGCAAGTATTGGGGCGCTGCCGGAGCAGGCGACCTGCAGCCATTCGCGGTCGGAGTCATGGATGCCGGCCATGGCCTGGGAGTCCAGGGGCGCAGGGTCGCCGAACGCCGGGCCGACGTGGCTGAGGTCGGCGGCGGCCACCACCAGGACTCGGGGCCCGGCTGCGATGTCCGCCAACGCTGCGAGGAAGTTTTGTGCAGGGCCTGAGTCCGTATCATGCGTATGTTCTTCGGTGTCAGAGTGCTTGCGCCTGCTTGGGGGGCCGCACAGCACCGGGAGCAGGGTTTTGGGCTGCCGGCCCGCCACGTAGTGAAGCCACACGGCGGCCAACTCGATGGAGTGTTCGCCAACGTGATGGACTTCCTGGGCAAAGGCCTGTTCCTCGCCCAGGATAGACGACAGCCGGTCCACAAGCCCCGCGTCGGTGGGCAAGGTCCCCCAGGGAGTGGCGTAGCTCTGCGGGGTGAGGGTGAGGCTGTCCGGGGCGCCCGTGTGGTCGGTCCCGAACAGGATGACCAACTCCGCTTCTTCCACGGCGGCCTTGGCCCGAGGCCAGGTATCGGCATAGGTGCGCCAGCCCCTGGAGTAGTCGATGTGGGGGCTTATCAACCCTACCGGCGCGCCGGGGGGTTCTTCGGCGGCGGTTGTGGCCTGGGAACAGTAGCCGTCGAGGGCGTTTAGCAACTCGTCCGGGTCTTGTTCATAGGCTCCACCGGCGAACGCGGGCTGCCGGAAGGGTTGTGAGCGGTAGGCGTCGACAAGTTCTTGCACGGCATGGCGGAAACGCCGGTTATCCAGCAAGAGGGCCTGGTCCAAATTGTCGATGAGGGACTCGATTTGGCTGGGGGTGAGGTATGCGCTGGACCTGAGGAGAAAGGCCGCCCGGACTTCGTCCAGGTCTCGGGAGCCGTCCAGGAGGCCCAACAACGGCGCTACGGGCTGGGGCACCACGATAGTCTTGTCACTGAGTCTCAAGGGGTCTTGGACATGGAGCAGGCGTTGCCCCTCCCAGTGGAACCAACGGAGGTTCAACGGCCGCAGTTTTGGGCGTTCTTCAGGCACGTTCAGGCCGGTCCCGAGGCGCCAATTGTTGGGTAGTTAACATAAGCACGCGGCTGGCCGAATTGACTGGGAACCAGCCCCGTGGGGACATAGTGGGACATATTAGGCCAATGGCGGTATGGGGAGAAGTGTTCGCGGCTTCGAGGGCCAGTCCGTTCATACTTCGAGAGCCTCAGCACGAACGGACTGGGACGGGCGTTGGGGCGATTGAAGGCCCCTGCGAACGGACTGCGGCGGGCGTCCGGGCCATTGAAGGCCCCTGCGAACGGACTGGGACGGGCGTTGGGGCGATTGAAGGCCCCCCGCGAACGGACTGAGACAGGCGTCGGGGTGATTGAATGACCTTGGTGTGGTGGGCGGTGGTGCTTGACCGTGGCTGGGAAGGGAACGTAGGGGGGAAGTGGCGCGCTTGGCGGGATTCGAACCCACGACCTCTGCCTCCGCAGGGCAGCGCTCTATCCACTGAGCTACAAGCGCGTTTATCAGGTTACCGATGGGGACATCCAGCGCCAGCAGGGGGCTGACGTTGGTGCCGAGGGAGGGATTTGAACCCACACATCCGTAAGGACACTGCGCCCTGAACGCAGCGCGTCTGCCATTTCGCCACCTCGGCACGCTGTTGAACGGGCCTTCCCGACGGCAAGCCCATGGTGGGCGATGGAGGATTTGAACCTCCGGCCTCCTCGGTGTGAACGAGGCGCTCTAACCACTGAGCTAACCGCCCGTCCCGTTGAAATTCAATTATAGGGAGCGGGTATTTGCGGTGCAAGTGCGCGGGATGCGACGCGTGAGGCGATTGGTCCGGAAAAGCAGGGTTCGGACTTCGGGCCTGGCGGGCCGGGGATTCCGTTTATGTCAACTTGTTTTGGTTCCTGTCATTACATAACGTATCTTGTGCGAACCAACTTGTATCTGGAAAAGCCTGCGCCGGGGGGGGCGGGCCCGGGGGTTTAGCGGCTGAAGCGGTGGATGGTAGTCACCTGAATATCGTTCAAGGTCAAGACGGGTAACGCTCGATAAGGTCATATCCTATCCCGGTCATTGTAGTCTATGCCGTCCGTAAACCATGATGAAACTACTATCTGCCACGCGGCCTCAACGTCGTCGAATGCCAGAGTTGCTAATCGCTCGATGGCATCCAACTCCCGCCAGTCGATGCCGTCGACAAACCAAGGCAAGGATGTTATCTGTCGCACAAGCTCGATGTCTGCGGACGCGATCTGTCCCAATTCCACGATAGCCGAAATCTCGTCTGGGCTGAACTCGTCCGTCAGCCCTGGGAGCGTTGCTATGTGCATTGCAAGCTCGATGTCCGCCGATGCAACGTTGGATATGGCGCTAAGCGGGAGGTCTACGTGGGTCTCACTTCCCAACCAGTGGCGCGCTATGGTCCTAGTGAGATCGCGGTGGGTCGATATGAGGCCATGGGCTCTCAAGTCGGCTAACACGATTGCGATGTTCGTCGGCCAGAAGTCTCCATGGATGAACCAATCGGAACCGGCGATTATCCTTGCCAACTCTGCGTCCTCAATTGAAATGTCGCTGAATTCGTGAATGACCAGAGCTTCCATGAAGGTTAGTCCATCGGAGAACCAGATGGCATTTGCCGTAAGGTTGGCCACCACGAGGTCGACCGATGCCAACTCGCGGATGCTCTCTAGAACACTGCGTTTTTCGTCGATTGTCCCGCCGCCCCGGCCCTGTTGCTCTTGGCCTATGATCCACGCCTGGCCAGCAATGGCACTACAAAGCTCCGGGTCCAGGACCCAAAGCTCCGTAAGCGAGTCAATTATCTCGGCGTAGGCTACCGGGGGGTCTTGCAGTACGTCTCTGGTGCATGCAGAGATGGTTCTCGGAGGGGCCGGCGTCGCGGGCGGCTCGTCGGTGGCGGCGACAGTAGGTTCAACGATGACGATACGCAGGGGCGCAGGAGTGGCTGTAGGGGCCTCGACGGTCTGCGGGACATCCTCGGTGAGGGATACCTGGACTTCCGGCGTGGCTGTGGGCACATCTGTAGCGACGACAGTGGGAGTTGGAGAAGCAATGCTCTCGGGCCCGGGCGTGACGGTGGCCAACAGTCCGCAGCCGGCGGCCGTCACGAGCAACGTGATCGACGCTAGGACTACGTATATCTTGGCGATGGACATCAGGACAGTCTCACCGACAAGATAACCGGGCCTGCACCTGGCTGCAAGGAATTCAACTGATGTAGTTATGTAAATTCGAGGTTCTTGTGTCGGCGCCCAGGAAGGACTGGGCGTCACGTTTGAGGAGTGCACCAGGGAATTGGGGTCTATTGACCTCTTAGCGGGGCGATGACTTCCTTGCCGAAGCGGCGGATGATGTGGTCCGGGTCGGGGCCGATGGCGGTTATCAGGAGGACATCCACGCCGCAGCCGAAGATGGAGCGGGCCTTGGCGCGGCATTCTTCGGGGGTGCCGGCTATTGCGAAGCGGTCGGCGAAGTAGTCGGTGAGGCCCAACTCGTCGGTCAGGTCAGCGTTGCGGGTGTGGCCAGGCTGCTCGTGCTCTGAGGCCTGGTACCCCCGGCGCAGGGCGTATATGGCCTCCTGAAGCTCTGGCGGGACGTGCTTACCTTCTAGAGTATGAGCGAAGACGTGGTGTCCGGAGGCGGCCAGTGCCATTTTGATCTCTTGGACAGCGTCTTCACGGCTCCCGTCGATGTTGCACTTGGCGAAGGCCCAGACGCCCACTGTGCCGGGAGCCCGGCCAGCGGACCGCTCGCCATCGCGAATGCGGGCTATGGTGTCGGCCAGGATATCTTTGGTGAGGCCGGTGTGGACTATGGCTGCGTCGGCGATTTCCCCGGCCATGGCCAGGGTGCGAGGCCCCTCGGCGGCCATGACGATTGGGATCGAGGCGTTGGCCCAGCGCACGTGGGCGGGGTGGCCGCGATACTCGGTGGTATTGCCGGCCAGCATGTCGCGAACGGTCTGGACGTAGTGGCGCAGTTCGGTGATGCGGGCGGGGCGCAGCCCCAGGTTGAGGACGGAGCTGTCGCCGGTGCCTATGCCCAGGAAGGCGCGTCCGCCGGAGAGTTCGTCGAGGGAGGCGATGGCCGAGGCGGTGACCGCCGGGTGCCTGGTAAGGGGATTGGTGATGGTGGGCCCCAGCATCACCCGTTGGGTGGACGTTGCCACCATGCTGAGGGATACGTAGAGCTCGCGAAACAGGGACTGGGAGTCGCCTACGCCCACGTAGTGGAAGCCCAAATCCTCGGCCAACCGGGCGCGGCGGGCCAGAGCCTCCAGGCTATCGGGGAGCAGGGTGACGCCGAACTTCATATCCTACCGTTCCTGGGTGGCGACGGCGTCCGGCCCGGGACTACCGGTCAACTGGGTTGATGCCGCCCACGGTCAGGGGACGGTCCATGGCCATTAACAGGGACTCGGTCTTACGCAATAGGCGGTCGAGGTTCCAGCCCTTGGCGGCGGAAACAGGTACGGCGGTCCGGCTAGTGAACCCTTCGTTGTCGGTTGCATTGGCTGCGGGACCGACGTCTTCCCCCTCCGGCAGCAAGTCGGTCTTGTTGGCGACCAAAAGCCTGGGGCAGTCTCCCAGGCCCAAGTCGTCCAGGATTCCTTCCACCACAGAGGTCTGCTCATGGACCTTGGGATGGGTTATGTCAACCACGTGCAGCAGCAAGTCTGACTGGGAGAGCTCTTCCAGAGTCGCCCTGAACGCGGCCACCACCATGGGGGAGAGCTTCTGGATGAAGCCGACGGTATCGGTCAGCAGTAGCTGGTCGCCGGAAGGCAGCCGGATGCGGCGGGTTACAGGGTCCAAAGTGGAAAACAGCCGGTCCCTGGCGTCGACGGAGGCGCCGCTGAGGGCGTTGAACAGGGTGCTCTTGCCGGCGTTGGTGTACCCCACCAAAGTGGCTATGGGGATGCTGGAGCGCTTTCTTCGCCCGATGTACAGGCTGCGGCGGCGCCTGACGCCGTCCAGGTCTTTTTCTATGCGTTGGATTCGCCTGCGAACCAAGCGGCGGTCGGTCTCAAGCTGGGTCTCCCCCGGCCCCCGGGTGCCGATGCCGCCGCCGAGACGTTCCAGGTGGGACCACTGCCCTGCCAAGCGGGGCAAGAGGTATTGGTGTTGGGCCAGTTCCACTTGGAGTTTGCCCTCGTGGGTGTGGGCGTGGCGTCCGAAGACATCGAGGATCAGGGCGGTGCGGTCGATGACCTTGACGTCCAGAAAATCTTCCAGCTTGCGCTGCTGGCTGGGGGTTAGCTCGTCGTCGAAGATTGCCAGGGAGGCCTGGTCATGGGCCACGCGGTTGCGTAGCTCCTGGAGCTTGCCGGTCCCCAGGTAGGTGGGACTGAACCGCTCCGCTTGCTGGGTGACCCGGCCTACGACCTGGGCGCCGGCGGTCTCAGCCAGGTATTCCAACTCGGCCAGGGTGTCTTCCAGACTCCACCCGGTGTCCTGGCCGCGCACCTCGACGCCGACCAGCACCGCCCGCTCCGGTCCAGATTCGGTGGGTATGGAGTTCTTGGCTATGCGGTCAGTCTCCCCTAGGTGCTGGTATGCGCCAGCTTTCCAGGCGTTGGCAGCCGGTCTCCACGCGCTCGTCGGGGGTGGTCAGGGAAAGCCGGATGTAGCCTTCGCCGTAGGTCCCGTAGCTGGAGCCGGGGGTCACCACAATGTCGACGTCTTCCAGCAGACGGGCGGCGAACTCGGCTGAGGTGTATCCCTCGGGCACGGCGGCCCAGATATACAGGCTGGCCTTGGGCGACGGCGCCCGCAGGCCCAGCTTGGTCAAGGCTTCGACGACCCGGTCGCGGCGTCTCTGGTAAATCTTCACGTTGTCGGTCACGCAGTCCTGGGGGCCGGCGAGGGCTTCCATGGCCATTTCCTGGACCGCCTGGGGGATGCCGGAGTCCAGGTTGGCCTTGATCTGGAACAGGGCCTGTATCATTTCGGCATTGCCGACGGCCATGCCGATGCGCCAGCCGGTCATGTTGTAGGTCTTGGAAAGGGAGTGGAACTCGATGCCCACCTCTTTGGAGCTCGCCACCTGGAGGAAGCTGGCGGGTTGGTAGCCGTCGTAACCGACCTCGCTGTAGGCGGCGTCGTGGAGGAGGGCTATGTCGTGCTTGCGGCAGAAGGCAGCGGCGGCGGCGAGGTCGTTCTCGGAAGCGACGGCGCTGGTGGGGTTGTTGGGGTAGTTGAGCCACATGACCTTGGCTCGCCGAGCGGTGTCGTCGGGTATGGCGTCCAGGTCAGGGAGCCAGCCGTTGCTTTCGACAAGGGGCATGACGCGGCTGTCAGCACCGGCGAACATGGTACCAACGGCATAGACGGGGTAGGCCGGGTCGGGCACCAGGGCGACGTCGCCTGGGTCCAGGAAACAGAAGGCCGCGTGGCCGATACCTTCCTTCGCCCCAATGAGTGGCAGCACCTCTTTGTCGGGGTCCAGCTTGACGCCGAATCGCTGGGCGTACCAATGAGCGATGGCGCGTCGCAATTCGGGCAAGCCGTCGGTCTCGGGATAGCGGTGGTTGGGCGGGTCCAGGGAAGCCTGGCGCAGCCTGTCGACGATGGGGTCGGGCGTCGGTATGTCGGGGTCGCCGATGCCGAAGGTGACGACGTCGGCTCCGGCGGCGCGTTTCTCGGCGATGATGCGGGATATTTCCACGAAGGGATAAGGGGCGAGCTTGCCCAGCCGCTGGGAGAGTTTCATATTATGTCCGTCTGGGAACAATTGGATAAGTACGTCATCTGAACGGTTAAACCTCTTCTTGCTGGGTGAAGGTAAGCCACAGGTAATAATTTATCAAACTGCTTATAGGAAAGGGGCCGCCAAAATCGCTTCCGTATTTGGCCCCCAGTTCTTGTGCCGGCTTCCCAGAACTGCAGGTTGTGACCACTTTTTGGGCAGCCTCTCCCATGTGCATCAAGAAAGCGGAATAATTCGGATTCGCTGTTCTATACCCGTAGGCCCTTTGAATTGGCTCATCCCACATTACAAATAGGCTGGGATTCAGTAAACCGAGAACCTTGGAGGCGACGGTTGGCCCCATCTTTGGTTTTGTGAGGAACTTCTGGAAAACGATTTGCACGGTTTCCATCTTGGAACGCACGGAATAAGACAATTCCAAGCGGTCATCATGGATGGATGATATTCGGTCTAAATTCTCCTCCAGGGCTTCGCACAAGACAGGCCGGAATGATTCGTAATTCAAGCGGCATCGCCAATTATTGAGGAACCTGATAACTTCATTTAGTGAGGCTCGGTCTGGGTGGCAAAGCAGCCTGTCCCGCAAGGCCTGGCAATTCACGCGTTGATAGGCATTCCAATATCGCCGGTATTTCTCTGCCTTCTCTACGAAGTAAATCTCCGCTGCCCGTGCAACCTTGTTGAAAGTTATGTTAAACCTCGGGTTCAAGAACGCCTATCACTTTCCTTCCTTACTGACATTCAGATTCTGAACAGCCTGGCGGTGGTTCACGCCGCTACCATAATCTCCCCTGGAACAACTGTGCCGGTTGTCCCGACCGCCAGTGACTGTACGTCTTCGGGCAACGGGACTCCCCGGTCGTGGTAGGACTCTATAAACGCTGCGGCAACACCTTGGACATATTCCAATACCTGTGAAGGAGTCTCTGCCCAGGCACGGCAGCCTGGCAACAACGGCACTTCCGCCATGTACAGGTCGTTAGTGTCTTCGGAGGGTTCGTGGAGCACTATCGGCAGTTTGTATAGCTTCATGGCCTGCCTTCCCTGTGTCAGAGGCTAGTGGAGGCGTTCCATTCGCCGCTGAAGACCTCTACAGCGTCGCCTTGGAGCAAGACATCGCTGGAGCCGTCCCAATCGACGTTCAGGGTGCCGCCCGGAAGTATTATGTCAATGGGCCCGCGGCTCATGGCGTGCAGGTCGGCGGCCACGGCGATGGCGCAGGCGCCGGTGCCGCAGGCCATTGTTTCTCCCGAACCCCGTTCCCATATCCGGGCGGTTGCGGTTACGTCGCCGTTCATGTTGACAATCTCGAAGTTGACCCGGTTGGGGAAGATGGGCAGATGCTCCACCTTGGGGCCGATGACGTGCAGCGGGAACTCATCCACGGGTTGTTCCAGGAAAGCCACGGCATGGGGATTGCCCATGGAGACGAAGGTGAAGGCCAGGTCTATGCCGTCCACGCTGCAGGGGTAGTCCAGCACCGGCCCCTGTTGATAGTCCTCGACAGGTTCCAAGGCGACGGGGATGTCCGGCGGGTCCAGGCGAGGAATTCCCATGGCCACCGTGGCGCCGGTGACTATACCGCCTTGGTAGACGGGTTCTATGGTGCGCACTCCGGCCAGGGTCTCAACTGCGATGGACTGGACTCCGTCTGTCACCAGGCCGCGCTCTATGGCGTACTTGGCAAAGCAGCGGATGCCGTTGCCGCACATTTCTCCCTCGGACCCGTCGGCGTTGAACATGCGCATCTTCAAATCGGCCACTTGCGATTCGAGGACCAGGATGATCCCGTCGCCGCCGACGCCGAAATGCCGGTCGCTCATACGCCGCGACAGGTTGGGCCAGTCTTCGTCCATGCCGCGGGCATCGATATAGATGTAGTCGTTGCCGGCGCCGTGCATCTTGGTGAATTTCATCAGCCAGTCTCCGGGGGAGTGTGCGGGTCTATTTTACCATAGCAGCTACGGCTGGCTAGGAAATCAGTTACTAGGGCGGCGGCTTGGATAGCCACATCTGGATCTGAGCTGTCGAGCCAGTTGATTCTGGGGTCTTGGGGCTTGAACCAGGTGTACTGACGCCGCGCCAAGCGGTGCGTTTGAAACTTGGTCCGCTGCACCGCTTCTTCGAGGTTAATTTCGCCGGTTATGTGTTGCCCCATTTCCCGGTAGCCGGTGCTGGACAGCGGGCCCTGGCCCAGGCGGTACCCCTTGGCGGCCAATCCCTGGACTTCCTCCAGCATGCCCGATGCGAGCATCCGGTCCACCCGCTGGTCTATGCGCTTATAGAGTTCCTCCCGAGGCATGGTCAACCCGATGATAAAAGTGTTGTCTAAGGGACGGCGCTCTCGTGCAGGCGGGGAGCCGGATGGTTGCCGGAAGTGGTGCACTTCCAGGGCGCGGATCACGCGGCGCAGGTTCCGCGGGTCTAGCTGGGCTGCTCTATCCGGGTCTGCCAGTTGAAGCTGTTGGTAGACCGACATTGGGCCGTTGCGTTGCGCTTCTTCCAGCATTTCCCGGCGGAACTGGGGCTGGGGAGCGGCGACTGGGACTTGCCAGCCTTCGAGCAGCCCCCACACGTACTGGCCGCTGCCTCCGGCGATGATTGGCAGGCGGCCGCGGCCATGGATGTAGTCGATGGCTGCCGTTGCACTGGACAGGAAACAGGCCAGGTTAAAACTTTCGCCAGGATCGCAGATGTCCAGTAGATGGTGGGGAGCTTGCGCTTGCTCCTCGGGAGAAGGCTTGGCCGTCCCTATATCCATGAGCCGGTAGACCTGGCGGCTGTCGGCGTTGACTATTTCGCCGTCGAACCTCTGGGCCAACGCCAGGGCGAGGCGGGACTTACCGGAGGCGGTGGGGCCTACGATGAATATTACCGGCGATGCTGCGAGCTTAGGGGCGCGGTCATTTTGGGCCATGGGACTTCTTGATTCTGGGTGTAGACGCCTAGCTACCTTGTCTGGTCAGTTGCGCACACTCCCTAAAGCCGAGATGGCCATAGAGCGGCTCATAAGAGTATTCTTCTAGTGTTTCGAGTAGCCTGCCTTGCACCTTTTTGCTGCCGCGTACTCTACCTGTGTAGTGCCAAGCATTACCCGCTTCTTGGAACCTGGCCCACAACTTGGGGTGATGTTCTTGAACGATTTCCAATAGCCGGGAATGCTTGAGCAAGTACCATTTCCCGGTCTTGTCTAATGGGAAACAGATGAACAAGTCCGGGTTATCGGTGAACTTATTGTCGATAACCAAGCAGGCCTTAAGCTGGACTTCCAGTACAACCCCGGCATGTTTGTTGTAGGCTAGAAAGTCAGCTCCCCGCCAGTCGTCCGAAACCCTCACGCAATCAAACCCGTACTCTGCTAGGACAGAGGCCGCCTTGTGATAATTGTATGTCTCGACCTCTTTGCCGCGATCGCCGAACCCGTTTTCGTATGTGATGTGCTCGATTTTCAAGTTTCTTAGCCCCCTACCTTGGCTTGGGCAGTCAGCCTGGCAATCTCAACGAACTGGCCCACCTGTAGGCTGGCGCCGCCGACGAGGGCGCCGTGAACGCTGTCCAGCGCGACGAACCCCGCGATGTTGTCCGGGTTGACGCTGCCACCGTAGAGCAGAGGCGTATCTCCGGAGGCCTCGGGATGCAATGAGCGCAAGGTGTCGGAAATCACGTTGCCCATCATTTCGGCGGCGATTTCCGGCGTTGCGGCCCGGCCGGCGCCTATGGCCCAGACAGGCTCGTAGGCGACCACCAGGCCGTTTATGTCAACTAAGTCTGCGAGGCCGGCGTGTAGTTGTTGGCTCACCACCGTCGCGGCTTGGCCTGCCTCCCGCTGGTCCAGAGTCTCGCCGACGCAGAGTACGGGCTTCAGGCCGTGTTGGAAGGCTGCTTGGACTTTGCGGCTGATCAACTCGTCGTCTTCACCGAAGAATTGACGTCGTTCCGAGTGGCCCAGTATCACGTAGTCGCACAGGCCCTGCAGCATGGTTGGAGCGATTTCGCCGGTGAAGGCCCCGGACGGCTGGTGATGCATGTTCTGGGCGCCCAGCTTGATTGACGAGCCCATTACTACATCCCGGACCGCAGCTAGAGAGATGAAGGGGGGGCAGAGCAGGATTTCTACGCCGGAGATAGCGGTTACAGCATCCCGGATACCGGCAGCGAGAGCTTTGGCCTCGGCCAGGCTTGTGTTCATCTTCCAGTTGCCGGCAATCAGGGGCTTTGGCACTGGTTCCCTCGCCCGATGTTACGGGCCGAACTTGGTGAGCTTGCCGGCGTGGGCCAGGGCCAGCAGCATTATCTGGGTGGCCGGTATGCGGCCGACGGAGCCCTGGGCGCAAGCTCTTTCATCGAAAGCGGGGACTCCCTCGCCACCGGTCCAGCGGGAGTGAAGCATAAAGGGTACGGGATGCCAGCTATGCCCGGCCATAATCGCCGGCGTCGAGTGGTCTCCGGCAACCATCAGCACGTCGGGCTCCAGTTCCCGGATTTGAGGAATGAAGGGGTCCAGTGCCTCCAGGCTCTTGACCTTGGCGTCGAAGTCGCCGTCTTCCCCGGCGGCGTCGGCGGGCTTGTAGTGGATGAAAAAGAAGTCGTGGCTGGCGAAGCATTGGCGCAGCGTCTCCACCTCGTCGGCGAAAGACCGGCCGGTGGGGATCACTTTCATGCCCGCAACGGTGGCCAGGCCCCGGTACATGGGGTAGGCGGCGATGGCCGCTGGGTCCAGGCCGTACACCTGGCCCATGGGCGGCAGGCTGGGCAACTGGGCAAAGCCCCTGAGGAGGACCATGTTGGCGGGTTCTTCCTCGGCTAAGAGCACCCGCGCTTGGTCTACGAACTCGTTGACTATATCCGCGGCGCGCTGGGCCTGGGATTCCAGAGCCTTAACCGGCAACGGGGCCGCTCCCAGTACCTGGGGGTCGGTCTCGGACAACGCCTCGGACAGGCCGGCTCCGCGGAGCCGCAGGACGAAGCGGTAGTCCTGGACGGGGTAGACGTCCAGATCCACGCCGTCGATTTCGATGCGGTCCAAGCGGTCGCACAGGGGCCTGCTCAGTTCGGTGGCTATGCGGCCGGCCCGCCGGTCCACCAGAGCCCCCGCGGCGTCAACGGTGCAAAAATTGCCCCTGGCGGCCACGTCGCCCTCTTTCAGGTCTACGTCTATGCCCAGGGCCTCCAGGGCCCCGCGGCCGATCATGTGCTTGAGAGGGTCATAGCCGAATAAGGCCAGGTGGCCGGGCCCGCTGCCGGGGGCGACGCCAGGCAGGACGGGAGTGGTGAGGCCGCAGGCGCTCACGCCGGCCAAAGCGTCCAGATTGGGGGTGTGGGCCTGCTGCAGTTCCGACTTGCGGGTATCAGGATGCGGGAGACCGCCGAGACCGTCGACCACCAGCATGACAATCTTGGATGGGGTCGAGGTGTAGGAGTCCCGTAACACTTCCAGGTCGATCATGGCTTGTCCTTCGTCAAATAACTTGGCCGGCACAGGCCTTGGCAGGCATGAGCCGGAGTCCTCCCTTCACGCGTCGGGCAATGCTGCTATGCCCGGTAATTCCTTGCCCTCCAGGAATTCTAGGGAAGCGCCGCCTCCGGTGGAGACGTGGGTCATCTGGTCGGAAAGGCCCAGTTTCTCGACGGCGTCCGCCGTGGAGCCGCCGCCGACAACGGTCACCGCGCCGCTCAGGCCGGCGACAGCCTGGGCTACGGTGCGGGTGCCCTGTTGAAACCTGGGCATTTCGAACACTCCCATGGGCCCGTTCCAGATGACGGTCTTGCATTCTTCCAAGACCCGGGAGAAGCGGCGCGCCGTGGATTCTCCTATGTCCATTATGAACAAACCGTCGGAGACATTGTCGACTGGGACGGTTTTGACCTCGGCCGGATCAAGTTCGAACGCGTTGGCAATCACGACGTCGGTGGGCAAATGGACTTGGACGCCGCCCCGCTGGGCGCGTTCGAGGATTTCTGCGGCAAATTCCAGCTTGTCGCATTCCAAAGAAGATGCCCCGGTTGGATGTCCAACTGCGTGGAGGAAGGTGACCGCCATGCCGCCGCCGATGAACAGGTGGTCCAGCTTGTCCAGCAGATTCTCCAACACCTGAATTTTATCACTGACCTTTGCGCCTCCCATCAGGGCGGCAAGGGGTTTTCCACCCTCCCTGACGGCCAGCGCCTGCCCCAGGGCTGCAACTTCTTTCTGGACCAGCAAGCCCATGGCCGACGGGAGCAGGCCGGAAACTCCGACGGTGGAAGCGTGGGCCCGGTGGGCCGCGCCAAAGGCGTCCATGACGAAACAGTCTGCCAGGGAGGCAAGGGCTGCGGCAAAGGCGGGGTCGTTCTGTTCTTCCTCGGTATGGAACCGGAGGTTTTCCAATAGCAGCAGCTCGCCTGGGCCAATCGATGCCACGGCAGCATGCGCCTCCCGGCCGATGCAGACGGGCAGGCTGCGCACCGGTTGGTCCAATAGCTCTGCCAGCCGGTCGCCCACGGGCGCCAACCGGAGGGACTCGGCGACTTTGCCGCCGGGCCGGCCTAGGTGGGAGCATAGGACCACACGGCAGTCTCTTGCGAGTAAATGGCGAATGGTGGGCAGGGACGCTCGCAGCCGCTGGTCGTAGGCGGCGATACCCTCAATGCCCAGTTCGATGGGAACATTGAAGTCGGCCCTGACCAGGACCCGCTTGCCCTCGACGTCCAGCCCGGAGAGAGGCCGCTTAGGCATGGAAGCCAATCGTCATTCAGGCGCTCGCTCTCCCCGGGTTCACAGGGTTCCCTCCAAGGCCAATTGCCCCAGGTCACTCAGGACGGCTTTTCCTTGGGGATCCAGGCCTGCCTCATCTATGCTTGCCAGGGCTTGCTCTGCCAATTCCCTGGCCTTGTCATCGGCGAACTTGCGGGAATCGGTCTGGTCCAGTATCTCCACCAAGCGAGCGGCGTCTTCCGGTTCCGGGACCCGCTTCAGGTAGATGTTGCCCAACTCCCGCTTGGTTGCCACGGGCGCAGTAGCCAGAGCGTGGATGAGGGGCAGGCTCTTCTTCTTTTGCAGCACGTTACCGGCGGTCATGCCGTCGCCCTGGCGGCCCCACAGGTCTTGAACGTCCCGGCTAATCTGCCAGGCCATGCCCAGTTTGACACCGAAGTCCCGGAACTGGGCGCAACCGTCCTGACCGGCTCCGGCGGCCAGGGCCCCCGACTCGGCCGAGCAACCGGTCAGGGCGCCGGTCTTGCGGCCGACCATGTCGAGATAGTCGTCGGCGGTGACCAGGATGCGGTCCTGAAATTCAAGGTCCATGTACTGGCCCTCGCAGAGGACCAGGCAAGCCCGGTCCAGGGACTGGACTGCCTGCAGCGCCTGCCCCGGGGGGACGCCCCGCTGAGCCAGCCGCATGGTGGTGGTGCGGCCCAAGGCGTGGAGGCCGTCGCCGGCGTTGATGGCCTGGGCGGGGCCCCATACCCACCAGATGCTGGGGCGGTCACCCGCTTCGGGACGGCCAGACTGGACGTCGCCATGCACCAGGGTAAAGTTGTAGACCAACTCGATTCCGGCAGCGGCGGGCAGGGCAGAACCAAAGTCCCCGGACAACGCCTGGCATGAGGCCAAGGCCAGGATGCCGGGGAAGTGCAGGGGGGCCAAGCCGTCCTGAGGGTTGCCCTGCTCGTCGGTCCAGCCCAGGTGGTAGCGCAACACGTCGTAGAGGAACCCCTGGCGGGATGAGAACACATCCCTGAGTTCTTCGTCCAAGGCGTTTCTATAAGAATCGTAGTTAGCGAACACTGTAGGTCAACCTGCTCCTATTTCATCTATCAAGAGGCGACCCTGGTATCGGGACTTTTCATCAGGTAATCCGGCACCTCCGCTAAACCGCGCCGCCGATTATCGCCAGCGCCAGCAGCGCTCCGACCAGCCACAGCAGGCACCCGGAGCGGCCAACAGCAAATGGGGTGCGCCTCTTGGCCCTTCGGCGTTGGTCGCAATCGACACAGGTGCAAGCGGGCGGATGCTCGCTGTACCAGTTGGGGCGCTTGGCCATCGCTATTCCAGGGCGGCCAAGACGCTTTCCAGGCTTATGGCCCCCTCTCGCAGCAATTGCGGAGAGTCGCCGGTTACGTCGACCACGGTGGAAGCGGTTCCCCGGGGAGGCGGGCCCGAGCGCATTATGTAATCTACCCGGCCGCCCAATTGCTCATCCAGCGCCTCCAGCGAGTGCAAGTCCGGCCCTCCGCTGAGGTTTGCGCTGGTGCCGGTTACGGGCCGCTGCAGCTGGCCGGCAAGGGCCAACGGCGCCTGGTGATCGGGCATCCTCACCGCCACGGTGTCCCTCCCGCCAGTCACCAAGTCGGGGAGACCGTGCACTTTGGGCAAGACCAGGCTCAACGGCCCCGGCCAAAACCGCTCAGCCAAGCGGCTGCCGATGTTCGTGAAGCGGGCCACCGTCTCGACCTGGTCTGGGGAGTCAACCAAAACGGGGAGGGCCAGGTCTGCCGGCCTGCCTTTGATGGAGAAGAGCCGTTCCAAAGCGGTCAAGGAAAACACGTCTGCTCCCAAGCCGTACAGGGTGTCGGTGGGGAATACCACCACTCCGCCAGCCTTCAGGAACCTTACCGCTTGTTCGATGTCCTGTTGTGCCCGGTCATCGGCGACCGGAACGTTTTTCTGCATCCGGCTCCGGCGTCTACACGCCTGTTCCTCCGCGGCGAGTATAACACAGCGAGCTCCAACGGGAGACGAATTACCAGTTCCCGCTGCGCTATACTCCCAAAGGCATCCCGGCTATAATACCCCAAATCCCACATACGCCCGACTGCCGCGGTTGCGGGGAGGATTGCCACGCCTGACGAGAAGCTAGACCCAGGCCGACGGGTTGCCGCCAGTGATGACCTGGAGGTGTCGGCGTACTTGGAGATCGCCAAGAGCCTGGAGGGTCTGGGCTCGGAGGCGGCCGACGGCCCGCAGACGGTCAACGAAGGAATTGCGGTAGTAGATTTCGGCTCCCAGTACAGCCACCTGATTGCCCGTAGGGTAAGGGAACTAAAGGTCTATGCCGAGATAGTGCCGGCGTCGGCCTCATGGGAATCGGTGGAGCGCATGAACCCCCGGGGCGTGATCCTGTCGGGCGGTCCGGCCAGCGTATACGACCCCGGAGCGCCGCTGGCGCCGGGCTGGGTGTTCGAGCGGGGGTTGCCGGTACTGGGCATCTGCTACGGGATGCAGGCGCTGGTGCACCAACTGGGCGGCAAAGTAGCGCCAGGTCTCAAACAGGAATTCGGATCGGCAATCCTGCACCAGGAGACCGCCGAAGCGCCCATATTTGATGGACTGGAGCCGTCCCTTCAGGTGTGGATGAGTCACGGGGACCGGGTGGAGCAGCTTCCTCATGGCTTCACGTCTCTCGCGTACACCGAGAACTCGCCGGTGGCGGCCATCGGCGACGGCGAAAAAATATTCGGGCTGCAGTTCCACCCGGAAGTGCGGCATACGCCCATGGGCCAGACCGTCCTGGAGAATTTCCTGTTCCGGGTATGCTCCTGTGACGGCTCGTGGACTCCCGGCAACTTCGTCAATGACTCCATCAACCGAGTCCGCAACCAGGTCGGCGATGGGCGGGTGATATGCGCTCTATCAGGCGGGGTGGACTCGGCGGTGACGGCCGTCTTGCTGCACAAGGCCATCGGCGACCAATTGACGTGCATCTTCGTCAACAACGGGCTTTTGCGATTGGAAGAGGCGGAGCGGGTGCAGGCTACGTTCAAGCGCAACCTGGGGCTGAACCTGGTGTACACCGACGCCTCGGACCGGTTCCTTGAACAACTTGCCGGCGTGACCGACCCGGAGATGAAGCGCAAGGCAATCGGAGAAGAGTTCATCCGGGTGTTCGAGGACGTTGCGTCGGAGTTGGGCAAGCCGGACTTCCTGGCCCAGGGGACGCTGTATTCCGACGTGATAGAGAGCGCGGCGTCTGACAACCGGGCTTCGGCGCGCATCAAGACCCACCACAACGTGGGCGGGTTGCCGCAGCACATGAAGCTGAAGCTGGTGGAGCCTTTGCGTTATTTGTTCAAGGACGAAGTCCGGGAAGTGGGCATGGAGCTGGGGCTGCCGGTGGAGATGGTAAACCGTCAACCCTTCCCGGGGCCGGGACTGGCGATCCGCGTGATTGGCGAGGTAACCAAAGAGCGGCTGGACATGCTGAGGCGCTGCGACTGGATAGTTATCGACGAAATCAAGGGCGCCAACCTGTACGACCAGCTTTGGCAGAGCTTTGCCGTGCTCAGCGACAGCAGGACCGTCGGCGTGATGGGGGACTACCGGACCTACGGCAACGTGTGCGCGGTGCGTGCGGTGACCAGCGACGACGCCATGACGGCCGACTGGGTCAGGCTCCCGTATGAGGTGCTGGCCCGCATCTCCAACCGGATAGTTAACGAGGTCCCCGGGGTCAACAGAGTGGTGTACGACATCACCAGCAAGCCTCCGGGGACGATAGAGTGGGAATAGCGTCCGACTTGGGCGCACGGCAGCCGGCTCCGGTGACGTTAGAGACTCCACGAAATTCGCGATGTGCGATACAATATCGCTGCGCCGCCGCCTAGACGACTTTGCCGCCGGCAGCAGCGTCCGTGAGCCGGCCGAAAGTCCCTGCTGGGAGCACGTGGCCTGTGCGTTTGCTTAGGGATGATGTCCAGAACAAGAAATGTCATGGGTTCTCCCTGCGCTGCGGCGCTTGAGAAGACAGAGTTTGTTCCCATGCGGCGCGGCGACCTTCCGGGTTGTTGTGGAAGTCGCTTAGAAGGTTCGCCAGTTGAACAGGCGGGAGATTAGATGATGCAGTGGCGGGAATCGCTCTCCGCGTTGAAACAAGAGTTGGAACGGGTACGGCCCGTGCGGCAAAGGGAGGCGTCGGAGGCCGAGGAAAAATTGCATCAGGACCGCCAGGAATTGGCGGAACTGTCGGACTCCCTGAGAATTGCCCGGTTATTGTCGGACATCAACGACGGACTGTTGGATGGCAAGGGCGAGATAGAAAGCTTTGTTTCCTGGGAGCCGGACGAGGATACCGCCGGCGAGGCGGACGGCTTGGATGCTCTCGATGTGTTCGATGACGACGACGAAGACCAGTACGACGCGATCACCCACGCGCTGTCGTGGGAGGAGTTCGGAGACCGGGAGATAGGGGTTGAACTGGTCTTGGCAGAAGACGGCGCTTCCATTCTCGTCAATGGGGTCGAGGTACGTCCGGAGCGGGAAGCCCTGGAGGTGGCGTTGCTGGAGGCGATTCGAGATGAACTTGAACTTTAGGCCCTAATACAAGAGGAGGTAAGGTCAATGCCCTTAGTCGGTTTGGTAATGGGGAGCGCCTCGGATGAGCACTTAATCCAGGACACCATCAAGACCCTGGAGCAAATGAAAATCGACTACGAAGTGCGGGCACTGTCGGCGCACCGCACCCCGGAGCGGGTCCGGGAGTACGCCCTGTCAGCCCGGGAGCGGGGGATAGAGGTATTCATTGCGGCCGCCGGCGGTTCGGCGGCGTTGGGCGGAACGCTGGCAGCCTGGACGACGCTTCCGGTGATTGGAATTCCGCTGACCTCCAGCGACCTTAATGGAATTGACTCGCTGTTAAGCACGGCCCAGATGCCGCCTGGCATTCCTGTGGCCTGCGTGGCCATCGGGAACTGGGGAGCTCGCAACGCGGCCTATCTGGCGGCGCAGATACTGGGCCTCAAATACGACGAAATCAGGCAGGCTTATGAGGACTACCGGCAGCAATTGCGGGAGCGGTAGCCTGCCACCCGCGGTGCTCGTCGACTTCGACGACACCTCGGCGGAGCAGAACGTTGCCGAGCTATTGCTGAATCGGTTCGGCGGCCCTACCTGGAAGGCTAACCGAGAACGGCTGCACTCCCGGGAATTGACGCTCAAGGAGTACCAGGAGATTGCCTTCCGGGACATCCAGGCAGACCGGGCGGCCATGCAGGCTCATGTCAAGCAGAACGCTACGCTACGGCCCTATTTTGGCGAGCTCTGGTCGTATTGTCGTTCCGAAGGCTTTCCGATGGCCATTGTGAGTCTCGGCTTGGACTTCTACATCGAGGCGCTTTTGGAAAAAGAAGGGTTCGCCGAAGTGCCCGTGTTTGCGGTCAACACCAATTTCACCCCTGATGGCATCAGTTTCGAGTACCACCATGCCCGTCCCGGCCAGGAAAAATTGGGGATCTCCAAGGGTCTGGTTGTGGACCGGTACCGGGAACAGGGACACTGCGTCTTCTATGCCGGGGACGGGATGTCGGACTTCGAAGCCGCGGACCGGGCGGACGTATTGTTTGCTCATCGTCGGCTGGCCGAGGAATGCATCAGGCGCGACATACCGTTCCATCCATTTGCCGACTTCCAGGACATGCTGTTGGCCGTGAAGGCGCATTCGTCCAATGGTCTGGGCCCCGACTCAACGTCGTCCGAGATTGCTGACCGGGGGCAGGCTCGCCGTGATTGAAAGATATTCAAGGCCGGCCATGAAAAAGGTGTGGTCGGACGAAAACAAGTACCAGAAGTGGCTCGACGTAGAACTGGCAGCCTGCGAGGCCTGGACCGAAGAGGGGGTTATTCCAGAGGAGGACATGGCCCGGCTGCGGCAGGCCGTGTACAACCACGACCGCATGATGGAGGTCTTCGAGCAGACCCGCCACGACGTTACGGCCTTTCTCACCTCGGTCACCGAGGGACTTGGGCCTGAGGGCCGGTGGCTGCACCTGGGACTAACATCCTCCGACGTTCTTGACACCGCCACGGGTCTCCAGCTAACCGAGGCGGGAGCCCTGTTGTTGAACGATTTGGACGACGTAATTGAGTCGCTGCGGGGCAGGGCTGTGGAGCATAAAGACACCATCATGATGGGGCGCACCCACGGCGTCCACGCCGAGCCTATTACCTTTGGGCTGAAGCTGGCGTTGTGGTGGGAGGAGATGCGGCGTCAGCGGGCCAGGCTGGTGGAGGCGTTGGAGAGCGTCCGGGTGGGCAAAATTTCCGGGGCGGTGGGCACCCACGCTACCGTGCCGCCGTCGGTGGAAGAGAAGGCCGGCGAGCGTTTGGGCCTTCAGATGGACCCGGTGTCCAACCAGGTAGTGCAACGGGACCGGCATGCCCACTTCGTGATGACGCTGGGCCTTATCGCGGCGTCGTTGGAGAAATTCGCCACCGAGATTCGCACGCTGCAGCGCACCGAGCTGCACGAGGTGGAGGAGCCGTTCGGCCAGGGCCAGACGGGATCGTCGGCCATGCCCCACAAGCGCAATCCCGAGTTGACCGAACGTATCTGCGGCCTTGCCCGGCTGATTCGAGGTCACAGCGTGACGGCGTTGGAAAACGTGGCGTTGTGGGGCGAACGGGACATCAGTCATTCGTCTGCGGAGAGAATCGTATTTCCCGACTCGTGCCTGGCCTTGGACTACATCCTGAGCATCTTCGACCGGGTCATCAGCGGCTTGAGGGTCTTCCCGGACCGGATGTGGGCCAACATGGAAAGCAGCCGCGGCGTTATCTTCAGCCAGCGGCTTCTGCTGGCCCTGGTGGACCGGGGACTTGCCCGGGAAGCAGCGTATAAAATAGTGCAGAAAAACGCCGCGGCCAGCTGGGACAAGGGCCAGGATTTCCGGGACTTGGTCAAATCCGACGGCGAGGCCCTGGCATATTTGTCCAAGGAGCAAATCGAAGAAATATTCGACTACGGCTACTACACCCGTTATGTAAACGACACCTTCCGGCGGCTGGGGCTGCTGGAGGCGCCGGTCGCGGCGTGACGAGGCAGTTGCTGTACGTTCGATAGACCGGCGATAGACCGGCGATAGACCGGAACACATCTGCAGGCGGAGGAACTTCACTTGCCCGAATCGAGACGCCGCCGGAGGGGCGGCCAAGTCATTCCCAGGGGGGCCAGGTCAGGCGGTTCGCTGGCTGAGTCCAGGCCACGCAGGAAAAAGACCAACTGGCTCTATTTGGCGGCGTCGGCCATTATCGCCGTCCTGGTTATAGCGGGGTTCGCCATCGGCGGCATCCCCCTGGGCGGAGGAGGGCCCCAGGGGATAGATGTCGGTCGTTACGGCTCCTACCAGGAAGGAATCGGAGTCCAACAAGAGTTGATGCCCACCTTAAACCACGTGCCCGAGACAGAGACCGTCGAATATAGCACTACACCACCTACGTCAGGCGACCACTGGGACTACTGGGCCCGCTGCGGCTTCTACGAGGCCGGATTACCCGACGAGCGCATTGTGCACAACATGGAGCACGGCAACATCATTGTCAGCTACAACCTGCCCAACCAGGCAGACGTGGGCCAACTCAGGGAGTTCATGGACGGCTTCGACTTGGCGCCCGATTGGGCAGTTACGCGCTTCTACGACAAGATACCCGAGGGCACCGTCGCCCTTACCACCTGGGGCGTTCTGGACACCATGCAGGGGGTGGATGAGGAGCGGATAGAGAGATTCTTTGACGCCTATGCCGGCAAGTTGGGCCCCGAGTTCCCCAACGGCGCTCCCTGCACCGTTACGGGGGTTATGAGCTGACCTGGGCAACCGCGGCGGCGAACCGGCGCTGCGGCGCCTATGCCAAGCGCCGGGGCGGTGCATTGATTGGGTTTGGTTCAGGGGCGTTAAGATTTCTCCCTGGGGCGGGCGGCTAACTGATGTACCTGGCGAAGATATACGTCACCCTCAAACCGGCGGTCAACGACCCCCAGGGGCAGACCGTCCTGGGCAGTCTTGGTCAACTGGGGTTCGCTTCGGTGGAGGACGTCCGGGTGGGCAAGTACCTGGAAGTGACAATCAACGAAAGCGACCACGCCCGGGCCCGCGGGGTGGCTGCCGGTATATGCGACAAGCTGCTGGCAAACCCGGTCATAGAAGAGTACCGCTTCGACCTGGAAGAGCTTACCGTCCAAGACCCCCGGAACGCCTGACGCCGGGACCCGGGCCTTCAACCTGTCCAACCTGCACTTGCTATAATCAAAGCACGCGTTCCTCTTTTTGCGCGTAATGCCGTGGGGGTGTAGCTCAGGGGGAGAGCACCTGCTTTGCACGCAGGGGGCCAGGGGTTCAATTCCCCTCACCTCCACCACTGTTCTATTCACAGTCGCGCTTGAGACCTTTGAACAACTCGCCAAAGAGCATAACTTCGGGAGAGGATGTAAGGATTCCCCAAATTGGCCCCCATCCCTGGATTCCGGCTCGGGGGCCGGAATGACGGTTACGCAAAGGTCTCATCTGCGGGAACGGGACCCCTTCCGCCGCAGAGATTGGCTCATTCCTCTACGACGGAGGGGCGAGCCAAAGGAAAACGAGTGAGGTAAGGACATTGGCTACTACGCAGAAGGCAAGTTCAAAAGACGACGCCGTCAATACGGGGCACGAGGCGGAGTACTGGCGCATGGCAGACGCCCTGCGGGGCAGCATGGACGCCGCCGAGTACAAGCACGTCGTCCTGGGCCTCATCTTCCTGAAGTACATCTCCGACGCCTTCGAGGAGCGGCACGCGGAGTTGCTCGCCGAATTAGGTGAAGAGGCCGCCGAGGACCGGGACGAATACATCGCTGAGAACATCTTCTGGGTGCCTCCGGAGGCCCGCTGGCAGTATCTAAAGAACCAGACCCGCCAGCCCACCATCGGGAGATTGATCGACGACGCCATGGCCGCCATCGAGAGGGACAACCCGGCGCTGAAGGACGTGCTGCCCAAGGACTACGCCCGGCCCGCGCTGGATAAGACGCGGTTGGGGCAGGTGGTCGACATGGTGAGCAACATCAAGGTCGGCGGCGCCGAGGCCCGGGCCACCGACGTGCTGGGCAACGTTTACGAGTACTTCCTGGAGCAGTTCGCCCTGGCCGAGGGCAGAAAGGGCGGCGAGTTCTACACCCCGCGCAGCGTCGTGCGGCTGCTGGTGGAGATGCTGGAGCCGTACCAGGGCCGGGTGTACGACCCTTGCTGCGGCTCCTCCGGCATGTTCGTCCAGTCGGTGGAGTTCATCCGCGCCCATGCCAGCGGCAACGGGAATGGGGGCAGGTCCCTGGACAAGCTCCCCATCTACGGCCAGGAGTCCAACTACACGACTTGGCGCATGGCCAGGATGAACCTGGCTATCCGGGGCATCGCGGGCCGTATCGAGCACGGCGACAGCTTCCACAACGACCGCCACCCGGACCTGCGGGCCGACTACATCCTGGCCAATCCGCCCTTTAACGTCTCCGACTGGGGCGGCGAGAGGCTGCGTGACGACAAGCGGTGGGTGCACGGCGTCCCGCCGGTGGGCAACGCCAACTTCGCCTGGGTGCAGCACTTCCTGCACCACCTGGCGCCGCGGGGCATCGCCGGCTTCGTCCTGGCCAACGGCTCCATGTCGTCCGGCCAGTCCGGCGAGGGTGAGATACGCAAGAACATCATCGAGGCCGGATTGGTGGACTGCATCATCGCCCTGCCGGGCCAGCTCTTCCGGTCCACCCAGATACCCGCGTGCCTCTGGTTCCTGCGCCGGGGGCGGGACGGCGGAGACCGCCGGAGTGAAACCCTCTTCATCGACGCCCGCAAGCTGGGGCACATGCTGGACCGCACCCGCCGGGACCTGTCCCAGGGAGACATCGCCCGCATAGCGGACACTTATCACGCCTGGCGCGGCGGCAAGGATACTGGCAAGTACGAGGACGCCCCCGGCTTCTGCAAGAGCGCAACGCTGGAGGAAATCCGCAAGCACGGCCACGTGCTAACTCCCGGCCGGTACGTCGGCGCGGCGCCGCAGGAGGACGACGGCGAGCCCTTCCGGGAGAAGATGACCCGGCTCTCGGCCCAGTGGCGCGCACAGCAGACCGAAGCCCGGCGGCTGGACGCGGAAATCGAGGCGAATCTGGCGCGGCTGGGGTTTGGGAAGTGAGCAAGGTCCGGGGAATATTGACACCGGCAAGACCAGATAATTACGATAATTACAACATCGCCGCGCAACGGAGGCGAATAACATGGACCAATCGTCTTACACGAGAGAAGTCAAGCTAATCCCCATCGGCAACTCCAAGGGCATCCGCTTACCCAAGGCGCTGTTGGACAAGTACGGATGGAGCGACCGGCTGATGCTGGAAGAGATGGAAGAGAGCGTCGTCTTGCGCAGTGAGAAGACGCATAGTCTGTCCTGGGAGGAAACCTACCGCGCCATGGCCGCCGAATCGGAGGACTGGAGCGATTTCGACATCGCCATAGCCGACGGCCTGGCCTAATGGCCGCTTACCCACGGCGCTATGCCGTCCACATTGCGGACCTCAACCCGGCCGCCGGCAGCGAGATTAGCAAGGTCAGACCGGTCGTCGTGATAAGCCGTGATGAGATGAACCGGTTCCTGGAAACCGTGGTCATCTGCCCCCTCACCTCCAAGCTGCACCCGCGCTGGCGAGGCCGCCTCCAAGTACAGTGCGCAGGACAGGACGCCGAGATCGCAGTCGACCAGATTCGCACTATTAGCAAGCAGCGTCTCGGGCGTCGCATCGACCGTCTCTCCCCCGACGATGCGGCAAAGCTGCGCCGCATCATCAGTGAGATGTACGCTGAGTGAGGCCGGTACAAATTTTCTGTGGGAGAAGCCAATGACCGTCGATGAGTTGATACAACTGCTGGCGAAACACCCGCCCGACCTGCGCGTAATGCTCGACGGCTATGAGGGCGGGGTTGACGACTTGGAGCCTCACTTCGTACTCACCAGCGACGTCCATTTGAACGCCAACACCAGGTGGTACTACGGCCGGCACGAGGAAGCCTATGCAGGAGACAGGGACAAAGGCGCCGCCACGGTGCGCGCCCTGGTCTTCCGTCGGCCCTGGCACGACGAGGAATAATAGCTATGGCAGGCCAGTGGCGCGAAGTGCCCCTCCGGGAAATCGTACAGATTTATGATGGGCCTCACGCAACGCCGCAAAAGACGGGTAGCGGGCCAGTCTTTCTTGGGATTTCCAGTCTCATTGACGGTCGCATTGATCTCTCGAATACAGAGCATCTTTCAGAGCACGACTACCTGACTTGGACTAGGCGAGTTACCCCCTTACCTGGTGACATTGTGTTTTCTTATGAAACCAGACTGGGCGAAGCTGCTGTTATCCCAGACGGATTGAGATGTTGTCTTGGTCGCCGTATGGGTTTGCTGCGTCCCCGCTCGGAATCAGTTGATTCACGGTTTCTGCTCTACGCATACTTGGGGCCGAGATTTCAGGAGACTCTCCGGTCTAGGGCTGTTCAAGGGAGCACTGTAGATAGGATCCTTCTTAGTGAACTTGGGAGTTTTCCAATAGAGCTGCCGAGAGATGTCGAAGAACAACGCGCCATCGCCCATATCCTCGGCACGCTGGACGACAAGATAGAGCTTAACCGGCGGATGAACGAGACGCTGGAGGAAATGGCGCGGGCCATCTTCAAGTCCTGGTTCGTGGACTTCGACCCGGTGCGGGCCAAGATGGAAGGCCGCGACACCGGCCTGCCGCCAGACCTCGCCGCCCTGTTCCCGGACCGGCTGGTGGACTCGGAGCTTGGGGAGATACCGGAGGGGTGGGGGGTTAGGGCGTTGGGGGAGTGCTTCGACTTGACCATGGGACAATCTCCTCCCGGCAGCACCTATAACGACAGCGGCAATGGAACACCGTTCTTTCAGGGTAGTACGGACTTCGGCGAGCGCTACCCGACCAATCGCCGTTACTGTACGGAACCAGCGCGGTTGGCGCAGACTGAAGACACCTTGGTAAGCGTCCGTGCGCCTGTGGGGACAATCAACCGCGCGTGGGAGCGGTGCTGTATAGGCAGAGGTGTTGCTGCGATGCGGCACACGTCGGGCTCCGCAGTATACACGTACTACGCAATTTGGGCGGCTCAACCTGAAATAGGCCAATACGAACACACTGGAACCGTGTTTGGTGCAATTGGCGGTAAGCAGTTTAGGGCCTTGAAGGTGCTGGAACCACCCGAGGGAACCATTGCAGCGTTCCACCACATTGGACAGGACTTGGATGGCCGTATCAGATACAACGTTAACGAATCCCGCGCCCTAGCCGCGCAACGAGATGTGCTGCTGCCGCGGTTGGTGTCGGGTGAGATAGCTGTGAACGAACGGAGAACATAGAAGTGGCAGAGCCAATCAAAACTTGCCCTATTTGGGGTGTCAGATACAAAGCTGAAGGAACCTACGACCCAGAGAAGAAGATTTACGAGGTAGAGGATTCGGAACGCACATTCACAAGCTACACGATCCGGGAACGATTACTTGACCGATACGTCGAGCAGATGTCGGACAGAGAAAAGGCACAACTGACGACTTGGCTTATCGACCAATATAACAACTATGACAACGACCAACCGGAAATCACGCTTGGAGTGTTACTGGCTCTGAGGCGCAAGCCCCCACTCCCGGTTCATGTGAGAGCGGATAGACTGCTCAAGTTGATTTCCTTGAGCACTAGGTCTCAGCCACTGGGCGAATTCCGTATTATTTCACCAAATTGGTACCCCGGGTTTGCTTGGTCTGAGTCAACAAACGATTCGGACATTGAATACTTTTTGGACTACTTGGAAAAGAAGGGCTGGTTGGAGCGTAGCCCATTCAGCCCCGACATTTCCTATATTGGAATCGTAAAGTGGAGGGTGTCCGTTGAAGGCCACGCCAGGGTGGATGAACTTGAACGCGAAGAGAACTCTTCCAATTCTTCCCAATCATTCATTGCCATGTGGTTTAACAAAAGTACGTCCGCGGCTTTTGAGAAAGGCATCAAACCAGCCATAGTGGAGACAGGATATGAGCCTTTACGAATCGACAGGAAGGAACACATCAACAAGGTCGACGACGAAATAATCGCCGAGATCAAGCGGTCAAGGTTCCTGGTGGCGGACTTCACCCACGGCGAGGATGGGGCGAGAGGCGGCGTTTACTACGAAGCGGGATTCGCTCACGGGCTTGGCATTCCGGTCATTTTCACGTGCCGGGAGGATGCGGTGGAAACCCTGCATTTCGACACCAATCACTACAACCATATAGTTTGGAGCGGTCCGGCCGACCTCCGGGAAAAGTTGAGGAACCGCATCCTGGCCGTCATTGGACAGGGGCCCGAGTCCGGCTAGAGGCCATGTTTATTCCAAACAGGGGAGGCCCAGGAGGGACGTCCAGGGGTCTGATGACAGGACGAGGGCAACCACAAGGGTTGCCCCTACGTTGGGTGATGTTATCGGGACGTATAAGTCGCTATCTAGACCGGCACCGTGACGAATACTATGATCGGCTGTTGGCAGTGTCTCGAGACGACGACTGGACCGGCTGGTCTGATTTTTTCCTTACGGCAATTGCGGAGCAAGCCAACGACAACCTCTCTAGGGCGAGGAGCATTTTGGCCCTGTACGATGAACTGAAGGAGTGGGTGGTTGACGAGACCCGTTCCCAATACGGGGTTCGCGCTCTCGACTGGATTTTTGGAAAGCCGGTCTTCCGCTCATCCGACTTTGTGAAGAACTCCGGGATTCCTATGCCGACGGCGTCACGGATATTAAGAGTCCTGCGCGACAGTGACATGTTGGCCGTGGTGAGTGAAGCAAGGGGCAGGAGGCCGGCTCTCTTGGCTTTTACCAAGCTCCTGCAAGCGGCGGAAGGCAGCGAGTAAATTGTGTATCATCGATTAGCAACAACGCCTTTTGTATATCATGGAATGGCAAGTTGTGATATGCAAGAGGGCTTGTGCTGAAAGCATGATACACAACGGGAAATCACATCGGTAGAAGAGCAACTCTATGACCACCATCACTGAGGCTGAGGTCGAACAGGCAGCCCTTGATTGGCTGGCCGGCCTCGGCTGGGCCGCGGCTCACGGCCCTGACATCGCTCCCGATACGCCGGACGCCGAGCGCGAAGACTACGGGCAGGTGGTCCTGGAGCATCGGCTGCGGGACGCACTGGCCTCGCTCAACCCCAGCCTGCCGGGGCCGGCGCTGGACGATGCCTTTCGCAAGCTGACCCGGCCCCAAGGCTCGACCCTGGAGGCCCGCAACCGCGCCTTTCACCGGATGCTGGTGAACGGCGTGGAAATCGAATACCGGGACTCCGATGGACGGGTGCGCGGCGACCGGGTACAGGTCATTGACTTCGACCACCACGCCGACAACGACTGGCTGGCCGTCAATCAGTTCACCGTCACCGAGGACCGGAACACCCGCAGGCCGGACGTGGTGCTGTTCGTCAACGGCCTGCCCCTGGGCGTTATCGAGTTGAAGAACCCCGCCGACGAGGACGCCACTATCTGGACGGCGTATCAGCAGCTTCAGACGTACAAGGCCGAACTGCCGACGCTGTTCTCCATGAACGAGGCGTTGGTGGTCTCGGACGGGAACGAGGCGCGTATAGGCACGCTAACGGCGGGACGGGAATGGTTCAAGCCCTGGCGCACCGTCACCGGAGAGACGCTGGCCGCTACCACTATGACCGAGCTTCAGGTGATGCTGGAAGGCGTGTTCGCGCCGGTCCGATTCCTGGCGCTTCTCCGCGACTTCATCGTGTTCGAGGACGACGGCAGCGGCGCGCTGGTCAAGAAGGCAGCGGGCTATCACCAGTTTCACGCCGTCCGGGCCGCTGTGGATGAGACGCTGCGGGCAGCAGAACTGGAGAAGCGGATCATCGAGGACATTGGCCGCTACGAAGCGGGGCAAAAGCCCGGCGGGGAGCCCGGCGACCGCCGCATCGGGGTAGTCTGGCACACTCAGGGATCGGGCAAGAGCCTGACGATGGCCTTCTACACCGGGGCCGTCATCCGGGAGCCGGCGATGGAGAACCCGACAATCGTCGTCCTCACAGACCGCAACGACCTGGACGACCAACTCTTCGGCACCTTCTCCCGTTGCCAGGACCTGCTGCGCCAGACGCCGACCCAGGCCGAGAGCCGGGCAGACTTGCGAAGGAAGCTGTCGGTGGACGTCGGGGGAGTGGTCTTCACCACCATCCAGAAGTTCTTCCAGGAGACCCGGGGATCTTCGACAAGCTCAGGGCAGGCTCTCTCGGACAGGCGCAACATCGTCGTCATCGCCGACGAGGCCCACCGCAGCCAGTACGACTTTATCGACGGGTTCGCCCGCCACATGCGCGACGCGCTGCCCAAAGCCTCGTTCGTCGGCTTCACGGGGACACCCATAGAGCTGCAGGACGCCAACACCCGCGCCGTGTTCGGCGACTACATCAGCATCTACGACATCCAACGCTCTGTCTATGACAGGGCCACCGTGCCCATTTACTACGAGAGCCGCTTGGCCCAGTTGGCCCTGGACGATGACGAAAAGCCGAAGATAGACCCGGACTTCGAAGAGGCCACCGAAGGCGAGGAGGTGGAGCGCAGGGAGAGGCTCAAGACCAAGTGGGCGCAGTTGGAGGCAGTCGTGGGCTCGGAGAAACGGGTGAAGCAGGTCGCAGAGGACATCGTTGCCCACTTCGAGCAGCGGCTGGAGGCATTGGAAGGCAAGGCGATGGTCGTCTGCATGAGCCGCCGCATCTGCATCGCCCTCTACCGGGAGTTGGCGCGCCTGCGCCCCGACTGGTACGACGACGATGACGGCAGAGGAGGCATCAAGGTAGTGATGACCGGGTCTGCGTCAGACCCTGTAGAGTGGCAGCCGCACATCAGGAACAAGGCGCGGCGGGAGGAGTTGGCCCAACGCTTCCGGGATCCCGACGACTCGCTGAAGGTCGTGTTGGTGCGGGACATGTGGCTGACGGGGTTCGACGCGCCCAGCCTGCACACCATGTACGTGGACAAGCCGATGCGCGGCCACGGGCTGATGCAGGCCATCGCCCGCGTGAACAGGGTGTTCAAGGACAAGCCGGGAGGCCTGGTGGTGGACTACCTGGGACTGGCGCAGAACCTGAAGAGGGCGCTGGCCACCTACACCGAGAGCGGCGGCAAAGGGCAAACGGCGCTGGACCAAGAGGAAGCGGTTGCCGTCATGTTGGAGAAGCACGAGGTGTGCTGCGCCCTGTTCCACGGCTTCGACTGGGCCAAGTGGACCACCGGCGGCCCGCAGGAGCGGTTGAACCTGCTGCCGCCTGCCCAGGAGCACGTGTTGGCCCAGGAGGACGGCAAGGAACGCTGCCTGAACGCCGTACGAGATCTGTCGCAGGCCTTTGCCCTGGCGGTGCCGCACGCTGAGACGTTTCGCATTCGAGACGACGTGGGATTCTTCCAGGCGGTGAGGGCGGCGCTGTCGAAGCGAGCGGCTACGGAGGCGCGCCCTGAGGAGGAGTTGGACTTGGCAGTGCGCCAGATCATCTCCCGCGCCGTGGCATCCGAGGGAGTGATGGATATTTTCGCCGCGGCCGGCCTGGACAAGCCGGACATCTCGGTGCTGTCCGACGAGTTCCTGGCCGAGGTTCAGGACATGCCGCATCGAAACCTTGCTGTAGAGCTGCTTCAGAAGCTGCTCAGCGGCGAGGTGTCCACTCGCAGACGCAAGAACGTGGTGCAGGCCCGATCCTTCGCCGAGATGCTGGAGCAGACGCTTCGCCGCTACCAGAACCGGGCGATAGAGGCGGCGCAGGTCATCGAGGAGTTGATTGATCTCGCGAGGGACATGCGAGAGGCCAACGCCCGCGGCGAACGGCTGGGGCTGTCCGAGGACGAGTTGGCCTTCTACGACGCGCTGGAGACGAACGACAGCGCCGTGCAGGTGCTCGGTGATGAGACCCTCCGTGACATCGCCCGTCAGCTCGTCGACACCGTTCGCAACAATGTCACCATCGACTGGACGCTGCGCGAGAACGTCCGCGCCAACCTTCGCCGCCTGGTTCGCCGCATCCTGCGCAAGCACGGCTACCCGCCGGACAAGCAGGAGAAGGCAACACAGACGGTGCTGGAACAGGCAGAGGTGCTCTCGGAAGGGTGGGCGACGGCTTGAGGCGGCAGGAGCGACTTTATATACGGTTTGGGCTACAGACGCACTTTCCACCGAAAAGTTCTCAATTCAGTACGCATTGGTCCACCATTGTTATAGCTCTTGGCAGATGGACTGGGTGGCCCATCAGCCACCCGTGTACCTGATCAGCCTAGCTGCGATTCATCCCGTCCTGCTTGATGATCCTAACGTGTACCGACCACGGGCGCCGGAAATCAACGGCGCCTCCCGGTTTCGTCATTACGTTATGTCTACCTGTCCCCGGCGGCGTTGGCGCGGGCAGGGACCTGCTCCCCGTACCTCCCGGACTTTGTATAATGGGGCCAACCTGCCATTTCCTGGAGCCTGATTTGCAGGAACAGACAATTTTAATCGTCGAAGACGAGGAAAACCTTCTCGAGGCGTTGAAGTACAACCTGGAGCATTCGGGGTACCAGGTTGTCACTGCTGCCGACGGAGGGAAGGGGCTGGAGCTCGCCAGGGAAGCTGACCCGGCGCTGGTTATCCTGGACATCATGCTCCCAACCCTGGACGGCTTGGAGGTCTGCCGGCTGCTGCGACGGACCAGCGACGTGCCGGTGCTGATGCTGACGGCCAAGACCGAAGAAGTGGACAGGGTTGTTGGGCTGGAGATGGGGGCCGATGACTACGTGGTGAAGCCCTTTAGCATGCGCGAGCTGCTGTCCAGGGTCCGGGCCATACTGCGGCGGCCCCGGAGCGGACGTTTGGCGGCATCGGGCGCAGACGTGGTCAAGTCGGGAGCCCTGGAACTGGACCTGACCGGCCACGCGGTCAGCCTGGAGGGACGGCAGATCGACCTGAAGCCCAGGGAGTTCAATCTGTTGGCCCTTCTGATGTCCAACAAGGGAAGAGTCTACACCCGGCGGCAGATACTGGACCAGGTGTGGGAACAGGACTACATCGGCGATGCCAGGACCGTCGACGTCCACGTCCGGTGGCTAAGGGAAAAGATAGAGACCGACCCCAGCAGCCCGCAGAGCATAGTCACAATTCGCGGGGTGGGCTACAAGTTTCAAGAGTGAGACCACCCCAAGCTCTACAACGGCAGGGCATCCTTGCCGCAGGTGTTATGTAAAGTGGACTGGCTTATAGCTACCATTGTTTTGTCGGCGCTCGGAGCAGCCCTGGTGTCCGTGCTGCTGGGATACTTGCTGGCTCGCCGCACGTCCCGCTCCGTTCGCGTGGTGACCCAGGGAGTGCGGCGCATCGCGCAAGGCGATCTGGGCCACCGGGTTTCCACCATATCCAGGGACGAGATCAGGGAACTGGCCGAGTCTTTGAATTCGATGGCGGAGACGTTGCAGACGACGATTCAGGAACTGTCCACCGAGCGCAACAGGTTGTCGACCGTGCTGGAAGTCATGGCGGACGGAGTGGTGATGATCGGACCCGATGGTGAAACGCAACTGATCAACCCCATAGCCATAGACCTTCTTGAGATAGAAGACCAGGACCCGCAGGGACGGCGGTTCATAGAGTTGTCCAGGAACCACGAACTGCACCAAATGATTGCCCAGGCTCTTGAGACAGACCAACCCCAGTATGGCGAGGTGGAATTGTCTCGCCGCCGGTTCCTCAGCGCCATAGCCGTGCCCCTGACCGATAGCAGTTCCCTTCCAGGTGTCCTGCTCACGCTCCACGATCTGTCTCGCCTTCGGCAGTTGGACACCACTCGCCGGGAGTTCATTAGCAACGTTTCCCACGAACTTCGCAGTCCTTTGGCCTCGGTCAAGGCGTCGGTGGAAACCCTGGAGAACGGCGCTCTAGCCGAACCGGAGGTTGCCCGGGACTTCATCAGGCGCATAAACGAGGACGTGGGCCGAATGATCAGCATGGCCGGCGACCTTCTGGAGCTTTCCCGTTTGGAAAGCGGCCAAGAGCCGATACACCTTCATCCCATGGACCTGCGGCCCTTGCTGGAGGACGTAAGAGCCGGCTTTGCAGGCCAGTCAGAAGCCAGGGGTATTTGCATCGACGTTCAGTGCGGCGAGAACGTGCCGCTGGCCATGGCCGACCAGGAAAAGCTGCGCCAGGCCTTGGTGAACCTGTTGGACAACGCCGTGAAGTTCGCCTCGGACGCGGGCCGGATAACGCTAACGGCCAAGGAAGATGGGGAGGGTGTGCTAGTCCAGGTGGAAAATACGGGAACGGGCATTGCCCGGGAGCACCTGCCGCACGTGTTCGAGCGTTTCTACAAAGCGGACCGGTCGAGGCGTGACGGGGGCACCGGGCTGGGGTTGGCCATCGTGAAACACATCGTGCAGCTTCACGGCGGCGAGATTACGGTACACAGCCGGGAGGGCGAGGGCGCCACTTTCTCGTTCAGCCTTCCCAAGGGCTAGCGGAGCACGTCACGTGCCTCCTCCACACAGGCAGCTTTAGCTTTCAATGACAATCTTGCCGTAGAAGTCCCGGTCCTCCATGGCCTGGTGGGCGGCGGCCACACCGCTCAGCGGGAAGACACGGCCTGGTATACCCCGCAGGGAACCGTGATGCACCACCTTCATGAAATCGGCGAAGGTGCGGTTGCTGCGGCCTCCGCTGCCCATGAGGTGAAGGGGCTTGCCCTGGAGCAGCCGCAGGTCCAAGTTGGCGGTCGAGCCGGATGTCACGCCGGTGATGACCAAGCGGCCGCCGGCAGTCAACGACAGCAGGTTCTGCTCCCAAACGTCCGCTCCGACGCAGTCGAAAACCAGGTCAACCCCGCGCCCATTGGTCAACTCCATGACCCGGTCCTTGAAGTTGGGGGTCTCCCGGTAGTTGATCCCCTCGTCGGCGCCCCATTCTTTCGCCTTGTCCAGCTTCCACTGGCTGCCGGCGGTGGTGATGACCCGCGCGCCGACCATCTTGGCGATTTGAATGGCCATGCTGCCGACGCCGCTGCCCGCGGCCTGCACCAGGACGTCGTCCCACGGCTTGACCTGCGCCTGGGTCACCATGCAGTGCCAGGCCGTGTGGGCGGCGATGGGCAAGGCCGCCGCCTCGGTGAATTCCATCCAGTCGGGAATGACGTGGGCGTTTAACGCCGGCGCGGTGATGTACTCGGCATGGCCGCCGTCCAGGTCCACTCCCAGCCGTTTCTGGTTGGCGCACCACTGGTCGTTGCCCATACGGCAGTGCTCGCAGCTGCGGCAGGGAACCCGGTTGTTGAGAATAACCCGGTCGCCGGGCTGTAAGGACGTAGAAGCGGCGGGGCTGACCGTAACCACCTCGCCGGCTATGTCGCAGCCGAGGATGCGGGGCAGCGTCCCATTGTAGTAACTCCCCTGCCGTAGCGGCAGGTCGAGGTGGTTCAGGGCGCTGCCGCGGACCCGGAGCATGATTTCACCGGGGGCCACCTCCGGCTCCGGCCGGTCGCCGTAGACCAATTTCTCCGGGCCGCCGTGTTCTTCGATGTATACCGCTTTCATGGGCTGGTCTCCTTGTTGGGCGCCGAATTAGCGGGCTGGACACGGCAATGTTAAGCGTGGCGCGACTAACCGTCAAAAAAGACGGCGAGTCGGCCAGGCCGAGATTGCGGAGCGCAGGCAAATCACTCTTGGCGCCTGACAGACGAGTCGCCGGATTTAGGAGAGCGGCTTTATCGATCGATAACAGGCCCTTAACCAATCGTTAAAGTCCCGTTAAAGTGCCTGCGCTAATCTCCTGGTAGTTCCAGAACAATGTGAAAAGGGTGCAGGTGAAAAGCTCAGGCGCCAAAGGTGTTGGAATCTTCATGGTGGCCGCACCGCTCTTGATATTGGCGCTGTCAGCAGGGTGCGGCGACACATCTGGCAACAGCATCGCCGTGGTCGGTTCCAGCACAGTGTTCCCCATAAGTCAGGCCGTGGTGGTAGAGTTCGCACGGACGAAGTCGGGAGTCCGGGTAAACGTAGCGTCGACAGGCACCGGCGCCGGATTCCGGGCCGTCTGCGACGGTGAAGTCCAGGTCTCCAACGCCTCACGTCCCGTAACGCAGAGTGAAATTGATACATGCGCCGAGAACGGCATAGAGCTAATAGAGATTCCGGTGGCCTTCGATGCCCTCTCGGTTGTCGTCAATCCGGAGAACGATTGGGCCAAGTGCCTTTCGGTGGAGGACCTGAAGACCATCTTCGGGCCTGAGGCCCACGGAGAGATCAATTCCTGGAGCCAGGTGAATCCGAATTTCCCGGACGTGAGTATGCGGCTCTACGGACCGAGCACGGCTTCGGGAACCTTCGACTATTTCACCGAGGCGATCATGGGTGAGAGCGGATCCCACCGAGGAGACCTGGATCTGGCCACCGAAACTGACACTCTTATCGCTAGGGGAGTAAACGGCACCCAGGGAGGAATTGGGTACTTTGGGTTGGCCTACTTGGTCCAGTACGGTGAACTCGTGACCCCGGTGGCCGTGGAGAACCCCCAGACTGGGGAGTGCGTAACGCCTTCCCGCGAAACGGTGGAGACCGGCAGGTATCAGCCCCTGGCCCGTCCCATATTCATCTACGTCAATGCGGGCCAGCTTGACCATAGCCCGGAACTGGAGGCCTTCATCAGGTTCTACCTGGAAGAGGCCACCAAGCTGGTGCCGGAGGTAGGTTACGTAGCGTTGCCACAGGAAGCTTACACGTGGGCCCAGGGCCGGGTTGACTATCGCGCTACCGGCTCGGTGTTTAAGGACGTTGCACCTGGTACGCCTCTGGGCCAGGTACTGGGCAGGCTGGATTAGTGGCCGAAAGATCGGCGATATACCCCAACCGGAAGCGCCTTCCGCGTCTAGCGCGGGAGGGGCCCATCATGTTAGTCCTGGGCCTCTGTGCGGCCTTGTCCATCGTGACCACGGTGGGAATAGTCGTCATCCTCCTGTCGGAGGCGGTGCCTTTCTTCACCGACGTCTCTGTCTTGGATTTCCTGACGGGAACGGAGTGGACACCACTGTTCTCGGTCAAGAGCTTCGGGGTACTCCCACTTCTATCCGCCACAGCGTTCATCGCGGCTATGGCCCTGGCGGTGGCTTTCCCTGTCGGGCTGTTGACCGCTATCTATCTTAGCGAGTACGCGCCCGAGCCTGTAAGGGCTGTTGTGAAGCCGGTCTTAGAGGTGCTTGCAGGGATCCCGACAGTGGTCTTCGGATTCTTTGCGATAACGTTCATCAGTCCCAGCGTCATCAGGCCCTTGTTCCAGACCGAATCCATTTATAGTGCGATCAGCGCCGCCGGCGCCATGGGAGTCATGTTGATACCAATGGTCGTCTCACTCTCCGACGACGCCATGCGGGCCGTGCCTTCGAATCTGCGAGAAGGGGCCCAAGCCCTGGGGGCCAACCGCGTCCAGGTAGCGGTACGAGTGGTGGTGCCCGCGGCGCTCTCGGGCATTGTCGCCTCGGGACTACTGGCCTTGGCCAGGGCCGTCGGCGAGACCATGATCGTTTTCATCGCGGCCGGCGGGATAGCCAATCTCTCGTACGATCCCTTCCTAGCCATGCAGACGATGACGGCCTTCATAGCGGAAGTTACGTTTGGGGACACGCCCAGGGGGACTCTCAAATACCAAAGTGTCTTCGCCGTAGGCCTGTTGCTCTTCGTCTTCACTTTGGTCATCAACCTTTTGGCTCAGGGACTGCTGGCCAAGTTCAGAGAGGTTTACGAATGATCATCGGCGTACCTTTCAGGGGCCTTCCCAGGCCGGAGAGCAAGCAAGTCCGGAAGGCGACTTCCGGCGGCTTTGTGGGCCTGGGTATGCTTGCTACTGCCTTTGGAATTTGTGCGGTTGGAACTCTTCTATATGCCGTAGCCAGCGACGGCATTTGGGTCCTCGACTGGCATTTCCTTACCAGTTTTACTCATTACAAGCCAGAAGAGGCCGGCATCAAGGCGGCCCTCGCCGGGACCTTGTGGGTCATGGGGTTTACGGCGCTGTTCGCGGTTCCCGTTGGCATAGGAGCCGCCATCTACCTGGAGGAATTTGCCGGTAAGAATCCGCTTACCAAGATTCTCGAGATTAACATTAACAACCTGGCAGGTGTTCCATCGGTGGTGTATGGGCTCTTGGGTCTGGCCCTCTTTGTCCACTTCGTCGGCCTTGGACGCAGTATCACTGCCGGGGCCCTCACACTGGCCCTCCTGATTCTGCCCATTATCATTGTCGCGGCCAGAGAGGGACTGAGGTCGGTGCCCCCGTCGATACGGGAGGCGGCTATCGCTCTGGGCGCTACAAAATGGCAGGCGGTGCGGTTCCAGGTGTTGCCGGTGGCTATGCCAACGATGTTGACCGGAGTGATCCTAGCCTTGGCTCGGGCGATAGGCGAAACCGCCCCGTTGATTGTTGTAGGAGCTTACACCGTCGTCTTATTCACCCCCACCAGCCCCGCCGATACTTATACCGTGCTTCCGGTACAAATCTATAACTGGATAGATCTACCGCAGCCTGGCTTCCAGGATAATGCGGCGGCGGGAATTATAGTTCTCCTAGTAGTGCTGCTGTCCATGAGCAGCATAGCAGTGGCTTTGCGGCACATATTTGCCAAGAGGAGAGTATGGTGATCAACCAGATAGGCAACTTCAGGGATGTGTTGAAGATCGGACAAGACCGCAGCGGGGGGTCAGACAACAGACCGCCCAACTTGGAACGTTCTGAGGGCTACGCTGTTGAGATAACTGGACTTAATGCGTGGTATGGGGAACACCTTGCCATCAGAGACATTAGCCTTGCGGTGTCCCGTAAGGGCGTCACAGCCGTCATCGGGCCTTCGGGCTGCGGAAAGAGCACTTTTGTGAGATGCTTGAACCGGATGCACGAATTGGTGGGTGGAAGGGTAGAGGGCCGGATCCTTTTCGAGGGACAGGATATCTACGCCCGGGGCGTGGACGCGGTGGAGCTGCGGAGCAGAATCGGCATGGTCTTCCAGAAGCCAAACCCGTTCCCCAAGTCTATCTTCGAGAATGTGGCCTTCGGGCTGCGCATCAACGGGTATAGCCGGGGAGAGATAGCGGATATCGTGGAGCGAAGCCTGCGCCGGGCGGCGCTGTGGGAAGAGGTGAAAGACCGGCTGAACAAGAATGCCCTAGCCCTGTCGGGCGGGCAGCAGCAGCGCCTGTGCATCGCCCGGGCTTTGGCTGTGGAACCGGAGTTGATACTGATGGACGAGCCCTGCTCGGCATTGGACCCCATGGCCACCCTCGCCATCGAGGACCTCATTCGCTCTTTAGCAGAGGAGTATACTATAGTCATAGTCACCCATAACATGCAGCAGGCCGCCAGGGTCTCCGACGAGACCGTATTCCTGACCATGGGAGAAGACAGGGCCGGGTTCATGGTGGAGCACGGGCCGACCGAGCAGATTTTCACCAACCCTGCGGACAAACGCACGGAAGACTACATCACCGGACGATTCGGCTGATTGAGGAGGTCCGGATGCAAGTGAGATCCGGCTTCGACCGGGAATTGAGGAAGCTCCAGGACGAGGTATTGCTCCTGGGGAGCATGGTGGAGAATTCCATCCGCCGCGCCCTGGATGCATTGAACAGGAGGGACCTGGATGCCGCCAGCCGGGTGGTGCAAGAGGACGATGCCATCGACCGGAAGCGGTTTGAAATCGAGGAACGCTGCATCAACCTCATGGCCACCCAGCAGCCCATAGCAGGGGACTTGAGGGTACTGGTGACCATGCTCCACATTTCCGTCGAACTGGAGCGGATGGGGGACTACGCAGAGGGAATGGCCAAGATCAGCCTGATGATGGGAGATGATCCCCCGCTTAAGCCGTTGATAGATATTCCGTTGATGGCCGACAAGGCTACCGACATGCTTCGGCGCGGCCTGGACGCCCTGATCCAACGAGACACGGCAGCAGCCTTCAAGGTCTGCGACGACGATGACGAAGTGGACTCCCTCTACGACCAGGTATACCGGGACCTGCTGGCCTATATGATCGACGACCCGAAGACCATCCAGCGGGCAACTTACTTGCTGTGGGTGGCCCACGACTTGGAGCGTATCGCAGACCGGGCCACCAACGTGGCGGAAAGGGTCATCTTCCTGGTCACCGGCAAGATGTCTGAAATCAACGTGTCCAAGTACTAGGCCCCGGCGGAGTGGATAGAAGGGTCAGCACCCTCAGGCGCTGCGCAGCGGAACTGGTAGGCACCTTCGGGCTCGTCTTTGCCGGGACTGGCGCCATAATGATCAATGAACTCTCAGGTGGTCAGGTGACCCATCTGGGGGTAGGTCTCACATTCGGCCTGATAGTGACGGCGATGGTCTACGCCACGGGCCATATCTCCGGCGCCCACATCAACCCCGCCGTAACTCTCGCTTTTGCCCTCGCTCGCCATTTCCCCCGGAAGGAAGTCCCAATTTACTGGGGTGCCCAGCTCGCCGGGGCGGCCCTAGCCAGCCTGGCTCTACGGGCCCTTCTGGGACTGGTTGCAGACATGGGCGCCACTATCCCCGCCGGAAGCGTCGAGCAGTCCCTGGGTCTGGAGATTGTCCTCACGTTCGTTCTGATGTTCGTCATCATGGCCGTGGCCACCGCGCGAGCGGCAGGCCAGGGAGCGGCATTGGCGATAGGCGCCACAGTGGGCCTCGAGGCGATATTCGCCGGCCCAATCTCCGGGGCATCCATGAACCCTGCCAGATCCTTTGGTCCTGCGCTGGTGGGGTGGATGTGGTGGAGTCACTGGGCATACTGGGTTGGCCCGGTCGCCGGAGCGTCTGTGGCGGCGCTTGTGTACAAGTGGCTGAGCGGACTGGACAAGACCCAACCGGCCACGAATAAGAGATAGCGGCTCTGGCTAGGAAAAGGGTGCCCCACGCGATGGCCCCTCGGTTGGGACAGCCGGATGACGCTCCGCGGCGAATAACCTGGCTACATGTGCATCTGTACCGAGGAGGCTACCAGTAGTTCAATATCGTGGATCGCCTGGGACATGGCTTGGCCAATCAGGTCAAGCCGGCGCACCTGCTGGATGCGAACGGAAGCCCTGTTCAACTCCTGCCGGGACAACAAGTGCTGGAAGATGCCGCAGGCGTCGGCCAAGCAAATGATAACTACGTCTCTGGGGTCTGGAATCTCGTCGCTGAATAGGACCTCCATAATGCGCAGCTTCACTTCTCGCTCGGCTTCCCCTTGGACTGTGGGGTACCGCCTGGACCGAAACACCCACAGGAATCGGTCGTTGCGGCGCTCCAGGATACCGCGGGCAACCAGGCGCGATAGGGCCTCTTCTTTTATCTCCTCGGCGTGGCCGGCGGTACGCTCCACCCAGAAACGGGCGTCTCGCTCTTCGCCCGCTTGTATGTCGGCCAGAGTCGGGTCCAACAAGCTGTCGCCAGCAGGCGTTGCGTCGACCAGCACCAGCTTTTCGGTGTCGGTGTCGATGCGGTTTTCCAGGGCCAGGTCCATCAGGACGGCGCCGGCCAAGGCATAATTCAGCGACCAACTGGATACGCGGGCGAGCCTTCCGTTATCGTCGTCAAGCAAGAGCAAGATGATTTCTTCTGCGAATCTAAGCATTGCAGTCCCCCTCCCTTATTCGCACACTATGCAAGTCCAATACATGACTCGGCACGTATTCCATTGTGGAATCCAAAGCTATTCTAGCTTACCTGGAAGCGGCCCCGCAATGGATGTTCACTGCCTGGATGGTGTTCGTTTGCCGTGGTGGATTTCTTTGCGGACTTGGTAAAGAAGGGGTTCAAGGCCGAGGGTTTCCCACAGCATCCGATTGGGGTATAATACGCGCCGCACTAATGACTATTTGCCGATATCCTACCTTGGCGGCGCAGTCCGTGTTAAATTTGGTTCGATGCCAGGGAAACAGAACCGAGAGCGGCGAGATAGACAGGTATAGAGCCTATCGTTGAGGAGTGATAATTGATGGAAGTAGCGACAGAGCGACAAGGTGATACCTTGATTGCGAAGACAGATGGGCGGATAGACGGCGCTAACGCCAGGGAATTTCAGAGTGAGTTGGAGTCTGCCATAAATTCCAATGACGGGGCCGTGCTCTTGGACATGGAACGACTGTCCTACATTAGCAGCGCAGGCCTGCGGGTGATTTTGTTGATGGCCAAGGTGCTGCAAGCCCGGAACGCTAAGTTTGCAATCTGCTCGCTTTCGGCATCGATACGGGAAGTATTCGAGATCAGCGGATTCGATAAGATCATCTCCATTCACCCCTCTCAAGCCGAGGCGCTGGCCGCGTTCAAAAATTGAGCAACTCCTCGCTTGTGGCGGGCATGGAAGACAGCAATCCATCAGGGAACATGGGGAGTGGGACGATGGGATTGGCGAACGCAAGTTTGAGCAGGCGGAATGACGTCAACGGAACAAAGCTATAAGATTTTGGTGGTGGACGACGAACCGGATTTGGAGCCCTTGGTGCTACAGCGTATGCGCCGACATATCCGAGCGGGCCGGTATCAATTCGTATTCGCCCATAACGGCGTGGAGGCTTTGGAGAAGCTGAACGAGGATGACACCATAGACATGGTGCTCTCGGACATCAACATGCCGCAAATGGACGGCCTCACGCTGCTGGAGCAAATACCCAAGGTAGACCCCAATATCCGGTCGGTGATAATTTCGGCGTATGGCGACATGAAGAACATACGCACAGCTATGAACCGCGGAGCCTTTGACTTCGTTACTAAGCCCGTCGATTTTGAAGACCTGCAAGTGACCATCGACCGCACGTTGCGCCATATGGCCGAATGGCGAGATGCCCTTGAGTCCCGCGACAAGCTGGTGGCGTTGCAGAACGAGTTGAACGTTGCCACGGGCATGCAGCAGTCCATACTTCCGACCAAGTTCCCGCAGAATGCCTCTTATGAGGTGTATGGCAAGATGCAGGCGGCGCGCAACGTGGGCGGAGACTTCTTTGACGTGATAACGCTGGACGAAGGGCGGGTCGGCTTGGCAGTGGCCGACGTATCGGACAAGGGTGTGCCTGCCGCCCTCTTCATGATGTCGAGCCGTACTTTGTTAAAGGGCGCAGCGATCGGCCATGCCCTGCCCGGCGACGTGCTGCAGGAGGTCAACGACTTGCTGCTGGAGGACAATGAGGGCGGCATGTTTGTCACCGTTTTGTATGCGGTGTACGATCCCGCCACCAAGGAGATGACCTACTCCAGCGGAGGGCACAACAGTCCTCTGTTAGTCCATGCCGACGGGACCTCGAAGCTGCTTTCGTTGACTGACGGCGTCGCCTTGGGAATCGTGTCCGGTATTCCTTACGGCCAGAACACGGTGACTCTGTCGCCGGGAGACAGCGTCATACTGTACACCGACGGTGTAACAGAAGCCATGAACGCGGACGAAGAAGAATTTGGGCTTGACCCACTGATGGAACGCTTCAATGCAAATCCCCCCAGCGACCCGGAGGAAACAACGACGGTGGTTTTTGACGCGGTGAACACCTTCGCAGGCGAAATGCCCCAGTCTGATGACATCACCTGTCTAGTCCTGCATTGCAGAGAGGAACCCTCTTGAGCGCGAAGCTACGGCTAATCGTCGAAACAAAGCTGGACGAGATGGAGCGCTTGGCCGGCGCTGTTGAGGATTTCGCCAGGGAGGATAACTGGCCTGCCGACCTCACCTTCCAGGTGAATCTGGCCTTGGAAGAGTTGTGGCTTAACGTGGTGAAATACGGATACGATGGCGGCTTCCACGAGGTGGAAATCGAATTGACGTCGGATCCGGGGGCCGTGACCATTGAAATCACAGACGACGGCAAGCCTTTTGACCCGTTGCATGAGGCTCCTAATCCCCACGTGGACGACGCCTTGGACGACAGGCCTATTGGGGGACTCGGCGTCTATCTGGTGCGTACAATGATGGACGAGATGGAGTATAAACGGGAGGGGGGTAAGAACCGTCTGACGCTCGTCAAGCGCAGGTAGTGAGTGCGGAGGCTCCCCAGGATACCAAACGACCAATTGTTCGTCCTGGGCATTGGTGGAGGGGTTGTTCTGACGCTGGCCATCAGCTTGGGAGTCTGGTTCTTCGTCGGGCGCACGGACATTGACGACAGCATAACGGTTCCCCTCCCCACTCAAGACGCATCCACAGCCGCTCCTACCCCAGTCGATCCGTCCACTTCCGGCAAAGCCGGCGTCTACGACAATCGTATCGTGTTTGGCCAGTCCGCCGCCTTCAGCGGGCCCGCCCAAGAGCTTGGAAAAAACATGCGACTGGGCATCGAGGCCGCCTTTCAGGAAGCCAACCAGTCAGGGGGGATTCACGGCAGACAAGTGCAGTTGGTCTCCCGGGACGACGGCTATGAACCGGAGGCCGCCATTGCTAACACCCTTGAACTCATTGACCAAGAGTCCGTCTTTGCTTTGATTGGGGCCGTCGGCACCCCCACGTCGCGCTCTGCAGTGCCGGTGACCGAAGGCAGAGCCGTCCCCTATGTCGCTCCCTTTACCGGAGCGGCCCTACTACGGGCCCCGGACCTGGAAGCGGTGGTCAATCTGCGGGCCTCCTACAATCAGGAGACGGAAGAGATGGTCGCCCGGTTGACCGAGGACCTGGACATCCAGCGAATCGGCATAGTGTACCAGGACGACTCCTACGGGCGCGCCGGCTACAACGGGGTGACCAGCGCTCTGGACCGCCGAGGAATGGAACCGGCGGGCGTTGGGCGGTATACCCGAAACACCCTGGCGGTGAAGACGGCCCTCTTGGACGTGGGTCAAGGCTCGCCGGAGGCGGTGATCATTGTGGGGGCCTATCAGCCGGTAGCGGAGCTAATCAAGTGGGCGCGGCGTACGGACTTGGACTATGTCTTCATGACCATCTCGTTCGTGGGCAGCAAAGCCCTGGCCGATAATTTGGGACCGGACGGCACAGGGGTCTTCGTCACCCAAGTGGTGCCGTTTTTCGAGGATGAGTCTATCCCTATCGTATCCTCGTACTTGGATGCCCTCAGGGCATACGACCCCGACTTGGATCCCGGCTTCGTCTCATTGGAAGGCTACATGGCTGGCAGGCTGGCCATCGCCGCCCTGGAGTTTTGCGGGCGCGAGGTGGACCGCGACTGCTTTTTGAGCACACTGAGCGGCCCGGACCTTACCGACATAGACGGGTTTAAGCTCCGCTTTGGAGCGGATGACAACCAGGGGTCGGACGCCGTATTTCTCACCGTCATCGGGGCCGACGGCCTGTATGACCCCATAGATAGCTTGCAGGACACAGGGCAATGAAAGAGCGCTTGAAGCGTGTGCTGGGAAGCAGCTCCCGTATCTCAACTCAACTTCATCTGGCTATATGGGGCGCCGTGGCTCTCACCGTGTGCGCCAGCCTGGTTGGTTGGTTGTCGTTCAACAGCGTGGGAGACGTCCAAGAACGTGTGAATGAGGGAAGCATCCCGGATATTGTAGCCTCCTTCGCGGTAGCGGAGGACAGCGGAATTCTGGCAGCCGCTGCTCCTCGCCTGACGGCCGCCACTACGCTGGAGGAGTTTAACCAGGTGGTAGCCAGCATCGACGATGCCCGCAGTTCTTTCGAGGAGCAACTGGCCCTGCTGGAGGAGGGCAACGTCGGTGGGGAGGGCTTCGCCAGGGTCCGGGCCAATGCCGATAGTTTGATCTCCAACATAGAAGCTCTCGAAGAGGAGACTCTAAAGTCGTTTGAACTGAATGCGCGCAGCGAGGCGCTGGCGTCTGAGTTGGCGGCGTTGCGGACCGAGTTGGACAGTATCATTATTCCGGCCATCGACGACCAACTTTTCTACATTGTCACCGGCCTCTGGGACCGTGAGAGAAACCGAGCCCCGGAAACGGTCCATTTTTCCCAAGGGCAGGTCGATCACTACCGTCACTTGCTGCTGTTGCAGGTTGAGGGCAGCATTGCCATGGAGCTTTTGGCCAACGCATTCACCCTTTCTCAGGCGTCGTCGATTGAACCTCTGGTGGAGAGGTTCGAAGCTGCCAACAACCGCATAGACGGCAACCTGTCGGCTCTTGGTGACTCGCTGCTCAGGGGGCAAGTGGAACCTATCTTCGACAGGCTGATCGAATTGGGGACTGGAGATGGGACTGGCTTCAATCTCCTCAGGGAGCGGCTTTTACTGGAAGAGACCCAGCAGGCCCTGGTGGTCAGCAACCGAGATATTGCAGTCGACCTGGTTGGGGACGTGAACGGGCTGGTGGCTGCTTCCCAGGCCAGCGCGCAAGCGGCGACCCAGGCTTCCAGCGACGCCATCTTTACAGGCCGGACGCTCCTTTTGGCCATAAGCGGCATCAGCATAGCGGGAGCTTTGCTCATCGCCTGGCTCTTCGTGGGCAGGATGCTGATACGCCGTTTGAAGCTCCTGTCGGACTGGATGAGGCGAATGGCCGGGGGCGACCTGGAGGCCAGCGTGGATATCGAGGGCCGGGATGAGGTGGCGGAAATGGCGGCCGCTTTGGAAGTATTCCGCCGCCATGCGCTGGAAGTGCAGCGACTGAACTTGGTGGAAAAGCTGGCTGACGAACTTCAGGTCAAAAACGAAGAGTTGGAAGTCGTACTGGAAGACCTGCGCCACGCCCAGGACCGGATTGTGGTGCAGGAAAAGCTGGCGGCTTTGGGCGAACTGACGGCGGGAGTAGCCCACGAGATTCGCAACCCATTGAACTTCATCAACAACTTCTCCGAAGTCTCGGAGGAGTTGATCAAGGAAATCCAAGAGGTCATGGACGAGGAGGGGGCCGTAGCGTCCGAACAGAGGGAGGCGATTGATGAGATTTTCGGGGATTTGAGCGGCAACCTTGGGCGCATCCGGTCCCACGGGCAGAGGGCCAACAGGATAGTCCATGACATGCTTCAGATGGGACGAAACTCCGGGGATATACAATCCACCAACATCAACAACCTGCTGGACGAACACGCTCGCCTGGCCTACCACAGCGCCCGCGCCACCGACCCGAATTTCCAATTGGACCTGCAACAGGACTTTGACCCGGATATGGGCGAAATCGAAGTGATTCCACAGGAGTTGGGTAGGGTCTTCCTGAACATGGTGAGCAACGCCTGTTATGCCACCGACGAAAGGCGGCGCTCAGTCGCAGAGGGAAACGGCGGTTCATATATGCCAACCCTCTTGCTGACCACTCGACGGGCAGAGGAACATGCGGAGGTCCGCATTAGGGATAACGGCAACGGTATTCCCCCGGACGTCTTGGACAAGATATTCAACCCCTTCTTCACTACAAAGCCAACCGACAAGGGCACCGGTCTGGGGCTGGCCATGTCCATGGACATAGTGCGGAAGCACGGCGGGGCCATCCGCGTAGAGACGGAACCGGGGCAATTCACCGAGATGATAATTGAGATTCCCCTCACACCTCCTGCTACACCCGAGGGGGAAATAGAGGCGGCAGCGGCTCCGGAAGGCGGCTAATTTAATTGCAGGCGTATCGCATTGGGGTCGACAGATTGGGAACAGGGCCTCGCTAAAGAATATAAAGGGCCGAAGGATGCCGGGCCACGGGCCGAGCAGATTGAGGCTCTCGTTCCAGAAAACAGTAACGGCCTCAAAGCCCCTCGCTCCAGGAACCTCTGACTAATCCCCTATTTGCGGGAGCACCTCAGCGGTTAGACGGTTACTGCCACTGGCTCGGGGGCCAGGACTGTCAGGGCGTTGAGGTCAGGCTTGAACGGCGCATCAGGGTTGATGGCCTGGATGCAAACGTGGCTTGCTCCGGCATCCCAGTGCTCCTGGATACGCTGCCGGACCGCCGACTCGTCCCCCCAGGCGACCATAGCGTCAATGAAGCGGTCGCTGCCGCCATGGTTTATGTCATCCTCGGTGAAGCCCATGCGAAGCCAGGCGTTGCGATAGTTGGCCTTTACTAGAAACGCGGCCATGTGCTCCCTAGCTGCGTCCCGCGCCTTGCCGGGGTCGGTGGACAGCATGACCTTTTGCTCCACGCAGAGCCATTTGTCGGGGCCGAGGATTTCCCGGGCCATCGCCGTGTGATCGGGAGTGACGTTATACGGGTGAGCGCCATTGGTGCGCTCTCCGGCCAGCGCGATCATTTTCGGCCCCAACGCCGCCAGGACCATTGGCATAGACTCTTCCAGTTCAGGAATCACACGGCCCGCCCCATCCATGCGGTCCAGGTAGTCGCGCATTTTGGCTAGCGGGCTGCCGTATTCATAGCCGCGGTACGCTGCCGCGGTCGCGTGAGATACACCCAGCCCCAACAGATACCGACCACCGAAGAGCTTGGTCAACATATTCTGACCGGAACGGGCGGCGTATGGGTCCCTCACGTAAACGTTGGTGACTCCGGTGGCGACAATCAATTTCTCGGTCCGGCTCAACATACGGCTGGCCAAGCAAAATGGCTCGTGCATGAACACCTCAGGATGCCAGAAAGCTGAATATCCCATCCTCTCCGTGTGCTGCACTGCTTCGTCCACTTCAGCCAGCGTAAGGTGTTCCGTAAAGCAGAACACGCCGAGTTTTCCCAGTTCCATAGCTTACCCCCGCATGAGCCCTGACTGGGCCGTCCCTTCACGCAGAATGACCAGCCTATGCGGGCGATGGTACTTGTGCAATCTCCGATGTGTCAATCGGCTCTCGCCGGGGCCGGACCGGTTACGGTGTTCGCCAGCCATCTCTGGTAAAATCCCCCTGGATGCCTTCCAGAGCAGTGACAGTTGAACCGCACGTCTGCGGTGTTCGACGCGGCAAAGCCGCCTACCATGGGTAGACTAGGAACTAGATTGTCGCGCCTGGTTGCCGGGAGACCCGACGACCCGCCGGACGTCGGCTCACCCGAGGCCGCTGACCGCCGATTGCAAGGCTCAATTCGGCGCCAGAGGCTGACATTGTACGTCGCAGTGTTGGCCCTCGCGATTGCCGTCGGCCACGTGGTCTACGCCGTAATTCGGGACCACATCTTCGACGGGAGCATCTTCTAGAGCCCGAGGCTGCGAAGAACGATAGGACCGGTGGACAAGGCCGCTTCGCGGCGCCGTCGAATGGCAGGTCCCAATCCCTTCGGCGCGTCGCCGGTATGCCGAGAATCCGCCCGAGTGAGGTCGATTAGTGCGAGCCCTATTCTTAGGCCAGACCGGAATAGACAAAAAGCGGCACCTTCAGCGCCTGACTGACTTGTGCTCCAGCCGCGGGGTAAACGTGGACGCGGTGATGAACGTCGGCGACATTATGTACAGTGAGAGCCACAAGGCCGGGAAGCCCCTGCAAAAAGGCAAGATCCTGGACCTACCCCTGGCTGAGTTGTCAATCCTGAGGCGGCTGGCGTTCACCGGCATCGGTTACGAGAGCTCCAGGCTTGACAACGTATTCGTCAATTCTCACGGGGTGTTCAGGTGGAACAATCAGCTCTTTAGGGCTTTCGAGATTTCGGAGCTGGAGGGTTTCCAGCCCGACATCGTCATCACGCTGGTGGACGACGTGGAAACGATAAAGCATCGGTTGGACACGTTGAAAACGAACAAGTCTCTGCCCGGCGACGTAAGCTACAGCCTTAAGGACCTGCTTATATGGCGTGAGGAGGAAATCCTGACGGCAGACATCATTTCGTCGGTCTTGAAGGTCCCCCACTACGTCCTGGGCGTTTCAATAGAGCCTGAAGTCAGCACAACTCCTCTGGAAGTAGCCTTTAGCCTCATGTTTGAACCCTGGAAGCCGCGTGCGTACGTCAGCTATCCGATCAGCGATGCGCAGGACAACCCTCTGATTTGGGGCAAGGTGGTTGAATTTCGAAGGCTGGTCAGGTCCAGCCTTACCGCCTTTGACCCCATGATGATCGGCGAAAAGCGGCTGCAGAAAATGATGGCCAAAGAGCGAGTGACGGGGAGAAACGACGGGAGCCTGGTCTGCGACGTAGGGGACGACCGGATAGAGCTGGACTTCAGTGAAATCGAGGAAGCCATCCCGGACATCGACGGACAGATCGTGGCAAGGGACTACAAGTTGGTCGACCAATCCGACGTGATCGTTGCTTACTTCCCCGCGGACGCCAACGACAACCCGCTCATTGCCGCAGGCGTTCAGTCAGAAATCGAGCATGCCACGGCCTTCACCAAAGAAGTGATTGTCGTGTGGGAGGCGTCAAAGGACCCTACCCCATTCATTCATCAGAGAGTCGACCGCCGCTTCTCCACGCTTGGCGAACTGCGAGAGTATTTGGCCCAACTGGGCGACGCAAAGCGTCCGGATGGCCAACTGGACATGCCATTGGGGGGAGAATAGGGCGCAGACGGCGTGGGGCGGGCCGGTGGGGGCCTTAAACCGAGTAGTTCTCAAAGGCCAGGCGGGCGTAGCGCAGGAAGATGCCGCCGAATGGTCTTGCCAGAGGTCCGTTGGCGGCAAGGCAGGCGATGACGTACTTCTGGCCCGGCTGGGCGTTTGTAGTCAGCGGCACCCGATGAGGTTTATTGAACCCGGCTACCGTCCCGGTCGCAAAATCGCACTCCCCGTTAACCCAGACTTCCCCGTAGTCGTCGATGCAGGTCTCGAACATGGCCCGCCAGCCCGCAATGTCCCTGCCCTGCACCTGCTGGGGCAAGGTCAGGGCTGTGCGGTACCAGCCGAAGGTTAGCCCCTTAGACCGGGTTGTCTGGACAGTCTCGCAGACTTCCCACGAGGAGTCGTCGTAGTCGGCAAGCCTCGCCGGGCTGTCGGAGATTCCGGCGCTCAAACCCTCGTTGGGCTCGCCTGGGACCAGGCCCTGGGCGAACTTCCACTGGCCGTTGACCACTTTCAGGTCTTCTGGGCTGTCCAAGTCTAGTTCGAGCCGGATCATTTTGGTTCCCCTTGGGGCCTGGTCGGGCCGCTAGCGGGGAGAGTAGCTGGTGGGCTTAAGGATGACGCCCTCGGTGTACCGGAGAATAGGACCGTCACGCTCGGACGCGTAATAGACTTTCTGCCATTCGGGGTCGGCGATCATGTTGTCGACGGCCTGTTCCCGGTGTCCCATGTTGGGGTAGCCGATCATGTAGACTAACTGGTTGCTGGTGCCCACGGCGGCGGTCCAGTAACCGACGCTGTCTATACCGTGCTTGTCGAACATCCCTATGGTCATGTTGGCGAACCGATCGTGCAAGGCGGCTATCTTGCCAGGCATGGCGTGATAGGTCCGCAGTTCCTGTAAGGCGCCCGTTACCTTGGGCTGGGGCGAGTAGGGCGTCAAGCTCAGGAAGCTGTTCTCGACCGTGGCGACTAAAGCCCCGTCCTTTTCCGTCTCAGCCCTCACCTCCTGCCAACCCTTGTCGGCTTGAAAGGCGTTCCATTTTGCTTCCCGGTCACCCATGTCGTCGTAGCTCAGGATGTAGGTGAGCCGGTTGCTGATGCCAATCAGGTCGGTCCAAAAGCCCAGCATGCCGATGCCATGATTGTTGAAGAAGCCCATTGTATGGTTGGAGAACCGGTCGTTGAGCTTGTTCAACTGTCCGGGCACGGCATAGTAGATTCGCATCTCATATATCATCGGCGAGTCCTCCAGGGGCAACGGTTAGCGGTGGTGGTGGAGATACGGGGTCAGGCACAAACTGTATCCCCCATAGGATACCTTGTCAATCGCCGTATCACCTGCTCATCCAGGTCGGAGAACTGCCCGACGGAAGCGAGGGCTACTTTATGGTGGCCCTGCCTTTCAGCGCGGCCAGGGCCAAGCCAATACTGACTACGCCCAGCGCGAGGGTGGCGCCCGCTCCCTGGGCCAGTGTCATCGGTTGCCATCCTCCGTAGACCAGGGAGCGCAGCGCCTCCAAGAGGTAGGTTACGGGGTTGTACTCGGCGGCGGCGGCCAGCCATCCGGTCATCTGCTCCAGTGGAATGAAGGCGGTAGTCATGAAGACCAGGGGGAAGAATAGGAGGAAGGACATGTTGACCGCCGCGGGGTTCCCGGTTTTCAGGGCTATGGCATAGGGAAAGCCGGTAAAGATGAGCCCCCACAAGCCGGCCAGGAGCATGAACGCCAGGATTCCCAGGGGGCCGGTAACGAATGAAACGCCGGCTATGTAGCCCATGATTATCACCGGGATTGTAAGAGCGACCACCAGGCAGAAGTCGGCGATCATCAAGCCGAGCAGCAGCGCCAAACGGTTCACCGGAGTGATCGCCAGCCGATCAAAGTAGCCGGTCTGGATGTCAGTAACGACGGTAACGGCGCGCGAAACGCCTGTCACGGCGTACAAGACGGCGACAGGTAACTGGAAGGCCCGGTAGTCCAGGCCGGGGATTCCCTCGGCAAAGTCCTCGAGAGCGCCAATGGTCAACACGTACATGAACACCGGTATCAAGAGCGCCGGCATGGTGGTTTCCGGGTCTCTCAAGACCGAGCGCACGGCGCGCTGGGCCACCGTTGTCATATCCCAAAGGAACCCGCGTTTGCGGGCCTGGGGTGTTATTCCCGCGTACGCTGTCGTCATTAGTTGTCTCCTCTAAGCGGTCACGGTATGCCGCGCCGGAATGAGCGGCTGCGGACGGCCTCTTATGCCCGTCAACCGGACTCTGAGTCGCCTCCGGCCTCCAGGACTTGGCCGTCGATACTGTCCTGCAAACGAGCGCCGGTTACCTGGAGGAATACGTCGTCCAGGGTAGGAGTTCGCAGGGTTAGTTCCTGAACGCCTACGCCGACCTGGTCCAGCGCCAGGGCTACCGAGCTAATCAGGGCGGCTCCGTTGCTGACGCTCAGCGTCAACTCCTGGCCGTGGACCTCTATCCCGGCAACGGACGCCATGTCATTCAATGCCGCGGCGGCCGCTGCCGTGTCGCCTTCCAGCCTGGCGATGATCAGGTCAGAGCCGCGGGCGCGCTTCAGGTCATCCGGCGTGCCTTGGGCGGCCAGCCTGCCCTGGTCGATGATGCCGACCCGTCCTGCAAGGGCATCGGCTTCCTCCAAGTACTGGGTGGTCAGGAAAATGGTTATCCCGTGCTCCCGGTTGATGTTCCGCACCTCTTCCCAGATACGGGCGCGGCTGATGGGGTCCAGGCCTGTCGTCGGTTCGTCCAGGAAGAGGATTTCGGGCGTATGGATCAATGCAGCGGCCAAGTCAAGGCGCCGCTTCATGCCGCCGGAGTAGGTGCCTATCAAGCGGTCCATAGCATCGCCGATGTCGATCAAGCGTGAAAGTTCGGCGATGCGCTCATCCACGCGGGACCTGGACAACCCGTACAGCCGGCCCTGGATGCGAAGCAGTTCCCGGCCGGTCTGCTTGTTGTCCAGGGCCGCTTCTTGCAGGGCTGCGCCTATGCGCAAGCGGACTTCCTCGGGGTCCCGTACGACATCGAAACCGGCCACCGTCATCGCCCCAGACGTGGGGGCTAGAAGGGTAATTAGCATGCGGATGACGGTGGTCTTGCCTGCGCCGTTGGGGCCCAGGAAGCCGTAAATCTCGCCCTGGCCGACGTTAAGGTCAATGCCGTCGACGGCCTTCACGTCGCCGAAGTCACGGGTAAGTTCCCGGGTGACAATCGCTGAGTCGTTTTCGTTGTTGACTGGCAAGGTGGTCAATGGGTCCTTTCAGGCTGGGCGGTATCCTAGCACAAGGGAAACTGGATTCCAATGGCGCAATCGACAAGGTGGGCGCGCCGGGTTATGATATGCGGAGCGCGAAGCCGCCTTCCAATTAGTCCCAAATTATGCCGAAGCTAGAGGAGGCCCCCATGCGAGAAGTTGCGATTGTATCACCGGTACGGACAGCCGTGGCCCGCTACGGCGGAGCCTTGAGAGACGTCGCGGCTGCGGAACTGGCCAGCCTGGCGATAAAGGCGACGCTGGAACGCACCGGCCTGGACCCCGCCAAAGTCGATGACGTGGTCATCGGCCACGGCTATCCCAGCGGTGAGAACCCGGCGATCGGCAGGCTCGCTTCCCTGATGGCCGGCCTGCCCATTGAAGTCCCCGGCTGCCAGTTGGACCGCCGCTGCGCGTCGGGCCTTCAGGCAGTCCTGAGCGGAGCCATGCTGGTGCAGACTGACAATGCCGACGTGGTGATCACCGGCGGCGTGGAAAGCATGAGCAACTGTGAATATTATGTAAACGAGTCCCGCTGGGGGGCGCGGCTGGGTTCAGTCCAATTTCACGACCGGCTGGCCCGCTCCCGGGTAATGGCTGCGCCGGAGGCGCGGTTCGGGCACATAGAAGGCATGATCGGGACCGCCGAGAACCTGGCCAAGCAGTACGAAATCCCCCGGGAGGAGCAGGACGAGTACGCCTTGAGAAGCCACCAGCGGGCAGTCGCCGCGTGGGAGGAAGGCAAGTTCGATGCGGAGATCATCGACGTGCCGGTGCCCCAACGCCGGGGCGACCCGGTGATATTCAACAAGGACGAAGGGCCGCGGGCCGACACGTCGTTGGAGTCCCTGGCCCGGCTGCGTCCCATGATGAAGGACGGGACTGTGACTGCCGGGAACGCCAGCAGCCAGAACGACGCCGCCTCGGCGTGCATGGTGGTGGCTGCGGACAAGCTGGAAGAACTGGGCTTGGAGGCCAAGGGATACCTGAAAGGGTGGGCGGTTGCCGGCTGCCATCCGGCCTACATGGGCATCGGCCCGGTCCCGGCGTCGTCCAAGCTGATGGACAAGCTGGGCATGACGCTGCAGGACATGGACCTGATAGAGCTTAACGAGGCCTTCGCCGCCCAGGTGCTGGCGGTGCTGCGGGAGTGGAAGCTGCCCCACGAGGACAACCTGAACGTGAACGGGTCCGGCATCTCCCTGGGCCATCCCATAGGCGCCACCGGATGCCGGATACTCACCTCCATGCTGCATGAAATGGAGCGCAGGGACGCCCAGTTCGGCCTGGAGACCATGTGCGTCGGCGGCGGACAGGGAATGGCGGCGGTGTTCGAGCGCCGCTAGGCCAGGCGGCTCTAGCCAGGAGTTGGGAACGCTCTATGGCGGGCGGTATTCCAAGGACTAACCGCATTAACGGGAGAGTAGATGTCTGAGACCTTTGGTTCCGGCGACTTTCGCTACCAGTACGTAGGCGGGTGGGCGAAACTACCTGCGGAGGTTCGCTTCCTCGAATGCCCAGGCGTGGCGGTGGACTCCGACGACAACGTCTACTTCCTGACCAGGGGTGAACACCCCTTCATCGTTTTTGACCGGGATGGCAACTTCTTGCGCACCTTTGGCGAGGGCCTGTTCAGCGTCCGTACCCACGGCCTGTACATCGCCCACGACGATTCGGTGCTGGCGGCCGACGACGGAATGCACACCATCCAGAAGTTCAGCCGCGACGGCGAGAAGCTGATGGAGATCAGCAAGCGGGACCATCCGGCGCCCAAGTGGAGCGGCCAGCCCTTCAACCGGCCCACGTCGGCGGCCATCATGCCCAGCAACGGCGACATCTATGTCTCAGACGGGTACGGCAACGCCCGGATTCACGTTTACACAGGATCGGGCGAGTACAAGTTCTCATGGGGAAGCTCCGGCATCGACGCCGGGCAGTTCATCCGCCCGCACAACATCGCCGTCGACCGCGAGGACCGGGTGTACGTGGTGGACCGGGAGGCGCACCGGATTCAGATTTTCGACCCCCAGGGCAACTTCATAACCATGTGGAACAACATCCACCGGCCCGACTCCATGGTCTTGTGGCAAGACCACATCTACGTAGGAGAACTGAACGGCATGCCGGGGGTGGATGACGCTCCAGGGCTGGGCCACAGGGTGTCGATTTACGATCTGGACGGCAACCGGGTCTGCCTGTTCGGCGCTCCGGAAGAAGGGGAGGGGCCAGGGCAGTTCATCGCTCCCCACGGGATAGCGGTGGACTCTCACGGCGACCTGTACGTGGCCGAGGTGTCCTACACCATCCGCGGCAGCTACATGGACCCGCCGCGGGAGCTACGGAGCATCTCCAAGTACCAGCGGGTGTGAGGGGATGACTTCCCGGCCCTGAGGCGCAGGCTTGGCTAGCTGCGCAAGTCCGGGGGCAGTAGGTTGGGGATGGCGTCGTCGATGGGATAGGTTTCGTCGCACCGGCGGCACGTTAGCGACCCGGTTATGACCTCGTCGGCCTCTTCAGCCGCTACCTGCAGCTCCAGCGGGCCTCGGCAAACCGGGCAGGCCAGTATTTCCATCAGGTCTTTCTTCAAGTTACCCCACGGGACGACGTTGCAGGCGGCTGGGCCCGCCCTATTGCCGGAGGCTGTCCTCGAACAGGAAGGTAAGTACGTCGGCCAGGCCGATGACGATGAGGCCGATTATCAGCACAGCCCCGGCGCTCGTCAACCCGGCCCGCAGCTTGCCCCACCAGCCGGGTGCGGCGCCGGGATCTTCGGTGTAGGTGGTTGGGCGCAGGAACCGGACGACGTAGAACATGTAGAGGGCCAGGACGATCTTGATCACCAGCACGGCGACGTAGGCGAGGGTGATTGAATCTTCGGTCAGCCGGGCCACGGAGAGGATGACGCCGGTCAACAGGAGGACGGCAATGGCGGTGTTGACCAGGCCGCGGAACTCGACGCCAATGTTCCGGTTGGCCTCGGGGGACAGGGAGTCACGGCGCAGGGCGGGCCTCAGGACCAAGAGGTAGAAGATGCCGCCGCCCACCCAGGCAACGGCGGACACAGCGTGGCCCCAGCGGATGATTAGCAGAATCCAGTCAAGGACGCCCATGCTTCAGGGCCGCTTTACCCGGAAACCAAAGATATGTCGGCGATCTCCGAAGCGAAAGAGCCCGGTCGATGAGTATAGCCACGATGGTGGGCGAGCGCTATCTCAGCGCACGGAGCGCCAGGGACGGAGTGTCGGACACCAAGGGACGCGCCAGGGACAGCCGGCCCAAAGAACGAAGGAGCAGGGGCTGGAGGCCGGGTTTCTCGTGACCTGGGACATTATGGGACATTTCGGGACATTGCAACGGGCGCCGGTGGAAGGTTTGGCCCAGCGGCGGGGTGCGTTGTGACTGCTGGGCAGGAGCCACGGCGCGGTTTTGATTCGTTTTTGCTTGTAATGATTCAGGCATATTCGGGTTGGTCGTCGGCGTTTGAACTATATGATTCCAGTTTGCACGTTGGCTTTGGGGCTGTCAACAGGGATGTGACAGTGGGGGCATTAAGACCGGCCCGGCTGATCCCTTGCTGAATACTCGATGGAAGGGACATGCGTCGGGCACGCGCTCATTAGTGTTCACTCTATCGGACGGCGCTATCAGGGACCAAGGAATTTATCTCCGTTGAAATGGATTAGATGGTCTGGAATCTCAGCTAGCCAGACCTCGGTCTCCCAAGCGATCTCTTCTACATGCCGCTTGAACTGCCGGAAGTCCGGGAAGGCGCTGACGTACAATCGAGTAGCAGTACAGTCCTTCAGTGTAACCTCCAACTCTTCCACCCGTTTGGGGGTAACTGGACCGTGAGACGTGACAGCTTCAACTAAGAACAGCCAGTTCCGGTCTTCATCGTAGAGGACCACATCCGGCAGCTTGTCATGTTCGGTAATCGGGACTCCAAGCTCCGCCAGCCTCTCACGGTCCAAGTGCAAGAGCTTGTTAGCAGCATCGCCAAGGTACAACAGGGTCGCCCCGGGGGCGAACTTCGGTCCGAAGTCCGTCACCACCTGAGCCTGCAATTTGTTGTGCCTTCCAGGGGACAGGCGAATGTCGTCTCCCGTTGATGTGCGAATGGGTATTTCCCGCATCCGTCTACGACGCTGGTATATTTCCAAGAGAGCGCCGTGGCTGGAACGGAAGGCTATCAGCTTGGATTCCCAGTTCCTGGTCTGGTAGAGCCGGAGCAAGTCAAGGGCTTCTTCGGTGAGACCGTAGTGCGTCTTGGGGCTGTTGGTGGGAAGGTCGGGTTCATCCGGATTGCGGTCCACTACCCGCGCCTGCTCCAACTGATGTATGACTCGACGCCGAACTGTCTCCCTTGTGTTTTCGGCGTAGTCCTTGTCGTAGGTATCCCTAATAAAGCCGAGTATCATGTGAATGGTGAGAGACGGCTTGGCGGTCTGACTCCAAGCGTCATTCTCGGATAGCCCAGTGAGAGCTAGAATGGTCAAGCAGGAGATGTCGTTCTGCTGGGCCGGAGGCAGGCCCAACTGCTCCAAAATGTCCCGCGCTTCATCGATCTTGCTCATCTTGCCGCTGGCTTAAGCCCTATACCAAGTTCGGGGGAGAGGTCGAGTGTCTCGGAGACGATAGCGTCAAGGATGGAGAGGTCAGTCCCATAGCCGATTCGACCTTGGGCCTCTGAACCGATTGAACGAATGTCCTGCTCGGACGGAAGGGGCATGGCCCTGAGTTCGGCAGCGCTGACTTGAGTGTTGCCGTTGGAGATGCGGAAGTAGCGGTCCAGGAATGTTGAGTTGAGCAGGGCCGAGAGTCCAAAGGCGAGTTGATCATCCAGTTGTCTTGATATTCCGCGAATGTAGTTCAGGTGGTTCTCTAGTCCCACCATGCCAGCATTCAATGATCCCTGAATGAGGGGTGCGGCAACCAGACGACGTTTCTCCTCCTTGGCGCTGAAGCGACGAAGGAGGACATAGGTAGCGTCCTTTACCAGTAGCTTAGTTGAGTCTGCCGCGGCTTCAATCCACTGTTGCTTTTCCGTTGTCGCCGAGGGCCAGATAGTTCGCATAGGGTGGACGTGCTGCATCCACAATAGTGGAACTTTGGAGAATCCAATCTGGTCATGGGCGAGGTATTTGGTGGCTCTGAAAGGCACCACGGGGCCCGTGGAGATTTCCAGACCAAGGGAGTGGAGTGTGTTGGGCCACGACCGTATGGCCGCTACTAATTCTAGGTCCTCTGTGCGCAGGGGAATAGACAATTCCTTGTTTTCGCTGGTCAAGTCTAGTACGGAATGCAGGTCCAGTATGAACTGTTGACGGTCAGCGATATCGTGAGCCGCCTTACTGTGAGACACAAGGACTCGGTCCTCGCTGACGGCTTCCCCTTCCATTCGGCTCCGCGCCGCTATCACGAGGCTCTCTTGGAGGACGGTCTGGTTCTTAAAGACGTCTTTCCTGGACTCGAAGAGATGGACGGCTGTTGGAGCGACGCGCTGAAAGAAAACCTCCCGGAACCTCCTGAAATACGGCCCGGATGCAAAGCTCCTGGGAACGATGTACACGAGCTTGCCCGACTCGGACAGGAGCTCGGCGGAAACCGCCATGAACAGGGCGTAGATATTGGGCTGCCCATGCACGATGGACGCCCATGCGACAGCCCTGGGGTCGTCCTTCCCTATCTTGAAGTACGGGGGATTAGAAATCACAAGGCCGTATTCGGTGCAGCGGCTGATACGGCCTCTTCCAGATAGATTGCTCTTAGAGTTCCCGTCGAGAGTGGCGGCGTTGTCCAACACGAAGTCACGCTGTCGCATATCAAAAGTCAGTTCGACATCACGTTGAGCAAGCCAATTGCGTGAGAAGACAAGCACGAGACGGCTCAGTCCGGCAAGCACTGGGTCGGTCTCATAGGCATCGATATGCAGACTTCTGACTGCCCCACTGCTCACGGCCGCTTCACACACCGCAGCAGACAGTATGCCTGCGCCACTCCCCGGATCGAGTACACGTATGTGCGGCTCCGAGTAGGAAGAACAGCCTGCCATGAATTTGGAGATAGGAGCGGGCGTCAGGTAATGCCCACCATTCTTTCGTTTAGCATGCTTGGCGAAGGAAAGGTAGGCTTGGCCGAGAGTCTCTGCGTATTCCACCGGCGTGGAGTACGCAGAGGGCATGGGAATACTCAGCCCAACCGGGAATACGCCGAACGTGATGGCGCCAGATCCCTGCGGCGGAGTCTCTATATCAGTTAGTTCAGGCGTTGCCATCAATTAGCTTATTCGCTGGCGTCTGAGAGATATATTTCTAGTTTGCCTATCGGCTTTCGGGGCTGTCAATGGGGTTGTGACAGTGGGGGGTGTCAAGCCATCGGGGACAGGACGTAAGAGATACGGGCGTAGTAGAACCGGCTGAGGCCCTCGAAGCCGGAGTCAGTGCCGACGATCAGCCAGGCCTGTCCTTCGCTGTCGGTGGCAACGCTCAGGGACAGGGCGGTGTTGTCGAGGGTCTTGATGCGGTATTCGTCGTTCGCCACCTCGGGGTGAGCCACATCCCCCAGCACCACCATGGCTTCGCCGCCGTTGGACTGATTGCCTTTGTCGATGTTCATCCTGAGATGCCTGCTGTCGTCCTCCACGGCCAACGGCTCGACGGTAGAAGCCCCAGCTTTCACGTAGACGCTCTCGCCGGGTGCGCCGCCGATGCCGACCAATCCGGCGGGGACGTTGGTGGTCAGGTCTACGGACACCGAGACCGCATACGTCGTGTCCGGCCTCAGCCCGTCAACCAGTCTCTTCAGGAACATGAACAGGTCGTCGCTGCGGTTGTGTCCCTGGACGTAGATACCGCCGCCTTCAAGGCCATCGGGAAGCGGACGATGCTCGTGGTCCAACTCGTAGGTTGACTGGTCGTAGTTGACAGGCAGGTCTGCGAACCCCACCACCCAACCCTCGGCGTCGTTCTCGAAACTGAAGTTGAATTCGACGTCATCCGGTACTGGAGCCACCGTCGGGCTGGGAACAGCCGTTGTTGGACTGGGGGCAGGTGTAGGGGTAGGCGCCGTGGTAGGTGTGGGTATCGCCGTGGGACTGGGTGTCGCCGTCGGGCTGGATGTCGCTGTGGGAGTGGGTGTCGCCGTTGGGATCGCGACTGCCGTCGCTGTCGGACCCTCGGCATCGCAGGCGAGGAATAGCCAGAGAGCAGCTACCAGGAATACCAGGCGTAAGGCTGACATCAAAGCGTTCAGGTGCGGTAGATTCATGGCGCCTAACTCCTAGAAAAACCACCAGTAGGTGACGAATCTGACGACAAAAGGAAGTGAGAGAGCGGCCTGAGTCTAGTCCAAGGGCAATACTCTGTCAAAAATTTGCGCTCAGATCCGGTGACTGGTCGGGAGGTGGAGGACTAACCGGTGGTGCAGGGACTATTTGAAGAAAGAAGATGCGGTTATGTCAAGTTGGCGGCGGCTATCCCGGTGGCGCAGATGTCTTTGAGGCAGCAAGTTGAGCAGCGGGGGACCTTGGCGCAAGTGTCCTTGGCGTGGCGGTCCAGCAGGGCATGATACTCGTTGAACAGGGGCACGTCATCGTCCAGGTTGGCGTGGAACAGGTCCTGGTAGGCCTGGTAGCTGGACTTGGCGTCCAGGGGTAGCAGACCCAAACGTTGGACGACCCTGCGGGTGTAGGCGTCGATGACGAAAGAGGGTTTTTCGGCGGCGTAGACCAGGATGTCGTCGGCGGTCTCGGGGCCGATGCCGTAAATGGACAGCAGCTCCTCTCGCAGCGGGCCCAACTCCCGGCTGAGGAATGCCTGTAGGTCTCCGTCGTATCCATCGACTACGTGGCGGGCAAAGGCCTTGAGCTTTTGGGCCTTGGCGTTGAAGTAGCCGCTGGGGCGAATGATGAGGGCCAGGTCGTCGACGGGCATGGCGTGTATGGCCTGGATGGACCAGCAGTCGGCCTGTTTCATGGCGGCTATGGCCCGTTCCACGTTGGTCCAGGCGGCGGCCTGGGTCAGGATTGCTCCGACCACCACGTCGAAGGGGCCGTCGCCGGGCCACCAGTCCTGGGGGCCGTAGGCCGCGTAGAGGCGATGGTAGATGTCTTGCAGCAACTTCCGGCCATCTGCCGGGCTGGAGGGCCTTTCTGGGCGTTCTGGGGGCTTTCTGGGCATGTGTTTGGCTGGGTTACGGTCTGGCAAGTGTGCTCCTGTTGGACAGGCGGGTGTGGGCCCGATCAACGTGCTTCAAGCCGTTGGATTTTAGGTTATCGCTTGCTGAGATCCTAGCAACAACGGCTGTCCGCTCCCCCTTCGATTTCCCTCAGGACGAACGGACAGCCTGCCTGGGTGTGCCGCGCGACCGGACCCCAGCCTCGCCCGTTCCCTCTTGGATTTCCCCTTCGACGGGCTCAGCAACTGTCTTTAATGTCAAGAAGATTGAGGGATAGGGCTCCAGTGGCGATTGTGCTTGACCATGACGTTGAGTATGGTGAGCAGCTTGCGCATGCAGGCTGTAAGGGCCACTTTCTTGGGTTTGCCGGCGTCACACAGCCGCTGGTAGAAGTCCCGCAGGACCGGATTGTACCGGGTGGCCACCAAGGTCGCCATGTAGAGTGCAGCCCGCACCTGACTGCGCCCTCCCCATACCTGGCGTTTACCCCTCAGGGCGCCGCTGTCCCGGTTGAAGGGCGCCACGCCCACCAGAGCGGCGATCTCACCGCGGTTCAAGGCGCCCAGTTCGGGCAGGTCGGACAAGAGAGTCATGGATAGGACCGGCCCCACACCTGGAGTGCTTCTAAGCAATTGGTCTTTGTCCTTCCACATGGGGGAAGAACTGATGAAGTCTCCCAAGTCCTGGTCCAGACCCTTCAGGTTCTCTTCCAACCAAAGGATGTGGTCTTGGACCGTGGGGCGTATACGCTTGGTGGCAGTTTTGAACCGGTTTCTCTCTGAGGTGATCATTTCCACCAGTTGGCGCCTTCGGGCGACCAGAGCCTTTAGTTCCTGGGCGTCGGGGCCTGGCAGGGGTCTGGGGGCCGGACGCATGGCCTGGGCGAAGTGTGCCAGGGCGTGGGCGTCCAGGGCATCGGTTTTGGCCAGTTTCCCGCCAGCGCGGGCGAAGTCCCGCGCCTGCCGGGGATTGACTACCGCTATAGCCAGTTGGGAGCTGGCCAATTCTGCCGCCAGGGCCATTTCCATTCCACCGGTGGCTTCCAGCACCACCAATTGGGGCGCCAATTTCCCAAGACGTTTCACCAGCCGGCTGATCCCCCGAGAGTCGTGGGAGACCTGCCAAGCCTCACCGGTAGGCCGCACCGCCACATCCAAGCGGTCCTTGGAAACATCGATGCCAACAAACAACAAGGATTCTTGGTTCATACATCCACCTCCTCCAAAGATGTCTCTCCCTAACTCTGACCCATCCTTGCATAATTCGGGCTCCACTGCCCGGTCAACTGTTCGGGCTCCGAGTAGGCAGGACGTGACGACCCTGCTGAGGTACGGTCTTCCGACCTGGGACGAAACGGTCTGCCACGTCCATGTTTAAGATACAAGGACGAACGGACAGCCTGCCACCTTTCCGGGGGCATGGCCGCCCTATGGGGATGGGGGCCTTGTTGTTGGGCACAGTCGGAGATTCGCTCAAAGGAGCACCGGTAAGCTGCGGTCGAGGGTTATGCCGGTTTCCGTTACCCGGCAGGCGTAGGCGAAGGCTTCCACGCCGGCGGCGACGCTTTCGCGGAGGGCTGCGCCGAAGTCCGGGTCTGCCTCGTCGTGGGGCCGCAGGGCATGGGCGTCGTCTCGTTGGACTACGAATACCACGGCGGCCCGGTGTCCGGCTTTTACCGCCTGGGCTAGGCTGCGCACGTGCTTGGCGCCCCGGGTTGTGGGAGCGTCGGGGAAGAGGCCCACGCCGTCCACGACCAAGGTGACGGACTTGGTCTCCACGTAGCAGAGACCGACTGGGCCTTGCAGCCGGAGGTCCAGCCGGCTTTCGCCGAATACGACTTCTGCCTGCATGTCGGAATAGTCTCGAAATTGGGGCAGCCGCCCTTGGGCAAAGGCCTCGGCGACCAGGGCGTTGGGCAGCCGGGCGTCCGCAGAGGCCAGGGCCGTTCCCATGTCCACCAGGGCCAGGTCGTACTTGGTCTTGCGGTGGTCGCCGGGCTTGGGAGAAATCAGGACGCGGTACCCGGGCACCAGCATCTCACGCATGCGGCCGGAATTGGCCACGTGGACAGCGACCTCCCGGCCCTGGATCTCGACTACGGCCAGAAACCGGTTGAGCCTGGCTTTGAACCGGCCTTCGGTCAGGCCCGAGGGATAGTCCACCAGTCCTCCAAGTTGGCTTGCATCGTTAGAGGCGCCGGGGAAGACTATCCAAGCTGCCCAATCCCCGGCGTGGAGCGGTAATGGTATCAACCGGCGCCGGGGAGGGGCAAACTGCGTCGCCGCCGATAGCAGTTGACCAATGCCGGGGGATATAATTGACCCATGCCTGATACGTTCTTGGCACGGCTGGAGCGGGCCTGTGAAGTTAGCCAGAGCCTGCTCTGCGTGGGACTGGACCCAGATCCCATGCAAATGGCGGTGGCCGACACGCTGATGTTCAACAAGGCCATTGTAGACGCAACCGCGGACCTGGTATGCGCTTACAAGCCCAATGCGGCCTTCTACGAGGCCCTGGGTATTCCCGGACTGGAGGCTTTGGGCCGGACTGTCGAATACATCCGAGAGGCTGCCCCACAAGCGGTGGTCATAGGAGACGCCAAGCGGGGCGACGTGGGCCCATCCGCGGAGGCCTACGCCAGGGCCGCGTTCGACGCGTGGGGGTTTGACGCAGTCACGGTCAATGCTTGGGGCGGAGAGGACTCCGTAGCGCCGTTTCTGGCCTACGAGGAGCGGGGGGTGTTTGTCTGGTGCCGGGGGTCAAATCCGGGCTCGGCGGAGCTTCAGGACATGACGGTAGAGACTCCGGCAGGCCCGCGGCCACTGTACCAGCACCTGGCAGGGCTGTGCCGGGACTGGAACACTAACGGGAACCTGGGCCTGGTGGTGGGGGCCACCTCGCCACAACAGCTGGAAGAGGTGCGGCGCACGTGTCCCGAAATGCCCTTGCTGATACCGGGAGTCGGCGCCCAGGGGGGAGACCTGGAAGCGGCAGTGCGGGCTGGGACGGACTCCAGGGGCAGGCTGGCGGTGATCAACTCATCCAGGGGCATCATCTACGCCTCTACCGGCCCCGACTACGCCGATGCGGCCCGCAGGGAGGCGGAAGCGTTGCGGGGGCGGATTAACCAAGTCCTGACCCAGGACGGCAAGGGATGGCCCTCGAACTGAGGACTGGAGACGTGGTCCGCATGAAAAAGGCGCACCCCTGCGGCGGGTTCCTGTGGGAGGTCAGGCGCCTGGGCGCAGACATCGGGTTAGCCTGCCAGAAGTGCCAGCGTTATCTGCTATTGCCCAGATCGTACCTGGAGAGACGGGTGAAAGAAGTAATTCCCAGGCAGGCGGCCGGGCAAACAAGCGAGCCGGAGCCGGGCTAGAGGGGCGGGCTAGGCCCTGGCGGCGGTCGCTCCTGCCAACTGGGTGTTTTGAGCCGCGTCGTCCTGCCAGGCCCACGGTTCGGGATGGAACTCCCGCAGGACTTCCGAGGCTGTCTCTATGAAGTTGCCCACGGCCTGGCCCAGGAACTTGCCCTTGAGTGTGCAGACGCCGATGTCCGAGGACTCGAAAAGATGGCCCAGCCGCACCACTCCCAGCCGGTCGTGGTCCGCCGGGTGCAGGGTGAAGTCGGTGGCGACGGCCACGCCCATGCCGATTTCCACGTAGCGCTTGATGGACTCGGTGTCGTCCACGGCCAGGATTACGTCAAAGTTTATGCCGGTCCCTCTGAGGGCCTGTTCCACCTTGCGGCGGGTCAGGCTGGCGGCCCCCGGAACGATCATGGGCCAGGCGGCAATGTCGTGCAGGCCGACGGACTCTTGCTGGAGCAACGGATGGTCCAGGGGAGTCAAGAGCACCACGTGGTACTGGAACAGGGGGGTGAAGTTAAGCCCAGCCTCCTCGGGAGGCGGGGGCGAGCAAAGGGCCAGGTCTATTTCCCCAGACTTGACCAGTTCTATCAGGGTTGCGTAGGGGCGGGCCATGAGGCGGAGGCGCACGGAGGGGTACTGGGAGTTGAAGGTCTGCACCGCCTTGGGCAGGTGGTGCAGCACCAGGTCGGGGTAGGCGCCGACCACGAAAGAGCCGCGCTTTTCGACATAGTCCATCTGGATTTTGAGGCGGTCCACCGCCTCGACCACTGGGGTTACCAGATCCAACAAAGTGGCGCCTTCTGACGTGAGGCGAATGGGGCGCTTGATGCGGTCAAAAAGGATGATTCCCAGTTCTTCTTCAAGTTTCCGCAGATGGGTGGTGACGGTGGGCTGGCCCAGCTCCAGGGTGCGAGCGGTCTTGGACACGCTGCTCAGTTTGGCTACATGGTAAAAGCTGATAAGTTCCCGAAGTTCCACGCTGTAAACCCTCACATGGCAACAGAGTTCTTGATAGAATATATCATCTAATATAGGTTGACAAGATAATTGGGCCAACTGAAAATTGTGCCTGCAGACGCCGTCTCGAGCTGCCCATGAGAGTCGTTCATGCCGCAATCTGGGCCTGAATTCGGGCCGAAATATGGAAAGACCAAGATCCTCGGGGTGACTCGATGGCCTTCGTGATTACCGAGCCGTGCAAGGGGGTTAAAGACGCCTCTTGCGTGGGGGTTTGTCCCGTAGACTGCATAGAGACGTCCGAGGAAGATGACATGTACTACATTGACCCGGAGGTCTGCATAGACTGCGCGTACTGCGTGTCGGTGTGCCCGGTGAACGCAATCTTCGACGAGTTCGCCGTGCCGGCCCAGTGGCGGAGTTACGTCCGCAAGAACCGTGAGTATTTCAAGGGCCGGTAGCCAAGGCCCGTCTTCTGGATTACATTTCGGCCTGTTCCCTGAACTGCCCCATCTAACTTTCGAATCGTCGAATAGCTTAGGTTGTCCACGTATTCGGGATTTGGTATGATTTTAATAATATGTAATTCATACGAGGTAGACATGAAAATATCCGAACGCGGGCAGATCACCATTCCCAAGCGGCTCAGAGACCGTTTCGGCATGTATAAGGACGTCGAGGTTGAAATCACTGCGACCGAGAACGGCCTGCTCATCCAAAAGCGGACAATGGCGGAGCATCCGGTGGAGAGGGTCAGTGGAATCCTTGGCGAGGCTATCGACGTTGACCGGTACATCGAAGAGATACGGGGAAGATGATCACGTCGGTGGATACCAACGTCCTGCTGGACGTCTTCCTATCCGGTACAGCACACCATTCTCAATCGCAGGAGTGGCTCATTAGGGCCTACGACAGAGGAGCAATATTGGTCTGCGACATCGTATACGCTGAACTTGTTCCAGCTTTCGGCGACCGCTCATCTTTGGATCAGACGCTGCGGGAGATAAATGCGACGGTCTCCCCGATTGACACTGCCATCGCTTACGATGCGGGCATAAGATGGTCACGATACCGGCAGGCGGGAGGGTCAAGAGCGCGCATCATTGCTGACTTTTTGATTGGCGCTCATGCCATTGCCAACGCCGATACCCTGCTGACCCGGGATAGGGGCTTTTACGCCACGTACTTTCCGGAGTTGCAAGGACCGCAGTGAACTGATGAACGCGTCTGGTAAAGGGTTGAGCTTGGAGATGGGCGGCTATACGCCGTTTAGGTACTCGTCAATGGGAAGGACGCTGTAGTTGGTCCGTTCCATCAGGAGGTTTTCCACGGCGGCCCGGGCGGTGTCCAGCGACGTGAAGCAGGGCACCCGGCGCTCTGAGGCGGCCCGGCGGATGAAGTAGCCGTCGCGCATCACCGAGCTCACCCCGGTGACGGTGTTGACCACGGCTCCCACGCTGCCGTCTTCGATTACGTCAACCACGTTGGGGTGACCCTCGGCCAGCTTCTTGGTGGTCATGGTGACGGGCACGCCCATGGCGCTGATCATGGATGCAGTGCCCTCGGTGGCGAAGAGCGGGCAGCCGGCCCGCACCAGCTCCCGGACCAGGTGCACTGACTCGGCCTTGTGCTGGTCGGCGATGCTGAGCAGGACGCCGGCCCCGGGTTTCAGGTTCAAGTTGGCGGCCAGCAGGGCCTTGGACAGCGCGCTGGAGAATTCGCGGTCAACTCCCATGACCTCTCCAGTAGACTTCATCTCCGGGCCCAGGTGCCAGTCAACGCCCACCAGCTTGGCCATGGAAAATACCGGGGCCTTGATGCCCACCAGGTCTTTTCTGGGCCACAGGCCGCCCTCATAACCCTGCTCTGCCAGGCTCTCGCCAAGCATTACCCTGGTGGCGATGCCGGCCACGGGGACGCCGGTGACCTTGGAGATGAAGGGGATGGTGCGGCTTCCCCTGGGGTTTACTTCCAAGACATAGACTGAGGTCTTTTCGCCGTCCTGCGACGGCAGGTGTGGGCTGCGGTAGGCGGCGCCGCCGTGGATGACGAACTGGACGTTCATCAGGCCCCGCACTCCCAGGGCCAGGCCTATGCGGGTGGAGTAGTCGACGATGGTGGATACCTCTTCGTCGGTGAGGTTCAGCCCGGGGTAAATGGCCATGGAGTCGCCGCTGTGCACGCCGGCCCTCTCTATGTGCTCCATGATGCCGGGAATCAGCGCCCGCTCCCCGTCGCAGACCACGTCAACCTCGCATTCTTTGCCTTCCATGTACTGGTCGATGAGCACGGGCTTGTCGGGGCTCACGTCGGTGGCGGCGGTCAAGTAGCGAATCAACTCGGTGGCGTTCTGGACTATCTCCATGGCCCGCCCGCCCAGGACGTAGCTGGGCCGGACGACGGCCGGGTAGCCGATGTTCTGCGCGACTTGCAGTGCTTCCTCCACCGAGGTTACGGCGGCTCCCGGAGGCTGGGGGATGCCCAGGCGGGCCAGGAATTCCTCGAACTTGTGGCGGTCGGAAGCGACGTCGATGGCCTCGGCGCTGGAGCCGAGTATGGGCAGACCGGCTGCGGCCAGCTTCTGGGACAGGTCTATGGCGGTCTGGCCGCCGAACTGGACGACGACTGGAGGCGGCGGGTCGTCGCCGGTCTCGTTTTCCAGGATGTCCCGCAGGGTCTCTTCGTCCAGGGACTCGAAGTAGAGGCGGTCGCTGGAGTCGAAGTCGGTGGAGACGGTCTCAGGGTTGGAGTTGACCATGATGCTGGAGACGCCCTGCTCGGACAGAGCCCAGGCGGCGTGGACGCTGCAGTAATCGAACTCGATGCCCTGGCCGATGCGGATAGGGCCGCTGCCGATGACCAGGGCCTTCTTGCCCGGCAGCGGCGGGGCCTCGTTCTCCAGGTCGTAGGTGCTGTAATAGTAGGGAGTGACCGCTTCGAACTCGGCGGCGCAGGTGTCCACCATCTTGTAGACCGGGCGAACGTCCCATTGGTGCCTCAGGGTCCGCACCTGCTCGGGGAGCATGTCCGCCAAGGTGCCCACTTGCTCGTCGGAGAAGCCCAGCCGCTTGGCCCGCAGCAGCAGGCCGGGGGTCAGCCCTTCTGACAGCAGCCGCCGTTCCATGTCCACGATGCGCTCCATGGCGCTGACGAACCAGGGGTCCACGTAGGTCCGTTCCACCAAAGCCTCAGGGCTTACCTGCCGCCGCAGAGCGGCCATCATGGCCCAGAGGCGAAGGTCGTTGGGGCCCACGGGCAGGCCGTCCAGGGGAGAATCGGAAGAATCGCCGTCGCTGCGCCAAGCCGGGTCCTCCCACAGCAGGGTACGGTTGCCGATTTCCAGCGACCTGGTGGCCTTCTGGAGAGCGGCCTCGAATGAGCGTTCGATGACCATCACCTCGCCGGTGGCCTTCATCTGGGTGGTGGTGGTTCGGTCGCCGTGAGGGAACTTGTCGAAAGGCCACCTGGGGAACTTGACCACGCAGTAGTCCAAGGCCGGCTCGAAAGCGGCCTTGGTCATGCTGGTGACGGCGTTGGATATCTCGTCCAGCCGTTTGCCCACGGCGATCTTAGCGGCGACTCGGGCAATGGGGTAGCCGGTGGCCTTGCTGGCCAGGGCGGAACTGCGGCTTACGCGGGGGTTGACTTCGATTACGTAGTAGGGGGACTCGGCCTGCCATTCGAAGTTCAGGGCCTCGGCCACCTGGGGGTGCGGCTGCAAGGCGAACTGGATGTTGCATCCGCCCTCGATGCCCAGCCCGCGGATTATCCTCAGGCTGGCGGAGCGGAGCATGTGGTACTCTTTGTCGGTCAGGGTCTGGCTGGGGGCGACTACGATGCTGTCCCCCGTGTGCACGCCCATGGGGTCAAGGTTCTCGATGTTGCACACGGTGATGCAGTTATCGGCGCCGTCCCGCATCACTTCGTATTCCAGTTCTTTCCAGCCGACCAGGGACTGTTCCAGCAGCACCTGGGATATGGGGCTGGCCGCCAGCCCGGCGCGGACGATGGCCTCCAACTCCTCCCAGGTGTTGGCAATGCCTCCGCCGCTGCCGCCTAGGGTGTAAGCCGGGCGCACGACGATGGGTAGGCCGATTTCCCCGGCCACCTCCCGGCACTCTTCTATGGAGGAGACCGTCAGGTTCGCGGGTTCAGGCTCGCCCAGTTCGTGGAGGAAGTCGCGAAAGAAGCTGCGGTCTTCGGACTTGCGGATGGTCTCCAGGGGCGTGCCCAAGAGCCGGACGCCGTACTTGTCCAGGACGCCAGCGTCGGCGAGGGCTACGGCAAGGTTGAGGCCGGTCTGCCCACCCAGGGTCGGCAGAATGCCGTCGGGACGTTCGCGGGCAATAATCCGTTCGAGGACTTCAACGGTGAGGGGCTCGATGTACACCCGGTCGGCAATGCCCTGGTCGGTCATGATGGTCGCGGGGTTGGAGTTGACTAATACGGTTTCAACTCCTTCCTCGCGAAGGGCTTTGCAAGCCTGGGTGCCGGCGTAGTCGAACTCGGCGGCTTGGCCAATGAGAATAGGCCCAGAACCCACGACCAGAACTTTTCCGGGCCTATTGGAAATCCCTGCCTCCTCGGGGAGATACCCAGGGCATTCCCCGCCGCCTATATTATAGGCCTTTCGAGGTCTATTACAACCGGCGCGAGCGCCTTCCGTCAAGGCTGCCGCGGTTAAGAGCGGGGATTCCTTCCAGGCAGGTCAGGCGGTGGGCAGGACTCCCGGCAGGTCAATGAGCTTGTGCCTCTGAAAGGCGTTGAGCGTCTGGTACACAAAGGAACCGAAGAACAGCCCATCCGGGTCGTCCTCGATCATCTCAGGCGTCTCCTGCTCCATGCGGGGAGGAACCCTGAACTGAACGAGGTCCTTGTCCAATTTCTGCAATTCGATACGTCCCAGCGACGACGGAAGTATTTCATGATCATTGTGGTCGAAATACTTGACCAGGAAGTCCCACCGGCTGCCGATGGTCCCCTTTCCGGGGGCCAGGGCGTACCCATACCCGTCATGGGTGAAATTACGGACTTCTTCGTCTAATATCCCGACTATTCCCGATAGATCTACTGGCAACTCCACATCCACCCCCTCCTCCAGCAAAAAACGCGGTGAAGGAAGACATTGAAAAAACCTCCAGATATTGAGAGAACTACAAAATATTCCCAACCCCCTCAGAACAACTCTTGATGGATGGGGCCGCCCGCCCCAATGCGGGCCGACCACTGGAGCCAGTCCTGAGAAGCAATTCAGACAGGATACCCGACCGGCGTCATCCCATGCCACGTAATCCGAGGGCAATATCTCCCAGTTTTGAGGCCGCGTATTTTTTCGCGGAGAGGGGTTGTGAAATAGCAGGCTACGTTGAATTGCCGTGTTCCTGGATCATCTGCAGGAAGCGGTCGAACATGTACTCGTTGTCCTGGGGGCCGGGCGCCGCTTCCGAGTGGTATTGAATGGTGAACAGCGGCATTTCTTTGTGGCGCAGGCCCTCGACGGTGTAGTCGTTCAGGTTGACGTGGGAGACCTCCAGGCCGGCCGGCAGAGAGTCGGCGCTGACTGAATAACCGTGGTTTTGAGCGGTTATGTAAACCTTGCCGTCGCTCGTGTCCTGCACCGGATGGTTGCCGCCGCGGTGTCCGAACTTCAGCTTGTAGGTCTTGGCGCCCAGGGCGCGGGCTGCAATCTGATGGCCCAGGCACACGCCCATGATGGGAACGCGGCCCAGCAGTAGCCGCAGGTTGTTCACCAGGTAGTCCAGCAGCTGCGGGTCTCCGGGTCCGGGGGACAGCAGGATTCCAGAAGGCTTGAGGCTAAGCAGGTCTTCAGCGGAAGTAGCAGCCGGGACCGCTATGACCTGGCAGCCCCGCTTGTGGAGCAGGCGCAGAATGTTGTACTTGAGGCCCCAGTCGATTACCAGGACGCGATGCTTGTGCGACCCCTGCCATGACTCTTCGTCGGAGTCCCAGTGGTAGCTGTTTTCGGTGGTGACGGTGCTGACAAAGTCCCGGTCGTCGTAACGGTCTATGGAGGCCAACCTGGCCTCGGCCGCCTGGGGGTCCTGGCGGGTAATGAGGCCCATCATCACGCCCCGCTCCCGCAGGCGGCGGGTTATCGCCCGGGTGTCCACGCCGCTGAGGCCGGGGATGCCCTGGGAGGCCAGGAATTGGTGGAGGGTGCGTTTGCTCAGGCCGTGGCTCGGCAGGTCGCAGTGCTCCCGGACGATGAGGCCAGCCGTTTGAATGCGCTTGGACTCATAGTGCTCTTCGCTGATGCCGTAGTTGCCGACCAGGGGATAGGTGAGGGTGACCAACTGCCCGGCGTAGGACGGGTCGGTCAACACCTCCTGGTACCCGGTCATGCTGGTGTTGAACACGACCTCGCCGTGGGTCTCCACGTCGGCGCCAAAGGCTTCGCCGGCGTGGACGGAGCCGTCTTCCAGCACCAGCCAGGCTTGCGCAGAGTGCTCAGGCATCCTGAAACACCACTTCGCCCCGCACCAGGGTGGCTTTGACCTTTCCCTTCAGTGTTACGCCATGCAGTGGGGTGTTCTTCCCCTTGGACTCGAATTTATTGGCGTCGACGACCCACTCTTCGTTCGGGTCGAACAGGACGATGTCCGCCGGTGTGCCGGGCTCCAGGCCGGCCAAATCGGTGAACGATGGTCCCAGCACCCTGGCCGGGGCCACCGTCAGTCGCTCCACCAGGCTGCTCAGCGTGATTTGGCCGGAGTGCACCAGCGTCAAGGCCGAGCCCAGCGCGGTCTCCAGGCAGCTAATGCCGAAAGCAGCGTCTGTGTAGGTCACCTGCTTGGAGGCCAGGTCGTGGGGAGCGTGGTCGGTGGCGATGCAGTCAATGACGCCGTCGGCCAAGCCGCGGGCCAAGGCAGTAATATCCTCCCGGCCGCGCAGCGGAGGATATACCTTGGTGGTTGTGTCGTAGGCGTGCGGGCCGGCTTCCAGCGACCCGGAGTCGCGGTTGCCCAGGACCCAATGGTCGGTGATGGTCAGGTGGTGGGGGCACACCTCCGCGGTGGCGGTCACGCCTCTGTCTTTGGCCTGCTGCAACAGGGGGAGACAGCCGGCGGCGCTGAGGTGGGCCAGGTGCAGGCGCCCGCCGGTCAACTCCGCCAGGGCAAGGTCCCTGGCCACCATGGTCTCCTCGGCGGCTGCCGGGATGCCGGGCAAGCCCAGGCGGGTAGCGACCCAGCCTTCGGCCATGACGCCGCAACCGGATAGCGCCGGGTCCTGGCAATGGTCGATTACAGGCAATCCCAGGTCGGCGCTGTAGACCAGGGCCATGCGCATCAATAGCGGGTCGTAGACCGGGTCGCCGTCGTCGCTGAAGGCCACTACTCCGGCAGCGGCCAGTTCCTCCATGTCGGCAAGCTCTTTGCCTTTGCGGCCCTTGGTCACGCAGCCGATGGGGTAGACCCGAACTATTGCGTCCTCGCGGCTGCGGCGGCGAATCAGGTCCACCACGGCGGCATTGTCAATGGCGGGTTCGGTGTTGGGCATGCAGCAGACCGAGGTAAAGCCGCCGCGGGCCGCAGCCCTGGCGCCGGTGGCTATGGTCTCCTTGTATTCGAAGCCCGGCTCGCGGAGGTGGGAATGGAGGTCGATAAAGCCGGTACTGGCCACCAGGCCGGAGGCTTCGATGATGCGGCAGCCATCGGGCGCCAACTCCGGATCCAAGGGGCCCACCGCCCCAATTTCCCCCTCGTAGACCAGGATTTCGCCAACCTCGTCCAGCCCGTTCAGAGGGTCTATGATCCTGGCGCCCTTGATCAAGATAGCTCCGTAGAACACTTTACTTTCGCCCCCGGCAGAGATGGTAGAGCAATGCCATGCGCACGGCCACGCCGTTGGTGACCTGTTGTTGGATGGCCGATTTTACGCCGTGGGCAACGCCGGAGCTTATCTCGATGCCCTCGTTCATCGGCCCCGGGTGCATCACCAGGACTTCGGGAGAGGCGAGGGACAGCCGCTCTTCAGTCACCTGCCACCGCCGGGTGTACTCACGGAGGCCGGGGAGAAAACCGGCCTGCTGCCGCTCGGACTGCAATCGCAGGGCCATGACCACGTCGGCGTCCTGTACGGCCCGGTCAAGGTCGGTTTCCACCTCCACCGCGGCCAGCGGCGATGGAACGTTGCCGTCTGCCCGGCCCCGGAGCATTTCCAGCGGCAGCAAGGTGGGCGGACCGCAGAGGACGACCCTGGCGCCCATCTTGGCGAATCCCCAGATGTTGGACCGGGCCACACGGCTGTGGAGCACGTCGCCGACTATGACCACTTTCAGGCCGTCCAACCTGCCCAGCTTCTGCCGCACCGTGTACAGGTCCAGCAATGCCTGGGTTGGGTGGGGCGTGGATGCCGTCGCCGCCGTTTATCACCCCTACTGTCTCCAAATGCCGCGCCAGCAGGTTGGGAGCGCCGGAGTGAGGATGGCGAATTACGATTATGTCAACGCCCATGGCCTGCAAAGTGAGGGCGGTGTTGATGAGGGACTCGCCCTTCTCGACGCTGCTGGCCGAAGCCGACACGTTGATGACGTCGGCGCTGAGCACCTTGCCGGCTTCCTCGAAGGAGACTCGGGTGCGGGTGCTGGCCTCGTAGAACAAAGTCACCACGACACGGCCTCTCAGGGTGGGCACTTTCTTGATGTCGCGGCCCAGCACCTCGGCCATGCCCTGGGTGGACTCCAGCACAGCCGAAATCTCGGCGGGAGAGAAGTCGTCCAGGTCCAGCACGTGCCGGCGCGGGGGCAACTCCGCCAGTTCCGGCTGAGTGGTCAGTTCCTGGGTCTCGGTGGCCCTGGAGGCGCTCATCGGCTTTGCCGCCCCCTCTTGGTGATTGCCACCTCATCCACCCCGTCGGACTCCAACAGGCGGACCTTGACCTGCTCGTCTGCGGCAGTCGGGATGTTCTGGCCTACGTAATCGGGCCGGATGGGCAACTCCCGGTGACCCCGGTCCAGCAGGATTGCCAATTGCACCTCTTTGGGGCGTCCTGAAGTCGCTGAGGGCGTCTAGGGCGGCCCGGATGGTCCGGCCCGTGTATAGCACGTCGTCCACCAGCACCACTTTCTTGCCGTGGAGGTCAACCGAAATGTCCGTGGGGCGCACCACGGGGCGGTCCCGTGCCTGCAGGTCGTCGCGGTACAGGTTTATGTCAAGCGCCGCTACAGGCGCAGTACTCCCCTCGAACTTGGCGATGTTTGCCGCCAGCCGGTTGGCCAGGGGGACGCCGCGGGTGTATATGCCGACAAGCACCAGGTCCTGGGGGCCCCGGTTGCGCTCCAGTATCTCGTGGGACACCCGGTTCAAAGCCCGGCGGATGTCTTCCCGGCTCATTATCTGCCTTTCGGCGGTCATGCTCTATCCCGCAAAAAACCCCTTGCCGGAGTACTGGCAAGGGGCTAAGCCGCCGGGAACACGCGGCGCGTTCCCATCGGCCTTCTGGAGGGTTCCGAACTTTGCCAGCCTCACTGGACTGCCTTAAAAGCCTAGCCATCCGATGTCCCGGACGGCCTCTCAACCCTGAAGTTGACTTATGTAATTTTGCTGCGGGGTATGATAGCAGGTTTTTGGCGGGCGGGGAAGGGGGGCTCGATCTTTGATGCCGTTTCTATCTAGGGGAAAGCCGGGGGTGCGCACATGCGCGCAAAGGACAGCAATGAATGAACAGGCAATGGAATGGGAGGGCATCGGCTAACAGAAGAAGACAGAGAAGATGATAGAAGTAAATCCACCACCCGCGCTACCTTGTTGGATCTTAGAGTGGTCTCCATATCCATCACCGGGGCGGTCATCGTTAGTGGCTGGCTAATACGGCTCGTATCAAAAAACCGCCCAACACACATAGGGCGAGTCCGATGGCTGCAACAAATAGCGTCAGAAGCCATCTGTGGACCGCGCTTAGGCCGCTTGGCCGGACGTATCCACCGTAAGCCACCAGTACATCAGTGCTAGGGCAACCCCAGCCGCTATGAAAGCCATCCCCATCAGAACGTAAATCCCGTCGAACAAGCCGATAGTCATCGGAATTCCTTTCCAAGTGCGTCAGGGCTAGCGGTTGAAAACCCAGGCGACGATGAGTCGCAACACCACCACGCCTACCGGAATGCCTACCATGTACCACCACCATGGCCCCGGCAACCACCACGCTGCGGATTGGGTGCCCAGGTCAATCAGGTCATCAAGCCAGCCGCCGCGCCTCCGAAGCAGGATGAAGAGCAACTCGGTGGTCATCAGCGAGATTCCTCTTCATATTTGCAGTCAATCGTGTAGACCGTTCCATAGTATGCAATCCACCTGTGCTCGTCGTGGGCCTCAACAATCCCAATCCCGATGTATTCGTCGTCGTTGTCCACTTCCATGCCTTTGGTTGGGTCTTTCGGTTTGAGTACGCTCTCGCTGGCGATGGCTTGGCTAGCTTCGGATTCCGTCTCGTAGTATTTGGTAGGCCGTAAAGACTGAGAGCCATAACGTCTCACCTGGGGATGCCGGAACACCTGAAGAGATGTCTCACAGTCTGACTCAGGGTGCTCCTTCGTGAAGGTTCCGGCCCGCGCTTTATTGCTTGCGTTAGTGGTGCTGTTGGTCATCGCCAGGTCGTCCAATGCAGGGTCCCTAATTAGTTCATCCATTCCGAGCGACTGTCGATGCTCGTTGATGAGTTTGATTATCCCGTCCTCTATGACCTCCGTATCCAACAATGGCAAAGTATGCCCGCGGGCGTCTGAGTATGTAGGCTTCGGTGCGAGTGTTGGAGCAGAAGTCGCCGTGGGGGAGGGTGTTGGCGGCGGAGTCGGTGCGGGTGTTGGAGCAGAAGTCGCCGTGGGGGAGGGTGTTGGCGGCGGAGTCGGTGCGGGTGTTGGAGCAGAAGTCGCCGTGGGGGAGGGTGTTGGCGGCGGAGTCGGTGCGAGTGTTGGGGCAGAAGTCGCCGTGGGGAAGGGTGTTGGCGGCGGAGTCGGTGCGAGTGTTGGGGCAGAAGTCGCCGTGGGGAAGGGTGTTGGCGGCGGAGTCGGTGTGGATTGGGCAGTGGAGGGAGTCTTGGGGCTATCTGCGGTGTCTGATGGATTATCGAAGGTGCAGGCGAATGTGAGGATGAGAGCGGATAGCAGGGTCAGGACTGCCAGACCTAATCGGATGCTCAACGGTGCCCCCTTGCGGCTAGGATTCGGTAGCTGTCACACCGCCGTCCCCAATAGGCCAACCAAGGGGGCGCAAGGCCGAACCCTGGCGACTATTGACCGTATGGGGTGGGGCGAATCGCCCCGCGGTGTGACAAGGGGCAGTGTAGCGCAGTCCGGGGATTTCTGTCTAATACGGGGGCGGGGCTAGGGAATAAGATGGGGGCAAATCACCAGCCACAGCTAAACGAGACCGAGGTTTGGGGGCCTAGCCGCGCTACGCCACCCGCTTGCGGCGGTTGCTGACGTAGTCAACCAGCATGTACTCGCCCAGGTTGGAGGCGCTGCTGTAGAAGGCGCGGCCCTTGTTGCTGAGGGTGAGATACAGGGCTATTGACGGTTTGGCGTTCTGTGCCGTATTGAGCCAGTCTGGGCCGGCCACCCTGATGCCGGTGGTTATGTATCGGCGTTGAGGGCTTCCAGCGCCTTGATTAGTTCTCTAGCGTCCTCAATGCCCCCCTCCACAGAATCCTTGTTCAAGAATGCCTGGTAGAAGTTGGCATGGAGCGCCTCGGTTGACCGGAGCAACCGCAGGTTGTCACGGGCGCCAGCAGGGTCCTGGCTGATCAGTTTGTGGGCATTTTCCATGAGACGCTCGTGGGACCCGATAGGCCAGTTCTTCTGAATGGCTATGGAGTTCACGTAGTGAGAAACTGCGCCCCACGCTTTTTCCGAAGCCTGTAGCAAATCGCCTTTGCGTAATTCGTCCTCGGCGTGGCCCAGGAATTGGGCGCTAATATCTCGATGCTGTTCTGCCGTGGCCACGTTTATTCCCCTGGGTAAGCCTTAGGCTCCGTGTACTCAATCAGCGAGAATTGTCCCTCTACTACCAGGAATCGGATAGTCGTCTCGACGCCGTACACGTCGACCAGTTGCAGGGCCTCCCCTATCTCGAAATGTGCGGCAGGCGCGGCAAGCCGCCCGTTGATGGCGATGTTGTCAGCGTAAACATAGCCGTCTTTGCGTGGATTGAGCCGCCCCGAAATACCCGGGATATATCCCGTGCTCTCGGTGAAGAGGGCCGCCTTCCTCTCATCTTTGGAGGGCTCCAACTCTAAAGGGACGACTTCTGACTTTCCCGGAACGATGGTTTTATGGAAAGGCAGGTGGCCCTCCGCAGCCACAAGCACCTTCATTTTCTGGTCGGTCCGGTAAAGGTGCAGCCTGCAAGCGCCTTCGACGTCGGTCCGCCCAGTGAGATATCTTCCGTCAGGATAGGCTGCCAGCACTGCGGCCGGATGTGTCGCTACTCCGCCTTGCGCCTTAATCTGGAATACCACGTCGGCCATGGCTTCTCCTCTTCATAGTCATTGTACCAGAGCAAGGACTAATCAAAGGCCAAGGTCAACGAGAGTTATCAATCCCACCTGCCGGTGGAACCGCTAGGCGACCCGTTTCCGGCGGTTGCTGACGTAGTCCACCAGCATGTATTCGCCCAGGTTGGAGGCGCTGCTGTAGAAGGCGCGGCCCTTGTTGATGCGGGTGAGACGCTCGACGAAGTGCACCAGTTGATAGGAGCTTTCCAGCATGAAGGTGCTGATGACGATGCTCTCCTGGGTGCACCGTTGGACCTCTTTCAGGGTCTCCTGTTCGGTGCGGTAGGTTGGCGGGTAGGCGAAGAAGGCCCGGTCGCCTTCCATGTGGGACGTGGGCTCGCCGTCGGTGATCAACAGGACCTGCTTGGAGCAGCCCTTTTCCTTGGACAGCAGCTTGCGGGCCAGCATCAGCGCGTGGTGCAGGTTTGTGCCCGACACCCAGGCGTTCCAGCGAGATTTGGCAAGCTCGTCCTCCTTGATTTCCATGGCGTAGTCGGAGAAGCCGATGACGTGCAGGGTGTCCCTGGGGTACTGGCTGCGGATTAACGCCATCAGGGCCGCGGTGACCTTCTTGGCCGCATGGAAGTTGTTGAACAGGCCCATGGAGCGGCTCTGGTCCAGCAGCAGCACGGTGGCGGCGCGGGTCATGTGCTCGGTGCGGTGGACTTCGAAGTCGTCGACGCCCATGCGCACCGGCACCTGGGGCCCGTTGCGCAACACCGCGTTCTTCACGCTGGCCTGCAGGTCAATCTGGAAGGGGTCGCCGAACTCGTAGGGCTTGGTGTCGCCCAGCAGGTCGCCGTTGGCCCCCCTGGTGTGCAGCAGGTGGTTGCCGATGCGGTCCTTCTTGAGGTGGGCGAACACCTCTCGCAGGGCCTTTTGGCCGATGCGGCGCATGCCCCTGGCGGTCAGTTCCATCTTGTCGTCGCCGGTTATGTAACCTGCTTCCTGCAGCATTTGCCGCAACTTGTCCAACTGCTCCCAGGCCCGGCGGGCGTCTTCGCCCAAAAGCTCGGCCAGCTTGTCGGGGTCTACGTCATCCATATTTCCGGTGCGCATGGCCTGGGCCAGGGCTTCCTCCAGCCGGTCGTGGTCCTGCAGGCCCCGCATCATCTCCATGGCCTGCTCCATGGTCAGGCTGTCGTCGCCCAGGAAGGGGTACTGGCGGCGCAGCTCGTCCATGGGCATCATCTGCTCCATCAACGAGGCGAACTCGGCCATCTGCTGTCTGGTCTCCGGGTCCAGGGCATTGAGCAGGGCATCTTCCAACTCCTGCCGCATCTCGGGAGACATGCTCTCCAGCATGGACTGCATCTGGGCAAGCTGCCGCTGCAGCAGGTCCATTAACTCTTCAAAGCTCTGGGGAGGGTTGGGGCCGAACATGGAGCCGAACTGCTGCATAAACCCGTCGAAGTCGGGCTCCCGTCCCTCCATCTTGTCCCGCATCATCTGGTTTAGCTGGCGCATCATCTCCCGCATGGCCGCCATGTCCTTTGGGGACATTCCCTGGGCCTGCTGCATCATCTGCTGGGATATGTTCTGGGCCATCTGGCCCTTCAGCATGTCCAAGAGTTCCTGGAACTTGCGCTGGGCCTCGGGGTCGATGAAGTCGTAGTCCATCAACTCCTTGATTTGGCCGCCCATGTCCTGGGGCAGGTTGTCCAGCTTCTCCCGGTTCCGCTTGCTCCTCTCGTCCAGGACGTTGTAGAAGCTCTCCAACTGAGGCTGGTCCTCCTCCGACGCCTGGGACAACTGCTGCCGGGCCTGCTCCATGCGCCGGTCTATGCCGTCCCGCTCGGTCTGGATGACGTCCTGCAGCCGTTCCCTCAGGTCGTCGATGACCGAGTCCATGTTGTACTGCTGCAGTTGCTGACGCCGCTGGTTCTTGAGTTGCTCCATCAAGTCCTGGAGGCCGGTCATCTGCTGGCCGTCCCGGTTCTCGAAGCCCTGCCGCAGCATCTCCCGCAGCGCCCGCATGACGTCGCCCTGCCGCAGTGTCTCGTCGGACAGCCGGTCCATGAGCTCATCGGCGTCCATTTCGAAGATCTGCTGGGTGCCGTCCCACTGGGAATACCTGTAGCTGCGGTACAACATAGCGCCTCGCGCGGGGGTTGGATGGGCGGCCAACGGGGACAAGTTACCCTATGATAGACGCATCTTCGACGACAATTCAAGGCGGCGGCGCTTTGGGGAGTGCGTGCTATAATCCCGGCACCTTTCATCCCTCCGGTAGGCAATGCTCAGTCCCTACACCGTTCTCGACCTGACAGACGACCGCGGCGAGCTGGCCGCCATGATACTGGGCGATCTGGGCGCCGACGTAATCAAGGTCGAGCCGCCCCAGGGGTCGTCCAGCCGGCACATGGCGCCATTCCTGCCCGACGGGCCGGAGGCTGAGCGCAGCCTCCACTATTTCGCCTTCAACCGCAACAAGCGGGGCATAACCCTGGAGTTGGCCGGCGACGCGGGCCGCCGCGCCCTGCTGGGCCTGGTGGAGAGGGCAGACTTCGTTATCGAATCGGCCCCACCCGGTGAGATGTCCAAGTTGGGGCTGGGGTTCGAGGAGTTGCGCCGGGCCAATCCTCTCATCGTTTACGTAGCCATCACCCCCTTCGGCCAGGACGGCCCCTACGCCGAATTCCCCGCCGGCGACCTGACGGTGGCGGCCCTGGCCGGCCCCATGAGCGTGCAGGGCGATCCCGGCCGCGCGCCCATCAGGGTTTCCGTGCCCCAGGTGTGGCTTCACACCGGGGCCGAGGCCGCGGCGGGCGCGCTGACGGCCCACGCCAGGATGCGCTGCACCGGAGAGGCCCAGTTTGTAGACGTTTCGGCCCAGACCGTCATGGCGTGGACAATGCTCAACGGCGCAACGGCCAAGGCCATCCAGGGGTTCGACTTCAACCGCTCCGGCCCTTACTCCCAGACCAGGGGAATGCCGCTGCAGATGGTCTATGAGTGCGCCGACGGCTACGTGACCTTCATGCCCGACGGAAGGACGCTGGAGACACTGGTACGCTGGTGCGTGGAGGACGGGCTGGCGCCGGAGTCATGGCTGGAAGACGAGGACTGGATGGAGTACACCCTGAACAACCTGCACGGCAGGCCGGTGGCCCATCCCATGGAGGAGATCATGGTCCCCATAAACCGGTACATGCTGACCAGGGCCAAGAACCAGCTCTTGGAGCGGAGCGTGCGCGAGCGCATATCCATTGCGCCGGTCTACACCGTGAAGGAGCTGACCCGCTTCCGGCAACTGGAGGAGCGGGGCTACTGGCTCACCGCACCGCTGCCCGACGGTCAGGATGTCCAAGTGGCGGGACCCTTTGCCCGGATGAGCGAGACGCCCATGCAGGTGCGACGCTGGCCGCCCAGGCTGGGCGAGCACAATGCTGAGGTGCTGGGAGGAATGTTGGGGTATTCTCAGTCCGAGATTGAAGCCGCCAGCGGGCTGGCGAGAAAGGCGAGCAGTGGCCGCGGCGGATAAAGTGCCCTCAGCAGGATTGCCGTTCGACGGTCTGAAAGTCGTCGACTGTTCCTGGGTCGTGGTCGGGCCCAGCGTGGCCAAGCATCTCGCCGACCACGGGGCCACCGCCGTGCGATTGGAGACCACGGCCCCCATGGACACGCTGCGGGTGGCCATGCCGTTCAAGGACGGCGTTCCCGGCCCCGACCGGGCGCATTTCCACGGGGAGTTCAACACCTCCAAGCTTGGCATGACCCTGGACCTGAAGACGCCGGCGGGCGTAGACGTGGCCCACCGGCTGCTGGCCTGGGCCGACGTGTTCATCGAGGCCTTCACCCCCGGCACGGTGGACCGCCTGGGCATCGGCTACGAAAAGGCCCGGTCAATCAACCCGTCGATTATCATGCTCAGCACCTGTCTCATGGGCCAGACCGGCTCCCTGGCGTCGCTGGGCGGCTTCGGGTACCACGCGGCCGCCATTGCCGGGTTCTACGAGGTCACGGGATGGAAGGACCTGCCGCCCGACGGGCCGTGGCTGGCCTACACCGACACCATCGCCCCGCATTTCCTGACGGCTGCGGTCATATCCGCCCTTGACCACCGAAGAAGGACGGGCCAGGGCCAGCACATAGACGCCAGCCAGCTTGAAATGGCCCTGCACTTTCTGTCGCCGCAGACGCTGGACTCCCGGGTCAACGGCCGCACGGTGTCCCGGGACGGCAACCGCTCGCCGACGGCGGCGCCCCAGGGGGCCTATCCCTGCCTGGGAGACGACCGGTGGTGCGCCATTGCAGTGGAAACCGACGCCCAGTGGGAGGGACTGCGCCGGGCCCTGGGAGACCCGGCCTGGGCGCAGGACGAGCGCTTTCAGACCACCGGGGGACGCCTGGCCCACCACGACGAGATAGACCGCAATCTGTCCGCCTGGACCGGCGGCAAGGGAGAACGGGAAGTGATGAACTCGCTACTTTCCGAGGGGGTCCCGGCGGGAGTGGTGCAGCGGAGCAGCGACTTGCTCCAGGACCCCCAACTGGCCCACCGGGGGTTCTTCCGCAACCTGGAGCACGCCGAGATGGGCAGCATTCCGTACAGCGGCCCCCAATACCGCATCCGTGGCTACGACAGCGGACCCCGCTTTGCCGCCCCGAAAATGGGTCAGCACAACGAGTATGTCCTGAGGGAGTTGCTGGGGATGTCCGACGAGGAGATTGCCGAGGCGGTGGTCGGCGGGGCGTTGGGCTAGGAGTCTTAAACCAGAAGTCTCCTAGACTACTCTTGCCCCCAATATCCTCTGCAGGTGGCGCAACGCCCATTGGTGGGCGTCGGGGTCGAAAGAGGCGACGCAGTCGGCGGGAACTTCCACCTGGTAGTCGCGGTTGCGGGCGTCGGACGTGGTGTGCATGACGCAGATGTCGGTGCACACGCCGCACACCACCAGCTTGTCGGGCTTTAGCTGCTCCAGCCGCTGGGCCAGGTCGGTGTTGAAGAAGCCGCTGTAGCGGTTCTTGGGGATCACGTTGGAGCCGTCGACGAAGCCGGCAAGCTCCGGTATGACTTCAGTTTCCGGCGTCCCTTTGACGCAGTGAACCGGGAAAATCTGGAACTCCAGGTCGTCTGGGTCGTGGTGGTCGGAGACGAACAGGACTTGAGACCCTGCCTGCATCTCCCGCTCCACTAGCTCACGCACATTGGGGATTATCGTCCGGGCCTCGTCGCCGCAGTACAGGTTGTGGCCCGGCTCCAGGAAGCCCCGCACCATGTCCACCACCAACACTACGTTGGGCATCTTTCACCACTCCTATGGGCCGGGCTATGCCCCAGGATTTACGGCAGGTTCCTTCTCTGGGCCGAAGATGAAGCCCTCGTAGCCCGCGTCGGCCACCTCGTTGCACTTTTGCCGGTAGGTCCCCACTCCGCCGGCGTAGGGCGTGAACACCCGGGGCTTGCCGGGGATGTTGGCGCCCAGGTACCAGGAGTTGGCCAGCGGGTACAGGGTCTGGTCTGCGAGCTCGTTGACGTGTTCTCCCCACGCCGTCTCCGCGTCGGCGTCCGGCTCGGCGGTCTCGATTTCGTGTTCCCGCATGTAGTCCAGCAGGTTGGAAATCCACTCGATGTGCTGCTCGATGGACGTGGACATGTTGCTGAGCACAGAGGGACTGCCGGGCCCGGTAATCATGAACATGTTGGGGAATCCGGCTACCTGCACGCCCAGATAGGTCTTGGGCCCCTCGGCCCACTTGTCTTTCAGAGGCAGGCCGTTCTTGCCGCGTATGTCGATCTTGAAGTAGCTTCCGGTCATGGCGTCGTAGCCGGTGGCGAAGACGATGACGTCGAACTCGTACTCCTCGTCCTCGGTCCGCATGCCCTTGGGGGTGATCTCTTGAATTGGGGAGTGGCGGATATCGACCAGTTTCACGTTGTCGCGGTTGTAAGTCTCGAAGTAGTCGGTGTCTATGAGGGCTCGCTTGGAGCCGAATGGGTGGTCTACCGGCAGAAGCTTTTCGGCGGTCTCGGGGTCCTTGACCGCCTCCCGGATCTTGGACCGGATGAACTCGCTGACGGTGTCGTTGGCCCTTCGGTCGTTGTAGGTATCGTTGAAGGCGAATATGAAGTAGCCGCCGCCTTCAGCCCAGCCGGCTTCGTAGATTTCCCGGCGCTCTGCGGCGGTTACGTCCAGCGCCGAGCGGTCCGGCTCTTCAATGGGAGTGCCGCCGAGGGACCACCTGGCGTCTTCCAGGATCTTGTCGTAATTGGGCTTCACCACCTCGTTGATGAACTTGGGATCGACGGTGTGGTGCCTGGCGGGGACGGTGTACTGGGCAGTGCGCTGGAATACCGTTACGCTCCCGGCCTGCTGGGCAATCACCGGTATCGCCTGCACGCCGCTGGAGCCGGTGCCGATAACCGCCACGCTCTTCCCGGCAAAGTCCACGCCCTCGTGGGGCCAGCCGCCGGTGTGGTACGACTCGCCTGCAAATGAGTCCAACCCCTTGAATTCAGGGACGTTGGCCGTCGAAAGGCAACCGACGGCGGTAATCAGGTGCCGGGCTGTGACAACATCGCCCTGGTCCGTCTGGACTTGCCATAGATTATCGGCTTCGAGGAACTTTGCGGAGGTGACCCGGGTGTTCAGCTTGATGTCGCGGCGAAGGTCAAAGCGGTCTGCGACGTGCTCGAAGTAGGCCAGTATTTCCGGCTGTTCCGGGTACTTGCCGGTCCAGTTCCAGTCCTGGAGCAGTTCCTTGGAGAACGAATAGCAGTAGAGGTAGCTCAGGGAGTCGCAGCGGGCGCCCGGATAGCGGTTCCAGTACCAGGTGCCGCCCACGCCGCCGGCGGACTCGTACACCTGGACCGACATGCCCAGTTCATTGCGCAGCCGGTGCAACATTCCCAGGCCGGAAAAGCCGGCCCCGATTATGACGGCGTCGAAGTCCGGGAGGTTTCCTGAGATGGCCATCTTGCCTCCCTGGCTGGTCATCGTTAAGGCCCTCGGGACTGGCGGCGGCCGGCCGTTGCCCGGAAGTCTTCTATCGAAAGCGGCGGGCCTTGCGCTCCCTGGCAATACACGCCCGCGCCGCAACCACGACCTGCTGGAAGCCCAACTCGCTGCCGGGCAGCGCCAGCGTGGTGAAGAACCCGTGCATCTGGCCAGGGTATCTCTTGGACTCCACCGGCACGCCGGCGGCCTGCAGGGCCTCAGCGTAAGCCTCGCCCTCGTCCCTTAGCACGTCGTGCTCTGCAGTCAGTATAACAGCCGGGGGGAGGCCGGAGAAATCGGCGGAGCGTAGGGGAGAGGCGTCCGGCTCGGTGCGGCGGGACAGTTTCGGCAGGTAGTGGTCCCAGTACCAACTCATGGCTTCACGGGAAAGCAACTGGCCGCTGTAGGGGCCTGCGCCGGAATCGTCATAGGAACGGCGGCTGAAATCGGCGTCGGTGACCGGGTATATGAGGACCTGCAAGGCTATGTCAGGCCCGCCGCGGTCGCGGGCCCGCATGGCCATCACCGCTGCCAGGTTCCCGCCGGCGCTGTCCCCGGCGACCATCAGCGGGGCGTCATGTCCGGCAATATCGCCCCGGTGGCTGCCGACCCATTCCAACGCTGCATACGAGTCGTCGACCGCCGCCGGATATGGGTGCTCCGGGGCCAGGCGGTACTCGACCAGGACGAAGGCGCAGGACGTGCGTTCCGCCAGCTTCCTGGCCATGGTGTCGGACTCGTCGATGGAACCAGCAACCCAACCGCCGCCGTGGTAGTAGACCACCACTCCCAGGGGCTGCGGAATGGGAGTCAGGACCCGGAGGGGGACTTGGCCGTCGGGCGTCTGGACTGCGTGCTCCTCGACCCGCGCCATTTCCGGGGCGGGGCCGTTGAATTCAGCCCACATGGGCCCCAAGGCCCGCACCTCTTGCGGGGTGCATTCGTTCAGGGGCTTGCCGCCGGCTTCGCCCAGTTGTTCCAGAAATTTGACCGTGGCGCGGTCTAGGGCCATGGGACCTCCGGGGGCCTTGGTATGGTGGGCCGAGACTATTTTGGGGCGGCGGGATGAATCAAGAACGGAATAGAGAGAAGGCCTCGTCAGGCGATAAGGCCGCCGTCGATGGCCAGCACTTGCCCGGTGATGTAGGCTGCGCCGTCGGTGCAGAGAAACAGCGCCGCCTCGGCCACGTCCTCCGGGGTGCCGAACTGTCCCATAGGTATCCGCCCCATTATCTGCTTGCGGGTGTCCTCCGGCAGTTCCTCGGCCATCCCGGTGGTGATGAAGCCGGGCGCCAGGGCATTGATGGTGACTTTCCTGGACGCCACCTCCCTGGCTACGGCCTTGGTGAATCCGATCAGCCCGGCCTTGGCTGCGGCATAGTTGGCCTGGCCCGGATTGCCGCTGATGCCGACGACTGAGGAGATGTTGACCACGCGCCCGCTGTGCTGCCTTATCAGGTGGGGTAGGACGTACTTGGTGCAGAGGAATGCGCCTCGCAGGTTGACTTGCAGCACCTGGTCCCACTCATCCGGGCTCATGCGCAGCAACAGGCGGTCGCGGTTGATGCCGGCGTTGTTGACCAGGATGTCGATGCGCTGCCATTGGTCTATGACCTGCTTTACCGCGGACTCAGCGAAACCGTCCTGGGAAACGTCACCCTCCAACAGGAGGGCCTCGCCGCCTTCGGACGTAATGTCATCTACCACCGAGGCGGCGGCGTCGCGGCTGAAATGGTAGTTGACAGCCACTTTGGCGCCGGCCCGGGCCAAGCGGGAGGCGATGGCCGCGCCGATGCCCCGGGATGCTCCCGTGACCAGCGCTACTTTCCCCGTCAACTCGCCTGGGTTGCCCATAGGCTTCAACCGTCGGCCTTCCCGTTCGACTGCGGGTCTTCCGTGAGGCGCTTGCCGACTTCGGATAACTCCTGGCGCATGCTGTCCAGCAAGCCTAAGCTAACATATTGGACGCCGGTGTGAATTGCCCCGGCGACGCCGTCGGCCCTGGATGAGCCGTGCCCCAGCACTACCGGCCCGTTGACGCCGAAAAGCGGACCTCCCATGGTCCTGGGCAGGTTGGTCACTTGCCAGAGGTCTGAAGCAATGGCCTTTATCGCCTGCGGCTCCAGATGGGACGAAAGTTGTTTTTCCAGGAAGGGGAACAGTGCGCTGCCCAGGCCCTCGGTAAACTTCATCAGGATGTTGCCCACGAAGCCGTCGCACACAACAACGTCGGCCTTCTCGGTGAAGAAGTCCATCCCCTCGACGTTGCCCACGAAGTTAAGGCCGCTGTCGTTAAATAGCTGGTGGCTTTCCTGCACCTGGCGGTTGCCCTTGGCGGTTTCGGCGCCGACGCTTAGCAGCCCCACTCTTGGGTCCCGGATGTCCAGGAACTTGCGGGCGAACGCCACGCCCAGGGCGGCGAAATTGAGGAGCATGACGGGCCGGCAATCGACGTTGCTGCCCATGTCCACCAGTACGGTGCGGGGCGCCAGGCCCAGGAACGGCCCTCCCAGGCAGGGGCGGTCAAGGCCGTCCATCAAGCCCAGGACCAGCACCGAACTGGCCATCGACGCTCCCGTCGAACCCATTGAAACCATCACGTCGGCGCGGCCCTTCTTCACCAGCCCCGTGGCCACCAGCACCGAGGCTTCCGGCTTATGCCTGATGGCCTGCAAGGGGTGCTCGTCGTCACCGATTACTCCCTGCGACGGGACCACCGATATAGACGCATTTTCCAGGTCGTGGTGTGCCAACTGGGCTTGGACCTTGTCGGGGTCTCCGACCAGCAGGATCTCTACGTCGTCAGTTTGCAGCGCTTTGACCGCACCTTTGACCGTCTCCTCGGGGCCGTAGTCGCCGCCCATGGCGTCAAGGGCGACCCGCACCGTGGGGTTCTCTTGTCCTGTAACATCGGGCATAAAGAAGGTGTCCTTACAATTCCAGTGGGGCCCACGGTCTATCGAGGCCCGGAGAGGCGTTATGTAATGCAGCATCGCCGGCTGCGTTGGGCCGGCGACTTATGTATTCTTTAGCTCCACCGTCGCGAAGCCGGTAATCAACTCTTGTCCCTGCTCCGGCTCATGGGCGGAGACGCTGCAGGTCAACCGCATCCCGGAGGGCACAGGCTCTTCCTTGGTGATATTGCCTCTGGTCTCCACCCGGTCGCCGGGACGGGCCGCGCCCTTGAACCGGACCTTCAACCCCCCGGTCTCAAGCCATGCCCTGCCAAATTTAAGGGCCATCATCTCTGATATGAAGGCCAGAGTCAACATTCCGTGGGCGATGATTCCGCCGAACATGGTGGTGGCCGCGAATGCCGCGTCCAGGTGCAGGGGGTTACGGTCTCCCGACACCTCGGCGTAAGCATCGAGTTGCGCCTGGGTGACGGTTCTTGTCACCCCCGGCAGGGCCGTTGCCTGCGCGTAGTGGCCGCCAGCCTTGGCGGTGCTGCCCTTCTCCTCTCGGGCCGGCCTTTCGCTGATCGCGGTCGCCTCGGATAACCGATCAAGCACCAACACGGTGCTCTTGCTTTCCAACGCGGTGGCTCCCTTGCCGTCCTGGAGGCTCAGATTGACGGCCAACAGTTCCATGCCGCCCCTGCGCCTGGATGGGCCGACAACGGCCTGTGCGGTCACCTCTGCGCCAAATGGAACGGGCTGCTTGGTCTCTATTTCCTGGACGCTGTGGATAGCGCCGGGCGGAAGTTCCAGTTTCTCGAGCAATCCACCCAGCCCCCTGGCCGCCAATGCCAGCGGCGGGGCCAACCGGTGCTCAAAGCAGACAGGCGACCCGTCGCCGACGGCCTCCAGGTATGCGGCAACGAACTCCTCGCTCACCTGCCAAGAGCCCAGGTCAAGCTCCAGGCGTTCCTGACGGTCCAGGCTTACCACGGCGGCGTCTGCCTTACGCGGGTGACGAGGGTATGGCACCGAGGTTGGGCGAAGTGGGTCATAGGGTCCTTAACCAGCCGGTTAGGATTCGCTGGATTATAGCCGTCGCCCTATGGCCTATCAACTTTGCGGCTAGGGGGTGCCAAACGTCTCGGCAGCCAGTTCAACGATGTGGGCGCCTATGGCCAGGGACGACGTTGCCCCCGGCGACGGGGCGTTGAGGACGTGGATTGCTTCACGCCCCCGGAGGATGTGGAAGTCGTCGAGTATGGCCCCGTTCCGGGCCACCGCCTGGGCGCGCACGCCGGAGCCGCCTGGAGCCAAGTCCCGCTCTTTAATCTCCGGCAACAGGCGTTGCAGGTCGCGGACGAACCGTTTCTTGCTGTAAGAACGCCGCATTTCACTTACGCCCACCCGCCAGTGCCTGGCCGACATCTTCCAAAAGCCTGGGAAAGTAAACGTTCCCCAGGAGTCTCGCGGGCTGATATTTGATTTCCGGTAGCCTTCACGGCCCAGGGCCAGCACGGCGTTGGGCCCAGCCTCCACCTGTCCCTGAATAGTCCGGGTGTAGTGGACTCCCAAGAAAGGGAACCTGGGGTCCGGGACCGGGTATATCAGTCCGTTGACCAGGCCGTTCCGCTCCGGCTGCAGGGTGAAGTACTCGCCGCGGAAGGGGATGATTCTAACGTCCAGACGCTCGCCCATCGTCTCGGCGACGCGGTCGGCGTGCAGGCCGGCGCAGTTGATAACGTGCTTGGCATTCAGATCGCCGGCGGGCGTCTCCAATGCCACCCCACCGGCATAGCGGGTTATCCGCGTGACCGGCGCGCTGGTGTAGACTTCGCCCCCGTTCTCTTGGAACCGGGCGGCGTAGGCCGCGGCGACTTTCTGGTAGTCGATGATGCCCGTGGTCGGCGACCACAGGGCCTGGACGCCCGCGGCGTGGGGTTCGATTTCCCTGAGCCGCTCCGGCCCGATCATTTCCAGCCCCTGCACCCCGTTGGCGGCGCCTCGCTGGTAGAGGTCATTCAGCCTCCCCAGTTCTTCCTCGGCAGTGGCGACTATGACCTTGCCGCACTGCTCGTACTCGATCTCGTTTTCGTCGCAAAAGCGCAGCAAGGCTTGGACTCCCGCGACGCAAAACCTGGCCTTTTGGGAGTCCGGCCGGTAGTAGATACCCGAATGAATCACCCCGCTGTTGTGGCCAGTCTGGTGGCGGGCAATGGCGGCCTCTTTTTCCGCTACTGCAACCCGCCAGCCGGGATACTCGCTTTTGAGTTGCATGGCAGTGGAGAGGCCGACTATGCCGCCCCCGACAATCACCACGTCGTAGTCTTTCGAGTCCACCGTGCGTTATGTGTCCTGCCGTCGGCGGCTACTCGTACCGCAGTGCCTCGGCGGGATAGATTCTTGAGGCCTGGCGGGCCGGCAGGTAGGTGGTCAACAACGAGAAAAGGTAAGCCACCGCCACGATTATTCCTATCTGCAGCCAGGGAATGGAGAACTGGATGGACTCGAGTTCGTTCCTGATTTCGCTAACTATGTTGTAGGAGATGACTGTTCCCAGGCCCACGCCGATGGCCACCCCCAGCAGCACTACGAAGGAGGACTCGAACAGGAAGCTAAGCTGAATCATCCGGCGGCGGTAGCCGATGGCCCGCTGCGCTCCTATTTGCTGCCGCCTTTCCACCACGGCCCGCAAGCTGATTACTCCCACCGCCGCGATACCTACCAGCAGCCCCAAGCCCATAAAGCCGGTAAACAAATAGTTGAAAGCGCGGTTGGCCGCAGCCGCTTCATCCACCAATTCCTCCAGCACCTCCGTCTCCATGCCATGTTTCTGGAAGGCGGCTTCGACGGCATTAGCGGTCTGGGGCAGGTCCACCCCCGGCGCAACCCTGAACCTGTAGGTGGTGATGGGAATCTGGAAGGAAATAGCGTCGTCCAGCGCGCTCTTGGAAACGAACATCCCGACTCCAATCTGGCCGAAGGCGTCGGTAAGCTGGTCCAGTACGCCGATGACCTTCAGGTTCACAATCTGGCCGGAGTTGGGTTCCCGTACCTCCAGTTCGATGGGGTCCATTCTTTCGTCCTCATAGAATATGCCTTCCATGGCGAAGGGCACTTCACTGTCATCGAACCTGGACCGGCTGGGCACCGCCAGCGCGTCCACCACGGCCAGGCTGGAGTCGTCTTTCAGGGCTTGCCACACCTCTTCCGCTGTGTCGCCGTAGCCGTCGGCAATTATCTTCAGCTTCCCGCCCGCCGCGTCCAGGAAGTCGTCGCTGGCGGCCCTGACCGCGTACCATCTCCAACGCTGGTTTTCCGCTCCCGGCTGGCGGGCCTCTATGGGTATGGTGGTGTAGCCGCCGACGGCCTCGAAATCGGCCGGGCTCAAATCGGGATGGTCGGCGATTGCCTGCCGTATATCTTCAATGGGCGTGTTGAAGTTCACCGACCCCTCTATGTCCCATCCAAGGGTGCTGGTTTCAACGTCGGCCGCTGCGGTGCTGAAGGCCCTGGTCAGGATGGACATCACTATCAGGGTGAATATCACCAAGGCGAACATGGCGAGGGTAAGCCCGGTGCGGAACTTGGAGCTCATGGGATAGGCCACGGCGGTCACCAGCACCGGCCGCAACATTCCCACCGGCCTGGTGATGAAAGTAAGCAGCTTCAGCAGCAGGTCGGCGTTGTACATCACCGTCCAGACCGCCGCCGCGACCATGGCTATTCCTGAAATGAAGAACAACTCCGGCCCGCCGCCCTCCAATGTCCCGAACACGGCGCTCAACCAACCGAAGGGCACAACCCAGAAGGCTAGCATCAGGACGCCCATGAAGGTGTAGGCAATGCGGTCCCGGAGGTCGGGCCGCATCTGGGCGGACCGCAGCAATGAGCGCATTGAAAGCCCCAACCCTACGATAGTAAGGGCGCCGCCAATCCTGAAGACGGATATTTCGTTCGATTGCATGGACGAGAAGAGGATGACAACGCCCAAGGCCAAGGCCAACCATCCCTGCCTGAAGGGCCTCCATATGAGTTGCGCCAATGTTTGGACGATTGTGATAGGGACCGTCAGCGCGGCCCACCAGGCTTGAGCAAGGTAGCCCAGAGACGTTAAGGGCTGCAGGGCCAGCAGGGCCGAGCCGCCGCGTCCGGTCAGCCGGAAGGGGCGCAGCGCCGCCAGGGCCGGCGCCAGGGCAATCTCCCGCCATCCCTTGGTATCGACGGCAGCCGTGTCCGGGAGACCCCGCACCGCGGCCACGATATTGGTCCGGCTTACCCGGTATGCCGACACTCCCACCGTCGCCAGTGTAATGAACGTCCCCAGGCAGTAGGCGACAACGACGCTGCGCGCCTCGAAGTGACGGGTCATCTGGAAGTCCTCGAAACCCGAGGTTGAGGCAAAAATCCGGTTGACTATGGCCACGATAAGGGCGCTGGCCACCAGGCCCAAGACTACCCCTACCGCGCCGGACACCAGGGCGTAGGCGCTCCCCTCGAAAACGAACATCTGCACCAGGTGTCTCCGCCTTGCCCCCACAGCCCGGGCCATGCCCATTTCGGTGCGCCGGGCTGCCGCCAGCATTACGAATATCAGGAATATCAGCAGCACGCCCACCATGATGGAAAACAGGCCGAAGATTACAAAGAAGGTGGTGACCTGTCCGCCCGCTTCGTCCGCGATTTCAATGAGTTGGGCCTTTATGTCAATGATGCTCAACTCGCCCAGATCGTCGAACAGTGTTACCGCCTGCCGCTCCGCGTCCCTCAGGCCGCCGCTGCCCAGGGCTTCCAATATCTCCTCTGAGACCTGCCTGTCGGCCAGGAGGCTGATAAGCTTATCGCTGACGCCGTCCTTTGCCAGTTCCGCCCGTACAGAGGCGAGCTCCGCCTGCAGAGAGCCGGTCAGGTCTTGTTCCCGACGCTCCAGGGCGTCGAGAGCGTCGGCCCCCATCAAAAGGAGCTTGAGTTCTTCGGCAACCTGCGGGTCGGCGAACAGGACCCGGAGTTGCCGGGTCACTTCCTCGCTGTGCTCTGCGCCCGAGAATACTCCCCCCTTGTTGGATACAGCTATGGAGTTAATCTGCCCCTCCCGGCCAAAGACCGCCTGCGCGCGTTCCAGAGGCATCGCCAGCGTTGGGTCGGGTCCGGCCAGCCCTCCCGGCTCCAGGATTCCCAACACCCGGAAGGTCAACTCCTCGTCGCCCAGGAAAATTCGGACTTCGTCGCCCTCTACGGCGTCCAACTCCTCGGCGGCGTCATCGTTCAGGTAGACGTGCTCCGAACCCAGGTCTTCGATCCTGGCGGAACCCCCGGAAGAAAGGTTCAGGCCGCCAAACTCGGCTACCGAGTCCGGGAACACCCCCACGATTCGCATGTTTCCTTCGCTGAGGGATGTGCGGGGGTTCAGCACGGGAGCGAATTCCGCAATACCCGGCCCCAGGCCGTCGATGTTTTCTATGCCGGCCGTCTCCTCACTCAGTTGAAGGAACCGGTCAAAGGGCATGTAAGGCTGGCTGCCGAAGTTGTCGTCTTCCGACGCCCTGGGCAAGGATATGACCTCGTCAATGGTCCCCAGGGCCTTTATGGCCTCGATTCGTATGGAGTAGCTGATGGTGTCGCCGGTTCCGAAAGCGGCGGCCATGATCAACGTGCTTATCATGATTCCCAGGATGATAAGGACGGTCTGGGCGGGCCGCCTGGGGATGTTGCGCAACCCCATCTTCAGCATCACCCGGTTGCGCCACGCCATGACGGCGACTACCGCCAACGAGGGGATGAGAATCACCAGTAAGGCGACCATGATGATATTCATGGAAACGCCGAAGAGTTCTTCCATTAGTTGCCGGGCTCCGCGAGGGAGTTCGCCGTCTCGCCGGTCTGGGGCAGGCCCCCATCGTCCTCGATGCGGCCGTCCCGCATCCTGACGATGCGGTGGGCCCGGGCGCCTATTTCGTCGCCGTGGGTCACCAGCACGAAAGTCTGGCCGTTGTCCTGGTTCAAGCCGCACATTAGGTCCATGATGTCGTTGGCTGTCTCGCTGTCTAGGTCTCCGGTGGGCTCGTCGGCCCAAACAATGGACGGCTCGTTGACCAACGCCCTGGCAATAGTCACCCGCTGCCGCTGCCCGCCGGAAAGCTCCGCGGGCAGGTGGCTGGCCCGTTCCGACAGGCCCACCAGGTCCAGCAGTTCCATGGAGCGCCGGCGGGCCTGGGCGGCGTTGACCCCGGATACCAGCAGGGGCATCTCCACGTTCTCCACCGCGGTCAGGACCGGGAGCAGGTTGTAGAGCTGGAACACGAAACCCATGCTGCGGGCCCGGTAGTCACTGCGGGCGTCGTCCGGCAGGTCGTGGAGCACCGTCCCGTCGATAAGGACCTGGCCCGAGTCTATCTCGTCCAAGCCGGAGAGGCAGTTGAGCAGCGTGGTCTTGCCGCAGCCGCTAGGGCCCATGATGGCCACCATTTCGCCGCGCTTGACTTGCAGGTCCACGCCCCTGAGGGCTGCCACGCTCACCAGGCCGGTGTCATAGGTCTTTTGGAGCCCTGTCGCATCGACAATGTATTCTTGCATTTGACTCTACGGGTTCTCCTCTCGCTACATCTTGTAGTGCATTGTTAAGGGGTGCGACGGGCGCTGCTCGTCACACCCCTTGCTCTTTATCAAGGGCTTTGGCTGTCCTCAAGGGATTTTGCAAGGAAATTTCGCCCTATGGGCTTATCGCTCCGCTCTCGGCAGTCGTTCGCCCAAAGCAGCCGAACAACTGCTCATCCGCCGCCCACCGGGCGCACTATCTCCAATACGTCCCCGTCCCGCAGCCGCACTTCCGGGAACTGTTCCTTCTTGACCACTTCTCCATTGTAACCCACGGCCACGTGCTTCATGTTAACACCGAATGAAACGAGGTAGCTCTCCAGGTCGGTGCTGTCTTCCAAAGACCTGGCCTTGCCGTTCACCGTAAGATTTATCATGCCCCGACGCTGCCTCCTTTCGCACCGCTGTCCGGGACCGCAGCGGCGGTCTCCAGGGAATTCAACATCTCTCGTTTCAGGCGCGCCGCTGCCTTCCCGGCGTCGGAAGCCGCCAATATGCTGGTGATAACTGCTACCCCTGTCGCTCCAGCCCGCATGACTTCTCCCGCGTTGCTCCCATTGATGCCGCCGATGCCTACTAGGGGGATGCTGCTCCCGTTTGCGTCCAAAAGGCGTCTTATGTCGTGCAGCAAACCAGGCCCGGCTGGGGATACTTCCGGGTGGGAAGGAGTGGAGAACATGGCCCCCACGATGAGAAAGTCTGCGCCTTCGGCTTGGGCAGCCGCCGCTCCCTCCGGGGAATGGACCGACCGGCCGATGATGTATTCGGTGCCCATTATCCGGCGCGCGGCTGTCGTCGGCATAGCGCGCTCGCCAAGCTGCACGCCGTCGGCTCCGGCGGCCAGGGCAACGTCGGCTCGCTCGTTCACCATGAACAGCGCCCGGCCGTTTATTGCCTCTTTTATGGAGGCGGCCAGGTCGAAGAGTTCCCCACCGGGCAGGTCTTTGTCTCTCAATTGGACCACGTCCACACCGCCAGCCACGGCTTCGTCGATTCGCTCAATCAAGTTGCGGCGGTCGCCCACTGAGGGTCCGGTGACCAGGCAAAGGCATGGATAGGGCAGGGAATGGGCCATATTCAGCTTCGAGCAGGGACCGGTTGAGGGACGCCGGTGGTGGGGCTGCTGGCCGCCGCATAGTGCTTGACGGCGATGCGGCCCGCCAGATAGGCCTTGCGGCCCGCTGCAACGCCGTGCTTGAAGGCCTCGGCCATCAACCGTGGGTCTTCTGCCTGGGCGATGGCGGTGTTGATCAGGACGGCGGAAGCGCCCAACTCCAATGCCTGAGAGGCGTCGGAGGGCACGGCCAGCCCAGCATCCACCACCACGGGCACGGTGGCCTGTTCGATGATGATTTTCAGTTCCTCCAAGGTATGAATCCCCTGGCCGGAACCGATGGCCGATCCCAACGGCATAACGGTGGCGCATCCCGCCTCTTCCAACTGTTTAGCCAGGACCGGGTCGGCGTGGACGTAGGGCAGCACTACGAAACCCTCTTTTACCAGGATTCGCGCCGCCTCCAAAGTCGCCGCTCCGTCGGGGAACAAGTACTTGGGGTCCGGGATTACTTCCAGCTTGACGAAATCGGTCTTGCCCACTTCCCGGCCAAGGCGGGCAATGAACAAAGCCTCTTCCACCGTAGCGCAGCCTGCGGTGTTGGGCAGCATCTGGTAGCGGTCCCAGTCGATGTAGTCCAGCAGGGTCTGGTTTGCCGGATTGTCCAGGTCAAGGCGGCGTATGGCCACCGTAATCATCTCGGTTCCGGAGGCTTCCACCGCTTCCACCATGTCTTCCATGGTGCGGTACCGGCCCGTCCCCAAAATGAGACGGGACTTGAAGCTCTTGCCGCCAATCACCAACTCGTCAGACATCTGGACTTTTCTCCTTGGTGATGTCTTAAGAAAAAGCAACCGCCAGGTCATAAGCCTGGCGGTCATCGAGTAGGCCTGCTTGGGCGTCTCTTCCCTGCGCCAGCATTACCTGGGTCAGGTACAGACGGTCGGCGACGATCTCGGCCGCCCTCTCAGCCTGGCTTACCCAAACTCCCGCCAAACGAATCTATATGCGATGCTGAAGTCCATATTATCACGGCCCTTCTAATGCATCAATGAAGGTTAGCTGTTATGGAAACCCAACGTTGCGCAAGCAATCCGCCGTGAAATGCTGATTTGCAGCGGTTTCTAATATATAATATCGTTGGGCAAGGAGGTGCGCTATGGCACAGCAGGACCATCGGCACGAGGGCCATGGTCACGGCGAGCATGCCGGCCACGGTGAGCACGAGGGCCACGGGCACGACGAGCATGAAGGCCACGGGCATGGTGAGCACGAAGGCCACGGCCACGACGAGCACGAAGGCCACGGCCACGACGAGCACGATGACCACGCCGGCCATGACCACCACGGACACGGTCACGGCGGCCACCACGACCATGCCCACGACCTGCGAGGGGCCAGCCGCCGCAGCCTGATCTTCGCCCTGATACTGATTTCCACCTACATGGTAGCCGAAGTCATTGGCGGCCTTTGGTCGGGCAGCCTGGCCCTGTTGGCCGACGCCGGGCACATGCTCACCGATGCCGCCGCAATCTCCATGGCTCTGGTTGCCATGTGGATTGCCCAGCGGCCAGCTTCGGTGGAGCGGACCTTCGGTTATCACCGCACCGAGATTCTGGCCGCGCTGGCCAACACATTCGCCCTATGGCTCATCGCCGGATGGATTTTTTTCGAGGCCTACCACCGGGCTTTCAGGGAAGACGTAGAAGTAGTCGGGTTGCCGGTCCTGCTGGTCGGCATCGGGGGCTTTCTGATAAACCTGGCCGCGGCATATATATTACACCGCTCCTCCGGAGAAAGCTTGAACGTTGAGGGCGCATTCCAGCACGTCTTGGCGGACCTGCTGGGCTCGGTCGGCGTCATAGTTTCGGCGATACTGATTATGACCTTCGAGTGGCACCTGGCAGACCCGATTCTGAGCGTAGTCATCGCCTTGCTGATAGTGTTCAACACCCGCAAGCTGATAGTCAGCGTTTTGAACGTGCTGCTGGAGGGGAGCCCGGAGCACATCGACGTGTACAGGCTATGCAGCGACATTGAGGAAATGGAAGGGGTTACCCTGATACACGACGTCCACATTTGGACCATAACCTCGGGCAACGAGGCCTTCACCGCCCACGTGCTGGTAGACCCCGCTTACCAGGGCGACCTCAACCAGTTGACCAAGAGGATGCTCAACCTGGTGCACGACAGGTACGGCGTCGGCCATGTCACCATACAGTTGGAGCGGTCGCTGGACGGCTGCACCGAAGACCATCACGTGGGCCACCTGCTGGCCTTCGCCCGTTCCGAGATTTGAACAAGGGCTGCAACGGGAGCTACTCGTCGCAGCCCTTGCAAACAGCTTAAAACCAAAAACCCCGCCGGACTCATAAGGCCCGGCGGGGTTTTTTCTCGGCTTGGGTAGTGCTATCTAGTGGACGTGGCCCGCGTGTTCGTGGACATGGTGCTCGTGGTCGTCGCACTCGTGCGGGTCATGAACGTGACCGGGCTCGCCCCCGTGGTGCTCGTGGGTGTCGCACTCGTGGGAACTATGGTCATGGGCCTCGGCGTGGTGCTCATGGCCGTCGCACTCGTGAGCGTCGTGAACGTGGCCGGGCTCGTCCCCGTGATGCTCGTGGGTATCGCACTCGTGTATATCGTGAAGCTGCATTCGCTCTAACCTCCTGCGTGATAATTCATCGTACACCGCACAAATTTGTGCTGTCAAGGGCAAAATTTCCCGTAGAAGTCGCCTTATGACGCCGGTGTAGATTCCGGCGTAAGGGCTAGATATTTTTCGCCCCTGCCGGAGAGGTTATGCACATGGGCCCCGCGCTTCGAGCCACCCGGCCAATTACAGATGGTATTCCGTCAGGTCAGGGGCCAAAATCAGCCTGGCTCCCGTAAGCTGCTGAACCTCTTCAGCCGTCCAGCCCGGAGCGACTTCCTTCAAGACCAGGCCCTGGCCGGTCCGCTGTATTACCGCCAAATCAGTGACTATCAGTGACACGCACTCTTTGCCGGTGACTGGGAAGGTGCATTCTTCGACTATCTTCGGTTGGTTCCTGCGGTCGGTGTGCTCCATGGCTACTATGACGGTCTTGGCGCCGGCGGCCAGGTCCATGGCGCCGCCCACGTTGCCCACTCCCCGCTGCGGCAGCAGCCAGTTGGCCAGGTCTCCCTTGGCCGAGACTTGATGAGCGCCCAGCACGGTAACGTCTATGTGGCCGCCGCGAATCATGGCGAATGCCTCGGCAGAACTGAAGTACGCCATTCCCGGGGTGGGTTGCAGGAACTGGCCTCCGGCGTTGATGAGGTCAATGTCCTCTTCCCCTTCGTCGGCCAATGGCCCGCAGTTCAGTATGCCGCTTTGGCTGTGGTAGAAGACGGTCCTACCCTCCGGCAGGAAGTTGGACACCAAGGTCGGAATGCCGATGCCGAGGTTGACAAAGGCGCCGTCGGGCAGTTCTTTGGCCACCCTCATGGCGATGACTTCTCTGTCCAGTCGTTCCTTATCGGTCGCTGCGCTCATCTAGCCCCTACCAATGTGACCCGCGGCTGGGGAGACCTTTGCGTAACCGTCATTCCGGCCCCCGAGCCGAAATCCAGGGCCGGTGACCTATGCATGGCTGAATTATAATAGCAATCATTTAATTAGCCGTTACCCGTAAGGGGAGAATCCGGCCGGCCGCTGCACTATCCGGTCGACGTAGACGCCGGGGGTCACGATTTGCTCCGGCGTCAGCGTTCCGGGCTCCACGATCTCGTCCACTTCTACGACAGTAACCTGCGCCGCCGTGGCCATGACGGGATTGAAGTTACGGGAAGTGCCCTGGTAGACCACGTTGCCCAGCGTGTCGGCTTTGTGACCCCGAATCAAGCAAAAGTCCGCGACAATCCCCGTCTCCAGCACGTATTCCCTGCCGTCGATTATGCGGGCCTCCTTGCCTTCAGCCAAAAGGGTGCCGGCCCCGGTGGGAGTGTAGAATGCCCCCACGCCCGCGCCGCCAGCCCTGAGCCGCTCCGCCAAGGTTCCCTGTGGGACCAACTCCAGTTCCACTTCGCCCTGCTGGTAGGCCAACTCGAAGGAGTTTGGACTCCCAACCCTGGGCGAGACCGGGAACGAGGCAATGCCCTTGGCCACCCGGCCGGCGTCCACCAGGATGCTGTGGTCTATGGCCTGGAGGCCGGGGGGCGACCCGAATCCAACTACACGGGCGATGCCGACGGTGTTGCTGATTATCGTCAGCCCCTTGGCCCCGTGTTCCGCCAGGGACGTGAGCAGATAGTGGGCCATGCCGCCGGGACCGCCAAAGCCGTCGACGTTCACTACGGCATTGTCGGTGAGGTCCCGTATGGCTTCCAGGCCACTGTTGTAGACCTTGTCGGGAAACTTCAGGTCCGGCAGGTCGAAGGTCATCTCCTTGACTTCCGGAGAGACTTGAAAAGCGGCGGGAGTTATGGCGGCAACGTCATCCGCGGTCCAGCCTGGCGCAACCTCCAGCAGGGTCAAACCCGCGGCGGTTACGCTGAACACCGCTGCGTCGGTAATCACCGTGCCGACACAGCCCACGCCGTCCAAGGGCAATGGATGGGCGTCCACGACGGTTGGGGAGCCGTCCATGTCAGTATGTGGCATAATCGCTATGACCCGCCCGGAGCACGCAGCCCACTCGACCGCCGATGACGGCGAGAATAGCCCGGGAGTCCCTACTGTGGTCCAGTGGGTGAAGTGTCCGGCGGGGGTAACCCGGGCCGGCTGCAGCACCGCCGTATCAACGTACCCGGCATGTATCAGGGCCGCTAAATCTACCATGCTTAGCGCCGACCCTCCCGGCATGAAGGCTGCCGATTGGCCGTTGGAGTCCACAGGGCCGCTGAAGGCCTGCGGGGCGGGAGCGGTCCCGTTGTCCGCAGCCCTGAAGCCCAGGGCGCCGCTGTCGGCAAGGAACCAGACTCCCCAATCGCCTGGGACCTGCGGGGGTATCAGCGAGGGTATCCCCGACCCCAGGCCGACCACCTCTCCGGCGCGAAATTCCTGCGCCACGCGGCGGGCCAGCCGTTGCCGGTCTATTCGCTCTTTAGTAACCATATCGGCATTTCGCTGCCCGGCCAGGCCTAGCCTCTATCGCCCGCTTTGACGATGCGGTCGACGAAGATTCCAGGGGTGATGATTCGTTCCGGGTCCAATGCCCCCGGTTCCAGGATTTCGTCCACCTCGACAATGGTGGTCTGCGCGGCCATGGCCATGATGGGATTCCAGTTCCGCTGGGTGGCCTGGTAGACCGTGTTGCCCAGGGTGTCGGCAGCATGGCCCCGCAGCAAGGCGAAATCGGCCCGCAACGGCGGCTCCAACACATGGTCCCGGTCCCCGATGTTCTTGACCTCTTTGCCGCGGGCGAACCTGGTCCCGGGGCCCGCGGGTAGGTACACTCCACCCAGCCCCGCGCCCGCGGCCCTGATGCGCTCCGCCAGCGTTCCCTGGGGCACAACCTCCAGCTCCAAGTCCCCCGAACGCCATTTGGCTTCCACCATTCCCCCGCTGCCTGGGATAAATGGGAGAGGAGAAACAAGCTTGGCCACCCGCCCGGCAGCTACCAGTTCCTCCAAGGCATTGGGCGCTTGTCCCCCGCCGTTGGCGCCCGGACCCACTCCTTGGCAGACAATGGTGAGCGAGTCTACGCCAACAGAGTGAAGGGCCTTGAGCAGTGTCTCCGGCCATCCAACACCGGCGAAACCGCCGACAAACACCGTGGCTCTTGGAGAAATCCCGTCCAGCGCAACGGCTGCGGAAGAGCACATCTTGTTCGTTCTGTAATGGATCTGAGTGCAGTTGTTCGGCGCAGACTGCATACCGCTTACGCTACTCCTTAATCGGCGCGGTCCGGTCAATTTTTCGATAGTCATTAGGGAAACGGCAAGCAGCGCCCACCTGAAAAGAGACGGGCCTGTGCTGGGTTAACATCGGTTCCCTGTGTTTTTGCGGTAGGGACTTTCTACCCGGAGGCAGGCCGTGCATAAAAGCAGACGATCCCTGATCACATCTGTGGCGAACACTTGGCATCCACGCTGACCATCCACACTAACAGCTTTCTCGTCTCCGACTCCAATTCCTCGGTTAATGCCGAGTTCCCCTCGGCGGCACCGGGTTCAAGTCTCCGGTACTCGTCCAAGTAGTCGAGAATGCCATCTAGTTCCGACTGCCATTCGGAGTGATGGTTGCACAAGAATAGCAACTCCGCTGGTTCGATGAACTCGTCTGCGGTGACCTCCCGGTAGATCATCCTTTGGTCGATCATCCGGTCTTGCAGATGCCGAAGGCGTTCCCACCGCTCTACGCTGGCTTGGTCTTCCTTGAAGTCCCGCAAGATGTCTTGTATGCGGCCTTCGGGAAGCGAGCAGTTGTCCCTGGATGGTAATTCGTTCCTAAGCCACGATTCGAGTTCTTCTTCGCTCATATCCGAGAATCCACTAGGTAGGGTGAAGCCTTGGCACTCAGGCAGTGCACCGGGCGAGCACCCGATGGCTAGCAGCAACACACCGACAGCTAACAGGACGGTCAATCGCTTGTTCGTCAGCACTCAGCAGGGCCTACGTCGAACTGCTCGGGAAAAACAAGTCGCGTGACAACAACAAGAAACAAGCCCGACACAGTAGCTTACCACCAGTGCTGCGTTTCCTACTTTCTTCTGGTACCCGTTCGGACTGTCCACAGTCGTCTCGGATGTAGTAGTTGTCGCCGGTCAAGGAGTGCCAGGGTGCTATGGTCACTTCGCGTACCTCAGCGTCGCCCCTATGGGCAGGTTCGTTTGCTTATCGACTGGGACCATTGTGACGTCATGCCATAAGGTGAAGCGAACTGCCGTGCTCGCTCCATAAGTCCATCCATGCTGGGCATTTTAGCAGTTACTGGCTGGCCAAGTGCAAAACGCAGGTCTGGCCAGTCGGCGGAGTCAGCGTAGTTGAACAAAAAAACAGGGGCGCGGCTTGCCGCGCCCCTGTTAAAGCCAGGACTATAGGGGTCTAGAAGTCCATTCCGCCGCCGGGAGGCATCGCCGGCATTGGAGGCTTCTCCTGGGGAATCTCCGCAATCATCGACTCCGTGGTCAGCACCATCGACGCCACGCTGGCCGCGTTCTGCAGGGCAGACCGGGTCACCTTGGTGGGGTCTACGATGCCACGTTCCAGCATGGGGCCGTACTCTCCGATGTCGGCGTCGAAGCCGTAGTCGTCGGCCTGCTGCTTGACGGTGTTGAGCACCACCGAGCCTTCGAACCCGGAGTTCTCGACGATGAGCCGCATGGGCTGCTCCAGCGAACGCCGGATGATGTTGGCGCCCACCGATTCGTCGCCGTTGGCGCCAGTCAGTGAGTCCAAGGCCCGCTGCGCCCGGACCAGGGCCACGCCGCCGCCTGGGACGATACCCTCTTCCACGGCTGAGCGGGTGGCGGACAGGGCGTCTTCCACCCGGGCCTTGCGCTCCTTGAGCTCGACCTCGGTGGCCGCTCCTACCTTGATGACGGCGACGCCGCCGGACAGCTTGGCCATCCGCTCTTGCAGCTTCTCCCGGTCGAACTCGGAGGTGGTCTCCTCAATCTGCGTCTTGATCTGGTTGATTCTGGCCTGGATGCCGTCTTCTGACCCTCGGCCCTCGACGATGGTCGTCTCGTCCTTGGTGGCCGAGACCCGCCTGGCCTGACCGAAGTCCTCCAGGGTGGCCGAGTCCAGCTTCTTGCCCATGTCTTCGCTGATAACCGTGCCCCCGGTGAGGATGGCAATGTCTTCCAGCATGGCCTTACGCCGGTCGCCGAAGCCCGGAGCCTTGACCGCCAGGGCGTTGAGCGTGCCCCTCAGCTTGTTGACCACCAAGGTAGCCAGGGCCTCGCCGTCCACGTCCTCGGAGATTATGACCACGTTCTTCTTGCCCACTTGCAAGAGCTTCTCCAGCGCAGGCAGCAGGTCGGAAACCGCGGAAATCTTCTTGTCGGTGATGAGAAGGGTGGCGTCCTCCAGCACTGACTCCATGCGGTCGGAGTTGGTGATGAAGTAAGGGGAGATGTATCCTCGGTCGATTTGCATCCCCTCGACGTATTCGGTCTCGTCGATCATCCCCTTGGACTCTTCGACGGTGATTACGCCGTCCTTGCCCACTTTTTCCATGGCGTCGGCGATGGTCTCGCCGATGGCTTCCTCGTGGGCCGAGAGGCTGGCAACCTGGGCGATGCGGGCCCGGTCGTCTACTGACTGGGCCATTCCTTCCAGTTCCTTTACCACTGCGCCGACGGCCGTTTCGATGCCTCGCTTGATGGCCATGGGGTCGGCGCCGGCGGTGACGTTCTTGAAGCCGTCGTTAATTATCGCCTGGGCCAGCACCACCGACGTGGTCGTGCCGTCGCCCGCGGCGTCATTGGTCTTGGTGGCGGCTTCTTTGAGCAACTGCGCGCCCATGTTCTCAAAGCTGTCGGGCAGCTCGATCTCCTTGGCAATGGTCACTCCGTCGCTGCACACCTGCGGGGGGCCGAAGGACTTGTCCAGCACCACGTTGCGGCCCTTGGGGCCAAGGGTCACCTTGACAGAATCCGCCAGGGTGTCGATACCCGTCCTGAGGGACTTGCGGGCATCTTCAGAATAGCTAAGTTTCTTTGGGGGCATTTCCCCGTCCTCCTTGTCTGTCTTGCCTGGTTATTAGGTCAGCTTGGCCAGAATGTCGCTTTCCCTGAGAATCAGGTACTCGTCGTCGCCTTCCTTGTACTCGGTGCCGGCGAACTTGGAGTAAATGACCCGGTCGCCCTTGGCCAGTTCCATGGGGATCCTCGACCCGTCGTCGGAGACCCGCCCCGGACCAACCGCTACGACCTCGCCTTCCTGGGGTTTTTCTTTGGCCGTGTCCGGCAAGAAAATTCCCCCTTTAGTCTGCGTTTCTTGCTCAATGGGCATCACGACTACCCGCTCGCCCAACGGAACAAAGTTTGCCACGCCTGCCTCCTTTCGATGATGCTTATATTTTTAAGTTTGTGCCTAGACGACACGTATTTTCACTCCGCAATGGGAGCGCCAATTCATGGTAATCAAGGCAAAAACTATTGTCAAGGTACGCCGCGCGGCCCTAACATGGTGGCGTTTCGACACCTTTTCACCCCGTCAATCAGCCGGCTTGGAGCGGACCCAAAGCTAGTGCAAAATGCTGGACTTTCGGCTGGATAAATCGGTCGTTACGGTCAGACTGAACAACCCGGACGCCGCCAACTGCATCGACGCCGAGACGGCAGCCGAGTTGAACGAGTTATGCTCGGCTGTTTCCCAGGACGACGGCATTCGCCTGCTTGTCATCGCCGGCTCAGGCGGCGTATTCGCCGCCGGGCGCGCCAGCCCGCCGCAGGACTTGCTGGCACAAGGAGGGGTTGAACTGGCCGGCTGGTTGTCCCTCATGCAAGTGGCGTCGGCTGTGGCGGACTTGCCAATGCCCGTCGTAGCGGTGGTGGAAGGGGACGCTTTCGACCACGGGTTGGAGTTGGCCTTGGCCGCCGACCTCAGGATAGCTTCCGAAGACGCTCGGTTCGCCCTCACCGATCTTGCCAACGGCTGCTTCTCATGGGACGGCGGAACCCAGCGGCTGCCGCGCCTGGTAGGGCCCGCCTGGGCCAGGGACATGATTTTCACCGGACGGGTAGTGACCGCCGCCGAGGCCCTGCAGATAGGGCTGGTCAACAGGGTGACCGCCAAAGAAGATCTCTGGGCTATGGTGGACAAACTGGCCGAGAGCATCGTTGCCGGCGCTCCCATCGCCGCAGGCTATGCCAAGGAAGCGGTGAAGACGGGGCTGGACATCACGCTGGCCCAGGGGTTGCGCATGGAGGCGGACTTGAACATGCTACTATACGATACGGACGACAGAACCGAAGGAATAAACTCCTTCTTGGAACGCCGCCAGCCGGAATTCAAGGGTGAGTAGACCGCCCGTAAATCGCGGGGTGTTCAAAAAGGGACGGGATGGAAACTCGGTGAAGGTCAAGCTGGACTTACATACCCACATCTGGGAAGCCTTTAATTTCCAAGAACCAACCCCGGCCATGGCCGAGCAGGTGGTGGCCAAAATCAAGGACTGCGGCATAGACGGTATCGCAATCACCGACCACAACAACAAAGAGTGGTCTTTCCGGTTCCGTGACTTGGTGGAGCAGGAATACCCCGGTGAGGTCATCATCATCCCCGGCTGGGAGATAGAAGTCCGGCCCGCCCAGAACCCCTTCTCCGAATACCAGATTGCCGAATTGTTCCTGCCCGGCGGCGGCACATTCCGCAGCTACTGCCATCCGGGGTACTACTCCCCCGACATCATCATCGAAGACGGCGTCCACGCCATAGAAATCGACAACTACATACACAACTGGCATATCCGCAAGAGTCAGGTGACGGAAGTCGCAGAGGCCCATGACCTGATGGTCCTGGAAGTCAGCGACGCCCACAACCTGGAAAACATCGGCTTGCGCTATACAGAACTGGAGTTGGATGAGCTGTACCGGAGAGCCGACGGCTCCACCGCGGGTACAGCCCTTAGCTAAAGCATGTCTATGTCCAGTTTCGAAACGCTGCTGTACGAAAAACAAGGGCTGGTGGCGCATATTTCGCTGGACCGCCCGGAAGTCCTGAACGCATACAACATGCAAATGCGGGACGACTTTTCCGAAGCCCTGGCAGCGGTGCGTGACGATCCCGACGTCAGGGCCTTGCTGATTACCGGCCAGGGGCGGGCCTTCTGCGCCGGCGCCGACCTGACCGAGTTCGGCACCGCGCCGTCTCAGACGGTTGCCCGCCGGGTCCGGTGGGAACGCGACGTTTGGGGGCAGCTTCTCTCCCTGCCCATGCCGGTAGTGGCCGCCGTCCACGGCTACTGCATCGGGTCCGGCATTGAAATTGCTCTCCTGTGCGACATCCGCATCGGCGCAGAGAGCGCGGTCTTCGCCATGCCGGAGGTCCAGTTGGGCATGATACCGGCGGCTGGGGGTACCCAAACTGTCCCGAGAATCGCCGGTTGGTCTTCGGCCCTGGACTTGTTATTCACCGGCCGCAGGATTGGGTCTGAGGAGGCCCTCTCCCTTGGTCTGCTTACACGGGTCGTGCGGGATGATCAGTTGCTGGTAGAGGCCTGGGAACTAACCCGCCGCCTGGCCGATTTAGACCCCCGGTTAGCCGTCGCGGCCAAGCGGGCCCTGCAAAGGGGGGCCGACCTGCCCCTGTACGAAGCGCTGCAGACCGAGTCCATGCTGGCCGTCCAGGTGCTGTAGGACACCATGCGCACTACTGAATTTCTCACCATAGCCGGCGCCATCGTGCCCGACCGCACCGCCGTATTGTTCGACGGCGCAGCCCTTACGTTCGCCGACCTCCAGCTGAGGGTCAACCGGCTGGCCAACGCCATGGCCGGCCTGGGAATAGACAAGGGCGACCGCGTCGCGGTGATGCAGGTGAACTGCCCGCAGGCCATCGAGGTCTATTTCGCCGCCGCCCAGTTGGACGCCGTATACGTTCCCATCAACTTCCGATCCAAAGAAGATGAACTGGCGCAGATGCTCTCCCAGGCCCAGCCCGGAATCATGTTCGTCGGCCAGCGCTACCTGCCGCTGCTCGAACGCTGCCGCAGGAGTCCGCCCGGGAGCACGTCATCGTTCTGGACGGTGAGGCCAGCGAGTCCGGAGCCGGATATGAAGAGTTGCTGGCCGGAGCCTCGGACGACGAACTCTATTTCCCCGACGCGGACGACGGCGACACCACCATCATTATGTTCACTGCAGGCACCACTGGCGCCCCCAAGGGGGTGATGCTGACCCACGACAGCTTCTCGTCCTACCTGCTGACCGCGGTGACTCCGGCGGACCCGGACATAGAGGAGAGCAACCTGCTCACCGTGCCCCTGTACCACGTCGCCGGGTTCCAGGCTGTCCTGGCCGCGGTCTACGGCGGCCGCACCATGGTGGTCATGCGCCAGTTCGATCCGCTTGAATGGCTGACCTTGGTGCAGCAGCGACGGGTAAACCGGGCCATGATCGTGCCAACTATGCTAAAGCAATTGATGGACCATCCCCGCTTCCACGACTTCGACCTGTCCTCTCTGGACGTCATCACCTACGGCGGGGCGTCCATGCCCCTGGAAGTCATCAAGCGGGCAATCCAAGAGTTCCCCGGCGCCCGCTTCATCAACGCCTTCGGCCAGACCGAGACGGCATCTACCATCACCATGTTGCCTCCCGAAGACCACGTCCTGGAAGGCAGCCCCGAAGAAATCGAGACCAAGCTGCGCAGGCTCACTTCCATCGGCCGGCCCCTGGACGACGTGGAGGTCCAAATCGTCGACGAAGACGGCCATCTCCTGCCCGCCGGCGAGGTCGGTGAGATTGTCGCCCGCGGCGGCCGCATGATGGCCGGCTACTGGCAGGAAGAAGCGGCTACCAGGGAAATCCTGCGCTCCGGTTGGGTCTACACCGGCGACCTGGGCTACCGTGACGAGGACGACTACATCTACCTGTCCGGCAGGAGCAAGGACTTCATCAAGCGAGGCGGGGAGATGGTCTCTCCCGAAGAGGTGGAGAACGTCCTGCGATCACACCCCTTAGTGGACGACGCTGCGGTAATCGGCGTCCCCGACCCCGAGTGGGGAGAAGAGGTGCGGGCGGTGGTGGCGCCCAACTCGGAGGACTTGAACGAAGGGGACCTGCTCGACCATTGCACGCCGCGCCTTGCCGGCTTCAAGCGCCCCCGGTCGGTGGTCTTCATCGACGAACTGCCCAGGAACGTCATGGGCAAGGTGCTGAAACGGGAACTGCGAGACCGTTTCGGAGGCCCAGTTAGGGACGAAGATTAGGGGCCGCCCGATTCAGGGCCGACGGGCCGTTAACGACCTCTCCCCATGATATACTCTATCGGGCCCTCAGGACTGCCTGCGGCTCAACGCCGCGTGCTGCGAGAATTACCTGGGATGACGTGCGTCGATGGAATCCGGTCGACGCGATGGGATAACATCCGGGAGGAAGTCGATAGTTGAACACCGTAGACGCCATCACGGAAATACTAAAACTAGAGGGCGTCGAATACCTTAGTTGCTTTCCCACCACCCCGGTCTTGGAGTCTACCGCCAAGGGCGGCATCCGCCCAATCATCTGCCGGCAGGAACGGGTCGGAATCGGCATAGCCGACGGGTTCAGCCGGGTCACCAACGGCCGGCCCGTGGGAGTCGCGGCGGTGCAGTACGGCCCCGGCGCCGAAAACGCTTTCGCAGGCGTGGCCACTGCCTATTCCGACTCCACGCCCATCCTGTTCATGCCCACCGGCCATCCCCGAGAAAGAGCCGGAATCAGGCCCCACTTCAACTCGCCTGTCAAACTTTGCCGGTGTCACCAAGCACGCCGAGCAAATCAACGCCCCAAATCGCGTTTGCGACGTCATGCGCCGGGCCTTCGCCGCGCTGCGCCAGGGCCGCTCCGGCCCGGTGCTGGTGGAAGTCCCCACCGACGCGGCCATGGAAGACGTGGCGGAAGAGGCCTTTGACTACCGGCCCAGCCGGCCGGTGGCATCCCAGGGTGACTCCAGGGACGTCGAAGCAGCGGCCAGGGCCCTGTGCCAGGCCAAGTACCCGGTCATCCACGCTGGCCAGGGAGTGTTGTACGCCGAGGCCGCCGAAGAACTGGTCGAGCTTGCCGAGTTGCTGCAAGCCCCGGTGATGTCCACGTTGCTTGGCAAGAGCGCTTTTCCCGAGGTGCATCCGCTGTCCCTGGGCAGCGGCTCTGGCGTTATGTCCGGTCCGCTACACCATTTCATGAGCCGTTCTGATGTCGTTTTCGGCATCGGCTCTAGCTTCACCAGGCACGGCATGTCCATGAACATCCCCGGCGGCAAGACCCTCATCCAGGCGACCAACGACGCCAGGGACATAAACAAGGACTACGACATCGATTATCCGATATTGGGAGACGCCAAGCTGGTGCTGCGGCAGATGATCGACGCCTGCCGAGAGATTGTGGGTGAAAGCCGGCGCAATGACCGGGCAACGGAGCGGGAGATAGACGTCGAACGGCAGGCCTGGATAAAGGAGTGGCACGCCAAGCTGACCAACGACGACGCTCCCATCAGCCCCTACCGGGTGATTTGGGACTTCATGCAGGCCGTCCCGCCGGAAGAGGCCATAGTGACCCACGATTCGGGCAGCCCCAGGGACCAGATGATGCCGTTCTACCGCTCCAATGGGCCCCGCACCTACCTGGGCTGGGGCAAGTCCCACGGGCTGGGCACCGGCCTGGGGCTGGTCATCGGCGCCAAGCTCGCCGCGCCGGAGAAGGTCTGCGTCAATTTCATGGGCGACGCCGCATTCGGCATGACCGGCCTGGACTTCGAGACGGCCGTCCGAAGCCGCATACCCATCATCACCGTGGTGCTGAACAACTTCACCATGGCCGCGGAGACCCGGATAATGGCCGCTTCCCACGAGCTATACAACGCCCGCGACCTGGGCGGCAACTACGCCGACATGGGCCGGGCCATGGGCGGATATGCTGAGCGTATTGAGCGGCCCTCTGAAATCATTCCTGCGTTCCGCCGGGCCCGGGAGGCGACGGAGCAGGACGGAACAGCCGCGCTGCTGGAGTTCATTACATCCGCCGAAACCGAAACGTCTTTCCCGCGGCCTTTTTGAAATAACCGGCGTTAGGCCGGAATAGGACGCAATTAACCTAAACGCCTGGAGACATCAGCATTGACTAACGGAGCCTTGCAAGGGGTGAAGGTCCTGGACCTCACCCACCACATATCTGGCCCATATTGCACCAAACTGCTGGCCGATTTTGGCGCTGAAGTTGTGAAAGTGGAGCGGCCCGAGGGCGACCCGGCCCGCGCCATGCCGCCTCTGATTAACGACCAGCCCGGCCCGGACAACAGCCTGCTGTTCTTGTATCTCAACACCAGCAAGCTGGGCGTCACCCTGAACCTCAAGTCCGACCGCGGCCGTGAGATGGTCAGGGAGCTGGCCAGGCAGTCCGACATCCTGGTGGAAAACTTCTCCCCCCGGGTCATGCCGTCTTTGGGCCTCGACTACCAGTCCCTCAAAGAATTGAACCCGTCCCTGGTCCAGGTGTCCATTTCCAACTTCGGCCAGACCGGGCCCTACCGGGACTACAAGGCCGCCGACATCATCGAGTACGCCCTGGGCGGGCTGATGTACATCTTCGGGGAAAACAAGCGTGAGCCGTTGATACACGCCCTTCACCAGGCCCAGTTCCGCGCCGGCACCAACGCGGCCGGCGGCGCCCTGATGGCCCTCTATCACCAGCGCCGCACCGGGGAGGGACAGCACGTGGACGTATCCGTACAGGAATGCGTCGCCTCCGGCCTCCGGGACGCCGTGGACATCTACACCTACACCGGGGCGGTGCGCCACCGGGCCCCTGAGGCCAGCGGGGACATGAGGCGGATGCGCAAAGCCTCAGACGGCTATTTGTTGCCCACACCCAGCCTCGCCCCCAACCTGAACTGGCCGGACATAGTCGAATTTTTCGACGCCCCTGAGCTGGACGACGACAAGTTCAACACGCCCACGGCCCGCCTGGTCAACACCGAGGAACTGGGGCAGATCCTCGACCGCATCTTCCTCACCAAGAAAAAGGCGGAAATGTTCTACGCCGCGCAAAAGAGGCGCTTCATCTTCGGCATGATTCAGTCTCCAGAAGAGGTCCTGGTTGACGAACAACTGGAGAGCCGAGGCTACTTCGTCGACATCGACCATCCGGTGGCCGGCACGCTCAAGTACCCCGGGCCGCCCTACCTGACCAGCGGGCCCCCGTGGCAAGCCCGGCGTCCGGCCCCGACCCTGGGCCAGCACAATGAAGACGTGCTCGGCCAGCGGCTGGGACATTCCGGCGATGACCTGGCCCGGATGCGGGCTGCGGAGGTTATTTAGCCATGCCGGGACCGCTGGAGGGTGTCAGAATCCTGGAGATGGGCCAGCTTATAGCGATCCCATGGTCCATCAAGATGCTTGCCGACATGGGCGCCCAGGTTATACGCCTGGAGTCCTGCCAGCGCCTGGAGGTCTACCGCCGCTCGACGTTGTACCGGGACAAGGTGGACGGCGAGTACTGGAACCGGGGCGGCCTCTTCTACGAGCACAACCGCAACAAGCTGGGCATCACCCTGAACCTGGCGGACGAGACGGGTCGGGCCGTTCTGCGGGACCTGGTGGCCATAAGCGACGTGTTCGCCGAGAATTTTACCCCGCGCGTAATCAAGAATTTCCAGTTGGAATACGAAGACCTGCGCAAGATCAGGCCGGACATTATCATGGTTTCTTCCACCGGCTACGGCTTCACCGGCCCTTGGGCCAACTTTGGCGCCACCGGACCCAGCACCGAGGGCGCGTCAGGGCTGGCCTTCATGACCGGCTACAAGGACGGGCCTCCGGTGCAGCCGGAAATACCCTACGCCGATTACACCGGAGGCGAGATTACCGTTTTCGCCATCATGGCCGCCCTGATGCACCGCATGCGCACCGGGGAGGGCCAATTCATCGACGTGTCCCAGGCTCAGGCCACCAGCTCCACCGTGCCCGAGGCTCTGATGGACTATGCCGTCAACGGCCGCATCGCTCCGCGCATCGGCAACGGGCATCCGTCGATGGCCCCCCACGGCTGCTATCCCTGCCAAGGGGCCGACCGGTGGATCACCATCGCCGCGCAAGACGACCGGCAATGGCAGGCCCTCTGCCGGGTCCTGGACAAGCAGGAATGGCTGCAGGACGGGCGGTTCGCCTCGATGGCCGGGCGATTGCAGCACCAGGACGAGTTGGACCGGCTGGTGGGCGAGGCGACCAAGGACCGGGAGCCCCACCAGTTAATGCACCAACTCCAGGCGGAGGGCGTGGCCGCCGGAGCCGTGCTGGACACCAAGAACGTGCTGTTCAACGAGCACCTGAAAGACCGCAAGTTCTACCAGGTGGTCGACCACGACCCCAGCACCGAAATGCCCCCGTTACCCTACGCGGGCCAGCCCTGGAAATTCTCAGCCACCCCTAACGTGCCGAACAAGGCTGCCCCAACCATGGGAGAGCACAACCGGCTAATCCTGGGCGAACTGCTGTGCCGCACCGACGAAGAGTTGTCAGATTTGGAAGAACAGGGCGTCATCGGCTACGCCCCCACCACCATTGTCGAGCCGCCTATCCAACCACCGTTAGACGAACAGGTGCGCCAGGGCAGAGTCCAGCGCTTCGACCTCGATTTCCAAGAGCAAATAGCCCGCCACTTCGATATCAATTAGCCTAACGCCGGCCCAGCCGCCACCCCGTCATTCCGGCCTCCGAGCCGGAATCTAGAGTCGCTAACCCCAACCTGGCCGCTATTGCCCAGCACTCTCCCCGGCAGTAAACCCTAAATCCCCCGCCCCCGCTCGTAAGCGGCTATCTTCTCCTCGTGCTGCAGCGTCAGCCCAATGTCGTCCAGGCCGTTCAGCAACGCGTGGCGGCGGGCGGCGTCTATTTCGAAGCTAACTGACACCTCCCCGTCGTCGGTCCACGCCCGCTGGCTCTCCAGGTCCACGTTCAGGCGCATTCCCGGCTTGGCGAGCGCCAGGTCGATAATCCGGCGCACGTCCTCGTCCGGCAGGCGCACCGGCAGCAGGCCGTTCTGAAAGCAGTTGTTGTAGAAGATGTCGGCAAAACTGGGAGCGATTATGCACCGGAAGCCGTATTCTCCCAGGGCCCAGGGCGCGTGCTCCCGGGACGACCCGCAACCGAAGTTGCGCCCCGTAGCCAGCACCGTCGCCGACCGGTAGGCCGGATCGTTCAGCACGAAGTCCGGGTTGGGACTCCCGTCGGCGTGGTAACGCCACGGGGAAAACAGGTGCTCCCCAAACCCAGTCCGCTGGATGCTCTTCAGGTACACGGCGGGAATAATCTGGTCGGTATCCACGTTGACCCGGTCCAACGGCGCCACCAGGCCGTTTACCTTTACAAACGGTTCCATTTTCTCTTCACCTACAGCTTATGTCAGGTTCGCTGGCGTTCCATCCGATCCAACAGTGCGCTCGTCAACCAGTCTCCAATCCGTGCTTGCTCGACGATGTGCTCGCCAACCAGGCTTCAATCCGTTCGTCCTGAGGGAAATCGAAGGGGGAACGGATTGGAGCCGGACGCAACGGGTAGCCGGCTGGCTTGAATCCCTCACCACTCCCGTATGTCCACGAAATGCCCGGCGACGCCCGCTGCAGCCGCCATGGCCGGACTCACCAGGTGGGTGCGCCCGCCCTTGCCCTGCCGGTTCTCGAAGTTGCGGTTGGACGTCGCAGCGCATCGCTGCCCCGGCTCCAGTATGTCCGGGTTCATGCCCAGGCACATGGAGCATCCCGCCACCCTCCAGTCGAACCCGGCGTCGGTGAATATCCGGTCCAGCCCCTCCTCCTCGGCCTGCTTCTTGATCAGGGCAGACCCCGGCACCACCATTGCATACACGTCACGGTGCACCTGCCGTCCCTTGACCACTTCGGCCGCTGCTCGCAGGTCTTCCAGCCTGGCGTTGGTGCAGGCGCCGATAAACACCCGGTCTATCTTCACGTCGGTCATGGGAGTGTCCGGTTCCAGGTCCATGTACGTCAAAGCCCTCTCCGCCACCTCCCGCTCGTTGGGGTCGGTCATTGAAGCAGGGTCGGGCACCCTGCCGGTCACCGGCACCACCATCCCCGGATTTATTCCCCACGTGACGAATGGTTCCAGGCCCGCAGCGTCGATTTCCTCTACCCGGTCGTAGGAAGCGCCCGCGTCGGTGGGCAATTCGCGCCACTGCTCCACGGCCTCGTCGAAGGCTTTGCCCTGGGGAGCGAACCGCCGGCCCCGCAGGTAGTCGAACGTCGTATCGTCGGGAGCGATCATCCCGGCCCGCGCCCCGGCCTCGATGCTCATGTTGCAGACCGTCATCCGCCCTTCCATGGACAGGGAGCGGACCGCCTCGCCGGTGTATTCGATGACGTGGCCGACCCCGCCGTTGACCCCGATCCGGCCGATGATTCCCAGGATCAAGTCCTTGGCGGTGACCCCAGATGGCAGGGCGCCGTTGACCCGCACTTCCATGGCCTTGGGCTTGAACTGGCGCAGGGTCTGGGTGGCCAGCACGTGCTCGACCTCTGAAGTCCCGATGCCCACGGCGTATGCGCCCATGGCCCCGTGGGTGCTGGTATGGCTGTCGCCGCAGACCACGGTCTTGCCCGGCTGGGTGTAGCCCAGGTCGGGGCCGATGATGTGCACGATGCCCTGCATCGGGCTGAAACGGTCGTACAGGGTGACGCCGAACTCTTCGCAGTTTCTTGAGAGGGCGTCCAGCTGCTTCTGGGAAATCTCGTCGGTCACCGGAAGGGACAGGTCCCAGGTGGGGGTGTTGTGGTCTGCGGTGGCCACCGTAAGGTCGGTGCGCCGCACCCGGCGTCCCGCCATGCGCAGGCCGTCGAACGCCTGGGCCGACGTCACCTCGTGGACCAGGTGCAGGTCGACATACAGAATGGCGGCTTCGCCAGGCTCGGCGTGCACCACGTGGGCGTCCCAAATCTTCTCGAACATCGTCTTAGGCGGCATCTTGTTACAAGCTCCCCGTCTTATTCTTGTCCATGCGATAGCATCGCTCGCTACGCCGAGTGTGCCGTTGTGAAAATCTCAACGTCGATATCCTTGGCTCGTTGTCGGGCCTGCCATAGGTCGTAGGCCGTTTGCATCCCCAGCCACGTCTCCGGTGTGGAGCCGAACGCCTTGGACAACCGAAGCGACATCTCCACCGACACGCCGGCTTTCCCATTGACCAACTCCGACAGCGCCTGGCGAGTTACTCCCAACCCTTGCGCCGCACGCGTTACCGTCAGACCCAGAGGTTCGAGGCACTCGTACCTCACGATCTCCCCCGGATGGGGAGGGTTTTGCATGCCCATCTATCTGGCCCCCTCAGTGGTAATCCGTGTAGTCCACTTCGACGGCGTGTCCTTCCTCAAACCGGAAGGTAACACGCCAGTTGCCCGACACGCTGACGGTGTAGTGGCCGCTCAACTGACCTGCTAACGGGTGTAAGCGGAACCCTGGAAGGTTCATATCCTGTGGCTTGCTACTCCGAATCAAGCACGGCGAGGATGCGAATCAGCTTCCGAACATGTGCCGGGTCCACTCGCCGGGGTCCTTGGCCGCTGTGGAGTGCCCTCAGTCCCCGGTAGTCTATTGTGTAGCCTGTCGCCTGTCAATAGACACTCGATTTTCTTGATTCCGTAGCGGTTGCGACTAGGACTCTCACCGTTCGGAGCCAAACTCGGACTCAAATGAAAAGAGAGCAGCGGTATCTACGTCCATAGCCTCGGCAATGGCATGGATGTTCTTCAATGACGGGTTTCGTACACCCCTCTCTATGCCAGAGAGATAGCTTACATGTACACCAGCACGGTGCGCCACTTCTTCCTGAGTTGCGCCGCGTTGGGTCCGCATGTGTCGTATATGTCGGCCAAAGGCCGCTTGATAAGCGTCCACTTGACTGGGACGCTACCAATACATAGACTATCCGTCCATAGACTATAAGTTTACTTAGAAAGGCCTACCTTACGGCGAGTGGTGTTTCATATATAAAAGGCCTCAGATAGGAATGGTCAAGCAAATAATCTGGCAAGGGGTACTACTGGTCCTCAGCGTCCTGCTGGTACTGGCGCTGGCAGCCTGCACCAGCCAGCCCGAGTCTTCCCCAACCTACACACCGGCAGTAGCAACCGACGCCACGGCGGCCAGTTCCCAGCCTGACGAGGGATCCCTAGGCCAGTCCACGCCTCAACCCACTGACGACCCCAACCTGCGGGACATCACTTCTGCTCAGCATGATCAACTTGACCAGTTGATAGCTGAATTGGCGGAGGGCCCGCAAGTCCTGGCTGACTGCGCCGCCGAGGCGGGCGATGATGTGCCCGCCCCAGGTTCACTTGGCGAAGCCGACTGGTACGCCCAAGCCGCCGTCAAATACAGCGCCTGCGCCGCCAGCAAAGGCACAGGCGTGGACTTCACCGGGGGGACTAGGCGGTGACAATAAGATGGCTGGGCTACCCGCTACTGACCTTCGCGTTGTTGCTGGCCGCGTTTGCGGTGGGGAACACAGTCTTTGCCGAGCGGCCTGAAGACTGCGCCCCGGAAGATAGAGAGATATCGGGCAACACCAACTCACCCTGCAAATGGGACTACCACTTCGACGAGATAACTAGCGTGACCTACGATGTGATGGAGAACACCGAGGGCAACACCTGCCACGAAGTGCTCGCATTCGGCCCTTATTACAGCACATGGAATTGGCCGGATGAGGCTTCTGTACAAGTGTGGATGGGGCAGAAAAACGAGCAGGGGGCCATAGGGGGAGGCATCGCGGCAGGAGACCGCTTGGTCGGCAAGCCAGGGAATTCGATAACAGTCATCCCAGGGGCTCCCTCCAGACAAGGCTCATCGACATTCTACCGAGAAGTGACATTCTACTCGGTCGATTCCAGTGTTCCTGAAAGAAGCGAGTGGGGTACATATTACAGTTCACGAAGCGGCGTGGTTCACTACTACCAAGGTGACTACCACGCTCTAAAAATCAAGGCCCCCCAAACAAGAACAGATGAGTACGGCAGGAAAGTGCAAGTACAAGTATTGGGTACAAACACTGAATCCGGTTGGTTGCCTATGCCGGTCAATGTCGTCGACTTCAACCTGCTGATGAATGACTGCTTGGCTGGCATAAAGCAGCGGCTCGAAAACGAGGCCAAGCTGGAGGAAGCCCGGCAGAAGCTGGAAGCCGAGCGGATAGCTCAAGAACGTGCGGCAACAGAAGCTGCTGCCGAAGCAGAACGTCAACGCCTGGAAACCGAGGCGGCCCGGGAAGCTCTGCGGCTGGCCCGCGAGACCGAGCTTTTCAAGACCCAAGCCCTGATCGAGCAGCTTGAGCGGGAGAAAATAATCATCGGAATCTGGCAGGAAATCGTGAACGAGAAGCTGGCCGGGGCAAAGGCCCGCGCCGAAATTACCAACACTTACTTGACGGAGATTGAGGCGAATGCAGCCGAATTCAAGGCCAGCGTGGTGTCTAAAGTGGCCGAGGTACGGCGATTGCAGGAAATCAACGACGCCATCGCCGACGCCATCATCGCCCACAACGACGACATAGAGCGACAGCTTGCGGCGCAGGAAGAGCGGGAGGCGGAACAGCGTAAGAGGTTAGAAGATCTGCATGTGGAACCGCCAGAAACCAAGACGCCCGGGCCAGAGTCAACACCGACGACTGCATCCTAGTTTCCCTGCAGTTCGGCTTTTGGGAATCAAACACGAAGGAAACTGGCAAGGGAGTTAAGATGGTGCACGCCAAGGATGTAAAGATGCTGGTGGAGCTTGAGTTGGAGACGAACGCGAAGGTGCGGGCGGTAGTAGAGGGGTATGTTGAACTGACTGAGGCGGAAAGGGCGGTGTTCAGACTGGCAGTTGGGGTTAGCCAAGATACCGCAGACAGCAGTGGAGAGAGTGGGCACAAACCGAGCAACAGACGAAGTTCGGCAATTGGTCAAGAGCGTATACAACCACTCGTACGAAACCTGATGAAAACACTACTGGAAGATTACCCTACACTCCTCGGCGATTCCGACATACGCAACCTGCTGAATCGGGATTACTGCCAAAACACTTTGGGGTTTCAACTTGGCGGTTTTCCGCTCTTACGCAGAATGGAAGCCGGAAGGAAGGGGTCAGACAACGACAGCCACGACAGGTATTATGCCCATCCATACGCAGGCAGGTTCTGGGTCTGCAACCACTGGTGGAAAGCCCCACCATCTCGCTAACGCCCAAAACCTGCTCCGCTTCGTGACTCAACTGGCAGAAATGAATCCGAACCATCCGGGTGTTCCTGCGTTGGAGCGCCACAAGCAAGCGTTCCAAAATTATATTGGATAGTTGACGAGGATGTGGGGATGTGGATGCGTGTCCACCGTTGTCGCGGCATTGGGGTCCTCCTCGACCCGCGGGCTCACCCAATCGCCCAGGGATTGACTACTTCGACTCCGCTCCCTTCAAAGGCATTCACGTCTCTTGTCACCACCGACGCCTCTCGGTGCGGCCCCAACAACGGTGAAAATTATATCACTGTGCCCTTTATGCGGGCTGCTTGAAGTGGCTGCTTGCTCAGCGTGAATGCCCGCAACTTACCCTGTCATTCCGAAGCGCAGCGAGGAATCTCAAACTTCTGCGCCGAGACGCGGTCACCGGTTATTGGCATCTGCGCTGCACCCAAAGCGACCCGGAATCAGCCTTAGTTGGGCATGACAGTTCCGTCGTTGACTACAATGCTTCTGTGGTGCCGGGCGGATTCTCTGCGGTCGCCGAGTTTACTATACCGCTATCGCGGCCGCCAAGGTGCGTGTCCGGCCTCCCAGCCTCTCGCTGGCGGTACCCGATGCTAGAATTGCCTTCGTTGTCCCCAAACCAGCCCAAGGGCTGATTGCGGAGCGCCATTGACTTCAGAGACCGACGCCCCCCGGGCTGTTGGACCGGCGATTCCTACAGGACACCGCCCTGATGGCCTTGGCCGTCGTGTTCGGCCTGCAACTGCTCCGCGTCCTGTTCCCCAACCTCGTCTTCTACCTTCGAGAGTCCGTCGGGGCCAGTCCCGTCTTTCCCGGCGTGTACGCCCTCGCGCTGTTTCTTGCGGCGTTCCTGGCCCTGCCCCTAATCCGGCTTATGGGGGTGCGAGGCTCGCTGGCGGCGGCAGCCGGCGGCCTCGGCGCGGCCCGCGTGGCCGAGCAATTAGCGCCCTGGCCCGTGGCCGACCTGGCATTGACCACCGTTGGCCTGCTGGCGTTCCTATGGTTCGTTCCCGTTTACTCCATCGTGCTTCGCGGCCGGGGCCCGTCGGGAGGACCGGCCTTCGCCATGGGTATCTTGCTGGGCATAGCGATAGACACCGCCATCAAGGGCGCATTCTCCACGCTGGACCCGTCGTGGCAGCCGGGCGCGGCGCCTATCCTGCTGGCAGTCTTCCTGGCTGGCGTATTCGCCGTTCTTGCCCGCCGCGTCCTAGCGGACTATACGCCGGCGGCGGAAGCCCGCGAAGGCGGCCTGGGCTGGTGGCCCCTGGCGGCCCTCGGCTCCGTTCTATTCTTGGAACTCCTCTTGTTCCAGAACATTGGCCAGCAGACGGTACTGACCGGGTGGGACCAGCCCCTGGTCTTTCTGTGGATTATGTTCGGCAACGCCTTGGGCCTCTTGGCCGCTGCCGCAGTCCTGGCGCGGCCCATACACGGCGGTCGAATAGCCGTCGCGGTGCTGGCGGTGCTCCTCGCGTTGTTGGTAATTGGCGAGCGGTCCGGCATAGAGGCGGCTCTCGTAGCGCTATTCGGCAGCGTTGCCATCGCCATGGCGGTCGCAGCCGTAGGAGCCGCCCTGAACAAGGGGTCCGGAAGTGCCTCCGTGCCCGCCCCCGGCCCTGGGGTAAGGGGACCGGTTGTTGCCTGGGGCTTGGGCGCGATGCTGCTGCTGTTGATGACCTTTTGGTACTACGCCAACTACGGGCTGGATTTACCGGGGGGCTCCGCCGCCGTCCCTCCGATTGCGGTGGCTGTGCTCGTAGCCTGCACGGCTGCGGCCCTGCCTCGAATTAAGTCCTCTTCGCCCTCGGCGCTACCGGTTGTGCTGGCCGGTCTAGTCCTGCTGCTCGTGCCGGCGGGGTATTGGATATCCTGGAGCCAGCCGGAAGCCTCTGAGCGGGCGGCGCTTCCCGTCAGGGTTATGTCCTACAACCTCCACCAGGGCTTCGACCAGGACGGTTACCTGGCAATCCAAGACCTGGCGGATGTCATCAGGGCCGAGGGTCCGGGTATCGTGGCTCTCCAGGAGGTGAGCCGGGGCTGGGTGGTCAACGGCGCCTTCGATATGCTTCCCTGGCTGTCCAGGGAGTTGGACATGCCATACGTCTGGGCGCCGGCCGCCGACTCGGTGTGGGGCAACGCCATTCTCAGCAAGTACCCCATAGCGGAAAGCTCCGTGCAGCCCATGCCCAACAACGCCGACATCCCGATGGGCCGGAGCTACGCCACCGCCGTCATCTCCCTTGATGACTCCACTCATTTGACGGTGCTGGCGACCCACCTGCACCACGTAGAGGACGAGGGCCACCTGAGGTCGCCGCAGGTGATGGCCCTGCTGGATGCCTGGAGAGGCGAGGAAAGGACCGTGCTCATGGGAGACCTGAACGCGCGGCCCTCGGACCCCGAGATGGCCCTGTTGGAGGAAGCGGGCTTGGTAGACGCCTACGTCGCCTCGCGCCAGTACGACGGCCCCGGATACACGTCCACCGCCAGAGGCTCGAGCAAGAGGGTCGACTATATCTGGGTCTCCCCGGACCTTCGCCCGGCGGACTTCAGCCTGTCCGGATGCACGGCCTCGGACCACCTGGCCGTGGCGGTTACTTTGGACGAGTAGGGCCGGCCCAGCGCCGGGAGCCGCCAACCCTCAGCCGATTGTCCATGGATTGACTATTTCGACCCCGCTACCCCCAAAGTCATCAACGTTTCTTGTCACCACCGATGCCCCCTGGGAGCGGGCTATCGCGGCTATCTGGCAGTCGGTCTGGCTGATGGGATGCCCGGCGACGCGACGCGCTACTGCTATCGTGGCGTAGGCTTGGGCTGCGTCGCTGTCGAAGGGCAAGATGCGTTCCGTGAACAGTACGCCAAAGGCCCGCTCCGCTGCGGCGTTCAGTCCCCGCTGGCGCTCCCCTGCAGGTAAGATAGCGATGCCCGTTCGAATCTCCGCTTCGGTGATGGCGGTAATATATAGATCGCTCGTTAACTGAGCATCCAACCACTCTAGAACGCTGGGCGCTGGGACTGGGCGCATGAACTCTGAGACAACGTTGGTATCGAGGATGAACATTGGCGCTACCTCAGTCGAACCTTGGGGGTTCACGCATTGGCTCCCTGGCCGGGACCTCCAACTCCACGCCGCCGTAGGGTCTGAACAATTCGTGGATCGCGGTCCCAAGGTTTCTGGCAGGAGCTGCCTCTTCGTCCAAGGCTGCTTTCAGAATATCCCGCGCCTCTTGTTCCATAGACCTGCCGTTCTCTGCTGCCCTTATGCGCAGCCGCCGCTTCAGGCTATCGTCAAGGTTGCGCACAGTAATACTGGCCATGAACTCTCCTCCGTTTATGATGTTGTAGGATTATACCATGATTGCATTGCTATCATCGAATTCTCGTAGCGGAAAAGCCCCGGAGCCGCCATGCCTATGGCAAAGCTGGGGTAGCGAAACATGACTCCCGGGCAGACCTGCCGCCCTCTCCGGTGGTAAACTACCAACGCAAAACTCACGTCGCGCAAAGCCCGGCCCGGCCCAAGGCCGGAGTGCTAAAGCCCCAGGCGCCGCATAAGCCTGCGGCGCAGCCAACTAAGGAGTCGTTATGTCTACCACCAGCGAATTCGTTCTGCCGCCAGCGGTCCGCCCGGCCAGGTATGCAATCAGTCTGGAGCCGGACCTGGAACGCTTTACCTTCACCGGAGAAGAGACCGTCGCCATCGACGTGGACGAACAGGTCTCCGAGATCGTCCTCAACGCCATCGAGCTTGAGGTGCACTCGGCCGCGTTGAAAGGGAGCGGCGTATCGCTCACCGCCAGGGACATCCGCCTGGACGCCGACCGGGAGACCGTAACCCTGGACTTCGGCGAGACTGTCACTCCGGGCCGCTACGACCTGGACTTGACCTTCACAGGGACCCTCAACGACAAGCTCCACGGCTTCTACCGCAGCCAGTACGCGGGCCCCGATGGAGAGACCAGGTACATGGCTGCCACCCAGTTCGAGGCCACCGACGCCCGCCGCGTCTTCCCTTGCTGGGACGAGCCGGAGTGCAAGGCTACGTTCCAGGTAACCCTGTCCATTCCAACCGGCCTGAAAGCCATATCCAACACCCCGGTTGAGCAGGAGTCCCAACCGCTGCCCGGCGTCACCGAGCTCCGCTTTGCCGAAACGCCGGTTATGTCAACCTACCTGCTGGCCTTCGTGGTCGGCGACCTCACCGCAATCCACGGCCAGTACCAGGGACCCGGAGGACCGACACAGGTATCCGTCTGGACCACCCCCGGCAAGGAAGAACAGGGACGCTTTGCCCTGGACACATCGGTCAGCCTCTTGACCTTTTTCAACGACTATTTCGGCATTCCCTACCCCTTGGAGAAGCTGGACCACATAGCCCTGCCTGACTTTGCCGCCGGCGCCATGGAAAACTGGGGCGCAATTACCTACCGGGAGGTCGCCCTGCTGGTGGACGAGGCCAACTCCTCGGCGGGCACCCGGCAGCGGGTGGCCGAGGTGGTGGCCCACGAGATGGCCCACATGTGGTTCGGCGACTTGGTCACCATGCAGTGGTGGGACGACCTGTGGCTCAACGAGAGCTTCGCATCGTGGATGGGCACCAAGGCGGTTGACTGGCTGTTCCCCGAGTGGGAGATGTGGACCCAGTTCGTCAACATGGACACCACCCGCGCCCTCTCCCTGGACGGCCTCAAGAACTCCCACCCCATCGAGCAAGAAGTCGAGAACCCGGCGGAGGTCAGCCAGCTGTTCGACGCCATCAGCTACTCCAAAGGCGCATCTATCATCAGGATGCTGGAGCAGTTCCTGGGGGCTGACACCTTCCGTAGCGGCCTCCGGCAATACATCTCCGCCAACCAGTACGGCAACGCCCGCACCCAGGACCTGTGGTCTGCGCTGGAGTCAGCTTCCGGGCAACCCGTTACATCCATCATGGATACCTGGACCAAGCAAATGGGCTACCCGGTGCTCCAAGTGGAGGCCTCAGGACCGTCCGGCAGCCGGAATTTGACCGTCTCCCAGGAGCGGTTCGTCTACGACCGGCTGCTGGAAGACCGCGGCCCGGAGCCGGAGGTATGGCAAGTGCCCATCCGCGTCTCCCAGGGCGGTGACGAGCCGGCAACGGTAGTGATGGACGGCCGTCAGGCAAGCTTGACATTGGAAGCGCCGGAGAAACCCGGCGACGGCCAGTGGTTCAAGATTAACCCCCAGCAGACCGGATTTTTCCGGGTCAACTACCAGCCCGAGGACTGGGACCGCCTTATCCCGGCCATCAAGTCCCAGGAACTCTCCGCCGCCGACCGCCTGGGCATTCAAAACGACGCCTATTCCCTCTCCAAGAGCGGCCATCTGCCCGTGACCCGGTTCCTCTCCCTGGCCCAGGCCTACAGTGACGAGACCGACGCATCGGTGTGGGGCGACCTCTCCAGCAACCTGCGCGACTTGGAAGTGCTCCTCACCGGCGGGCCCGTCTTCCAGCGCTTCCAGGCATTCGCCTGCTCCGTGTTCGAACCGGCGGCCCAGAGGGTCGGCTGGGAAGCCAAGAGCGGCGAGGGGCACCTGGACGCCTTACTGCGCAGCATAGTTCTGAGCCAGGCTGGCAGCTACGGCGACCAGGACATCCTTGCCCAGGCCAGTCAGCTCTTTGCCCAACATCTCCACGACCGCAACGCAGTGCGCCCCGACCTGCGGGGAGTGGTGTTCAGCCTCGCCGCCCACGCAGGAGACCGCGCCGTCTACGACCAACTGTGGGAACTGGAGAAGGAGACCGACCTCCAAGAAGAAAAGGTGCGCCTCCTAATGTCCCTGGCCCGTTTCGAAGACCAAAGCTTACTGACGGAGACTCTGGAACGGTCGTTGACCTCGGACGTGCGCCTACAGGACACCATCAGCGTCGTGTCCAGCGTAGCCGCCAATCCCCACGGACGCCGGTTGGCCTGGGACTTTCTCAAGTCCAACTGGCCAGAATTTGACCGCCGCTACGGCACCGGCGGTTTCGGCCTGATGCGTTTGGTCGCCATGTGCGGCAGCTTCACCACCCAGGAAAGCCTGGACGACGTGGAAACCTTCTTCACCGAAAACCCCGCGCCGGCCGCCGAACGCACCATCCGCCAGTCCGTGGAGAAAATAAAGCTCAGCATCAAGTGGCTGGAACGTAACCAGGACGAACTCGCGGCCTGGCTAGACCGATAGCGTGCCTCTACACAACCGTCGTTCGTATCTCAAGCACGGTTATTACAAACGTTTCCTGAGCATGGACGCGACGTCTCCCCTTTCGTCCCGCTGTATTGCAGATGTCCCCGAGATGGTTCAATCTGAAGGGGATGGGTGGGGGCGCGTATCGAGTGTAGGGACATGTCTGAAGCCTGCCCCCGCCTGCGGGTAGACAAGCGGCGGCAGGCAAGCGGGTATGACGGCGGACAGACGGTAATGGAAGAATGGGGTTCTGCACCTGTCTTGGAGTAGTTTTCCCAGTATTGCCCGGAGTCCGGAAATACGCTACTCTATATTCCGGCCTGGGCCAACGCGGGTCGGCGTAGGCTACCCACCAAAAATCTATGTGTTCTTCAGAGGCAGCATGAGTACGTACAGAGCCGAGTACATCTGGATAGACGGTAGTGTTCCCACGCCGAAGCTTCGGTCGAAGACCAAGATAGTGAGCTTAGGTGAGGATCCGCCTATATGGGGTTTCGACGGTTCCAGCACCAACCAGGCCCTTGGAGCGGCTTCGGACTGTGTCTTGAGGCCGGTGTTCAATTGTCCAGACCCGATGAGGGGAGGAGACAATCGCCTGGTGATGACCGAGGTCCTGAATACAGACTTCAGTCCCCATCGGTCGAACACCCGGGCGGCGTGCGCGGAAGCCGCTGGGAAGTACGCGGACCAGGAGTTTATCTTCGGCATCGAGCAGGAGTACACGTTCTTCAAGGGAGCGAGACCGCTGGGGTTTCCAGACTACGGTTTCCCCGCTCCCCAGGGCGGCTACTATTGCGGTGTTGGAGCCGACGAGGTCTTTGGTCGGGAGGTGGTGGAAGTCCATCTGGAAAAGTGTCTGACGGCCGGCCTGGACATCAGCGGCATCAACGCCGAAGTGATGCCGGGACAGTGGGAGTTCCAGATAGGCCCCACCCCGGCCTTGGCTGTTTCTGACCAGCTATGGGTCGCTAGATGGCTGCTGTACCGGGTGGGGGAGGCCTACGGCGTGAACGCGACCCTGTACCCGAAGCCCGCCCGGGGCGACTGGAACGGAGCGGGGGCCCACACTAACTTCTCCACCAATGCTATGCGGTCCAACTACCAGGCCTGTATAGACGCGGCTGAGGCGCTGGGAACGAGGCACGATCTGCATATCGCCAACTACGGGTTCGCCATTGAAGAGCGTTTGACTGGGTTGCACGAGACTTGCTCTTACAAGGAATTCCGGTATGGCGTCTCTGATCGAGGGGCGTCCATAAGGATACCCTGGCAAGTGGAGAGGGAGCAGCAGGGGTACATAGAAGACAGGCGCCCCAACGCCAACATGGACCCCTACGTGGTCACACGCCTGATTATGGAGACGGTGGGCGGCGCCATAGCGGCCAAAGCCTAGGGTCCAACATATCCGACGCGCTGGGCCTGGCCGGGTAGTGTCGGCGCCTGCTGACGCCGCTTCCGGTCGTCGTTAAGCCCCCCTTTCGCCTGTTTGTATCTTAAACACGGACGTCGACCAGCCCGGCAGCCCCAAGCTCGGCCCCGCTGAAGCAACGCCATGCTAAAGCTCCCAGTCTTTTGGCTGCGCTATCTCCTGTGGCTCGTCGGCAACCTCCGCCGGCGTCTCAAGAAGCCGCCCGACTACGTGGCATTCGTCCTGGAAGGGGAATACCCCGAGTTGAAAGCCCCCAGGGCCGGATTTTTCCGCCGGCGGCTATTCGCGTCAACCCAGTTCAGCCTCCAGGAGTTGGGAGAGCAGTTCAAGGCCTTGCAGCAAGACCACCGCGTAAAAGGCGTCGTGTTGCATCTGGCCAAGCTGGAGTTAGCCCCGGCCCAGGCGCAGACCCTGCGGGAGTTCATAGCCAACTTGCGTGGGGCCGGAAAGCGCGTTGTCACCTGGGCAACCGGCTACGACAACACCGCCTACTACGTGGCCTCGGCCGCCGACGAGATTCTGCTGCAGACCGGAGGCGTGGCTGGGCCCGTAGGCCTGCACGGCGCCGCCGTGTTCCTGGGAGACGCCCTGAAAAAGGTGGGCGTGCAGGCAGACTTCATCCAGATAAGCCCCTACAAGACCGCCGCCGACCCGCTCATGCGCTCCAGCATGTCTGACGAAGCGCGGGAGATGAGTAACTGGCTCGCCGACGCCCACTTCCAGGAATTCGTCGGCGCGATCGCTTCCGGCCGCGGCATAGACGAGGCCGCCGCCAAATCCCTTGTAGATGGCGCTCCCTACACCGACCTGCGGGCCTTGGAATCAGGCGTCGTAGATGCACTGATCAGCGAGGAGGACCTGCCCGATTATCTGGGCAGCGATAACAAGCCGGCCCGGCTGGCAACTTGGGACATGGCCAAGCCCAAGCTGCTGCGGCCCCCTCCGGCGCCGAGAGGCCGCTACGTAGCCCTCATTCGCATTGAAGGAGCCATAATAGACGGCCGCAACAGGCAGCCGCCCTTCAAGTCTCCCTTGCCCGCACCCATCTTGTTCAACAAGCGGGCCGGAGACCTGTCCATAGTGCAGCAGGCCCGCCGGGCGCTGGCCGATCCCAGGGCCGCCGCCGTGGTGCTCTACGTTGACTCCCCCGGCGGCTCGGCGTCGGCCTCCGAGGCCATGGCGTCCGCTCTCCAGAAGCTGGCCGCCAAGAAACCCCTGGTTGCGGTCATGGGCCCGGTGGCGGCCTCCGGCGGCTACTACGTGTCCACACCCGCCCGGTGGATAACCGCCCGCCCCGGCACAGTCACCGGCTCCATCGGCGTATTGGCGGGCAAGATGGTGCTCTCCGGCCTGTTGGACAGGCTGCTAGTGGGCCGCGAGTCAATCGACAGGGGACTGCACGCTGACCTCGAAGCCTCTGAGCGACCCTTTGACGACGACGAACGCAAGATTATGTTAGGCGCCATCCAGCGGGCCTACGAGGTGTTCCTGGACCAGGTGTCCGCCTCCCGGTCCCTATCGCGGGACGATGCCGACGCCGTTGGAGGCGGCCGGGTGTGGACCGGCAGCCAGGCCCTGGAGAAAGGCCTGGTCGATGAGCTGGGCGGGCTGGAGACTGGCATTGCCAAGGCCCGGGAGTTGGCCGGATTGCACCCCCGCGCTAAGGTGCGGGAGATTCCTCCCGACCGCGGTTCAGATCAGCCTCCTTTGCCGGCGGACCCGTCTGCCATCTTCAACTACGCCCTGGACGGCCTGCGGCTCCTGGGCGGTGGCAAGGCCCTGTATCTGTGCGGGCTGACAGGGGTTGATGTCCGTACAGATTAGTGACAGCCGCCCAGCAGGGCGACGCCATGCTTGTCCAGGCACTCCTGCGATTGACACGGCTGCGCTGCGGCATATCATGGGAGGACGAATAGCTTGGGGTTTAGAGTAGGAGCGAACTATGGCCGAATACATACCGTCAACTGCCGCTTGGGTGCGCGATCAGGTGGAGCTCTACGAAGGCAGCGGGGGTACCGCAGGAACGACGCTGCTGGATACGGGAATGCCCGTTATCATCGTGACCAACCATGGAAATAGGACCGGGGCCATCCGCAAAACGCCCCTGATGCGGGTGAAGGACGGGAACAACTACGTGCTGATCGGGTCACAGGGAGGCGCGCCCAAGAATCCGCAGTGGGTCTACAACCTTCGGGCCGACGCCAGCGTGGAAATCCGCGATGAGACGGAGGTGTACGCCATGCGGGCCCGAGAGGTCGATGACCCCGAAGAACGAGAGCGGCTCTGGGACCTGGCCGTCGCCGCCTACCCGCCCTACGTGGATTACCAAGACCGCACCACGCGCCGGATTCCGGTCTTCCTCGCCGAACCGTCGTAGCTGAGAGGCCACCGCCTCCCGCACAGCCACGGAGTTCCCCCGTTCGTGCTGAGGCTCTCGAAGTATGAACGGGGGAAACGGCCAAGGAGGCCTACACCAACGCCTATCGCCAGCCCCCACCTCGCCATTCCCGCGCAGGCGGGAATCTAAAATCCCTGGCCCCAAACGTCCTCCCCGCCCCCAACCCACCGCCCGCCCGTTCCCCCACTCGTCTAGGGACCCCAACTCATCACGCAGTCCCCCCGTTCGTGCTGAGGCTCTCGAAGTATGAACGGGGGGAACCCCGCAAGAAGGCCCCCATCACCATCCATCCCATCTCATGCTACACTGTTATGTGACTTTCACAGGACGGCAACCCGCTTTATGGACCACCAGAAACGCATAGAAACCCTCAAAGGCCTGCTCCAAGAGCGGGTCCTGGTGTTGGACGGCGCCATGGGCACCTCCATCCAGGCCCGAGGCCTCGGACCCGGTGACTTCGGCGGCCCCGAGTACGAGGGCTGCAACGAGCACCTGATTATTACCCGGCCCGACGTCATCGGGGGCATCCATCAGTCCTTCCTGGACGCCGGAGCCGACTTCGTGGAGACCAACACCTTTGGCGCAACTTCAGTCGTCCTGGCCGAGTACGACCTGGCCCCTGAGGCCCGTCAGGTCAACGCAGAAGCCGCCCGGCTGGCCCGCGGCCTGTGCGACGCTTCCTCAACCGCCGACAAGCCCCGCTTTGTTGCCGGGTCCATGGGGCCGACTACCAAGTCCATCAGCGTCACCGGCGGCATAACCTTCGACGAGCTGACCGTCTCCTACCGGGAACAGGCCGAGGGGCTAATCGAAGGCGGCGTCGACGTGCTGCTCTTGGAGACCGGGCAGGACATGTTGAATATCAAGGCCGGCTTGGTCGGTATCGACCAGGCCTTTGCCCAGCTGGGCCGGCAAGTGCCGGTGGCCGTCCAGGGGACCATCGAGCCCATGGGCACCTTGCTGGCCGGCCAGGACGCCGAAGCCTTCTACACCTCCCTGGCCCATCGCGACCTGCTGTGGGTGGGGTTCAACTGCGCCACCGGCCCGGTGTTCATGACCGACCACATACGGACTTTGGCCGCCCTGTCCCGCTTTCCCGTTGCCTGCCTTCCCAACGCAGGCCTGCCCGACGAGGACGGCAACTACAACGAGACCCCGGAGATGATGGCTGCCACCATCGGCCGGTTCCTCGAGGCTGGATGGAACAACCTTATCGGCGGCTGCTGCGGCACCACGCCGGAGCACATACGCCTGCTGGCCCAACTGGCCGCGGGCAAAACGCCCCGCACGCTGGCGGCCGCTACCGAGACCAGGGTCTCCGGCATCGAGTCCCTGGTGGTTAACGACGACGTACGCCCCGCCATAGTCGGCGAGCGCACCAACGTCTTGGGCAGCCGCAGGTTCCGCCGTCTTATCTCCGATGGAGGCTTCGAAGAGGCTTCTGAAGTCGGCCGGCGGCAGGTGCGCAACGGGGCCCACGTCTTGGATGTGTGCCTCCAAGACCCCGACCGGGACGAGACCGCCGACATGGTGGCCCTGTTGGACGTTCTCACCAAGAAGGTCAAGGCCCCCATAATGATTGACTCCACCGACGCCGCGGTAATTGAAACGGCCCTCAAACGCTTGCAGGGCAAGTCGGTGATTAACTCCGTCAACCTGGAGGACGGCGAGGCCCGGTTCCAGGCCGTGGTGCCCCTCGCCCAGCGGTACGGCGCGGCCCTGGTCGTAGGCTGCATCGACGAGGACAAGGAGCAGGCCCAGGCCATAACCAGGGAAAGAAAGCTGGAGGTGGCCCAACGTTCCTTCCAAATCCTCACCGAGAAGTACGGCGTCGCCCCCGAAGACATCATCTTCGACCCATTAGTATTCCCGGCGGGCACCGGCGACCAGAACTACGTTGGCTCGGCTGCCGAGACCATTGAGGGCGTGCGCCTCATCAAGCAGGCCCTGCCCCAGGCCAAGACCATCCTTGGCATTTCCAACGTGTCCTTTGGCCTGCCTCCGGCGGGCCGGGAGGTCCTCAATTCAGTCTTCCTCTACCACTGCGTTCAGGCCGGGCTGGACATGGCCATCGTCAACGCCGAACTGATGCAGCGGTACACGTCCATACCCGAGGAAGAACGCAAGCTGGCCGAAGACCTCATGTGGAACAGGGGCGACGACCCGGTTGCGGCCTTCGCTGCCCACTTCCGGCAGCGCCCAGCCAAGGCCCCCGGCGAAGAGCGGCAGCTTCTGCCACTGGACGAACGCTTGGCCTTGGCGATTATCGAGGGCACCAAGGAGGGACTGGCTGAAGACCTGGATGAGGCTCTGGCTGACAGGGAACCATTGGAGATTATCAACGGCCCTCTCATGGCCGGAATGGGAGAGGTGGGCCGCCAGTTCAACGCCAACCAGTTGATCGTCGCCGAGGTGCTCCAGTCCGCCGAGTCCATGAAGTTCGCCGTGGCCCGCCTTGAACCCCACATGGAGCAGGTGGAAAGCGCCACCAAGGGTACCGTCGTTCTGGCCACTGTAAAGGGCGATGTCCACGACATTGGCAAGAATCTCGTGGACATCATCTTCTCCAACAACGGCTACCGGGTGATTAACCTGGGAATCAAGGTCCCGCCCCAGGAGTTGATCGACGCCTACCGGCAGCACCGGCCCGACATCATCGGCCTCTCCGGCCTGCTGGTCAAGTCGGCCCAGATGATGGTGGAGACCGTCCACGATTTCCGGCAAGAAGGAGTCAACTGCCCCATGCTGGTGGGCGGCGCGGCTCTGTCCAACCGGTTCACCCGCCTCCGCATCGCCCCCGAATACCAGGGGCTGGTGGCCTACGCCCCCGACGCCATGTCGGGCCTGGCCCTGGCCAACACCATCCAGGAAGCCGACGAGCGGGAGGAGTTGGCCCGCGCATTGGAAGCCGAAACCGAGGAACTGTCCAGGGCCGACGGAGCCCGCAGGCAAGGCCAGGCCGACAACGGACAGGGAACTCAGACCGCGCCAGCGCCGTCACCCCAAGTGAGAACGGACATCCAGGTTCCCAATCCGCCGGACCTGCGCCTCCACGTCCTGGATGACTACGACCTGGAGAGCATTTTCCCCTACATCAACCCGGCCATGCTCTACAGCCGGCACCTGGGCTTCAAGGGTCGTTTTCAAGACGCCCTGGAGGCCGAAGATCCCGACGCCTTGCAACTCCGTGATGCCGTCCGCCGCGTCGAGGAAATGATGCTGGCCGACCCAGGCATCACCGCCAAGGCCGTGTTCAAGTTCTTTCCCGCCCAGTCCGACGGCCAGCGGCTGCTCATTTACGGCCCCGACCGGAGTACCGTGTTGGAGAGCTTCTACTTTGGCCGCCAGTCCCAGCGCGACGGCCTGTGCCTGTCCGACTACGTCCGGGCCAAACCCGATGGCCAAGCCGGTGGCGGCGAAATGGACTACGTGGCAATGTTCGTTACCGCGGTGGGGCCGGGCGTCATGGCGCTGTCACAGAGACTAAGGGATGAGGGACGGTACTTGGACTCCCACACCGTGCAGGCTTTGGCCTTGGAGAGCGCCGAGGCCTTTGCTGAGTTGCTCCACCAGCAAATCCGGCAGATGTGGGGCTTCGGCGACCCCGCAGGCATTTCCTACCAGGACCTGTTCCGGGCCCAGTATCGGGGCAAGCGCTACTCTTTTGGCTACCCCGCCTGCCCCAGGCTGGAAGACCAAGAGCAACTGTTCCGGCTGCTGGACGTTGCCCAAAACACCGGTGTCGAGTTAACCGAAGGCTACATGATGGACCCCGAGTCCACCGTCTCCGCCCTGGTCATCCACCACCCCGACGCCAAGTACTTCAACCTCGGCGAGGCGGACATAGAACGCCTGGAACAGGAAGTCGCCAACACTTGAGAGCCTAGTCACCCGGCCCTCCTATCTCCGATCGCCATATCGTCATTCCCGCACAACCAACCCGTCATTCCCGCACTACCAACCCGTCATTCCCGCACTACCAACCCGTCATTCCCGCACTACCAACCCGTCATTCCCGCACAACCAACCCGTCATTCCCGCACAACCAACCCGTCATTCCTGTATGTGTTAGCTAATTCGTTGACAGATTTTGCAGCGTTTGCAGTGGAGTATTGCCGCCAAGGCCCTGGTGAGGTCTCTCGGTGTTGTAGTAGAGGAGGTACTGCATCAGCTCGTCTTTCAACTCCTCCACGGACTCAAACGTCGTCCCCTCCAGGAGGTCTTCGTTGAGGGTCCGCCAGAAGCGCTCGACCTTGCCGTTGGTCTGGGGTCTGTAGGGCCTGGTGTAGCGGTGCTTGATCCCCAGCTCCACTAGCATCCTCTCGAAGGGGTGCTGGTCCTTACTCCCGTGGGTGGCCACCTCGGGCCCATTGTCGGTGAGTATGGCCTCGAAGCGCACCCCGTACTCGGAGTTCAGCAGGTTGATGCTCTTTAGGGCGGCGAACATCACGCTCAGGCTCTTGATGTCCTCCACCACCTCCGCCCAGGCCAGGCGGGTGCAAGAGTCCAGCAGAGACACCAGGTAGTAGCGCTGCCTGGCGCCCAGGATTAAGTCCTTGCTCAGATGGTGGCAGTCCAGATGCCCCAGCTCTCCGGCCCTGGTCTTGATGATCCTTCTTTTGGACTGTTCCATCGGTTTGGTCAACCTGTTCAGATTATGGCGCCGGCTGATGGCGTAGATAGTGGACGGCTTAGGGGTGCGGGACTTCAGTATGGGCTGGAGTATCGCATATATCTCGTATCTGTTTATACCCTTGCGCCTTAGCTCCAACACCTTCTGCTCGATGAATGGCAATGTGCGGCGGCTTTTCCACCGGGGACCGCGCTTGAGAGGCAGCAGGGCCAGGTCACTCCCATCCCGCTTGTAGCGGTTGTAATACTTGGCAAAGGTCTGTCGGTTGGTGCCATGATAGTTGTAGAAGTCCTGGACGAAGCGGAACTGTGGGTGTTCCTTCGCCTTGACTCGTTGGTACTCCCGGATGAGAAACCGCCACTTCTGGACATAGTTTCGTTCCACTGTACGGTCATTGCTATTGTTACGCATCCCCGCCTCCAGAATAGCTATTTGTCCCATGCTATTCTGTCAACGAATTATCTGACATCTACAATTCCCGCACTACCAACCCGCCATTCCCGCACTACCAACCCGTCATTCCCGCGCAGGCGGGAATCTAGCGCCCTAACTGCCAAGACCCGCCAGCGAGGCCCCGCGACACCCGCCGCCTCCAACCTGTAGGGGCGAAAAATCTTTCGCCCATGTCCATGCAAGGGACCTGCCCTTCATGGAGAGAACCCCCTCCCCCATGTCATTGCGAGGCCCCCTCTCCCCCATGTCATTCTGAGGAGCCTGCGACGAAGAATCTAAAACTCCCACCCGCCAGCCATCGCCGCATTTGAGATTCCTCGCTTTGCCCGGAAACCCAGCCCCGCTCGTCCTGAGCTGGTCGAAGGAGGGAAATCGAAGGGCCGCCCCCCGCCAGCCTACTTGTACCGCCCCTCCGCAACCAGCGGATTGAACGTAATCCGCGTCATCGGCGTGTCCCCGTCGTTCCGCCACTGGTGCAGCACGTCCGGAGGCACCAGCACCGCGTCCCCCGCGGTCACCGGGTACGTCTTCCCCGCGACCACCAGGCTCGCATGGCCCTCTAGGACATACACCATGTGCTCCCAGGAGTGGGTATGCCCGCCCGCGTCTCTGTGGGAGGCGTACCCCGGGTCTATCGCGCCGTTGTAGATCATTATGTAATTCGGGGCCCCGTCCTGGGCGGTGATAATCCGGGTGTCGGGAGTGCCGGCCAAGTCCCTGTAATTGCGTATCACCGGCGCCGCGCCCGTCCCTTTTTCTGTCCCTCCAGGCCTCGCCTCGGGAGTGCCGGCGCTCAGGGGGTTCACCTCGATGCGCTGCAGCGGCTCCGGCCCGCCGCCGTCGTTCACCGAGCGATGGTCCACTTCTGGCGGAATCAGGATAGCGTCGCCTTCTTTGATCTGGTACGGCTTGTCGTCGCAATACATCGTCCCTTTGCCCTGCACCACGTAGACCAGGTGCTCCCAGTGGTGAATATGGTGCGGGCTGGACTCCCCGGGCGGAATATGCGAGAACATCAGGGTATTCGTGGGCGGGTTGTCGTCCCGTGTAATCATAAATGTCGTCGGATTCTCCGGGGTTTGCAGGTCGCGGATGTTCCTAATTACCGGTTCCAAGCTCTTCACCTCGCTTTTTGGCTTTCCTCTGGCATCTTTGTCGGCAATCTCTGCACGTGCAGGGCCTCACCCGTCCAGAATCCCCTCTATCTTAACTATGAACTCCTCTGTTCGCCCCAAGTGCCGCTGGACTGTGGACGCGTCCAACGCGTCCTCGTAGAAGTTGACGTGGAGGTAGTTGGCGCTGGCGAACAGGATGTCTATCTCAGGGTCTGCTGCCTCGTTGGCAAGCTCCTTCACCGCCGTGAACAACAGCCGATGGTGGCCGTGTTCCCAGCCCCGCGCCTCGCAGGCGGCCTTCACCACCTGCGCCGCTGCTCCCCAGCCCTTCTCCGACGCTTGGGGCAGGTCCCCCGCCTCCAATTCAGCGTAGGCTTGGGCCGCAAACTGCCGCGCCGCTTCCCGGTATGTAGTCACCGGCGTGGTCATCGCCTATCCATCTCCTGTGCTATACCAGCAGCCGCTCCAGCTTTTCCGCCAACTCGGCCACTTGGGCCAAGTTGTCCTCGACGCTCTCCCGGTCCAGCCAGCCTTCGTAGAAGTTGGTGTGTAGGGCGTTGGCGGCGTTGAAAGCCGTCCGGATGTCCCAGTCTCCGGTTTCTTCCACCAGCCGGGTCACAGCCGAAAAGAGATGGCCGTGCCCGTCATGGCTCCACCCGCGTGTCTCGGCGATGGCCTTGACCATCTGCGCTGCCGCCCCCCAGCCTTTCTCCGACGCCTGCAACAGGTCGCCGTCGGCCAGGTAGGTCCGGGCCTTGGCCAGGAAGTCCTGGGCCGTAGCGTTGTGGTATTCGGCGCGCGCGGTCATAGAATCGCTCCTCGCCGCCTATTTTAGCACAGGCCAAAGGCCGCTCCGACCCACCCCCTGTCAACCCGGCCTACCCCCAACTGTCACCCCGAGCGCAGCCGAGGGGTCTAAAGCCCTTGCCCGCCGCGCATCTTCCCCCTCCGTCCGCCGCGTGCCTTCTCCACCCGTTCGCCCTGAGCGTGTCGAAGGGCAAACCCACACCCCGGAAAATGCCCCCAATCCTGTCCATCCCATCAATCCCATGAATCCCAGTTCAGACCGCCACTGACATTTCCTCGTTGACGCACCCCAGGCCCAGTCCTTATGCTGGAGTCATGCGGTTTGCACCCCGGCGGCCAACCCCTGAGGATATGCCGCCGGCCCGTTTCGTCGAGGACCGAGCGTCTCCTCGGCGGCGCCGGGCTGGTTGGCAAGCCGAAACGGAACGAAATGGAACCCAGTGGGACGGAAGTAAAAATTTTGGCCCTTGACCAATCCAACTTGAAATGTCTCAAGATGTCCCAGAATGTCCCAGCTACAAGAAAACCCCTGGACTGAGGCTGTCCCCCACCCTCAGCGTCGGAACGAGAGTAAATGGGAGAAAATGATTAGGGGAACTAAAAATTTCGGCTCCCCACCCCGTTCGTACTGAGCTTGTCGCAGTGGGTATACAGGGAAACCAAATGACTAGGCTGGGACGAGGCTGTCCGTTCGTCCTGAGGGAAATCGAAGGGGGAACGGACAGCTGGGGCCTGTACTGAGCTTGTCGAAGTACGCAAACAGCCCAGGCACAAAACATTGACAGTCACCGCCGCCCGTGGCACAATTCCCGCGTCGGAAAAGGGCGCGTTCCCTTGCCCCGACGCCTGGAGTGTGCGAGCGACGCGAATGACACCGCCCCTAAGATAGACCACCGGGAGGCCGCTCATGTTCGAGCACAGGATTATATCCTCTGACAACCACATTCACGAACCCAAGGACTTGTGGACCACCAGGATGTCCCCCCAGTTCAGGGACCGTGCGCCCCACATCGAGCACTTGGAAGACGGCGACTGGTGGTACTGCGACGACCGCAAGGTCATCGGCGGCGGCGGCGGGGCCGACGCCGGAATCAGGTTCGAGGACCCCGACAAGCTCAGCGCCGCCCATCGCATGGAAGAGGGCCGCCTCGGCGGCTTCATCCCCGAGGAGCACGTCAAGGACCTGGATATCGACGGCATGGACGTGAGCATCATCTATCCCACCACCGGCGTCATGCTCTACGGCACCGAGGACAGCGACCTCCTGACCGACATCTGCCGGGCCTACAACGACTGGGTCTCCGAGTTCTGCAAGGCCATTCCCGACCGCCTCAAGGGCATCGCTATGTTGAACGTGGACGACGTCAGCATCGGCGTCAAAGAACTGGAACGCGCCCACAAGCTGGGCTTTGTCGGCGCCATGATTTCCGTCTATCCATTGGCAGGCCAGCTCTACGACCAGCCCAGGTACGAACCCCTCTGGGCCGCCGCCGAAAGCTTTGGGATGCCCCTCAGCATGCACGCCGCCACCAACCGCGCCGACGCCGGCAACAACTTCGCCAACCCCGACATCGGCAGGCCCGCCTTCATCTGCAACATGGACCACTGGGTCCGGTGCTCCCTGGCCGACATCATCTTCAACGGCGTCATCGAACGTTATCCCAAGCTCCAGGTCGGCTCCGTCGAAATGGAACTGTCCTGGGCGCCCCACTTCCTGGACCGCCTGGACTACACCTACACCCAACGAGGCCCCGGCTCCGCCCGGCGTTACCGGTTGACCGAGGGCGCCCTGCCCAGCGACTACTTCCGCACCAACGTATTCCTCGGCTTCCAGGAGGACGCCTTGGGCATCCGTGACCGCCACATCATCGGCGTGGACACCCTCCAGTGGGGAGCCGACTATCCCCACGGCGAGGGCACCTTCCCCCGGAGCCGCGAAATCCTCGGCCACATCCTTCAAGATTGCACCGAAGACGAAAAGGCCAAGATAGTCGGCGGCAACTGCGCCAGGATATACCACATCGACTAAGCTGCGCCGCCCGGCTCTCTCGACCCCCTACACCGACCATCAGGCCCTCCCGCTTTACCGGGAGGGCCATTCAATCAGAAGGGGCGCAACCCCTCTCGCTGGGCGCGGTAGTCCCTTCTCCCCTGGTGGGAGAAGGGTAGGATGAGGGGGGCGTCACAGCGCAACCGTGGGCGGTTAGCTCAGATGGTTAGAGCGCCTGCTTTACACGCAGGAGGCCGCAGGTTCGAGTCCTGCACTGCCCACCATTTTCTGGCCACTACGAAGGAGGCAAGACATTGGTCAAGTTGAGCGGAGGGGAAGCGCTTGCCAAATCGCTGGCCGGGGAAGGCGTCGAGGTCGTATTCGGCATCCCCGGCATACAGGTCTACGGCATAGTCGCTGCGCTGCGGGACGATCCCGGCATTCGCCTGATCACCACGCGGCACGAACAGGCGACGACGTACATGGCCGACGGCTACGCCCGTGCGTCGGGAAAGCCAGGGGTCGCGCTGGTGGTCCCGGGAGCGGGACTCTACAACGCAGCCTCCGGCCTGACCAATGCATACTCCCGCTCTACGCCCGTCCTACTCATTGCGGGCCAGATCCCAAGGGGCGCCATCGGCAAGAACCTTGGGGCCGTGCACGAAATCGCTGACCAGCCCGGCGCGGTGCGCTCCGTTACCAAGTGGCAGCGACAGGCGTCCAAGCCTCGCGAGGTTCCCGACGCCGTGTTCGAAGCCTTCAGGCAGATGCGCACCGGCCGTCCCCGTCCCGTTCTGATCGAGATGCCGCCTGAAGCGGGGGTGGAGCGAGAGGAGGTCGCGCTAAGGAATCCCGCCCGCATCTCCAGAATAGTGCCCAGCCCAGAAGACCTTCGGGAGGCCGCCCGGGCCATCGCCTTGTCTCGCACGCCCCTGATATACGCGGGAGGGGGAGTCGCGCGGTCCGACGCGGAACAGGCCCTGGTCAAGCTGGCCGAGGCGACGAACATACCTGTGGTGACGTCCAGCGGCGGCAAGGGCGTCATTTCCGACAGCCATCCGCTGTCCTACGGCTCGTGCTTCAGTCCCAGGGGCGATAGACAGGAGATGAACCAGCTCTATGAGGTGATGCAGTCCGCCGACGTGGTGATAGGAATCGGCGCGCGCTTCTCTTTGGGCAACCCTGCCGGCGAGTCGTCCACGCTGGTGAACATCAACATCGACGACACGGAGCTAACCAAGGTCCAGTCGAACACCATACCCCTGCACGGCGACGCCAAAGCGACAATCGAGGCATTGCTTCCCCATCTCATCGATGCCGGAGCGGGAGACCGTCCGTCGCCTGCCGAGGCGGTAAGCGCTGCACGCAATCTGATAGCCTACTACGACATTCGGCTCAAGGAACCGCAGTACCCTGTCCTGGAAGCAATGCGGCGAGGCGTCCCTGGAGACGCTTTTGTAGTTTGGGACGTTACGCAGTTCGGCTACTATGCTCGAACCCATTGGCAGGTCAATCACCCCAAGTCGTACATAGACTCCGGCTACTCGTTCAATCTCGGTTACGCCTTCCCGACGGCTCTCGGGGTGAAGGTCGCAAAGCCCGACCTCCCAGTGGTCTGCATGGCCGGAGACGGCGGGTTCATGTTCAACTCGTCCGAGCTCTCCACGGCCGTCCGGTACGGCATCAACGTAGTGACCGTGGTCTTCAACAACGACTCCTACGGCAACGTGGCGCGCGACTTGGACGACGCGTTTGGCGGAGCCTATGGGACTGACCTGCACAACCCGGATTTCGTCAGGTTCGCTGAGTCGTTCGGCGCTGTCGGCATGAGAGCAGACGACCCGATGGAGTTGGAGAGATTGATTCCCCTCGCGTTGGAGCGGCAGGCTCCGGTAATTATCGATGTACCCTTCGGAGAGATGCCGGTGCCGCGCGCCCCGCAATTCGCGCCGTTCTACAACCTGCCCTGGACCATGCCCCAGGAGGGCTTGATAGAGTCCTAATGCGTTGCTGAAGACCTGGAGCGGGGCAATCCCTCCACCCAACTCTAAAGCTCCGCCTCCCAGCGAAAAATTCGCAAATCGGTACACCACGACGCACCGCAGGCGTAGGGGCAACCCTTGTGGTTGCCCTGGATGGTGGTGGCGCCAGGGCAACTCTCCTGTCTTGCAAAGCAGGATAAGAGAATGCCCTGGTGCGTGGTTGTTTGAGTTGTGACTGTGATACACTCTACCCTCTGACTTGAGCGATGCCCCGCTGTGGCCTCTACTCCAACCAACCCACTCACGGCAAGAACACGGTAAGAAAAGGATGCCAGTGCGTCAGTTTATTGCGGTAGTCTCGATAATCGGCCTTGTTTTAGCGGCCATCGCCTGCCAGGGCGCCGCCGGACCCGCCGGGGAGCAAGGCCCAGCCGGACCCCAGGGACCCGCGGGCGCAGCCGGGCCTGACGGGGAACAAGGCCCAGCCGGACCCCAGGGACCCGCGGGCGCAGCCGGGCCTGACGGAGACGCCGCTTCCATGGATGAAGCCGATGCCGTCGCCATATTCGAGGAGTTCCTGGAGCTTTTTGACGCAGAAATTCCCGAGCCCCCGAGATATGATCCCGCCGAGTACACCAAGTACGTGGTTGAATCTGCCATTGGCATGTATGAATTCGAGGGCCTCGATGAAACGGTGGCCTACTACAACACCCCTGAAAGCATTGACGGCCAATGGTACGTGTTCATCTTCGACGAGAACGACATGTTTCTGGCCCACGCCGCCGACCCGGACCTGGTTGGCAGGCCCGCTTCCGCAGCCGTGGGGCCGAACAACTATCCCACGGGAGAGGCGGTGGCCGAATCCGCCGCCGAGGAAGGGGCCTGGTTCAGCTACACCTACCCCAACCCGGCCACCGGAGGAGTGGAGGCGAAGCATTCCTGGATAGTCGAATATGACGGCATGACCTTCGGGTCGGGCTGGTACGAGCCAGGTCCCGCCAAGTCTGACAACCCCGCCTATACCCAGGCTTTCGTGGAGCAGGCCATCAGCCTCTACGACGCCGTGGGCTTGGAAGATACCTTGACCTACTACAACTCCCAAGAGAGCATAGACGACCAATGGTACGTGTACATTTTTGACGAGAACGACGTTATGCTGGCCCATGCGGCCAATCCCGATTTTGTTGGGCGTCACTCCGCCGGGGTGGACGGACCCAGCGCCTATCCTGTTGGAGACGCCATAGTTGCGGTGGCCGACAAGGACGGGGAGTGGTTCAGCTATACCTTCCCCAACCCGGCCCTGGGGACCGTTCAGGTCAAGCATTCCTGGATGGTCGAATACGACGGCCTGGTCTTCGGCTCAGGTTGGTACGAGCCCGGGCCTGCCAAGTCCGACAATCCCGCCTACACCCAGGCTTTCGTGGAGCGGGCCATCAACCTCTACAACGCCGTCGGCCGGGACGCCAGCGTCGAGTACTACAACACCAAGGAGAGCGTAGACGGCCAGTGGTACGTCTTCATCATCGACGAAGACGGCTACACAATAGCCCACCATAATCCGATGTTCCGCGGCCGGGACCCCAGCCTCCGCGTCGACTCCACGGGATACTTCTATGGCGACGACTTGCGAGGCGCTTCCGACTCGGGACGCTGGGTGCAATACGTTTTTGAGAATCCGGATACGGACGGTGAACGGCGGAAGCACACTTGGGCAGTGCTCCACGACGGGTTGATTTTCGCGTCAGGGTGGTATGAATAACCGGCGGCCCGGCCCTTGATATTGAGTGTCATGACAACTGACCTGACTTCACATCAGGACATCATGTCCGTCCTGGAGGACAAGGGTTACCGGACCACCGCCCCCAGGCGCGCAATTATCCGTATCCTGGAAGATAAGCGGGAAGGCTTCACCGCGGAAGAAATCAGCAGAGAGCTTCCGGGCGTGGGCAGAGCCACCATCTTCCGGACTATCAAGCTCCTCGTGGAAATAGGCGTCGTATGCCGGCTGAACATGGCCGACGGGGCGCCCAGGTACAGCCTGTCCCGCGTCGGACACCATCATCACACCGTTTGCGTCAAATGCGGCAACGTCGGAGAGTTCCGCGCCGCCACTGTGGAACGGTTGATGAGGGGTCTGGGAAAAGACGTGCCCGACGAAATCGTCGGGCACCGCATCGACCTCTACGTCATCTGCGACAAGTGCAATAGCGAAGAGGCCGCTTAGCTGGATTCACGGAATGCCAAATAGAACAGGGCTGGGTTGACCAGTGAGATGCACTATCATATAATCCGCCGGACTCCAACCAACCATGCCCAAGAGTAAGGGAAGACTGAAATTAAAATGTTTGGCTATAAATTGATACTGAGTTTCAGACACTGGACACTGGACCTTTGGAAGATAGCGTTGCTGACGGTCGTGCCGTTGATAGCGTTGGCTGCCTGCAACGGCGACCCTGCGCCTACGCAGCCCCCCGCGACGCAAGCGCCCACAGCAGTAGCAGAGCGCACGGAGGAACCGGTCCCCGACGCCCCCGCCGTGAAAGTGGTGTCTACCACCAATATAGTTGCGGACTGGGTGCAGAACATTGGGGGCGAGCACGTGGAAGTCTTTAGCTTGCTGCCAATTGGAGTGGACCCACATTCCTACCAGCCGGGAGCCCAGGATGTCGCCAGAATTGCCGACGCCGACCTTGTTCTAAGCATCGGACTGGGCCTGGAGGAAGCCTGGCTCCATGAGTTGGTGGAGAGCGCCGCCCGGGACGAGTCGAGCATAGTGGAATTGGCCGAACTCATCGATCCCATAGAGTTCGGAGAGTCTCATATCGAGGACGTCGAGCTCATTGAAGAAATCAGCCACATAGTGCACGAGGTGGAAGAGGGGGAAATCAGCCCTGAGGAAGGCCTGGAAGAAATCAAGGAATATCTAGAGAGCATAGAGGGCGAAGACCACGGCGACGAGGGTGAAGAAGAAGGCGAGGACCACGGCGACGAGGGTGAAGAAGAGGGCGAGGACCACGGCGACGAGGAAGGAGAAGAGGGTGAGGACCATGGCGACGAGGAAGGAGAGGAGGAGGGTGACCACCACGGTGACGAGGAGGATGACCACCACGGCGAGGCAGAAGCGCTCGCTGCCATGATCCTGGAGATCGTCAACGAGGTGGAAGAGGGTCACAGGGACGCCGAGGACGCCATCGAGGCGATTGAGGGACTAACGTCCGAAGGCGAAGAGGCGCACGAAGGCCACGGCCACGGGACCCACGACCCCCACTTCTGGTTCGACCCCATCAGGGTCAAAACGGCAGTCAACGAGATTACCTCCCGTCTGGCTGCCTTGGACCCGGGCCGGGCCGATGCATTTATGGCCAACGCCGAGGCATTTAACGACCAACTGGACGAGTTGCATGCCTGGACGGAAGATCATGTGACGGCCGTGCCGGAGGATCGCAGGCTTCTGATAACCTCCCACGACAGTTTGGGATACTTCGCGACCCTGTACGGGTTCAACGTCATAGGGGTCGTTCTAGCAGGAACGACGGAAGTCGAGCCTTCTCCGGAGGACTTGGCGGACCTGATTGAAGTGGCTATCAGGAACCAGGTCCCGGCGGTGTTCGGCGAGACGACGGTCAGCGAACGCTTGGCCAACGTTGTCGCCACCGAATCGGGCGCCGAACTGGTCAGGCTCTATTCAGGCTCTCTCGACAACGAGGGCACCAGCGCGGCGACGTACCTCGGCATGGTGAGAACCAATGTGGAGCGTATCGTAGAAGCCCTCCAATAAATGCTGACGCTGGGGAAAGCTTGTCAACGATGACGCATGAACTTGGTATAAGCGTTGAAGACGTAAGCGTGGTGCGCGGAGGACACCAAGCTCTCACCGATGTGACTTTTGAGGTGGGGCCGGGGACTCTGATGGGCGTCCTGGGCCCGAACGGCGCCGGCAAGAGCACCCTGTTCGACGCCGTCGCCGGAGTGCTGCCCATCACCCAGGGCACAGTGACTCTACGAGGCGACGGGACCAAACGCAGCGCCCTGGCCTACGTTCCCCAACGGGACAGCATCAACTGGCTCTTCCCCGCCAGCGTCGAGGACGTAGTGACCATGGGTTGCTGCCACGTTGGCCTGTTCCGGCGGCCAGGCAAGCGAGACCGTGAACTGGTGCGGGCCTGCCTGGGACGCGTCGGCTTGTGGGAGCACCGCTCGAAGCTGATGACCGAGCTTTCCGGGGGCCAGCGCCAGAGGGTGTTCATAGCGCGTGCGCTGGCGCAGGAAGCCAGCATCATTCTTCTCGACGAGGCGTTCAGCGGCGTCGACGTGGGAGCGCAGGAAGAAATCGTGCAAGTACTCCAGACCTTGCGCGACGAGGGCAGGGTGGTGCTGCTGGCCACCCACGACTTGACCAACCTGGCCGAACGCTTCGACCAGGTGCTGTGCATCAACCACCACGTGTGCGCCTGCGGGCCGCCAAGCGTGGCGTTCACCTCCGCCGTGCTGGAAGAGTTGTACGGCTCCCACGGAATCGAATTCGACCCCAGCCACTTTCGCTCCCCGGGCCGCCTGACATGATCGACTACATAGTCGAGCCGTTCGAGTACAGCTTTATGGTCAAGGCCCTGATCGTATCGGTTGTGGTGGGGGTGATGTGCCCAGTACTCGGAGCCTATGTCATTACCAGAGGCCGGGCGTTCCTGGGCGACGCTCTGGCCCACTCCGTGCTGCCGGGTATGGTGGTGGCGTTCCTGTTGGGAATAAGCCCGTTCTTCGCGGCCGTTCCCACGGGCATCGCCCTGGCGTTGTTGATGGGCACAGTGGCGCGGCGCACGGGCATCAGCGAGGACACGTCTATCGGCATCGTCTTCGCCGGAATGTTTGCCCTTGGCTTGGTAATGCTTTCCAAGTCCACCAACATCAACGTGAACATCGAAGACCTGCTGCTGGGCCAGGTGCTGGGAGTGTCGCAGACCGAAGTGTACGTCTCGCTGGCTCTGGCGGCGGTGGTCCTGGTCGGGCTCTACGCCTTCCACCGGCAGTTGATGTACACGACCTTCGACCCCGTCGGCGCCTCTGTGGTTGGCATAAAGACGAACCTGGTCGAGTACGTGCTGCTTACTCTTCTCGCACTGGTCATCGTCATCGGGATACAGGCGGCGGGAATAGTGCTGGTCATGGCTATGCTCATCACGCCGGCGGCTACGGCATATCTGCTGGCCAGGCGCTTCGTGGGGGTCATGGTCATCGGGGCGCTGATTGGCTCCGCGTCGGCGGTGACGGGCCTGTACCTCTCCTACCACGCCGACCTTCCTTCCGGCCCGGCCATGGCCTTGGTGGCCACGGTGGCCTTTGCAATCGTGGCCGTGACCAAGAGGGTGTGGCCGATGCTGCGCAGCCCCAGGGTAGCGGCTGCGGAGGCCTAGCAACACCGAGGCCGGGCATCCCCCGCGAACGTCGCTGCGCTGGTTCGCGCCCCCTTGCGCTTTGCGAAGGGGGTGTGTGGTTCTCCCTTCACGCAGTGCAAGGGGGTTAGGGGGATGCAGGTGGGAGCATGGGCGGGGGTTACTGGGCGGTGCGGCCGCCGTCGATTACCAGTTCGGAGCCGGTGACGTAGGACGACTCGTCGGAAGCGAGATAGAGGACGCCGTACGCGACCTCGTCGGCCCTGCCGCGGCGGCCCAGGGGCACCTGCCGCTCCATGACGCCCTGGATGAGGTTGCCTTCTTCGTCTACTTCCTGGGGGGTAAGCATTTCTGTGTCTATGGGGCCGGGATGCACGGAGTTGCACCGGATGTTGTCCTGGGCGTGTTGGGTGGCGGTAGACTTGGTGAACAGGCGGACGGCGCCCTTGCTGGCGGCGTAGACGGCGGGAGTGCCCCGGGTGGGCGTGATGCCGGCGCCGGAGGATATGTTGATGATGGAGCCGCCGCCGGATTGTCGCATTAGGGGGATGGCGGCCCTGGTTCCGAGGAAGACGCCCCTGGTGTTGACGGCCATGACCCGGTCCCAGACATCGGCGGTGGTGGACTCGATTGTGTTGCCGGGGCCGCCGCGCGGAACTATGGCGGCATTGTTGACCAGGATGTTGAGCTTGCCGTACTTGGACATGGCGGTGTCCATGGCCTTTTGCCAGTCGGCTTCAACCGTTACGTCCAAGTGGACGTAGGTTGCCTCGCCGCCGGCCTCCCTGATTTGGGCCTCGACCTGCAGGCCCTCGTCGTCGAGGATGTCTCCGAAGACTACGCTGGCGCCCTCGCCGGCGAAGAGCTTGGCCTCGACTGCGCCCTGGCCCCGGGCGCCGCCGCTAATGACGGCGACCTTGTTTTCCAGTCTCATGCGGCCCCCTGAGCCTTAGGATTTGGGGGATTGTAGCAGGAAGGATGGCGGGCGGGCAAAGGGCCGGGAAATCCTTGCGATTGGGACATTTCGCGACATTTTGGGACATTCCGCCTTCGCCCGGCGCTTGGGCCTCACCGGGATGGGGCGCCGGCCGGCGGGACACCGTTGGGACTTGGCCGCCGGTAGTTATGTCATGTGATTTCAGCTTACCAGCCGGGGTTGGGGTGCGTCAACGAGGGAGTGTCAGTGGGGAGGCGGGATTGGCTTCGCCCGCCATGCCCCCCCGTCCGTTCATGGTTCGAGAGCCTCACCACGAACGGATGGGGGGGCGCCACGAACGGGCGGTGAATCGGACGTCGGATGGGGGGGCGCCACGAACGGGCGGTGAATCGGACGTCGGTAGGGGCGGTTCGCGAACCGCCCCTACGTGGTTGTGGTGGGGCCGGGCATCCCCCGCTCGCTGCGCATCGCGCCCCCTTGCGCTTTGCGAAGGGGGTGTGGGTGTTCCCCCCTTCACGCAGTGCAAGGGGAGTTAGGGGGGATGCCCGCCTGCGGCGGAAGCCGGAATTCAGGGATGGGCGGGGCTCTGGATACCGGCTTTCGCCGGTATGACGGTTATGACCCTGTAGGGGCGACCCTTGTGGTCGCCCGGTGCCCCATGCCGAGGGCGCCCACCAGGGGCGCCCCTACACCTGATGTGACGGTCCGTCCGCCGGAGATTGCAGCCGCTTGCTTATAAATGTTGTAATAACACAATGACTTTATAGCTATGCGCTAATGATATGTTGCGTTAAAGGGCGCATGGTTGAATAAAATTATTGCAGTCACGTGAGATTATAGCTATATACCATCCATATATTGCGCTGAATGGTGTATAATCTGTTAAATGTAAGTGTCAATTGAGTAAATGTTGACTCGGGAAAATTGACTGATTCGTCTACGGAACCGGGAGGCGACATGAGCGCTTTGCAGCAACTTGGCAAAGGGATGCTCCGGTGGTATATCCTGGCCATGGCGGCGGCGGCCGTGCTGGCCGCGGTTGCGGTCTCCGCCTCCTCCACGGCGGCATCGGAGGCCCCGGCCGCGCCGGGCAACGTCACCGTCACCCGGGGCACATTCGGCTATGGCGTCCTCAACGTCTCCTGGAGAGTCGTCAAGAAGGAGTTCGTCTACTACAACGTCCGCTACACCGACGACGGCGGCCGGACCTGGGAGGACGGCCCCTCCCGCGTACAGGGGACCTCCGCGGCCATCACCGGCGTCAACGACGCCCTCCCCTACTACGTGGCCGTCCAGGCCCACAACGGCAAGGCGGGCAGTGCCTGGAGCCAGTCGAGCTTCGTCCAAGTCCAATGTCCCGTCGGCCACGCCTGCATGACCGCCGGCTCCACGCCCACCCCGACGCCGACGCCCACCCCGACCGCAACTCCCACCCCGACTCCGACGCCGACGCCCACCCCGGCCCCCGTCGCGCAGGCGCAGCAGGCGCAGGTCCAGCAATCCCCGCCCGCCGCGCCCACCGGCCTGGCCGCGACCGCCGGCGACGGAAGCGTCACCCTGACCTGGAACGCCGCCAACGATCCCTCCATCGTCGCCTACCAGTACAACGTCAACCACAACGACACCAGCACCGGCAACCTCTCGGGCTGGGGTCCCTGGACCGCCATCCCCAGCAGCGGTAACGGAACAACGTCCCACACCATCTCCGGCCTGGTCAACGGGCGCGAGTACCGCTACCACCTGCGGGCGGTCAACGCCAACGGTCCCAGCGTCGGCGCGCCCGACTTCGGCCCGCCCTGGTACGTGGTCGCCGTCCCCAACGCCCCGCCCGACGCGCCCACCGGCCTGACCGCCACCGCCGGCGTCGGCAGCGTCACCCTGACCTGGAACGACCCCGGCGATTCCTCCATCACCAGCTACGAGTACAACGTCAACCACAACGCCACCGGCACCGGCAACTTGTCCGGCTGGGGTCCTTGGACGGCCATCTCCGGCAGCGGCCCGTCCACCACCTCCCACACCATCTCCGGCCTCGCCGGCGGACGCGAGTACCGCTACCACCTGCGGGCGGTCAACGCCAACGGCCCCAGCGTCGGCGCGCCCGACTTCGGCCCGCCCTGGTACGTGGTCGCCACCGTCATCGCGCCGCCGCCGCCCCCGGCTGCCCCCACCAACCTCCGCGTGGAGCGCGTCTGCGACGAGCGCATGAAAGTCCGCTGGCATCGCTCCGCCGGGGCCACGGGCTACGACCTGGAAATCGGCAGCGCCAACGGCAAGCACTGGAAGCGCCTGTTGACCAACTGGCCCGGCAACTCCTGGTACGCCACCAACTGGCAGAAAGACCGCACCTACCTCTTCGCCGTGCGCGCCGTCAACGCGGGCGGAACCAGCGAATGGGTGAACTCGGCGGCGTCGGTGGCCCCGCCCTGCGCCGTCGCCAACCTGCGCGTCACCACCTCCACCCCGGGCTCGGGCGACCTCGGCGCCTCCGGCGGCCTCATCACCGCCGCCTGGGACGCCGGCAAGCGCGCCGGCGCCTACAACCTCAGCTACAACGGCAGCAGCCTCGAAAACGGCCTGACCGCCGTAACGCATTCCTGGGCGGAGGACAGCCGCGGGACCAGCGACCAGGTCTCCGTCCAGTCGGTCAACGGCGACCTGACCAGCCCGTGGACCAGCGCCAGCGTCGCCTGGCTGACCGCCTCCAACCTGGCCCACGACACGGCCACCCTGGACCTGGCCGGACACTCCGGCGACTGGTACGTCAGGAAGATCGCGCCCAGCCCGCTCGGCAGTTGCGACTCCGCCGGCAGCGGCGCGAGCCACGACCTGACCGGCCTCACCGCCAGCACGGCGCACACCTTCGCCGCCTACAGCGACAGCGCCTGCGCCAACGCCATGGCGTCGACGACCTTCACCACCAAGGCGGCCTCCCTCGCCGTCAGCAGCATCACCGCCACCACCGCCACGCTGACTATCGCGGGGCACACCACCGCTTGGCACTACAAGGCGGACACCGGTCCGCACACGACCTGCCAGGCGGAAGTGGCGGCGGGGACGAACACGGCAAATCTGACCGGCCTCATGGGCAACACGTCCTACGTCTATTCCGCCTACAGCGACTCCACCTGCACCGCGGGCAACCTGCTGGCGACGGCGGCCTCCTTCACCACCACGCCCGCGCACGTCACCAACCTGGACACCACCACCAGCGGCGACTCGGCCATCACCTCCTCAACGCAGCAGGGCGTGGACTTCACCACCGGCTCCAACTCCGGCGGCGGCTACACCCTCCATAGCGTCACCATCCCGATGCGGCAGATGACCGCGGGCGCGGGGACCCTCGCGATTACGCTCCACGCCGCCGGCAGCAACGGCAAGCCCGCCGATTCGTCGCTGGCGACGCTCACCGGGACCGCCCCGACGAGTTCCACGCGCACCGACACGGTCTGGACGTGCTCCGGCGCGGGCTGCGAGCTCGACGACGGCACGAATTACTACATCGTGGCGACCCTCACCGGCACCGGCACGTACTCCTTCACCTACTCCGCGTATCAGCCCCAGGAATCCACTGACCCCTCGGACAGCGGCTGGGACATCGGGGTGAGCCACTTCAAGAACAGCGGAAGCGCATGGAGCTCCTGGAACGACTTTCACCTCATCCGCATCGACTTCACCATCAAGCCCTCGCTGGGCGCGTCCAGCATCACCACCACCACCGCGACGCTGACCATCGCTAACCACTGGGATGCCTGGTACTACAAGGCGACCAGCGGGCCGCACACGACCTGTCAGGGCCCGGTCGCGGCGGGCACGGACAACAAGGCCATCAGCGGCTTGGCGCCGGTCACGTCCTACACCTACTCGGCCTACAGCGACAGCGGCTGCCAAACCCTGCTGGCCACGGCGGCGGCGTTCACCACGGACGGCGTGTCGGTCAGCAACCTGAACGAAACCGCCGCCAGCAGCGGCATATCCCTGTACAACACCTTCCCACGCCTGGCGCAGGCCTTCACCACGGGCAGCGCCTCCGGCGGGTACACGCTGAAGACGGTCACCGTCTACCTTCATCGCGGATCAAGCCAAACGCTGACCGTCACGCTTCACGAGGCGGCGTCCAATGGGAACGACCCGTCTGGAAGTGCGTTGGTCACATTGGCAAGCGGCGCCTACGCCACCGGCGAGCACACCTTCACCTGCTCCGGCTCAGGCTGCGAACTGGACCCCGGCACCACGTACGTCATCCAGATGGCCAGCGGCGGCGGAATCGACGATCGCTACGATTGGCGAGCCATTTCGACCACGAACGAAACGACGGAGCCCAGCACGAATGGCTGGACCATCGGCGACCGCTCCCGGTACTACCGCGCCAGCAACTCGACCTGGAACGACGAAACTGTGGGCGAGGCCGCCGCTCTGAAGCTGACCGCCACAACCATGCCCAGCCTCACCGCCTCCAGCGTCACCACCACCACCGCGACGCTGACCATCGCTAACCACTGGGATGCCTGGTACTACAAGGCGACCAGCGGGCCGCACACGGACTGCCAGGGTCCGGTCGCGGCGGGCACCGACAACAAGGGTCTGACCGGCCTCGCCGCCAACACCTCGTACACCTACAGCGCCTACAGCGACAGCGGCTGCTCGACGCTGATAGCGACGGCGGCGCAGTTCACCACGACGAATCCGTCACTGACGGCGTCCCTGACCCTCGTCGGCGGCAATACCTACACGCTGACGCTCACGATCAGCGGCTGGACGCCCAGCAAGGACGGCGGCTGGTACTACAAGCACAATGCCGAATCCGATTGCACCAGCGCCGGAACGTCGACGACGGTCACCGGCACTAACCTCCTCTCGTCCGGCACGTCGTACACCTACACGGCCCACTCGGGCTACCCGTGCAACTCCGGCAACCTGATCGCGACGGCCCCGGCGGTCACCGCGCCGTAGGGAGGACGCGGCGGCGGCGCTGGGGCGGTGATTCGGACATCCATCCGGTAGGGGCGGGTTTCAAACCCGCCCCTACGTGGTTGTGGGGGGGGAGGGCATCCCCCGCGAACGTCGCTTTGCTTGTTCGCGCCCCCTTGCGCTGGAACGAAGGGGGTGTGGGGGTGTCCCCCCCTTCACGCAGTGCAAGGGGGGTTAGGGGGGATGCCCTGGCGGGGGGATGCGGGCGCTACTCCGTCATTGCGGCGGAAGCCGACGGAAGCCGCAATCCAGGAATGCGGGGGGCTGGATACCGGCTTTCGCCGGTATGACGTGTTTGGGGGTGCGTCGGTCCAGGGCGCCCACCAGGGGCGCCCCTACGGGGGGCATGACGGTCCGTCCGCGGTGAGGGCGAAGGCCCCGTGCTACAATGAACTAAGGGGTATCCGGCTTGACTAAATTGCGGGGGTAGATGTCACCGCTCCTAGCGGAAGAGCTATGACGGTGTGCGCCTTACCGAACTGTTGGCGTGCGCTATTGGGCGGGGTGATGAGCCGTGAACGTCAGGTTCTACATTGACCGAGAATCAGGCCTGCCTCATACTCTGTCTCACGGAGTCGAGGAGAGCGAAGTTGAGGATGTCCTGGCGTCGCCAAGCGAAGAACAAGCCAAACTTTCCGCCCGGGTGGGACCGGGAACGCGTAGAGCGCGTCCTCCAGCACTACGATTCGCTGACCGAGGAGGAAGCCGTTGCAGAGGACGAAGCTGCTCTGGAGGACTCAACGCAGGTAGTGATGGAGGTGCCCAGGGAGCTCGTGGGCGCTGTGCGCGCGTTGATTGCTGAGCAGGCCAAGTAACCCCAACCGCACATTCTCATAGCTAGGGGCGGGTTTCAAACCCGCCCCTACGTCGTTGTGGCGGAAGGCGCAATCCAGGAATGCGCGGGGCTGGATACCGGCTTTCGCCGGTATGACGGGTTGGGGGTGCGTCGGTCCAGGGCGCCCACCAGGGGCGCCCCTACGGGGTTGTGGGGGGCGGGGCGTGTTGTTGGGCGTGACGCCGGCGTGGTACAGTCCAGAAGATTGATGCGATGACTACCGAGACACCCTCAACGGAAGAGCGCCTCAGCCGACTTGAAGGCGCTTACGAGCAGGTCAGCGAACGCCTCGGGGATCTCCGCTCCGACATGAATGAGCGGCTGAATGAGCTTGCCCGGGGACAGGAGGCCCTGCGCGAAGATATGAACTCCTTCCGCAACAACATGCTGCTGCTCATCGGAGGCGTTTGGGCGACCGTGGTCGGCGGCTTAATCGCCATCTTCACGCAGCTCTAGCGCCGAGGGCCGGCGCAGGGGCGGTGAATCGGACATCCATCCGGTAGGGGCGGGTTAGAAACCCGCCCCTACCTTTGCGCGACGCCGTTGCCGTCAACCGTTGACGGTCGGCGGTGCGGGTTGTAGAGTGGTATCCCGTCATGCTCGTGTTCATCGATGAGAGCGGCCACCCGCATCCAAAGGACTCTACCACGCGCCCGGTCTTGGCTGCCGTCTGTTTTCCGGAGCAGGAATCACGGAGTATCGGCCGGCTGCTGTTCGGCATCAAGCGTTCTTTGCTGGGAGATGACCGATCGGGGAAGGAGCTGAAAGCTAACGAGGTACTGAACAGCCGCACCTTCGACCGAAAGCCGGAACTGCGAGAACTAGTGGCGGAGGTTTTTGATCAAATCCAGAACCTCGATATCACGATCTTTGCGGTGGTTATGGAAAAGCCGGAGCAAGTAATCCCGAGAGATACTGTCTATCTGCCGCGGCAATATCGCTACATCCTACAGCGTGTCAACGCCTTGCTGACAGGGGAGCAGTCCATGGCGTTCGTGCTGGTGGACGGCGACGGGAGCCAGTACGGGGGATTATCCGCAAAGCTCGAGAGATTCCTCAACAGGTCCTACGAAGGGCGCGCCATGACCAATGTCGTAGATACCCCCTACTTCGTCGATTCCAGGTACACGATGGGGATCCAGATCGCTGACCTGGCTGCGGGGGTGATCAGGCAGTACCAGGAAGCCGAACTGTTCCGCGACCCTCATCCATCGGACCCTTACCTCAGAGCCGTCGCTCGGTACTACAGGACTGTAGAGAGCAAGACCAGGGACTTGACCACGCATGAGGGATATCCGTTGCGAGGGATATACTTCATGGCCGAGCATCTTCACTACTTCGACGACCCTGAAGACGAGGCGGGCGTCGGAGAGCGGCCTTAAAGTCAAAGTGCCAAGTGCGTGACGCTTCCAGAGCATCACCGCCTGGCACTGGAGACATCTTAATTCCCCTCTTCTCTCTTGTCAACACGCACCAGCGCGCGGGAACGACCGACATGAAGGGGGCGCCCTAGATAAGCAGCGTGGGCGCGCCGGTCTCGGCAATCACAAGCTGACCGCGCATTTGGTAGGGGCGGTTCGCGAACCGCCCCTACCGGGGTTTCTTCCCCCCTTCGCGGAGCGCAAGGGGGTTCAGGGGGATGCCCGTCTGCGGCGGAAGGCGCAATCCAGGAATGCGCGGGGCTGGATACCGGCTTTCGCCGGTATGACGGTTATGGGCGCATCGTGTCCCAGGGCGCCCACCAGGGGCGCCCCTACGTGGGGCAGGCGCGCATCGTGGTACAATGACTTACGCAAGCAGATTGGAGGAATGGCTTGACTACCGTCGAGTCCGATGCCGCCCGCATATTCGCGGACGCCCGCCGCATGGGAGACGCCGCTTTGGAGCGCATGGAGTCCGGGGACGTCAGGGACGCGGCGGAGAAGGCCTGGTGCGCAACGGTGCGGGCCACGGCGGCGTTGGTCCTTGCCCGCACAGGACAGGAGCCGGGAACGTCCACCGCCGCAGGCCGGAGGCTTCAAGCCCTCTCCATGAGCGACCAATCTCTTTGGGACCTGCGGCTCCGCTACTATGACCGCCAGTCCATTCTGCACGGCGAATGTTTCTACCACGACTACTGGCAGCCGGTGGTGATTGAACGGCTTGTCCGCGAGACCTCGGACTACGTCCAAGACGCGGAGCGTTTGGCCCAGGAGTAGGGGCAGGATCCGCCGATGTATGGGGCGTGTAGGGGCGGTTCGCGAACCGCCCCTACGTGGTTGTGGGGGAGGGCATCCCCCGCGAACGTCGCTTTGCTTGTTCGCAAGTGGCCCTGTGGTAGAATGGCTTGCCAACAGGTTCTTTATGCACGTTTAGTTGACAAATTGTTGGGTATCTGTTGCACAGAACGGATGCAGACAAATGGCTACGGTTGAACAAGTTAGCAGAGGCTCAATCGTGATGGACAGGGCAACTCCGGCCATTGGGAGCTCCCGGGAGAAGGCGAGATGATCTCAGTTGTGGAGGAGCGAGTAGACGAATTGAAACCCCTCTGTCTTCAGTACGGGGTACGGCGGCTTTGCTTGTTCGGGTCCGCCTCAACCGGTCTGTACCATCCGGGCGATAGCGACCTGGACTTCCTTGTCGAGTTTCAACCGGCGGCGCTCGATGCCTATGCAGACGCTTACTTTGGCCTGCTGGAAGCTCTTGGCAGACTCTTCGGGCGGCCCGTGGACCTGGTGGTGGAGTCGGCCATCAAAAATCCTTACTTCCTGCGGTCGGTGGAGCAAACAAAGACTCCCATCTATGAAGCTTGAGGCTCGGAAGTACCTGTACGACATCCAGCGGGCCGCCGGCCTGCTGAGACAGTTCACCGACGACAAGACGTTTGCGGACTACCAGGGCGACGCCATGCTGAGGTCAGCCGTGGAGCGCCAATTCGAGGTCATCGGCGAGGCTATGACTAAACTGGCTCAAACCGATGAGCAGGTCGCTGAACAAATCAGCCGGTATCAACGCTCCGCAACGTTCTGATCCACGGGTACGCTGACGTGGACGACAGGTTGGTGTGGGACGTGCTTGAGAGCAGCCTTCCGTCTCTGGCCCATGAGATTGAGTTCCTGTTGGATGATGGGAATGGTTAGCCCCCTGTCCGCGCAACCCCAAACCGCATCCTGTAGGGGCGGGCTTCAAACCCGCCCCTACGTGGTTTTGTGGGGGATGTCCCCCCTTCGTGAAACGCAAGGGGGGTTAGGGGGGATGCAGGCGGGCGCGGGTGGAACCTGGCTGCATCGGGGCGCGGGCATCCCCCGCTCGCTGCGCATCGCGCCCCCTTGCGCTTTGCGAAGGGGGGTGGGGGGTGTTCCCCCCTTCACGCAGTGCAAGGGGGGTTAGGGGGGATGCCCGTTTGCAGAGGGCGGTATGACGGTTATGACCACATCGTCCAGGGCGCCCACCAGGGGCGCCCCTACGGCATCTGCCTCTCCCGGGGCAGGCGGCGGGCCGCTTTGCTTGAAGGGCGGCGCTAGGTGGCGGCGGCCAGGCGGTCCAGTTCTTTGACCTGGATGTTGGAGACCAGGACCATTAGCTCGTCGAGGCGGCGCACTTCGAACTCCATGAAGTCGTCTTCCACGACCATGTAGCGGGACACGACTTCCCAAATCTCCCGCTTCATGTTTTCCATGGTGTCCGGGGCCAGGTCCAGGCGGTCGTGCATCAAGACCAAGCGCATCCGCTGCCGGGCGGTGTCCTTGGTGCGTTCCCGGTTCTTATCGGACTCTCGTTGATTGATCAACCACCGCAAAAACTCAAGCATGTGAATAAGCGCTCCCGTTCAAACCTACGAGTCCCTTGAACTTGCCGAGGAAACCCGACTTGGCTTCGATTTTGACTAAGGGCACGTCCTCGCCGTCGACCCGGGCGGCAATGCGCAGGAAGGCGGCGCCGGAGGGGGCTTTCTTGTCGTGGACGACGGGGACGCCCTTGTTGGCCGCGGTGATGGTCTTTTCGTCGGCGGGAACCAGGCCAAGGACATCGACGGCCAAGAGGCTGACCACATCCTTCTGGTCCATCATGTCGCCGCGCTTGACCATGTCGGGGTTGATGCGGTTGATGACCAGCTTGGGCTTGTGGAGTTCGGCGGCCTCGAGCAGCCCGATGACCCGGTCGGCGTCGCGGATGGCGGAGACTTCAGGGGTGGTGACGATGATGGCCTCGCTGGCTGATCCCACGGCGTTCTTGAACCCTTGCTCAATGCCGGCGGGGCAGTCGATGAGGACGTAGTCGAAGTCCTCCTCCAACTTGGCGCACAGCCCGCGCAACTGCTCGGGGTCGATGCTGTTCTTGTCGCGGGTCTGGGCGGCGGGAATCAGGTAAAGCTCGTAGTCGTGCTTGTCCCGAATCATGGCCTGGTGGGGCTTGCAGTGGCCTTCGAGGAGGTTGACGAGGTCGTAGACGATGCGGTTCTCCAGGCCCATTATGACGTCCAGGTTGCGGAGGCCGATGTCGGAGTCAATCACCACCACCTTGTGGCCGCGCATGGCCAGGCCGGTGCCGATATTGGCGGTGGCGGTGGTCTTGCCGACCCCGCCTTTGCCGGAGGTTATAACGATGGTCTTACCCTTCATACAGTATCCCTCTGGTGTATCTTGCGAACCGCCCCGCGAAGGGGGAGACGTATATGCTGCGCCGCTTAACGTAGGCGATCCTGGGGCCGGCGGCTTTGGACTTGGAGCGCGGCGCGGCTGCCGGCGTTATCCCGGTGTAGGGGCCTATTCGAAGCTGGGGAGCGTCGAGTTCGAGGGCGATGATGGCGGCCTTGGGGTCGCCGTCCACGCCGGCGTGGGCCAGGCCCCGGAGTTTGCCGAATACGACGATGTCGCCGCCGGCCTTGATTTCAGCGCCGGGGTTCACGTCGGACAGAACCACCACGTCGCCGGGGTGTGTAACGGACTCTCCGGAGCGGAAGGTGGTCTTGACGAACAGGGCCTGGGTGGGGTGGCCCTTGGAGGAGTTTCCAGACTTGGGTTCCCTGGCCCGGCGCAGTATGGAGGTCGCCGGAGGGGCGGCCTCGGTCTTGACCCGGTGCGGGGACGGCGCTTCAGGAACGGAGACTAAGGAGTTGAGGCGGTCGGCGGCAGACATTGCCTGGCCGAGATGGTCGGGGGAGCACCAGAAGCGGCTTACGGTGAGGCCGGACTCGGACTCGATAATCTGCTTGAGTTGGTCCAACTCCTCCTGGGAGCGCATCCGCCGGCCGGCGTTGACGCTGATGCTGCCCTTGGACCAGAGGCCCCGGTTTTCGACGAGGTACCGGCGCAGCCCTTGGGATACCTGGTCGAGGGGGGCGGAATCGTCGATGGTGAAATCGACGTTGACGCCCCTCCCGGAAACCTGGACCACCTCTAGTTTGGATGCCACCCCAACTCCCCACAACAACGCGACGTTATGTCATCTTCCTTATACCAGTGGGAATTGGGGATAATCAACGTTTTGGGCGTACAATTTTGGAGCATTTTGAAAAAGAGGATACTTTTTGCCCAAAGCGCCGAGTAAAGGCGCAGAAGGGCCGTATGTTACAATTCGCCGAGCCTTCAGCAGGCAATCTCTCGTCTGACAATCTTCCCAAAGGGAGCATTCGCGGAGCATTGCAGAATCTCCTGGGTCACAATAAACTGTGAGCCACAGTAAATGTGAGGATGGGCCGATGAAGAACATCACTGTATCGGTCGATGACGAGACATACCGACTCTCCCGCGTCAAGGCTGCGGAGGCTGGAACCTCAGTCTCGGCCCTGGTGCGTTCCTACCTTGTCGAGCTTGTTCAGGGCGGGTCCCCCGACAACAGGGCGGCGCGCCTGCGCAAGCTGCAAGACGACACCCTGGAGGCTATCCGAGCCCGAGGCGGCGGCGTGAGCTCCGCCGACAACCTCCCTCGGGATGCATTGCACGAGCGAGATGCGCTTCGTTGATACAAACGTGTTGGTCTACGCGGTCAGCACGGCCCCGGAAGATGATGAAAAGCGGCGTCACGCCCTCAGCTTGCTGGGGAGGCGGGATATTGTACTGTCTATACAAGTGCTTCAGGAGTTTTACGTTCAGTCTACCCGACCCTCGCGTCACGGGGCCCTGCGGCACGCGGAGGCAACGGCCTTTATCGAATCCCTCCAACGCTTCCCGGTCCAGACCATGACAATCGACGTGATGCGCACGGCGCTTAACTATTGTGAGCGCTTCGGCTTGTCCTATTGGGACAGCGCGATTCTGGCCGCTGCTCGGCTGAGCGGTTGTGACGTGGTGTACACCGAAGACCTGAGTCCGGGGCAGGACTACGACGGTCTGCGCGTCACAAACCCATTTGCCGGCTCCCCGGAGCGCGCCGGGTCGGACCGCGTCGAGTAGCAATGACGAAGCTATTGATATACAGGCAAGTATTTTGCGCTCTCGTTCTCGCCGCGGCGCTGTTTGTGCTGGCCGGCTGCGCTGGGAATGATCCCAGCGAACTGCCGGCGACGGACGAGGCCCGGACCCCACTGGCTGCGGAGCAGCAGCGCGACGAAGCCCTGGAGCCGCTGCCTGAGGAGTTCCAGCGCATGGTGGAGGTGTGGCGGCTGCTGGAGCGGGAGCACGTGGACGGCGGAAGCCTGGATGGGAAGGCGCTTAGCGACGGGGCCATCCGCGGGATGCTGCAGGCCCTGGACGACCCGTACGCAGGGTTCCTGACCTCGGCGCAGTATGACCTGGAGAGTCAGGACATTCAGGGGTTCTTCGAGGGCATCGGAGCCGAAGTGGGGATGCGGGACGGGCAGATAACGATACTGGCCCCCATCCCGGACACCCCGGCCGAAGAAGCGGGCATACGGCCCGGCGACGTAATCCTGGAAATCGAAGGGGAATCTACGCGAGGCATGAGTTTGCTGGAGGTCATCGGAAAAATCCGGGGGGAAAAGGGAACATCGGTGCAGTTGAAGGTGCGTCACCTCAACAGCGGCGAGGAGGAGATAATCACGATAGTCCGCGACGTGATTCCGTTGGAGAGCGTCAACTTGTTGATGCAGGTGGGGCGCATCGGCCATTTGCGCATATCCAGCTTTACGGCAACCACCAACCGGGAACTGGAAGAGGCCCTGGCAAGGTTCGAGCGATCGCAGGGCGCGGGGCTGGTGGTGGACTTGAGGAACAACCCGGGCGGGCTGTTGTCTACGACGGTGGACGTGACCAGCCAGTTCCTGGACGGCGGGTTGGTGCTGTACCAGGTGGACGCCAAGGGAAACCGCACCGAGTGGCATGTGCGCAGCGGAGGCAAGGCCAAGGACATTCCCATGGTGGCGCTGGTGAACGAGTTCAGCGCCAGCGCCAGCGAGGTGTTCGTGGGAGCTATCAAGCACCACGACCGGGCGACGGTGATTGGCGCTAAAACCTTCGGCAAGGGCAGCGTCAACAACCTGTGGCCCCTCAGCGACGGGTCCGGGGTCAATTTCACAATCGCGCATTGGTTCACCCCCGACGGCGTGCAGATTGAAGGGGAGGGTATCTCGCCCGACATCGTGCAAGAGAACGCGGAGGATGACGACGAGGACTTGCAGTTGGACAAGGCTATCGAGGTACTGAAGGAGCAAATAGCACAGGGCGGCTAGACGTTGGCCAAGAAGAAAGCATCCGACGGGAAGCCCAAGAGCCGAGCCGTAACGACAAACAGGCGGGCTTTCTTTAACTATGAGGTCCTCGACCGCTATGAGGCTGGGCTGGTGTTGACGGGAACCGAGATCAAGTCAATACGGGCCGGAAAAGTTGACCTGAGCGACGGCTATGCCAGGCCTCAAGACGATGAATTGTGGCTGGTGAACACCTATATTGCGCCCTATGACCCGGCGAGCGCTTATAACCACGACCCCAGGAGGCCGCGCAAGCTGCTTCTGCACCGGGAACAAATAGCCTCTTTGGCAGGCCAGGTTGCTGAAAAACGATTGACCATCGTTCCCTTGCGTCTGTACATCAAGGGTCACGTGGCCAAGGTGGAACTGGCGCTGGCCAGAGGGAAGCGGCAATACGACAAGCGGCGGGCGATTATCGACAAAGAACTGGACATGGCGGCGCGTCGGGCGTTGCGGTCGGGCAACTAGCTTGGGGGCCTATGGCGGCCGCGCCTCTTAGGGATTTCGGCCCATTCGGAGCGGGGACTGGGTCGCGCCGGCTGCCGTCGAGTTGGGACGCGGCGGGGCGTTATCGAGGAGCGAGTGCATGATCAGGGCATTCAGAGGCAAATCCCCCAAAGTGGCGGACACGGCCTGGGTCAGCGAGTTCGCCTACGTGGTGGGAGACGTGGAGATTGGGGAGCACAGCAGCGTTTGGCCGGGGGCCGTGGTCCGAGGGGACGGGGAGGAAAAGATTGTCATTGGGGATTATGTCAACATCCAGGAAGGGTCGGTGGTGCACGGGGACGGGCTGGTAATTGAAGACAACGTGAGCATAGGGCACTGCGTGGTGGTGCACTGCAAACGCATCGGGGAGGGCTCGCTGCTGGGGAATAACTGCACGGTGCTGTTCCGGGTGAGGCTGGGGCGGGAGTGCTTGATTGCGGCGAACTCGGTAGTGCTGTCCAGGACGGAGATTCCGGACAGGTCGTTCGTTACCGGCGTCCCGGGGGTGATAAAGCGGGAAGTGAGCGCCAGCCAGGCTAAAGAAATGAAGGGCACGGCCATGGAGAACGCGGAGTTGGCCCAGGAGTACCTGGAGAGCGGGTTGTAGGCGGGCCCTTCGAGGGCCTCAGGGCGAACGGAGATGGATGGGTCTTATGGAGCGAGATTCCCGCGGAGGTGGGAATGGCAGGTTGGGGCCGGGGGTGTGCACTAGCTTCCTACGCAGGCTAACCCTTGTTCCTTGATTGCACGAAGATACGCCTCGCCAATCCCTTTGACGCGTATCAGGTCATCCACCGAAGCAAACGGGCGGTTTGCGATGATTGCCTGTGCTCGTACAGGGCCCACTTGCTTTATCCGGTCAAGTTGTTCGGCTGAAGCGGAATTGATGTCTATTTGACCCGCGCTGCAACCCGACTCGTTGGGTGGAGGCGCCGGCTCGACTGTGGGCGTCGGGGTAGGCGTGGGCGTTGCTGTGGGTTCGGGTGTCGGTTCAGGCGTCGGTTCGGAACTGACGGTAGGGGTGGGTGATGGCGTCGGTGTCGGAGTCGGCTCAGGAGTTGGCGTTGGTGTGTCGGTTGGTGCGGCGGTGGGCGTGGGTGTTGGTGACTCAGCGATGCGAGCAGCTTCCAGGGCTTGGGCGTATCGTTCTGCTTCTTGGCGGGCCTCTACAGCTGCGCCGGCGGCGAGCTCAATCTCTCTTATATAATCTTCAATCGCCTTAATGGCTGCGCTGGCGGCAATCTCAATCTCCCGCCTGTAAGCGTCAATCGATCCAATGGCTGCGCTGGTGGCAAGCTCGACCTCCTGCCTGTAAGCGTCAATCGCACTAGTGGCTGCCTTAGCAGCATCCAGGTCTGGAGTAGGCTCAATGACGGGAGATGGTGTGGGAGTTTGCAATTGACTAGGAGCTACAGTAGCCGCAGACGTGGTGTTGGGGGCGGCGGTAGCCGCAGGCGGGGAAATGGGAGAGGGCGACGGCGACGGCTCGGGACCGCAGCCCAAGGCGGCGGTCGCCAATAAGACGCCCAAGAACGACAGCTTGGAGATGTACGTCAAAAGACGTTGGAAACCTGTTTCAAGCATTCAATCGTTGCGGGGTCCGGTCAAAAAGAAGGGACCGGCGGGAGACAATACCACGGCCCCTTTTAATTTCCGAACGCCCACGGCCTACGGCGGCGGTTGCGTCTGGATAAGACGATTGGTATCATATTTTAACACCCATGGCGATTGAATCACAGGATAGACCTGATGGGTCACAAGATATTACCCGCACCGAAGCGAATAGGAGGGCACGATGGAAAAGGGCAGTAACGTCATAAACGCGGGGCCAGTGGACTTCGTATTGAAGTACCGAGCGGAGATAATGAACGACCAAGGCCTGTGCCTTCAGGTCTATTCCCAGGTGGAAGACAAGGACACGGAGATTCTGCGGTTTGACTGTTTCGACCAAGCGCCCCACTATCACTACGGCCCGGAGAACTTCAACATACGGCTTTACCTGGACAAGACCACGGCGGGGAATCCGTTGAGTTTGGACGCTGGACAACATCCGGAACAACCTGCCGGCGATGGTGCGCCGAGCCGGATACGAAGAGTTGGCCGACGACCTGGAAGCGAATCCGGTGCCTGAGGCTACCCTGGACGAGTTGGAGGCGACATCGCGGAGGATTGCCCTGGAGGACCGTCGCACCGTGCTGCACCCGATGCGGGAGATGGAGGACGGCGACATGATCGAGGCGGGCAACATCAGGTTCGGCCTGGAGTTCCGCCATATTCCGTCCATCAACAACGGAGGGGTAGCGATTCACGTCTTAGGGGACATCGCCGACCAGGAAGTGGAGTTGCTGGCATTCGACTGCTTCAAGGATGCACCCCACTATCACTACGGCCCGCGCAACCAAGACGTGCGGATTTACTGGGACGTGACGACCTCCGGGGAGACCCTACGGTGGACCCTAAACCAGTTCAAGACGGGCAAGCTGCGAGCGATGATCGAGCGGGCGGGGTATCCCACCGTGGCCGCCGACCTGGACGAGAGGCTGATCCAGGAAAAAGCTGGTGAAGATCGAGGAGCGGTGCATGGAGTTGGAAGCGGAGCACATGCCCAAGATAGGGGCAGCCGCCTAAACGATCCCAGGCGCAGCCACGGCTTATGATCGCGCGCGAGGCGCGCGTACCAACACCCATAGGGTTAAAGAGGGCTCCGATATGTCGGAGCCCTTTTCTTGTTCGTCAGGGCTGGTCGTCGCTGGCTGGGGGAGGGGAGACCCGGGGGATGCCGCCGAAGCGCAAACGGAGCAGGCCGGCTAAGTCCTCAGCAGCGGTCCGGGCTATGTTGACGGTGGTGTTGGGGTCGTCGTCCCACTTCACTGGGATTTCCTTGATGCGGTAGCCGCGTTTGGCGGCGATAATCAGCAGTTCGGTGTCGAAGAACCAGTTGTCGTTCTTGACGTGGGGGATAATGGCCCGGGCAGCCTGACGGGTCATGGCCTTGAAGCCGCATTGAGCATCGCGAAAGGGCGTGAAGAACATGGACTTAATCAGCAGGTTATAGCTGCGGGAGACGACTTCACGTTTGAGAGAGCGGGTGACCCTGGATCCTCTGCTCAAACGGCTGCCTATAGCGATGTGGTAACCCTGCTGCAATGACTCGACCAGTGGGGGGAAGTGGGACAGGTCGGTGGACAGGTCGACGTCCATGTAGCTGACTATGTCGGCGGCGCTATCCAGGCAAGCCGCCCTGAGGGCTCGCCCCCGCCCCTTTTGGGGTATGTGGAGGTAGTTGACGCCTGAATACCGCTCGCACAACATTTCTGAGACCGACTGGGTCTTGTCGGTGGAGGCGTTGTCGGCGATGACTATCTGCCAGGGGTTGCGGAGGTTGGCCTTCAGGAAATCGACCAGAATGACGATGCTCCGAGGCAAGGCCTGTTCTTCGTTGTATACGGGTATAACGATATCGACTGTGGCCGTCATCCTTGCCTCCGTCCCCAGTGGCTCCTGCTGACCGAATCGTGGTGTTTCATCTTGTCGAGAACTTGCCGCCTCAAGGGCCAACGACTAGTGGCGGAAGTGGCGGACTCCAGTGAAGACCATGGCCAAGCCGGCGGCGTTGGCCGCTTCTATGACCTCGGAGTCCCTGATGGAGCCGCCGGGCTGGACGATAGCTTCGACGCCCGCTGCGGCAGCCAGTTCTATATTGTCGGGGAATGGGAAGAAGGCGTCGGAGGCCAGGACACTGCCTTGGGCCTTCTCGCCGGCGGTGCGCTGGGACAAGTGGACGCTGACGACCCGGTTGGGCTGGCCTGCGCCCATGCCGACCAAGGCGCGGTCTTTGGCAAAGACGATGGCGTTGGACTTGATGTGCTTGGCCGCTTTCCAGGCAAAGGCCAGGTCTTGGAGTTCTTCCTTGGTGGGCTGGCGGTTGGTAACGGTCTTCCAGGTCGAGGGGTCTTCGCTGAGGTCGTCGGGGTCTTGAACCAGCAGGCCGCCGCTGACGGGCCTCAGGTCGTAGCCTGCTGGCCCGTTGGCTTGTTCCACGGCGAGAATCCTGAGGTTGCGTTTCTTTTGCAGGGTTTCCAGGGCTTCCGGCTCGTAGCCTGGGGCGACTACTACTTCGTAGAACACCGGACCCATCGCCTGGGCAGCAGCCAGGGTCACCGGGCGGTTGTAGCCGACGATGCCGCCGAAAGCGGAGACGGAGTCGCCTTCATAGGCCAGGCGGTAGGCCTCAGCTTGATCGTCGCGAGAGGCGAGGCCGCAGGGGTTGCCGTGCTTGACGACGGCGACGGTGGAGTCTTCGAAGTCGCTGACGGTGCGCCAAACGGCGTCGGCGTCCATCAGGTTGTTGTAGGAAAGTTCCCGGCCGTGTAACTGCCGGGCAGCGGCGAGACCGTGGGCAGGGGCTCCTGCCAGGGTGTAGAGCGCGCCGCGCTGGTGGGGGTTCTCGCCGTAGCGGAGAGAGGCGGTCCGGGTGAAAGACAAGGCCAGGCTGCCCGGCAGTTCTGAAGCGTCTGCGGCATCGTCCGCCAGGTAAGCGGCTACGGCGGTATCGTACTCGGAGACGTGGCGGAAAGCCTTGGCTGCCAGACCGCGGCGGTCTTCAGCGGTCAGGGACCCCGCGGTGGTCTTGTCGGCGACCCAGGAGTAATCCGCCGGGTCTACTACTACGGTAACGGACGGGAAGTTCTTGGCCGCGGCCCTTAACATTGTGGGCCCGCCGATGTCTATGTTCTCCAATGCCTCGGCGAGGGTCACTCCGGCCCTGCTGATGGTCTCTACAAAGGGATATAGATTGACGACTACCATGTCTATGAGGTCTATGCCGTGCTCTGCCAGTTGAGCAAGGTGATCGGGGGAGTCCCGGCGGGCCAACAAGCCGCCGTGGATTACAGGGTGAAGGGTCTTCACCCGTCCTTCCAGGATTTCGGGAGAGCCGGTTACTTCGGAGACCTGGCGCACCGGCAAGCCGCCCTCCCGGGTCAATGCGCTGTGGGTGCCGCCGGTGCTGATAAGCTCAAATCCGGCTTGGGCGAGGCTTGCGGCGAACTCGACTATTCCGGTCTTGTCGTAGACGCTCAGTAACGCTCTCAATTTCAGGTCGACTCCTACGCTAAAGCTCCAGAGTGATGGGCGCCGGGCATGACGGCACGGCAAGCTTGCAGGAATGCACGGGGACAATCATCTAGCTGCCAGCCAAGACCACTTGGGCGTCGCCGTCCCTGGCTACGATGCGGCCAACGGCGGCGGCCTCGGGGAGCAACTCTTGGAAAGGCGTGACATCATCCTCGCTGCATACGGCCACCATGCCCAGGCCCATGTTGAAGACGCTATACATCTCTTCTTGAGCGATGCTTCCGGTGCGTTGGATGAGGTTGAAGATTGGGGGCGCCTGCCAGGAACCCAGCTGGAAGGATGCGGCTACGTCGTCGGGCAGGATGGCGGGCATCTTGCCGGGCAGGCCGCCGCCGGTTATGTGGGCTAGCCCCTTGGCCAATCCCAGAGCCGGCTTTAGCGAAGGGTGGTAGCACCGGTGGCGGATGAGCAACTCCTCTCCCAATTGATGGCCAAGGTCGTCGTATCGGCGGAACAATACCGACGGATTTTCGTCGATTCCGAACACCCGCCGCACCAGCGAGAAGCCGTTGGTATGCACGCCGGAGGACGGGAGGCCGAGCAAAACGTCGCCGGGCTCGATGCTCTTGCCGTCGATGAGCCGGTCGAGCTCCACCGCCCCTACGACGAATCCGGCTAAGTCGAATTCGCCGGAAGAGTAGACCCCGGGCAACTGGGCCGTCTCGCCGCCGATCAAGGCGCAACCCACTTCCCGGCAACCCCACACAATGCCCCGGAGCAGGGTGTCCATCTGCTGGTCGTCGAGGCTGCTGAAGGCGACGTAGTCGAGGAAAAAGAGGGGCGCAGCGCCCTTGGTCAGGATGTCGTTAACGTTGAGGGAAACGAGGTCCTGGCCCACGGACTCGAAGTGGTCCAGGTAGGCGGCAATCTTGAGCTTGGTGCCCACGCCGTCGGCGCTGGCCACCAGGACGGGCTGGTCATAACCGGTCAACAGGTACAGGCCGGCAAAGCTGCCGGCGGAGTCGAGGACCTCGGGGCCGTGGCTCATGGCGGCGAAGGCCTTGATGCGGTCCTTCAGGCCGTTCATAGCGTCCAGGTCTACGCCGGACAGGCGGTAAGAGTCGCTGGTCAACTCGGCATACTCTCGCTCAAGCATCCCCCAACGGCAGGTTGGGGGTGTCGGCGCGTCAAAATCCCAAGCCTTGGAGGTTAGCCAACCTAACTAGACTCTTGGGCAACTTGCTCTTGGTCAGCTTGCTCCAAGGCTATCTTGGAAAGCTCAAGCTGGACGGGCACGGGATAGTTACCGGTGAAACAGGCGTTGCAAAAGCCGCCGCCGGAGCCATCGACGACCTTCATGAGGCCATCGACACTAAGGTAGCCCAAAGAGTCGGCGTCAATCAGTGTTTGGATTTGCTCCACGCTGTTGCTGTTGGCGATAAGCTCGCTGCGGGTGGGTATGTCGACTCCCAAGTGGCAAGGGTACTTGATGGGAGGAGCGCACACCCGCACGTGGACCTCGCGGGCGCCGGCCTTGCGGAGCAAGCCGACCACGTGGGGCGTGGTGGTGCCGCGGACGATGCTGTCGTCGACCACCACCAAGCGTTGTCCCTTGATAACCTCGGCCAGGGGGTTGAACTTTTGCCGGACACCCAAATCGCGAATCTGCTGCTCGGGCTCGATGAAGGTACGGCCGACGTAGCGGTTCTTAATCAGACCTTCGCTGTATGGGATGCCGGACTCACGGGCGTAGCCGACGGCAGCGGCAATGGAGGAGTCGGGTATTCCGATGACCAGGTCGGCGTCGACGGGGTGTTCCCTGGCCAACTCTGCGCCCAACTCCTGGCGGACGCGGTGCACCAGCTTGCCGTCGAGTTGAGTGTCGGGGCGTGAGAAGTATATGAACTCGAAGACGCACAGGGCCCGCTCGCCCTTGCTTCCCGGCCAAGTGGACGACCGGAAGCCGTTGTTGTCGATGGCTATGACTTCTCCCGGCTCCAGTTCTCGCAGGTAGGCGGCGCCGACGTGGTCCAGGGCGCAGCTCTCGGAAGCGACGACCCAGCCGTCGTTAAGCTGTCCCAGGCAGAGGGGCCGGATTCCAAGGGGGTCGCGGGCGGCCAAGAGGGTGTCCTCTGTCAGGGAAACGACGGAGTAGGCCCCTTCGACTTGGCGCATGCAGTGGAAAAACCGCTCTTCCCAGGTTGAGCCGTTGGCGTTGGCCAGCAGGTAGGCGAACACTTCGGTGTCGGTGGTGGAGGAGAAGGCGCAATTCCAGGACTGCTGGAGGTGCTTCTTTAGTTGGAGGGCGTTGGTGAGGTTGCCGTTGCTGGCCAGGGCCACCTGGCCGTGGTGTCCTTGTACCAGGATGGGCTGGGCGTTGCACAACTGGCTGCTGCCGGTGGTGGAGTAGCGAGTGTGGCCGATGGCGAAATCGCCGGACAGCGGGTAGAAGTCGGGCTCTCTGAAAATCTGGCTGACCAGGCCCATCTCGGAGTGGACGTTGATGCCGGAGCCGTTGGAGGCGGCGATGCCGGCGCTTTCCTGCCCCCGGTGCTGGAGGGCAAACAGGCCGAAGAAGGCCAAGCGGCTGGCCTCCCCACCAGGCACGTAAGCCGCCACGACCCCACACTCCTCACGGGGGTGGTCAAAGGGCGATTGGAGCTCGTAAGAGTCCAAATGTGTCCTCACGTGACTATTGTATTTTCATGGAGGGCTTAGGTCAACCGGACTATTGGACAGACGTAGACGCAAGGCACTGTAAGCCAGTCAACACCGGCCTATGGACGCTCCGGCGTACATGGAAATCGCGAGCCGGCACGCACTCTCGATTGAGGGAAATCGAATCCGAAAGTCTTCCCATTCGGTAATCAACTGCGGGGCGCCGGCATGATGGTCACTTTGCGGTTTTCGCCCACGCCCATGCTTTCGGTGTTGACGCCGGGGTAATCGCTTAAGGCGGTGTGGATGATGCGCCGGTCGGCAGGGGACATGGGTTCGAGGGTGACGCTGCGGTTGGACTGGACCACCCGGCTGGCTACTTTGGAGGCCATGTCGCGCAGTGAACTCTCGCGCCGTTTCCGGTAGCCTTCAACGTCCAGGATGACTCTTACGTCTTCGCCGAATTGTTTCCTGACGATGAGATTGACCACGAACTGAAGGGACTGGAGGGTCATGCCGCGGCGGCCAATCAAGAGGCCGGAGTCGTCGCCGCTGAGGTCGATGATAGGCCCACCCGCGTCGGGGTCGTGAGCAGCCCGCAATGTCCGGCTGACGTTGACCTGGGCGGCGCCAAGAATCTTGCTGAGGGTCTCGTTGGCCAAAGAGGCGGCGCTGCCGCCCTTGGCAACCTTGGTGACGCGGACGCGGGCAAGCTCGGCTCCGATACCAAGAAAGCCGGCCTTTCCCCTACTTAGTATTTCTACCTCGGCCTCGTCTCGGTCGGCGTCTAGCTCTTTGAGGGCCAGCTCTATTGCTTCTTCGACGGACCGGCCGGTCATGACTCGCACTTCCATGTTCAACTATCTCCTGGGACTCTTCTTCCCGCGCCGGCTGGCTGGGTTCAGGCGCCGGCTCCGCCTTGGGGAAAAGCGGGAATAAGGGAGTCCACCCGATTATAAAGTATTGTATGCCTATGCCGATGATATTGGAGACAATCCAGTACAGGGCGAGACCGCTGGGGAATGACAGCGAAAAGAAGGCTATCATCAGCGGCATCATCCACAGCATCATGGTCTGGTTGCCCTGCTGGCGGGGGTCTGTGGACGGGGTCATGGTCATTTTCTGCTGGACCCAGGTGGTGACGAACACGAGCAGGGGGATAGGCAGGGTCAGGGGGTCGGGTTCGGACAGGTCCAGCCAGAGGAAACCGGGGTCCAGGGGCGCAAAGGAAAAGGCGGCGGAGAAGGGCCAGACACCGTAAATCTTTTCGGACAGGCCGACCAGGTCATCGGGCCTGGTGAAGAGGGTCTGGACCAGGACGCGGTAGAGGCCGAAGAGGATGGGTATCTGGACGACCAACGGCCCCAGGCAGCCGATGGGGTTCACTCCCGCTTCGCGGTAGAGGCGCATGGTCTCCTGGGACACGCGGGCGCGGTCGCGGCCGTAGCGGTCCTGGATTTCCTTGATCTTGGGCTGGAGGGTGCTCATCGACCGCATCTGGCGTATCTGGCGGACGGTGAGGGGCAAGGTGACCAACCGGACCAAGACGGTGAAGAGGATGATGGCGATGCCCATCTGGCTGAAGCTGATGACGTACAAGACCATCAGGATGTTCAGCATGGGCCGAATGATCAAGTCGGTCCAGGGGTTGAAGGCGGCCTGGACCACGGAGTTGGCGATGTCGATTAATGCCCAAAAGGGCTCCAAATTAATCCCCCTACCTTTCAGGACACAAGGTCAAGTGATTTGGTCAAAAATTACTGGCAACTGCTATTGGATTTGGTGTCCCAGCACCACACTTCATCCAGGTCGGGACGCCCGGCCCGGTCGGTCCGAACGTCCAAGCGTATGACGGTGCTATCCTGGGTGCCGACGTACACCGTGTTGCCGCTTACGAACAAGGGCGCCTTTATCTCTCCGCTGGTGACAAATTCGGAGTCGATCACGCGGTCGGCATCGGCGACGCCGGGGTCGGCGCTCAACAGGGTTACGTGGCCGCTATTTTTCGCGGCCACCACTAGGCCGTCGGCTATGAGGGCCGGGCGGGAAACTATGGCCGAGCCGAGGTCGTGAGTCCAGAGGAGGCCGCCCTGCCTATCTACGGCGTAAATCCTGCCGTCCATGTTGGGAGCGAATATCGTGTCGCCGTTGGCGACGGCCCCGGTCCAAAACCAGTTATCGCCGGGCAACCTCCACCTCTCTGCGCCGGTTTCGGCTTCGAGGGCGTATAGATTCTTGTCGAAGGAGCCGACTACCACCAGGTCCTCGAACAACAACGGCATTCCGGCCACTGCGCCGCCGGTGGCAAACCGCCATTCTTCCGACCCGTCGACAACGTTGACGGCGTACACATTGTGGTCGTGGGAGCCAAAGTAGGCAACCCCGCCCTCGATGGCCGGCGTTGACCAAATCTTGTCGCCGGCGGGGAAAGTCCACAAGGCGTCGCCGCCTATTTCGGCATCGTAGGCGTAGAGGTTGCCGTCTTCGGACCCGACCAAGACCAGGGGCAATTCGGGGTTGCTATACAGCGCCGGGCCGCTAACCAGTGGCCGCAAGGCAGACTCGTCTCCATCCGGCTCGAACCAGCTGCGGTCCTGGGCGACGTCGCCGGTTATGGGGTCTATGCCGATAGCCTGCAAGCGTCCGTCGACTCCGCTGACGTACACCATGCCGCGGTCTAGCGCCGGCTGGTCGTAAGCGCCTTGATTCACCGAGCCTCCGCAGGCGGCGAGGGCCAGGGACAGGGCAGCAACGGCCGCCGCCAGCAACAGTCGTTTTCCGGCCTTGGCGCTCACCTATCGCACCGGTCTTACGTCAGGCTTTAAGATTCTTGGGTCTCCCAGACCGTCGTCTTGCAAGGCCAGGACCGCTCCTTGCTTGGTGACCACGAACACGGTGAACTGGTCGCCAATGGTGAATATGCGCTCCTGGCCGGAGTGGGACTGAGGGATGGTGCCGTCCACTCCCCGGTCTACCACCAGTTGTTGCTCCCTGGCGTCGGTGACCCGCATCCGCTCGTCGCCCAATTGGATGACCTGGCCAAGGTCGATACGGGTAACGTCGGTTACGGTTATGGCAGTGTCCAGCGGGTCGACGTCCCTGGTCTGGTCGACTGAGACGCCGGTGTCGACGGGGATGGCTACGGCCGCTACGGGAGACCAACCGCTGCTGGTCTCGCCAAGTCCGGCGGTATCGGTGCAGGCAACGGAGGCTATGGAGAAGGCGGCGCAGAGAAGCAGCAGAATCACAAGCCCTGCCCGGCGGGTCTTGGGCCTTTCGGAGCCGACTGCCGAACTGTGTCCGGGCATTGGGTTAAGGCGTAGGGAGCTTTGCAACGAGCGAAAAGGGAATGCTACAGGCATCTTCTCATGTCAGGGCACCGGGTCGTAGCCCAGGCCGCCGAAGGGATGGCAGCGGGCGAGACGTTTCAGCCCCATCCAGGCCCCTTTGACGGCCCCGTACTTCTCGACTGCTTCGTGGGAGTAGTGGGAGCAGGTAGGGATGTAGCGGCAAGCCGACGGCAAGCAGGGTGATATGGTCTTTTGGTACAGGGATATGGCAAATAAGGGAATTCTTTTCATTTGGAAGGTTGAGCGGCGGAAAGCTGGGCGGAAGATTCGGTCTTGGGACCTTCTTGGGATGGGCGAGCGGCGGCCTCCACCAATTGCTTGCGCCGCAGCAAGTTATCGGCGGCCAGTTGCAACTTCCGGTAAGGGGCTTTCTCGGAACCCTTTCGGGCTATAAAAATGGCGTCCCATCCCGCGGCGACGGGGCGGGTGCGGACTGCTTCCCGCAACCTGCGCTTCACCTTGTTCCTGACCACGGCGTTGCCGATTCGCTTGCTGACCACGAAGCCGAAACGGGTCTGGTCGGTCCCATTGGCTAGGACCCGTATCACCAACAAGCGATTGGCCGCGCTGCTGCCGTCTTTGTGGATTTGAGAAAACCGCTTGGCGCCGGTTAGGCGGGACCTCTGCTGCATGGGCAGGCAGGGCCTAGACCGTCAACCGGTGTCGTCCCTTGAACCGCCGCCGCCGCAGGATGGCGCGTCCATCTGACGTGCTGGAGCGGGCCCTGAAACCGTGAACCCTGGCTCGGCGGCGCTTTTTAGGCTGATAAGTGCGTTTGGGCAACGTTGGACACCTTCTTAGCAAGGGATTATATGGCCCGCGAGAATCAAGAGTCAAGGGCGGCGGGCGCGGCCTGAGGGCGGTTGGGTCAGGAGACAGGCGGTCGAATTTGTAGTAAAATATTATATATGATTGATTTGAAGATGTGGCTGCGCGGCCAAGGATTGAGCGTGAGAGAGCTTGCCGAACAATTGGACGCGCCCCAGAAGACGGTGGAGGACTGGGTCTATCGAGGAGTGGTGCCGTCGCCGGCGAATCTAGAGCGGTTGACCGACTTCATCAATTGCGCCCACCACTGGGTAATCGACAGCGCCAACGGCCCATTGAGCCAGGGACGGTGCCAGCGGTGCGGGGAAACGCGGGAGTTCCGAAACTCCAGCGAAGCCACGACGCCGTGGCTGTACCGGCAATATCAACCCAAGACCTCTTGATGCGCCCGGGACTGATTTACCGGAACGCGATCTAAAGCAGTCCCAGCAGCGCTCTGCTACCGGCCGCCGCTTACGTCGATGGTCACGCCGGTGATGTAATCGGACTCCGCCGACGACAGGAAGGCAACGGCGTTGGCCTGGTCCACCGGCTGACCCAAACGCCGCATCGGTATGCGGTCGGTGAAGACCTTCTTCTCATCTTCCGTCTTGTTGGCCCAACTGGACTGCGCCCTGCCGGTCAAGGTCACTCCAGGGGCGATGGCGTTGCAGTTGATCCCATAAGGGCCCAATTCAGTGGAAACCTTCTTGGTGAAGGCTATGATGCCCGCCTTGGCTGCAACGTAGGCGGTGTTGGTGTCGCCGACGGCATGGCCTGAAATCGAGGAGAAGTTGACAATCTTGCCGCTGCCTTGCCTCTTCATGTGGGGCACGACGGCCTTGGTGCACAGGAAAGTCCCGCGCAGGTTGAACTCAATGGACGTATCCCATTCTTCCGGGCTCAACTCCTCCACCAAGGCTGCGTTGTTGGCCATGAGGGCGGACTTGTTCCCTTCGGTGTCCACGAGGACGTTGCTGCCGCCCACCGCATTTACCAAGATGTCGATTCGACCGAACTTGTCGATGATGGAGTCCACCATGGTCTCTACTTCCGCGGTATCCAGCACATTGGCCTGCATGGTGGTGACGTCGCCGCCGCCCGCCTCGATCTCCTCGGCCATAGCAGCCAGGCCTGGAGCGTTTATATCCACGGCGACCAGCTTGGCTCCCTCGCCCGACATGATTTTGGCAGTCGCCTGTCCTATGCCGCTGGCTGCGGCGGTAATCACCGCCACCTTGTCTTGAAACCTCATTGCTCCATCCTTTTGCTGCATCCCGAGGCGTAGACGTCGCCCCGAGGCAATTCGAATCTACTGAATTGGCCCCCTTGGGAATCGCCCGGACTATACTACGGGGCTTAGAGGGCGTCAACCGGCGTTGCCCGTCCGTTCGCCCCCAACCAGACTCCCCGTCCGCCCCGGGCCTGTCCTGAGCCTCTCGAAGGGCCCACCCCCGCCAACCGTAGGGGCGGCCCTCGTGGTCGCCCTGGCATCCCCCGACCGCCCCCACCCGTCATTCCGGCGAAAGCCGGAATCCAGAACCCCAGGCCCCAAACCACTTTCAAGGACCGCTCAATGGCCAGGCTCTAGCCCGTCCGTTCGTCTTGGGCCTATCAACCTGTCCGCCCGGCCCCAAGCTAGCCCGTCCGTTCGTCCTGAGGCTCTCGAAGGGGGAACGGGCAGCCGGGCCTGTCCTCAGGGAGATCGAAAGGCCCCCAACATGTCGTTCCCGCGCCCCACCCTGTCATTCCGAGGAGCCTGCGACGAGGAATCTAAAACTGCCTGTCCTCAACCAGTCTCGGCCCCTCAAGAACCCCCACGCCTCCGCCCGTCCGTTCCCATCCCCCAACCCGTCATTCCCGCGCAGGCGGGAATCTTGAACCCCTGTCCTCAACCAGTCTCGCCCCCTCAAGAACCCCCACGCCTCCGCCCGTCCGTTCCCATCCCCCAACCCGTCATTCCCGCGCAGGCGGGAATCTTGAACCCCTGTCCTCAACCAGTCTCGCCCCCCAACCGCCCATCGCCCCAATCCGCCATTCCGGCCCACGATCCGGCATCTATCCCCAGCGTCCACCTCCCCCTGTCATTTCGAGCGCAGCCGAGAAATCTCAAACCCCTGCCCACAACCCCTCGCTCTCCCGAACCATCATCCCGCCCCCCAACCCGCTATTCCCGAGCAATCGGGAATCTCGCGCCCGCGTTCGTGACGGCGGCTGCGCAACTACACCGTGGGGGAGGGTTGCCGGACCAGGCAAGGGCTGAGTGTCACAAGCCTAGGGTTGACCCATGACCGTCTGTGCTATTATCGGGGGAACCTCAGGATGGTGGCCTGCATGACTACGCCTCACCAGAAGGAACCGAACGCCAATAACGCCTTGGGTTCCCTCCTCAAGGGTATGCTGCCCAGCAGCCAGGTGCGCTCGGAGAACACCCAGATAATCGCGGGCCGCCCAATGTTGCAGCCCGACATCCTAATCACCGCTCCCGACCGCGCTCCGGTGGCTATCGAGGCGGAGTATATGCCCGCGGCCAACGCCGAAGCGGAGGCACAAGGCAGGCTGGGGCTGGAGGCGGCGGAAAGCGGCCGGGTCATCGAGGCGGTGATTGCGCTGCGGTACCCGGTGGATATTGGCGACGCCGACGACTTGCAGGCGGCCCTGGAGGATGCCCGGCTGTCCTATTGCGTCTTCACGGTAGCGGCTTACGACCCGGACCCAAGGCGGCAAATCCAGAAAATAGCGCGCTTCCCGGAGTCCGGTTGGCTGGAGGGATCGGTGGAGGACTTGGCCGACATTGTGCGGCTGGTGTCCGTGCCTCAACTGGCCGTGCACAATGCGTCTACCGCGATGGAAGACGGCATCAGACGAGTCGCGGCGACGCTGGATGAAATGGCCGAGTCCAGACCAGCCGTCATGTCAGTGGTGGCCAGGCTCCTGGGAATGAGCAACGTGCCCCAGACCCGGCGCATGGCCTGCGCCATCATCGCCAACGCCATGGTGTTTCACGAGCGGATTGCCGGGATGCATGAGGGCATCAAACCGCTGAACCTGGTCTGCGGGCCCGATGTTTCCGACCCGCAAAGGGAGACCCTGGACGCCTGGACAAAAATTCTGGAAATCAACTACTGGCCCATCTTCGCCGTGGGTAAGGACATCCTGGGCCAACTTCCGTCTAGCTACGCAGACCGGATATTGAGGACGCTGTACGTCACCGCCGGGGAAGTGACCGCCATCGGGGTAAACAATTCCCACGACCTGGCGGGAAGGGTCTTCCAGAGACTCATCGCCGACCGCAAGTACCTGGCTACGTTCTACACCCTGCCGGCGTCGGCGGCGTTGCTGGCGAGACTGGCTGTCGCCAAGATGGATGGGGTGGACTGGTCCAGCGCCGAGGCCATAGGCAAGCTGCAAATCGGCGACTTCGCTTGCGGCACCGGAGCCTTGCTCTCGGCGGTGTACGAGCAGATAGCAGCCCGTCACGAGCGGGCCGGGGGAGACTTGGATGCCCTGCACAAGGTGATGATGGAGGATGTGCTGTACGGCTGCGACGTCATGCCCGCGGCAGTACACATCACCGGCTCGACCCTGGCCGGGGCGCAGCCGTCCGTGGGATTCTACAAATCGCGCATCTACAGCATGCCCTACGGGCGCCTGAAGGACGGCAGCGTAGCAATCGGCTCCCTGGAGTTTCTGAAGTCCAACGCCCAAATGACCCTTGCAAACTACACCAACCCGGCACTGCAAACGGGCAGCGCCGGGGCAGAGACCGCCTCCCAGGTCATCGCCGAGGTTCGCGATGGTGAGTTCGACCTGGTGATAATGAACCCGCCCTTTACTAGGCCCGGTTCGGATTGGGAGGGTAGCGAGAGGGACCAAGACTATGTAAAGCAGTTCAGGGGATTGAGTACCGAGCTAGTTACGCAAAAGGACATGGCAAAAAGTCTGAGTCGGTACGCAAAGGATACCTGTTACCACGGCTACGCCGGTATTGCTTCAGCGTTTGCGGCCTTGGCCCACAAGAAACTCAAACCCGGCGGTGTGCTGGCGTTGGTGTTGCCACTGTCCGCTGCTGCCGGCTTATCTTGGGAAGGTTTCCGTGAGATGCTCACGGACCATTACACGGATTTGACTGTTCTGAGCATAGCTGCCGCGGACAACGATGATATGTCGTTTTCCGCGGATACCGGCATGGCAGAATGTTTGGTAATTGCGCGCAAGCTCAAGCCGCGCGAAACAACGCTAGACCGCTTGTATTTCACTTCTCTCCGGCGCAGGCCGCAGGGCTTTCCCCACGCAAGCTCAGTAGCAGCCAGCCTATTGCATTGCGGCATGGTCAGGCACATTGAGAAGGGCCCATACGGTGGTACTCCCATAGTGGTTGGGGAAGAGTTGGCCGGTGAGTCGATAACAACCCCAAGCGATGATGGGGAAGGTTGGGGCACTGTGCGGTTATGCGACTATTCCCTGGCTCAAACGGCCTGGAGTCTGTCCGATTCCAAACTGTGGCTTCCGGGTATGGCGGCATCCTTGGAACTGAAAATTGCTACCTTAAGCGATGTAGGAAGACGCGGTTGGCACGACATAAACATAGCTGGTTCCGCAGGCCCTTTCACCAAGGCAAAGTTCAGTAGAACCTCTACTTATCCATCGCTGTGGAGCCACGAGGCAAAAAAGGAAACGCGTATCATCTGCCTGCCAGACTCACAACTCCTAGTCAAGCCGGGAATGGAAGATAGAGCCGCTAAGGCTTGGGCTACCGCTAGTCGTGCACATATAAATCGAGACTTTCGATTCAATTCCCAACCGTTAACAACTGCATTCACCGAGTCGGTCAGCATCGGGGGCAGGGCTTGGCCGAATGTGCTATTTGAGGACAACCGGTTTGACTACGCCTTCACGGTCTGGGCCAACAGCACCTTGGGCCTATTATGCTTCTGGTGGCATTCAAACCGTCAAGTTGCTGGACGGGGCACTACTACTATCAGCGCGATTGATTCTTTATCCATGTTGGACTTCCACTGCCTAACCAACGATCAACTGGTCAAGGCGGAAGACATTTTCGAAGAGTTCCGTGACAAGGAGTTTAAGCCGGCGTACCTGGCGGATGCGGACTCCAACCGGGCTTTGCTGGACCGGCGGGTGGTGTGCGACCTGCTGGGGTTCGACGAGGAAGTCTACGCAGGGGTGCGGCGGCTGGCGGCCAAGTGGTGCGCGGAGCCGTCGGTGCATGGGGGCAAGGCGCGGCCTGCGGGGGCGGGGTTGGTGGTTTAGAGTAGAGGTCTATGTCAAGTTCGAGACTTAGTGAAATCAACGACACGTGGCGCCAGGTTCGAGAGAATAATCCTACTGAATGCATGTTTGTAGACCAATGCGACCAGCAGGCCATCAACGCTCATTCTGTTCCTCGTTCGACGCTACTCAAAATCGGCACGCATGGCTTGGTGATGCAACCTGTCGTTAGAATGCGAAAAGATGATGGGACAGGACAACCTAGAATTGGCCTTCAATTTCGTCCGACGGGGACTAAAGTCGCATCAGTAAGTACCTTCGCTTGTCGTAATCACGACCACAAATTCTTGGCCATAGACAGCACCAGGATTGATATGGAAGATTCAACCATCCAAAATTGGCTTTCATACCGGGCTGTTCTAAGAGAAATACAGACGCTGCAGAAGATACGACCCGTCACAAAGTATGTTGACCGCGTGTTACCTGGGCTACAATATCCAACCTCTCATCCAGACACCCGGTTGAAATCTTTGGTGCTTCTACGCCAAGTGTTGGGGGCGTCACTGGGGGTCCGCAGAAGCCCCGGAACCAATCACTCGGTCACTCACTCAGTACGGCGGATAAGAAGCCACCGCCCAATAATCGCGGCCTCTTGTGCGTCTGGTGGTTCAATGATGGCTCAGAACGAACCGGGGGGAGTGTCCATGTCTGACGATGACTTCCGTTCATCTTTTGGCGTAGAGCCCTACACATGTTGGACGTTGGTAATCGTCCCACAAGAGGATTGCCACGCAGTTCTATTCTCTTGGCTTACAGGGAGCGTTGCGGAGTCGTACTTCTCCCATCTGAATAAAGTCCAAGGTGGAGAATTGGAAGCAGCGGTTTCAGCGGAGTTGATACTCTTCGGTGAGAATTGGTTTCTTAGTCCCCAAGCTTGGCTCGGATACGGAATCCGAAAGCAAGAGGCCATTTTGAAAGCTTATGACAATTTCCAAGAAACACATGAGGGTAAATACTCATGGTGGGATAAGGACCCCAGAATACCCTGGTATGAGTATCTAGGCATCCCCAACCGCCACCAAATTAACCTACTTCAGTACGATGAATCTGTATTCCAGAGAGAAGTGGCGAGGAAAATTACCTCTCCTCTGTACATCCCATGAAATCGACTTCGGTATCCATTACCCAATAGGGCGAAACGGCAACGTGTCAGTGGGAGATGGGTGCGGATGAGGCACTTTGGAGGCTGGACGCTTAGGAGTAGATTCCGGCTCGGGGGCCGGAATGACGTTATGTAAAGGCCTCTTTGGCGGGAGGCCCTTCGACGGTGCTCAGGGTGAACGGGTTGGAGGCTGGGGTTTTAGATTTCTCGGCTCCGCTCGAAATGACAGGGTGGGGCGGAACCGGCGGGTTGCGGCGGCAAGGCGCGGACGAGGGATGCTGTGGCGATTGTCTGCGCCCCCCCAAAACTACTGACATTTACCCCCTTGCCCACCCCCACAAACTCCCCGTATGATAAATGCAGGTCAGGTCCGCGCATCGCCGGACCAAATCCAGACCAGCCACTGAGGCCCGTGACATGTTGTGACCAAATGCCGCTCCAACCCCAAGTCCTCTACTCCTCCCTCGCCCGATAACGACTCCCCAAAATGGAACGAAATGGAACCCAGTGGGACGGTGGTAAAAAAATCCGGCCTCTCCCCTCGCCAACAGCATGCCCTGCCCATCGTCGCCGCATCTCCCACTTTGGCTGAAGCTGCACGCGAGTCCGGTATCGGAAAGACAACTCTCTACCGCTGGCTTAACGACGACCGCTTCCGCGACGAGTTGACCCGCCTCCGGGAGGAATCAGCCGCCCTAGCCCGCCAAGAACTGCAGGGGCTCATGCTCCGCAGCGTCTCCGTCCTCGCCGAAGCCCTCGAAGACACTGATAAGGCCTTCCGCCTCCGCGCCGCCCGCTACGCCATGTCTTTCGCCAACAAGGTGTCCGACTCCCAGGAGATCCTCAAGAAGATTGACTCTCTTGAGCAGTCCCTTCCCGTGTGGGCGGCCCACCACAAGATGAAATGAGCGTATCCCGCCCGGTCTCGCCGAGGTGACGGCCTTGCGCGCCCGTGTAGATGCCCTGTGCCGGAAGATGGCCCTTGAATATGCCGCCGTCCGCATTTGGCGCTTGGCCGACGACTTCTCCCTCGAATGGGAAGTGGCCCTCGCTTACCACCGCTCCCCGCCGGATAACCACGCCTTTGTCCAAAAGGTCGTCTCCGCCGGGTACCAACTCCCCACCTTCGGGGAGCTACATAGCTACTTGAACAAATGCCGGGACCAGGGCATCCCTCCCAACGCCGAAAAACTCCTACGCACCCTACTCCCCTGGTCCTACCGCTACACCTACCCCACCCCTTGGGACTAGCCCCAATGCTGTCCGGAGAAGGCGCAGCATAGCCAAGACCTCGCAGGTTCGTTTACAATTCCCAACGGTCTTGGGACAGCCCCCTAGCCACACAGAGGGCTTCCCGCCGTCTTAAACCCTCTCTAGCACAGGAGAACTTGTGTCGTCAGGACTGCTGGAAGGCGTAAAAGTGTTGGACCTGAGCGAGGAAATCGCCGGGTCCTTTTGCAGCCGCTTGCTGGCCGACTACGGCGCCGACGTGCTGAAGCTGGAGCCGCCGGAAGGCGCGGCCTTGCGCGGCATGGGGCCGTTCTTCGGCGACGACCCCCACCCGGAGAAAAGCCTGTTCTTCCTGGTGATGAACCTGAACAAGAAGGGCGCCACGGTAAACTTGGAGACCCCGGAGGGGCGGGGTATCTTCAAATCGTTGGTTCCACAGGTAGACGTGATTGTGGAGTCGTATAAGCCCGGCTACTTGGACTCCATTGGGCTGGGCTACCCAGTGCTGGAGGAGTTGAATCCGGGGCTGGTAATGACGTCGATTACGCCCTTCGGCCAGACGGGGCCCTACAGCCAGTACCAAGGGGAAGAAATCGTCAACTATGCCATGGGAATGATCATGAGCATCAGCGGCGTACAGGGGCGAGAACCGCTGAAGCACGGCGGCTTCCAGGCCCAATACGAAGGCGGGTTGAACGGGGCGGCGGCCACCTCAATAGCCCTGTTTGCGCGGGAGAGGACCGGGCTGGGGGAGCACGTTGACGTGTCGGTCACCGAGTGCGTGGCCTCGACGATGATGGCTACCCAGACCATGTACGCGTTTACCGGGGGCACGCAGACCCGCCGCCTGGCCAGCGGCAGCAACTTTGGCAACCCTATGCCCTGCGCCGACGGCTGGATAATCGTCCAGCCCGGGGGCGGCGCCTCGTGGCCGGATATTGCCGGGTTTTTCGGCGCGCCGGAGTTACTGGAAGACCGGTTCTCGGACCAGGCTCAGCGTACGCTGCACGGCGCGGAATTGGACGAGATCGTCATCGGGGCCATCGAGGACCAAAGCAAATGGGACCTGTTCCCGAAGGCTGCCAAGGCCAGGATGCTGTTCGGGGTCGTTCAGGACCCGTCGGAATTGGCCCAGTGCCCGCAACTGGAGTCTCGGGAATTCTTCAGGGAAATCCAACACCCGGTAATCGGCAAGATAAGAGTCCCGGCAGTGTTGTTCAACATGAGTCTCACGCCTTATGGCGAGTGCCGCCCTGCGCCGACCCTGGGCCAGCACAACCGGGAAATATACGTGGACGGCCTGGGCTACACCGACCAAGAGATGTCCAGGTTGAGAGAGCAAAAGGTAATCTAGCCGGTTGACCGTTGCCGGCATTAAACCGAGGTAGCATTTGACTTTGCCTTTGGATGGAATCCGAGTAGTGGATTCCACTTACGTATTCGCCCTGCCCTATTGCGGCGGGCTGATGGCCGACCTTGGCGCCGAGGTCATCAAGCTGGAGGGCCCGGGGCGTCCTGACATATCGCGGACGGGGGGCCTGGCTGCCACATTTCCCGACGCAGATCCAGGTGAGGACTGGTGGAACCGGTCGTCGACGTACAACCTGATGCACCGGGGCAAGAAGTCCCTGGTGCTGGACATGACCGACGAGCGGGGCAGGGAAGTATTCAGGCAGTTGGCCGGCGTCAGCGACGTGGTGATGGAGAACTTTACGCCCAGGGTGATGCGGCGCTGGGGGCTGGACTATCCCAACCTGCGAAAAATCAAGCCGGACATCATCATGGTCTCCAACACCGGCTACGGCCACGGTGACGGCCCCTATTCTTCCTATCCGGCCCAGGCGACGACCCAGGAGGCGACCCACGGGCACTGCTGGATTACCGGGTATCCCGGGGGGCCGCCGTCCAAAGCCGGGGCATCGTTCGTAGACTTTCTTTCGACCTGGTCGGCCATGTTCGCCATCACCGCAGCGCTGCGCTACCGGAACCGCACGGGCAAAGGCCAGTGGATTGACCTGGCTATGTACCAGTCTGGGGCGATGCTCACGTCTGAGTACCTGATGGACGCCATTGCCAACGGGCGAGTGGGAGGCCGCATCGGCAACCGGCATCCCTATCGTGCCCCGCAAGGCTGCTATCCGGCCCTGGGAGACGACCAGTGGATTACATTGTCGGTGGGGAGCGACGAGCAGTGGCAAGCGCTTTGCCGGTTGATGGACCGTGACGACATGGCACAGGACACTGCCCTTGCCAACGTCTCAGGACGCCAGGACAACCACGACCGCATCGACGAAGCCATAAGCGCCTGGACTCCGGCTTTCGACAAACACGAATTGATGCACACGCTGCAGGGCGAGGGCATCCCCGCCGGGCCGGTGCTGACGGGCAGGGACGTGCATTTCGACCCCCAATACCGGAGCCGGGGCTTCTTGGAACGCGTCACCTATCCTCCGGAGCGAAAGATCGGAACTAGGTCGTTCATGGGACGGCCGTATAAGCTATCGAGGACGCCGCTGCGAATTCGCGGCCCCGCTCCGACTTTCGGACAGGACAACCAGCCGCTGCTGGAGGAACTGTTGGGCGTAGACCATGACGCGTACCAAGTCTTGGCGCAGGATGCGGTCGTCGTGACTATCCCCACCAGCGGTAACATGGAGGTGCGTGTCCCGCCCGAGGAGGCGGTGAAGCGGGGGTTGATGGCGGCGTGGGACCCGGACTACAAGGAACGTTTGGCCCAGCTCTAGGGCTTCTTCCGCTGCCGGCTGGACCCATGCCAGGCCGACCAAGCGCCGCGCCCGCGCTTCTTGACACTCCAAAGAGGCGCGGCATAATCTAACATCCCCGGGCCCGTAGCTCAGCGGCAGAGCAGCCGGCTCATAACCGGCGGGTCGCAGGTTCGACTCCTGCCGGGCCCACCGGGTTTATCAGTTGGGGCCTTCCAACGCGCCAACAAGCCTGCCGCGCAGAGCCGATGGTTTGTCGGCGCCCAATACGTCGGCAAGCAAACGCAGCGGTGGCCATACGGAAGACATCGGCCCGGCGACCTTTTTACAGCCAAGCGGCATCTTGCGGTGAATGTAATGCAGGAGTGACCCTCTGGGACTCGTATGTCGCCAGATACTTCAAGAATTTTCAACCTGAACTACGACATGCGGACTTTCCGCGGGGACCTGTTCGGCGGGATTACGGCGGCGGTGGTGGGACTGCCATTGGCGCTGGGCTTTGCCGTGGCGGCGGGGCTGGAACCCAAGGCGGGGATGTACGGGGCCATCGCCGTGGGTTTCTTTGCGGCGGTGTTCGGCGGGACACGCTCCCAGATATCCGGCCCCACCGGCCCCATGTCGGTGGCCATGGCAGTCATCGTCACCAGCGCCGCGGACAACCTGGCGGAAGCCTTCACCATAGTCGTCATGGCGGGGCTGATACAGATCCTGCTGGGCGTGATGAGAATAGGCCGGTTTGTGGCCTTTACGCCTTATTCCGTGATATCTGGGTTCATGTCCGGCATCGGCGTTATCGTCATGCTGGTGCAGACTTTACCCTTCTTAGGTGCATCTGTGGTTACGGGTGGCCCGTTGGGTTCTATCCGGGCCTGGCCCGGCGCAATCAGCGACGTCAACTTCAGCGCGCTGACTATCGCTTTTGTTACCCTCGGCGTGGGGGTGCTTTGGCCGCGCCGGCTGAAGAAGATTCTTCCCCCTACACTGGCAGCGTTGATAACGGGGACGCTGCTGGGTGTCCTATGGCTGAGCGATACGCCGGTCATCGGCGAAGTGCCTGCCGGCCTGCCAGGCATAGAATTGCCGGACCTTTCCCTGGGCGTCTTGTCAGGGGCAGTGGCGCCGGCGATAACCATTGCGCTGCTGGGTTCAATAGACAGCCTGCTTACGTCCCTGATAGCCGATACCATGACCCGGACCCGCCACAAGCCAAACCGGGAACTGGTAGGCCAGGGCATTGGCAACATGATGGCGGGGTTTATCGGGGGTCTGCCGGGGGCAGGCGCAACCATGGGAACGGTGATCAACATACGGGCCGGGGGTCGCACGCCAATATCGGGGGTGGTGGTGGCCGGCATCCTGTTGACGCTCATGCTGGGGCTTGGGGGATACGCCGAGAAAATCCCACACGCGGTGCTTGCCGGCATCCTGATGAAGGTCGGCTGGGACATCATCGATTGGCGGTTTATCACCCGCATTCACCGGGTGCAGCGGGAACACCTTCTGGTGATGCTGATAACGTTGGGGCTGACGGTGTTTCTGGATTTGGTTACGGCAGTGGCTATAGGTCTGATAGCTGCGGGGATGGCCAGCGCGCGGCAATTCGAGCGGATGGAACTGGACAGCGTGGTGTCGGCGCCGCTGCTGGACCAGAGCTTTTTGCCGAGGGGCGGGGGAGAGGCAAAGGCGGATTCCTTCTCGGCCCGCGTCGGGCTGGTGGCGTTGAGGGGGAGCTTTACCGTGGCGTCTGCAGGCAAACTAATCGATACGATAAGCGTGGACATCCAAGAGCATGAGGTGGTAATCCTCGATTTCTCGGACACGGTGTACATAGACGATAGCGCAGCCTTGGTGGTGGAGCAGTTAATCGACACCGCGATGGAAGAGGACACCCAGTGCATAGTCATGGGCCTCTCCGGCCCGCCTGCCGTCACCCTTGAGACGTTGAACGTTCTACATAGGGTGCCGCCGGAACACTTCGTCAGCAACTTGGACGAGGCCCGGGAAACCGCCATGAAGATGATCGAGGGTTAGCCGGCCCAGTCCTCTGCCAATAAGCCTAGTCATCCTGGCAGGGCGCCGTTGGCCGGTAGGTTGTGAACCATGTCCCCGGGGCTGCGACCCAGATGCCGGCTGTTACAGAAATACAACAGATTTAATGCCTGTTCCCAGTCAGTTTCTGACCGGGGCAGGGCAAGCGGTTGTGGCGCCGGAAGGCCGCCTCGGAACCTGCCCCAAGGCCGTAGTGGGATGGCGGGCGAATAGGGATGCAGGCGCCGGGTTGCTCAGGGGCTAGCTGCCGCCAATGCCCAGCAGGGCGCCTACTACGAGCAGAATGATGATGGTGGGAATAGCGGCAATAATGACCACGAAGAACGCGCGCCAGGTAGAGGTGTAGTCCAAGCACTGCCGGACGGCGACCAGCATGGCTGCTATCCGCCATACGAAAACGATCAAGCCGATGAGCCAACCGATTCCCGGAAGGAAGACGAGGAAGGAGAAAATTCCGGGAGTCTGCGCGAAACCAGTCCCCCGGGCAAGCTGGCCCCAATTCGCCTCGGTGTCGGCGGTCTTCAGTATGGTACTGCCGACTATCCATGTGGTCAGGGCCCAGACCGCCCAAGAGACGATACCGCCAACGACCCCAAAGACGAGGGCATCCACTGCGCTGGTATCGTCTGCCAGCATGCCGCCAATTCCAGCTGAAATGGAGACCAAAACCACTACTAAGAGAGCCTGTAAGGTGGCGGAGCTGTCGTGCTCAACATCCTCGTAGGTGTCCGAACGCAATAGGGCTGCGCCAATCATTCTGCTCAACATTGTTCCACTATCCCCTCACTTGAGTTTCGTTGATTCCCGGCCCCACGGTCCGGTGGACTCATTTGTGCCTTAGGGCCATGGGACTTGTGGGATACGTCCGCGCCGCTGTTGGTAGTTGCCAAATCACCCCACTCCTGGTTTCCGACGAGTCCTGAGGCCTCGCCAGATACTCCAAGTAACCTACCGGCGGCGATTATAGCGACTTGAGCCAAAGGACGCCAGGGCTTCAGATAATCAGAGATGACAGGTTTATTGTGGGCATCAAAGTCTCGGGACCTGGCATGCCTTGGCAAGTCCTTACTCAAAGAGTGGCGGAGCTAGCGCGAAGCATAGAAGCATCCGTCAGCAAACGGGCGGACCATGGCGTCTCTAGAGTCTCTGCGGTTGGGTTAGGATGGGGCGTTGCTGCCATGGGACTGTCAAAAGGGCCGGTTTAGCTATAGAATAGGCCTGTGCCGAAGTGGCGGAATGGTAGACGCGCCGGTCTCAAAAACCGGTGGGGGCAACCCCGTGTCAGTTCGACTCTGACCTTCGGCACCAAACCCCACTCCGGTGGCCAATAGATGCTAGTCCAAACTACGAACGGGTAGGTAAATGACGGCTGGAGGACCGCTGCGGGGCAAGATCGCCATTGTAACGGGCGCTGGGAGTCCCATAGGCATAGGCCATGCCATCACTACAGGGTTTGTGCAATCGGGAGCCCGTGTGGCGATGGTCGACATCAACCGGGAGTGGCTGGACGAGAGCGCCAAAGAGGTCAGGGAGATGGGCGGTGGCGACTGCGTCTTGCCGATTGTCGCCGACGTGGCGGACTACGCTGCGGTAGAGGTAGCTGTAAACAGGACCGTCGAGGAACTGGGGGGGCTGCACATACTGGTCAACAACGCCGGGGCCAACCCCCGGAGCGTGGGGCTCGCGCCGGAGGGAATGGGCCCGTCCCCGAATGCGTGGGAAGTGCCTTGGGAAGCGTGGGCTCGAGTGGTAGCCATCAACATGAGCGGGCCGTTCTACATGGTCAAGGCCGCGCTGGGGCACATGCTGTCCCAGGGATGGGGGAGAATCATCGGGGTTACGACGAGCCTGGACACGATGTACCGTAAGGGAGAGTCTCCCTACGGGCCGTCGAAGGCCGGTCATGAGGCTTTGGCGGCGACCTTGGCGCGGGAGTTGGAAGGCACAGGCGTGACGGTAAACTTGCTTGCCCCGGGAGGGCGTACCAACACCAATCTGCTGGGCCCCGGTGTAACGGGAGACAGGTCCCTGATGGTGCAATCGGAGGTGATGGCTGCGCCCGCGGTCTGGCTTGCCTCTGAAGATTCCAGCGAGGTCAACGGGCAGCGGTTCATCGCCCGATACTGGGATAATAGTCTGCCCATCGAGGAGCGGCTGGAGAAGGCCGGAGCGCCGGCCGCCTGGCCTCAATTGGGCAGGGGTGAGGGTGGGGTGACAGCCTGAGGCTGCGGAGCCCCTGCGAGGGCTGCTGGATAGACCTTTAGTATTAGGTGCGAGAACCTGCCGGCGGTCACGCACAGGAGCCATTAAGAGTCGCCCGGAATCGCACGCCAAGTGTAGAATTCCGGTTACCCTAAGGGAGCGGATTAGATATGCCGGAAGCCGATGGTCGGATATTGCTGGACTGGGACGCCTTGGAGGTGGGTGAGACCTTCGAGAAGTACGAGTACGTGCTGACGCAGGAGATGATAGATACCTACCGCAGGGGAGTGATGGACCCCGAAGCCAGCTTTCCCACCATTTCGCATAAGGTGGACATCAAGCAATTCAACGCCAAATACCGGGACGACGGGTCGGTGAACGCCCGGTGCGCCTTCTATTGCTACAACCCTCCCATCGCTGGGAAGAAACTGACGGTTAGAGCCTGGGTTGCGGACAAATATGTCAGAAGGGGCAAGAACTACACGGTCACGGAAGCGGTGTCGGTTGATGAGGATGGGAGGCTAATAGACCGGGTGATTACCCATGAACTGAAGCAGCCGACGGAAGTGGGCAGGAAATGGGGAGGATAGCAAGAGAGCATCGGGTGGGCGACGGCGTCGAGCCGCTGGTCAAGCACATAACCCAAGAGGCAATCAACTCGTTCGAGGGGAGCTCCGGCAGGTCTGCGCCTTCACAGTTCACCGACGAAGCGACGGCCAGGGAGACATTGGGCACCGAGGGCACTGTTGCCTCGGGCCGGATGTCCTTGTCGTTTGCGTTGGAGTTCCTGCGAAGGCACTTTGGCAGCGACATATTCAATCACAGCGGCATGGTGGACCTGAGATTTCTGCGGCCGGTGCGTCCGGGGGACACCATCACTTTTTCGGGGACTGTTACAGGCGTTTCCCGGGAAGCCAACGGCAGGCGAGTCTCCGTAGATATCAAGATGATGAACCAACGGGGTGATACTGCCGGAGTGGGCACAGGGGGCGCGGTCGTTCCCAATGCTTTCTTTCCGTCAGAGGAATAGGTGTCGCGAATCGAGGGGTTTGTGTATCCCATTGAGGCCTGCGGTGGAGAAAGGGCGGTGGTTCCAGATTCTGGACGGTCATTTCCCGGCGGAACATCATCAGCTTCTTCCTGCCAGGTTTAGTATCGCGGCCTGGGGTACAGGTTAGACATTTATCCAGAAGCATCTTTGTTGACAGGATTGGTATACTTGCCGATAACCTTGACCACGGCGGGGGCATTTGTCACAGCTTCTCCCTGGTTGAGAACGAGGCCAGCCATCGGCCATAGTTGAAGCAATTGGGCGGACGCTCCCAAGGCCGTCCGGTAGAATCCAACCGAGTTGGCGCCCACACAACTCCAACAGCCCCTGGTCCGGACAGTGAGAACGTAATAGCCTTTCACGGCATCTAGCAGATTTTAGTTCTGCGTCAGGGCAGGGCTCGACCGCGCAAGCCCTAAAGCCAACGGCGAGGGGATATGCAGAGGTTCCTGGTACGGCGGTTCTTGATAGCCATCTTCACGGTCCTGGCCGTGTCCGTCTTTATCTTCGCCCTTGCCAGGTCCACCGGAGACCCGAGGAACCTGCTGTTGAGTCGACAGGCTCGGGACGTGGCCCACTGGGATGCACTGGGGGAGAAGCTGGGCCTGGACAAGCCGTTGGTTCAACAGTACGGCATCTTTATCAAAGACCTGGCTACAGGAGACTTGGGAGATTCCATCGTCCAACGACGGCCCGTCATGGACATGATCGGAGAGCGGATTTGGCCCACGGTCCAACTGGGTCTTGCCGCATTGATATGGTCAACCTTGGTCGGTGTACCCTTGGGCATACTGGGCGCGGTGAGAAGGGGCAGCATTTTCGACCGGGTGGGGAAGTTCATTGCCCTGGTTGGTCAGGCATCACCCCCGTTCTGGCTTGGAATCATGCTCATCCTCTTCTTTGCCGTCAGGCTGGGATGGCTGCCGCCTTCCGGCCGGGAGGAGGGGTTCAAGTCAATTATTCTTCCCGCAATTGCCCTGGGGTGGTGGTTCGTAGCGGTCAACATGAGGCTGATACGTTCGGCAATGCTGGACGTACTGGACTCGGAATATATCAAGCTGGCCCGGGCCAAGGGTGCATCCGGAAGGTCCGTCATCTGGAAGCATGCCCTGAAGAACGCCCTGATACCGGCCCTGACGTTCGGCGGCATCAGCCTGGGAACCCTGGTTGCCGGCTCAGTGACCGTGGAGTTGGTATTCGCCTGGCCGGGCTTGGGACGCCTGGCGGTAGACTCCATGAATCAGTCGGACTATCCGGTGGTACAGGCGGTGGTCATCATCTTCACGCTGATGTATGTGGCATCGGCCCTGTTGGTGGACGTGCTTTATGCTTATATCGACCCCAGGATCCGCTATGGTTGAGGACTCGGAGTAGCGGCAATGGCTGCTGAGGTCACCAACAGCATAGTAGTAGCCCAGGAGGGACTGGGGGTCAGGGCCCGAAGGACGGTACGCCGGCTGAGGCGCTGGCCCTTGATACCGGCTTTTATCCTATTGGTCTTGGTATTCTGCGGCATTACCGCCCACTGGATTTCTCCTCATGACCCGATAGACGGCGATCTGTCCGATAGGACGTTGCCGCCTGCTTGGCAGGGAGCCAAGACTATCCCCAAGACGGTGGTGGAGGACGTGATAGTTGCGAGGTATTGGGAAGTCGAGGTTGGCTCCAAGGAGTTCGAGGAGGCTAAGGCGGCCGAAGATGCGGAAGCGATAGCGAGGGGAGAACCGGTCAGAGAGATTGCCGTAGGGGACAAACTGACTGTAGAGGTCAGAGAGGAAGGCAGCGCCGAGTTCGCATTGGGGACTGACAAGCAGGGCCGGGACATCTTAAGCCGAATTTTCTACGGGGCCCGCATCTCCCTAATCGTTGCTGCGATAACTTTGGGAGTGGGAGGAACCGTCGGCACTTTTATGGGCCTGTTGTCCGGCTATTACGGAGGCTTGGTGGATGAGGTGATAATGGGCCTGGTGAACATTATGCTCGCGGTGCCGCTGTTATTGATTACGCTGGCGCTGGTTTCGGCGGTGGGCCCGTCTTTCCAACTCATCGTGGCGGTGTTGTCGCTGGTAATTTGGCCCCTTTTCACGAGGGTTGTCAGGGGAGAAGTGCTGCAACTTAAGACGATGGACTATGTTGCGTTGGCCAGGGTGTCCGGGGCCAGCAGCCTGCGGATTATGCTCTCTCACCTTCTCCCTGGGGTATTCAATACAGTGATAATCATTGCCACGCTTAACGTGGGCGTGGTTATCCTGGTGGAGGCTTCGTTGAGCTTCTTGGGGGCAGGAATACCGCCGCCCACCCCGGCATGGGGCGTGATGGTAGCCCACGGACAGGACGTCTTGGCCGATGCCTGGTGGATTTCCACCATTCCGGGTCTGGCCATAGCGCTGACGGTAATTGCCCTGAACCTGTTCGGAGACTGGCTGAGGGATACCCTTGACCCGCGGCTTCGCCAGCTTAACTAGGCAGCGCTATGCGGGCGCTAGTTGAAATTCCTCCAAGGATAGCCCCCAGCGACGACAGCGGGTACCTTGAGGAGTTGACCAAGGCGATTTTCCGGTCGGGGTTCAGTTGGCGGGTGGTGAGGCAGAAGTGGCCCAACTTCCAGAAGGCTTTCGACGGGTTTGACGTGGGGAAAGTAGCCGGTTATGGGGTCGAGGAAATCAGCCGGCTGTTCGAAGACCCGGGGATTGTCAGAAACCAGCGGAAGATTTTGGGTACAGTGGAGAATGCCGGGATAGTCCTGGAACTGGCCCAACAGCATGGGACATTTCGGGACTATTTGAGGTCTTTGGACCACTTGGACTACCGAGAGCGTGTCAAGGAGCTAACGGGGCGATTCCGCGGCCTGGGCCGAACAGGGGCTTTCGTGTTTCTGTACTGCGTCGACGAGCCGACGCCGGACTGGCAAGACCGGTAGCGTGGATTAGCTCGGCCGCCCTTGGGGTATGAGACCGCTCTCCAGCCTGAATGTCTGGAGACCACGCAGAGCAGGAAATACACAACAGGAGCTCCGCTACAGAGAGCCTGTTACGCGTTTAGCCGGAGTTGGGGCTGTCCGTCGGTCAGAGCCTGTATACCCTCTGGGCGTTGCCGCCGGCTATCTTGGCCTTTTCTTCCTCGGTGCAGTCGGCCAGGATGTTGTCAAGAATCTCCCGGCTGCGGGGGAAGGTGGACTCGGAGTGGGGATAGTCCGCCCCCCACATAAGGTTATCCACGCCGATGATGGCGCGGTCCCTGATGCCCAGAGCGTCTTCCTGGAAACCGAGGAAACAGTTGCTGTGGAAATAGTCGCTGGGAAGGATACCGTCTTTGAATCTCACCATGGGGTGGCGCTTGGTGGCCTGGGACGGGTCGTCTGTGGGAGGCATGCGGTCGGTGTAGGTGTAGTCGAGCCGGTCCAAGAAGTGAGGGACCCAGGACAGTTCGTGCTCGACGGATCCCACGTATAGGTTGGGATGGCGCACGAAGACGCCGCTAAAGATGATGTCGGCTAGGGACATCATCGGCCAATAGGCGGCGTTGCAGATAAAGGCGGGCCTTTCGATGTCAGGGTCGGCGAGTTCCTGCACGGGGCTGTAACGATTGGCGGCGACGTGGAGGTTGAGGGGCATTTGCAAGTCCTGGGCGGCGGCCCAGAAAGGCTCGTAGGCCGGGTCGTCGTAGTACTGTGACGTGCTGGGATAGACGGCGATCATTGCTCCGACAAAGCCCATCTTGGCGCAGCGTTCCAATTCTTTCACGCCCACGCTCACGTCGTCGGTGTTAATCATGGCGATGCCCTTGAGCCGGTCGGGGATGGCGCCGCAAAATTCTCCAACCCAGTCGTTGTAGCTCCGGCAGAGGGAGTCCAGCAACTGGCCGTCGGGGATGCCGAAGAGCATGAACCCGACCGTGGGGAAGACGATGCTCATGTCCTGGCCGTCGATATCCAGGTCTTTGACATGCTCCTCGGGAATCCAGCCTCCGGGGCAGACGTCTTCCACCTTGAGGCTTCTGCGCTTGGCATCGGGGTCCAAGAACCGGTTTCCCACGTTGGCGGACCCGCCGGTGACGCCGATTATCTTACGGCCGTCACACATCCACCAGTCGCCTCCGTCCCCCAAGTCTTCGACATGGGGGACGCGCCAGGCGTACTTGGGTTCGGCCCTGCTGGTCCACAGGTCTATCGGCTCGATGACGTGATTGTCCTGGGAAATGATCTTGTAGTTGGACATGATTGCCCTCCCTTATGTGAACTGGTCGCTTCGTGCCCGGGACCGTGGAGCGAACTGATTGCCGGAAGATGGCCAGAGGGGGGACTCCGTCGCGGGCCTATACCTGAAATTGTGGTAGTCTCGCCGGTTCTTGTCAATATTTTATTGATAATTGTCATAGTCTCTAGTTATTGGGGCCGGTAGGACTGCCGTTGCCGCCTTGGGTACGAGACAGGGCGACGGCGGTGATTACTTCGAGCACCACCCGGTGGGCCTGCTCGGCGGTGACCGCGCCGGCGTCGTCGTAGGGAGGAGAGACTTCGACAAGGTCCATGGCGACCAAATTTACGCGGGGAACGATACGCCGCATGGCCCGCAGCAATTGATTGGGAAGCATGCCACCCGGCTCAGGCGTCCCGGTACCCGGAGCGAATCCAGGGTCGAGGACGTCGATGTCTACGGAGAGGTAGATGTATTCCGGGCCGTCCAGAGCCTCTTGGATAGCCTGGTCGATGACGGCATCAAAGCCCCGGTCTTCTATCTCCGCCATGAGGTGCCAGCGCATCCCCTGTTCGCTCATCCATTGCCATACCTCCTCGGGAGGCCAGTAGCCGCGCAGACCTATTTGCACGAAATTCTTGGCCGGGACGGCGCCGCTCTCTATCAGCCGGCGCATGGGGCTGCAGTGGGCGATGAGGGTGCCGCCGAAACTGTCCGGGCCGGTATCGGCGTGGGCATCGAAATGAATTATCCCCACCTTGCCACGGCCCCAATGGTCGGCCACTGCGGTGGCTGCGGGCAGGGTGATGGAATGGTCGCCGCCGAGAATGAAGGGCATGGCGCCGGCGGATAGTATCTGGGAGACTCTTTGGTTGATGGCCTGGTGTGCTTGCTCAATGGAGTGGGGGCTGCAGTTGGCGTCGCCGAAGTCGACGACTTTCAATATTTGGAATGGGTGGACCTGCATGGAGGCGTGGTACATGGGCTCCACGGGGGTGCCGCCGGGGTAGCCGGCGGCTTGGCGGATGGCCCGAGGCCCGAACCTTGTGCCTGGCCGGAGGGTGGAGCCGATGTCGAACGGCGCTCCCATGACGGCTATGTCCGGCTTGAGCCTTGCAAGCTCTTCGACGGTGGTCACGTAGGGAAGCTTAAGGAAAGAGGGAAGGCCTATGTACGCCGGCTCGTAGTCTTGATCGTCCAGGTTTGGAGAGTGTTTCATGGCAGGTATTCTACTAGGTATTTCAAGACCGGCGTTGCGAGTTCGTCGAGGGTCAGGGGATGACGGCGATGGCGTCAATCTCAATTAACAAGTCCTTGTGGGCGAGGGCTTTGACTTCCACCAATGTGCTGGCGGGATAGTCGCTTTTGAAGTATTGGGCGCGGACTTGGTGAATCTGGGAAAAGTGTTCGTCAAGGTTGGTGACGAACACGGTGACCTTGGCAATGTCGTCCAGAGCAGCGCCGGCGGCGTCCAAGACCGCCTTCACGTTTTCCAGGGTCTGGCGGGTCTGGGCCTGGATGTCTCCTTTGCCCACAATTTCTCCCTGGGCGTTGCGCGCTACCTGGCCCGACACGAAAACCATGCGGCCGGCGGGAGTTTCAACTCCTGGGGAGTATATCCCTTTGGGACTGCTGAGCTTGGGGCTGTCTAGAATCGTTTTGGCCATTGGAGCGTCTCCTTGAATATTAGTTGGCAGTTTAAGTGGCCGCGGGGCCTTATTGTCCGAGGCTGCCACGCGAATTAGTGGCCCCGCTCTCGACCGTGCATCGTCGACGCCAACCCAATAGAAGCCGTTCCCCAACTTAGGACAATTGAGGGCGAAAGTAAAGCCTCCAATTGGGCTAATGAGGTGTGTCCGAATCCAGCACACTAGCCGTTAACGCGGCGTTTGCCTGCATCCACCTAACTCCGCGCGGACTTAGCCGAACCGATGAACCTGCCTCGCGATACCGGAGGCACCCAGGTGAGCCAGGCAACCGTAGTCAGTCCTGTGGTCAAGGCCAGCCTGAGAGAGGCGACCGGGCTGCGGTCCTGGACGGCGTGAATTACCAGGTTGGCGGAGATGTTATAGTGTCAATCAACGAGTCGGAAGTCGATGACATGGATGACTTAATCGCCTACTTGTCGGGCAGCACGAGGCCTGGCGACAAAATGAACTTGGAAGTGACTCTAATCACTCTACCCGACTCGGACTGGTAAGAGACGAGACAAGTGGCGGACTGGTACGAGAAAACCGGAATAGGCGATTTGGTAGACAGGGCGGCGCGCCTTTTTGGGTCAAGCGAGGCCCTGTATTACGAAGGCCAGCGTTGGACATTCGATCAACTCAAAGACGACGTCGACCGCTGCGCCCGGGCGCTGATTGGTCTGGGAGTCCAGCCGGGAGAGAAGGTGGTGCTATGGATGCCGAACCGGCCGGAATGGATTCACCTGTTTTTCGCGTTGATGAAAATCGGCGCGGTGCTGGTTCCCGCGAATACGCGGTTCCGTACAGGCGATCTGGAGTACGTCGTGCGGCAGTCTGACGCCGCCACCTTGATTACCGTGGACCGGTCGGGCCCCGTGGACTATCTGGACATGGTGAGGAGCCTTTGCCTCGAGGTGTATGACGGTAACCCCAATGACCTGAGGCCGGAGAAGTTCCCGGAATTGAAAAGGGTGGTTGTCCTTGGGGAGCGTCGACATCCAGGAGTGTTGACCTTGGAGGACGCGTTGACGGGCGGTGAGTCGGTGGCGATGGAGGATCTGGAGGCCCGGCAGAGTGGAGTCGACCCGGATGGCGCGGCGTTGATTATGTACACCTCAGGCACGACGGGCTTTCCAAAGGGAGTGGTGCACAGCCACAAGATACAGAGACCCGTAACCGACGTGGCGAACAGGTTGGGAATGACGCGCAGGGACGCGGTGTTGATTTACCTGCCGCTGTTCCATGCCTTCGGCTTATACAAAGGACCGTTGACGTCCATGATGACCGGGGCCCGTATCGTGCTGACCACCCTGTTCGATCCTGAGGAGTCCCTTAGGCTGATAGAGCAGGAAAGGGCAACGGTTCTTCACGGTTTCGACACTCATTTCCGGGAGTTGGCCGCGCATCCCAAGTGCGAAACGTTCGACCGGAGCAGCCTGCGCACGGGGATCCTGGCCGCCGGGATGGCCAGCAGCGAGCCGACGGCGCGGCTGGCGCAGAAAATGCTTTGCCCAACCGTGTCGGGTTGGGGAATGACCGAGGTGGGAGTGGGGGCGTCGCTGTCGTTCCTGGACTCGTCAGAAGACGACCGGTGCACCGGGTCCGGATTTCCCCTGCCCGGCTACGAATTCAAGGTAATTGACCCGGAGACCGGCGAGGACATGCCGGCGGACAGCCCCGGGGAAATGTGCGTACGCACCTACGCCATCATGCTGGGGTATTACAAGAAACCGGAGGAAACCAGCCGGGCGGTGGACGCAGAGGGCTGGTTTCACACGGGAGACCTGGCTACTATCCGGGACGACGGCCAGGTGCGCTTCATAGGCCGTATTAAAGAACTGTTGAAGGTGGGCGGGGAGAACGTGGACCCGGTGGAGGTGGAAGCCCTGATGCTGGGGCATCCGGCAGTGAGCGGGGTGCAGATAGTAGGAGTGCCCGACGAGCGGCTGAGCGAAGTGGCCTGCGCGTGCGTAATATTGGAAGAACGGAAGGAGGCCACGGCCGAGGAACTGATTGAATACTGTCGGGGCAAAGTGGCCAGCTTCAAGACGCCGCGCCACGTTGTCTTCATGCATGAATACCCAATGACTCCCAGCGGCAAGGTGCAGAAGTTCAAGCTCAAGGAACTGGCCGAAGAGGCCCTGGGCTTTAGAGTCGCTTGAGCGGAGGTGAGCAGTCGCCGGACGCTGAGTCCGTCGGCTATCTCCCTGAGGGCCTAAAGTGTAGTGCGGTGTCCATCTATCAGCAAAACTAGCCAAATATGTGATAATCTTTATGGCCGTAAGACCGAACCGTTGGTAAGTTATGTTGTGGGGGCTTGGATAACTCATGGTCTGTGGGGGAAGTTGAATATGGCATCAAAGAATCTCGTCCTGGATGCGCCAGTGTCTAACGCACAGGAAGTCCGGGCGACTCCTGAGACTGAGCCGGATCCGATGCGCTTGGATGCCCTGCAATACGGGGAGTTGCGGCGGCTGGTAAGGGAGAGCGGGCTGCTGGACCGGCAGTGGGGATACTACCTGCTCAAGATTCCCTTCACAGCAGGATTGCTGGCGGCGAGCATAGCCTTTTTGGTGTTGGTGGACAACGGACCTATGCAGTTGTTGAACGCGGCCTTTTTGGGCGTGGTGTTTGCGCAACTGGCGCTGATCGCCCATGACGCCGGGCACCAGCAAATCTGTGCATCTGCAAGAGGAAACCACTTCATCAGCCTGGCGATGGGGTTGCTGCTGGGGCTGGTGCCCAGTTGGTGGAACGATAAGCACAACATTCGGCACCACGTGAGTCCCAACAAGCAGGGAGAGGACGACGACATAAACGTGTCCATCCTGGCGTTCAGCGAAGGGGATCTGGCCAACAAGAAGGGACTGCACAAGCAGATTGTGAAGTACCAGGCGGTGATGTTCTTCCCGGTGCTGACGCTGGCGGCGCTGAGCTTCTTCTTTGCGGGCATCCACTACATGTTGACCGGGGGCAAACTGAGGTATCCCGCGGTGGAGCCGCTGCTGGTGGTCGCGAATCTGACCGCCTATTTGGGGCTGCTGTTCATATTCTTGGGGCCGGTGTACGCCGTGTTGTTCATCTTGGTGCACAAGGCCGTGGAGGGGGTGTACATGGGGTCGGTGTTTGCGCCCAATCACAAGGCCATGCCAGTCCTGGCCCCAGACGAACAGATTGGGTTCATGCGCCAGCAGATAATTACGTCCCGAAACGTAAAGGCACATCCAGTTACCGACTTTATTTACGGCGGGCTCAACTGCCAAATCGAACACCACTTGTTCCCCAACATGCCCCGCAACAACCTGCGAAAAGCCCAGATCATCGTCAGGGAGTTTTGCCAGAGGCATGCGATTCCTTACCATGAGACGAGCATCCTGAGGTCGCAGAAGGAAATCGTGGGGCACCTGCACAGGATGAGCGCTCCCCTCAGAAGCAAAGCCGCGTAACAACCTCAACGGCGCCAAGTATTGGAATATGGGACTCACTGGCGGGTCAGGGGTAATGCCCCGCCTGGATGTCCGACGACAGCAGCCCTGGCCGAGCGGCCAGCGGGGTAGGCGCCCCTGATGCGACGGATTTTCCACGGCTGGTTCATGGTGGCCCTGGGCGCTCTCCTCATGGCCCTGGGCTCTGCGCCCCTCTTGTACGGCTTGCCGGTATGGAATCCGGTGCTCCGGCATGCCTTCGGCTGGTCGGCATTTCAAATGTCCGGCGCATTTGCCATCATGCAAATCGAAGGGGCCTATGCGCCACTGGTCGGGTGGTTGATAGACAGGCTGGGGCCCCGGCGCATGGTGCTGATCGGGTTGATTGTGCTGGGTTGCGGCTTCATGCTGTTCAGCCAAATACAGGAGCTTTGGCACCTGTACGCCGTATTCCTCATTATGAGCGTGGGAGCGACCATCAGCACCTGGCTGCCCATGATGACCGTAGTGAACCACTGGTTCGCCAGGCGGAAAGCGCTGGCAATGTCGCTGGTGATGGAAGGATTTGCGGTGGGCGGGATCGCTACGCCGCTGGTCTTGGCGTGGGCCATAGGCGGGACCGACCCTGATGTCTCAGAGCGCTACGGCTGGAGGAACACGGCCTTCTTCATTGGGGTCTTTACCTTAGCCCTGGCGGTTCCACTATCCGGCCTAGTGCGGAACCGGCCGGAGGACGTGGGACTGCTGCCCGACGGCGACCAGACGCGGCCGGGCGCGCGGTCGCTAGCGGATACACGGGAAGGGCGGGGGATAGGTGAAGAGGAGGGGTATACCTGGCAAGAAGCAGCCAGGAGCAGAACGTTCTGGGTGATGAACATTGCCCTGGCTGGCTCATCAGTTGTGCTTTGCACGGTATTAGTCCACCTAGGCCTGATGCTGGATGACAAGGGTTTCTCACTTTCGACGATAGGCGCAGTGGTATCGGTCTATCCTGGAGTTGCCGCCGCGTCCATTCTCATGGGAGGCTGGCTGGCCGACAAGTTCAAGATAAGATTGGTGGCCTTTAGCGCCAACGCCCTGCAATCTGCGGCGGTGCTGGTCCTGGTGGCGGCGAACAGCACCGAGATGGTGTTTTTCGCCGTGGTCTTATTGGGGGTGGGCGGTGGAGTCCGCTCGGCGACGTCCACCGCTATACGAGGCATTTACTTTGGGCGCAGGGCCTTCGGCTCCATACTCGGCCTGTCGGTGGTGCCTACGACGATTATGTGGTTTCTGGCCCCGGTCTACGCGGGGTTGATGCGGGGCATCACCGGGAATTACGACGTTGCGTTTTTGACCATTGGCGCGTTTGCCCTGTCGTGCTCATGCCTGTTCCTGCTGCTTGGAGAGCCGGTGAGCCACAAAGGGCGAATACCGGCGAGTCCAGCGAGGAGGGGATAGAGGGTGCGGTCGTGTATGATGCTGTATGGCTAGATTCGCGAACGCGGGTCGTATTTAGGATGAGGGGATGGGTAGCCCGCATTTGTATACCGAAATGAGTCAAGGCCAGCTCCAAGAACTACCGGCCCGACGGCAGACAAGCCTTGAATGAACCGGAAGGTTCTCCTACTGTTGCTTCCACCGTAGTGCTTTCGCCAGAGCTTCGGTCGACGCTCGCGGCTGAGACCCGCCGGGGTGGTTAGAGTGCGAGGGAAGTTCTACGGCTGGTTCGTGGTGGGCTTTGGGGCATTGGTCCTGGCAATGGGCGGTGTGCCCCTGTTCAACGGCCTGCCGGTCTGGACCCCGGTGCTGCGGAACACTTTCGGCTGGACTGCAGGGCAGATGGCCTGGGCCTATTCCCTGACGCAGTTCGAGGGGGGGCTGCTAGGCCCTTTGATAGGCGCCATGATAGACAAGCTGGGCACCCGGCGCATGGTGCTCATCGGGTTTACGGTGCTGGGGGCGGGGTTTGTCCTCTTCAGCCAAATTGGAGCGCTTTGGCAGCTTTACGTAGTCTTTTTGATTATGGCCCTGGGCAACAGCATGGGGACATGGCTGCCGGTTATGACCGCGGTGAACAACTGGTTCATCCGGCGCAGGGGCATAGCGATGGGGTTGGCGCTGGAGGGGTATGCGCTGGGAGGCGTCGTGCTGCCTTTGGCGCTGGCGTGGGCCATCGGAGGAGCGGACCCGGCGGAATCGGAACGCTTTGGCTGGAGGAGTTCGGCGCTCTTTATCGGCGTCTTATGCCTGGTTTCAGCGGTGCCGCTGTCTCGTCTGATGCGAAACAGGCCTGCGGACATAGGCCAACTGCCCGATGGAGGCCCGCCGTCCAGGGCAGCCGAATCTCCGGTGGAATCCGGCGGTGCGACATCGGAGACGAGGGAGCCAGATTACACGTGGCAGCAGGCTATCAGGACCAAGGCCTTTTGGCTAATAACTATCGGGCATGCGCTGTCGGCGACGATCGTGGTAACGGTGGCGGCCCACATGGGGTTGATGCTGGACGACCGGGGATTCTCGCTGGGAACGATAAGCGTGGTGCTGGCGGTCTATACCGCGGTTGCCGCGGTGTTCATGCCCATTGGCGGGTACCTGGGCGACAGGTTGCCCACGAGACTTGTAGCCTTCTGGTTCTCCTCCTTACAGTCGGTGGGGCTGGTAATCGTAGTGGTGGCCCACAGTGTTGAGATGGCACTGTTGTTTTCCGTGTTGTACGGCATTGGCTTCGGCGGACGGACGTCCTTGATGATGGCGCTAAGGGGGGAGTACTTTGGACGCAAGGCGTTCGCGGCCATCTCCGGTATATCAATCGCCCCCATGAATATGCTGTTGTTCGGAGCGCCGGTGTTTTCCGGGTTAATGAGGGATGCCAGAGGGAGCTATGACGCTGCCTTTCTGACCATAGCCGCGTTGTCGTTCGCGGGTTCCTGTTTGTTCCTGTTCCTTGGGAGACCTCCCGGCGAGGCTGGCCCGCCGGACAGGGGTGCACAAGCGGCGCACTAGGCGGTTCGGGAGCGATTTTCCAACAGATGCGAGTAGGAGAGGGATGAATTGCGGGGGAAATGGGTAATGACAGCCACTGGTTGGGCGACATAGGCCGGGAGACTGGTTCCGATGGCCGTGGGGGAATTACAACAGCGGTGCGCATAGTGCGGGGGATGTTCTTCGGCTGGGTAATGGTGGGGGTGGGGGCACTGCTGATGGCGGTGGGCGTAGCGCCTCTGTGGAGCGGCCTGCCGGTGTGGAACCCGGTGTTGAGGAACGGCTTTGGCTGGACTGCGGGGCAGATGTCGTGGGCCTTTTCGCTGACGCAGGTGCAGGAAGGGTCGATGGCGCCGGTGCTGGGCATCATGGTGGACAAGCTGGGCCCCCGCCTAATGGTGTTCCTTGGGCTGGTGGTGCTGGGCGCCGGCTTTGTGCTGTTCAGCCAGATACATGAGCTTTGGCACCTGTACGTAGTGTTCGTCTTGATGAGCCTGGGGTCGACCATGAGCAGCTGGCTGCCGGTTATGACGGTGTTGAACAACTGGTTCGTCCGGCGCAAGACGATGGCTATGGCGTTAGCCCAGGAAGGGTTTTCGGTTTCGAGCATCTTTGCGCCAATATTGCTGGCGTGGGCGATTGGGGGCACGGATCCCCACGAATCGGAGCGGTTCGGGTGGCGGGCGACGGCATTGTTCATCGGGCTGGTGTGCCTGGCGTTGGCTGTACCCTTGTCGCGGCTGGTGCGGAACCGGCCGGAGGACATGGGCCTGCTGCCGGACGGCGACGCATCGCCGCCAAGAGCCAGGACCCAGGGCGAGAGCGGCGGCGCTCCGGCAGCGCGGGAGGAAGAGGGGTATACGTGGCAGGAGGCGATCAGGACGAGGACCTTCTGGTTGATGGCCACCGGCCACGCGACGACTACGGTGACCCTGGGCACGGTGTACGCGCACTTGGGGCTGCTGCTGGACGACCGGGGATTCTCTATCGGGGAGATAGGTCTGGTGGTGGCGGTTTTTACGAGCCTGACGGCGGTATTCTTGCCGGTGGGGGGATACTTGGGCGACAGGCTTACGATCAGAAAGGTGGCGTTCGCTTTCTCGACGGTGCTGTCGCTGTCGGCGGTGGTGTTGGTGCTGGGGCAGGGGTCTGGGATAGTGTTCGTGTTTGCGGTGTTGTTCGGGATAGGGACTGGCGGGCGGTTTGCCATTATGACGTCGATGAGGGGCAGGTACTTCGGGCGGAGGGCGTTCGCCGCCATATCGGGCATCTCGGTGTTGCCGACGAGCGTTCTCTTGGTGGCGGGGCCGGTGGTGGCGGGCATGGTAAGGGACCAGACGGGGAACTATACCGCGGCATTTTTGGGGATTGCGGCGATATCGCTGGTTGGAGGGACGGCGCTGCTGCTGATGGGGGAGCCGACGAAGCCGCCGAGACGGCGTTTGGCGCCGACGAGGACGGGTTAAGCCGGGGGATGGCAGGCTATGCCGTATGGTGATACTTCGGGCAGCTAGCTTGCCCTTGGGACGGGCGAAACTATTCTGAATCGCGGGATGTTCTACGGCTGGGTATTGGCGGCCTTGGGGTCGCTGATTATCGCCATGGCGGCGGCCCCCCTGTATTACGGGCTGGCGATATGGAATCCCGTGTTGAGGAACGCATTCGGATGGACAGCCGGCCAAATGGCCGGCGCTTTTGCCGTGACGCAGTTCCAAGAGACGGTTATGGGTCCCGTGGTGGGGGTCCTGGTGGAAAAGTTGGGGCCCCGGCGAATGGTGTTCATCGGGATGCTGGTCTTGGGAGCAGGCTTCGCGCTATTCAGCCAAGTCCAGGCCCTATGGCAACTATATCTTGCTTTCTTCATTATGGCCATGGGAGCGAGCCTGAGCAGCTGGCTGCCGGTGATGACCGTTCTGAACCACTGGTTCGTTCGGCACAAGTCCAGGGCGATGGCCATAGGTATGGAGGGCGAGGGCATTGGGGGAATAATCTCGCCGCTACTGCTAGCGTGGGCCATAGGCGGGGTTGATCCAAATATATCGGAACGTTTTGGCTGGAGCGCTACGGCTTTGTTCGTTGCCGCAGTGTGCCTGGTCTTGGCCGTTCCGTTTTCCAGCCTGGTGCGCAACCGGCCGGAAGACCTGGGCTTGAGGCCCGACGGCGACCCGGAACCAACGGCTGAGGAGCACCCGGCTGAAACAGGAGCGGATGCTCCGGTAACCGAAGACTCGGGAGGACTTACCTGGAGGGAGGCAGTCAGGACTCGGGCCTTTTGGTTTATCAGCCTTGGCCACGCCGCTTCGTCTACAGCGATGGTGACGACACTGGTCCACTTGGGGTTGATGCTGGACGACCGGGGCTTCTCCCTGGAAGCGATAGGCTCGGTGATGGCGGTGTTTACGGGAACGAACGCGGTTTTCATTCTCGTGGGCGGCTACATAGGAGACAGGATACCCATCAGGTTGGCGTACTTCGGATTCTCCGTGTTGGAACCGGCGTCCCTGCTCGTCCTGGTGCTGGTCCCGGGTATGTGGGTGGTCTTCGTGTTTGCAGTGATGTTGGGTATGGGGACAGGGTCCCGTATGCCGCTGGTTTTTTCGGTGCGGGGCGTGTACTTTGGGCGCAGGGAATTCGCGGCCATCACCGGCTTATCGCTGGTGCCGGTAAGCTTTCTCTTTATCATCGTGCCAGTCTTGGTTGGAGTCATGCGGGACATAACCGGGAGCTACAACCAACCCCTCTTAGCCGTGGCAGCGTTGTCCTTCTGCGGCTGCCTTCTGTACCTGCTGCTGGGTGAGCCGCCGAAACACTCCGGCCATGGGGGCCGGGCCGGTTTGCCCGGAGCCGTACAGCGGACGTAAGGGATGTTTTACGGATGGTTCATGGCGGCCCTGGGAGCGCTGATCATTGCGTTGGGGTCGGCGCCTGTCTTCTACGGACTGCCGGTATGGAATCCGGTGGTGAGAAACGCCTTCGGCTGGAGCGCGACTCAAATGTCGGGCGCCTATGCCATCACGCAGGTCCAAGAGGGGTTTCTCGGTCCTGTGGCAGGCTTTCTGACGGAAAAGCTCGGAGCACGCCGCATGGTGCTGATTGGGATGGTGGTACTGGGGCTGGGGTTCGTGCTATTCAGTCGAATCCAAGAGCTGTGGCAGCTATATGCCGCGTTCTGCATCATGAGCTTGGGTTCGAGCCTGGGAACCTGGCTCCCGGTAATGACGGTAATGAACCAATGGTTCGTGCGGAACAAGTCCCGGGCCATGTCCCTGGCAATGGAGGGGTTCGCTCTCGGGGGAATTATTGCGCCGCTACTATTGGCCTGGGCGATTGGAGGAGCGGACCCTACGGAATCGGAACGCTACGGCTGGCGGACCACCGCCCTGTTCGTCGGCCTCTTGTGCCTGGCCTTGGCGGTCCCCCTGTCCCTGCTGATGCGCAACCGCCCGGAGGAAATGGGTCTCCATCCCGACGGAGACTCGATCCCAGTAGCCAGAGAACGACAAGTTGACCCTGGCGCCGGTCCGGCGGGGAATGAAGCGGAAGGATACACGTGGCAGGAAGCCATCAAGACCAGGACCTTCTGGTTTATGAGCATTGGCCACGCCGCGTCAGCCACCGCAATCGTCACGGTATTCGTCCACTTGGGCTTGGCGCTGGACGAAAGGGGATTCACCCTTGGTGATATCGGCAGGGTGATAGCTGTCTATACCGCGGTGAGCGCCGTATTCGTTCTGCTGGGGGGCTATGCCGGGGACAGATTGCCCATCAGGCTGACGGCCTTCGGGTTCTCTGTTCTTCAATCGGCTTCCCTGGTGGTCTTGGCGCTGGCGCACAGCACGTGGATGCTGATGCTCTTTGCGGTGATGATGGGTGTGGGGAGTGGGGCAAGAATGCCGGTTGGGTTTTCGGTACGGGGAGTGTACTTCGGGCGTAAGGCCTATGCGGCGATCACGAGCATATCGCTGGTGCCGATGAGCGTCTTGCTGTTTGCGGCGCCGGTCTTTGCCGGGTTCATGCGGGACGCAATCGGCAGGTACGATGTGCCGTTCTTGGCGGTGGCAGGGTTTTCATTCTTCGGGTCTTGCCTGTTCTTGCTGATGGGAGCGCCTCCCAAGGAGTTTGCCCGGACGGAGGCGAGGACCTAGTTGACGGGCTTGATCGAACTGTCTGACTCCAGGGCGTCGCGTCTCACTTCCGGCCTCAGACCAGCACCATTCCATTCAATTGAGATCGGAAGCGGCCATGCGCGCTAAGGCCCAAGCCCAATGAAAGTCTCCGGTCAATGGGATTTGGCTTCTGCGGTGCCCGAGGCTGTACGTCGAGTCAGAGGAACGTACTTCGGCTGGTTCATGGTGGGACTGGGAGCGCTGATTCTGGCGCTGGGGTCGGCGCCGCTATGGGGCGGACTGGCGATGTGGAGCCCGGTGCTGAGGAACCAGTTTGGCTGGACCACGGTCCAACTGTCCTGGGCCTTCGCGGTGACCAGGTTGGAAGGGGGGCTGCTGGGCCCGCTGGAAGGGCTGCTAGTCCAGAGACTGGGGACGCGGCGGGCAGTGTTCATCGGGATGATCATGCTTGGGTCAAGCATGATGATATTCAGCCGGATACAGGAACTATGGCAACTGTATGCGACGTTTTTTCTGATGAGCATGGGGGTGGCCATGTGCACCTGGCTGCCGATTATGACACTGGTGAACCACTGGTTCGTGCGTCAAAAAGCCAGGGCCATGTCGTTCGTGCTGGAAGGGGCTGCGCTGGGCGCGATGGCATCGCCGGTGCTGCTGGCGTGGGCCATAGGCGGCAGCGACCCGGATATGTCGCAGCGGTTTGGGTGGAGGAACACCGCGATGTTCCTGGGGTTCCTGACCATTGCCCTGGCCTTTCCGGTGTCCAGCATGGTGCGAAACCGCCCCGGAGACGTAGGTTTGGGGCCGGACGGGGATGAGCCGGCTGCGCCGGCGCGACCGGCTCCGGCCAGGACGGCCAGTCAGTCGAGGGCAGCCAGGGCAGCGTATAGCTGGAGGGACGCAATATGGACCCGTACTTTCTGGCTTATCAGCATCGGCCACGCTTGCTCGGCGGTTGTAAATGTCACCATATTCGTACACCTGGGGCTGATGCTGGACGACCGGGGATTCTCGCTTCAAGCGATAAGCACGGTAGTGGCGACACACGCAGGCTTTAACGCGGTGTTCGTCCTGGTGGGTGGATATTTGGGCGACAGGGTGCCAATCAGGTTCATGGCCTTCGGGTGCACCATATTAATGTCGCTGGTGCCGGTGGTGCTGGTGCTGGCGTACAACGAGTTGACGCTGTACCTGTTTGCGGTATTGCTGGGCACGGCAGCGGGGATGCGAGCCCCGGTGATGGTGGCGCTGCGGGGCCACTACTTCAGGCCGGAGTCATACGCGGCGATTGCCGGGATGTCGATGATGCCGATGAACATCTTCCTGTTCATTGGGCCGCTGTTTGCCGGGTTCATGCGGGACGCCACCGGAAACTATACGGCGGCTTTCTTGATCATAGCAGGGATATGCCTGACCGGGTCGTTGATGTTCCTGTTGCTAGGAGAGCCTCCCGGACGTTCTACCCGGACGGCGGTTAGGTCCTAGCTGGCTGACTGGGCTGAGCGGGGGCACATTCCCGTGGCGCCGACGGGACCACTAAGCTAGGATTGGGGGCTAGAGTCGCCCGTTGATATGAGGCAGGAGTCGGCTATGGGCGTTGGACCACACTCCCTATGAGAGCCAGCCAGCTGTTGGGTTGGGCCGCAGGGGTTCCCGGGGCAGCACTGCGGGCAAGGGGGATGTTCCTTGGCTGGTATATGGCCGGTCTCGGCACGATGTTGATGGCCTTGGCCTCTGCGCCGCTGTGGCATGGCTTGCCGGTGTGGAGTCCCGTGCTGAGGAACACCTTCGACTGGACGACGGTGCAAATGTCCTGGGCCTTTGCGGTAACCAGACTCGAGGGCGGACTGTTGGGTCCTCTGGAAGGCCTATTGGTGCAAAGACTGGGGACTCGACGGGTGGTGCTCATCGGGTTGACCGTCCTGGGAACGGGCCTGGTGCTGTTCAGCCGCATTGAAGAACTGTGGCAGCTTTACGCGGTGTTCTTCATTATGAGCCTGGGGGCGGCGCTGAGCACCTGGCTGCCGATGATGACCCTTGTGAACCACTGGTTCGTGCGGCACAAGGCCCGGGCGATGTCGACAGTGTTCGAAGGGTTTGCCATCGGCGGAATCTTGGTGCCGGTGCTGATGGCCTGGGCGATAGGGGGCACGGACCCGGATATTGCGGAGCGGTACGGTTGGAGGAACACCGCCCTGTTCCTGGGGGTGGTGATACTTGCGCTGGCCTTTCCGCTGACGAGGTTGATACGGAATCGACCCGAGGACGTGGGGCTGATGCCTGACGGCGATTTGCCGAGGGAGCCGGCCGCCTCCACCGCCGCCAGGGCAGGCCGGGCGACGGCGGAAGGGGGAAGGTATTCCTGGAAGGAAGTTCTGCGGACGAGGCCCTTCTGGATCATCAGCCTGGGCCACGCGTCGTCGTCGATCGTGTCCGTCACCGTGTTCGTTCACATGGGGTTGATGCTGGATGACCGCGGGTTCTCGCTGGATACGATAGCGGCGGCGGTAGCGGTCTATACGGGGGTCACCGCCGGGTTCATACCCATAGGCGGGTACCTGGGGGACAGGCTGCCGATCAGGTTCATGGCGTTCAGTTCCACGGCTTTGGTGGCGTCGTCGGTGGCAGTCCTGGTGCTGGCGCACCATCCGGCGACGCTGTTCCTGTTCGGGGCGCTGTTTGGGATAGGCAGCGCAGTGCGGAGCCCGGTAACGACGGCGCTGAGGGGCCACTACTTTGGACGGGAGAGGTTTGCCGCCATCTCGGGCCTGTCGATGGCGCCGATGAATATCCTCTTGTTCGTAGCTCCCCTGGCGACGGGGTTCATGCGGGATGCGATCGGAGACTATACGGCGGCGTTCCTAACCATTGCCGGCATATCCCTGGCCGGTTCGTGCCTGTTTCTGATGCTGCCGGAGCCGCCCGGCCGGCCTGTGAGGACGGCCCAGAGGTCCGAGGCGGCGGCGCGGGAAGGTTAGGACTGGCGTTGCAGCACCCTTCGAAGTACGGCGTCGAAGGCCTGTAGGAAGGCGTCGATTTCGGCTGGGGTGATGGCGGTGGAGAGTGCGCCGACCAGGTTGGGAGCTATCAGAATGCCCTCGTTCATCAAGCCGAAGAAGACCTGGGTGCGCAGGCCGGCGTCTTCGGCGGCGAGGTCGCGGTAGTTGTGCACGCCGCCAGCGGTGAAGTGGATGCCGAAGAGGGAGCCGAGGCCGGTGACCTGAACTGGAACTTCGGCGCGGGTGCAGATGTCACGGACTCCCTGGCGCAGGTCCTCGGTAGCTTCGGCCAGGTCTCTGTAGACGCCGGGCGTCAGTTGCTCCAGGGTTGAGGCTCCGGCGACCATGGTGACGGGGTTGGCGTTGAAGGTGCCGGCGTGGGCCACCCGGGGGGCGTCGGCGGGGTTGTAGAGTTCCATTATGTCCCGGCGGCCGCCGAAAGCGCCGACGGGGAAGCCGCCGCCGATGATCTTGCCGAGGGCGGTCATATCCGGGGTTATGCCGTAGTATTCCTGGGCGCCGCCGGGGGCGACCCGGAAGCTAATCACCTCGTCGAATATCAGGATGGCGTTGTTGCGGGTGGTGAAGTCGCGGAGCATGGCCAGGAATTCGGGCGATGCGGGGACCATACCCACGGAGCCCATGACCGGCTCGACGATGACGGCGGCGAGGTCGTCCTTGTTCTCTTCGAGGATGCGCAGAGCGGCATCGGGCTCGTTGAATGGAAAGACGACCGCGCCTTCCAAGACGCCGCGGGGAAGACCGGCGCTGCCGGGGACGGGGAGGGGGCGATCGGGGTAGCCGGCCTTGGCGGGGTCGACGCGCAGGCTGACTGAAACAGAGTCGTGGGTGCCGTGGTAGCCGCCCTCGGCCTTGGCGAAGCGCTTCTTGCGGGTGACGGCGCGGGCGGCGCGTAGGGCGTTCATGGTGGCCTCGGTGCCGGAGTTGGTGAAGCGGACGAGGTCGAAGCTGGGTATGCGCTCGCAAAGAAGTTGGGCCAGGCGGACCTGGTGGCGGCTGGGGGCGTTGTAGACGACGCCGCGGTCGAGCTGCTCACGGACGGCCTGGACGACGGGGGCGGGGGAGTGGCCGAGGATGAGGGTGGTCATGGTGTTGATGAAATCGAGGCGGTCAACGCCGTCGGCGTCGACGACATGGCAACCGGAGGCTGACTCGACGAATATGGGATAGGGCTTCCAGAAGACGGAGTGGCGGCTGTCGCCGCCGGGTAGGAAGTCGCCGGCCTCTTCCCAGATGGCGCGGGACTTGGGGGTAAGTTCCCGGTAGCGGGCCAGTTCGTCTTGGGCGGCGGTCATGCTGATTTCTCCGGACGGGGCTTGGGCCTGGAGCGGGGTCTACGGGCCGGGGGCCGGGAGGCTTCGTAGAGGCGGATGAAGTCGGCGACGGATGTGCGAGCGACGGCCCGGGCGACGAGGTCGAGGGGCAGGTCGTCGAGGGACTTGAAGCGGAGGCAGGCCTTGCCCAGGTCGAGCTTCTTGCCGCTGGCCCTGTATCGGTCAAGGAACCACTGCCGGGAGGATTCGTCGGCGTAGATGCCCATGAGATATAGGGAGATGTAGTTCTTCTGGGAGGCTAGGGCGACGTAGGACAGGGGCTGCTTGTTGTAGGTGACGGGGTAGGTTTCCAGGGGGATGACGTAGTTGATCATTCCAAAGAGGATGGTTTCTTCGTAGCCGTCGGGGAGGTTTTGGAGGATGAGTTGGCGGAGGGCGGAGACGGCTTCGCGGCGTTGGGGAGGGAGTCGGGTTAGGTATTGGTCTGCGGTTTGGGTCACGAGGGTTGGTCTCCTACTTGGGTTGGGGGGTCTTAACCGGCTTGGTTGGGTGCGGTATTCGCCCTTCGATTTCCCTCAGGACGAACGGGTGGAGGCGGTAGGGCGGACGTGTGGGGCCTGAACATTTGAGATGGGGGTGACGCGGGTGGTAGCGAGGGATTTGAGATTCCTCGGCTGCGCTCGGAATGACAGAGGGGCGGGAATGGTGAGGGGGTGCGCGTTAAAGCGGGGAGTGGTCATGGGGCGGGGGTTCCGGGGCCCCAGCCTTGGGGGATGTTGACGAGGGCGGGGTCTAGTTGTTGGACGTCGGTCTGGCCGCAGAAGGCCAGGCAGCGGTCGATTTCGGTGCGGAGGGTCTCGAAGACGCCGTGGACGCCGTCGGCGCCGTCTACGGCGAGGCCCCAGAAAAGGGGGCGGCCGATGCCGACGGCTCGTGCGCCGAGGGCCAGGGCCTTGACGACGTCGCTGCCGCGGCGGATGCCGGAATCGACGTAGACCTCGGCGCGGCCGGCGGCGGCCTGGACGATTTCTGGGAGCATTTCGATGGCGCCCATGGTGCCGTCCATCTGGCGTCCGCCGTGGGTGGAGACCAGGATGGCGTCTACGCCGTGCTCGACGGCGAGGTGGGCGTCTTCGCCGGTGGCCAATCCCTTGAGTATCAGCGGGAGGCCGGTGAGGGAGCGGAAGCGTTCGAGTTCGGCCCAGGTTATGGGCGGGGACGTGGCGTCGTCCCAGACATGGGACTCGTCGAGAAAGGCGGCAGTCTGGGCATCGGGGACGCCGCGGAAGTTGCCGAGGGGGAAGGGGCGCTGGTAGTTGTTGCGGATGTCGCGTTCCTTGGGGCTGGCTACGGGGGTGTCGACGGTGAGGCAGATGGCCTGGAATCCGGCGTCCTCGGCGCGGCGGACGAGCATCTCGCTGATGTCCCAGCCCCGTTGGTAGGTCTGGAACCAGAGGGGTCCGGAAGCGGCCTGGGCGACCTCTTCCATGCTGTAGGCGGAGGAGTTGGCGAGAATCATGAGCGCCCCGGACATGCCGGCGCCTTGGGCGGTGGCGAGTTCGCCGTCGGGGTGGGCGTTCTTGTGCATTCCAGCGGGGCAGGCAAATACGGGGAGGCTGACGGGCTGGCCGAGGAGGGTGGTGGCGAGGGAGCGTTGGGAGATGTCGCGGAGAAAGCGGGGGCGGAGGGTTAGGTCTTCGAAGGCGGTGCGGTTGCGGCGGGTGGTTATTTCGTCCATGGCGCCGGCGTCGATGAAGTCCCAGACGGCGCCGGGAAGGACCTGCTTGGCGCGGGCTTCGTAGTCGTAGAGATTGACGGGGTCCATGCGCATGGGCGCCTCCGGCGGCAGGTATCGGTTGACGGGCCGCCGCGTGGTTGTAGGGGCGGCGGGCAGGGCGCTACCTACTCTAACCGCGGGGGATGGCGGTGGCAAGGGGGGTGTGGTTACTCGACGTCGGGGCGGTATTCAAAGTTTGGGAAGAGCGCCCGGAGCAGGCGCTCGGGCAGGGGGTCTTGGCCCGACGAGGCGCATTTTTCGAGGTAGTGGAAGACGGCGGTGAAGGTAGGGAGCTGGAAGCCGGCCCCGGCAACACGCAGGCCGAAGGACTGGGGAGAGGGTGTTGGGCGCTTGTCAGCCTTGGCACGGGCCCATTCAATGCAGAAGTCGCAGCACATGCGCTGGAACACGAGATGGGCGTAGGGGAGGGCCATTTTGCGGCGCAGGCAGTTGACGCGGTTTTGGAGGGAGGAGACGCTCATGGATGGCTCACCCGGGAACAGTTTGTGCTGGCGACCACTTGGATTGGGGGGCGGTCCGCGTCCTTCGACGTCCTCAGGACGGACGGGACGAGATTCCCGCCTCCGCGGGAATGACGTGTTGGGGAGCGGGAATGACGTGTTGGGGAGCGGGAATAACGGATGGATGAAATGGAATGGCGGGTAGTCATGGTCAGTAGTTGGACCGGCGGGGTTTGGCGTGGTCGGTCCACAAGGGCAGGGAGGTCTCGAGGGCTTGGACCTGGTCCTTGAGGTCCTGGATATCGCCGACTTTGCCGGAGTATTCAAGGATGGTGCGGATGGCCTTGAGGCGCAGTTCCAGGTTGGGAATCTGCAGGTATTCGACGAGGCTGGCGACGGCCTGGAGGCTGAGGTCCTGCAGGCAGCCTCTGGCGAGATCGGCGCGCTGGCGTTGCAGTTCGGCAAGCTGCTCCCGGAAGTCGGGGTCCTGGAGCCAGCGGGTGAGGGTGCGGCGGTTAATGCCGACGGTGCGCGCGGCCTGGGAAATGGAAGGGGAGGAAGCGAGGACTGGAAGGATGGACTGCTGACGGGCGACTACGGACGGTTTCTTGCCGGCTGGGGCATCTTGAGACATTTTGGGACATCGGGGCCTCAGTGGCCGGTGATAGGTTTGGGCAACGTATTTTGGCTGCCTGTAGATATGATAGAGGGCGGGTGGGGTAGGCGCAAGGGGGTAAATGACAGTGGGCGGCGCTTACGGGCGGTCTCAAGACAAATGAGAGCAGTTGAAGATTGGAGATGGACGGGGGGCGGTTAGAAGCCGAATGGTATGGCCACCAAGTCTTCGATGTCGCCGTCTTTGGTGAAACGCCACACGCCGATGTGGCCCCGGGTAATGTCTCCGTTCTCGTCCCAGTCCAAGGTCACGGCGGCCCCCTGGTAGTCCACGTCTTTCCCGTCGGCAAGGGCGCTGAGGGCGTAGGCCACCCCCTCGGGTCCGGCTATGGACTCTTCGCCGGGAGCGGAGCCCACGGAACGCAGGTTGTCCCGGATGGCAGCGCCATCGACGCTGCCGGCGGACTGGGCCGCCAGGGCAATGGCAATGGCGGCATCGTAGGTCTCCCTGACGTAGGCAAAGCCGGGCAACTGTCCGTGTTGGGCTGTATAGGCGTCGTTCCAAGCACGGTAGGACAGGCTGTCGGGGGGAGTTGAGCCAGCAGTCCCATACATGCCTGCCAAGTGGTCGGCGCCTATTTTCTCGGGCAGTTCGGGGCTCTTGGAGGCGTCTCCAAAAATGAACTGGTCGTATAGGCCGTTTTCAACGGACTCGCGAAGAATTATCTCGGCTTCAGACTCGAAAGTAATCAATATCAAGGCTTGAGGGTTGCCGCCGGCGGATTCCTTGAGTTGGGGGAGAAACGTGGACTGTAGAGGGTCAACGGCGACTGACTTGCTCTCGCCGGTCCAAGCGGCGTCAAAAGCGTCGGCCAGGCCCTTTCCCCAAGCGTCATCCCGGTAGACAACTCTCACGTCCTCAAAGCCGAGATTCCGGGTCAGCTGGGCCAGCACGGCGCCTTGGGTAGTGTCGGAGAGGGCAGTGCGAAAGAAGAAGTCGTTATCGTCTATGCCCGACAGCAACGGGGAAGTGGCCGACGGGCTGATGACGGGTATTCCCGAAGGAGCAGCAACCTTACGGGCGACGACCATGGAGTTGGCGCTGCTGCTGGGGCCGACGATGGCGTGGACGCCTTCTTCTTCAATCAAGCGTCGAGCCTCGGCGGCAGCGGTTTCTGGGTCCAAGGTGGAGTCTGCGACTGCAATTTCCACGGGGCGGCCAAAGACACCGCCGGCGTCGTTGACGTGCATTACGGCCAATTGGAAGGCCAGTTGCCTCTCATGGGCGCGTCCGGTGGGCGAGGGTTCGCTGAGATTGAGCATCAGGCCGACCTTGAGGGGGCCGGGAGCATCATCCCCTCCACAGGCGGGCAGGAAGGCGAGGGACGAGAGGAGCGCCGCGGCGAGGACCGCCATGATGGGTTTTGTGGCCAGTATTTTCATTCAGCGATCGCCGGCAAGTCTGGAATCCAAGAGAATTTCGGCGCTGCGGTTTATTATACCTTATCCCCCTTACCAAGGGGGAGAGCGGTTTGCTGGGGACGGGAGAGGCTGGGATTCTTAGCTCCCCTCTCATTTCTTTTCATTCCCGCCCGTTCGCGAGGATTAGTCTGAGGAGGGGTAGGGTTAGAGCTATTGGATGTGGAGCGGTTTTTGGACAAGGAACATCACGGGTCTCAGTGGCTGGTTTTGATTTGGTCCGGCGACGGGCCGGGCCTGACCTGGATTTATGATATGGGGAGGTTGCGGGGGTGGACAAGGGGGGAATGGCAGTAGCGGGGGTGGACCTTAATAGTGGGGATGTGTCAGTAAGGTGGTGACTTAGGGTACAATCTCATAACAACTTTTGGGGAGGCGCGGATGTTGTTAGACAGGGTTAAGTACAACTGCCTTGGGTAAATTTGGCCAGGGTAGCACTATTGAATCGATTGTTGGCTATGGCCCAAGGCATCGTGGGAAAGGAGTCCGAATGAGCACTCAGGCAAGCACCGTAGCGTATCGCGCACTCAGCTTGGGTGCAGGCGTGCAGAGTTCTGTTCTAGCACTTCTGTTGTCACGCTCGGACCCTCGATTGATCGAGCTAGGTTATCCCAAACCAGACGCGGCCATATTTGCCGATACCGGTTGGGAGCCTGATTACGTCTATGACCATCTCGCATGGCTGGAAGGGCAACTTGATTATCCACTGATACGGGTTTCAAGCGGTGATATCAAATCAAACCTCCGAAAGGGCCTAACGACGTCGGGCCACAGTTTTGTTGATGTCCCTTTTTACCTAGTCGACGAAAATGGGAAAAAGGGGATGCTGCGGCGACAGTGCACCAACCACTACAAGATCGCCCCAATTTACAGGCGGATTAGGAAGCTGGCAGGCGGTCAACCCGGCAGGCCATTTCCAAAGCACTACCAAGTAGAGATGTGGCTCGGAATCTCGCTGGATGAAGTCGGTCGAATGAAACCGAGCAGGGAACCGTGGGTAGAGCATCGCTGGCCCCTTGTAGACCTCGGAATGGCAAGACGCGATTGTGCCGAATGGTTTTCCTCTCAGTACCCTGACCGGTGGTTGCCTCGCTCAGCCTGTGTTATATGCCCATATCGTTCCGACGAACATTGGCTGGAGTTGAAACAGTCTGAACCGGAAAGTTACTACGAGGCGGTAAAATATGATCGGTGGCTTCGAAACAGCAAGACTAATCCTGTGAGAAAGTTGCTGAAAGGCCGCCCATATCTTCACTCCGCGCGTCGCCCTCTGGCCACCGTCATAGCTGAGATGGAAGAAGACCCGGACGCCATCAACCACTTCAACGAGGAGTGTGAGGGTCTCTGTGGTGTCTGAAGCCACTGAGGAAAGGCTCGAACCCAACTACTCGCTGTATCCGCATCAGCGCCAAGTCCTACGCGACATCTTTCGGGCTCTAGCATCTCCCGAACGTCGAGCCGTAGTTCATCTTCCTACTGGCGCTGGCAAGACGAGGATAGCATCACACGCAGCCTGCCGCCTACTGAACGAGGTCGAATCCGACAGTGCTACTATCGTATGGCTAGCTTCCACGGAGGAACTGTGTGAACAGGCGGCGGACGAGCTCTCTAGGGCTTGGATGCATCTCGGCTTGCGGGAGGTCCACGTTCATCGATACTGGGGCAATCGCTCCTTAGACTTGCGCAATCTTCCGTCTGGCTTCCTGGTGACTGGGCTAGCCAAGCTGCGTGCAGCTTCCGACTCTGATCACACGCTACTCGCCCACCTCGCTTACCAAACCGCAGCGGCTATCTTTGATGAAGCCCATCAGGCGGTAGCTGAGACTTATGCCTTCGTGACTGAGCAACTGTGTAGCACACGTCCTCCCTTACTCGGCCTCACGGCTACGCCCGGGCGAACGGCTAGATTGACTGACGCTGACTATAGACTTGCCGAGATGTTCAATCAAACCAAGGTTTCGATAGACCCGAGAGGACACGATAGCCCAGTCACATATTTGATTCAGAACCAATATTTGGCGGATCCGCGGTTTGTGCCGATCAGTTTCGAGTCTGAAATTGGGGTAAAGGATCCCGAATCCGGCACGGACTATAGCAAGAACGATCTCGATACCATAGGGCGTAACGATGCTCGTACATTCAAGATCGTGGAACTGGCCAGGGAGGCAGCGACCCGTCACCCTCGAACTATCGTATTCTGTCCCTCGGTTGAAAGTGCAGTCGAATGCAACCGGCTCCTTCAAAGCCAAGGGGTGACAAGTTATGTAGTTACCGCCAGCACCAATATAGACGACCGTCGAGCGATAATCGATAGGTTCCGGAGCGATGGCAGAGCACACATGGTGATGTTCAACTACGGCGTGCTTACCGCTGGCTTTGACGCTCCTCGTACCCGCTGTGTCATCATTGCTCGGCCAACGACATCGCTGGTGCTCTACTCGCAAATGGCAGGTAGAGCCATGCGCGGCCCTAGGGCAGGCGGAAACCGAACTGCAGAGATCATGACCGTTGCTGATACAAACCTTCCTGGTTTCGGGTCAGTAACTGATGCCTTTACGAACTGGGAGGACCTATGGTCGAACAATTCGACGAATTAAAGGATGCGGACCGTAGCCTGTTTCCAGGCAGCTTCACCATACGCGCCATCAGAGACAGTCGCTATCACAACACGGCCTATGCTATCGCTGAACTCATAGACAATTCGGTAGAGGCTAACTCCGAGCGTGTGGAATTACTATGCATGGAGCAACCGGAAATGGTTCAGTCTCGTACCCGTCGAAGAATTTCTGAGCTAGCGGTCTTAGACAACGGCAGTGGCATGGATGCAAGAACCCTCCTAGACGCCCTTAAGTTCGGTGGAGGGACAAGGCACAATTCTACAAGGGGAATCGGCAAATACGGCATGGGCCTTCCCACCTCTTCCATGTCACAGTGCACCAAAGTGGATGTGTGGACTTGGCAGGATGGTCTGGATTCGGTGTGGCATTCCAGCCTTGATGCAAAAGCGATTGAGCGCGGCAATCATCAAGTCCCTATTCCTGACCGAGACACACCGATACCGGATAGGTGGGTGATGGCCGGAAGCGACGAGATTTATCAACATCGGTCAGGCACACTTGTCGTTTGGGGCGGCGACCTAGACAAGGTCCAATGGAGAACAGGACGAACGATTATAGACAACGCGTCTCGTGAAGTCGGGCGCATTCACAGGCATTTCATAGACGCTGGCATCACACGTATACGAACCGCATCCTTTTTGGCCAATCGGCCTGGTGAGGCCGAATACGAGGCCAGTGTCGTTGCCAACGACCCGATTTACCTCATGAGTCCAACGTCTGTCCCTGAAGAGCCGTGGAACAACACACCCATGTTTGAGCAATGGGGAGAAATCAGGTACTACCCAGTTAATGTCGGAGGCCGAGAAGAGACGGTTAGCGTCAAGTACTCAATTGTGAAGCCCGAAGCACTAAGGACTGAAACTGTTAGGCAGAATCCCGGTGGGACACCGAGAGGTCGGCACGCTAGGCACAATATTGGGGTTTCGGTCGTCCGAGAGGATCGAGAGATCGTTCTTGAGGACGCATTCTTGAGAGAGGGTGGGAGTGCCGAAAACCCACAGAACCGTTGGTGGGGCTGCGAAGTGAGTTTCCGTCGGAGTTGCGACGAGTTGTTTGGCGTAGACCACAATAAGCAGATGGTTGCGAACTTCACACAGGCTGCCAAGACCCTTGCCCGAGATGATCGCCCGCGACAAGTCGTCTTAGATGAGATGGGAATCGACGATGATACGATTTACACCATTGTCGGGGAAATCCGGGATCAGACTCGGGCAATGATGGACCAAATTAGGCAGATGTTCGCTCAGAAGCGAAAGTCTGATGGTACCGGCGGCGGGAAGAAGACTCCAGAAGCCGAGGCAGTCAGAACCCAGACCAATGCTGACAAGGAAGCCATCGAATCTGGTGCCGAAAAGAAGACGCCCACTGATATTGACCGAGAAGAGATTGGGACACAGGAACGGATGGATGGGCTTACCGAACAGTTCATGGCATCCGGACAGCCAGAGGGCGAGGCACGGGCACTGGCTAGAGCGTTGGTGCAGGACAATCTGTCATACCAATTCAACCCTCAACAGCTTGACGGCTACCAGATGTTCAACGTCCGCTCGAACCAAGGGGTCTTGCACATCAATCTGAATACGGACCATCCAATTTACGACTTGATAAGTCATGTAGAAGATCAACTCAGCGACGAGGACGACGAGGACGACCCTGCTTTCCAAGCGATTGTTGCGCTGCGACTCCTGTTATCATCCTGGGCGCGCATGGAAGACCAAACCGAGTCCAGAGACGAACGAACGCGAATACAGGACATAGCCATGAACTGGGGGCGGCAGGTGGACAAGGTTATCAACCAACTGCGCGAGAGAGACGGTTGACTATCGGGGATAGTCCCGGCGACTTGTTGACACGCCTTTGCTCAAGCGCCGCGAGCCTCTTCATCGCGGCTCCGTACATCAAGGCTCAGGCTCTTTCCAAAGTTCTGGCAGCCCTGCATGTTGACGCATCCCTCATTTGCGTCACTAGGTGGATTCCACACGACCTCGCCACGGGTGCGTCCGACACAGAATGCCGGAAGCTCGTCAACGATTTCGGCGGTTCGTTCCTATTGCACCCAACTTTGCACGCTAAATACTACCGCATTGATGACACTATCCTGGTAGGGTCTGCGAACCTCACTTCTTCCGCGATGGGTTGGGCACCGCAACCCAATCTCGAGATCCTGTGTCAGGCAGGCGACGATTTCGATTCATTGGCATTCCAACAGGAACTGCTAGCTCACGCCCGCGAAATCGGCGACGATGAATTTCTGAGATGGGAAGCCATTCCTAAGATGCTCGCGCCCATTGACAAAGCCGTACTTGCCCAACAACCACGGCTCGACACTTGGAGACCTAAAACCCGCTACCCCATTCACTTGGAGCTCAGCTATGGAGGGAGAGAACATGACATAGCTTCCGATGATGAGCAACAAGCCGCGCGGATGGATCTCGAGGCTCTTATGATGCCTTCAAGCCTCTCTAACGAGGGTGTCAGGGCATGGGCCACTACCTGCTTGCTGGCGACGCCTTTCGCCAACACGGTGATTCAACTGAATCGTACGAGCGATGTCACAGTAGCCCAACGGGCGCTAGCCGGCACATTCGGCCTAAGCATGACTGAAGCGCGACGGGACATGGAGACCGTCCAGAATTGGCTCACACTCTTAGCTCCAGAAACCATTCGGGATATTCCGCAGTAAATTACGGCTTACCGGAGGCGAACAGATGGGCATGGGGCGTGAGCTTGGGTTGGTCCAAGGTTCAGTCAGGGAGTTGGGGGCATGGGCTTTTAGATTCCTCGGCTGAGCTCGGAATGACAGGGGAAAGGCACTGGAATGGCAAGGGAAAGGCACTGAAATGACGGGGGCGCAGCACAGGGATGGCTAGGGACGGGCGTGGGATGCCGAGGTGATGGGCGGAAAGTGGAGGGTAGGCACAAGGCCTACCCCTACAGTTGGTTATTGGCGCCCTTCGAGAGCCTCAGGGCGAACGGGTGAAGAAGATGAAAGGGCGAACGGGTGAAGAAGGTGAGGGGGCGAGTGGGTGAAGAAGATGGAGGAGCGGACGGCCGAAGATGAGGGGGCGGATGGGTTGAGTAGGTTACTGGGCGGTGAGGCCGCCGTCGACTGACATGGCCAGGCCGGTGACGAAAGATGCCGCGTCGGAGCAGAGCCAGGTCACGGATTCGGCTATTTCTTCCGGCTTTCCCAGCCTGCCGATGGGTTGGCGGGACGGAATGTCAGCCTCGGAATCCTGCTCGCGGTCGGTGAGGAGGCGGCCCATCAAGGGCGTGTCGGTCATGCCGGGGCAGACAGCGTTGACCCGGATGCCGTCGAGGGCGTATTCCAGCGCGGCGGTCTTGGACAGCCCCACCACCGCGTGCTTGCTGGCGATATAGGCCGCCATCCGCCTGGCGCCGATCAACCCTCCAGCTGACGCAGTGTTGACGATAGCGCCGCCGCCCTGGTGCAGCATCTGCGGAATTTCGTGCTTCATGCAGAGCCACACGCCCGTGAGGTTGATTTCGATGACCCGATCCCAATCGTCTTTCGGGTACTCGTGGAGACGTTCGGTCATTTGGCCCTCTACGCCGGCGTTGTTGAAGGCACAGTCCAGCCGTCCGTAAGCCGACACTACTTTCTCGACCAGCGAGGCCACGTCGTCTGAACGCGATACATCGGCGCGGAAGAACATTCCGTCGCCGCCAGCGGCCTGGATGGAGCGCAGAGTTTCCTCGGCGCCGGCAGCGTCGATGTCGGACACCACCACCGTGGCGCCCTCGCGGGACATGACCAGCGACGTAGCTCGGCCAATGCCCGACGCTGCGCCGGTGACCAGCGAAATCTTGCCTTCCAACATACCTGCCATCGCTTTTACTCCCTGATTAGCCGTCCATTTTCGGTTAGATGGGTAAAGCCGAACCGCCCGCTAGCTTACCACGGGGCGGCGGTCCCGTGACGGACTTTGTACCATCTGCGATGATTGCCACGCAAGCGGAGACCTTTGCGTAACCCCGGCTGTCCGTTCCCCCTTCGATTTCCCTCAGGACGAACGGACAGCCTCGGCCGGACCTATGTAATGGTCTTGGCGCGGGAGAATCACGGATGTGCAAAGGTCTCCAAGGGCAGGGACCGAATCGGCGAGCATGTGGGTGCGGACTCCGGCCGATTCTTTTATGTCAAGTCTATCGACGGTATACTGCGGCGGGTCCAGGGAGCTTGGGCGTGACGGGGTTTTGCTGGGATTTCCCGGCGGCAGGTAGGAGGTATCGACCAATGGAATATCGGAAACTGGGGCCGACGGGTCTGACGACTTCGGCGCTGGGGTTTGGGTGTTTCGACTATACGAAGCCGAATCGAGAGCCGTGGGGCGAAGAGTACATCGGCCACATGAGCGCCATGGTGAACCGGGCTATCGACTCTGGAATCACCTGCTTTCATACGGCTCCGCACTACGCATCGGGAGACTCGGAAATCATGCTGGGCAGGGCCTTGGGCGCGCGGCGCAAGGACGTGGTGGTGGTGACGATGTGCGGACTGGGGTTCGAGGGCTCGCAGGCGGGCAGGCCGGGCGGCCGGGACGGCAGGAGGGAGGCGATTCTGCCCCTGGTAGAGCGGAGCCTGCAGCGGCTGCAGACGGACTACATAGACGTGCTGCAAGTGCATGCGCCGGACGTTTATACGCCCTTCGAGGAGACGATGGAGGCGATGGATACGGCGGTGCGGGCAGGGAAGGTGCGGGCGATTGGGGTGTCGAACTTTACGCTGGACCAACTAAAGGAATGCGAAGCGGCGAGGCGGGTGTATGTGGTGCAGTATGACTACAACATGCTGGACCGGCGGAGGGAGTTGGACGTTTTTCCGTATTGCCGGGAGCGGGGCATCGGCGTGATGATCTGGGGGACTATGGGGTTCGGGATGCTTTCGGGCACGTGGAAGGCCGACACGAGGTTTGGAGGGGACGATTATCGGGACAGGGGCGGCAGCCCAGACTGGGAGGCGGGGATATTGGAGCATGACCGCAGGGAACGGTACGTGAAGCTGGTGGAGGACTTGAAGCCCATCGCGGAGAATCGGGGGAAGACGATGGCGCAGCTGGCGATACGATGGGCCTTGTCGTCTGGCGCGGTGGATGTAGCGTTGGTGGGGAGCTTGACGGTTGCGGAACTGGAGGAGAATTTGGGGTTTTTGGGCTGGGCGCTTTCGGGGGAGGACTTGCGGAGGATAGACGAGGTTTTTGCGAGGCACGGGGTGGATGCTTATCCGAATAGGGAGTTGAACCCGTAGGGGTAGAGGAGGAGCGTGGCTGGGTGCGGGTTCGCCCTTCGAGAGCCTCAGGGCGAACGGACAGCCTAGACGCAGGCCATAGATTAGTCTTGGTGCTGGGCAAGGACGGGTTGGGTGCGTGGTATGTGAGGGAGCATGAACTGGGTGGCAGCGGGGGATTTTAGATTCCCGTCTGCACGGGAATGACGGGTGGAGGGTGTGAGGACAAGACCTGGGTGGTAGCGAAGGTTTTTAGATTCCTCGGCTGCGCTCGGGGAATGACGGGGTGGCGCGAGCGCGGGGATGACGGGTGGGGGTGGGGTGATACCATAGGGTTATGAGGATGGCTGGGGCGTTTAGAGTTTTTTGCCTGGGGCTGATGCTGCTGGCGGCGGCAGGGCCGTTGTTGGGCCGGGCGGCGGCGCAGGGGGAAGAGCCGGGGGTGGTGGCTATCAGGGTGGAGGGGACTATCAACGGGGTGAAGGAGCGGTTTATCGGCCGGGCCGTGGGCAAGGTGGAGGAGGAGGGAGCGCTGCTGCTGGTGGTGGAGTTGGACACGCCCGGGGGTCTCCTGGACTCGACGCGGAACATCGTGGAGGAGTTGCTGGGCTCCCCGGTGCCGGTGGCGGTCTATGTGTCGCCACGGGGAGCGCAGGCGGGGTCGGCAGGGACGTTCATAGCGGCAGCGGGGCATTTTGCGGTGATGGCGCCGGGGACGAACATAGGGGCGGCGACGCCGGTTTCGGGCACCGGGGAGGACCTGGAGGATACGCTGGCGAGCAAGGTGGAGAACGATACGGCGGCGTTCATCCGCAGCATAGCACAGGAACGAGGGCGGAACGAGGATGCGCTGGAGAAGACGGTGCGGGAGGCGGCGTCGTTCAGCGCGATAGAGGCGGTTGACCTCAACGTGGTGGACTTTATCGCAGACGACTTAGAAGACCTGCTGGGGCAACTGGACGGCCGGGTGGTGGAGACTACTTCGGGGACGCATACGCTGGAGACGGAGGGACTGACGGAGCGGAGGCTTAACAAGAACCTCTTAGAAAACTTCCTGGAGTTCATTTCCGACCCCAACGTATCGTTCATTTTGTTTTCGATAGGGGGTCTGGGAATAGTCATAGAACTGTTCAACCCTGGACTGATTGCGCCGGGGGTGGTCGGGGTGATTGCGCTGCTGCTGGCGTTCCTGGCGTTCGGAAACCTTCCGGTGAGTTGGGCCGGTGTGGCTTTTTTGCTGCTGGCGTTCGCGCTGGCGGCGCTGGAGATACTGGTGGCGGGATTCGGGGTGCTGGGAGTTGGGGCAATCGTGAGTTTCATAGTAGGCGCGGTGATACTGTTTGGAGGCGATACGCCGGTGATGCCGCCGACGCAGGTGAACCGCTGGCTGGTGGGCGGGGTGTCGGGGGCGTTGGCGCTGACGCTGGGGACGACGGTGTGGATGATTTACCAGTCGAGGCGGGGAGGCCGGACGCCAACGAGGGAACCACTGGAGGGAATGAAGGGGACCGTGACGGCAACGCTTGCGCCCAGGGGTGCGGTGAGAGTAAGCAACGAAACCTGGACAGCGACTAGCCTGGATGGTAACGTGATAAACGAAGGGGAGACGGTCGAAGTGCGCAAGGTTGACGGACTGATCTTGACCGTTGCGCGACTGGAGCCAGAAAAAGAATGAAGAAACCTGGCTGAATAATGAGGAGGCATGTATGTCGGCTGGAATAGTAATCGTGCAGCAGTACCAGAGGATGGTGGTCCAGAGGTTCGGCACCTATGTCGGCCTCAGACGACCAGGGTTTCATTTTTTGATTCCCATCGTATACAACGGGACAAAGGTGGACCTGCGGGAGCGGGTTGCCAGAGTGCCTACCCAGAAGTACATCACCTCGGACAACGTGGTGGTGGACATGGACTTCGTCATCTACTACCGGGTGCTGGAGGACATGGCCGAAAGAGCGGTGCTGGAGGTCCAAAACTTCGAGCTGGCGGTGGTGAACCTGGCCTTCGCCACCCTGCGCGCAGTGGTCGGCGCCACTACCCTGTCTGAAGCACTGGCGGAGCGGGAGAAAATCCGGGACCAACTGCAGGTCAGGATGGATGAAGTTACCGAGCGATGGGGGGTGAAGGTTTCCCAGGTTGAAATCAACGAAATCGACCCGCCGCCGGGGGTCAAAGCGGCCATGGAGCGGGAGAAGTCGGCTGAGGCCATAAAGACGGCTGAAATCACTGAGTCGGAGGGCCAAAGGCAGGCCCAAATCAACAGGGCCGAGGGCGAAAAGCAGGCGGCGATCCTTCAAGCGGAGGGGCAGCGCCAGTCGGAGATTCTGCAGGCAGAAGGTGACCAGCAGGCGGCGATTCTGCGGGCCGAGGGGTTCAGCGGGGCGTTGGACCGGATTTACCGTGTGGCCAATACAGTGGACTCGAAGACGATGAGCTTACAGTATTTCGAAACCCTGAAGTCGTTGGGGGAGAGCCCGTCGACGAAGTGGATATTCCCGATGGAGTTCACGTCGATGCTGTCGCCGTTCCTGGGAATGGGAGGCAGCCGAGGGCAGGATGGCGGAGGGGACGGCAAGGAAGAGGGCGGCTGAAGTGGGGATTCGCTGAACAGCGGCCGGTAGGGATAGTCAGGCCGGGCGGTCTTCCCAGAACGGGGAGGGCGCCCGGCCTTTTTTGTGGGGGGGGTGTGGCGCAACGGCGGCTGTACGTGCGCCCTTCGATTTCCCTCAGGGCGAGCGGACAGCCTCGGCTCTGGCCTAGGTAATAGTCTTGCGTGCGTGGGAAGGACGGGTTGGGTGCGGGGTATGCGGGGGCATGACCTGTATCGTGGCGAGGGACTTTAGATTCCCGCCTGCGCGGGAAAGACGGGTTGGGGGCGGGGATGCTGGGTTGGGGGAGCGGAAGGATGGGTTAGGCATGGCTGGTGCGCCGTGCGCCCTTCGAGAGCCTCAGGACAGGCTCAGCAACTGTCTTGAATGTCAAGAGTTCTGAACGATAGGGTTCCAATGGCGATTATGTTTGACCATGACGTTGAGTATGGTAAGCAGCTTGCGCATGCAGGCGGTGATGGCCACTTTCTTGGGTTTGCCGGCGTCGCACAGACGCTGGTAGAAGGCCCGCAGGACCGGGTTGTACCTGGTGGCCACCAAGGTCGCCATGTAGAGTGCGGCCCGCACCTGGCTGCGCCCGCCCCACACCTTGCGTTTTCCCTTCAGGGCGCCACGCCCACCAGAGCGGCGATCTCGCCACGGTTCAAGGCGCCCAGTTCCGGCAGGTCGGACAACAGCGTCATGGATAGCACCGGCCCCACACCGGGAGCGCTTCTTAGCAACTGGTCTTTGTCCTTCCACATGGGGGAGGAGCGGATGAAGTCTCCCAAGTCCTGGTCCAGACCCTTCAGATTATCTTCCAGCCAAAGGATGTGTTCCTGGACCTTGGGGCGTATACGCCTAGTGGCAGTCTTGGAGCGGTTCTTCTCTGCGGTGATCATCTCCACCAGTTGGCGTCTTCGGGCGACCAGGGCCTTCAATTCCTGGGTGTCGGTATTGGGCAGTGGCCTGGAGACCGGACGCATGGCCTGGGCAAAGTGGGCCAGGGCGTGGGCGTCCAAAGCATCGGTTTTGGCCAGTTTCCCGGCTGCCCTGGCGAAGTCCCGCACCTGCCTGGGATTAACTACTGCTATAGCCAGTCGGGAGCTGGCCAGTTCTCCCGCCAGGGCCATTTCTATTCCACCGGTAGCTTCCAGCACCACCAATTGGGGCGCCAATTCCCCAAGACGTTCCACCAGTCGGCTGATCCCCAGGGCGTCGTGGGAGACCTGCCAGGCCTCACCGGTAGGCCGCACCGCCACATCCAAGCGGTCCTTGGATACATCTATGCCAACGAACAACAAGGATTCTTGGTTCATACATCCACCTCCTCCAAAGATGTCTCTCCCTAACTCTGGCCCATCCTTGCCTAATTCGGGCTCCACTGCCCAGTCAACTGTTCGGGCTCTGAGCAGGCAGGACGTGACGACCCTGCTGAGCCACGGTCTGCAAGACCTAGGACGAAACGGTCTGTCACGTCCATGTTTAAGATACAAGGGCGAGCGGGCAACCTAAGCGCGTGGGTATGACGTAAGTGGTGGGGAGGGACTTTAGATTCCTCATCGCAGGCTCCTCGGAATGACAGTTGGTGGTGGGGGGTGACTGGTTGGGGGCGAGGGATGACGAGTTGGGGTGTTGGTTAGGGGGTGGGTTGGATTAGGCCGAGGTTGCCGTCGCGGCGTTGGTAGAGGACGTTGTGGGTATCGGTGTCGCTGTTGAGGAACATGAAGAAGTGGTGGCCGAGGAGCTGCATCTGGACGGCGGCTTCCTCGACGGTCATGGAGGGCATGTCGAAGCGCTTGATGCGGACCAAGTCGCCGTCGGGGAGCGGGTCCCCGTCTTGATCTGTGGAGTCTGTGGAAAGGGTCCCGGAAGCTGCTTCGACTTGCTGGGGTTGGAGCCTACGCAGGCGCTCGCTGCGGTAGGTACGGCTCTTGTAGCGTTCAATTAGGCGTGAGAGAACCTCTGTGGCGGAGTTGATGGCGGAGCGGGTGTTGGCGGCGCGCTGTTCGGAGCGGAGGATGGCGCCGTTGACGTCTAGGGTGATCTGGGCGACGACGCGGTCTTTCTGGGAACGGGTGGGTTCGGAGGCAAGTTCGACGGAGGCGCTAGTGAGGCTGGGGAGTTGACGGCCTAGTTGGCCCAACTTCTGGGAAGCGTGGTTGCGTACCTGGTCGTTAAGTTCCAGGTTTTTGGCCTGTATCTGGAGTTCCAATGCTGTGAGCCTCCTGTGAACCTGTTGACGGCAAAGTAGAGACGCGTCGGGTTATGGATAGCCTGTGATGGGCAAGACCGGGTGAGGCGCTCAGTGAGGCAGCTTGGGCAGGACGAGGGTGCCCTCTTCAGGGGAGCCCAAGACGTCGGTGGCGTCCTGGGAGTGGAGCAAGCCGGTGTAGGCATTGAGGACAGCGTCGCAGCCGTTGCGGTCGAGGCCATCGAGGTGGGGGCTGAGACCGTTGACCAGGGGAGTGATGCGGCTTTTGATGAAGGCAACGCTGGCGGCGCTGTTCTTGGGGGGCACCTTGTCTCCAAAGAGGATAACTTTAGTGGCGTGGGGGTAGGTTTCAACAACGTCAAAGCCATCTTGGCGCAGGCGTCGACTGAGGGCGATGCCACGGTAAACGAGGCTACGGATGATGGAACCCTTGCTGGTGAAGAAGCAGCTAATTCCCATGCGGGATAGCTCCAACTCGAGGAGGCGCCCCTTGCGTCGGGGAGCGCCGTTGCAGCAGGAGCAGGAGGTTTCCAGGCAATGAATGCCCGTGGGGAGACCGAGGGGGGCTCCGATGGTTATCATTTCGGGTTGGTGGGTCTGGGCAATCTCGAAGATCTCGTCGTCGTGCCTGAATGAGGTCATAAAGAGGATAGACGACTCACGGTCCAAGGCGACGACGGTACTGGGATGCTTGGAGGAAGCCCTGAGATCAACGCCTAGAATAACCATAATATTTCTCCGGCCAACAAAAGGGCGGTGTAATGGGGTTGCAGGTGAGCACCAACCACCGGGGACTTGAAGGGATGCGGAGGCGCTTACCGTGGAGAGCGGCCAGCGCTAGTCGGGTCCGGTAGAGAGGGGAGTGAGCCAGTCCGCCTGAGTGCGGCGTGAGTCAAGTAACCGGAGGGCGGCGGAAAAGGGCTCGGCTTTACCCTCGGCCACCTCAGTCAAGGCAGTTATGAGGGCGGGGTCGCGTTTAACATGTTCCCTAAAGCGGCGAGCCATTTCATCCTCCACTGTCTCAAGAAATTCCATTCGCCGCCGCTGAGCGCGACGTTGGGCCAGGAGCGAGGCCGAGGTCAGGTAGTCGCGATGCTCCTGGATTTTGTCCCAAAGGTCCTGGATACCCTGGCTGGAATGGGCTGCGGTGAGCAGTACGGGCGGGACCCAGTCCGGCTGGCCGGGAGCCAGTTGCATAGCGCCGGTGACAGTTGCGGCCATTTGGGTTGCGCCATTCCGGTCGGCCTTGTTGACCAGGAAGATGTCGGCGATTTCCATGACGCCGGCCTTGAGGGCCTGGATTGCGTCTCCCGACTCTGGCACGAGGGCGAGCAATACGGTATCGGCGACGTCGCTGATAGCCAACTCGGACTGGCCGACGCCCACGGTTTCGACAAGGATGACGTCGGAGCCGGAGGCGTCGAGGAGACGGATAACGGCTTTGACAATCCTGGGGAGTCCACCGGCCTGTCCTCTGGAAGCGACACTGCGAATGAATACCCCCGAATCCAAATAATGGCGCTGCATCCTGATGCGGTCACCGAGCAAAGCGCCGCCACTGAAAGGGCTGGTAGGGTCAACGCCTACTATCGCGACGGTCTGACCTTGGGAACGCGCAAGATCGGTAAGCCGGTCGACGATGGTGCTCTTTCCGGCACCGGAGGGGCCAGTGACGCCGATAACGTGGGCCCGGCCGGTGTGCTGGTCTATAGATTTCAGAACCCCTGCTGCTTGGAGGTCGCCCTTTTCGAGGAGGGTGATGAGCCTGGAAAGAGTCCGGCGGTCTCCGGCTAAGAGCCTCTGGACAGCTTCCTCCATGGGGCAAGGACTCCGAGTCCCGATAGTTTGGGAAGGGCACTTAGTGCGACTGCCGGAATTTACCATCCTGGGCTAGGCGAGTCAAGAGAATTTTGGGATAGATTATGTAATGTAAAACGAGCGGAAGATGGGGGAATTTGGATGTGAATTTGCGGCAATATTGGCGAAATGTGCAGGGATCGTTCACGCAGAGGCGACATAGGTAGTAATGTCGGAATGCGGCGTGAGGAATTGATTTTGGGGCAATTTGGCTGGGGGTTGGAGTTCTTGCGCGAGGGCGGCTGTCCATTCGCCCTTCGATTTCCCTCAGGGCGAACGGACAGCCGGGGCGCGGGTTCGAGAAGGAGCTCGGTGCGGGGAAACGGTTAGCTGGGACGGCTAATGGTGGAAGAAGTCGTTGCCTACGCCTTGGCCGGTTGAGGAGAGGAGGAGGTCGGGGCGGTGGCCCCAGCGTTTTAGGAAGCGGCCAAAGTTTTTGCGGCTGAGTTCGTCGCGCTGGTTCTCTTCCAATTCAACCCATTGGCGGTGCTGGTGGCGGACCAAGGGCAGAGTGTCGTCGGCTACGATGCGGAAGCCTTTGTCCTTGAATTGGAAGGAGTAGTCGATGTCGAGGTTGCGGTAGAAACGGAAGGCTTCACGCATGAGGCCGACGGTGTTGACACATTCCCGTCGGAAGGCCATGCAATAGGCCTGCATGGCGTCGGCGTCGCCCTTGGCGACCTCTTCGTGGAAGTGGCGGAGGTCGTTGGTGGTGAGTCCGTAGGGGCCGAAGATGCCAACGGACGGGTCGGCCAGTTGTTGGGCGATGGGGTCGAGAATGACATCGACGATTTCGATGGAACTGTCCAGGATGACGACGCGGTGGCCGAGGCTTTGCTTGAGGCCGATGTTCTTGCCGGCGGCATCGCCGAGGTTGTGGTCGCAATGGATGACCCGCATGGACGAGTGGGAAAGGCGGAAGTCTTCTAGCCACTGGCCGGCGCCGTTGCCGTTATCTACGGCGATGATCTCCACCGAGTAGCCGTTGGAGTGGTTGACGACGCTGTTCAGACACCGATCCAGGTCGCTGACGTAGCCCTGGGCATTGAGGATGAAGGTGAAGTCGTATTGGGAAGGAAGGTGGAGGAAGGACTGGACTTCGCGAGAGGAGGAGAAGGTGGGCCAGGGTTGGCGGGTGCGTTCGAAAGCGGTCTTGGGTCGGACCTGGCTGTCGGAGGGGGTGTCTTGGAGGATATATCCCTGGGAGTCGAGGTCGGAACGGATTTGGTCGGCGACAGGATACTGGGTTTGGCAGCGAAGATCGGTACGCCGCTGGACGGCAGAGGCGACCGGCTCGGGAATGTCATAGGCGGCCGGTACGGAGTCGAGCTCCAACCCGAAGGCGCGATCGAAGTCGAGTAGGAGGGACAGCTTGGCCTGCCCGGGCAGCGGCGAGGCACATAGCCGCCAAGCGACGGCGAGGGCGCGGGGAAGGTTGAGGTCATCGTGGATGGCCGACCAGAAGGCATCGCACCATTGCTGAGTCTCCGCAGGGAGCGATGAGAGGGGACCCAGGCGCTTCCACAGCCAGATGCGGTGGCGCAGGCCGGTGAGGGCCTTTTCGGCAGAGCGGAGGGCGTTGAAGGTGAAGTTCATGCGGCGGCGGTACCGGACGGTGAGGCAGAGATAGCGGAAAGCGAGGGGGTCGAAGCCGCGTGAGACGAGGTCGTCGACCAGGAAGACGTTGCCTGAGGACTTGGCCATCTTGGCGCCGTCGACAAGGAGGTGTTGGGCGTGGACCCAATAGTTGACGTGGGAACTCCCGAAGGCGGCCTCGCTCTGGGCGATTTCGTCTTCATGGTGGGGAAAGATGTTGTCGACGCCGCCGGTGTGGATGTCGAACCAGGGGCCAAGGTATTTCTCGGCCATGGCGGAGCATTCGATGTGCCAGCCGGGGAAGCCCGGACCCCAGGGGCTGTCCCACTTGAGGTCGCGGCCGGGCTCGGCGGCTTTCCAGAGGGTGAAGTCGCGGGGGTCGCGCTTGAGGGGGTCCGCCTCGGCGCGAACACCTTCGAGGAGGTCGGCGCCGGTATTCCGGGAGAGCTTGCCGTAGTCGGGGAAAGAACTGACATCAAAGTAGACGTTGCCGCCGACGTGGTAGGCGCGACCGTTTTCGAGCAACTTGGAGACGATGGAGAGCATCTCTGGGACGTGCTGGGTGGCCCAAGGGAATTCGTGGGCTGGGAGGATGTTGAGGCGCGCCTCGTCGCGATGGAAGCGGTCGGCGTAGTACTTGGTAAGTTCCGATACAGAGCGGCCTTCTTCAATGGCAGCGAGAATCACCTTGTCGCCGCCGGCCTCGATGAGGTCCTGGCGCATGTGGCCGACGTCGGTGATGTTCTTGACGTGGCGGACACCGAGGCCGTCTGCCTGAAGGACGCGGCGAATCCAGTCGGCGAGGAGGTAGGTGCGGAGGTTGCCGAGGTGGGCGTCACGATAAACGGTGGGCCCGCAGGTGTACATGCGGACCAGGCCAGGTTCTAGGGGTTGTACCTGTTCAGTGGACTTGGTGAGGGTGTTGTAGATGCGGAGCAACCCGGTCTCCAGGAGGCGGCTATAGGGCAGTTTAACACGGGATTGGCGAGTGTGCATCTTGTGCATCTGTGGAATGGGAGGGTTGGCGGCGGGGAATGGACAGGGGTAAAATCACGGTGGCGAGAAAATCGACGAGGAAGAAGCGTATTAGGCGAGGATGCTGGGTAATTCGAAGGATATCGAGGGTAGCTATGCCAGTGTACGAGTATTATTGCGATAGTTGTGAGAGCGAGTACGAGTTGATGCGTCCGATTTCAAGCATGGATGACCCGGCGCCGTGCCCGGTGTGCGACAAGCCCGGGGAGAGGCTCCTGTCGTACTTTGCGTTCAAGACGAATACTTATGGGATGCCCAAGCTGAAGCCGCCTAAGCACGGTCCGTTCAGGGGGCGCGGCAAAGAGCAGGAGTGAGGGCGCGTCCAGCCTGGAGTGGTGGTAAGTAGCCCGGAACAGGTGTAACTCGAGGCGGCGGGAAGTGGCGCTCGGGCCTGCACTCCACCACTGGGACCAGCCCGATATGGTGTGCTGGAACGGGCGGCGCGTAATAAAGAGGCATCGCAGCATTCCGGTTGCTTTTGGCGTATGGTACTCCTACGACCAGATAGGCCGCACATCGAAATCAAACGGAACCGCGGGCAAGACAACTCGGCTTACTCCAAGTAAACATAGCATTAGGCCCATACAAGAAATACCGTGGGATGAAGTACTGTCAGTTGCTACTTTCGCTAGTTCTTTTGGTAGCCATAGCTTGCGGAGGATCAGACAATAACCAATTCCCGCCATGCGATGTGGAGGTAAGTGATGGACTTCTCGATGAACTGAACAAATCTGAGGAAGAGGCTCTAGTGGCACAATGGGTAGCTGACGTACCACGACAGAAAGCAGTCGTAGAGAAGTATAGCGACCTCATTCAAGAGTATCCGTATCACAGATACACTACAACTTACTTCCTACAGGACCCCGCCGGGGAACGTATTGAGACCTACGGCATACAAGTCATCGTCGGCAAAGTGGTAGATCCTAACGTTCTACCAGAGCACAGGCGTCTACCTGAGTGTCTTGACGGTGTTCCGGTTCAGATTATTGGAGTCAGATCTTGTTGCTTACCCAATTACTCAGGCTACTAAGAGGCGGAGATGGTGAAGCACAGTCGGTTCCGTTCGGCTATAGGGACTGGCATATCTAGGCTCAGGCTTAACACACTCTAAAATCAAACGGAACCCATCGGAGTCGTTGCAGGGCAATTGGAGACGCTTTGAAGAGGACAGAGTCACCCTGAGCCGGTAAACCGGATGATCAGCGGGACCAGGACGGCGGTGACGGCCAGAGTTGCAATGACGCCGGTGAAGAGAAGGTAGCGGACCCCGTAGTTGGACATCAGGGAAGGGTCGTAGTACTTGTCTGCCTGGTTGTCGCGGTACATGGCGACCAGGCCATCGAGAAGGGTGCGGCGGGTGCGGCGGCCATAGACCAAAGCGGTGACCGCGACGACGTTTAGCAGCACCGTTACGGCGGCTAGTACGGCCAGCACCAAGTCGTAGGTAGTGGCAGGGTCCTCGTTGACTGCGGCGGCGGCCACGGCGGAGTTGACTCCCAAGACGATCAGGTTGAAGACGATGGCGGTCAGCACGAAGATGGTGTCGGTGCGGCTGCTTTCGCCCAGTTCTTTTACGATGTGGTCGTGGACCTGTTGAAGCATTTTTAGTCCTCGGTCATGCGCAGCAAGCCAGGCGGCCGGAAGGCGGATTATAGGACGGCTGCGGCGTTAATTGGAAGCCCCCCCGGCTGGGGTGGAGGCGGCGTTGCAGGCGAGACAGGCGCAGGCGGAGCGCAAGAATTCGTAAGTGTAGATGCCGGTGTAGTGGGCGTCGCTCCAGAGAAACTGGAGGCCGTAATTGCCGACCTGCATGTGGTCTAGGGCCTTGACGTCCTGGGGTACGGTTTCAGGGTCAAGAGTGGGGCGGCCGGTGATTTCGTTGATGCAGTTGGCGCACTGACACTTGAGACGCAGGTAGCGGTGGGGGTAGATGCCGGTGTGGCCGTCATCCCATTGGACGCGGATTGCCTGGTCGTCGATGCGGACTTCTGATGGAAGTACTGGCTGGTGCATTCGTTTCCTGGGTGAATGGTCAGGCGGAGATGGTGCCCTTGGTGCTGGGGATCTGTCCGGGAGCGCGTGGGTCGGGCTCGACGGCGTGGCGGAGGGCTTTGGCCAGTGCTTTGCAAAGGGCCTCGGCCTTGTGGTGGGGGCTGACGCCGGCGAGAACCCTGGCGTGGAGGTTGATTTTGCCCTCGATGGCGAAGGACTCAAGGAAATGGGCTATGAGGTCGCCGGAGAGGGTTTCGACGGTTGCGCCGTCGAGAGTGGTGTCGATCTCGGCGTAGGAACGGCCGCTGCAGTCTACAGCAACGAGGGCCAGGGACTCGTCGAGGGGGACGATGGCGTGACCCATGCGGCGGATGCCTGTGGCGTCGCCGAGGGCCTGGCGGAATACTCTGCCAAGGGATATGCCTACGTCTTCTACCAGGTGGTGCCAGCCGGTCTGGACGTCTCCCTGGGCTTTGAGGGTTATGTCAATGAGGCCGTGGCGGGCCACCTGACTGACCATGTGGTCCAGGAAGCCGTTGCCGGTGTCGACGTCGTGTCTGCCTTGGCCGTCGAGGTTGATGGAGACGTTGACGGAGGTCTCGCCGGTCTTGCGTTCCAGGGAGGCGGAACGGGATGGTTGGGAGTCATGCTTGGGTTGGGTCATGGTTTCACCAGGTTAGCGGGAATTGGACGGTTTGGGAGACGGTTGACTCAGGTGGTCGTGAAGTGGAGACCTGAGCACAACCGTGGCTGGCCGTTCCCCCTTCGATTTCCCTCAGGACGAACGACCAGCCCTTGCCCGGGCTATGCGATGGCCTTTGTGCGAGGGGATGTGTGGTTTGGGGCGCGAGATTCCCGCCTGCGCGGGAATGACGGGTAACGGGCGGGACTGAGTGCTTTGGGAGAGAGCCAAACTTGGCTGGTAGCGAGGGATTTGAGATTCCTCGGCTTCGCTCGGAATGACGGGTTGGGGGCGGGAATGACAGATTGGGGGCCTGGTGTTGGGTCATGGTTTCACCAGGGTGGAGAGGGCGGAGACTACGGCGTCGGTTTCTGCGGGGAAGCCGACGCTGGCTCGTAGGTGGTCCTGGAGCCGCGGGGAGTCGTAGTTGCGGAGGAAGATGCCGCGGCGGCAGAGGCCGTCGTAAATCTCCTTGCCCCGTCGGTTGGGGAGTTGGATAAGGATGAAGTTGGCCTGGGAAGGCCAAGCCTTTATTCCGGGGACGTCGTTAAGGAGGCCGGTCATGCGGTCGCGCTCGGCGGCTATTTCGCGGACGCGTTCCATGAGAACGGGCCGGTCTTCCAGGGAGGCTATAAGGGCAACCTCGGCGGCCTGGGTGACGTTGTAGGGCGGCTTGACGCTGAACATGGTGAGGGCGATTTCGGGGTGCATGACGCCAAAGCCGACGCGGAGGCCGGCAAGGCCGGCCCACTTGCTGAAGGAGCGGATGACCACGAGATTGGGGTGGTCTTCAAGAAGGGGTAGGAAGGTAACCCCGCAAAACTCGTAGTAGGCTTCGTCCATTACGACCAAGAGGCCGGTGTCGAGAAGGGAGCGGACGTGGGACTCGGAGACCAGATTACCGGTGGGGTTATTGGGAGACGGAACGAAAAATCCCTTGGTCTTGGGAGTGACGGCGCGGAGCATGGCGGCAACGTCGAGGTCAAAGTTTTCGTCGAGGGGAACTGAGACGGCCTGACCGCCATTGATGGCGGCGGAGACGGCGTACATTCCAAAGGTGGGTGAGGGAATGACGACGTTTTCTCCGGTGCCGAGAAACATGCGCATGAGCAGGTCGATAATTTCGTCGCTGCCGTTGCCGACGACGATGCGGTCGGGGGGGAAGCCGACGTAGTCTGACAGGACCTGCCGGAGCTTTGTCTGGTCCTGGTCGGGGTAGTGGTTGTAGTTTGGGAAGTCGCCGAGGGCCTCGACGGCCTTGGGGGAGGGGCCGAAGGGGTTTTCGTTGCCGTTGAGGCGTATGACCTTATCGGCGGGAATGCCGGACTGGGAAGCCATGGAATCCATGGAGGCGACGCCCTGATACCGCTCGAGGCCCCGGATGTGGGGAAGCAGCAACTTGTCAAGGTCGACGGCGGTCTTCACGGCGGGTCACTCCGACGCCGGCGAGCCGAGGCGGTCCAATCTTACCTGGACGGCTCCGGCGTGGGCACTGAGGCCTTCGGTCTCGGCGATGTGAACGGCGGCTGGGCCCAGACGTCGAAAGTCGTCGGGGCTGAGGCCGACGACGGGCATGGTGCGGAGGAACTGGTTTACGCCGAGGGCAGAACTAAAGCGAGCGGTGCCGCCGGTGGGCATTACGTGACTGGGGCCGGCGATGTAGTCGCCCATTACCTCGGGAGAATACATCCCGAGGAAGAGGCCGCCGGCGTGCTTGACGCGCTGGGCCCAGGGCCAGGGGTCCTGGAGCATCAGGCAAAGGTGTTCGGGGGCGATGCGGTCGGCCAGGTCAACGGCCTGTTCGATGTCGTCGACGATGATGACCCGGCCCTGGCGTTGGAGGGCTTCCAAGGCGACGCCGGCGCTGGGCAGGGAGGCGATCTGCCGGTCAAGTTCGTCCTCTATCTGTCGGACCAGGGAAGGGGAGTCGGTAATCAGGATGGCGGTGGCCAGGGGGTCGTGCTCGGCCTGGCCGATGAGGTCGGCGGCGCAATAGGCGGGGTCGGCGCTGTCGTCGGCGATGACGATGGTCTCGGTAGGGCCGAAGATGCCGTCGGTGCCGACGACGGACTGGACAAGCTGCTTGGCGTAGGCAACGAATATGTTGCCGGGGCCGCAAATCTTGTCGACCTTGGGTACGGACTCGGTACCGTAGGCCATGGCGGCGATAGCGGGGACGCCGCCGACTTGGTAGACGGAATCGACGCCGGCGATTTGAGCGGCGGCCATGACGGCGGGATTGAGGGGCTGGCCGGCTTTGCGAGGAGTGGCGAGGATGATTTCGCCCACTCCAGCGACCCGGGCCGGTATGGCGGTCATTAGCACGGTAGAAGGATAGGCAGCGGCCCCGCCGGGGGCGTAGAGGCCGACACGGTCCAGGGGTCGTATGAGCTGGCCGAGGCCCTGGGTTTCATCCATGAAGCCGCGAGGCATGACGGACTGGTGGAAGTCCTCGACGCGCTGGGCGGCGAGTTCTAAGGCCTGGCGGACGTGCGGGGAGACCTGGGAAGCCGCGTCGGTGACCTGCTCGGGGCTGACCAAAGTGGTCTCGAGGTCGATGCCGTCCAGGGCCTTGGCGTAGCGGCGGACGGCGGCGTCGCCTTCGCGGCGTACGTCTTCAAGGATGGCGACCACGGACTGAGCGGGAGTGACGCCGGGGCCGAATACCTGGCGGGTGCGCTCCAAGACGGAGTCGGGGAGGGAGGACAAGTCGAGGGGGTCTACCCGGTCGAGAATCTGGGCGACATCCTGGCTGCCCTGGATTTTCTTAAGCTTCAATTTGGATAGTCCCTATGGGGAAAGGGCTAAATTGTGCGACTTAGAGATTATAGTCCTGCGGGCGGCGGGTTGGCGAGAGGCTTGAAGGGGGCAGTTGGCTAGGTTTGGGTATCGTCCCAACGCTCGCGAACCTGGACGAGGGTCTCTTTGAGGGCTCCTTGGAAGTAGGCCTCGATGGCGACCTGGGGTATTTTGCTGTAGACGCGGTCGAGGCTGGCGGGCATGTCTTCGATGAAGGCGGCGACGGTGTCCTGAACGGCCTGGTCGTCGCGGTACATGCGGTTGAGGGCGCGCTTCAGGCGGTCCCAGCTAAATTCCCAGGTGAGGAAACGGGACACCCATTCGGACCATTGGGAGAGGGTGTCGCGGTCCAAGAATTCGACATCGACGCCGACGGGGGCGTCGTCCCAAGACTGACCGTTGTTGAGGAGGCCGCCTACCACGGTCAAGACGGTGCGGTCCATATCCAACTGGAGGGTCCGATCATAGATGTGGCCTTGCAGTTCGGTGTCGACCGCGGCGGGGCTGCCGGGCGGGGGGGCGAAGTTGGGGCGGAAGACGTTGGAAATCCAGGACTCGTCGGCGACCAGGTGGCTGACGTAGCCGACGAGGAAGGCGCGGGTGGCGTGGGACGGGCAGTTGGAGCCGGCGAGGCCGGGATGGAGCTTGAACATGGCGGCTGGCCCGGCGCCTACCTCGCCGAAAGAGAGGGGGGCGAAGTGGGTGCGCTCGCGGGGCCACTTTGTCATGGCGCGTACGTCGGGTGCGGTGGATCCCAAGTATAGGCTGGGGGCATGGTCGTTGAGCCAACCCCAGTCGAGGCGGTCGGCGACGCACTTGGCGAGGTATATGTGCATGGGCAGGTTAGGCATGTTGGCAGGCGCGGGCAGACGGCCGGTTCACGGTCCGGGGCCGCCCTCAAAAAGGTTGTGATATGCCTGGGAATGGCCGTCGAATAGATAGCTGACGCGGTAGGAGGCGATGTCGACGGCGCCGCAGTCGCGCAGGTGATCTACGGCCTCCAAGAGTTTTTCTTTTCTGACCAGGAGGCTGACGCTGTGCCAGTCCTGCTCCTGGATGTTGTAGACCCTGGCAACGGTGGGGCCGCGCAGGCCGGAGACATCGGGGCGGGCGAGGATGGCGGCGCTGACCTCGGCTGCGGACGCACCCCGGACGTTGGCGGTAAGGCGGTAGAAGGGGCCGGCCTGGAGGTGGGCTTCCATGAGTTCGAGCATGGAGCGGGCAACCTGGAGGGTATCGGGGTTGCGGGTCAGGGCGGCGGTGTTGCCGATGAGGCAGGCCTGGGAGGCGAGGATGGTGCCTTCTTCGAGAGGCTTAAGGCGGTTTTCGCGCAGGGTTGCACCGGTGGCGGTGATATCGGCGATGAGGTCGGCGTAACCGGCGGCGGGCGCGGCCTCGAGGGAGCCGGATGCTGGGACGAGGGTAAAGTAGTTGATGCCCCGGTCGAAGAGGTAGCGGCGGAGGAGGCGAGGGTACTTGTTGGCGATGCGCAATTGCTTGCCGGCCTGGCGGAACTCGAGGGCGAGATCGGCGAGATCGGCGACGGAGGTAACGTCGAGCCAGAAGGAGGGCACGGCAAGGACAAGCTCGCAACGGCCGAAGTGGAGATCGTCGATGAGGGAGACGACGCGCTGTTCGTCGTTGCGGTACTCAAGGAGGCGGTCGAGGCCGGTGATGCCAAGGTCGGCGCTGCCTTCCTCGACCTTCCCGGTTATGTCGGAGGTGCGCTGGAAAAGGACCTCGACACCGGCCAAAGAGGGGACCTGGCCGGTATAGCTGCGGGCACTGGCGCGCAGGACGTTGAGGCCGCAGTCCCGCATGAAGTCGAGAGCGCCCTGGTATAGGGCCCCGTCGCTGGGCAACAGTAGCCTGAGGGCGGCGCCGGAAGAGGAGGCGCCGTTGGCCTGGGAATCAGTCGGCTGCATGGGTCTCGCGATGTCCGCCGAGGCGTATGACGATGACCTGGGGGATTTCCTGCTTCCTGGCGTAGTCCAAGGCCTGCTGTAATTCTAGGCCGTCGACGTCCAACTGGTTGGGCACTCCCTGGGAGCGAAGTTCCTGGGAGGCGGTCAGGGCGTCGGCGTAGCTTTCGGGCCCGTCGGCGATGACCAGGGCCTGGGGCCGGGGCGTCGCAGGGCCGGAGTCGCCGGTTGATTCGCCGGAAAGGGCAATCAGGGACTCGAGATTGTAGGCAAAGCCGAGGGCGGGAACGGGTCCAGGGTTGCCAAGGGACTGGGCCAGGGCATCGTAGCGGCCGCCGCCGCCAAGGGACACGCCGGATGCCGGGTGATTAAGCTCGAACACGATGCCATTATAGTAACCCAGTCCCCGAACGAGGCCGAAATTGAGGACGCAGGCGTTGGCGATTTCGGCATGGCCGGAGAGTAGGTCGAGAAGTTGGGAAAGGCGGTCGAGGGCCGCCCCGTCTGCACCGGCGGCTTTGACCACCGCGGCGGCGGCATCGAGGGCATCGGCCGGACTGCCGCGCACAGAGGCGAGGTCGCTGGCCAGTTCAAGGCCGCGGCGTAGGTTGGCCTCGGTGTCGAGGCCGCGCAGCTTGCGCAGGAGGCGGTCTACGACCTCGTCGGGCTGACGCTGCCCCATTTGGGGGGCGCCGCCCCATTGGAGGAGGCCGTTGAGCACCACCCTGGCCTCGGCTTCATCGAGGCCGGAGATGGCCTGACTCAGGTACTGGTCGTCTCCGTTGCTGCCGGTGAGGCGCCAGCGGGACGCTTCGGTGAGGACGTCCGGGACTGCAGAACGTCCGGCGCTGAGGTGGTGGGCGTTGCTGATAATGAAGGACCTGGCCCGTTGGGAGACGCCAACGGCATCAAGGATGCCGTCCATGACGTCCAGGTCAGAGAGTTCGAGTTGCCAGCCTTCAACGCCCAGAGTGGAGAGGCCAAGGCAGGCCAATCCGAGGACTTCGACATCGGCGAGGACGCCGGAAGCGCCGACCAATTCTGCGCCGATCTGGGTGAACTGGCCGCCGGTCTGAGGGTCTGAAGGGTCGTGGCGGAAGACGTGGCCGGAGTATTGCCAGCGAGCGGGGAGGTCTAGGTTGGATGCTTTCTCCAGGTAGTGGCGCATGATGGAGGAGGTGAACTCTGGGCGGAGGCTGACAGAGACGCCGCCGGGGTCGGTGAAGCTATAGAGGCGCGAGGCTAGCTCGCCGCCGGACTTGCGGAGGAATAGCTCGGTGGGCTCGAGGACGGGGGTTTCCAATGGGAGGTATCCGAATCCGGCCATTAAGTCGGACAAGCTGTCCTGGAGGCTGCGCTTTATGCGCCGCCTCTGGTGGGATACGTCCTGCATTCCCCTCAGGCGGGATAGGATTGTGGCAGGTTCACGTTGCATGGCGATTGGCGAATATTGTACAGCAGGGTATGGGAGGCATCAATTACATCAGGGGTGGGCGTTGAGGCCGCCGTCGACGTAGACGGGCTGTCCGGTAGCGTATTCGCAGGCTTCGGAGCAGAGGTAGACGAGGAGGGGGCCTACATCGCGGGGGTGGCCCTTGCGGCGAAGTGGGGTGAAGCGGACGAGGAGTTCCTGCTGCTGTTCTTCCAAGGGCAGGTCGTCGGTGGTGAACCAGCCGAGGCCAAGGGCGTTGACGCGAATGTTGGAGCGGCCTAGTTCCAGGGCCAGGCACTTGGTGAGGGACAGGAGGCCGGCCTGGGTGGATGCAAATGCGGTGCTGTTAGCCATGCCGCGTTCGGCGAGTATGGAGACGATGTTGACGATGCGGCCGTACTCACGGTCCAGCATGCGGCGGGCAACCTCCTGGGTGAGGAAAAAGGTGGAGCGGAGGTTGCGGGAGTGGAGTTCATCCCATTCGTCAGGGGTGACGGCATCCAAAGGGCCAGCATGCAGGCTGCGGGTGTCGTTGACGAGGATGTCCACGGGTTTATCGAGTTGGTCAAAGGATGCCATTGCTTCTGCTACGGCAGTTGGCCCATTGCGGCCTATGTCGGCGACAGCACCGCGGTGGTCTGCGGGATGGGATTCCAGGGCTTGCAGTACCGGGTCGAGAAGCTCCTGGCGGCGGGCGATGGTGAAGACGAAGGCGCCAGCCTCAGCGAGGGCTTGGGCAAAGAACGGGGCATGGTCGCCGCCGGTGGTGTGGAGGACGGCGACACGGCCGGAGAGGCTGAATTCGGGAGGCACTGGCATGGTGGGTCTCCTTATGTAAAGGGGCTGGGATAGGGTGTGCGGCGACCGGCTAGGGTTCCAGAGCTTGGACGGGAGCATGACCGGTGGGGGCTATGCCGCCGGCCAGGCCGCCGCCGTCGGCGACTATCATCTCGCCGGTCATATAGTCCGAGGCGTCGGAAGCAAGAAAGACGGCGATTGGTCCCATGTCTTCGGGGGCGCCGAGCTTGCCAATGGGGAGAAATTCGCCTGACCGCGGGGTCATACCGCGTTCGTCTCCGGCGAAAATGTCGGTGGGTATGAAGCCGGGAACGATGGTGTTTGCGGTGACGCCGCTGCGGGCAAGGTTGAAGGAAAGGGAGCGGGTGAGTTGGAGCATGCCGCCCTTGCTGCAGCAGTACATGTAGATGTCGCGGCCGCCGCGGAGAGCGAAGCCGGAGGCGACGTTGACGATCTTGCCGTGGCCCTGATCGACCATGGGGCGGGAGACGGCGCGGGAGCAGTAGAAAGCGCCGGTGAGGTTGACGTTCATGAGCCGATGCCAGTCGTCGTCTGTGATGTCCCAAATGGGCCTGCGGAGGTTTTCATTGTTGGCTGCGCCGGCGTTGTTGATGAGGACGTCAATGCGGCCGAAGTGGTCGATGGCGGCAGAGACCAGGCTGTCGACCTGGGCGGAGTCGGTTACGTCGGTGGGGACGGAGATGGCTTGGCGGCCCAAGGACTGGACCTCTTGGGCGGCGGCCTGGATGGGTTCGGGGCGACGGCCGGCGATGCAGAGGTCTGCGCCGGCGCGGGCGAGGGCGCGGACCATGGCGAGGCCGAGGCCGGTGCCGCCGCCGGTGATGATTATGGACTTGCCTTCCAGTCTGAGTGTTTCAAGCATGGGAGTCCTCTCTATTGGGGTGTGTGAGTGAGACGTCGCCGGCGGTTAGGGTGACTAGGGAGCCGTCGTCCAGGCGCAGTAGGAGGTTGCCGAGGTCATCGACGTCTTCGGCGACGCCGGTGTGGGATGGGGTCCGGCCGTAGGTTTGGACGCGCTGGCCGATTGTGTTGAGAAGAGGCCGCCACTCGGGGAGGACGGCGACGCCCTGGGTTGCCTGGTGGTAGAGGGCGTCAAGGTCGTGGAGGAGTTGGCGGAGGAGGTCTTCGCGGGAGACTGGGGAGCCGAGGGCGACGTTGAGGTTGGTGGTGAAGTCCTGGATGTCGCCCAGGGAGTCGAGGTCAAGGTCTATATTGATGCCGATACCGAGGACGGCGTGGTCTACCCGGTCGCCCTGGACGGCGGTCTCGACGAGAATGCCGGCGACCTTCTTGCCCTGGAGCATGACGTCGTTGGGCCACTTGATGCGTGGGTCCAAACCGGTGCAGGTGCGGATGGAGCGGACGATGGCGACGCCGGCGAGGATGCTAATCATGGGGAGTACCGGCATGGCGGGCCGGAAGAGAACTGAGAAATAGAGGTTGCCGGGGCTGGAGACCCAATTGCGGCCGAGACGGCCGCGACCGGCCGATTGGACCTCAGCCACGACTACAAGGCCCTCGTCGGATCCGGCCCGGGCCTGGCGGGAGGCTTCGTCCATGGTGGAAGAAATCTCCTGGAAGAAGAGCAGGCGCTTGCCGACGACGCGTGTGAAGAGGCCGCGGCGGAGGGTTGCAGAGACTAGGTTGGGCGGCATAGCAGGTTGGTACGGCGGCAGGGTATGGAGAATGGCGTGGAGGCCGGGGGCATGAAGTTACTCGAATATGGAGTCGTGCAGAGACTTGAGCACGGCTTGAAAGTCGTCGGGGTTGAGTTGGCCCAAGCGCCGGATGACGAGGGAAGCCTTGACGGTGGCCAAGCGGGAGCGGATGAGGGAGGTGGACGCGAGGTTGAACTGTTGCCAATCGAATACCGGGGAGTCGCCGAGCCTGGGATGGGCGGAGAGGCGGCCGGTGACCTGGGCAATGACCAACTCGCCGGTGGTCTGGTTGTAGTTGGTTGAGCTGATGACGAGGGCGGGCCGCTGGCGGCCGGCCTTGGTCTGGTCAAGGGGGTAGGGAACGAGGACGAAATCGCCGGGATCATAGGCTGTCATAGGCGGAGTCCTCCTGGCTGTCCCAGTCTTCGGCGAAGGACGACTGGGACTCGGCAGGCTGTCCGGACAGAGTGGCCATCTGGCCCAGGTAAAGCTCGCGGACGGCGCGCTGGGTAACGCGATACCAGGTGCGGCCGTCGGCGCCTTGCCAAACGTCGAGGTATTCAGCGCCGACCTGAGCGCCGATCCAGGCGTGGCTCATGCCGCGCTGGTCGAGTAACTCGAAGAGGCGTCGCTGGTCCATGGCCCCGGCGACGTGGACCTGGCTTAGAAGCTCGCTGCGGGCGTCCTGGGTAGGGATTTGGGGGGACTGGGCTTCCAGGCGGCGCAGGATTTCTTCCAGGCGGGTCAGGTTTCGCTGGATACCCTGGATGTAGCGTTGGGCTTGGCCTCTCGGAGCGCTGGTCATGTGCTCACCTTAGGGGATAGATTCGTGCTAACCGGGCGGGGAATCGCTTATGGGCGAATCACCAGCCGTGCTCGAACTTGTCCTGAAGGACGGAAACCAGGCGTTCCAAAGGAATGCGGCTCTGGTGCATGGAGTCGCGGTCGCGGATGGTGACGGCCCGGTCTTCTAAAGTTTCAAAATCGACGGTGACACAGTAGGGGGTGCCAATTTCATCCTGGCGGCGGTAGCGGCGGCCGATGCTCTGGGCATCGTCGTACTGGGTGTTGAAGCTGCCTCGGAGTTGATCGTAGACGTTTCGGGCAGTGGGGACCAAGCGCGTGTTGCGGCTGAGGGGCAGGACGGCGACGGTGACGGGGGCCAGCCGGCGGTGGAGGTGGAGGACGGTGCGGACGGCGTCGCCGTCGGGTTCTTCGTCGTAGGAGTCGACCCAGAAGGCGAGGGTGGCTCGGTCGACACCCCCTGAGGGCTCGATGACGTAGGGGAAGTAGCGTTGGGCGTCTTTTTCGGCGGAGTCGTCGAAAAAGGTCATGTCCTGGCCGCTGGACTGGGAGTGCTGCTTGAGGTCGAAATCAGTACGGTTGGCGATGCCCTCGAGTTCGGCCCAGCCCCAGGGGAAGCGGTATTCGATGTCGTAGCAGTCCTTGGCGTAGTGGGCCAGTTCGTCGGAACCGTGCTGGCGCAAGCGGAGGTTTTCGGGGCGGATGCCGTAGGAGACGTACCAAGCAAAGCGGTCGTCAATCCACTGCTGGAGCCAGTGGTCGTCGGTGCCGGGCTTGACGAAGAACTCGATTTCCATCTGCTCGAATTCGCGAGTGCGGAAGGTGAAGTTGCCAGGTGTGATTTCGTTGCGAAAGGCCTTGCCAATCTGGGCAATGCCAAAGGGGAGCTTCTTGCGGGTGGAGTTGAGGACGTTGGGGAAGTTTACGAAGATGCCCTGGGCGGTCTCGGGGCGCAGGTATACCTGGCTGGCGGTGTCTTCGACGGGGCCCATGAAGGTCTTGAACATGAGGTTGAAGCGGCGGGGGTCGGTGAACTCGCCGCCGCACTCGGGACACCGGTCGGACTCGAGGTGGTCGGGGCGGAAGCGGAGGTGGCAGTCGCGGCATTCGACGAGGGGGTCGGTGAAGTTCTCGACGTGGCCGCTGGCGACCCAGGCCTGGGGGTGCATGAGGACGGCGGCGTCCAAGCCGACGACATCGTCGCGCTGGCGGACCACGGAGCGCCACCAAGCCTCTTTGACGTTGCGTTTAAGCTCGACGCCCAAGGGTCCATAGTCCCAAGTGGAGGCGAGGCCGCCGTAGACCTCGCTGCTCTGGAAGACGAAACCGCGCCGCTTGGACAGGGATAGGACTTTGTCCATGTCGGCATAGAGGAGGGACCGCGGCACTTGTTTGCTCCGGTTAAGGGTTGGAGTCTTGGTGGGACAATTCTACACGAATCGGTGGTAGAACGGGGAGGGGATTGCGGGCTAGTTTATCACGGAGGGGGCTCAGGGATGTGATAGTGGGGCTGGAGTGAGGGGTTGAGTGCGCGAGCAAGTCTTTTGGTTAGGAGCTGAGGACGACGGGGCGGCCGGTGCGGGGGTTTTTTATCACGGTGACGTCGGCGCCGTAGGCCGTCTTGATGTTCTCGGGAGTGAGGACGCTATCGGGATGGCCGACAGCTTGGACCCGGCCGCCCCACATGAGAGCCATTGAGTCGCAGAACTGGGCGGCCAGGGTCAGGTCGTGGATTGCGGTAATCACGGTCTGACCTGAGGCAGCCAGGCCGCGCAAGAGCTTCATGATGGCCGGCTGATAGGCCAGGTCCAGATTGGCCGTGGGTTCGTCCAGCAGCAATACCGGGGTGTCCTGGGCCAGGGCCATGGCGATGGCGACCCTTTGGCGTTCTCCGCCGGATAGCTGGTGAACGGGCCGGTCGGCGAACTGCCGAGACTCGGTGCGCTGCATGGCGTCGAGGGCGGACTTCACGTCGTCCGGGCCCTCCCATGAAAGGAAACCGAGGTGCGGGTTGCGTCCCATGAGCACGACTTCCAGCGCAGATGAACCCCGGGGAAGGTCCGGGTCCTGAGGAACGACGGCGACCAGCCGGGACCGGTCTCGATGGGAGAGGGAGGCCACGTCCGTTCCGGCTACTTGGATGCTCCCGGACGGCGGTCGCAAGACTCCAGCTATGAGACGGAACAAGGTGGACTTGCCGACGCCGTTGGGCCCGGCCAAGGCGGTGAGGGTGCCCGGCTGCACGGCGAAGTCCAGCCCGGAGAGCACCTGCCGATCTCCGTAGGACCAGCTAACGCCGGAGACGCCGACGGCCGGGTGGAGACTGTTGAGGGACGTCGGCCGGGCAACGGGCGTATTTCCGTTGGGATGTAGACTGGGCATACTAGACCACCCCGGCCCGGCGGCGGCGCAACAGATAAAGGAAGAAAGGCGCGCCGCAGAAGGCGGTTACCACGCCTACGGGGAGTTCTCCGGGACTTACCAGGGTCCGGGCGGCCAGGTCGGCCAAGACGAGGAAGGTGGCGCCGACGATGGCGGACATGGGCAGGATGAAGCGGTAGTCGGTGCCCCAGAGCAACCGGACGGCGTGGGGGGCGATAAGGCCCACGAATCCGATGAGGCCGGCGAAGGCCACGGCAGCGGCGGTGGCCAGGGTTGCTGCAGCGATCAGTAATAACTTCACCTTCTCCACATCGACGCCCAGCATGGAAGCGTGGTCTTCGCTGAGTTGGAGGACGTTGAGAATCCGGGCGAACCCCAACAGCACGGCAAGGCACGGCACTAGGTAGAGGAGCACCACGGCGCTTTCACTCCACTCGGCGGAGATGAAGCTGCCCAGGAGCCAGCTAAGGACGGGGCGCAGCTCGGGGTCGGACCGCAGCATGAGCAGGCTGGTGACGGCACCGGCCAGGGAGGCGATGGCGACGCCAGCCAGAATCAAGGTGGTCAGATGTGCGCCCTGAGCATTGCGGGCGATGACATAGGCCAGGGTCACCGCGGCGATGCCTCCGGCGAAGGCGGCGACGGGGAGGAAGTTGAATCCCCAGATAACCAGGGGCACCCCGGTCAAGAGGACGATGGTTGCGCCGAGTCCAGCGCCGGAGGCGACTCCAACCAGGTAGGGGTCGGCCAAGGGGTTTTTGAACAGTCCCTGGTAGGCGGCGCCGGACATGGCCAGGGCGCCTCCGACGATGGCCGCCAGGGCGACCCTGGGGAAGCGGAGCTGCCAAAGGATGGTGTCCCAGGTGGCGGGAGCGTCGCCGGGAGCGTCGACGCCGGGCAGCCGGGACAGGAAGACCAAGACGACCGACTGGAATGGGATGTCTACGGAGCCCAGGCTGGCGGCAAATACGGCGGCGATGAAGAAGAGGAGCCCGCCGACGGCCAGCCTCCACCAGGGGTAGCGGAGGCCGACCAGCCCGGCGGTTATCCTGCCGAGATCGATGGGCCCGATGTCGGATGGTTTCTTGCCAGCGTGTTCCGCCATGTCAACCCGTTCTTGCTATGCCCGTATTAAAGACACTGACTAAAGATACCGGGAGAAGCCATTACTGGAATATGTCAGGGTAGACCCATTGGGCGAGTTCTTCGACCCCGTCCATGAACCGGGGCCCGGCAATGCTGAGGGCGTTGGTGCTGGAGGTGAAGATACGGCCGTCCTGGACTGCCCTGACCTGGCTGAAGGCCGGCTCGCCGGTAAATGCCTCTGGGTCGCCGATGATGATCCCCGGGTCCTTCTCCACGATGACCTCCGGGCTAATCTGCTGATAGCCGTCGATGTCGGATGCGACGTTTTCCAGCTTCAGGAGGTCGAACACGGCCTGCATCAGGGTGTTTTGGCCGGGGGTCCAGAGGTTGCCGGCATCCTGGAAGACCGAGGGGCCGGCCTCCACGTCCTCCAGGGCCGCTGCGATGGCGTCGACCCTTTCCCGGAACACGGATGACACTTTCTCGGCGGCGGCGGGGTTGCCGGTGATTTGGCCCCACATGTTGATGACGTCGGGGATCCTGGCAAAGTCGTCGGAAACACTCTGCCGATACAACACCTTCAATCCGGCGCGCTCAAAGTCTTCGTTGAACCGGTCGTAGAAAATGAAGACCAGGTCAGGTTCCAGTTCGACCATGGCTTCGAGGTCTACTTCGAAGGCGCTGCCGAGCCTGGGTATGGAGTCGGCCTCGGGAGGGTAGGTTACAAAGTCGTGGGTCCCTACTATGCGGTGACCTTCACCGATGGCGAACAGGATTTCCACGGCGGCACCGTCGTAAGCCACTATCCGCTCTGGAGGGGCATCGAAGGTTACTTCCGCGCCGTCGGTGGACTCGATGGTAAGAGGAAACAGGGGGACCGGGGTGGGAGTAGGTTCAGGAGTGGGTGTGGGAGTCGGCTCGGTGGTGGCCGTGGGCGCCGGGGCAGCGGTAGGATCGGGAACCGGGGTAGATTCCGGCGCGGGTGTCGGCGCGACCGTGGGCGCCGGGGCAATGGTGGTCGCCGGAGGGGCTGTGGGATCAGGGGTAGTCGTGGGAGTGGTCAGGCCAGTCGGTTCGGGTGTTGCCGTCGGTGGAGCCGTTGGGGCATCGCCGTTACCGCAGGCCAGAAGCAGCGAGGCGAGGAGCATCGCCGAGAGGATGACGAACGGCGTCAGTACGCGGCGAATTCCATCAGACTTGTTTGATGGGGATGGGGTTGGGTTTTGGACATGGGGTCTGTTGTTGGGGCCGGGCAAAAAAAATACCCGGCCGAGGGGCCAGGCAATAGGAATCATGCGACTCATACCTCCCTCCGCGAAGTGTATCAAGCCAACCGAGAGGCAGGTCTCCTGGCTTATGGCTACAACCGACACCCAGCCTTCCCAGTCCGGTTGTTCGGACCAGTGGCTCCGCTAGAAGCGGTCTGGGGCAGCTAACCAATCACAGTGGCGGGACCGCGCCGGACTCACACCGGCTTCCCTTTTCAGCCCCGGAATTCCGGGGCCACCTCCAGGCCGTATTTGGTTGTTAACGGGGATATATTAGCGGGTCTTGGAGAAAAGTTCAAGAAAAGCCAGCGGGGGTAAAATCAGGCGGAGGTCTGGGCAGAAAGGTTGACAAAGACGACGCCGTCGTGCCCGACGTAGCGGTCCCGGAAGTCCTCAAAGGCTTGCAGCTTTTCCGGCTGTAGCTCGGTGCGGTTGAAATTGTCGTCCAAGTACGGGTTTGGGAAGTAGGAGCGCAGCAGGGTCTCTTCCTGGGCGCCGGAGAACCGGATGTAGTAAGAGAGGAGGTCGCCGTGGGCGACGGCTTCAACGAACTGGATGCCGGTTACGACGTCGAGGTCAAGGTGGCAGTGCCAGTTGTAGGCTTCAATGGTGACGTTGCTGCCGTGGACTTCAGGTTCTTGGATACCCTTGGAGTCGTTCTCGCTGACGACGGGGCCGGAGCCAGCCACCCATAGCATCTTGTCGTCCTGGGCCAGTTCCCTGAGGATGTCCAGAGCGATGTCCATGGGCTGCCTCCGGTGTGCGGTTGATGTGCCTTGATTGTATGCTATTAGCTCGGAGGATGCCAGGGCGTCCGCGAGCTTGGATCCTTTCAGTTTGGTTCCCTCGACGCGCTCAAGACGAGCGCAGCCCGGCCCACCCTCCGTTCGCCCTTCGATTTCCCTCAGGGCGAACGGAGGGGATATTCAAGGCGGACTGGGGTGTCCAAGCCGGACTGGGTGTCCAAGGCGGACTGGGTTGCATCCGAGGCTGGCTACGGGGGCGGCGAGGATGGCCGGAGTCGGTGGACAGGGCGAACTAATCGCTTTTATTGGCCGGCGCAGAATCCCCGGATGCCCGACAGCACGCTGGCGTCATCGTTAAAGTCCTCCAGCACCAGGTCGGGCTCGTGCTTACCGTTAGCGATATCGCACAAGGCGCCGATGGTTTGCGGGTCCCCCTGTCCGGCCAATGATGCCAGGTCAGCCAGGGTGGCGCCGCCAAGGGTTTCATGAAGGGCGTCAATTATCTCTTGCGGAGGGGGCTGGACCTCGTCCATCGTAGGGACTGGCGTCGGCTCCGGCGTCGGGGTTGGCTCCGGCGTTGCCGTGGGAGTTGGTGTTGGTGTCGGCGTCGGAGTGGGTGTGGGCGTTGGATCCGGCGTCGATGTTGGAGTCGGTGTAGGCGCCGGGGTTGCTGTTGGCGTTGGATCGCTGCCACAGGCGCTGAACGCCATGGCGCATAAGACTATCGCCCCGACGATAACTAGCATAAACTGCTGCGACTTAGACACGTTGAATATCCTCCGGCAGTAAACTGGGGCGGATTATAACACGGGGATTCTGCGGCAGATAATTTGGAAACGAGTTTTGGGTTCGCCTGTACCATAAGTCCTGAGAGAATAAGGTTAGGTTGACATCTTAGATTATGGTTGGTAAAGTACCTAGTTGCTGTTCAAATAGGACAGCGGGGATTTTTCATGCCTACGGTCAACCAGCTAATCAGGAAGGGACGCCAGCCTGTCCGTAAGAAGACGAAGGCTCCTGCGTTGCATTGGGTGCAGAACTCATTGCGCAACCGGGTAAAGTGGGGGCCGGGCTGCCCCCAAAGGCGAGGCGTCTGCATCCAGGTGCGCACGATGACCCCCAAGAAGCCTAACTCGGCGCTTAGAAAGATAGCGCGGGTGCGGTTGACCAACGGGGTCGAGGTGACAGCGTATATCGGAGGCGTGGGGCACAACCTGCAGGAACACTCGGTGGTGATGGTGAGAGGAGGAAGGGTAAAGGACCTGCCGGGAGTGAGGTACCACGTAATCCGAAGCGCCCTGGACTGTGAAGGGGTTCAAGACCGCCGGCAGGGCCGCAGCAAGTACGGCGCGGACCGGCCGCGCTCCGCCGTCTAACCGGGATTAGACCGGCCTCGATCCCCCATGATTTCTAACTGCGAACCAGGATGGGGTGCGTAGCTATGCCTGAGAACAGGCGCGCCAAAGACAGAGTTACGGCGTCCGGTGAAAGCCGGAACGGGGTGGATTGTCATGTCTAGAAGAAGGCGCGCCGAGCGGCGAGTTGTAGCGCCGGACCCGAAGTACAACAACGAGGAACTGGCCCGTTTCATCAACCGCATAATGCAGCGGGGCAAAAAGACGACGGCCCAACGCATTACTTACGATGCGTTGAACGCTATACGGGACCAGTCGAACCTGGACCCGCTGGAGGTGTTCCAGCAGGCCCTGAGGAACGCGACGCCGCTGGTGGAGGTGAGGCCCAAGCGCGTCGGCGGAGCTACGTACCAGGTGCCGACGGAGTTGCGGCGGGTGCGGAGCGAAGCGCTGGCGATGAGGTGGCTGATTAGAGGAGCTAGGGGACGCAAGGGCGTCCCGATGCGTACAGGCCTGGCCCAGGAGTTGCTGGAGGCAGCTCGGGGCGAAGGAACAGCAGTAAGAAGACGAGAAGAATTGCACCGGATGGCCGAAGCCAACCGGGCATTTGTTCATTATAGAGGGTAGCGGGCGGAGGACGAGGGTCCCCGGATCCAGCGGGGCTTAGATATGAAGAAGACAGAGTATCCCATAGACTCGATAAGGAATATCGGGTTCATAGCACACATCGACGCCGGCAAAACGACGGTGACGGAGCAGGTGTTGTTCATCACGGGGCGGATTCACCGTCCAGGCGGGGTGGACGAGGGCACGACGGCGATGGACTGGATGCCGCAGGAGAGGGAGCGGGGAATCACCATCACCGCAGCGGCGACCAGCGCGTACTGGCGCGAGCACCGGGTGAACATCATAGACACGCCGGGGCACGTTGACTTCACAGCAGAAGTCGAACGCAGCCTGAGGGTGTTGGACGGCGGCGTGGTGGTGCTGGACGCAGTTGCCGGGGTGCAGTCGCAATCTGAGACGGTGTGGAGGCAGGCGGACAAGTACCACGTTCCGAGGATTTGCTTCGTCAACAAAATGGACCGAGTGGGCGCGAGCTACGAGCGGGCCCTCGAGTCTATCCGCAGGCGGTTGGGGGGCAATGCGGTGGCGGTGCAGCTTCCCATTGGAGCGGAGGCCGGATTCCAGGGAGTGGCGGACCTGCTGACCGGGAATGCTGCGATTTACGTCAACGGGAACGGCAACGGAAAAACAGCCGGGGCACCCCAGATGTCGGAGGTCCCGGAAGAGTACAAAGAGGCATTCGAGCAGTACCGGCAGACGATGATCGAGAAGATCGTGGAGACGGACGAACGACTGCTAATCCGGTACTTAGAAGGGGAGCAGATAGAGGAAGAGTCGCTGCGGAACGCGTTGCGGCAGGCGACGATAACGGGAGACGTGGTGCCGGTGCTGTGCGGGAGCGCGCCGTCGGGCAAGGGAGTACATCCTCTGCTGGACGCAATAGTGGACTACCTGCCATCGCCCAAGGACATACCGGCGGTGGAGGGCGTGGAGCCGCGGAGCGGGAATACGGAGCTGCGTTTCGCCGACGAAGAGGGGCCGCTTTCAGCCCTGGCTTTCAAAGTTGCGACAGACCCCTACGTGGGCCGGTTGGTCTTTTTGAGGATATATTCAGGTAAAGTGGAATCCGGGGCCTCGGTGCTAAACGTGACCAAGGGGAACCGGGAGCGAATGGGCCGGCTGCTGCAGATGCACGCGAACCACCGGGAAGAACTAGAGGAACTGGGAGCGGGGAACATCTGCGCGACGGTGGGGCTGAAGAACACGTTCACGGGGGACACGATCTGCGGGACGTCGCAGCAGGTGTTGCTGGAGCCGCCGCAATTCCCCGACCCCGTGGTGTCGGTGGCCATCGAGCCGATGAGCCGGTTGGACCAAGACCGCCTCGCGGAGGCACTTAGAAAACTGGCGGAGGAAGACCCGACGTTTGTCATACGGTTCAACGACGAGACGGGACAGACGGTTATTTCGGGAATGGGCGAGTTGCACTTGGACGTGCTGGTGGACCGGATGCGGCGGGAGTTTCACGTTGAAGCGAACGTGGGCCAGCCGAGAGTGTCCTACCGGGAGGCGCTGACCAAGCCAGTGAGAATCGAGGGCCGGTTCGTACGCCAGACCGGCGGGCACGGGCAGTTTGGCCACGTGTGGCTGGAATTGGAGCCGTTGGAAAGAGGCAGCGGTATTGTGTTCGAGAGTTCGGTGCAGGGCGGCCGGATTCCCAGGGAGTATTTCCCGGCGGTGGAGAAAGGAGTGCGGGACGCGCTGCAGAACGGGCCGCTGGCGGGATATAACATCGTGGACTTGAAGGTGAGCTTGGTGGACGGGAGCTACCATCCGGTGGACTCGTCGGAGATGGCTTTCAGAAGCGCCGGAATGCTGGCGATCCGCGAGGGGGCTCCCAAGGGCGGGCCGGTATTGTTGGAGCCGATAGTCGACATGGAGGTCACCACGCCGGGAGAGTTTTTGAGCGAGGTGCTGGCAGACCTAGGGACGCGGCGGAGCCAGATACGGACGATAGAGGGACACGAAGGAGTCCAGGTGGTGCGGGCGTTGGCGCCGCTGGGAGAGACATTCTCGTACACCAGCGCGCTGCGGTCGGCGACCCAAGGACGCGCGACATTCAGCATGGAATTCAAGCACTACGCGCCGATACCCGAGGGCGCGATGAAGTCGTTGGTCAACGTAGCTTAACCGAAGGAAGGGCCGGGTTTTCAGAGGATGGTAAGCAGCCAGAAAGTGCGAATAATACTAAAGGCATTCGACCACAAGATGCTGGACCAGTCGACGGGCCAGATAGTGGAGACTGCTGAACGCACGGGGGCCAGGATAGCGGGTCCGGTGCCGCTGCCGACACACATACGGCGGTTTTGCGTAATCAGGAGTCCCCACGTGGACAAGGACTCGCGGGAGCATTTCGAGATACGGACGCACAAGCGGTTGATAGACATATTGGAACCGACGTCGAAGACGATAGACTCACTGACGCGGCTGAACCTGCCGGCAGGCGTGGATATTTCTATTAAATTGTGACGGGCAAGTTGTGATGCGCGCGGGGGCTGAGGATACAGCAAGCGGGAACCGGGAATGATACAGGGATTTCTAGGCAAAAAAGTCGGGATGACGCAGGTGTTCGAGGAGGACGGCCGGGTGGTGCCGGTGACGGTAATCCAGGCCGGCCCGTGCATCGTGACGCAAGTGAAGACCCGGGAGAAGGACGGGTACGAGGCGGTGCAACTGGGCTTCGGAGAGAGCAAGCGGCTGAACAAGCCGGAGGCCGGGCACTTGAAGGGCAACGGAACCTGCCGGTACCTCAGAGAAGTACAGGCGGACGACGCCAGCGAGTTTGAGGTTGGCCAGAGAATCGGCGTGGATATCTTCGAACCGGGAGAGGTGCTGGACGTCATCGGGCGTTCCAGGGGCCGGGGATTTGCCGGAACGATGAAGAGGCACGGATTTGGCGGAGGCCCGAGGACGCACGGCCAGTCAGACCGCGCTCGAGCTCCGGGGTCTATCGGTGGCGGGACGACGCCGGGCAAGGTGTTCAAGGGACTGAAGATGGCCGGACACATGGGAAACCGGCGGATTACGGCCAAGGGCCTGAAAGTGGTGCGAGTAGACCCGGACCGGAACCTGTTGCTGGTGAAGGGCGGCGTTCCGGGAGCGCCCAACGGGCTGCTGCAAATCAGAAGAAAGAAGAGTCAGACGGGCCGATAGCAGGCCGGCTGAAAGTATGAACATTCCAGTAAGAAACAGAGACGGGGACACAGTGGACACCATCAATTTGAATGATGCGGTGTTCAACGTGCCCATGAACCCCTCGCTGGTGCACCAGGCACTGGTGATATACCAGACGAACAAGCGCCAGGGGACGCACAGCACCAAGACTAGGGCCGAGGTTTCCGGAGGCGGCCGCAAGCCGTGGATCCAGAAGCATACCGGCAGGGCAAGGCAAGGGAGCATACGGTCTCCCCAGTGGAGGCACGGAGGGATCGTGTTCGGGCCCAAGCCGCGAGATTACCGGAAGGCCCTTCCGCGGCGGATGCGGAGGCAGGCGTTGAAGTGCGTGCTGTCGGACAAGGCGCGGCAAGAACGGCTAATCTGCCTGGAAAGCTGGGACGGGGTTGACGGCAAGACCAAGTCGATGGCCGAACTGCTGCAGAACTTGGAAGTGTCGGGGTCGGCTTTGATGGTGACCCTGGACCCGGAAGAGAACGTAGTACGGGCGGCGCACAACCTGGGAAAGGTGTGGACGCTGCCGGTGAACCTGCTGAACGCCCACGAGTTGCTGCGCAGGGAGACCGTGATTATGACGGTAGATGCGGCGCGCTGGGCGGAGGAGTTCCTGTCGGCCCCGGTACGGCGAAGGGTCGGCGCTGCGGTGGAAGAAACGCCGGATGACGACGAGGCCGAAGAACCGGCATCGGAACAGGTTGCGCCGGAAGCCTCGGTAGAAGAAGCCAGAGCGGAGCAGGCCACTGAGGAGACCACCGAAGATGCTGGAGGAGCCGCCGATGAGGCGGTAGAGACCCCGGTGGATGAAGAGGCCGTGGGAGATGCATCTGAGGCGGCCCCTGAAGAGCAAGCTGGGGCGGACGACGCTGATGAAGAGGCCCAGCAATGAACATCAACCAAGTGCTGGTGAAGCCGGCGATTACGGAGAAAAGCACGCTTCTTCAGGAGTCAGGGAAGTACACTTTCCAGGTGGAACCCAGGGCCAACAAGGTGGAGATTAAGGCGGCGATAGAGAAGAATTTCAACGTCACGGTCCTGGACGTGAACATCACCAAGACCCACGGGAAGCGAAAACGGTACGGCCCGCGGCTTTCAAAGAGACCCGACCTGAAGAAGGCGGTGGTCACTTTGAAAGCGGGAGACCGCATCAATCTAATAGAAGGGCTGTAATGGCAGTCAGGATGGGAAATAGAGTAAACCGAGGTCGGCGGTCATGCCGCTAAAGAACCTGAGGCCGGTTACGCCGGGGACTCGGAATGCGGTGCGGTCGTCGTTTGAGGAATTGACGGCGCGGAAGCCGGAGAAGTCGCTGTTGTCGCCGCTGCCCGGCCGTGGAGGCCGGAACAACCGCGGCCGAATAACGACGCGGAGCCGAGGCGGCGGGTCCAAGAGGATGTACCGCATCATAGACTTCAAGCGGATGAAGGACGGCGTACCAGCCAAGGTGGTGTCGATAGAGTACGACCCGAACCGGACGACTCGCATTGCGTTGATTCACTACGTGGACGGCGAGAAGTCGTATATCCTGGCGCCGCTGGACCTGTCGGTGGGAGACAGGGTGCAGTCGGGGACCGGGGCGGAGATACATCCAGGCAATTGTCTGCCCCTGCGGTCGATTCCCACTGGAACCGTGGTACACAACCTGGAGTTGACCCCCGGACGAGGCGGTCAGTTGGCCCGGGGGGCCGGAGTCGGAGCGCAGGTGCTGTCGCGAGAAGGAGAATACGTGCTGGTGCGGCTGCCGTCGGGAGAGATGCGGCGGCTGTTGCTGGAATGCCGGGCCAGCGTGGGGCAACTGTCCAACCCGGACCACAAGAACGAAAGCCTGGGGAAGGCCGGGGCCAAGCGGCACCTGGGAAGGCGACCGAAGGTACGAGGCGTGGCCAAGAACCCGGTGGACCATCCCCACGGAGGAGGAGAGGGCCGGTCGCCGGTAGGGATGCCGGGGCCCAAGTCGCCCTGGGGCAAGCCGACGCTTGGATATAAGACCAGGCGGAAGAACAAGAGCAGCAGCAAGTTCATCATGCGCAGGGGCAGGAGAAGGTAAGGATGTCCCGTTCGGTGAAGAAGGGGCCATACGTGCACCCTAAGCTGATGAAAAAAGTGGAGGCGGTGCAGCGGTCCGGGGCCAAGACGGTGATCAGGACTTGGTCGCGGGCGTCGATGATCATGCCGGAAATGGTGGGACTGACGATAGGAGTCCACGACGGACGGCGGCACGTGCCGGTGTTCATCACGGAGAATATGGTAGGGCACCGCTTGGGAGAATTTTCTCCGACGCGGACCTACCGCGGACACGTGGGCCGGACGGAACGTTCTTCGAGGACGAGGTAAGGCAGTGCCTCCCGTACGCGCAGTGGCAAAGAGAATAGGGGCCTCGCAGAAGAGGCTTAAGCCGATCTTGGACCTGGTGCGGGGCCAGCGGGTCTCAGACGCGGTGAACACGCTGCAACTACTACCGTCGCCGTGGGCCAAGACGGTGGCCAAAGTGGTGCAATCGGCGGCGGCAAATGCGGAGAACAACATGTTCATGGACCGGGACTCGCTGCGGATTGTGCAAATCACGGCGGACAACGCGACGCCATTGAAGCGCTTCCGACCACGGGCGCGTGGCAGGATGGGACGAATCACCAAGCGTTCCAGCCACGTTACCGTAGTGGTAGACGAAGAGGAGGCATAAGGCATGGGCCAGAAGACCCACCCGTACGGGTTCAGACTGGGGATAGTCAAGGACTGGAAGGCCCACTGGTATGCGTCCAATGGGTCGTCCTACCGGAACCTGGTGCTGGAAGACCTGAAGTTGAGGGACAGCATCAAGAAGGAATATGAGGCGTTCTCGGATGCCGGTATTTCCAGGGTAGAAATAGACCGGGGGGCACAGGACAGTGTAATCAACATACACTCGGCCAGGCCGGGAATCCTGATCGGTCGGGACGGGGAGCGGGTGAAGCAACTGCGGGCCCGGCTGGAAAGCATAACCGACCGCAAGGTCCAGTTGAACATCATAGAAATCGGGCAGCCGGAGATAGACGCATATCTGGTTTCAAGGAACATAGCGGACCAACTGGAGCGTCGTGTGGCCTATCGGCGAGCGATGAGGCAGGCGGCGCAGCGGGCAATGCAGGGTGGAGCCCAGGGCGTGAAAATTATCGTCAAAGGACGAATCTCCGGGTCTGAAATTGCCCGTGTAGAGAAGTTGATGATGGGCCAGGTGCCGTTGCACACCCTGAGGGCCGACATCGACTACGGTGTGGCCGAGGCGAGCACCGCAATGGGACGCATTGGAGTTAAGACCTGGGTTTACATGGGAGAGATTCTGCCGCCGCCGCCGGAGGAAGTGGAGGAGTTGGAGTCTATTGAGGTGACGGTACAGGCGGACGCCCCGCTGGAAGAGGTGGAACTGGTAGAGGACGACTTCTAAAGATGAAGAGGGTCACGGGAGCCGGGCCTAGGGCCAGAGGAGCTAGGGATGCTGCAACCTAAGAGAACCAAATTCCGGAAGATAGGCCGGGGCCGGCGCAAGGGAACTGCGACGACCGGGTCTACGGTGAACTTCGGGGAATTTGGACTTAAGGCATTGGGGGCTGATTGGATAACATCGCGCCAAATCGAGGCGGCCCGAGTGGCGGTGACACGCCGACTGAGAAGGGGCGGCCAGGTCTGGGTGCGGGTGTTTCCGGACAAACCGGTGACCAAGAAGCCGGCGGAGACCCGCATGGGCGGGGGAAAGTCCGGCGTGGACCATTGGGTAGCAGTGGTAAAGCCGGGGCGTATCCTGTTCGAAGTAGCGGGAGTGCCAGCTCAGGACGCCGTAGCGGCGCTGCGCCTGGCGTCGCACAAGCTGCCGATTCCTACCAAGACGGTACACCGGGACCGGCTGACGGCCGGCGCCGGGACCGGAGCCTAAGGGGGCGTCGGGATGCGGGCATACGAGTTAAGGGAACTGACGGACGAGCAGCTAAGGGAAGAGTTGGTGAAGAGCTATAGGGACTTTATGAACCTGAGGTTCAGGGCGGCCACCAACCAGTTGCCGGACTCTAATCTGCCAAGGATGACGCGCAGGTCTATCGCCCGTCTGTTGACGGTGATGAACGAGCGCGGGTTGAGGGTGGACTAGAGATGGCGAAGGCTATGCGGAAGGTCCGGACCGGTTTCGTAGTGCGGGCCACGGCTGACAAGACGGTGGTCGTAGAGATGGTGTGGAAGCAACGGCACCGGCTGTACCGGAAGCAGGTGCGCCGAGTGGCGAGGTTCCACGTGCACGACCCGTTGAACCAGTGCCGGTTGGGGGACACCATACGGATTCAAGAAGTGCGGCCAATCTCCAAGACCAAGCGATGGCGGTTGCTGGAGATATTGGAGCGGCGCCAAGTAGCGGACGTGCGCCCGATGGACTTGGAAGCCGATGCTGAAATTGAGGAAACGGTTGCCGAGGAAGCCGTAGCGGCTGAGGCGGTCGTAGCCGAGACAGCAGTTGCCGAGGCAGTCGTTGAGGAAGTGACTGTAGAAGAGACTGCTGTAGAGGAGCCCAAGGCGGTAGAGTCCGAAGAGCCAGCGGTTGACGAAGCGGCTGCCGTGGAGGAACCGGACGGAGAAGAATCCCAGGGGCCAGAGGTCGGCGAAGCCGTGACAGAAGAAACCGCCGCAGATGAGCCGGAGGCGGTGGAGTCCGAGGCGCTGGCGGTTGACGAGGCCGTTGTAGAAGAGGCCGCCGTGGAGGAGTCGGAAACGGTGGAGTCTGAGGAGCCTGCTGTGGGTGAAGCGGCCATGGAAGAAACTGCCGCAGAAGAACCGGAAGCTGTTGCGGATGAGCCAACGGTTGACGAAGCGGATGTAGAAGAAGTTGCCGTGGAGGAACCGAAAGGGGAAAAATCCCAGAAGCCGGCGGTTGACGAGGCCGTTGCAGAAGAGACGGCCATAGAGGAGCCGGAAGCGTTGGAGTCCGAAGGACCGGCGGTTGATGAGGCTGTCGTGGAAGAGACAGCCGTGGAAGAGCCGGAGGTTGACGAGGTCGCGGCGGAAGGGGATCCTGGAGAGGAAACGCCCGAGGGGGACGGCGCTGCTGATGAGCAGGGCGGGGGCGAAGAGACTGACGGGAAAGGCAAGGGTGCAGCAGAGTGATACAGACCTATACACGACTGCACGTAGCGGACAACAGCGGGGCCAAGGTCATACGCTTGATCAACATTCCCGGGAGCAGCAAACGGAAGTTCGCCGGGATTGGCGACGTGGTGGTGTGCAACGTGCGGGAGGCTGCCCCCAACTCTCCGGTGCGTAAAGGAGAGGTAGTGCGCGCCGTGGTGATACGGCAGGCGCAGCCGCACCTGCGTACCGACGGCACGTATATAAAGTTCGACGATAATGCGGCGGTGCTGATACAGGAGAACCGTCTGCCGCGAGGGACCCGGATTTTTGGGCCGGTGGCCAGAGAATTGAGAGAAAAGGGATTCATGCGAATCATTTCCCTGGCGCCAGAGGTCGTCTAATGCGTATCAGAAACGGGGATACGGTGCTGGTGATAGCCGGCAAGGAAAAGGGTAAGACGGGCCGGGTAGACCGCCAGCTGCCCAAGGAAGGCCGGGTAGTGATCGACGGAGTGAACTTGGTTACCCGGCACATGAAGCCGAGACCGGGAGTGCGGCAGTCTGGGCGGATTCAACAAGAAGCCTCGGTGCATATTTCCAACGTGGTGTTGATTTGCAACAAGTGCAATCAGCCGGTGAAGCCGACGTCGGTCAAGTTGGAGACCGGCGACCGGGTTAGAGGATGCCCCAAGTGCAAGGAAGTGATTGATGACGCCCGATGAGGTCCAGCCAGGGACGGAGAATGGGGCAGAGGCAAAGCCGGCGAGGCAGAGCAGGACCCGCCGCCAGACCAGGCCTAAAGCCGAGGCGGAAGCCGGGGCCGAGGCATCGGCCGACAGCGGAGTTGAAGCTGCCGTGAAGGCCGAGAAGGAACAGACTGCAGAAAAGGCGCCGCGCCGGCAGCGGGCGGCCCGGAGCGGCGGGCGCACGTCGCAACGACAACAGGCAGCGGCTACTGCGGAAGCGGAGCCGGCTGCAGAGGATGCACCCCCTAGACCGCGGCTGTTGGATACCTACCGGAAAGAAATAGTGCCGGCGTTAATGCGGGAATTCGGATATGACAATCCGATGCGGGCGCCGCGTATAAACAAGATTGTGTTGAACATCGGAGTCGGCGAGGCACTGACAGACGGAAGAGCGATGGATGGGGCTACCCGAGACCTTACGGAGATCAGCGGTCAGAAACCGGTCATCACCCGGGCGAGGAAGTCTATCGCAGGCTTCAAAGTCAGGGAGGGCAATCCAATAGGAACGGCAGTGACGCTGCGGGGGAACAGGATGTACCATTTCCTGGACCGGCTAATCAACGTTGCGCTGCCGCGCATCCGGGACTTTCGCGGGATTCCCCGGCGGGGGTTCGACGGGAGAGGGAACTTTTCAATCGGGATAAGGGAGCAAATCATCTTCCCGGAAATCGATTATAACCAGATAGACCGCATCCGGGGGTTGCAAGTGACGATAACAACCAGCGCGCCGGACGATGCAGAGGCGATACGGTTGCTGGAACTGTACGGAATGCCCTTCGTAAGGGAGGCGTAGAGGAGGAGCCTTGGCCAAGTCTTCCAAAATACAAAAGTGGTTGCGGAAGCAGAGGTTTCCGGTGAGGGAACACAGCAGATGCCACCGTTGCGGGCGTCCGAGGGCGTACATCCGGCATTTTGGGATATGCCGAATCTGCTTCCGGGAGTTGGCGTTGACCGGAGAGTTGCCGGGGGTAAGGAAGGCCAGTTGGTAAGGGGGACGGCAGTTCGCTACAAGAGCGCGGCCAAGACGAGTAAAGGAATAATGGAACCATGCCGGTAACAGACCCAGTGGCAGATATGCTGACGCGGATTCGCAACGCTATCCAGATGCGACACGAATCGGTGCTGGTGCCGCATTCCAAGTTGAAGCTGGAGATAGCGAAGATTCTGAAGGATGAGGGATACATCCGGGACTATGACATGCCGAGGGGCAGGGTGCATCCAACACTGCGGGTGCACCTGGCGTACAGGCAAGACCGTATGCCAGCGATTACGGGACTGAAGAGGGTCAGCAAGCCAGGGCTGCGGACATACGTGGGCAAGGGAGAGATACCGCGGGTGTACGGAGGCCTGGGACTGGCCATTCTGTCCACGTCTAAAGGGCTTATGCCCGGACGCCAGGCCTGGCGAGAGGGTATTGGAGGAGAGTTGCTCTGCTATGTCTGGTAACGGCGGAATCAACGGCAAGAGCAAAGAGCGGACGCTGTCGCGCATCGGCCGCAAACCCATAGCCATCCCACAGGGAGTGGAGGTAAATGTGGGGTACGGAGAGGTCACGGTCAAAGGGCCGGGCGGGACGCTGACGCAGATGTACCATCCGGAAGTGTCGGTGAAGGTCGAGGACGGCGCGGTGGTCGTGGAGCGGCTATCGGCCAGGAAGTTCCATCATTCGCTGCACGGTCTGACCCGAAGCCTGGTGTCTAACGCCATCACCGGAGTGACTGAGGGATACACCAAGACGCTGGAGCTCATGGGTGTGGGCTACAGGGTCCAGCAAGCGGGAGACGGGATTATTTTGAACGTGGGATATAGCCACCCGGTGGAGATTCACCCGGAGGAAGGGGTGAGCATGGAGGTTGAGGGAAACAACCGGGTGCACGTCCGGGGTATTGACAAGCAGAAGGTGGGTAGCCTGGCCGCCAAGGTGCGGAAGGTAAGGCCGCCCAATGCCTACAAAGAGAAGGGCATCAAGTATCACGACGAGGTACTGCATTTCAAGCCGGGCAAGGCGGCAGGGCGGAAGGCGTAGTCATGCCCAGAGACAAGGACGGGCGCAAGCTGAGAATTGTACGGCACGCCAGGGTGAGGCGGAAGGTCAAAGGCAGTCCGCATCGGCCTAGACTGTGCGTATTCAGGAGCCTGCGGCAAATCTATGCGCAGGTGATTGACGACACCAACGGCCACACGCTGGCGGCGGCGTCCAGCAACGAGGCGGCGGCTGAAGCGGGAGCCAAAGACTCTGGAAAAGTCTCGGCGGCGCAGGCTGTTGGGAAGTTGCTGGCGGAACGGGCCATTGCCAATGGAATATCACAGGTGGTTTTCGACCGGGGGGGTACAAGTACCATGGCCGGGTGAAGGCCCTGGCGGAGGCTTCACGAGAAGGGGGACTGGAGTTTTGATAGAAGATTCGCGACACGGTCCGCGATTTGATTGGCAACGAGGGAAGGAGCGGTCTACCGATGGTTACGGCGTTCGATAGAGGCCAGGGCCGGCAACGAGAGGAGGACGCCGGGGGGATGACGGAACGGGTGGTGTACACCCGGCGCATCGCCAAGGTGGTCAAGGGCGGCCGACGGCTCCGGTTCAACGCCCTGGTGGTAGTAGGAGACAGGGAAGGCCAGGTGGGAGCGGGACTGGGAAAGGCGCTGGTGATTCCCGATGCGGTGAGGAAAGGCAACGCCATAGCAAGGCGGAACATGATCCAAATCCCGTTGCGTGGGAGCACGATTCCGCAGCAAATCACGGTGAAGAAGGGCGCCACGATAGTTCTAATCAAGCCGGCAAGAGAAGGCACCGGCGTGATTGCGGCGGGGGCCATGCGGGCGATGCTTGAGCTTGGCGGGGTTAGAGACGTGGTGGGCAAGACCCTGGGTTCGAGGAATCCGATAAACATTGTGTATGCGACCATGGAAGCGCTGAAGCAGCTTCGAGACCCTGAAGGGGAGATGGCGCAGCGAGGACGGGGCCGCCGGGACGGGGTGGAGAACACAGGGTAGATAACCACCGGTCTTATTCGGGCCTCAGGCAGGCAAGAGACAAGCAGGTACGCATTGGCCACACAGTTGAAAATCACTTGGACGAAAAGCTGTATCGGGAAGCCCGAGTCGCAGCGGCGGGTAATAACTTCTTTGGGGCTGCGGCGGCTGCACCATTCGGTGGTGCACGACGATACGCCTGCCATCCGGGGGATGGTGAACAAGGTGAGCCACCTGGTTTCCGTAGAACAAGTGGAAGGAAAGGGCTGACCGAGGGTGCAGACGCTATGATGGAACACCAGTTGGCGCCCGCGAAGGGCGCCAGGAAACGACGAAAGAGAGTAGGCCGGGGAGACGCAGCGGGCCAGGGAAGCACCGCGGGACGTGGAATGAAGGGCCAGAAGTCTCGTTCGGGACGAGGTCCCAGGGTAGGGTTCGAGGGCGGGCAGTTGCCGCTGACCAAGGGCCTGCCGATGAAGCGGGGGTTCACCAACAACTTCAAGACTGAATACTCGCTAGTGAAAATAGGATCTCTTGACGAGTTCTCGGAGGGGGAAAGCGTAACGCCGGAGTTGCTCAGGCAGCGGGGATTTTTGCGGAACCTGAAGCGGCCGGTGAAAATCGTCGGTGACGGAGAGGTCAGCAAGCCGCTGACAGTCGCGGCGCACAAGTTTACGCGTTCGGCCCGAGAGAAGATAGAGGCAGCCAAGGGAAGGGTGGAGGAGCTTCAGGGCAGATGATTTCGGCGGAAACCCAAGGTGGTGGACGCTTTCCCCGGCTGATACAGGCAGCCATAGACGCCTTCAGCCTTCCCGACCTGCGCGGCAAAATCCTGTTCACGCTGGCGATGCTGGCGCTGTACCGGTTTGCGACGCAAATACCGATACCGGGAATAAACAGCGCGCAGCTGGACAACCTGTTCGACACCAACGAGTTGTTGAGGTTCCTGGACCTGTTCAGTGGCGGGGCGCTGGGGCGAATGAGCATAGTGGCCCTGGGGGTGTTTCCCTACATCACGGCGTCGATTGTGATGCAGTTGCTCACGCCGGTGATACCTGCCTTGCAGGAAATCTCCCGGGAGGGAGAGGCGGGGCGGGCGAGGATGAACCGTTATGTCCACCTGCTGACGGTGCCGATAGCGCTGGCGCAGGGATATGGGCAGTTGATGCTATTGCAACAGAGCGGCGTGTTCATTGACCCTTCAGGAGTGGCGTTGTTTACGGTGGGGTTTACTGGGGACTCGCTGTTGCCCACGCTGGCGGCCTTGTTCTCGCTGGTGGCGGGGACGATGTTCCTGGTCTGGTTGGGAGAGTTAATTACGGAGAAGGGCATCGGCAACGGTATTTCGCTGATAATCTTTGCCGGGATAGTGGCCGGATTCCCGGGGTTGCTGTCGCAGGGCTTTATAGACCGGGACAACGTGTTGGGAATCGGTTTCTTTGCAATTATCGGTGTGTTGATCATCGCGCTGATAGTGATGTTCAACGAGGCGCACCGGCGGATTCCGGTGCAGTACGGGCGGAGCATATTCCGGAGCGGGAGGATGTACCGCCAAGGCGGCGCGACATATCTGCCGCTGCGCATCAACTCGGCCGGAATGATACCTCTGATATTCGCCTTTTCCATAGTAATCCTGCCTGGGACGATAGCGACGTACTTTGCGACGAATACCAGTTGGATAGGAGATGCGGCGCGCTTCTTCGAGGGACTGCTGGCGCCTACATCGGTGCTGTACTGGATTTTGGTGTTCATCCTAGTGGTGATTTTCACCTTTTTCTACACTTTGGTGGTGTTCAATCAGCAGAACCTGGCGGAGAACCTGCAGCGGAATGGCGGATTTGTGCTGGGGATACGCCCGGGACAGCCTACGCAGGACTACTTGAACCGGGTGATAGTGAGAATCACGATGGGCGGCGCCCTGTTCCTGGGTTTCATTGCTATAGTGCCATACCTCGCCTCGCTGGTGACCGGGGTACAGGCGATAGCGTTGAGTAGCACGAGCCTGCTAATCATGGTGGGCGTGGGGTTGGATACGCTGAGGCAGCTGGAAGCGCAGTTGATGATGCGGAACTACGAAGGGTTCCTGAGGTAACCGGTGACGGAAGAAATCAGAGTAGGACTGTTCGGTCCTCCGGGAGCCGGGAAAGGAACGCAGGCGCAGCTATTGCGAGAGCGATGGGGAGTCGCGCACATATCGTCGGGGGACCTGTTCCGCTGGAACTTGAAGGAGAAGACTCCGCTGGGACTGAAGGCGGCGGGGTTCATGGAGCGGGGCGTATTGGTGCCCGACGAGGTGACCATAGACATTATCTTGGACAAGGTGCTCGCCCTCGGCAAAGAAGAGGGATTTATCCTGGACGGGTTTCCCAGGAATACCCACCAGGCCGAGGCGCTGGAAGGGGCTCTGGAAGAGCAAGAGCGTGGACTGGATGCGGTGGCGCACATAGAGTTGCCGGAGGAGGAGTTGTTGCGACGGCTGGGCGGCCGCTACAGTTGCCGGCAGTGCCAGGCCCCGCACAACATCGGCTTGATGACGTTCGACAGGACAGGTCGAGAGGCGTCGGACAACGGTCATTTGAACTGCGAGCAGTGCGGGGGAGAGCTTTATCAAAGACCCGATGACAGCCCGGAGGCCGTGGGACGGCGGATTGAGGTATACCGTAACGAGACGATGCCGGTGCTGGACTTCTATCGACAGCGGGAGTTGCTGGTAGAGGTGGAAGGGCTGGGAAGCATAGAGACCGTCAACGGGCGCTTGCTGGAGGCATTGGAGCGGTGATGTGGGTCGAGCCTCGCGCAAGGTGGAGTTTACTGTCTCGAGCGCTATGCATCGGGGTATTCAAGATTCGGAATACAGAGTAGAATAAACAGGGTGAATCGCAACCGCAAAATAGAAACCGCGTCCAACTCGGCATCGACATACTCCGGGGGAATAACGATTAAGTCGCCCCAAGAGATGGATATGATGCGGGAGGCTGGCGCGATCGTGGGCTCGGTGTTGACGCTGTTGAAGCGGACGGTGGAGCCCGGAATCAGCACCAAAGAGTTGGACCAGGTAGCGTACAAGGAGATAACCCGGCATGGCGCGAAGCCGACGTTCAAGGGATACCGCGGGTTTCCGGCGAGCATCTGCGCGTCGGTAAACGAGGAAATCGTTCACGGCATCCCCAGCAAGAGGGAACTGAAAGAGGGTGATATCGTCAAGGTGGACGTAGGGGCGACGCTGGGAGGACTGATCGGTGATGCGGCGATATCGCTGGCGGTTGGGGAGGTAGGCGAAGAAGTGGAAGCACTGATGGAGGCAACGCGGCAGAGCCTGGAAGTGGGAATCGAAGCGTCGCAGCCGGGGAACCGCATCGGGGACATAGGCGCGGCGATACAGGAATTCGGCGAGGCGAGAGGGTACGGCGTGGTGAGGGAGTTCGTCGGCCACGGGATAGGAAGGTTTCTGCACGAGGACCCGCAGGTGCCGAATTACGGGCAATCGGGAATGGGACCCTTGCTCAGGCCCGGAATGTGCATAGCGATAGAGCCCATGTTGAACATGGGGGACTGGCGTACGCGTATATTGGACGACCAGTGGACAGTGGTCACCGCGGACGGCAAGCTATCGGCGCACTTCGAACACACAATAGCCATCACGGAGGACGGTCCGGAGATTCTGACGAAGCACGTTTAGACAGAGCAGCCGGCAGAAATAGAGGAAGCGTATGGCGAAAAAACAGGCGATAGAAGTAGAAGCGAGCGTGAGGGAGGCCCTGCCCAACGGAATGTTCCGGGTGGAGTTGCCCAACGACCACAAGGTGCTGGCGCACGTTTCCGGGAAGATACGGAAGCACTTCATCCGAGTGCTGCCGGGGGACCGGGTGTTGGTTGAGCTTTCGCCCTACGACCTGAGCCGCGGCCGGATAACGTACAGGTTCAAGTAGTCAGAAGGCGACGGAATTATGAGAGTTTCAGCATCGGTAAAACCGAGATGCGACAACTGCCGGGTGATAAAGCGCAAAGGCGTAGTGCGGATTATCTGTTCAAATCCGCGGCATTCACAGCGACAGGGATAAGATAGAGGCGGGTCCAAGGAGAGGGCGATGGTTCGTATAGCCGGGGTAGACGTACCTGACCGAAAAAAGGCTCACGTGGCCCTTAGAAGTATCTATGGCGTCGGGCCGACGATAGCCAGGGAGATACTCACGAAGGCCGACATTGACCCGGAGTTGTCGCCGCGGATGAACGAACTTTCCGAGGCGCAGGTGGACCGGATCAGGGAACTGGTTGACCGGACATACACGGCGGAAGGCGACCTACGCCGTGAGGTGAACCAGAACATACGCCGGCTAATTGAAATCGGTTCGTACCGGGGCCTGCGGCATCGGCGAGGACTGCCGGCGCACGGGCAGCGGACCAGGACTAACGCCCGGAGCCGCAAGGGGCCGCGACGGACGGTTGCAGGCCGGGGGCGGCGCACCGGCGGAAAGAAGTAGGGGAGCTAGGATATGGCCAGGACGAGGTCCAGGCGGCGGGAACGCCGGAACGTGCCGCACGGCAGGGCATATATCTATTCGACTTTCAACAACACGCTAATCAGCATCACGGACCAGCAGGGCAGTGTGATATGCGCGGCCAGCGCGGGCACCGTCGGTTTCAAAGGGTCGCGGAAAGGGACTGCCTTCGCGGCGCAGAGGGCTGCAGAGCAAGTGGCGCGCAAGGGCATGGACCAGGGACTGCGCCATATAGACGTGATGATAAAGGGCCCTGGAGCGGGACGGGAAGCGGCCATCCGTTCGCTGCAAGGGGCGGGACTGGTGGTGACGAGCATAAGGGACGTGACAAGGATCCCCCACAACGGGTGCAGGCCGCCAAAACGCAGGAGGGTATAGTCAACCAAACTCATGGGTAGGTACACAGGACCGTCATGCAGGTTGTGCCGGAGGGCCGGCGAGAAACTGTTTTTGAAGGGTGAGCGGTGCTTTACGCCGCGATGCGCGTTCGAGCGCAGGCGCACGCCGCCCGGGGACCAGTCTCGCAGGAGGAGGAGGCCGTCGGAGTACGGGATTCACCTGCTGGAGAAACAAAAGGCCAAGTACATCTATGGAGTGCTGGAATCGCAGTTCCGGCGGTATATGACCGAGGCGTTCAACTCGCCGGGGATAACCGGAATTAACCTGCTGAGGTCCCTGGAGCGGCGACTGGACAACGTGATTTTTCTTATAGGCTTTGCGGATTCCCGCAAACAGGCGCGTCAACTGGTGCGCCACGGACATTTCTTGGTCAACGGAGTGAAAAACGACATTCCTTCCTACCAGGTGAGCGCGGGGGACGTGATTACCTGGAAGGAGCGGGTGAAAGGTACGGACTTCTTCAAGGAACGGACGGATGACATACCCAAACGCCCGGTACCGTCGTGGTTGAGCCTTGATCAGTCGGAAATGAAAGGGACGGTCAACTCATTGCCGGCGGATGAAGACCTGCAGCAGAACATTAACTCTCGCTTGATAGTAGAGTTTTACTCGAGGTAGAGGACCCCATGCTGGATACCTATTTGATTCCCACCACGCCCATCGAGGGGGAACAAGCGTCGTTGAAGCCGATGATCCGGGTAATAGACTCGGATGAGACGTACGGCAAGGTCGCCGTGGAGCCCCTGCAACGGGGATTCGGACTGACGATAGGCAATCCCCTGAGGCGGATATTGTTGAGTTCCACCACGGGGAGCGCGATAACCTGGGTTAAGATCGAAGACGTGGTGCACGAGTACACGGCTATCCATGGCGTGAAAGAAGAGGTGATGGAGCTTCTTCTCAATATCAAGCGCATCCGGATCCGGGCGCAATCGAACAGGCCGGGGAAGATGCGGCTGGACGTCACTGGTGAAGGCAGGGTGTGCGCCGGAGACATTTCGACGTCGAGCGATTTTGAAATCGTAAACCCCCAGCTACACCTGGCGACCCTGGACTCCGAGGACTCACAGTTGTCGATAGAGTTCAACGTGGATCAGGGCGTAGGCTACCAGAGGGCGACACAAATGGACGATGGGGAAAACCCGCCGTTAGGCGTGCTACCGCTGGACGCCATCTTCAACCCGGTGCGGAAAGTCAACTACGACGTGAAGCGCACCAGGGTGGGGCAAGTGACGGACTACGAGCGTCTGGAACTGGAGGTCTGGACCGACGGGACTATCAAGCCGGTGGAGGCGGTGAGGCAGGCTGCGGACCACTTGGTGAACCATTTCTTCTTGTTTACCAACTTGGACCGGACGGCAGAGGCGGGGACGGAGCGGCTGCCTTTGTCAGTGTCTCCTGAGGTGTACCAGACGCCCATAGAGAAGCTGGAGTTGTCGCCAAGGACGCTGAATTGCCTGAAGAGGGCGCACATCAACAAGGTTGGTGAAGTCTTGGAGATGACGGACGCGGAACTGGTGAAGATACGGAACTTCGGCGAGAAGTCTCTCAAGGAACTGAAAGAAAAGTTGGAGGCACGCGGGATCGCGCAACGGCAAGACGGAGTCGCCGAAGGCGACGGCGTAGGTTTGCCCCCCCTGCCTGCGGGTGTTTTAGTTGACGAGGAACTGTCGTCGGCAGATATTGGCGAGCTCATGGGTGACGACAGCGCCGCAGCGGCGGCGGCAGTGAGCAAGGAGGAATTGCAAGAGTTGGGGGGTGAGGCCGAGCCGCTGGATGGGGACGAGGGAGAAGAGGACGAGGCTGAGGACGCGGAAGAGTAGAAGGAGCCCCATTAAAGATGGCATCACACCGCATAGCGGGTAGGAAACTGAGCCGGTACCGGGACCAACGGACGGCGCTGCTGCGCGGACTGGCGGCTGATTTAATCCGGCACGAGCGGATTACGACGACGCTGGCCAAGGCCCAAGAGACGCGGACGTTCACTGAGAAGCTGATTACCCATGGGAAAAAGGGTACGCTGCACCACCGGCGGCTGGCCTTGGCCAAGCTCCCGAACAAGCAGGTAATCGAGAAGCTGTTCGACGACGTCGCCAGCAGGTATGCCGACCGAGCGGGCGGTTATACCAGGATTACCAAACTGGGACGGCGGCAGGGAGACTCGGCAGCAATGGCGATGATCGAGTTGGTGTGACCCAGGACGTTGGACTGACGGCAACAGGCGCCGGCATGTGTCCAGGACATTGACATCAGGATATACGGAATTGGAGGATAGAAGCCCCACAACCAGACGGCTGGCGTTGGTACTGGAGTACGACGGGACCAACTACGCCGGGTTTCAGTTGCAAGCGGGGCAGCCGACAATACAAGGAGAGATTGAGAAAAGCCTGGCGAGGTTCACTGGGAAGCCTATCCGAATACGGGGCGCGAGCAGGACCGATTCAGGGGCCCACGCCAATGGACAGGTGGTGGACTTCGCAACTGACTGCAGGCACCCGACGGAAAGCTTTCCCAAGGCGATGAATTACTATCTGCCGGAAGACGTGCGGGTGCTGAAAACCTACGAGGTGGGGCCGGGCTTCAATTCCCGCCGGGACGCTATAGGACGGACGTATCGGTACAGCATATTGAACAGGGAATGGCCGTCGCCGCTGGCAAGACACACGCAGTTGTGGGTAAGGGAGAAGCTGGAGGTTCCCAGAATGGCCGCGGCAGCCAAGAGCCTGGTAGGAAGACAGGACTTCAGGGTGTTCAGCGCGGGGATGCCGCCGGAAAAAAGCACAGTCCGGCAGGTGCGGCGCTGGGACGTTTGGAAAGAGGGAGAATCGCAGGTAATAATCGAGGCAGAGGCAAACGGGTTTCTGCGTCACCAAATCCGCAGGGTCAACGCCATGCTGATCGAGGTTGGAAGGGGCAGGTTGCCTGAGGACAGCATTGCCCGTGTGTTGCGAGGAGATACTGCGGCGGAGGCTACGCTTCCAGCCCACGGCCTGTGCTTGATGAAAGTAACATATCCGGTCGGGTGGCCGGACGAAGAAGATAGAGAGGAGTCCTGGGAGGTCCAGGGACTGGCATCGCGATGAAACGAACAAGCACATATTTCCCCAAGCCCGGAGAGACGCCGGCCAACTGGCGGGTAATCGACGCGACGGGCCAGGTCTTGGGCCGGGTGGCGCGGGATATCTCGGTTGCGTTGCAGGGGAAGGACAAGCCGACCTACACGCCGCATACCCCGGTGGGGGACTACGTGGTGGTAGTCAACGCGTCGCGGGTGAGAGTGACAGGGCGCAAGCTGCTGCAGAAGACGTACTACCGGCACAGCGGATACGTAGGCAACCTGAAGTCGTTCCAGTTGAGGGACGTGTTGGAGAAGCACCCTGAACGAGTGATTACCCTCGCGGTGAAAGGAATGCTGCCCAGGAACCACCAAGGAAGGCAGATGCTGCGGAGATTAAAGGTGTACGCCGGGGCCGAGCATCCCCACCAGGCACAGGTGGGCGCTGGTCAGTCCAAGAATGCAGAATAGGGGTTGATTTTGGTACAGACGGCTGTTGACGAGAGATACTACTACGGCACCGGCAAACGGAAGACATCGGTGGCCAAGGTGCGGTTGTACCCAGACGAAGATGGGGCGCTGGTGCTCATCAACGGGAAACCGATGGACGAGTATTTCAACTGGCAGCCGTGGCAACAGGTCGTGACGGAGCCGTTCAGGGCCAGCGGGACAAACACCAAATTCCGGGTTGTGGTGAAAGTGCTTGGCGGGGGAGTGCACTCCCAAGCGCAGGCCATCGGCCACGGCATCGCGCGGGCGTTGGTGGCCTTCGACAACAGCCTGAAGGCACCCCTGCGGCGAGGCGGGCTGATAACCAGGGACGCTAGAATCAAGGAAAGCAAGAAGTACGGGCTGAAGCGGGCCCGTCGGGCCCCGCAGTACACCAAGCGTTAACGTGGGGAAATACCCAGGTATTCTACGGCGGCATCGAGCAATGCCGCCACTTTTTCTGGACTGCCAGCCTCGGCGTAGACGCGCAATAGCGGCTCGGTGCCGGAGAACCTAGCGGCCAGCCAGGCGTCGTCAAACATCAGCCGCCGTCCGTCAACGCGGTCGGAGCTTCGTACGGGCATCCCCGCCAACTCAGTTAAGTCACCGTCCCCGAGGAGTTGTTCCAGGCGCGCGCGGTCTGTAGGGTCGAATACCAGATCGCGGCGATGGAAAGAGTGGGGCCCGACGCGTTCAAAGAGGCGGTCCAGCAACTGCCCAGGGGATTTCCCGGTCTGCGCCATGTATTCCAGCAGGTAGAGGCCGCTGAGGATGCCGTCGCGCTCGGGTACATGGCCACGAAAAGCGAATCCGCCGCTTTCCTCGCCGGCAATCAAGGCGTCTACTTGGGACATCTGCGGGCCGATGTTCTTGAAGCCGACGGGCATTTCATGCACTTCTACGCCGAACTCCCGGCCTAACTTGTTGAGCATCAAGGAAGAGGTGACGCCCTTTACAATGGGGCCGCGCAGGCCCTTGGACTCCAAGAGGTAAAGGGCGAGGAGGGAGAAGACTTCTAAAGTGGTGATGAAGCGTCCGTTCTCGTCTACGGCGCCGATGCGGTCGGCGTCACCGTCAAGTGCAAGGCCAATGGAGGACTCGCTATCCTGGACCTGACGAATGAGCGTAGCCAAGTTGGGGGCGATGGGCTCGGGTTGGGCCATGCCCGGGAATGCCGGGTTGGGTTGGCCGTTTATTTCGGTGACTTTCGTGGCGCCTCCGGCCAGGATAGAGGGCAGGTATCCGCCGCCGGCCCCGAACATGGCGTCCACGGAGACGTTCAAGCCAGCGCTGCGTATGGCGGGCAGGTTGACAATGGAGTTGATGTGCTGCAGGTACGGAGGGGCAGGGTCTACGTCGATGAGCAGGCTTTGTCCGCGGGCTTCTTGAAGGTCTAGAAATCGGGGTTCCGCGGCGGTATTGACAGCGGACTCCAGGCTATCGGTGATTTCCTGGGAAGCGCTGCCGGCGTATTCGGGTTTGAACTTAAACCCGTTCCAGATGCCGGGGTTGTGGCTGGCGGTGATGATGGCTGCGCCAGCGGCATTCAGGTGGAGGACATTGAAGCTGAGCACCGGAGTGGGAGCGGGGTTGCGGGAGAGGTAGACGGTAATGCCGTTGGCGGAGGCGACCTGGGCTACGGTTTCTGCAAAATTCTGGGAGAGGAACCGAGTGTCATAACCAACGACTAGGCCCTTGGATACCGTGCCGCGTGCGTGGAGGTAGTCGGCAAGTCCCTGGGCGCACCTGGCCACGTTGTCAAAGGTGAAGTCGCGGGCAATGACGGCGCGCCAGCCGTCGGTGCCGAAGGTTATGTTTGATGGCATGAAGGGTCTTTCTCTGGCTTGGGGAGTTGACCGTTTTTGCCGTTATGCCATGGCTGGGAGGCCGGCCTTCTTGCGCAGTAGGTCGGCCTTGTCGGTGCGCTCCCAGGGCAGGTCGACGTCGTTGCGGCCGAAGTGGCCGTAGGCGGCGGTCTGCCGGTAGATGGGGCGGCGCAGGTCAAGGTCTTCGATGATTGCGCCGGGGCGCAGGTCGAAGTGTTCCCGCACCAAATTCTCGATAACGTCGTTCTCCAGATGGTTGGTGTCAAAGGTCTCGACGGACACGGAAATGGGGTCGGCGACGCCGATGGCATAGGACACGATCACCTCAACGCGGTCGGCCAGGCCGGCCGCTACCAAGTTCTTGGCCACGTAGCGGGCGGCATAAGCCCCGGAGCGGTCGACTTTTGTCGGGTCCTTGCCGGAGAAGGCGCCGCCGCCGTGGCGGGCGATGCCGCCGTAGGTGTCCACCAGGATTTTGCGTCCGGTAAGGCCAGTGTCGCCCTGCGGCCCTCCCACGACGAACCAACCGCTGGGATTGACGTGGACCTTGGTGTCGTTGTCCATCATCTCGCCGGCGACGGGCTTGATGACGTGCTCGGTGATGTCTTCGGCGAGCTGCTTGTTGAATTCCTCCCGGTTGGGGTGGTCGTCGTGCTGGGTGCTGATGACCACCGCATCGACGCGGTAGGGTCTGCCGTTGCGATACTCCACGGTAACCTGGGACTTGCCATCGGGCCCCAGGTAGGGGAGAACGCCGTCCTTGCGCACGTCGGCCAATCGCTGCACCAATCGATGGGACAGGTCTACTGTAAGCGGCATTAGGGCCTCGGTCTCGTTGCAGGCGAAACCGACCATCATGCCCTGGTCGCCGGCGCCGGTGGCTCGGCGGGCGTCGGAGGCGGCATTGCCCCGCTCCTCTAAGGCCGTAGTAACGCCGCTGCTGATGTCGGGGGACTGCCGACTGACGTGAGCTACCACGCCGCAGGAGTCAGCGTCGAGGCCATACTTGACATGGGTGTAGCCGATTTCCTGGATTACCTCACGGGCGATTTCGTTGAAGTCCAGGTTGGACTTAGTGGTGATTTCGCCGGTGACCATCACCAGGTTCTTGGTGGCGACGGTCTCGCAGGCGACGCGGCCCATGGGGTCGTCCTTCAACACGGCGTCCAAGACGGCGTCGGAAATCTGGTCGCAAAGCTTATCGGGGTGCCCCTCGGTGACCGACTCGGAAGTGAGCAGGTATTTGGGGGACGTTTGAAATAGCAAGGGCATTTGAATCTCTCCAATATTTTCAGATGATTATGTCGAGTGATTTGCGCTCTGTCTGAATTAGGTCCCTTCGGTCCAGCTTTCCTGGTATTTCTGCTGTTCCGGGGTCAGGGTGTCGATATCGATGCCCAAGGACTGTAGTTTGAGGCTGCCGACCTGGGCGTCGGTCTCCCTGGGGACGCTGTGGACCTGGGGCGGGAGTTGGCCTTGGTTCTTGACCAGGTATTCAACGCTGAGGGCCTGGTTGGCGAAGCTCATGTCCATGACGGCAGAGGGGTGGCCCTCGGCGGCGGAGAGGTTGATCAGACGGCCTTCGCCAAGGAGGTAGACCCGTCGGCCGTCGGACATCTTGAACTCTTCGACTAAGGGCTTGACGGTGCGGCGGGAGACGGCTAGGTCTTCGATGGCGGGGATGTCGATTTCGACGTTGAAGTGGCCGCTGTTGGCGAGGATCGCGCCGTCGGGCAGCACTTGGATTTGCTCGCGGTCTACAGTGTGCATGCCACCGGTGACGGTAACCAGGACCTGGGCTATTTTGGCAGCGTCGACGGCCTTCATGACGGTGAAGCCGTCCATGACGGCCTCCAGGGCGCGGATGGGGTTGACCTCGGTAACTATGACGTGGGCGCCGAGGCCGCGGGCGCGGGAGGCGACGCCGCGGCCGCACCAGCCGTAGCCGGCGACGACGACGCGGCGGCCGGCCCAGAGGATGTTGGTGGCACGGGTGATGCCGTCGAGGGTGCTCTGGCCGGTGCCGTAGCGGTTGTCGAAGAAGTGCTTGGTCTCGGCGTCGTTGACGGCGATGATGGGATAGCGCAACTGGTTGTCAGCAGCCATGGCGTTGAGGCGGATGACGCCGGTGGTGGTCTCCTCGGTACCGCCGATGACGCCGGGGAGCAACTCATCGCGTTCGCGGTGGAGGGTGGTGACCAAGTCGGCGCCGTCGTCCAGGGTTACCTCGGGCCTGGCGTCGAGGGCGGCGTTGATGTGCTGGTAGTAGGTCTGGTCGTCCTCGCCCTTGATGGAAAAGGTGGGGATGCCGTATTCCTGGACCAGTGCGGCGGCGACGTCGTCCTGGGTGCTGAGGGGGTTGCTGGCGCAGAGATTGACGTCGGCGCCGCCCTCTTTCAGGGCTATGGCGAGGTTGGCGGTCTCGGTGGTGACATGGAGGCAGGCGGCGAGCCTGAGCCCAGCAAGGGGCTTCTCGCGGCTGAATCGTTCGCGAATGAGGTTGAGGACGGCCATTTCGCGGGCCGCCCATTCTATGCGGTTGACGCCGTCTGAGGCGAGGGATAGGTCTTTAACGTGTCCTGTAGCCTGTATTGATGCCAATGGTCGACTCCTGATTTATCTGAGTTAGACGCCTGCGGTTAGTGCTGTGCAGGCGGGTAATGAATTGATGGCTTGCCGTATAAGTTGAAACAGCTAAGGGTCGTCACCGTAGGAAGTGGGGTGATTGGCGGCGATCCAAGCGGGGGTGCCGTCTTCGATGTTGAAGAGGTTTTCGGTTTCGTAGCCCATGGAGGCGGCAACCTCGCAGGCGAGACCGCTACGGACGCCTACAGCGCAGATGAAGAGGACCTTCTTGCCGTGGGGGACCTCGTCGATGCGGTCGGGCAGGTCGTCTATGGGAACGTGGATGGCTCCGGTGATGTGGCCGGAAACCCATTCGTCGTCGCGGCGGACGTCGACAACGACGGTGTTGTCAGGGTCGGCGTCGAGCATGGACCTGGCCTCGTTCGAATCTACCCTGTAATAGGGCTCTCCAGGTTCTTGTCTAGGCATGACGTTACTCCTTGGGTGTTGATTCCAGGTACTTGCCGACGAGAGGGGCCATCTTGCGTTTATAGTCGTCGGATAGGCCGGCAGGCGAAGAGATAATTGCATTTTCGAGGGCGGAGGCGCAGGCGCAATCGTCGGTCAAGGCGTCCAGCCGGGGAACGACGCGGCGCAAGAGTTTCTTGGAAGCGGCAACGTTGCGGCCCAGGTTTTGAACGACCATCTCGGTGGTCACAGCCTCGGTCTCGTTGCGCCAGCAGTCGTAGTCGGTGACCCAGGCCATCGTGGCGTAGCAGATCTCGGCTTCGCGGGCGAGCTTGGCCTCCGGCAAGGCGGTCATGCCGATGATGTCGGCCCCCCAGGAACGGTACATGAAACTCTCGGCGCGGGTGGAGAAGGCGGGGCCTTCCATGACTACGAGGGTTCCGTAGGAGTGGGCGGTGACGCCTATCTGGCCGGCTTCATCGGCAACTACTTGGCACACTAACGAGCAATATGGGTCAGCCAGGGCTACGTGGGCGATTATGCCTTCATCGAAGAAGGTGGATTCCCGGCTCCTGGTGCGGTCTATCAACTGGTCGGGTATGACCAGGTGCATGGGGGCAAATTCTTCTTTGAGGCTGCCCACGGCGCTGACGGATATGATGCGACGGACACCCAGGGTTTTTAGGGCGTATACGTTGGCGCGGAAGGGGATGTTGGTAGGGTTGATGCGGTGCCCGCGGCCATGGCGGGGGAGAAAAGCTACGGAGACCCCGTCAAGGGACCCCACGGTGATGGCGTCGCTGGGACGGCCGAATGGGGTGTCCATCTCGACGGACTGCAAGCCGGAGATGCCGTCCATCTCGTAGAGGCCGCTGCCGCCGATGATGCCGATGGTTGCCTTGGAAGAAGACATGGTTTAAGCAGCCGCGGCGACCCCGGCAACCATGGCCAGGCTTTGCAAATATGGAGGGCGGGCGACTCCCGCCTCGGTAATTATGGCGGTGACGTAGCGGTGGGGGGTTACGTCAAAGGCCGGGTTCATCACGGAGACACCCTGGGGCGCGGTGGGAACGCCCTGCAGTTGCAAGACCTCGTCGGCGGGGCGTTGTTCTATCTGGATTTGGTCGCCGGAATCCAGGTCGAGGTCGATGGTGCTGATGGGAGCGGCGACGTAGAAGGGGATGTCGTTCTCCTTGGATAGGACAGCGAGGGAGTAGGTGCCAATCTTGTTGGCGGTGTCACCGTTGGCGGCGATGCGGTCGGCGCCGGTGATGACGCAATCAATTTCGCCGGACTGCATCATCATGCCGGCGGCGGAGTCGACGATGAGGGTTGAGGGTATGCCCAGTTGCTGGAATTCCCAGGCGGTGAGACGGGCGCCCTGCAAGAAGGGGCGGGTCTCGGTGTTGAAGACGCGGTAGCGCTTGCCGTCCTCCCAACCGGCGCGAATAACGCCGACGGCGGTGCCGAATCCAGCGGTAGCGAGGGCGCCGGCGTTGCAGTGGGTCAGGACGGCGCCGCCTGCGGGCAGCAGGTCTTTGCCGTAGGCGCCCATGCGGCGGTTGACCGCTTCATCCTCGCTTTGGATACGCTGGGCCTCGGTGAGGAGGCTGGCCTGTATGGCAGTGACGCCTGTTCCTTCGTGGGCGACGCGGAGCATTCGATTGACGGCCCACTGGAGGTTAACGGCGGTGGGACGAGCGGCGGCGATCTCGGCGGCGGCTTGTTCGAGGCTGTTGAGGAATGACGGGATGTCACTTTGCTGAGCCTGACGGGCAACGAGGACCACGGCGTAGGCTGCGGTGACGCCGATGGCGGGGGCGCCGCGGACGCGCATGGTGCGGATGGCTTCGACGGCGTCCTGGTAGCGGCTGACTTCCACATAGACCTGCTCGTGGGGAAGCCGGGTCTGGTCAAGGAGTTCCAGCTTGTCGCCAGTCCACCGAATGGGCCTGATTTCGGTCAAGAGTTGTCGTCTCCGCAGGCTGGGGGAAGCAGGACAAGAGGCCAATAAAAAAGCTTCTCACGGAGAGAAGCTCAAGCGCATAGCAGGCCCCTCATCTTTCGTCCTGCCAGCCTCAGGGCTGGAAAGACGCCGGAATTAGCACCGTGTTCAGCCCTGGTTGTAGCGGGTAGGAATTCCCCAGCTACTTCCGGAACTTCACCGGTTGCCAGGCTTCGTCGGGCCGTCCCCTCTGCCGTTCTGGATAAGGGTCTCGTTCCCAGATGGGTTGTTGACCGTCCATAATGGTACTAACGGAGCATTGGCGTGTCAAGTTGGCGGGACTCGGCGCGCCACGTGGGCGGAGGCCCCGTGTTCGGTTGACAGCGATTTGGAAGGGCCAAGATAATGAGGCCGTTCATGCTTGGTTTGGGATGACGGAAGACGGGTTCACTTCCAGAATTGAGGCGCGGCAAAGGGATAATGGCGCAGTCGAGGCTCGGTTGGTCCGGCGATAATCTGGGGCTGTTTACGGACCTGTATGAACTGACGATGGCGCAGGTGTTCTTTGAGCAGGGGATGTTCGCCCCTGCGACGTTCAGCCTCTTCATCCGCAACCACCCGCCGAACCGAGGGTACCTGGTGTTCGCTGGGCTGGAAGACGTGCTGGACTACCTGGAGGCGCTGAGCTTCGACGAGGAACAAATCGAGGGCCTAAGGTCGCAGGGGATATTCTCGGAAGAGTTCCTGAAATACCTGGCGGGAGTGCGGTTCACGGGCAGCGTGCGGGCCATGGCGGAGGGGCGGCTGTTCTTCGCCGGCGAGCCGGTGTTGGAGGTTACGGCGCCGATAATCGCGGCCCAACTGGCGGAGACGTACATCATCAACCAGGTGAATTTGCAGAGCCTGCAAGCGACGAAGGCGGCGCGGTGCGTTTGGGCGGCCCGGGGCCGGAGAATAAGCGACTTCGGGTCGCGCAGGGCGCATGGAATGGACGCGGCGTTGAAGATGGCCCGGAGCGGCTACATAGCGGGGTTCGAATCGACCAGCAATGTGCTGGCGGCCACCCGGTACGGGATACCGGCGGCGGGGACGATGGCGCATTCGTTCATATCGAGCTTCTCGTCTGAGCGCGAGGCCTTCCAGTCATACGCCCGGTCGTTTCCGGGAAGGACGGTGCTACTGCTGGACACTTACGACACGGTAGAGGGGGCGCACAATGCCGTAAAGACAGCTAGGGAGTTGGAATCACGTGGGCAACGGCTGGCTGGGGTGCGATTGGACTCCGGGGACTTGGACGGGTTGAGCCGGAAGGTGCGGCAGATTCTGGACGACGCGGGCCTTGACTACGTGGAAATCCTGGCCAGCGGCGGGCTGGACGAGGGCGACGTGGAGAGGCTGGCTAGAAACGGAGCGCCCATCGATGCTTTCGGCCTGGGGACCAAGGTAACAGTGTCGGCGGACTCGCCCTGGTCGGACATGGTGTACAAGCTGGTGCAGTACGACGGAAGGCCGGTAATGAAATTGAGCCAGGACAAGGCGTACCGGCCTGGGGCCAAGCAGGTGTTCCGGTTTAGAGATGCTGCAGGGCGGCTTCACGGAGACGTGATAGGGCTGGAGGAGGAGGCGGTGGACGGAGGCGAGCCGCTGCTCACAGATGTTATGGCGGGCGGGCGCAGGACGGCGCCTGCTACGGCGTTGCAGGACATCAGGGAGACGTTCCGGCGGGAGTTCGATAGTATGCCCGAGGAGTACAAGAGATTGGAGGAACCGCCGGACTACCCGGTGTCGCCCAGCGGCGCTTTGGACAACCTTGCCTCGCGGGTTCAGAGAGACATTATGGATTCGGAACAATCAGGAGAGTTGAACAAGGCATGAAAATCGCCGTCTGCGTGAAATATATTCCGGTGCTGACCCAAATCAAGTTCGACTACGAGCGCAAGACCATAGTGCGGGAGGGCGCGCCCTCGGAGATAAGCCCCTTCGACGTTCTGGGACTGGTGCGCGCGGTTGAGATGAAGGATGGCGCCGGCGACGAAGTGGTCGTAATTTCCATGGGGCCGCCGAACACCCGGGAAGGGCTGCTGGAGTGCCTGGCATTGGGGGCAGACCGGGCGATGCTGCTTACGGACCGGGCGTTGGCGGGGTCGGATACGCTGGCAACGGCGCGGGCGCTGGCGCTGGTTTTGGACAGAGAGAAACCGGACCTGATCATCTGCGGGCGGAACAGCATGGACGCGGAGACAGGCCAGGTGGGCCCGGAGATTGCGGAGTTGATGGGCATACCCCACGTCAGCAACGCGCGGAAACTGGAACGGCGTCCAGGCGGCGGCATACGGGCCGAGAGGGTGGTTGATGAAGGATACCAGGTGATTGAGTCCCCGCTGCCGGCGCTGGTGTGCGCCACGGAGGGAATTGCGCCGGAGATGTACGCCGGACCGGAGGAGTTGGAAGCAGCCCAGGAGAAGCCATTCGAAGAGCTAAGCTGCGCCGACCTGCAGGCGGACGTATCGCAGCTGGGGGCCGAGGGGTCGCCGACGTGTGTGCAGGACATACGTCTGGTGGAGCCGGCGCGCCTGGGAGTGGTCATAGGAGAGGAAAGTCCGGCAGAGGCGGCGGCAAAGGTGGCCGAAATGCTGCGAGACCGGTTGGCGGAACTGGATGCGGCAGGGGGAGACGGAGGGTCCCAGTCCGGCAGTGCGCGGTTTCCGGGGCAACGAGAGCGGAGTATCTGGGTGGCGGCTGAAATGGCCCAGGGAGGGCTGCGGCAGGTGACGCGGGAGATGCTGGGGAAGGCCAGGGAGTTGGCGTCGTTCACCAAGAGCGAGGCGGCGGCCCTGGTTCTGGGTCTCGCCAACGACGGGCTGGCCAGGGAGTTGGCAGCGTGGGGCGCCGACCGGGTGATTTTTGTCGACGGACCGGGCGTGGGTCCCGCGTGCAGCGCAGGGACAGCCGGCGCGGTGGCGGCAGCTATCGAGGCTGATATGCCCTACACCGTGCTGTTTGCCTCCACCGCCGACGGGAGGGACCTGGCGTCGCGGGTAGCGGCGAGGCTGGGGCTGGGACTCACCGGGGACGCCATAGACTTGGAAGTGGACGCGGAAGGAAGACTAGTTCAACTGAAACCGGCGCTGGGGGGCAACGTGGTGGCGCCCATACTGTCCAAGACATTGCCCAACCTGGTGACGCTGCGGCCGGGGCTGCTGACTCCGGTGGGGCCGGACCCGGCAGCGACGGCGGAAATCCAGGTTGTAGAGGCGCCGGAGTTTGCGGGGTCGGACATCACGGTGGTGGAAGAGCACGTCCAAGAGGACCTGGGAGCGGTGGAACTGACGCAGGCCCAAGTTGTGTTGGGAGCGGGTATGGGCATTGGCGGGCCGGAGAATCTGCCGGAGATTCGGAGGCTGGCGGAGTCCATGGGTGCGACGCTGGCGACGTCAAGGAACGTGGTGCACGCCGGGTGGCTGCCGCACCATATCCAGGTGGGCATCAGCGGCCGGACGATTGCGCCCAAGGTCTACGTGGCGGTGGGGCTGCGGGGCGCATTCAACCACACGGTGGGGATTCAAAAAGCGGGTGTGATCCTGGCGATAAACCGGAACAAACGGGCGGCGATATTCAAGGCGGCGGACTTCGGCATTGTCGGGGACTGGCAGGAGTGCTTGCCGCCGTTGGTTGAGGCGTTGAAGCCGGTGGTGGCTGATTTGGCCTGATTCCTCGCTGTCCTGGGAATCGTAAATTCAGGCAATTCTCTGACAGAGATCCGAAGGCTTGCAGGGGAGTCCGGCCTTGGAGTCCGCGATTGGGTCCGCGCGGATGCCCTGACCGGCATCCAGGTCAGCGACTTGCTATATTATTCCCAAGGTATTAACATCAAACTGTAACTCCAACCATGTTTAGCTGGGGCCAGGGGTTTATGCGCGTTCGCACCCCCTTGTTGCCCAACATGGGACGGGGTAACGGCAGCAAGCGCCTGAATCCTAAGCCGCGAGAGGGTCCCTATGCTCTTACGTCTTTGCCTGTTCCTTGGCTTACTGGCCGGCGGCATCGCCTGCAATGGGGATGTATCTCCTGTGCCAACTGACATACCCGCAACGCTGCCCGCTGACACCCCAGCCCCTACGCTGCTCCCAACCCTGACTCCAACCCTTGCGCCCACATCCGCCACGACGCCTACGATTACTTCTACGGCCACGGCCACGGCCACAGCTACACCTACGTCCGCTCCTACGCCATCCCCTGCCCCCAGCCCGACGCCTACGGCCACTCCAGAAGCTACGCCTGATCTCACGCCCGAACCTACTCCCACGCCAGAGCCTGCGCCCGACCTACTCCCACGCCAGAGCCTACGCCCGAACCTACTCCCACGTCAGAGCCTACGCCCGAACCTACGCCCACGTCAGAGCCTACGCCCGAACCTACGCCCACGCCAGAGCCTACGCCCGAACCTACACCCACGCCAGAGCCTACGCCCGAACCTACTCCCACGCCTACACCTGACAGTACAATCTCCATACATCTGGAGTGGATGAAAAACAAAAAGCTTGCAGAAACTCTCTCAGCGCTGTCCTGGGTCCAGGACGGTATCAGCGAAGCCGAGAATCTCGCCATCGAATCGCTGGACTCGCTGGCGACAACCAATGAAAAACTTGCGGAAACTGTCTTGGCGCTGTCCTGGGTGCAAGACGGTATCACGGAAACGGAAGCCGAGACTAACCCCATCACATGGCTGGTCTCGCTGGCGGCAACCAATGAAGAGCTTGCAGCAACTGTCTTGGCCCTGCCATGGTTCCAGGACGGCATCACCGAAGACGAGGATAGCGCCATCAGCCGTCTGGATCAGATGGCCAGAACCGATGCAGAGCTTGCAGCAACTGTCTTAGCCCTGCCATGGCTCCAGGACGGCATCACCGAAGACGAGTATGGCGCCATCAGCCGTCTGTACCAGCTGGCCGAAGCCAGCGAAGAGCTTGCAGCAACCGTCTTGGCCCTGCCATGGTTCCAGGACGGCATCACCGAAGACGAGTATGGAGCCATCAGCCGTCTGTACCAGCTGGCCGAAGCCAGCGAAGAGATTGCAGCAACCGTCCTGGCGCTGCCTTGGGTCCAGGACGGCATCACCGAAGACGAGCTTAGAACCATAGTGGATGATTTTCTTTAGAACAAAATAGGGGGCCATTTACGGCTGCCAGCCGTTGAAGCGTCCATCGCGCTGTTGGATATACCCTTCTTGGACAGCATGGAAATCACCGACCTCTGGTGCGGCACCAGGCCCTGACCGCGCGGCCCAAGGCTGCACTATGGCGGCTGCCCCCTCTCCGCCGCACAAATGCGGCGCCGGCTAATGACGCGCCGTTCACCGCGGCGGCGGACCTTTGCATAACCGTCATTCCGGCCCCCGAGCCGTCATCTAGGCATGGGGGGTAGACCAAGAAACGGCCCCTGGTACTCCACAGGGTATGCTCCGTGGGGAGTTGGATTTCCGATGCGAGGCCTCCGCCGCAGCGGGGCGTTACCCTTGACACGGTTAGTGCGTGACACGACAATGGCACTGAAGCGGGCCTGAGATTCCCGCCTGCGGGGGAATGACGGGTTGAGGGGCGAGACAGGTTGAGGACAGGCAGTTTTAGATTCCTCGTCGCAGGCTCCTCGGAATGACAGGTTGGGGGCGCGGGATTATAGATTCCTGCCTGCGCAGGAATGAAGGGTTGGGGTGCAGGAATGAAGGGTTGGGGTGCAGTAATGAAGGTGGGATATGAACGGGCGGCGGGGTAGAAGGGCCGCGCCGAGGGTTTAGCCGACGGTAGAGTTAAAGGGGAACAGGATGGACTTTGGGTTTACAGCGGAACAGGAAGCCCTCCGGCAGGAGGTGGTGGAGTTCATCGAGGAGAAGGTGACTCCGGAGGTGCTGGGCGAGGTGGAGACCTCCCTGGAAACGGGCATGGGGCCCCACCACCAGAAGCTACTGAAAGAAATAGCGGACAAGGGTTGGGTGGGAATCAGCTGGCCCAAGGAGTACGGCGGCCAGGGGGGGAGCCGCATAGACCAGTACATCGTGGAAGAGGAGTTCGCCAGGGCAGGAATAGCCGTGGGCGGCGCGGGCACCGGGGCCCCGGCAATATTGATGGCGGGGACGGAGGAGCAGAAGCAGCACTTTATTCCCGGACTCATCACCGGAGAGATTATTTTTGCCCAGGGATATACGGAGCCACAGGGCGGGGCCGACCTGGCCGGCTTGCAGTGCAGGGCGGTCAGGGACGGGGACGAGTTCGTGATTAACGGGCAGAAGATGTACACGTCGTCGGCCCACTACGCCACGCACGTATACCTGATGTGCCGCACGGACCCCGACGCTCCCAGGCACAAGGGAATATCCATATTGCTGGTGCCCATGGACACGCCGGGGATTACCGTGCGGGCGCTGTGGACCATCCAGAACGACCCGCCTGCGCCGGCGGCGACCACTTATGGGACGCCGCGGACCAACGAGGTGTTCTTCGAGGACGTACGAGTGCCGGCATCGGCGCTGCTGGGCGAGGAGAACATGGGGTGGTACGTGGGAGCGATGGGCCTGAACCTGGACAGGGTGGGCGCCAGCAGGTACTTGATTTCTGTGCGCCGGGACGAGGACATCATCAACTGGATCAAGGAGAACCAGCTGGACGGGTATTCCATAGCCGACGATCCGGCGGTCAGAGACCGGCTGGCGGAGCTGTGGATAGAAGCCCAGGTGTGCCGGTTGATGACCATGCGCAGCATGTCGTTGGTGGAGAGGGGCGGAAATTTCACTTACGAGGGGGCGGCGGAGAAGGTCTGGGCGCCGGAGCACGGCGTCAGGACCACCGAAACTATCACCCAAATCCTGGGGCCCTACGCTCAGCTTTTGAACGGTTCAGAAGGAGCCATCAAGGACGGGTTGTTTGCGCATAACGTAATGGGCGCGTTCCAGTCGGGAATCAACCACGGGAGCGTGCAGGTGATGCGGGACCAGGTGGCCAGGCGGGGCCTGGGACTGCCGAGGGGATAAGGGCCAGCAGGGAGAGCCGTTGCAGGGCTGGACCGCCAACACGAGTATTGAGGCGTCGCAGTCGGTTATGGCCGCTAAGGACGCAGAGTCTTACCTCAACTAGGACTAGATATGGACGTATTGCCTTCTGAAGAAGAACAGATGCTGAAGAACCTGGCCCGGGAGTTCTTGGAGGCGGAGTGTCCTCCGTCGCTGGCCCGGGCCATGGAGAAGGACGAACTGGGCTATCCGCCGGACCTCTGGAAGAAGATGGCGGAGTTGGGGTGGTTCGGGTTGGCACTGCCGGAGGCCCACGGCGGGCAGGACATGCCGCTGACCTATCTGGCCATCATCATGGAGGAGGCGGGACGGGCCATAGCACCGGTGCCGTTCCACTGCACCATGGCGACGGCATTGACGATTGCCGAGCACGGGACGGAGGAGCAACGCCGGGAGATCCTGCCGGCAGTGAGTCGGGGAGACATGATTCTAACTTGGGCGCTGACCGAGGCCGACCCGAGGCTGACGCCGGAAGGGGTCAGGTTGGAGGCCAGGCAGGAAGGGGACTACCTGGTGTTGTCAGGAACCAAGATGTTCGTGGACAACTTCAGCGTCGCCAATAAATTTTTGGTGGTGTGCCGGACGTCGGAGGCGTCGCCGGAGAACGAGGGTTTGACGGTACTGCTGGTGGATGCCAGGAGTGCGGGCATTTCCTACAACACGCTGGTCACACTGGCCAAGGACAGGCAGTGCCGGGTGACCTTCGAAAACGTGCGGGTGCCCAAATCAAACGTATTGGGCGAGATAGACCAGGGATGGCCAGTTGCGGAGTGGATGCTGGAGAGGGCGACGGCGCTGCTCTGCGCCCAGATGGTGGGAGCGGCGCGAAAAGACGCGGAGATGGCCATTGAGTATTCCAAGAACCGGGTGGCCTTCGGGCGTCCCATAGGAGCGTTCCAGTCGATTCAGCACCTATGCGCAGACATGACTGTATGGGTGGACGGTGCGCAGTTGTTGACGTATGAAGCACTGTGGAAGCTGGACCAGGGGCTGCCGGCGACGATAGAGGTCTCGCAAGCCAAGTCGTTCTGCAATGAGAAATGCGAGGCGGTGGTGAGGACCTCGCAAATCATTCACGGCGGCATCGGGTTTATGATGGAGTTCGACCTGCACCTATGGTACCGGCGAGTATCGGCGTGGACGATGCGGCTGGGGACGACATTCGAGCACCGGGCGCGGGTGGCGAAGGCTCTATTAGACCAGCCGGGAGAGGTCCGGTTGGGGATGCCACTGACGCCAGTGTGATTGGCGCCCCAAGTCCGGGAAAATATTGTTGGAGATTGACTGATGGCTAAAGACCCGGTTTGCGGGAAGGAAATCGACGAAGAGCGGGCCCGTGGACAGACTGGACAGACGATGCACGGGGCGTCTGAGGTGGACCCTGAGCAGGGGACCCGGATGTTCCACAACGGCTTGTGGCGCTATTTCTGCAGCCTGGACTGCCGCAGCAAGTTCATGGCGAGTCCCGACACGTATAACTAGAGCAAGACCGGAGCAGCCAGGCCAGTAATCAAAACGGCCCCGCCTTTTCAAGCGGGGCCGTTTTATTTGCCGCATATACGGGGAGGCTGTGGGTTACGGCTCGAGGCCGGCAATACCGCTGGTGGTGGGACGCTCCCCGGCCCTGGGAGTGGGCTCGTAGGGTTTGAGAGGGAGTTCCCGGAGGGCGGGGATGACCTCTTTGCCGAACAGCTCGATGGAGCGCATGACATCCTTGTGGGGCATGGGCCCCTCGTTGCCGTAGATGTGGAGGTAACCCGGCCCGACCTCGTCGATAATCTTGGTGAGCTTGCGGGTGACGGTGTCGGGGTTGCCGACGATGATGTTGTCGACGGCCCGGAGCTCATCGTAGGTCAAGGCGGAGGCGGAAGCCGTCCGGCCGGATGGGCGGGTGGCCCGCACGGCGGCGGCGACGCGAGACTGGTACCCGGGAGGATCGTTGTGTTCCCTGGGACCGCGGGCGCGGTGGCCGCTGGTCCAGAGGAATTCCCGGGCGACCTCGATGGCTCTCTCGTCGGTATCGGCGCAGAAGGCGCGGAGGAGGTAACCGAAGTGTTCGGGTCCGGCCTTGAAGCCCTCGTCGTCGGCGGTGTCGATGTAAATCTGCTTGAGCCACTTGGTGGTGTCGGTGAGCGCGCCGAGGTTCATATAGGGATGCCGGTGCTTGGCGGCCCAGACGCAGCTTTCGGGGCTCCCGGAGCCGGGGAACCAAATGTCGGGCCGGGGCTTCTGCATGGGGGTGACCCAGGGGTTGACCATGCGGTACTGGTAGTATTGGCCTTCCCAGCGGAATGGGCCGGGCTCGGTCCAGCACTTGATGATGAGGTCGTGGGCCTCTTCGAAGCGGTCCCGGTTTTCGGTGGGGGACATGCCGCCGAGCAGGGTCTCGGCGGGGCTCCCTCGCACGAAGCCGGAGATTATGCGGCCGCCGGAGTAGCAGTCCAGCATTGCAACCTGCTCGGCGATGCGGACGGGATCGGCGACGGCGATTACGTTGCCCAAGATGGCTATCTTCACGTTCTTGGTGACCTTGGCGATGACGGCGGCGTCGAGGTTGGCGGAGGGCTTCATGCACCAGTAGGCGCCGTGGTGCTCGTTGGTCATAATACCGTCGAAGCCCATCTCGTCGGCCCAGGAGTATTGCTCGTGGTACTGGTTGTAAAGCTCGTGGGCCTTTTCGCCATCGAAGTAGGAATTGGGGAATCCGAGACGGCCGTACTCGTAAGGTGCGATGTCGTCATCGGTGACTGCGCTGTAAGGCTGCTCTGAGAACCAGTAGACTTCGCAGTGTTCTTTGGGCCGGGCTAGTTGGTCAACCATGTCGTCTCCTCTTGATGGGCGTTGGGTTATGTCCAGTCGATGTGGGCCGGCGGAGCCAGGAAACCTGCGCGTCCGGCGGGAGTTTCAATCCCACTGGTGTTTGCGGATTGCATTATACGGTCACGCCGAAAAGGTGGCAACCCTGACGCGCAGTAGGTGGTCTGAGGGGGTTAGTGTTGCCTGGGGTGGCAATGCGCATGTAATATGGTAAAGCGCATAGCCGGGCAGCGATCCGGCGCCCGGTCGCGGTCCATGGGCGGTTAGCTCAGTTGGTTAGAGTACTTGCTCGACACGCAAGAGGCCAGTGGTTCGAGTCCACTACCGCCCACCACCGATTAGCTACGGCGCAAAACCGTCCAGTAGGCCATTTAGTAGGCCACTTTAGCGGGACTACCGCCCACAGGACGCTGACTTGCTGGTATTCTTGACACGCGCTGGTGTACTGGTGTGTTAGAATTGGTCAAAAGTTAAAGCATGGGAGCGAAAATGAGGTTATATCGATGGCTTTGGGTAGCTTCGCTGATAACCCTGCTGGTTCTGATAGCTGCCGCCTGCGGGTCCGACCCAACACCAACGCCTGAACCCACGGCAACACCAACGCCTGAACCCACGGCAACACCAACGCCTGAATCTACGGCAACACCAACGCCCCTTCCGCCCACCGCCACCCCGGCCCTCGAGGAGTTGAGGCTCACCCCGACGACGACAGGGAAGGACGTGCTGGCGCTCTTCTCCGAAGCCGAGACCTCCTGCCTTCGCACGGCCATCGGAGATGCTGCCTACGAGAAAATGTCCAACGAGCCGATTCTGTCGATTCTGACGGCCAGCGGTGAGAACCTTGTATTGCCGATATTCCAGTGTGCCAAACCAGAAAACCTAGTGGTGTTCGGAATCGCCTTCCTCGACTTGCAGGCCGGATGGACCTCCGACACCCGCGCATGCATGATCAGGGTCGGTAGAGAAAGTCCCCTCGCGGTTCTGACGGGCCTCGGAATGACGCCACCGGGCCAAATTCACGAAACTTCAGCAACGCGGCCGTATGCCCTGGAGTTCTACAACTGCATGACCCCGGTGGAGAAGGTGGGGTACCTGGCCCGCATACAAGCCGCTCTGGACGCCAATACGTCGGCTGCGGCGGACATTATCGGCATGATTCCGGAGTCCGAGGCCTCCTGTATCCAGGATGCGCTGACGGACGAAGATTACGCCGCGCTGCTGGGATCCACGGCAACCCAGGGCTTTGGAATGTCGGACTCCGTGACTGCTTGCATTTCTCAAGAAAGCTACGTGCCCATCTTCGTGTCGGTCATCGGGTCCCAGACCGGGGGGCTGAGCGACAATAGCCGAGCTTGCATCACCGAGTTCGCCAGCGGGCACCCGCGTTACGCAGCGCTGGTCAACCCAACATTGCTCGACTTTTCGTCGACGAGCGTTGAGGACTTGGTGGAGATAGCGGACAATGGGATCAAGATGTGGGAGTGCTTCAACGACGAAGAGCTTCTGCGGATGCAACAGGTCTACACCGCCGCTTTGGCGTCGCAGTAGCACATACCGGCTAGCCGCACTGAATTGGGCTGTGGTCGCCAAGACAGATCGGGCAACGACTTTTGACCGCTCGCCTCGAATTTACTCGCCAAGGATGGGCCTCCACCAGTGACCTCAGCCCTGTTCTCAGCACCTGTGGATTTCCCGGCTGCCTCTCCACAGTCGACTCACGCGCCCCATCCACCTGGACCGTCACAATATCCACGCCGTGGAGCTTTTGGTGGCGCACGGTGACGTCAGTAACCCGCAATGTGCGGTCTGAACGAGGCAACCGGAGCAACCGCCCTTCCCGCGCAGCAGGCCGCGGCTAGAAGCTCGTGAACATGGGGGGACTGGTGTTGACGCCGTATTTGGCAAACACCTCGTCTATCCGGCGCATGTCCTCTCCCGACAGCGCCCAATCCAGGGTCCCGATGTTCTCTTCCAACTGTTGCGTGTTCAACGTGCCGACCAGGGCCACGCTTATGGCGGGATGGGTCAAGACCCACCTTAGGGCCATCTGTGCCACCGTCTTGCCCCGGCTCTCGGCAATAGGTTTCAAGTCGTTGACCAGGCGCACGTTCCGGGCGAAAGCGTCCTTGTCATATATCCCGACAGTCATGTCTGGGTTGCCGCCGGTGGCCCGGAAGTCGTTGACACCGAATTCCTGGTCTTCAGCGTAGGCGCCCGCCGCGTCGTAGCAGCCGAAGCCCAGGACTGAGACCGTCAGGTCGGTCGGCCCGAACTTGCGGTATTCCATGGACTCGTCTCTACTCGTCCACCACGCGGCAACTGATTATGTCTATCCCGTAGTATTGGCGGTGGTGCACCGACGAGGCGTAGTGGCGCAGAATGCGCAGAGACGTTCCCTGCCCGTCTTCCAGGCTTTCCCCCTCATGCATGTACGCCATGCGGTCTTCGATGTTCCCCTGCACGGCGTCGTCCGAGGCAACCACGATTTCCAGTTCGGCCGAGCCGCTTTCGGGGCGAATCGTGGCCACCAACCGGCGCTTCTGCCCCGCAGTCTCGTCTCCCTCCTCTTCCAGCAGGCTCAACACCACTTCCTCCCCCACCAGCCGCAGCCGGTTCTTACCCTCCTCCGTCCACGAATGCCTGTCGGCGAATTGGCCGAGAAAATCGTCGACGGCCGGCAGGGAAGACTGGGACAAGTCAACCCGCAGCTTCCTGATGTGAAAACTCGATAATTCGGTGAACAGGGTCATGCCGATCGCCGCAATACCGCCGACGACGATGGTGTTGCCCACCAACTGACTGGTGACCCCCTCGATAAGCCCGCTGAAAATTCCGGCGGACAAGCCCAATACCATGGAGACGCCGGTGATGGTGGCCTTTTTCTGGTCGAGCTGTCCGGTGAAGACCGTTTTCGCGCCCTCGACGAAAAGCATCCCAAAAATAATCACGTATACCGCGCTTACCACCGGGCTGGGAATGGCCACCAGTATGGCCAGAAACTTGGAAAAGGGGGCAATGGCTATGGTCAGCAGTCCCAGGTATATCCCCACGCTCTTGGCCGCCACGCCGGTAAAGCCGACGTAAACCACGGTGACCGCCCAGGGCGCGGCCACGGGCAGGGTCCCCAAAAGGCCGGAAAACAGGGTGCCCAGACCGGACACGTTCAAGCTCCCCTGCACCGCCCGGAAGTCGGGGGCCGCCGGGTTCCGGTAGGAAGCTCGGTATATCACCGACAAGTCTCCCACCGTTTTCATAAACGCGGTCAGGTTCACAAATACGAAGACCGGCAGCAGGGACCAGAAATCTATGCCAAACTCCAGGTCCAGCCCCGGCCATCCGAAATCGGGCAAGCTCACCCACGGAGCGTCACCTATGACGCCGGTGTCGTAGAAGCCCAGGGGCGCGGCTGCAACCACCCCGGCGGCTACGGTGACCGGCAAAATCCACATGCGCCAGACCGCCGTGCCTTGCAGGGATATGGCAGCCCCAACCGCCAGCGCAGCCATTCCAGGCGCCAGGAAGACCGCCGCCGATACCCCTTCCGGCACTATAACCGTGCTGCTGATGATATAAGGCACGGCCGAAACAGCCACCAGCATGACCACTACCCCGCTCACGGTTGGGGTAAATATCCGGCGCAGCGAGGCCAGGCGCAAGGTTAAAACGAACTGCGCCAAGGTCGAAGCTACTATCAAGCTGGCCAGCAAACTCGGCCCGCCGGCCTGGAGCGCCAAAGCACAGACCGCCAGGAACGGGACGTTGAAGTTGGTGACGACGAGGCGGCCCGACCCTAGATACCGGAACCGCAGGGCGTGCAGGATCATCCCGGCCCCGGAGACCGCCAGCGCGGTGAATATCACCCATCCCAGGTAGGCGTCGGATTCGTCGGCTGCCCGCACCACCAAAGCCGCCAGCATGATGAGGCCGATGGTGTTGGGTATAAGTATCTGTAACGCCGAGGCTGACGCTACTAGCGGCGGACACTTATCATCCGGTTCGTAGCGCATCTTGATTCACCCTTGAGCGATTCTGGACAACTGCAAATCTTCCCGGGCCGCAACAACCCTGGGAGAAATTCCCTCTCCCAAAGGCGCGGCTTTCTCTAGTCCGCAAGGTCGTATGGGCCGGTATGTTAACCCGATATCCAGCCATCGCTCCACTAGCTAGTCATCTGTGAGCAGGTGTCGCATAATTCTCCCGCTATGCGCCGCTGGCAAGTCGGATTGATTCCCAATCGGATTGATTCCTAAACTGTATGTGCTATTATATCTTACGTTTGCTGCTAGGCATTGATACCGCATATCGTATACCGAGGATGAAGGAAAAGAAATGACAGATCAGGTTGGACAGGGAAAGAAGATGGGGATATTGCGACGGTCGCCCGTCGGCGTGGCCCTGCTGATATTGCTGCTCGCCTTGGCGTCCGCCGCCGTCTTCAGCATGGCCTGCGGCGGCGACCCGACAGCAACCCCGGAACCCACTGCTGCGCCGACCGCTACTCCTGAGCCTACTGCCCCGCCGACCGCTACCCCGGAACCCACTGCCCCGCCGACCGCTACCCCGGAACCCACTGTTGAGCCGACCGCAACCCCGCAGCCTACCGCCGCGCCAACGGCTACCCCGGCGCCCACCGCAACCCCGGAGCCCGATCCCACCGACGCGGACGACGAAGCCCTCACCCGCGCCTACGTGGAGAAGGCTATCGAGCGCTACCAGAGCGACGGGCGAGAGGCCGCGTTCGCCTACTACAACAGCCGGGAGAGCCACGAAGGAGAGCGGGCCCTGTTCGTCGTCAACGAAGACTCCCTATTGAGCGTCGCTCCCTTCCCGGCGTTGGTGGGGACTCCCCTGGGTCTTGGCACAGGGGCCTTCCCCGCCCGGGAGGAAATCACCGAAAAAGGGATATGGGCCAACTTGATTGGCTTTAATCCCGCCACCGGCGCTCAGTCGCCGATGCAAGCCATCTTTATCCTGCATGACGGCTTGGTATTCGCTTCAGGACACTTCCCAGTGCGGGAAAATGTCGAGGAGGCCACACAGGATTACGTCAGCAGAGCGATTAAGCTCTACCAGCGCGACGGCTTGGAAGCCACCGTTGACTACTACAACAGTCAATCCAGCCTGGAAGGACAGTTATACCTGTTCCTCATAGACGCCGACGACAAATACGTGGCCCATCCCATATTCCCTCACCTCATCGGGACGGACATCAAGGACGTGATAGGCTCTGACGGCCAGGAACTGGGCAGGGAGATAGCCCAGGCCACCGAGCAGGGCATCTGGGTGGAGTACCTCTGGCCCCATCCGGTCAGCCGCAAAGAAGGTGAGAAGGTCACTTGGGCCATTCGCCACGACGGGATGATATTCGCCTCCGGTTACTACGCCGGACGAGACGTCGAAGTCGAAGCGACGCCGTGGGAAGGGGTCGCCCCGCGCGAGTACACAGAGGACTACGTGAACCGCGCCATTGAGCGTTACCAGCGCGACGGCCTGGAGTCCATGCTCAACTACTACAACAGCGTTGCCAGCTTCGAGGGAGAATGGTACCTGTTCGCCACGGACGAAAACGACGTCTACATCGTTCACCCGCTGTTCCCCCGTCTCAAAGGGACCGACATTAAGGACGTGGTGAGTTCCGACGGCCACGAATTGGGCAAGGCGTTCGCCGCGGCCCAAGACGGCGGCGAAGGCGTTTGGGTCGAATATCTGTGGCCCCATCCGGTGACGCTCAAGGAAGTTCCCAAGGTGGGCTACGCCGTGCGCCATGACGGGATGCTCTTCGCTTCGGGCTACTACCCCGAAACTGAGGACCCCGCGGCCTACACGCGGGAATACGTCGCCGATGCCATTGACTACTACAAAGCCAACGGGTTAGACGCCACCATCGCGCATTACAACAGCCGGGAGAGTATTAACGGCCAGTGGTGGCTGACGCTGATTGATGAGAACTACCTGTACATCGCGGATACCTATTTCCCGAACCTGATTGGGACTGACGGCAGGGACCGCCAGTCGCCCGTGGGCACTGACGACGGCGCTATGCTGACCACGGCCACTGAGAAAGGCGCCTGGCATAGCACTCCGTGGTTCAACCCGAACACGTCGGAGAATTTGCGGAGAAACTTGTGGGTGGTCCGCCATGACGGGCTGATTTTCATTTCCAGCTACTTTACCTCGGTGGAAGAGCGCGGTCCTGAAGAGTCGGCCGACGACGTTCTCACCCGCGCCTACGTGCAGAAGGCCATTGATTACTACGAAGCCAGCGGCTTGGACGCCACCGTCGCCCACTACAAGGGCGAAGCCGGCGTCGAAGACGGGCGGCCGCTGACCCTCATAGACGCCGAAGGCGTGTTGCTGGTGTTCGGCGCTCTCCGCTCCCTGGAGGGCCAGTACGTCGGCCCCGGCTCGAGGTTCTCCGGCTTGGGGAGCCTGATAGACGTCGCCACCGGAGAAGGCCGCTGGCTCAACGCTCGGGGCATCAACCCAGTCACCAAGCAGGAGGAGCCGCGACGGATGCTTGTCGTCCTTCACGACGGCCTGGTGTTCATCTCCAGCCACTCCATCCTGACGGAGGACGTGGCCAGTTCCACCAAGGAGTACGTTAACAAGGCCATCGCCAGATACGAACAGGACGGTCTGGACGCCACTATCGCCCACTACAACAGCCAAGACAGCCTGGACGGCCAGTTCTACCTGTTCCTCATCGGAGCGGACGACAACTACCTGGCGCATCCCATCTTCCCCCACCTCATCGGGACGGACATCAAGGCCGTGGTGGGGTCCGACGGGCAGGAACTGGGCAAGGAGATTGCCCAGGCCACCGAGCGGGGCATCTGGGTTGAGTACCTGTGGCCCCATCCCGTATCCCGGAAGGAACAGCAGAAGGTCACCTGGGCCGTGCGGCACGACGGGCTGATTTTCGCCTCGGGCTATTACGCCGGGGGCCCCGAGGCCGGGACCCCTGCCTGGCAGGACGCCGACCCGCGGGAATACACCGTGGACTACGTGAACCGGGCCATTGAGCGTTACCAGCGCGACGGCCTGAAGTCCATGCTCGACTACTACAACAGCGTCGCCAGCTTCGAGGGCGAATGGTATCTCTTCGCCACCGATGAGAACGACACCTACGTAGTCCACCCGCTGCTGCCTCACCTGATAGGCGTGGATATAAAGAGCGTGGTGGGTTCCGACGGCTACGAACTGGGCAAGGAACTGGCCAAAGCCGCCGATGGGGGAGAAGGAGTCTGGGTCGAGTACCTCTGGCCCCACCCGGTGACGCTGCAAGAAGTTTCCAAGGTGGGCTACGCCGTGCGCCATGACGGGATGATCTTCGCCTCGGGCTACTACCCGCAGGTTGCAGACCCGGCCGCACAGACCAAGGCCTATGTGCAGCAGGCCATCGAGTATTACCAGGCCAACGGACTGGACGCTGCCATAGCCCACTACAACAGCCAAGAGAGCGTTGACGGACAGTGGAGCCTGACCCTGGCCGATGAGAACGACATCATACGCGTCGCCCTCCTGGCTCCACGGACTATAGGCACCGACCTCAAAGACCTCGCACGGGGCCGGGTCCGGCAGATTGGCGAAGAGTTGGCGGCGGCAACGACCGAAGGCGTATGGGTCAGCCACGTCTTCCCCAATACCAGGTCATCGGAGACGCTATACGCTCACAACTGGGCCATCCGCTACGACGGGCTGTTCTTCTCATCCCGCTACTACGACGACAGGCCCAACGTGTCCGATGAAGCCGCAGCCGACGACGCCAGCTAAATATAATACAGGGTGCAATACGCCTCTAATCACACCAGGCTGCCGGCTATGCGGCGGCCGGCAGGTTGGCGTGATTCCCTGAGGGATTCGTGTTACTATCTATTACGCATGCCGCAAGTCATTGATTCAGCGTGTACAGGCAGGGTGCGAAAGAAATGACAAATCGGGTTGGACAGGGGAAAAAGACAGGGATATTGCGACGGTCGCCCGTCGGCGTAGCCCTGCTGGTATTGCTGCTTGCTTTGGCGTCCGCCGCCGTCTTCAGCATGGCCTGCGGCGGAGGCGAAGACCCGACGGCAACCCCGGAACCCACTGCCGCGCCCACGGCAACCCCAGAGCCTACGGCAACCGCAACCCCGGAGCCGGAGCCCGTCAATGAAGACGACGCTCTGACGATAGCCTACGTGGAAAAGGCAATAGAGCGGTACAAGCGGGATGGGCTGGACGCCGCCGTAGCCTACTACAGCAGCGAGGAGAGCATCGAGGGAGAGCGATACCTGTTTATCCTCGACGCGGACAGCGGCGTCTTGATGGCTATGCCCTTCTACCAGGATTTCCTGGGACAGAAGTACCAGCAAGCAGCCCAGGTGCTGGAAAACGCTACCGAACAGGGAGTCTGGCTGGAGGGTCCGGGACTCCATCCGGCCGTGACTGACGATGGCATAGTGGTCAGGGAGGACCCGCTGCGCACCTACGTCGTTCTGTACGACGGCTTGATCTTCCTGTCCAGCCACTCTATCCTGCTGGAGAACCTGGCGGACGCCACCCAGGGCTACGTGAGCCGCGCCATAGCCCGCTATGAGAGTGCAGGGCTGGATGGGACGGTTGACTACTACAACAGCGAGGACAGCTTAGAAGGCCACTTCTACCTGTTCCTGATAGGCGCCGACGACGTCTACGTGGTCCATCCCATATTCCCCCACCTGATCGGCACGGACATCAAGGACGTGGTAGGTTCCGACGGGCAGGAACTGGGCAAGGAGATTGCCCAGGCCACCGAGGAAGGCATCTGGGTCGAGTACCTGTGGCCCAACCCGATTACGCGGGTGGAAGAGCCCAAGATCACCTGGGCCATCCGCCACGACGGGCTGATATTCGCCTCGGGCTACTACCCCGCCGGGCAGACGGGGGACGGGCCGGCCTGGGAAGACGCCGACCCCCGTGACTACACGGTGGAGTACGTGGAGCGGGCCATAGCGCGTTACCAGCGCGACGGCCTTGACTCCATGATTGCCTACTACAACAGCGTCGCCAGCTTCGAGGGCGAATGGTACCTTTTCGCCACCGACGAGAACGACTCCTACGTAGTCCACCCGCTGCTGCCTCACCTGATAGGCGTGGATATAAAGAGCGTGGTGGGTTCCGACGGCTACGAACTGGGTAAAGAGTTGGCCAAAGCCGAGGACGGAGGAGAAGGGGTCTGGGTCGAATACCTGTGGCCCCACCCGGTGACGCTGCAAGAAGTCCCCAAGGTGGGCTACGCCGTGCGCCATGACGGGATACTCTTTGCATCCGGGTACTATCCGGCGGCTGATGACCCAGAAACCTACACGAAAGCCTACGTTCAAGAGGCCATAGAGTACTACCAACGGGAGGGCGCAGAGGCGACGCTGGCCTACTACAACACCCAGGAGAGCATAGACGGCTCTTACTGGATGATGATAGTCGGTCCAGAGGGCGATATCGTTGCCGCCGCCATAGCGCCCGAGCTGGTCGGCCTCCCGGCCCGTTCGTTCAGGGGGATTTTGGCCGACGAGCCCATAGGCGAAGAGATGCTCAACGCTACGGAGGAAGGCCACTGGATTCAGTACGTGTGGCCCAACCCCAGGGCGTCGGGAACCTTGGTGGTGAACCTCTGGATAATCCGCTACGACGACTACGTATTCTCCAGCGGCCACTACGAGGAAGAGTAACCGCTAAAATCATACCGAGACCACAGGCGCCTGGGCAAAGCTCCGAAAACGTGACGCCCCCAGGCGCCGGGTGTTCTGCTCGGCCCATCGCTCCCGTCGTTCCGAGCGCAGCCGAGGAATCTCAAACCCTCCGCCCCTCAACCCGTTCACCCTGACCGCCCCCCTTCCGTTCACCCTGAGCACCGTCGAAGGGCCTGTCCTGAGGTTCTCGAAGGGCCGCCCCCAACTCGTCATTCCGGCCCCCGAGCCGGAATCCAGAAATGCGCGGGACTGGATACCGGCTTTCGCCGGTATGACGACTATGGGCGCATCGCCCCAGGGCGCCCACCAGGGGCGCCCCTACACCTGATGTGACGGTCCGTTCGTGGTGACCACAAGGCCCCGCCCGTTCAATGACAGAGGCCCCGCCGGGCGCTACGATTGCTCGCGGGCGCGCCGTCTCCGGCGGAGGGCGAGGAGCCATAGCGCGCCGCCAAGGAGGACGGGAACTCCAACCGCCAGGACGATTATCAGCGCAGGGGCCATGCCGCCGTCTTCTTCCGCCGCCGACGGCGTTGGCGTCGGCGTCGGCGCGGCGGTCGGCTGCACGGTGGGTTCGGCGGTGGGAGCAGCCTCCGGGGCAGGAGTCGCGGTCACCGGCGCGGGAGCGGGCTCTATGACCAGGGTGTACGTGCTGAAGTAGGTCAGTATCGAGACGGTCCAGCTATTCCCCTCGTCGTCTGTCTCACAGCGGTGCTCCACCAGTTCCCACTCGTCCAAGTCCACCCGGTAGACCCACGCCCGCTCTTCCACGCAGGCGGACTCTTCACCCGCGGGAAGCCGGAGCCACAACTCCACGCCCTTCAGGTAGGTCGTCGGAGTGGGGACGTCCTCTCCCACCTTGAAGGTGTTCACGTCAATCACCAAGACCGCTTGCGTGTCTTCGATGGGAGGCGCGCCGGTTAGGGACTCCAAGTCCAGCTTCTCGAACCGTATTTCCAGTATCTCCGGAGCGGCGCCCGCGGGCACCACCAGCCTGGCCGTCCCATCCGCCGTCTCAATCACCGTCCTGCGGTCCGGGTACACCAAGACTCTCCCCGGCGACGGCTCAAGTTCAGGCGTAGCCTCCGGCATAGGCGTCGGCGCAAGGGTAGGCGTCGGCTCCGGCGTAGGTGTAGCTGTGGGCGCAGGCGTGGGCGTAGCTGTCGGCGCAGGCGTGGGAGTAGGCGTCGGCTCCGGCGTGGGCGTCGGCGTAGGCGCAGGTGTCGGTGTCGGCGTGGGCGTCGGTGTTGGCGTGGGATCCGGCGTAGGCGTCGGCGTCGGCGTGGGCGTCGCCTCAGGCGTAGGGGTGGGTTGGGGCGTAATGTAGATTGGCGCAACGTTTTGCACCGTAACACTTACCTCGTCCTCATCGTAGCCGCCCGGTGCGTCCGTGTAGCCGGCCCGGTTGTCCGTCACCCTGAGGACGAAGGTCAGCGTGAAGTCCGAGGAAACCTCCGGCGCGATGAAGGTGGGGGACAGCAAATTGGCCCCGCTCAGGGTCACTGTGGGCCCCAGGGTTTGCGTCCAGGCATAGAACGCCAGAGCGGCGCCCTGCGGGGGTGTAGCGGAGCCGTTCAGGGTTACCCTTTCGCCCTCATCCACCCGTATATCGTCGCCGGCGTCGGCGGTGGGGCGGCTGTAAACGCTGACGGCAGCCACGGATATGCCGTCGTAGGCTGTGTCGGCGCTCTTGGGCGTGTGGGTTATGGTTGCGCCGGGCTCGCTGCCGTTGTGGGAGGTCAAGGTTACGGTCTGCTTGGCGCCCCAGTTCTCCGGCGTGAAGGTGAGGGACGACGGGGAGACGGCGATACCGGAGTTGCTGGACTTTACGGCCACCGTCACGTTGGCCGAGGGCTTTACGGCCAACTCCAGGGTGTAGGAGCCGCTCCGGCCCTCGTTCAGGGCGAATGGGGTCTGCCGGGAAACGTAGACGCCGCGGGTCTTGTAGGTGGCGACCGCGGTGTGCTGGCCGCTGCCCACGTCGTTGACGGCGCGCATCTGGAATTCGTAAGTCACCTCCCGGTCCAGGCCGGAAAGCTGGTACTTATAGGTCGGGGCGCCGGTCTTGTCTATATTGGCGTCCGCCATGTCCGTCCAATCGCCCCAGTCCGGGTAGCTGAGCAGGCTGACGGCGATGGCGGCGCCGGAGGAGGGCGGGCTCCCGCTCCACGTCCTCGCGTCGAACTGCACCGTGCCCTTGGCGCTGTCGTTGGTGTCCGGCGTGAAGGTCGGCGCGCCGTCGACGAAGGCGGTCCAGGAGCCGATTTTCACTTGCCTGCCGTCCGTTAAATGGGCCTGCATGACGTCAAAGGCAGGGGCTGTGGCGGTGATAGTCACCCGGCGCTTGCCTCCGCTCTCGGCGGCGACGTGGAGCTTCCCGTCTTCGGTAGGGGCGGCGCTGGACCATCCGTAGCTCCCCATGACTACGGGCGGCAGTTGCCTCTGCCGGTACTGCCACCCGGTTACGGTCTCGGTGTCCGGCGGCTTGCTCCATTGGAGGGACGCTGTCCCCCTGGCGTTGCCGGGGACGACGGCGAAGGATGCAGGCGCGTCGGGGACCGTGACGAGAGCCTCGCCGAGGGGCAGGGTTTCCGGCCCGTCCGGCTTTTCTATGGTGACAACGGGTTCGTCGTTGGCGGGGCCTGGGCCGGCCGCGTTGACGGCCCGCAGCTCGAATTTGTAGGTCTTGCCCTGCTTGAGGTACACGGGGGAATACTCTTTCAGTTCCAGGACATTGCAGGTCCCGCTGCAAGGGATTCTCTTCCACTTGCCGGCGTCGCTCTCGCGGTCGCTCTTGCAGTCGCTCTCGCAGTACTCGTAGCGCCGGATGGACTTGCCAATCTCGGTCTGGGTATCGGCGGCGTCCCACTTCAGGGTTGCGGTCCCGCCGGAACTGGAGCCGGCCGGGGGCAGGGCCAAGGTCACCTTGAAGTTCTCAGGCTTGTCCGGCGCGAGGGTGATGAACTTCACGACTGAGGGCGGTCCGTTTCCGGCGACGTTCACCGCCCGCACCTGGAAGGCGTACCTGGGCTCATCCTCGCCCTCGATGGTCAGGCTGACGGTGTTCACGCCGCTCTTGGATACGGACTTCCACGCCTTCTCGTTCAAACTCGTTGTGAGGTCGGCGTCCGTGACGCCGAGGTCTCCATAGAAGCCGCGGTACTGCCACGAGGAGATGCTGGGGTCGTTATTGGCGTTGCGCTGGAGCTTGGACCAGGTGAGGGTGATGTCGAAGTCAGTTGTGACGAAGGTCTTGCCGATGGCGGCGGCGGGCTTGGCCGGCGTCAGGGTTACGGACGCCGTGTTGGAGGCCTGGCCGTAGCCGGCTTCGTTAACGGCGCGCACCTGGACGAACACTTGCTCCACACCATGGAACGCTACCGGCAGCGTAAAGGTTGTCGTGGAGCCGGCGCTGCCTGATACGTCCCGCCAGTCCGCGCTGTTCAGGCCGCTCGCCGTCGTCGCCACCCGGTACTGGTAGCTGTCGATGGTCTTGTCCGTGGGCTGAGTCCAGCTTGCCTTCAGGGAGAAGTAGCTCGGCGTTCCGGTATGGAAGGTTTCGACGAGACTTATGGTGGTCGGCTCCGTCGGCTTGGCCGGGGGCGTCGCTCCCACCACGTCGGAGGCCAGGCCGTTGCCCGCGGGATTGACCGCGCGCACCTGGAAGGCGTAGGCCCTGTCGCTGACCAGGCTGGTCACGGTGTGGGACGTGGTCTTCGCATTGCTGTTGGGTATGTTCGTCCAGCCGGCTGTCGTCGAAGGCGTGGCTATAGCGTCGCCCAGGACGCTGCCTATCAGAGTGTCGGACGAGTCCACCGCGCGCACCTGGAAAGTGTAGGCCGTGGAGTTGGTTAGGCTGCCTACGGTGACGGAGGTGGTGGATGCGCCGCTGGACGGCACGTCGATCCATGCAACGTTAGTCCAGTTGCCGGAGCTCTTGTAGCGGTACTGCCACCCGTCTATGTTGGAGGTGTCGCTGGGGCTGCTCCACGACAGCCCAACCTTGCCGTCTTCGGGTATGGCCAGCAGGCCGCCCTTCGGCTCCATTTGCCGGTACTCCCAGCTTGTGATGGACGAGTAGCTGGGGTCATTCCACGACAGCGCGACCTGTCGGAAGCCGGGTGACGCGGAGACGCCGCTGGGCTTGGCGGGCGACGTGGCGGCCTTGGCCTGCGCCGCGGGGCTGTTCTGCGACTGGTTGTTCACCGCCCGCACCTCGAAGGTGTAGACCTTCCCGTGGTCCAAGTCGGAACTGACGGTGTAAGCCAGCGGATTTGTGGTCTTGGCAACGTCCGCCCACAATCCCCAAGTTTCGTTGCCGGCGCGGTAGCGCACCTGGAACTTGTCGATTAGGGCAACGTTGGAGTAGCTCCAAGTCACCTTGGCGGACGAAGCGCCGGTGGCGCTGGCAGTCACGCCGGTTGGCATGGCCGGGCTGGGTTGCGGCGTGGCAGTGACCTCCGACGATGCCGTACCCGCGCCGACGCCGTAGGCCCGCAGGCAGAAGGTGTAGGCAATGGCGTTGGTCGGTAACTTCACCACGTGCTGCGTGGTGCCGGCGTCGCTGTCCGTCATTCGCGTCCAGGAGCCGCCACAACTGCCAGTGGTGGTCTGCTGGTACTCGTAGCGCGTGATGCTGTCGTTGTTGGGGTCGTCCCAGGTCAGGGAGACAACCTTGTCGCCGGGGGTAGCCGTCAGGTTGGCGGGCGCGGCGGGGTAGGTCCAGGCGGACGCTTCGTCCGACGGCGTGCCGTCGCCGGTCGCGTTCACCGCCCGCACCTGGAAAGTATAGCGGACGCCGTTGTCCAGCCCGGTCACGGTGTAGGTCGTAGTTGCGCCGCCGGATATGTCAGTCCAACTCGTGTAGCCGCTGTTGCCGCTGCCGGCGGGTTTATAGCGGTAGGCGTTGCCGGTCAACGTCGCTCCGCCGCTGGGATTCGTCCATTGGAGCATGACCTCCTGGTCGCCGGGCGTCGGGGCCAGGTCGGTGGGCTTGGCGGGTACGGTGGAGGCGGCGGCAGTCTTTGCCGAGCCGCCGCCCGCCGCGTTCTCCGCCCGCAGTTGGAAGGTATACGTCGTGCTGTTGTTCAGCCCGGTCACGGTGTAGGAGGTGGTGGACTCGCTGCTGTCGGGCACGTCCTTCCAGATGCCGTAGTTCCCCGTGGTCTTGAAGGCGTACTGCCAGCCGGTGACCGTCGCGTCGCTGGACGACTTGGTCCAGGTCAGCGTCGCCTGCTTGTCGCCGCCGGAGGCCGTGAACGTCGCTGGGGCCAGGGGCAGCGTCGGCTCGGCGACGCTGTTGGAGGCCGTGCTGTTGCCCTTGGTGTTGACCGCCCGCACCTTGAAGGTGTAGCTAGTCCCGTTGGTCAGGCCGGTGATCGTCGCTATGCGGGTGTGGCGGTGGGAGCCGGTAACGTCGCTCCAGTTGGTCCCGTTGTCGCTGCTGTACTGCCACTTGTCCACCCATATCCCGCCGGGGTGGGTCCACATCAGCGTGGCCTGTTCGCCGCCGCCGACGGCGCTGGTGAGCACCGGCGCGGCGGGCACGCCCTCCACCGGGCGAGTGATGAGCGTGCCGGGCAGCCCCCAGCCGATGTTGTTCTCCGAGCGCACCTGGAAGGTGTACTGGATGTTGTTGTGCAGCCCGGTGACGGTGTAGGTGTTGAGAGTGCCCGGGTCGCACGGCGAGTCGCATGGGATGTCTATCCAACCGCCGTAGCCGCCGCTGGTCTTGTAGCGGTACTGCCAGGCGATGGCCGTGGAGTCGGCCGTCCACGTTAGGACTATCTCCCCGGCGCCGCCCGGACTCGCGCCCAGGTTAGAGGGCGGCGAGGGTACGGCCCTGGGAGTGGCCTTCACGTCGTCCGAGTCTGAGCCGTCGCCCGCCGTGGTCGCGGCGCGCACCCGGAAGGTGTACTCTGTGCCGTTGGTCAGGTTATCCACGGTGTAGGTGGTCGTCGACGGGCAGCCGGTATCGTTGGAAGTGACGCATACGTCCGTCCAGCTTGCGCCGTCGTCCTTGCTGTACTGCCACTTGGTGATGCGGTCATTGAGCGGGTCGTCCCAGGAAAGGACCACGACGGTGTCGCCGATGGCGGCGGAGAGGCCCGTGGGCTTGGCCGGCAGTTGTATCTTGGGCATTGCACTGCTCGCGGCGGAAGCGGGGCCGGGGCCGGCGGCGTTGACCGCCCTGACTTGGAAGGTGTAGGACGTACCGTTATCCAAGTCGTCAACGGTGTAGGACGTTGTGGAGTCCGTGCTGGCGGGCACGGGCGTCCAGTCGCCGTACTCTGCGGCCTTGTAGCGGTACTGCCAGCCGGTGACGGCGCTGCTGTCGGCGGCGTCCCTGGCCCAGTCCAGCACGACCTCTTCGTCGCCCGGCATGGCCTTGAATGAGACCGGGGCCAGCGGCAGCGTGTCCGCCGCGGCCTCCGGCGACGCCCCGCCGCTGCCGGCGTCGTTCACGGGACGCACCTGGAAAGTGTACCGCTTCCCGTTGTCCAGCCCGGTGAAGGTGTGGCTCACGGTGGCGTTCCCCGAGTCGGCCACGTCAGCCCAGTCGCCGTAGTTGCCGGTGGTCTTGTAGCGGTACTGCCAGTGGGTGACCCACGGCCCTGCGGTGCGGTTCCATCGCAGCGAGACCTGCCCGTCTCCGCCGACGGGCCAGAGGTAGCCGGAAGCGATTGGCGCGCCGGACACCGGCGCGGCCTCCACCAGCGCCGTGGGCGTTCCGCCACCGGAGGCGTTCCTGGCCCGCACCTGGAAGAAGTACGGATGGTTGTTGGCCAGCCGCGAAGCAGGACTGGTGTTGTAATCATGGGTCACGGTGTGGGTCAGGGTGTTGTTGGCTCCTGTGACGGCGCGCCAGGGACGCCAGTTTGCGCCGTCGAAGAGCCGGTACTCCCAGCCGGTGACGGTGACGGAGCCGGAGGGGGCCTTCCAGGAGAGGCTCACCTGCCGGTCGCCGCCGGTGGCCGTGAAGTCCGTGGGCTGGCCGGGCACGGCAAGGGGCGTAGCCGTTTTCGAGTCCGACTCTGCGCCGTTGCCGCTGTTCTGGGGCGAGGCATTGACGGCGCGCACCTTGAAGGCGTATTCCGTGCCGTTGGTCAGGCTGCCCACCGTGTGCATGGTGGTGGATGCGCCGCTGTTGGGTATGGCCGTCCAGTTTCCGCCGTCCTGCTGGTATTCCCATCTCGTGATGCTGGCGTTCTTGGGATCGTTCCATTGCAGAGTGACCTGGCGGTCTCCGGCGTGGGCCTGGAAGCCCGCAGGTTTAGCGGGCGGGGAAAGGGTTGGGGTGTCCGTCCGCTCAGCGGAGGGCGCGCCGCTGCCGGAGGCGTTGATTGCCCGCACCTGGAAGGTGTGCGCCGTGGCGTTGGCCAGGCCGGTCACGGTGTAGCTGGCGGTGGACGCCGTGCTGTTGGGCACGGTCGTCCAGTCGCCGTAGTTCCCTGTGGTCTTGTAGCGGTACTGCCAGACGGCGGCCACGTCGTCGTTGGGGTGCTTGGTCCAGTCCAGCGCGGCCTGCCCGTCGCCCGGCGAGACGGTGAAGGCGGACGGGGCGAGGGGTACGGTCTGGGTCGTCATGGCGCCGGAGGCGCTGTTTCCGGCGTCGTTGACGGCGTGAACCTCGAAGGTGTACTCCTTCCCATTGGTCAGGCCGGGGATGACGGCGTAGCGGGTGAAGCGGCTGCCGCCCTCCGCGGGGGTGGCGTGGTCGGTGCAGACGGCGCGGGTGAGGACATTGTTATCGTGGTCGCGGCACACGGTGTAGCCGCCGCTGCCGACTGGGATGTCCGTCCAGTTGGTCCCGTCGTCCGTGGTGTACTGCCACTTGTCTATCCAGATAGCGGCGGAGACGCTCCAACTGAGGCGCGCCTGGGCGTCCCCTCCCTGCGCGGCGACGAGGGTGGGGGTGTTGGGCGCGCCCTCCAGATACCGCAGGGATACGGCGCTGGAGGCCGGGCCGCCGCCCAGCCGGTTCACCGCCCGCACCTGGAATCCGTAGGACTCGTTGTACCACAGGGCGAGGCCCTCCTGTGCCTTGTCGACGATGAGGCTGAGGCCGTTGGCGCCCTCGGTTTTGGGGGTTTCGACGGCCTGCCACGGCCTCCACTCCGCGTTCATCAGCACCCGGTACTGGTAGCCGGTGACGGGGGCGGCGGCGGTGTTGGGCGCCCGCGTCCAGGACAGCTTGACCCCCGCTGGGGCCACGGAGGTGCCGCCCTCGCCTGTGACGACGACGCCGACCGCAGCCAGGCCCGTGGGCGCGACGGGCAGGGCGATGGGCGTGGCCGTTGCGGCGTTGGAGGCCGCCCCCTCGCCGCGCAGGTTGACGCCGCGCACGCGGAACGTGTACGCCGCGCCGTTGGTCAGGCCGTGCACCGTGTACGCGTAGGCGTTGGTGGAGTGGAAGGTAATTGTCCTGGTGCATACGGGGTCCGCAGTTCCCGCGCACTCCTCCACCTGGGTCGGCGGCGTCGAGGTGAACGTGAAGCCGGAGAGGTCGTCTATCCGCGACCACACGCGCAGAGGGGTCACCAACTCCGTGACCTCCGGGTCCTCCGATGTTCCCTGCGCCGACGCTCCGTCCGACGTTCCGCCTTCTCCCGACGTTGGGCCTTTCCTGGTTGCCCGCACCTGGAAGGAGGAGTAGGCCGCGCCGGCGGTGAGGGTCTTGTCGAACTCATGCCGGGTGGTTGTCGTGCATTCGGGCTTGCTGGACGTTTCACAGATGTCCGTCCAGGAGCTTCCGCCGTCCTCGCTGTACTCGTACTTGAGGATGAGGTCAGGTTCGAGGGGAGCGTCCCAAGACAGGATGATCGTCCGGGAGACGCCCGCGCCGATCACCACGTCGTTGCCGCCTGCGGTCAGCCGCAGTTCCCAGGAGTCTGCGGTGACGCTGTTGGGGCCCGTCCAGGAAAGGTGGGCGCGGGCGGGGCGCGCCGTCGCGCTCAGGCTGGTGGGCTTGGCGGGGACGTTGTCCGGCAGCGGCGTCGCCGTCGCGGCGTCCGAGGCCGGGCCGTCGGCGTAGACCGTGACGGCGCGGACCTTGAAGCTGTACTCCACTGCGTTGGTCAGGCCGTTGATGGTGTAGGAGCGGGTGGAGGGATGGTTGGAAATACGCGTCCACGCGCCGTAGTTGGCGTCCGCGCTGCGCTTGTGCTGCATCTCCCAGCCGCCGCTGATGCGGGTGTCCGAGGAGGCCCACGCAAGGGTCACCTGGCGGTGGCCGGGCGTCGCGGTGAGGCTCGTGGGCTTGGCCAGGGGCGCGAGGGGCCGGGCGACGACGATGGAGGAGAGGCCCCAGGCGACGTCGTTGCCGGCCTGCACCTCGATGTGGTGCCAGTAGCCGTTGGTCAGGCCAGTCAGCGTGTACGACAGGGTGTTGCCGTTTTCAGTGGGCGTGAATTCGGTCCAGCCGACCCAGGCGATGCCGGCCCTGATGTGGCGGATGCGCCACTTGGTGACGTCGACGCCGGTGGGCTTGTTCCAGGTGAGGGCTACTTGCGCGTTGCCCGCCTCCGCCGTAAGCGTCGTCCGACCCGGCTGCGCCCGCGGCGTGGCCGTTGCCCCGTCCGACGCCGCTCCGGGGCCGGCGGAGTTCACGCCGCGCACCTGGAAAGTGTGCTGGACGTCGTTGGCCAGGCCGGTCACGGTGAAGAACAGGTCGTCCGTGACAGTGCAGGACCTGACGCTGTTGTTCTCGTCCAGCGGGTACTCGCCTGGGGGCAGGGTGCACACCTTGCTGTGCGTCAGGTCCGTCCAGTCGCCGTAGCTGCCGTCGGTCTTGTAGCGGTACTGGTACTTGTCCAGGTAGAGTTCGCTGGAGGCTGTCCACTTCAGCCGGACCTCGCCGACGCCGGCCGTTGCGCTGAAGCCGGTGGGATTGGCGGGCAGGGCCTTGGGGAGGGCGCCGGCGGTCACCGTGGCCGAGACCTTGCCCGTCTGCGCGACGCGCAAGTGGAAGCGGTAGGCCTTGCCGTTGGTCAGCCCGTTCACGGTGTGGGCGCGGTAGGCGGCGCTGGCGCTGATTCGCTGCCAGGCCTGCAGGTTCTGCGCGTCCGCATTGCTGCCGGAGACCTCGGCCCGCACCTCGTAGACGTAGACCGAGTCCGCGGTCAGGAACGGCGACGCCGTCGTGATGATGTGAGAGTCGAGTTCCAGCGGGTCGCACGGCGATGCGCATGGGATGTCCGACCATGCGCCCCACGTCGTCGTGTTGCCGCCGACCGCTCCCCGGCGGACCTGCCACTTGGCCGTGCCCGCCGCGCCGGGGTTGTTCCACGTCAGGGTGACTTGCTGCGCCGCGCCTGTGCCGATGACCAGGCTGGTGGTGTCCGACTGCTCCGACACGCGCAGGAACCACTCAAAGCCGCTGCCGGTGTAGCTTCCGGTCCAACTCAGTTCCGCGCTGCCGTCCTTGCCGACGGCGGCGAATGCGCCGGGCGCGGCAAGCGTGGGGGCTACGCCCGGAAGGGTGACGCTGCCCTCGACGGCGTCGCCCGCGCCGTAACCGTTCGCGGCGCGCACCTGGAAGGTGTAGGCGGTCCCGTTGACCAGCCCGGTGACGCGGAGATGGACGGTGTCCCGGTTGCTGCCGCTGACGGCCGTCCACGTCGCCGGGAAGTCGCCCGTGGACTTATAGCGGTACTCGTAGCGAGTGATGGACCAGTCGTTGGGGTGGTTCCATTCCAGCAGCGCGCTGCGGTCGAAGCCCTGGAGCACCAGGCCGGTGGGGGCCGCGGGCACGGGCAGCGCCAGCGGCGTGGCCCACACCGCGTCCGAAGGCAGGCCAAGGGCCACCGGGTTGCCCGCCGGGTTCGCCGCCGCCACCTTGAACGCGTAGGTCGCGCCGGTGGTCAGGCCCGTCACGACGTAGGAGGTGGTGGACGCGCTGCTGCCGTCGATGCGCGTCCATGGCGTGAGCCAAAGCCCCGTCGAGGCGGGCCCCAGCGCGCTTCCCACCGGGTTGCCGGACGAGTTGACCGCGCGCACCTCGAAGGTGTAGGTCGCGGAGTGGCCGAAGTCGCCCACCCTGACGGCGGTGGTGGATGCGCTGCTGCCGGGGACGTCCGTCCAGCCGGTGTAGCCGCTCTCGCTGCTGCTCTTGGGCTTGTAGCGGTACTGCCACTTGGCGATGCCGGTCGTGGCGGCGGGGGTTTCCCACGCCAGGTCCACGTTGTACCTGTTGCCGAAGGCGGCCAGCCCGTTCTGATGCTGCTCGTACCGGTAGTGCCAACGCCCGATGGACGGATACTTGGGGTCGTCCCAGTCCAGGGTGACCTGCCGGAGCCCCGCCGTGGCCGTGAAGCCCGTGGGCTTGGCCGGGGCCGTGGCCGCCGAGGCCCGGGCGGCGGGGCTGTTCTGGGCCTGGTTGTTCACGGCCCGCACCTCGAAGGTGAAGACCTTCCCGTAGTCCATGACGTTGGCGGTGCTGCGCGTGACGGCGTCCAGCTTCAGCTTCATGGCGTTTGCGGAGTTGCTGAAGGGCCCGAACCCCGTGCTCTGGTTGACTGCGAGGTCCGCGATGCTCCAGCCGTTGTCGCTGGGGACGAGCGTCTGCGCGGCGTTGCCGGTGTTGTTCAGCTTGCCGCCGCTCTGGCCGGTCGCGCTGACGCGGACATAGTAGGAGGTGTTGGCGGCCAGGTTGCAGACGCTCGCGCAGGTGAACGTGGACTGGCCGGCCGCCGCGGTCCCGGACAGCACGGCCCCCGTGGACGAGCCCACGCTGCCGCCGGACTTGGTGTATATGTGGACCTCAACCCCGGCGGCCTTGCTCACGCTCTCGAAGTCCACCGTCACGCCGGAAAGGGTGTAGCCGCTCGATGCGCTCCCGGTGGTGAACTCCTGCGCCCAGGAGGAGTCGGCGTGGAACGACATCGAAAGAGTCGACGTGGACTGGCCCAGGTTGCTCACGCTGGCGAGTTCGGGAATGGTGTAGGACGTCTTGGTCTTGGCCAAGTCGGCCCACGCGCTCCAGGTGTCGGTCCTGGTGCGGTAGCGAAGCTGGAATTTCTCGATGAGCGACGCGTTGGGGTGGCTCCAGGTGACCGTGGCGGACGCCGCGCCCGTCGCGCTCGCGCTGACGCTGGTGGGCATGGCGGGCGCGGGCTGCGGCGTCGCCGACACCTCCAACGAAATCCCGCCGGGGCCGGCGCTGTACGCCCGCACGCGGAAGGTGTACTCCGTGCCGTTGACCAGGCTGCCCACCGCGAACTGGGTGGTGTCCTTCCCGCTGCCGGGCACCGGCGTCCAGGTGTTCCCCCAGCTCCCGCCGGTCTTCTGCTGGTACTCGTAGCGGACGATGCTGCTGTTGTAGGGGTACGTCCAGGCGAGGGATACAGTCCGGTCACCGGGGGTCGCCGACAGGTCGACGGGGGCGACGGGGTAGGTCCAGTCGAACGCTGCCCAGGAGTTCCACCCGGGGCCCGACTCGTTCCGGGCCCGCACCTGGAAGGTGTAGAGGGCGCCCGGGATAAGCCCCGTCACCTCGTGCGACGTGGTTGGGCCGCCGGATATTTCCGTCCAGCCCGTCCAGCCGTTGTCGCTGCTGCTCCTGGGCCGGTAGCGGTAGTCGTTGCCCGTCAGCGTGACGCCGGCGGGATTGGTCCAGGACAGCGTCATCTTCCGTTCGCCGGGCGTCACCGTAAAGCCGGTGGGCTTGGGTGGAGGCGGGACCCGGGGCGTCACGGCCACCGCCGCCGACGGCGGCCCGCCGCCGGCGGCGTTGATGCCCCGCACCCGGAACTGGTACTCGGTCCCGTTGACCAACTCCGTAACCGTGATCCACATCTTCCCGCCTGAGGGCGACGGAAGTACACTGGTCCACGCGCCTCCCCACCGGTCCCAGTCGCTGCCCGTCTTGGTCCGCTTCTGGTACTCGTACCTGGGCAAGGGCTGGACCAGGTCCCAATTCAGTTCCGCCTGCCTGTCGCCGGGGCGCGCCGCCAGCCCTGTGGGCTTGGCCGGCGCGGGCATCGGCGTGGCGAAGACCTCCCGGAGCGGCCCCGGGCCGGAGGCGTTGACGGCGCGCACCGCGAAGGTGTACCGCTGGTGGTTCGTCAAGTTGCCGAAGGCGACCTCGGTGGCGTTGGGCCAGAGGGCCGACGTGATGCTGACCGTCACGTTGCTCGCGGGCGCGGACTTCAGCACAACGCTGACGTTCTGAGGCTGGGTGAACGACCGCGTGGGAATGGTGATGGTGGAAGGCGTGAACTCCACGTTGTCCGGGGGCTCCAGGACCAGCCTGAGGTCCGAACTGGGCCGTCTCACGTTCGACGGTATCCGTACGGCGATGGTCTGCGGCGTGCTCCAGTCCTGCGGCGTGAACCTGAGCGACCCGGGGTTGGAGTTCAACCCGACGCGGATGTCATGCCATGTGCTGTCGTCGTCGCAGGACTCGCCTTTGCATGCCTGTAGCTTGGTGACGCTCGCGTCGGTGGTCTCGTCCCAGGCGAGCCAGACCAGGCCGTCGCTGACGGAGTGGACGCGGAGGCCCTGGACGGCGCGGGGCTTGGCCAGCGTGGTCGCCGTCACCTTGACCGCCGCGCTCGTGCTTGCGCCGCTCACTACCCGCAGGTAGTAGTCGTAGTCCACGTTGTTGCCGAGGTCGCTCAGGGTGTGAGAGACGGTGGCCGCGCCGCTGCTGGGTATCGCCGTCCACGGGACGATGGGAGTGTCCGTCTTGTCCTTGAGCGTCAGTTGGTACTCGTAGCGGGTGATGTCGCTGTTGCCGGGGTCCGTCCACGACGCGGTCAAGGTGGCGTCGCTCGCCGCCACGGTCAAGCCCGTGGGAGCGGGCACCCGCGGCGTCGCGGTCGCCGCGTCCGACGCCGCGCCCGCCTCGTCGTAGGCGTTCAGGCCGCGCACGCGGAAGGTGTAAAGCATCCCGTCGGTGAGACCGGCAACCGCAAGAGTATGGTTCCCGCCGCTGGCGCCCGGCGCGCCGAAGGTATGCCAGACGCTGAGGTCATTCGGATAGTTGTCGCTGCCGGAAACCTTGGCCCGCACTTGGTAGATGTAGGCCGTGCCCGCGGTCAGGAAAGGCGATGCCGTCGTGATCTTATGCGAGTTAAGCGTGGCCGGGTCGCACGGCGCGGCGCAGGGGATGTCCGACCATGCGTCCCACGTCGTCGAACTGCCGCTGATTGCGCCCCGCCGGACCTGCCACTTGGTTGTGCCGCTCGCGCCGAGGTTGGTCCAGTCCAAGATGATGTCTTGCGCCGCGCCCGTGCCCGCCACGAGGTTCCTGGGGGCTTGTGACGCCTGGAGGTTTGTCATCAAGGTGGTGACACCCTCATCCGTGTTGCGCACCTGGTACGTGTACAGCGTGTTGTTGGCCAGCGTCAGGGTGAGAGTGACCGAACCGCACGGCGCCCCGCACGACAAGTATGTCCACGGTCCCCAGGTGACGGAGCCGTCGCTCACCGTACCCTGCCGGTATCGCCAGGAGCCACGGCGCGAGACCGTGTCCCACGACAGCGTGACCCTCTCCGACAGCCCGGACCCGATGACCATAGCGGCGGGGGCTTGCTGCCGCGCCCGCAGCTGCCACTTCGAGGCCGTGTTGGTGGCGGGCCAGGTCAGCGTGGACTGCTTGTGCTCGGCCGTCTCCGGCGTGGACCCGGTGGCGGCCAGGCCCGTGGGCTTGGCGGAGCGGGCGGCGGCGTAGGTCACGGCGACCTTGGAGACGCGCCCCGGCCCGATGCTGTTGACGGCGCGCACCTGGAAGGCGTACTGGGTGGCCGCGGTCAGTGACGTCACGGTCACAGTCCGCGTCGCGGCGCCGGAGACGCTGGTCCACGGCGTTGCTGAGGGCGTCGCCGAGGCGTCGCCCCGGGCCGTGCCCGCGACGAGCAGGTCGGAGGTGTTCACGGCGCGCACCTGGAAAGTGTACGCCGTGTCGTTGGTCAAGCTGCCGGCGACGGCGGAGGTGGTCGTCGCGCTGCTGCCGGCGACGGCGGTCCAGCCCGCCGTAGTCGCCGGCGTGGCCGTCGGGTCTCCCAGCGCCGTTCCCACCAGCGCGTCGGAGGAGTTCACCGCCCGCACCTGGAAGGTATAGGCCGTGTCGTTGGTCAGAGTGCCCACCGTGACCGAGGTCGTCGTCGCGCTGCTGGACGTCACGTCCGTCCAGGTGGCGGGGTAGTTGCCGCCGCCGCTCTTGTGCCGGTACTGCCACTTGACGATGTCTGTCGTGGAGGCGGGCGTGTCCCACGTCAAGTCAACCGACGCGTTGCCCGGGAAGGCCGTCAGCCCGCCGCTTTCCGCGCCGTGCCGGTACTGCCATCCGTCGATGCCGGTGGTGTCGCTGGGCGCGCTCCAGAACAGGTCGACGGACGCGTTGCCCGGGAAGACCGTCAGCCTGCCGGCGGGCTCCGCCCGGCGGTACTCCCAGCCGGTGGCGTCCTTGGCGTCGGAGACCGTCCAGTCGAGCCGGGCGCTCGCGCCTAGGCCGACCGCGGTGAGCGCGGGGGCGACGAGGCCGGTCACGGGCGTCGCTTTCGCCTCGGAGGCCGCGCTCGTGCCGGCGGCGGTGACGGCGCGCACCTTGAAGGTGTACTCCGTATCGTTGGCCAGGCCCGTCACGGTGATGCTTGAGGGGAGGGACATGGCGGTAGCGCCGGCGTCCACCGCGGCCCCGTACTTGGGGTTGGCGCGGCGCACCTGGAAGGAGTACGAGACGCCCGGGTGCAGGCCGGTGAAGGTGTGGGAGCGGGCCGCCTCTCCGCCGCTCACCGTCTCCCACGCGCCCCACTGCCCGCCGACCACCCGCTTGCGGGCCTCCCAACCCGTCGCGCCCGCCGTGTGCTGATACGCGCTCCAACTCACCGCAGCCGACGTCGAGCCGGAGAACGTGTTCGGCGACAGGGCGGAGTTGGGCACAATCTCAATCGCCGGGCGCACCTGGTAGGTGTAGGACAGGTCCGGGTCCAGCCCGCCGACGGTGTAGACGCGGGTGGCGCCGACGCTGTGCGCGTACTGCCAGGCGGGCAGGGCCGTGGGCGTCGCCGTGACGCCGTCCGCGCCGCCGAGGATGCTGCCGACCAGCGTACCCGCCGAGTTCACGGCGCGCACCTGGAAGGCGTAGGCGGTATCGGCGGTGAGGCTGGGGACGGTGTAGGTGGTTGCGCCCTTGCCGCCGGGCGCGTCCGTCCAGGATACGTTGGTCCAGTCGCCCGTGGACTTGTGCCGGTACTGCCACTTGGCTATCGCTAGCGGGTTGGTGAAGGTCCAGGAGAGGGTGAGGTTGCCGTCGTTGCCCGCCGTCGCCGTGCCGTCGATGGGCGAGCCGATGACCTTGCCGGAGGAGTTGAGCGGCCGCACCTGCCAGGCGAAGGAGGTCCCCACCTCCCGGCTCAGGGTCGTTTTCACCTTGGTGTCCTGGGCCGGGGCTGTCTTGAGCTTCACCTGCACGTTCTGGGTGATGTTCCAGTTGGCCGTGGTGAAGGTGAGGGTGGAAGGGGTGAACTCCACGTTGTCGCCGAGCAACTCCACCGTCACGCCGGCGGAGGGCTGGGACGCGAGGGCGACCTGCGCGGTCTGGGCCGTGCTCCAGTTGTCCGCGGTGAAGGTGAGCTCCGCGCTCTGGACAACGTAGAACGGTCTGACGGCTATCGCCGGCGCGGTGTACGACCGCGTGGACCCGACGCTCTCCAGGACCGTCTCCCACACCTCGTTGGTCCAGCCGGACGCCGAGCTCCTGCGCAGCCGGTACTCCCAGGCGTCCGCGTCATTGTCGACGAGGTCCCAGTAGAGGCGCACCTGCCCCGCGTTGCCCACGGCGGTCAGCCCGCCGGCCGTGCGCGTCACCGGCTGCGTCTGCCGGTACTGCCACCAGGTCTCGTTGGCGTCGTAGTCAGAGCGCCATTTGAAGGTGCCGGCCGCGGGGACGTCCGCCCACGTCGTCCCGCCGTCCTGGCTGTACTCCCACTTGACCAGCGTGGCGCCCGCCGCGGCGTCCCACGTCAGCGCGACCTGCCCGTCTCCCGCCGTCGCGGTCAGGCCCTCGGGCGTGGTCGGGCGCACGGGCGACGAACGCCAGGGCGAGGCGTGTCCGGGGCCGGCGGCGTTGACGGCCCGCACCTGGAAGGAGTAGACGACGCCGGTCTTCAAGCCGGTGACGTTGTGGGACGAGACGATGGGGTTGACCGCCGCCACGTTCACGGTGACGCTCGCCGCGGGCTGGGAGGCGAGTTTCACGCTGACGTCCTGCGTGGTGTTCCAGTTGTCCGTGGTGAAGGTCAGCTGCGCCGGGGTGAAGACGACGCCATCCTGGTAGAGGCCCACGGTCACGTTCGCGGAGGGCGCGGCGTTCAGCTTGATGCTTGCCGTCTGCGCCGTGCTCCAGTTCAGCGTCGTGAAGGTGCGCGCCGTCGTCTGCGTCGCGGCGAGGGTGGGCAGGTCCGTCCACCCGTCGCTCACCGTTTCGTCGACGCGGTAGTCGACGCGGTAGTACTGGTACTTGGCGATGGTCGCGTCCGTGGAGGCTGTCCAGGTGAGGCCCATCTGCCCGGCGCCGGGGGTCAGGGTGAAGCCCTCGGGCGCGGCGGGGGGCATCCGCACCGTCGCCTCGTTGGAATCGCCGCTGTAGACCACCCAGTTGTTCGCCCGTATCTTGAAGGTGTACTCCGCGCCCGGTTCAATTTTTGTTAGTGTGAGGGACGTGGAGTCCTTCTTCGCGTTGCTCCTCCTCCAGGGGCCGTAGGCGCCGCCGTCTTTCTTGATGGCCACCTGGATGATCGCAAGCCGGTTGGCGTCCGCGTTGTCGGTGTCCGTGGAGATGGCGGTCCAGTTGAGGGTGACCCGGGTCCTGCCATTCCGCGTGACCGTCAGGTTGGTGGGCGTGGTGGGCGTGTAGCTTGGGAGCTTGAACAGGGTGACGGTGGAGGTGGCCGAGGGCGCCTGCTCCGTGGAGGGGTCCGATATGACGGTCCTGACGATGGTCCGGTAGGTGAAGTCGGCCCCGCTGAAGGTGTCGCTGGGGAAGAAGAACAGCACCTGCGGGTTTCCGGCCCTGGCCGGGTTGAACAGCTTCTGTCCCGCCGTCACGTTGGTGTAGGTGAGCCGGCACCAGGAGTGGTTGGGGTTGACCCTGCACTGGGGCCGGCCCACCCACCTGCCTCGATTCTGAATCTTCAACGTGCCCTGGGCGGAATCCGGCAGAGTGACGATCTCCACCTGGTAGAGGGTGGAGTGGCTGGTGTCCGGGAAGGGGTTCTCCGCAGGCCCGTCCCCCCAGATCAGCGTCTTGTCCGCGCGCTCGACTTTATGGACGAAGTTGCGGCCCGCGCCGCCGACGTAGGCGACGGTCGCCTCGTCCGAGGCCGGCCCGCCGTCCACGCCCGTCTTGGTGGCGTAGACGCGGATGGTGTAGCTGGTGTTGCTGGACAGGCTCGCCTCGGGAATGTTGCCCGTCGTCGCGCTTCCGCCGCTGACCGCCACCTGCCGCGTCGAGTCGTAGTCCTCCGAGCCGCTCTTCCACTGGATGACGTAGCCGGTGGGGCTGCCCGTGGTCACCGCCGTCCAGTCCACCTTGATGTCGCCGCTGAGCTCGGCGGCGGTGACGCCGGTGGTCTTGCCCAGCTCGTCGTCGTCGGTGACGGTGAAGGTGAAGCTGGCGCTGGAGCTGTTCCTGGTGATCCACTTGTCGGCGGTGGCGTAGGCGTCGGTGAACAGGGTCATGGCCAGGTTGCCGTCGTCCGCCTTGTTGTTGAGCGCGGTCAGGGTGATGTTCCCGGTAGTGTCCCCGACGGCGATGGTGATGGCGGGAGCGTCCAGGCGGAAGCGCTCGCAGAACGTGTCCAGGTGCACCACGGTGTCGCCGGTGGGCGCGGCGGCCAGGTTCACGCTGACGCTCTGCGCCGTGTTCCAAGTGGTGGCGTTGAACGTGAGCGACGTGGGCGAGAAGACGACGTTGGGCGCGTCCAGCCGGATGGTCACGGAGGCGTTGGGGTTGGCGGCCAGCTTCACCGTGACGGACTGCGCCGTGCTGTAGTTCGTCGTGGTGAACTTCAGCGCGAGGTCGGTCGAGGACGTGCCGGGCGCCAGGCAGTTGGTCAGACCGGTCACGTCGACGACCACGGGGACGTTCCACGGGCCGGTGAGCGTGGCCGTGAAGGTGGAAGACGTCGCGCCGCCCACGGCCTCGTAGATGGTCTCCGGGCTGGCGGCGAGGGCTGCGGTGGGCCGCTGCTTCTCGATGCTGGCGCTGTCTCCGAAGCCGTGCTTGATGACGGGGTACTGGCTGGCCGTGCCGAAGCCCCACGGGTCGTCGGCGATGTTGCCCGTGCCGACGATGTCGAGGTTCCAGTCCTTGTAGATGTCGTTGGCGCCCGTTCCGTAGGCGGTGGGCGTCTGGAGCTCGCTGGTGGTCTTGCCTGTGCCGTTGTTGATGCTGCAGGAAGATTGGCCCAGGGTGTCGGAGTTGTAGTAGGAGTCGGTGATCGTGGAGGTGCCCTCCCGGTTGCCGACGATGCCGCACCGGCCCGACGAGGCGTCGCCGGTGAGCGCGCCGGTGGCGAAACTGGCGGCTATCTGGCTGGTGGCGCCCTTGAGGTGGCCCGCGAGGGCGCCCCGGTAGTTGTTGGCGGCGGTGGCCGCGCCGCCGTGCACGTTGCCGCGGGCGTAGCCGGCCTTGACCGCGGAGCCAGTGGAGACGAGGCCGGCCAGGCCGCCGGCATAGGCGGCCCCGGTGGTGTTGGCCCTGGCCGTCGCGTCGCCGGCGGCGAAGCTGGCGATGACGTTGGTGGACGTGTTGGCGGACACCTCTCCAATCACGCCGACCAGGCCGCCCGCGTACGCGGCAGCGTCGCTGTGGGTGGCCGTGCGCACGTCGCCCTCGACGTCGGCCCAGGAGTAGCTGGAGGTGATGTCGGCGCCCCGGACCAGGCCCACCAGGCCGCCCGCGTAGAGGAAGTTGGCTGTGGTGATTTTCGCGACCGCCTTCACGCGGCCCGTCGTGTAGCTGCGCGTGATGTCCGCCTCGCTCCTGCCGGCGAGGATGCCGACGTGGACGTCGGCGATGACGTCCGTCGCGATGTTCATGGTCACGTCCGCGTTCTCGATCGCTATGTTCGATACGTCGGCGTCGCTCGTGGGTTGGAGGTGGGCGAATAGGCCGGCGTAGTTGCCGCTGGTCCAGTTCATGAACAGGTTGGATATGACGTAGGGGCCGCCGTCGCCGGAGGCGTCCGCGTCGCTGTTGCCGTCAAAGTAGCCGGTGTAGGCGGTCCCGCTGGTGGAGCCGATGGGGTCCCAGCCGGAGCCGCTGTTCCAGTACGAGCCTGAATGGTCGTCGGCGTCCACGTCGCCGTCGTTGTCCGAGTCGAAGTCCAGGTTGGCGCGGAGCTCGTATCCCAGGCAGGTGCGGTTAACGGGCAGGGTGACGTTCTCCTGGCAGCCCATCTTGTTCTTGGCCGTTGTGAAGGCGCTGCCGTAGTTGGTCTCGTTGCCGGAGGAGGCGACGCCGTTGCCGTCCAGGTCCCAGCGGATGGCGTTGAGTTGGGCGAGGTTGGAGACCTCGATGAGGCCGTCGTCGTCGGAGTCGTAGTCAATGCCGGGGCCGGCGACCAGGGCGCCGTACGCTCCTTCGTCGATGCCAGAGTTGGCGGCGGCGGTGGCCCAGACGCGTACGTCGTAGAGATCGCCGACGGTGAGGCCGGTAAGGTCGTGCTTGCACCGGACGGGGGTGCCCGAGCAGGCGGTGGTCTGAATACTGGTCTCGCTCCCCCAGGTCGAAGCGCTTGTGAGCTTGTACTGGAGCTTGTAGGCCTCGGCGCCGGTCACGGGGTCCCATCCCACGGTGAGGATGTTGTTGTTCTGGCCCGTGGTCTGGCCGCCCATGTTTTCGGGCGCGGCCAGCGAATCGTCGTCGTTGATGGTGACGGTGGGCGCCGTCCCGATGGTCACCCAGGGACTGCCGGCGGTGATGTCGAGGGTGATGGCTTTGTTGGCGGCGTCCACGCGGTTGTTCACCGCCGTCAGCGTGGCCGTGACACCGGTGGTCGATCGGGCGGGGATGGTGACGGTGGCCGCGCCCAGGGTGTAGACCGCGGCGCTCTCGGGCAGGGTGACGACGATGCTCTTGTCCCAGGCGCTGCCGGGCGTCGCGGTGAGGGTGCTGACGTTGACGCGGGCGGGCGTGGTGGTCTCGCGCTCCCAGATCGTTGTCGGCGAGGCGGTGAGGGTCACGGTGACGCGCTGCTGCGACGCCGTCTGCCCGCCGTACTTCAGCACGGGGTACTGGGACGCCGTGCCGAAGTTCCAGGGATCGTCGTTGCCCGTCACGCCGTCCAGGTTCAGGTTCCAGTCCTTGTAGATGTCGTTGGCGCCCGTGCCGTAAGCCGTGGGCGTCTGGAGTTCGTTGGTTGTCTTGCCCGTGCCCGCGCCCGTCTCGGTGATGCCGGATGCCTCCGTGTCCCAGTACGAGTTCGTGACGGTCGCCGTAAGGAACACCATGCCGACGAGGCCCCTGGCCCGTACAACCTGGCCGTCGCCCGTCGCCGTCGGCGCCCCGGTGGAGAAGGACGCGGTGATGCTGGAGCCGCTCGGCGTCGACCCAACCAGGCCGCCGGCGGCGGCGTTCCCGGTGATGCCGGTGGTCACCGTGGCGTCGCTGGTCGCGGTCACCGCGCCCCGCGCGTAGGAGGCGGTGATGTTGCCGAGCAGTTGTCCGACCAGCCCGCCGGCATAGACGAAGTTGTTGTTCTGCCCCACGACGTTGGCGGTGACGTCGCCGGCCGCGTAGGAGGCGCTGACGCTTCCGGACGCCTGCACCTCCCCCACCAGGCCGCCGACGAACGAGTTCGGGCTGGTGGAAGCGCTCTTGGTGTTGGACGTCACGTCCGCCAGCGAGTAGCTGCCGGTGATGGCGGCTCTTGTCCTGCCGACCAGCCCGCCCACGTAGGAATACCCGGGAGAGGCGGTGAGGGTCACCGGCTCCGTGGCCGACTCGCCGGCGCGCACCCGGCCCGTGGTATAGCTGTCCTCTATCTCCACGCCGCCGTTGCCGACGCGCCCGGCCAGGCCGCCCACGTGGACGCTGCTGCCCGTCGAGGTGTTCAGCGTCACGTCCACGTTGACCAGAGAGACGTTCTGGACCGTTGTGCCGCTCCCGCCGTTCAGGTAGGCGAACAGCCCGACATAGCTGCCGCTGCTGCGGTCGATGTGCAGGTTGGAGATGGTATACGTGTTGCCGTCGAAGTCGCCCGTATAGGCGCTGCCGCTCGTTCCGCCGATGGGATCCCAGCCCAGGCCGCTGTTGTAATAGGTATCGTCCGAGCGCGTGCCCTTCGTTCCCGTGTCAAAGTCCAGGTTGGCGGACAACTCGTAGCCGGTGCAGGGCGGGTTGCCCGTGTTGTTCGACGCTATCGTCACCGCGGACTCGTTGCAGCCCATGTTGTCTTCGGCGTTGGGGAAAGCGCCGGTGTAGTTGGTCGTATAGTCGTACTCGCCGGTGTCGGTGTAGTCGCCGTCGTTGTTGGAGTCGAGCTTGTCGCCCGCGCCGTTGCCGTCCAGGTCCCAGCGGATGGCGTTCAACTGCGCCAGGCTGCTGACCTCGATGAGGCCGTCGTTGTCCGCGTCGTAGTCCACGTTGCCCGTCTTGGGCGTGGCGCTGACGGAGTCCGAGGGCGCGGAGTCGTCGTAGCCCGAAACCGTGGCGATGACGCGGAAGTGGTATTCCGTGCCGCTCGTGAGGCCGGTGGTGATACTGTGGTTGGTAGTGGATTGGCCCGTCACGGTCGCGGACGACGGCGAACCGGTAAACGTGCTCGATGTGCTCCACTCCACCTTGTAGCCCGTCGCGTCGGTTACCGCCGTCCAGTCCACGCGGGCCTTGGCGCCGTCCAGCGACACCTTGACGCCCGTGGGCTTCGCGAGCAGGTCATCGTCCTTGATGGTGAGGGAGGGGGTCGCGCTGATGCTCACCCACGGGTCGCCAGTGGTGGCAGTGAAGGTCACCGACGCGTCCGCGGCGTCGGCCTTGTTGTTGACGGCGTCCACCGTGATCGTCTGGGCGGTGGTTGATCCCGCGGTGAAGGTGACGGAGGACTGGGCGGTATTGCCGACCTTGAGCGTGTAGATGGCGTCGTCGGTGGGGAGGGTAACGGTGATGGCTTCGTGCCAGGCGTTGCCGGGCGTCACGGTGAGAGTGGCCGAGGTGACGGGGCTGGCCCCGCAGGCGTTGGTGTTGGTTCCGGCCGCGCTCTCGCAGATAGTGGTGGGCGAGAGGGTGACGTTCACCGTGGCCCGCTGCGCGTTGACGACGTGCCCGCCAAAGTCCAGCACGGGGTACTGCCCCGCCGCGCCGAAGTCCCACGGGTCGTCGTCCCCCGTCATTCCGTCAACGTTGACGTCCCAGTTGACGTAGATGCCCGTCTCGCTGGTCGGCGTCTGGAGCTCGCTAGTGGTCTTGCCGGTGCCCTGGCCGGTGGCGGTGATACCGGAGGTCTGCGTGTCCCAGTAGCTGTCGGTGATGGTGGCGGAAGGGATCCCGCCGCCCACCAGCCCGCCCGCGTTCGCCGTGCCGCCCGTGGCCGTGGCGGTGGGCGCGCCGGTGGAGAAGCTGGCGGTGATGGTCCCGACGAGGGCCGCCACCAGTCCGCCCGCGTCCGCGTTCTTCCCGCTGGCAGTGGCGTCGCCTCTGGCGTAGGACGCCGTTATCGTCCCGACGTTTTCCCCAACCAGGCCCCCGGCGAATACGTCGTTGTTGGCCGTCCCGGTGTCCGTGCCCTTGTTGGCGGTCGCGTCTCCCGCCGCATAGCTGGCGGCGATGGCGGCGCCGGAGTCGTTGCGGCCCACCAGTCCCCCGGCGTAGCCCTCGTTGGCGTTGTGGGCCGTCGCCGTCACCGTCGCCCGTGAGTAGCTCGCGCGGATTGTGCCGCTGTTCCGCCCAACCAGCCCGCCGGCGTATGCCTTGTCGTCCGTGCCCGTACCCGTCCGGTTAGCCGTCACAGCGCCCAGGGACGAGGAGTCCTCTATAGTGCCTTGGTTGCGGCCCGCCAGCGCGCCGGCGTACACCGCGGTGCTCGTCGTGCTTCCCGTCACCGACACGCCCGTCAGCGCGACGTTCTCCACCTCCGCCCCCGTGCCGATGACGCCGAACAGCCCCGCGTAGGACGCGCCGGACGTGGACGATGCGTTGATATGCAGGTTGCTTATCGTGTACGGCCCGCCGTCGCCGGAGGAGTCCGTGTCGTTGTTGCCGTCGAAGTCGCCGGTGTAGGCCGTGGTTGCGTCCCCGATGGGCGTCCAGCCCGCCCCGCTGTTGTAGTACGTGTCGTCGGTGCGGTCTCCCGCCGTGCCCGTGTCGAAGTCCAGGTTGGCGCGCAACTCGTAGCCCGAGCAGGCAGGATTGCCCGTGTTGTTCGACGCTATCGTCACCGCGGACTCGTTGCAGCCCATGTTGTCTTCCGCATTGGGGAAGGCGGTGTTATACGACGTTTGGTTCGACGCGCTGTCCACCACTCCGTTGCCGTCCAGGTCCCAGCGCATCGCGTTCAGCTGGGCCAGGCTGCTTACCTCTATGAGGCCGTCGTTGTCGGCGTCGTAGTCCACCGTGGCGGGACTGGTGGCGTGGGTCTTTATGTCAACCGCGTCCGAGGGCGGCTCGTCCGCGCCGCTCTTGGTGGGCAATACCCGCACGTAGTAGCGGGTGTTGGCTGTAAGCGCCGGCGTGGGGTTGATGGTGTAGGTCGTCGTGCTGCCGCTGGACACCGTCCCCTCCGACGGGCTGCTCCAGGACGTGCTCGACGTGCTGTTCCATTGAATCTTGTATCCCGTTGCGCCGGTGACTTGCGTCCAGTCCACCCGTATCTTCGTCCCGTCCACCGACAGCTTGAGGCCCGTCGGCTTGGTCAACTCGTCGTCGTCGTTGATGGTGACGGTGGGGGCCGTCCCGATGGTCACCCAGGGACTGTCCGCGGTGATGGCGAGGCTGATTGCGTTGTTGGCGGCGGCGGTGAAGTTGTTCACCGCCGTCATGGTGGTGGTCTGGGCGGTGGTGGACCCGGCGCTGAAGGTGAAGGTGGAAGCGCCCAGCGAGTAGGCGGCGGCGGCGGGCACGGTGACGACGATCTGCTTGTCCCAGCCCCTGCTCGGCGTCGCGGTGAGGGTGGAGGCGTTGACGCGAGCCGTATTGTCGGGAGTCTGGCTTGCGGACAGCACGCGCTCCCAGATCGTCGTCGGGCTGGCCGTCAGCGTCACGGTGACGCGCTGCTGCGACGCCGTCTGCCCGCCGTACTTCAGCACCGGGTACTGGGACGTCGTGCCGAAGGCCCACGGGTCGTCGTTGCCCGTCACGCCGTCCAGGTTCAGGTTCCAGTTGGCATAGTCCCCGGTGTACCCGGTGGGGCCTTGCAGTTGGCTGGTGGTCTTGCCCGTGCCGAGCGCGCTGGCGGAGACGCCGGAGGTCTCCGTGTCCCAGTAGGAGTTGGTGGCCGTGCCTGTGGTTGTGAAGCCCACCAGCCCGCCCGCTGATCCGAGCAGGAAATCCCCACTCGTTATCGTTCTCGTCACCGCGCCCGTGGAGAAGGAGGCCGTGATTGTGCTGCCAGCTCCCAGGTTCCCTGCCAGGCCTCCGGCGTGGCCGTTGCCGGCGCTGGAGATGGTCGCCGAGACGTCGCCGCGGGCGTAGCTCGCCCGAATCCCATCGCCCGTCCCGGAATGGTCGCCGACCAGCCCTCCCGCGATGGCCGTAGAGGTGCCTGAGGATACGATGCTCACCGTCACGTCGCCGGCGGCGTAGGACGCGTCCACGGAGGCGCCGGCGCCGTTGGTGTAGCCGACGAGGCCGCCGGCCCGGGGCTGTGCGGCGTTGCTGCCCCCTGCGATGTTCGTCGTCACGTCGGCCAGAGAGTAGCTGCCGGTGATGGCGGCCGCTTGCAGCTGTCCCACCAGCCCGCCTACGTACGCGACATCGTTCTCGGAGTTGAACGTCACCGGTTCCGTGGCCGACTCCCCGGCCCGCACCCGCCCCGTGGTGTAGCTGTCCTCGATCCTCGTGCCCGAGTAGCCCGCCAGCCCGCCCACGTACACGTGCTCGTTGGTCGTCGGGTTCAGCGTCACGTCCACGTTGACCAGGGAGACATTCTGGACCGTCTTGCCGCTGGCGCCGTCCAGCTTGGCGAACAGCCCGGCGTAGTTGCCGCTGCTGCGGTCGATGAACAGGTTGCTTATCGTGTAGGTGTTGCCGTCGAAATCGCCGGTATACGAACTGCCGCTCACCCCGCCGATAGGGTCCCAGCCGTTGCCGGAGTTCCAATACGCGTCGCCGGAGTCCGCGCCCGTGGGGTTCGCGCTGCTCGCCGCGCTGCTGTTGGTGTTGAAGTCCAGGTTGGACGAAAGCTCGTAGCCCGTACACGCCGGGTTGCCCGTGTTGTTCGACGCTATCGTCACCGCGGACTCGTTGCAGCCCATGTTGTCTTCCGCATTGGGGAAGGCGGTGTTATACGACGTTTGGTTCGACGCGCTGTCCACCGCGCCGTTGCCGTCCAGGTCCCAGCGCATGGCGTTCAACTGCGCCAGGCTGCTTACCTCTATAAGCCCGTCGTTGTCCGCGTCGTAGTCCACCGTCGCGGGACTGGTGGCGTGGGTCTTTATGTCAACCGCGTCCGACGGCGGCTCGTCCGCGCCGCTCTTCGTGGGCAACACCCGCACGTAGTAGCGGGTGTTGGCCGTAAGCGCCGGCGTGGGGTCGATGGTGTAGGTGACCGTGCTCCCGCTGGACACCGTTCCCTCTGACTTCGTCGCAAACGTGCTGTCCGTGCTCCACTGCACCTTGTACCCCGTGGCGTCCTTCACCGCCGTCCAGTCCACCCGTATCTTCGTCCCGTCCACCGACAGCTTTAGGCCCGTCGGCTTCGCAAGCTCGTCGTCGTCCTTGATGGTGACGGTCTGGGTGGACGCCGCTACGACCCACCTGCCTAAGGTGATGGTGTCGAGGGCCAGGGTGAAGTCCGAGGCGTCCGTCAGGTTGTTGACCGCGGTGAGCGTGGTTGTGACGGCGGTTGTCGAACCGGCATTGATGGTGAGCGTGGACGCGCCGAGCGAGTAGGCCGCGTTGGAGGGCAGTGTGATGGTTATGGCGTCGTGCCAGGCGGCGCCGGGAGCGGCGGTGATGGTGGTCTGGTTGACGCGGCTGGGAGAGGAGAGGGCGCGCTCCCAGATCTCCAGGGGCGAAGCGGTCAGGGTCACCGTCACCCGCTGCGTAACGCCGCTTAGCGCGCCGTACTTGAGGACGGGGTATTCGGTCGCCGTGCCGAAGTTCCAGGGGTCGTCGTTGCCGGTTACGCCGTCCAGGTTCAGGTTCCAGTCCTTGTAGATGTCGTTGGCGCCCGTGCCGTAGGCGGTCGGCGTCTTAAGCTCGCTGGTCGTCTTGCCCGCGCCGCCGGTGCTGGTCGTGGTGATGCCCGATGACTCCGTGTCCCAGTAGGAGTTCGTCGTAGTGCCGCCCGTGCGGGCGCCCGCCAGCCCGCCCGCCGCAGGCGTCCCGTCTCCCGTCGCCGTCGCCGCGCCTGTGGAGAAGGACGCCGTGACGTTCGCCGTCTGCCTGCCCACCAGGCCGCCCGCCTCCGCCCAACCGGTCACGATCGAGGTTGCGGTGGCGTCGTAGCTGGCCGAGACCGCACCCCGCGCGTAGGACGCATTGACCGGCCCCTGGTTGGATCCGGTCAGGCCGCCGGCGTAGGCCCTGCCGTTGTTCTGGGCCACGGTGTTCGCGGAGACGCCCCCGGCCGCAAAGGATGCACTCACGCCGTTTCCGCCGGCGCGGCCAACCAGTCCGCCCGCGTAGGTCGAAACATTGGCCGCTGTGCTCGTCGAGTAGCCCGTCACGCCGGCCAGGGAGTAGCTGGACGTGATGGAGCCGCCCACCTGCCGCCCGACGAGGCCGCCCACGTGGGAGCCCTTGTCTGTCGCAGTGAGCGTCACCGGCTCACTGGCCGACTCTCCGGCCCTGACCCTGCCCGTCGTGTAGCTGTCCTCGATGGACAAGGTCCCGCTGCTGACGAGCCCCGCCAGCCCGCCAACGTAGACGTCGTCGCCCGTCGAGACGTTCAGCGTCACGTCCACGTTAACCAACGACGCGTTCTCGATCGTCTGATTCGTGCCGTCCAGCTTGGCGAACAGCCCCGCGTAGTTGCCGCTGCTCCGGTCGATGAACAGGTTGCTTATCGTGTAGGTGTTGCCGTCGAAGTCGCCCGTGTACGCCGTGCCGCTCACCCCGCCGATGGGCTCCCAGCCGCTGCCGCTGTTCCAGTAGGTGTCGCCCGAGTCCGCGCCGGTGGGGTTGGCATCGCTGGCCGCGCTGCTGTTGGTGTTGAAGTCCAGGTTGGCGGAAAGCTCGTAGCCCGTGCAGGCGGGGTTGCCCGTGTTGTTCGACGCTATCGTCACCGCGGACTCGTTGCAGCCCATGTTGTCTTCCGCGTTGGGGAAGGCCGCGTCGTAGTTGGTCTGGTCGCCGCTGGCGACTTGGCCGTTGCCGTCCAAGTCCCACCGCATCGCGTTCAACTGCGCCAGCGTGCTTACCTCTATAAGGCCGTCGTTGTCCGCGTCGTAGTCCACGGTGGCGTTGGCGCCGGTCTGGTGCGTCGTGGTGTCGACGGTGTCCGAGGGCGGCTCGTCGGCCCCGCTCTTGGTGGGCAGCACCCGCACGTAGTAGCGCGTGTTGGCCGCGAGCGCGGGGGTGGGGTCTATGGTGTAGGTCACCCTGCTGCCGCTGGACACCGTGCCCTCCGACTTGGTGGCGAACGTGCTGGACGTGCTCCACTGCACCTTGTAGCCCGTCGCGTCCTTCACCGCCGTCCAGTCCACCCGTATCTTCGTCCCGTCCACCGACAGCTTGACGCCCGTCGGCTTGGCAAGCTCGTCGTCGTCGTTGATGGTGATGCTGACGTCCGTGCCCTTGGATATCCACTTGGAGTCCGTGGGGTACGTGGCCTGCGTCAGCGTCACCGTGGCGTTGGCCGCGTCCACGTAGTTGTTGACCGCGGTCAGCGTCGCCGTTCCGGTCGTCGCGCCCGCCGCGACGGTGATGGTGTCCGCGCTCCAGGAGTACGCCGCGTTCACCGGCAGCGTGACGACCACGTCCACGTCCCAGGCCGTGTCCAGCGTCGCCGTCACCGTGCTCGACGTTGCGCGCGTCGAGCTCCCCACGTTGGACTCCCAGATGGTGGACGGGCTGGCGCTCAGGGTGACCGTGGCGCGCTGGTCGCCCGCGGTCTGGTCGCCGTACTTCAGCGTCGGGTACTGGTTCGCCGTGCCGAAGTTCCACGGGTCGTCGCCGCCGGTGACGCCGTCGAGGTTGAGGTTCCAGTCCTTGTAGATGTCGTTCGCGCCCGTGCCGTAGGCCGTCGGCGTCTGCAGTTCGGAGGTGGTCTTGCCCGTGCCTTGGCCCGTCGCGGTGATGCCGGAAGTCTCCGTGTCCCAGTAGGAATAGGTGGTCGTGCCGCTGCTAAGGCCCACCAGCCCGCCAACCTGGTTGTTCAACCCGCCTGTGCCGCTCACAGCGCCGGTGGAGAAGGTGGCAGTGGCGCTGTGTTGTTGGAGACCAATAAGGCCGCCCACGAAGTTCAGTCCCCCTGAGGCGCTGGTCGAGTTCACCGCGCCGCGCGCGTATGAGGCCCGCACCGCGCTGGTGCCATTCTGTCTACCCGCAAGCCCGCCCACGTTAGTTGGGCTGCCGCTCCCCGGGTTTGTCAAGGTAACGGTCACGTCGCCGCCCCCGTATGAAGCGTCCACCTTGCTGTAGATATCCCCGGCCATGCCCCCTGCATACAGGTTCGTGTAGTTGCTGTTGCCGTCCACGTAGGCAGTCACGCCGGCCGTAGAGTAGGAAGCCACTATTTCGGACGCGTCGAAGTTGCCCGATCCATTCTGTCCCACCAACCCCCCGACGCTGATGTATTTTGTTGGCGCGGACATGGTGATCTTGTTGGAACCGGAGTAACCCGCGCGCACGCGGCCCGTCGTCCAACTGCCCACCACTTCCCCGTCAAGCCTGCCCGCCAGACCGCCGATGTCGATGTCCGTGCTGGAAGAGCCCGTGCGAGTGACTGAGACGTTCTCCAGAGCGACGTGTTCGAATGCGTTCGTACCGCCCCTGGTCCTGCCGAAGAGGCCGAAATACTGGCCGGTCGTGGCGTTAATGAAGAGGTTGCTGATCTTGTACGGCCCGCCGTCGCCCGACGAGTCCGTGTCATTGTTCCCGTCGAATGCCCCGGTGTAGGCGGTCGCGCCGCCTATCGGGGTCCACCCCGCGCCGCCGTTCCAGTAGGTGTCGCCGGAGTCCGCCCCCGTCGGATTCGCGGCGCTCTTGGCGCTGTTGTTGGTGTTGAAGTCCAGGTTGGCCGTCAGCTCGTAGCCGGTGCATCCCGCCGATGGGCAGCCCATGCCGGGCATGGCGTTGGTGAACGCGGCGAGGTAGTTGGTCTCGTCCGTGGACGACACCGAGCCGTCGCCGTCCAGGTCGTAGCGGATGGCGTTGAGCCGCGCGAGGTTGCCCACGTCGATGAGGCCGTCGTCGTCGCTGTCGTAGTCGTCGCCCACGCCGATGGAAACAGTGCTGGAATACGCCCCGTTCAGGCTCGACGACTTGGCGCGCATCCGTATCTCGTACGTCTTCGAGGCGGTGACGCCCTCGATGTCAGCCGTCACGGTGGCGATGGCGCTGACCGTGACCGACGTCCAGGTGTTGGCCGTGTCGAGCTTGTACTCCAGGTCGTAGCCCGCCGTGGCGTTGCGGGTGTTCTCGGTATTCGGCGCGTCCCACGTCACGGTGATGTCGTAGGTGTCGTCGCTCTGCTTGGCCTGCGTCGCGGCCACGTTGTTCACGTTGTGTATCTCGTCGTCCTGGACGCTGATGGTCGAGGACGAGGAGACGATGCTTACCTGGTTGGTGGGGTAGGTGCGCGAGCCGGTGAGGGCGACGGAGAAGTCGCTGGTGGGCGAGGTGTTCTCCACGGAGGTGAACGTCCCGGTTGCGCTGGTGCTGCCCGCGGGGACGGTGATGTCGTAGTTGTAGCGGTTCTCGCCGTCCGGCTGGGTGACGCGCACCGCGTAGGTCTTGCTCGAGGCAAGCGACGCGGTGATGGTGGTGGTGTCGCCCTCGGCGACGGTGGTGGAGCTCGCGGTCAGCGTGAGGCTTGCGGGCTGCTGCTGGGCCGGAGGCAGGGCCGTGCCGCCCTCCGGCGTGTAGTCGAAGACGGGCAACTGGCTGCTCGTGCCGAAGTCCCACGGGTCGTCCGTGCCCGTGGTCAGGGTGTTGTCGTCGTCCGCGTCGTCGATGTCGAAGTTCCAGTTGGCGTAGATGCCGGTGTAGCCGGTGGGCGACTTGAGGTTGGACTCGCTCTGCTTCGACGTGCCGGAGGGGTTCTGCTCCGTGCCGCTGGTGGTGACCGCGCCGCTGCCGTAGACGTAGTTGATTGTGCCTGCGCTCTCGCCGACGGCGCTGCCGAACTCGTTGTGGACGCGGATAATGCTGGTCCCCGTCCTGCTGACCGAGCCCGTGGCGTAGCCGGCGCGCACCGTCGCGCCGGAGTCCACGCGCCCGATCAGGCCGCCGGCCGCGGTCCAGGTCCAGCCATTGGACCTGTAGTTCTCGGAGGCCCGGACGCCGCCCCAGGCGTAGGAGGCGTAGACCGTTCCCTGGTTCCAGCCCACCAGTCCGCCCACGTACCTGCGTCCCTGGCTGTCCCAGGTGTTGCTGCCCGTGGTCCTGAAGGTCACGTTGCCGGTGGCGTGTGACGCCAGCACCTGCCCGCTCTGTACGCGGCCCACCAGCCCGCCCACGCCCCACTGTTCCTGGGAGCCGATCGCGGTCTCCCCGCCGCTGACGTCCACGTCGGCGTAGGAGTGGGAGCCGGAGATGATCCCGCCGGTCAGCTCGTTCACCAGCCCGCCGCGGGTGTAGTTGCCGGAGACCGTCACCGCGCCGGTGACGCCCGTGTTCGTGACCTTGCCCTGGGCCTGCACCTTGTCGGCCAGGATGGCGTTGCCCGCGCCGGAGTTGTCCACGTTCAGGCCCTTGACCTCGCCCGTCGTGCTGCCCGTCGTCGCGCCGATGTTCTGGAAGAGGGGGCGGCTGTCGTTGTTGGTGATGGTGTTGCCGTTGCCCTGGAACGTCGTGTTCCACGTGCCGGGCACCAGGTAGGTCGTTCCCGCGTCGGTGGGGTTGGCGGTGATGGTCAGGTCGGCGGTGATCTCGTAGCCCGCGCAGGTGGACGAGCAGCCGCTGACGCCGCTGGTGAAGGCGTTGTTGTACTTGGTGGCCTCCGACTCCGGCGTGCCGTCGCCGTTCAGGTCCCACTGCATGGCGATGAACTGGGCCACGGTGGTGACCTCGATGAGGTTGTCGTTGTCCGTATCGTTGTCGCTGGCGATGCGCGCGCCGTCTTCCTGCTGGGCCGGCGCGGGAGTCGGTGTCGGTGTCGGCGTAGGTGTAGGAGTGGGTGTCGGGGTAGGAGTGGGCGTGGGATCCGGCGGCGTGTAAGGACCGGCGGGCTCGGAGTTGCGCCAGCCGCTGTCGCCGTCCGCATTGCGCGCGCGTACGCCCACTATATAGGTGGCGTCGTTGGAAACGCCGTCTATGGTGATGGCCGCTTCCGGGTGGTTAAGCGCGGCCAGCTTCCAGCTCGCCTTGTTGTCGGAGCTGTAGGTGACGTGGTAGCCGGTCGCGCCCTCCACGGCGGGCCAGGTGGCGGTGAGGAAGCCGTCGCCGCGCGTCACCGTCACCGATGACGGCGTCGGCGGGGGCGTGGAGTCGGACTTGGCCGTCAACGAAGGCGCAGCAACTAAAGCCAGCAGCGTCACCGCCGCCGCGATGCCCGCTATTTCAGGTGCGTGCAAACGTCTTATCAATACGCCTTCTTAAACAACCTCCGCAGTCCGCTTAGATTTCGCCGGGAGCCGCCGGACTGCGCCCCAAGCCCACCTCCTTCCCGCCGGGGCTGTCCCCAATCGACGTACTGCGGAATCCCTCCCACAGCTATGCAACTGCAATGAACTTTATATGGTACAATAAGCAGGGTGATATAGGGGTGACTTTTTAGTTATTTTTAGTTATACTGTCGTGAGATTAGGCGAAAATAGGGATTGTGGCCCCCCTAAAATGGTTGGATAAGCCCACCGATGGCGGGTAGCTGAACATAATCTCAAGCTCATCGCGAGCGGATGGCAGGGGCATGAGCGCACGCCGGCCCTCGCATCGAGTACGGGGCGGGTCGCGGGCTTGAAGTTCACCTTGGGCGCAGCCGAAGAAAGGAGTAAAATGGTTCGACAAGCTCACCACGAGCGGATGAAGAACCCAGGCCCCCGCTCACCGCGAGCGGACGGAGAGCACAGGCCCCCGCCCACCGCGAGCGGACGGAGAACACAGGCCCCCGTTCACCCTGAGCTTGTCGAAGGGCGAAGAGGGCAAGCAGGAAGCAGCAAAATGGAGGTGATAAATTGACGCAACTGGACGACCGCGACCACCGGATAGCGGCCCTGCAAGACCGGCTGACCCGGCTGAGCGAGGCCAGCCTCAGCATCAACGACAGCCTGGACCCCGACGCCGTCTTGCAGAGAGTCCTCGACAGCGCCCGCTCCCTCACCGGCGCCCGGTACGGTGTGATGACCACCCTGGACGAGTCCGGGGCCTTGAAGGACGTCCTGGCCTCTGGCCTGACCACGGAAGAGGCGCAAAATCTGTGGGACATGCCGGGGGGAAGGGATATCTTCGAGTACCTCAGGGCCATCCCGGGTCCCATGCGGGTTGTGGACTTCGCCGGCTACACCAAGTCCCTGGGCTTGCCCGAGTTCAGCCCTCCCACCCCGATGAGCGCCTTCCTGTCCGTTCCCATCCGGCGCCAGGGAAACGACGTGGGCAGAATTCACATAGCCAAGGAGGCCCCCGGCCAGGATTTCAGCCGCGAGGACGAGGAGACGCTGGTCATGTTCGCCTCCCAGGCCGCCATGGTCATCGCCAACGCCCGCAGGCACCGGGACGAGCAGCGCGCCAGGGACTACCTGGAAACCCTGGTGGAAACCTCGCCGGTGGGCGTCGCCGTCTTCGACGCCAAGACCGGAGATCCCTTGTTCTTCAACCGCGAGGGGGCAAGGATCGCGAGGGGCTTGCTGGACGCAGACCAACCGCCGGAGCATATCCTCAAATTGGCGACCTGCCGCCTCGCCGACGGCCGGGAGGTCTCTCTCCTCCAGTGGCCGCTGGCCGAAGCCTTGAGCGCCGGGGAGACGGTGCGGGCCGAAGAGATAGTCCTAAGCGTACCCGACGGACGGAGCGTCACCGCTCTGCTCAACGCCACCCCCATCCGCACCGAGGAGGGCGAAATCGAGTCCTTCGTGGTCACCCTCCAGGACATGACGCCGCTGAAAGAGTTGGAAAGGATGCGCTCCGAGTTCCTGGCGATGGTCAGCCACGAGTTGCGCCTCCCTCTGACCTCCATCAGGGGCTCGGCAACCACCATGCAAGAGTCCTCCGATGACCTGGGACCCGCCGAACTCCGCCAGTTCCTCCGAATCATCGTCGACCAGGCCGACAACATGCGCGAGCTCATCGACGACCTGTTGGACCTGGCGCGCATCGAGACCGGCACCCTGCCCGTCTATCCGGAACCGGCCGAACTGGCCCCCCTGGTGGACCGGGCCAGGAACACCTTCCTCGCCGGAGGGGGCGGGAGCAACATCGACATCGACGTCCCTCGCGACCTGCCCCTGGTGATGGCGGACAGGCGGCGCATCGTCCAGGTCATAGGCAACCTGCTGGCCAACGCGGCAAGGCACTCCGAGTCGTCCACAATAACGATAAGCGCGGCCCGGGAAGGCGTCCACGTTGCGGTCTCGGTAGTCGACGAGGGCCGGGGAATACCCGCCGAGCGGCTGCCGGACCTGTTCCGGAAGTTCTCCACCGGCGCCGGCAAGGAAGGCGGCGCCGGCCTGGGCCTCGCCATCTGCAAGGGGATAGTGGATGCCCACGGGGGGCGCATCTGGGCGCAGGGTGGAGAGAATAGCCTTGGAGCGCGGTTCACCTTCACAATTCCGGCCATCGAAGAGCCCGAGGCCGACCACCTCATTTCATCCCCGGAGGGCGCCCGGCGGGAGTCAATGGGCGAACCCATTTTGGTGGTCGATGACGACCCCCAGATGCTCAGGCACATCCGCAACACCCTCTTGCGGGCGGGCTACAACCCGATAGTCACCGCAGACCCGGAGGAGGCCCTTCGCCTCGTGCAAGAGAGCCAGCCCCGCCTGGTCTTGCTGGACATGATGCTGCCCGACTCCGACGGCCTGTACTTGATGAAGGACATCTTCGCCATTGCCGACGCTCCGGTGGTCTTCCTGTCCGCCTACGGCAACGATCAAATGATCAGTCAGGCCTTCGAGGCGGGGGCCGCCGATTACATCGTCAAACCCTTCACGTCAACGGAACTTTCGGCCAGGGTCAAGGCGGCCCTGTTGCGGCGGGAGAGCCGCTACGGGGCCTCTGAGGTGAGACCCTACGTGCTGGGCGATTTAACCATCGACTATGCCGAACGCCGCGTTTACCTGGCGGGGAGCGAGGTGTTTCTCACCCGCATGGAGTATGACCTGCTCCACACTCTGTCGGTCAACGCTGGACGGGTATTGACTCACAGCCAGTTGTTGCGCCGGCTCTGGACCCCCGAAAGGCCCGGCGACGTACGTGGGCTGCGCACCCTCGTGCGCAGGCTCCGCAAAAAGCTGGGCGAGAGCGCCAGCCAAGCCACCTACTTTGCCTCCGAGAACCGCGTCGGCTACCGCATGGCTAGGGGCGAGGACCAGGAAGAACCCGCCGAAACGTCGTAGGGGCAGGCCTTGTGCCTGCCCTTGCCCGTCGCGGCGTGGGCGCCCACGAGGGACGCCCCTACGAAGGCAGCGGCTGTAGGGGCGGTTCGCGAACCGCCCCTACAGCTCCTGGGCCAAACCCTCGGCGTCCCGGACGTAGTCCAGCGTCTCCCGGACCAAGAGGCCTATCTCATCCGGCTGGTAGTAGTCGTGGTAGAAACATTCTCCGTGAAGTATGGACTGGCGGTCAGAATAGCGGAGTCTTAAGTCCCACAGCGATTGGTCATCCATAGAGAGGGCCCGCAGCCTGCGGCCTGCGGCGGTGGACGTTTCCGGCTCCTGCCCCGTGCGAGCGAGGACCAGCGCCTCCGTGGCGCGCAGAGTGGCGCACCACGCCTTCTCCGCCGCATCCCGCACGTCCCCGGCGGCCATGCGCTCCGCGGCGGCGTCCCCCATGCGGCGGGCGTCCGCGAATATGCGGGCGGCATTGGCTTCGACGGTGGCCATCAATCCCTCCAGGCTGCTTGCTTAAGACATTCTACCACGCCCGTAGGGGCAGGCCTCGTGCCTGCCCTTCCCTCGTGTCTGCCCGGCCGCGGCGGGCGTAAAAACATTGCACCACGTCAGCGTAGGGGCAGGCCTTGTGCCTGCCCTTGCCCCGCGCCCGGCCGCGGCGGGCGTAAAAACATTGCACCACGTCAGCGTAGGGGCAGGCCTTGTGCCTGCCCTTTCCCGGCGCCCGGCCGCGGCGTGGGCGCCCACGAGGGGCGCCCCTACCCCTGGGCCAAACCCTCGTCGTCCCGGACGTAGTAGGTTTGCAGTTCCGTGTGGCGCGCAAGCGCGTCGAAATCGGCGTCGTTATGCAGAATGGACGCCCCGGCGCGTATGGCTGATGCCGCAATGAGGCAGTCGATCAGCCTGCGAACGGTCTCCCCCTGTCGCCGGCAGCGGCGATAGAGCGCAGCGGCGTCTTCGTAGTCCGAGGCCAGCGTTGGGAGCTCCACCGCCCGCGCCAGCAGGCGTCGCAGGCTCAGCAGATGCGACTCATCCCGCGCCCCGGCCAGCACTTCCATGCGCACCGCTCCGCAGACGGCAATCTCGCCCGACAGAGCTTCGTCAACCAGGGCGCAGACCGTTGACCCCGTGTCGCGCAGGAACTCTATCCAGGCGGAGGTATCTACCAGTACCACTACAGCCGGTTTGAGCGCATGGCGTCCAGATCGCCCTCCCAGCCAATCCCTCGCAGAGAGCGCGCCTCTTCCAGCGACGCCGGCTCCGCCGCCAGCGTTCGCAGGGCGTAGTTGACCGCCTCGCGCTTGGTGGCAAGCCTGTAGCGCCGCATCACCTCAGCGCACGCCTGATCGTCTATGTCCAAGTTGGTGCGTGACATACACTTAGCATACACCGGGAATCGACCCCCGGCAAGGACGGCGCGCTCACACCATAGTCGCCCGGTCCACCAGCTTCTCCGCCGTCGCCCGGTCGTCGGTGGACAGCGCCACTATGGTGTGGCCCGCCTTGCGCTCCACTATGTGCATGCTCTGGATGTTGACGCCGGCTTGCTTGAACTTCTCGGCCACGTTCGCCAACGCTCCCGGCTGGTCGGGGAGCCTCAGCACCAGCGACTGGTCGGACACCGTCTTGAACCCGGCGTTGGTGAGCGCCCGCAAGGCGTCGTCGTGGGCGTCGGTGGTCAGGGTGACGATGCCCTCCTCGTCCAGGCCCTGGGCGCTGATGGTCTCGATGTTGATCCTATGCTCGGCCAGAGCCTTGCTGATGTCGGCGATGACTCCCACTTCGTTCTTGGCCATGACTATGATTCGGCGCATTGGACTCCTCACTCCGTTCGCAGTAACCGGCCCGGCGATTGGGAGGCGGACCGGGATTCCAGGCAATCGTCGACCACCGCGTCTATCGTCTCCCGGGTCACGTGGGGCATGGCTATAAGATGGGCGATGTCCTCGTAGGGAGCTATCTGCCACTTGCGGACTACCCAGTCCGCCGGCCTGGGAAACACCACCGTCACCGAGTTCTTGTTCCGCCACGCCGGGATGCCGCTGTCGTTGAAGCGGCCCACGGCGTACTCGGCCGCGGTAAGGCACCCGGCCACCATCTCGCGGAAGCCGTCCAGCCCCCGCCGGCGCAGGGCGTACCACATCATCAGCGGCGTCAGGGCGTTGCGCGACCCCGTCAGCGTGGTGTCCAGTACTCCCACGTACTCTATGGACCGGGCGATGCGGGAAACGTATTCCTGCCGGGTCACGGCCACGCCGCAAGGGAGGGGCGAGCCTATCATCTTGTGGCCGCTGACCGCGACGCTGTCGAACCCCGCGTCGAACCCGTAGGGCTGCGGGTCGTCGACGAAGGGCAGAATCATCCCGCTCAGGGCCGCGTCGGCGTGGATGTAAAAAGAGCCCACCGCCAGGTCGTCCAGTATCTCCCGCACCTTGGCCGTATCGTCCACCGCTCCCTTCATGGTGGTCCCTATGTTGGCAATGAAGATGACCGGAACGTCGCGGTTGATGCGGATGGTCTCCCGCAGGTCGTCGTAGTCTATCTCGCCGTTGTCCTGGCTCCTGATCATGATGTTGCGGGCCTTCAGCACCCGGAGAATCTTGACCACGCTGTAGTGGGTGTCCTGGGAAAAATAGACCACCCCGTCGGGAAACATCTCACGCCCGATGTAGAGGCCGTACATATTCCCTTCGGTCCCGCCCGAGGTCACGTAGCCCCAGGCCTGGTCCCGGGGCAGGCGCATCAAGTCCGAGAAGACGCCCACCACCTCCCGCTCCATCTCGTGGGTGTTGCTGCGGAAATTGCTGTCGTGAAAGGGGTCTCCCACGTTATTGGGGCAATAGCTCAAGAAGGGGAGCAGGGCCGAGTAGTCGAAATCGTGGTTGCAGGGATAGCCCACCTGCCGCTGCCCCAATTCCTCGAACTCCCGCAAAAGGGCGTCCAGTCTCTGCTGTATGTCAGTCCCGGATTCCATTCCTCAGCCCCCGGCGGACCCGCCTCCATCCCAAGGCCCTCTCATAGCTTTGAGTATAGAGCAGACGCCCCAAGCCGTCCAACCCATTCCCGCCCTCTTGCCCCGCGATTCCGGTCGGTTCCGCCTGCGCCGGGCGCGGGCCTCCGCCCGACTTCACGCCGCTCGCGGGGAGCCGGCTTACCCCTGGGCCAAACGCTCGGCGTCCCTGATGTAGTCCGAGGTCTCAAGGATGAGCCGTTCAATCACCACCGGCTGCCAGTAGTCGTGGTAGAAACATTCGCCGTGGAGCACGTCCTGACGATAGGAGTAAAGACGCGCAAGGCTTTCAATGGACTGGTCTTCCACGGTGAGGGCCCGCAGCCGGCGGCCGGCGGCGGTGGACGTTCCCGGCTCCTGCCCCGTGCGGGCAAGAACCAGAGCTTCCGTGGCGCGCAGGGTTGAGCGCCACGCCTTCTCCGCCGCGTCACGGACGTCCCCGGCCTCCATGCGCTCCACGGAGGCATCTCCCATACGGCGGGCGTCCGAGAATATGCGGGCGGCATCGGCCTCAACTGTGGCCACGTCATTCCTCCAAACTGTTTCAGTAAGGCCATTGTAACACGCCGGGGTAAGGAACCGAGGCAGGGCGGGCAGTCCATTTCATTGTCACCCTGAGCGACGGCGAGGGGTCTAAAATCGTTGCCTGGTTCCCATTTCTGCTACATTGATTTATTGCCCACCGGCTTGATTTGCGTTACTATTTAACTCGACAAAAAGTCTTTCCAGTTTAGCTAGTAGAATGGTCCTCTCCTAATCAATGACCAGCACGCGGAAAAAGCCGCGGACCGAATGTGGGTGAAAATCCTCCCAACCCGTCATTTCGGCCCCCAGGCGGAATCCATCACAGGTAATCTTGCTCCTCACTAGAAGAGTTCCCACCCTGGTTGCAGCTTGCAGGCGCGCCCCGGCCGGCCTGGCTCTGCTATTGGCCCTGCTTCTTTTGGCCGTGGCCTGCAGCGCCGGAAACACCCAGGAAGAAGAGGCAAGCCCTCCCGCAACGGCCGAAGGCGGCGGCATCCAGATTCGGGAGATGGACATAGCCGCCACCGTGCAGGCCGTGCTGACCCAGGTCGCCTCCGTGCCCGCCCCCACCGTGGACCTGCAGGCCACCATAGCGGCCGAGTTGCTGTCCTCCGAGTCATCGGCGGACGTCCCCTCCCTATCGGACATCGTTGAAAGCGTCGAGACCGGACTGGTGCAGATAATCACGCCGGACTCCAGCGGTTCCGGCTTTGCAGTCTCCAACGACGGCCTCATCGTCACCAACGCTCACGTGGTGGAAGAGCATGAATTCGTCACCATCCGCTCCGTGAGCGGCTGGTCATACTCCGGGGTGGTGCGGGGCAAGGACGATGACCTGGACCTGGCGGTGGTCAAGATTGCGCCTCTGGGGCATATAAAGGCCATTCCGCTGGGGGACGCATCTGAAATTCGGCCCGGCGACCCCGTTATAGCAATGGGCTTTCCGTTGAGCGATCAACTGGGAGAGGGCTACACCGTCACCACCGGCATTATTTCTTCCCTCCGCAAAGTTGACTCAGTCGAGCAAATCCAGACCGACGCTGCGGTCAACCCAGGCAGCAGCGGCGGCCCGCTCGTCAACAGCGCCGGCGAAGTCATCGGAGTGAACACCGTCACCTTCCAGGAGTACGCCGGCATTTCCTTCGCCATCTCCGTCGATGAGGTCAAGAACCACCTGGTGGTTCTCTCCGCCGGGCAGGACGATCCGGCCAGCGCCGACGTGAAATTCGAGGACTACCGCAACGAGGGGTGCCACTACTCATTGCGGGTGCCCTCGGTATGGGAGATTGGCAGCGAAGACGCCGGATGCCGGATTTCCCTGGGAAGATACAAGGATGACGACCGGGTGGGGATAGTCAATGTTTGGGAATACCCTCTAAACGACGGTGAAACCCTGGACGATTTCTCAGCCTGGTGGAACACGTCCTTGGTCGAGCGGTCCAGCCAATGGAATAACTTCACCCAGATTTCTTCCGGGAAGTCCCCAGTCGAGATCGACGGCCATCAACAGGACTCATTCGTAATCAAATACCGCTGGCAGGAAACCGTGGACCACTGCGTTTCCTTCGCCACCGACACGATAATGGTGTCCAATCACCGGCCCATCGCCCTGGTCTTCAGCGCCAGCTTGTGCGATTTCATGCCGCCGTCGGTAGCCGAGGAAATCAACGCCATAAACTTCAAAGTCTGGCCGCCGGACCCCGCTCAATAGCCGAGTCCCTGATAAACGGGAGAGAAATACTCCCGCGTTTGGGCCAACTCGTCATTCCCGCGCAGGCGGGAATCTCGCGCCCCCAACTCGTCTTTCCGGCGAAAGCCGGAATCCAGAAACCTCTGCACAACCGCCATCCCGGCTCCCGCGCCGGCGGGAATCTCGCGCTCCCAACTCGTCTTTCCGGCGAAAGCCGGAATCCAGGCCCAGCCCCCTAAAAGCCCCGGCCTACCCGCAGAGCAGCCGCTCCGCCTCGGCCTCGGCGCCCTTCTCCGTCGCAATCTGGCACGGCGTCAGCCCGGCGTTGTTGACCGCGCCGGCGTCGGCGCCGTATTCCAACAGGACGGCAATCACTCCCTCTGGCATCGGGTTGGCGTGGGCCGCCGAGTGAAGCGGCGTCATCCCGTCGTTGTCCTTGGCGGAAACATCGGCTCCGTGCTCCAACAGGGCCCGGTGCGCCTCCGGGTTGGGGTTGTGCAGCGCCGCGGTATGCAGGGCGGTCCGGCCGCTGCCGGCGCTGAGCTTGACGTCGCCGCCGTATTCCAAGACCAGGGCCAACATGCGCGTATCGCTATTGAAAGCGGCCGTGTGCAGCACGCCGGCGCCCTCGCTGGTGAGGGCTGAGAGATCAGCCCCCCGGTCCAGCAGCAGAGCCACAACCTCCAGGCTGGAGCTCAATGCCGTAGCTATGTGCAGCGGCGTGGCCCCGCTCTTGTTGACCGCCTCGATATCGGCCCCGCCGTCCAACAGCGCTCCGGCCGCCGCCGGTTCGTCGTTAAAGGCAGCCGCCATGTGCAAAGGCGTCGAGAAGTTGAGGTCGCTCCTGCTTTCAACGTCCGCTCCGGCGTCTATGAGCAGGGATATCATCGCCGGATTATCAACGTGGGAAGCGGCCACGTGCAAGGCGCTGACGCCAAGATCGCCCGTCTTTTCCGATAGATCGGGGTTCCTACGGAGCTGGTCCTTTACGTCAGCCTCGCTGGCCGAAGCCCAGAATTGGTCCTCGCACAGCGCGCCGCACTCCGTCAACTCCTGCGGCCCTCCGCAAGCGGCAAATACGGCCGCAAGCAAAACAATCGCAACGGCCAATGCCCCAGGTACCACAGCCCCGGGGAAAGCCTTCCTGCTCGAATAGTTAATCAACCTCGTCTGACTTCCCGTGCACAATTCTACGAAAATATGATAACAAGACCCCGCTGCCCGGTCTACCGCGGCTTGACCTTTCTCCGTTCACCCCCGTATCCAGTACGGGGCAGGCTCTGAGCTTGTCGAAGGGCCGAACACGCCATTCGCCTCCAACCGTCTTTCCGGCGAAAGCCGGAATCCAGGAAGGGTGAGTTACACCCCCCGTTCACCCTGAGCTTGTCGAAGGGCCCAACACGCCATTCGCCTCCAATCGTCTTTCCGGCGAAAGCCGGAATCCAGGAAGGGGGAGTTGCACCCCTCCGCTCACCCTGAGCTTGTCGAAGGGCCCAACACGCCATTCGCCTCCAATCGTCTTTCCGGCGAAAGCCGGAATCCAGGAAGAGGGAGTTGCACCCCTCCGTTCGCCCTGAGCCCCGTCGAAGGGCCCCCTGGGAAAAGCATCGCAGCGGCGAGCCTTTATCTCGCCGCTGCGTCTGTTATACCGCCCTGTACTCGCTGGAAGCATACAGGTATGCCCGTCGCCGGTTTCGGCGTCGTCTAAGGAGGAACAGGAACAAGAACAGCGGTATCAGCCCCATCAACGCCCACCAAAGGGATAAGGGCAACAGGCGGGAATCGTCTGCCGCCGCAGGCTGAACGACCGGGGCAACCGGCGCCGGCGTGGCAATCTCAACCGGGACCAACGCCTCTGCCGGGCGGACCGGCATGTCGGGCTGTCCCACCTCCCGTAGCGACGATTCCCGCAGGGGCACGCTTGGATTGGATATCTCCAGCCCCAACTCAGGCGTCGGCGCAGGCACAAGCGTCGGCTCAGGCGTCTGCTGTATCTCAGCCGCCGGTTCAGGGGTAGGCGTCGGTGTCGGTGTTGGCGTAGGAGCCGGTGTTGGCGTCGCCGTCGGCGCTGGCGTGGGTGTCGGCGTCGGCGCAGGAGTAGGCGCAGGCGTGGGCGCCGGCGTTGCCGCAGGCGCGACCGTCGGCTTGGGCGTCGGCGCCGGTGTAGGCGTCGGTGTAGGAGTGGGTGTCGGCGTAGGCGCGGGTGTAGGTGTTGGCGTAGGCGTAGGTGTTGGCGTCGGCGTAGGCGTAGGCGTAGGCGTGGGCGTCGGTGTTGGCGTCGGTGTTGGCGTCGGTGTTGGCGTCGGTGTTGGCGTCGGCGTCGGTGTTGGCGTGGGCGTCGGTGTTGGCGCAGGCGTTGACGGGGGCGGCGTGTACTGGATCGCCGTGGTGTACAGCGTGGCCAATGTCGACCACGCGCCGTACCCCTCGTCGTTCTCCGCCATCACCTCTACCTCGTAGGCCGTGCCCGGCTTCAGCGGCGCGCTCGGGTGTGTCGACGTCGGAGCCTCGTCGATCAGCGCCTCGTTGGTGTAGACCGTCCATGCGCTGAGGTAGTCGCTACCCTTCTCCCAGTACCGCACCCAGTACTTCTCGATCGGCGGCTTGCCCGTAGCGTCCGGGGCCGTCCAGGTAGCCGTGATGCTGTTGGTGGTGGAGGTCTTGGCCTTGGGCGTCCCGGGCTTGCCCAGCGGTTCATTCACGTCGGTGACGTTGATGGTCACCGTCACCGTGTGGTCGATTTCAGTGTCGGCGTTGCCTTCCGAGTCCAGCTTGTCGCTGACGCTAACCTTGACGCTGTAGGTCGTCTTGTCCTCGTGGTCCGGGCTGGTGTCGTCGGCCAGCGTTATCTGGCCGGTCGAGCCGTCTATCTCGAACTCGTCGGCGTCCGTCCCGGTCATGGTGTAGTACAGGGTGGAACTGTCCGGGTCGGTGGCCGTTACCGGCTGGCCCACGTTGCTTCCGCCGCTGGAGTTCTCGGCGATGCTGCGGGATGGGCTGTCCGGCAGCTTGGGGTCGACGTTCGGCAGGGTGCCGCTGTCCGACCACCGGCTGGTCCCCTCGTCGTTGGTGGCCCGCACCTGCACGTTGTAGTTGACGCCTCCCACCAGGCCGGTGATGGTGGTCGAGGTCCCGGTCCCGGTGAAGCTCCTGTCCGTCCAGTCGGTAGCCCCTTTCTTCTGGTAGCGCACGTCGTAGTCGGTGATGGCCGGCTTGCCCGTCATGTCCGGGGCAGTCCACGAAACGTTCAGCGTGGTGTTGCCCGAGTTCCCCGTGGACGTCACCGTCGGCGCGTCCGGCCTGGCCGGCGGCTCGGCAACGTCGGTTATGTTAATCGTCACGGGAATCACGTAGCTCCCCGGCGCGTTGGGCACCAGGCTGAATATCTGGGCCTGCACCTGGGCAACCGCCGCCTGTGTGGTCACCACCACGCTGTAGCTGGTCTTGGCCTCGTAGTTCAGGGCCGACTTCACCTTTATCTGACCGCTGGACGAGTCTATCGTGAAGCTGGCCGCGTCGGTCCCGCTCAGACTGTGGCTCAGCGTGTAGTTGTCGGGGTTATCGGTGGCCGTCACCGGGTCGCCGATGCTGCTCCCCGCCGCCGAGTTCTCGGCGATGCTCCGGGTCACGGCCCCGGCCTGGGTGATGGTCGTGCCCGAGCTGGACCAGGCCCCGTTCCCTTCATCGTTCACCCCCCGCACCTGCACCTCGTAGCTCTTGCCCGCCGTCAGCCCCGTCAGCGTCGTGCTGGTGGTCGTTCCGCTAAAGGATGCGTCAGTCCAGTCCGAGGCTCCGTGCTGCCGGTACTGCACGTCGTAGTCGCTCAGGGCCGGCTTCCCCGTCATGTCCGGCGCAGTCCAGCTTACGTCGATCTCGGTTTCCGGCGTCGTGGAGCTGGTCGAAACGGTGATGGCCGGCGCCGGAGGCGGCTCGTTCACGTCGTTCACGTTGATGGTCACGTCGATGGTGTCGTCAATCTTCGTGTCCGCGTTGTCGTCCTTGTCCTTCCGGTCGCTGACCTCCACTGTCACGCTGTAGGACGTCTTGTCTTCGTAGTTGGGGATGCTGCCCGTCTTGACCGTGATCTGCCCGGTGTTCAGGCCGATGTTGAAATCGTCCTTGTCCGTTCCGTTCAGCGAGTAGTACAGCGTGTGGTTCTCGGTGTCGTTGGCCGTCACCGCCGCTCCCACGTTGCTGCCCGCCGCCGAGTTCTCGTCTATGCTCCGCGTCGCCGTCAGGTCCGGGAAGTCCGCGTGCACGTTCTTGTCCTGGGTATTGGTGGAACTGCTGTCCGACCAGCCGCTGTTGCCCTCGTCGTTGATGGCCTTCACCTGGACTTCGTACCTGGTGCCTTCCTCCAGGCCGGTCAGCGTCGTCGAGGTTCCCGTGCCGGTGAAGGATGCGTCCGTCCAGGTCGAATCGCTGCCCTTCTTGTACTGCACGTCGTAATCGGAGATGGCCGGCTTACCCGTCATGTCCGGGGCCGTCCAACTCACGTCCAGCTTGGTCTTGGGAGTGGCCGTGTTTTGGGTCACCGACGGCGCATCGAGTTTGGCCGGAGGCTCGGCCACGTCGTTCACGTTGATGGTCACCGCGGCCGTGTCGTCGATGGTGTTGTCCGTTCCTTCCTGCTCGTTCTTCCCGTCGGTGACGTTCACCGTCACGCTGTAGGAAGAATCGTCTTCATGGTCCAATGCCGACTTGACCTTTATTTGCCCGGTGGCCGAGTCTATGGTGAACTCGCTGGCGTCGGTCCCCGTCAGCGAGTAGGTCAAGGTGTCGTCGTCGCCGTCGGTGGCGTCTACGGCTGCCCCGATGTCGGCGTCGGCCGCCGAGTTCTCGGCGATGCTGCGGGTGGCCGTGGCCGGGATTACCGGGGCCGCGTTGGCCTTGGTCTCCTTCGACCCGCTGTCCGACCAGCCGCTGTTGCCCTCGTCGTTGGTGGCCCGCACCTGCACGTCGTAGGTGGTGCCCGCGGTCAGCCCCGTCAGCGTCGTGCTGGTCCCCGTTCCGGTGAAGGATGCGTCCGTCCAAGTGGAATCGCTGCTCTTCTTGTACTGTACGTCGTAGTCGGAGACGGCCGGCTTGCCCGTCATTGTCGGCGCAGTCCAGCTAACCTCCAGCTTGTACTTGGGCTCGGTAGCGTGGGCCGCTAAGGTCGGCGCGGTAATGGTGGGCGGCTCGTTCACGTCGGTCACGTTAATCGTTACCGGAACGGTGTACGTCCCCGTCCCGTTGGGCGCGCTGTTCGAGTTCCCCGTGCCCGTCACCGCGATACTCACCGTCACGCTGTACGACGACTTGCTCTCGTAGTCCAGGCTGGTCCCGCTCTTGACCGTGATTTGCCCGGTGGTCGAGCCAATCTCGAAACTGCTGGCGTCCGTCCCGCTCAACGAGTGCGCCAGCGTGTAGCTGCCCGCCGTCATCGTCACCGCCGAGCCCACGTTGCTGCTCGCCGCCGAGTTCTCGGCAACGCTGCGGGTCACCGCGCTGGACTGGGTGATGGCCGTGCCGCTGTCCGACCAGGAGCCGTTGCCCTCGGCGTTCACCCCCCGCACCTGCACGTCGTATTTCTTGCCCGCTGTCAGCCCCGTCAGCGTCGTGCTGGTGCCAGTTCCGGTGAAGCTGTGGCTGCTCCAACTGCTGTCGCCCGTCTGCCGGTACTGCACGTCGTAGTCGCTGACGGCCGGCTTGCCGCTCATCTGCGTAGTCGTCGGCGCAGTCCAGCTTACGTCCAGTTCCGTCGTCGGCGTGGTTGAGTTGGCCGCCACCGTCGGCGTACCCAACTTGGGCGGCGGCTCGTTCACGTCCGTTACGTTAATCGTCACCGGTATGGTGTAGTCTCCCGGAGCGTTGGGGTCCACCGACTGCGCGTTGGCGCCGCCCTGGGACTTCGCGGCCGCCGTCACCGTCACCGTCACGCTGTAGCTCGTCTTGCTCTCGTAGTCCGGGATGTTCCCCGACTTCACCGTGATTTGCCCGGTGGTCGAGCCTATCTCAAACTTGCTGGCATCCGTCCCGCTCAGGGCGTGGGTGTAGGTGTAGCTGGTGTTGGTGGACACCGCCGTCACCGCCGCGCCCACGTTGCTCCCCGCCGCCGAGTTCTCGGCCACGCTGCGGGTCACGCCCGCGGCCTTGGTGATGGCGTTGCCCGTGTCCGACCATGCCCCGTTGCCCTCGTCGTTCACCCCCCGCACCTGCACTTCGTAGGTCTTGCCCGCGGTCAGCCCCGTCAGCGTCGTGCTTGTCCCCGTTCCCGTGAAGCTGTGGCTGCTCCAGGTGCTGACGCCGGTCTGGCGGTACTGCACGTCATAGTCCGAAATGGCGGGCTTGCCCGTCATCGTCGGGGCCGTCCAGGACACGTCCAGCTTGGTCGTCGGCGTGGTGGAGTTATTCGCGACCGTCACCGTCGGCTTGCCCGGCGGCTCGTTCGCGTCCGTCACGATGATGAGGACGCTGTAGGTTACGTCGAGGATGTTCCTCTGCAGGTTGTTCTCGACGGCCCGGAGGGTCAGGCTGTAGCTGGACTTGCTCTCGAAGTCCGGGACGTTGCCCGTCTTCACCTGTATCTGGGCGGACTGGGCCGTCTTGTAACCGGTGTCCGTGCTGAGCTTGAACTTGGAGCCGTCCGTACCGCCCAGGCTGAACTGCAGCGGGTAGTAGTCCGTGGCGTTGACGTTGAACTTCCCGCCCACGTTGCCGTTGACCGCCGTGTTCTCCGCCAGGTAGAGGATGACCGACGAACCGGACCAGTGGCCGTCGCCTTCGTCGTCGATGGAGGCCCGCACCTGCACCTCGTACTCCTTGCCCGCGGTCAGGCCGGTGATGGTCGTGCTGGTCGCCAGGCTGTTGGTGGTGTCGGGCATCTCCGTCCAGGTGCTCGTGCCCCACTCCCGGTACCGCACGTCGTAGTCGTTCAGCGTGGTGCCCGTCATCGGGGTCGGCGCCGTCCACGACACGTCCAGCGCCGTCGTCGGGTTGGTCGAGTTCTGGGCCAGTGTCGGCCGGTCCACGTTGGGGGCGCGGACGTCGTTGACGTTTATCTGGATATCGCCGCCCACACTCGTGTTCTCGACGGTGTACCGGAAGTTCCCGCTGTACGAGGTCTTGGTCTCGTAGTCCAGCGTCGTGCCGTCCTTGACGGTGATCTGGCCCGTGCTGGAGTCGATGTCGAAGTAGGTGGCAACGTCGCCGCCGAGGGAGAAGCTGCTGCCGTCGGCCTTGTTCGGCCCGCCCACGCTGCCGACCACGGTGTCCTTGGGCTTGTTCTCCTGGACGCTCAACGTCTCCTTGCAGTTGAAATGCTTCACCATCAGGGAAATCGAGTCGTAAAGCCCGTCGGGGTCCGTCGCCGTGTAGTGGAAGGAGTACCAGTTCAGGGGCGGATGCCTGAGGCTCGCCACGGCGTAGCCGCTGGAGTTGATGGTGGTGCCGACGAGCTTGTTCGACCCCGCCGTGTAGGTCAGCGTGTCGTCTTCCGGGTCGTAGAAGTGCTTGGTGTGGCCGCTGCTGGGGGCATAGGTGACGGAGCCGCTGTAGCAGTGGCCGTATTTCGACCAGAGCTGCCCGATTAGCTGGGACCCGCTGCTCTTGATGCTGGCGTAGGGCGCGTGGTTGCCCGACGTGTCCGCCACCCTGATGTGGATATTTACGGCCGGGGTGCTCTTGTTGGAGGCGTAGGCGTCGTAATTGGCTACCCTGGTGCTGAACCACTTGGTGGGTGTGCCGCTCAGGGTGCGGGTGCTGGCGTTCCAGGAAATCCCGGGGGGCAACTGCGCCCCTTTGCTGCCGCCGCCCTCTGACAGCTTATAGGTGATGTTGGGGTCGCCGGTGGCTGCCGGCAACTGCACGTTCACGGCAACGCCCTGCGTCCACTCCAGCAGGGTGGGAGGGCTGGTGACCCAGGAGAGGCCGCTCTGGGCCTGCGCCTGCTCGCTGCTGACCAGGCCGTCGCCCTGCCCGCCGTCTCCTGCTGGTAGCTGGGTCGGCGTCGGCGTGGGCGTCGCGGTAGGCTCCGGCTGCGACGCGTTCACCGCAATGCTGAACGTGAGGCTGGCCGAGTTGTACCCGTCCGCGCTGGCGGTGTAGGTGTACGTCGCGCTGTCGGCCTCCGCCGTGGGAGTACCGCTGATCGTCCGCGCCGTTGCGTCGAAGCTCACACCGTCCGGCAGGGCCGGGGAGAGGGAGAAGGTTGTCGGCGGGACCACCGTGGTCCCCACGCCGCCGTTATTGGAAACGGTCGCGCCGGGCAGCCGAATCGTGTCTATCGCCGTGTCCTTGGTCCAACTCTGGTCCGGGATGGTGTGGCTTCCGAAAGTAAGGGAGCGGCTCGGAGCGGGTGTGAACGGCCCCGATGCTGCGGAGTTGCGCCATCCGCTGTCGCCCGAGTCGTTGCGGGCCCGCACTCCTATTGTATAGGTCTTGCTGTTGTCCACGGAGAACGTGAGGCTGTTCGTGGGGATGTTCCGATGGTCCGCCACCGGCGCGTGCCAACTGGCCCCGCCGTCGGTGCTGTAGGTTACGTGGTAGTGAGTCGCCCCGGAAATCGCGTCCCAGCTTGCCGTCAGCGACCCGTCGCTCCGCGTCACCGTCACCGAAGACGGAGTAGCCGGCGCCTTGGGTTCCGCGGCTCCAACCGGCGCCAACGAGATCCCCATAGAAGTAAAAAGCAGGCACAGTACCAAGGAAACGTGCAGAGCCAGCCGCGCCCCGGAATCCTGGGCGAACTCGGCAACCTGCCCGAACCGCCCAACCCGGCCCCCCAGCCTTACCCGGCCCCCCAACGCGTCATTCCGGCGAAAGCCGGAATCCAGGACGAACCTGCCAAACTCGCCGCCAACCTTCCTTATAAAGGAGACATTCAACCGCGCCCCGGGAAACTGGGCAAACCGGCCAACCTGGCCCCCCAGCCTTACCCGGCCCCCAACCTCGTCAACCTCTTTCCTTATATATAAAGAAGCATTCAGCCCCGCGCCGGAACCCTTCACCCAACCGTCATTCCCGCCCCCCAACCCGTCATTCCCGCGCAGGCGGGAATCTCGTGCCCCCAACCCGTCATTCCCGCGCAGGCGGGAATCTCGCGCCCCCCACTCGTCATTCCGGCGAAAGCCGGAATCCAGAAACCTCCCCGCACCCATCATCCCGGCCCACAGCCTACCCATCATCCCGGTCGCCGAACCGGAATCCCTTACACCACCGTCATTCCCGCGCAGGCGGGAATCTCGCGCCCCCCACTCGTCATTCCGGCGAAAGCCGGAATCCAGAAACCTCCGCACAACCGCCATCCCAGCCCACAGCCTACCCATCATCCCGGTCGCCGAACCGGAATCCCTTACACCACCGTCATTCCGGCCCCCCAACCCGTCATTCCCGCGCAGGCGGGAATCCAGAACAAACCGGCCCCCAACCTCGCCAACCTTCCTTATAAAACAGAGAGCCAGCCCCGCGCCGAGAGTCCGTGCGAACTGGCTTACCTGGCCTCCAAGCCTGCCGCCAGCCTTATAAACCCTCTCTGCAACGCTGTCTCTGTGCATAGATTCCGTCCCCGCTTTGTTGCCTGGCAAACTCGTTGCCGTCCGGTCTCATTGCGCTTTATACAGTCTGCCATACATAATTACTATACTATTCATCGTTTGTCAATAGCAATCATCTAAATTCCTAAAAATTCGATTTTTCGCCGCCCTCACCCCCCGCCGCACACTCCGCCGCACACTCCGCCGCACACTCCGTCACCTCCATGTCACCGCCCCACCGCCGCACGCTCCGTCACCCCCCCATGTCATCACCCCGTCGCCCCGTCGCCCCGCCGCCACACCCATATCCCCCACACACCGTCATTCCGAGCGCAGCCGAGGAATCTCAAACCCACGCCTCCCAACCAGTGACCCCCACCCCAACCCCCGTTCGTGGTGAGCCCCCGCCCGTTCGTGGTGAGCCTGCCGAACCACACAGCCCACCCTGGCCCACCCTTGATTAAGGAAGGGGAATCTGGCGCCCCGGCCCCCAACCCGTCTTTCCGGCGAAAGCCGGAATCCAGAAAATCCCAAAGGAGCCAACCTTCCACATCCTCACAACCAACCGCAACGGCCCACCTCCGCCAGCCGTCAGCCTTGACAATCCAGGCCGCCTTCACGTACTCTAGCCTTTTAGAGGCCCTTTTAGAGGCCCTTTTAGAGGCCCTTTTAGAGGCCCTTTTAGAGGCCCTTTTAGAGGCCCTTTTAGAGGCGGTGTTCCTATGGTTGAACAGGCTTCATCAGCAACCCCCGATTACTCCATGGGCTTCAGCGATGAGATGCTGGGCGCATTGGAACGCTACACGGCCGAGCTCAACGCCGGCCATCTGCTCCCCTATCTCCGGCCCGGCCTCCGGATGTTGGACTTCGGCTGCGGCCCGGGGACTATATCCGCGGGCCTCGCCAAGGCCATCCACCCCGGCGAACTGCACGGTGTGGACATGGACGAACAGACCATCGAGATGGCCAAGGCCGTCGCCCAGTCCCAGAGACTGGACAACGCCATTTTCCACGTGGGAGACGTGACCGCTCTCCCCTTCGAGGACGGCTTCTTCGACGTCGCCCACTGCCACAACGTCCTGATGCACGTTCCGGACACTAGGGCCGTGCTGACCGAGGTCAAGCGCGTCCTGAAGCCCGGCGGCATCATCGCCTGCCGCGAGATGATATGCGAGTCCTGCTTCAACCACCCCAGCTTCGGAGTGCTCAGGAAAGCCTGGGACATGTTCGAAGACCTGCTGGGAGCGGACGACGGGCATCCCCAGATGGGCAAGGACATGAAGGCCCACCTGGTCAACGCCGGGTTCGAGAGCATACGGATGAAGGGGAGTTGGGACTTCTACAGCGCGCCGGCGGACACCGATTGGATCTATGGGTTCGCCAACAAGTGGTTCCTGGCCCCGGAAATCACCGAGGCCGCCATAAAGTACGGCGCATCCACCCGGGAGCTATGCGACGCCATAGCCGACGCTTACGAGAAGTGGCGAGTGGACCCCGGCGCCATCTGCGGCATAGCCTTCGGCGAAGCCATCGCCGCCAAACCCTAACCCGATCCCCCTACGCCTTGGCCCTAACCCCCGCGCCCCCACACGTCGTTCCCGCGCAGGCGGGAACCTAACGCCCCTGGCCCCAACCCTCGCGCCCTGACCTAGCGCCCCCCGTTCACCCTGAGCACCGTCGAAGGCCCCCCCACACGTCGTTCCCGCGCAGGCGGGAACCTCACGCCCCTGGCCCTAACCCCCACACGCCCATATACACCAACATCCACCACCACCCAGTTCACCCTGAGCACCGTCGAAGGGCCTGTCCTGAGGCTCTCGAAGGGCCACCCCCAACCCGTCTTTCCGGCGAAAGCCGGAATCCAGAAAGTCCTTGAGTAATGACAGCCGCGCAAAGGCCCCAGCAGCCGGGACCCCCGCCCCTACGACTCCTGCATCGCCTCGTAGTTGGACACTATCCTGAGAGCCGTCGCGGCGAACACCCTCATCTCCCGCTCGCTCAAGCCCTCGGTCAGCCTGGTGTAATACGTCTGCATCCTCTGGGACAGGTTCGACATCAACTCCTGGCCGTCCGGGGACAGCCGCAGCATCACGACGCGCCTGTCGTTCCTCAGGCGCCGCCGGCGCAGCAGCCCCCTGTCGGCCAGTTCGGTCACAAGACGGCTTATCCGGGAGGCGTCCACCGGCAGCATCCGCGCCAGTTGGGTGGCCGTGCACTCCCTCATCTCTGCGCATATCATCAGGAGATAGACGTCCAGGGGCGAAAGGTCATGGGGCGCCATCTCCCGGGCGATTCCCTTGTACACCGCGTTCTCCAGCCGGGCCACGTACCTTCCCAGGTCCGCCTGGCCGTCGGCCCCCTCGCCTTGATTGTCTGGTGCTCGACGTCGCCTTTGTGTCACCCTCTCAACATCCTCCGTCAACTAGTCCCAACGTAGAATCCATGACCTTCCCCCATCCGCCTGCCGGCAACCGGAACCCCCGGGCGTCCGGCGCCGCGGATACATCGAACATTCTACCGCCGGGCCAGTCCATCCCTTTCCTGATTGCAGTCTACCATAGTTGTAAATAACAATCAACACCCCCCCTGCAACCACTCCAAACCCACCCTCCAAAACTCATCATCCTACCGTCGCCTCTCTCCCCGCATCACTGCCCCGAACCCACCCTCAAAACCCATCACCCCCACCGCCGCCTCCCCCCGCATCACTGCCACTAAACCACCCAGGGGCGGTTCGCGAACCACCCCACCTGTCATTTCGAGCGCAGCCGAGAAATCTCAAACCCCTGCCCCCAAACCCGTTGCTTCCCCCGAACCGTCATCCCGCCCCACCCGTCACCCCCGCGCCCCCACACGTCATTCCCGCGCAGGCGGGAATCTCGCGACCTTGCCCCACGTCCCCACGCGTCATTCCCGCGCCCCCACACGTCATTCCCGCGCCCCCACACGTCATTCCCGCGCAGGCGGGAATCTCGCGCCCCGCCCGGTGCCGTCCTTGCCCTGTCCTGATCCCCGTCGAAGGGCTTGGGCCTAGACCCTCGCCTCCGCGGGGGTGACGGGGGAACACACATAGATGACAGGGCCCCGCCCCACCCGTCACCCCCGCGCCCCCACACGTCATTCCCGCGCAGGCGGGAATCTCGCGACCTTGCCCCACGTCCCCACGCGTCATTCCCGCGCAGGCGGGAATCTCGCGACCTTGCCCGCGCCCGTTCGTGGTGAGCTTGTCGAACCACTCGAACGGACCAACCAACAGCCATGAAAATGCCCCCATCCTGTCCATCCCATGAATCCCACGAATCACAGTTCAGACGCTCCCCCCAAATTACTGACATTTCCCCCCTTGCCCACCCCCAACCCAACCCCCTACCATGAAATACATGAAACCCATCCCGACCGGGCGGCCAACCCCCGCCCCGCCGACTCCCAAAAAGGAGGCCCATGCACAACCGTCATCCCGGCCCCCAACACGTCATACCGGCGAAAGCCGGTATCCAGAGAGGGCGGGGCACAGGCCAAGAAACGGCCGCGTCGAGCCGTCCAAAGCTCTCAAAAACGGGAGTAAATGAGAGGAAATGGAAGGGGATCTAAAATTTCCACCTGGAGGTAAATCCAAATGAACCAGCTATCCTACATAAGGTCTCGCATCAACGCCCTGCGCCGCAAGTTCGCCCTGGAAATATCCCACAACGAGATCCGGACCATGGTCGACGACCACTGCCTCCAATGGACCATCGCCCGCGCCGAGCGCAAGCCCGCCCCCGACGACTTCGCCTTCTTCCGCAAGGTCGCCGCCGCCGGATACCGCCTTCCCACCTTCACGGCCGCCCACAGCTACCTGCAGCGGTGCCTCGCTGAAAAAACCGTTCCCGGCATCGAGCATCTGCTGGGCGCCCTGCTTCCCTGGGCCGTAGCCCGCGGCCTAGTCGTTCCGTCCGCCGACCCGCCTCCCCTGCCGGCCCCCGAACCCGCATAGGGCGTATAATGCGGCAGGCAGACTGGTTCCCGTTCACCCTGAGTGAGTCGAAGGGCCTGTCCTGAGCACCGTCGAAGGGCCTGCCCTGAGGGAGTCGAAGGGCCGCCCCCAACACGTCATTCCCGCGGAGGCGGGAATCTAGAGCCCTGACCCTCAGCCCGTTCGTGGTGAGGCTACCCTCAGCCCGTTCGTGGTGAGCTTGTCGAACCACACGGAACGGCGCGCCTAACCGTCTTTCCGGCGAAAGCCGGAATCCAGGAATATTGAGGGGCAAGCCCGTTCGTGGTGACACCAGGCAGCATCCCGTTCGTGGTGAGCTTGTCGAACCACACCGCCCCCCAGCCGCCAAGTTGACGCGTGCCTATGCCCTCAATTAGACTGGCGCAGCCGCCAACTCCACCGGCCTTTGGAGACGATGCCTGACATGAAACGAGCCTTACCCCTGGCCCTGATGACGCTCTTGCTCGCCGCCGCTGCAACCCTGGCGTGCGGAGGAGACCCCACTCCTACCCTCCCTGCGGCAACGGCAACCGCAACGCCAGTTCCGACGCCCGCTCCCACGCCGTCCCCCACCCCCGAACCAACACCGACGGCCGCTCCAGAGGCCACGCCCGAGCCGACGCCGGAGCCTACTCCAGAACCCACACCCGAACCGACGCCGGAGCCGACACCATCCCCTACCCACGACCCGACGCCGGAGTCTACTCCAGAACCCACGCCCTCCCTCCCGACAAACCGCTATATCCTGTACGTGGACCCGGAAATCGGCATCCAAATGCTCTACCCTGAGGAGTGGAGGCCGGTCAAACTGGAAGGCCCCTTATCGTGGGTGCGGATAGCGGATGAACAGAAAGACTTCCGCGTGACGCTCTTCACCCTGTTCCACGACGCCGATACGCCGCCAATCGAAAGGTTGAACGACGCGGTCGAACTGTTCGTGGAGCGGGAAATTGACGACGACCTGGAGCCGGTGGTGGAGACCCTCGGCGAGTTTACGCTGGATGACGGCTCCCAGGGCGCGCGGGCCGAAATCACCCACGACGGCGAAAACGGCCCCGTCCTCCACAAGGTGCAAATATCCCAGCGGACCACGTTCACCTACGCAACCACCCTTACTACTCCATTGGATAGACTGGCTGACTGGGAGAACACCTTCGATACGATGCTGGTCAGCCTGAGGACCTTTCCTCCCGCCCTGTACGGCGTGAGCCACGACCGGGCCTTTATCATGCCACTTGGCGAGCCAAGAACAATGGACCCTGCCCTTGTCCGGGAGAGCCTGTCCCACTTCTTTGTCAGCCACGTTTTCAGCGGCCTGGTCCGGTTTGACAGCAATCTCTCGATACAGCCGGACCTGGCCGAAGGATGGGAGGTGGACGAGACCGGCGTCGTCTACACCTTCACCCTGAGGGAAGGAATCACCTTCCATAACGGCTGGCCCATAACCGCCGAGGACTTCAAGTATTCGATAGAGCGGGTCTCGGACCCGGAGTTGGGCAGCCACACTGCGTCCCTTTACCTTGGCGACATCGTGGGCGTGCGGGAAAAACTGGCAGGCGAGGCCGATGAGGTCTCCGGCGTTGAAGTGGTGGACGAACGCACCCTGCGCATCACCATAGACGCTCCCAAGCAGTATTTCCTGGCCAAGCTTACCTACCCCTCCGGCGCAGTCGTCGACCAGCGCGCCATTCGGGAGATCGGCGAGGACTGGGCCGCGTCGGAAGCAATCAACGGCTCCGGCCCGTACGTAATGGACCGCTGGGAGCCGGGCCACGTAGTCGTTCTCAAGCGCTACGAGCGCTACCCCACGCCGGCCAACTTGGAATACCTGGTCTCGCCGCGGCGGCCTTTGGAGGGGGCCGGCGTAGTAGACCTGTACCTGGGCGACGCTTGGGACGGCGTCTACGTCAGCCTCAGGTCTGTCGATTTCGTTCGCGCGCATCCCGATTTGAGTACGCAGTTGCATGAGTTCGACCAACTCACCAGCTACTTCGTCACCATGGACGGGACCCGCCCTCCGTTCGACGACCCCAAAGTCCGGCGGGCCTTTGCCCTGGCCCTGGACCGGGAGCTGTTGAATGAGGTGATACTGGAGGGGACCGCTGCCCTAGCCCAGGGCCTGCTGCCGCCGGGCCTGCCGGGATTCAACGAGTCGCTTAGGGGCATACCCTACGACCCCGAACAGGCGCGCCAACTTCTGTCCGAGTCCCAATATGCCGGCGGCCTGCCTGAGATAACCTTCACCGCGGTCGATTACGGCGGCGAGCCTGATGACTTAGTGAAGTTCATGGTGGATTCCTGGAAAGAGAACCTGGACGTAGACGTTAACGTAGACCTGGTGGACGCTGATGCCTTCTACTACGATTTGGAAAACGTGGGGGCGCACCTTTATACGTCCGGCTGGGTCGCCGACTACCCCGACCCGGAGAACTTCCTGGACCTGCTGATGCACTCCGAAGCACAGAACGCCAAGTACATCAACAAGGAGTTCGACGATTTAGTCGAGCGGGCCAGGGTGGAAAGGGACCGCGATGCCCGCTTGGCCCTGTACCAACAGGCGGAGCAATTGCTCATGGACGATGCCGGCATCATTCCCCTGTTCCACATTAAAGACTACGTCCTGATACGGCCCCACGTAGAAGGATTCCGGGTATTGCCGGTGGGCCAACCCGACTTGACCGGCATCAAGCTCAACCCCTACCAGGAATAAAATCAGCGGCTTCGGGAACTAATCCGGCCCCTTCCCCGTCTATTCATATGTCGGCGTACTTAACTAGCAAAGAAGGAGTCAGGAGATGAATAGACTGAGGGCGCACACTTGGAAGGGCATCCTGCTGGCGGCGGTCCTGCTGGCGCTGCCCTTGTTGCTCATCGCTTGCGGCTCGGACGACGATGACGGCTCGAAGCGCGTGGAACAGTCGGCCGCCGGGGCTGCGGCATACGGCGACTATTCCGGCGTTGGACAGTCCGGCATCCGGGCTAACGGGTCCGGCCAGGTTGCGGCTGCACCGGACATAGCCACCATCAGGGGAGGCGTCAACGTAACCAGGGCGACGGTTGCCCAGGCTCTCAGCGAGGCTGCCGAACTCATGGACACTTTGTTGCAGGCCCTGATCCAGCGGAGGGTTGCAGAGCGTGACATCCAGACAACCAGCTACAACATCTACCCGGAATACCGGTACGACCACGAAGCGGACATGAACGAGTTGGTCGGCTACAGGGTCAGCAACGAAGTCTCGGTCACCGTGAAGGACTTGGGCCAGGTGGGCGCATTGATTGACGACATGGCCAGAGCAGGAGGGAACGACACCGTCTTCCACGGCGTCAGCTTCGGCCTGTCCGACCCGAAGCCGCTGGAAGTAGAAGCCCGCCAACTGGCCGTGGAAGACTTGATTGACAAAGCCGAGCAACTGGCCGACAACGCCGGAGTCACCCTCGGCGACCTAATCTACCTGGACGAGTCTTCTCGCGCTACGCCCAGGCTCTACGCCGAATCCGCGGCGATGATGGACGGTTCCTTCACCCCCATCCAGCCCGGAGCATTGGACGTCGTAATAAACGTCACGGGCGTGTTCGGCATCGAATAGCTGACCGGGCGTTGCCCGGGACCATGCTGGGAGGCGGTCTACTTGATTATCACCCCTTGCATCCGCCTCGGCCTGCGTATATGACCATAGTCATAACTATGGTAAGATAATGTAAATCTACGCTACGGAGTATCCGCATGGCGTCGGCGACGGACAGGCCCAAGAAATCCAGGACAATGAAAGCGTCGGAGTTCAAGGCTACGTGCCTGAAGTTGATGGACGAGGTGGCGCAAACCGGCGAGGAAATCGTAATTACCAAGAACGGCAACCCCATGGCGCGACTGGCGCCATACCGGGATAAGCCCAAGGCGACCCTGGGCATAGACCGGGGCAGGCTGGAAATACTTGGCGATATAGTGTCGCCAATGCCATCAGAGTGGTTCGAATTTCCCAACGACTCCGATGAGGAGTTGTTTTGATACTGCTGGACACTCACGTCATCACCTGGTTTCGATCAGGAGACCGCAGGATGGGAGCAAAGACGATAGAGGCGGTGACTGAGGCGTTGGAGGAGGATAACGCCGCGGTTTCCGCTATATCCTTCTGGGAAATCGGTATGAGAACCCAGAAGGGTCAGATTAACCTCGGAGTTCCCCTGGAGGCTTGGCGCGCGTCCCTGTTGCACGATGGCTTGGTGGAACTCCCAATAGACGGCGCAATATCGGTGCGGGCCGGGCTGCTGACGGACCTGCACGGAGACCCGGCGGACCGTATCATCGTCGCAACAGCGCAAGAGGGTCACCGGCTGGTGACGGCTGACCGGCTCATCCTCGGTTGGCCGGGACCTCTGGACCGGCTGGACGCAAGGGAATAGAAGGCCGGTGCGAGGTCGGCTCAGAGCAGGGAGCGGGCGGTGAACAAGCTTAGGAGTATCCGCTTCGGGGACGCGACCATAGAGTACGAGGTCCGGCGCAGCAAGAGACGCCGTAAGACCATGCGGATAAGCGTCAACGCCGGGCGCGTGCTGGTTGCAGCGCCCATGACCACGCCCAATAATCTGCTCCAGACCTTCGTGCAAGACCAGGCTTCCTGGATACTTGAGCACATAAACGACCCGCAGCCGGAGGTTGCTCCCAAGCACTTCGCCAGCGGCGATACTCTGCCGTACCTGGGCCGCAACATGCGGGTGACCGTGGAGCCGGCGGACGTGCGCTCACCCGAAGTCCGCTTTGACCACTGGCGCTTCAGAATCACCACTCCGAAAGCCCTTGGAGACGAGGATAGCCATCAAGCCATTCGCAGCGCCATCATCGCATGGTACAGCAAGCAGGCAGCGCAACGGCTGGATGTCGCCGTGGAACTCTGGCGGCGCCGGATGGGCCGCCAGGACAAGCCGCAGGTCCTGGTGCGCGACCAGCGGCGGCGCTGGGGCAGTTGTGCATACGACGGAACGCTGCGCTTCAACTGGAGACTGGCGATGCTGAAACCGGACCTCATGGAATACGTCGTAGTCCACGAACTGGCGCACCTCACCCATCGCAACCATTCCAAGAACTTCTGGGGCCTGGTGTCAAAGTTTCTGCCAGATGCCACGCAACGCCGGCTGCTCCTGCGTAAAGAAGGTCTCGACCTGCCGTTGTGACCTAAGTTTACCTGGGCAACGTGTCGGCTACGTTACTTGTCCTGTAGTCACCAGCGCAGTCGGCCAGACTTGGCAGCGGCTTGACAACCCTGCGGTGGTTTCGCACACTAGCAAGAGACGTAACTGTTGTAGTGAGGTTCCCGAGTGGGCGAGCCAATCGCCATCGTAGGCATGGCCTGCAAATTCCCCGGCGCCCCGGACCTAGAGTCGTTCTGGAACCTGTTGGAGTCCGGCGGTAACGCGGTCACGGAGGGCGACCCCAGTTCGGGCATGGGCCGGCTGGGAGAGATTTTTCAGGGCTCGCAAGTCCAGAACGAGGCGTGCCGCTACGGCGCCTTTGTGGACGACATAGACCAGTTTGACGCCGCGTTCTTCCGCATATCTCCTGTAGAAGCAGAGCTGCTGGACCCGCAGCAGCGCATGATGTTGGAGGCAAGCTGGCTGGCCCTGGAAGACGCGGCCATCGACCCCGTGAGCCTGAAGGGGAGCCGCACGGGGGTCTACACCGGCATCAGCAACGACGAGTACCGAATGCTGGTGGTGGAGTCCAGCGGGCCGTCGGAGGCGGCGGGCAGCCTCTATGCCCTGAGCGGGACCAATCTCAACGGCACCAGCGGGCGTGTTTCCTTTGTGCTGGGGCTGATGGGACCGGCCAAGGCGGTGGACGCCGCCTGCGCCTCGGCCATGGTGGCGGTGGACGACGCTGTCTCAGACCTCCAGGCAGGCAAGGCTGACCTGGCTATTGCCGGCGGCGTCCAGGCCATACTGAACGGGCGCATTTACGAGTTGCGGGCCGAGTCGATGATGCTGTCCCCCGACGGCCAGTGCAAGACATTCGACGCGTCCGCGGACGGCTACGTGCGGGGCGAAGGGTGCGGGGTGGTGGTCCTGAAGCGGTTGAGTGATGCGGAGGCCGCTGGTGACCGTATCTGGGCAGTTATCCGAGGCTCTGCGGTGAATCACGGCGGGGCCAGCGTAGGCCTTACAGTCCCGCATACGCCGGCCCTGGAACAGGTGATGGAGACGGCGCTTGCGGACGCTGGGGTGCACGCTTCGGACGTCGAGTACGTGGAGGCCCACGGGACCGGGACGGCGGTGGGCGACCCCATCGAGTTGGAAGCCGTAGCCAGTGTTTATGCGTGCGGCAGGCAGGCGGACCAGCCGCTCCTCATCGGTTCTGTTAAGACCAACGTAGGCCACTTGGAGTCGGCTGCGGGCATTGCGGGGCTCATAAAGGCGGCACTGGTGGTGAAGCAGGGAATCATCCCCAAGCACCTACACTTCCGCAATCCCAATCCAGGATTCGACTGGGAAGCCGCATGCAATACGGGTAACCGACGCGATGATGGACTGGCCGGGTCGTCGACGGGAGGCCGCGACTGGCGGGAGTCAACTCATTCGGAATTTCCGGCACAAATGCCCACCTGGTGGTGGCAGAGTACCTGGGCGTGGAGCGCGATGAGGTCGACGATAGTCCAGCAGGCCCTGCGCACCATGTATCGATCTCGTTGGAAACCTCCGCAACAGTCCCACCGGAGGAACAAAAGATTGCGCCGCGCGCAAACCGTTTCCTGCCGTTGTCCGGTAAGTCTGAAGGTGCGATCAAAGAGCTGGCGGCGCGCTACTTGTCGTGGCTCGATGAGAATGAAACTAAAGTTTCGGTGGACGACTCCGCATCCGGGCCGACGTTATCGGACATGTCGTGGACGGCGGGCGTAGGGCGGAGTCATTTCGACTGGCGAGCAGGCGCGGTCTTCCACGACGTTGAATCACTACGGAGACGTCTGAGTGAATTGGCCCGGTCCGGCGATGGGGTCAACCGGCGGCAGGTGGGTAAGGTTGCGTTTGCATACACGGGCCAAGGGAGCCAGTGGGCCGGGATGGGCCGTTTGGTTTACGAGTGTGAGCCGGTAGCCCGGGCCGTTCTAGACAGGTGCGAGGCAGTGTTCCAAGAGGAGCGAGGAGAATCGCTGCTGGACGTGATGTTCGGGCGACAGGGAGCCAAGGGGGACCTGGGAGATACGGCGTGGGAGCAGCCGGCCCTGTACGCTCTCCAATGCGCGCTCACGGCGCTCTGGGCCAGCGTCGGCGTCCGTCCAAGCGTGGCGCTGGGGCACAGCGTTGGCGAGATCGCGGCGGCACAAGCGGCCGGGGTGTTCAGCCTGGAAGACGGCATGCGGTTTGCCGTCGCGCGCGGGGCGTTGCTGTCTGGCACCCAAGAAGGCGCCATGGGGGCGGTCTTTGCGGCGAGAGAGCGGGTTGAGTCGGATGTAGAGGCACTGAACTCAGAGTCCGAGGGCGTTGGGCTGAGCATCGCCGCGGACAACGGGGCGCACATAGTCGTCAGCGGCCCGGCCAGGGATGTAGAGACGGTCTTGAGGCGTTTCGAAGACGCGGGTGTCAGGGCTAACCGGTTGAACACCTCACGGGCATTCCACAGCGCGCTAGTAGAACCGGCCCTGGACGAACTGGAGAGGTCGCTTGGCGGCGTTGAGATCGGCTGGCCAAGCATCACGATGGTGAGCAACTTGACAGGGGGGGCAGTCGGGTCAGGCATGGTCTTAGACGCGGCTTACTGGCGTCGGCATGCCAGAGAGCCGGTGGCGTTTGCAGACGGCGTCAAGACCGTGGCGGAGCTCGGGGTGGACCTGATAGTGGAGATAGGTCCCCATTCGGTGCTGGGACCCATGGCCACCTTGGCTTGGCCCGATGCAGCCTCAGGCGAGGCTGGTCTCGATGCGCCGCCGACGATTGCCAGCCTGCGACGGCCGCCCAGGGATGATTCGGCTCCGGACGGTGAAGCAGGCTTCATCAATGCAGTGGCGGAAGCGTACGGGGCCGGTCTGGACATATCGTTCGAAGGGCTGTTCGCGGGAGAGGAGCGGAGAAGAATCTCGCTGCCGGGTTATCCTTTCCAGCGGGAACGGCACTGGCTACAGCAGTCGAAACAACGCCGTGCAAGCACCGGCCACCCATTACTGGGCGTCCGGCACGAGTCCGCTCGCGGAGGGACGACTTTTGAAACACAAGTATCTCCAGCAGACCCATTCTGGTTGGCGGACCACAAAGTCTTCGGGCGGGTCATAGCGCCGGGCGCATTATATGGAGCCATGGCAGCGTCGGCCTGCTTCGTCGAGAGCGGCGACGTTGCGGTCTTGGAGGACATTCAACTCCACAACCCGATGGTCTTTCCAGAGCAAGCAGGCCAGGGTGAGACGGACCAGGACGGCCGCAAGGTACAGGTCGTGCTGGACGATGCCGGGCAAACCTCGGCCCGCCAGGTCCAGGTATACAGCAAGGGCCTGGAGAACGAATGGGCGATGCACGTGGAAGGGCGTGTGCAGACGGGGAGGTCGGCGCCCTCCGCTAGCGAGCGGGTTGACCCGGAAGCAATAAAGGCCCGGCTCTCTCCGTCGGACGTGCCGGCATACTACCAGGCGAAGGCTTCCACCGGAATCGACCTGGGCCAACATTTCCGGACCTTGAGGACAGTCTGGTCTGGGCCCGGAGAAGCGTTAGGCGAGGTCCGCCTGCCGGAAGCCCTGGGCCGGAATGATCTGGACGTGCATCCGCTATTACTGGACGGCTGTTTCCAGGTTGTCGGCGTTGCCCGAAACATGTCCGGGGGCCCCGGCGAGGCAACCTACCTGCCCTTCGGTTGGGAGCGCATGTGGCTATCCAAGGGACTGCCGGACGGCTTGTTATGTCACGTAACGATGAGCGAAGCCTCTGGAGAATCGGAGTCTGATTCTGCCGATCAGCCGGAAGTCCTCAGCGCGGAACTGAGGCTTTACGACCCAAGCGGGGCGCTGCTCGGTGAGATAAACGGCTATACGGTAAAGCGGGCCACGGAGGCGGCGCTGTTGGCCTCGGTGGAAGGGGTGGACGACCTCCTGTACGAGGTCGTCTGGCGAGAACGACCCTTGGAGTCCGGCATACTTCCGGCGGACTTCTTCCCCAGTCCGGCATCGGTGTCAGCCGGAGCGCAGTTGTTCCCAGGTTATTTGACAGACGCAGGCGTGGACCCGCAGGGCAGGAACGCACTGCTGGCCGACCTGGAACGGTGGGCGTGGGCGCGCGCTTTGGCGACGTTGGAGGAACTGGGATGGCAGAGGACAAAGGGCGAGTTGGTGGTCCCGGATGAGCTCCGTCAGCGGCTTAACGTCCTACCTGAACACAGCCGGTTGTTCCGCCGGATGCTGGAAATGGTTGCAAAGTCAGGCGTGCTGGAGGAGAACGGCGACGTCTTCTCCGTGGTAGTTGGGCCGGGAGACCCGTTGCCGGACGTCTTGCCCGGGGACTTAGAAGAGTTTGCCGAGCGTATGACGGGCCTGTACCCAGACGGCCTGACGGAGATTGGCTTGTTCCGGCGATCCGGGCTCGCCCTGGGGGACGTGCTGCGCGGGCAGGAGGACCCGCTGACGTTGCTGTTCAGCAGCGGGGAACCCACGGCAGCCGACCTATACCTGAAGGCGCCGGTGGCGCGCGCGGCGAACCGGATGCTGGCTGACGCAGTCCAGGCCCTGGTAGCAGAGCTGCCGGAGGGACGGCGGCTGCGGGTTATCGAGGTGGGAGCGGGCACCGGGTCGGCGACCGCGTCGGTACTGCCGGAACTGCCCGAGGGGCGATTCGACTACACCTATACGGATATTTCAGCGGGCTTCTTTGCGGAAGCGGAGGGGCGGTTCGGCGACGGGGGCGGCAGCATCAACTACCTCACCTTAGACATCGAGAGGGATCCAGTAGCCCAGGGGTTCGATGCTCACGGCTACGACCTGCTGATAGCCTCCAACGTATTGCACGCCACGCGGTTCTTGCAGGAAACCCTGGCCAACTGCAGCGCATTGCTGGCCCCGTCGGGACATCTAATCGCCCTGGAGAACCTCCGGGGGCTGGGTTGGATGGACCTGACCTTCGGGCAGTTGGACGGCTGGTGGCGGTTCGCCGACTCGTACCGGCCGCACCACGCCCTGGCCAGTCCTGCAATATGGTGCCAAGCCCTGGGCGACGTAGGCTTCACAGGCGTCGAGGCCCTGGGGGTAGACGACACATTCACCCACGAGATGTTGGACAAGGGCGTGATCGTCGCGCAAGGTCCGGCGCGGGTAGACGAGTCTCCCGGACTGTGGGTGTTGGCGAGCGATGATGGAGGACTCGCGGCCCAGCTTGCGGAGGAGTTGGCGAGGCGAAACCAGACCGTGGTCGTTGCGGGCAACAAGCCCCCGGAATTCGACGGGGCAGCAACCGGCGGTAACGGCGTGACTTACGCGGCTGTGGACACCCACAGCCGCGAGGGATGGCGGTCGCTGGTGCAGGGCCTACCTGCGGATGTATCGGTCAGCGGCGTGGTGCACCTGCAAGGGTTGGACGGCCGCGGCTTGGAATCCAGCACTACTGAGTTAGTGGAGGACGTAAACCGGGTCGGGGCAAGCGCGCTGGCGCTGGTGCAGGGCATGTTGGACTCCGATGTTGCACCTGACAAGGGCGTTTGGTTTGTCACCAGGGGCGCGCAGGTGCTGGAGCGGGAGCGAGCCGGGGGCCTTGCCGGAGCGGTGCTGTGGGGGCTGGGCAAGGTCATAGCCTTGGAAGCGGCCGATTTAAAGCCGCGTATGATTGATTTGGACCCGGGCTCCACAGGACAAATGTCCGAGCTTGTAAACGAATTGATGTATCCAGACTCGGAAAACCACATTTGCTACCGGTCAAGACGCCGGCAGGCGGCTAGGCTGGTGCGGCAGGATGCCGGGAACGGGCGGCTGGAATTGCAGGAAGACCCGTCGTGGGTGTTGGCGCCGAACCGGGCAGGCGTGTTCGACAAGCCCGAGGTAAAGCCGCTTCCGGCGCGGACGCTGGATCCCAAAGAAGTCCGCGTGACGGTGGAGGCCACAGGGATGAATTTCTGGGACGTATTCCGTTCCCTGGGCTTCATCGAAGAGGGCGATCTTGGGAGGGAGATGTGTGGTTACGTCGCGGGAGCAGGCGCCGACGTGTCCAGCGTCTCCGTGGGGGACCGCGTTGTCGGCCTGGGCTTCGGAGCTTTCGGGCCGCAGATGGTCACGCGAGAAGAGTTGGTGGCGCCTGCGCCGGAAGGGATGTCTGTATCAGCCCTGGCGACGATTCCCAGCGCATTCGTTTCTGCCGCGCTGTCGTTCAAGTTCTCGGGGCTGGAGGCGGGAGAGCGGGTGCTGATTCACGCAGGAGCGGGGGGAGTTGGGCTGGCAGCAATTCAACTGGCACAGGCCGCCGGCGCGGAAGTGCACGCCACGGCCAGCGCGCCGAAGCAGGCGCTTCTGCGGTCGATGGGCGTCGAGCACATATACGACAGTCGCCAGACCAAGTTTGGCGAGGAAGTCCTGGAAGCCACGAACGGCGAGGGCGTCCACGTGGTGCTGAACAGCCTGACCAGCGAGGGCTTTATAGACGCCAGCCTGGCGTGTCTCGCTGAAGGCGGCCGGTTCGTCGAGATGGCAAGAAGGGACATTTTGACCGAGGAAGAAATGGCGGCGGTGCGCCCGGACGTTGCCTACGCAATCCTGGAACTGGACGTGATGAAGAAGACCGACCCAGCGGCGGTTGGAGTAGTGCTGCGAGAGGTGATGGCGAAGTTCTCCGCCGGCGAGTTGAAGCCGATCATCCACAGCCGGTGGCCGTTGGCCGAAGCGGGCGCAGCCCTGGACTTCATGCGTTCGGCGCGGCACGTTGGGAAGATAGTATTGACGCCTCAGCCCCTCGCCAGGGGACAACTGCGGCAAGACCGGACTTACCTGGTCACCGGCGGCCTGGGCGGAATCGGATGCGCCGTGGCCCAATGGTTAGCGGAGCGGGGCGCCGGGACTATCGTACTCAACGGCCGCCGAGATCCCGACCCCGAGGCGTGGGAGGTCATCGAGAGCTTACGCGCAAGTGGAGTGCGTGTTGAGGTCGAATTGGCCGACATGACCGATACTGAGGCCATCGACGCGATGCTGGAACGAATGGACGCCAAGCTGCCGCCCCTGGGCGGGGTCATTCACAGCGTAGGGGTGCTGTCGGACGCGGCGCTGAACAACCAGACCTGGGAAAGTTTCCAGCGGGTGCTCTGGCCCAAAGTTATAGGGGCTTGGCATCTGCACCGGGCCACGATGGACCGAGACCTGGACTTGTTTATCCTGTTCTCTAGCCGGGTGGGCGTCATGGGGAACCCCGGCCAGGCCAACCACGCAGCGGCGAATGCGTTCCTGGACCAGCTTGCCGGGCACCGGCGGGCGCTTGGTCTTCCGGGGCAGGCAATTGCCTGGGGAGCGTGGTCGGAGATCGGCGAGGCAGCGGAACAAAAAGAGAGGATCGAGCGGCGGCGGGCGGCTTTGGGCGGACGCTGGTTTACACCCCAGCAGGGTATCAAGGCGCTGGACAAGCTGGTGCGCCAGGACATCACGACGTCGGTGGTGATGTCCATGGACTGGTCGGTATTCGGGGAAGCCGTCGCTGACCGCCCGGCCCTGGTCGAAGACTTGCTTTCCACGACATCTGCCGACAGCGTAGAAGCCACAGCTTCTTCGGCAGACGTTCTGTCCAGCTTGAGAGGTGCACCTGCCGGAGGGCCGGAGGAAGTGCTCGTGTCCTTCGTGCAGCGAGAGGTGCAGGCCGTTTTGCGGCTGCCCACAACGCCGCCGCCGAACGTCGGCTTTTTCGACCTGGGGATGGACTCGCTGATGTCGGTGGAGCTGCGGAACCGGCTGAACCGCGCCCTGGCCGGGGAGTACGTGGTGTCCAACACAGCGGTGTTCGACTATCCCAACGCAGCAGCCCTCGCCAAGCACCTTGCCGGGGAGTTAACGGGGATCAGGGAGTCAGCAACTCCCAAAAGGACCCTGGAACCGGCTCCGGCAGAAGCACCGAGGGAGACCCAGGCGGGGGATGACGACATAGCAATCGTAGGCATGGCGTGCAGGTTCCCCGGAGCGCCTGACCTGGCCTCTTTCTGGGAGTTGTTGGCATCCGGCAGGGACGCGATAACCGACGGGAGGACAAGCGCGGGGCCATGGGAGGGCGTTGCGGGAGACCCGGCGGGAGACGACCCACTATACAGGACCGGCGGCTATTTGGACGGCATCGACAGGTTCGACAACAGGTTCTTCCGAATATCTCCCATAGAGGCGCGGATGATGGATCCACAGCAGCGCATGCTGTTGGAGACCACGTGGCAGGCGCTGGAAGACGCGGGCATTGACCCGGACACCCTACGGGGCAGCCTTACCGGGGTGTACGTAGGCATCGGCGGGAGTCAATACCGCGAGGTCATCGCGGCCAAGGGCCAAGAGGAGCTTTACTTTGGGACCACGGGCAGCATGGCGGCGGGCCGGCTTGCATTCGTCCTGGGCCTGGAAGGACCGGCGATGCCGGTGGACATGGCATGTGCGTCGTCACTGGCTGCAGTGCACCAAGCCGCCGCAGCGTTGCAGCGGGGAGAAGTAGACTTGGCGCTGGCCGGTGGGGTGAACGCGATATTGTCGCAAGCGATGGTGCGCTTCCACCACGAATTGGGGATGCTGTCGGCGGCGGGCAGATGCAACGCCTTCGACGCCTCGGCCGATGGCTTCGTCCGCAGCGAAGGATGCGGCGTCATTGCGCTGAAGCGACTCAGTGAGGCAGAGGCTGACGGCGACCGGATATGGGGCGTAGTCAGGGGATCGGCAGTGAACCAGAACGGGGCCAGCGCAGGCCTCCCAGTGCCCAGGGGACCGGCACAGGAACGATTAATCGAGGATACCCTGGCGAGGGCCGGAGTGCAGCCTAAAGAGATTGACTATGTAGAGGCCCATGGTACCGGAACAGAGTTGGGCGACTCCATCGAGTTAAACGCCCTGGCTTCAGTCTACGGCCGGGGCCGGGAAGCGGACCGGCCTCTGCTGGTGGGGTCGGTCAAGACCAACATAGGACATACCGAGTGGGCGGCCGGCATGGCCAGCCTGATGAAGGCCGTGCTGGCGATGAATAAAAAGGTGATTCCGGCTCATCTACACTTTCAAAAGCCAAATCCCAATTTCGACTGGGACCGGATGCCGGTGCGGATAACCTCTGAAGCGACGGCATGGCCGATGGCTGCTGAGAGACCGGCGCTGTCTGCGGTGAACTCCTTTGGCCTTTCGGGGACCAATGCCCACGTTGTAGTACAAGGGTATGGAACGCCGGCAAATGATAGCGAGCCTACGGCGCAGACGGCTTGGCCTGCGGGGCGAGCAAACTCTGTCAGCGTTTCCCTGCCCAGTCCGTTCGACAGCCTTTCCACATCCGGTGAGACCGCGCCGGAGCGGGCCGTCAGGCTTTTGCCTGTGTCCGCAAAGTCGCGGGACGCTCTAAGCGACCTGGCCGCACAGTACCTGGCATGGCTGGACGACAGGGGTGCAGAGCTTTCGTCCAACTCAGCAGGCAATCAACTTCTTGCAGACATGGCCTGGACCGCCGGTGCAGGACGAAGCCATTTCGCCCACCGGGCAGGGCTGGTATTCCGGGACATCCCAGAACTGAGGGCGGGACTGGAAGCTCTGGCCAACTCACGGGGGGACGCTGACAACGTTGAGCCGGCCTCAACCGTCAAGGCGGCGTTCGTCTATACCGGTCAAGGGCAACTGTGGACAGGAGTTGGAGAAGACTTATACCAAAGGGAACCGGTGTTCAGGGCAGTGCTGGACAGGTGCGAGCAGATAGTCCAACAAGAACGTGGGCCGTCGTTGCTGGACGTCATGTTCGGCCGGGCCGGAGCATCGGGCGACGTGAATGACAGCCAATGGGCGCTACCGGCGACATACGCGTTAGAAGCGGCGCTCACGGCGCTGTGGCAAAGCGCGGGTATCAGACCGGTCAGCGTGATGGGGGCTGGTATAGGCGAGGTCTCGGCGGCCCTGGCGGCAGGAGTCTTCGGACTAGGAGACGGGCTACGGCTGGCAATGGCCCTCGGCAACCCGGAAGGGAGCCTGCCTAAGATTGCCGTAACGGACCCAACGATTATGCTGGTCAGTTCGGTAACAGGGAAAGCAGTGCAACGCGGGGCCGAACTAAGGGACGATTACTGGCGGGGGTTGACACCGGACGGAGATGGGTTACCTAAGGGAGCGTTCACGCTGGTAGAAGCCGGTGTAGATATAGTGGTCGCGCTGGGAGTGGACCCTGGGCCGGAGCGGATGCAAGGGATAGAGTCGCTGCAAGACACCAAGACGGGCTCCAACCCCAAGACACTGGACTGCCTGCTGCGGCCCGAGGAGGGGACGGAGCAGGCGGAGGAGCGCCTTCTCAATCAGATAGCCAGGGTATACGAAGCAGGCACTACTATTTCGTTCGAGGGGTTGTTCGCTGGTGAGCAGCGGAGGCGTATCGGAATTCCGAGCTACGCGTTCCAACGCCGGAGCTTCTGGGTGCAGCAACGGCGCAGAGGCAACGCATAGGCGATGCGTCCAGGCCCGCCAGGAAACACACCGCCGCTCGAGAACATTGACAGTTCGTCTGGGCTGTAGTTGACCGTTACTCTAGGCACAGATACAATTGGGACGTTTCAGCTGTAGAGACAGTCCCATAAAATGAAGGAGAGTTTCAGGTGGCAAGTACCGAAGAACGCATCAGAAAGCTAGTTGACGATAACCTGGAGATAGAGGGCCGGCCTGCAGGAAGACCCTTGGACTTGAACTCGAGCCTCAGGGACTCCGGGGTGTCCTCCGTGGATTTCGTGGCCTTCGCCAAGGTAGTGGCCGACGAATTCAACGTCAGGTTCAGCCCCGACGACTGCAACAAATACAATACCATCGGGGAATTGGTTACCTTCCTGGACTCCCGGTCCGGATAGAACCCGGGACCCGATAGGGGCAAAATTTCGGCCCTGACACTGGCCTAGGAAGGCATTACTGGAATGTCATGGGGCGTTTCGGGCCCTTGGTGGAACCCGTACACGCGCGCCGCAGGCGCGGCGGTTGTGCACGTTGACCTGAGGCCAAACCCTACTTTCGAAGCCCAGGCCTGGGAACTACTTGACCAGGCCGAACTGTCCCAGTGGCGAAAGTTTTTGGCGGCGGGACCCCGCCGCCGGTTCTCGTTGTGCAGAGCCGCCCTCCGCCATATTCTTTGCGACCGGCTTGAGTGCCGGAACGATGAGTTGTCGTTCAACACATCTACCCACGGCAAGCCCTTTGCCCTGCTAAGGAGTGCGCCGTCCGGCGTGACCTTCAACGTTAGCCACAGCGGCGACCACGGCCTGATAGCAGTTGCCGACGACGGAGTGAGAGTGGGAGTGGACTTGGAAGAGATAGTTGGCAAGCGGAATCTGGAAGCACTGATCGAAGCGGTCATGGGTCCGGACGAACAGGCACAGTTGGCATCGCTGCAGGGAAGGGAAAAGCTCCGGCAATTCTACCGTACCTGGACAAGCAAAGAGGCGTTAATCAAGGCCCTGGGAACGGGCTTTGCGACCGACGTGTCCCAATTCCAGATTCCGGCGGAGGCCGGACGGGGAAATGATGGACATACGTTCATGTTCCCCCAAGACCCTTCCGTGACCTGGGGCTTGGAGGACATAGGCAACGAGGAGTTCGCCGCGGCATTGGCCTACGAGCTCCCCGCAGTAGCTTCGTCGCTCGGTAACCGGGAAGCCAACCTCCAAAGCAGGGCCTGACAATTGGGTGAAGAGCCACAAAAGGTCTGGGAGTTGCCGGAGCCTATTTCGACCCACGAAGTCCCAGTGGACTCCGACACGACTATATTCCTGAGACGCCACGGGAATCCTTCAGGCCCGCGGCTGGTGCTAAGCCACGGCAATGGTCTGGCAATTGATCTGTACTATCCATACTGGTCTCTGCTGACGGACGAATTCGACCTAATCGTCTACGACCTTAGAAATCATGGTTGGAACGAAGTAACTGCGCAGGAAGACCACAACGTGCCGAGACTGGTCGCCGACCATGATGCAATCCTTGACGCCATAGACCGTGAATATGGCGAAAAGGCCCAAGCCGGCGTGTTCCACTCTCTATCCGCGTTGGTGTCGCTGCTGTCGCCGATAAGGGGAGAGCGGTTTTCGGGACTACTGCTCTTCGACCCTCCCCTGTGCAAACCCGGACGCAGCTATATGGAATTTGAGGAAGCGGCCATACGCGCCGCCGGTTTCGCTCGCCGCCGTACGGACAAATTCGCCAGCCGGGAGAAATTCTCAGACGTGCTTCCGTTTCTACCGCCATTCCAGCGTTTTGTACCGGGAGCTTATGAGCTTATGTCTCAGGCAACGCTGCGGGAGTCGAAGGACGCCGGATTCGAACTCCGCTGCCCTCGCGAATACGAGGCGCAGATTGTGGACTACGCCGGCGTGTTTGGCGTTGCAGTGGACTTCGAGACGCTCGAGTGTCCAGTAAAGGTGATAGGAGCCGACCCGACGGTGCCCTTCTCCTATCTGCCCAGCCTGGATATGTCAGACATCATGAGCGTCAACTACGATTTCCTGCCCGACGCGACGCATTTCCTGCAATTGGAACAACCGGAGGGTTGCGCAGCCGCAACGCTTGAGTTCTTAGAGTCGGTTGGGATGCGCTGAGGTCAGTCCCGAGCGGGGGACGCGACGCGTACCTCGATTACCTCGATGTCGTGGTACTGGCGGTGGGTAACCGACGTAGCGTAGTGGCGCAGCAACCGCAGGGAAACATCCCGTCCAATAGCCGCCTGGTCGTCGCCCAGACCTGGCCCCTCCTCTTGCGGCCCGGGGTTGGTCAGGAGGGCAATGCAGTCTTCCAGATTCGCGGTGTCGGCAGACGCGCTCACGAACTCCAACTCCGCCACGGACCCTTCGCCGCCGACGTTTAGCATCAATCGGCCCGGAGCGCCGCTGCCGTCACCATCACGCGCCTGGGACAGGGTAATCAAGGTCTCCTCGGCCACCGTTTGAAGCCGGCCGGTCATTGGGGAGTCCCAACCGCGGCCGCGGGCCACCTCTTCCAGGAACTTGCTGACTCGGGGCAACGCATCCATGCTCAATTCGGTGCGGAGAGTGCGCCGCCTTCGGCGGTTGAATTCCGCAACAACCAACAGCAAGACCAAGGTGATGCCCCCGGCGGTTAGAGCTCGCTGGAGCAGGGATTCCCAAAGGTCGCCGACAGCCAGGGGCACAAGGCCGGTCTGCAGCCCCAGGCCAACCAAGAGCGCCGACCCTATCACCAGGGCCATACGGTAGTCCGGGGCGTCCTGAACGATCATCTTCATGCCTTCAACCAAGAGAGGGGCGAGCATGGCGACGATAAAGATGGCGGTGACCGGCGCCGGTATTCCGATAAGCAGTCCCCATGACTTGGGAAGAAAGCTGCGGCGATGAGGATGGCGCCGGTTATGATGCCTATGTTGCGGGCAGCGCAGCCGGTCTGCTGCACAAACACGGTCCCCCTTGGGCTGGTGGCGATGGGCATGACGGCGGCGAGCCCGGCGACCAGATTCCAAAGGGCATTGCTGAGGGACAGGCCCTGTACTCGACGATAGTCCATAGCCCTGGGTGTACGCCAGGAAACCCTCTGTATCGAAAGACCGATGGACGTGCCCTGAAGGAGCGATAGCAAGGCTAAGAACAAAAACGACGGCAGGAGTGACCAATAGGCCACACCGAAGCTGAACCCCAGGCCGGCCCATCCGTCCCAGGGAAGCCCGGCCGCGGAGGCCTCGCGTACAGGTCCGAAGTCGTAGATTCCGAAAGCAATGCCGGCGATGGCGCCCGCGGCTATGCCGATGAGGGCCGACCACACCCTCCAGAACCCGGAACCGCGAAGCAAAAGGCCGACGGTAACCACAAAGGTTGCCAGGATGCATACCGGGGCCGCGGCGGGCGGCGCGTCACTAGGAACGTCGTTCAGTCCCTCAAAGATAACGGGCACCACCGTGATGATGAGCAGTATGAGTACAGCGCCGCTAATGGCGGGGGTGACCAGCCGTCGAATTAGCGACAAACGCATGGAGAGGGCAACTTGGAAGAGGCCGGAGGTTACAATTAACGCCGCGAGGGTAGAGGCTCCGCCTTGTTCCAGGGCAATCACACAGAATGGAATCGCCGTGGGGGAGGGATATGGTATGACCAGCATCCCAGTACCTATCGGACCGGCGCGGAAAGCCTGCATTATAGTAGCGCCGCCGTTGACGACCAGCATGGCGAACACCGCCCATGCAATGCCGGCGTCTGAGGCATCAACAGCGTTGAACAGGACAATGGGGAAAAGAGCTATGGGAGCAACGACCAGCAGCGCCGACTGGACGCCGAGGCCCAATGACTCCAAACGCGGAGGGCTTTCGTTGGGTTCGTATTGCGGCGTTGATGAGGCGGATGACGAGGTCATTTGTGTGGCACATTCGGCCGTCAGCGCGGATTGGCACCTTGCCGTCGCCTGTTCCTAACGGCGTGACGATGGGGCCTGGAACCCGCCTGAGGACGTACTTCGGCTATCCGTCAGGCAGGGGTAGTGTACCACCGAGGCAATTCGATGGGTAGTAAACTCTGGCAGGCAACGATGGGTAAGCCGTAGAATTGGCTGACCAGAAAGAGGTAGGGAGGACGATGCTGCGCCGAATAGCAATTGTAGGCGGGGGGATTTCCGGGCTGGGAGCGGCATGGGCGCTCGACCAACACCCAGAGCGATTCGACTTCCGGTTATTCGAGGCCCAGGACCGCGTCGGTGGGAATGCGGTTACGGCAGACATGCCCCAGGGTGACGGAAGCTCGATTCCTTTCGACATATCGGTCACCGCTTGCATACCCTCCGTGTACCGTCACATGACGCTGTTGTCGGAACAGTTCGGCATCGACCTGGTGGAAACGAAATTCAGCTACAGCGTCAAGTACGGCAAGGACATCTACGCCCACGATTTGGACTCCGCCACCAGGCGAGACCTACAGGTGGAGATAATGAAGTTCCAGCGCCTTCTGAGGCGTCTGCATCGGTTCGGCCGGTTGACCCGTTCCCGGTCCAAGCTCCTGAACATCCTTAACCCGTACAACTACGTCAGCATGGGCACGCTGCTGAACCTGCACGGGTTTTCCGGTGCGTTCAGATTCAAGATTCTGAAACCCATGTTTGTTAACTTCTTGATGGCGACCAACGTGTTCGACATGCCGGCGGCCCTCTTTGCCAGATACTTGGAATTCTTCGACATCGAGACGGCGACGCCGATGAAGACCTGGGACCGGGGAACGAGGCGCATCTACGAGAGCCTGTCAGCAAACTTCAGGGACAAGATATACCTCAACCGGCCAGTGCTCAGGGTGCACCGGGGTAAGACGGGAGTGATCATTGAGGACGAGGACGGAGCACGAGAGGAGTTCGACGAGGTGATTCTGGCATGTAACGCCAACCAGTCGTTGATGATGCTGGACAGACCATCGTTTCTCGAGCGTTACATCCTTTCATCAATAAGGTACGACAGCGAACTGCACAACCATACGGTGGTCCACTCCGACGCATCGGTGCTGCCGGACAACGAGGCAAGACCACTGGCAACTCGGAGTAATCACATAGAACAGTACGGGGCGCGGCCGGACAACTACGAAATCACCTACATCATGCACAACCAGCAACCATGGGCCAAGGGGTCGGACAAGCCATGCCTGGTTACGTACAACCCAGTGAGTCGCATAGATGAAGAGAAAATAATAATGAGGCGCTGGTTTCAACACGTTGTCCACGACGTGCGGCACGTGGTCTGGCTGGTCAACCTGTTCAGGTTCATCCAAGGGAAAAGGCACACGTGGCACGCCGGGGCGCACACGTTGGTCAACAGCCAAGAGACGTGCCTGGTGACCGGCCTGGCCGCGGCGCGGCAACTGGGTGCCGACTACCCGTTTGCCGATGACGAGGCAAGGCGCACGTTCAACTACTACGGAGGCATCATGTACGGGCGTCGATTCCGGAAGGCGAAACGTTAAGGAGACCGGTATGACCGGCGCGCCGGGGTGACTAGTCCGCGGGCTGGGGATAGAACTGAGCGCAGTATGCTCTGAAGGGCATAACTTCTCCGTCAGAACGGCAGAGACGAGGACGGGACAGATATTTCTTGCGGCTCCAGACTACGATGTCGTCCTTGACATCCCGGTCCTGCCTGGAAGCGATAAACCGGTTCATGACGGGGGCCCGAAGCTTCACTGGAAGGAATCTCAACCCCGCAACTATGCGTTTGGGGTTACGTATCTCCCGCACCTGAGAGGCCAGTGTCATGTCTATCAGGACACCGTCGACCGGCGTCGCCAGTATCCACATGCGCATATCCATGCCTATGGACTTTTCACGGATCTCCACATAAGAGTAGCCGAGGCCGTAGATGTGTGCAGACGCCGACACGTCAAAGGTGAGAGAGACCACGCCTCCGATTTTCCTCTTGCTGAGGAAATCGAACTGGCTCTCGAGAAGGGTGCCATCTACAGACAATGGCTCCCAGCGTGTGACGCTATCGTAGCCGTGAACGAAGCGGAGGTGGGCCAAATCAACGGAGTTCTCCGTCGTTTCCTGGGGATGTCCGGGGAAGCGGAAAGTCCTTACCCGCAGGCTGCTCCAGCCGCTCTGGTCCGGCGACTCGGCGGGCAAGTCCCATCGGGGTTCGTGTTCTCCGTCCAGTCCCCACCAGGCAAAGATGAGGCCGGCTATCTCCCGCACCGGAAAAACCCGTAGTCTAGCGGCGCCGGGTGGGTCGGCATAAGGGGTAGCCACGCACTGGCCCGTTGCATCGAATTGGAAGCCGTGGAATGGACAGACCAGACGGCCCTGGGAAATCCGTCCTCCGGCGTCCGGTGCCAAGTTCGCTCCCATATGTGGGCAAGTAGACTCGGCCACACAGACCTGCCCGTCATCGTCAGACCAGACGACGACGTCCACCCCCATCCAGGTCTTACGCAGGATGTTGGACTTGGCCCGCCTTAAGTCCTGGCGGCTGGCAACGTAAAACCAGCCCTCTGGAAACGGGTGGAGATATTGGGCGTATTCGAACTTTTTTCGAAGGGTAGCCATGGTCCAAACCTCGCCTCTGAAACAACAATTGTACAGATAGCCAAGATGTTGCTCAACCTAAAGGAACCGCTCCGAGGGCGCCCGACAATACTGAGTCCTTGTGAGCGGCGTTGCTCCGGCGTAAGGGCGCTTGCTATAATTGGCCTGCTACGAGACCCGGCGCTCCAGCCGCGGCTCAAGACGACACTAGCTTAGGAGGCGATATGCCCAAGTTCATGATTAAGGCCTCATACTCCGCGGACGGCCTGAAGGGGCTGCTCCGGGAAGGCGGCAGCTCCCGCCGGGACGCGGTAAAGACGGCGGTTGAGTCGGCGGGCGGCAACCTGGAAACTTTCCTCTATGGTTTCGGTGACGGCGACCTGTACGTAATAGTCGACGTCCCAGATGCCGAGTCAGCGGCGGCCATCTCGTTGACCATCGGGGCGTCCGGGGCCTTGGCCCCCGAGACCATCGCGCTGCTGACGCCGGAGCAGGTAGACGCCGCGGTGAAGAAGAACGTCAACTACCGGCCGCCTGGATCGTAGTCTACGGGCATTGGCGAACCTTAACCGAGAAATTTCGTAGACGCGCGCCGGCGCGGGAGTCAACTGTGAAGCAGCCGCACGGCTTGGGCCCGTGAGCGGCGGCTAGAACCAGTTGGCTTTGTCGACCACGTTACGCAGGGGAATGCCCTGATTGAATCGGACGCAGTTGTCGAAGAAGACTTCGGCCCGGCGTTCCTCCAAGTACGGACCGATACCGGCGACGTGGGGAGTAATTATCACGTTTTCCATGTCCCACAGGGGATGGCCTGCCGGCAGGGGTTCGGTGTCGAACACGTCCAAGCCGGCGCCGCGGATTTCTCCCGCTTGTAGAGCCTGGGTAAGGTCGTCTATTACCGCTGTGCCGCCGCGGCCGACGTTGATGAAGAAAGCGCTTTCCTTCATGAGCCGGAACTTGTCTATGTTGAATAGCCCCAAGGTCTGAGGAGTCTCCGGCGCGGTGACGATGACAAAATCTCCCCTGGGCAGCACCTGGTCCAGGGCATCGGGGCGGTGCGACTCGGAAACCCCCTCCGGCGGCTCGGAAACCCGCGGGTCTACTCCCAGCACGGTCATACCGAGTTCAGCACATAGCCTTGCCGTCTCCCCACCGATGCCCCCAACGCCGACGATGACGACGGTGGCTTCGGGCAGATGCACCACGTCGTAATCGACCTGCCAGCGTCCCTGGAGTTGGCGGCGCATGTATACGTGCAGTCCCTTGGCCAGGGCCAGTAGCAACGCCATGGCATGGATGCTAATGTGATCGTTGTGAATTCCGCGGGTGTTGGTGACAATCACGTCGCTGGCGACGAGGCCCGGATGATAATAGCCCGCAGGGGGGCCGGTGTGAGGAGAGGCGATCCAGCGAAGATTGGCGGCGCGGGCGAAGAGTTCGGGGGCAATGTTGCCGAAGGCGGCGTCGCACTCCCCGATGACCTCCATGGCCTCCGCAGGGTTTGTGCAGAAGTGCACCTGGATGCCCGGAACTCTCTCCCTGAGGATTTCAGGCCAAGAAACCACGGACTCCTGGATGCCGAACTCGACATCGTGGAATATCAGGAGCCTGAAAGCCATTTAAGACCTCCCATAGGCGGTGCCGGCCATGATAACATGCCTTGGCTGACTTTCCCCGCCAGGAGACTTTTGAGACGGACGGGCACAACAGCCCAACAACGACGCCGGTCAGTGTGGGCTGAGAATATCAAATCTTGAGGAGCTTCCATGGTATATGACGTCATCATCGTGGGCGGCGGGACAGCAGGGTGTGTTCTGGCCGCAAGACTGGCGGAGGACCCGAATATATCGGTCCTGCTATTGGAAGCCGGCAACGACTATCCCGATTTTGCCACCCTTCCGGACGACGTAAAGTACGGCAATACCAGGCACGCTGAGGCGATGGACTCCCAGCACAATTGGGCCCTGGTTGGAACAGCCACAGAGGAGCAGGGAGAGGTCTACGTGGCTCAAGGCAAGGTCATCGGAGGCGGGTCGTCGATCAACGGCCAGTCGCTCCAAAGGGGATTTCCCGAGGACTTCGACCTTTGGGCGTCTTTGGGCAACGACGAGTGGTCGTATGACAAAGTGCTTCCTTTCTACAAGAAGATGGAGACCGACCTGGATATTCAAGACGACTACCACGGGACCGACGGCCCGATGCCGGTAAGGCGGCGTCAGTCGGCGGCGTGGGCAGACCTTCAGAGGGCTTTCTACAACGCTTGCCTGCAGGCAGGGTTCGGCACCAGCGATGACGCCAACGGCCCCAATCCCTCCGGCGTGGGAGTGGGGCCCACCAACACCGGCGACCACGAAATCAGGATGAGCGCCGCCATCACCCACCTGAACCCGATGCGCCACCGGGTTAACCTGACCGTGAGAGGAAACGTTTACGTTCGGCGAGTATTGTTCGATGGTCCCAGGGCCGTTGGCGTGGAAGCCGAAAGCGGCGGAGAGATGTTCACTCTACAGGCGGACCGGGTTGTGCTGACCGCAGGTGCAGTCAGGTCGCCCCAGTTGCTTATGCTGTCTGGGATTGGCCCGAGGGACCAGCTCGACCTGTACGGGATACCGGTGGTGCATGAAACCCCAGGGGTGGGCCAGGGCCTATGGAACCATCTAACATCTCAGATTACATTCAAGGTCAGGGACGGCAAGACGATCATCAGCGGGCTGGACGCACCTCATTTCAGCTTGCACTTCACCTCCCCTGGATCCAATCTGGCCAATGACATGTCGATGCGACCAGGCCCAGTGATCGACGAACGGAGGGAGCGCGTCGGCGGAGTGCGCACCATGTACCTGACCGGTGACGTGCCGCCGGAGCGAGCAGCCCGTCTACAGTGCATGTTGACGCTGCCCGAGGGCTCGGGCTACGTCAGATTGGCATCGGCGGACCCAGCAGTGCAGCCGGATTTCAACTATTGCTATTTGCGGCATCCCAACGACATGCGCCGGGTCAGGGAAGGGGTACGGTTCGGCATCGATCTTCTTGAGTCCGACGGCTTCAAGGGAGTCTTCGATTATGTCATCAGCCCCACGGAAGACATCCTGGCCGATGACAATAAGTTGGACCATTGGATACGCCAGACGATAGCGACTTCCCGGCACCTGGCTGGCACCTGCAAAATGGGGCCGGACTCTGACGAGATGGCAGTAGTGGACCAATACTGTCGGGTGAAGGGGGTGGAGATGTTGTGGGTGGCCGATGCGTCGGTGACGCCGCGCCTCTTGAGGTCGGGCGGCCTGTTTGCCACGGTGATGATGATCGGCGAGCGAGTGGTCGACTGGATTGCGGCAGGATAACCCCGCCTACCGGTGAGGCCGGAGTCACCACTCCCAGTTACAGGGCGCCCGTCTAGCCACTGCTCAGGGCAATGGCGGCGGCGCCTCCGACTATCAAGGCGGTGGACACTATCTTGGTTGCCAACGCGCCCCGAGTAGTAACTTCGCCCAAGGCGCCTTTCCAGACCAGGGCAAGGGCGGTGCTGTAGACGACCAGGAAGAAGGCCCTGGTCCCGCTGAGGGCAGTGACGAGGGCGGCGGGGCCCAGGGACAACGCCCATAGCAGCAACAGCAGGCCGGTGGTGGCGACCACCAGTTCGTTGAAGGCGACGAACCGGAGGGCCGGACTGCGGGTGCGGACGAAACCTACCACATCCCTCCACGGGGCCGGCCGGAGATTGAACGATAGCATGACCGCGGCGAGGGCAATGGACCGGAGGGCATGGGTAAAGAGCACTGGAAGCTCGTCCACGGCGACCTTGACGAAGATGTAGGAGCTCCCCTGTAGTGCGCTGGCCGCCATGAGGACCAAGAACGACGGGCGCAGGATGGAGACTGGACTTGCGGAGCCGGTTCGTACTGATAGCGCAATTGCTCCGGCCACAACAGCGACGGTGGCCAGCCACTCTACCGGCCCGAGGTCCTCGCCCAGGAAGAAGAAGGCGAACAGCGCCGTAAAGATGGGTGAGCTCTGGATTATGGGGACGGCGCGGGAGACCTCTTCGCCGAAGAGGACGTACATGAAGAACTGGACGCCCAGGCCGAATATTGCGCCGGAGGCGAGGGCACCGAGAACGAGTCCCCAAGCAGCTTCATCGGGGACTCCAACGACGGCGAAGACCAGGCTGCCGACCACGGCCTGCCCGATGCCCACCAGGAGAGGCAATGTCCGGGGCGACGTGGCGTAGCGATAGACTACGGTCTTGTCGAAAATGTTGACCAGGCCGTAGACCGCGGCCCCGGCCAGTGCTATCCAGACCCAGGACAAACCTAGACCAATGTGGGTTCCTTGGTCTTGGCGTAAATCTGGATGCGCCCCTGCTTGCTGTCCACGACGCAAAGCCGACCCTGCCGGTCGAGCTTGACGGAGCAGGGATAGTTGAAGTGACGCTCGTAGTCGGGGTCATTGGCGAAGGCCAAGGCTCGCTGGCGAATCTGGTCCGGATTCGCCAGAAGCTTCTCCTTGCCCAACCGGGATAGGCGGTGGTCGCCGGCCAGGGCGGTGACGAAACGCCCGTCTGGAGTCAATACCTGGACGCGGTTGTTGCCGGTGTCGGCAACGTATATGTCCCCGTCGTCGTCGACGCAGACAGAGGCGGGCCGATGGAACTGTCCGATGCTACTTCCCGGCTGGCCGAAGCTGGCCCGCCATTCCCCTTCGGTGGTGAACTGCTGGATGCGGTCGTTGCCCCAGTCGGCTACAAAAACGTTTCCGTCTTTGTCCAGAGAGATGCCCCAGGGCAGGTTGAACCGGCCATGACCGTCGCCTAGAGAGCCAAACTTGCCTTTGAACCGGCCATCCAACGAGAATGCTTGGACACGGTGGTTACGGCTGTCGGTGAGGAACAGCGTCCCGTCGTCTCTGATGACCAGGCCCGCGGGACGGTCGAGATCACCGTCGCCTGTGCCTGTCTTGCCCCAGCAGTCCAGGAACTCGCCGTCCTTGTCGAAAATGCTGATGCGGTCCAGCCACTGGTCGGCAATGAAGACATTTCCCTGCGGGTCGAGGGCGACGCCGGAAGCCCAGGTCAATTGGCCTTCCTCGTCGCCATAGGATGAAAACTGGGAAATAAATTCTTCGTCCAGGGTCATGACGGTGACGCGGACGGCATCGGGCCGAGACTCGTGCGGGCGGTTTATGACGTAGGCGACGTCGTCATCGCCGACGGCCATGTCCACGGGATTGCGAAAGCCGGCGCCGCCAAATTCGTTGCGGCCTATCGAGTAACTATATTCAATGGCCCGCTGGTTCAGGCCGAAGAAGTGGGTGCTCATCGTCGCCTATCCAAACTGGTATTCGGCGGTGGAGGCTATCATCTGGAACATCTCGCCGGCCCGGCGGGTGAACTCGGCATCCTCCGCGGCCGAGCCGTGGCAGACTTCGCCGCCCCGTTGGGCGTGGGCCAGCAGTTGCTCGCGGGTCTCTTCATGAACGGGTAGCGGGCCGATGAGGTCCAGGCATCCGTCCACCAGGGCCTCCGGCGACAGCGCCTGCCCCAGGGCCTTGAGGCGGTCGATCATGGACCGCACTCCCGATAATTCGGTGTTGCCCAGCAGGTCTGAGGTGAAGTTGATCCGTTCCACCAACGTGCCGCTGTCTATCCACTCCCGGCCGGTATGCCATCCCTCTACAGTCGGCGGGTTCATCAGGTCCATGCCCATGTACTTGGGCTCCAGTGAAACCTCAAACAGCCCCGGTTTAAGTTCTCGGTGCTCCCCCGCCAGCCGCAGCGCCCCTATGGCCATCTCGGCTGGGCTCTTGACCTTGGAGTAGCGCACCGACTCCGACTTGAAGGCTTCGGAGGTGAACAGCACCCGCAACATGGCGGTGATGTCGTACTCGGACTCGAAGTAGGTCCTCTCCAGCGTCTGCACCAACTCCGGGTGCAGCGGCGGGGTCAGCCGCCATGACGGCACCGGCGGTTCGTCGGACACGAAGAAGTTGCTCATGTGCCGGGCGATGAACCTGGCGGTGGCGGGCTGGCGGCAGATGATGTCCAGAATGTCGTCCCCGTTCCACCGGCCCGTCTCCCCCAGGAAGGTCTTTTCGCCGTCGTCGTGGTCCGCCGGGTCAAAGCGGAACTGCCATTGGCTGCGCCCGTGGGGGAACACCGGGTAGGCTGGAGCGACGTTCCAGCCGGTGAATGCCCTGGCGCAAGCCTTGACGTCGTCTTCAGTGTAATTCATTTCATCGTCCATACCCACGCCCATGGAGAACAGTTCTAGAAGCTCTCGGCCGTAGTTCTCGTTAACGGCGACCTTGTGGCTCTCGGTGTTGTCCAGGTAGTAGAGCATGCCGGGGTTGGTGGACAGCCGGTAGAGCAGGTCTCTGAAACTACCCATACCGTGGTCCCGGAACATGGAAATCATCACGCCCATCTCCAGCCCGTCATCTATCTTGCTGTGGCCGGCGCAAAGGATGGTGTGCCAGAACAGGGACATCTTCTCCTGGAGTTGGCGGGGGCTGTTGATCATCCGGTAGACCCAGTCATGCACACAGGACTCTATGGAGTTGGGAATATAGAGTGCGGGGTGCAACCGGAAGACAAGATCGTCGTCGATACCGGGGTGGCCGAGAGGGTCCAGCAACTCGTCCAGGGTAGAGTCGTAGCCCTGGGCCGTCCTGGCCTCCAGTTCGTCGCGGTCGGCCCCAAAACCGGCCCGGCGGAGCAGGTGGGCTATCAGGTCAACGTAGTTACTGGTCATGTGCCCCCTTTGAGCGTCGCTCAAAATACGCTGAACCGGCCCGTAGCCGCGGGCGGCAACGGCACAGGGTTAGCCACGGACAAATGTCGCGGCAGCGGGTGCAGCTTCAATACCATCCAACCCTAGAGCCATAAGTCTTACGAAGGCCGGGTTGTTCCTACCGAAATCTCTGAGGTAACTCATGGTCTCGTCGGTGACACCGCCCAGGGCTCATTGTATGCCGTTGGCGGACATCTTAACGTTGGTCTCCGATTCAATGCAACCTGGAGACGGCCCAAGCAACAGTATGTTTGTGGCCGTTGCCGCCTCGCTGATTGCTCCACTAAGGCTGGTGCAATCGTGCGGACGGAGGCAGCCGGAATCCGTGACCGCCTTTCGACCTCATTGGTCGAGATGCTACAACAAGACGCCCCCATCCCGCAAACTCGCCAATATCAGGTTGATCAATATGAAGACGGCGCCCAGGACAACAGCGCCAATGGAGATTCTGCGTTTCCAAGGGTTGGGACCCCGGAACAGATTTCTTCCTGGTCCCAGGAAGACGAACGCCATCACCAGAGCAGCCGCCAGCCATAACCACCAAGGCCAGACCCGCATGACCGCTTCAATCAATGACAGGAGTAGAATAACGCCGAAAAAAAGCGCTACGACAATCAAGACCCAGCGCCGTGAAGTTATGGGAGGTTGGAGTAGCCTACGAATCGGAAGAAAGAAGAGAAGTGCCGCCGCCAAGGTTAGCGACAGCCACCAAAAGGGCCTGAACTCGCTAAAGAAGGTGAGGGGCAGCAGCGCCGCGTAGCCAGCCACCGCCAACACCCAATGGAGCCGGTCGTCGATGTCGTCGGGGGAGGGGACGGTGGACCGACGCCCTGGAGACGGGCCTGGCGTTGGTCTCGGCGGCGTTGGTCTCGCTGGCGTTGGTCGAGGCCTGGGCGGTGGGGCCGGGGTTGGTGCCGGAGTTGGCCTGTCCGGCATTTCCATCAGGGCTTCCACCCACTCTTCGGGTGCGGGACGCGGCTGGCCTTCGCAGGTCTTGTCGAAACAGCGCAGGAACAGTTCCTTCTGCTGGTCGGTCAGCGAGTCCCAGGCTTCGTTGTACTGGTCGGGGGCGGTGACGTTCCCCCCGCGGGCCGGCGGAAACAGCCAGGCGCTGATCCGGTCGCCGGGCAGCGGATAGTTGGGCTGGTTGGTGACAGTATAGGGATGGTAGCCGGTGAGCAGGTGAAAGATTATGACGGCCAAGCCGAAGAGATCGTGGTTTTGTGTCCGATTGGCGTAGTTGCCCTGGGCCTCCGGGGACTGGAACTCGGGGCGCGCCATTCGGTTTGAGAAGGTGCGGCCGGTGGCGGCGTCGGTGAACCCGTAAGAGTCGCAGTCCACCATGGCGATGTCGTTCTGCCGGTTGACCTCGACGTTCTTTTCGTTCACGTCGCCGATGACGTAACCGGCGCGGTGAACGGCGCGGAACCCCATGGCCAGGTTCCGCGCCATGCGAACCCGGTCGTCGATGCGCAGGTCGCGGCCCTGGGCCACTCCGGTGCTTTCGGCTGCCCGCCGGTTGTAGTAGTCTACGATGGGCTCCCAGAATTCGTCGGGGTTGAGGATGGACATGGTGTAACCGACGATAACCCCATCCTCCATGATCATGCTCTGGGGCCAGGTGATGTGCCACGTTGCCCCCAAGTCCGGAACCACGGGGTTGTTGACCAAGTGCCGGATTTTCACGTCCGCATCTCGGGGCGTTCTGCCCGGATGCCAAACTTTCATTACCGAGCCGGGATCACCCTCCACCAAGTACACCGCGCCTTCGCCGCCTTCGCCGAGCTTGCGGCCCGGCACGATGACGGCGCCGGTCTCGTCCCGGAAGTCCCGTCCGGCCAGCGGATTGGTCGATGAGGTCATGGATACTGTCCTCGACTTAGGGTAACGGGAGAATTAACCGCCAATCCAAAGGCGGTCCGACGCTAGAACCACAGTCTCCGATTGACCCCGTATTTATGCTGAAATTCCTCGCCCCCCGGCGTCATCCCTGGTCCCACACGTCCTGGGGGGATAACGTCTTTGACGTGCTTACCCATAGATAGCCCACTAGAAGTCCAGGTAATCGGGTTCCGGCAACCGAATCCTGTCGCCCGGCTGGGACTGGGACACGGCGGCCACCGAGCGGGAAAGCCACTGTATGGAGCCGTCCAACTGCTCCATGTTGGTCAGTTCCTTGGCCTCCCGGGGAGACAGCTTGGCCAGTTCCGCCATATCGGCCGGCAGGTCCGGCGAACTGATGCCGAAACAGAAGAAGGCAACACCGCCGTTAGCCTCCATCTCGGCAACCCGAGATGCGGCCTGGGTCAAATCAGCTTCATTGTCATGTTCCGGGAAGCCGTCGGTAAGGAAGTAAGCTAGGCTCCGATAGTAGGCAATGCCGCCGTCCCGGTAGCTCTGCTTGCGGGCCTCGATGAGGTCCAGAGCCAGATTGACGGCCTTGGAGTAGTTGGTGCCGCCTTTTATGGACAGTACCGGCGCCTCAAAATCCTTTCCATTGGTGAAGTCCACGACAACCCGGGCCTCGTCGTCAAACTCGATGACCGCCACATCGGCCCGCAGGGCGGTAACCGAGTCCTCCCGGATGATGTCGCCGAACTTGACTAGGGCCTCGTTCACAGTCTGAATTTTGAGGCCCTCCATAGAGCCGGAAACGTCCAGAATCAGCACTATGGAACACCTTGCCTCGGGGTTGGCGGCAAATTCCGCCTGGTCATACACGCCTGTCGAATCTTGAGCACTCATTGCCTGCCGACCTCCTTACGAATTGCAGATGTTGACGGCTGCGTCGCCGACTATTGCCCTAGAATTGCAGGTAATCGGGCTTCGGAAGTTGAATCCTGTCGCCCGGCTGGGACTGGGACACGGCGGCCACCGAACGGGACAGCCACTGTATGGAGCCGTCCAACTGCTCCATGTTGGTCAGTTCCACCGGTGAGCGGGGCGCCAGCTTGGTGAGCTCCCCCACCGGGGTGCGCATGACTCCTGCCGCAACGCACCGTTCCATAAGCTCCGGTACGCTGGCGCCGGCCAGTTTGGCTATCACTTGTAAATCGAGGCCGGTCGTTCCTTCGCTGCCGTCTCCAAAGGCGCCCGCCTCATCAAGGGCCTCTTGACTGACGCCGACCAGTCTGAAGAGTTCTTTGACCTTATCGCCGTCGATCAAGAATTCGGGGCTGGTATCGAGGCCGCTGATTAGGAAAGAGAAGAAAGCGATCCCTCTATTCTCTTCCACCGCGGTCAGGCGACGGGCTGTCCGGGCCAAATCGGCGGGGGCGTCATCTACCGGGATGCCGTCGGTGAGGAAGTAAGCCAGGCTTCGATAGTAGGCAATGCCGCTGTCCCGGTAGCTCTGCTTGCGAGCCTCGATGAGGTCCAAGGCCAGATTGACGGCCTTGGAGTAGTTGGTGCCGCCTTTTATGGACAGTACCGGCGCCTCAAAATCCTTTCCATTGGTGAAGTCCACGACAACCCGGGCCTCGTCGTCAAACTCGATGACCGCCACATCGGCCCGCAGGGCGGTAACCGAGTCCTCCCGGATGATGTCGCCGAACTTGACTAGGGCCTCGTTCACGGTCTGAATCTTGAGACCCTCCATGGAGCCGGAAACGTCCAGAATCAGCACTATGGAACACCTTGCCTCCGGGTTGGTGGCAAATTCCGCCTGGTCGTACACGCCCACACTATCCCTAATGTTCATGGCCGGCCCTCCGCTGCCTTTCGGCTACTGAGAGCAGCTATGGCGATGGTCACGTCGTCGGAAGTGCGGGACTGCACCCGCTCGCTGCTGATAAAGGAATGAAGCCGACCGGGAACGGCTTCCGGCTCGTCGGTATGGGCCAAGTCGTGGAGCATTGGATTCCAAAAGCCCATGAACGCTTCTCGCTCCGGCATATTGAGGGACAGGTTCTCCAAGCCATCGGTAATCAGGCCCAGGGCGTCGTAATCGCGGCCGGGAATGTGGCCCACGGAGGCGGCCAAGTGGGGGCGGGTGCGCGACGTGATAAAGGTGGTCTCGTTGGCATACTCGCCGCTGTGGGCGGCGCACAAGGTCCGGGCGTCGCCGCCTTCAACATTGAAAGCTATGACCGCTCCGTCTCCAACCTGCGCTGCCGTCGCCAGCCGTTCACTGGCCACGGCCACAATCAACGTACAGGCCATCTCCCCGGCGGGGACGTCGCGCTTCTTCCCTAGGCGCACCACCGCGTTCTTGGCTCGCTTGATGGCGTCCCGAACCAGCGAGGTGGCCAAGTGCCGGCTAAAAGCCGACACCGGCCGCCTGTTAATCCGGTCAACTATGGACGCGACCGCGGCCTTGACGGCAATTTGAGAACCATCGTCGGAGCGCGGGGCTGAGCCTGCCCCGTCGGCAACTGCAATGACCGCAATCTGATCGCGGCCGACGTTGACCAAGCGATAGTCCACCGCATCTTGGTTAGGAGTGTTGCTTCGGACGTGGGAGGCCCCGGCGGCAGTGGCCGCCGCAATGCGCCAATGGGTTTTTTCAAGCATCACACATTCGTCTCGGCTTTCATGTTACCGCATTATGACATTCGTGCCGACGAACTCCGCTCCGTCGAGTCGCTCGGCGCGCGAGGTGGGTGGCTCGCCTCAGCAGGTGAGCCATGAGGGCGATGTCGCAGTCAGTCATGGGATCCTCGCTTGATGTCAGTAGGTGCTCCCGGTCAGCTTTACTCTACGGTGCGAAGCCTTTCAGTCTGAGTGTCTTGTCCCACCGCCGGATGAAGGGAAGACTTCACGACCAATAGCGATTGACCTTGCCATTGGTCTCGAAGGAGAAAGTTATTTACCGGCCGCGATGCTATCAATAACGAGCCGCGTCAGGGTAAGGTTGACTTGCAACTGGATGGAGAACGCCTCCAACCGCGCTTCCCGTTCGTGCTGAGCTTGTCGAACCATGAACCCGCCAACCCGGCGGACGGAAGGCTAAGGGCGTGCCCGATGTGGTGGCAGTTCGCGAACCGACACTACGCCTGCCATACATTATGGTGGGCAGGGGGAGCAAACTTCGCCGAGGCAGCCCTCAACGGCGGAGTCCGCAGTACTGTGCGGTTTGGTGGAGCTGGAGGGGCTCGAACCCTCTACCTCTTCAATGCCATTGAAGCGCTCTCCCAGCTGAGCTACAGCCCCTCTGATGGCCGGGCGTAAATATACCACCTGAGAACGCACAGTCGCAAGCGTCACGGCTGGCGGATGAACTTCACTACCCGGCGTCCGGGGCCCCAATCGCCGGGCATCACGACGTACAGGTCCTTCCGGGAATCAACCCAGACGCCATGGCATGAACGGTGCTGTTCGGCCCCCCAGCGCGCCAGCGGCTCCCCTTGCAGCGTGAGGATGCTAAGCATGCCGCTGTTGTGCTCGGGGATGTAGACAGCGTCATCGTCGTCGACGTAGAACAAGGCGGGGCCAATAAGTTCTGTGGGCCAAGTCTCCAGGTATTCTCCCTCCTGGGTGAACACTTGGACGCGGTCATTTTCACGGTCGGCGACCAGTACGCGGTCGTAGCGGTCAATCCAGACACCGTGGGGCAAATTGAACTCGCCAGGTCCCACGCCAGGCTCTCCCCATGACAAGAGAAGTTTGCCTTGGGGGGAAAACTTATGGACGCGGGCGTTGGCGTAGCCGTCCGCGATGAATATCTCACCCTGATCGTTGAGGGCAATGCCGGCCGGCATGTTGAACGGGTCGCCGCCGTGGGTGACGCTTCGATAGGCGGTGGAGGAAAGTTCGTCGGGAGCGACGCCGGTATCGGAGCGGTAGCCCTTGACACCGATGCTCATGAGAAGTCGGCCGTAGGAAGTGAATTTCATTACCACGTGGTTGTTGCGATCGACCAGCCAGACGTTGTCATCCCGGTCGAGGAGGATGGCGTGGGCAAAGGAAATGAGGCCGCGGCCCCAAGAGGAAAGGTAGCTGCCGTCGCGGTCGAAAATCACGATGGGATGGTCGGGGTCTCGGTTGAAACAGTAGATGCGATCCCGGGAGTCCCCGGCAACGGCGGCCGCGGGCATATTCCAGCCGCCGGGCAGCTTGGCCCAGTCGCTGTCCATGCGGTAGGAGTACCGGCCTTCTCCAACGATTTGGGCAGCAGTCACAATTTAACCTCCAAGTTGTTTTTCGAAGTTTGCCTGGGAGCCAACAGGGCGCGGGATCGCGCCAACACCAAGTCGTCGCCTTCCCAGCGACATACTAGGTTGCCATTTTCCAGCGAGCACACGGCCAGGCCATCGCGGAACACGATCTTGTTGCCCAAGACGGCGGGGACCCTGGCGCCGGGAGTGAGTATTCCAACGAGATTCAGCGGGTCGCAGGCTGAGAGGAGTGTCAAATGGCCGTCAGGCCCCTGCTTCCGTGAAGAGCGCAATTCATCGACGGCCTCCGGGAGGGCGAACTGCTCGCCGACCAGGCCGCTGACAAAGCGACCGCCGCGAATTTCGCCGCGGGCTTCGAGACGGCGCAGGACCTGGACCATGCCGCGCCACGGCGGGGCCATGGCTTCCCGGTGCAAGAGCTCCGGAAAGAGGATGCCGTACCGAAGGAGCAACTGACGCGCCCGAAGTTCGACGGTGTCGGAGTCTGCGTTTTCCAAGTTGAACAGCCACCATCGGCTGTACGAGGCCCTGGGCAGTCGGCGATCTCGCAGGCTCCCGCGATGGCCGTTGAAATGCAACGGCGGCACTCTGACCGAGGAAACGCCATTGGCCCGGGGATGCCGGTGGCTGATGCGGTCCGCGGGCTTGCCGGCGATGCGGAGTCGCAAGGGTTCCATGCTGTCGGCGGTGACCATGCCGGCTGCTGCAAGCTGCCACAAGACCTCCTCGACATCCGAGGGAAGTCGCCCGGTGGCGGACACTAACTCGGACAGAAAGGAAGCTCCGCGTTGGGACAGGGCCTGGAGCAACTCTTGCGGCGCGCCAGCGAGATCACCGCCGGACTCCGCGCTGCCCCCCAAAAGCCAGGGCAAAGACTCGCGGTGGGCGATGGAAATTGGCGTAGAACGCGTCAGGCTGTTGCGCCCCGCAGGGAATTTATCATTGTCGCGCCGACCGGAGAAGCGGCCCCAGACGACTTCTCCACTCATGCAGAGGTCGTCTAGAATCCCAGAGCGGTAGTCGACGATGCGTGCCGGTAGCACTTCCCGCTCCCACGCGCCGGCAGCCAATTCGAACCCCTGGAGCTTGTCCACAACATCGAGGAGTCCTCCTTCTCCGTGTAATCTGGCGGAGGGCGCGGCATGCTGCCATCGGAAAAGAAAACGGAGAAATTCGGCGGGAGAAACAGGCTCCACCTGGGAACGCAGTCCTTCGATAGTGGACCGGTGGATACGCGCCAGGATACGGCGGTCGCAAAACTCTTGTTCGGCTCTGCCCGGAGTGAAGCTGCCCTTTAGCACCGTACCTTCGTTCTCAAGTTGGGATGCTGCGTATTCGATGTCGGACGGGGGAAGTTGCAGGACGCCGGCAAGTTCCGAAGTGGTAAGAGGGCCGGAACATTCGACCCAACCCCTGACGACGGAGAGGACTGCATCCGCGGCGACTGCAGGGTCGGAGCCTTGGTCGGACGGGAACTGTGTGTCACCTGGGGCAGGCTCCAAGATCCCCGTAGGAAAAACTGACCTGGCCAAGGACAGACGCTCGGCGGCCACCCAGACCGGGTCTCCTCCGGGAGGAGTGACCGTATAAGCGCGGCCGGTCTGTCTCAGATGGCGGAACCAGTCCTGGACGTCGTCGGTCGCCAAACCGGCGCAGCGTCGCAGGGCTACGCGTTGGGGCAGCAAGCCAAGGACCAGCAGGGAGTCGTGGAGTTCGTCTGCGTCCCGGACGAGCGGCCATGCGTTTCGGGCTTCATCGGCTATGGCGCCGGAGTCCAGGGCGCTCAGGTCACGGGCGTCATCGGGAAGGGCCCGGCGCAGGGAGACGGCCCGGGCGCGTCGCTCCTCCAAGGGAGCGTTGTCCAAGAAAGCGTAGGGCATGGCGTTGAGCAGCTGGTGGGCGAAGACCGAGGGTTGGACGGTGTCTTTGGCGTATACCTGTATATCCCCGGACTCAATAGAGGCCAGGACGGCCTGCAGTCCTTCCAAATCGGCGGCCTCGGTCAGGCAGTCGCGCATGGTCTCGAAGGTCAACGGATGGTCGGGCACTTCGACGTCGCCGAATCCTGCGTTGTCCCGGCATTCGACCTGCGCAGGGAATACGGTGGCCAGGAGGTCGTCGGAGCGCATGCGCAACAGGGGCGCGGGAACCTTGCGGCCTCCGGCGTGGCGCAGGACGGCCAGGGAGCGGGACGCGTTCCAGCGCCAACGGACGGTGAACATGGGCGCTTGCAGAACAGCCTGGCGCAGCACAGTCTCGGCATTGCGGGAGGAAAGATAGTTGAAGACGTCATCTAGGGGTAACGAGAGACTGGGACCCAGGGAGAAGTTGATGCCGTCGTCTGTCGCCGCGGCTTGCAGTTCAAAGTCGAAACTGCGGCAAATCTGCTTTCTGAGAGCCATGCCCCAGGCCCGGTTGATGCCCGCGCCGAAGGGGGCGTGGATTACCAATTGCATGCCGCCGGTATCGTCGAAAAAGCGCTCGGCCACGACGCGGCGGCCGGAGGGCACCATGTCCAGAACGCGACGGCCCTCTTCTACGTAGGCTACCAATTGACGGCAGGCCTCGTGCTTGACGCCGGTTTCGGCGCGGACCCAGGCTTGGGCGTCTCCCGGGTTGTCGATTCGTTCTGAGACTCCCTCGCGGAGAGCGGTAACGTGGTCGGAAAGCTCGCGGGTCCTGCCGGGGGCTTCTCCCAACCAGAAGGGAACGGTGGGAGACTGCCCCTGGGCGTCCTCTACGCGGACGCGGCCGCTTTCGATGTGGCGGATTTTCCAAGGAGTGTTGCCGAGAAGAAAGATGTCGCCGGCCATGCTTTCGATGGCGAAGTCCTCGTTGACTGTACCCACGAAGGCTTCTTCGGGTTCGGCGATGACGTCGTAGTCGGCATTGTCCGGGATGGCGCCGCCGCTGGTCATGGCGGCAATCGATGCCCCGCGCCGGGCTTTCAACCGATGGTTAACGCCGTCCCGGTGGAGGAAAGCCCCCTTGCCGCCCAAGCGGGGGGCAAACCCGGAGGAGAGTACATCAACTACCTGGTCGAACTTTTGCCGTGGAAGGTCGCGGTACGGATATGCCCGGCGGCAGAGATCGAAGAGGTCGTCCTCCGGCCATTCCTCCTGGGCGCAGGCGGCGACAAGTTGTTGGGCCAGCACGTCCAACGGCCAGCCGGGAATCTTGATGGCATCCAAGTCGCCCTGGCGCACGGCCCGGGCCAGGGCGGCGCACTCGACAAGTTCATCGCGGGTCAGTGGAAACAGCCGTCCCTTGGGAGTACCGCCAACTATATGGCCGGAGCGGCCAACGCGCTGGAGAAGTAGGTTGATGGACCGGGGCGCTCCGACCTGGCACACTAAGTCGACCAGGCCAATGTCGATGCCCAACTCCAGGGAGGCTGTAGCGACGCAGACCTTGACCTGTCCGGCCCGGAGCTTCTCCTCGGTGGCCAGCCTGGTGCTGCGGGACAGGCTGCCGTGGTGGGGGACCACTGCCTCTTCGCCCAGGCGTTGGGACAGTTGGTGGGCGACCCGTTCGACCAGCCGCCGGGTGTTGGCGAAGACCAATGTCACGCCGTGGGTCTGGGTCATGGCGGCGATGGCGTCCAGGGTCTCAGCCCAAATCTCGTGGGTGGCTATGGGTCCCAGCTCCAGTTCGGGCATGTGCACGTCGAGGTCCATGGAACGGGCGTGTCCAGAGTCGACGATTAGGCAATCGGGCGCGCCGTCGGGAAGGATGTTCCGGTTGCCGACCAATAGCCGGGCGGTCTCCTCTATGGGTCGCTGGGTTGCCGACAGGCCGATGCGGGTGACCGGGCCGGAAGCAAGGGCGCAGAGGCGTTCCACTGAGAGGGTCAAATGGGAGCCTCGTTTATCGCGGGCAACGGCGTGGATTTCGTCCAGTATCAGGGTCTTGACGCCGCTCAAGGCCTTGCGGCCGCTGCGGGAGGTGAGAAGGATGTAAAGGGACTCGGGGGTAGTAATGAGAATGTGGGGCGGCTTCTTGGCCATCCGCTGGCGCTGGGAGGGCGGAGTGTCGCCGGTGCGGACGGCTGTGCGAATCTCGGGAAGGTCGGCACCAGCCTCGTCAGCCAGCGCCGCTATCTCCTCCAATGGGGCCGCCAAATTCTTGTGGATGTCGTTGGAGAGGGCCTTGAGGGGCGAGACGTAGACCACCTGGGTCTCGTCAGGAAGTCCGCCGTTGAGTCCGTCCCGGACCAGGGTATCGATACAGGTGAGGAAAGCGGCCAGCGTCTTGCCTGAGCCGGTGGGGGCGGCGATGAGGGTGTGGCGGCCACTGGCTATGGCCGGCCACCCGTCTTCCTGCGCCGGAGTTGGGGCGTCGAACCGGCTATTAAACCATTGCTGGATGAGAGGGTGGAACTGGGACAGGGGCATGGGCCAATTCTAGCATACGGGGCGGCGCTAATCCCGCCCGCGGCGTCAGTAAGCCAGTGGCCCTGAGAACGAGAATCAAGGCCCTAGAGCCTGCTGGTATTCCTCCGGGGTGTTCAGGTCCCAAAGGACGTCGGCGGCCATCTCGATGCGCTGGCTCCTGTCCTCATTACGCCGAACGAGGGCTTTGAGACCCTGGGTGTCTTCGTCGACAGCAAGCAGGTCGTCCAACAGTGAATAGTCCACTACGATTGGGTGCCCCCCCTTACCCTGGTAGGTGGGGATGGTAATCAGGGCCTGGGCCTCCCGGTGGCGGCGCAGCAAGGTCTGGATAGTCGCAGATTCCCGCGGCTGGTCGACGTTGAGAATCACTATGGAAGAGGTTAATCCGTCGGGCAGCGCTCTGAGGCCCGCCTTGATGGAAGTGGTCTTGCCCTGGGCATAGTCGGAATTGACCACGGCGGTGACGCCGGGACGACTGCCGATGACGGCTTCGAGATCGTCGGCATGGTGGCCAAGCACGACGATAACGGTGTCTATGCCGGCCCGGCCCAACGCGGTGATTTGGTGGTCGAGGAGCGGCACGCCCTTCCAGGGAAGCAGGGCCTTGGTGACGCCCATGCGCCGGGACTCGCCGGCGGCGAGGAGCAGGGCCGCGGTATCAGGCATAAGCGGTCGAAGCGGCTAGACCTGGACGGTGCGCTGGCCTATGTCTACGGCCCGCTGGATGTACCAGTCGTCCATCTGCATAGTCCCGCCGGCGCCGCCGCGGCGCACCATGATGATTTCGGACATGATGCTCACGGCCAACTCTTCCGGTGTCAGAGCGCCTATGTCTAGGCCGACTGGAGCGCGCACCTCCCTTAGCCGCTCTACCGGAATACCGTTCTGGGAAAGACGCTGGTAAATCATCAAGGTCTTGCGTCGGCTGCCGAGAAGTCCGATGTAACGGGCGCGGGTGTTCAGGGCTGTTTCTAGGGCAAGGTCGTCGAAGCGGTGGCCGCGGGTGGCGACGACGACAAAGGTGTTGACGTTGAGGGTCATGTCGTCGGCCCAGCGGTCGTATGGAGCGACGACGATCTGTTCGGCGTAGGGAAAGCGCTCAGCATTGGCGAACTCGGACCGGTCGTCGACCACGTAAACCCGGTATCCAAGCGCCCGGGCCAGGTCAGCGGTGGCTTTGCCGACGTGGCCGCCGCCAACCACGACCAACGTTGGCGGCGTGGTGAACCCTTCTACGAAGACTTCTGCGCCTTCAGCGGTGGTCAGAGATTCGGTGTTGCCTACTTCGGCAACGCGGCGGGCGGCCTCTATGGCCTGGGAGTCCAGGGCCGGGTCGCCGAGAGAGCCTTCAATCGAGCCGTCGATGCGCAACAAGAGCTTGGCGCCCATGTTGCTACCGCCCTCGGAAACATTCACGACTGTCGCCAGAGCGACGGGATCGCCGCCCTCGTAAGCGCCGACTATCTCGGAGGCTATGGGCAGGAATGCAGCCGGATCGCGGACGGGCTCCAAGTAAAAGTACATGGTGCCGCCGCAGACTAGGCCATCGCGAGCGGCCACGTCTTCGTTCAGGAAATAGTCCTTAAACTCGGGGCCGCTGCCCCTGCGGAGTATCTCTTTGGCGGCGAACCAAATGTCGCCCTCGACGCAGCCTCCGCCCAAAGTGCCTGCGCCGGTGCCGTCCTGCCGCACCAGCAGCATAGCCCCGGCCTTCTGCGGAGTCGAGCCCTTGGTCCGGACGACAGTGGCCAGTACGCATGGCTGGCCGTCGTTAAGCTGGTCGACCGCTCCTTGAATGACCTCTTTCATGCCATAAATCCGTTCAACGGGACCTGCGTCCCGGCAGTGGGATGTGCCTTACTTGGCCTTACCTAAGATTAACAAAATTAAATGCCGTATACAATTCAGAAGCGAAGGGTCTAACCCCTAGCTTTAGTATCAGGCTGTATTTTCGGCGGCAAATCAGGTACAATATGTTGTGGTATGGCAGTCGTGGCGCTAACTTCGGTTGACCCGCGTAATGCCCGCCGCTACCGAGAAGTACTCGAGTCCCTGGGGGTAGAGGTACGTCTCCTGTTGGCCACCGATGCCGGGACTAGACCAACGGAGGAGTTGATGGAGGGTGTGGGCGGTCTAATGCTATCCGGCGGACCCGATGTAGACCCACAGTTGTATGACGCCGTTCCTGACCCCGACGCGGGTCTGGACCTGTGCCGCCCGCTGGACGATTTGGAGATGGGCGCGCTGGAGTACGCCCTGGACCGAGATATGCCGGTGCTGGCCATCTGCCGCGGGATGCAGTTGATGAACGTGGCGTTCGGCGGCCAACTGATTCAAGACCTGCCGCACCATCGCGCTGTAAAAATCGACAGGAAGTGGGAGTCGGCAAGGCACCTGGTCTACCTGGCGCCGGGGTCTAAAGCCGCAGCGGTCATTGGCCAGGCAGGATTCTTTAGACTCAACAGCAGACACCACCAAGGGCTGAGAGAGGCGCAGCGAGCGCCTCGGCTGATGACGACGGCCTACAGTGTGGAAGACGGGATCATAGAGGGCTTGGAGAGCCCGGAACACCGTTGGGTTATCGGCGTGCAATGCCACCCGGAGCGGCAGGACGAGACGCCGAGGCCCTTCGCGAATCTGTTCGCCGGGTTATGTGAAGCGGCGGCTGCTCACGTTGCCGGGCATGAGACCCCTCCAAGCGCGTCAAACGAGGGATAAAGGAGCGTCGATTCATGGTAACCACTGCACCAACACCCCCACAACAGCCAAACGCGCCGGTGCGCATAGAAGAGGAGATGCGCACGTCGTATCTCAGTTACGCCATGAGCGTAATAGTCTCTCGGGCGCTGCCTGATGTGCGAGACGGTCTGAAGCCGGTGCAACGGCGGATTCTCTATGCGATGCACGAAATGGGCCTGCGGCCCAACTCTTCCTACAAGAAGAGCGCCCGCATAGTTGGCGAGGTGTTGGGGAAGTACCATCCCCACGGAGACTCTTCGGTATACGACGCCGCCGTAAGAATGGCGCAACCGTTCTCGATGAGGTACCCGCTGGTAAACGGGCAGGGGAACTTCGGCAGCGTGGACGGGGACCCGCCGGCGGCAATGCGGTACACCGAGGCCAAACTGGCCGGAATCGCCGAAGAATTGCTGGCGGACATAGAACTGGACACTATTGACTTTACGGTCAACTTCGACGATTCGCTGCAAGAGCCGACGGTGCTGCCGGCGCGGCTGCCCAACATGCTGGTCAACGGCGCCTCTGGCATCGCCGTGGGCATGTCGACTGACATACCGCCGCATAACCTGTCTGAGGTTTGCGACGCCATTTGCTACCTGATAGACCATCCGGACTGCGCCATTGAGCGGCTGTTGCGGTACGTGAAGGGGCCGGACTTCCCCACCGGGGCGCACATACGCGGCAAGGCAGGGATCGTCGACACCTACAACAACGGGCGCGGCCGCATAGTGATGGAGGCGGCTACCGAGATTGAAGAGCTACGGGGCAACCGGCAGCGAATTCTCATCACAGAGCTGCCTTACCAGGTGAACAAGGCCCGCCTGGTGGAAAAGATTGCGCAACTGGTACGGGACAAGCGCGTTGAAGGAGTGTCGGAAATCCGGGACGAATCGGACCGGCACGGAATGCGGGTGGTCATAGAGCTCCGGCGGGATGCGGAACCCAACGTTGTGCTGAACAACTTGATGAAGCACACCGACATGCGCAAGGCGTTCAACAGCATCATGCTGGCGCTGGTGGACGGACAGCCTCAGGTGCTGTCATTGAAGAGGACGCTGGAGTTGTTCGTCGAACACCGGCGGGAGGTCATCCGCCGCCGGTCGGCTTTCCTCCTGAAGAAGGCGCAAGACCGTGACCACATCGTCCAGGGCCTGCTGCTGGCTTTGGACCGCATCGACGAGGTAATCGAGATCATCCGGGGGTCGGCCGACGTGGAAACGGCCCGGTTCTACCTGATGGAGCAACTGCAGCTTACCGAGGTTCAGGCCCAGGCCATCCTGGACATGCAACTGCGCCGGTTGGCCGCGCTGGAACGCGAAAAGCTGCAAAAGGAACACGAAGATCTACAGAAGACCATCGCCGAGTTGGAAGAGCTTCTGGCAGACCCGGCCAAGGTCTTGGCCGCGGTTAAGACAGAGACGAGAAAGCTTAAGAAGCAGTTCGGCGACCCGCGGCGCACGGTGATTCACGAAGAAGAAGTAGAAGACCAAAGCGACGAGCAGTTTATTCCCCACCGAGACGTGGTGGTGACGCTGAGCCAGAGGGGATATATCAAACGGGTGCCCGCCGAGACCTACCGGACCCAGCACCGCGGGGGCAAGGGGGTCAAGGGCATGGCCACCCGGGAGGATGACGCCCTGCTGGACTTGGTTGTGGTGGACACCCACGATACGCTGTTCTTCTTCTCCAACCGGGGCCGCGTCTACAAGCTGCGGGCGTTCGAGGTACGCGGCGACATGTCGCGGACGTCCAGGGGCATACCGTTGGTGAACCTGATTCCGCTGTCCAACGGCGAGCAGGTCCAAGCCATGCTGGCCATAGAAAACCCAGCAGAGGACTATCTGCTGGTGATGGCGACGAAGTTGGGAGAGATTAAAGCGTTAAAGACCGGCCAGTTGGCCAACATCCGCTCCAACGGGCTGATAGCGATGGACCTGGAGCCGGACGACGAGCTGGTAAGCGTCGCCCAGGTAGGAGACGCCAAGGACATCGTGATGGTGTCGGAGATGGGCCAGGCTATCCGATTCCCGGTGGAAAAGCTGACGCCTCGCTCACGGGCTGCCGGAGGAGTACGAGGCTTGAAGCTGCTTGACAAGGATCGGGTCATTGCCATGAGTCCGTGCGTCCCCAGCAACCACCTGGTGATTGTCAGCCGGCACGGCTACGGCAAGTCTACGCCGATGTCCGGCTATCCCAGGCACTCCAGGGGCGGCCAGGGGGTACGGACTTTCCGAGTAACAGACAAGACGGGGCCGGTGGCGTCGGCCCGCGTGGTCTCAAGCGCGTCAGGGCAGGACATGTTCGTGATTTCCTCCAAGGGTCACGTAATCCGGGTTACGCTGGAGGACTTCCGGGTCGTTGGCCGAAATACCCAGGGAGTAATCATCTGGCGGGACCGGGAAGTCGACGACTTCGTGGCGTCCTTCGCCTGCTTCCAAGACCCGAAGCGGGCCAACGGCAACGGTTCTCGAAACGGGCACCATTCAACCAATGGGGCCGGAGCGACCGACCTGCTGGAAGACGACTAAAGGCTAATCTGTGACTTGGCCCGCGGCGCGATGGTGGAACCACACAGTTCAGAGGGAGTGGGGCTAAGGCCCGCTCCCTCTCAATTTTCAGGAAACCAGGTAGTAAGGATACAAAGCGAAAATGCGCAGGCTCTGCGGGACGGTGGAGAGCTTATGACCTCTCCCCCAGGTTAAACCACCGGCTCCGGAAAAACAGCAGGGGCTCGTCAGAATCGTTTCGCTGAATTTCCTTCACTTCGCCCAAGTACACCGTGTGGTCGCCGTAGACATGGGAGCCGATAACCTGGCAACCCATGAATATCATGGAGTTGTCCAGCACCGGCACTCCGTGGGCGGCGGTGCTGTAATGGTAATCGACCTGGCCGCGGCGATCCTCAGGCTTCTTAGCGAAGTAGTCGCCAAGTTCACGCTGGCCCTTGCCCAGGAAGTTCACGCCAAACCGGCCGTTGCTCTCCATGTAGCCGTGAGTGTGGGTCCCGTGGGCCACACACACCAGGACCACCGGCGGCTCTAGACAGACCGAAGTGAAAGAATTAGCGGTCATCGAATGAGGCTTGTTGTTCTCGTCGATGGTGGTAATGACCGTCACGCCGGTGGCGAATTCGGACATGGCGTTTCTGAAATCTTCTTTGCTGATCAAAGTCCCTCTCTACCATCGACAGTGATTTAATATAGCCCCTGCAACGGTCACAGCACCAGCCCGATTGGTGTATTATAGACTACCGCAGAAGCGCATGAAAGTCTTGCCCAGAATGCGGCACAATTCGGCGGTAGAGGCGGTACCACGGTAGAGGATGGGTTGCGGATGACGTCTGACCGCCGTTTTTCACTGTCTGCCTCCGATGGGCCGACCCCACTGGCTCGACACAATTCCGACGGGCTGAGAGAGCCGTTGGCAGTATCTACTTTGGCGGACATTCCCCGGTGACCCTGCCCACGCCCGGAATTCCATGGACCCATCTGGGCCTGCTGCGGCTTAGCGGGTTCGGATTCGGCATGATCGGGTTCCTACTGGCGATGGACACCGTGGTGTTGCCGGTGCTGCTGTTGGGGGTGGCGCCGGAGGCCCTGAAGAATACTTATTTGGGCGTGCTGGGAATCGGCGGCTTGATAATTGCGGCCTTGGTACAGCCCGTCGTGGGGCGCTTGAGCGACCGAACGAGGTCCCCCCTGGGAAGACGGGTACCCTACCTGCTGTGGGGCTGCTTGATGGTTTGCGCCGGGTTGGTGGGCATCGGGCTGGCGCCGAGCTACGGAGTGTTGCTGCTGGTATGGCTTTTCATCCAGGCAAATCTGAACATCGGCTACGGGCCATACCAAGCGTTGATCCGCGACCTGGTGCCGGTGGGGCGGATTGGTGTGGCCTCGTCCATCAAGATATTGTCCGAAGTGATCGGCAGCACGCTGCTAATCATCGCTGCGGGGTTCTTGATACAAAGGACGGGCGGCCCGGACTTCATAAGTTGGAAATGGACTACCCTGGGGCTGATGATGCTGGTGTTGACCTCCAGCACGGTGGTCACTTCGGTCATCGTGCGGGCGCGGGAGGCTGCTTCTGAACTGACTCAGCAGGTTTCAGGACTGGCCATAGAGACCGTCAAGGGTTTACATCCGCATTTGAAATGGTTCCTAGTGTCACGCCTGTTGATGATAACCGCGATCTACGCCTTCCCCACCTATGGCCTGTTCTTTCTGCGGGACTATATCGGGTTGGAGAACCCGGCGGAAAGTTTGAGCACGATGATACCCGCGGTCGGCGTTGCATTGGCCGTGGGAGCATATGCGACGGGGTGGGTATCAGACCAGGTGGGCCGCAAGCCGGTCATCCTCATTGGGGCCGTGGGCGCATGCTTGAGCACGTTATGGATGCTGACGGCCGACAGCACCGGGGAAGTGGTGATAATCGCAACGGTCATGGGAGCGTCTATCGGCACGTTGATGAGTTCCAGTTGGGCGTTGGCCAACGACCTAGGCACCAGCGGTAAAGAGGGGCTCCACATGGGAATCGTAAACCTTGCCACCACCGGAGGCGCGGCGGCATCGAAGTTGATGGGGCCTGGCATAGACCTGGTCAACCGGGTCTCGCCATCGGAAGGGGACGGTTTCAGGGCGCTGCTGATAGCCGCGTCTGCGTTGTTCCTGATAGGAGCCCTCATGTTAATCCCGTTGAAAGTGCAGCCGTCGGAGGCGCAATCAGGGGGCCGACAACGGGACGCAGATAGCCCTCCAAATGAAGGACAGCAGGAGTATTCTTCTCAGTGACCGCTTCTGAGATGAGCGGCTTCACGAGAACGAGCGATACGGGAGGACCCCCGTACTGAAGGAGGCCAGGTGAGGGCCCTGATACTTTCGGACGTTCACGCCAATTTCGAAGCCCTGACGGCGGTGCTGGACGACGCAGCGGAGCGGGGAGGGTTCGACGCAATATGGTCTCTGGGAGACCTGGTGGGGTACGGGCCTGACCCGGGGCCTTGCCTGGAGATGCTTGGCAGCTACGACATGGTGGCGGTCACCGGCAATCACGACATGGTCGTGGCGGGGAAGATGAGCGCCGAGTACTTCAACGGCGCGGCCGGGGCGGCAATCAGGTGGACCGCAGGGCAGCTTACGGAGGACGAGAAGGAGTTTCTAGGCGGCCTGCCGGAAGTCGCAGAAGTACAAGACTTCACCCTGGTGCACGGCAGCCTGCGGGCGCCGGTGGAGGAGTACCTGCTGGGACCGGAGTCCGCCGAGGCGACGCTCCGTCGGATGAAGAGCCGGTTCTGCCTGGTGGGGCACTCGCACATTCCCTTCATCTGCCGGGAGACCGGAGGAACGCCGCTGTTCATCCAGTTTACCGAGGGCCGGCCGTTTCCGTTGGGCCAAGAGCGGTTGATAATCAACCCCGGCTGCGTGGGCCAGCCCCGCGACAGGGACCCGCGCCCAAGCTACGACGCATTTACGGCAGTAAAACGGAGACCGTAGAGCGGCATCGGGTGGATTACAGCATCGCCGCCACGCAGCGGAAGATGCGGGATGCCAAGCTGCCGGAGTATCTGATCGACCGCTTGGAACATGGGGTGTAGCCGTCGACCACGCCGGTAGGCTTGTGGCTAGGCTTAGCAATAATGTCCGGAGCTTGATTGATTGCAAGATAGACTCTAGAATTTGATGGTAGCTGAACGGCCCGCTAGCTCAATTGGCAGAGCAACGGACTCTTAATCCGTAGGTTCTCGGTTCGACCCCCGAGGCGGGTCACCAGCGTCTCACACTCCATTCCATGTTTTCCCAATGTCCTCACCTGTGAATTCCCTGCACGATCGCCTTCGGAATCGAAGCAACAGCTGCCAACCTTGGCAGTTTGTGTTGTTCGAGGAGCTAACTAAGCGCGAAACACCAGGCGATGCCTGGTCGTAATCTCTGATTTCTGGGACAGGAGGCGGCAATGGCCGAACTAAGTGAGCAGGAAATCGCCGAGCTTTTCGCGGAGTTCAGCGTGGCCCATCTGTGCACCGTGCGGCCCGACGGCCGGCCCCACGTGGCGCCGGTGTCGTACATGGTGGAGGGTGACAGGGCCTACGTTGCTACGCCGGAGGGCACGGTGAAGTTGCGCAACGTTCGCCGGAACCCCAAGGTGTCCCTGTCAATCGCGACGGAGCCTAGTCCCGCGAAGTACGTGGTGCTGGAGGGAGACGCCAGGGTTGTCAAGGACGAGGCGGCCCGGGTGCTGGAGCACGTCTCAATTCGGAACTACGGCCCGGAAGCCGGCCCGGCCGTGGCCAAGGAATGGCTGGCGGCCGGCGTGGTGACGGTAATCGAAATCCAGGTCAACAAGGTGTTGTCGTGGAAGTCCGACGGCAACCCGCCGCGCCCCGATTAAGCCTCGCTACCGTCTACGCCTGCCGCGTCTCTGGCAGCCGCAACCGGCCTCCCGGCAGACGGCTGCCGGCTCCAATCACTATGGAGAGAGGCTCTAGTCCAGCCGGTACACTCTGGCGGCGTTGCCGCCGACGATTTTGGCCTTTTCTTCCTCGGTGCACTCGACGAGTATTTGGTCAAGGACATCGCGGCTGTTGGGGAAGGTGCCCGCCTTGTGGGGGTAGTCGGACCCCCACTGTAGCTGCTCGACGCCGATGACGTGACGGTCCCTTATGCCCCGGGCGTCTTCCTGGAAGCCGAGGAAGACGTTGCTGTGGAAGAAGTCGCTGGGCACGGCGCCGTCCTTGAAGCGCAAGCCCCCGGCGTACATCTCAGGGTCTTCCCCGTAATTGAAGTCCATCCTGTCCAGGAAGTGGGGCGCCCACGACAGTTCATGCTCGATGGAGCCGACCTGGAGCTTGGGATGGCGCACGAACACCCCGCTGAGAATCATGTCGGCAAGAGAGATGCGCACCCAATGGTCGCCGTTGCAGGCAAAAGAGGGCCGCGTGCTCTCCAGGTCCATCCATTGCTGGCCCGGGCCGGCGCGATTGGTGCCGATGTGCATGCTCAATGGCATTTCCAGGGCTTCGGCCGCGTCCCACAAGGGTTCGTATTCGGGTTTGTCGTAGGAGCGGCCTTCGACGGGGTATACGGTTATTAAAGCGCCGACGAACCCCATCTTGGCGCAGCGTTCCAACTCTTTGACGCCCTCGCCGACGTCGTCGACGTTCAGCATGCAGATGCCCTTGAGCCGGGACGGGATGGCGTTGCAGAACTCGCCCACCCAGTCGTTGTAGCTCCTGATATTGGAAGTCAGGAGGTCGCTGTCGGGCCCGCTGTACAGAAACAGGCCGATGGTCGGATAGACAAGATTGACGTCCACGCCGTCCATGTCCATGTCCTTGGCGTGTTCCTCGGGGATGTAGCCGCCGAGCCGCACCTCTTCCGACCTGGGCGCCTCCCGGGCGTTGCCTTCGACGCCCAAGACCCTGTTGCCGTCGCAGAACCAGAAGTCGCCGGCGTCCAGGCTTTCAACTCGCGGAGCCCGCTCCTTGAACTTGGCCTCGACCCCTACTAGTCCAAAGATCGGGGGGCTCGAATACGTGGTTATCCGCCGATATGACGCGGTAGTTGGACATAATGAACCTCCCAACAGTTGGCTTTAGGGCAAGTCTTCCAAGCACCGGTCTGCCAGCAGACCGGAATGGCGCGGAGAGCCATGCACATTGATACCCACGGCTATACGGCTAAATTTACTTCCTGGACCGGTGGGTGTCAATGACGCGGATCCGCTTGAGACGTACGGGCTGGAAATTTTAGATCCCCTTTCATTTCCTCTCATTTACTCCCGTTTTTGAGAGCTTTGGACGGCTCGGCGCGGCCGTTTCTTGGCTTGCCCCACGCTTTTCCTGGATTCCGGCTTTCGCCGGAATTGTATGTGTTAGCTAATTCGTTGACAGATTTTGCAGCGTTTGCAGTGGAGTATTGCCGCCAAGGCCCTGGTGAGGTCTCTCGGTGTTGTAGTAGAGGAGGTACTGCATCAGCTCGTCTTTCAACTCCTCCACGGACTCAAACGTCGTCCCCCTCCAGGAGGTCTTCGTTGAGGGTCCGCCAGAAGCGCTCGACCTTGCCGTTGGTCTGGGGTCTGTAGGGCCTGGTGTAGCGGTGCTTGATCCCCAGCTCCACTAGCATCCTCTCGAAGGGGTGCTGGTCCTTACTCCCGTGGGTGGCCACCTCGGGCCCATTGTCGGTGAGTATGGCCTCGAAGCGCACCCCGTACTCGGAGTTCAGCAGGTTGATGCTCTTTAGGGCGGCGAACATCACGCTCAGGCTCTTGATGTCCTCCACCACCTCCGCCCAGGCCAGGCGGGTGCAAGAGTCCAGCAGAGACACCAGGTAGTAGCGCTGCCTGGCGCCCAGGATTAAGTCCTTGCTCAGATGGTGGCAGTCCAGATGCCCCAGCTCTCCGGCCCTGGTCTTGATGATCCTTCTTTTGGACTGTTCCATCGGTTTGGTCAACCTGTTCAGATTATGGCGCCGGCTGATGGCGTAGATAGTGGACGGCTTAGGGGTGCGGGACTTCAGTATGGGCTGGAGTATCGCATATATCTCGTATCTGTTTATACCCTTGCGCCTTAGCTCCAACACCTTCTGCTCGATGAATGGCAATGTGCGGCGGCTTTTCCACCGGGGACCGCGCTTGAGAGGCAGCAGGGCCAGGTCACTCCCATCCCGCTTGTAGCGGTTGTAATACTTGGCAAAGGTCTGTCGGTTGGTGCCATGATAGTTGTAGAAGTCCTGGACGAAGCGGAACTGTGGGTGTTCCTTCGCCTTGACTCGTTGGTACTCCCGGATGAGAAACCGCCACTTCTGGACATAGTTTCGTTCCACTGTACGGTCATTGCTATTGTTACGCATCCCCGCCTCCAGAATAGCTATTTGTCCCATGCTATTCTGTCAACGAATTATCTGACATCTACAGGAATGACGCGTTGGGGGGCCGGCCCTTCGACGGCGCTCAGAGCCTGCCCCGTACTGGGATACGGGGGCGAACGGAGGAGGGGCGGGATTGGCTGCCCGGTCGGGATTGGGTTTCATGTATTTCATGGTAGGGGGTTAGGCTGGGGATGGGCAAGGGGGAAATGTCAGTAATTTGGGGGCGGCCGTTCGAATGGTTCGACAAGCCCTTCGACTGGCTCAGGGCAGGCTCACCACGAACGGGATTGTGAAGGGCTCACCACGAGCGGACCAACCCTGAGGCTCACCACGAACGGACGGGGCCTTGGGGTCACCACGGACGGACCGTCATACCGGTCGTAGGGGCGCCCCTGGTGGGCGCCCTGGGACGATGGGGTCATAGTCGTCATACCGGCGAAAGCCGGTATCCAGTCCCGCGCATTTCTGGATTGCGGCTTCCACCGCAATGACGGTTGTGCAAAGGTCTCCATGCGCGGGAATAGCATTGGGGGCGTGAGCGTGGGTTGGTTCAGGGCTCCGTCAGGGGGTTGGGGGGAGGGGTTTGAGATTTCTCGGCTGCGCTCGAAATGACAGAGCGGGTGGATGCTGGGGTGAAGGCAATTGGATGACGCCGATTCACGCGGCGTCGGTTTCTGACCGTAATGTCATGGGCTATAATCCTGGTGTCAGCCGGCCCTTGACAGGGCCTGTTGCGTGCCTCAGTGTTCTGGTACGCCTGCCCAACACTACACAGGCATGAAGGGCTGAGTCGGGAAACCGCGGAACGTGGAGGGTAAGACTGGGATGCAAGACCGGATGAGAAACGTGGAAGAGTTCGCTCGTTACGCCACTGACATGATAGTGCTGATGGACGAGGACCAGAAGCGAACGAATCAAACGCTGGAGAGACTGACTGAGCCCGTCCAGCAACTGCGGGAGTCCAGCGCGCGCCGGGATGAGACGCTGCAACGAATGCTCCGGGCCATGGCCGTAATCCAGGCGGACATAGTCCGCATCGACCAGACCCACGGTGGGACGTGAGGAGTGACGGGTTAGCCAAGGATAAGGGCCATGCCGAACCAGACCGAACCCAACGTAAACAACGCCCTGGGGAGCCTGCTGCAGAAGATGTTGCCCAGGGGCAAGGCGCTGTCGGAGAACACCCAGGCCATCTCGGGGCATCCGGGGCTCAAGCCGGACATCCTGATCACAGCGCCGGGGCGGTCGCCGGTGGTCATCGAGGCCGAGTACCTGCCCGCGGCAACCGCCGAGCAGGAAGCGAAAGACCGGCTGGGGCTGACCGCAGCGTCCAACGGGCGGGTCATCGAGGCCGTTATCGCCTTGCGCTATCCCGACGCCCTCAAAGAGGCCTACGACCTGCAAGCAGCGCTCAAGGATGCCCGGCTGTCCTACTGCGTGTTCACCGAGGACGGCGGGCAGGGCCGGTTCCCGGAGTCGGGCTGGCTGGAGGGCTCGGTGGAGGACCTGGCCGACATGGTGCGGCTGGTGTCCGTGCCGCAGCGGGCCGTGGACCAGGCAACCACCACGCTCCAGGATGGCATCGACAGTGCGGCGAAGCTCCTGGACGAGATGAACGAGACCAAGCCGGGCATCACCATGGCCATCGCCCGGCTGCTGGGGATGGCCAACGTGCCCCAGACCCGGCGCATGGCCTGTGCGATTCTGGCCAACGCCCTGGTGTTTCACGGGCGGATTGCCGGGATGCACGACGGGGTGAAGTCACTGGCGATGGTGTGCGGCGACGGCGTGGCCAATCCACAGGGCGAGACCCTGGCGGCCTGGAACGACATACTGCAAATCAACTACTGGGCCATCTTCGCCATCGCCAAGGACATCCTGGAGCAACTGCCGTCGTCCGATGCGGCGAGCATTCTGAAACTGTTGAGGAATACGGCCCAGTCGGTCAACGCTACGGGCGTTGACAACGCCCACGACCTGACGGGGCGCATCTTCCAGAGGCTGATAGCCGACCGCAAGTACCTGGCGACTTTCTACACGCTGCCGGCGTCGGCGGCGTTGCTGGCGCGGCTGGCGGTGGCCAAGATGGAAGGGGTGGACTGGTCCAGCGCCGAAGCCATCGGCAAGCTGCGAATAGGGGATTTCGCCTGCGGAACGGGGGCCTTGCTGTCGGCGGTGTACGAGCAGATAGCCGCCCGCCACGAGCGGGCCGGGGGCGACCTCGAGGCCCTGCACAAGGTGATGATGGAGGACGTGCTGTACGGGTGCGACGTGATGCCTTCGGCGGTGCACATCACCGGCTCGACCCTCTCGGGCGTGGAGCCGGGGGTGCAGTTCAACAGCTCGCATCTGTACACCATGCCTTACGGCCGGATGCAGGACGGCAGCGTGATGATAGGGTCGCTGGAGCTTCTGCAGTCCTCGGATGTATTGACTCTGTTCAACACCAGCGACCCAGCGATGCGCACCGGAAGCGCCGGGGAGGAGACGGCGGCGCAGATACGAGCGGAGATACCGGATGAAGGGTACGACCTGGTGATAATGAATCCACCGTTTACCCGGAACACGAATAAAGCAGCGGCACGTGCTAACACCTTTGCGCCAGCATTCGCGGCTTTCGATGCCAGCAATGAAGATCAACGAGACATGGCAAAACGCATGTCGAGATTAAGCGTTGATACCTGCTATCACGGGCATGCTGGAATGGCATCAGCGTTTGCGGCTTTGGCAGGCCGTAAGCTCAAGCCTGGGGGTGTGCTTGCTCTGGTGCTTCCTCTGTCCGTCGCTAACGGCTTGTCATGGCAAGGATTCCGAGACATGCTGGACGGCCAATATACAGGCGCTGCGGTGTTGAGCATTGCCGGCAATGGACAGGACATGTCCTTTTCTTCTGACACCGGGATGGCTGAGTGCCTTGTGGTCGCCCGGAAACTGAGACCAAATGAGTCGCACGCTCCACGGTCGCACTTCATGTCATTCCAACGCAGGCCCCAGGGCTTTGCTCATGCCAGTGCCGCAGCCAGGACTGTCAGCAACGGCCACGAGGTCAGACAGATTGAGGGCGGACCATATGGTGGTACGCCCCTCATGGTAGGAAATGAATTGGTTGGTCAAATGTTGACTACCCCTGGTCAATCCATTGAAAAAACTTGGGGAGCCGTGCGTTTGTGGGACTATTCGCTTGCCCAATCCGCTTATGCCCTATCTAACTGCAACCTATGGCCCCCTGGTGCTCCGAATGGCGTTAACACACCATTGGTACAACTGCGCACCATGGCTAAGCTCGGGTTTCACCACCTTGATATCACCGGACTGCCATCACAAGGCCCGCCCCAAGGCCCGTTCAGCAAGAGTCCATTTACTCCAACTGCCACCTACCCTGCTCTTTGGAACCATAATGCAAAATCAGAAACACGAATTGTCTGTAACCCCGACTCACAATTGCAAGTTCGGCCTGGTATGGAGAGTAAAGCAGCGACTGTCTGGGCTACCGCTACCCACCCGCACTTGAATCTTGACTTCACGTTCGGTTCTCAAGCACTTTCCGTCGCGTTTACCGATATGGAGTCTATCGGCGGGAGAGTATGGCCGAACGTCATATTCTCAGACAAGAGATTCGAGTACGCCTTCTCAGTATGGGGTAATTCTACCCTGGGTTTGTTGTCGTACTGGTGGCATTCGAACCGCCAGCAATCCAGTAAGGCAAGCGTAACTATCAGTACAGCGGAGTCCTTGCCTGTGCTGGACTTCCGCGCTCTTAGTGACGACCAACTGCGCAAGGCGGAGGCGATATTCGAGGAGTTCCGTGACAAGGAGTTGATGCCGGCCTACCTGGCGGATGCGGACCCCAACCGCGCTTTGTTGGACCGGCGGGTGGTGTGCGATCTGCTAGGGTTCGACGAGGAGGTCTACAAGGGGGTGCGGCGGCTGGCGGCCAAGTGGTGCGCGGAGCCGTCGGTGCACGGGGGTAAGGCGCGGCCGCCGGGGGCGGGGTTGGTGGTTTAGGGGGCCTTGGCCCTTGTAGAGGAGCCAAGGCAGGTTATAATTGAAGTTGCAAGTTGTCTAGTGAAGTTCACTGATTACTTCCGAGAAGTTCGACACCGTCCCGACCGGGCTGCTATCGAATTAGATTGGATACAGCGAGTGATCGATTATCCGGCAGGAGAAGTGGTCCAAGTAGATGGCCGCATTCGGCGTTGGGGGTCAATACCGGAGATGGGTGGAAGGTGGCTTAGGGTTGTCCTGTTGCCGGACGGGGAAACCGTGCATAATGCTTTCTTTGATAGGTCGTTCAAACGATGAAGATAAAATACTTCCGGGACACGGACACCCTCTATATCGAGCTTTGGCCTGCCGAAGTGGACGAAACGCGAGATTTGAATGAAGACACTCTTCTCGAACTGGACGGCGACGGCCGTCTCTGCGCCATAACCATCGAGCACGCCAGCGACCGCATCGCCATTCCCTCGTTCTCCTACGAGCAAATCCCCGTCTGACCTCCGCCTTCCGCTTTTCACCCCAAGGCCAGCCGGAGTCTACCGCCTGGCGGCCAAGGCGCGCCCGGAGCCGTCGGCGCGCGGTGGCAAGGCGCGGCCCGCTTGACGTTTAATTTCCGCGGACTACAATAGTAGGCAGGAGAGCCGACATGACTACTGCTAAAAAGCAAGGCATCCCGGTACGCCGCATTTCTTCGGCAGAATTGCTGTCGGAGATGGAGAGTAAGCTGCGCAAGTACGAGCGCCGCTACGAGATGTCCAGTGAAAAGATGGCCGCCCTTCTGGAACTGGACGCAATCCGCCCAACGGCCGAGGTGCTGAAATGGTACGCCCGTTATCAAGGAGCTCTATCCCTCCGCAAAAAGACCCCCACGACTGGAACTCCTGGGACCACTACCGCAGCATCCACGAACGCCGCCTGAGCGAACACCCCCTCGTAGCCAGCAACACCCTCGTCTTCTCCAGTGGGGACGAGGGTGGTCTTTCTTTAACCGGCAGGGTGCATTGCCAGAAAGATGCAATGCTGGAAGTGGAGAAGTGGTTTGATACTCGTTATTTTGGGAACACCATGCGAGTCCGATGCCACACTTACGTCTATATCGGCTGGATTGCCGGCCGGCACCTGTTGTTGAAGTACCACAACCTTCATCGCGACCGAGATGAGTACCACCACCGTATCTACGATCCGGCTACAGGCGTTGAAGTATTTCACGAGGTTCTCGAAAGGCATCAATTTCCCACCTTAACGGAAGTGTTGGACGAGTTGCAGGCCCTGACCAGCGACCTGTAACGGGCTGCCGGAACCTGCCTTATGTTCGCCAGCGGTGCACGGTGGCACGCTCAGGACAGGCCCTTCGATTTCCCTCAGTACGAACAGACAGCCTAGTGGGGATGGGCGGCGATAAGACGGTCACGGACCGGCCCCGCGATGACATTTCCTCGTTGACACGCCCCAGGGCAGCCGTGCAAACTAATACCATGCCAATCGTATACCGACCGCCTGGGACCTCATCTTTGGTCCATGCCCGGTCCACGGCAACCGGGCTTGAGGTCACGCGGGCTAAACATGTCCCGCGCCAGCGACGATTCCGGCTGCCGTTGCCCACCTGGGAGGCCGGGCCCCACGCTCAAATGTCACAAAATGTCCCGAAATGTCCCGCCTTGCCGCGGCGCCCAGCTGAATGAGACATTTGCATAACCGTCATTCCGGCGAAAGCCGGAATCCAGGGCCGTTCCTTGATGTTGTTTTGGTAGGTATGCAAAGGTCTCCGCCGGCGGCTGACCTCGGTCAGCGATGGAACTGGGCGCTCTCGGTGGAGCCGGCTAGGGCGGTGGTGGCGGCCTCGCCTCCGCTGACGGTCATCATCACCCGGTCGAAGAACTCGGCTCCCACCTGCCGCTGGTGGCGGGTGGCGGTGTAGCCTTCGTCTTCGAGGGCGAATTCCCGGTCCTGCAAGCGGACGTAGGCGGGCATTCCCTCTTCCTGGTAGGTCTTGGCCAACTCGAAAGTGTTGACGTTGACCATGTGCCAGCCGGCCAGGGTGATGAACTGGAACTTGTAGTTCATGCGTCCCAACTCGCTCTGGAAGCGGGCGATCTCGGCGTCGTCCATCTTATGCCGCCAGTTGAAGGACGGGGAGCAGTTGTATGCCAGGGCCTTGCCGGGGAAGCGCTCGTGTATGGCGTCGGCGAAGACCTGGGCTTCCTCCAGGTCGGGGTGTGAGCACTCAAACCACAGTAAGTCGGAGTAGGGGGCGTAGGCCAGGCCGCGGGCGACGATAGCGTCCATGCCGTTGCTCACCCGGAAGTACCCCTCCGGGGTGCGGTCGCCGGTGATGAAGTCCCGGTCCTCGGGGTCGATGTCGCTGGTGAGCAAAGTGGCGTCAAGGGCATCGGTCCGGGCAACCAGGATGGTGGGCACTCCGGCAACGTCGGCGGCCAGGCGGGCGGCGTTGAGAGTGCGGATAAACTGGGAAGTGGGCACCAGGACCTTGCCGCCCATGTGGCCGCACTTCTTTTCGGCGGCCAACTGGTCCTCGTAATGTACGCCCGAAGCGCCTGCTTCAATCATGTTGCGCATGAGTTCGTAGGCGTGAATGGGGCCGCCGAAACCGGCCTCGGCGTCGGCGACGATGGGAGCGTACCAATAGATGTTGCTCTTGCCTTCGATGGCCTGGATTTGGTCGGCGCGCATTAGGGCGTTGTTGAGACGCTTGACCAACTCCGGCCCGCTGTTGACGGGATAGAGGCTCTGATCGGGGTAGACATGTCCGGCGGTGTTGGCGTCGGCGGCGACCTGCCAGCCGCTGAGATAGATGGCCTGGAGACCTGCCTTGACCATCTGCACGGCCTGGGAGCCGTTGAGGGCCCCGAAGGTGGAGGTATAGCCGGGGCCTTGGAGCAACTCCCACAGACGGTCGGCGCCGGCCTGGGCCAGGGTGTTTTCAACCTGGAGTGTGCCTCGCAGCCTCACAACGTCGGCGGCGCTGTACACCCGCTTGATGCCCTGCCACCGGGGATTTTCCGCCCAGTCGCGCTCCAAGTCCGCTACTTGCTGATCGAATTCAATGGTTCGCACGGTCATATTTTAAACCTCATGCCACAAAATGGTTATTCCAGGCACCTGTACCCTGGTAAGGTGAGAAACTCGATGAACGAGGGTGACGTGACCACGTGGTCCAATAGGTCGACGGCCAGGTCCAAAGAGCCGGGGTTCTTGCCGCCAGCGGCGGACAGGAGTTTGTCCACCTCTTCCATGCGGAATTGGTTGTAAAGGGTTTCGGTAAACTGCCGTCCGTCGTCGAGTTGAGAGCCGTTGCGCAGCCATTGCCAGAGTTGCGACCTGGCAATCTCCGCGGTGGCGGCGTCTTCCATGAGACCGTTGATTGCGACAGCCCCGTTGCCCCGAATCCAGGCGTCCATGTACTGGAGGGTGACGCTGATGTTGTTGCGTATCCCCGCTTCGGTAATCTCGCCGCCGGGTACTTGCAACAGGTCTTTGGCGGTGATTTTGACTTCCGGGATGCGGGATAGCTGGTTGTCGCCCTGGAAGGCGTTTTGGAACACGTCCAACACCGGCCCTACCAACCCTGGGTGGGCGACCCAGGCTCCATCGAAGCCCTGTGACGCTTCCCGCTCCTTGTCGGTCCTCACCTGGGACAGGGCCATTTCGTTAGCCTCCGAGTCGTCGCGCCTGGGGATGTAAGCGGACATGCCGCCCAAGGCGTGAGCGCCCCTCTTGTGGCAGGTCTGAACCAAGAGTTCCGCAGCGGCCGTCAGGAATCCGGTGGCCATGGTGACCTGGGCGCGGTCTGGGAATACCGCCTGGGAGTCCCGCGAAAAGGTCTTGATGTAGCTGAAGATGTAGTCCCAGCGTCCCAGGTTCAAGCCGCAGGGCCGGTCGCGGAAGGCGTGAAGAATTTCGTCCATCTCGAAGGAGGCCAGGATGTGTTCGATCAGCACAGTGGGGCTGATGACGTTCTTGGGCAGGTTGAGAGCGTCCTCAGAAAACACGAAGACGTCGTTCCACATTTGGGCTTCGCGGTGGGACTGGAGCTTGGGCAGGTAGAAGTACGGCCCAGAGCCTTGCTCCAACTGCCGGTGGGCGTTGTGGAAGAGGGTCAGGCCGAAGTCGAAGAAGCTGCCGGCAATGGGCTGACCGTCGACCAGGACGTGGCGTTCGGGAAGGTGGAGTCCCCTGGGGCGGATGCACAAAGTGGCGGTCTGTTCGTTAAGGCGGTACTTGCGGCCGTCCGGGGCCTCGTCGGAAATCGCGCCCGAAACAGCGTCGCGGATGTTGACCTGGCCGTTGAGGGTCTGGCGCCAGGTCGGCGAATGGGAGTCCTCAAAATCGGACATGTAAACATTGGCGCCCGAGTTTAGGGCGTTAATGACCATTCTGCGGTTGGAGGTTGGGCCGGTGATTTCGACCCGGCGATTGGTCAGGTCGCGTGGAGCGGGAGGCACCCGCCAATCGGCCTCGCGGATGCTCTTGGTTTCGGGCAGAAAGTCGGGAGTCTCGCCAGCGTCGATAGCTGCCTGCCGCCGGGCGCGGGCCTCCAAGAGGGAGCGCCGGGTTGGTTCGAATTCCCGCGCCAAGGCGGCGATGAAGTCCAAAGCCGGGGAGGCCAAGACCTCCGCGCACTCTTGGGGGACCTCCCCAAGGACCTGTACTCCTGCCGCCATGGGCCGAGCTCCTTTTCTACAACCAATTGCCAGGGGTATGACCGGGTGTTCCGTAGTATAGATGAAATCAGTTCAATAACAAGGGGGGTTTTTTCTGTCATAGTAATAGGCTATGATTATAACTACAGGCAACAAGGTGACGGGCACCTGTGGGACTGACCTCGAGGCGTGCAACGAGGGAGAGCCATGGAGATACCCCAGTTGGAGGCGTTTCTGGAAGCGGCGGGCACCGGAAGTTTTCGGCGGGCCGCCCATGCCCTGTTCCTGTCCCAACCTTCGGTGAGCGCGCGGGTGCAGGCGCTGGAAGACGAGGTCGGGGCGCCGCTGTTTCACCGGACCGCCAGGGGTGTCAGGCTGACGAACCTGGGGCAGACCTTCCTGCCCTTCGCACAACGGTCGATAGAGACCCTGCGCCGGGGCAGAGAGGTGGTGGAGAGCGTGAGGCAGGCCTCGGTGGGGGTGCTGAACATGGCCACGGCGCGGGTAATAGGAACCTACGTGCTCCCGGAGATCCTGCAGAACTTCCATAGCTTGTATCCGGAGACCAACCTGCGCATCAAGGTCGGAGGTTCCACAGACGTGCTGCAGATGGTGGTGGACGAAGAGGTGCAACTGGGCTTGGCCCGGTTCATGCAGCATCCCGACGTGGACGTGTTACATCTCTACGATGAGGAGGCGGTGCTGGTGGTGCACCCGGAACATCCCTTTGCAACCGCGGGGGCCGCGGCGATGTACGAGGTGGCCCAGGAGCCGCTGATAGTCTACGACCCGGGGGATCCGGGGTCGTCGTACTTCCAATTCATCAACAGGGTATGCCGCGACGCAGGGGTCACACCCAAGATAGAGATGAACCTGGACAGCGTGGAAGCAGTCAAGAATATGGTGCAACTGGGGCTGGGCATATCATTGTTGCCCCGCAGCGGCGTGCGGCGAGAGTTGGAGTCGGGATCGCTGACGCGCATCGGGTTGCGGGAGGTGCAGCCGGTGCTGCTGCCCACATACTTGCTGCTCAGGCGAGGGCAACAGCACGGTGCGACGGTGGCGTCGCTGCTGAGATTGCTGCAGGACATTTACGGCGTGGAGATTCCTGTAGAGGCGGCGGCCTTACCAGGCGTCAATTGACACCGCAAACCCCCAAATATATACTCTGAGCCAACTTGAGGCTCGGCGCTGTCGCAGGAGACCGGCCTCTCACAGACTTTCCATCGAACTCCAGCTAGAGGTTTCCTCTATCCCTGTTCCGCACAGGGAACCGCAACGGAGCCTCCGAACAGCCAGGCCGGGTCAAGCAGGGAGCCCGACAGCGAGTTTTCCAAGCAGTTAACGCCCCGGGAGCGACACTCAGATGAAGATTTACACCTTTGACGAGACCACATATCCGGGCATTCCAGACGAGATAGGCCCGGAGACCAGGCAGACCAACCGCTTTTGCGATCCACAGTTGGCAGCCCAGACCTACGCGGAGCACTTGGACGAGTGGGTCATGGGCGAGGAATTGGGGTTCGACGGGGCCTTCGTCAACGAGCACCACTTCACGTACTTCAATTTGAACCCGTCTTCCACGGTGCTGGCCTCGGCCATCGCCGCCAGGACCAAGCGGATGAAGGTGGGGGTAATCGGCCACGTGCTGCCGCTGCGGCACCCGGTGCAGACGGCGGAAGAGTTCGCCCAACTGGACGTGCTCACCGGCGGGCGGTTCATCGGCGGCATCGTGCGGGGCTCCCCCCAGGAGTACGTCTCCTACAACGTCGACCCATTTACCGCCAGGGCGCGGTTCGCCGAGTCCTACGAGATACTGAGGAAGTGCCTTACCGAGGAGTTGTTCGACTACGACGGGCAGTTCTACCAGTTGAAGTCGGTGTCGGTATGGCCACGGCCGCTGCAGAACCCGTTTCCGATATGGATGCCCGCGGCGTCGGTGGAGAGCATCGAGTTCGCCGCGGAGCGTCACATACCCATCTGCAAAATCTGGAGCCCGGTGGGGGTGTTCAGAGTCGCCTACGACCACTATGAAGAGGTGGCGCAAGAGAAGTTTGGCTGGAAGCCCACTACGGACCAATACGTGGCGGCGCGGTACATTCACGTGGCGGAGACCAATGAGCAGGCCATCGAAGAGTGCCGGGACGCGGTGATGTACGTGAGGCGGTTAGGCACGTTCAGCCGTCCGGTGCAGGTGTCGGCGCCGGTGCCCGGGCTGCAGACGGACCGGTCCTACGACTACCGGGAGAAGTTCCGGGGCCTGGAGCTACCAGCTCCGGGGACGCCATTCGAGAAGCTGCGCAACGACGGCTTCATAGTTTGCGGCGACCCGGACTACGTGTCGGACTACCTAGTGCAGGACGCGGAAGAGGGGAGGTACGGCCACTTCATGGCCATGTTCCGGGTGGGCAAGAACCAACACCAGAACGTAATCAAGTCCAAGAAGCTGTTCGCCGAGCATGTGATGCCCAAGATCCGCCCGCTGAACGAGCCGGCGCTTGCCGCCGCCTAAGAGACCTCAAAGGACACCCGGACAGTCCGGGTAAATTCTCAGCAAGAGGGACCAGAATGAGCCTTCCCCTGTTCGATGGGTGCAACTACACGCTGACCAGAGAGTCGCCTGAAATGGAGTTGGAGGTAGAGGAGGCTGTCGATGGGGGCGTGAAGGTGGGCTGGGAGATGCGGGTGCCCGAGGTGGGGCCGGACGGTGCGCCGTTTCAAATCATCTTCGTCGGGCCGACATTCGAGCACCGCGGCACGCCCATCCGCCTGAACGTGGCGACGAAAGACGGCGGGAAGATTCCGGATGACGCCGAAGTGGTGCTGGAGACCTATTACTCCACCGGCTCAGAGCGCACGGTAATGTTCCAGGGTACCTACGGCCAGTTCGCCCAGATTCCCGACCAGCAGGACCCGGACGCCTCGCTTGCCGCACAGAAGCGGGCCGAGGCGGGTTCCGACTACGTCATCCGCCTGTCACTCACGGTGCCGGCAGACAGCCCGCGCCCGGACCTGTTTGCCGAGGAGACGTACTTCGAGCTTGGATGCGTCAAGCTCTGGTGGAGCGAGAGCGGCTAGGGCCGGAGCGCGCCCAGTAGCCTCCTGGAGAAAGAAGAATGGGAGCAGCGGACGGTTCGATTTTCTCTCGCGGCAGCCTGACTGTAGGCGGCCAGCAGGTCTACTACCTGAAGGGAGGCCGGGAGGGGAGCATGGATCCCCTGGTGTACCTGCACGGCCTGGGCGGCGGCGGCAAATGGGAGTCGTTCCACATGGCCCTGGGCACGGCCACCTTGACCTACGCGCTGCACCTGCCCGGGTTCCAGGACGGGGAACCGCCGGAGGGAATGACTTCGGTTAAGGACTACGCCGACCTGGTTGCAGCGTTCATGGACGCGGAGGGGCTGGACAAGGTGATTCTCATGGGCCATTCATTTGGCGGCTGGGTCGCATTGGACCTGGCTGTGAGGGAGCCGGCGCGAGTGGCCCGGCTGGCGCTGGTGGATGCGATGGGGGTCGACGCGCCGGAATCGCCGTCAGCAGACCTGGACGCCATGGACGAGGATGCGTTTGTGGCGGCGGTGTTTGCCAAGGTGGGCATGGTGGCCAGACCCCAGGTGTCGGGCTTCGGGGCTACCTGGGAGAACATTCGCACCGGCCCGGAGTTCCAGCGGCAATGGCGAGGCCGGAATCTGGTGGTTGCTTTAACTGGCGGCCAGTGCCACGACCCGGCGCTGGCAGGGGAGGCGGCAGGCATCACGGCCGACACTCTGCTAATTTGGGGCCGGTTGGACGGTATTGTGCCGCCAGGTCACGGTGAGGCCCTGCGGCAGGTCATACCCAACTCCAGCCTGCACGTAATCGACGGAGCCGGACACCTGCCCATGTCCGAGAAGCCTGAGACATTCAACCGCATCGTCCGGGACTTTTTGATCGGCATCAAGGAAGAAATCCCAGACGTGGTCACGGTCTGAGGCACCTGCTCCGGCCGTCCCGCACGACTTCCCCTAAACCTGCCCAACCAATTGGGACGCCCCGCAAGCCCAACCAAGGGAGGGCGAAAGATTTTTTGCTCCTACGCAACCAGGCGCTCGTGGATGTGGTCTGACTCCTTCGATTAGACGACCGGCAGAAGACCGGGTTTTTGGCCACCTGGGACATTTTGAGACATTTGGGGACATTCCCGGAGAGGCGGCGTCATAGAGCCGGCAAGCCGTGAATGGAACCCTGTGATCAGGATAACGGGCGACCACCTGGGGACGCAAGGGCCAAATGTCAGTAACTTTTGTTTTCTGCTGAGCGTTGTGGCCCACGACTTTGAATTGGTGTTATAATACGCTACTAATCTGCCACAGGAGCGGGAGAAATGACGCAAGCAAGTCAAATTGCCCCAGCCGTTTGTGCTTATTGTGAAGGAACCGGCCAGGTCAATTCTGAAGGATGCAGGGCCTGCGGCGGTAAGGGTTCGGTAATGGTCCCGCAACCCCCACGGGCCTGCGCCCACTGCATGGGCAAGGGTAGGAAGTCGGCGTTTCGCTGCAACTTCTGCCGGGGGACCGGCTGGGCGGGAGCCCTTCCGCCGGGAGCCTGATCAGCTAATGGGCTGGCCCTCCAGATAACTTGGCTATGAGGCGGGTGGTGCGGTGTATTGACTCCGCTTCATCTTTACCTGCGCCGACGGGCGAGATAAGCACCTCGCCCGCTCCCCATTCGAATAGTTCTTCGATTCGCCGGGCCACCCTGTCCTCGTCTCCCCACAGGACGATGGAATCGACCATGGCGTCGCTCCACTGACCGTTGGCGGCTTCTGGGAAGCCCGCATCCGACAGCATACGCTGGTAGAAGGGCATCCTGGGGTGTCCCATTCCCCGCTGCACCGCCTCACGCACCTGGGCAAAGTCCTCGTGGACGCAGACCGGCGCGTGGGCGATTAGGGGAGGCGCCTGGCGGCCCGACTGTTTGGCTCCGCGTTCCATAGCCGGCAGGGCCACGTCCCGTAGGTAGGCGCCGGGGCATATCCAACTGATGGCCCCGTCGGACTCGGCCCCGCACAGTTCAAACGACCGTTGCTGCAATGCCGAGGCCATGACCGGAACGTCCAGTGGTTCCGGGATTGTCTCGTGGGCCTGGTAGAACTCGCCGTCGAAGTCGACCATCCCCGTTTGAAGCAGCGACTTCAGTATCCGCAGGTATTCCCTCAGGTGACCCAGCGGGTCTTGCATGGCGATGCCCATGGACCTCATGCTGGGGCGGTGGCTGGGCCCGATGCCCAACCGGAAGCGGCCGGGGGCCAATTGAGCGACCACTTGGGCTTGTTGGGCCATCACCAGGGGATGTCGAGGGAATATGGGCACGATGGACGTGCCGAACTTGATGGTCTTGGTGCGCCCGGCGGCGGCGGCCATCACGGTAATGCTGTCCAAACTTGCTCCGCCGGTGGTCATCCATACGGCTGGAATCCCCGCCGCTTCGGAGCGTAGAATCCTGGCTAGAGCTTGATCTGTCGTGTCGCCGTCGACGGCTACGCCGATTAACTTGTCAGTCATCTGAGTATGCCTCCGTTCATTGGAGAGTAGCTACTTAGAGCAGCCCGTGCCATGGATTATAACTGGGTCTGGGCTGCCGCGCTTGGAGATGCGGAGTGGCCCCGGCTGTCCGTTCCCCCTTCGATTTCCCTCAGGGGGAACGGACGGGCTGGTTGGGGCCAGCCGAATTAAGTGGGGGGCAGGGAGTTTAGATTCCTCGTCGCAGACTCCTCGGAATGACAGGTTGGGGGGTGGGATATTTTGCGGGGGCGGTTGGTTGGATATAATTGGGAGGGGGGAAGTGTCGAAACTGGTAGACGAGCATGACTTAGGATCATGTGCCGCAAGGCGTGGGAGTTCGAGTCTCCCCTTCCCCACCAGCACGTTCTTTCCTCTCGCCACTTGTGACGGGCGTACGAATGGCCGTCACGTTGTGATGTCCGGGTTGTCGGACTCGCTGATGCTGAGTCGCGGAGGCATCCAACCTGTGGGATGGCAGGCACGACGGGGCAACGCTCCGCAGTATCTACTGGCCCCCGCTTACCCAGCTCACACCTTCGGGCAAACCGGGCCAGGCGACCAGAGTGCCGCCTGTGGTAATAGCCAGCGTGTGATCGGTACGGACCACAATGCTCCGGTATTCCCCGTCAGGAGGACTGGTTCTGCGGCCCCGCTCGTTGCCCCAGCACACAACGGAGTTGTCGGTTGCTACCGCGCAGGTGTGAAACTCGCCCATGCTCACGCTCTGATAGGTACCAGCAGGTCCGTCGGCCTGGCCGTTCTCGTTGTCCCCCCAGCAGGTAATGGTGTCGCCGGTGGCAATTGCGCAGTAGGGCCTCGCTGAGACCGGCAGGGCCGAGGGCGGAAACGGGGATGGTCGGCTAAGGGTCACCCGGGCCGATGCCGCCTTCGCCGATGTCGTGAGGCCCTGGATAACTCGGTGGGAACGTCGAAATTGCCTCGACATTCCGTGCGTATAGTTTTTCTCAAGCGGGCCGCTGGTCCACCACCGTACGGGGCGGAACGCGAGGGACAAAAAAGACTGTAGCGTAGAGAGAAAGGAGAAGCAATGAAGACGTTGGCAGGTGCAATCAAGTTGAAGAGGCTATGGCTGGTCATGGCGGTCGCGGCAACGGTCGCGATGTTCGCCGCCGTGGGAGGCGCAGCCTCAGCTGAGCGGGGTGACCGAGAGGGAATCAACTCGCGAGTGGCCGAGATCCTCCAGGTCGACGAGCAGGCCTTGGCTGACGCATTCAGCCAGGCAAAGGAGGAGCAGGCGGAGGCGGCCGTCCAGACCTGGCTCGACCGAATGGTCGAGGGTGTCCGGATAACCCAGGAGCAGGCTGAGGAGTTCACCGCCTGGTACAGCGAACGCCCGGACTGGGTAACGGACCTCGGCATCGCCACGCCCAGGGTTCACACGGACCGGACCGCCATCATCGACTCAGTAGCTGAGACGCTTGGTGCCGAAGAGCAGGCCCTCGTGGACGCAATTGCCCAGGCGCGTAAGGACATCCGTCTGGAGCAACTGAACGAGGCAGTGGAAAGCGGAAGGCTGACCCAAGAGCAGGCCGACGCCATTGCCGAGCGCATCGAGAACGGCGAGGGCAGGAGACCGGTCCGGCCCTAGTTGAGAAGGGCCTAAGCGGAGGCGTCTAATGGCGCCGCACGCAGCATCCCATTTATCAGGGACCGGGACGAGGGCAGATTGACACTCTTGCCCCTTCCCGGTCCCGCGCGGAACCACAAAGAGAGAGGAGGACAGGCAATCGGGCATGCGACCGATGGCTTGCTCGAAGACCATCAGGCCATTCCGATCCTCCACAGAAGCCCACATTGCTATGCCAAGCAGAATACTGGTGATCGAAGACGACCGGACAGCTGCGGAACTCGCACGCATGTATCTGAGCAATGACGGCCATGATGTCATCATCGCGACGGATGGCGTCCAGGGTCTGCGAAGGGCCCTGGAAGAAGAGCCTGACCTCATAGTCCTCGACCTCATGCTCCCAGGACTTGACGGGATGAGCATTTGCCGACGGGTGAGGGCGGAGTCTCATGTGCCGATAATCATGCTTACCGCGCGGGTGGAGGAAGAAGATCGGCTGACGGGATTGGAGTCGGGGGCCGACGACTATGTCACGAAACCCTTCAGCCCACGGGAACTGGCGGCACGCGTCCGCGCAGTACTTCGACGAACGGCCCGAGACGCCTTGGAGCGCGGACCCAGCGAGGTGTCGGCACGCGGCGTAAGCGCGGACACGAGAAAGAGGGAGGCGTGGGTGGAAGGAAGCGCCCTGAACCTTACCCGAACGGAGTTCAGGATGCTGGTGATGTTTCTCCGGGAGCCGGGCCGCACTTTTTCCCGGGACCAGATCATCGACGCGGTGTATGGCTACGAATTCGACTCGTTCGACCGCGCAGTGGATTCACACATCTACAACCTTCGCCGGAAGCTCGGAGAAGGGCCACGGGGGGAGGGATACATTCGCACGGTCTACGGCGAGGGATACCGGTTCGCAGATGCGTAGACTCCTGTCCAGCCTACAGGTTCGCCTCGTTGCAGGTTTCGCTGTAGTCCTGACTGCCGCACTGCTGTCGGTTGCGGGGTACGTGAGTTGGGAGTCGGGGCGTGAGGCGGAGCAGAGCGAAGACCAGAGGATGGAAGTCCGCCTGAAGGGACTGCAGGACGCGCTTGCCGAGCGTCTTGCCCAGGGATACGGGTGGGATGCCATTCAGCCAAACGTCGAGAGGTGGGGCAGGCTGCTTAGTGCTCGTGTGCTCGTGTGGGACGGAGATGGAAGACTCATTGCAGACTCCCTCAGAGGCCGGGGGCTGCACGTAGGGGAGTCTTCCCGAGAGCTCGGTGCGATGCCGGTCTTCCGGGAAGGAGAGTCTATCGGGAGCGTGGCCCTGTTGTCGCTCCGCCCTGCTCGTGCTCCAGAACAGTTGGAGCCTCTAGACTCGGACCTGGCAGACCACGTGAGCGGGGCCTTGCTTTGGGCGGGACTGGTTGCGGGAGGTGTGGGAATCTTCGTGGTGTGGATCGTGTCTCGGCGGGCGTTGTCCCCCGTGCGGTCACTCTCAGCGGCGGCGAAGCGCCTTGGCCAGGGTGACCTGTCTCAAAGAGTGACGTCGACTTCCGAGGACGAGATCGGCAGTTTGGGGCACACCTTCAACCGAATGGCGGAGGACCTGCAAACGGCCGAGCGGCAGCGCCGGGCTCTCCTTGCAGATGTAGCCCATGAACTGAGAACGCCCCTGTACAACGTAGGCGGCTACATCGAGGCTATGCGAGACGGGCTGGCAGAGCGGAACGACGAAACCCTAGACGTAGTCCAACAGCAGGTTGTTCAGCTCAAACGCATAGTAGAAGACCTGCGTCTGTTGACCCTGGCAGAATCAGGTTCGCTGGATCTCCATGTCCAGGCGGAGAATATGAATGAGATGCTGACGGCCGTTGCGGAGGCCTTCGAGCCGCGGGCTTCCGCCAAGGGCATCACGATTCAGCTCGTAGGCACTTCCGAGGTCGCGATGGTCCTGGTGGATCGGGGCCGGGTCCAGCAGGTGCTGCACAACTTGGTCGAGAATGCACTGACACACACCCCAGTGGGCGGCGCGGTGACCCTTGATCTCTCCAATGTCGAGGCGGGTTCCGTCCGGGTCTCGGTGTCCGATACGGGACCGGGGATGGACGAAGAGGCGGTTGAGGCAGTTTTCGACCGCTTCTACAGGCTTGATCCCTCCCGCTCGCGGGCCACGGGAGGTGCGGGGCTTGGGCTGACCATCGCCAAACAGCTCATCGAGGCCCAAGGGGGCCGCATCTGGGCCGAGAGCGAGCCAGGGAAGGGCAGCTCCTTCATCTTCGAGTTGCCGGCTAGCGGTTTGAACCGGTAGCCCCAAAATACTCTTAGAGTCGTCCGCTGGCCTCCTTACGGGGGAATATGCGAGCTGGATGGCGAGGGTGTAAACTACAAACCGTTCCCAATCTAGTGGGCTTGCATTACGATATGCCCCGGCCCGAACCGGTTATTGCGGTCGTCCGAGGCCTCCCAAACGCATCTCGAAGATGGTGCTAGCTACCGTACACGTCGGCCCACCAGTCTAAATGCGAACCTCCCACCGAAAAGTTCGCAATTCGGTACGCTCCGGCCCACCACGATAACCTCGCCGGCTGGGCGGCCTACCATGTGATAGACGGGGAGATGGTCTGTCACCGCGCCGTGCCAGACTATCTCCTCCAGCGCTGAAGTTGGCAATGGCCCCAGGTCGATAAAGCAGGAGATGGCCAGGGCTTCTACCTCCTCAACTTCGGTAAGAGAGGGACGTGTCTGCACCTTCTGCAGTTGATGGAGCAGACCAGGAACCCTTCGTTGATGGGTATCTCGGACACAGTTGACGCTCTCATGGTGACGTACTATAGTCCGAGCCATCCAAGAGGGAACATGTCCGGGAAAATCAGTTTGATCTGGGAAATACCGGCCTATACCCATTCCGGCATGCTATGATATGTTCGCCATGACCGATAAGTTCATGGTTCGTTTTCAAGCAATCCCGCCACATAGTCCCTCAGCTCAATCTATGAGGATGAAGGGCTAGCTTTGTTGGCTGGTGGTTAACTAACGGAGGATCGAAATGCTCACAGAAACGGTAGCCGGACGGACCTATGACTACAGCCACAACGTGGGCCGAACATCGGAGTCCGGCATGGGGTTCAGAAATCCCGTGGGTCTGACCCTGGGCAAAGACGGCATCGCCTACGTGATTAACCGCGGCGAGGAGAGGATCAGCAATGTGGGCTGGGACCAGACCACTTTAGGGGTGCGGGTCGGCATAATCGCCCTAGGCGGCCAGGCTGGGGAAGAAGAGTTCCTGGGCGAGTTCAGCAGGTACGGCAGCGGGGATGGACAGCTTATCTGGCCGGCGGGAATCACCACAGACAAACAGGGAAGCATCTACGTTACCGACGAATGGATGAACCGGGTTTGCGTCTTCGACAAGGAAGGGAGCTTCCTGCGTCACTGGGACACAGTCCAGGACGATGATAGTGAGCCCAACGGGGCCTCCGGCATCTGCATCGACGCCGACGACACTCTGTATGTCACTGATGGGCGCAGCCACAAGGTCCGAAAGTTCACAACCGACGGCAGGTTCCTGGGCAGTTGGGGCCGCCTAGGCAATGGAGAAGGCGCGTTGGACTCCCCTTGGGGCATAACCGTAGACAGCCAAGGCTACGTGTACGTTGCCGACCACAAAAACCACCGGGTGCAGAAGTTCACGTCAGATGGCAACTTCGTAGCCCAGTTCGGTCGGCCAGGCGCCAAGAAGGGCGATTTGACCTGGCCCACCGACGTCGCTGTGGACCCCGACGGCGACGTGTACATCTGCGACTGGAGCAATAACGCCTGGAACCGGGGCCGCATTCAAATCTTCGACCCCCAGGGGAAGTTCATAACCAGCCTGGCGGGCGACGCCCAACAACTATCCACTTGGGCCCAGATGACTGTCGACGCCAATGCGGACTTTGCGAAGCGCCGCCGTGAGGTCCGCAGCACCGAGCCGGAATGGACCTTCGCCCAGCCCACGGCGGTGGAGTTCGACGAGGCCAACAGCCGCTTACTGGTAGTGGACACTCAGCGAGGCCGTATTCAGATATACAGCAAGCAATCCGGCTACCTTGTCCCTCAACTCAACCTATAAAGGGGAAGGGCTCGCTGTATCGGCTCGCGGCTAACCAACCAGGTCGTTGACGGGAATACTGCGTCTCGTCTATCATTTGAGTGGTGTATAGTTCACCTCTGAGTGGTGTATAGTTCACCTCGTTACGGGCTTCAAATAATTTTCGCCAACTGATCAAAACTCCAACGGAAAATACCGTAGAGGATAAAAAGTTATGGCCGACCAAGATATAGCTTTAGTGGCCCACCTGATGCGGCGGGCCGGCTTCGGAGCAACCAGAGACGAATTGGAAGCACACGCCGCCAAAGGGTACGAGGCCACCGTAGAAGAACTCCTAAACACGGAAGAACATGGGCCCCCAGACCAGCTCGAAATGATGCGCTACCACCCGTGGACCTGGCGCCCCGGCACCCTCCCCGGCATGGGCGCCGCCGAGTGGCTGCACGACATGATAAATACCCAGCGGCCCTTGGAAGAAAAGATGGCCTTATTCTGGCACCATGTCTTCGCAACCGGGGTCTCCAAGGTGGACCATTACGAAGACGTGATGGACATGATCGTAACGTTCCGTGAAAAAGGAATGGGCGATTACCGAGAGCTTCTCCTGGAGATGGCTAAGGACCCGGCCATGATTTATTGGTTGGACAACTGCGAAAACCACTCCACCGCCGTCAACGAGAACTGGGGTCGAGAGTTGTTGGAGCTGTTCAGCATGGGCGTGGGCAACTACACCGAGGTGGACGTCCGAGAGTGCTCCCGGGCTTTCACCGGGTGGTCCATCTTGCCCAGGCTGCCCCGGGGCCCAATCGGGCGCCACGACTGGTTCTTCGAGTACCGGGAGGAAGACCACGACGATGGTGAAAAAACGTTCCTGGGGGAGACGGGCAATTTCAACGGTGAGGACATAATCCGCATAATCTGCGAGCAGCCGGCAACGGCCCGGTTCATCGCGAGGCACCTTTACAACTTCTTCGTGGCCGACGAGGCCCAGGTCCCTGCTTGGTCCGTCACCCCTCCCTTAGACCCGGAGGCGATAGACTTGTTGGCCGATACTCTGGTGGAGTCGGGTTACGACATCCGCTCAACACTGCGGGTACTGTTCAATTCGGACTTCTTCAAAAACGCCCGCTTTGCCCGCCTCAAGAGCCCGGCAGAGGTAGTAGTGGGCACTTTGAGACTGGTGGGAGGAGCCGAGTTTCCGGCGCCCGGAATCGGCGACCTTTCCCGGCAGCCCGGCTACATGGGCCAGGACCTGCTGAACCCTCCCAGCGTGGAAGGCTGGCACACAGGCGCCGAGTGGATCAACAGCGGCTCCTTGATGCGGCGGGTGAATTTCACCGCTGATCTGGTTGGGGACCTAGACCGCCCCGGCGTCAAAGCATTGGTGGAACGCCTCAAGGTGCAGGGAGAGCGCTCACCCGGAAAGGTCGTGGATAGCTGCTTGGACCTGATGGGTCCCCTGGAAGTGAACGCAGAAAGCCGGGATGCGTTGATAGGTTATGTAGAAGAAGGCGGGGACTTCGGTTGGGACAAGGCCGACCAAGTGGAAGCATCGATGACCCGCGTGTCCGAGTTACTGCAGCTAATAGTTGCGACCAGGGAATACCAATACGCGTAGAATCCTAAAGGGGTTAGAGAGATGACCAGCACTAGCAAAGACCCGGTCTTGGTTGTACTGCAGTTGTCCGGAGGAAACGACTATCTAAACACGGTTGTGCCCTACACCAACCCCTTATATAAGGACAACCGACCGACAGTGGTTATCCCCGATGACCAAGTGATTCCAATTGACGACAAGGTGGGTTTCCATCCTCGGATGGGTCCGGTAAAGAACATCTACGACCGGGGAGACATGGCCATCATCCATGGCGTGGGGTACTCGAATTCTCCTCGCTCCCACTTCCGCTCAATGGACATATGGCACACCTGCGAGCCGGACAAGCTGGGCACCGAGGGATGGCTGGGAAGGGCCGCCAGAGAGATGGACCCAAACAAGGAAAATGTCCTGACTGCAGTTGCGTTCGGTGCGTCTCTATTCCGGGCATTAGTGCTGCCCGGCGTGCCGGTAGCCGTGGTGGACGACCTGGACACCTACGGCCTGCTGCCCGGCATCTCGGAGCAGCAACAGCGTACTCGCATGTTGGACCGCTTCGCCCGGTTGTATTCCCCGGTGATGGGCAGCGGACCGGTCATGGACTACCTGGGGCAGACCGGCATGGACACGCTCAAGGGCGCCGACATATTGAAGGAAGCTCCCCAAATGTACTCCTCCAGCGTTGAATACCCGGACACGGTGCTGGCCAAGCGGCTTAAGGGCATCGCCCAGGTCCACATGGCCGGCTTCGGCACCCGCGTCTTTTATGTCGACCACGGCAGTTTCGACAGCCACTCCAACCAGATGGACATGCACGACAAGTTGTGGAAGGACGTTTCCGAAGGAGTCGAGTGCTTCTTCGATGACCTGAGGGAGCACGGCGTCGCCGACAACGTGATAATGCTGATGTTCACCGAGTTCGGCCGAAGGACCCGCGATAACGGGTCTGGTACCGACCACGGCGCCGGAGGCGTGTCTTTTATCCTGGGCGATAAGGTCAAGGGCGGCCAATACAGCGAGTATCCATCCATGGAAGACCGGGACCTGGAACAAGGAGACGTGGTGCCTAACTACGACTTCCGGGGTGTCTACTCCACCATACTCGAAGACTGGATGGGACTGGATGCCAAGCCCATCGTTGAAGGCAACTTCGAGAAACTGCCCTTCCTCGGTTAATCGCTTAATTTAGGCGCCCACTGCAACCCGACCCCCTTGATAAGGGGGACTGTAGGGGGTCGCCTTTATCGCGACATTCAACCTCCGCTATATCCCCCTTCGGGAGAAAGGGAACTAATGGTCGCCGAGCAGAATTCGACGGTTGACCCAGGACCCTTCGTCGCCTGGGCACAAGGCGAGGCCATACCGCTCTCGATACCGCGAACCGATGATAGCTATGACGACCTGGGTTTCCTGGGAGAGGTGATTGGTGATGCCAGGATCGTCGCCTTGGCGGAGAACGCCCACTATCTGCACGAATGGAACCGCTTTCGCGCCCGTCTGTTCAAATATCTCGTCCAAGCTCATGGATTCAATACCTTCGTGCTTGAAACGGGAATAGTCGAGAGCCGTAATATTCACAAGTACGTGGCCGGAGCTGACGTCGACTGGGACACGGTGGTCAAGTCAGTGACCAATGCCTGGGGGGTATGGGCGGAGCTTCAGGAACTCATCCAATGGATGCGGGACTACAACGCCAACCCCGACCGGGACCGAGAACTGCGGTTCTATGGGATGGACGGCACGGGGAACTGGTTTCATATCCGGCACCCCTTCAACGAGTTGATGGAGTTCGGACGCAAGGTCGACGCCAATCTCGCCAACGACGTGAAGAGGAGCTTCGAAGGGCCGGCTCGCGACCTCAACCTCGACCGGCGGGGCGAAGTTGATGAAGGGACCTGGCGCCGCCTCATTGCAGAATCGACCTTGGTCATTAATCGGATAGAGCGACATCGATTGGCCTATATCCAGGCCAGCTCGCGGGACGACTACGACTGGGCGCTGAGAAGCGCGGAGGTCCTGCGCGATATGCTCTTGGCGATGGCCCAGACCGGAGACCTGGATTCCGACGAGGGCTTTCTAACCATTTGGAACGTCCGGGACTCCTCAATGGCCAGTTCCCTCGAATGGATTTTGAAACGGGAAGGACCTGACGCCCGAATCGTCGTCGGGGCCCACAACGTCCATCTGCAGCGATATCCAGTGCGGGACCTGAAAGCGACCTCCATGGGGTCCTACGTCGCCAGTCGCATCGGCCGGGAGAAGATGCTGGTCATCGGCGCTGCCAGCGCCTATACAACCAAGGGCGAAGAGCCTCTGCCGGACACCAACCCTGCCGCCTACAATCAAGTTGGGCCGGAGTGTTACTTTCTCGACCTGCGCAAAGCGCCCGCCTCCGGGCCCGTGGCGAAATGGCTGAACACAGAGCGGCTGACCCGCCACAATCTTCGCTATGGGCCGGAGGCGCCGGGACCGGCCTATGATTGCTTGCTGTTCCACCGCACCGTTTCCCTAATGGAGGTGGCGCTTGCGCCTTCGATGGTGAGGGAGTTGGGGACGCCTGATCCTTCTCGATTCGACGATCACGTTGGGCGTTATGTGCTAACCGGATTTCTCAACCAACGTCCCATCCTGGATATCAGCCGCCAGGGTGACAAGCTTTACTCGAGCGGGGAGCAAGACCAGAGCGGCGAGCTCTTTCCCCCTTACCGCCAGGAGATCCAGCAGACCAAGGACGGTAAATTCGTCTGGTCGGGGTGGCCAGCCGTAATGGAGTTTCACGCCAGCGAGGGACCGACCCAGAGAGTGACCATCGATATGCCCGGGATTGGTGTGTACCACGGGGAGCGAGTCGAAGTCACCGACTAACTTATACCCGCCAAAAAAGGCGTCCATGCAGACGGGGAGGGGAATGATGGCAATGAAGGCATTGGCAAGCCATCCCGACCGTGAAACTGTAATCCGGTCAGGTAAATTGGCGAAGGAGAACTTTTATGCGGTTGGAAGGTAAAGTGGCTTTAATCACCGGCGCCGCCTCAGGGGTCGAGGGGAGTCTGATGGGCTTCGGTGGCGCGGCGGCGCGGCTCTTCGCCCAAGAGGGAGCAAAGGTGGTCTTGACCGACATAAAAGAGGAGATGGGGGAAAGGACCGCCATGCAAATTCGAGGGAACGGGGGAGCAGCCCTGTTCCTCCGCCACGACGTTACCAGTGAACAAAACTGGATCGAAGTCGTGGCCTCCACTGTTTCCAACTACGGGAAGCTGGATATCCTGGTCAACAACGCCGGAACCAGCGCTCCTGCAACCGTGGAGGAGACCACTGTAGAGGCCTGGGACGCGCAAATGAATGTCCACGCCAAGGGCGTTTTTCTGGGCACCAAGCAGGCCATCCCAGAGATGCGGAAGGTCGGCGGAGGGTCCATCATCAATATCTCCTCCATATCCGGGCTCGTCGGCGGCCCCTCCTCCACCGCCTACCACGCTGCCAAGGGAGCCATTCGGTTGTTCACCAAGGCGGCGGCCATCCAATACGCCAAAGAAAACATCAGGGTCAATTCGGTCCACCCCGGCTACGCCCACACGCCGCTGACCAGTTCCTCCGATGACAACGAGCCTGGTCGCGGGGACTGGCTGGAGAAGATACCCCTGGGCCGGCTGGGCAACGCTTATGACATGGCCTACGGTATCCTGTACCTGGCCTCCGACGAGTCTGCCTACGTTACCGGGGCGGAGTTGGTCATCGACGGGGGCTTCACCGCCCAATAGGGCTATTAGGGCCCGCGGGAAGAGTCCTTCGGCGTGCTCAGGATGAGCGGTTCACGCCCATGGCTGCGATGACGGGAGATTTCAGGCTGGCAACATCTGCTGCTAGCCGGGTCTGGACATTATGTAAAGCGTGACTCCATTCGGATCATTCAACATGAAGAAGGTACGATGCCCATAGGTTTGAACAGTTAGCCCCTGTCTAACCGACAGTCCCCTATCCACGCTTCGCTTATACAATGCGTCCACGTCGTCGGTTTCAATAGCCACCGTTACACCCTGGGGCTTGCTGTAGTCCCACACAGCGTCGGGCTCCTGATTGCCAGGAAGCCTTAGTACCTCAATCCGTCCAGAAGCTGCGCTGAATACCGTGCCTTGATCATCCGGCCCATTGTCCCATTCGTCGACGATAGGCAAGTCTAAGCCGTCCCGGTAAAAGGCCACGGTGTTGTCATAGTCCTTTGCATGGAAGATACAGCGGAATTCGCCAGTCATCATATTGGACTCCTAATCAATATTGCGATCCGGCAACCGTCGCGGGCCCAATTAAACCTTGGGCCATACCCGGGCGGCAAACTCCTCCATTCGGTGTAGACCGGGTTCCACTTGGTCACTATCACTGGCAAAGTCGAATAGAAGTGAACCAACACCCGCTTCCTCGTAACGCCGGATATCCGATGCCACCTGATCCACGGTACCAACGAAGGGAAGCCGCCCGGATTCCGGGCTAACGCCGGATTTCTTGAGCTCAAAGGGGCGAGCCCCGTATATGACCTCGATCTCCCCAGGGTCTCTGCCGAAGCTCCGAGCGTAGGAAGCCAGCCGCTTTATCCCATCCGCCAGTTGCTGCAGGGTGCGCATAGGATAGGTGGAATTTGTAGCCAACGGGTACCAGCCATCGGCCAGCTTTGCAGCACGCCGCAGCGCCGGTCCGCTCTCTCCGCCGACCCAGATGGGCGGATATGGTTTTTGAACCGGCTTAGGTAGAAAGCTGATGTTATCGAAGCTAACGTATTTGCCCTGGAAACTCGGATTGTCGTTGGTCCATAGCTCTTTAAAGGCCTGTAGGTACTCGTCGGTCACCGCTCCCCGTTCCTCAAACGGAGGCAAGCCCAACGCCTCGAACTCCTCTCGCATCCAGCCGACGCCGATACCAACCGACAACCGGCCTTGAGATAACACGTCCAGGGTGGCCAAGACCTTGGCGGCCAGCAAAGGGCTGCGATAGGGCGCCACCATTACGCTGGGCGCCAGCCGTATCTTGCTGGTGCATCCCGCCAGGTAGGACAACATCGTCAGTTGCTCCATGGACTCACCCGACGGTGCGCCGGGGAATGCACCGCTTTCGTTGTATGGATACGCCGAAGCGATCCTTCGGGGTACTACGATGTGTTCTGAGACCAGGATATGGTCGTAGCCCAGTTCCTCTGCCTTCCGCGCCATAGTGCTCAGCTTCTCGGGTTTGGCCAGGGCCCCCCTGTCCGGCAATGTAATCCCGTATTTCATGAGTGCATCTCCCTGTTGGATGACTCGAACTATAGTACGTCACTGTGAGCGGGTCAATTGCTCCATTCTCATGAGGCAGCGTTCTCCATGCCAAGCATAACAGCCCGGAATCGCCTGTCTGCGCCCAAGTACTCCCTTGGGGCAGCCTGTTGGTGTTGGACGACCCCACCACCGTCCTAATACGTGTCTGCTTGTGAGGGCACATCGTGAATGCTACAATACCGACGGTCACGACGCCCCTGTCTTCCCTTCGGATGGAGGGAGTCAGGGCCAAAGGTTGAACAGGGAGACAGCCATGTTCATTGGCTACTTTACAGAGCGACCCTACCAGGATCCCAAATCGGGCTACTTTGGGGCCACCGGAGCTCCAATAATGGACTTGAAGGTCAGCAACGAGATCTACGACTCGGAGCTGGGCGCTAACCTTTACAACCGGTACCTGGACGAAAAGATTTACGCCGAAGAAATGGGATTCGACGGCCTGATGCTCAACGAGCACCACGGCACCCCTTTCTGTATGGGCGGCGCCATGAACGTGGAAGCCGCAATTCTGGCCAAGATCACCAACAAGGCCAAGATCGTCCTCTTGGGTAACATTCTGCCCGTTTGGGACGACCCTTTGTGGCTGGTGGAGCAACTGGCTATGATCGACCTAATCTCCCGAGGCCGGCTGGTTTCCGGATGGGTGCGCGGCACAGGGAGGGAAGCCGTCGCTCACAACACTCCACCGGCTTACAACTGGGAACGGTTTCAGGAGGCCCATGAGTTCATTGTCAAGGCCTGGACCACACCAGGGCCGTTCCGCTGGGAAGGCAAACACTTCCAGTACCGCCACGTAAACCCTTGGGTCATGCCCTACCAGAAACCGCATCCGCCCATCTGGCTCCCCGGGGTGGTCAGCCGGGATTCCCTGGTCTGGGCGGCCCAAAAACGCATCCCTTACGTAATGCTCTCCACCCGTCTTGAGCCCACCAAGGAGGCCTTTCAGGTATACCACGACACCGCCACCGAACTGGGGTATCAGTCCGGGCCCCAAAACATCTCCTACCTGTGGAAAGTTCATGTCGATGAAACCGAGGAACTGGCGGAGGAAGCGGGACGAAAGTTCATCCAGGGGCCCAGCAATCCGTTCCTTCGGGGCAACGAAGGGACGCTGAACCCGGGCCTGGCCACTATGCCGGGCCTCTCATCCCGCACCAGGGTGCTGCCCACACAGAAGGCGGCGACCCGGGTCCGTGGCGGCGTGGACGGGATACTCGGTGAAGCCTACGAGACCCAGATAGCAGACTACAACATCATCTCCGGCACACCCAAGACAGTGATACCCAGGATCCGCCACGTACTGGAATACCTGCGCCCCGGCAGCGTCTTCTTCTGGGACGGCGACGGGGCCATGACCCACGAGGAGGCTATGCGCAGCCTGAGGCTCATGGGCGAGGAAGTGATACCCGCAACGCGGGAGATCGCCAAAGAGTTGGAGTTGCCCGGCCCCTTCGAGGTCGATCCAGCCACCGGCAAGCCCATCGAGGACGATAAACCCCAGGTGAAACCTCCTCAGACTTAAGCGATTCAAATGCTATTGGCTCCTGTTCCCGCATGTCATTCCTGGGAAAGCCGGAAGATACTTTTACAGTGTGCGATCATATAGTGTCTTTGGTGACGATTAATGTCATGCCTGGCGTTGCTTTTGTGCTGGTTGACAAGAATATCGGGGTCTGATAGTTTCTTCTGGAAATTGCCTGTTGCCGTCGCGCAAAGTCATGAGACCCAGACGATTACAAAGGACTGGAGATGTAGCGATGTCTAAACGACCTTGGTGGAATCTTGGATTATTCGTCCCAATGCTGGCTGCGCTGGTATTGATGATAGCGGTGGCCTGCGGGGGAGACGCCACTGCAACCCCAGTGCCCGAGCCTACTGCTGCGCCGGCGGCTACGGCCACTGCGACTCAGGCGCCGGCGGCTACGGCCACTGCCGTGCCTACGGCGGCGCCTACTGCGACTCAGGCGCCCGACGTGACGACCGGAGATGAACCCTATGGGGCTCTTCGTATCGCCCACCCGGAGCAGGGCATCTTTAGCGGACATCCCGGAATGACCGGCCTTCCCCAGTCTGGGCATGTCACCATGGCTGCTTACGAAGGACTGACCGGGCGCAACCTCAGGGGAGAGTACTTCGGCAGGGTGGCCGAGGAGTGGACTGTCGCTCCCGATAACCTGACCTGGACCTTCAAGCTCAAGCAGGGGATTCAATTCCACGGCGGCGTCGGGGAGATGACCGCCGAGGACATGGTATGGTCCATTACCCAGGCCGGGGCCGAGGACTCCGTACACCAGTCCTCAAGCCAGATCAGGGCCAAACTTCTGAATCCGGAAGGCCATCTCAGGGCCTTGGATGACTACACCATCGAGGTGAACACCGGCATCCCCACGTGGGACATGCTCTTTGTCACAACTACTCCCGGCGTGGACGGAGCATGGGTGGTCAGCAAGAAGCAGGTCGAGGAGCTGACCGAAACGATAGGATTGGAGGCGGCCAACTCGCAGTTGGCCGGCACCGGACCCTGGGAGTTTGTGGAGCAGAGCACCGGCGAGTTCTGGAAGTTCAAGGCATTCCGGGACCACCACACAAAGGTCCCCTACTTCGACGAGTTGACATTCCTCGAAATGCCCGAAGAGTCCACCCGCATAGCCAACTTCCAGGTGGGCAGGGTGGACACCTTCCTGGCGGCCTTGGACAGCGTGCCTGCGCTGGCGGAGGTAGCCGACACCAAGTTCATGGCCCAGAAGGACGGCTCCGAGTCAGGCCTGACCTTGTTTGGCAGCTACTACGCGACCTCCGATGGAGACAATTGTCCGGCGGCCTCGGTGTGCCCTGCGCCCGGGTGGGACCCCGACGCGCCCTATGTATCCAGCAACCCGGACGTTAACTCCCCCGAGTGGGAACAGGCCCGCAAGGTGCGCCAGGCCATGGGGCTGGCCATAGATAGGGACAAGATTGTAGAGGAGCTCCTCGGGGGTGAGGGATCGCCCCTTGCGATGTGGGGGTGGGCCACTTTCTCTCATCGGGCCAAGCCCGAATGGAAGTGGGAGTACGACGTGGAGCGGGCCAAACAGCTCTTAAAAGAGGCGGGCTATGAGGATGGATTCGAACTGGAAATCGCGCCCGCCATCCGCGGTACTGCCGCCGAAGTACAGACCTGCGAGGCGGTAGCTGACATGTGGGCGGATATAGGCATTACCGCCCGTATCCAGAACGTTCCTTTCGGCACCATGGCCGACGACATCATAAGCCGCGATGAGAAGAGGGTAGTCTGCTTCGGCACCAACCCACTGTTGGAACCCGTATTGCTATACGAGCTCGGCTATCACCCTGATACGCTCTTTAGCGTCGGCTTAGACCACCCCTTCCTAAGTCCGCTTGTAGTCGAGGCCTATAACACCTTCGACCCGGAGGAGCGCTGGAAGCTTCAGGTTGAGATAGGCGACTGGCTCTGGGCCAACTCCCTGGACATCGGGTTGTACTCGGTCAACAATATCTACCCGCTGGGCCCCAACGTGGACACCTGGGAGGACCGGCTGGAGACCGGGGACACCCGGCGCCTGAGCGCCCTGGAATGGGCGCCTCACCGGCAGTAGGGAGCCGCGCGCCCATGGGCGCATGCTCTTGACCCACGGGTAAGGGGAAAGAGCCTCCAGGGGTAAGCTTCGAAACTCGTGGCTCTACTCCTGGCAGGTGGGGGAGCTTTCGGTATAGCTACCGTAGATTCCCCCTCCCCAAGAAGAGAGCCTAAGTGTAACGGGACCCTCCTGGGAGGGTCCCGTTATTTTTTCATTTTTGTTTTCAGCGTCGTGAATCGACGCAATTCGGTGCGCCCGTGTGAACTTGGGTTTAGTCGCTGCTCTTTCGCTTTAGCAACTGTATCAGCCCAATAGTAGCGGCGATGCCCCAAAATCCTTCCAAGACCACAAATGGAATGAAGCCGATCAGTATAGAGGCGGTGCAAGCCAGTCCGGCCCCAACGATATTGATCAGGTTGTATGTTTTTGTGTCTTGGAGCAGGATTTTCCACCTGTTGAGGGTAAAAGCCAGTAGCAAAAGGGCCACACCAATCGAGCCTACTATTACTGAGTAATCATCTACGGTCATGTCGTCGTGTCCATTCTCTAGTTATTGACTATTGCCAATGTCGTCACCCGCCGGAAGAAGCTCAAGGCGTTGTCGCCGGTGGTCCTTTTGATGTCGCCGTCTGAGTAGCCCCGGGACAACAGGCTGTGAATGATGTTCTGGCCGTCGGCGGGGAATCCAGGCCGTTCAAGTGGGGCGCCGGGAATTCCGGCGGAGCGTCGAGCCCACCATGAGCGGGAAAGGACCGCTCACCCTGAGCGGGTTGAAGGGTCAGCGCCCGGCTTACCCTGCGGCCAGGTGTCACCGCTGCCTACTAGGGTAAGAACCAGGACCCGGAGAAGGACAGGGAACAGGTACTGTGGGCCCGGCCCTCTCTCTGAGTTGGGAAGGGTCGGCCTTTGGCGGACCTGCCGTCGACCGTGAGGCGGACCCCATGGGCCGGGACCAGCACCACGCACGCGCCATGGGGGCGGTCCGGGTTGCTCCCAGGGACTCTATGACTCAGGAAAGGCTCACCCAGGTCGTACCAGGTCAGGACGATCTCTTCATCGCCGGCGTTCACCGTCTCGGTCCAGGAGGACCTGAGGTCCCCCGAACTCCAAAACTTCGCTTCTCGTTGCAGAATCTCCAGGTTACCGAAAGCAGGGTTCATCCTGCCCTGAAGCTCGCCTTGGAGCCAACGCGTCATCTGGGCATTGTCGGTGTAAATCCTCGGTTGATCGTCAGTCAGTTCGCTCTCGATGAAGAGCGCGTGGCCGGCTCCTTCCGGTGAGAAAAAGACTCGCCAGAAACTGGAATTTGTGGTTGTCGGACCACCGTCGGTCTCTGCCAGCCGGATGGCGGGGTTCTCACCGGTGACGAGGATCCGATCGGGGTGAAAGGGACTGGTTGTCATTACCCGTCCTCCTTGGGATAGGCGAACATTTCTTGTGCCATAACCTGGGCATCCAAATTGCCCGCGTTCTTTAACGACGCCAATGGTACTGTCACTCCAAAGACCTGTCAAACACACCTTCCGGACCATCGAATGTACTGAATTCGTTGGGCTTAACACCCTTGGCTAGTCGGCGCCGTCACCCTCAAGAGGGACAATATGCGCCGAAGGGCCTGTTGGCCTTTGACAACATTGGCGGAAGGTGCTAACTTTCCTTCAACGTTGGTGCAACACAGTTGAGTTGCATAAAGCCAACCAGGGATATTACGGCTCAGTAGGGTTAAGGGAGAAGATAACCATGGCAACGAAGGCCTCTGACGAGAAGTATATGGGAGCGGAATTGCACCTTCCCCTGTCCCCAGACGGGCAAGTCACTGCTTACGCGTGGCCGTTGAGGATTTTCCCATCCGAGAAATGGGAGCGTAACGTTGGGGGCCCAACCATAGGGGTCCAGGTCTGTAATGAAGAAATCCTGCGTTGGGATTGCCATGCGGAACAGGGCCATTGGCACGGCGGCGGCTATGATCGTTTGATGCCCCCCGACAGAACGATCCGCCCGTTTCCTGAGGAGGCGGAAACCGTACAGACGCAGCTCGATTGGGCCTTCCAGCAAATCGATGAACGGTGCAAAGAATTGCTCGAGGAAGCAGAGCAGGGCCCTGCGGCCCAGTCCCTTGACCCCTCCTTGGTCAAAGCCGCCATAGCCGGTCTCAAGGCTCACCTGGATAAGGAGGGTGACCTTCGGACCAAGGCCATCAAGGACAATATTATCTCACCGTAAGGCCGGCCAGGTTCCCCGTCAGGTAGTCATTGGTCCAACCTGGCAGGCGGCATGTTCTAAAGTTCTAAGGCCCCGGCTACTTCAGCCGGGGCTTTTTCGTTTTAGGGTTTGGACCGGTTCACCGCAGGCGGCGTATCTTGGGCAATGCCGTGATGGTCGCCACGCTGGCGAAGGTCAGCACCGCCCCGTTGACCAGCAGGGCCCCGGCAGCGCCCAGCAGGCTGGCCAGTCCGCCGATTCCCAGGTGGCCCGCCGGGGCAAGCCCTATGCTAAACGACCAAGAGCCCATGGCCCGGCCCCGTTGATCGTCGGGCACATTGTCCTGCATCAGGGTCTTGAACAAGGCGTCGACGGCCTGGATGCAGAAGTTAGCCAGAGCCAGGACCCCCAGGAAGAAGAACCAGTTGGAAGAAAGGGAGAAAGCCATTAAACACATACCACCGGCCGCGGCGAGGCCAAACGTCAGTATCCCCTTTCGCTGGAAATCCCGTAAACCGGCCAGCATGGTCAGGCCCAATATCCCGCCCGCCTGCCGGACGGCGTACATGAAACCCAGCCCCTGCGGGCCCACACTCAAGACCTCCTTGGCAAACACGGGGAGCAAGGTCGTATGAGTGAAGCCAAATACCTCGGCCACAGATACCAGGCACATAAGGACAAATAGCACATGGTTTTGCCGCACGATCCGGGCGTAACCCGCCAGGTTTTCCAGCACGGACTCGCGGCGAATTTGCAGCTCCATTTCCGGCCTGCGCGCCCACAGAAGTACGATCACCGACGCCAGGTAAATGGCGCCAACGGCCAGGTAGGCCGAACCCGCACCTGCCGCTTCGATTGCGGCCCCGCCGAGAAGCACCCCGGCCATCCCGCCAACCTGATAGGTCATAGCGATCAGGGAAACGCCGTTGAGGGCATTTTCAGGTCCCACAATGTCGTAGGCATACGCCGGGGCAGCAGTTTGGTAGAAGACCAAGAAAATTCCCGTAACTGCCACCAAGACCATCACCGTCCACACCTGCATGGAATCGGTCAGCAGCAACAGGGCCATCAGACCTGCGGTGATACTGGCGCACCCAATGGTAAATCGCAGAAGGACGCGGCGGTCCAGCCTGTCGGATACTACCCCCGCTACGATACCCAGGAAAAAATTGGGGGACGAGCGTACCGCATAAGCCACTCCCACCATGAAAACTGAGCCGGTCATGTCCAGGACCAGCCAGCCCACGGCAAGCTGCTCCATCGCGGTGGCCACGTAATAGAGCAGGGTAGCAGGCCACAGTATCCTGAAGTCGCGAAACCGGAAGGAGGCGGCCCATCTGACGTTGCGCATTAGCCCCGCTGGTCGGGCCGTGTAGTTGAATGCCCGCTCATCGAAACTCCAACCCGATTCCTGGGTCGAACTTGAGCTTTAGAAGGGTGTTTTCGCCGTCGCCCATCCGGTCCCTCCGCAGTCGCTACCCCAACTACCGGAAACAGGTGATTCGATGGGTGCATTGTAGCTGATACGCCAATGACAAGTTCATAAGGCGACTACGCCGGCCAGACGGTTGCCTGTTTGCCGCATGCTATTGTTATCCTAACTGGGAAATGCGGGCCGATACCTGTTTTGGACTGGGGCGAGAATCGGCGGAGTTGTGATGCGGCGGTTACGGCCGAGAAATGGAGGATCTCCAGCCATTGCGTTCACTACCACTGCAATAGGATCGGGTTGGGCTATCTGTGTCTTCTCCGGCGCATCTTCCTTGACAGGCTTGATATAGTTGCTGCTAATATTGGCCTCGGTATGGGCTGGGGTCGGCGCATTTCTTCCCTGGCCCAGAGTAGATGGCAACCCGCTGCCCCTCTTCGCGGCGACAGCGGCAGGTTTCGGCGGGGCGCGGGCGGACACCGGTACGGTTGGGGTGTACACGCCCCTTTTGCGTCGGATCGGAAATCAAGCCCTTTGCTTGTGCAGTCCCGCGAGCCGGCGCAGGGTGGGTACGGCCAGGTAGACAAGACGGGTCCGGCTGTCCCGTCCCTGCGCAGATGCAGGAAACCAAGGTTCCCGGGCGGTGAGGACCTGAGACCCTTTAACGACTCCAAACGGAGCTTTAGCTCTGCAAGGGAGGGCTGGGCGACGAGGCCCTGTGGCTGACGGCGAGGGGATATGCAAAGGTTCCTGGTACGGCGGTTTTTCATAACCATCCTCACCCTTCTGGCCATATCGGTCATTATCTTCGCCTTGGCCAGAGCAGCCGGAGACCCCAGAACCCTGTTGCTGAGCCGCCAGGCCGATGTTGCGGACTGGGACGCTCTTGGGGAAAAGCTGGGCCTCAACAAGTCGTATATTCACCAGTACGGCATATTCATGAAGGACCTGGTCCAGGGCGACTTCGGCGACTCAATAGCAGAACGACGCCCCGTCATAGACGTGGTCGGCGAGCGCATACGGCCGACGATAGAGTTGGGGCTTGCCGCCCTGTTTTGGTCCACCATGGTGGGTGTGCCCCTGGGCATCCTCGGCGCGGTACGGCGGGACGGAATTTTCGACCGCATCGGGAAAGTGATAGCCCTTATCGGACAATCAGCCCCTAACTTCTGGATTGGCATAATGCTGATATTCTTCTTTGCCGTGAGGTTAGAATGGTTGCCGCCTTCCGGCCGGGAGGGCCCACAGTCGATTGTTCTTCCCGCCATCACCTTGGGGTGGTGGTTCGTAGCTGTGAACATGCGGCTGATTCGTTCGGCCATGCTCGACGTGCTGGACTCGGAGTATATCAAGCTGGCCCGAGCCAAGGGCGCGTCCGAGAGGTCCATCATCTGGAAACACGCCCTGAAAAACGCTTTGATACCGGCGTTGACTTTTGCCGGCATCAGTCTGGGCAGCATGGCGGCCGGCGCGGTGACCATTGAAATCGTCTTCGCCTGGCCTGGCCTAGGACGGCTGGCGGTGGACTCCATGATCAGGTCGGACTACCCGGTGCTCCAGGCAGTAGTCATCATCTTCACTCTGATATTTGTAATGTCCGCTCTGCTGGTGGACATAGTTTATGCCTATATCGATCCCAGGATTCGATATGCCTAGGGGCCGGGAGTAGCGGCCATGGCAGCAGACGCCGCCAGCGGAATTATCGTGGCTCCGGAATCCCTAGGCGCCCGAGTGCTCAGGGTAGTACGCAGGCTGCGGCGTTTGCCTTTGATACCGGTATCCATACTGATGGTCCTGGTAGTCTGCGGTATCACCGCCCCTTGGATTTCTCCCCACGACCCTGTAAACGGCGACCTGTCTGATAGAGTCCTGCCGCCTTTCTGGGAAGGAGTTGAATACCGCCCCAAGACGGTCGTAGAAGAGAGGGCCATAGGACAAGGTTATCGCGAGGTAGAGATCGGAAGCAGTGACTTCGAGGAGGCCGTAGCGGCAGAGGAGGCCAGAGCGATAGAGGAGGGCCGGCCGGTCAGGGAAATCGGACTGGGAGACCAGCTACCTGTAAAGACCAGGGATGGGGGTTCCACCAAGTTCTTCCTGGGTACGGACCAACTGGGCCGGGACATATTGAGCCGTATCTTCTACGGCGCCCGGATCTCCCTGATAGTTGCCGCCATCACCCTGGGGATCGGCGGCACCATAGGCACTTTCGCAGGCCTGCTGTCCGGCTACTATGGCGGCTGGGTCGATGAATTAATCATGCGCCTGGTGGACATCGTGCTCTCAATACCCATCTTGTTGGTGACGTTGGTCCTGGTGGCGTCTTTGGGAGCGTCCTTTGAGCTTATCGTGGCGGTGCTGTCGCTGCTACTATGGCCCCTCTTCGCTCGCGTTACCCGGGGAGAGGTGCTCCAACTGAAGAACATGGACTACGTGGCCCTGGCCCGGATATCGGGGGCCGGCAGCCTGCGTATAATGGTCTTTCACCTCTTGCCGGGGGTATTCAATACGTTGATAGTCATCGCCACGCTGAACGTGGGCGTGGTTATCCTGGTGGAAGCTTCGTTGAGCTTCCTGGGGGCCGGAGTCCCGCCGCCCACGCCGGCCTGGGGTTCCATGGTGGCCGACGGCCGCGACCACCTGGCTGACAGTTGGTGGATCTCCACCATGCCCGGCCTGGCCATTGCCCTTACCGTAATATCCCTGAACCTCTTCGGCGACTGGCTAAGGGATACCCTCGACCCAAGGCTCCGCCAGCTGAACTAGCTCGCCCCAAGGGGTAATGACTGCTGGAGTCTTCGGTAGGCCCATCTTCAGCCGCTGCCCGATATCCCTTGCATCCAATCTCTTTCCGCCGATTAATGCCCGCCCCCGGTTAGATCGTCTAGAGGGCCGCGGACCACCCGGGTGCGCCTCCGACCCCTTCTGGCCTGGCGGGGATGGAATGGTTCGGGTATGAAAGGGTCTCCGGGACCGGGGTGGGGCGTTATACGGCGTCGAATTGCTCCAGCGACCCGGCAAACTCATCCGGCGGAAGCACCTGGCAGTCGCTCCTAGACTGACGGTCGGCGCCGCCGTAGATCACGGTCTTAGAGGCAACCGCCGGGACAAGCTCGGCGACGCGGTTAATGGACGCGAAGTAGTCGGAGGCCACCGTCGCCCCCGCCTTAATCTCGATTGCGCTGATGCCGCGTCCGGTCTCGTATAGCAGGTCACATTCCAACCCTTTCGAGTCGCGGAAGAAGGAGAGGTTGGGCTGCAAGCCCCGGTTGAACCGGTGCTTCAGGGCTTCGGCCACGACAAGGTTTTCGAACAGCGGCCCGCGCAGGGGGTGGGTCGCCGCCTGCCGAGGACTTTCGATGCCGAGCAGATAGCTGGCCAGCCCAACGTCGTGGAAGTAGAGCTTTGGCGACTTGACGAGGCGCTTGCGGATGTTGGCGTGAAAGGGCGGAAGCTGAAAGACAATGTAGCCTGCTTCTAAGACGGTGAGCCACTCCCGCGCCGTGGTGTGGGATACGCCGGCATCCGAGCCCAGAGAGTTCAGGTTGAGCAACTGGCCGACCCGTCCGGCACACAGCCTGAGGAAGAGGCGGAACGCGGAGAAATTGCGGATTGCGCCAAGGCGGCGAACGTCGCGCTCGACGTAGGTCTCCAAGTAGTCGCCTAGGGCCTGGCGCGGCTCCAGCCCCCGGTCGAAGATGCGAGGATAGAAGCCGGAGTAGATGACGTCGTTGATGGCGTCGTCGCCGCCCGCGCTCCGCCGCTCGGCCAGGGTGAAGGGCAGCAGGCGGAGCAGCGCGGTGCGGCCCGCCAGGGACTGGCTGACGGCGTCGGAGAGCCGGAACTGCTCGCTGCCGGTGAGCACGAACAGGCCGTTGCCGCCCTGCTCGTCGGCCATGACCTGGAGGTAGGACAGGAGATGGGGGACGTGCTGCACCTCGTCGATAATCGCGCCCGTTCCCAACTGCGACAGAAATCCTCGCGGGTCCGTCTCGGCGAAGTCCCGCTGGTCCGGCTGCTCCAAGTTAACGTAGCTCAGATCGGGAAAGGCCGAGCGGCAAAGGGTAGTCTTACCAGACTGCCGCGGTCCGGTGACGGTGACGAAGGGGTACTGGCGGAAGAGGGCCGTGAGACGCTGAGCGACTTCTCGATGAATCATGGGACAATGATAAGCCTAAGTGGTGCAATTTGCAAGTAGTAGTTGCATATTGTGCTGTTAGTGTGCGCCGACACGCGTGCGCGACCACCAGAGGATTGCGCAGAGCGCCCCCACGCTCTGGATTCCGGCTCGGGGGCCGGGATGACGGTTGCACAAAGGTCTACCTTAATTCGGCTTGACCAAGCCGTTGAATGGCGGCTACTATTGCCGCGCCATCGGATACCGATAGTTGCCGCTATCAAGAAAGATGAAGGCACTGAGAAGCGGCAATCGGAGTGAACCCGTGGCTGGCAGGAAATCTGGCAAACCAAGGAAGGCCGAAGGAGACGGAGCACAGCCAGTCCTCCTCTCAGGCGGCAACCCTCAGATAGCTAAAGAGCGGACGGCGACGCCCCCGTACAAGCCTACATCGCGGCCATGCCGGGCTGGAAGAGCGACATCGGGCGACGACTGGACGGCCTCATAGTGCGGACTGTGCCCGGGGTGCGCAAGGCAGTGATGTGGAACTCCCCCTGGTATGGCATTGAGGGCCAGGGCTGGTTCTTGAGCTACCACGTCTTCACCCGCTACGTGAAGGTGACCTTCCTCAACGGGGCGTCGCTAGACCCACAACCGCCCGGCTTAGGTAAGGACCCGGACTCGCGCTGGGTTGACATTTATGAAGGAGAATTGGACGAGGGGCAGATGACAGAGTGGGTGCGGCAGGCGGCGGCTCTGCCCGGCTGGAACGGGTTCTGAATGCCTGGGCCAGTGTCCGCTCCCTGCACTCGTTCTGGTCATCTGAGGGCCTATCTCACCGGATGTGAGTACCAGGCACCCCAGAATCTCTTCCGCCGGCGGAACAGCGCGATAAATAGTGGGTTGGTCCAGACCAGCGCCTTCCAGACTGGCCACTTGTCGAAGCGGCGGCTGGACGGCTGCACCCGGGGACATCGTATCAGCCTGACCGTACCACTTTCGGCCTTCGCGAACTTCTTGAGACTCCAGTAGAAATCCACGTCCTCGCCGATCCAGACCTGCGGGTCGTAGCCTCCTAACGCTTCAAAGGCACTGTGCCGGCAGAATTGCGTTGGACCCTGCGCCATCCCCGCCAGTCGCGCCAACAGCCGCCATGCCTGCAGGTAGAACTTCGTAGAAAGACGCTGCGGCCGGTATTCGACATCCACCGCGCCTCCGACGCAGGCCGGATCGCACATTACTACACATATCTCGTTGAGTAGATTCGGCGGCACTATAACGTCGGCATCTATGAAGACAAGTACGTCGCCGTCTGCATTTCGGGCGCCGGAGTTCCGGGCATGTGCGACGCCCCGCATTGGCTCGTGAATAATCTTGGCGCCCCGTTCCAGGGCAACAGCAGCAGTCCCATCATCGCTATCGTTATCTACGACTACCACGTCGACGTGGATTCCAGAATCCAGACGGGCGACGGCGGCTTTGATAGAGTCCATGGTGGCAGGCAGATAGGCTTCTTCGTTGTAAGCGGGGATAATGATGGAGAGCTTCAACGGCGGCAGGTTCCTAGCCATCCAGAGCCTGTGCCAGGTCGGCAATCAGGTCTTCAGTATTTTCCAGGCCCACAGAGACCCGGAGCAGGTCCTGGGGAGTTGTGCTATCAGGCCCCTCTACGGATGCCCGGTGTTCTATCAGGCTTTCGTAACTGCCCAGGCTGGTGGCCCGTGTGAACAACCTGGTCCGCGAGGCCACGGCGAAGGCGGCCTCCAGGCCGCCCCTGGGCCGGAAAGACAGCAACGCGCCGAAGTCTTCCATCTGCCGGCGGGCAATCTCATGACCGGGGTGCTCTGGCAGGCCTGGATAGAACACCTCATCCACCTTTGGATGTCGCGCTAGGAACGCCGCTATCCGGGCCGCACTGCCGGTGTGGGCCAGGACCCGATACGGCAGCGTGCGTATGCTTCGCAGCAGCAGCCAGCAGTCGAAGGGAGATGGCACGGCTCCGCCATCCCGCTGCACCTGCCGGACCCTTTCGAAGAGTCCCTGGCTGCTGGCGGCCACCACCATGCCCCCCGTCACGTCTCCGTGGCCTCCCAGGTACTTGGTGCTGGAATGCACCACCAGGTCCACCCCCAAATCCAGTGGCCGCTGGAGCACGGGGGTGGCGCTGGTGTTGTCGCAGACGGTGTAGACGCCTTTTTCCCGGGCGACCGCGGCCACTGCTGCCACGTCGGTGATGGTCAGCAGCGGGTTGGAAGGGGTCTCGATGAACACCATTCGCGTCGAGTCTTGAATCGCCTCCTGCACCGCCCCTAGTCTGGACATGTCAACGAAGCTGGCGCCAAGGCCCCAGCGGGCCATGATATCCCGCAGCAAGCGCACAGTGCCGTAGTAGACGTCCTGCGGAGCGACGACGTGGTCGCCGGGCTGCAGCGATTGAAAGACGCTCGCAATCGCCGCCACGCCGGAAGAAAAGGCCGCGGCGTCTTCTCCCTTTTCCAGGGCCGCTACTAACTCTTCCAAAAGCCTGCGGTTGGGATTATCCGCCCGCCCGTAGACGTATCCTCCCGGCGGATAGGAGCCGTCGGGGTTTCTCTCATAAGTCGTGGACATATACAGGGGCGGAGTCACGGCCCTCGTGGTGGGGTCCACCTCCCGTCCCTTGTGCACTACCAAGGTCTCGATCTTCATGTCGTCCTCATTCTTCATCGGTGTTCACCGGCGGGAGCTAATTGCCTTGCGGCGGAAACGGGTCCTCTTCGCTGACCAGCGCCTGGGATTCCTGAATCGCAATACCCAGCTTGACCTTGCCTTCCCAGAGACTCTTGACGTATGTGATCACCGCGATTATCTCATCGTGGGTAAGTTGGTCGCCGAACGCCGGCATGGCGCTCTTGAAGCCCGGGTAGTCGGGGTCTTCATAGATGCTTCCGCCCTGGCTGACGATACGGTACAAGAGCCCGTCGGCGTGGTGCCAGGTGTGCCCATCTCCGTTGAGCGGCGGAGCGGGCAGAGTGCCGTCCGGCTTCTTTATGTGCCAGTCGGGTTGACCTTCGCCGGAGATTCCGTGACACACAGCGCAGTTGGCAGCGAAAATCTCTTGCCCCGTTTTGGCGTCTCCCACCGTGGGTGCGCTATCGGATGTCGGAAGATCCCCGCCGTCGGAAAAACATGCCGCTGACAGGACTGCCATCAGGGCGACTGCAATAACGGAGGCGACTCTGCCCCACACCGTCACGGTTCGGGGCCAGAGGGAGGCAGGCAAAATCCCATCTCGTTTTTGGAGGCCTTTAGTCCGGCTGCCCGCTGAGGCCAACTAGGGCTGGCTCAACACGGGCCGCCATATTCGTGCTCTTCGAAGATGCCTCCGTCGCGCTGCGCCTCTCGGATGTAGCAGATTATCTTCTCCACGTCGTCAGATGAAAGGCCGGCCACAGGCAGCATATTGCCGAAGAACCAGTGGTGCTGCAGCACACCCTGATTGACTGCGTTGCGGATGCTGAAGTCGGGGTGGTGGCCGGGTTCATATATCTCATGGATGAGGGGAGGGCCGGCGTCGGTCCCGGTGGCGCCAACACCGTGGCAGGCCGAGCAGTTGGCGTTGAAGAGTTCCTCGCCCGAGCGAGCAGAGTCGGGCTCGGCCGGCACAGTTGCCGGTGTCACGCCTCCGTTAGACCCGTCACCTATAGGCTGCGGGCTGCTTTCCCCGCCGCATGCAGCCATTGTCAACAGGACAACGGTTGCCACGATGGCGACGGCTATGACCTTACTTGCATCGTTCCGAGCTTGGGCCATACTTGGAATGCCTCGTTCTGCCGACCGTGCGATTAAGGGAGAGCTTCTTGACTCAGTTTCAACCTGCAACTAGGTCTCTGTCAATATTCGGGACGTTGCTCCTCGGCGAGTACGTCACGGCAAAAGGACGAATGCACCGCTACCGGCCGAGGCTAACCTTGTGTTCTCAGGCGCACAGCGACGATAATATGGGCTAAGGCTGACTGTTGTGCCAAACTCAGGGATGCTGGAGCGGGCCTGGGCTGGCGGCCTTGAGGGGATTACTTGGCGACACTGTTGGAAGTTAAGGGGCTGAAGACCCACTTCTTTACGGAGGAAGGCGCGGTCAAGGCTGTGGACGGCGTTTCCTACGACTTGGACGACGGGGAGACCCTGGGGCTGGTGGGAGAGAGCGGGTGCGGCAAGAGCGTGAGCGCGTTGTCGTTGATGCGGCTTATTCCGAGCCCTCCGGGGAAGATAGTAGGCGGCGAGGTTTGGTTCGAGGGCCGGGACATCCTGAAAATCGGCATGGACGAGATGCGGGCCATTCGAGGCGGGAAGATATCCATGATCTTCCAGGAGCCTATGACGTCACTTAATCCTGTGCTGACCATAGAGAGGCAGCTTACCGAGACGCTGCAACTGCACAAGGGAATGTCCCGGGCAGAAGCCCGCCAGGAGGCGGAGAGCCTGCTGCTGCGGGTGGGGATTCCCGACCCGCCAAGGCGCATAAGACAGTACCCGCACCAGTTCAGCGGGGGCATGAGGCAACGGGTGATGATCGCCATGGCCCTGAGTTGCAGCCCCCGGCTGATCATCGCCGACGAGCCGACGACGGCGTTGGACGTGACCATCCAGGCGCAGATATTGGAGCTGATGAAGTCGCTGACAGCCGAGACGGGCGTTGCGCTGATTATCATCACGCATAACTTGGGGGTGGTGGCCCGGTACGCCGACAGGGTGAACATCATGTACGCCGGGAAGATCATCGAGCGTGGGCGGGCGCGCGCGATTTACGGAAATCCCAGGCATCCCTATACGGTGGGCCTGCTGAACTCGGTGCCCAGGCTTGACCAGCCAAAGCGGGGCAGGCTGGAACCAATAGAAGGACAACCGCCGGACCTGGTGAACACCACTGAGGGATGTTCGTTCCTGCCCAGATGCCGCTGGGCGGTGTCCCGCTGCGAGGCGGAGGCCCCGCCGTTGATGGAGACGGAGGAGGGGCACTGGTCGGCCTGCTGGCAGGCGGACCGGTTGGGCATTGGGGCGCTGGAACAGCAGAGTGAGGCCCCGGTCCCGGCCGTAGTCAACAGAGACCTGGAGGGCAGCCAACCGTGAGCACGATGCCGGACATTCAAGCCAGGCCCGGCGCCAACATCGCCAACGGGGACGTGCTGCTGGAGGTCAAGAACCTGAAGATGCACTTCCCGGTTAACTCCGGAGTGTTGTTCCAGCGGGCGACTCAATTTATCAAAGCAGTGGACGACGTTAGCTTCGCAGTGCGCCGGGGAGAGACGCTGGGGATAGTGGGCGAGAGCGGCAGCGGGAAAACAACCGTGGGCCGGTGCATTCTACAACTTTACAAGCCGACGTCCGGGCAAATCATATTTCTGGGAGAAGACCTAGGCAAACTGTCGTCCAAGCAGATGCGGGCCATGCGGCGGGAACTGCAGGTCATCTTCCAAGACCCGTATAGCTCATTGAACCCCCGTATGACGGCGGGGAACATCGTAGGCGAGCCGCTGCTGGTGCATAAGCTGGTGAAGAACAAGGCTGAATACCGGGAGCGGGTGGCCGAGTTGCTACTGGCCGTGGGGCTGAATCCGTACATGGCTAACCGGTTTCCCCACGAGTTCAGCGGAGGGCAAAGGCAGCGGATCGGGGTAGCCAGGGCGCTGTCAGTAGAGCCGAAGTTTATCGTGGCCGACGAACCGGTGTCGGCGTTGGACGTGTCTATTCAAGCCCAGATTATCAACCTGCTGGAGAACCTGCAGGAGCAGTACGACCTGACATACCTGTTCATCGCCCACGACCTTTCAGTAGTGAGGCACATCAGCAACCGGGTTGGGGTAATGTACCTGGGCAGAATCGTCGAACTGGCCGACAGGAACGAAATCTACACCAACCCAACCCACCCATACACCCAGGCGCTGCTGTCGGCGGTGCCCATACCTGACCCGGTGGCCGACGCGCAGCGGGAGCGAATCGTGTTGAAGGGCGAGGTGCCTAGCCCGTTGAACCCGCCCCGCGGATGCGTATTTCATCCCCGATGCCCAATGGCGGTGGAAGAGTGTTCACGGGTGGTACCGGAGTTGCGGCAGGTGAAGACCGGGCATTGGGCGGCATGCATCCGGGCGCCGGGCTACGGGAACGTCTAGGGTCGCTATGGGTCCTACACAAATCCGCAACTTCTGCATCATCGCCCACATCGACCACGGGAAGTCGACGCTGGCCGACCGGTTCCTGGAGATTACCGGCACTGTCCGGGCCAAGGACATGAAGGCCCAGTTCCTGGACCAGATGGACCTGGAACGGGAGCGGGGCATCACCATCAAGGGCAAGGCGGTGACCATGTCTCACCGGGGGCCGGACGGGCAGGAGTACCAACTCAACCTGATCGACACGCCGGGCCACGTGGACTTCAGCTACGAGGTTTCCAGGGCGCTGGCCGCCTGCGAAGGCGCAATCTTGGTGGTGGACGCCAGCCAGGGCATCGAGGCGCAGACGATAGCCAACACGCTGATGGCGCTGGACTACGACCTGTCGCTGATTCCGGTGGTCAACAAGGTGGACCTTCCCCAGGCGGAGCCGGAGAGGGTCGCCGCCGAGATGCAGAACGTGTTCGGCTTCGAGCGGGAGGAAGTCCTGTTTGTCTCGGCCAAGGACGGCACCGGGGCCAAAGAGGTGCTGGACGCGGTGATTGAGAGGATTCCGCCGCCGGAGGGAGAGTCGGAGGGGGCACTGCGGTCGCTGGTGTTCGACTCCCTGTACAACCCGTACAAGGGGATTATCGCTCACATCCGGGTCAAGGACGGGCAGGTGTCCAAGAACGACCGCATCGAAGTTATGTCCACTGCCAAGGTGACAGAGACGGTGGAAGTGGGGGTGTTTGCGCCGTTCCCACAGCCGGTGGAGGCTTTGCGGGCGGGGCAGGTGGGGTACGTGGCCACTGGGTTCAAGGACGTGCGGGAGTGCACGGTGGGGGACACGCTGACGGAAGAGGGACGGCGGGCCGTAGAGCCGCTGCCCGGATACCTGCCGCTGAAGCCGGTGGTGTTCGCCAGCATCTACCCTTCCGACGGAGAGGAGTACAACAACCTGCGGGCGGCACTGGAGAAGCTACAGCTAAACGACGCATCGCTGACCTTCGAACCGGAGAGCAGCGCGGCGCTGAGCTTCGGCTTCCGCTGCGGATTCCTGGGGCTGATGCACCTGGAGATCGTCCAGGAAAGGCTGGAGCGGGAGCACGATGTCGACATCATCATCACTGCTCCCAGCGTGGCGTACCACGTGGAGTTGACCAACGGAGAGACGCTGGTGGTGGACGGGCCGGCGAAGATGCCGGCCGCCGGCGCGATCAAGGAAATCCGGGAGCCGGTGCTGGCGCTGACCATAGTCGCTCCCAGCCGGCACGTGGGGGCGATCATGGAGTTGATGCACTCGAGACGGTCGGAGTTCAAGCGGATGGACTACATCCAGGGCGCGGCGGGACCGGGGGCCGGAGAAGGGACGGAAACGGCGGCGCAGGACCGGGTGGTCATGGAATACACCATGCCCCTGGCGGAGATGCTGGCCGACTTCTACAACCAGCTCAAGTCCAGGACCCAGGGATATGCGTCGCTGGACTACACAGTGGACGGGTACCATCCGGCGCCGCTGGTTAAGGTGGACATACTGGTCAACCAGCAGCCGGTGGAGGCGCTGTCGATGATCCTGCATCGCAACGAGGCGTCGAGCCAAGGCCGGGCGGTGGTGCAGAAGCTGAAGGAATCGATTCCGCGCCAGCTATTCGAGATTCCCATCCAGGCGGCGATTGGCGGGCGGATCATCGCCCGGGAGACGGTGCGGGCGCTGCGGAAGGACGTGCTGGCCAAGTGCTACGGGGGGGACATCACCCGGAAGCGCAAGCTGCTGGAGCGGCAGAAAGAAGGGAAGCGGCGGATGAAGATGGTGGGCAGAGTGGAGATTCCCCAAGAAGCCTTCCTAACGATGCTGAAGCTGGGCGGCGGTTAGGGCTGCAGCCCGTCCTCGTTCCCGTCACATTCCAAGGGCGTCACGCAAGGCCCGGACCTGGTCCATGTGTTCGCTCCAGTGGGCGCCGAACATGCTGTCCAAGAGTTGGCCGACGGTGTAGGCCTGGCCGCCGCCGCTGGTCTGATGGCGGTCCAGGACTGACTTTCCCGTCGATTCCTGCTCGCCGACGGCTTTCAGGGCCTCCTCCATGGCAGTGAAGTACCCGGCGACGTCTTCCAGGACTTGTTCCAGGTCGTAGCCCGCCCGTTCCGGGGTGATGTTGTCGTCTCCCGCCCAGACCTCTATGGCTTCTTCGCCGGCGATGGCGGCCCAAAGGACTCTTTGGAGGCCTCCGGGCGGTGATTCCAACAGGTGGTAGACGACCTGACGTGCGGACCAATCCGATGGTTCGAGCTTCCAGTCCAGGCAGTAGTCCATGCCGTCCAGGAGTTCCAGTAGTTGGTTGCGGGCGGCGTGGAGGTTTTCGATGTGGGCTGTGATTGCGTCCGGCATGGGTGTTACGGCACCTCGGCGGCCGGCTGTTGGGCGGCGACGAGCATGGCGAGGGCGGCGGCGCGGGTATCGTCCCGGGCCAAGGCGAAGTCCAGGGAGGCCTGGAGGAGGCCCAGGGGATTGCCGCCGTCGTAGCGTTTGCCCAGGAATTCGTAGGCAAAGAGCTTTTGGCTGTCCAGCAATTGTAGCAGGCCGTCGGTCAATTGGATCTCGCCCTTGGCACCGGGAGGGGTCTGCTCCAGGCAGTCGAATATCTCCGGGGGGAGGACGTAGCGGCCAACCACGGTGAGGTTGGAGGGGGCTTCTTCGCGGGATGGCTTTTCGACCAGGCCGTGAATCCTGTGGACCCGTTCCTGCTCCACAGGGGTTGCATCGACAACGCCGTAGTTGTGGACAAGCTCCCATGGGGTGGGTTCCACGGCGATGACACCGCCGCCCAGTTGATCGGCGACGGCGGTCATCTGGGCTACCGCGCCGGGGGTATGGGCGATGACGTCGTCGGGGAGAATCACGACAAAGGGCTCGTCGCCGACGGCGTCGCGGGCGGTCAGCACGGCGTGGCCGAGGCCGAGGGGCTGCTCCTGGGTGACAAAGGAAACGTCGGCCAGGGAGGCGGCGTGTTGCACCTTGGCCAGCAAGTCTGGGGCAGCGGCCAGGCGGCGTTCCAGGTCGGGTTGGGGCTGGAAGTAGGCGGCGATGGACTCCTTGCCGGGAGAGGTGACGATTATGACCTGCTCGATCCCGGCCTCGACCGCCTCCTCGACGACGTACTGGAGCATGGGCTTGTCGAGGATGGGCAACAACTCTTTAGGAAGGGACTTGGTCACCGGCAGGAAGCGGGTGCCCAGCCCGGCGGCGGGAATGACGGCTTTCCTAATCTTCACTCAGGTCTCTCCGGCGTTGCCTACCCACTTGTAGCTTTGGAAGCTGACAGGCAAGCAGGGAAGCCTGCCTGTTTTTGGGGAGTTGAGACATTCCGGGACATTTCGGGACATTGGCCGGGGGCAGAAATTTTAGATCCCCTTTCATTCTCTCTTATTTCCTCCAGTTCCGGGAGTCCTTTGGACAACTCGCCAAAGAGCATAACTTGGGGAGGAGGTGTAGGTTTCCCCACTCTGGCCCTCCTGGATTCCGGCTCGGGGGCCGGAATGACGGTTATATAAAGGTTTCCGGCTCGGGGCCGGAATGACGAGTGCGCAAAGGTCTCCGGTCTAGGCCGGAATGATGGTTACGCAAGGGTTTCTTCCGGCTGGACTGCCATCGACTAGGTGGAACCTGCCTAGTAACAGGGTAGAGGCAGTCAGGCGAGAAGGCAAGGGGCAAATGTCAGTAGGTTGGGGGTGAGATCCGTCCGTTCGAGTGGTTCGAGAGCCTCACCATGAACGGACGGGGGGCGGGGTTGGTTTATTGCCGGTAATCGCCGCGAAGCAGTAAAATGTGGTCTGTAGAAATGTGTCTAAAGAGAGCTTCGGATGAGCGATAAAGATACTTGGGCAGGAACGCAGGGAGATGGAACCGGGGCGAGGCAGCGCCGTCCACGGGAAGAGACCGCCCGCCTGGGCAAAGAGCTATACGAGCGAGACATCCGCCGGCAGGTCGAAGCCGACCACCACGGCCAGGTCGTCGCCATCGACGTGGATAGCGGGAGTTGGGCAGTCGCAGACGGTGAGGTTGTTGCAGTGGACCGCCTGCGGGAGATGCGCCCAAATGCAGTCAACGTATTGTGCGAGCGGGTGGGGCACCGGGCGTTGCGCAGCTTTGGAGCGCGGTCCCTGCGAGGGACAGAGTGATCGAGGGCGCGGTGAACGACGCTTATGAGGCCGTCGTTGCCATTTCGCTACAAGGACCCGAAGGGCAAACCCAAGACATCGAAGCAGTCATAGACACCGGCTACAGCGGCTTTCTTACCCTGCCGACTGCGTTGGTGATTGAGTTGGAGTTGCCATTCGCCTACATAGGCAGAGCACTCCTGGCCAACGACGATGAAGTGACCTTCGACGTCCACGACGTTACAGTCCTGTGGGACGGCCAACCGAGACAAATCAAGGCCGATGCTACGGGCAGCACTCCGCTGGTGGGTATGCTGTTGCTTGATAAGCACAGAGTGAACATCGAAGTCGAGCGCGGGGGCAGCGTCGTCATAGAAGCCATGCCATAGCCTGGGGAGACAGGGGCGCTACAGGTCTTGTTGGAGTTGCAGGGAGGGTCGAGGAAATGCGGTCTACGCTGTCGGAGTTCATACCCTGCGTAGCGCTTGCGGCGGCGGCAATTGTCCTTATGGCCGCGGCAGCTTGCGGCGGCGATGATGGGGAGAAGGGGGAGCCGGTAACGGCTGCGCCTACCGCAGTGTCGGGTACGCCTGCCAACGAGGCGGTCACTGGTGACGGGGAGCAGAGGGAGCCGGAGGCGGTAACTGCGGCGGCTACCACAGTGTCGGACGCGACTGACAATGAGGCCGTCCCTGGGGATGATGAGGAGAAGGGGCCGGAGACGGCAACTGCGGCGTCGGCCGTAGTGTCGGACGCGACTGCCAATGAGGCTGTCTATGGTGATGAGGGAAAGGGGGAGCCGGAGGTGGTAACGGCTGCGCCGACTGCAACGCCGGGCGCGCCGGACAATGGGGTTGGCACTGGGGATGAGGGGAAGAGGGAGCCGGAGGCGGTAACGGCTGCGCCGACCGCAGTGTCGGGCGCGCCTGGCAATGGGACTGTCCCTGGGTATATAGAGGCTGCGGCGCGGAAGCTCCTGGCCGACGAGGCGGACGTAGACGAGGGTGGCTTAAAGCTGGCTAGTTCCGAGATGGTGGAGTGGTCCGACACCAGCCTGGGGTGCCCGCAGGAGGGCATGGCCTACGCCCAAGTCATTACTCCAGGCTACAAGCTAATCTTCAACCGCGAGGGCGCGTCCTACGCGGTGCATACCAACTCAGACGGCTCCTATATGGTGGTCTGTGGAGACGGGCAGTAGCGGTTAGCGCAGAGTTTGAGGAAGTGAACGCCGTGACCTCACCGGTACGCAAGGTCACGGCGGAGGCATACGACCTAGCCGACAAGACGAGCTAGGTGCCTGAACGAATCGTGGTCGGGCCGTGCGCAACCAAAGGCTACGCAGGCTCCCGGCCGTGCGTTGAGGTAGCGTATGCTGATTCGACAGCGCGGTGGCAACCTCAAACGAGTAGGGACTTCGTCATGTACGTAAACCGGGTATCTAATCGCAAAGAAAAGAAAGGTCGCGGATGGTAGACCTACGCCCCTATCAAAAGGACTTGTTGAGTCAAACAATGAAGGCTCTAGCTGACCCGAATGCTAGGGTGATGGTACAGTTGCCCACCGGCGGCGGCAAAACCCGCATAGCAGCAGCATTGCTATCGCAATGGCTAAGTCGTAGCGGAAAAGCAGTGTGGTTGACACATCGTAGCGAACTGTCCAACCAAACCTCACAAGTTCTAAACAACGATGGTGTCCGAGCCGCAGATTTGACAAAAGACTGGTTGATAGACGACCCAGCCCCTGCCATGAGGTCAGGAGTTGTGATATTGATGGCCCAGACTGTCGCTCGCCGCAACCGTTATGAAGGCGTTTGGGATGAGTACGATTCAGAAGACTTATTGCTAATTGATGAAGCTCATCACGCTACCGCAGACGGCTGGGAACGGGCAATTAACCAATGGCCGGGACGTGCAGTGGGACTGACCGCCACCCCATGGCGGTTGGTAAAGTACGAAGGATTCAGTCACATGTTCGATAAGTTGATACTGGGCCCACAAATCACCAAGATGCAGTCTGACGGGTGGCTTGCTAATGCGCAGGTTCTGATGCCTGACCAAGATGAACTGATCCTCGGAGGAATTCCCGCATCTCACGGGGAGTACAGCGAGACCGGAATTGAAGCGGCGAACCAGAGCCGCCCACATGTCATGACTGGCGGTGCATTGCAATTCTGGCAAAAGCGGAGTAGAGACCGTCAAACGATCGTATATGCGGTATCCGTAAAGCACGCCCAAAACCTAGCTACCGTGTTTAACGACGCAGGTATACCAACAAGGGTTTTATTGGGCGATACTCCACCCGTCGAACGGGCCAAAATGATAAGACAATTTCAGAACGGTACCATCAAAACGTTGGTAAACGTGGCAGTGGCGACAGAAGGGTTTGATTTACCCGATGCAGCTTGCGTTGTAATGACGAGGCCGACTCTAAGCCTCGCCCTTTACTTGCAAATGATAGGGCGTGGACTGCGACCCAAACCCAACGGAGACAACTGTCTGATACTTGATCTAACTGGGAACGTCGAACGACACGGGTTGCCCGATGCTGAGAGAGTATGGTCTTTGGAACCCCGCGGGCAACCGACAGAAGGCGATGCTCCAGTGGTGAGGTGTCCAGAGTGCGACGGGGTATCACCCTCGGCTAGTCGCAATTGCCGATTCTGCGAGCATCCATTTGGCAAAGAGTGTACGCGGTGTGGAGTATGGCGAGCATGGCGACGCTGGACCGCGGAGAGACACTGCGGAAGCAGCCACGATTTAGTCTGCAATCTGTGTCATCCCGACGCCCACAAGGTTGCCAACCTACCCGTGGAAAAAGGATTGAGTGACATGTTGAAACAAGAGCTACATGAAGATGGTCCAGAAGTTAATCCTTCTAGTCTGCATACCTTGGATGCAGTACGGGACAGGCTGTGTGAAATCGCAGAGAAGTTAGTCTATGCACATCGTATATCGGATTTACCTGCGTTCATTCACTTATCAGAGCAACTTAAACGCCTGCTCAGGAGAGAAACACACCTAAAGAAAGCGGCAGAAGCGGCATGGGCAGCGGCATGGGCAGCGGCATGGGCAGAAGAGTTCAAACGGGAACACGGAGCGATGTTTGAAGAATTCGCAGTTGCTCTTAAACAGACGGGCCGCGAGAACGTAACCGAACTCTATTTCGATCTTGTGTCGGGGCAAATATTGATCAATGGGGAAGAAGCCGACCTCGATGAGTTGCAGCTACTATGCAGTGTTTTGGCACGGTATAAAGAGGGCAGAAATGCCTAGTTTTCCTCGTCATCGTTAAGCAATTCAGCCTCTCTTTCCTCAAATTCAGTTCCATAAGTAGCAGTAGCTTTTAATATTCCGCCAAGAATAAGGCAAATAATACTGGCTACTAAAAACAAGCCTCCGAAAAAGGCCATATTTCCAGCATATCCAGAATAAGGTTGGTCCGTACTAAAGTTATCAAAATCTACCGCGGTTGAACAGGCCATTGCCCACAGGCTAATGCCAATAATCAATAATGTAAATCCAGTCCATAGGAAGCCCCGTGCTAGGCGTTGCGCCCTTGCTATGTTTATTTCCAAAACGCCCCCTTGTGGTAAGGTTGGCGCTTGCCAGCTACCAAGCCATACGGGCCACAAGGGGACACAAAGCCCAACCTTGTTTCCGTATGGAATACGTAGCTGGCAAGCTATTATCAGCCTACCACGGGAAAGCGGGGCCGTCAAAGCTAGAAGCAGCAACTTTCTTAAACTCGTTCAAAAGTGCGCAGTACGACGGAGGGGCAATATTTGACACCTAGATTTGGCTCGCCTCCCCTTCACGGTAGGCCGCGCTAGACGGGGAGCTAGCGGTGCCCTGCACTCGCAATCCGCTATAAGAGACCTTTGAACAACTGCCAAAACAATATCAAGGGACGGCATCGAAACGGGTTTGGCAAAGCTGAAATCAAGCCTTCCTAGATTCCGGCTTTCGCCGGAATGACGGTCAGAAGTCTCCTATAGCGGGGGCGAATTCCTCACCCAGGCGGCGCCAATGGGCCTATTTTTCGAGACGGCGGCGTTGAAGGTTAGGTCCCACGCGGCGTAGTCCTGTGAACCCCGCCAGGTCCGGAAGGAAGCAACGGTAAACGGGATACTGCGGGCGCCGCTTGACGCCGGAGCGGAAGATTCCGTAGTGGGCCTCGAATCCGGGCAGCGTCGCGAGGGCTCTCAGATACACCAACTGCCGACGGGGTTGATTGGGGTTGCCGAGACGGGGGTCGAGCCTGGCGGTGAAGTAGCAGACCTGGTTGATGGAGTCCTGTGGAAAGAGGACCTCGGCCAACTTCCGCAGGTTGAGCCACCGTAAGGGCGTGTCCTTCAGGGCGCGGTAGTAAAGGTTGAAGCCGTCTATGTACACGCTGGTGATAATCGCCGCTCCCTCACAAAGACAGAGACCGCCCCTGAGGACGGTCTCGACCCTACCGGCGAAGCGATAGGGGTGGTGCAGGTAAGCTACCACTATGCGGCGGCGGCTGTCAATGCCCCTATAACGTCTGCGGTGCATACCAACTCAGACGGCTCCTATATGGTGGTCTGTGGAGACGGGCAGTAGCGGTTAGCACTTCGCGAAGGGCTGGGATGGGATCTCTCCGGGCTTGGGTGGGCTTACAGTGTGCTCAAACCACTTCTCTAAGACAGATCTGCCTACCGCCAAAATAGGCACACCAACGTATCTCAGGCCTCTGTCTGAATGCAGGGCGCGCCCCGGTCTCGGCGATCTATGCCAGGCTGCACTGGTGAGCGGAGGGTCGATGGGTTTGCCGAGCGTCTGACGCTGCCCGGCAATTGGGTAGAGGCGGTCACGAGAGGGGACAAGAGGCAGTGGGGTTGGGTGTCTGGTGGGCCCAATAACGTGTCTCAGGTCGGTTGCCGCCCACAAAAGTGTCTCACCTTGACGATACGTAGTTTATATTATAAACTAGTTTATATTGCTGTACGGAGGACAAGAATGCAGAACCAAGACAGCCCCGGGCAGGGGATCACACCTGAACAAGGATGGAGGTCAATACAATCGACTCTGGACAGGTCCCGGTCTGCCATGTACGTGGCGGGTTGGCCCAACATCACGCTGCTGTGGGGCGCGATCGTTGCGTTGGGGTACTTGTCGATGTACGCCATCGAATCGCTGGCTCCTGGGTTCGCCGACGACTACCCCTGGTATCCCGGCCCATTGTGGATCGGTCTGTGCATTCCAGGCATGATAGGGAGTTCCCTGATGGGCTACCGGGCCAGCAAGCAGAACGCGAGCGGCCCTTCCGCCACCGCCGCTGGTCTGCGGGTGTTCGGATTCTGGATGACCGTGGTCGCGGCCGCTTTCGTTATTCCCGGGGCGTCCGGCCTGTGGACCGCGGACGTTGATTCCATCGCCATCAGTGGAGTCGCCATCGGCGTAATCGCTCTGGGATACGTATTGTTCGGCATTATGCACCACTTGGCCATTGCCCTGGTGGGAATTGGCATCGCTGCTTCCTTCTACATACCCATCCACTTTGCCGGCGGCGCCGGGCCGGTGGTGGCGGCAGCGCTCATCCTTGCCGTCGTGGCCGTTGCATGGGTATGGATACGCAAGGGCCGCGCGGCATGAGTCAGGAGCCGGTCGTACTGGACGAGACGATCCACCAGTCAACAAGGCTGCGAATCATGACCCTGCTGGTGTCCCGGTCGGACTCGGACAGGGTGGCCTACGGCTTTATCCAACAGACCCTGGGGCTGACCGGCGGCAACCTGACCATCCACCTGCGCAAGCTGGAAGACGCCGGGTACGTGGGCACCACCAAGGAATTCCTAGATAGAATGCCACGTACGTGGGTGGAGGCGACTCCAGAGGGGCGCCGAGCCTTTGCAGAGTACCTTGGGAACCTGGAGCGGGCGCTTAATTTGACTATTGGTTAGGGGATCAGCCCAGCAAAAATCAGCGCGACACCGACGCACAGCTCTCTCCACTGTTGGAATGTTGCGGCGTGAATATCAGGCGTGGCTGTGGGTGGGCATTGTCGCAGAAAGAACGCCTCGGCTAGGGAATTGGCTGTGCTACGGGCGGCTGTTTGAGATGCGCATCGTCTACGGGCAAGCTGGGGCGTTGGGTCGGCGGCTCTCCCATCATCAAGAATGCGATTCCGCCAACCAGGGTGATCGCCGCTAGTGCCAGGAAAGCCGGCTCGTATTGCCATCTCCAGTCCAGGATGACCGTTACAACCGTTGGCGCGGCAGCCAGCAGGACCTCCGGCGGCAACAAGGATAGATTCGTGATGGTGGCGAAGGCTCTCCGTCCGAAGTAACGGCCTCGCATCGCCACCACGATCGCGGTGCCCCCTCCCATGCCTATGCCGAACAAAGCGGCAAACACGAACAACATCCCGGTCCCAGACGTCGTGACCAGCACCACGACCGACAGCCCCAACAAAGCCGAGAAACCGAACGCCACCTTTCTGATCGCAAATTTGTCCCCCAGATACCCACCCACAAATGTGAACACCGCCGCCAGAAGCGTGGCCGCACCCGTGACCAGTCCCGCCATCACGACAGAGTGGTCGCGGCCATCCAAAAACAGCGCCAAATACACCGGCAGCGTACCCAAAGTCACCAGCGCCGACCCGTGCCCAATAGTCAGCAACCAGAAGTTTTTGGTCCTGACAGCCTCAGGCCAAGTATGCCCCCAGTCGGCCTCCGGCGGAGGAACGCTGTCGGGATCCGCCTGCATCTGGGCGTTCAGGGGCGGAGCATCGCCGTCGGGCAGCAGGCCCAGGTCCTCCGGCCGGTCTCGCACCAGGCGGGACAGAGGGAAGGCCAACGCCACGTATAACAGCCCCACGGCCAGTGTCACTGCTCCCCATTTGAACTCCCCCGGTTCCAGGTACACGGTCTCATACAGGTCCGTCTCCAACAGTCCAAACGTCAAGAAAAATGGCCCAAATAACTCTGCCAGTCCAAACCCTCCCAGAGCCACCCCGATCGCCATCGTCTTACGCCGGTCGAACCAGTTGTTCAACATCTTCATCATCGGCATCCAACCGCCCATCGGCGACCCTAGAACGACCAACATGAACGCGGCGTACAGGAGCCACCCTTCCTCCACGAGGCTGCCCAACGCTAGGCCAAAGCCCAGCATTGCCAAGCCAATCAGCACCATACGGCGCGGCCCCAGCTTGTCCACCAACAAGCCCTCAACCATCGCCAGTAGCGGCAACACCAACACCGCCACCAATATCAGTAGTAGAACCACTTCGGTTACGCCGACGCGCCACGGTCTGAACCAACCCGAAACACTCTCCAATAATGGGTTCCACAACGGCAACCCGATCCACAGAGGAGCAACGGCGACGACCATGAGCAGGACCGCCACCGCCACCATGGACCAACCGTAGAATATGCCGTTGGGTCCGCGCATTGTTTACCGATGAATCTCCGTTGTAGTAAGAATTGGGGCCTGGGTTGTCATTGCCCGGTGCCCCTGGAAGGGGGCCGGTTGGTTGCGGTTCACTATGGGAGAGCGCTGGGTTGGATATGACACGCAGTTTCGGGACGGGGCATACAGGTCTGTATGATATACCCCAGGGGCAAATGGGATGGGTGTTGGGGCGCGATGATAACTTTGGAGTTAGCGGAGCGGGAGCAGTGACTAGGGATGTGAACCCGCCCGTTCTGCGATTCCGCGATTTTAGATTCCTCGTCGCTTCGCTCCTCGGAATGACAGTGCTGGGGATCCGATTGGCAGGGGGCGGGTTGGGGATGACCGGGGGACGGGTTTCGGGATGGCAGGGGCGGGCGCAACGGGTGCACAGTATCGTGTTGCCTCAAGAGGAAACGGTGCGGGATGCAATACGCTGCCTCAGACGCCGTTGTTATCAGCGGTTTGGGCTGCGCGCCTGGCCGTAGTGGCCGTCCGGACGCCGTCCGGTGGAAGCTCAGGCCGCGGCTGAAATCTGCTTCTCGGCAGCGTCGACGAGGAATGCCGAGCGGCTCTTGCCTTGCAGCTTGGCCTGGCGGTCGATCTTGGCCAGCAGGCGAGACGGGAGGGTGATTTGGATCCGGGCCGCCCTGTCCTGGGAAATGTCGGCCAGGTCCACGTCCACTACGCCCCAGATAACGTCCTCGTGCTCCTCGGCGAACTCGCCGCTGTTCCGGTGATCCTCTATGGACTTGCGTTCTGGAATGGCCTCACCGTCTTCCAGTATCCCCTCGACGTGGAGCAGGATGGCCTCCCTGGCCCCGTGGGGGCCGAAGACATCATTCAACGTGTCGCCAGCCGAGAAGCAACCCGGCAGGTCGGGCACTGTAACACCGTAGCTCTTGCCGTCCTCGTAGTGTATGACTATCGGGAATTCCATGGGCCTTGCCCCGCCTTTTTGCCGGCAGTCATTGCGTTCTTGGAGATAATGCCGCTCGGTTTCTTGCCGGGGCTTGGCGGTCGTTAACAGTCGTGGGGCATTCTTAGGTTACTGTTGGGTCAGGGGCGTGAGGAGACGCAGCAATTCGTCCATGTTGTCCAGATTAACTCCTATTCCGGTGGAATCCAGCAAATCTTTCCGGGTATAGAAGTTTTGGTGCAATCCATGGGCGATGCTCCGAAGCTCGTAAACCCTGTTAGCATCGGAAGGGGAACGGGCCTTCATTCGTTGGGCGACCTGACCCAGCACTACGTTGAACTGGCTGTGGTTTTCGTAGTCCCAATCGTTGGCCTCAGCCACTGCCTTGGCCATCCAAGAAGCCGCCCCCCAGCCCTTCTCAGACGCTTGATGCAAGTCGCCTTCGGCCAGGTACTTTCTACCGTTGGCCAAGAAATCCCAAGCCTGGTTGCTATACTCTATTGCCGCTTCCCGCGTTGCCACGGTCTTTCCCCTGCCCATCCCGTCATGGTGTATATAAGCACAAGCTACTGTTCACCGTAGCAATTGTCAACACTTGGGGAAACATGCCTGCGCCCGTTTGCTTTGCGATTTCTTTCCCAATAGAACGGCCGCGTCATTTGACACCCAGATACGGCTCGCCTAGTATTGAGGAGAGGCCGCGCTAGACGGGGAGCTAGCGGTGCCCTGCACTCGCAATCCGCTATAGCGGGGTCGAATTCCTCTCCCAGGCGGCGCCAATGGGCCTATTTTTCGAGACGGCGGCGTTGAAGGTTGGGTCCCACGCGGCGTAGTCCTGTGAACCCCGCCAGGTCCGGAAGGAAGCAACGGTAAACGGGATACTGCGGGCGCCGTGGGAGCGCCTGACTGGAGTCATCGTCCGGAGGACGTCCAGTGGTGGTCGTCGAAGGGAGGTGCGCGGTCTCAGTGGTGATATCTGATGCAATGGGTGGCTGGTGCGGCGGGTCCTCCTCCCCACGTTCCCCCTTCGATTTCCCTCAGGGCGAACGGCCCCGGCCAGTGTTAGGACGGTCGCCAGGGCCGGTTGTTCGGACGAACGGCTGGGGCCGGTTATGCAAAGGTTTCCATATCTAAGGCATACGCAGTGTACGAATGACGGTTGGGTTTGACGGCGGGTTCTGAAATTTTGGGGCAGTGTTCCAGGCGTCGTAGGCCGCGCAAGGCTCTGGGGCAGCATTTTTTGGCTGACACGCGGGTGTTGGCTCGCATTATTGCGGCTGCTGAAATTGGGCCTGATGACTTGGTGATGGAGGTGGGGGCGGGCCGGGGCGCTTTGACCAGGAAGCTGGTGGAGCGGGGGGCGCAGGTTGTTGCCGTGGAGCTCGATTCCCAGTTGGCGGGGACGCTGGCGGAGCGGCTGGGCAGTCCCGGCAACCTGACGGTGGTGGAAGGAGACGCGAGGAAGCTGGAGATTGGGGAGTTGGTGGCTTCGGGGGCGAGGTACAAGGTTGCGGGAAACCTTCCGTACTACGCCGCGAACCCGATAATTCGCCGGTTTTTGGAAGCGGAGCATCAGCCGAGTTTGATGGTGTTGACGCTACAGGAAGAGGTGGCGCGGAACATCGCCGCCGGGCCGGGGAAGATGGGGTTTCTGTCAGTGGCGGTGCAGTACTATGCCGCGGCCAAGGTGGTGTGCAAGGTCCCGCCGCGCAGCTTCCGCCCGCCGCCCAAGGTGACATCGGCGGTGGTGCGGCTGGACGTGCTGCCCAGGCCGGCGGTTGAAGTGGACGACGGCCCGGCATTTCTGGAAGTGGTAAAATCGGGATTCCGCGCGCCGCGCAAGCAGATCAGGAACTCGCTGGCCCAGGGGCTTGGCGAGCCGGGTTCCGCGGTGGACACAGTGTTGGCAGGCGCGGGGATTGACGGGAGCAGGAGACCGGCGACGCTGTCGCTGGACGAGTGGGCGGCGGTCTACAACGCCTGGAAGCGGCGGAGGATTATTGGAAGTCCTGGCTTACGCGAAGGTGAACCTCACCCTTGAGATACTGGGCCGGCGGAACGACGGGTACCACGCGGTGAGGACTATCCTGCAGACCATCGACCTGGCGGACAGGCTGGACATATCCAAGTCACCGCGTTTGCGAGTGGAATGCGACCACCCGGGGCTGAGCGGCAAGGACAACTTGGTGTGGCGGGCGGCTGAGAAGCTGGCGGAGCGGGCGGGGGTGTCCCCGCAAGTCCGCATCCGTATTCAAAAGCGTATACCGGTGGGAATGGGCCTGGGGGGAGGAAGCAGCGACGCGGCGGCGGCCCTGCTGGCTCTTGACCGTTGGTGGGGGCTGGACCTGGGAAGTGAAGAACTGGGCCGGACGGCGGCAGAGTTGGGAGCGGACGTGTCGTTTTTCCTGACTGGAGGGACGGCATTGGCCCAAGGGCGGGGGGAACAGGTGGCGGCGCTGCCGCCGCTGCCGCCGCTGCCGGTGACGCTGGTGTGCCCCGGTGCGACGGTGGCGAACAAGACTGCGGGGATGTACTCTCGGATTACGCCAGCACACTACAGCGACGGCGGAGTAACCCGGCGCATGGTGGAGACGCTGGCTGGGGGACAGTTCATTGCAGAGGCCGCGCCGGGCATGGTCTACAATGCGTTCGAGGACGTGGCCCCGCAGGCGTTCCCGGACTACGATTGGCTGCGTCGAGACCTGGCGGAAATGGCTCCAGGCCGATTCCGTCTTGCCGGAGCTGGACCAGCGATGTTTGCCCTGGCGTTGTCAGAAGACGAGCATAATCGGGTGGAGCAGGCCTTGAAACCATACCCGGTAGACGTGTACCTTGCGCATACGATAACGCCCGGGCAGGGATCTCCCTAGAGCCAGGGAACAAGGGGAGCAATGGACATACTAGCAACCATAGCCATAGGTATAGACCCGGACTGGAACGTCGGGCCTCTGACGATTTCCTGGCACGGACTGATGACGTTCGTGGCGGTGGCGGTCGCAGTAGTGCTGGTGGCGCGCTGGGGCACGCGCCAGGGGTTGTCGGCGGACGGCATCTACTCGGTGGCGGTGTGGGCCATCCTGGGCGGCATCATCGGTACCAGGATCCTACACGTTATTGATTTCTGGGGAGAGACCTACCAGCACGACCCCGTAACCGTGCTGTACTTCTGGCAGGGCGGCGTGACCATATACGGAGCAATACTGGGTGGTTTCGTAGGAGGGTCGCTTTTCATGATCATCCGCAACTCCCAGTGGTACCTGTCAATGTGGGGGAATTACTTTTCGTTCCTGGGGAAGCCGGTGCGAGCGCCGCTGCCGGGAGTAGGACGACTAGCGGACATATGCGCTCCGGCGTTGCTGATAGCCCAAGCCATCGGAAGAATCGGCGACGTCATCAACGGGGAACACTTTGCCAAATTTACCGACCTTCCCTGGGCGGTCATCTACACCCATCCGGAGAGCCCAGGGGGTGGCCGCGCGCCCACCCACCCGGCGGTAGCGTATGAAATCTTGATGGACTTGGTGATCCTGGCGGTCTTGTGGCCGCTGAGGGACCGGCTGCGGCCACACGGCATGTTCTTCGTCCTGTACCTGGCGACATATTCGCTGGGAAGGTTCTTCCTGAGCTTCCTGAGGGTCGAGTTCAACGAATACGGCCCTCTAAACCAAGCGCAGATAGTAGCTTTGATAGTGCTGGCAGTCACCATACCGCTACTGGTGGGGAAGGCGCGGTTTGTGAGGTCGGGGCAGGCTGCGTGAGGACGGGGTAGGGACAGGACGGATGATCAGGCCCGGGCGGGGCGGAAATCGAGGAGCTTGAGGGTGGTCCTTTCGACACCCTGCCAGCGGTCGAACATCAGGGTGTAGACCAAGTCCAGTTCAGGGACGCTGCCGTTCCACTTGTTTGCCTGGTTAAAGGCCAGGGCGGTGCACTGGGAATTTCCCTGGGCCACTTTTAATCTCACGTGTTGGCCGTTTGCGCCTATGCGCTGGTCATCCAGCACCCTGGCGCGCCGGGTGATGAACACAGGGCGGGGGTTGCCGATGCCGAAGGGTTCCAGTTGGGAGAGCCAGTCGCGGAGGCCGGCGTCCAATTCGTCCAAGCGCACCTCCACGTCTATATTCATGACGGGTTGAAGGTCGCCCTTGCTCAGGGTCTCATCGGCGATGGCGGCGAGCCGTCGTTCCAGCAGGGGCAGGTCGTCCCTAGGCAGGGTAAAGCCCGCCGCCTGGGAGTGGCCGCCAAAGCGGACGAACAGATCCTCACAGTCGGAGAAGGCCTGGAAGATGTCAAATTCGGGTATGCTCCGGCCGCTGCCGACGATGACGTCGTCTTCCACGGCCATGGCCACGGCGGGACGCTGGTAGGTCTCAGCCAAGCGTCCGGCCACCAGGCCGGCGAGGCCACGGGTAATCTCCGGCGCGGACACCATCAGTACCGGGGGCAACTGGTCAGCCTCGGCCTGGGGCGTGACCTGGCGGTCTGCGGCGTCCATGGCAGCCTGGGTGAGGTCGCGGCGTTTGCGGTTGAGGCTTTCCAGCTTCTCGGCCAGGGCCTGGGCCTCGGCGGGCGAGCCGGTGGTCAGCAGGCGGAAGCTGTCGATGGCGTGGCCCAAGCGGCCCGGGGAATTGAGGCGGGGCGATACCTGGAAGGCCACGGTCTCGGCGGTCAAGGGGCCGGACTGGACCCCGGCGATGCGCAGAAGCGCCTGCAGGCCGGGCCTGGCGGTGTTGGACAGGGCAGCGAGGCCCTCCTGGACTAGGTAGCGATTTTCATCGACGAGGGGCACCAGGTCGGCGATGGTGCCGAGGGCGGCAAGTTCCAGCAGGCTGCGGTCCCAGGGCTGGCCGTGGAACTGGTAGAGGCCCTGGGCCAGCTTGAAGGCTAGGCCGGCGCCGCATAGCTCAAAGAAGGGATAGGTCCCGCCGTCCAGGTGGGGATTGATGACGCCGGCGGCGTCGGGCAGCCCGGAATGGGGCTTGTGATGGTCGGTGATGATGACGTCTGCGCCCAGGCCGCGGGCGAAGGACACCTCGTCCAAGGCAGCCACGCCGGTGTCCACGGTGATAATCAAAGTCACGCCCTGGTCGACCAGGTTCTGGACGGCGGCCGCGGACAGGCCGTGGCCCTCTTCCATGCGATGGGGTAGGTAGGGCAGGACGGACAGGCCAAAGGTCTCGAGAGCCTGGGCGAGGATGGCCGTTCCGGTGACGCCGTCGACGTCGAAGTCGCCGAAGACGCCGACGGTTTCTCGACGTTCAATAGCCTGATAGATGCGGCTCAAGGCGGGGCCCATGCCGGCCAGGCGGAGAGGGTCGTAGGGCAGACGCTGGGGAGGATCTAGGAACAGGCGCAACTCTTGGGCGGTGCGGACGCCGCGGCGGGCCAGGACTTGGGCTATGGCCGGTGGAAGGTCTGTGGGCAGGGCATGGACGGGGAGCGGAGGGGGCAGTTCCCAGCGATGGCTGCCGGCGGTCGCGGAGGCTATGGGGCCATCTCGGGGTTGCCGAATACCAGCACCGAGTTGTGGCCGCCGAAGCCAAAGGAGTTGCTCATGGCCACGTTTATCCGGGCCTGGCAGGCGCGGTTGGGGGTGTAGTTGAGGTCGCACTCGGGGTCCGGTTCCTGCAGATTAGTCGTGGGAGGAATTAGGCCCTGGCCCATTGCCATGATGCAGGCGGCGGCTTCCAATGCCCCGCCGGCGCCGAGGAGGTGGCCGGTCATGGACTTGGTGGAGCTAATGGGCACACGGTAGGCGTCTTCTCCCAGGGCCCGCTTGATGGCGCTGGTCTCCTGTCGGTCGTTGAGGGGCGTGGCGGTGCCGTGGGCGTTGATGTAGTCGACTTCTGACGGGTCAATGCCAGCGGCCTTGAGGGCGGTCTTCATGGCCCTTGCGGCGCTGTGGCCGCCGGGGGATGGCTCGGTAAGGTGGTGAGCGTCGGAGGTTGCGCCGTAGCCCCGCAGTTCGGCCAGGACGGGGACACCGCGGCGCTGGGCGCTTTCCTCGCTTTCCAGCACCAAGACGGCGGAGCCTTCGCCCATAACGAAGCCGTCGCGCTGGGCGTCGAAGGGGCGGCTCGCCCGCTGGGGGTCCTCGTTGAACCGGGAGAGGGCGCGCATGGAGTTGAAACCGGCGACGGCGACGGGATAGATGGGGGCCTCGCTGCCGCCGGCCACGACCACGTCTTCGGCGCCGCGGCGGATCATCTCCCAGCCTTGTCCCAGGGCATCTGCGCCGCTGGAGCAGGAGGATACGGCGCAGTAGTTAGCGCCCATGGAGCCAGTGACCATGGAGACCTGAGCGGAGGCCATATCGGCCAGCATCATGGGAATCAAGAAGGGGCTGACGCGCTTGGGGCCCCGCTGGCTGAGGACTTCGAACTGCTGGGACAGGGTGATGATGCCGCCGATGCCGCTGCCGATGATGACGCCGACGCGGTAGGGGTCTATTTCGCCGGGAGCCAGTCCTGCATGGCGGCAGGCTTCCTGGGCGGCGACGGCGGCGAACTGGGCGAAGCGGTCCATGCGGCGGGCTTCTTTGCGGTCGAGATAGCTCTCCGGGTCGAAGCCCTTGACCTCGGCGGCGAAACGGGTGTCGAAGCCTTCCGGGTCGAAAGCGGTGATGAAGTCGATGCCGGAGCGGCCCTGGGTAAGGCCGTCCCAGGTGGACTGCGCGTCGAGGCCCAGGGGGCTAACGATGCCGATGCCGGTGACGAAGACTCGACGATTACCGTTCACTTAGATTCTCGGGGCCGGGGCCCGGCTGGCTGCCGGTCTGGCCGGGCGCGGCGATACGCCGTGTGTCTTGGGGGTCATTCCCCTACGGGCCTGGTCTGCCTGCGGTCCAGGACTATGCGATTGAGCATGTCGGTAAGCTCGGTTATGCGGCCGGAGACGTTGGCGGCGAGTTCGTTGCGGCCGGTGCTCAACGGGTCGGACAAGACCTTGAGAGAGTCGGTCAACTCGCTGATGCGCGTGCCGACGTTCTCGGCGACCTCGCGGCGAGCGTTGGCCAGGGGCTGGGAGTTGAGGCGCAGGGTCTCGGCCAATTCCGACACTCGCTGGGAGATGTTGTCGCCGAAGTCCTTGCCGGTCATGGACACGGGGGCTGACCAGTTTCTAAGGGTCTCGGTGGACTCGGCGATGCGGGCCGACAGGCTGTCGCCCAAGCCCCTGCCGGTGGAGGCCAAGCGCGGGCGGTAGCTGCGGAGCATGCGGAAGATGCGGCCGTAGAGTTCGTCCACGGGCTTCAACTTGGCGGTGTAGCGGTCGAAGAGTTCGCGGCTCTCATCCATGGTCCAACGCGGGTCCTGGTGCACGAACTGGCGGCCGGTGTAGAGGTGATAGGGGCGCATCTCGCCGTCGGCCAGGACTTCCCCGTTCTCGTTGAGGGGAGTCAAGCTGTCCCAGTTGGAGGTTGCCGGCAGGGGAGTGAGGAGGTTGGCGGTCTGGTAGCGGCTGATGCCGGTGACCCATTCGGCCAACTGCATGATGCTCTCCTCGGTGTCGTAGGGCAGGCCGATGATGGTCATGGCCACCAGGGCAAAGCCGCTGCGCTTGAGGTTGGTCATGTGGCGGTGCATCTCGCCGGGTTCCTGGCGCTTACGCACCAGCTTGAGGTTCTCGGCGTTGTCGGACTCGACGCCGATGTAAAGCATCTTGATGTTGGCCTCGTGCATGGCGTCGGCCAACTCCGGGTCCTGGCCGATTTCGGCGCGGGCCTGGCAAATCATGCTGATGCCGTCGACGTGGTCCTTCCAGCCCTGGAGCCGGGCGAGGCGCTCGTTGCGGTACTTGACGGCGCGCAGGGGCGGGGGATGCAGGTCGTCGGAAATAAAGACCTGGAAGGTGCCGTTGCGGGAGGAGTGAATCAGCCCGTCGGCGGCCATGTCTTTGAGTTGGTGGAGGCGCTTGATTTCGGTCTCACGAGAGATCAAGCGGTAGCCCAGGAACTGCTGTATGACTTGGCAGTAGGTGCACTTTTCGGTGCAGCCCCGGACGGTCTCGAGGACGCCGCCGGCCATGGGATTGCTGGGAGTGAGGTCCCTGATGGACGCGAAGTCGGGAAGCTCAACGAAATCCGGGGGCACGAGGCCGCTGCGGCGGGTCTGGACGACCTGGCCTTCGCAGCGGTAGCTGATGCCGGGGACCTTGCTGAGGTAGGAGTCGCGCTCCGCGCCCTTGTAGGCGAGCAGGACGTCGCACAACTGGCCGATGATGTCCTCGCCCTCACGCTGCACAATAACGTCAAAGTGCCCGTAGTCGAAGGCTTCTTCAGGCAGGGGGCTCATCTGGGGGCCGCCGCCGACGGTGATTAGTTCCGGGTGGAACTGCTTGGCTTGGCGGGCAATCTGGTAGGCCCTGGGGGCCTCGTTGATTAGAGCGGTGACCAGGAGAATGTCGGCGCCGTCCAGGTCCTTGTCGGGGTCGATGGGGCCGGAACGGTCTTCGAACCAAATCTCCCGCTCGTAATGGAAGCCGCCTTCCCACTGGCCCAGAGCGCCGGACAGGAACAGCATCCCCTGTCTGGGGATAGCGATGTACTCGAAGTTGCCGCCGGTGGACGCCGGCTGCAGCAACACAACCCGTTTGGTCTTCGTCATTCTCGTTCCCATCTCATTCCCATCCTCAGGGCGTATAGGCTCTCACCGGCAAGAAACGCCCGTCCCAGCGGCACAGTCCTTATATTTCGCGTCATATTATACCGCATTGCGTTACGTCAAGACACGTCGAGTCGTGGCAAAGCCCGCAGGCTTTCCCTAAGGCCTATGTTCGCGGGCCATATTAGGCTACGCAAGCGGTCTGGTCAACTACTGCCAACCATCTTACCAAATTCACGGCTGTAAAGGTACTACCGGACGAATGACCTACTGTGCGGGGTGACGGCGGGCAAACTTGACAAGAGATACGGCTCAGCCGACAATCAGCGGGGCACCCAGCGAAAGACTGTACCCAGGTACGACTGTGCCAAGGAGAGAGGACCGCATGACTACCACCGGCGTGATTTGGACTGAAGAAACCGTCAACGCGGCGGATACGCCGCTGCAGTTGGTGACCGGGGGCGACGGAGAGCCCCTACTGATCTTGCACGATGAATTGGGACACCAGGCGTGGCTGAACTACCAGGAGACGCTGGCCAAGAACTACAAGCTGTATATTCCGTCGCATCCGGGTTACGGGACCACCCCGGCATTGCCCTGGATTATGAACATGCGGGACATGGCCGGATGGTATTTGCATGCGCTGGACGACCTGGGGTTGGGGCAGGTGAACGTGATGGGCATATCGATGGGGGGATGGCTGGCCAGCGAACTGGCGACGATGAGTCCGCAGTCTTTCAAGAAGCTGGTGCTGGTGGCGCCCATGGGAATCAAACCCCCGACGGGTCAGATATACGATATGTTCCTGGAACTGGCGCCGACGTTCATTACCGAGGGATTTCTCAATCCCGACCAGGTTGCGGAGTTCAAGACGGTGTGCCCAGACGACCCTTCGCCGGAGCTAAGGGAGTCGTGGGAAGTGGCCAGGGAGGAATCGGCCCGGCTTGGGTGGCGGCCGTACATGTACTATCCGGCGCTGCCGGACCTGCTGACCCGGTTGAGCGGGCTGCCGACGCTGATCGTGTGGGGGCGAGAGGACGCCATCGTGCCGATGAGCGCGGGCGAGGTCTACCAGAAAGCCATCCAGGGCTCGCAGCTAACGGTTCTGGAGAACTGCGGCCATCGCCCGGAGATAGAGAAGGCCGAAGAGTTTACGGCGCTGGTGCAGAGGTTTTTATCGGGGGCGTAGGGCCCGGCCGTCTTCCGAGAGCGTTCCCGGCTGCCGGCGGAGCCAGAAGGTCTGGCGGCAGCGCGTCCCACTCTACGGCAAACCACAAGGCCATTCCCTCGCTGAATTCGTCAGAGCCGATTATGGGCGGAATATCCAGGTGCCCTGCCTCGCTGGACTGGGCGGCCCGTTCGTGGGATTCGACCGGCTTACAGGGCAAAGGGCCTTAATCGCAAAGGGCATCAAGCTCTGCTTCGCGTGCTTTACGGATCTCTCGTTCTTGGTCACTCAAATCCTCCGGGTCGCCAAACACAAACCCCCATCCATGTACCCTGTAGTTCTCAAGGCGTGCCTTGAGGATTTTTCGACCGCATTCTATCTCACGAGCATCGGTCGGGAGCGACAACGTGGGCGGATCGGCCCTCAATAATAGCTGTTCGTTGTATGCAATGAGTTGGGCGTTCGTAAGACAAGTATAATTTATGGCATCGTAGAATAATGCTGCTTCAGGATCTCCGAAAAAGGAGTTGCGTTCACCAACCCCCAGGCTAGCAGCATACATCTCTTCCAATAGGTCCTGTATGCACTTCAATTGATTAGGAAATAGCTTGAGCGGTACCGATTCATCCCAATGGACAACGGCATTCTCTGCGTACCTTTCAGGGGTTATGCAATCAAAGGCCGGGTGGTACATAAACACGGCGTAAAGTGTCCTATCTAAAAGCCCGTCATCGGCAAGGACCGCTTGCCGCACACAACTAATCTCGGTTTCGGTTAAGCGCCCATTTCCAATTAACCGGTTGAACATGATGGCCTGGGCTTCTCTCTCCTCAGCTTCGGTTAAGCAGTAGTGCACAACTAGCTCGAAGGAGCCAAACAAGGCAATCCATCTGGACTCGAGTCCTGGGCCTCCTACAAAGGGCCCAGACATTGGGTACAGATGGCTTAACCGCCCGTCCGAGGACTCAAAATTCGCCAAAGTATCTCTAAGGCACACCCCAGTCTTGGGCGACAGAGAGCCGAAAGTATTTTGAACCGCGAACGATAGAAACGAAGCGTCGTTCTTGGTGTCTATGCACTTATCCCACATTGCTGAAGCTGCTTCCGAAGCATCCAAGTAGGACCACCGCTCGCCGCTTACCAGAGAGTCCACCACGGTTCGGAGCGTCTCCGCTTCTCGCCCCCATAGTGCCCTAGACGCGCACCGTTGCTCGGACTGGGTTAGAGTATCGAACCAGGCCTCATAGGGGTGGGGCTCTGAGGTCGGCCGTGGCTGCTGACCATTGCAGGCGATGATAGCGGCAATCGTCAGCAGTAGGGCAACCGCTATGATGCCGACGCATAACGTGTACCTGTCGGTCATGAAGCGTTGTTGCAGGCACCTAACGCTTGATGATTAGCAGGGAGAAGTAGTCCAGGTCTTCTTCGGTGAGCTGCTGGATGTCTTGAACCACTTCTTCTCGCTGGGTGGTGGCCCGGCGGACGTAGATGGCCTTGCCGGCGAGGCCCAGGTTTTCCAGGTTGGCCAGGGCCTGGAGCAAGGTGTGGTTGACTTCCATGAGGACGATTGTGTCGTAATTTCTGATGGCCTCGCGCAGGTCGTCGATACCGTAAACGGCTGGGAGTATGGCCAGGCGCTGGCCGTGGGTGACCAGGGACACGGCAGAACTGGCGGCGGCGGCCATGACGGAGGAGACGCCGGGTATAACTTCCACGGCCAGGTCGGGATAGCCGCTGCGGACGCAGGCCAGCAGGTTGGAAAACTCGCTGTAGAGCATGGGATCGCCCTCGGTGATGAAGGCCACGTCGCGGCCCTGCAGGAGATGCTCGCTGATGCGCGAGGCGGCGTCCCGCCAGGTCTCGTCGCTGACTGGCGTGTCGTCGGAGGGGACGATGATGGGGATGAAGGCAGGCTTGGGGTCCGCCAGGAATTCCTGAACGACGCTGAGTGCGTAGCTGGGCCGGCCGTCGTCCAACTGGGTGAAGCAGACGGCGGGGACGCTTTGGAGCAGGCGCTGGGCCTTCACCGTAAGCAACTCTGGGTCGCCGGGGCCAACTCCGATGCCGTAGAGACGGCCGTTGTCTGCTGCTGGCGCTGGGCTGGTCATGGGGCAATCACTAGACGACCAGGTTCACCAGGCGTCCGGGGACGTAGACGGCCTTGTCCACAGGCTTGCCGCCGGTGAAGGACTTGACACGGGGGCTGGCCAAGGCCAACTCCCTGGCGTCGTCTTCTTGAATGTCGGCGGGAACCTGGAGCCTATCCCGAACCTTGCCGTTAACCTGCACGACGAGGGTGATAGTTTCCTCGGCGGCTAGGGCCTCGTCCCACGTGGGGAAGGGCTGTTGGTGGATACTGTATTCGCGGCCCGTCCGCTCCCACAATTCCTCGGTGACGTGGGGGGCGATGGGGGCCAGCATGAGCAGGAACTTCTCGACGCACTCGCGCCAGGTTGCGGGGTCAACGCTGGCGTCTGCCCACACCCGGTTCAGGTGGTTGGAAAATTCCATCAAGGCGGCAATGGCGGTGTTGAACTTGAAGCGGTCGAGGTCGTTGTGGCACTTGCGCACGGTCTGGTGTAAGAGGCGCTGAGTTTCGCGTACGGCTTCCTCCCGCTCGGCGGCAGCCTGGGGGGCGTCGAGGCTGGCGTCCAGCCGGGCGGGGTCGCGCTCCAGGATGTCCCAGACGCGGTTGAGCCAGCGGGCCATGCCGTTGATGCCGACCTCGCTCCAAGGGCCTCCCTGGTCCCAGGGGCCGATGAACATCAGGAAGCAGCGGACGGCGTCGGCGCCCAGGTGGGACACAACCTCGTCGGGGTTGACGACATTGCCGCGGCTCTTGCTCATCTTCTCGTGGTCTTCGCCCAGGATCACGCCCTGGTTGTAGAGGCGGAGAAAAGGCTCGTCGAAGTCGACGAGGCCCATGTCGCGCAGAGCCTTGATGAAGAACCGGGAGTAGAGCAGGTGCATGACGGCGTGCTCCGCGCCGCCGGTGTACTGGTCCACGGGAAGCCAACGGTCGAGGGCCGCCGGGTCGGCGGGGCCGTCGTCGTAGCCAGGGCTGAGGTAGCGCATCATATACCAAGACGAGTCCATAAAGGTGTCCATTGTGTCAGTCTCGCGCCGGGCCGGGCCGTTGCATTGGGGGCACCGGGTGTTGACGAAGTTTTCGTTCCCGGCCAAGGGAGACTCGCCGGTGGGCTTGAACTCGGCGTCTTCGGGCAGCAGGACGGGAAGCTGGCCTTCAGGCACGGGCACAACGCCGCACAATTGGCAATACACGATGGGTATGGGAGTGCCCCAGTAGCGCTGGCGGGAGATTAGCCAGTCGCGCAGGCGGTAGGACACGGTGCGGCGGCCCCAACCGTTGCGCTCCACGTCGGCGGCGATGGCTGCCATGCCCTCCTCGTTGGTCATGCCTTCGTAGCGGCCGGAGTTGGTCATGAAGCCGTCGCCAAGAAAAGCCTCGGATGGCTCGCTGCCGTCCCAGGAAATGGGGGCAATGACCATGCGGACGGGCAGCTTGTACTTGCGAGCAAAGTCGAAGTCCCTGGCGTCGTGGGCAGGAACGCCCATGACGGCCCCGGTGCCGTAGCTCATCAGGGTGTAGTCGCCGATGAAGATCGGGACGCGCTCGCCGTTGAGACGGTTGACGGCGTAGGAGCCGAGGAACTCGCCGGTCTTTTCGGTCTCGGTGGACAGGCGATCGATTTCTGAGGTCCGTCGCGCCCGATCCACGTAGGCTTCGACAGCGGAGCGGCGGTCGTCGGTGGTAAGCGGGGCGACCAGCGGGTGCTCGGGGGCCAGCGCCAGGAAGGTGACGCCGAAGATGGTGTCTATCCTGGTGGTGAAGGTGCGAATCTCGGCGTCGTCGAGGCCCAGGTGGGAGATGTCGAAGCTGACTTCCACGCCCTCGCTGCGGCCTATCCAGTTGGTCTGCATGGTCAGGATTTTGTCGGGCCAGTCGACGAGGCCACTGAAATCCAGCAGGCGTTCGGCATAGTCGGTAATCTTGAAGAACCATTGCTCCAGGTCGCGGCGGGTAACAACGGCGTCGCAACGCTCGCAAGCGCCGTTTAGCACCTGCTCGTTGGCCAAGACGGTCTGGCACGAGGGGCACCAGACGACGGGGCCTTTGGCCTGGTAGGCCAGGCCGTTTTCGTACAGCTTCAGGAAGTACCACTGGTTCCAGCGGTAGTATTCGGGGGCGCAGGTGACGATTTCCTTGTCCCAGTCGTAGATTGCGCCGATGGACCGGAGCTGCCGCCGCATGTTTTCGATGTTGCTCATGGTCCAGGTCTGGGGGTGAATGCCGCGGCTGATAGCGGCGTTCTCGGCGGGAAGTCCGAAGGCGTCGAAGCCGATGGGGTGGAGGACGTTGTATCCCTGCATGCGGCGGAAGCGGGCGTGGCAGTCCGAAGGGGCCATGGCGTACCAGTGGCCAATGTGCAGGTCTCCCGAGGGGTAGGGGTACATGGTCAACTCGTACCACTTGGGCCGGGGATCGTCGGGCGGCGTGTGGTGCAGGCCGTCCTGGGCCCAGCGGTCTTGCCACTTGCGGTCGATAGCCTCGGGGTCGAATCGCAACTCCCGCTGCCGGGAATTAGCCGTCATGCACGGCCACCTCCGTTAGGTTGGGTCCGACAGATATATTAGCATACAAAGGCGGCGGACATACCCGGCGGCGGTGATCCGGCAACCGGATTGCGGGAGGGCCGCGGAAGTCTGTCTGAACGGGACAGTAGAACCGCGCGCCGTTGATTGACACCGGAACAACAAAATCCTAGAATCCGTATCGTCAACTGGGCGGCAAGCCCCAGGATTAGATAGACAGACGCCGGCGAATTTCGTGAGCGCCCAGGCTCCGTCAAGACCCGGCCCAGAAAAGCGACATGCTCTCAAAGCCGTATCTACGGCGAATACCCGACGGGGGCAACTTGCCGGCGCAGTCGTCAACCCCATATAGAGCAAGAGAAGCCTCTCCTATTTTGAACCTTATGGACCCCCACCCAACGCCATCCCGTATTCCCGATGCCGTTATTCCATAGCGAACATGCCGCAAACGGCGGCCGGGACTTGGGAAGGGACGGGCAAGGCGGCCGCCGATGAACGTAGGCAGGGAGCGGGACGTCGTCATCCGCCAAGCCCGCCAATGGGAGGTAGCACCCAGGGTGGCGGAGGAGCCGCCTTTGCGGCGTCCCCAGCGGCTGTTCAACTCTCCATACATACTGCTATCCGCGTTCGTGTTTCTCAGCGTACTGGGCGGAGCGCTGCTGATGCTGCCGGTCGCGAGCAACGAGGAAGGCTTCACTTCGCCGGTCACTTCGTTCTTCACGGCCATCTCGGCGGTGACGGTGACGGGGCTGACGCTGGTCGACACCAGCACCTACTGGAGCGACTTTGGCCAGGGCGTAATCTTCTTCCTGATGCTGGTAGGCGGCCTTGGATTCATGGCTGTGGCAACGTTCCTGCTGCTAATCATGGGCCAACGCTCAACGTTGCCGGAGCGGATGGTGATGCAGGACACGCTGGGAGCGGAACGCATGATTGGGTTGCGGCGAATAGCGGGCTATTTGTTCCTGGTGGCGTTCCTGATATACGCGGTGGGGTCGGCGGCGATTTTCTGGCGGATAGCGGGACTGGACGGCATGGGGTTGGGAGAGTCGTTCTGGCAGTCAATGTTCCTGTCTGTTTCCAGCTTCAACAACGCAGGATTCTCCATATTGCCCGAGCTGCCCGCCGGCAGCGGCCTGACGCGATTGGGAACGGAGGGGGCGCTGCTGGGCATAATGATGGCGCTAATCATGCTGGGCGGCATCGGATGGACGGTGCTAGTGGACGTGGCCAGGCACAGAAGGTTCGAGCGTTTCAGCCTGGACACCAAGCTGGTCATAGTCGCCAGCCTGTTTTTGTGGGGGCTGGGAGCGGGAGTGTTCCTGCTGGCGGAGTTCACCAACGACGGAACGATAGGCGGCCTGGCTGTGGGCGACAAGGTGATGTCGGCCGCCTTCCACTCGGTCAGCGGCCGCACCGCGGGGTTTACGGCAGTGGACTTTGGGGAGATACGGGACTTCACCAAGCTGGTATTTCCGGGACTAATGTTCATCGGCGGGGCCGCAGGTTCGGTGGCAGGAGGGATAAAGGTTACGACGTTCGCGGTCATAACGGCGGCTGTAATCTCGTCGTTAAGGGGCCGCTCGCGGGCGGAGGCTTTCGGGCGGGAGATCGCCCAGATACAGGTGATGCGGGCGCTGACGGTGGCGGTGGTGGGGCTGGGGATTATCGCCTTGCTCCTGCCGGTGCTTACGTTGACCGACCCGGATATTCCATTCGTGAACCTGCTGTTCGACACGGTATCAGCCTTCGGCACCACAGGCTCGTCTACGGGCGTCGTGAGGGAACTGAGCCTGGCGGGCAAGGCGTTGTTCATGACCGCCATGGTGGTGGGCCGGTTGGGGCCTATAACCCTGGCCCTGGCGCTGGCGCCGCGGGAAGAAGAAAGTCTATACCGCTATGCCCAAGAAAGAGTTAAAATAGGCTGACGGAGGGAGGGCATGAAGAAACAGGTTTGCGTAATCGGCCTGGCCCGCTTTGGAGCAGCCGTGGCCCGGGAGTTGTACCAGTCCGGCCACGACGTACTGGCAATAGACCTGGACGAGGCCAAGGTCCAGGACCTGTCGGGACAAGTGACCTATGCGGTGCGGGCCGACGCCTCCAACGAGGCAGCGCTGAAGCAGTTGGACGTGGCCGGCTTCGACGTGGCGGTGGTGGCGCTGGCCGGCGAGAACGTCCAGACCAGCATAATGATTACAGTGTTGCTAAAGAGCATCGGAGTGCCCTACGTCATCGCCCGGGCGGCCAACGAACTGCACGAATCGACCCTTGAGAAAGTGGGGGCGGACAGGATAGTCTACCCGGAGTTGGAGAGCGCCTGGAGGACGGCGCACATCGGGTTCGATCCGGGGGTGATGGACCACATGCCGATTCTACCCAACTACGGGATCAGCAAAATACAGCCTCCTGAGCAAATGATCGGCCATACTTTGGAGGAAGTGGGTCTGGCGGGAACGCAGGATACCCAAGGAGTGGCGCTGCTGGCCATCCGAAGGGGCCGCAGTTCGTTTCTGCATCCGGCCAAGGACGAGCAAATCAAGGCCGGCGACGTGCTCATCGTCGCGGGAAGCAACCATCAAATCCTCCAGTTGAACGATGCGGCCAAGGGGTTGCCGCCGCCTGTGCCCACGGCGACGGCGGTATAATGCCCACCGACCTGCGACTCGGATGAGAGCCAAAGGCCAAACCGGGAAATGCGGCTAAACGCCAAGCGCATGCTCGTTCCGGTGGACGGGAGCGAGATAAGTGAACTGGCCTTCCGCTCGGCGTGCCGCACGGCCCGGGAATACAAGGCGGAGCTTCACGCGGTGTACGTCATAGAGATGCCCTTGGGGTTGCCGCTGGAGGCGGAGATACAGGCAGACATCGACCGCGGCGAGGAGGTCCTACGCCGCATGGAGGCCATAGCGTCTAAGGAAAAGTTCAAGGGCGTACAGGGAACTTGTTTGCGGGCCCGACAGCCTGGTCCTGCCATAGTGATGGAGGCGGAGCGCCGGCGCGCAGACCTTATAATCATGGGGATACCGTACAAACAGCGACTGGGATCGTGGGACATGGGGCCGACGGCTGAGTACATCTTGCGCAACACCTCCTGCCAGTTGATTTTGTGGCGTCAGCCGGCCTGCATTCCGGAGCCAAGCAAATAGTGGCGGCGCAGGGCCCACCGGGGATTAGCAGGATGAACACGCTGATACTGGGCTGCAACCAGTTGACGAATAATCTGGCGCCGGACCTCGCGCAGGCTGGGTACAACGTTACGGTGCTGGGCGAGGACAGAGAGCGCCTGGCGCAGATGGAAGCCGGCGCCCCGGTGCGGGTTATATGGATGGCGGAGCCAATAATGCAGGACTACCTGAGGTTGGGGGGTATAGAGAGCGCCGGGGTGTTCCTGGCGCTGTCCGGCGACGACCACAAGAACGCCCTGGCGGCACAGTTGGCAAAGCATATCTTTGACGTGCCCAAGGTAATTTGCCAGATCAATGACCCGCGGCTACAGTTGCTCTACTCGGGATTGCAATTGAACGTAGTCGGTTCTTCCTTCGCACTGATGCAAGACATCCGGCAACAAATTGATAGCTGATAAGAGGCCACGATGTATTTCTTAATCGTGGGTTGTAGTGAGGCCGGGTACCACCTTTCCAAAGCCCTGCTGGCGTCGGAGCACGAGGTGGCTGTGGTCGAGAAGAACACGGACAGGCACCGGATTATGGCGGACGAACTGGGCAGCGTGGCGTTTGCAGGGGACGGCGCCGACGAGGGGACGCTGAATCGGGCCGGCATTACCAGGGCCGATGCGGTGGTGGCTGTGACGGGAAGGGATGAGACCAACCTGGTGATATGCCAGATGGCCAAGCACATCTTCAACGTCCCTCGGACCATGGTGCTGGTGAAGGACCCTAAAAACGAACCCCTCTTCCACATCTTAGGCGTGGACGTGGTGGTCAATGAAATTCACCAGGTACTGCTCAGTTTCGAGGAAGGCGTACCGGGGCGGCCCTTCGTGCACCTGATGAACCTGCAGGCGCCGGGAAGAGAGCTTGTCAGCGTGTCTATACCGGAAGGGGCCAGCGTAGTCGGGAAGAAGCTGCGGGACGTGGAGTTGCCGCCCAATAGCATGATCGCCTTGGTGGTCAAGAAGAACAGCGTGGAACTGCCTTCCGGGGCATTGGTGCTGGAGGCGGAGGATGAACTGGTGGCCGTGACCCAGACCAACGACGAACAGACGGTATACGAAATCCTGACCGAGGCGCCGTGATGGCCAAGCGTCTAGCGTATCTAGGCCCGGCAGGCACTTATAGCGAAGAGGCCGCCTTGCTGTACGACGCCGCGGCTGAGTTGGAGCCGTTCCCGACCATAGCCGCCGTCGGCCTGGCTGTGTCGTCTGAAATCACCGACGAGGGAATAGTGCCCATCGAGAACAGTCTGGAAGGGTCGGTCACCTTCACGCTGGACCTGCTGATTCAAGAGTCACAATTGTCCATCTGCCAAGAAGTGCTGCTTCCGATAGACCATTACTTGATGGTCAACCCCGGCGCCAGGCTGGCGGACATCGAGGTGGTGTATTCCCATCCCCAGTCCCTGGCGCAGTGCCGGGAGTTCCTGGAACGGTGCCTGCCCAAGGCGCAGCAGATGGCGTCGTTGAGCAACTCGGCGGCGGTAACGGATATGCAGAAGAGCAATGTAGGAGCGGCGGCGATAGCACCCAAGCGGGCGGCGGAGTTGTACAAGGCGGAAATCATCGGGCGCAAGGTGCAAGACTCGGCCAACAACGTTACCCGGTTTGCGGTGCTGGCGAGGCAGGACCACCCGCCTACCGGCAGGGACAAAACGTCAATCTGCTTTGCCTACCCGCAGGACGCGCCGGGACTGCTTTACCGGACCATGGGAGAGTTCGCCAGCAGGGACATCAACCTGTTGAAAATAGAGTCTCGCCCGACTAAGCAGTCGTTGGGGGACTACATCTTCTTGATAGACTGCGCCGGGCACCGCCAGGACGATCAGGTAAAAGAAGCGTTAGAAGCCCTGCGGGAATCGGTCAGCATGATGAAGGTGTTGGGGTCCTACCCCATGTGGGAGAGCGGACGGGTAAAATGACGCTGGCCCTCCCCGGTAGCCGCCGCCAAGTTTCCACTGCACATCAACCACTACACCCATTGATAGCTCGGCGGTACCGAGAAGGGCCAGCAGGCTTGGGCTCAGTTGCTATAGGGGCAATCCCTCACACCAAGGACACAACCTCACAGATTGCCCCCTTGTTCTAGCTCCAGCGCCCTTTTGCCTCTGGATTAGCTGCACCTGTTGTCGGGCCAGGCACACGCCCCAAAATTGTTAATATTTCGATTAGTCTTTTATTAAGACTATTTTTAACCGTTGACTATATTAAAGCAAACAAAAGCGATTATGTCAACGGCCCGCTGACAGTATTGTTACGACTTTTATGTAAATAACCGCCAGCCTCTTCGCGCATTAACCGGCGGAGTCTCAGGGGAGCCATTCGATCTGATATATGGAGACTCCCGGGTTCCGGTATGCCAGGCTCATCTGCCCGTGGGCAGTAAATTCATCGAATTTGCGGATCCCCGGAGGCGCGTAATAGCGGCGTTCCAGACCGCCGACCACGACGTACTTAACGCCGTAGCGCTGCAGCAACGCTTTAGCCAGTTCAAGGTCGGTGGTGTTATATATCAGCCTCACGTCGGAGGCCCGTTGAAAAACCGAGTCCTGGTAGTCCCAACGCTGTTGCGTCTGGTGCCAGGACCAACCTAACACGGTGGGGAAGCCGGTGTAGCTGGAGATACGGCCGCTCCAGGTGTACTCCAAGTTATGGGCCTCAAGGACCACTGGAGAGCCGGACACGTTGTCCTGCAGCCAGCGGATAGCGGCGGCATCCCACTTTAGCTCGACGGGCGGCAACTGGTAGCCGCCGCGCGGTTCATGAACTGCCGAATCCAGGTATGCGGCCCCGTCCAGAGTAAGCGGGGTAGGGCTGAAACGAACGTCGAGCCGGTCCTTGGTACCCCATACCGTGTAAATCAGGCTAAAGCAGACTAACAGGGCCACAACGGTCATCCAAGCTACACTCAGCCACCGCAGGCGGCCGCCGCCGACCAGTACTCGGTCAAACAGATGCCACATCATATAAGCCGACGTGAGGCTCAGCAGTACCCACACCGCCAAGTAATACTTGAATAGAGTGTTCATGCGGCCGACGTCGCCTTCCACGCGTACGAAGTCAACTCCGATGGCGATGACCAAGGCGAGGGCCAAGAACACGATAGGCACGGAAGCAAAGGGGATCTCCTGATTTCGGCTACTGAACACCTCCCGAGCAGCCAGTCCGGTTAGCATCAAATAGACCGTGAGCGCCGCCGCGGTCCAATAGCCGGCGGCGGCCAATACCGCGGCAGCGACTATGCCCAAAGCCAAGGCCGCCCTCAGCGCGAGAAGGGTCGACGAGGCCATAACAGGAGGTTCGCCACCTCCCACGATGCGGGTAGCGGCCAAGACGCGCCGGCCGGCTACGCCAAGCAAAGTCCGGTGAGCGGTGTATAGCAGGAAAGCGGCAATGACGAATAGGAAGAGGCCATGAATTCCCAGGAACCGGTCCAACGGCGTGCGCCACTTGGAAGCATCTATCCCGGTGTTAAACGACTGGTAGTAGTCGTGGTAGGGAATCCAGGCCAGCAAACTTACCACGAAGACGCCGGATGCCAGGGCGGCGAACAGCGCCAGCTTGGTGGCCGGGCGGCCGGGCCTAAAGTAGACGGCCAGGGCCAACAGAACGAAGGCAAGGAGCAGGTAGGCAGGGTAGTCCCAGCTGTTGATTACCCAGAGGGAGCCCAGCGCCAGGGCCAAGGCGGCGGCGGCGGCGAAGGCCCACAGCTTGCCGTTGTCTCGAAGGCCCACGACTAGGTTGAGACCCAGGCCAATCACCAGCAAAGTAAATGGAATCGCCATCATGTGGGCGTGGAGGTCGCCAAAGAGGAAGGTGAAGAAGGGAAATTCGGTTACGTGGGACGACACATCGGCGACGCCTGGGACCTTGTCGGGCAACCAGAAGACCAGGGGCCCAGGGTCGAAGCTGTCCTGGATGTCCAGCATCCTGCTGCTGCGCCAGAAGTCAAACGGTGGGAACGGGTCTCCCTGGAAGATTGTGCCCCACGCTCCCTGCAGAACCTGGACCAAGCCGTCCAAGTTGCCGATGACGGCGACGAACAAGGCGGCAATGAGGCCAGCGCCGACGGGACTCGTCAGTCGCGTTCTCCAGCCTCCAGGCCCTGACCGGATGGTAGGAGATGTTTCGGCAGGGGCTACAGGCGCACGGGAGCGCCGGACTCCCTCGGCAAGGTTGTAGACCAGGGAGTAGGCCCCGGTAACAGTAAGGGCGAAGAACAGGGGGATGGCCAGATTGAAGGCGACGGAGGGTATTATGCCGGTGAGGCGCACGAGGCCGGCGGGGATGAAGTAGCCCCAGTAGTAGTAGTTGAGGTAGCCGCCGGAAAACCAAGGATCGAAAGGCGGCATGGACGTGGAGCGAATCACGGCGTTGAAGTAGGCAAACTCCATGGGCTTCTCGCCGCCCAGTGAGGGATGCCACAGGTCGGGGTTGGCGGCCCGGACGCCGACAAAAGCCAGGAAGGCGGTAAGGAACAACACCTCGGCCAGCAGCAGCAGACGCCATTCCTGCCTAAGGAACCGGGTGATTTCGCCCCACCGGAAAAGCAGCGCTAAAGACGACAGGGCGGCGATTACCAGGAAACCGACAACCACCGCGGCGCGGGAGAAGTCGAACCAGCCCAGGCTCACCCCCAGCCAGGCGACGTAGCTGACACCCAGCAGGCCCAAAATCCGGGCCAGCACAATGCCCCGGTCGGGTAGCGGGCGGAATATGAAGATGCACAGTGGAAGGGAAGCGAGGAATGCCAGTTCTACCACCAGCAGCCAGACAAGCGCAGGCACGTCGTTGACCCAGCCGTTCCGGTCGATGATTTCGGACCAAGTCCCGCCCGCCTGCTGCGCCGCCAGTTGCTCGTCGGACAGCATCAACTCCCGGCCGGATGCAGCATACGAGGACAACGGGATGGCCAGAAGGGAGCGGAGGTCAGCAAATGGGAGGCGTTCCACGTTGCGGAACAGGAGCACCCGGGGATGGTCATACCCCACCACGTTGTCGTCGGCGTAACCCAAGTCGAGGACCACCAGCGGCAGGTCCTCGGGGACTGACGGCGCGGGCCGGGGCAGGCCGGACCCGTCAAATGGATCGTCACGAAAGGCGATTCCGGCTAGCTGGGGGTAGGAAGTGAACGCGCGTTCCAGGCGATAGCCCAAATCGCCGTCGAACAGCCGGTGATAGTAGGAGGCGCTGAGGGGAAAGCGTTCAGGATCCCTCGCGACGCTGGCGTAGGGGCGGTGGCTGTAGAACACCAAGTATTCGGAGCGAGCAAGATGGATAGCCAGGGTGTCCATCTTTATTAAGGTGTCCTTGTCGTAGACAGGGAACTGCCAAGCGTCGTAACGATGGAGACCGGGGACGAATTCGTCCCAGTGGTTATCGCTGACTATCGGCGTTCCGGCGGGTACGTGGTCGTGTAGCCACTGGGAGGCGGTCACCGCCGGGTGATCGTTGGCGTATACCCGTTGGAAGGCCAGGGTGTAGAACAACGTCGAGCCCAGGACAACGGCCACCAAGCTGACGGCCAGCCAGCTCCACCGTGGCCTGAATTGTGGCGCCAACCGGAGTGAGGCGCGGGGCAGTCGGTCCCGCAGAGCAGACACCCTGCCTTGGAATGCCTGCCTTGGCAATCTTAAGTTCAACCGGTCGAGAAGGCCGGCAAGGGAGGGGCCGGGTGGCTGCGGGCCCCGAGACCAATCGACCAGCCACAGCAGCATCCGGGAGGCCATCAAGAGGAGGAATGGAGCTATGGGGAAAACGTAGCGGAGGAACCGGACCTCGAAGCTTTCCAACAGGAGGAAGGTGGGAACCACCCACACCAGGAGAAGAAGGTCGTAACGGCGCGTCCCAGGGCTTCGGAAAAGCATCAGGACGGTGAAGGGTATTGCAAGCCAGGCAACCACTCCCAGGGGCAGACCCAAACCCCAAACGGAGGACTGCTGCAGCTGGTAGAGGAAGGGCGGGGTGTCGATGTACTGGACAGTGAAGGGCCACAAGCCGGCGTTGGAGGCCATTTCGGCCTGGGTCAGAACGTCGCCGACGAAAGCCCCAGCGTCCAACAGGGCATAGGGAGTGGTTACGAAGAACACAGCCGCGGCCACCAGAACTGCCGCGGCAGCGTGGCCCAGCACCGGCCGCAGCGCGGCGGGGGTAATTTGCGACCAACGGCCGTCCACCGAGTCCGCAAGCCTGTACCAGTAGGCAAGAGCCAGGGGGAGAACCAGTGGCAGGACGTTGACCTTGGGCGCCAAGGCCAACCCAACCATCAGGCCGAGAAGAGCGGAATCCCGCAGTCGCTTCTTTTCGAGCATGCGGAGCATGGCCCAGAAGGCGGCTAGGGTGAAGAACACCGAGAAGGTCTCGGGCCGGTAGAAGTGGCTGTTCTGTACGTGGATGACGGCGATGGCGGTGAATGCCGCTGCCAGCAGGCCAACGCCGGGGCTGAACATGCGGCGGCCAAGGACGAAGACCATAAATATGGAACCGACATCGGCTAGGGCCGACAGCGCGCGGCCGGCGTAGCGCATGTCCAGGACGGATACGTCGGTGAACAACTCGATGATGGACCGGAAGAAGACCATGACGTAAATCAGGATGCTGCCCAGGGGGAACCAGTGGGGGTTTAACGGGCTGCGTTCCGCGTCTAGCAGCGTGCCCAAGCCGGGCAGTCCGGGCTCTGCCAAAGGCTGATCCTCCTTGACGTAGCCGCATGAGTCCCAGCCGGGGGCTTCGGTAAGTAGGTCGTACATGCACCCGGAGCGAATATAGATGTCCCGTTCGTCGGGGTGAAAGCCGAACCCGGAGTCCCAGTTCAGGCCGTGCAGCCGGAGGGCAAGGCCCAAGGCGAGGATGAGCAACAGGGGAATCAGGGGCCAGGGGAGGCGTCCGTTAAACGTTAGCCGGTGCATCAAAAGACAGTACGCATAACTGGGAGGCTATCCGCCGGACACAGGAGGACTGACCTCCGCACCGCCGGTGTTGGTGAGGGCCGGTAGGCGGCAAAAATGGGCTATTCCGGCAATGGAATCCCCTTCTGTGAGTACGTACAGGGGCCGGCTCAGATCCCCTTGTCATGCATCAAGGCGCACAAGTCAGCGGTGCGGCAGGAATAACCCCACTCGTTGTCGTACCAGCCCATGATCTTCACCATGCGGTCCTCCATGACTATGGTGGAGAGGGCGTCGAAGATACAGCTATGGGGGTTGCCGCGGAAGTCAGAACTCACCAGGGGGTCATCCACGTACTCCAGAATACCCTTGAGCGGTCCCTGGGCAGCCTCTTGGAATGCCTGGTTCACGTCATCCGGAGAGGCGTCCTTGGAGACGGCGGCGGTGAAGTCGGTGACCGAGCCGGTGGACGTTGGGACGCGGAAGGCGACCCCGTGGAGCTTGCCGTTCAACTCCGGCAGGACCAGGCCGACGGCCCTGGCGGCGCCGGTGCTGGTGGGGATTATGTTCATTGCCGCGGCGCGGGAGCGTCGCAGGTCCGAATGCCGCTGGTCGGCGATCACTTGGTCGTTGGTGTAGGCATGGATGGTGGACATAAGACCGTGCTCGACTCCGAAAGCGTCGTGGAGGACTTTCACCATGGGAGCAAAGCAGTTGGTGGTGCAGGAAGCGTTGGACACGACCTTGTGCTTGGCAGCGTCGTACAGATGGTCGTTGACGCCCAAGACTATAGTCAGGTCTTCGCCCTTGGCGGGGGCGGAAATCACGACCTTTTTGGCGCCGCCTTCCAGGTGGCCTGCGGCCTTGTCGGCGTCGGTGAAGATGCCGGTGGACTCGACGACCAGGTCCACGTCCAATTCGGACCAAGGGATCCGGGCGGGGTCGCGCTCCGAAAAGACCCTGATGCTGCGGCCATCGACACTGAGGCCGCCGTCGACGGCCTGGACATCACCCGGATAGGCGCCATAGTTGGTGTCGTACTTGAACAGATAGGCGTTGGTCTCGGCGTCGGTTAGGTCGTTGACCGCGGCCACTTCTATCTTGTCGGGGTGGCGCGAGGTCATGGCCCGCAAAACAAGGCGGCCAATTCTGCCGAAACCGTTGATGCCTATGCGGGTGGCCATGGGTACCTCCAAGCGTTAGGGATGTCCGTTTCCAGCCAAGCCGCCGGTTGAGCCGAGGGCCGGGATGGGCAGTCCATATGATAAACCGCCGGAAGCGGCTTGAAAAGCCGAGTAAAAGAGTCCGGGCAATGGAGGCAGCACCGCGAGGTCCTGAGAAATAATCAGGGCTAGCGGGAGTCCAGCAGCCGCCCGTAGGCGCCGCGGCCGGCGTAACGGGCCTGGTCGCCCAGTTCGGCCTCTATGCGAAGCAGGCGGTTGTACTTGGCAACGCGTTCGGAGCGGGCGGGGGCTCCCGTCTTAATCTGGCGGACGTCCCAGCCCACGGCCAGGTCGGCGATGGTGGTGTCCTCGGTCTCCCCTGAGCGGTGGCTCATCACCGTGCCCCAGCCGGAGGCGCGGGCCAGTTTCAAAGCGTCCAGGGTCTCGCTGAGGGTGCCCGCCTGGTTGGGCTTGAGCAGCACGGCGTTGCAGGCGGGTGGGTCTATCGCCCGCTGAATCCGCTGCGAGTTGGTGACCAGGAGGTCGTCTCCCACCAACTGCACGGAGTCGCCCAGCCGGGCGCACAGTTCTTGCCAGCCGTCCCAGTCGTCTTCGAACAAGCCATCCTCGATGCTGATGATGGGATAGTCGCCGACCCACTGCTCGTACAGGTCAACCAACGCCGGGGCGGTCAGCCGGACGCCTTCGCGTTCCAGGACGTAGTCGCCGGAGTCCTTGTCGAAGAGTTCGGAAGCGGCGACGTCCAAACCGAGGTACACGTCCCGGCCCGGCGCATAGCCGGCGCCTTCGATAGCGCTTAGCACAAGCTCGATGGCGTTGCGATTGGAGGGCAGAGACGGGGCGAAGCCGCCTTCATCACCAACGTTCAGGTTGTGCCCGGCATCCCGCAGGGCGGCCTTAAGGTGTTGGTACACCTCTGCTCCGGCCCGCAGGGCGTCGGAAAAAGTGGGCGCTCCGACAGGCAGTACCATGAACTCCTGGACGTCGACGGAGTTGGATGCGTGGCGACCGCCGTTGAGGATGTTGAACATGGGCACCGGCAAAGTCACCGGCCCGCCGTCGGCCAGGTTGCGCCATAGGGACTCGCCGTGTCCGGCCAGGGAAGCCTGGGCCTTGGCAAGGGCCATGGAAACGGCCAGCAGGGCGTTGGCTCCCAGGTTGCTCTTGTCCGGCGAACCGTCCAAGGCGATGAGGTCTCCGTCCAGGGATGACCCCGGATGAATCGTTCTGCCCAGTATGGCGGGGCCAATCACCTCGTTGACGTTGGCCACGGCCCGCAACACGCCGTTGCCTCCGTAGCGTTGGCGGTCCTTGTCCCGGAGTTCCAGGGCCTCGTGGGTGCCGGTGCTGGCGCCGGACGGCACGGCAGCGCGGGAGACGACGCCGTTGGAGAGAGTGATTTCAGCCTCTACGGTGGGGTTCCCGCGGGAGTCCAGGACCTCTCGTCCTCGCACCGAGGCAATGGTTGCATTGCTTGCCTTGTCTGAATCGCCCAAGGCGCTCCCTGCCTAACCGCTACCGTCCCTGGCGGCGGCAGCAGCAAGGGCTTTGTCCACCGCGTCGGCGGGACTGGAGGCCTGGATGATGTCGCCGTCCACGGGCTGTCCGTCGCCGTTGCGGGTCAACTCCCAGGTCTCCAGGCCGACCACGGGGATGTTCTCGGCCAGGGCGTAGCCGATTTCCGACAAGGTGCCGTAAGCGCCACCGACGGCGATGACGGCGCGACCAGTGTAGACCACGATGGCGTTTCTGGAGTATCCCATGTTGGTGACGATGGGTACGTCGACGTAGACGTTGGCGGCGGCGGCGACGCTGCCGGGCAGGATGCCGATGGTAACGCCGCCGGCGGACTTGGCGCCCCGGCACACGGCTTCCATGACGCCGGTGAGGCCACCGCAGGCCACCATTACGCCGCGCTGGGCCAGTTCGCGGCCCACGGCCTCGGCCAGTTCCAAGTGCTGCTTGGTGGTGGGGTTGCTGGCCCCGATTACGGAAATAATCATGCGGGTAGACGACCTGCTGGTGGAGAAAGGGCGATTTGGGAAGCGGCTGCCATTATATCACCGGTACTCATTAGCCTATGTATCATGGCGCCCGCTACCGGTCACGGCAGGATGGCTTGGCTGGCCGCCTCTATGGGGTCGAGGAGAGGGGCAGGGTACACGCCTATCCAGAAGAGGGCCGCGACGCCGACGCCCATCACCGCCAGCAGCAGGACCGAGGGCGAGGCTGCGAGACGGGCGGTGGGGGCTTGGCCATCCAAGAGTTCGCCGGAAGTTTCGTCCGGCTCGTCTGAGGCTGGTTCGATGTACATCTGGCGGATGACCTGCAGGTAGTAGTAGATGGAGACCAGGCTGCTGAAGATGGCCAGTCCGGCCAGCCATAGGAACCCGGCTTTGGCTATGGCGGTGAACAGGTAGAACTTGACGGCAAAGCCGGCGAAGATGGGGAGGCCGCCCAGGGAGAACAGTCCTATGGCGATGGACGCGGCCAGGAAGGGCCTGCTGTCGGCAAGACCGGCCAGGCCGGTGATGCTCTCTCGCTGGGTGGTGTTGAAGAAGGCGATAAGCCCGGCAAACACGACCAGGCTGGCGACGCAGTAGCCGACCAGGTAGAGCATGATGCCGTTGGAGGCCAGCGCAGAGCCGGAGGACAGTGCAGCCATGCCAGCAAGCACAAAGCCGCCGTGGGAGATGCCGGAGTAGGCCATGAGGCGCTTGAGGTTGCGCTGGGCCAGGGCAACCAGGTTGCCAGTCAGCATGGTGGCCGCGGCCAGGACGGCCAGGATGACCTGCCACTGCTCCCAGCGGTCGACGGCGGGGACGAATCCCTCGGCGGCCAACCGCAGGGCCAGAGCAAAGGCGGCGGTCTTGGAGCCGATGGCCAGGTAGGCCGTGATGGGGAAGGGCGAGCCTTCGTAGACGTCGGGTGCCCACATGTGGAAGGGAACTGCGGCGACCTTGAATCCCATTCCCACCAGTATCAAGGCGACTCCCACCCACAGGGAGGGACTCACGCCCTCGACCACGGCCAGGGCGGCGCTGATGTCCTCGAACCGCGTTACGCCCAAAGTACCGTAGACCATGCTGATGCCGTAGAGCAGGATGGCCGAGGAGAAAGCCCCGATCAGGATGTACTTGAGTCCTGCTTCGTTGGACCGGGGACTGGACCGGGCGTGGGAGGCCAGCACGTATAGGCTGAAGCTGAGCAGTTCCAGGGAGATGTAGGCGGTCAATAGCTCCCGGGACTGGGCCATCACGTTCATACCCAGGATGGACAGCAGCAGCAGGCCGTAGAACTCGCCGGGGTTCTCCAGGAACTGGTCCACGTAGTCTATTGATGCGAAGACTATGAAGATGCCGATGCCCAGGAAGAAGACCTTGAAGAACAGGGAGTAATCGTCTACAGCCAGCAGGCCGTCGTACAGGCTCTGGTTTTCGCCCCATAGCATCAGCACCGACAGGACGATGATCCCGGCCAGCCCTCCGGCGGCCAGCCAGGGCAGGACGATCTTCCCGCGGGCGGGAAGCAGCAGGTCGGCTGTAAAGACCAGGAAGGCCAGTCCCGCCAGCGCGAACTCCGGAGTCAGCAGTTCCAGATTTGCAGTCAGGTCCGGCACAGTCGCTCTACACTCCCGGCAGCGCGGCCACGCTGGCGTTGATGACCCTGGTCAGGGGGTCAGGCCAGACGCCCACGAATATGAGAATCAACACGAAAGCGCCGCCGACGGCCTTCTCCATCCCGCCAGCGTCGGTCAGGTTTTCCCAGCGGGCGTCGGACTCGCCCAGGAAAGTACGGGCCAGCAGCCTTAGCACGTAGACCGCGGTCAGGGCCGCGCCGATCACGGCCAGCACGGCCAGGGGCAGATAGGTGCGGAAGGCCCCGGTGAACACCATGAACTCGGCAATGAACCCGCTGAGGCCCGGCAGGCCCATGGACGCCAGGACGGCGACGGCGAAGAAGAAGCTAGTCACCCTCATGCGGTTGGACAGGCCGTTCAGCACGTTGATGTCCCGGACATGGGCCCGGTCGTAGATTGCGCCTACCAGGAGGAACATCAGGGCGGTCATGATGCCGTGGGAGAACATCTGCAGCACGCCGCCGGCGACGCCGACCCGGTCCAAAGTCGCGATACCCATGAGGACGTAGCCCATGTGGCTGACGCTGGAATAGCCTATAACGTACTTCAGGTCCTGCTGGGACATGGCCGAGACCGCGCCGTAGAGGACGTTCACCGTGCCCAGGCTGATGAGCACCGGCATCCAGTTGGCCGCGCCGTCGGGCAGCAGCACCAGTCCGACGCGGATGATGCCGTAAGCACCCAGCTTCATGAGGACGCCGGCGTGGAGCATGCTGACCGCCGTGGGGGCGGCAACGTGGCCGTCGGGAGACCAGGTGTGGAAAGGCCACAGGCCTGCCAGCACGCCAAAGCCAATCAGGAACAGGGGGAACACCAGAGTCTGGAAGGTCGCGCTGAACTTCCCCTCGGGGGCCAACGTTCCAAGCTCGGCGAGGGAGAAGGTGGGGACCCCGGCGCTGCCCGCCTCGACGTATACGGCCAGAATGCCCACCCACACCAGCACGCTGCCGGCGATGAGATAGAGCATCAGTTTCATTGCCCCGTATTCCTTGGTGCGCAGGAACGTCCCAAAGTCGGTGCTGCTGCCCCATACCCCGATAAGCAGGTACATGGGCAGCACTGCCAGTTCATAGAAGAAGAACAGGAAGAAGAGGTCGCGCACGGCAAAGACGCCGAACACCCCGGAACCCAGGGCCAGGAGGAGCACGAAAAAGTCCCTGGTGCGGTAGCGGATGGTCTGGGATATGAGCACGCCGCCAAGCAGCACTATGCCGTTGAGCAGCACCAGGGGAGCGGTGATGCCGTCGATGCCCAGGGAAAAGTCGATGTTGAGAGGGGAGTCCAGCCACTCAAAGGTCCGAGTGAACTGGAATCCGCCTTGTCCGTAGTCGTACCGGGCGAAAATCACCAGGGACAGGGCCAGGGAGACTACGGCGACAGCCACAGAGAAGAGCCACACTTCCCGCGGGCGGCCAGCGGGGGCGAACATGAGGAGCACTGCCCCGGCCAGCGGGACTACCAGAAGAAGAAGGAGGGCTATTTGGTCGAATGAGTCCATCACGGCCGCGTCAGGTGGACCTCAGCCACCAGAAGATTGCCAGTCCCACCGTGCCCAGGGCCATGCCCAGGGCGTAGCTGTAGACGTGCCCGGTGATGTGGAGCCGCAGGGATATTCCAAGGCGGCGTATGAAGTGGGCCGGGCCATTGACCGCCAGGTCGTTGACCACCGCCCGGTCGAACAGGGCGACCAGGCCGGAAAAGGCCAGCACCACCCGATCAACCGTCCACTGGTAGACCTCGTCGAAGTAGTACTTGTTCTCCACCACCCGTATGACCGGGGCTAAGCGGGCCCTGGCCGCATGGTGGAAGTCCGCCCCCCGGACATAGGCCAGAAAGGCGAGGGAAAACGCGACGATGGCCAGGGCGGCGGAGAGAACGCCCAGCCACCAGGTGAACTTGAAGCCTTGGACTTGGCCGAAGAATAGGAACGTTCCAAGTCCGTCGTAGCCGCCGGGCCAGTTGAAGCTCACGAAGCCAAAACCGGCCGCCAAAACCGCCAACAGGACCATTGGCCAAGCCATCGAAGCCGAGGCGTCGTGGATTTGCTCCGAATCCGGCCTCGCGGCCCCGAAGAAGGCAACGAACATGGCGCGGGCCATGTACAGCGCGCTCAAGAACGAGGCCAACAGAGCAAAGACGAGGAAGGCGGCATTACGGTGGTCGCCAACCGCGGCCAGCACCTCTTCTTTGCTCCAGTACCCGGCAAGGATGGGGATGCCTCCCAGGGAGAGCGCGCCGACGGAGAAGACCAGTGCGGTCAGTGGCATCACGCGGCGGAGGCCGCCCATGCGCCGGATGTCCTGCTCGCCGGCGCTGTGGAGAACGCTACCGGCGGCCAGGAACAGCAGGGCCTTGGCAAACCCGTGGGCCAGCAGGTGGAACACGGCGGCGGTGTAGCCGAAGGCCCCCAGGGACAGCATCATCAGGCCCAGGTGGCTGATGGTGGAGTAGGCCAGGATGCGCTTGAGGTCGGTGGCGACCAGGGCGATGGAGGCTGCCATGAGGGCGGTGACCAGTCCGACGATGGCCACCACCAGCAGGGGGTCGGCATCGTAGGCCTGGAAGATGGGGAAGGCCCTGGCGACGAGATATACGCCGGCGACAACCATAGTGGCGGCGTGAATCAATGCGCTGACCGGCGTGGGCCCCTCCATGGCGTCGGGCAGCCAGACGTGGAAGGGCACCTGGGCAGACTTGCCCATTGCTCCGAGGAACAGCAGCAGGGCCGCCGCGGTTGTTACGCCCTCGCTCATGGCCCCTGAGCGGGCGGCGTCAAAGGCATCGGCCATGCTGAACGACCCCACCTCCCGCCACAGCAGCAGGATGCCGACCAGCAGGCCCACGTCGCCGATGCGGGTGACGATGAAGGCCTTCTTGGCGGCCTCTTTGGCGGCGGGACGCTCGTGCCAGAAGCCGATGAGGAGGTAGGAGCAGATGCCCACCAGTTCCCAGGCGACGTAAAGCAGCAGGAAGTTGTCGGCCAGCACCAGGGTCAGCATGGCGGCGGCGAACAGGGAGTGGACGGCAAAGTACCAACCAAACCTCGAGTCGCCGCGCATATAGCCCAGGGAGTAGATCTGCACCAGCAGGGCGACAAACGTGACCAGACCCAGCATCACCACGGCCAAGGGGTCAATGACCATGCCCCAGAAGAATTGGACGTCCCCGGCCTGGAACCAGGAGAGGCTGAAGGCGCAGGTCAACGCCCTGGTATCGACGCTGGTGAAGCAGTCGTTGGACGCGGGCCCGGCGCCCAGCAATCCGGCCAGCACGACCCAGAACAGCGCGAACCCGCCCGAGATGGCCAGGATAGACAGAGAAGCGCCCTTGCCTGGCAGGAACCGGCCGGCCACGACAATGACCGGGGCAGCCGCAAAGCAGAAGACGGGTATCAGCCAGGCCCACTCCATCAATGGCCTGCCGCGTTCATGGGATAGCCGGACAACGTGTGACGAGCGGCCAACGGGGCTACCATCGCATCAGGTCTATTTCGTCGACGTTTACGGTCTGGCGGTTGCGGTATATACGGAGGATGATGGCCAGGGCTAGGCCCAACTCGGCCGCGGCGACGGTGATGACGAAGATGGCTATAACGTGGCCGTCGAACTTGATGAAGCCGCCGATGCCGTTCAGGTGGGAGGCGGCGGCGATCAGGTTGATGTTGACCGCATTCAACATCAACTCGATGGACATGACGATGAGCACCGCGCTGCGCCGGGACAGGACGCCGTACAGGCCGATGACGAACAGGGCGGCGCTGAGCAACTGGAAGTGGAACAGGGTAACCATGGTCAGCCCTCGTCCCTTCCAGACCGGGCGATGATGATTGCGCCGACCAGGGCCACCAGCAGCACCAGAGAGGCGATTTCGAAGGGTACGGCCCAGCGGGTGAACAGGGAATTCGCCAGCTCAGTGAAAGCGGGGCTTTGCGCCTGGGTGCCTTCAGGGCTGTTAATCAGGAAGGCCGGGACGAGCACCGCCAGCAAGCCCAGGGCGGCGATGGCGGCCAGGGGCCACTGGCGATTATCGGAGATGCGGGGGTAGTCCCCGCCCCGGGTCAGCATCAAGGCAAACACCACGACGATGGTCACCGCGCCGCCGTAAATCAGCACCTGCACCAATGCCAGGAACTCGGCGAACAGGACCAGGTACACGCCAGCGGTGGCCAGCAGGGACAAAAGCAGGGCCAGAGCGGCATGGACGACGTTCCGGGTCAGCACCACGCCCAATGCGCCGCCCAGGGTCAACACGGCCAGCAGTATGAAGATGGACAAGGACACGGTCAGCAGTCCCACACAAACAAATAGTCCCGCCGGGCGGGACTATTACAAGTGAACAAATTTACGGTGGGGCGATAGCAAATGGCGGCGCACACGGCTTCCTATCCAGTCCCTTCCTCAAGAGTCGTTTGCCCAAGGGTCGTTTGTAACAACAAGGTCAGCTATCCGCCCTCGGTGAAGTCTATAGAGGTCAACAAGCTGCAACTGACGCAGTCACAGCCGGCGCGGTGACGCTTGACCTTTTCCGCCGGACGCCGTTTTTTGCGAAACAGCCGGCCTAACTTGGTTTCCCTATTTTTGAGGAACTTCTCCGTACAGTCCTGGCAGGTGCAGGCTTCCGGGTGCTTGCTGTTGAGGTTGCGAAGCCGCTCGTCTTCTCGTTTAGGCATTCTCAGTCCTCTAGGGGGCCGTTTGCTTAGTGTTGGTCATCACGCGTGCCTCATTAGTTCCAAGCCGTATTTGGCAATAGCCATCATCAATGTGTCGTTTAACTCCCCCCGTTGGAACTGCGCCGCGGCTGCGCCTCGCAAATAGGCGACTGCATCAAACCACTCGTCACGATTTACGGTGCGCTTGAATTCCATCGAGTCGCCGATAAGGGAATCAGGGCGACCCCAATCCACATCGTTTCGCTGAATACCTCTCCATCGAGGCCAGGCCAGCAAATTGTAACTGCTCGGGGCGTCGTGTTTCTTAAGCCAATCATGACTACACCCATAAGCGTATTCAAGTACCCCAGACTCATACTCGGCATAGCCCAGAAAAGGGAGTAGCCCATTGGCGCTCCCCCTGTCCCAATCGGCTATCATTTTAGCTATTCCGTTTCGTTGGCGTTTTCCACATCGCGGATGTGTTAGGGGGTCAACCAGCAACAAGCCATATTTCAAGGTCTGTTTTGCGGGCACTCCAAGGTCGCGGGTGTCAAGGCGGTAAGATTCAATGCGTTCGTCCTGATACTGCGCTAGCTTGCGGGGTGAAGGTTCGGATGTATCAACCGTCTCGATGACAACGGCGGGCTTCCCTTTCTCGGTTCCATACACCGATATATCTGGACGCAAACCCCACCACCAGCCCTCAATCTCCACCGATTCAGCCTCGCGTACGATGTCAACGACCATAGCCCCCCCGTTACATCCATCATGCGGTGGCTCGTTGTAGGTCAAGTAGTAGAAGGGATTGGCAGTAGTGTAGTTCACCATAAACTCCGGCAGGCACCCCGCTATCGTTTCTACCATCCGGTTATCAAAATAGTTAGCTGTCGGTGGCTGTTGCACGTCAGCGGCTAACAGGGCATTGCGGATGTCGTGCCCCACAGCCTCTTTGGTAGTCCAATGCGGCACGCCTTCAGGCTGCCCAGGTGTTCCCATGTTTATGTTCGCCATGATGCATCTCCAACACTAAGCAAACGGAACCCTCTGGGGAATAGCAATAGGGAAGAGGTTAGCGGAGAAGGCCGGATGCAGACTGGGCCAAACATGTCCGACACTCCTACTCCTCCCTCCTGTTCGCTTGACCCGGTCTACCGGGGTGCGCCGAACCCAGCCGGAACGGACGCCGGGATTTGAGCGCCTAAGCCCTCAGGACTCTACGTTGGCCGACTCACCCGGCGTAGCCTGAGCTCCAGTCTCAGTCGGGCTAGAGGCTGCCTCCTTAGCCCGCTTGGTCGGGGGAATCCACGCCGTGTCGTCCTGGAACTTCTGGCCGATTTGCAGCAGCGCCGGGAGGTCGACCCGGCTGCCGTTGCGCTGGTAGCCGCTCATCTCGTGCTCGTGGCTCATGACTATGGCGTCGAAGTTGCAGACGTCGACGCAAATCCCGCACAGTATACAACGGTTGAGGTTGATTTCGAAGCTGTCGACTATCTTGCGCCGGTGGCTCCGGCCCTCCTCGTGCAGGGGGTTGTCCTTCATGGTGGCGGTCATGCACAGGGTCGGGCAGTTGCGGATGCAAACCATGCAGGCGGTGCAGTAGGGCTCGTCGACCTCACCGTCCCAGGTAAGCGCGGGAAATCCCATGAACCGCGGCTGCACCGGGGTGGGGGCCGGCGTCTTGGACCAGAAACTGCCGGAGGCAGGGTACTGGCGGGTGACCGGCTGCCGCAAGCCCTTGAGGGTGGACACCAGGGTCAAGCAAAGGCCCTTGATGCTGTTAATCATCGGCGTTGCCTGAACTTCGCGTGGGTTGAAACACCTCGCAAAGACAGTCTACCAAATGCCTCTCTTTATGCTTCACGGCAACGGTCACGAAGAAGTCCTCTGGGCCCGCAGCAACTCTTGACGCTCCCGCACCCGGGCAGCCAGCCGGTAGGGTCCGGTCATCCGCCGGTAGACGACGTACCCCACAACAGCGAGGCCGGCCAGGGACATAAGCGTCATGGACCAGGCCGGAAGGTTGTAGAACCGGTAAACGGCGGTCATGACGATGGTCAAGAACGACAGGGGGACCATCACCTTCCAGGCGAAGGCCATTAGCTGGTCGATGCGCAGGCGGGGGAAAGTCCCCCTCACCCAGAAGATCACCAGGATGACTGCGTAGGTCTTGGCCAGGAACCAGACGATCTCCCAATGCCCGGAGAGGCCGGGGCCGGACCATCCGCCCAGGAATAGCAGGGTCACCAATGCGCCGACGGCGAAGGTGTTGATGTATTCTGCCATGAAAAACACCGACCAGTGGGCGCCGCTGTACTCGACGAACGGCCCGCCCACCAACTCGGACTCGGCGTAGTAGATGTCGAAGGGGGTGCGTCCCACCTCGGCCAAGCCTGCGATGAAGAAGATGACCAGGCCCAGGGGCTGGAGGACCAAGTAGGGATAGTCCGCCTGGCCGGCCACGATCTCCCGAACGTCCAGCGACTCGGCCAGCATGGCAACGGAGACGGCGACCATGATTATGGGAATCTCGTAGCTGATCAACTGAGCGGCGGCCCGCAGGCCACCCATGCGGCCGTACTTGTTGGCCGACCCCCAGCCAGCCAGCACCAGGCCCAGTATGCCCAGCACCGCAAAGGCGATGATGTAGAAGAGGCCCAGGTCCAGGTTCCTGATGGCGGCGTCCCGGGCGCCGGGAATAGTAACCCAAATCATGAAGGCCGAGACCACGACGATCAACGGAGCGGCCCAGAAGATGGCCCGGTTGGCCGACGTTGGGACGATGTCCTCTTTCAACAGCAGCTTGAATGCGTCGGCCAGGGGCTGAAGCAGTCCCATGGGCCCGGTGCGGTTGGGCCCCAATCGGCGTTGCAGGCGGGCCAGGACCTTGCGTTCCAGCCAGGTGAGGCTCAGCACCACCAGGGACAGGCCGAGGAACATCAGGAACAGGGAAAGGATAATCCAGCCTAAGTCGGCGGCGCTGACGGTCAACAGGGCCGGCGCGCCGCTCAACGGTCCACCTCTCCCAGCACGATGTCCAGGGAACCCAAGACGACGACCGCGTCGGCGACCCATACTCCCTGCAGCAGGCGGCGTATGGCGGAAAGATTGCAGAAAGACGGGGGCCGGACCTTCACACGGTAGGGCTTGTCGGTGCCGTCGCTGACCAGGTGGACGCCGATTTCACCCCTGGGATTCTCGGAGCGCACGTAGACTTCGCCCTTGGGGGGCCGGATCAACCGCCGGCTCATGGGAGAGTCGACTTCTCCTTCGGGCATCTGTTCAAGCGCCTGCTCGACTATGCGCAGGGACTGGCGCATCTCCTCGACGCGCACGTAATGCCGATCCCAGCAATCGCCGTCCAGCCCCACCGGAACATCAAAGTCGAACCGGTCGTATACCGAATAGGGCGCGGCCTTGCGCAGGTCGTAGTCGACGCCGCATCCCCGCAGGCACGGGCCGGTCAAGCCGTAGTCTATCGCCTCTTCGGCTGAGATTTCGCCCACGCCCTTGAGGCGGGCGAGGAATATCTCGTTATAGGTGAGCAGCCTGTCCGTTTCCTCCACGTCTTCCCGGATCAGAGGGAGCAACTCCGCCATCATTTCCCGGAAGTTGCCGGGGAGGTCCTCTTTCAGGCCGCCGATGCGGAAGTAGTTGTGCATCATGCGGGCCCCCGACACGGCCTCGAAAACTTCTTGGATGCGCTCCCTGCCGCGAAAGCATAGCATAGACGGGGTCATGGCCCCGGCGTCCAGGCCCATGGTGGCGACGTAGAGCAGGTGGCTGGCGATGCGGTTCAACTCGCATAGAATCACCCGGACGTACTCAGCTCGCTCCGGCACCTCCAGGCCCATGAGCTGCTCGACGGCGCGGCAGTAGGCGTGTTCGTTGTTGAAGTTGGCGATGTAGTCGATGCGGTCGAAGAGGGTGATGACCTGGTTGTACTGCTCGCCCTCGCACAGCTTTTCCGAGCCCCGGTGGAGATAGCCAATGTGGGGCTGGCAGTCGTTTATCTTCTCCCCGTCCACCCAGAGCACCAGGCGAAAGACGCCGTGGGTCGATGGGTGCTGGGGCCCCATGTTCAGGAGCATCTCGACGGGCGGCGCCTGGTCCGGCGCTTGCCTGGAAACCTCGGCCATAAACAGCCCTCGCCGCCGCTATTCCCATCACCTGTTTTCAAGGCCGCCGGCTGCCGCCGGACTCGGGAACCGCAGGCAGTTAAAGAATGACGATGTCAGGATCCTTGACGGGGGCGACTAGGTTGCTGGTCCAAGCCTCGCCGTCGAAATAGAAACCGGCCTCAATGAGGGTCTCGTCCAACGCTCCAAGTTGGTCGCAGTCTTCCAGGTACATGGTCACCTGGGACCGCAGGGACTCTTTCGCCCCCTCGGGGGTGTCCCCGAAAGCAGTGATGTCCAACTCCGGGCACACGGCCTGGAATACGCCGCCGGAGCGGGACTCCTCCACCTGGTATACGATGCGGCCCTTATGCTTGGCCCCCTTGGACTTGCGCTTTTTCATGGGGCGTGATTCATGCTCCGCCTGGCCAGTTATTCGGAGAACTCCAGTTGAAGCTCGGTGCTGTCTTCTACTCCGGGAAACCCGGCCTGGGCCAGGACTTCGGCCAGTGCGCCCTGCCCGTCCTGGGCCTCGATCCAGGAACGCATGGCCTGAATAAGCTGGTCCTGGGCTTCCTGCACCGAGTCTCCCATACCTTCTAAAAGAAGTTCTTCGACCCTGGCCACGTATCCTCCGTCCCCCTGCACCACCGTTGCGGTCAGCACCACCCTGTCCACCCCTCTAAAGCTCCTAATACTCTGTGTATTCGTGGAAGGGGAATTCTTTGCGGCCGGGATAGCCCTCGAACTCCTCGTACAACAGCAGTGGCGAGAGGTCGGGATGGCCGTCGAAGACCACGCCGAACAGGTCGTGGGCCTCCCGCTCGTACCATTCGGCCGCCCGCCAGACGCCGGTGACAGAGGGCAAGCGGGGGTCGTCGCAAGAGACGCGTGTCTTGAGACACAGGGTCTTTTCGGGCGCGAGAGAATGCAGGAAATACGCCAGTTCCAAGTGCTCCAGGTAGTCCACGCAGGACAGGCAAAGCAACTGGGGGAATGTCAGCCTGGGGTCGTCCTTGGCCAACCGGCATACCCGGGCCACATCGGCGGGGTCTATGGTGATTTGGGGCAGATCGCCCAGCGCGCCGGGCTGAGGGTCGAACTCTTGCAGCGCGTCCTGGGCGGCGGCCAGCAACTCGCCATGCTGCGGCGCCAGGTCGGGGAATCCCGGATGGGCCTGGGCCTGTCCGGCCGTTTCAGCCACGCTCTGGGGCGTCCTGCATGATCTTCTCCTGGAGCTGGAGAATGCCGTAGAGCAGGGCCTCGGGCCGGGGCGGGCAACCGGGGACGTAGACGTCCACGGGGACTATGTGATCGACGCCCATGACCACCGAGTAGGAACGGTAATAGGGCCCGCCGTTGGTGGCGCAACTGCCCATGGCGATGACCCACTTGGGCTCGGGCATCTGTTCGTACAGCAGCCGCAGTGGCTCGGCCATCTTCTTGACCACGGTGCCCGCGACGATCATCACGTCGGCCTGCCGGGGCGAAGGCCAGGTGACCACGCCGTAGCGGTCCAGGTCGTGGTGGGCCATGTAGGTGGACATCATCTCGATGGCGCAGCAGGCCAGGCCGAAGGTCAACGTCCACAGGGACGACTTGCGGGCCATGGCAAAAAGCTGGTCGGTAGTCGCCAGCACCACGCCGGGCATCTTGCCGGAAATCTTCTCGTCGAACAGGCTGGGAGCGGGCCGGTTGCCCGGACCCAGTTCTATTTCTGCCATTCCAAGACCCCCTTTCGCCAGGCGTAAATCACGGCAAAGAAAAGGACTCCCAGGAACAGCATCATGGCGTAGAACGGCACTGCGTTGGCCTGGTTTATCTTCTCCTGCACGAAAATCACGGCCCAGGGGAACAAGAACACCGCCTCTACGTCGAAGATGAGGAAGAGGATGGCAAAGATGTAGAAGCGGATGTTGATGTTTGACCACCGGTAATCGGTGGCGGGAATGCCGCATTCGTAGGGGGTGAGCTTGGCCTGGGAGCGGCAGCGGGAGGAAAGGAGGCGGGAGGCCCCGAACATGGCGCCTATGGCCAGGACTGCAATAAATCCAGAGAGGGCGACCGCCGTCCAGTTCTCGGCGAAGAGGTCTGCATTGAAAGCTTGCAGAATTACGCCCGTATAAGAAGGCATGTTGTTAAGTGTAAATCGTCCCTATCGCGCTTACGTTATGTTAGGTCGGCTAAGGGCAATATATCACCCGCCAGATACGAGTGTCAATTGAAAACGGGGACGGCTAAAGCTGCCTTTGCGTACGGGATTCCCGGCCGACAGCGGCATTTTCGCCGGCCGTGGGCCGTCTTCCGGGCGCTACACCGAGAGACGGGACTCGGCTGCCTGGACAAGAAATCCTGATCTGGTCTTGCTCTCGAGCTTTGCCTGACGGTCTACCCTGGCAAGGACGCGTGACGGGATAGTGACGCTGATTCTCACAGCTACGTCTGGCACCGCGTCGAGGTCTACGTCGACGTAGGCCCAAATGCCGCTCTCGTAGTCCTCAGCGAGTTCGCCTTCCAAGTGCTCCTGAACGGAGTTTACTTCAGGCACCGCGTAGCCGCGGGACACCATGGACTCCACATGGCCAGTGATGGCTTCCTTGACGTTCTCCAAGGCCTCGTCAGCAGTGTCGCCCGCGGAGATGCAGCCGAGCAGGTCCGGTACCGTAACGCCGTAACAAGTGTCTTCTTCCTTGTGGATGACTACCGGGAATCGCATCGTCTTATCTCCACGTCCATCCTGCCTGTCGGAATATGCTTCTAAGGGTGTTCATTCCCAAGTCCTTTCTGGGATGGGGAACCGTGACGGTGCCCGGCCTTCGCGGGTGAGCGAAGATGTGGTGGCTCCCGTTAACTCGGTCAAGTTCCCAGCCTTCCCCGTTCAGCCTTCGTATCACTTCTCTGCTGCCGATGCATATATCATACATACTTCAAGAATGAAAGTCATCTGCATCAGACACGAATCGGGATGCGCAAAGATTTTTGCGACTAGATCGCTTGGGTTCGAACGGAGATTTGGCGTCATGGCCGGGGAAAACGTGCCGAGTAGACCCTGGAGTACCGGAGGCAAGGCCCAACCCGCCCCAATCCTCAGCCGCCCGAGTCCCGCAGAGCCGTAGAGGAGATGTCGATGCGGAAAGCCGACTCCGGGATGCCTCGCAGCAGGCCCTCGAATCCCTGGGGCACGGCAACGTCGGCCAGCGTACGGAACTTGCCCTCGATGTGCCGGCCCGCTACCAGGAAGCGGCAACCGGCTGCCCAGATATCCAGGAGAGCGGCGGTCATGGCGGCCTGACCGCCGCCGTAGTAGCGGGGATCCACCAGCCGTACGGCGGTGTCCCAGCCGATGACGAACGCGCATCCGGGGAATAGCGCCGCCTTCTTGTGATAGGTGTCGGCGCGGGTCAGCACGACGGTTCCTTTGCCTCGAAACTGCGCTACCCGTTGACGTACCTCGTCGGCGGTCAGCGCAGGCTTGTCGACGTTGGTGACCGATAGCTCGTAGGCAACATCTGTACCCAAAATGCCGGAAGCTGCCTGAGCCAATGCCTCGTGCCCCTGGTGCAGGGGATTGAAGGAGCCTGGCAGCAGGGCGGCGGGGGCGGGGTGGTCAACGGTCGTGGCGCCGTCACTGTTCACAGCGACAAAGCCGGCCTCGCCGGACAGCAATTGCTCCAGGGGGTTAGGGTGGAGATGCCGGTTGGTCTCCAGAGAATCGGCGGAAGCCAGTTGCAGGTCCAGTGTATCCTGCACACCGCAGGCCTCGGCCAGGGCTAGGAGCACCAGCCGGCTGGCAATGTCCTCCTCGGCCTCCCGGTCTCTCCGGCCCTTTTCCAGGACTAGGTCGTAGGAGATCCAGCCGGCGTCGTCCCAGGCGGCGACGTGGCAACGGTTTTGGCCTCGTCTGGTGCGGTCGGTGACCAGGGCGGCGGTGCAGGCCAGGCCCACCAGTTGGGCGTCCGGCTGACCCAAGCACTGCGCCCGCTGGTAAGCCGCCTTGGCCATGCTGCGGGCGGTTTTTCCGCTGACGGCCTGCTCGGGATCGAAGCCCAGGAAGTCAATCATGGACTTCGGCCCGTAGGGGACCAGCGCCTCCAGCACGGTGCGGGACGCTCCGGGACGGCCCAGCAGCCAAGCCAGCGCCCGGCTTCCGGCGCCAGCCAAGGCCACCACCGCCTGGTGGGGGGAGTCGTGAATCCTGGTGACTATTTCCTGGACGTCGTTCAACGCGGCGAGTCCAAACCGGGAGTCAGGACTGGCTAAGGGACCCGGGGTCCCAGGAAACGGGGCTGATGTCCTTCATGCGAGAGGTCGAAAACTGGATTTCGCCCTGGATTTTACGGTCCCACTCCTGCATTACGTCCTGGGGAAGCTGACGGGCGGCATCCCGCCACCACAACGGGCCCTCTTCATTCCTGCATTCGCCGGCCACGACCTCGGCCAGAAAGCAGGTCATGTCCCCGCCGTCCATGGCGTTGACGACGCGGCAGTCCAGGTAGCCCCAGCACTCGTCAAGCACCGGGCAGCCAGTCTCGCCGGGGCGGTGGGCTATGCCCGCGATCTTGTCAGTGTCTCTACCCGACACCAGGCCGAAGGCCGGTATCAGGTGAAGCTGGTCCCGCCTCAGGAAATTAACGGCGAAAACACCGCTGCGGTAGACCTGGTCGTGGGTGAAATTGCTCTTGTAAATCTGCACGGCGACGCGGGGCTGGCTGGGCACGATGGACGAGCCGCCGACGGCCACGACTATCTGGGCGTTGAGCTTGCCCTGCCAGCAACTGGTCACCGCGGCCATGGGCGACCATAGCTGGCTCATCATCGGCGCTATGGACTGGTATTGCATGGGTTACTCGCTGTGGCCAACCAGACTGCGTACTTGGGCGGGGACGCTTGCGGCAAGGCGGGTGACGCGGGGAGTGTAGCACCCGCGGCGGCAGGGGTCTACCGGGAACTACGGGGTTGGCGCCGGTGTTGGGGGCGCCGCCGCAGTTGCATCCCTGAGCCGGAGCATCAGCTTGTCGCCGTTCTTCCACGGCGCAGCGGCAACGCTCCAGGTCCAGGTTGCGTTGGCCTGGTCCACGGCGGCGTCGGCAACCGCCAGGGTGACGGCGCCCGTCCCGTCCAGGGCGATGACGTCCAGCGCATTCCCCGACAGGGAGACGTGGGTGTCCAGGGTCAGAACCGCCGAGCCTCCCGACCAGGCCAGGCTCTCCAATTCCACGTTCTGGCCGCCGGCGGTGAAGGCGGCGGGTTTCAGGACTCCTTCCGTTGAATTGGCCCCCACGCCGCCGGCGGTCAGCGTGACGGGGTCGAAGAAGGCTTCGTGGACCGTGCCGGTGGGGGCGGTGACAGTCACTCTCCAGTCCGAATACGCATCTTTCGGCTTGAAGTTGCACGGGAGGTCTTTATAGTGTTGCAAGACATGGTGGACGCGGTACGTGCCTGCTGGCAAAGGCCGCGCCGTGGAGAAACCTAAGTTGTACCCGTTCCAAGGGTCCTTGTCGTCGTCAATGGTCACGGCCTGGAACAGACTCGAGTCAGGGCCGTCCAGCCACCCCCGGTTATAAGTCGGATCTCCTTGAAAGGGCTCAGTATATTTGAAGACCTCGGTGCCGACCGTCAGCCCGGAGGCAAGGGCCTTTTCCTTCCGACGCGGACCCCCTGGGTCTGCGCGATAGACCCGCTCGTGTAAAATCCTGCCCCTGATGCACTCATTGAATCCCGCGATACTCTCTCCCGCCTTCAGTTCGGCCTTCAACACCGCTATCTTAGTCTTCAGAGCCGCCAGAGCAATCGTCGGGGGTGGGGACTGCGCCCCATCGGTGATGAACTCAGGGTCAGCGGCCTCGCCGGACGCGCCTCCTGTTGTAGCTTGGGCCGGCAGCCAGGCCCGGCTCAGGTTGTCCACGGTATAGTCCCACGGCGACTCCAGGGGGTTGGAGGACCTGGAGAACGAAGCTTTCCTGGTGGATGCTCCTCCGTCCGATTCGGCCGTCGTATCTCCCAAGCCGACGAAGAGCACTGCCTCACGATTGTCCCAGGAGGTGTTCCGCCTCAACGCGGCGGAATTGGCCGCGCCGCGCGCCAAGGCCTCCGTGGCGTAAGTCTCATCTCCCCGTACCACCACCAGAATCTCGCTGGGACCGCTGCCCTCCAGGTACTCGTGGACGGTGAACTTCAACTCGTGCACGGGCCGGTAGGTTGTTGCGCCGGAAACAGCCTCTGCACTCGCCGTTGTGGACGACAGCGACGCCCGGACCACCACCAGCGAGTCGGACGTCAGTGCGTTATATATCTGCTCCTCCAACGAGGGGGCAACGAACCAGGTCGGATTTAGCTCGAATTGTATTTCCGGGTTTGCGGTGGGCTGCGGCGCCGTTTCGGATATGGGCTGAACCCCGATGTCTTGCGGCGCAGTTTCGGAGGTGGGCTGGTCCCCACTGCAGGCCGCGAGGAGGCCCGCGGCGAGGGCGATGCACAACACTGGGAGAACCGAGTCACGGCATCTTACAAGACCGGTCACGGTCATTGCCCTTCTTCTGACTGGTTCTGGCGAATCCGCAGCATCAGCTTGTCGCCGTTCTTCCACGGCGCAGCGGCAACGCTCCAGGTCCAGGTTGCGTTGGCCTGGTCCACAGTGGCGTCGGCAACTGCCAGGGTGACGGCGCCCGTCCCGTTAAGGGCGATGGCGTCCAGTGCCTGCCCCGACAGGGAGACGTGGGTGTCCAGGGTCAGAACCGCCGAGCCTCCCGACCAGGCCAGGCTCTCCAACTCCACGCTCTGGCCGCCGACAGTGAAGGCGGCGGGTTTCAGATCCCCCTCCGTTGAATTGGCCCCAACGCCGCCGGCGGTCAGCGTGACGGGGTCGAAGAAGGCTTCGTGGACCGTGCCGGTCGGGGCGGTGACGGTAACGAAGACTTCTTCCCGTTCCTGTTCCAGCTTGGGCAGCCCGTCGCAGATGATCAATTCCTTGGGCCGCCCGCCGTAGTAGAACTTGTACGTTCCCGCGGGCAGGGGGCGCACCGTGTCCGCTACTCCAGGGTATTTCGTCGTGAACAACGCCGCGTCCCTGCCCGTAAGCGGATAGTCGCCCGCCGAGGCTGGCGCGGTTGCAGGACGCTGGCTTACATACGGGTCCGTGAACGCCCGCGTTCCTTTGGCCAGACCGGAGCCGATGGCGGCATCGTGGCGGATGTAGAAGTATTTCCCTGTCCCAATTCTGTCAAACCTATATTGGGCCTCACGCGCCCACTTGCGCTTCTGGTAGAGGCATTCCTTCATTGCTTCTGAGCCGCCGATTGCCGCCGTGTTCGCCGCAATCTTGGCCTTCAAAGAGGCCAGGGTAATTGTGGATGTAGACGCGGACTGGCCCGATGCTCCACCAGATGGTGGCGGTGGGGCCAGCAGGAAGCGTTGCGTATCGGACCCGCTGGACGTCCCCGCGCCCCCGGCAGAAGCGTCGGGCAGCCATTGCTTGTGGTCGCTGTCTATTGTGTAACCGTCGCCGTCCGTGTACGTGGAGATAAAGCCCAACCAGTATCGGTTAGCCTGGCTGGTGCTTGGCTTTCCGGGCATATCGTCAAGGAGAAACAGTATCGCCTCGCGACCGTCCCATTGGGTGTCCCGCCTATCCCGGATTGCCTTGGCACCTTCCAAGGCCTTTGCGCTGGTGTCGTAGTGGATTCCTTCGTCGTCGATAAGGGCTACAATCTCATTGGCCCCGCTTCCCCGCAGGTACTCCAACACCCGGAAACGCAGCTCCACCACGCCGATGTAGTGGGCGGGGTTTGTCCTACTTGCCGCCACTGGAGTGGCTGACACGAACCGCGCCCGGGCTATCACATCCGCCTCGGCGATCCGTTCTTCCAGGGTAGTCGGCCCAAGGTTTTCAGGGCCGGAGCCAAGGCCGCCGAGCGACACCCGGTCCTCCACGGAATTGCATCCAGCGTAGACCGTGAGACCGGCCAGCGCCAGCGCGCCTGCAACAATCCTCAGCGCGGGGAAGCGTCCGGCAAATGCTGCATTGAATAACCGCATGCAATGGCCGCATGGGTCCCAATTGGAGGCGCGGCTGCCTTAAATTGGGGCTACGGTATCAATAGCCGCCGTAAGGAGTCAATCTTTGCGTCGGGGCGCCGCGGGCCTACCAATCGGGCGAGTGGTCCTCAGCCCCGTCGTTGGTTACCCGCCGCTGCCGGCTCCCGTCGGCGTCCATGACAAAGAGCTCGCCTGCTCCGAAGAGATAGGAGACGAAGGCGATGCGCTTGCCGTTCTCGGACCACACCGGGGCAACGTCTTCGGCGTCGTTTCGGGTTAGCCGCCGCTGATTCGAGCCGTCGGCCTGCATGGTGTACACCTCGGCGTTGCCGTCCCGGTTGGAAACAAAGGCGATAGTCTCGCTGTCGGAAGACCAGGCGGGGGAATGGTCGGCGGCCTCGTGCTGGGTCAACTGCTCGAGTTCGGTGTCGTCTTGCCAGGTGCCGTCCTTCAGTGTCTTGACCACATAGATGTCAGAGTTCTCGCCGTCGCTTCTGACGAAGGCAATGCTCTTGCCGTCGGGAGACCAAACGGCCCCGGAGTCCTGCTCCGACGTTAACTGGACCAGGTTGACGCCGTCGGGATTGCGCAATAGCAGCCCCTGTTCCGGTTCGCCGTGGGCGACGTAGAGGACCAGCCACTCGCCGTCGGGAGACCAGTCACCGATGACGTCGTCCTTGGAGTTGGAGGTGACCCTGGTGTCGCCGCTGCCGTCGGCGGCCATGACGTAGACCTCCGGGTTGCCGTCGCGCTGGGACACGTAGGCCAAACGCCGCCCGTCGGGAGACCACAGCGGGGTGACTCCCGCGCCGGGGTCATTGGTGAGCCGGGTTACAGTCTCTCCTTCGCTGTCCACCAGGTTGACGGTCAGGTCTCCCGCCTCGCCGGAGAGGTAGACGACGCTTTTGCCGTCGGGCGACAGCCGGGGGTCGAAGTCCCTGGACCGGTTATCCGTCAGCTTTACTGGTTCCCCCTCGTCCGGGTCCAACAGGTATATCTCGTCGTCCCCGTCCATGTCGGACACGAAGACTATGTTGTCTCCCGACGACCCGCCAAAGCAGGCTACGGCAATGATAGCCAGGCAGGCAATCAACAGGAGTCCAAAGCAGCGAAAGAGGGCCACACACTTCATCCCCTACCCCCGAGGTGCCAGCGGCAGCCAGGATACGCCGCCGCTGACGGTCTAGCAGTTGAGGGCCCGCCCACGTAGGGCCGGTAAGGAAATTATAGCCAGGATGGTCGGCCTCTTTCCCGCTTTTCGGCCAGGACTTTTGGGGGAAATGGCGTCGTCGCCCAACGTTACGGCATGCTAACGGGCAAGGGGAGAGAGGCTTTTCTTGACAAGGAAAGTCCCCTTGTCTAGCATCACAAAATCCCTCGAAAGTTATTGTCGGTAGCTCTTTGCGATGCGCTTCCACGTCTTGACCCTCTTCCCAGAGGCCTTTAACGGCCCATTCCGGTACAGCATGCTGGGCATGGCCGTGGGCAACGGCCTGCTGTCCATTGATGTCACCGACCTGCGGGACTACACCAGGGACGCCCACCGGACGGCTGACGACTACCAGTTCGGCGGAGGGCCGGGCATGGTGCTCAAGCCGGAGCCGGTGTTTGAGGCGGTGGATGACGTGCTGGGGCAGTACCCCGCCGAGCAGCGCCCGCAGATCCCGGTAGTGCTGCTGTCGCCCCAGGGGGAGTTGTTCAACCAGGACATCGCCGAGGAGTTGGCCCAGGCGCCCGCGCTGGTACTGATTTGCGGCCACTACGGCGGGGTGGACGAGCGGGTAGCTCAGGGCTTGGCGACCCGGGAGATAAGCGTCGGGGACTTCGTGCTGACCGGCGGCGAGCCTGCGGCGATGGTGTTGGTGGACTCGGTGGCCCGGCTGACGCCGGGGGTCGTCGGCTCACCGGACAGCGTGTCGGAAGACTCCTTCACCTCGGGCCTGCTGCAGCACCCCCTGTACACCCGACCCGCCGAGTACCGGGGCATGGAGGTCCCGGAGATACTGCGTTCGGGCCACCACGAAGAGATAGCCCGGTGGCGACGCCGGGAGTCGTTGCGCCGCACCCTCCAACGCCGCCCGGAACTGCTGCGGTCAGCAGAGTTGACCGCCGGCGATCTGGATTTCCTCCGCGGGCTGGGCTATACCGACCCTGGTGACGCTCCCCAGTAACGCAACGACGAGCTGCTCCGCGACATCCCAACGACCGCTCCAATAGCCCCACCCATGCCCCGGCATCGGCTTTGTGGTAGTATAGCCCCCGTCCAAACGACCCAGGGTGGATTGCCCCCCTGAGTAGAACCACGGGAGCCATCGAGCGAGGACTCGGATTCTCGCCCCCTTGTGGCTCGCGTGGGAATATGGTCGTTTGGACGACGCCGATTCTCCGCCGTAAGGGGGCGCCGCCATGTTTGTTCGTCTTGTCTTGCTTCTCGGTATTCTCGCCGGGATAGCCTGTGCCGGGGGCGAATCCCCAACGCCAAGTCCCACAACCCCGCCGCCCACCGCTATTGCGACGGTGGCTGCGACGGCTACCTCGACACCCAGGCCAACACCGGCGCTTACTCCAACGCCTACCCCTATACCAGTTCACTCGGCAACCCCAACCCCTATTTCAACGGTGACGCCTGCCCCAACCCCCACGCCGACCCCGACGTCTTCACCACCGACTACGCCAGAGCCGACAGTTTCGCCGACTCCAACGGCCACGCCGGTCCCGACCCCCACCACCACTCCCACACCCACTCCGACACCGGAGCCGACGCCCACCGTGACAATCAGCGCAGCGGGCGACGTGGAAGAGGGACAGTATGCGGTGTTCACCGTCTCAGTGTCTACGGCCATAAGCTCTGACCTGACCATCAACTACTCCGTAGCACAGACGGGAAACTATATAGCCGACCGTTCCTTGGGAGACCAGACGGTGACGGTAAGGGGCGGCAGGGACAGCGCGACGCTGAGATTCTTGACGCTGGAGAATACCGTACATGAAGCCGACGGCTCGGTTACGGTGACGGTCCAGGCCGCAAGCAACTATATCGTCGGCACTCCCAGCGCGGCGACAGTCGCTATTGCCAACGACGACCCGCTGCCCATGGTGCGAGTTGTGTATGCGACGCCGCAGGGCGTCGACCCCAATCCTGTCTACATGAAGGCAGTGGAGCAAGCCATCCAGGATGTTCAGATATGGTATGCGGAGCAGCTAGACGGGTGGACGTTTGACGTTCAGTCGCCAATTCCTGAACATTGCACCCTTGGCAACACAGAGGACTATTATGATCGGGATGGTGGCTATCACCGTGTCATTGAGGACCTGCAACACTGCGTACCGATATGGTATGAGACGCCCGCTTACGTATGGGCGGTATATCCCGACGTTGGTTTCATTTGCGGGGCGTCGGACCTTGGCAAGGGCGGCTACGGGATTACCATTCTGCACAGGGATGACTTGGAAGGGTTGGCTAACCCGGAAGGCTATGAGTCTTGTGGTTATTATCGCCCGCACATGGGATGGATTGGTGGGCTGGCACACGAGTTGGGCCACGCTCTTGGCCTGCCGCACCCGCCGGGATGCGACGAAGGGCTGGAAGATGTGTGCGACTATGACGCCGTAATGATGCTGGGGTTCACCAAATATCCCAACGCCCACTTTACCGAGGCGGACATAGCGTTCTTGATGGAGTCTCCGTTCATCCACAAACGCCTAGAGGTAAATTGAGCATGATTGAGCATAAAGGTATGCCAGATTTACACTGGGACAGGAGCGCAAAACTCCTATACGCTAGAAGCAACCGGAACCCCCGGCGAAGCTCCATCACAACCCTATGGCCAACCACATCCCGTAGGGGCGAAAGATTTTTCGCCCCTACGTCGCCGGCAGCCCCGCTATCATCCAGATCGCGCCACACTGTCATTTCGAGCGTAGCCGAGAAATCTCAAACCCCAGGCCAGGACCGGGTCCCGATCTTCGCCAACACCGCACTTGGCTGTCAGCAAGGATTTTAGACCCCTTACTCCGTTCGGGGTGACAGGCATGGCGCCGGGGTGACAGGTAGGCGCCTAAGCGAAACCAACCTTCCACCCCACTGACAAACCGTGCTTGACAACCCCGCAGATTCGTCATCAAACTAGTACCTGGTGAAACATGTCCCGGCAGCCCACAACCTTTTCATCCCTTCCCGGTTTCAACTGAGGGGGAATCCGGCGCGTCGGCTCACCGCTTGACGGAGAAGAGAAGTGGAACGAAATGGGACTCAGTGGGACGGTATCTAAATTTTTGGACGCCCCAACCAACCAGCTGCCGGCAAGCAGAAATGAGCGGAAATGGTGGGGAAATTGAATTTTCGGCGCGTTGACGGCATTGGTCATCCCGGATAGACTTACTTGAGCGTCAGCCCCCGGCGGCGGATGGCTGACCACCAAAATATGGCAAAACTGTTCGACCTCCACATCCACACGACCAAGGGGAGCAGCGACAGCAGCCTCAAGCCCGACGACCTGATACTGGAAGCGGAGCGGCTGGGGCTGCGGGGTTTATGCATCACTGAGCACAGCGGCCCGTGGGACCGCCACGAGTTCCAGCGCTTTGCCAGCCTCCACGACGTGGTGCTGGTGAGGGCGATGGAGGTGGAGACAGACATGGGCCACATGCTGGCCTTCGGCCTGGACAAGTTCCAGTCGGGCTTTCACAAGGCCGCCAAGCTGAGGAAGGCCGCCGACGAGGTCGGCGGGTTCGTGGTCACCGCCCACCCCTTCCGGGCGGCGTTGACCCCAAGCCGCAGGCACAACGCCCTGCTTTACCAATCAGTGGACGACCCCCTGCCGGAGAAGCCCGAAGACGCTTTGGATCATCCGGTGTTCAAACTGGCCCATGCGGTTGAGGTCGCCAACGGCGGGACCCAAGACCGGGAGAACGACTTCGCCATGCGGGTGGCCTCGCTGCTGGGGATGCCGGTCACCGGCGGCAGCGACGCCCACTCGGTCCACGGGCTGGGCAAGTTCGTGACCGCCTTCGACGATGAAATCAACAACGAAGAAGAGTTCCTGACCGCTGTCCACAGCGGCAAGTATCACCCCGCGGTGGGCCTGCGCTCCGGTTCGGTCCGGCCCTACGTGGTCTGACCCCATAGTTCGAGAGCGGGTCCCGGCCGGGGAGAAAGGACGAGAGGGCCGGGTAGCGGCGCATAGGAATCGGCAACCCCTGCCATAGCGGGCGGCGGGCCGGGATGAGGACGGACGCGGCAGGCGGCGTCGAAATGTCCTTGCGGCAAGCCTATCAGACCCCTGTCGAGCCCATGTATGGCGACGGGCCGCGGATATTCCCCGGCGATTGATCTGCAATGACTCTGGGTATCCCATCAACCTCGCCGTTCGAGTCGGTCCACGTATCCCTGGACCTGGAGACCACCGGGCTGGACCAGGACCGGGACACCATCATCGAAGTGGGCGCGGTCAAGTTCCAGGGCGGCCAGGTCATCGACACCTTCCAGACGCTGGTCAACCCCGGCCGGACCATCCCGGACTTCATCCAACGGCTGACCGGCATCAAGCCCGGCCAGGTCGCCAGGGCGCCCTTCTTCAACTCTATCGCCGATGAACTGGGCGACTTCCTGGAACACCACCCGGTTATCGGCCACAACGTGCGGTTCGACCTGGGCTTTCTCGCCACCCACGGTCTGCAATTGCAGAACCCGGCCTACGACACCTGGGACCTGGCGTCCTCTCTGCTGCCCTACGCGCAGCAATACTCCCTGGCCTACTTGTCGGAGTACTTCGAGGTGGACTTGCGCAACCACCACCGGGCCTTGGCCGACGCCAGCGCGACGCACCAGGTCTTCATCCAATTGCTGCGCCGTGCGGAGGAGTTGGATCCCGGCCTGCTGGCCCACCTGGTGCACCTGTCCATGCGCAGCCGGTGGTCAATAGCGCCGCTGCTGACGGGCCTGCAGCAGGGAGTGCCCCAGGCGACGGCGGCCGCGGGCCTGACCGGCCTGGACACCGAGGCGCTGGCGGCCCGGCTGGGCCGGCCGGAGAAGCGGCGGGCCGACAGTTCCAAGGCAGCCCTGGACGAGGACAAGATCATCAACCTGCTGGGAGCGCAAGGGCCGTTCGCCCAGAGCTTTTCCGGTTTCGAACTCCGGCCGGAGCAGGAGGAGATGCTGTCCGCGGTCACCCGGGCTATCTTCAACAGCCGGCGCCTGGCAGTGGAGGGCGGCACCGGCGTTGGGAAGTCGATAGCCTACCTGCTCCCCGCGGTTCTGTTCGCGGTGGCCCACGGGCAGCGGGTGGTCGTCTCGACCAATACCATCAACCTACAGGAACAGTTATTGAAGAAGGACATCCCAGCCTTGCTCAACGTGTTGGAGGAGGCCGGGCTGGTGGAGCAGGGCTCGGTGAAAGCGGCGCTGCTGAAGGGACGGGCCAACTACCTGTGCCTCCACCGGTGGAACTACCTGGCAAGAACCGAGAACCCGACGGTGGAGGACGCCCGCGTCTTGAGCAAGACGGCGGTGTGGCTCCAGGACACGGTCACCGGCGACCGGGGGGAGATCAACCTGTCGGGCCGGGATGGGTTCGTGTGGTCCCGGGTGTCCGCCGGGGAGAAAGCCTGGTGCCCGGGGCTGCGGGACGGCGGCCCCTGCTTCCTGCGCAGCGCCAGGGAGCGGGCGGACCAAGCCCATGTCGTGGTGGTGAACCATGCCCTGCTGCTGTCCGACCTGGTGCGGGGCGGGGGGCTGATCCCGGACTACAAATACTTGATAGTCGATGAAGCCCACCACCTGGAAGACGAAGCGACGCGACAGTTGGGGTTCAGCGTGACCCGCGACCGGCTGGAGGAGGCCCTGGAACTACAGGGGCGGTTGGCGGTGCAGGTGCGCATGGCGTTGGGCGCCGAGGGCATGACCACGGCGGTGAGGCGGGAAGGTGAACGAGCGGTCTCGGACACCGAGACCGGGGCTGCGGCCCTGCGGGAATTATGGGCCCGGCTCTGGGCATCGGGAGAGGGATTTCTCGAAGCCCAGAGAATGGACTCCTCTGACGGCCCGGTGCAGGTGTTGGTAGACCCGCAGGTCAGGAACAGGCAATCGTGGCAGGGGATTGCCCTGGCCTGGGAAAACCTGGAAGTGAGGATGCTGCAGGCGTCGCAGGTGCTTGCCCGGCTGCAGCGGTTCCTGGAATCAACGGTGCTGCCGGCGGCGGGCGACCAGCCTGCTCTGGCGATGGAGGCGGGGAACATCCTGGACAGCCTGGACGAGTTGCGGCACCAACTGGCGTCGATAATCGGCTCTCCCGACGACGGGTCTATCATCTGGGCGGCGCGGGAGACGTCGAGCGGCGACGCTTCGTTCCACGCCGCGCCGCTGGACGTTGGTCCCATGCTGGCGGAAGGACTGTACGACCGGAAAGAGAGCGTGGTGATGACCAGCGCGACCCTCAGCACCGAGGGGAACTTCGGCTACTTCAAGGGAAGGACGGGACTGCCCGAGGAAAGCGACGAACTGCTGGTGGGGTCGCCGTTCGACTACCAGAAGGCGGCGCTGTTGCTGATGCCCGGCGACATGCCGGCTCCCAACAACGACGGCTACTCGGGGGCGCTGGCCCGGGTGCTGGTGGACCTGGGAACTTCCTTGGGCGGCAGGACGATGGCGCTGTTCACCTCCTACTCGTCGCTGCGGGCTGTAGCTAACCGCATCCGGGCGCCGCTGCAGGCGGAGGGCATACAGGTGCTGGCCCAGAGCGTCGACGGCCCGCCGCAGCAACTCATAGCCCGGTTCACCCAAGACCCCCGCAGCGTTCTCCTGGGAACGGCAAGCTTCTGGGAGGGAGTGGACCTGCCCAACGGCGTCCTGCAGGCGCTGGTGCTGACCCGGCTGCCCTTCCAGGTGCCCACCGACCCGGTGGTGAAAGCCAGGTCGGAGCAGTACGAGGACCCGTTCAAGCAGTATTCGATTCCCCAGGCCGTGTTGCGGTTCCGGCAGGGCATCGGCCGGCTGATTCGCAACAAAGAGGACAAGGGGACCATCGTGGTATTGGACCAGAGAATCACCGGGCGGGCGTACGGGCAGTCGTTCTTGAAGTCGATACCGCCTTGCACGATGAAGCCCTGTAACCTTTCCACGGTGGGGGCCCTGGCGGCCCAGTGGGTTGGCGCCGGCGTTGAAGCTGGAAGTTGAACAACCTCTAGACCTGGCTGCCAGCCTGGAGAGCGGCCAGTCCCACCGCTGGCGGCGGGAAGGAGACTGGTATTTCGGCGTCATCAGGGGCAACCTGGTAAAGGCCCGACAACTGGACGGGGCTGTCGAGTTCCGCAGCCGGCCCGGAAGCGAAGAACAAGTTGCGCGCCTGCTGCACAGTTACCTGCGGCTGGACGACGACATCGAGGCCATATACGCCGAGATAAGCCGGGACCCGCGGGTCGCCGAGATGATCGAGCGCTATCCCGGCCTGCGGCTGCTAAGAATAGACCCGTGGGAGTGCCTGGTCAGCTTCATCTGCTCCGCCAACTCCAACATCCCGCGCATCCACCTGGTGGTCGAGCGGATGTCGGAAGCCTACGGCGAGCCGGTTGAGATAGACGGCCATACCAGGCACACCTTTCCCAGTCCGTCACAGCTTGCGGACGCCGGTGAGATGGATCTCCGGCGGCTGGGCCTGGGCTTCCGGGCGCCCTACGTGGACAAGACCGCCAACTTGGTGGCTGAGGGAGCGTTGGACCTGGCGGAACTGGTGAGGATCCCTTACTTGGAAGCCAAGGCCAGGTTGATGGAATGTCCAGGCATCGGCTCCAAGATCGCCGACTGCATAGCGGTGTTCTCCCTGGAGAAGCTGGAGGCGTTCCCCATAGACGTGTGGGTGCGCCGGGCACTGGGGGAGTGGTACTTTCCGGGGCAAAAGACGCCGCCGGACAGGGTGCTGCTGGAGTGGGCGTTGGAGCACTTCGGCCGCTACGGCGGATACGCCCAGCAGTACCTGTTCCACGGCCGGCGGTTGGAACGGCGGGGGCCTAAACTGTAAGGAGCCGCTTGAGTAAGGGATTCCGGGTCGGGGCACTTCTGCAAACCCCCAACCCTGCTGCCGGATGCGGCGTCGTAGTTGAGGCGTTCCTAATCTCTGGCGCGAGCCCCGTCCCGGCGTTGGCGTTTTCGGTCCAGAGCCGAAAGTTCCATCTTGCGAAGCCGGAAGCTCTGCGGAGTAATCTCCACCAGTTCGTCGTCAGATATAAACGTCAGTGCCTCCTCCAGGCTCAACCTGGCAGTGGCGTTTAATCGTCTGGCAACGTCGGCCGTAGAAGAGCGCATATTGGTCAGCTTCTTCTCCTTGCAGACGTTGATTTCGATGTCGCCGTCGCGATGGTGGGAGCCGACGATCATACCTTCGTAGACTATCGTGCCCGGGTCTATGAAAGTGTCGCCCCTGCCCTGGGCATTCAGCAACCCGTAGGTTACGGCTACGCCGCCCTCAGACGCTACGAGTACGCCGCCGCGTTCGGCCTTTATCTCATTCCCCATCGGCTCGTAGGAGGTGAATATGCTGTTTTTTACTCCGTCACCCCGGGTGGTGCGGAGAAAGAAAGCGTCGAACCCGATCAGTCCGCGGGTGGGTATCTTGTATTCCATGTGGACGTAGCCGTTCTCACCGTACCGCATATCTTGCAGTTGGGCCAGGTGAGCCGACAAGTATTCGGTCAGCGCGCCAACGTGCTCTTCACGTGCGCTGATATTCAAAATCTCGCAGGGTTCGTATGTATTGCCTTCGATCACCTTGGTCACGGGAGCGGGACGGGACACCTGGAATTCGAATTGTTCGCGGCGCATCGTCTCAACCAGTATAGACAGATGCAGTTCTCCCCGTCCTGCAACCACGAACACGTCGGGGCTGGGAGTGGCCTCTACTCTCAGGCTAACGTTGGTCCGGAGTTCTCTCATCAGCCTTTCGTGGAGATTTCTGGAAGTGCAATGGATGCCCTCCCGACCCATCAAAGGAGAAGTATTGACCCCGAATGTCATCCGCACCGTCGGTTCGTTGATGTTGATAGACGGAAGGGCCTCCGGGTTGTCAGGAGAGGCAATGGTGTCTCCTATGGACACGCCCTCAGGGCCGGTCACCGCTACAATGTCCCCGGCATGGGCTTCCGATACTTCCACCCGCTCCATTCCGCGGAATACAAATATGTGCTCCAGGTTATGGATTGTGGGCTGGGCGTCGGAGCATAGCAACGCCACGTCGTCACGCTTCCTCATAGTGCCATTGGTGATCCGGCCCACAGCGACCTGTCCCAGATGGTTGTCGTAGTCCAGCGCGGCAACGAGCAGTTGGAGGGGGGAATTGGGGTCGCCTTTGGGCGGCGGCACCGAATCCAAGATCGCTTGAAAGAGGGGTTGCATATTCGGCCCTGGGGTGTCCAAGCATGTGGTAGCGTAACCCTGCCGGGCCGATGCATACAGCACCGGAAAATCCAGTTGCTTTGCATCCGTGGCCAATTCCAAGAACAGGTCTTGGACCATCTCGACCACTTCCGCCACCCGGGCCTCCGGCCGGTCGACCTTGTTAATGACCACCATGGGGGTAACGTTCTGCTGGAGGGCTTGGCGCAAGACGTAGGTAGTCTGGGGCATGGGCCCGTCTACGGCGTCTACCAACAGCAGGCAGCCATCGGCCATGTTCATGACGCGTTCCACCTCGCCGCTGAAGTCGGCGTGGCCCGGCGTGTCGATGATGTTAATCCTCACGTCCCCGTAGTAGACCGAGGCATTCTTGGCCAGGATTGTTATGCCGCGTTCCCGCTCCAAGGGATTGGTGTCCATGATTAGAGCTCCCACCTGCTGATGGGCCTGGAAGACCTGGCCCTGCTTCAGCAGGGCGTCTACCAAGGTGGTCTTGCCGTGGTCAACGTGGGCTATGATCGCGAGGTTGCGTATGGCGTTGTTGCGGCAGTCGTTCAATTCCGCGGCGCCGTCGGTGGTCGTCATCGGGCGTTCTGCAGGCGGTGTCCCAACCCGTGGGGCGCCTTCCAGGGCTGGCGAGTGAGGCGGCCTCCCATACTTCGGTTAATCTCACGCCACTTTGGCCCTTCATCCGGAGTGATGAACGTCACTGCTTGACCGGCGCGGCCCATCCGCCCCGTCCTCCCGACCCTGTGGGTGAAGAGCAGGTCAGAGTCCGGCAAGTCATAGTTAATGACTTGGCCAATGCCCTCGATATCCAACCCGCGGGCTGCTACGTTGGTTGCCACCAAGATAGGGACAGCTCCTGAACGAAAGTCCGCCATCACGCGCTCGCGTGCGGTTTGGCTAAGATTCCCCTGTAATGCCCCTGCCGGGTAACCCATCTCACCTAGTTGTGCAGCCAGCCTTTTCACCCCGCGCTTGGTCTTGCCGAAGACTATGACCGCCCCGCCGTCCCGCTGGTTGAGCAGGGTCCGAAGCGCTCCTATCTTGTCGGACTTCTCGATGGTATAGACAAGGTGTTCTACACTGGGCAATGCTTTCAAGTCTGCATCCACCTTCACTGTTGCCGGGTCTCGCATGTACTTCGCGGCCGTTTTTGCTACCCAGTCGGGGATTGTCGCCGACAAAAGGGCCGTTTGCCGGCTGGAAGGCGTCCTGCTCAAGATTGCCTCGACGTCGTGAGCGAACCCCCTGTCCAGCATCTCGTCAGCCTCATCCAAGACCAAAACCCGCACCGATCGCAAGTCCAGAGTGCCCTGACGTATGTGGTCCAACGTCCGGCCAGGGGTGCCGATGACGATGTGTGCGCCGGTCTTCAATGCGGCGTACTCCGGCCGCAGCGAACGGCCGCCGTATAGCAAGGTGCAGCGTAGAGAATGGGGCGACGCCACGACCTCAGTCACCCTGGCCACCTGCATGGCGAGTTCGCGAGTGGGCACCAGGACCAACGCCTGAACCTGCCGGACGGACGGGTTGCACCGTTCCGCCAAGGGGACGGCGAACGCCAGGGTCTTGCCGGAGCCCGTGCGCGCCTGTCCAATCACGTCCCGGCCAGCCATAAGAAGAGGGATAGTCTTCTCCTGGATCGGCGTAGGCTCTGATATGCCTATACAGGAAAGGGCTGCCTTGGTGGAGGCTTTCAAGGCCATTTCCGCAAACGCCGGAGCGGAGGAGGTGGAAGGGCCATCGCCTATCGCGCGACGCTCCTGAGGTGGTTGATTTGAGGCGACCGACTGCCTGGCGAGTTTCCTTGCCGGTCCGGGAGAGTGATTGCGCCGCAGCTTGAAGCAAGGGGAGCAATACACCGGACGGTCTTGGCTTGGCCGGAAGGGTACGGTTGTGGAGGCGCCGCATCCGGCGCAGACGACTTGGCGGCGGCCTCTAGAGCCGGAATAACGCGGGCGAGCCGAGACGGATTTCAATGCCATGGGGGAACGGACTCCTTGTCCCAAAGGGCCACAAGAACGAAGTACGGGACAGATATTAGTCCGTTACCGTGTGTGGAGCCTTGGTGCGAAAATTAAGTTTGCCTATGCATTCTAACAGAAAACGGACTGAAAAGGGCCTCTCTCTCCCCGAAAGACGACCCAGTCTTGGCCGGTAGATTCGGTACGGGATCCCACCCGGGTGTGGTGTAGGACTGGGTTCCAAGGGGACGGAGCCGATTTCAGCTAAACGGTAAGGAGCAGCTTGCCGAAGAAGTTGGTCTGCTCCATGGCCCGGTGGGCGTCGGCGGCTTGGGCCAGGGGGAAGATCCGGTCTATGGCCGGCTGAATCCCACCGTTGTTCAGGACGGCCGTTATCTGCCGCATGTCCTCTTTGGCCCCCATGAATCCGCCGTAAATCTGCTTCTGCTGGCTGAACAGCAGTCCCAAATGTAGCTCGGTGCGCAAGCCGGTGGTGGCGCCGCAGATGCCAAAGCGGCCGCCGGGCCGCAGGGCGCTGAAGGCCTTGGGAAAGAAGTCGGCCCCAACGTGGTCTAAAACAACGTCAACGCCGCGGCCGCCAGTCAGCGACCGGGCCCGCTCGGTGATGTCCTCTTCGTTGTAGTTGATGACCGCGTCGGCGCCCAACTCCAAGGCTTTGGCGGCTTTCTCCGGGGTGCTGGTGGTGGCGATGACCGTTGCGCCGATGACGTTCTTGGCAACCTGGATAGCGGCGACGCCCACGCCGGCGGATGCCGACAGGACCAGCACGGTCTCCCAGGGCTTGAGCTCCATGCGGCGGACGAGAAGGTTCCAGACGGGCAGGAAGGTTGTTGGCACGGCGGCGGCCTGGAGGTAGGTCACATTGTCGTCAATGGCGTGGAGGTTGGCCGCGGGGATGGCGATTAGCTCGGCGTAGCTGCCGTCAATGGCAGTCCCCATGAATTGGGACTTGGGGCAAAGGTCGTCCCGCCCGGATAGACAGGCGGGGCACTGCCGGCAACTCAGCCTGGGATTGACCAACACCCGGTCGCCGGGCTGGAAGGTCCCGGCCTGGCTGCCGGCTTCGACCACGTCGCCGGCGCAGTCGCCGCCCAGAATCAGCGGCGGCGGGAATTCGCGCCGCAGGCCGCGCCCTCCTTCGCGGGTGTACAGGTCCAGACGGTTGAGGCCCGCGGCCCGTACCCGGACCTTGACCTGGTCGGGCGCAATCTCCGGCTCTGGCCGTTGCCCGTAAGTCAGCACCTCGGGGCCGCCGTGGGACTCTATGTAGACAGCTTGCATACGGACCGCCTCGACAGATGCTAGGGCCTGCGCCCGTAGTAGCAGTCGTCGCACAAGAAGACTATGGCCAGGGCCTCTTCGTGACTGCCGATGCGTCCGCACTCCGGGATGTCGCTGTCCTTGCTCCAGGGCTGGTGGAACATGCCGCCGCACATCTGGCAAGAGGTCTGATGCACGCCGTCCAGAAGCTCGCTGCAGATTACGCAGGTCTGTTGCTCGTTATCTTCATCCATGTCCTGTTGTACTCCCTTCGCGAGTGAGCGCCGCTTGGACCAAGCAGCGTTCCTGGCGCTCGGTAGACACGCGGCCGTCGAGCTTAGCGTCCCGCAGTTCCTGCAGCAGCCGTCCGACTAGCGGGCCCTGGGGCACGCCCATGGCCAGGAGATCGCTGCCGTTGAGGGTGGGTGCCGCGCCGCGTAGTTCGTTCAAATAGTAGCTGAGTCGTTGCGGCGCCGCAGGGGAGCCGGCAAGCCTGGAAACGGCCCACAATGCCTCAGGGCAGAAACCGTCCAACAGGTTGGCGAGAGAAGCAGGAGTCAGCGACTGCCCAGCAAGGGTGCTTTCCAGTCTCCTGAGGTTGACGGTGTCCCGGACCACCTGCGCCCAATGAGCGGGCATGTTCAGGCGGTGGATAACGGCCTCGGCCTGGTCAGTGGACAGTGGGTAGGCCAACGCCGACAGGTACACCAATGGGTTCGCCTGGTGTTCCTGACCTAAGTCTGGGTCGGCCACGGCAGCCAGGTGGTGTCCAACTTGCTCACCCGCCAAGGACAGGTGTATAGCGGCCAGCACTCCCAGGGACGCCAAGCGTTGGAGTGGCGGGACGGGTTGGTCTTCCTGGATGATTCGTTCCAGTTCGTGGCGGACGCGGTCGGGGGTCGGGGACGCAATGTGTCCCTGGGCGACGGCGCTCTGGAGTCGGCCGAGGGTCTCATCTTCTATGTGGAAGCCTAGACGCTGTTCATAGCGAACGGCTCGAAAAATGCGGGTTGGGTCGTCAATAAAGCTGTTGGGGTGGAGAGTCCGAATGAGGCCGCGGCCCATGTCCTCGATGCCGCTGTGGAGGTCGAGGACTTGCGGGCGGCTGTCCGCCAGCGGCAGGGCTAGGGCGTTGATGGAGAAGTCGCGGCGTCGGAGGTCGTCGGCTATGCTGCCCGCGGTCACGTCCGGCAACGCTGCGGGCTGCTTATAGTTCTCCCGCCGGGCGGTGACGACGTCGACGCGCGTCCCAGGCATCACCACCGACGCTGTGCCGAACCTGTCGTGGACGATGACTTCACCGCCAAGCTGGGCGGCCAACTCCCTGGCCAACTGGGGTGCGTCGCCTTCGACCACGAAGTCCAGGTCAGCCACGGGCCTGCCCAGGAGTACGTCGCGAACAGGGCCGCCCACTAGGTAAATGGCCAGAGGGCCGGACAAAGCCCTGCGACGCACGTGACGCAGGACGGCCAGCTGCTCGCCGTCCAAGTTACTCTTGAGTGCGCCAAGGGGGGAAGGGATGTGCTGAAGCTGCGGCGTGGAGGGCCTCCTGTAGAGGCAATTATAGCATAAGAGGCCCCTAAATCAGGCTTGACTGGTAGCTGCTGTGGGCGCTATTAGTCCAGGTCATTCGGCGAGTTGCCTTAGATTTTGACAAGAATCGCGGCTGTGGCTAAAATCGAGGCACGACGACCACGAGGAGGGGCTGAGATGTCTGAACCAGAGGCAACCACCTACTACGACTTCCGTTGACCCTTCGTCTACAATGCCGCCGTGTGGCTGGCAAAAGTGGAAGAGGTGACCGGAAACCCGGTGGACATCGACTGGCAGCCCTTTAGCTTGAGCCAGGCCAACAGCGGTCGGGAAGAGGGCTTCAAAATCTGGGAACAGCCTGAGATAGTGGACGGGTCGGACCGCACGCTGCTGGCGCACCAAGCCGGCTTGGCGGCCAAGCGGCAGGGTAAAGAGGCCTTCAAGTCCTTCTTCATGACCTTGTTGCGGGCGCGGCATGAGGACAGGGCAGACCTGAACGACGAGTCCGTGATTCACGACGCGGCGGTCAGCGCAGGGCTGGACCTGGCCCGCTTCAGGGAGGACCTGGCAGACCCAGACCTGCTGCGGGAGATCGGAGACAGCCACACCAAGGCGGTGGAAGAGTACGGGGCCTTCGGGGTGCCCACGTTCGTCTTTCCCGGCGGGCAGGCGGCTTTTTTGAAGGTGTTCGTTCCCCCAGACGAGCAGGCGGCCGAAATGTACGAGACGCTGTCGAAGGCGATGAGCGAGTTCGCTCACATGGGCGAGTTGAAACGGCCGCAGCCTCCCTGGCCCCACGGCATAATCTAGGGGAACTTTTGAAGAGCGGCCAGTTGGAAGCCGTCCTGGGCCTGAAGTTCAAGGACCGGCGGCTGTTGGAACAGGCCCTGGTGCACGGGTCCTACGCCAACGAGCAGGGATGGCCGCTCTCTTCTTCTTACGAGCGGCTGGAGTACCTGGGCGACGCGGTGCTGGAGTTGGTAGTCTCGGAGGAATTGTACCGGCGCAGACCAGACCTGAGCGAAGGAGAGCTTACCAAGGGACGCGCTGCGCTGGTGCAGGGAAAGACACTGGCCCAAGTAGCCGAGCGGCGCGGCTTGGGGGATTTCCTGAAGCTGGGCAAGGGGGAGGAGTCTAAAGGCGGGCGGCATAGGGAATCGACCCTGGCGGCTGTTTTCGAAGCAGTGACGGCGGCTGTTTACCTGGACCGGGGTTATGCCGGGGCCCAGCAATTTATTCTCAAAACCATGGCCCAAGAACTGGAAGATTTCTTGGGTGGAAACATCCCCAGAGAGAACGCCAAGTCCAGCCTGCAAGAGTTCGTGCAGGGGCTGGGAAAATCGGCCCCGTCGTACCGTCTGCTGTCATGTGAAGGCCCTGACCACGGGCCAGTGTTTACCGTGGAAGTAGTGGTGGAAGATGAGGTGCTGGGAGTCGGAAGCGGAGGAAGCAAGGCCATGGCGGAGAGGGGCGCGGCGGAGAATGCCCTGGCTAGCTTGGCGGCGGACGTCCACAAGGGACCGTCGGAGTAGCGCGGCCCGGGCTATTGTCATCAACCTAGCCGAACTATGGAATATTCCGAACTCCCCAAGACCTGTGCCAAACGTATCACTGGCTGTTTCAGGGTGACCTGATGTTGCGCCTGTTCAATCGAGACCGGGACGCTACCAAAAGAAACACCGAAGAGGCTGTCAAACCCACCCGCGAGCGATGGCTGGGGCGGGTAATGGGTCTGTTGCGCTCGTCCAACCTGGACGACTCGGTATGGGAAGAACTGGAGGAAGTCCTGGTATCCTCGGACGTTGGCGTTGAAACGTCGCTGGAGATCGTCGACGGGTTGCGGAAAAAGGCCCGGGAAGACCGGCTGGGTGACCCTGAGCAACTGTTTCAGGCCCTGAAAGAATCGCTGGTGCAGGACCTGGACTCGGGCGAGCCGGAGGAACTGCTGGAGATGGGCAGCGAAAGTCCAGGCCCCTACGTGATTCTGATGGTAGGGGTCAACGGTGTGGGAAAGACGACCAGCATTGCCAAGCTGGCGTACCACCTGCAACAAACGGGCAAGAAGGTCATACTGGGCGCGGCGGACACATTCAGAGCGGCAGGCGTGGAGCAGTTGGAAATCCTGGCGCAGCGGGTGGGCGTAGAAATAGTCGGCCACGGGTCGGGCGCCGACCCCGGGGCGGTGGCCTACGACGCCTACCAGGCAAGCAAGGCCCGGGGCGCGGACGTGCTGATCGTGGACACCGCGGGGCGACTGCACACCAAGTCCAACCTCATGGAGGAGTTGCGCAAGGTGCGCCGGGTATTGAACCGGCAGGAACCGTCGGCGCCGCACCAGGTTATATTGACGCTGGACGCGACCACAGGCCATAACGGCCTGGCCCAGGCAAAGTCATTCCAAGAAGCGGTGGGCTGTACCGGCATCTTCCTGTCGAAGCTAGACGGCACGGCCCGCGGGGGAATAGCCCTTGCGATCAAGCGGGAACTCCAGGTGCCAATACTCTTCATCGGAACGGGCGAGAGCCTGGGAGACATGGCGCCTTTCGATTCCAGGCAGTTTATCGACTCACTACTGGCCCCCGTACCGTGATTTATCTCTGCTAGTCCCTTCGAGAACCTCAGCAACTGTCTTTAATGTCAAGAAGATTGAGGGATAGGGCTCCAGTGGCGATTGTGCTTGACCATGACGTTGAGTATGGTGAGCAGCTTGCGCATGCAGGCCGTAAGGGCCACTTTCTTGGGTTTGCCGGCGTCACACAGCCGCTGGTAGAAGTCCCGCAGGACCGGATTGTACCGGGTGGCCACCAAGGTCGCCATGTAGAGTGCAGCCCGCACCTGACTGCGCCCTCCCCATACCTGGCGTTTACCCCTCAGGGCGCCGCTGTCCCGGTTGAAGGGCGCCACGCCCACCAGAGCGGCGATCTCACCGCGGTTCAAGGCGCCCAGTTCGGGCAGGTCGGACAAGAGAGTCATGGATAGGACCGGCCCCACACCTGGAGTGCTTCTAAGCAATTGGTCTTTGTCCTTCCACATGGGGGAAGAACTGATGAAGTCTCCCAAGTCCTGGTCCAGACCCTTCAGGTTCTCTTCCAACCAAAGGATGTGGTCTTGGACCGTGGGGCGTATACGCTTGGTGGCAGTTTTGAACCGGTTTCTCTCTGAGGTGATCATTTCCACCAGTTGGCGCCTTCGGGCGACCAGAGCCTTTAGTTCCTGGGCGTCGGGGCCTGGCAGGGGTCTGGGGGCCGGACGCATGGCCTGGGCGAAGTGTGCCAGGGCGTGGGCGTCCAGGGCATCGGTTTTGGCCAGTTTCCCGCCAGCGCGGGCGAAGTCCCGCGCCTGCCGGGGATTGACTACCGCTATAGCCAGTTGGGAGCTGGCCAATTCTGCCGCCAGGGCCATTTCCATTCCACCGGTGGCTTCCAGCACCACCAATTGGGGCGCCAATTTCCCAAGACGTTTCACCAGCCGGCTGATCCCCCGAGAGTCGTGGGAGACCTGCCAAGCCTCACCGGTAGGCCGCACCGCCACATCCAAGCGGTCCTTGGAAACATCGATGCCAACAAACAACAAGGATTCTTGGTTCATACATCCACCTCCTCCAAAGATGTCTCTCCCTAACTCTGACCCATCCTTGCATAATTCGGGCTCCACTGCCCGGTCAACTGTTCGGGCTCCGAGTAGGCAGGACGTGACGACCCTGCTGAGGTACGGTCTTCCGACCTGGGACGAAACGGTCTGCCACGTCCATGTTTAAGATACAAGGGCGAACGGGGGGTACAGGAGGGCAGACTGGGGGGTGCTTTACGGACACCCTACACCTTCCGCCGGTCCTAGGCGGCGACGCTGCTCCCAGCACTGCACCCTTGTTACTGTTGACCTATGCTTGACGCTTTAACCTGGCTCTTGACGGTGGAGTTGCTGGGCATCCTGGCCCTGCCGTTGTGCTTCGTGTTGTTCCGCAGGCTTCCCGACCGTGGAATAACGCTCGCCAAGCCGTTGGCTCTAGTGCTGCTGGCCTACGCGCTGTGGATTGCCGGGTTGACGCGTCTGATTCCCAATACCCAGGGGACGATTATCGCTATAGCAGCCGCGGCCGCGGTGTTAAGCGCCCTGGTCTTGCAATGCCGGGCCAAGGAGATGTGGGGGTTCCTCAAGGCCGAGTGGCGGACGTTCGTGGCAGCCGAGGCGGTGTTCCTGGTCTTCTTCTTCATATGGCTGTGGATTACGTCGGAGGCTCCGGCGATCCGGGGGACGGAGAAGCCGATGGACTTCGGCTTCCTGAACGCGGTGCTGCAAAGCCGGCACTTTCCTCCAGAGGACCAGTGGCTGTCGGGCCATTCCATCAGCTACTACTACGGCGGCCACTTCATCATGGCCTTCCTAGTCAAGCTGACGGCCATTCCTTCTAATGTGGGTTACACCCTGGCAGTGTCGCTGATACCGGCCCTGGCAGCGACTGGGGCCTTTGGCCTGCTGCACAATCTGGTGCGGCTGTCCGGGGGAAGCAGGAAGGCCGGCATAGGCGTCGGCATGGCCGCGCCTGCGTTGATATTGCTCATTGGCAATCTTGAAGGGGCATTGGAATTTGTCAACACGCGGGGTTGGGGGGGCGACGGGTTCTGGGGCTGGGTAGGCATCGCCGGGCTGGAAGCCGGCCAAGCCGGCTCAGGGGCATTCCCCGACACGCCTAATTGGTGGTGGAAGGCAACGCGGGTAATCGGAGCGTCTGAGAATGGGCAACTCCTGGACTATACGATTACCGAGTTCCCCATGTTCAGCTTCCTGCTTGGCGACTTGCACGCCCACATGATGAGTCTGCCCTTCCTCCTGCTGGCCCTGGCAGTGGCGCTGAACTTGATCCGGTCTGAGGAGCCGCTGGGATTGGAATGGCTGCGGCGTCACCCGATGGAGGTGGTCGCGGCCGCACTGTTCATCGGAGCCTTGGGATTTATCAACCTCTGGGACCTGCCCCTCTTGGCGGCGTTGCTGGGAGTTGCGGTGCTAATCAGGTGCTATCAGGACGCGGACGGAGACCTACAGCAGGCGGCGCTACGAGCGGCGGCCTTGGCGCTCCCAATACTGGCCCTGGCAGTGGCGCTGTTCCTGCCACTCTATCTGGAGTTGGACGGCCAGACCGGTGGGATACTGCCGCTAAGGGACGTAAGCACGCGGCCGTTCCTGTTCTTCATAACCATGGGGCTTTTCGCGGCGCTGGGTATATCGTTTATTGCGCGCCAACTGCCGGGATTGCGGCTGCCGACCAAGGATGATGCGCCACTGGCCGGAGTGGCGTTGGCTGCTGCAGCAGCGCCCATAGTGGTCTGGTCAGGCATCGTGCTGGCGCTGCACATTCCCAGGGACGGCGTCCTGACTGCGTTAGGCGAGGTTGCGCTACGGGGCCTGTGGGTAGCGCCCGGCTTGGCCATCGCCGGAGTCGCGGCCTACAGCGCGGCGCAGCGAATCCGGTTGGGACTGGAGACGGGCACGGCTTTTGCGCTGCTGTTGACGGCGGCGGGCTTTTGCCTGTTGGCGGGGGCGGAGCTTTTCTACGTTAGCGACGCCTTCGGCGGGGCGTTCAGGCGCATGAACACGGTGTTCAAGGTATACTACCAGTCCTGGCTGCTGCTGGGCGTAGCGGGAGTCTACGGGCTGTACTACTGGATCTCCAAGAGGACGGTGCTTGGGGCGAACGACGGACGGGAACCAGGCCGCGCCAGGGCATTGTTTGGATTGGGGCAGTACGCCTGGGCCGCGGCTGTTGCGGTGTTGCTGGTTGCATCGGCCTATTATCCAATAGGAGCAGCGCTAGACCGGACAGGGGTTTTGGCGCAAGGCAGCACGCGCAGCGAGAATACGCTGGACGGTCTGGCGTTTATTCAGAAGCAGGACCCGGGGGAGTACGAGGCTATCGAGTGGCTTCGCGACGAAGCTCCCTGGGGCCGAATCGTCGAGGCGGTGGGACCTTCTTATTCGGACTTCGGAAGAATATCGTCCGCCACCGGCTTGCCTACGGTGTTGGGATGGCAGGGGCATGAGTCCCAATGGCGCGGGGGACGCACGGCATTCGCGGGCCGCGAGCAGGACGTGGAACGAATCTACCGGAGCAGCGACGGCGGGGAGGTCCGACAGTTATTGGGAGACTACGGCGTTCGGTACGTGTACGTGGGAGAGCGGGAGCGGGCGACGTATGGGGCCGAGCATCTATCGAGATTTGGTGATTTTCTTGAAGCCGCGTTCGAGGCGAATGGCGTAGTAGTCTACGAGTTCATGTCGGGCGGCGGCTGAACAATATAGATGATGGACGAGCCCAAGACCGAAAGCAATAGACTGCCGGGAACTTTATTGGCCCGGTTCCGACCCAGTTGGAGTCTGGGCTGGGTAGAGTGGGGCTTTCTCATCCTGGTGGCCCTGGCCCTGGGGATGAGGCTGTGGGAGTTGGGCGGCCGCACGATGCACTACGACGAGGCCATCCACGTATACGCCTCCTGGAAGCTGGTCAACAGCGAAGGGGCGCTGGGCGGGTGGCCGTGGATTTTCGGCGCGGACTATATTCATTCGCCTTGGATGCACGGTCCGTTTCAGATAGAGTTCACCGCTTTCATCTTTCGCGTATTTGGGGACTCGGACTTCACCGCCCGCCTGGGCTATGTGCTTTTCGGCGCGGCCCTGGTGGGGCTACCCTACTTCTTGCGCGATTACCTAGGCCGTGCGGGCGCATTGCTGGCCGGCGTGATGCTGGCGTTATCGCCGGTGATGCTGTACTACAGCCGGTTTGGCCGGAACGACATATTGATGGCGTTCTGGGCCCTGGCCCTGCTGATATTGATGTGGCGGTACATTCAGGAGGGCAAGCACCGGTATCTGTACATGGCGTCGGCGGTCCTCGCGTTCATGTTCGCTACCAAGGAGACCGCCTATATAGTCACCCTGCTCTTGGGGGCGGCGGTGTTTGTGATGGCCGTCCCGCAACTGAAGTCCTGGGCGCTGGGCCGCACCGGGACTTCCCAGTTGACTGGTCCGGCGGGGTTTTTGCTATTGCTGGTCACTCTCACACTTCCCCAATGGACTGCCTTGGCAAGCCTGGCGCAGGACGTTTTGGGACTGACGCTAGCAAACCCCGCTGGCGTGACAACCGGAATCGTGGGCGCGCCGGAGTGGGGTTCTCCGTTCGTCAATTTCCCGATATACGGTGGAAGTTGGTGGTTCCACGTGCTGCTGGTTGGAGCGGCCGCAGGAGCGGCCCTGGGCTTGCTGTACCGGAACCAGACAGGCATAAAGCTATGGACCCTGCGCATAGGTGTAACTTGTGCAGCTACGGGGGCGGTTTTCATGGCCATATTCCGCCCTTTAGACGGAGCGTGGTCATTCGGGCCGCCGGTCTTGGACCTGTTGATTGCCGGTGTACTGGTTGGCGCGGCCGCGGCAGAGATCATCCGGCAGAGGCGGCCGTGGCAGACAGGGGCGTTGATGCTCATCTGGCCGGCCCAGGCAGCCGCTCTATACGCCTTCCTGTTCACCGGAGCCATAGACGTGGCCGCCACAGTCAACGGGGTGCTGCCCGCGGGCATCTCGGTGGAAGCCGGCAGCAACAGGGTGCCGGTAAATTACCTGGTCGCCGGAGGACTGTTGCTGGTCACATTCAACGCATCGGTGTACTTGGGCCTCCGCTGGCTGCAAGGGCATTGGCTTGTGGCCGCGGGCATTTTCTATCTTTCCTGGGCCGCGCTATACACCACGGTGTTCACCAACCTGTCGGGAATATTCAGCGGGGTGTGGCAGGGAATGGGTTACTGGGTTGCCCAGCAGGACTACGGGAGGGCCAATCAGCCCTGGTACTACTATTTTACGACTCTGCCCGTGTATGAGCTATTGCCGTTGGTGTTTGGACTGGCGGGACTGGTCTATTTTTTGAGAAAGCGCGACCCCTTTGGTGTGGTGCTGGCGTTCTGGGCGGCGGCTACGCTGCTGGCTTACACGGTAGCCAGTGAAAAGATGCCGTGGCTCCTGGTGAACCTGTCGCTGCCCTTTATCTTGTTGGCGGGCAAGTTCTTGGGCGTATTGGTTGAACGCGTGGATTGGCGGCGTCTTCCAAGCGACGCCCGAGTGATGCTGCTGGCGCTTCCGCCGACAATCGCGGTGGCTGTAGGGTACCTGGTGTTTAGCTACACCAACCCCGCGAGCAGCTTCTCCTTGCAGCATTGGGCGCTGGCAGGCAGCGCGGCGGCGCTGGCGTTGGTCACAGCCTTCCTAGTGAGACAGGCCGGACCGCGTAGCGGGCCGACTCTGGCCACCCTTGGTCTGGCAGGACTTTTGTTGGGATTTGGCATCGCGACGGCGGTCCGGGCCGCCTATACCTACGACGACTCCAACAACGAGATACTGGTCTACGCCCAGGGAAGCAAGGACATCAAGGAGACCTACGCCGAGTTGGACCGGCGGGTGTTGGAGCGGGATCCCGCCAGGAACGCCGTGGAGGCGGACTACGACATTTGGTACCCTTTGAACTGGTACGTTCGCGACGCGCAGAAAGACGGGACACTAAGGTTCTCCTGCTTCAAGGAGGAGGGAGAGGCCGGCTGGAACGCGAGTTGTAAGCCGTTGGCTGAAGAACGGGAGGCCGAGGCCCTGCTGGTCGGCTCCTCCCGGAGGGGAGACTCCGAGGCGCTTGCTTCATACGAGGAGGCCGGGCCGCTGCGGAGCCTGCTGTGGTTCAACGAGGGAACGTACCGGAGGCCGGAGGAGCGACGCATTCAGTGCCCGGAGGGACGGCAGTTGTTGTTCTGCGCTCCTGAGGGCGAGGAAGCCGAGGGCTGGCTGCTGGGCATAACGGGGTTGCCCAGCGGTGAACAGTTCTCCAAGGACTTTGGCTACTTTAAGGATGTGGCAGGCGACAAAGAGGCGTGGTTTGCAGCATTGGACTACGTGTTGTTCCGAAATCTCGACGCCGCTTGGCACAGTTCCGAGTACTACAGCTATCTGCCTCCGTGATGAGGCGTCAGAGAGGGCGGGCGTTTGCCTTGTAGCCGCGCCGACGGCTTTCGTATACTTTAGCATGTAGCCGCCGCTCTCGGAGTCCTGAAGCATACGAGGCATAATCTGTAGGGCGTCTAAGAGGCTAGATGAGACACGTTGTTTAACCACACTTGGCAATTCTGGCTGGGGCTGGGCGTAAGCGTCCTGCTGCTGTTGGTGCTGGTCTGGCAGGTAGACCTCACCGAATTGCGGGATGCCCTGTCGGACGCCAACTACGTTTACCTGGCCCCGTCCATTGCCCTGTATTTCATAGGAGTGTACTTTCGCGCATTCCGCTGGCGGTACCTGCTGCAACCGCTGAGGCCGCTGGCGGCGAGCCGGCTGTACCCGGTGGTGATCATCGGATACATGGCCAACAACCTGCTGCCGGCAAGGCTGGGAGAGTTGGTGCGGGCGTACTATCTGGCGCGACGAGAGCAACTCAGCGCCAGCTCCGCTCTGGGGACGGTGGCGGTGGAGCGGGTGTACGACGGAATGACCCTCCTGGCATGGGCGGCGATTGCAGGGCCGGCGCTGTGGCTGATGGGGGAATTTGACGGCGCCGGGGAGACTTCCCGGACCACCTGGATTGTATTGTCGCTGCTTACGGTTGCGGCCTTTGCCGGGGCGCTGGCCTTTCTGACCGGACTGGCGGCGTCGGAGCGGTTCAGGTCGTACATCTACCGATTCACAGGTCTGGCGCCTGAGCGTTTCCGTCCCAAGGTACAGGGGTTGGTGACGACCTTCATAGAGGGCACCAGCGTGCTGAACTCACCCAGAAAGCACCTGACTCTGTTCCTATTATCGCTGCCAGTGTGGGCTTTCGAGTCGTCCATCTACTTCCTGCTGGTCTATTCGTTTGGAATCGACGAGCTCTTCGGCTCCGCTGGGACTATCGCCTTGGTGGTCTTGCTGTTGACCGCCACGTCAAACCTGGCCACGGCGCTGCCAAGCTCCATCGGAGGAATCGGCCCCTTCGAAGTGGTGGCCCAACAAACCCTTATCGCTCTGGGCGTGGGAGCGCCATTGGCAGTCGCCTATGCGGCGTTTCTTCACTTGGCGGCGTTGTGGCTGCCGGTCAACATAGCCGGCTTAGCGTTCATGTGGCAACAGAACCTGTCTTTGAGAGGACTGGCCAACGCGCTGAAGGCAGGCGGGGCGATGCGGGAACCCCTGGGCAGCGGCCTGGTTGGAGATACAGGCGGGCCGACGGGCGCGGGCAAAGAGGGGCAGCAGTGAGGGTCGGCATAATCGGCGGCGGAGCGGCTGGACTGGCGGCGGCTTACGAGTTGACGTTGCGGGGGCACTACGCCCAAGTCTTGGAACATGCCCCATTCTTAGGAGGGCAGGCTTCCACATTCGAGGTGGGCGGAGGGCGGCTGGAGCGGGGGTACCACCACCTGTTCGTCAGCGACAGGGACATGGCTGGGTTAATAGAGGAAATCGGGCTGGGCGACAAGCTGGCCTGGTTGGAGTCCAAGGTGGGGCTGTATCACAGCGGCAAGGTGTGGGACTTCGGCACTCCCATGGACCTGCTGCGCTTCAAGCCCCTGTCTTTGGCGCAACGGCTGCGGGTGGGGTTCTGGACCTTCCTGCTGCAGAAGACAACCAACTGGCGTAAGTTCGAGCAGGTGACGGCCAGGGAGTGGCTGTCCCGGCACATGGGTAGGCAGGCATACGAGGTAATCTGGGAACCGCTGCTAAGGGGGAAGTTTGGAGAACACCACGATGAGGTAAGCATGACGTGGCTGTGGGGCAAGATATACCTAAGAGTCGCCTCCCGGGGCAAGGGACTGCAGAAGGAGCGGCTGGGTTACCCCATGGGCAGCTTCGGCGAGGTGTTCGACGTGCTGGGGCAACGGGTGATGGAGCAGGGCGGAGACGTGCGCTTGTCGTCGGGGGTAACGCGGGTGGCGGTGGACAACGGTCGGACTACCGGATTGGAAGCGGCGTTGGAGGGAGGAGAGCCCCAAGTCATAGACTACGACGCCGTTATAGCGACCACGCCGTCTTACGTGTTCACCCGGCTGGCGCCATTTCTGCCCGAAGATTACCTGGAAAAGCTGCAGAGGGTCAAGTACCTGTCGGCGGTAATGGTGGTGCTGGTGTTGGACAGGCCCCTGTCAGGCAAGTATTGGATGAACATCGCAGATGCCGACATGCCGTTTGTGGCCCTTATAGAGCACACCAACTTGATGGACAAGTCCCTGTACGGCGGCAGCCACGTGGTGTACATCAGCAACTATCCCAGCCGGGAGAGCGAGCTATACCAGAAGAGCGGCGAGGAGCTGGTGGCGGAGTTCACGCCCTATCTGCGAAGGATCAACCCGGACTTTGACCCGTCCTGGATTGTGGAGTTCCACCACCACAAGGTGGACGGCGCGCAGCCCATCGTGGGAGTGGACTACGGACAGCACATTCCGGACCACCGGACGCCGGTCAAGGGCCTGTACCTGGCCAACACCACGCAGATATACCCCGAAGACCGGGGCACCAACTACTCGGTGAGGATGGGGCGTCGGGTAGCCAGGATGGTGTTGGATGATTGGGCGGCACACGGGAACTAAGGGGGGATGGGATTGCAAATTGCGGCCCAGCGAGTAAAATCAATAGCCGGGTTAGCCCAAAGGGGCATGAGGGTGCAGGAGTCGAACGTGGCAGAAGAGTCTATCGAGCCTAAGAATAACAAAGAGTCCCGCCGCAGCTTCCTGGCCAAGCTGGGACTAGGAGCGGCTGCGCTGGCGGCCGTGGCGCTGCCTTTGGTAAGGCCGAGAGCAAATAGCCCGGCCGGGGCCTCGGCAGCAGCGGACGAGTTTCCGGGGGAGGACTCAATCTTCCACCCGGCGCAAGACCCGCGCCTAAAAGGATAAGGCCGGTCGAAGAAGACCCCATTCCGGGGACCGCATAAGGGGGTCGGTATAGCTGCCGCACTAGCGGCGGCCGAACTCCCGCTCCATGTGGTAGGAACTGAAGTGAATCATGGTGGGCCGCCCGTGGGGGCAGGTGTGTGGGTTCGGGGTGGCCTCCAACTGTTCCAAAAGGGCCCGCATTTCCTCCTCCACCAAAGGCTTGCCGGCTCGGATTGCGCCGTGGCAGGCAATGGATGCGGCTAGAAGATCATCCTGCTGCCGCACCAGGCCTTCGAAAGCCACCAAGTCGAGCACATCCAGAAGCGATTTGCCAGGATCTTGAGAGGCCATTAGCTGGGGCACCGCCCGCAGCAGATAGGCGTTGTCCCCAAAGGCCTCCAGTTGGAACCCGTAGTTTTGCAGGTAGTCTCCCTGTTCCCGCAGCACGTCCAACTGGCTGGGGGACAGCTCTACGGCGACAGGCTCCAGGAGCGGTTGAGATGGGGGCGTGCGCTGCTCGGCGTCCAGCATGAGCTTATCGAACAGCACCCTTTCGTGGGCGGCGTGCTGGTCCACCAGGAACATGCCCTCGGGTCCCTCAGCCACGATGTAGGTCAGCTTTAGCTGTCCAACCACTTTGAGCGCCGGAGGGTATTGGCTAGGCGCCGCGGCGTCGGGTGGCGATACGACGGTTGGCCGGGGGACGCTAAACGAAGACCGGGGAAAGAAGGAGGGACCAGCGGCCGCCGAGGCAGAACCGGCGGTTGCTGAAGGACCGACTGGCGGCTGCATCTGGGGCACGGGCGACTCGGCAATCAAGGCCTCGCGCACGGCCCGTTGCAGGGCCGAAAAGACCCTTCCTTCGTGACGGAGGCGCACTTCCCGCTTGGCGGGATGGGAATTGACGTCCACGTCCTCGTATGGCAATGAGAGGTTGATAGCGGAGATCGGATAGCGTTTCTCGGGGAGCAAGCCGTAGTAGGCCTGCTCCAAGGCGTAGGACAGGGTGCGGCTCTGCACCCAGCGTTGGTTGATAAAGAATGTCATGTAAGTCCGGTTGGCCCGGTTGACGCTGGGCGGGCTGACAAAGCCTTCCACCGACCAGCCGGTTTCGGGGTCGTGGGCGCTGACCTCGAGCATGGCCGCGGCCACGTCAGGGCCGTATAGAGCCAGCAACGTTTCCCTGCCCTTGCCACTGCCTGGGGTCGTTATGACGGAGCGGCCATCCACCGTCAACTGGAAACGCACGCCGGGATAGACGAGGGCGTACCGTGCAACAACGTCATGCACCCGGGAGGTCTCGGCGGCGTTGGACTTGAGGAATTTACGCCGGGCCGGTAGGTTGCCGAAAAGGTCCGCGACGTTGACGGATGTGCCCTGGGGACAACCCTCGGGTGTGGAGCGTTTAATGCAGCCCCATTCCAAGTGGACGCGGTGGCCGGCGTCGGCATCGCCGGGCCGGGTCGTCAACGAGAGGCGGGAGACGGCGGCGATGCTGGGCAGGGCCTCGCCGCGGAAGCCCAAAGTCGCAACGGACTCCAGTTGGTCAGGGTCCTGGAGCTTGCTGGTGGCGTGGCGCTGGAAGGCTAACTCTACCTCGTCGGCGGGAATGCCTCCACCGTTGTCGGTGACCCGTATCTGGCCCACTCCTCCAGCCTGGATTTCCACGGTGACGCTGGATGCCCCGGCGTCCAGAGAATTCTCCAGCAGTTCCTTGACTACGGAAGCGGGCCGCTCCACTACCTCGCCCGCGGCGATTTTAGAGGCGACGTCGGGGGACAGGACCCTAATGGGCATGGCCCCGGCCTAGAAGAGAGGGACTTGGGAACCCTTGGCCCGGTACTGGCTGTCGTCGGAAGAGCCGGTGGCGGCGAAGTCGCAGAAGATGCGGTAGACCCGGTCCATTTCCGCGTCGCCGTTGCGCTGGAAGAAATAGGGGGGCACCCACACTCCGCCGAAGGCGGCAACGACTTCCGGGTAGTCGTCGATGACGAAGTCGGGCTCGAAGGGGACTGCCAACTCGTCCAGGCGTTCGTGGAAATGGTGGGTGGGTTTCTCGTAAACACCACTGACCAATGGTGTCAACTGGTGCCGTTCTACCACTTCCCATCGTTCCCCCATACCAGACCAGATGTACACCTGGTGTTTGTCATCAGTGAGCTTTTGCAGGGTCTCCTTGGTGCCGGGGCGCAGTGTATCGTCCAGGCCCAGGATTGTGTAGTCCACGTCGAAAAAGATCTTCATGGGCAGGTATTTGCGTTGCGCCCCTCAAACAAAAAAATCGGTGGCCGCGGAATTAACAGAGTAAATGGCTGAGAAACGGGATGTCAAGGAAGGAAGCGGGAGATACGGTTGTTTCTCACCTGCTGCGCTGAATGTGCAATCGCCCTGCCCGGACTATGGGAGGCCTTATTCACCAGCCAGGGCAGCCTGGACTGCCTTTAGGTTGGCGCCCACCAGCAGGCGGTCTCCCAGCCGGACCAGGGGACGCCGCACCAGACGGGGCTCCTTGAGCATCAGGTCGAGCATTTCCGCCTCGGACAGGTCTTGCCCGGCCAGTCCCATTTTCTTCAGGCTTGGGCTGCGGCTGGCGAAGATTTGGGAAATGCCAACCGAGGAAGCAATGTCGGTCAGTTCCTGCCCGGTGAACGGGTCTTTGAAATAGTCCCGCTCCTGGACTTGGACACCATTTTGCAAGAGCAACTCTCTTACTTTACGGCAAGAGGATCAACGGGGCCACCAGTACAATTCCGCTGTAGAAGTCACGTCTGCCTCGCTATAACGCCGATTGAGTTGAATACCGTTGGGCCTATTCTAATGCCTTAAAGCCGCGGCGTGAAGCGTCCACGGGCTAGGGCCCTGACTGGTCGCCGTCGTCGTTGGCTTTCTCTTGTAGCTGGTACAGCAGGTTTATGGCCTGTAAAGGCGTCAGGTTGGGAATGTCCAGGGACTTTAATTCGTCCACCAAAGGCTGAGCGGGATTGAACAGGGGCATTTGCTGCGCGGCCGGCGGTTGGCGGTCTCCCCGGCTTTGCGCGGGGCTTCGCTCGAGGGTGGCCAAGACCTCCCAAGCCCGGCTGACCACGCCCTGGGGCAGTCCGGCCAACTGGGCCACGTGCACGCCGTAGCTCTTGTCGGCGCCGCCGGGAACGATGCGGTGCAGGAACACGACATCGCCGTCCTGCTCCGTTACGGCCACGCTGAAGTTGCGGACTCCCGGCAGGGACGCGGCCAGTTCAGTCAGTTCATGGTAGTGGGTGGCAAACAGGGTCTTGCACCCCAGGCGCGGGTCGTTGTGCAGGTGTTCTACGACGGCCCGGGCAATGGAGAGGCCGTCATAGGTGCTGGTGCCGCGGCCGATTTCGTCCAGGACAACCAGCGAACGGGGAGTGGCCCGGTTGAGTATGGCTGCGGTCTCCACCATCTCGACCATGAAGGTGGACTGGCCGGTGGCCAGGTCGTCCTGCAGGCCGACGCGGGTGAAGATGCAGTCCACCAGGCCGATCGTCGCCTTGGAAGCGGGAACGAAGCTGCCAATCTGGGCCATCAGGACGATGATGGCGACCTGTCGTATGAAGGTAGACTTGCCGGCCATGTTGGGCCCGGTGATGACCAACACTTGGGGGCCGTCGCTGGCAAGGTCGATGTCGTTGGGGACGTATGATCCGGGGTCAAGGACGCTCTCGACAACCGGGTGCCTGCCGCCCTCGATGGAGATGGCCCCGCCGGAGTCCAGCGCAGGCCGCACGAAATTTTGGCGTACCGCCACCTCGGCTAGGGCGGAGAAGACGTCGACGCGGGCAACAGCGGCGGCGCGGTCGCCGATGGCGGCGGCGGCGGCGCTGACCTGGTCGCAGACGCGGCGGTAGAGGGACCGCTCTAACTGTTCGATTTGCTCCCGGGCATTCAGCACCTTGGACTCGTAGTCCTTTAACTCCGGGACGATATAACGCTCGGCGTTGACCAGCGTCTGGCGGCGGATGTAGTCGGGAGGCACCTGGGACTTGTTGGCGTTGCTGACCTCGATGTAGTAGCCGAACACCTGGTTGTAGCCGACTTTGAGACCCCTGATGCCGGTGCGGTCTCTCTCCCGCTGCTCCAGGCCGGCAATGACCCCGCGGGCGTCGCGGGAGGTACGCTTGAGCTCGTCCAATTCGGCGGAGAACCCCTCGCGGATGACGTTTCCCTCGCCCACGTTCCCGGAGGGCTCGGCTGCCAGCGCCTGGTCCAGCAGGGCCGCCACGTCGGGCAGCGGGGTCAAGCGGCGGGCCAGCCAAGCCATGGGGCCGCTTGCCCCGCTGGAAGTTTGTTCAGAGGACGGGCCTGGCTCTTCACTGGGAGCCGCCAGTTGGTCGGCCAACGATGGGACCAGTTCCAGGCCCTGCTGCAAAGCCTTGAGGTCGCGAGGAACGGCCGTTCCGCCATTGACGCGGCCCATGATTCGTTCCATGTCCGGGATGCGGGAAAGCAACTGGATGACCGCGCCGCGGCGGAAGCCGTCCTGGTGGAAGTAGTCCACGGCGTCCAGCCTCTGTTGCAGCCGCTCCAAGTCCAACAGGGGGCGGCCAAGCCACTCTCGCAGCAGGCGGCCTCCCATGGGGGTCTTGGTCAGGTCCAGGCAGGACAGCAAAGAGAACTGCTTGTCTCCCGAACGCCCCCCCTGGAATAACTCCAGGTTGCGGCGGGTCTGGCTGTCCAGGGCCATATAGTTGCCGGTGGAGTAGACGGCCAGGGGGGCAAGTTGGGGCTTGCCGGTCTTTTGGGTTGCGGCGAGAAAGTTGACGATGGCCCCAGCGGCCCGCACGGCCAAGGGCAGGTCCTGGCAGCCGAAGGACTCGAGAGACAGGATGCCGTAGTGGTCCAGCAAGGCTTGGCCTGCATCCTGTAAGTCGAAGGATGCAGGGTCCAGGTCTGTGACGCGGCGCGCCAAGGTTGAGCCGTTGTCGTTGCCGTTGGTCCACGATGGCTGGTCCTGTGAACGCGGGAACAGGATTTCGGCTGGAGCGATGCGCTCCAACTCCGGGACCAACTGGGACGGGTCAAGCTGGGCAGCGGCGAACTGCCCGGTGGTAATGTCGACGTAGGCCAGGCCGGCGGAACCGCCGTCTTCCACCACCGACGCCAGGTAGTTGTTGGCGCCTTGGTCCAGCAATTCGGATTCCAGGACGGTGCCCGGGGTCACCACGCGGACGACATCGCGCTCCACCAGGCCCCTGGATGCGGCGGCCTCGGTCAACTGCTCGCAGATGGCCACTTGGTAGCCCTTCTTGATGAGGCGGGCAAGGTAGGAGTCCAGGGAGTGGGCGGGAACCCCGGCCATCGGCACCCGGAGGTTTTTGCCCATGTTCCGGGAGGTGAGGGTTATCTCCAGTTCCCGGGAGGCGGTCTCTGCGTCCTGGTCGAAGGTCTCGTAGAAATCGCCCAGCCTGAACAGGACGATGGCGTCGGGGTAGGCGTGCTTAATCTTGAGATACTGGCGGCGAATCGGCGTCAAGACCCACCTGACCGTTAGCGGACTACACCAGCGATTCTAACCCACGGGTCAACGGAAGGGGAGGGGCAGCGCGTCAGCGGTGAAGGCGCCGGGCCGGGCCGCGCTGGGCAGGGAGCGCACCGTATCGCCCGCTTGCCGTTCAGCGACCATAAGGTCGAATTGAGTCTGTAGGTTCAGCCAGAATTGGGGATCGACCCCGAACCAGTGGCCGAAGCGCAGAGCGGTATCGCCCGTTACCGAACGCCTGCCGGCGATAATCTGGCTGATTCGATTGGGAGGCACGTCGATCTGACGGGCGAAGGCGCTCTGGTTAACTCCCAGTTCCGCCAACTCGTCCTTGAGAATTTGTCCTGGGTGAACGGCCCTCCTGAACATGTTCTATCCCTCCGGTCCTAATGATAGTCCACTATCTCAACGCCGGACGGCCCTGGGTCGCCCGGTGGCCAGGTGAAGCAGATGCGCCATTGCCGGTTGACGCGCACGGAGTACTGACCCGCCCGCTCCCCCTTGAGCTGCTCCAGCCGATTGCCGGGCAATGCCCTCAACGTATCCAGCGAAGGCGCCGCATGCAGAATTGAAAGCCGTTTGGCCGCCTGTTGCTCGAAGCCCTGGAACGCGGCTATGAAGTCTCCGGCAGCGAACCGTTCGGTGCGCTTGTCTCCATAGCTTAGGACCACTTGGAATAGCGTAACTGGCTTGACGAAGGACGTCAAGCGTCAACACCGCGCGGTAATCCTTTAATAGTCAGGCCGCTCCAGGTCCGCCTAATCTCGGTGTCCAGTCGTTGGGCCCATAGCCGCGGCGACCCGGAAACCCGGGGACGCCGCAGAGGTATACCTGAACGGCGGAGTTCGCATTTGGTACGTCACGGTGTGCCTAAGTGTGCCAAACTGTGAACTTTTCGCTGGGAAGTAGGACTGTAAGGGGATTTGCATCAGGGTCTAACTTAATGGTAAAGTCCAACACCGCTACATCGGTTAAAGTGGGAGGCTACGGGATGACAATTGCAAAGTTGCTGACAACCGCGTGCATTATGGCCGTGTTGGCCCTGGCCCTGGCTTGCGGGGGGGGGGGGGGGGTGATACAGGAGAATCGGGGGAACCGTCGTCGCAGGACGGCGCTGACTTCAGTCAAACGGCAACGTCCGACGGCGACGACGCCAGCCAGGGGGGCGCCACACCAACCCCCGACGGCGGACAGGGAGTCGTTGATTCCTCCTCCGATAGCGGGCAGGGAGCGGACGGCGAACTGCTCGAAGAAGACAGGGCCGTCCTCGAGGCTTTCTACCATGCCACCGGCGGCGACAACTGGCTGGAGAACGACAACTGGCTCAGTTCCCTGGTCCCCATCAGCCTCTGGCACGGCGTTGAGACCAACGCCGAGGGCAGGGTGGTCAGCATCTCGCTGAGTTCGAATAATTTGGTTGGGGAGGTGCCGCGGGCGCTGGAGAATCTCCCCGCCTTGACGACGCTCGACCTGGGCTTCAACCACCTGGAGGGCGTCCTCTCCACTGAAGTGCAAGAGCGGATTGAGATGGAGGAGTCGGACTTGTCTGGCGTGACCCTCGCCTGTCCCGGACTTCCCCACCCTTCGGACAGGCCGGCCTCCGCACCCCTCCTCACCGAGACCTCCGCCGAGACCGACCGCGAGGCCCTGCTGGCCATTTTCGAAGCCACCAACGGAGAAGAGTGGGACCAGAGCGGCACTTGGGCCACTGCCAGGAGCCTGGACAACTGGGGAGGCGTAACCCTCGATGAGAACGGGCGCGTCGTCAGATTGATCTTCGGTTACTCAACGGCGGACCGGATGACAGGGGTCCTTCCCGCCGAGTTGGGCAACCTGCAAGAGTTGAGGCGATTGGAAATCGGGGGCAGCGGGCCGATACCGCCGGAGCTGGGCAGCCTGCAAAACCTGTGGGAATTGGGGCTCAGGGGGCAGTTTTGCGAGGCGATACCGCCGGAGTTGGGCAACCTGGAAAACCTTGTGAAACTGGAAATCGCGGAGACGCCCCTGAGCGGGCGCCTTCCGCCGGAAATAGGAAACTTGCGGAAGATGGAACGGCTGGTTATAAACCGCAACCGGTTGAGCGGGGAGCTGCCGCCGGAGTTGGCAAACCTTCAAGACGTGGAGAATGTGTTCCTCGATGGGAACCGGTTTGGCGGGGAGATACCCGAGGAGCTTGAAGACTGGCTGTATTGGCGGTCTGTGAACATTGGCGCAAACGGTGGCGGGAGCTCATTCAGCGGATGCGTAGCCGATTTCACGGAAATTGGGCTTACCATCCAGACGATGGAATTCTATAGCAATAACAATCCTGACGTCCCACTGCTGCCGGCTTGCGAAGGCATCGACCCCGAGGATGAGGCGAGCCTTGTGGCCCTATACCAGGCCATGGGCGAGCCTGCGGAACTGGGCGACTGGCTGCAACGGGACGTCCCCGCATGGGAATGGACGGGCGTGGGGACGGACAGGGAAGGCCGGGTCGTGTCCTTGTACCTCGATATCGAGACCGGGGACCTCCCGCCGGAGATAGGGGCCTTCCCCAACCTGCGCTACCTGTACGTTGGAAGCAGGCTGCCGACCGAGGCGTTCAACCTGCAAAACCTGGAGAGCTTGACCATTAGAATCCCTTCCGAGTTCAACCAGGAGGAGTCGGACGCGTGGAGGCAGTTCCTGCCGCAGTTGGCAAGGATGCAAAGCCTGAAATCGTTGTATATCAGGGCTATGTCGCTTCACGCGATGGAGATACCGCCGGGGTTGGGTTCGCTTGAGAACCTGGAGAGGTTGTCGATAATCGGTCTGACCGGGGAGATTCCGCCGGAATTGGGCAACCTGCAAAACTTGGAATATCTGGAATTTGGCTTCGACAGGAGGGGCAAGGGCTTCATCGGTCAGACCCCCCAGATTATAGGGACGCTGCCGCCGGAACTGGGAAACCTGCGAAACCTGAAAAGGCTGGTTCTCAGAGAGGGCCGTTTGACGGGCACCATACCGGCGGAGTTTGGCAACCTGGTAAACCTGGAACGGTTGCATATCTACGCCGCCCATCCGCTGGACGGGCCGCTGCCGGTGGAGTTGAGCAATCTCGTCAACGTGAATTTACTGAACCTGTACAGCATGCCAAATCTAGCAGGGGATGAAGAGGAGCTGTCCCCCGAGATTTGCGGTTGGCTGAAAGGCGTGGCTCGTTTAAGCCTGCATCCTGCCGCACATAACGGCGGACGGCCCGTCCAATGTCCCTGACCCTTGGCGCAGGCGGAGGGGCGCGCGGCTAACTGCGTGAACTTTTCGCCGGGATGGCCTGTACAAGAAAGGGTCGGGCGGCCCTTGGCAGGCCCTTCTGAACCTCCGGCGCTCGCGGGCCGCCGCTAGTTGGCGTTTCCGAAGTTAAAGTCCGCCAGCATGCAGCCGGTGTCGTACTCCTGCGAGAACCAGATTGGTATGCACCAGGGACTGTATTCCGCTATCCTGCCGCCGGATACGGTTACGTCGTAGCTGCCGTCGGGATTCCTCGTCACGCGGACGGTCAGCCCGTCGCCTATGCTCCTGGACTCCCCGTCGGCAATGACGGAGTAGTCGTCACTGCCGTAGCCCACGTCGGACTCATAGTCGGGGTTGGCGGAGTTGTACAGGGCCGGACCGACCCGCGCGTTGATGCCCGTGCCGGTGGTCTGGTCGTACCGGCTCACCAGCACGCCATCGTAACGCATGGGCCGCTTTTGGCCCGGACTCGAGGGGTCATAGACTGCCGCATTGGTGTCGCGATAGACGGCGTTCCGTTGGTCCAACACCTCCAGGGTGGTGAAGGCGCCGGGCCGCCCTGAGTGGATGGCCAGGAACTGGTGGCCGCCCTGCAAGGGCCTGGCCAGCCTGTAGGTTGCCCGGTCCGAGAGATGCAGCGCCACGTCTTCGGGGTCAATCCAGCCGGCGGCGTACCGGTTGACGGCCAGGGTGGCCGGCATGTCCTGGCGCCAGCCGGCGGGCCTGCGGAAGGTCAACTCCGACATAAAGTCGTGGCGGTTGCTGTAGAAGTTGGGCCTCTGGTACGGCCCGTTGGAGTCCGGCCTCCAGGGAAGCTCGATGTAAGAGTGGGGCCAGAACATCCAGCCGTGGCCTATTTCGTGGACCAGCGTCGGCATTACGGCGTGTTGCAGGCTGACCAGTCCAAAGTCGGCATAGCCGTTCCAGGCCGACCCGCCGGAGTAGACTTGCACGTCGTTCAGGATGATGCGGTTCAGTGCGCCGGGCATACCGCCCTGGCAGCCGGGCTTATTGGGGTCGTCCGGGTAGCATTCCACAACGCCAATCAGGGCCAGCCACTGGTCTTCCACTTCCTGCGGGGTTGCCCGTCCGCTCGCCTGAAAATCGTGGCCAGCCACAAAGGTCATTTGCAGCTTGCCATTGGAGATTGTGCGAAAGTACGCTGCTACGTTGTCGTTGAGCGCGTCGACCGCTTCGGCCATGCTCATGTTCACCCGGGAGCCGTCGTCATTCGTGTAGATGTCAGATAATTCGTTGACAGAATAGCATGGGACAAATAGCTATTCTGGAGGCGGGGATGCGTAATAACAGCAATGACCGTACAGTGGAACGAAACTATGTCCAGAAGTGGCGGTTTCTGGTAAATGAATACGAGTTGGTGAAAGCCAAGAAGCACTCCCAATTCCGTTTCGTTCAGGACTTCTACAACTTCCATGGCACCAACCGACAGACCTTCGCCAAGTATTACAACCGCTACAAGCGGGATGGGAGTGACCTGGCCCTGCTGCCCCTCAAGCGCGGCCCCAGGTGGAAAAGCCGCCGCACATTGCCATTCATCGAGCAGAAGGTGTTGGAGCTAAGGCGCAAGGGTATAAACAGATACGAGATATATGCGATACTCCGGCCGATACTGAAGTCCCGTACCCCTAAGCCGTCCACTATCTACGCCATCAGCCGGCGCCATAACCTGAACAGGTTGACCAAACCCATGAAGCAGTCCAAGCGAAGGATCATCAAGACCAGGGCCGAAGAGCTGGGGCATCTGGACTGCCACCACCTGAGCAAGGACTTAATCCTGGGCGCCAGGCAGCGCTACTACCTGGTGTCTCTGCTGGATTCCTGCACCCGCCTGGCCTGGGCGGAGGTGGTGGAGGACATCAAGAGTCTGAGCGTGATGTTCGCCGCCCTGAAGAGCATCAACCTGCTGAATGCAGAGTACGGGGTGCGCTTCGAGGCCATACTCACCGGCAATGGGCCGGAGGTGGCCACCCACAAGAGTAAGGACCAGCACCCCTTCGAGAGGATGCTAGTGGAGCTGGGGATCAAGCACCGCTATACCCGGCCCTACAGACCCCAGACCAACGGCAAGGTCGAGCGCTTCTGGCGGACCCTCAATGAGGACCTCTTGGAAGGGACGACGTTTGAGTCCGTGGAGGAGCTGAAGGATGAACTGATGCAGTACCTCCTCTACTACAACACCGAGAGGCCCCACCAGGGACTTGGAGGCCATACTCCACTGCAAACGCTGCAAAATCTGTCAACGAATTAGCTAACACATACAGGAATGACACCCATACCGCTTGTTATCTTTCCTGTTGGTTCGCTAGTTAGGGGGTGCCGTATTGGGTGTCCTTGATCACCCAGCCGCTGGACTCGCTACCCTTCACCGTTCGCACGCGGACGTAGTAGAAGAGTCCTCCTTGCCAGCCGTTCTGCACGGTCGTGTTCACACTCTGGTTTGAGGTTGAGGCGACGCTTTGTGTGCCGCACCCGCTCCAGTTGGTGGTGTTCCTGTTGTTCTGGTCGGTGCATTGCACCTCGTAGGCGAACGAGTCGGTTGCCAGGGTGTTCGCCGGCTTGTTCCAACTGACGGGATAGACCCTGTGCGACCCGTTGATCGAGCTGTTGGCCACGCTCACGTTTGTGGGGAGGCCCGACGGCGGGGTGAAGGTGGCGCTCCCAATCTCGTTCGCCGTCGAGCAGCCGCTGTCGCTGTAGGCCTTGTAGGTGTGCGACGTGCCCGCCGTGAGGCTGCTGAGCGCGTGGGAGAAGTCGGACTCGCCCGCCGTGCAGGAGCCCGCCGGGGTGGGGGCGGTCTTCTTGAGCCACCAGTCGCCGACGTGACCGGTTAGCGTGACGGTGGCCGTGGTTCCGTTGAAGCTAACGCTGCTTAGGTCAAGGCCGGGCTTCGGCAGCGCGGTAACCTTGATCTGTCCCGCCCGGCCGATAGCGTACCACGGGTTGCTGTCGCTTTTCGCCACGGCGGCGTTTCCGATAGACCAGCCGTTGGAGGCCGGCTCCAGTGTCTGTGTGTTGCTGGTTGTAGAGCGCCAATAGTAGCGATTGCTGGCGGTGGCGTCGGGAGCGCTCATCACGACGAGGTAGGTGGTGTTTGCGGCCAGCGCGCATCCGTTGCCGGAGCAGGTGTACGTGAATGTCCCGTCCGTGGTCGGGTTGTCGCCGCTGAGCGTGGCGAGCGCCGTTCCGGGATTCGTCCCCGACGCCGCGTGGAGTTTGACCACAATGTCGCCCGGGGTTCCGGAGACCGCATCAAACCGGCCGGCAATGCTCGAAAGCGTGTAGCCGCTCCCGTTCGAGCCTGTGGTGAACGCCTGCCCCGTCTGCCAGAGAGTACCGGTATAGCTTCCGACTGACGTGAAAGTGGAGTCTGACGTGTGGTAGTTGCTCACCGTCATGGCGGTGGCAAAGACCTCGGCGGCGAGTTCATTCGCGGCCGAGCAGGTCGAGTTGCTGTACGCCTTGTAGGTGTACCACGTTCCCGCGGTCAGGCTGCTGAGGGCGTGGGAGTAATCGGATTCGCCCGCCGTGCAGGTTCCGGTGGAGGGAGACGTCTCCTTCAGCCACCAGTCGCCGCCGTGGTAGTTGGAGAGGGTAAGCGTGGCGCTTGTTCCGGCGACCGCGCTTGCGTCGAGCGACAGCTTGGGCCAGTAGGCGCGCTCGCCTTCAATGCCGCCGTTGGAGATTGTGACGGCGATCTGCGAACCCGTCTGCTTGCACGCATTGTGGAGGGTCAGCGACGTGATCTGGGACGGCGTTCCCGCTGGCGTTGCCCCGTTGATCACCTTGGACCAAGTGCCCGTGGCGTCCGCGCGGCAGTACACATTGTAGGTGATGGAGCCCGGCCCGCTGCCCGTGTCGGACGGCTGGCTCCAGGCGAGGATGTCGCTCGCGAAATTGGTGATGCTCGGGGCGTCGGGAACGGTGGAAATGACCGCCGATTCTCGCCAGTCCGCCCAGCCGGTGTTGCTGCGCGCCCGCGCCCGGAACTGGTAGGTGAGGGAGCTGTCGTAATTGTCAATCGACTGCAGGGCGCGGGTGACGGTACTGCCGGGGGTAAGGTCGGCATGGCCCGCGTTTTCCCGCACGCCCTTCGTGCAAAATTCCCACTGCGACCACGTCGTCCCGCCGTCGGCGCTCGTGCGGCAATGGATGACGATCATGGTGAGTTCATAGCCCGCGTTGGCTTTCGGCGCGGTGAACGAAACGGACATCCCGGAGGCGTCGCGCGTCGCGCTGATGCTTGCGATGCGGTCGGGCGCGGCGGGCCACACCTCATAATGCGTCCACGGACCCGGGCCGCTGGCGTTCCGCGCCCGCACGGCGAACAGGTAGATCCGGGTGTCATCGATAGCCTTCAACTTCTTGCCGCGAATCGCGTCGTAGATCTGGGTGATGGTCACAGTCCGGCTGGCATCGGAGATGCCCGTGGCGCAGCTCTCCCACACGTATCCGCCGTACTTGGTGCAGGCCACGTCATAGGTCACGGTTCCCGCGCCCGTCACGGAGTCCCAGGTGAGGGTGACGGAGCCTTTGGCGCGGGTTGCCGACACGTTCGCTGGCGCGGTCGGGACGGGGACGGCGAGGCTCTTCTCGGAATTCGTCCACGGGCTTTTCCCCTTGCCGTTGACCGCCTGCACGCCGACGATGTAGTCCTTCGTCTCGTCGATGGTCAGTGCTGTGCTCGTCCCGGTCGTCACGCTCGTGGGTGTGCTCCAGTTGGCGCCGTTGTCCGCGCTGCTCCGGACGTTGTAGCTCGTCGCGCCCGTCACGGCGCTCCATGTCACGCTCAGTGTGGTTCCGGTGCGGGTGAGGGCGACGTCGTCCGGGGCAGGAGGCGCAGGGGTTCGGACGGGGGAGCGGGTCCAGCCGCTGACGCCCGTCGGGTTCTTGCTCTGAACGGCGATCATGTAGTCCGTATCCTCATCGATACTTATCAGGGTGTAGGTGGTTCCCGTTTGGGCGGAGTTTAGGCGCGCCCACGTGTGGCCGCGGTCGCCGCTGATGTTGACGTTGTAGCTGTCCGCGCCGACGGTGGCGGGCCATGACGCGGTCAGGCCGTTGCTGTCCCTGGTGAGGCTGACGTAGGGCGGGGCAATGGGCGGCGAGGTCGACGTTCCCACCCAGTCCGACCACGTTTCCCTGGTGTAGCCCTCGATGGCCCTTGCGCGGACTGTGACGGCATAGTTCAGGTGATCCTGGACGTTCTGCAAGGTAATGCTTGTGCTGCCGGTCGTCGTGGCGAGTTCAAACAGGACGTGGTTGCCATAGTAGCCGCGGATGAAGTAGCGCCAGGCGCCGGGCACCGCCGTCCACGTCGCGGTGAGGGTGTTCGCGGTGATATTGCGCGTGATGGTCACGCTGGCGGGACCGGGGGCCAGTGGCGGAAGCGTGGCTGAGGTGTGGGATGCCGGGCCTGCGCCCGCCCCGTTCACCGCCTGCAGGTTGAAATTATATGAGGCCCCGTTGGCCAGGCCGTTGACCTGGTGGGAGGTGGTGCCCGCGCCGCTGCCCTCGATGGGCGTGTGTTCGCTCCAGGCGCCGCCGTCTTCCTGCACCTGGTACTGGTAGCCGGTGATGGAGGCGTTGCCGGGGTTGTGCCAGGTCATGGTCGCGCTGCCGTCGCCGGCCGTGGTCGTCAGGCCCGCCGGCGCGCCGGGCACAGGTTGAGGCGTGGGTGTGGGTGTAGGTGTAGGCGGCGTGAACGGGCCGGCGGCGGACGAGTTGCGCCATCCGCTCCAGCCGTTGGCATTGCGGGCGCGCACGCCGACGATGTAGGTCTTGGCGTTATCAACGCTGATGTCGGTGCTGGTGGCCGTGTGGTCCAGGGCGGCGAGTTGCCAGCTCTGCGCGCCGTTGTCGGAGTAGGTGACGTGATAGGAGGTTGCGCCACTGGGAGCGTCCCAGGATGCGGTGAGCGTCCCGTCGGCGCGGGTCACGCTGACCGAGGCGACCGCGTCAGGGGGCGGGTTCGGGGTGTACGGCGCCGCGGCGGACGAGTTGACCCAGCTGCTGCCGCCCGCGTCGTTCTTGGCGCGCACGCCGACGACGTAGGTCTTGCCGTTGTCGGCGTTGAAGGTGATGTCGGTCCCGGCGTGGTCGAGGGCGGCGAGTTGCCAGCTCTGCTTGCCGTTGTCGGAGTAGGTGACGTGGTAGGAGGTCGCGCCCGCAGGGGCAGGCCACGATGCGGTGAGCGTCCCGTCGGCGCGGGTTACGTTGACGCTGGCAACCGGGCCCGGCGCGGATTGGGCTTCGACGACCGGGATTGGGAAAAGAATGACCAGGAGTAAGACGGCGGTCGCCAGCGCACCGAGCAGCCAAGCCGTTCGAGAATGCAATAGCATTCTGTAAATGCCCATGGGTAGACCCCCATCTCTTGCCGATGCAGGGTAATACTACCACATATATGATAGCTTGGGTAGCCTCTTCCATGAGACAACAATGAAATCAAGACTATTTTTAGATTGCATTACAGTAACTCAGGGTAGACAACGGGCAAATCAGCCGTGCAGTATCTCAAGGGGGGGCGTGCTTCTCAGGGTAGGCACCACGACGGCTTTGATCAAATGGGCAGGCAAATAGGCGGGGAGTGTGAAGCAACGCGATATAGTGGAACCGGACAGGTCAGAACCCGGCCCCAGCGGGTCGCTCTCAAGCCGTCGCGGCGGCCAGAGTCATTCCTTCCAGAAGCGTTCCTCTTTGAACTTCCAGCCCTGGGGGACGACCTTGGCTTTTACGGCTTCGATCATGCCCGGGTGTCCGCAGGCGTAGATAAGGGTGTCGTCCTGGGGCAAATCTAAGCGTTCCAGGTATTCCTCGAAGATGTCGTTTACCCTGCCGCCGGGGCCCTGCCAGCCGGAATTGCGGTCTTCGTTGGGGCGGCTGACGGTGGGGACGAAGGTCAAGAGGTCCGGATACGTCTTGGCCAGATCGCCTAATTCGTTGTCATAGACCAATTCGTCGTGATAGCTGGCGCCCTCCAAGACGTAGAACTTGTGGCCGGGGGCGCCAAGCTCGATGCAACTGCGCACCATGCTCACGGAAGGAGCGACGCCGGTGACGGTGCTGACCATGAAGTGATGGTGGACCTTTTGGTCCATGGTGAAGAGGCCCTTGGCCCGCGGGCGGAGGGACATGGCGTCTCCTACTTCCATTCGCCACATGACGGGGGTCAACTCTCCCTCAGGGACCAACTCAACGAAAATCTCCAGGCACGGCTCATGGGGAGCGGACACTATGGAATAGGCTCGTTCTATGCCGTCCAAGCCTAAAGTGCAGTATTGTCCGGCCTTGAAATTGAACAGTTCCTCCTCCGGTTCCAGCTTGATGACCATCAGGTCCTCGGTGACGTCTGCCCGCTCCACCAGCTTGCAGGTTGGAAAACCGGGGTTGGGCTGGGGCCTGGGGGTCTTCAATTTGGCAGTGGATGTTTCTTTCGCCATGCAACTCTCCAGTAGGGCTAACAGCGCGGGTGATTTACCGGGAACCCCGGCCCACAGGCCAGGTTGAGTCTATGCAAATGCCAGGCCATCGACGGCGACACTAAGGCCGTGCGGCGGCCAACTTGGATATTCTGGCCGGCGTCACGTCGAGGCCTGGAACGCGAGAAGCGGGCTCCATTTCCTCGCTGGCGGCCATGTCCAGGGCCAATTGCCCGAAAAGCCCGGTGCTGGCGATGACACCTGGGGGCACCGAATCCAACAGGCGGGCGAGGCCGGCCAAGCTCACACTTGCCGTCTCCAGTTCCACTTCGTCTCCCTCGTGGATGTCCTGAGCAGCGGCGTCCTGAGGATTGAGTTCCAACCAGACCTCCCTTACGATGCTGTTTCGTTTCCCCTTGACTACTTCCATGGGGCGGTCATGCTGCAACAGCACCCGCCCGGGGACGTACCAGTAGGGGTACTGTGGGTCTGGAGAGCGTTGGGCGACGCGGAACTGCGGAGTTTCAATTTCGGCCGTCCCCGAGGGGAACCGGTCCAAGTACATGGTAGGAGTTCCCGTGGGGTTCTCTTCATCGCAGGGCCACTGAAGTCCCGGATGCTCTCGGCCGGAGTAGAGCACTTGGGTGGGCTGGGGACTTTCGAGCTGGGTGCGGAACAACATGCGGCCGGGTTCGTCCAACCGTTGGTATGAGACGCCGGCATAGATGGGCGTGGTCTGGGCGATCTCGCGCATGACCTCGGACGGGGCGGCGTAGCCCAGCCCGCCGGCGCCCATGAGTCTGGCCAACTGGCAGAACACCCAGCTTTCCGGTTGACGTTCACCGCCGTCGACTTGCAGCACACGCTGCAGCCGCTGGATGCGGCGTTCCAGGCTTGTGAAGGTGCCTTCTTTCTCGGCGAATGTCGTCCTGGGGAGAACTACGGAGGCCCTCTGGGCGGCGGGGCTCATGAACGTATCAAGCACCAACAGGAAGTCCAGGTTATCCAATGCGGCCAGGCCGTCTCCCAGCTTGCCGTTCTCCAGGTTGCCGGTGTCGCCCACGATGAGCATCGCCTTGACGGTCCCGCTGCGGGCGGACTCCAAGGCAGCGGCGGCATTCAACCCGGGAGTCGGCGGCAAAGTACATCCCCAGGCGGCCTCCAGGCGGCTGCGGGCATCGTCATCGCTGACCAGGGCGTAGCCGGGCAGGCGGTCGGGCAGGCAGCCCATGTCCCAGGCGCCTTGCTCGTTGGCACCCCGGCGCATGGGGTACAGCCCAGCGCCGGGCTTGCCGACGTTGCCGGTGAGCAGCGCCAGATCGACCAGGCCGCGTACGCAGTCCGACTGAAGTTCCGCCGGGATATTGTCCAGGGCGTAGACTATGGCGGAAGAGGCGGCCGTGCCGTAGAGGCTGGCGGCCTCCGTCATGTCCTCCAAGGAAACGCCGGTGACGCGGGACACTTCGTCCAGATCCAAGCCGTGTAGGACGTAGTGCAGGGTGGCCGGACTCTCGCAGTTCTCGTCCATCCACTCGGACTGCTCCAAGTCCTGGTCTAGCAGGCACCGCAGGATACCGCCCAGCAGCATCAACTCAGTTCCCGGGACGGGGCGCAGCCAGAGGCGGGCGTAGCGGGTCAATTCGACTTCCCGGGGGTCGATGACCACCAGGTCTGTGTCCTTGCGTGAGGCTTTCTTGATGGGAACCCCTACCACGTTCTGCTCTTCGGTAACATTGCTGTTGAACACCAGGATGCAGCCGGACTGTTCCAAGTCCCATATCGAGTTGGTGGCGGCTGGGTAACCCAGCGACCGTTCCAAGGCCAAGACCAACTCGGGTTGAGTGTTGGAAGTCTGGTCTATATTGTTGGACTGCATGACCATCCGGGCGAATTTCTGGGCCAGGTAGTGGTCTTCATTGGTCCCGTTGGGGGAGGTGAGCAGGGCAAAGGTGTCTCCCTTGTATTCCTCGAGCCGGGTGGCAACCAGTTCCAAGGCCTCGTCCCAGGTCGCCTCGCAAAGTTGGCCGTCGCGCCGGACCAACGGACCAGTGAGACGGCTGGGGCTGTTGACGAATTCCAAGCCGAACTTGCCCTTGTAGCAGGCCTGGCCGCGGTTGGCGGGGGAGTTGAGTTCCGGGATAGCCCTGATGAACTGACCGGCTGCGTTGAGCTCCAGGTTTAACTGGCAGCCCACGGGACAGTGAGGGCAGATGGTGCGCTGGGAACTGGCGGCTTTCTCCCACTTGTGGTCACTTTCCACCAGAGCGCCGACTGGGCAAACGTCGATGCAGGCCCCGCAGAACTCGCATCCGGACTCCAAGAGGGAGGTGCCGAACGACGTGCCCACCAGGGCAATGCCGCTGCGCTGGGTAAAGCCTATGGCGTCATCGCCGCGCAGTTCCTCGCAGGCCCGGACGCAGCGGCCGCAGACGATGCAGAGGTTGTAGTCCCGGTCGTAGAAGGGGTCACCCAACTCCAGGGGGATGTTGCGGTACTTGTATTCCAAGGGCGATTCTAAATCGACGCCCAGGTAGCGGACGGTGTCCTTTAGTTCGCAACGCTCGTTCTTGGGGCAGGTGACGCAGCGGTCGTTGACGGAGACGTGGCGGAGGCAGACGTTGGTGGGGCCGCAGATGTCTATGCGGTGGCAGGTAAGGCAGCCGTTGGGATGTTCGGCGACCAGCATGTCCATGACGGAGCGGCGCAGTTCTTGCACGTCGCCAACGTCGTTGCGGATTTTCATGCCGTCCTGCACCGGCAAGGCGCAGGCCGCCGGATAGCCGCGGCCGCCCTCCACGCCCACGACGCACATGCGGCAGGCGGCAAAGGGCTTCATTCCTGGGTGGTAACAGAGATAAGGGATGTAGACGCCGGCGTCGATGGCAGCCTCCAGCACCATCTTGCCGGGGGTTGTTTTTACTTCTACGCCATCGAAGCTGATGCTGATTTCATCGGTCATGTTATACAGCTACCTCCGGGTCTGCCGGGGAGAATAACGAGGCTCCAGGCAACGGCCCGTGGGACACGTCCGGTCTATGATGTGGGCCCGGAACTCGTCGCCAAAGTGTCGCAGGGCTGAGGCAACCGGGTTGAATCCAAGCTGGCCGTGCCCGCAGAGGGAACCGGACTGCATATCCTGGCCGACGCGGCGCATCAGGTCCAGGTCCTGGGGGACTCCCTGCATGCGGCAGATTCGCTCTAGGACTTCCAGCAAATGGCTCATGCCCATGCGGCAGGGGAAACACTTGCCGCAGGACTCGTACTGGCAGAAAGCGATCAGAGCCCGGGTCAAGTCTACCACGCAGGTGTCCTCGTCGGCGGCGATGATGCCGCCGGAGCCCAAAATGGCCCCCGCGTCCCGTAAGACTTCAAAGTCCAGGATTATGTCAACACTGTCGGCGTGGAGAACGCCGCCCAGGGGGCCGCCGGTCTGCACCAGCTTCAGTGCCTTGCCGCCGGGCACTCCCCCGGCAGCCTGATAAAGCACGTCTTTCAAGTTGACACCCAAGGGTACCTCAATCATGCCGGTGTATTTGAGAGCGCCGGAGAGACACAGGATAGCGGTCCCCTTGCTCTGTTCGTGGCCAATGCCGGAGAACCACTCTGCGCCGTTGGCGACTATCTCGGGCACGTAGGCCAGGGTCTTGACATTGTTGATATTAGATGGCTTACCGAACAGGCCGACCTGCGCCGGGAAGGGAGGCCGATACCTTGGCATGGCCCGATGGCCTTCTATGGATTCCATCAGGCCGCTTTCCTCGCCGGCCACGTAGGAATCGCCTGTAAGGGCAACCTCAATGTCAAAGTCAAAGCCGGAACCCAGTATGTCGCGGCCGAGAAGTCCCATCTCCTGCGCCTGACTCACGGCGGCTCGGGTCTTGTCTATGGGCCCGTCGTGGCCGTGGCGTATAAAGACATAGCCGTAGGTGGCGCCGGTGGCGTAGCCGGCCAGTATCATCCCTTCGATTAGGGTGTGGGGGTCGCTCTCCAGGATGCCCTTGTCGTTGTAGGCGCCGGGGTCGCCCTCCTCGCAGTTGCACAGGATGTACTTGACTGGGGCATTGGAGCCGGCCAGGAACCGCCACTTGGTCCCGGTGGAGAAGGCTGCGCCGCCGCGCCCGCGGAGGCCGGAGTCGGCGACTTGGGCCAGGGTCTCTTCAGGGGTCATCTGGGTGAGGGCCTGGTTTAGGGCCCGGTAGCCGCCGGTGGAGATGTACTGGTGGATGTCCAGAGGGTCTATATTTCCGGCGTTGCGGAGGGCGATTCGAGTTTCCATGGCCCGCATGGGGTGTTGGTCCAGGTCCTGCATAGCGGAGGCGGCACCATTAACCGACCCATTTCCGTTGCCGAGGTATCCCCATGCCAAATTCGCGTCAAGAGACCCGCCAGCGAGGTGGTTGGCAGCGATTTGCCGGGCGATCTCGGGGGTGACGTTGGAATAGAAGATTCGAGGTCCGCCGGGGAACTGGACGTCGACCAAGGGCTCGGCAAAGCAAAGGCCCAGGCAGCCCACCCGGCTGGCACTGGCGTCGATCTTGTTTGCCTGCAGGGCGTCGGTGAGGGCCTCGAAAACCTCGTCGGCGCCGGCGGCCTGGCCGCACATGGCTGAACCGATGCGCACCCAGGGACGGTCTCCGGCGTTAAGCGCCTGCCAGCGCGCGTCCGCTTCCTGCTGGAGCTCCGGGAAACTGGTAGCCATCAGGGGACCGCCCTGGGGTTTAGAGCAGGGTCTTCTACCAGGCCATTAGAGCACAAATGCGGGGCGTTCAGGTCCATACTGCCCCTCTACTAGGGGTTGTCCTCCCCAGCGGACGGGGTCTCGTCCAGAAGTTGCACGACCCGGGTCCGAGCGTCGGCGGGTGTAGTGCGGCCGATGAGGTGATGGTCGACTGAAATCACCGGGGCCTGGGCGCAAGCGCCGAGGCAGGTGTTGAGCCTGACGGTCACCTTGCCGTCGGAGGTGTCTCCCTCTTCCTCGAGGCCTGCGGCGTCCAAGACTGCTTGTATCACTTCGACGGCGCCGGTCAGGTGACAGGATGCGCCCCAGCACACCTCCATGCGGTGCAGGCAGGGCGGTTCGAAGCGGAAGTTGGGGTAGAAAGAAGCTACGGCCCAAACGTCGTTGACGGTGGAGCCGGTGAAGTCGGCCACCTCGTCGACAGCCTCTTCGGGGATGTAGCCCAGTTCATCCTCTACTGCCAGGAGTGAGGATAAGATAGTCTGCGTCGGCTGGGCCTGGCTTCTAACGGCCTCGGAAATGCGTTGTTTCAGCCCATCCATACGCCGGGTTTGGTCCTCTTACCCCCTAACCCTCTTTGCCGTTGGCGCCCAGCAGGATGCTTTCGACGTTGGGGGCTATGGTAGAGGCCATGTCTTTGCATTCCTGCTCAGTCAGGCTGGACAAGGGATGCTGTGCGACGACAAAGTCAAACCAGGGGACGCCCATCATGCGGGTCATGGCGTTGGCGGTGTTGAGGAACACGTGGGTGATGATGGACGCGGTGGGGATGCCGAGGCGCTCCATTTCGATTCCGTCGTGCACACTGCACGAACTGCAGGAACCTCAATCACCCACCCCGGTAATCAAGACGTCGACCTGCTCCAAGGCCTCCTGTATTACCTCCGGCTTGGGGGGCAGGGAGGCGTGGTGTTTGCTGAGATAGACCACGTCTCGCAGGTTGTGCTTCTCTTTGAGCAGAGACCCAAGCTCGTGGAGCACCTTGTCGGAGTTGGCCTTGCGGTTTTCCATGAGTCCGAGGGTCTTTCCGGCCAAACTCTCCGGGCGGGGGGAGAGGCGAAAGGGGCCGGGTTCCAGCTTAGCGCCCTGGGGATTGACCAGCCGCATGTTTCGCACCGCTACAGTCTCCGCCATATCGGCCCTCCCGCGCACAGTTTTCAATGGTCTAGGCTGTTGCTTCTATGATACACGGCGGCAACAGTTTTGCAAGCTATAAAAGGGCGGACAAATTGCGCCGTCAGGCGGCCTTCACAGCCCCGAAAATTCCACCTTGCGGGTGCGTACCCTGTAGTGGACGGTGTCGATGATTGCGCTGTACCGGCCTCCGGTGCCGCCGGCCATGAGCACGAGGATGTCGTTGGGGTCATCGGCGCAACGACGGATTGCCTGTTGCTCACCGGGGCCGATGGGACCTTTGGCCACACCCAGGCGGACCAACTCGCTCAAGGAGCGAGTTGCGTGGGCCATGAGGTATTCCTGGATGTCCCGGCGGCTCCAATTGTCCCGTTGAAGGGTCAGGGCATGCTCCGGGCCTATTACGATGACCCATTGGGCGGGAAAGCGGTAGACCATGCAGGCCGACTTGAGGGTGTCGGCCAGCGCGGCCAGGATGCTCTCACCCGTCTGTCCGAAAGAACTTTGGACGGTGACCGGGTTGTAGGCTACGGCGACGGTCACGCAGTTGTCGCCGGGTTGAAAGCCGCGGCTCACGTGCAGCGGCTCCCACGGGGAGTCCTCCTCGTTCTCGGCGATGCAGAGGGCGAATTTTCCGGGGTTGCCCAGGGTCCCACGGTCCAGGATGCCGGGGCGGGCGTCGAAGCCGTTCATGAGGCATAGCCGAAAGGCCCGGCCCAGGCTGGCGTTGGCGCGGTTGCCGGGGCCGAATACGCCGTCTTTGAAATTGGCGCCTATCTGGTGGCGTATGGGGCCGTTGAGAATCATCAAGATCGATGGGGAACTGGTGGAGGACGCCGCCATGTTCACAAAGTTCTTTTCTTCCTCCAGGGTCCTGAGGGCGGTGACCAGGACGGGGAAGTATTCGGGCAGGCATCCGGCCATGACGGCGTTGGCAGCGGCGCTCTCGGATGTGACGACCCTGCGGCGCATTTCAAAGGACAGAAGGTCTTCCTCGCCGGTCATGCCGACATGATCCAACATCTCGCGCACTTTGTAGTCGGCGGGCGGGACCACGGGCAGGCCGTCGGTCCAGCCCATGCGGTAGCACTCCTCAATAGCCTCTATGGTGTCGCTGGCTTCCGCGGACGGGGAGCGTTGGGGTTCCACGACCATGGCTGGACCTCCTTTTTGACCGGCCAACTACGGAAGTTGACGGGCAGGGATCACAAGCCCTGCCAGTAACGCCTGCCTTCCAGCCGGACTACTTTGCCGATGTTTTCCATGGGGTGGAAGTGTCCGGCGGCCACCGCGTAACCTTCGTTCTCGGCGCGGTCCAGCAGGACAGCGCGGCTCTTGCGGCTGGCTTTCTTGTCGACGTCCACGCCGGCGGTCCAACCGGGCTCGGCGACTTGCACTTTGCTGTGAAGCACGTCGCCGACGACCATGGCCTTTTGGCCCTGGGAACTGATGAGGACGACTTGGTGTCCCGGCGTGTGGCCGGGAGTGTGCAGGGTGACGACCTCGTCGGTAATGCGGTGCTCCCCGTCTATGAGTTCTATCTTTCCAAGGTCGAACAGGGGCTTGACCTGGTCCTCAATATACGGGCTGTCGGCCAGCACCTCGGGCCGGCTGAAGTACTCCCAATCGAGCCTGGGCGCGAGGTACCGGGCGTTGGGAAAGGTGGGAACAGCACCGCCGCCGGAGTAGTCCACATTCCAGCCGACGTGATCGAAATGAAGGTGGGTGTGGACGACGACGTCGACTTCGTCAGCGGGGTATGAGCCATGCGCGTTTGACCGGCCGGCGGGGAGCAGGACGGGCCCAAGCTCAGTATCGAGGTTGCCAGTAAGGTTGCCGCGGGTGGGATGGGGGCCGGGGCCAATGCCGGTGTCCACCAAGATGGTGCTCCCCTGGGACCGCACCACCCAGGCGCCATAGTAAAGTTGAAGCTGGCCGTCTTCCAAGGCGTCCTGGTGGGGCGCCCAGTCGTCGAGAGTGACATCGGGGAACATCCGTTTGGGGTCCCTGGGGGGCGGCACCATGTCCAGCACCGCGATGACCTCAGCGTTGCCCACGGTCAGCCGGTTAGCCATGCCGCCTCCTAGTTTGCCCGCCAGGGTGTTAACGCTGTGCGATGGGGCCCCTAGTACTGGAGCAGAGAGAAGACTTCGTAGTTTTCCAAGCGTCGGCGGCCATTGAGGTCGAGCAGTTCGATGACCACCCCGATGTCCTCAACCACCCCTCCGCCCATCTCCACCAGTTTGGCGGAGGCCTCCAGAGTCCCGCCGGTGGCCAGCAGGTCGTCCAGCAAAAGGACCCTCTGGCCCGGAGCAACGGCGTCGACGTGAATCTCCATGGCGGCCTTGCCGTATTCCAAAGTGTATTCGGCCCGGTGAGTAGCCGCGGGAAGCTTACCCTCCTTGCGTGCGGGGACTATCGAAACTCCCATTTCGTAGGCCAGGGGAGCGCCGAATATAAAGCCGCGGGACTCCACGGCGACGATGGCGTCTATTCGGCTGTTCCGGTACCGGTCGACGAACAAGCTGATGACGTGCCTGAAGGCATCCACATCCTGGAGCAGGGGGGTAATGTCGCGAAAGAGGATGCCAGGCTCAGGGAAGTCTGGAACTGCTCGGATGTAAGGCTTGAGATCCATACGGTCGTAATCCACAAATGCGGCATTACAGAGCCAAGGCAAGGGTCAGGGTCGGGTACGCTCGCCGCGCCGAGAGGAGTTTAGAATATGGGGTCAGCAGCGTCAAGGAGGGGTCGAGAAGGGCCGAGGCCGATTGACTTTTACCCTGGGCTTGCATATAATTAGCCGCGTTTTAACTGTCCCGGCTGAAATGGCCCCAGCATCAGGGGCTATTTTTAGTGCGCGCGCCTCCACGCCTGGTCAATGCCCCTGTGGCGCAATGGAAGCGCAGTCGACTTGTAATCGACAGGTTAGGGGTTCGAATCCCCTCTGGGGCTCCACTAGAGGTCAAGAGACAGCAGGCAAGCTGCAAGGCCAGGCCTGCGGAAAGCGGAGGAACACGACAAGACACGGAGGGGTGGGTGAGCGGTTAAAGCCACCAGACTGTAAATCTGGCGTCCGGAAGGGCTTCGTAGGTTCGAATCCTACCCCCTCCACCATGTATAATAGTTTAATCAGATCAATAGATGGAATGGGATTAACTCCGACTAAGGGGCCCTGGCAGCCAGCCCAGATAGCTCAGCGGTAGAGCACGTTCTTGGTAAGAACGGGGTCGGCGGTTCAATCCCGCCTCTGGGCTCCATTCAAAATCTCGAACTTAGAATCTCGGCAACAAAATCAAAGGAGCGACACCTAAATGGCCAAACAGCGATTCGACAGGTCAAAACCCCATGTCAACGTGGGAACCATCGGTCACGTGGACCACGGCAAGACCACCCTCACCGCAGCCATCACCAAAGTAATGGCTGAGAAGGGCATGGCCAATTACCGTGACATGGACAGCATTGACAACGCCCCCGAGGAAAAGGCCCGCGGCGTTACTATCGCCATTGCCCACGTGGAGTACGAGACTGAAAACCGTCACTACGCCCACGTAGACTGCCCGGGACACGCCGACTACATCAAGAACATGATTACCGGCGCGGCCCAAATGGACGGCGCCGTCCTGGTGGTAAGCGCACCCGACGGCCCGATGCCCCAGACCAGGGAGCACATCCTTCTGGCCCGGCAGGTTGAGGTACCGCGAATCCTCGTGGCCCTGAACAAAGTGGACATGATGGACGACGAGGAGTTGCTGGAGTTAGTGGAGTTGGAAGTCAGGGAGCTACTCAACCGTTATGAGTTCCCCGGGGACGACACTCCCATAATCCGCGTCAGCGGCCTGAAGGCGCTGGAGGGCGACCCCGAAGCGGAAGCCGGCATCGCCAAGCTGGTCGAGGCCATGGACGATTACATCCCGGTGCCGACCCGCGTGGTGGACAGGCCCTTCCTGATGCCCATCGAAGACGTGTTCGGCATCAAGGGCCGGGGCACCGTGGTCACGGGTCGCGTGGAGCGCGGCCAACTGAAGCAGGGAGAGCCGGTAGAAATCATCCGCTTCGGCGACGTCCGCGAGACCGTAGCCACCGGACTGGAGATGTTCCACAAGCTGCTGGACTCCACCGAGGCCGGCGATGCCGTGGGCGTCCTGCTGCGGGGCGTGGATCGGGACGAAGTGGAGCGGGGCCAGGTGCTGGTGAAGCCCGGCTCGATGAAGCCCTACACCAGCGCCGAGGCTGAAGTATACGTGTTGAGCCGGGAAGAGGGCGGTCGCCACACTCCGTTTTTCCCTGGATACAAGCCCCAGTTCTACATCCGCACCAGCGACATCACCGGAGAGATCCAGTTGCCCGAAGGGGTGGAAATGGTGATGCCCGGGGACAACACCCAAATGACCATCAAGCTGATTACGCCGGTAGCCATTGAAGAAGGGCTGCGCTTCGCCATCCGAGAGGGTGGCCGCACCGTGGGCGCCGGAGTAATTACCAAGTTGCTGGACTAGAAAATGGCCAAGAAGTCCGGAGACGTAAGACAGACCATCACCATGCAATGCGGCGGCTGCCGTGAGCGAAACTATACGTCCACCAAGAGCCGCCGCAACGACCCGCAGCGCTTGGAGTTGCGGAAGTACTGCTCCCGTTGCCGCAGTCACACCGCCCACAGAGAGGTGAGGTAGAGCACCATGGCTAGGGCGCCGGCAAGAGCAGCCCGGATGATCTCCCCCGGAACCGGAGGCAGAGCGCGGCCCATCCAGTTCCTGCAGGAAACGGTTTCGGAACTCAGGAAGTCCGTGTGGCCCAGCAGGGAGGAGACGTCCCGGCTGACGGCCATAGTTATTGCTCTGGCGTTGGCCGCGGGTTTCTTTCTTGGAGGCCTGGACCGGATATTCGGAGAGACCTTCACCAAGTACGTGTTGTAGACACGCTCGCCTTGGCAAGTTGGAGAATCCTCCGCGGCTTGACAAGGCGCCCTTGAGGGCAAGATACGCCATGACGACAATCAACGGACAAGAAATACAAGACCCCCAAGGACCGCGCTGGTACATAGTGCACACCTACTCCGGCCAGGAGGACGTGGTCGAGAAGAATCTGAACTTGCGCATCCAGAGCTTGGACATGCAGGACCGGATACTACAAGTGTTGGTGCCCACGGAAGAAGAGGTGGTGTTCAAGGAAGGCCAGCGCAAGTCGGAGCGGCGGAAGCTGTTTCCGGGGTATATCTTAGTGCAGATGTCCATGGACGACGAAAGCTGGTACGCGGTGCGGAACACCCCCGGAGTGACTGGGTTCGTTTCCAGCGAAGACGAGTCGGACAAACGGCCCAAGCCGGTGCCGTTGGAAGAAAAGCAGATTGAGGATATTCTCAAGCAGATGGAATCGGGCGCGACCCGGGTGAAGATTGGGCTGGAACGCGGAGAGACGGTGAGAATCACCGAGGGGCCTTTCGTGGACTTCATCGGGGGCGTCGGCGACATTGATGAGAGCAAGGGCAAGGTTCGGGTGCTGGTGTCCTTCTTCGGCAGAGAGACACCTGTGGAGTTGGACTTCCTGCAGGTGGAGCGGATCTAGGAGCCGGACTTGGCCAAGAAGGTACGGGCAATCATCAAGTTGCAATTGGAAGCCGGGAAGGCGACTCCCGCGCCGCCGGTCGGTCCCGCTTTGGGGCAACACGGGGTCAACATCATGGGCTTCGTGAAGGAGTACAATTCCCGGACCGCTAACCAGAGCGGGACGATAGTGCCGGTGCATTTGACGGTCTACGAAGACCGGTCGTTCACCTTCGTCACCCGGACCCCGCCGGCGTCGGAACTGTTGAGGAAGGCGCTGGACATAGAAAAGGGCGCCTCTGACCATCGGCAAGGTCACGTGGGGACCATCAGCCGGGGAGCGTTGAAAGAAATAGCCGAGACCAAGCTGGCCGACTTGAACGCCGCTTCGGTGGAAGGGGCAATGGCCATCATAGAGGGCACGGCCCGCAGCATGGGCATCAATGTAGCAGAGGAATAGAATTCCGGGCCGTATCCGGGACCGGGATAACAGAGCATAGGATATGGTAAAGCACAGCCGCAGATTCAGCGCGATAGCGGAACGAGTAGAGGAAGACCGGCTCTACCCGCCTCAAGAGGCGTTGGAACTGGTAAAGGAATTGGCCAACGCCAACTTTGATGAGACGGTTGAGGTCCACATAGGCACCAACGCCGACCCGCGCCATGCCGATCAGATGGTCCGCGGAGTGACGGTGCTGCCCCACGGATTGGGCAAGCAGATACGGGTATTGGTGTTCGCCGGGGCCGACGCCGCCGACATTGCCCGGCAGGCCGGAGCGGACTACGTCGGGGAAGACGACCTGATTGAGCAGATAGAAGGCGGCTGGATGGAATTCGAGGTCGGACTGGCGGTTCCCCAGGTGATGCCTAAAATCGGCCGGCTGGGAAGGATGCTGGGCCGCAGCGGGCTGATGCCCAATCCCAGGTCAGGCACCATGGTCCAACCCCAAGATCTGCCCAGGGCGATACAGGAAGCGAAAGCGGGGCGGGTGGAATACCGCACCGACCGCACCGCCATTATCCACAGCCGGGTGGGCAAGGTGAGCTTTACTGTCGAGCAACTGACCGACAACCTGGCTACCCTGACCCACGCCATAGTACGGGACAAGCCGGCGGCGGTGAAGGGATCGTTCTTGAGATCAGCCTATTTGACTTCGTCTATGGGGCCGGGCGTTCCATTAGACCTGGCCATGCTTCAGGCATTGGAGGCCCCTTAGAAAACAAAGTCGGACGCAAAAGAGCATAAGTTCACGCCAAAGACCGCAGGCCCCTGTAAGGATGCAGGGTTAAGGGCGAACAAGCCGCCAGCGCAGGCGCAGCGATTCCAAAAAGGAATCTTGTCGTCCCTGCGCATTGGTCTTGGCGCAGGGATTTTTTGTTAGCAGGACGGATGCATGCCAACACAGGAAAAGATAGACAGAGTTAACGCCCTGAAGGAAAAGCTGGAGCAGTGCACCATTGCTTTGACAGCCAATTACACCGGCATTGGGGTCAACGAGATGGTGGACTTGCGACGCCGAATGCGGGCCGCGGGCGTAGAGTTTACCGTGGTCAAGAATACGCTGATGTACCTGGCGGCAGACGCGGCTCAACGGCCACAAGTGAAAGACATAGTACAAGGACCTACGGTGGTTGCTTTTGGCTACGGCGACCCGGCCGAGGTAGCAAAGGCCGTGTCGGAATACAGCCGGGCTACCCGGTCGACGCTGGCCGTTCAGGGCGCAGCGCTGCAGGACGGCATGGTGCTACCGCCTGACCAGGTGAACCGGTTGGCCACGCTGCCCAGCAAGGAGCAACTTGTGGCCAGCCTGATGGGACAGCTACAAGCGCCAGTGCAGAGGCTGGTCAACGTCCTTAACGGACCGTTGCAGAGCCTGGATTCGTTGCTTCAAGCGAGAATCCGGCAATTGGAAGCCGCCGAGTCCGGCGGTTAATCGGGAAATAACTTAGCAGGAATATGGAGGACCCATGGCAATGACAAAGGACGAGTTTCTGGAAGCAATCAAGGGAATGAACGTGCTGGAGTTGTCGGACCTGGTTAAGGCGTTGGAGGAAGAGTTCGGCATCACCGCGGCTGCGCCCGTAGCCGTGGCGGCTCCTGGGGCTGCTGTAGCCCCTGCGGCGCAGGCAGACGGCGCCGGGGCAACGGAAGAACAGAGCGAGTTCGAGGTGACCATCCAGGAAGTTGGGCCCAACAAGATCAACGTGATCAAGGCGGTCCGGGAAGTCACCTCGCTGGGCCTGCGGGAAGCCAAAGAACTGGTGGAATCTGCGCCGGCGAAGGTGAAAGAGGGTGTTGCCAAGGAAGAGGCCGACGAGACCAAGTCCAAGCTGGAAGAGGCCGGGGCCGTCGTCCAGGTCAGCTAGCCCTCCCAAGCCGGGGCCTCTTGAGTTGGCTCTAGTAGCGTAGAGCCTGGTTTCCTATCACAGCGGGAAAAGCAGGAGAGACTATTGAGCCGCCGCAAGGACCTGGAACGATTCCTCCGACGCAAGCAAGCCAATCCAGGCTATCAGGGATTCAGGGGCGGTCAGACAGTGACCGAGCCGACGCCGCCAGCCCTGACGAGTGTGGTGTGTTCGGTGTGCGGGCGAAAGAGGAACGTGGCTGGCGACGCTCTTCCAGAGGACCCTTCGAGCTTTGTGTGCCTAACCTGCCGGGAAGCAGCCTAGCGGAATGGGGGCAGTAGACCGTCCAGGTATTCGTAGGCCCGGTTGAACTGGCTCTCACGCCCGAAACCGTCGGGTTCACTTTGGAAGGTAACCAGGACATCGGGTTGTACCCCGCCTCCCATCGGCCTGCCTAATGGAGTAAACCATCGTAGTACAGGCATGTAGATCGCCGAACCGTCGTTCAGTTCAACGAAGTCATAAGTTGAACCCACCCCGAACGTTTGGACGCCCATCACCACGGCGCGATCGGCCTCTTGCAACACGGCAGCGACCGCCTCTGCCTCTGCTCTGGTATCTTGGTTCACCAGCACAACCATGGGCATGTCGCCCAAGTCAAACCGATCCAAGTCACTTCTTATAACCTGCTCCCGCCGGTCTCCGTTACGGTCCTCCTGGTATATGAACACGTCTCCCGGCGACAAGAACTGTCCAGCCACGTCGCCGGCGGCCTCCTCGGATCCCCCAGGATTGGAGCGCAGGTCGAGAATCAAGGCCAGCATATCGACTCGCCGCAGGTCTTCTATCGCTTCGTAGAGTTGGTCACCAGTGTTGTCCCGGAAACGAGAGACATACACGTACCCGATTCCTCCCGGCGTCAACTGGCGGCCTACGGACTGCAGGATAACATTGTCCCGGAACACCTGGACTTCCAGTGGTTCAGGTTCGCCTGTACGCTCTAGGAGAAGTTCCACCTTGGTGCCCTCGGGACCGGTCACGTCCCCCAGCACTTCTTCCATGCTCCTGCCGTCGGTGGAGACACCCTGCACCTCCAGCAGGGCGTCGCCCGGCTCGATACCGGCGCTTTCGGCGGGGCTGTCCTCAAAGGGGAAGAGAAGTATCTGGTCGTCCTGGGTGATGACCCTAGCGCCGATGCCCAGATAAGTGCCCTCAAGGCTTTCGCTGATTGCCTCTCGGGCGATGGGATATCTATCGACGTCAAGGAAGGCGGCATCCGGGTCGTTCAGGCCGTCGATAAGGCCGTCCACGGCGGCTGCGGCCAAGTCAGAAGAATCAACATCGGGCCAACGCTGTTGGTGCAGGAGCATGGCCCGCCAAATGTCGGCCATCTCATCGGGAACGCCGGGCTGCACCTGGCCCCGCAGCCGACCTAACTCAGTGAGGAAAGGGTATGGCGGGGATTGGGTCAGGTCAAGCATGCGACGAATGGACCCGTTTACCAAGGCGTCAGTGTCTAAACCATCGCCAGCGGCATAGAACTGGTCGATTTTCTCCCAGACCTCCCACACCAGAGCGGCGGTATCCTCGGTTGATGTGGCTTCCGTGGAGTGTTCTTGAGTTCCGCAGGCGAACATCAGCACCGCGGACAGAAACGCCAAGGGCAGGCTTAGTTTCAGGAACTTCGTAGGCCGGTTGGACAGCATCTTGCACCGGGACAAGTGGATTTCGGCTGTGCGCCATTCAATTGTAGCAGATGCAACTTCGGTCAAGCCCTTGCTTAAGTCTGGGCACGTACAATGTCTCCAGCTAGCGACATCGCCGTCAGGTCTTCAACCACAAGGAGCAAGCGTCAGCAGGCTGGAGAGGGGCGGTGTAGCGACGGCGGCGTGGCCTTAGCCGGGGCCCTGGTGTACAATTGACCGAAGTTGGCTTGAATCTGATAACTGGAGAGGAAACAGAATGATCCGAGTGACCTTTGCGTACCCCCACGAAGAAGGAAAGAAGTTCGATTGGGACTATTTTTCCGGCAAGCACCTGCCATTGGTCCACGAACATCTTGACCCGCTCGGACTGACCAATGTAGAGGCGGACAAAGGTATCTCGGGCACCGATCCAAGCTCAAATCCGCCCTTCGAGGCGGTAGTGCACATGACGTTCGGGACTGTTGACGAAGTCCACGAGGCATTCAAGGCGGCAGGCAGGCCAATACTGGGGGACTTGGGCAACTACACCGACATCAAGCCGACGATACAGATAAGCGAAACAGTAGCTTAGCGGCGTAAACAGCCCTTTAGGAAATCGTAGGCGCTGAGACCCTTTGCTAGGTGCGGAAGGTCGCTTTGCGAAAGGCCTCGGCATACTCGAAGGCTTGGTCCACGGCGGCGGCCCGGGCCAATTGCTTGACAAGTTTTTCAACCTCTGAGCTTGAGCCGGCAGCGAACCGGCTCCGATGTTCCAGAAGGGCCTTAAGCTTAAGGTCCATGGCGTCGCCGATGTCGACGTAGGTATCGGCAAGTTCGGCGCCCCATAGCAGAACGGTGCCTGTCTTGTGGGGCTCCAAGCCTTCCTGCTCCCAAAGGTCCTGGAAGTGCAGGTGATCGCGCGCGTAGGGGAACACGGCGTCCATGGTAACCTGCCCCGTAATGCGGTAATCGCGATGCCAGGCCAGGTTCTTGCGGTAGGGTTCTGGGCAAATTACCACCTGAGGCCGTACTCGCCGAATCTGCCTGACTATCTCTTTACGGAAATCGTGGGTATCCTCCAACTCCCCGTCGGGACGGTGAAGCATCACCAAGCCAGTGACGCCGAGAATTGCGGCTGCGCTGTCCTGCTCCGCTTCGCGTATTTGGGCCAGGTCCCGTCCGTCGGGCCCATGGCTTCCCCTACCGCCGCTTGAACAGAGCAGAAAATGGACCGATGCGCCAAGCTTTATCCACCGGGCCACCGTGCCGCCGCACCAGAAATCCGCGTTCCCCGGATGGGGAACGACTGCCAGCACCCGCTCTGGGGTTTCTTCCATTCCTTGACTACCTCCCCTGATCCTGCGGGTTAGCGGCCGATCCTGGCTCGCTCAGACCTTGCGCTCCTAGGCTCTCCAACAGCACCGGCACCCAGTTACCTCCACCCACGAGCAGCGGCAGCCGGCCACGGCAGCGCCAAACCTGCCGGGCCGCAGGCCGGGGCATATAGTACAGGCAGCCATTAGCGGAGTCAACTTGGGCCCGCCCACCGGCGGATCCGGATGCCAACGCCGTCCTTGTTGCTGGTATGGCCCTCTGCTACAATCGGGCGGCAGTATCGCCGACTTGGTCCTACCACCAAGCATCGCGAGTATTGCCGGATCTGCTCGGGCCAGCCACCGAAGGACCAACGTCTCCCAGCCAGGCTGTCCCGGTATCCGTGCTCCTCGAGGATTCACATTGCCGTTCCGCAACTATACAGCCGACTGGCTGCCGGCTCTCCTGGACTTTGTTGAGACCTCCAGCCATTGGGGAGACCAACACCGGGAACTGGGGCGCCGCATCTTCCAGGAGAAACTTGGGCAACCGGGGCTGTCGCCCCAGGAGAATTGCCTGCTGCTGGAGGAAAGCGGGAAAATCCAGGGATACGTGCTGGTCTTTCCGGAGCCGCCCATAGGCCGAGCGGTCTTGGAGTTGGAGTCGGTGGGCCAGCCCGGCGAGTTGGAGCTAGTCCGGTGGGGAGTCCGTAGAGCCAAGGCGCTGGGGGCAGAAGTGGCGCACCTGTGCCTGCCCGAAGGCTCGCCCAAGGCGGAGACCCTGACAAGTGAAGGGTTCACCTTGGTGCGCCGGTATTGGACCATGGTGTGCCGGCGGAAGGACTTACCTGAAACGGTGATGCCGGAAGGCTTCTCGGTACGGCAGTTTCAGCGCGGCGACGCGGCAGCCTTGACTGAGATCCAAAACGCCGCATTCGAAGGCAGTTGGGGGTTCAGCCCCAACACACTGGAGCAAATCAGGTACCGTACCGGCATGGCGGATACGTCACCCGCGGGCATTTTGCTACTGGAGCACGGGGATAAGACAGCCGGGTATTGCTGGACGAATATAACCCCGGTTGACGGCGACATCCGGGGGGTCATCGGGATGATAGGGCTATCGCCTCATTACCGGAGGCAGGGAATCGCCGGCGTCATTCTCATGGCAGGCATGAAATACCTGCAGTCCCTGGGCGCGGCGGACATCCGTTTGGAAGTGGACGAAAACAACACTCCGGCGGTCCGGCTATACACTTGGGCTGGGTTCGAGAAGGCCAGTGAGCTTCACTGGTTCGAGTTGGACTTGTCTTGAGCCGTCACTCCCATGCGGGTTAGCAGGGGGGTTGAGAGGACGCCGCCCGAGATAACGATCCGCATCGCTTCATCGACACTGATGTCGGCGAGCGTCACCTCGGCGACCGGGGCTATGACCAGAAAGCCGGAGGAGGGAATCGGCGTGGTTGGGACGTATATCGCCAGCATCTCCGCGCCTTCGACATCGGTCATGCGGGCGGTGATAAGCCCGATTGATTTTATACCTGGACGAGGGAAGTCTATCAAGACCACGCCACTGTAGCGCTGGTTGTCGGTGTTGGAGAACATTCCCACCGCGGCCCTGGTGGTGCTGTATATGCCCTTGACTACCGGGATGACTTCCATGACGCGGTGAGCTAGGTCAATCACCTTGCGGCCCAGCACGAACGCGGCGATTAGCCCGGCCAGGTAAATGAGGATGATTAGGGCGACCAGCCCCAGGCCGGGAATGTCTCTATCCCAGAGTAGGTCTATGGGGCCTTGGAGGATGGGGTCGAGCAGGTCGAAGAAGAATTTCAAGACCAAGGCGGTTATGGCTATGGGCAGCATCACCAGAATGCCGGCGCCCAGGGTGCGCTCGAAGTGCACCAAGATGGCGCCTAGCGGAAAGAAGCGGCCGCGGCGTGGGCGTTGTTGCGGAGTCTGGTCTTGGGGGTTCAACTATTTCTCCTAACCGGGTGTGCAGGTTGATTCTATGGCCAGGCGCCGGCTACATGACCCGGCCGGGACTACGGTGGCGGCAGTTGTGGTCGGGAGCGCCCTAAGAGGCGTCGGTTGAGTCTATGCGTCTTCATCTTGATTTGGACCTTTTCAGGAGCAACTTATCGTAAACCCGGGAAATCTTGTCGGCTACTTGCTCCCAGCCCATGCCCTCGGCCCTGCGGCGGGCGGCCTGGCCCATCCTCTGCCGTAGGCTCGGGCTGGAGATGATCATTTCCAGCGAGTTGGCAAAGGTCTCGGGACACCGCCGGGACTGGAGGTAGCCGGTGCGCCCGTGTTGGATGACGTTAGGGAGGCCTCCCACCCTGGACGCAACCACAGGCGTGCCGCAGGCCATTGACTCCAGGGCGGTAAGCCCAAAACTTTCGTAGTAGGACGGGACTACGCAGACATCGGCGGCGTTATAGTAGACGGGCAGATCGCCCTGATCGACCATGCCGACAAAGTCGAATACTTCATCAACGTTCAGGGCCTTAGCCAGGGAACGAAGACGGTCAACCTCTTCCTGCTCTCCGAGACCGCCGCCCACCACCAACATCCGTATCTTCTCGCCGTTATCCATGTGCGCAGGAAGCCGTAACAGGAGTTCCACGCCCTTCAGCGCCTCCAAGCGGCCAACGTAAAGAAACACTTTCTCCCCATTGAGACCAAGAATACCTCTTGCCCTCTCCTGTTCCAACGGGCGAAAGAGGGACAGATCGACTCCGCAGGGAGCAAGGGTTATCCGTCGGGGATCTGCTCCGTAGAGGCTCACCATGGCGTCGCGCTCGTGAGAACTGAAGGCGATGATGCGTTGGGCTGAGGACATCAGGGACCGCTCCGCCAGTTGCCGTTCTTCAGGTTCCACCTCGCCGGCCCTGGACTGCATCTTGATGAGCCCCAAGGTATGAAAAGTGACCATGTGGGGGATGTTTTGCCCATCGGCAAATACCTGGCCCGCGCAGCCCGAGAGCCAGTAATGGGAGTGGACCAAGCCATAGTCTATGCCATGTTCGCGATGGAAGGCGGCCAACGCTGTCTGAAACTCGGGGAGGTGGCGGGACAGGGACTCCATTGGAGCGTCCACTGGTCCGCCCGGAAGATGGATTACACGGACCATGGGAGTAACTTGCTCCGTGGTGTTTTCGGTCCCGGCGTGGGTTCGAGTGAAGACGTCGACGGGCCAGCCCCGCTCTCCCAAGGCGCGGGCCAGTTCGCGGACATAGACGTTCATGCCTCCGGATTTGGCCTGTCCGGGGGCAGCCAGGGGGCAGGCGTGATATGCGATGAAGGCGACTCGCTGCCGGGTCAAATCCGCTTCACCACCATCCGATAGAGGTTTTTACGGCGACCGCCGAGCCGGAGCTTGTAGGGCTCGCGACCCCTCAGGAAATCAAAGTACCCCAGCCCCTCCTCTATGGCTTGCTTCAAGCATAAGGCGTTCAGTAGAAGCCCCACGCTGTAATAGGCAAACTCGGGGTCGTGTCCGCTATTGTACAACAAGCGGGACTGCGCATAGTCAAAGCACAGGCCAGCGGCTACCCGCTGCCCATCGACGTCCATGAAGAACAGCTTGACGGCTCCCACCTGGGACATTCGTTGACTAATGCGCCGGAAGAAGTCCAGACGCTGAGGCGTCAGGAATTGGTCTTTCTCCGCCCTGCTCAGGCGCATAAGCGAAATGAATTCTGACAGGTTATCAGCTATGTCTTCCTGGGACGTGAAAGCGCGCCAACTCCAATTCAGCGAGGTGTCCAAACGGCGAAACTTGCGGCGCAATTCGTGGCGGTCCTTCTTGGATAGGGCCGCCAAGTACTGTTCCCAGGTCTGGGGAAGCTCGATGCCGGAGGTAACGTCCTCTATCTCAACCTCGACCTGGTATCCCCGTTGTCGAGCGATGTCGGGCAGAATCTCCAGGGTGGGGGAGTTCTCCAGTAAAGATGCGAGGTGCAGTACGCTGCAGCGCTGATCCTCCAAGCACTGGAGGAGGGTATCGAAGAAGACTGGCTCGCAGCCGGGGCTGACCATGAAATCGTTGTAGTCGAATGTGTCCTCGCTGCCAACGAAGGAAAGCGTGTCGCCGGAACGGCGGAGAGAGGCGACGGCGGTCACGCCGTCGTCGTCGCGCAGGTAAAACCCGGCCAAGTCAGCGCCGTCGCCGAAGGTCTCCCACCACACTTCCTGCCATTGCGGGGTGAGAAAAATGCTGTTCGTGGGAGAAACGGATAGGAGACGCTCCCATTCCGGTTGGATTTCCTGGAACCCAGTGAGCGGGTTTACGCTCACTACGCTACTCCCTTCTCAGCAGGGCGAGGAGGCCCTCCCGGCCGGAGGGCCACTTGGAGAACGGGCCGCGGACGGCTGAGGTGACCACCCGGCTGCCCGGCTTCTGCACCCCCCGCATGGACATGCACAAGTGCTCCGCTTCTATTTCCACCGCTACTCCGTCGGGATGGAGAGCGCCGAACACGGCGTCGGCCACTTGGGCGGTCAACCTTTCCTGCACTTGGGGCCGCCGGGATGCAGCCTCCAGCGAGCGGACAAGTTTGCTGATCCCGGCAATCTTCCCATTAGGGATATAGGCCAGGTGGGCCAGGCCGAAAAAGGGCAGCAGATGGTGCTCGCAAATTGAGTAGAAAGGAACGTTGCCCAATACGACCGGGTCGTCGGCATCGGCCTCGAAGAGGGCGTCTATAGCCTGTTGGGGGTCGCTCCCCACTCCCGAAAAAAGGTCCCGATACATGCGGGCAACCCGTTGGGGCGTTTTCTGCAAACCGTCCCGCGACGGGTCTTCGCCGATGGCCTCCAGCAGGTCTGCAACTGCTTGCTCGATGCGTTCTAGTTGAATGACTGACCCCTCGATTACCGGCCTGAGGCCAAAGCTACCGCTTCCACAGCCTCGATGGTGGGATCGACTTCAGTGGCCTTGACAGCCACGCTGCTGACGGCTAGATCCGGATCCTTTAGCCCGTTCCCGGTCAAGATGCATACTACCCTTCGGTCCGATAGATTCAAACCCCCACGGACGGACTTGGTGAGGCCGGCAAAGGAGGCAGCCGAGGCCGGCTCGCAGAATATCCCTTCGCGGGAAGCAAGCAGCCGGTAGGCCTCCAATATTTCATCGTCCGTAACCGACTCTATGGCCCCCTCTGAAGCGTCGCGGGCCTCCAGAACGCGCGTCCAGCTCGCGGGATTTCCGATGCGAATCGCTGAGGCGATGGTCTGGGGATTAGCCACCGGCGCGCCGCGGACGATGGGCGCGGATCCTTCGGCTTGGAAACCCATCATGCGCGGCAACTTGTTGCTGCGGCCAACGTCATGGTACTCCCTGAATCCCTTCCAATAGGCGGTGATGTTGCCGCCGTTGCCCACGGGGATGAAGAGATAGTCCGGCGAGTCGCCCAGGACATCCACCAGTTCAAAGGCGCCCGTCTTTTGCCCTTCAACGCGGTAGGGATTGACCGAGTTTACCAGGGTAACCTGGTGCTTGCGTGTGAACTCACGAGCCAGTTCCTGGGCAACGTCGAAGTTGCCGTTCACCATCACTATGCGAGCGCCGTAGGCCATGGCTTGGGCTAGCTTGCCCATGGCCACCTCTCCCTTGGGGATAAGCACGAAGGCAGGCAGGCCGCAGTAGGCGCTGTAGGCGGCTGCGGAGGCGCTGGTGTTGCCGGTAGAGGCGCACATGACGGCCTTGCTGCCCTGTTCCAAGGCTTTGGCCATGGTCAGGACCATGCCCCGGTCTTTGAAGGAGCCGGTAGGGTTGCATCCCTCCAGCTTGAAGTAGAGTTCGTCGCATCCCAGGTCATTGCCCAACTGGTTAGACTTGACCAGCGGCGTATCGCCCTCTCCCAAGGTTAGGAGTGGCGTGTCTCCGGTCAATGGGAGAAGCTCTTTGTAGGTGCGTAGAACTCCCTTTGGCATGGTGGTCAGTACGCTGTGTCTCCACTTTTGCCGCGATCCGTTGGCGGCTGCTAAACTTCGATTCTCAGCAGGTTATTGACTCGTTTCACTACCGTCAAGTCAGCTATCTGCAAAAGAGACTCCTGCACCGAGTCTTCCCTGGATGGGTGTGTAATGATTACAAGCTCGGCGGTCTGCGCCGTCTGGTCGGCGCCCTTTTGCAACACGGAGGCGATGCTGATTTGTCCCTGGCCCAAAATACGGGCAATATCGGCCAATACACCGGGCTGGTCCGCCACGTTGAGTCGGAGATAATGGCGTGACATTAGGCCGTCTATGGACCGGATGGGCTTTACCTCATATTCCTCCTCACCGTTTAGGGAACGGACGCTATCGGCGCCGTCGAAGGCGCCAGAATTTCCAACAGAGCCAAGCCCGCAAGGTGACGCCATGTTGCGGCCTATTTCAATGAGGTTGCCTATTACCGCGCTGGCGGTAGGCTCGCGGCCTGCGCCCATTCCGTGAAAAAGCACCTTGCCGCAGAGGCTACCCTCCACTTCCACGGCGTTGTAGGCTCCGTCTACCTTGGCCAGCATGTGGCCGAAGGGGACCAGGGCGGGATAGACCCGGGCGCAAACAGCGCCGTCTTCCAGGGCAGCGATGGCCAGGGGCTTTATGGCGTAGCCAAGCTCTTCCGCATAGCGAAAGTCCTGGGGTTCCAGGCCGGAAATTCCCTGGCGGTATACGTCTTCGGGGCTCAGCGGCCGGCGAAAGGCGATGGAGGCAAGGATGCCGATCTTGTAGGCGGCGTCGAAGCCTTCGACGTCGTTGGTGGGATCGGACTCGGCATAACCGAGTTGCTGGGCCTGCCGGAGGGCGTCTGGGAACCCAGCACCGTGGTTTGCCATTTGGCTGAGAATGTAGTTGGTGGTGCCGTTGATGATGCTTCTAATAGACCGGACATCGTTGGCGGCCAGTTGGTTCAGCAAGCAGCTTACGATTGGAATACCGCCGCCAACGCTGGCCTCGAAGAGCAGGCTAACGCGGTTTTGCCGGGCCAAGTCTAAGAGTTCCAAGCCGTGCTTGGCCATGACTTCTTTGTTGGCAGTGACGACGTGTTTGCCGGAAGACAGCGCCTGTTTCAAGAACCCAAGGGCCGGTTGGACGCCGCCCATGGCCTCGGCGACAACGTGCACGTCAGGGTCGGCAAGGACCCGTTGGGGATCGTCGGTAACCAAGGCCGGATCAAGGTCGATGTCCCTCGGTTTGGCAGTGTCCCGTACCAAGGCCATCTTCAGCCGAACGGGATGGCCAACGGCGCGAGACACGGCGTCGCGCCGCTGCAGGCCGGCCGCAACGCCGCCCCCAACGACGCCCAATCCCAGGAGGCCCACGTTGATTTCAGATGGGATGGCCAAAAAGCAACTACCTCTGCGTAGGGTCCGTCCGCGGTTTGCTGAGCAAGACCTGTTCCGACACCCAATTGTAATAGTTGGAGGCGAACCTGATCTTCGCCCAGCCCTGCTCGAAGCCCTGTGTAAGGCGCTGGTCCTGCCAATCGTCGGTGACCTGTTGTACGACCTTGGCCCGCATTTTGTCTGAAAGCGGCTGCACTTCAGGGCCGGCCAGCACTCTTACGATGTACGTGTCATCCAAGGTCCTCACGACCCTACTGATTTCACCTATCTCCAAGGCAGGCCTGCCGGCGGCCGGGTCTCCGAACACCTCCCGACTAATCTCTGGGAAGGCCTGGCGAGGGAGCCAGCCGACGTAGCCCGAGGCATCGGCATAGCCGGCGGGCTGGCCGACATCCCGGGCGACCGATGAGAATTCCTCATCGCGTAAACGGTCAAAGACTTCGGCGATGTTCACTGGCGAGTCAGGGTCGAGCCGAATCCACTCGACTTCCACTTGCTCCTGAGGGTCTTCGATATTCTCGCTTAGGTGAATACTAAGCAGAAAGCGGCGTAGGTCTTCGGCCACGATTGTGCGGAGGTCGCTCTCGGAAAGTTCGGTGCGAGTCAGGTAGGCTTGCAGGTTTTCCCGATATTCCTGGTCCAACTGTCCCGGCTCGGTTGCCTGCCCGGCGGGGACCTCAGGATAGAAACGGTCTCTGATGGCCACCTCGACCAGTTCTTCCGTCACCTCGATTCCCAATCCCGGAGCTTCTTGGCGGAGCAGTTCGGCGTGCAAGAGGCTTCGCATGTAATCAAATGGGCGCCGACTCAGGTCCACCTCACCGGCGATGGCCTGCTCGACCCGAATGCGTTCAACCAAGTCGCCCATGGTAAATTCCACGTCGTTTATTCTGCCTGCCCACAGCCTTGGAGGTTTGTAAAACTCCTGGTAATAGCCGGCAGCCAGCACCGCAACGATGACCAGCACCAGCGCTCCGCCGAGGGCCCAACCCCAGCGCCTATGCCGCCGCTGGCTGGCTTCCTCAGGGGTCAGCCGAGGGGTATCCGCCGGGGGCGGGCGGCGTATCCCGGACCTGCGTCTATCGGCCCGGGTTGACCGGGCGGCTGAAGTGGTCCAGAACCTGGGAAAAGGCATCGCTAACCCTTACTGCATTAGCGCCATGAGATGGCGGAGCGTTCACTTGGGGAAAAGTGGAGTGTATTGACGATGCGAGTCCACGATGCAAGTTCGATGTTGGGACCGTCCGGCCGTTAGCTGCGGACTCCGCCGGCGGCGGGATGAAATGCCACGAAGGGCACCAGGGCCAGATGCCTGGCTCGTTGAATGGCGATGCGCAACGGGCGTTGATGCTTGGCGCAGACGCCGGTGCGCCGGCGAGGCTCTATCTTGGCCCGGTCTGAAATGAACCGGCGCAACTGGTCAACGTTCTTGTAGTCGATGTACTTGATGCGGTCGACGCAAAAAGAGCATACCCGCCTGCGAGGAGCGTACCGGCCCCTGGGCCTGCCGCCCATGCGTCCGCCTGGCCTGCCGCTTGGGCCTCTGCCCGGTCCTCCTCGCATTGGTGGTCTGGTCGTCATCTAGTGTTGTCCTCCAGCTAAGCCCTGTTGATTAAAAGGGCAGGTCGTCTATGTCGTCGGCCGGCGGCGCGTAGCCCTCGGCACCTGAGTCACTGCCATAGGGGGCAGCGTCGCCGTCTGATCCCTGGCCACCTCTGAGGAATTGCACGTCGGTCAGCCTGATGTCGTTGGAGAAGCGGGTCTGCCCATCGCGGCCTTCATAACTCCGGCTGCTCAACCGGCCTTCTATGTAGACCTGGCGTCCTTTGGTCAAGTACTGGTTACACAACTCCGCCAACCGTCCCCAGGCGCTGACGTTGAACCACTCGGTCTCCTCCCGCTGCTCGCCTGAATTGGTGGTGTACCTGCGGCTGGAAGCTACGGAAAAGGAGGTGACGCTCTCGCCGGACGGTAGATAACGCATTTCTGGATCACGTCCCAAGTTGCCGATGACGATAATCTTGTTCAAAACTCTTTCCTTTAGGTCTTGTCTTCCTCAGCGCCGCCGGACTCAAGTTGCTCCTCAGCGTCGCTATCGGGTTCAGTCTCTGCTTCTTCCCCGACCTCCGCCGGCTCGTCGGCGGCAGGGGTCTCGGCGTTGTCTGCCGGAGCGTCCGCCTCCGCCTCAGTGTCCGAAGACTCATCAGCCGAGGCTACGGGCTGGGCTTCCTCAGCATCTTCAGCGGCTGCGGGTTCGGCATCGTCTGCCGTTGCGTTCAGACCGACCGTTGCCTCCGGAGCTTCAGTCGCCGGTGCCTCGGCCACTGCGACAGGTGCATCCGTTTCTGCTGCCGGGGTCTGCGTCGCCGCGTCACCAGCCTCGGTAGCCGGCGGCTGGCCGGCTAACGCGGGATCGGGACGGCGCACCCTGGGAGGAGGTGGCTTGGGCTCTTCGCCTGGGGCGAAGGTGGTGACTACCAAAGACCGGAGGACTTGTTCGTCCAGTCGAAGGAAGGTGTTCAACTCTTTGTTGAACGACTGCTCGGTGCTGAAGCGGGTAAGGTGGTAGTTGCCTTCCTGGAATTGGTACGACCCTTTGCGGATGGGATAGGCCAACCGCCGGGTGCCCCATTTCTCCTCGTGGGTGATGTCCCCCTTCCGGTTGTTGATAAAGTCTTTAATCCTACCCCAAACGTCTGAAGCCTGGTCCTGGTTGAGAATCGGACTGAGGACTACTACGAGTTCATAATGGCGCAAAGGCGGCCCCACTGTTAAATTCGAAACTTATGAGATTATAGCATTGGGTCGAGAGGCGCTCAACTACATGTCGAGGCCGGGTACGGGGAAAGTCGCTGCCATCTCCCTGACCTCCGCGGCGACCCGTTGCTGGACTTCCTCGTCGCCCATACAGGTCAGGGTATCGACGATCAACCGGCCAACCCGCTCTGCGGCTGCCTCGTCAAAGCCGCGGCTGGTAATGGCGCCGGATCCCAAGCGCAGGCCGCTGGCTACGCGCGGCGGCTTGGTGTCAAAGGGGATGGCGTTCTTGTTGGCGAAGATGCCGACTTGTTCCAAGGCCGACTCCGCCTGCTGACCCGTGATGTCCATGGGAGTTAAGTCGACCAGCATCAGGTGGTTGTCGGTGCCGCCGGAGACCAGCCGTAGTCCGGCCTCTGAAATGGCTCCAGCCATGGCGCGGCTGTTGAGCACGATCTGCTCGGCGTATTGGGTGAACTCCGGCGTCAGGGCCTCGCCGAAGCACACCGCCTTGGCGGCCACGGCATGCATCAACGGGCCGCCTTGTCCAAAGGGGAATACGGCGAAGTCGATTTTGCGGGCCAGTTCCTCGGCGGCAAGGATGAAACCGCCCCGCGGCCCTCTCAGGGTTTTCTGGGTAGTGGATGTGACCACGTGGGCATGGGGCAAGGGAGATGGATGGGCCCCGCCGGCGACTAGGCCGGCGATGTGGGCCATGTCGGCCATGAAGTAGGCCCCGACGCGGTCAGCAATGGCGCGAAACTTGGGGAAGTCGATAGTCCGGGGATAGGCACTGTATCCGGCGATAATCAGCTTGGGCTGGTGCTCCAGGGCCAGCCGCTCCACCTGGTCGAAATCGATGGTCTCGGACTCCCGGTCCACGCCGTACGGGATGAACTGGTAGAGCTTGCCGGAGAAGTTGACCGAGGCCCCGTGGGTCAGGTGGCCGCCGTGGTCCAACTGCGCGCCCAACACCTTGTCGCCGGGTTCCAACAGGGCGAAGTAGACCGCCATGTTGGCCTGGGAGCCGCTGTGGGGTTGCACGTTGACGTGCTCGGCGCCGAATATTTCCTTGGCCCTTTGAATCGCCAGGCGTTCGACGATGTCCACGTTCTCGCAACCGGCGTAGTAGCGGCGGCCCGGATATCCCTCGGCGTACTTGTTGTTCATGACGCCCGACTGGGCTTGCAGCACCGCCTTGCTGGCGTAGTTCTCGCTGGCAATCAGCAAGATGTTATTGCGCTGCCGCTCGTCTTCCTGCTGGATCGCCCGGGCTACTTCCGGGTCTCGCTCCGCCAAGTCGGGCATCCCAATCTCCTGACACTGCTCAAACTGTGGGGCATCGCGGCCGTAAGCCGTATGCGCCATCGGCCTCGGCGATAACCAGACGGTAGTGTAAGCTCAGCATCTTGGAGTGTCAACGAGCATATTGACAGCAGCTCCGGCGTCTATTGTTGCGGTGAGTTGACTGATGTACATTGGTTGCGGCCTGTAGGAGACGGCGCAATGACATCGGAACCTATGAGCACCAACGAGTTTATCCAGAGATTGCTGTCCCGAGAGCGGAGCGAAAGCCTGGACAACTTCCTGGTGTTGAGCCACAGCGATATCAACCTCCACGACACCGTGGCGGACATAGGCTGCGGCCCCGGCTTCTTCACGGTGCCGCTGGCCAAGTTCCTGGTCAACGGCAAGGTATATGCCCTGGACATCGACGACGAGATGCTGGCGGCGTGCCGGGAGCAGGTGGCCAAGGCGCGAATGGGCAACGTGGAGGTACTGAAGTGCGATGAGTACGCCTTTCCGTTGCAGCCGGGGTCCATCGACGGCGCGTTTCTGGCCTTCGTGGTGCAGCAGGTTGCAGACAGGCCAAGGTTCCTCAACGCGGTGAGAGAGTTGCTGACCCCCGGCGGATGGTGCACGGTGTTGGAGTGGTACCGGAAGGAAACGGAGACGGGGCCGCCCCTGGAACGGAGGATAGACCCACCCGTGCTGGAAGAGACGGCCAGGGAGGCCGGCTTCAGGACGAGGGGCTGGAGGGACCTGAACAGCGAGCAGTACATGATGCTGCTGAGAAACAAGGGGTAATTCAACAGCCGAAAGTGCCCACTAACCCCAACAGGACGCCGCAAACATTATGTAATCCGCAGCCCCTGACGGCCAACTCCAGCGCCGATGTTGATAAAATACAGATTGGGTGGAAATTGTGAGGAGGTGGCCTTGTGGTCAACGACTATGACGTATTGGTGGTCGGCGGCGGGCTAGCCGGACTGACCGCCGCTCTGTTCGCCGCCCGCTACGGTCTGAAGACGGGACTGCTGGAAAGGACCATAACCGGGGGACAGATCATCAATGCCGAGAGGATAGACAACTTCCCCGGCTTTCCAGACGGAATCACCGGAGCCGACCTGACAGTGGCGGTGCAGGGGCAAGCCGAGGGCGCGGGCGCGACGCTAATGCTGGCGGAGGCCACCGAGGTCGCCCAGGACGGCAACTACAAGTGGGTGTTGACCGAGGAGTCGGGGTACAGGGCCAAAGCCGTCATCGTTGCCACCGGTTCCAGGCTAAGGAAACTCGGGCTTCCCAAAGAGGAAGAGTTTTACGGCCGGGGAATATCTGACTGCGCCACCTGCGACGGCCCTCTCTACGCCCGGCAGGTGGTCGGCGTTGTCGGCGGGGGAGACTCGGCGGCAGACGAAGCGGTGACCCTGGGGTCCTACGCCGAGCGCGTCTTGGTATTCCACCGGCGGGGGCAGTTGCGGGCCCAAAAGGCGCTGCAAGAACGGCTGCAGACGCACCCGAAGGTGGAGATGATGTGGAACTCCACGGTGGAGGAAGTGCTGGGAGAAGAGCAGGTCTCCGGCGTCCGGATACGCAACGTAGTCACCAACCTGACCAGCGAGGTGCCCCTAGACGGGCTGTTCATCTACGTGGGCCTGGAACCCCGAGGTAGCCTGGTGAAGGGGCTGGTGAAGGTGGACAACGCCGGGCACATCCCGGTCAACGCTTCCATGGAGACTGAAGTTCCCGGCGTATACGCAGCGGGGGACGTCCGGCAGCATTCGGCGTCCCAACTGGTATCGTCTGCGGGCGACGGGGCGACTGCGGCCATTGCGGCCTTCCAGTATATCGGCCGCAGGGAATGGTAGACGCCGAGATTCCCCGCCGGGACTTGGCGCAAGCGTAGCCTGGGGTCGACTAAGCCGGGAGAGTGCGATGGATCTGATTGACGAGCAACTGACCAACTCCAAGACCATAGCCGTGGTGGGGCTGTCGGACAATCCGGAGCGAGACAGCCACCGGGTATCCCGGTACATGCGCTCCCAGGGCTATCGCATCATCCCGGTGAACCCGATGATCCAGGAGTGGCTGGGGGAGAAGAGCTATCCGGACCTGAAGTCGGTGCCCGAGCCCATCGACATGGTGGACATCTTCCGGCGTTCCGAGCTGGTGCCGCCGGTGGTGGACCAGGCCATCGAGGTGGGGGTCAAGTACATCTGGATGCAGGACGGGGTAGTCAACCCTGAGGCGGCAGCCAAGGCGGAAGCCGCCGGCATCCCGGTAATAATGGACGATTGAACGCTGCGGCAGCACCGCCGCCGGTTCGGCGGCTAGGGGTAGCGGGGAGTCAGGGGTCGGAGCGTACAACAAGACGCTACTATGCTTCGTCGGCGTTAGCCATCTCTCCAAACGCGCCCTTTCGTCTGGGACTCCCCGGTTCTCCAGTGAGAGCTTGGACACGGCGATCAAGCTCATCATAGTCCGCATTTAGCACAACGACACCATCATCGCGCACATGGACCGCACCTTGGCTGGCACCAGCCAAGTCCATGATAGCCCGATGGACATCCGACTCCTCGACACCTTCAAATCCGCTCATGCGGGCGACTTCCGTCGCTACCATAGTGATGCTCCTAGGACTTCCAGCGAGGATGTTGTGGACGTTTCTGAGGGCTTGTGCTACCGCGAGGTATAGTGATCGCGCTTCCCAGTTGGGCTCAGAAAGAAGGTCTGCTACTGATCTATCAACATCATGAGGAGAGAAAGCCTTGCGCACTATCTCAAGTATTTGACGCGCTGAGATTTGTCGAGACTCTGCGGCATGTATTACGGCAGCGTATTGACTGACGGTCCAGCACGAAACCCCCTCCTTCTGTGCGGACCGAGCCGCGTTTCCATCATCGTCCCCCTGGTAGCCGGGAGCGACCAACAAACAGCCACTAGCCTTGTAATCGGCCATATGGAGTCCAATAGCTGAGAAATCAATATCCTTGGCAGATGGTGTGTCAACAGACGACTTGGCTTCCAGCGTTATGGTCTGCTCGCCATTTGGAAAATCAACAAACCGAGCTACGCCGTCGGGTTGCCCGGAGCCTCCAATATGCTTAGCCACGAAGCCGAGTGCGCGGGCGCCAGCGACTAATGCAATCTCCAGATCCGATTTACTATCGGCACTGTCGCGTATGTATGTGCTCAATGCACTCAGTGAAAACATGTGCGCGTCCGCCAGCCCGCGCAACAGCAAGTCTCGCCGCTCTAGCACCTCTCCGATCACATGGGGCTTGACACCCGCTTCACGGAGGTACACTTCAAGCAATGCTTCGCTGGTGACCAGGTCTTGAAGTAGCATCTGGGTTGCCGGATCACCCGCATAGGCTCCTACCAACTCGTGGTCTTGATTGACCACAAAACTGGCTTTAGCGGGATCGAATTTGACCAATCGTCCTGCCCGGCCAAAAGCTGCATATTGGTACTCATACGGCTTTTCGCGAACGCCTTCGGAATATAGTGTCGCGGCCAGTTCTGCTATATCGGTGGCCTCACCGACATCGAGGTACATCCACGATTCGTCAGGTTCTGTGCCCTTAGAGTCCTGCGAATACATAGTGAGTGCATCTGCCGTAGGAAATTCAACAAGCCGTTCAGGAACCCAGACGCGCTTCTCCTCGTGTACGGCTGGTTTCTCGCCGTCCCGCACCGACTCATATTGCTGCCTCGCCTCGTTGAATACTTCGTTAAGGACTGCTTGAGCCTGGTGGTAAAGCTGGACGTCCTCCATTGACTCTCTATTTGCGGTTAGGACGCGATCCAGATCGTCGATGTGAATTTCAGCGCGGAAGCGGTTTAAGGTTGCGTGGGATAGCTCATGGAGACCGAACCGGGCGTCCTCCTCGTTCACGAGCCTATCCCGAACGTATACGAAGAAGCCTTCGCTACGCACTAATTCGGCGCTCTTGCCGCCGAGAGTTTGTAGAGTCACCATAGCACTACCTGATATGCCAGACGGGAACGACTCTGCTATCAGAGCGCCTTCTTCAACTGACCATTGCTGCCCAGTCTTCTCGGTCAAAGCTTGTAGGCGAACAGCGGGGAGGTCACTGATATTGAACTCTACTAGTACCGTGTGGTCTTCCTTTGAGCTCTCGATTTCTTCGTCGTTCAAGAAGAGCCTGAACGCGGTGCTAAGTGGCATGGCCGTCCTCAAGACCCAACGGAGCCTCCCAAGCCCCATGCGTTGTGCTTTGTCCTTCAGATCCTCAAGTAGAACCAGAGTCCAGGATTGCTGTTTGGCGAGGTCCGTCTTACCGTAGCCGACCGCTTCAACAGCTACCCGGAATCCGGGCTCATTCCACAATTCGTCGAGGTCATTGGCTTCACGAACTTGCAACTGGATCTCGGTTGCGGTCGCGTTGGGCTTGGACGTGAAATCTCTGTAGTGAATGGTCACGGCTAGGTGTTGACTACCGGCTTTTGTCACGTACGTCACCCGATTCGCGACCGCATAGGTCGCAAGCTTACCGATACCGAACTTTCCAATCTGCTTTCTCTGCTTTCGCGCGAATAGCGTGTCGTCTCTTTGCTTCGGCCGTCCAACCCTCCAGAGGTCGGCAAGACCTTCGTACGTCATGCCCACTCCATCGTCATAGACGACGATGAACGGCGTACTGTCCCCAGGCTCGGGGACGAAAATCCGGGCTTCGTCTGCTTCAGCGTCGAATGCGTTGACCACAAGTTCTTCTATCGCCTTTGAGGGTGACCGATATAGTTGCTCTGACAGTAGACCAACTAACTCGGGTGATAGAGTAACGGGTAGTGGGTCGCCAACGGCAGTCCCGAGTCCGCCTAGAACTTGGAAGAACCCTTTGTCAGCGCTCGTCATCGGTTGCCCCTTCGAAATACGAGAACATATTCTTGGTCGATGTCAGCACCGTTGTGTCTACCATATGACATATATCGGTTTTTGACAGGGTACCAAAGTTTATCCTCCAAGCGGAATGATTCCCCAACGATTTCCATGAACAAGTCTGAGGTAGGAATCTTGCTTCCATTCCAGTCGCTATGACCGAGCACAAAGATGAGTGGGCCGTCCTCACGCACTATTGTCGCAAGTTGGTTGATGACGTCCTTCATAGAGAGCACATAATGAACAAACGCATCCGCTCTTCCCCCGGAAACCGCCTGAATCTTTTTGTACCAATGCCTAGAAAGTTGTTCGAGTTCGTCTCGACGTCCTAGCAGAGGATCTTCTTTTCTGACCCTAGGACGGCCGATGTACTTTGGCAGCAATGCGAGCCGTTCCGCGTGGGTATTGGTAAATCCTAGCCAAAACATCTCCAACTGGTGACGCCGGTAGTAATCCACAGCATTATGATAGGGGGGGGACGTGATCACGGCGTCCATTTGGTTCATCAAACGGGAACTCAGGGCGGTAGCATCGGCTTGGAACACCGAAACCCGCGTCTTCGGACTGGACGCTTGCCAATATGACTCAACGGCGTCCATGGCTTTCTCGGTAGCCTTAAGGTACAAGTCGAACGGGTTGATTACTCGGCCAGCCGCATCAAGCTTCCTCATGTAGGAGGTGACCTCAAGCCCAGATACCGGGATTGGATCAGCGTTCGAGGCTTTACGAATTATGGAAGCAAAAGTCAAACGGAAGAACTTTCTGTGGGTCTCTGGAACGTCAACATTAGAAATTCGGTCAAGTATTCGGGCCAGATCCACAACTACATATCGACGAAACCAATGCAAAAGATTAGGAATTGCAGGCTTCCATAATCCTTCTTTTGACAGACCGTTCTCATATTCATTCTGTTCGATATCATTCAGCCGGAGATCGTCGTAATCGTCCGGCGACCTTGCGGCCGATTCTAGTAGCGAGAGGAGCAGGGCCCAAGAGGCACGAAGGTGTCCAGGCCGGAATCTATGCGCTTTAACCGCGGCCGCAAAGACCGCGACCGGATCCACGTCGCTCCCCACCGCATGGCGCCTCTCAGCCATTGCTGCCAGCAACAGAGTCCCGCTACCGCAAAACGGGTCGAATATAGTCTGTCCAGCGGTTGTGTACGCTCTGATCAGCGTATGCACGACTGGGGAATGGAATTTGGCAGGAAATCTGAACAACTGATGGGTAAGCCGCGGGGCGTTTACGGCTGCGAAATCGAGCCGCTGGTATCCGGGCGGGGGTTGATCCGAAGACCAAGGGTAGCCCTGACGTTCGGACCCATTAGCTTGGGCTTTGGTGGACCCATTAGGCATGCGCACCGAACCGCCTTTTGTCGCTGTTACGGCCGTGCGGGATCCAGCGTAATTCAAGCTTTTCGCTGACGATGAACCAGTCATGACGTTTTAAGGAACTGGAGTCGCTTCAATGATGGTACCACTTAAGTATATCTCTATCTGCCTTTGCGGTTGAAGCTGCCTCGGTTTGCGCCTGGCATAATTGGCTACAAACCGCCACTGCGACTGGCGTTTAAACGCCACTATGTTTCGTCCGATCGACCTGCCTACCCAACGATGTACCGGATTAGGGGGCACGGCATCGTCCCCACCCCTCAGAACAACTCCGCTATCTCTCGCTCCAGGCGTTCTTCGGGGGTTTCGGGGGTGGGGCCGGGGGCGGCGGTTAGAGTGCGGTCGGGGGTGGGGCCGCGGCTGAATTCGTTGTAGGTTTGGGGGCCGTAGGGGCGGGTGCGGATTACTACCGGCATGGGTACGGCGTGGCCGAAGACCAGGGCTTGCTGCTTGGAGTCAAGGCGGGCCAGGACTCCTCGTAGCTGGCGGCTGCCGGGGGCGCCGGAGAGCACCGCGTCGATGTCCCGGTCGTTGTCCAGCAGGCAGGTCAAGCGGGTACCCAACTGGCTCATTACCTCGCCGTCGATGACGCTGGGCCGCTGGTCGATGACCATGAGGGTCACGTTGTACTTGCGCAGCTCCCGGGCTATGGTGCCAAAGATGGTCTGGGAGGCGATGGACGGGCTGAGGAACTTGTGGGCTTCTTCAATGACGATGACCAATGGCCTGGGTTCCCGGCCGGAGCCGCCCTCGGCTTCTTCTTTGCGGGTGACGTAGCGGGAGTGGATGCGGCGGGTGAGCAGGTTGCTGACCAGGATGTAGGCCGACAGGTCGTTGCCGTACCGCCCGAACTCCAGCACCACGTGCTTGCCCCGGTCCAAGTGCTCGATAATCCGGTTGGCGGCGTCGTGGCCGGCGGACTCCGCCAAGAAGCCGAAGCGCTTGAGGCGGTTGAGCCGACTGGACAGCGCCAGCAGGGCCTGGGGCTGGACCTGGATTTCGTTGGCCAGCTCGAAAACGGCGTCCCGGCCGTCGAGGTCGAGGAATGCCTTCATCCAGCGTCCAGAGCCGAACTTGCGCTCCAGGTTGTAGGCGGCACCCGCGGCCACGTCGGAGAGGTTCAGGGTCTCCCGGAGCATCTCCACGTCTTCCGGCTCGATTTCCCCGTAGCCGACGCGCACCACCTCGTCGGTGGTGGAGCCGCGCCGGCGGGAGCTTTCCTCGTCCAGGGTGAAGGTGGCGACCTGAGAGGGGAATAGCTGCTTCAGGCCCTTGATGAACAGCCGGCCGTCGGAGTCCTGGCTGCCCCAGCCGTACTCGCTGTGCATGTCGAAAATCAGCGACGAGGCCTGGCCGCTTTGCAGGATGCCCACCAGCAGCAGGCGGGTGAGGAAGGTCTTGCCGGTGCCGCTCTTGCCGAACACGCCGATGGACCGCTTGACCAGTTCGTCCAGGTTCAGGCAGACCTTGGCCTCCATGTCCAGGGGGCTGCCGATGTTGAAGTGGCGTTCGTCTTCCTGTCCGAAGACGGCGGCCACGTCCCGCTCAGACGCGGAGAAGGCGCGGGAGAAGTGGGCGGGGATGCTCTTGGCGGCCATTGGAGCCTCTTCGGGATCGCCTAATGCCAGCGGCATTATCAGGTTGGGGAGGACCGACGCCGCGCCGTATGCCACGGTGCCGGACAGCGCCTGGGACACAAAGGGATTGGCCAGGTCGACAGAGCCGTGCTTCAGCCGGGAATCGGCGCTGCCCAGCGAAACGTCGGTGACCACGCCGAAGAACTGGTGGCCGCTGCCGCGGATGGTGACGAAAGCGCCGACCTTCACGTCCTCGACGGAGGCGGCCTGGTCCAGGCGGACCTCGATGCCGTTGGCGAGGGAGCCATCTACGACCAGGCCGAGGAAACCCTGTTCCGGGGCGGGGAGGCCGTCGGCGATGTTGCCGTCGCCGGTCACGGGGCCACCCGGCGCAGGACGGAGTTGAGCCTGGGAAGGTCGCCGGCCAGTTGGGATGCCAGGGCCCTGCCGGCGCGGGCCAAGAAGGCAGACCGGTCGGGGCAGGTGGAGGCGGCGGAGCGCAGGCAGGCGCCGACAACCTCGTCGGCCACGGGGACGCCGGAGTTGAGAATCAAGGAGAGGAAGTCAAGGTCGGCGACGAAGCGGTCGACTTCCTCGGGCGAGCATAGGTAGACGAAGGAATGGACGGCGGGCGGCAGTGGAGGCAGGAACTGACGCCAAGCGCCATCTGACTGGTGGCCGATGACAATGGCTTCGAAGCGGGTGACCAACAGGCGGGAAAGCTGGGGGTTGTTCTGGAAGACCTCGTCCTCGGTGGCGGCGGCTTCGCCACGGGCCAGCACGGGACGGGTGGCGTCCAGCGGCTCGGTGGCGACCTCGGAGACTACTCCAACCACTGAAGAGGAATCGGTGCGGACGAAGCTGCCCAGGGGAGGGGACTCATAGAGCTGGTAGCACTGGGCGGTGAACGACGCCGATGCGGAGGCCACAACCTCGCCAATCCGTAGGGACATGGCATCTCCGGGACCAGCCACGGCCGCCTCCACACTATATGCAATCTGGGCAGTTTGGCCAATTCTAGCACACCGCCGGGCTGAATCGGCGACCTCTTCAACCGGTCTCCCTGAGCCATTAGGGCTGCGAGGCGATTTCTACGCCCCCAAAATTTTTACTACCGTCCCACTGAGTCCCATTGCGTCCCATTTTGACTTGCCAACGGGGTGGGAGACCCGTCCTGTCGTCGGGACGAATAGAGTCCACGTTGGCCGTGGGCTTCAAATTTTATTTTCCCCACCATTTTCGCCCATTTCGACGGACCGCCGAATCGGGGGGTGGGGCCTGCGGCAGGCCCGGCCTCACCAGAACTATGTTAGACCAGCATTGGCGGATTTGTAAGGGGCAAACTGTCAGTAGAAATTTTCGTTTGTCTACCGGGGAACCGTCGGGCATAATGACGACGGTTCCCAGCAAAATCACCCGGCACAGGGATTGAAGAGGACAGGATGCGAGTGCTGCTTATAGCCACCAATCGGCACGACAGGCTTATGGGCCGGATGGACGCTCGTCCGTTGCCCATCGGGCTTGCCTACGTGGCGGGGCACCTGGACCCGCAGCGGCACACCACCAAGGTCCTGGACCTGATGTTCGCCGACGACTACCTGGCCGAGGTCGAGGCGGCGGTGAGGGACTTCAGGCCCGACTTGGTGGGACTGTCGCTGCGCAACCTGGACAATGGCAGCTACCTGGACCCGCAGTGGGCCTTGCCGGTGACCAGGGAGGTGACGGAGCGGGTCCGGTCGGCGAGCGACGCGGTGATAGTCTGCGGAGGGCCGGCGTTCAGCATACTGCCGGAGGCATGCTTTGACTACATCGAGCCGGACCTGGGCATCGCCGGCGACGGGAGCGAGACCTTCGCGGCGCTGGCAGGACGATTGGAAGCCTCGGAGCCTTACCTAAACCTGCCAGGCTTGGTCTACCGGGAGGGCGGCAAAGTCGTGTACAAAGGCCAGCCGTCTATGTCTAGTTTCGCCAAACCGCCGCGGCTGGAAGACCTGGACCTGGCGAGGTACCGACAAGCGGGATTCGGCATAGGCGTGCTGACCAAGCTGGGGGACTTCTGGTATCCCGCGGCGGGCTCGGCGCAGGCGGTGGAGGACATGGCCTGGCGGGTTATCAGGCCGGTGCAGGACGTGGTGGATGAAGTACAGAGCATGGAGCGGCGGCTGGGGCTGCGCAAGGTGTTCTTCATCGACAACGGGTTCAACGTCCCGCTGGACCACGCCAAGTCCCTGTGCCGGGCGTTGATAGAGGCGGACCTCAAGCTCCACTGGAACACCGTCCTTGTGCCCCATACCTGCGACGGGGAGTTGGTGGCGCTGATGAAGCAGGCGGGTTGCGCCCTGGTGTTGACGGGCGGACGGGGAGTCGACAGCCGGGACGAGGCGGGGCTGGCGCAGCGCCTGGAAGAGGTGGAGCGGGTGTGCCGGCTGTGCGAGGAGGGAGACCTGCACTACACGATATCCCAGGGATTTGGGGAGCCGGGGGAGACCAGGGAGTCGGTGGAGGAAAAGCTGGCGTTCCTGCGGCGGTTGCGGCCATCGCTGGCCAACCTACGAATCGGGGTCCGCGTCATGCCGGGAACGGCGGAGGCTGCTCTGGCCTTGTCAGAAGGGACCATCGCCGACGAGTCGGAGTTAATCAGGCCCGTGTTTTACCTGGCCGAGCCGGTTCGGGAGTGGCTGGTGGAGTATTTGCAGGCGGAGGCTGGGGGCAGGCCGCGGTGGAACGTGATGTGACCGGGCGCGGCATGGGCGGCCCTTCGACACGCTCAGGGCGAACGGGCCGCGGTGTGGGCGGTCTCTCCTTAATTCCAGAGGCGCAGTACTGTAACCATAACGGCAAATCCAGTGATCATCAGCCCACCAAGTCGCACCAATAGTCGGATCTCTATAGATTGGATATCTGTGCGAAGGTTTGCAAGATCAGCCTTAGTGGCTAGATGTTCATAGCCACCTTCAAGACGGCTGACTCTTTCCTCTACCGTGACCATGCCTGCTCCTGTTCCTCTTTCCCTGTGAGAATACCATATTTCCGGCCTCTGCGAAATACCTTGGTTGTCCGGCTACGATTATCGTTGTAGGAATCCAGCGTACGGTGCTACACTCACACTGCTTGAGGATAGGAACGGAGAAGCCCAATGGATGTCAAAGAAGCGTCACAGACAGCAAAAGACTACGTTGCAGAGCTTTTTGCTGGAGAACAAATTACGGACCTTGGCCTTGAAGAGGCTGAGTTCGAAGGCTTAACCAACACTTGGAAAATTACCATTGGATTTTCCAGGCCGTGGCACCAAAAAAATGTCCTGAGCGCTGCGTTCGGAGAAGGACGATTGGAACGCTCTTACAAAGTGATGCGCATCAATAACGAAAGCGGCGAGGTAGAATCCCTCAAGGACCGTCTTCTGAGAACGGAACCCTCACCGCGTTAGACGGTTTCATCCAAACTTGCCTGTCTGCCCTGGGAGGGGCGGACGCGCTGGGCGGCCTGGTAGGACGGGGCTTGCTGCGGCAGGTCGAAGCCATTGCCCGCCAGCATTTCCGAAACGGTGCGCAGTTGTATCTTTGGAAAGTCCTTCTGCCACAGGTCCGAGTGGTAGAAGCCGCCGGCGACGGCCTCGTTGCGCATCGGCCCCGTGGGTTCCTCCAGTGATATGAACAGCCCCATGGCCGCCTTCTCCCGCTCCACAACTCCCTTCAGGTCGCGCACCAGGGGCACTGAAACTCGCCCTCCCTTCACCTGGACCACTATCTTCTGCGGTGTCCGCTTGGGACCGTCCAGGATGTAAATCAGGCCGTCGATGCCCCCGTCGGCGCCCTTCTTCTGCTCCTGCTGGGGCTGGGCTTCCAAGAGGGAGACGGCCCAGTACTGGAACTGGTACGGGTCCTGCTCGAACAGGGCCCGGGCGCCGCCCTCGTCCTGGGGCTCGCCGACCACGTCGTAGTCCTTGGCCGGGTCTAGGTCGAAGGCGGTCTTGAGCCTGTTTTTCATCAGGGCCACCGCCAGGTGGGTGACGTCGATGCCAATCCAATTTCGGTTTAGCTTCTGGGCCGCTGCCACGGCGGTGCCGCAGCCGCAAAAGGGGTCCAGCACTACGTCGCCCTTGTTGGACGAGGCATTGATGATGCGCTCCAGTAGTGCCTCTGGCTTCTGCGTGGGGTAGCCAAGTCGTTCCCTCGCTTGCGCCCCTATGGGTGATACATCACCGACAATATCCTGAATAGGAACACCTGGGTTCTCGTCCGCATATCTCTTTTGCCGCGGGACGGAGCCTCGCTCCGGCCAATAGACGAGGCCAGCGTCATCTAACAGGTCTAATTTCTCTTGAGTTGAGAGACCGGCGACGTCGACATCTGGTAACGCTGAGGCTAGAGCGTTTGCGGGAACTGCCCAGTGTCTGCCTGATTCGGTGGGATTCACGCCTCGCCATGGTTGGCCGGAATCACCGGAACGGGTCCCGGCCCCCGTCAAACTGACAAGCTGGTATCTTCCCTTTGAGTCTTCAAAACGGTAATACCTTTCAAGATAGGAAGGGTCATAGTCTTGGTAAATGCGGTTCCAACGGTAGTTGTCCGTAGCGGAGTAGAAAAGAATGCTATCGTGTATTGGCCCCCAACGTTTGGCGCCTCCATGCGAGCCAGTTCTCTGCCATATAATTTCATTCAGAAAATTCTGCTTGCCGAACACTGAATCCAATAGCAGCTTCAAGTAGTGGCTGGCGGTGGGGTCGCAGTGGAGGTACAGGCTGCCGGTGGGTTTGAGGACGCGGCGCAGTTCCACCAAGCGGGGGGCCATCATCACCAGGTAGGCCATCATGGCGTTGCGTCCGATGAACTGGCGGAAGGCGGATATCATGTCCTTGACGGACGAGGGGACGGCGGGGTTGCGGATGATGTCTTCTTCGAAGGTCCGCTCGGCCTCCTGGTTCCACTGCCAGGTGTCGGTGAAGGCCCGGATCTGAGCCGGGGACTCCTCGCCGGTGCGCTCCTTGAACAGCACGTTGTACGAAGCGTTGGAGTTGAAGGGCGGGTCCAGGTAGACCAAGTCCACCGACTCGTCGGGGACGTGCTCCCGCAGCACCTGGAGGTTGTCGCCGTAGTAGAGAGCGTTTCGCATCCATGGCCGCCTGAATTGGTTGGGTATGTGGCCTGTCACCCCGAACGGAGTGGTGGGGCTAAGAGTATATCTTAGCAGCCCGGCGCGGGGTTGCTGAATGGCGGCGTTGGCGGGATACGGGGGTTTGGATTCCCGCGTTGGGGGGTCTTTGCGTAACTACCAAAACAACATCAAGGAACGGCCCTGGATTCCGGCTTTCGCCGGAATGACGGGTGGGGGCGCGGCGTCGCGACGGGTTTGCCAAAGCTGAATCAAGCCTTCCTGGATTCCGGCTTTCGCCGGAATGACGGGTGGGGGCGCGGCGTCGCGACGGGTTTGCCAAAGCTGAATCAAGCCTTCCTGGATTCCAGTTTTCGGTGGAATGACGGTTATGCAACGGTGGGATGTCAGTGGTGACTGTGAAGAAGAGCCATACCAGGCAAGGCAGAGCTTTAGGATATGATGATACAATGTATCATAGGGTTCTCACGCACCTTCCCTATTTCTCAGGCATGGATAGAGCAACCCAACTTCCCGGAGGGAAGGCGGAGAACTCCGCGGTCATCGAAGCAGCCATTAGCCGAGGGAATTGACTCGAAATGATTGGGAAACTGGACCTGCGCATTTTTATAGTGCCCGCAGTCATCATAGTCCTCATAGTGGCAGGCGTCCTGGTCTTGCTGGCCCTACGGTCAGATGAAGAGGCCCAACCTGAAGTAGGCCTGACGGCAGAGGCCGCGCTGGTATCGCCGTCCGGGGATGCGATGGGAACGGTTACGTTCCGGCAGGCAGCCACTGGAGTCTTGATCATGGCCGACGTGAAGGGACTATCCCCCGGGGGCCACGCTTTCATTGTCCACGAGGTCGGGGCGTGTACGCCTGACTTCGACGCCGCCGGCGACCACTTCAATCCAACCGATGCGGAACATGGCTTTGTCCATTCGACCTGGAGGAGCGGCGAATCGGACGCAGGACACGGCGGCGACCTGCCCAATATCTACGCGGCCTCCGACGGCTCTGCGCGCGCCGACTTCTTTACCGTTGGCATCTCGCTGGACACGGAACAGCGCCATTCCGTATTTGACGATGACGGCTCCGCCATCATTGTGCACGAACACCCGGATGCTTATGGAGAAGAGGAATCGGACACGGGCGACCGCGTAGCCTGCGGGGTTATTGGGAGAAAGTAGGGTACAATAGCGGTAGAAAGACAGGTTCCGGTACGCTCAACTAGCGCTCGGAGACCTTCGCATAACTACCAAAACAACATCAAGGAACGGCCCTGGATTCCGGTTTTCACCGGAATGACGGTTATGCAAATGTCTCCACTCGCGGGAATGTTGCTAAACTACTTGAAGACAACACCAATGGTGGAGATCAGGGCCGAGGTTGGAAATGACCGACGGGGATAGCCGCCGCGAGGAACGCATTCGCGCCTCGGAAGAAGAGTTCGCAGCCATGAGGGCCGAGTTAGCCGCGCTAACGGCAGAAGGCCGAGCAGCTCTGGAAGCATGGACGCGGGAGTTGGAAGAACGTCAAAAAGCGTCCGAGCAACGGATCCTGGAAGTGGAACGCCGGCAGGACGCTAGCCGCAGCATGTTGCAACGATTGTTGGACAAAGCCCAGGAAATAGAAGCCCGGGTAGTCCAATTGGAATCCGAGTGACCTTTACCCGTAGCCAGGGCCTGCCCGAGTAGCTATATTCCTCTAGTTCGGTCGCGTCTCCGCCAAGAAGCGCGCTCAACCACGCTAAAGCCTCTTTGAAGATAGGTCCCGCTCCGCAGCAACGTCACCCAGGAGCTTGGCAGCGGCGTATACGGCCCTGGTGTTGGGCATTGGCACGTCGAGCATTTCTCCGAGTTCGATGACAGCCCCGACTATGGCTTCGAGCTCCATGGGCCTTCCGGACTCGAGGTCCTGGAGCATGGAGGTCTTGTGCTCGCCCACGGCGGCGGCCCCGGCGATGCGCTGATCTATTGAGACGGGGACCGTCACTCCCAGGGCATTGGCCACGGCGTCGGCTTCCTGCATGACGGCTCGGGCCAAGGCGAGGGCCTGGGGATGGCCGGTTATTTCGACCAGCGTAGCGCGGGTCAGCGCGCTGATGGGGTTGAAGGCGACGTTGCCCAGCAGCTTAACCCACATATCGGCGCGAATGTTGGATCGGATGGGGCCGCGCAGTCCGGACTGCTTCAGGGCTTCGGACAGCTTCCTGCACCGGCCGCTGGTGGAGCCGTCAAGCTCGCCTATGGAGAACCGGTTGCCCTCGACGTGGTCGATAACGCCCGGCTCAGTGATGGAGGCCCCAGGGTAGGCTATGCAGCCGATGATGCGCTGGGCGTCGATGGCGGCGGAGACGGTCCCGCCGGGGTCCAGCTTTTCTATTCGTCTACCCTCCCAGGGACCTCCGTGACGCTGGAAGTACCACCAGGGGATGCCGTTCTGGGTCGAGACAACGGCCGTTTCGGGCCCCAGTAGAGGTCCCAGCCTGGGCGCGACCTCGGTCAGACCGTGGGCCTTGACTGTTAGAAAGACGAAGTCTACTTCGCCCACTTGGTCATAGTCGCCGGTGGCGGTGGGATGGGCCTGGAAGTCGCCCTCCGGGCTGCGCACGCTGACTCCGTTGGCCTGCATGGCCTGCAGGTGGGGGCCGCGGGCTATCAGGAATACTTCATGTCCGGCCAGGCTGAGCTTGGCGCCCAAGAATGCCCCTATGGCGCCGGCGCCGGCTACGGCGAACCTCACGCCGGGGGCCCTCCGGTGACGGCCTGGGCGACGACCCGGCGCTGGACCTTGCCGGTAGCGGTCCGGGGTATGGAGTCGACGATGTGTATCTTGCGGGGGACCTTGAACGGGGCAAGGCTCTGCCGGCAGTGGGCTACCAGGTCTCGCTCAGTCACTTCCGCGCCAAGAACAACTGCGGCGGCGGGCTCCTCGCCGTGGGTTGGGTGGGAGACGCCGAAGGCCACGGCTTCCTCGACGGCGGGGTGGGACAGGAGCGCTTCGTCAATCTCGGCGGGGGAGACCTTCTCGCCGCTGCGGTTGATGAGTTCCTTGATGCGGTCCTTGAGAGTTAGCACCCCGTGGGCGTCTAGCACGCCCTGGTCGCCGGTCCTGAACCAGTCGCCGACAAAAGACGAGGCGTTGGCCTCGGGGTTGGACTCGTAGCCGCGGATGACGTTGGGGCCGCTTATCACTACCTCGCCGACGGCGCCGGTATCCAGGAGTTCGCCGGCCTCGTCCATGATGCCGATTTTCACACCGGTGCCCCGTCCCACCGAGCCGGGTTCGCGGCTACCGGGGGGCAGAGGATTGGACGCCATCTGGTGCGCGGCTTCGGTCATGCCGTAGGCTTCTATGACCGGCACGCCGAATGCCAATTCCATCTGCTCCATGACGGCCGGGGAGAGGGCTGCACTGCAGGAGCGGATGAAGCGCAGGCTGTCGATATTGCTTGGGGAGCCGCCGCGGGCCCTGGAAAGCAGGGCCTGGAACATAGAGGGGACGGCGGAGAACCAGGTGGCCTGGTGTTCGTCTACCACGGGCCAGAACCGCAGGGGGTTGAAGCCTGGCGGGACGACCACGGTGCCTCCAGAACCGAGGGTGGCGAGGGTCGACGCCACCAGCCCGTGGACGTGGAACAGCGGCATTACACAGAGGGATATGTCTCCGGGGGACAAGTCATAGGTCTGGACAATGTTCTCCACCGACGCGGTGAGGTTCCGGTGGGACAGGGGCACGCGCTTGGGGCGGCTGGTGGTGCCGCTGGTGTGCAGCACCAGGGCGACGTCGTCGGGGGCCGGTGGGGCCGAGTCGCTTTCCACGTGTTTGTCGAGTCCAGGCCCGGTCAGGCTCACGCGCCCGTCTTGGCCGAGGGATGCCCGGATGTCGATGATCGACGACGGCGCGGCGCTGCGGGCTTCTTCGCCTCCGGCATCAGCGGTGATTAACGCCTTGGCGTCGGTGTCGTCCATGTAGAACTGGAACTCGGCGGCTTTGTAGGCAGGATTCAGGGGAGCCGCGGTGCCTGCCATTGAGACGGCCAGGAATGTAACGATGGCCTCAACGCCGTTGGGCAGGACGATGGCTACCCGGTCGCCGCGGTCGATGCCCATGGCCCGGAGTTGCTGCGCCAGGGTCTGCACCTGTTGCCGCAGGGAGTCGTAGGTCAGGACGGGCCCGCCGTGGGCCACTATGGCCGGGTGGGAGGGCGCGCCCGCTTCCAAGAGGTCGAGCAGCGTGCCGGGATGGGGAGTATCGGTCATGCGGTGTCTCCTGCCGCGGGATGCGTCCAGTATAGCCAGATGGGTTCAGGTCGTCACGAGGGCTCAGGCCCGTCCAACTCTCCTATCCAACGCACGTTGTCAAGGTTTGGCCTAGCCACACGGTACAGCCTTTCGTCGGCGGTCCACAGTTCGCAGCCGACGATGTCCGCCAGAGCCAGGTAGTGGGCGTCGTAAACAGCGTTCTGATTGAGTTCACTTGCAAGCTGCAGGGCCCTGGCGTGCAGGCCAGCCGGTTGATGGAGTTCCAGGCTAGACTCAAGTAGCCGCGCGATCATGCGGGTGGTGTCACCGACGCTCAATTCCCTGCGCAACATACGCCGGTGGAGGGCGTTGGCCACCTCGACGGGCATGAGGTACGGCGCTATGCGCGTTATATCCTGGTCAACCCAGGACTGAAGGGTGGCGTGGGCCTTGTCGGAGTACTCTTCCTCAACCAGCCACTTGACCGCCAGGCTTGCATCGACGACGACTGAGCCGGTCACGGTCTATCCCCCGTTTCGGCATCCCTAATTGCGCGGGCCTCACGGATTAGATCGACGGAACTGCCAGGAAGGGGTTTGCCTCCGAATATCTCCTGCCGGAGTTGTGCGAATAACTCATGGTCAGGCGTGTCAGACAAGAGTCCGGCCATTCCGTTGGCTTCGTCTCTCGTCAACTCCCGGTCGATGGCGGCTTGGCAGTACCAGCGCATGCTGACGCCTTTGAGCGCGGCTATAGCTTTTAGCCGCCGCTGAAAAGTGGGGTCTAGGTCCAAAGTGAGTCTCTTTCTCTTGGGTTCCATAGTACATTCCCTTACGATGTGATATTACTTGGTAATAATATAATAAACACAGAAAGATAATCAATACGGCATTGGGGTATGAGATGAGGCAACACGGAGTCGGGAGTGCGGGATTTGCGGCGTTGGACTTGGGAGCAGATGGGCCCGCCAGCCTGGCAAACGATTGCTAGCTTTCCGCTGGGCCGGCCTCCCGATCAGAGTGCGCGTCGCTGCCGGCTTCATCAGTAACCTCGGCCGCGGCCGCGCCAAAATTGGGCGTGTATTCGCGGCCGTCGTCAGCGGCCAGGGCGCCCTCTACGGCGCAGATGGCCACTTCTATCTGGCCGTCGTCGGGCTCCTTGGTGGTCAGCCGCTGCAGCCACAAGCCGGGCAGGGCCAGAAGCTGTCCTACCAGCAGGTGCTGGCGCGTGCCGCTGAAACGGATTATCTCGTAGCTGATGGCGGCGATGACGGGCAGCAGCAATATCCGCGAGGCGGCGCGCCACCACCAAGACTGTTCCACCAGGGCAAACAACAAGAACACAACCACCGAGACCAGGACCACGGTTAGCAGGAAGGCGGTTCCGCACCTGGGATGGGGGGTACCGAACTTTCGCACATTTTCCACGTTGAGCGGCAGGCTGGCCTCGTGGGCGTGGACGGCCATGTGCTCGGCCCCGTGATAGGCAAAGACGCGCTTGATGTCCGGGAAGAAGCTGATGGCCCAGACGTAGGCGATTAGGATGATCAGGTTGAGGGCGCGTTCGATTAGCTCGCTTACCAGGTGGGACGGGACCACGGGGTCCATAACCCTGACGATCAACAGGGGCAACCCGAGGAAGATGCCGACGCCTATCGCCAGGGACGCTGCCAGAGTCAGCACGAGGGCCCAGTTAGGAATTTCGGACTTGGAGTCCTGCTCAGGCTGTTGGGCCGCGAGGTTGGCCGAGGTGTGCAGCGCCTTGATTCCCAGGACAAGCGTTTCGGCTAGGACGATAACTCCCCTGATGAAGGGAAGGCGGCGGGCAGGGCCGGTGGCGAAGGAGTTAAGCCGGCCCCAGCGGCGCTCTATTCCCCCGTCGGCACGGCGGACGGCCAGGCTGAAGTGGCTGCGGCCGCGAATCAGGACGCCTTCGATGACCGCTTGTCCGCCGTAGGCGAACCGCGGCTCTTCAGGCACGGTCCCTTCCTCGAGTCAAGCCGGAAACCACAGAAAGTCCGGGCGCAGGAACCAGACAGAAAGAACGACGATCGCCCCCGGCAATGATATACGACTTGGGCGATTGGAGCAGCAAGGGGAGTGAGGCAGTCAGCCCGCGGCGGCGGGGGTGCGGGTCATTGCAGGTTGTAGCGGCGGCGCATCCGCTCGATGCGGCCCTGGGTGTCCACGACCCGCTGCTCGCCGGTGTAGAAGGGGTGGCACTTGCTGCAAACCTCAACTCTGAGGGTGGGCTTGGTGGCCCCCGTCTCGAAGACGTTGCCGCAGGAGCAGGTGACGGTAGCTTTGTAGAACTGGGGGTGAATCTCGGCCTTCATATTCGTCTCTGTTTGAAACTGTTGTTGCAAGGAGTCCGCGGCGGCGAACCGCTAGTCCAGCGGATATACGCTAACGCGTCGCCTTCCCTTGGCGTGCCACTCGAACTGCACCTTGCCGTCAACCTTGGAGAAGATGGTGTGGTCCCTGCCCAAGCCGACGTTGGCGCCTGGGTGGATTCGGGTGCCACGCTGCCGGACCAGGATGGACCCGCTGGACACCAACTCGCCGCCGTAGCGCTTGACTCCCAAACGCTTGGCGTTGCTGTCGCGACCGTTGTGGGAGCTTCCGCCTGCTTTCTTATGCGCCATCGCTCTTTGCCTTTGCGGTGCTTCGCCGGGCCCTGGGCTTGCGGGTGCGGGCCGCGGGCTTGTCCACCTTGATGTCTTGAATCAGGAGACGGGTGTAGTCCTGCCGGTGACCCCTCTTGCGCCGGTACCTGGTCTTGGCCTTGTACTTGAAGACCATTACCTTCTTGTCGGTGTAATGGGCCTGCACCTGGGCCAGGACCTTGGCGCCGGGCACGTAGGGAGAGCCGAACGTGACGTCGCCGTCGTCGGAAATCGCCAAGACCTCGCCGAATTCGGCAACCGCGGCGACGCCCACCGGGAGTTTTTCAACGTCCAAGGTGTCGCCGGGCTTGACCCGGTACTGCTTGCCGCCCGTCTTGAAAACAGCGTAGTCCATGTTCGACTCCGCAAATCATGGTAAGCTAGGGTGTCGAAAGTGTCAAGGTAAACGGGCCGGTTGAAGGGGCATTCCGAGGGGCCGTTGCAGTGACTGTGGGATATAATAAGTCCAGAAGCGGCGTCTTAGGTAAGTAGGTACAGGGCCATCGATGAGCGATTTGAGCGGCGGCGACCTGAGGCAAGCGTTCGCTGCGGCGACCGCAAGCCTGGAGCGGTACCGGGACGCCATAAACGCGCTGAACGTGTTCCCAGTGCCCGACGGCGACACGGGAACCAACATGTTGCTGACCATACGCTCGGCCCTGGAGAAATGCCCGGGGGACGGCGAGGCCAGCGCGGCGGAGGTGTCGTCGGGGTTGGCCGAGGGGGCGTTCTGGGGAGCCCGCGGCAACAGCGGCGTAATCCTGTCCCAGTTGTTCCGCGGCTTGGCCGACGCGCTGCAGGAAGCGGAAACGTGCAGCGGCCGCGACCTGGCCCGGGGGTTGAGCCTGGCGGCGGATGCGGCCTACGGCTCTGTGGCACAGCCGGTGGAGGGCACCATGCTCACCGTGCTGCGCTCCACGTCGTTGTCGGTCCAGGAGTTGTTGGAAGGGGAAGATACCGCCGAGCCGAGGATCATCTGGGGCCAGGCCTTCCGGTCGGCGGTGGATGCCGTGTACCGGACGCCGTCGCAGATGCGCATACTGCAAGAGGCCGGGGTGGTTGACGCCGGAGGGATGGGCGTGGCGGTGATCATCGGCGGCGCGTTATGTCATCTTACGGGCAGCGAACAGGCCGTGTTGGACGATGCAGTGGCCGCCGCCTGCACCGAGCCGGTCAGCACCGGCGGGCGCAGTACCGCAGGCAGCGTCGACGCGGACTTCCTGGACGCCACGCTGGACGAGCAGTGGGGCTATTGCATCCAGTTCCTCATCGAGGGCCAAGGGCTGGAGCTTGAAAACATCCGTCAGCATTTCGGTACTGAGTGGTCGGACTCGGCGGTGGTGGTGGGAGACGCCCGCCTGGCCAGGGTGCATCTGCATTCCGAGGACCCGGGGCCGGCGCTGAGCTACGGGACCTCGCTGGGGGACCTGCACGAAATCAAAATCGAGAACATGGCCCGTCAGAACCGGGAGTTTGTGCGGAAGGGGCGGGAAGACCAAGCGACGCCTGCGGGCCTGGCAGTGGTGGCCGTGGCGCAAGGGCAGGGCCTGTCTCAGCTATTCAAGGACGCCGGGTGTTCGACCGTAATCAACGGCGGGCAGAGCATGAATCCCAGCGTAGGCCAGTTCCTGGAAGCGGCCCAGGCCACCGGCGCCGCAGAGATTATCGTCCTGCCCAATAACCCCAACGTGGAAGCAACCGCCATGCAGTCGGCCGGAGCGGATGCCCGCGTCAAAGTGGTGCCCGCGCGCACGGTGCCCCAAGGAGTATCAGCGCTGCTGGCGTTCAACCCAGAAGAGCCCTTGGAGCGTAACCTGGAATCAATGAACGACGCCCTGCACGGGGTTTCGACCCTGGAGGTAACCCAGGCAGTCCGTTCCACGAGCATCAAAGGGACCAAGGTGGAAGCCGGGCAGTTTATCGCATTGCTGGAAGGAGACCTGGCATCTGCCGCAAAGTCGCCGGAAGAAGCCCTGAAGGCCGCCTTGGACGGCGTGCTGCAATCTGCAGACCAGATTGTGACGCTGTACCGGGGAGAAGACGCTTCAGAAGCGGAAGCGGAGGAGCTTTGCCGGCGCCTTGAAACCCGGATTCCGGGGCTGCACGTGGAACTGGTGTACGGCGGGCAGCCCCATTATCACTACCTGGCATCGGTGGAGTAGACCATGGCAGTAAGAATAGTAACGGACAGTTCATCCGACCTTCCCCCGGATTTGGCCCAGCAGTGGAATATCACCGTAATCCCCGCCTACATAATAATCGACGACAAGCCCCATCGGGGCGGCGTGGACATCACCGCGGACGAGTTCTTCCGCAAGCTGGAGGCCGGCGGGCCGCTGCCCACCACGGCCCAGCCGTCAGTGGCCGACTTCACGGCAACGTACCAGGAACTGCTGGACCAGGGGCACAGCGTGGTGTCCATCCACGTATCTGGCAAGCTCAGCGGCACGGTGAACTCGGCGGAACAGGCGCGTGCGGCGCTGGGAGAGGAGGCCGCCGGCCGCATCGAAATAGTCGATTCCCAGCTGGCGTCAATTCCGGTGGGGTTGATGACGCTGGCGGCGGCTCGGCGGGCGGCGGAAGGCACTGAATCGCACGCGCAGGTGGCCGAGCAAGTGCGGCAAGGGCTGCCCCGGTACCAAACGTTTTTCCTGCTGGACACACTGACCTACCTGCAAAAGGGAGGCCGCATCGGCAAGGCCCAGGCCTTTCTTGGCTCTGTCCTCAACGTCAAACCTATTTTGACTATCCAGGACGGTCTGGTGCACCCCGTAGAGCGGGCCAGACGCTGGGATAGAGGACTGGCCCGCTTGGTGGAACTGGCCCAACAGTTGGCCCCCGTCGAGGAACTGGCGGTGATATACAGCACCAAGCCCCAGGACGCCGAGGCCCTGAAGGACAGGCTGTCCTCCTTACTGCCATCTGGAGAAATAGTAGTCGCCCGGTTTGGCCCCGCGCTGGGCACCCACATAGGCCCCGGAGGTCTGGGCGTGGCGCTGGCCCGCGCCGGCGATATGCCCAACTCCTGATGGCCCCTGCCGGCAGCGGCCCTCCGGCTTGGCGGGACTCCCTGCGCAACATCCTGCGATTGGAAGAGTCCCGGGGCTTCGACGACCGGGCCGTTGTTGGCGGCCTGGACAAGTTCCTGCAACGCTGGGCCGCCGAGATGGCTTCTCTCGTTGCCGCCGGAGACTCGGCCCAGCGTCTCACCGGCCATCCTTACAGCCAAATGTCGCCCGATGAGCGCCGGCAATGGGCTGGCCTGTGGCGAGCGGTGTTGAACAACGACGCACCGGCGGCCGCGTCTACGCCGCCGCCCGCCGCCACCCCACACAAGCAGGCAAAGACGGCCTCCAAGGGCGCCGAAACGGCGGCCAAGGGCCAAAACCGCCGCAAGCCTCCATCGGGGCTGACCGTGGACTCGCCGGTGACCAAGCTACGGGGCGTCTACGACAAGACCGCTGAAAAGCTGGAACGGCTGGACGTGAAAAGCGTCCGAGACCTGCTGTACCTGTTCCCCAGCAAGCACATCGACTACTCCAATTTCTCCAAGGTATCGGAGCTTTCCCCCGGAGAGGAACGCACGCTGGTGGCCGACGTCTGGGAAGTGCGCACTGTCACCGGCGGTCGACAAGGAAAGCGCAAGGACACCGAGGCGATCCTCAGCGACGAGACAGGCAACCTACGGGTTATATGGTTCGGGCAGCAGTACCTGGGACAGACCATCAAGCCCAACACCCGGATAGCGGTAAGCGGCAAGGTGGACGTGTACAGGGGGCAACTGGCGCTGAAGTCGCCGAGGTACGAGATACTGAGCCGAGGGCAGGCCCCGATTAACGTGGGCCGGCTGGTGCCGGTGTACCCGTTGACCGCAGGGATCACCGACCGCAACCTGCGGCGAATCGTCTGGCAGGCGTTGCAAGAGTGGCTGGGCGGAGTGGACGAGTTGCTGCCGGACGACCTGCGGGCCCGGGCCGGACTGATGCCGCTGGCTGACGCCATCCAGCAAGCCCACTATCCAGAGAACCAGGGCCAGTATGAAGCGGCGCGGCGGCGGCTGGCTTTCGACGAGCTTTTCACTCTCCAACTGGCGGTGCTGGGCCGCCGCAACCGCCAGAGCAAGTCGGAGCAGGGAATAGCCGTCGGGCGCCAACCAGAGGTCGTGGAAGGCTTCCTGTCGTCGCTGCCTTTCCAGCTTACAGGGGCGCAGAAGCGGTGCATCGGGCAAATAGACGGCGATTTGGAGAGGGGCACGCCGCCCATGAACCGGTTGCTGCAGGGCGAGGTGGGCAGCGGCAAGACGGTGGTGGCCCTGGCCGCTTTGCTCAGAACAGCGGCGTCTGGATACCAGGGGGCGGTAATGGCGCCCACTGAGGTGCTGGCGGAGCAGCACTTTCAGACCGTGTCGCGCCTGCTGGGGGGCATGGCCCGGCCGGTGCAGTCCGACTACCTGCTGTCGGTGTACCTCGACTCGCTGGCCAGGCCGGTGACGGTGGGCCTGCTGACCGGCAGCACCAGGGCGTCTCGAAAGCGGGAACTCACCGAGATGGCCGCCAACGGTGCGCTGGACCTGTTGATAGGCACCCACGCGTTGATACAGGAAGGAGTGTCGCTGCCCAAGCTGGCGTTGGCGGTGGCCGACGAGCAGCACCGGTTTGGCGTGCTACAGCGGGAGGCGTTGCGACAACGTGGACTAGAAACTCCCCACACGCTGATTATGTCGGCCACGCCCATCCCCCGCACCCTGACTTTGACGCTGTACGGCGATTTGGATGTGTCGACCATAGACGAACTTCCCGCCGGGCGAGAGAAGGTGGCGACCCGATGGGTGTCGCCGGAACGCCGGGAAGCGGCCTACGGCTTCATCCGTAGGCAGGTGCACGAGGGCAGGCAAGCATTCGTGATTTGCCCGCTGGTTGGGGAATCGGAGGTCATCGAGGCCAAGGCGGCGACAGAAGAATACGAGCAGCTTTCGGAGGAGGTCTTTCCCGACCTGAAACTGGGGCTGCTCCACGGCCGCATGTCGGCCAAGGACAAAGACAAAGTGATGCGCCGGTTCCGGGACGGGGAGTTGGACATCCTGGTGTCAACGGCAGTGGTGGAAGTGGGCATCGACGTGGCCAACGCCACGGTGATGATGATTGAGGGCTCGGACAGGTTCGGGCTGGCCCAGCTTCACCAGTTCAGGGGCAGGGTAGGACGGGGAGAGCACAAGAGCTATTGCATCCTGATGTCGGACACGCCGTCGGACGTGGCCAAGGAGCGATTAGCTGCCCTGGAGGAAATCCACGACGGTTTCCGCCTGGCCGAGGTGGACCTGGAATTGAGGGGGCCGGGAGACTTCTTCGGCACGCGGCAGAGCGGGCTGCCCAACCTGCGGATGGCCCAACTGTCGGACCGGTCACTGCTGGACTCGGCCAGGGAGGAGGCGGCCAGGGTCATGGAGCAAGACCCGCGACTGAGGCAGAAGAAGCACGCTCACTTGGCCGACAACGTAGCCCGCTTCACGGACGCGGTAAGCGCCGAGGCGAGTTGACCCTGCCGCGGGGCAGCCCCAGCACAGGCGGCTCCCCTCATTCCACTCCGTTCGTGGTGAGCCCGTCGAACCCATGCGAACGGCCTCCTACGATCACCCTAGGCCGGAGCTTTAAACCGATACCCCACCTGGTAGATGGTCTCTATGAAGGTGCGGCCGGGGGACTCTATCTTGGAGCGCAGGCGGCGGACGTGGACGTCGACGGTGCGGGTGCCGCCCAGGTAGTCGTACTCCCACACCTGGCTGAGCAGGGACTCACGGGAATAGACCCGCCCGGGGTTGGAAGCCAACAACACCAGCAACTGGAATTCCTTGTATTTGAGAGACACCCGCCGACCAGCGACCATTACCTCGTAGCGTTCCAGGTCTATGGTCAACTCGCCGGCCCGCAGCAGTTGGGAACTGGCGGGGCCTCTAACCCGATAGACGGCCTGCTGGAGCCGGGGGAGCAATTCACCCTCGCGGACAGGATAAAAGACCAACTCGTCGGGATTCAGGGTCGGGTCGTACTCGGACTCGCCGTCCAGCGGAGCCAGGGCCAGGACGGGGATCCGGCGGTCCTTGCACTGTTCGATCAATTGCCTGCCCTGGGCCTGGTCGATGGAGGCCAGGTCCACCAGGGCGGCCTCGGGTTGCTGCTCCGGGCCGTCGCCGTCCAACTCGGACAGGTCTGAGCCGCGCAGGCAAGCCAGGCCGGCCCGGCCAAGCATGTCCACCAGCGGGCCGACGCCGTTGTTCTGGCCCGCCAGCAAGGCTACCCTGTGCACCGGTAAGTCCAACATGCGACTCGTTAACGTTCGGTTTTTGAGCCGTCTCCCGCTTCCCGCGGTTCGAGAAGCGTCGGAGTACAGAGGAAAGTATATCACCCGGTGCGACGGGGGTACGTTGGCCCTTCGATTTCCCCCTTCAACTTACTCGGGGCACGCTCAGGGCGAACGGACTTGCCGGCAAGACCGGGCTATTGCATCGCTGTGAAAATGTGCTAACATATTGTTAGCACATAAGTTGGAGGGCAGTTATGGGTACCGTACACGTGCGACGACTGGACGATGACGTAGTCAAACGACTTAAGCTCAGGGCCGCCGCCAATAACCGCTCCCTGGAAGGCGAAGCACGCCACATATTGGAGCAGGCGGCAGTGTACAGCGTTGACGAGAAAGTCGGAGCTTTCAGAGCAATGTCCGAACGATTTCGCAAGGAGACGGGCGAGGTTTACCAGACCCCCTCAGAAGTCCTGATAAGAGAAGACCGCGAAAGCGGTCATAGGGACATCTGATGCGGCTGGTGGTGGACGCCAGCGTAGCGGTGAAGTGGTTCGTGGAGGAGGAGCACTCAACCAAAGCTGACAGGCTACTCGAAAGCGGTTATGAACTCCATGCTCCTCGTCTCCTGGCGTTGGAGGTCGGCAACGCCCTGTGGCGCAAGGCTCGAGTGGGGGAACTGGAGCGCAGTAGAGCCGGAGCCCTGGCGGCCGTAATTTCAGATGCGCCCGTTCGTTGGGCGGAGGACGACGAGCACTGCCCGGAGGCGATCCGATTGGCGCTGGCCTTGGACCGGCCGGTGTATGACTGTTTGTATCTGGCCCTGGCCCATCGGATAAGGGCAACGCTGGTGACGGCTGATACCCGTTTCGCCAACGCGCTGGCAGCGACGGAACACGGCAGCGCGGTCGTTACTTTGGGCGACTTGGCATTGGCCTGAAACGCCCTCATCTGCGGTCATAGGGCCTTGGATGGGGCGACTGTCAGTAGCCAATCGTCCCACCTTAGAAGTGGGGACTACAGGCGGGTGTTCCCGCCAGCGACCACTAACCTCCCCTGAATCCCCTCCTTCGTAAGGAGGGGACTGTTGCGGCGGACTATGACACCGGATTCCGCCGACCGAACGCTCACATTGGCCGAAGACTGGGCTGGGAGAAATTGACCGGCCACGGCTCTGTCATTATGATGGCAGACAAACACGACAGCTATCGTCGCACTTCATCAAGGGACTGAGCGACGGTAGAGGGGGAAGTTCATGACTGCCCAGGTATTGCCGGAAACGGCGAGGGAAGTGCGGGAGTTGATACGCTGCGGCCAGTGGCGGGGCGTTACCTCTGGCGTGGCGCCAGGCCACGTGCAGGCGAACCTGGCTATCCTGCCCAAGGACCTGGCCTTCGACTTCCTGCTGTTTTGCCAGCGCAATCCGAAGCCTTGCCCGTTGCTGGAGGTGCTGGAGCCGGGACAGACGGATCCCAGGTTGACCGCGCCCGGAGCGGACATCCGCACCGATTTGCCAGCGTACCGGGTGTACGAAAATGGCGAGTTCACCGCGCAGGTCGAGTCGCTGGTGGACTACTGGCGGGACGACCTGGTGTCCTTCCTGCTGGGCTGCAGCTTCTCTTTCGAGACCGCCATGGTCGAGGCGGGGATTCCGCTGCGGCACCAGGACAAGCGGTGCAACGTGTCGATGTACATCACCAACATCGAGACCGCTCCGGCGGGGGTGTTCTCCGGACCCATGGTGGTGAGCATGAGGCCGGTGAAACGGGACCAGATAGTGCGGGCGGTGCAGGTCACGTCCCGGTTCCCGGCGACCCACGGAGCGCCGGTGCACATCGGCGACCCGGCGGCCATCGGGATAAAGGACCTGGGCCGGCCGGACTTCGGGGACCCGGTGGAGGTGCTGCCCGGCGAGGAGCCGGTGTTCTGGGCCTGCGGGGTAACGCCGCAAGCGGTGGCGCTGAGCTGCAAGCCCTCGTTGATGTTGACCCACGGGCCGGGCAAGATGTTCATAACCGACCAGCGGGACGTGGACTACGCGGTCTTGTAGCCGTCCAAGTGTCGGACCCGGACCCCGGTTTCAGAGTATTCCCCAGAGGATGACGGAGAGGCCATGAGCCAGTCCATAGAAGACATTATCTTGCAGCAGGACAAGCGGGGGGTTGCCGAGTTGCGCTCGCACTTGCCATCGGACTTTTGCCGGAAAGCGGCCAGTTACGTTCTGGACCATCCGGGCCATACGGTCATTGTCACTGGCTACTACATCACCATGTCGGGAGGGCCGGAGACCGACGGACCCGCCGGGGCTATCGCCATAGGAACGGCGCTGCAAGCGTTGGGACGCCGCGTCACCTACGTGACTGACTCGTTCACCGGACCCGCGATGCGGGAGTTGGCCGGAGCCGGCGCGGAAGTGGTTGAGTTTCCAATCGCCGACGTGGAGGCCAGCCGGGCGCAGGCCGCCGAACTCTTGGAGCAATTGCAGCCAGACCTGCTGTTGTCCATCGAGCGCAGCGGCCGGACCAGGGACGAGACCTACCTGAACATGCGGGACGTGGACATTACTCCCAACACCGCCAGGGTGGACTACCTGTTCGAGTCAAACGTACCGTCGGTGGCCATCGGCGACGGGGGCAACGAAATCGGCATGGGGAACCTGGCGGATGTCATACCGTCGGTGGAACGCCTGCCCAACAACCCGTCAATAGTCACGGTGGACAGGCTGGTCATCGCTAGCGTCTCCAACTGGGGCGGGTACGGACTGGTGGCGTCGTTGTCGCAGTTGACCGGCGAGGCCCTGCTGCCCTCGGTGGAACACGAGACCGGGATGCTGGGCCGGATGGTGGGCCTGGGCATAGTGGACGGCACCACCGGAGAGGCCGTCCCCAACGTAGACGGCTTCACCGCCGAAGAAAACGGAGCGGTATTGGAGCAACTGCGGCAGGCGGTGGGGTAAGGGGCGACGGTTAGGCCAAGGCTATTCGCCGTTGGTTTCGAGCGCGGCCGGCGTGAGGGTCTTTTCTTCCAGGGCCAGCAGGCGGCGTAACTCGAATACTTCGTCGCGGAACTGGGCCGCCTTCTCGAATTGCAGGTTCCTGGCCGCTTCCTTCATCTGAGTCTCCAGGTCTTTGACTACCCGGAACATGTCGGATCGGGACATTTCCTGGCGGGCGACGTGGTAGCGGGCCCGGTTCTCGGCGATTCCCTTGATGCTCTCGGTGATGTCGTGGACTTCCTTCTGGATGCTCTGGGGCTGTATGCCCTTTTCCTGGTTGAAGTTGTCCTGAATCGTCCGGCGCCGGTTGGTCTCGTCGATGGCCCGCTTCATGGAGTCGGTAATGCGGTCGGCGTACATGATGACGTGGCCGTTGGAGTGGCGGGCTGCTCGGCCGATGGTCTGAATCATCGACGTGTCGGAGCGCAGGTACCCTTCTTTGTCGGCGTCCAGGATGGCAACGAGGCTGACCTCGGGCAGGTCCAGACCCTCCCGCAGCAGGTTGATGCCCACGATGACGTCATAGACTCCCAGGCGCAGGTCGCGAAGAATCTCCACCCGGTCCAGTGTCTGAACGTCGGAGTGCAGGTAGTGGTTGCGGATGCCCATCTCGGATAGGTAGTCGGCCAGTTCCTCGGCCATGCGCTTGGTGAGGGTGGTGACCAGGCACCGCTCGGCCCGCTCGACCCTGAGTTTGATCTGAAGTAACAGGTCGTCGATCTGGCCGGTTGTCGGCTTGACCTCGACGGTGGGGTCTAGCAGCCCTGTGGGTCTAATTACCTGCTCGACGACGGCAGAACTGTGCTTCAACTCGTAGGGGCCGGGAGTGGCCGACACGTAGACGACCTGGTTGGTGCGGGACTCGTATTCCTCAAAGTTGAGGGGCCGGTTGTCCAGGGCCGACGGCAGGCGAAAGCCGTACTCGACCAAGGTCTTCTTGCGGGACATGTCGCCGTGGAACATGCCGCGAATCTGGGGCAGCATCATGTGGGACTCGTCGACGAAGAGCAGGTAGTCGTCGGGGAAGTAGTCCAGCAAGGTCCAGGGGGTGCTGCCGGCGGCGCGCTGGGCCAGATGGCGGGAGTAGTTTTCCACGCCGGAGCAAAAGCCGGTCTCCTGTAGCATTTCCAAGTCGTAGTTGGTGCGGCTCTCCAGCCTTGCCGCCTCCAGCACCTTGCCGCGGTCGCGAAGCATCTTGAGTTGGTCTTCCAACTCAACCCTGATGTCGTTGACAGCCATCTCCAGCTTTTCCCTGGGGGTGACGAAGTGGTTGGCCGGGAAGATGTAGATGTCCTGCTTCTCGCCCAGGAACTCGCCGGTGAGGGGGTCCACTTGGACGATGCGCTCGACCTCGTCGCCAAAGAACTGGATGCGGACCGCGGCCTCTTCGTAGGCAGGGACTAATTCCAAGGTGTCGCCCCGTATGCGGAACCTACCCCGGGAGAGGTCCATGTCGTTGCGCTCGTACTGCATGTCCACAAGCTGACGGACGAACTGGCCGCGGTTGCGGATGTCGCCCACACCCAGCCGGGCGACAAAGTGGAAGTAGTCCGCGGGGTCGCCCAGGCCGTAGATGCAGGACACGGAGGCGACAATCAATACGTCGCGACGGGTGAGCAGGGAAGTAGTGGCGGAGAGGCGCAGCTTGTCCAGTTCGTCGTTGATGCTGGCGTCCTTCTCGATGTAAGTGTCGGACTGGGGGACATAGGCCTCGGGCTGGTAGTAGTCGTAGTAGGACACGAAGAATTCGACTGCATTGCGAGGAAAGAATTCCTTGAACTCGGTGGCAAGCTGGGCCGCCAGGGTCTTGTTGTGGGCCATGACCAAAGTGGGGCGCTGAACCCTCTGGATGACGTTGGCCATGGTGAAGGTCTTGCCGCTGCCGGTGACGCCCATGAGGGCCTGCTGGTCTGTGCCCTGGAGCAGGCCGTCGACCAGGCGGTCAACGGCCTGGGGCTGGTCACCGGTCATCTGGAAGTCGGAAACCAACTCGAATGGGCGGGCCTCGGGGGAAGCAATGCCATTGCCGCCTTTGGGGGCGGCTTTCGCGTCGGTTGTTTTCTTGGTATTGGCGACCATAATTGTTGCTAGTCAGTATTCCCCGACATCCACATAAATCATACCTTGAAGTGCGCCGGTCACGCTAGCGGATAGCGTCGCGACTAATGGTAAGCGCGGCATCAGCCGCCGCCGATCTGCTGCAAGACGAGGCGAATGCGGTCTTCTAGGGTCAGTTCCTCGCTGCGGTCCATGTTGGCCACGGCCCGGCGGGCCTCGTTGTTGGAATAGCCGAGGGCGGTGAGGGCGGCTATGACTTCGACGTCGTCCGATGCCTGGCCGGGCAGGGCTTCGGCATCGAAGGAATCGACTTTGCCCTTGAGGTCAAGAACGATGCGGCTGGCGGTGCGGCGGCCCACGCCGGTGGCCGAGGCCAGGGAAGCGATGTCGCCGGAGACGATGGCCTGGTTCAGGGTGGATGCGCCCAGCTTGGACAGCAGGGCCAGGGCCAGCCGGGGGCCGACGCCGGAAACACCGTTGAGCAGCAGGAACAACTCCAACGACGCCTGGGTGGTGAAGCCGTAGAGCACGGGTTGTTCGTCACGCAGGCGCAGGTGGGTGTACAGGCTTGCCTGTCCTCCCACGGGACCCAACTCGCCTATCGCGCTCTCGGGCACGAAGACCTGGAGGGTTACGCCCCCGACGCGGATATGGACCCAGTCGGGGCCTACGGATTCAAGGGCGCCTTGAACCCCGACGATCACGCACTACCTCTCCATACCCTGGGGGATTTCCCTGCCCAAGGCCTCGGCGGTGCCCATTCTTATCAGGTGGCACAGGGCCACGGAGAGGGCGTCGGCGGCATCGGAGGCGGGGACATCGGGCAGTCCCAGGGTCGCCGATATTGTCGTGCGCATCTGTTCCTTGGTGGCGGCGCCAAAGTCGGCCACCGCCAGCTTAACCTGGGCAGGGGGGTACTTGTACACGGGAACGGCGGCGCCGGCGGCGCCGATAAGCACGAGGGCCTGGGCCTGGCCGACGGCGATGGCCGAGCCGGCGAAGCGACGCTCGCCCTTGCCGACGAAGGGATCTTCCACCGCGACGGCGTCGGGATGGAAAACGTTGATCAGGTTCTGGACGTGGGTGTATAGCTGGTAGAGACGTTGTTCCAGGGGCATCTTTCCGGGGAGTGCGACGACCCCGTAGTCTTCGGCCTGCAGCCGCCGGTCCTCGGAGACAACGCCGTACCCCATGCGCAGGGTGCCGGGGTCAATCCCAAGCACCAGCATCGGCTTCCGCCCCTCCACTCACCGGCTAGGACTCCTCCTGGTACCGCTGGAGCACTTCCGCAGGAAAGTCGGCGTTGGTGTAGGCCTTTTGTACGTCGGCCAAGTCTTCCAGGTTGTCCAGCAGCTTCAGGGTCTGCTCTGCTTCTTTATCGCCAAGGAGCACGGTAGCCTTGGGAACCATGGATATCTCCACCGTCTCGGGCTTGGCATCGGCGGACTCCAACTCCCGGCGTACTTCAAAGAGTTGTTCGGGGGCGGTGTAGATCTCCAGCATCCCGTCCTCGAAGTTTACGTCCTCGGCGCCGGCGTCAATGGCCAGCAGGCTGATCTCCTCCCCCTTGTCGGGATCTGAAACTTCGACCGTAATGAGGCCCCGGGAATCGAAGTTCCAGGCTACGCAGCCGCTTTCGCCCAGGTTGCCGCCGCCCCTGGTGAAGGTAGAGCGGACATCGGCAGCGGTCCGGTTGCGGTTGGTGGTGAGGGCCTGGAGCAGGATGGCCCCGCCGCCGGGACCGTACCCTTCGTAGATTACCTCTTCCAGGTTTTCCTCGCCGCTCTCGCCACCGCTGGCGCGCTTGATGCTCCGCAGAATGTTGTCCTGGGGCATGTTGCTGCTCTTGGCTTTGTCGACGGCCAGGCGCAGGCGGAAGTTCATGTCCGGATCTGGACCGCCGCCGTCGCGGACGGCCAGCGCAATGTCGCGGCTCAACTTAGTGAACAGGGCGCCGCGCTTGGCGTCGGCAGCGCCCTTCTGGTGCTTGATGGTTGACCACTTGGAGTGACCGGACATGGGCGCCTCCGTCTAAGTCTTTCAGGCGATATCCCCAAGACGACGGGGCATGACGCCTGACGGGAGGAAGGAGAATGGCTCCACCATGAGCTTATGGGTATTGGAGCAATGTAAAACCCTTACGGGCGATTTTAGCACCGGGCATATTCCCGGTCAAAGGCGGTTAGCGCAGGCCTTCCAGTAACTTTACGACCATGCAACCTTCGTCCAGGCGCACTTCCAGGATTACGTCGGTCAAGGCGGGCACCAGCACCTCTCCCGATTCGCCGGACACGACATAGACGTCGTTGCTGCCCGTCTCCAGAATTTCCCGGAGTCGGCCAAGGCATTCGCCTTCTTCGGTGAGCACTCTCAGACCCAAAAGCTGGAAGTGGTAGTACTCTCCTTCCCGGGGAGGAGGAACGGAGGATTGGGGGACGGTGACGGGTTGACCTACCAGTCCTTTGGCGGCGTCTACGGAGTCGACGCCTTGGAGCTGGAGAATCACCAGGCCGTTGGGAGCGGGAGAGGAGTGGGTAATCGAGTGAGAACGGCCGCCGACGTGCAAGATCTGGCCCGGATCGAACCGGTGGGGAACATCGCTCAGCACGTTGACCCTGATGCCACCGGAGACGCCGTGGGCAGAGGCGACGCGGCCGACAATGACATCATCGGGGAGGCCCCCATGGGGTTCAGTCACCCGTCGTTACCGGAGCGAGGCTTGGGTGGAACGGGCGGCGGCGCAGAGGAGTTAAACGATCTCCAATACGGCGTGGGCGCCGTGCTTCACTGCGGCGACCCTGAGGAGCACTCTCATGGCCTGGGCCACCCGACCCTGGCGGCCGATGACCTTGCCTTTGTCCTCGGAGGCCACTTCCAGGCGGAAGACGATGCGGCCGTCTTCCTCTACTTCAGTGACTTTGACCGCGTCTGGATCGCTGACCAGGGAGCGGGCGATGTACTCGATAAGCTCTTTCATGCGGCGGAACCTTCATCGGAAGACCCATCGGCGGGCGCTTCGTCGTCGGAAGCCGGGGCATCGGCCTCAGGCTCAACTTCTGCCGCTGCTACGTCGTCGTCGCTTGCCTGGGCCGACGTGGCGTCTTCAGCCTCGGCGACCGGTGCGTCTTCAACGGGCGGGGCCTCGGCGACCTCGATGACAGAGCCGTTCTTGCTGATGCCGTTCTTGTCGAGAATGCGCCTTACGGCGTCGGACGGCTGAGCGCCCTGGCTCAACCACTGGACTGCCCGGTCAACCTTGAGGGAAGTCGTGGGAGGGTCGGTCATGGGGTCGTAGTTGCCAATCCATTCCAAGTAAGCGCCGTCCCTCGGGGAACGGGCTTCAGCAACGACGATCCTGTAGGAAGGTCTCCTCTTCTTGCCGACCCTTCTGAGTCGAATTCGCAGCATCTAATCTCCGGGGCGCAATACGCCAAGTGTAACTATGAGGGATTTTAAGCCGGGCGGGACTCGGATGTCAATTGAAATGGCGTCTGAACAAAAGCATCGGGCCCAGCCACTCTGCCGATTGGAGCGCCCTTTGACACTCGGGTCTAGGGGCGATGGTAGACATTGGTCTGGGCCCGACGAACGGGTTCTCGTATGTAAGGGACAGCTAGGAGACGATCACCTCGTCGTGTCCAGACAGATGCCTACCATCGCCCCTGGGTGTTAAACTATCTTCCATTCGCGATCACCTCCTTCCTAAATTCCGCCTCACTCCCGCCAGATCCAAACTCCCGAGGCCTAGACCCCGTTAGTCCAAACTGCGGTTGACGGTAGCCCCATTCTAGCAATGGCGAATCGTGACTGTCAAGGTAAATTGGGGCCGGTGGCGAGGCGTTGAGAGACCTTAATGTTCAAGAGCAAACCACGCGTTGTTTTCATGGGAACGCCGGCATTTGCGGTCCCCGTGTTGCAGGCCCTGGCCGCGTCGGAAGAGGCGGAAGTCGCAGCCGTGTATACCAGGCCTGACCGCCCCAAAGGGAGGGGCCGGGCGGTGGAGATGCCGGCGGTGAAAGGCTGCGCCCTGGGGCTGTCCCTGCCGGTATTCCAGCCGCCCAGCCTGCGCAATGAGGCGGCTCAGGAGCAATTGGCGGGATTGAATCCCGACGTAATCGTGGTCGCAGCCTACGGCCAGTTGCTGCCGCCGGCCGTGCTGAACGCGCCGTCCCTGGGATGCTTGAACCTGCATCCCTCGCTGCTGCCCAAGTACCGGGGAGCATCTCCGGTAGCCGCGGCAATCCTGGATGGCGCAGCGGTGACGGGGGTAACCCTGATGTTGTTGGACGAGGGAATGGACACGGGGCCCATCGTCGCCCAATTGGAGCATCCTCTTTCGGGCAAGGAGACGGCCGGAAACCTGACCGCGGCGTTGTTTCAATCCGGGGCGGAATTGCTCCTGGACACGTTAGGCCCCTGGGCGGCGGGGAAAATTACAGCCAAGCCGCAGGACGGAACGCTGGCCACCGTAACCCGCCGCCTGGAACGGGGTGACGGAGAGGCGGACTGGAAGACGCCGGCCCAGGAGTTGGAGAGGCGTTGCCGGGCCTTCGACCCGTGGCCGGGACTGTACACCAATTGGGACGGCAAGACGTTAAAACTCCTGGAGGTCGAGCCGCTGCCGGCGACCGCGGCGGAGGAGGTGGCGCCGGGAGTAGTAGTGGCACTGGACGAGGGCGAGACGCCCATAGGAGTGGGCGCGGTCGACGGGGTATTGGGGTTGAAGTCGCTGCAACTGGAGGGACGCAGGGCGGTGTCGGCGGCGGAATTCCTCAGGGGATACCCGCAGTTTGTGGGGGCCCAGCTATAGTGCTGGCGGGGGTAATTCTGAATAGGTGGCTAAGGTTGCGATTCGCCGCTGTCGAGGGCATTAGGATCAGGAGGACGACGGTCGTCGTTGAGCCGGTCCCAAAGGGAGCGCAGAGCCGACCACAGGCGGTCGAAGAAGAAGGAACCCACGAACACCACGGCGCCAATAATCAGCAGGGTCAAAGCGGGAACGTCGAAACCGCCGACAAGCTGCTGTCCGAACGAGACCAGAAGGTCTTCCCAGAGTTGGGTGGCCGACGCCGGCACGTCGGTCAATTGGTCTGCGCTACTCTCCACCAGGTCCTGCACCCGGCCCGGAATCTGGGCCTGCGCCACTTTGCCGGCTATGAAGAAGAAGAGGCCGGTGGAAAAGATGGTCAACCCCAGGTAACGCAGGCCGGACTTGATGCTGGGTAAGTGGATGGCCAGCATGAGAAGGGAAGTGAGTACCAACACGACTATGGCGCCCCACTTGGCAAACTGCCGGCCGCCGGATATCGCGTCCCGGGCCGAGTCCAAGTCAGCCCGGATTTCCTGCTCGTCGACGTCGTCGTTCCAGTCGGCGATGCTGCGAATCAGGTCGAACCGGTCCTGAGAGTCCAGTTCATCGCGAATATCCGCGATGGCGTCGTCTATCAACGGAGCGACCAGGGGCTGGGCGGCTAACTTCAAGACTTCTTTCGCCTTGCCTTTCCTGAAGTCCTCTTCCAGTTTGCCCCGTTGGGCCAGCAGGCCTTGCCTCGCCCGATTGTCCAAGCCCTCTTGGGCCAGCAGGTCATCGAAAGCTAGATCGAATATAGTCTCGCGGCACCATTCTTCGAATGAAGCCAGGGAGGGTATGCTCGATGGCGCTTCGCCCTCGGAGAGCCGCTGCCATCGGTCGCGGTAAATGTCGGCCACGTCGTTGGCCTGTTGTTCGGTGCACTCCAACCGGCCCAAGTCCTGCTCTTCCAAGCTGTCGATTCGCTGGTCGATGTACCCGAATATGACGGGCTTGACTTTGTCCAGTGGAGGACCTAAGTCAATGTAGAGGTCAATCTCTTCTCTGTCGCCGTTCAAATAAGCGACGGTTCGTCGGATGGAATCCTCGACCTGGGCTTGGAGATAGTCTGGAGGGAGTATGTCCCGCAACAGGCCAGCAATCTCTTCTTGGCTCACCACCTGGACGCCGCCCAGCAAGTCCCGGGTAGTGTCCTCCACCTCCTCGTCCAGCAGCACCTCGTCGTATATGCGGTTGTAGGCGTCCTCCTGCGAGATGGTGTCGGTGTAGAACTCGGCGCTCAGGAGCTTGTCCGCCACGTTGTCCTGCAAGGCCCACCACAGAAACGCCGCGAAGAACAAGACCCACAGGACGAGGGTCAGCAGCGGCCTAAGAATTATCCAGACAAAAGCCATGTCGCAGCCCGGCAATTATAGCGTAATGAATATTAACGACAAGTAAGGCCGCAATCGCCGAAGCAGTGACGCTGCGGGCCAGGGGATTGGCTGCCGTATCCCTGTGGGAGAAACCGCTGGCCGGAAGCTCTACTCCCGGCCAGCAATGGGAGGGCAAGAAGGTCTAGAAGTTGGGGCGGGTGTCCCTCAGCCGCCGCACCCGCTCCTGTATGGGCGGATGGGTGGAGAAGAGGCTGGACATGGAATGGCCCCTCAGAGGGTTGACGATAAAGAGGTGGGATGCGCCTTCGGACACCTTCATGGGGCGGACCTCGTTGCCCATCTCCAGCTTTTCCAGGGCGCTGGCCAAAGCCAGTGGGTCGCCGGATGTGTGGGCGCCGGTTGCATCGGCTTGAAACTCCCTGGTGCGGGATATGGCGGCTCGCACCAGGGCAGCGGCCAGCGGCATCACGATTGCGATGACCAGCAGCCCGATTATGTTGCCGCCGCGGTCGCGGCCCCCGCCAAAGCCGCCGAAGATGGCGGATATCTGGGCCATGAAGGCCAGCATGGAGATGGCGCCGGCGATGGTGGCGACCACGGCCATTATCAATGTGTCTCGGTTGCCCACGTGGGCCATCTCGTGGGCCAGCACGCCGCCCAACTCCCGGCGGTTGAGGATGCGCCGGATGCCGGTGGTGACGGCCACGGTGGCGTGCTGGGGATTGCGGCCGGTGGCAAAGGCGTTGGGGGAATCGGACTGGATTTCGTAAACCTTGGGCATGGGAAGGCCGGCCAGCGAGGCTTGCTCGGCAACGATGCTGTAGAGTTCAGGATCCTCCTGCTCGGTGACGGGGTGAGCATGGGCCATTTTCAAGGCAATCTTGTCGCTGGACCAATAGGCGAAGAAGTTTAGGGCCAGGGCGAAGACGAGGGCGATGATGATGCCCGTGGTGCCTCCGACGGCTCCCCCCACGGCCAAAAGAATGCCGCTCAGGAGTATCAACAAGAAAAAGGTCTTGAGTGTGTTCATATTGTTCGAGACTCCACGCCTGGGTTTCGCTCTGCGCCGCGCACCCGCGGAGGCCGCCGCCCGGCAATTATTGTACAATCGATTATATCACGCAGCGGGCTTTCCATTGCCCGGGTAGGCACGAGGAGACGGCGCAGGCCAATGGCCGAAACGGCAGGCGGGGCGCGGCCTGTTCAATTGACACTGCGTCGGCCTTAGTGATATGTTTCACATACGGAATGCGGGCGAGGAGAATCGGCGATGCCATTGAAAATTGCAGTCCTGGCTAAACAGGTGATTGACCCGGAGATGCCCGCCACTGCCTTCCAGGTGGATTCCGGCGCCAAAAAAGTCGTCACGCCTCCCAGCATCGCTCCGGTGGTGAACGGATTCGACGAAAACGCCGTGGAGGCGGCCCTGCTAATCAAGGACTCGCAGGAAGCGGCGGTTACGGTCATCTCCAGCGGCACGTCCTTCGCCATGGACGTTATGAAGAAGCCCCTGTCCATGGGCGCCGACGAGTTGGTCCTGCTGCAGGACGACGCCTTCCAGAACACCATAGACAGCTTCTTCACGGCCCAGGTGCTGGCGGCGGCCATCCGCAAACTCGACGGCTTCGACCTGGTCATCTGCGGACGGCAGGCCTCGGACTGGGACAACGCCCAGGTGCCCTTAGGGGTGGCCGAAATCCTGGGTGTCTCTTGCATCGCCCTGTGCCGCAAGGTGGAAGTCAAGGACGGGACCGTGGTCGCCGAGTGCACCACCCCAGCGGGGTACACCGTCAACGAGGCCCCGCTGCCTGCGCTGGTCACCGTGAGCAACGAACTGGGGCAGCCCCGGTACCCGACGCTGCGGGGCATCATGGCTGCCACCAGGAAGAACCCTACCACGTGGACCGCGGCGGACCTGGGCCTGGACTTGGAGGAGTTGCAGCCGCGGGTGTCGTTGCGGGAGTTGTTCATACCGCAGAGAATCCAGGAATGCGAAATCATCGAGGGCGACGACGCGGCCGACGCCGGCCGTCAACTGGCGTTCAAGCTACGGGAAGCCAAGCTCATTTAACGGGCAATCAAGGGAGACTGCGGCCCAGCGGCGCCGCAACCCCAACTCTCCGGAGGAAAGCAGATGGCGGATGCAACGGGCGTATTGGTGGTAGCCCAAACCGCAGGGGAAGACCTCAACACCACGGCCCAGGAATTGCTGGAGGCGGGGCGAGGAGTAGCCGACGCCCTGGGCGAGGAGTTGTCCGTCGGCGTGTTGGGCCAGAGCGTGGAGCAGGCTGCCCGGCAGGCGATTCAAGGCGGCGCCGACCGGGTGTACGCGGTGACCAACCCGCTGCTGGCCGACTACCAGGCGGACCTGTACCTAGCCGCCATCGAGACCCTGTGCCGGGAGACCTCGCCCAACGTAGTGTTGATTGGGCGGACGGAGGAGGGCCGCGAGCTTGCCCCCCGGCTGGCCTTTCGCCTGGGCGTGGGGCTGGCCCAGGACTGCTTGGAAGTCTCCGTTGACCCCGACACGAAACGTTTGCTGGCCAACCGGCCGGTGTACGGCGGCAACGCGGTGGCGGTGGTCAGTTGCGAATACACCCCCCAGATTGCGGCGGTGAGGCCCAAGGTGTACGAACCCGGGGAGCCGGACCCGTCCCGGCAGGGCGAGGTAGTCTCGTTCCCGGTAGACCTGGACGCCTCGCAAGCCAAGAACCGCATCTTGGAGCGGGTCGAGGAAGAGTCCACGGGAGTCAAGCTGGAAGACGCCAGGGTGGTGGTCTCCGGCGGCAGGGGCCTGGGCGGGCCAGAACCCTTTGAGGGCTTGGAAGAACTGGCCAAGCTATTGGGCGGCGCTTTGGGGGCGTCCCGTGCGGCGGTGGACTCCGGGTGGATTCCCATCGCATATCAAGTGGGGCTGACCGGAAAGTCAATCACCCCTGACCTGTACATCACCGTGGCCATCTCCGGCGCCAGCCAGCACATGGCCGGATGCTCGGGGGCCAAGGTGATTGTGGCCATCAACAAGGACGCCGAGGCCAACATCTTCAAGGAGGCCCGCTACGGAGTGGTGGGAGACTGGCAGCAGGTCGTGCCGGCTTTCCAAGAGGCGGTGCGGGAGTTGACCCAGGCGTAGGTACAATCCCGGCGAGGGTCAGCCGCCTTGGCCTGGCGGAAGAAGGATGGGCAGGGGCTCGACGCTTTCCAAGCCGGGCGGGTTAATTCCGTCCAACGCTTCCAGTAAAGCATTCAAGCTGTGCATGACCTCGGTCAGGTCCGGCTCTTGAATCTCCAAGCCGGCGGCATGGCCCATAGCCCGGATTTCATCCCTAGTGAGGTCCGCCATCACAGCCTCCGGTCTTTCGTTGCATCCTTCGCGGCCCTATACTTTATCAAAATCAAAAGGAAATGGAACCCCTGGTTAGACTAAAGCCTGCAACTCCAAAGCGAGGAATCGTGGACAAGCACAAGCAGTTGAAAAACGAGATGGTCCGCATCTTGGACATTATGCGGAAGAACCCAGCTTACCCGACGAACCTGCACCATATTACGCCCGATAGCGCCTCCTTCGAATGTCAGGACTTCACGCTCACTGCTTTGAAACGCTTGGTAGAAATTAAAGCTATCTGCCCCTTTGATGCTTATAATGCGACTCCTCGTGTCACTCTCGCCGCCAAATATGACGACCGATACGAGGAGCTCACCGCTCCGTGGCGGTACTGGCTAAAGCGAAATTGGTTTCGCGTTTCGATGTTAGCTGTGTCTGCAATAGCGACCATTGCCGCAGTCATCGCCGTTTACTGAGATATTGGCCTAAAACAGCGGCGCCAAATGCAAACGAAACCGACTATGGCAAGTAACCGGAGCCTAGCCTCAAGAAGCACCATGTTCGGACGACCTACTATCGCTCTGTTTTTCCTACTGCTGGTTTCCGTCGCCTGCAACGGAGACCCAACTTTGATGCCCACTCTCATAACAGAGCCGCCTACTCCAACCCCGATGCCCACAGCAGCATCTGTTATTGAAACAACCGAAGAAGCGCCTACTCTCCCGATAGTCACAGCTTCCCCCACACCTATCCTAGTTCCCACCCCAACGCCCACGCCGGAACCCACGCCAGAGCCCACGCCAGAACCTGCGCCGGAACCCACACCAGAGCCTACGCCGGAACCCACGCCGGAGCCTACGCCGGAACCCACGCCAGAGCCTACGCCGGAACCCACGCCAGAGCCTACGCCGGAACCCACGCCAGAGCCTACGCCGGAACCCACGCCAGAGCCTACGCCGGAACCCACGCCAGAGCCTACGCCAGAGCCTACGCCGGAACCCACGCCAGAGCCTACGCCGGAACCCACGCCAGAGCCTACGCCAGAGCCTACGCCGGAACCCACGCCAGAGCCTACGCCGGAACCCGCGCCAGAGCCTACACCAATGGCAGAATTGCCGCCCGTTCGGGAGGATGTCGCTTCCATCTTGGCAGTCGCCAATTTTCAGAGCCTACTTGAACTTAACAACCTGGCGGTTGTGGACTTGCCGGCGTTCCTAACCAAGCCCGGCGGTATTCTAGAAGGGCAGACCGTAGAACTTGAAACGCGAGCCATCGTGCTACCCCTAGGTGGCAATCTGGACATAATCGTCGTCAAGACAGAGCCAGGGTTCGACTACGTAATGGACGTTATAGAACGCTCCATCCGCACCATTGAGGAATTCATGGCTTACCCCTTCCCGACGAGACATGCAATCTACCTAGTAGTACCCGGCGGCGGCGGCGCACACTATGGTTCTCATGTCTTCATGGGGGCATCGTCTGACGTATCTCAAACCACTATCACCGTCGTCCATGAAACCGCTCATTACTATTGGGGAGGGGGTGGCGCCTGGCGGTATGGTTGGCTTGGGGAGGGGGCAGCCGAGTTCATGGTCTATATTGGCCAGCATCCCAGGCCGCCGCTAGATGGTCCTCTCCAGTCTCGATCTAGTGGGGAATGCAAGAGAGCGCGTACCATTGCCTCATTGGAAGAACTGCCCGAGCGGACTTTTGGACCGGAAGACTGTAATTACGCGCTGGGTGAAGCTATCTACCGAGACCTGTACCGAAACATGGACGAAAAATCTTTCCGGCAGGCATTTCGACGCCTTAGCTTACTAAGCCGGTTTGGCAACACTCAATTATCCCCAATCAACATGCTAAAGGACGCTTTTTACTCTTACGTCTCCGACACATCAAGGAACACAGTCGAGGACCTGATAACCCGACGGTATGAAGGCCCGCCACCTGACAACCCATTTCCGGGAGAAGTCTCTCCCTATTGGGTAGAAGGCGGCCGCACAGTCCACGGGGTGATCACTGGCCTCGACACACTACTCGAAGGTTCGTGGCATATTAGGACTGATCCATGGCCGCACAATCAAATCTTTTCGTACTCGCAAGACGACTTCGAGATATACTTGCCGCCAGGGACGTATACACTGGTGGTTGAGTGTTACTACGACAACGGAGACCTCCCAGATCGTTGGTGGTTCGACGACAAGGGGGGCGTCACCACAGACCAGAGCCAGGCGATGACGATAACCATAGACAACGCCGATGTGGAAGGACTAGACCTCCTGTGGCCCGGTCACCAATGTACTGTCCCGGCCAATTAGGAGGGAGCGGTTCCGTTCCGTTTGGTTTCGGTTTATGTCCAATCTACCCGTAGGCACACTACACTCCAAAAGCAAACGGAACATCGGAGACAATAGCGGACTGGGCCAGGCCCAAGGCAGCCGCCTGCCGCAGTAAGGAAATGTTCTGGAACCAACCGAGATAGACCTGGGCCACGAGTCGTCGTTCAGCAAGCTACCCGCCCTCGTTGCAGTGGACGGTGAAAAGTTCTATTTGGTGTGGGGGCGGAAGGGTTATCTGCTGCTGTCGACGGTGTGCCCTCATGCCGGCGGCCCGGTTTCCAACGCTGGTTCGGTGTTCATGTGCCCCGACCACGGCTGGCGCTTCGAGCATACGCAAGGGGAGTGCATCAACGGCCCCTACTCCCGCATGTTCTCGTTTCCGGTGACCGTCAGCGATGGACACCTGTTTGTCCGGCTGGATGACGAGTGAAGTAGGTGCCGTTTGCTTTCTGGGTATGCCCTAGGTAGACGTAGGCGCGCCAAACCATCGTGAAGAATTGCTTGTATTTCGCGTGGCAACTGCGGCACAGAGATTTCACACGGGTCGCAGCGCACCTGCTTTTCCGCAGATGTGACAAAAGTAGGTAAGGAGACGGCAGGTGGGAAGGGTGGAAAAGAGCGGGCGACCAGCTATTCTCTTGCCTGGATGACAACGCGCCCACCGTCCTCAACATCGATGTTCAGGTTGTGGCTACGGAGCAGAGCCATGCCCACAAGAGGGTCTACGCCAACAGCCCCGGTCTCGATATGTCTCGACTCGTCGTCCCACAATACTGTGACGCCGTAAACGTCAAATGCAGCCTCGCTGCCGTCGGCTAGAACAGCCTCACCATCGCCCACGACAGGTAGCCCCAAGTCCGCCGCCAGCGTCGGCGGCAAGGTCAGGTAGCCGTTGAAGCCGGTATCAATCACAGCGTCGACTTCTCGAGTCTGCCCCGCCGGGCCTTGCAGAGGAAGGGTTACGACAGCCTCGAGATTGGCGTTTACGAAGCCCTCTATCACTTAACTCCCCGCAGGGAACTGCCCCCAAAGTGATAGAGCGTCCGATGGCCGACCCGCATCAGCCAGACTTGAGCGTCCGGGTGTTGGTCTCGCAGCCCCTCAGACGCGGCAATTGCATTTTTGCCGATGGCGTAGTCCCCGCTGTCCACGTCAATGGCGACGACCTCTCCAACATGGTCGGCCTCCACCTGTTGCCGGATGCTGCGCTCGTAGACCTCCTTACCCAGGCGGGCGATCTCATCTTTAGGGCGGGATGGGGGCGCGGTGGTTCTTGCTGCCTGTGTTGGTGTCGGGGCGTCTGCGTCTCTCATACGTCCCCTTATCTGAAATCTAGTCTTACACCTGCAATTTTACCATTTCGCGGAAGCGCGAGACGACGAGAAAGGCCGCACACAGTGACGTACAGGCTGAGATCAGATTCGGGATGTGGCGAGAAGCTACCCGCTCATCCCAGCAACTACTACAGACAGCTAGTAGGTCTTAATCTCTAAAACGTGGCCGTCGGGGTCGTCGAAGTAGACCGCTTTGCCCTGGCCCCTGGCTCCGATGGTCATCCCGGGGCCCTGCATATTGTCCCTGGCGAACGGGCTGTCTCCGTAGGCTATTCCGGACTCCCTGACCCTGGCAAAGGCCGCCTCGAACTCCTCAGACTCCATCGCAAAGGCGTAGTGGATGCTCCTAAAGTCGTCGGACACGGCAAAGTCCAGGTTGAAAGTCTCATTGACCCGCACCACTAAAAAGGGGCCGGTTTCCCCCAGGTTTTCAAAGCCGAAAATGCGGGTATAGAACTCCGCCGACTTCTCTCTATCCCGCACCGGTACTATCGTGTGATCTAGTACTGTCGCCATCCTGCTGCCTCCCGCCAAAAACTGGCGCCGTTGACCCATGCCGGACCCCGTGGAACTGGGAGAACCGTGTAACCTCACTCTATTTTCCGATGGCACGAATGTCAATTGCAACCGGCGGGAGTATCAATTCTAATCCCCGTTCGCTAATCCCTACCCCCGTTCGTCTGAGGCTCTCGAAGCACTCGCACCCAACCACAGTTATCAACTGGATGGGCTCCGGCGCTTTCATCTACGCACCATTCCGGCACGTTGTGCTGAGCTTGTCCTGAGTTTGTCAAAGGGGATCGCGAAGCACACGTTTTCAGTCGTTTCTCAGTCTGTGCAGGACAAACGCTGCGAAAGCAATTCTGTCCTTTCGGCCTACAGTCTCGAATAGAGAGATGGCTGTCTTGGTTTCTTGGCTTAGCTGGGATACGGTTGAACGTGTGAACCTCTCCAGAGGGTCGTAATCGGCTGAGTGACGTAGCCGCTGCATTTTGACGAACTGGCTGGCAAAATCCTGGATTTCTTGTGGAAATCTCTTGAGTATCTGTCTGTACGGCCTTTGACCGTGCCGTTGTTTCACCTCACCATGATCAAGAGAGCGGTATATTTGTCGCCATGCTTCGTCGCTTCGGCTCCTTTTGGTAGAGCCGACCAGCAAGTCCGCACTGTGTTTGGCTAGGGTGTGAAACATCGCATAATAGGCGGTGCTGATGGCCCGTCGTAGCTCGGCTTGCTTAGGCCGACCCTGCTGGTTGGCTCTTATCCCTGATGCTAAGTTGTCGGCTATTTCCAGGAGGTCTTTGGGGTTCACGTCAGGCTTTTTTCCAAAGTCGCCCACTCCGATTTCTTGACGAACAGCGGGACAGGGCATCCCGGGTACCCAAGTTTTTCTGACTCGCCCCATAGCTCGTCGGACAGTCTAATTGTCCAAATCGGGTCCAACTTCCTTTGGTCTCCCTCGAAGACAATGTATGTCTGCAGGTAATCCCAGCCATCTTGGTCAACACGGGGTTCCACTCGGATAGGTCCGAATACGAACTCGTTTTCGAAGCGACCTTCCAGAAGTCCTCTGACCTTAGCGCTCATGATAGTGTCGATTTCGTTATCCACAGTATTCTCGCCCCTGAGAGTTATAGGCAGGCTCTCCGCTGGTATTTGGTGCCAAATCCTACAGTGATTCTAGCACAATGTCCGGCGGCGGTTCTGTTTGCTTTTGCCATATATGGTGTGCCTCCGGCTAGATAGGCCGCACACCGAAGGCAAATGGGACCCTCCAAACTACTGACGCTGGGGCCCTTGCCTCGTCCGGCGGCCTTCAATACACTGTAGATATGTTGCTCTTGCCGCCTTGCCAGGCCCGACAACCGCTCCCGGCCAAATGTCCCGGAATGTCCCAAAATGTCCTAGAAGCAAGAAAACCGGCCCAAACCCTGCCCGCGACCCCTGGTAGGAGGGAATGAGAGGCAATGGAAGGGGAACTAAAATTTTCTGCCTCTAGCGGTAGGAATGCCTGACAAGATACGGTTGGGCATCGTAGGCGCCAATAGCCGGAAGGGATGGGCTGCGCGGACCCACTTGCCGGCGGCGGCCGCCAGCCCGTATTTCGAGTTGGCCGCGGTCTGCACCACCCGGCAGGAAAGCGCCGAGGAGACGCGGCAAAAGTACGGGGCCATGTTGGCCTTCGACGACTACCGGAAGATGTTGGAGCACCCGGACATCGACGCCGTGACCGTAAGCGTGAAAGTCCCAGCGCACTACGAAGCGACGATGGCGGCTCTCCAAGCGGGCAAGCACGTCTACACCGAGTGGCCGCTGGGCCGTACCACAGCCGAGGCCGAGGAGATGGCCGCTTTGGCCCAGGCTAAGGGAGTCCGAAACATGGTGGGACTCCAGACGCGGGCCAACCCCGGTTTCTTGTACGCCAAGCATCTGGTGGAGTCCGGCTACGTTGGAGACGTTATGTCATGCCGCGCCAGCCTGATTTGGGGCGGGATGCTGCGGTGGCCGTCCGAAGAATTGTGGCAGCGGCGCGCCGACCAGGGGGCCAACGCCTTGACCATCGCCGGCGGCCATATCGTCGACGCCCTCGCTTTCGTGGCGGGCGACATCACTCATGTCTCGTCAATTGTGAGCACCCAAATCAAGGAATGGCATGTAATCGAGTCAGGGCAGATGGTTGAGGTCACTGCGCCGGACACCATCATGATCAGCGGCAAGCTGGCCGACGGCGGGGTGGCCTCGGTGCACGTCGCGGGCACTCCCTGGGGCGGCAGCGACGGTTTCAAGATGGAGATTTACGGCAGGGAAGGGACCCTGGCGGCGTCCTGCGGGTTCTCTCCCACCACCGACGCGGTCCGTCTCCAAGGGGTCAGACAAGGGAATTCCCTGGAAGACCTGGAAGTCCCCAAGGAGTATGCGCCTGCACCTGAGGGTGCGCCGCAAGGGGAGCCGTTCAACGTGGGCCAGATGTACCACCGGTTCGGCCAAGCTATCTTGTCCAGAGAAGACTGCCAGCCGGACTTCGCCGCGGCCGTGGGATTGCACCGGTTCATCGACAACGTGGTCAAGGCGTCGGAAGAAGGGCGCTAGGTGGATGTGTCAAACACCGGTTGAAGCTGGTTGACACTAGGATTGCAGCTTCTTACAATTGAAGTGCCATCCACCCTTATTGGGGGGTGAGCTTTCTAAGCTGGCTTCAGCACCGGGTGCGCCGCTGGGATCTCATGGGGACCGAGACGGCTGGGAACATAACTGGGTCTATTGAAAACGCCCCGACGCGTCGGGGCTTTCCTTTTGCCTGGGACAAGCTGGTTGTCGGGTCCAAGCGGGTCAGGCGCCCTGGAAGGCGGGCCGCGTGAACCGGGCGATAACAGCGGTGGCCGGACTGGAGGGCGGGCACTACACCGACATGGCCCACGGCACCGGATGCACGGTGTTCATCTGCCGCGACGGGGCCGTGGGGGGCGTGGACGTGCGGGGCGGCTCTCCGGGCACTCGCGAGACCGACCTGCTGCGGCCGATGCACCGGGTGGACCGGGTGCACGGGGTGCTGCTCAGTGGGGGCAGCGCCTTTGGCTTGGAAGCGGCTGCTGGGGTGGTCAACTACCTTTCGGAACAGGGCATCGGATTCGACGCAGGCCCGGCGGTGGTGCCCATCGTGCCGGCGGCTATCCTGTTCGACCTGAACGTAATCAACCCACGGGTGCGGCCCGGCCCGGCGCAGGGGATGGCTGCCTGCAAAGCGGCCGGCAGCGGTCCCCTGGAGGAAGGTAGCGTGGGCGCGGGCACCGGCGCCACGGTGGCCAAGACCAGGGGGCAAGAGGCAGCAATCAAGTCGGGTTTCGGGACGGCGAGCGTGACGTTGCCCGACGGCCCGACGGTGGCGGCGGCGGTGGCGGTGAACGCTTACGGGGGGATCTACGACCACCGGTCGGGCAAGTTGATTGCGGGTCCTCGACGCCCGGACGGTTCAGGCTTCGATGACCCGGTGGAGTTGATGCTGGCCGGTGAGACATCGCGCCCAGGCTTGCCCATGACCAACACGACGATTGGCGTGGTAGCGACCGACGCCCCGCTGACCCGGGAGGAAGCCAACTACCTGGCCATGGCCAGCCACGACGGCCTGGCCCTGACCATCCGCCCCTGCCACACGATGTACGACGGGGACACGATGTTTGCCCTTGCCACCGGCCGGTTTGCGGAACAGGTGGATGTGTCCCGGCTGGGGGCGGCGGCGGTGGAAGTCACCGCGCAGGCGGTGCTGCGGGCGGTGCAGACGCCCTCGGGACTGGGGGACTACCCGGCAATTTCGGAGTTGAACCGTGGATAGTCGAGACCCCACCATCGGCTTCATAGGCGCCGGGGTGCTGGGCAAGGGCTTGGCGTGGGCCATAGCGGCCAAGGGCTACCGGGTGGTCGCGGCCTACAGCCGGAGCAAGAGATCAGCGGAGGCGTTGGCCGCCCGAATTCCCGGTTGCCGCGTGGCGAGCAGCGCGCAGGAATTGAGCGACTCCGTAGACCTGGCCTTCATCACCACACCGGACGAAGCGATAAGGGAAGTTGCCGGGTCGGTAGCGTGGAAGCCCGGGCAGGGAGTAGCGCATTGCTGCGGCGCGGCGTCCACCGACTTATTGGAGTCGGCGACGGAGCAGGGAGCGGTCGCGGGCGCATTTCATCCATTCCAGACTTTGGGGGGCGTCGCTTCAGCAGAGGAGGCGGAGCGGCGGTTCCAGGAAGTTACCGTAGCCGTGTCTGGGCAGGGATGGCTTGGTGACTTTCTGTGGGACATGGCGAGCCGAATTGGAGGCCATCCGGTTGCCATTGCGGACGGCGACCGGCCCCTGTACCACGCCTCGGCGATTCTTGCCTGCGGCCACGTGGCGGCCCTGTTGCACGCTGCGGTAGAGGTGTGGCGGGCCATGGGATTTACTGAGCGGGAGGCGATGCAGTCGTTGTATCCCCTGTGCCGATCAACGCTGGAGGCCATCGCAGCGCAGGGAACGACGGCAGCGGCCACCGGGCCGGTGGTCCGAGGGGACGTCAGCACCATCAAAACCCACTTGGAGGCGTTGAATTCCCGGTTGCCGGAACTGGCGCCGGTATACGCCGCGCTGGCCGCAGCCTCGCTGCCCCTGGCGGCGGACAGAGGCGTCGGACAGGATCAGGTAGCCGACATGAAAGAGTTGTTCGATCGATACGCCGATGGCGTTGCAACAGTCCCGACTAGGGAAAGACATCCCGTTTAATACATCGCCGGTACGCATAGAGGAGGGAGCGGACATGCCCAGGGTAACCGTGCGCGACATTGCGAAGATGAAGAGGAAGGGGCAGAAGATACCCGTAATCACCGCTTACGATTACACGTCGGCGCGGCTGGCAGACCGGGCCGGCATTCCCGTCCTCCTGGTGGGGGACAGCCTGGGCATGGTGGTGCTGGGATATGACTCCACGATACCGGTGACCATGGAGGACATGGTGCACCACACGAGGGCGGTGGTCCGGGGATCGGAACGGACCTTGGTGACGGCCGACCTGCCGTTCATGTCCTATCACCTGGACTCGACCCAGGCGCTGGCCAACGCCGGCCGTTTGGTGCAGGAGGGAGGGGCCCAAGCGGTAAAGCTGGAAGGCGGCGAGAAAGTAGCGGAGGTCGCCGCCCGTATCGTGGACGCAGGCATACCCGTCATGGGACATATCGGGCTGACGCCGCAATCGGTGAACGCCCTGGGGGGTTATCGCGTCCAAGGGCAAACACAGGCGGGGGCGGCGCAGTTGCTGAAGGACGCCCAGGCCATCGAACAAGCGGGGGCCTTCTCCTTAGTGCTGGAACTGGTGCCCACGCCGCTCGCGCGGTTGATTTCGGAACGGCTGACGATTCCGACGATAGGGATCGGGGCGGGCAGCGGCTGCGACGGGCAGGTGCAAGTGCTGCACGACATGTTGGGGCTGTACAGCGACTTCGTGCCCAAGCACACCAAGCGGTACGCACATCTAGCGGAGACGATAGAGGACGCGCTAGGCCGGTATGCGAGGGAGGTCAAGGAGGGCGTGTTCCCGGCCGAGGAGCACAGCTTTCCCATGGACCAAGCCATCCTGGAAGAGTTGAGCTATATCCAGGGTACGCCGGTCCAGTGAAGATCTTTGAAACGGGGCCGGACATTGCTCGCGCCTGCCGGGAAGCTAGGCGGCCATTGGGCCTGGTGCCGACGATGGGAGCGCTGCACCAGGGTCACTTGGCTTTGGTGCGGCGGGCCAGGGAAGAGAACAGGACACTGGCGGTCAGCATATTCATCAATCCAACCCAGTTCGGGGAAGGTGAGGACCTGGAGCAATACCCCCGCGACCTGGAGCGAGACCTGGAGTTGCTCGAGATGGAAGGGGCCGGCTTGGTTTTCGTTCCCCCGGTGGCGGAGGAGGTATACCCGCCAGGGTTCGACACCTGGGTCAACGTAGAGGGACTTTCAGAGAAGCTCGAAGGCGCTCACCGGCCCGGCCACTTCAAGGGAGTGGCTACGGTGGTGGCCAAGCTCTTGAACCTCACCCGGCCGGACCGAGCGTACTTCGGGCAGAAGGACGGTCAGCAGACGGCGGTGGTCCGGAGGTTGGTTCTGGACCTGGACATGGACGTAGAATTGGTGGTGGTCCCCACGGTGAGGGAGGACGACGGGCTGGCGTGCAGCAGCCGCAACGCATACTTAGACCCTCAGCAGCGACGGGCTGCGCCGGTGGTCTTTAGAGCCCTGACATGCGCGGACACGCTGTGGCGGTGCGGCGAGCGGGACGGGGATCAGCTGCGTTCTGAGGTGAGGCAGATGCTGGAGCGGGAGCCGTTGGTGACCGGCATCGACTATGTCAGCGTCGCAGACGCCGACTCGCTGGAGGAGTTGGAGACAGTCACCGGCCGGACCATGGTGTCGACGGCCGTACGCATGGGCCAGGTGCGGCTCATCGACAACATCATCCTGGAATAACGGGCTTTTCAGGAAGGCCGCGCACAGGGGCTAATCGTACTTGATGATGCTCCTGGCCACTTCGCCCTTATCCAGGAGGTCAAAGGCGGTGTTGATGTCGTCCAGCGAGAAGGTGCGGGAGATGAGTTGGTCGAGTTTCAGCTTGCCCGCCATGTAGAGGTCAATCAACATGGGCATGTCGGCCCGGGGATAGCAGGACCCGTAAGCGCAGCCCACCAGGCTCCGGCCCTCCTGCATGAAGTTGGGGTCGATGGTTAGCTGGGCGTCGTCGGGGGGAGCGCCTACCAGCACCGTCGTCCCGCCGGGGCGGGTTGTGCCCAGCGCCTGCTTCATGGTGTCAACGGTGCCAATCACCTCAAAGGCATAGTCGGCCATCTCCCCCTTGGTGATGTCCCTGACTTGTTCGGTGACGTCATCCCTGGCGGCGTTGATCAGGTGCGTCGCGCCGAACTCCACCGCATGTTGAAGCTTGTGGTCCCTGATGTCCACGGCGATGATTGACTCTGCCCCCGCCAGGACCGAGCCTTGGACCACGTTCAGGCCCACGCCGCCGACGCCAATTACCACCACCCGGCTGCCCGGCTTGACCTGGGCAGTGTGGATGACGGCCCCGACTCCCGTGGGGACGCCACAGCCAATCAAGGCCAGCTTGTCCAAGGGTGCGTCCTCTCGCACCAGCACCAGGCTGTCCTCGGGCACGATGGAGTATTCGCCGAATGACGACACTCCCATAAAGTGGTTGATTTCCTGGCTGTCATTGCGCATTCGCCGGGTGCCGTCCATCAGGGTGCCAATCAGCTTGTAGGTGTCTGCACACAGGTGCTGCCGTCCTGCGATGCAGTGGGAGCACCGGCCGCAATTGGGGATGAAGGACATGACCACGTGGTCGCCCGGTTTGGCGTAGGTGACGTCGGGGCCGACTTCTTCGACAATGCCAGACCCTTCATGGCCCAAGACCACGGGCAATGGAAATTCTTTGATGCCGTGGATGTAGTGCAGGTCGCTGTGACAGACTCCGCTGGCGGCGACTTTCACCAGCACCTCCCGCCGTCGGGGGCCTTCTAACGTCAACTCTTCAACTTGGAGCGGTTGCTGTGGCTCGTACAGCACTGCTGCTTTCATTGTCATCCTCTGGCTCCGTCTAAAGTCGCAGGGGACGGCTGTCTCATGTTGCGGGGCGGAGCACCGACAGGGTATCGCCTGGTGCAAGGGGGGTCAAGCCGCGGATATGATGGGCAGCCGGGCCTAGTCCTCATCCTCGACGATCTCCTGGGCCAACTGGAGCATGCGCTCCCGGCGGTTCTCGTCGATGTCCCTGTTTTCCAGGTACAGGCGGAGGGCCTGCATGGGTTGCAGGCCTTCGGCTTCGCCGGCTGCCAGGCGGGTGCGGCGGGTCTCCTCGGAAGATTCCAGGTTGATGGAGGCGACGTAGTGGGCAGGGGCCAACGCCTCGCGAAGGTCGGCCTCACGGATATGGGGCGACAAGTCCGGGGGCAAAGTTGCTCGCACCCGCACCACGGCGTCGGTGACGTCCTTCCGGGCGATGGCCCGCAGTATGGACCGGGTGGGATCGGGGTCGCCGGAAATCAAGGTTGTCTCGACGGTGACGAAGGGGCGGGCTTCCAGTGTATGAAACTCGAACCCTGACAAGCGGCGGCCCCGGGGTGCGGCAGGGTCCAGGTCGACGACGCAAAAGCCTTTCTCGTCGCCTTCCTCGCTGAAGTCCACCCGCTGCAGGCTGCCGGAGTAGGCCATCATGGGGGCCTCTGTGCGCAGAACCTGGTGTTTGTGGATGTGGCCCAGGGCAACGTAGTCCACCTGGGGCTGTTGCAGGTCTCCGGCCATCAACACGTGGTCCTGGCCGAGCATCATGGAACGCTCGGTTCCAACGGTAGCACCGTTGACGGTCAGATGGGCGGCGATGACGGCGGGGGTCTGGGGGTCCAACTCTCGCGCCCGACGGTATATCGCTTCCGTCATCCGCCGTTCCACTTCCTCGCGCACTTCGTCGATGGACTTGCCGCGGGTATCCTCCCGGCTCAACAGCGTACTGCGGCGTGGCCAGGGGACGGCCAGTATCTGCAACGGCCCGGAGCGGGTGGCGACGGTGTAGTTCTGCAAAGATGAGCCGACGTGGACGTTGGGCACCCTCAGTGTGTCAAATATCTCGACGGCGGTGGCGCGGCCAACGGCGTTGGGCAGGTCGTGGTTGCCCACCAACAGGAAGGACGGGATGTTGGCCTCGGACAGGCGGGCCAGACGCTTGGCGAACTCCCGCTGCTGGGTCTGCGAGGGGTCCCGGCCCTTGTAGGCGTCGCCAGCGAGAAGGACCAGGTCTACGTTCTCGGCCAGGGCATATTCGACCACCTGGTCGAGGGAGGCCAGGAAGTCACCCAGGCGGGTGGACAGGCCGGTCGCCGGGTCGGTGCGCCCGTAGTTTTCGACTCCGATGTGCAGGTCGGAGAAGTGGAGTATGCGCAAGAAAGGCTCCCTAGACGGTCATACCACCGGCCGCCCCGGGGGGCTGGGCGCGGTGAGAGGGATGGCCGAAAATTTTAGATCCCCTATCATTCTCTCCCATTTCCTCCCACCTGGGACATCCCCGGCGGACTAGGCGTTGGATCCGGAAGCAGGTGTGGCGGGCCTGTTGTCATGGTAGCGGGATGGCTCCCCGCTTGGCAATGGGCGGATGTCAGTGGATTGGGCTGCGTTTGACAAGACGATGGCATCTTTCTAGAATCAAGGCCGGGCCGCGGGACAGGCTGAAAATGAAGCCCAGGCCCTGACCGGGAGTTGCGAGCGCATATCCATGACCACGGTTAAACAACTTTACCTGCTTCAAGAGATCGACCTGGCCTTGGACAGCCTGCGGGATGCCCAAGCCAAGGTGCAGGAAGAGTTGAATTCGGGTCCGCAGGTGGAACAGGTGGAAACCGCTCTAGAGGAAGAAAAGGAGCGGCTGCCCCAAGTGCAGGGCGAGCACAAGGTGCGACAGTTGGAGGTGGAGAGCCTGCGGGAGCGCTCAACCCGGCTGGAGCAGCAGCTATACGGCGGCGAGGTCACCAACGCACGGGACCTGAAGAGCCTGGAGCAAGAGGTAGAGAACGTCAGGCAGTCGCTGGAGCAACAGGACGCCGAGTTGCTGGAGCTATCGGTGCAGGCGGAAGAGTCGCAGCAGCGGCTGGACTCGCTGGCCCAGGAACTGTCGGACGGCCTGGCGGCGTGGAAGGAGCGGGAGGCGGAGTTGCAGGCCGAGGCCGACCGGTGCAACTCTGAAATGGAGACCGCGTCGGCAAGGCGGCAGGACCTGGCAGCCGCGCTGGACGCCTCGGCGGTGCAACACTACGAGGGCCTGCGCCGGGCGAAACGGGGGCTGGCGGTGGCCAAGGTGGAACGGGGATTGTGCCAAGCCTGCCGTATGTCGCAGCCCACCCAGATACAGCAGCGGGTGCGGTCAGGGACGCAGAAGGTGCTGTGCACCAGTTGCGGACGTATCCTGATTCCGGCGTAGCCGGACTGGTTGGTCAGGACAGGGCCCGGATCTCGGTAAACCCTTTCTCCGGCTTTGCCCAGGAGTCTCCCGATTCGGCACTGCGACGCCGCTCGTCATGGTCACAAAAGGTCGAGGGACACGACATCCGGTCTGTCCGCGCAGCCCGCTGAGAAACGCATCCCGGCCAGGTACGGGAACAGGTGATGGCGACAACAGTAGTTAACGAGCACGTCCGCTACGAACCGGAAGAGAACCCGCCGCCGCTGATAGCGCTGGGGGCGGGCGCACAGGCGGCGATGCTCATCATTTCGCCGGTCGTCCTTACCGTGGTAATTGTCGTCCGCATCGCGGAGGCGCCGGAGAGCTACCTGACCTGGGCCATATTCGCTGCGATGGCCGTCTGCGGTCTAATCACCATGCTACAGGCGGCGCGATGGGGCCGAATCGGCTCCGGGCACGTCCTGATCATGGGCACGTCCGGGGCTTTCATAGCCGTCTGTGTCGCAGCCCTGGAGCTGGCCGGCCCAGCGACACTGGCAAGCCTGGTGATTATCTCCTCTTTGTTCCAATTCATGCTGGCGGCCAGGCTGTCGCTGCTCCGGCGCATCTTCACTCCGACTGTGACGGGCACCGTGATAATGCTTATTGCGGTCACGGTAGCGCCGGTACTTTACGACTCCCTGGACAACGTGCCGGAGGGCACAGACACCGCCGCGGCTCCATTGGCCGCCGTGATTACTTTGGCCGTCGTGGTGGCCATGGTGCTCCGCGCGCCGCCGTCCCTGCGGCTGTGGTCTCCGGTCGCCGGTATCGTCGCAGGATGCGCCGTTGGCATTCCCTACGGCCTGTACGATATAGAGGCCGTCGTCGACGCCGCCTGGTTTGGCGTGCCGTTCCAAGACTGGCCGGGGATCGACGTGACGCCCGGCTCAGACTTCTGGGCGCTGCTGCCTGCCTTTATAGTTGTGACGCTGGTGGGGGCCATAGAAACCATCGGCGACGGCGTGGCCATCCAGCGCATCTCACGCCGCAACCCAAGGGCCACCGACTTCCGGGTCGTTCAAGGGGCCCTCAACGCAGACGGAGCCGGCAACCTCCTCTCCGGGTTGGGAGGCACCCTGCCGAACACCACGTACTCCACCAGCATTTCACTTGCCGAGGTGACCGGAATAGGCGCGCGGAGGGTGGGCATCATCATCGGCGCCATCATCTTCGGGCTGGCCTTCTTCCCCAAGTTCGCCGCGCTGCTTATCGCCATCCCTATGCCGGTGGCCGCGGCCTACGTGCTGGTGCTGATTGCGCTGCTATTCGTCCAGGGCATGAAAATCGTCGTCCAGGACGGGGTTGACCACCGCAAGGCGGCGGTGGCGGGGCTGGCCTTCTGGATTGGGTTGGGATTCCAGAACGGGTGGATATTCGCCGACCAACTGGGAGACGGCTTTCTTGGCATCCTGCTGGGCAACGGCATGACCTCCGGGGCCATCGTCGCCGTCATCATGATGGTGTTCCTGGAGTTGACCGGCCCCCGGCGCAAGCGGCTGCGCATCGACGTGGACCAGGAAACGCTGCCCAAGCTCAGCGGCTTCCTCCGGAAGTTCGGGAAGGACGCAGGGTGGACCGACGCCTCAGCCGAACGGCTGGTGCTGGTGGGAGAGGAAACGCTGCACAGCATGACGCCTGACGGTGATGGCCCGGAGCCGGCGAGCAGACGGCGCCTGGTGGTCACCGCCCGCTCCGTGGGCGGCGCCGCTGAGTTGGAGTTCGTCTCCGCAACGGATGAGGAGAACTTGGAGGACAAGCTCGCCTACATGGGGGAGAACCCGGACATTTCAGAGGGCCGCGACATCTCATTCCACCTGCTGCGCCACCTCTCCTCGTCGGTCAAACACCAGAAGTATCACGGCGTAGACATCGTATCCGTCAACGTCGCCAACGCCCGGGCCGGTGAATAGGGGCAAGCGATGGTGTTGTTAGCGGCCCATTCTTGGCGCCAACCGCAATAGGGCCGCAGAGGAAGAGCCGTGCGCCAGAAAGTCACACTCGCTCACCTTACAATCGCATCGCTTTTGTTTCCGATGTTCGCACTTGTAGCCATATCCGGCGGTCTCTTCCTGGCTGGCATTGAAGGTTCGTATAGCATCGAGGCCATCGATCCGCCCAGCGACGCGGCAATAGACGTCACATCTACGGAATTGGAAGAGGAGGTCAAGACATTTCTGAAGGAATCTGACATCGAGCACTCTTTCAAGTCCCTCCGAATAGAGCAGACTGAGGTCATCCCGGAATCGGAGAGCATTCCTGACGAAGCCTCTCCGACCGAGCATCAAGAGAAGGAACGAGCAACCCACGACCACGACCACCACGATTCTCCGGACCCGGCAGAATCCCGCGAAGAAGCCGAAGAGTCAATACCGCAAGTCACCACTTTGACCACGCAACCGGCCTACAAGACCCACTTTCGCATCACGGTCAATCCTGGCGATGACATTGCAGTCGAAAAACTCTCTCCTGACCTACAAAGAAGACTCATCGGCCTGCACAGGGGAGAAGCGGAAGCCCCATTCAAGTATCTTCAATACGCCATGGCGGTTGGACTTCTTTGCGTACTTGCACTGGGTCTCTACATGGGATTGAGTTATAGGCAACTGCGCAAGCCTACCGCGGCCGCCGCCGTGATAGGACTGGCCCTGTTCCTGGTTCTCGCGTTGGCGCCGTAAATAGAGGCGTTAAGCCGTCTTGACGGCGGTCCCGTAAGCGACGATCTCGGCAGCTCCCTGGGCCACGCCCGCAGTGATGAACCTCGCGCCGACGATGGCGTTGGCGCCCATGCCCTCGGCGCTTTCAATCATGCGTTGAATCGCCTCTTCGCGGGCGTCCGCCAAGAGCTTGGTGTACTCGTTGACCTCGCCGCCGACGATGTTGCGCAGCCCGGCCAGGATGTCCCGCCCGATATGACGGGCGCGTACGGTGCTGCCCCGCACGAGCCCCAGCGTCTCGCCGATGGTGGCCCCCGGAATGGCGTCGGTCGTTGCTACTATCAATTGTCAACCTCCAGGAAATTCTCTTTCTTCTTGTTGATGATTCTGTCCCTTATCACCGCTATCAGCAGGATAATCAACGCGACCGGCACGGCCAGGAGGGCAACCATGAGCAAGGCCGGCATGTCCTCGGCGGTGGTGATGGCGTACACCCAGAATCCTCCGATGACCAGCGCCGCCGCGAGGAGAATTGCTCCGCCGATCCACAACAACGGGCTGCTGTTACTCTCCGGTCTTGCCACCTGATTCCTCCGTCGGCTGCATTGGCGCGCCTGCCACAGAAATTTTCGCATACTAAGCCGGGTATGTCACCATGCGATTCTGCTATTGTGAGGAGAGCGGTGGCTGTGCCAAGCCTGCCGGATGGCGCAACCTCCCAGATGCAGCAGCGGGTACGGCCAACTGTTGACACTGCAACCCTTGCTGGCCATAATTTGAGTAAGACTCGATAACAACGAGGCAACCATGCCGCGAACTACCCGGACTATCACCTTTTCCCTGCCGCCGGAAATGGCCGAGCGAGTGGACGAAGCAATGCGACGGCTGGGGCTGTCCAGGAGCGAGTTCCTGCGGGAAGCAGCCCTCCGCTACATCCAGGAATGTGAGTGGCGGCAGTTGCTCCAGTACGGCGAGGAGCGAGCCAGGGAGCAGGGCATCGGCCCTGAGGACGTGCCCCGCCTGGTCGAGGAGTACCGGGCCGAGGCCGGCGCCTCCTCCCGGTGAGGGTCGTACTGGACACTAACGTAATCGTCTCCGGCCTGAATTTTCCCGGCAACGAACGCCGGGCGTTGGAGTTGGGACTGCGGGGACGATTCCAGTTGGTCCTGTCCGCGTTCATCCTGGAGGAGACTGCGGGAGTGTTGAGCCGCAAGCTCGGTTGGGCCGAGGAACGCGTGGCCTACGCGTTAAAAACCATAGAGGACGCCGCCCTGGTTATCGAACCGCCGCGCCTTGCCGAAGTCATAGCAGGCAGCCGCGCCGACAATCGTATCCTGGAGTGCGCGGCGGCGGCCTCAGCCGAATACCTGGTAACCGGAGACCGCAGGCATCTCCTGCCCCTGGGCGAGCACCGGGGTTCCAGGATAGTCAACGCCCCCCGGTTTCTGTCAGCCTTGGAGCAGACCGGATAAGCGTCTCGTAAGGAGTTCCGCCCATGCGCGCTGCGCTGATTACCGGGCCGGGAGGCCCGGAGGTGCTTCAGGTAAGAGAAGTAGAAGACCCGGTCCCCTCGCCGGATGAGGTGCTGGTGGACGTGAAGGCATCGGCCTTGAACCGGGCCGACCTGCTGCAGCGTCACGGGAACTACGCGCCGCCGCCGGGGGTGCGGGCCGACGTGCCGGGACTGGAGTTTTCCGGGGTGGTGTCGGAAGTGGGCGAACGGGTGACAGGAACGGCTCCCGGCGACAGGGTGTTCGGCCTGTTGTCGGGGGGCGGGTACGCCAGCCGCGTCGTCACGCATCACTTGATGGCCATACCCATGCCGCCGGGGTTGGACTTCGTCCAGGCCGCGGCCATACCGGAGGTATTCTTCACGGCTTACGATGCCCTGTTCAACCATTGCGAACTAAAGATGGGGGAGTCGGCGCTGGTGCACGCCGCGGGCAGCGGCGTGGGCACCGCGGCGGTGCAACTGGCGCACCAGGCGGGGGCCTACGTGTTTGGGACGGCGGGCTCGGCGGATAAGCTGGCCAAGGCGGCGGAACTCGGGATGGACAAGGGCATCAACTACCGGGAGCAGGACTTTGTGCAGGTGGTGAAGGAGGCGACGGCGGGAAAGGGCGTCAACGTAGTCTGCGACCTGGTGGGCGGGCCTTACTGGGAGCAAAACATCGCCGCCATGGCGACCCAGGGGCGGCTGGCGCTGGTGGGGCTGATGGGGGGAGCCAAGGTGGAAACCAACCTGGGCCTGTTGATGCCCAAGCGGCTGCGGGTGCACGGCACGGTGCTGAGGACGCGGCCACTGGACGAAAAGATAGCGCTGACCAACCAGTTCAAGCGACACGTGCTGCCGTTGATTGCCGACGGCCGTATTCGAGCGGTGGTGGACCGGAGCTTTCCCCTGGAAGACGCAGCAAAGGCCCACGAATACATGGAGACCAACGCCAACTTCGGGAAGATAGTGCTGAGTGTCGATTAGGTCTGCGCCGTCCGGGGGCCGGCTCAACCGCTCGTAACTGCTGCTCCGGGGCCGGCGTCCAGGCCCGGGCGGATGTTCAGGAACCGGACTCCTTCTTGTCCGGCGGTGAACTCGTATTCGGTGCCCTTCTCGATAGCCAGCACCGTTCCCGGCCCGCAAGTGCGGCCGCCGATAGTAAGCGAGCCCTCGACGATGTAGATCACCTCGTCCACAGTGTGGCTGTGAGTTTCCACGGCGGAGTTTGGCTCCATCGAGTTGATGTAGACCCACGGCCCTGTTTCCAAGTCGCCGATGAACTGGGCGCCGGTTACCAAGGCGCCGTCAGCTCGACGGGGCTGTCCCCAGACCAAGGGCGCTTCATCGATGTGCATGATGTTGGACTTTCCCATCTGAAGGCTCTCCTCCTCTAACAGGTATTGGGCATGCAAGGTAATTTTCGTGGTTTGAGTCCGGTTGTGACACCTGCCTGCTTTCTGCTCGATCGCGCTGATGCTAATAAAGGGGCTCCGTTGTTCGACAGTTCACGGCATGGGAACAGGCGGGGCGTTAACTGAATCATAGGCGTCTGACGAATTTACTGTCAACGCCATGTACTGCTCTCCGGCGGCGGCGCTTGCCCCGTGCGATTGGGGCGATTGGTGTACAATGCGCGCCATCGCATGGCCCGTCCCGAGTTTTGCAAGAGCTATGCTGATTGGAGGCAACAGACCCATGGAATACCGCAAATTCGGCCCTACGGACCTGACGGTGTCGGTGTTCGGCTGCGGCGTGTGGGACTACGAGAAGGCTTACGGCGATGAAATGGAGAATGCCGTAAAGCGCGCCCTGGACCATGGAATCACCTGCTTCGATACGGCGGCCCAGTACGGCGACGGCAAGTCGGAGGAAATGCTGGGCAGGGCCCTGGGATCCCGCCGCAAAGACGTCGTGGTAGCCACCAAGTGCGGCCTGGGCTGGGAGGGTTCGCAAATCGGTAGGCTGAAGAACCGGGACGGCCGCAGGGAGTCCATTCTTCCCCTGGTGGACCGCAGCCTGAAACGATTGCAGACGGACTACATTGACCTGCTGCTTATCCACGCGCCGGACGTTAGCGTGCCCTTCGAGGAGACCATGGGCGCGCTGGAGACGGTGGTGCAGCAGGGGAAGGTGCGCTACACGGGCGTGTCGAATTTCACCGAGGAGCAGGTGCGGGAGTGCGAGAAGACCCGCCCGGTCAGCGTGGTCCAGCACGACTACAACATGTTCGACCGGCGCGTGGAAAAGGCGATGTACCCCTACTGCATGGAAAAGAACATCGGCGTGATGACCTACGGCTCCATGGGCTTCGGCCTTCTGACGGGGACCTTCACCGTGGACATGAAGTTCCAGGAAGGCGACTATCGCGGCATGGGCGGCAGCGCCGGCTGGGACGGCGGAATGCTGGCCCTGGAGCACCGGGCGCAGAAACATCCAGGTGGTGGATGAGTTGAAATCCGTTGCGGCCAAGCTGGGCAAGACCATGCCCCAGCTTGCCCTACGGTGGGTGTTGTCCAACCCGGCGGTGAGCACGGCCTTGGTCGGCACACTGCGCACCAAGGAGTTCGAGGAGAACATGGGCGCCCTGGGGTGGGCATTGTCCGGGGAGGACTTGCGGGAAATCGACGCAGTGTTCGCCAGGCACGGCGTGGACACCCATCCCGACATCAGACTGGACCCGTAGAGCACCGACAGCCGGGATTCCCGTCGCCTTTGCACCACTCCCCCAATGGTATTGTCGAGCGTGCGGCCCTTGCCCGCCGGATTCCGGCGCTCCGGCCTGCACCGCCCTCCCTCCGTGCGTATGGTTCGACAAGCTCACCACGAACGGACTTCATCTTCTCCGTTCACCCCCGTATCCAGTACGGGGCAGGCTCTGAGCCACGTCGAAGGGTCGGAAAAGCAACGCAGCGGCGAGCTTTTATCTCGCCGCTGCGTCCGTTAGACCGCCCCGTGTCGGCGCCGGGACCTACTGGTACAGCAGCCGTCGCCGGTTCCGGCGGCGCCGTAGGATGAACAGGAACAGGCCCAACGGCATCAGCGCCAGGAACGCCCACCAAGGGGATAAGGGCGACAGGCCGGAATCGTCGGCCGCCTCAGGCTGAACGACCGGGGCAACCGGCGCCGGCGTGGCAATCTCCACCGGGGCCACCGCCTCGTTGTCATCGGCCTCCGCGCGGACCGGCAGGTAAACCTCGGGCTGTCCAACGTCGAGTAGCGGCGATTCCCGCAGGGGCGCGACTGGATTGGATATCACCAGCCCCGGCTCAGGCGTCGGCGCAGGCACAAGCGTCGGCTCAGGCGTCTGCTGTATCTCAGCCGCCGGCTCAGGCGTAGGTGTCGCCGTAGGCGCAGGAGTCGGCGTGGGTGTTGGCGTCGGCGTCGGCGTCGGCGTAGGCGTAGGTGTCGCCGTAGGCGCAGGAGTCGGCGTCGGTGTTGGCGTCGGCGTAGGCGTAGGCGTAGGCGTAGGCGTGGGTGTAGGCGTAGGCGTGGGCGTAGGCGTAGGCGTGGGCGTGGGCGTAGGCGTCGGCGTGGGCGTCGGCGTGGGCGTAGGCGTGGGTGTCGGCGTAGGCGTAGGCGTAGGCGTCGGCGTTGGCGTGGGGCTCGGTGTCGGCGCGGGCGCTGTCTGGGGCGGCGTGTACTGCAACGCCGCGGTGTACAGCGTGGCCAATGTCGACCACGCGCCGTAGCCCTCGTCGTTCTCCGCCATCACTTCCACCTGGTAGGCCGTGCCCGGCCTCAGGGGCACGCTCGGGTTTGTTGAGGTCGGAATCTCGTCCAGCAGCGCCTCGTTGGTGTAGACCACCCAAACGTTGACGTAGTCGCTCCCCTTCTCCCAGTACCGCACCCAGTACTCCTTGACCGGCGGCTTGCCCGTGGCGTCCGGGGCGTCCCAGGTGACCGTGATGCTGTTGGTGGTGGACTTCTTGCTCTTGGGCGTACCGGGCTTGCCCAGCGGCTCGTTCACGTCGGTGACGTTGATGGTTACCGATACGGTGTGGTCTATCTCCGCGTCGTCGTTGAGTTCCGAGTCCTTGCGGTCGCTGACCGTCACGTTCACGCTGTAGGTCGTCTGGGCTTCGTAGTCCGGGCTGGCGCCGTCGGCCAGCGTTATCTGCCCGTCGTTCTCGCCGATGTTGAAGCTGGATGCGTCGGTCCCGGTCAGGCCGTAGTACAGGGTGGAGCTGTCCGGGTCGGTGGCCGTTACCGGCTGGCCCACGTTGGCTCCGCCGCTGGAGTTCTCCGCGATGCTGCGGGTGGGGCTGTCCGGCAGCCTGGGGTCGGCGTTCTCCAGGTCTCCGCTGTCCGACCACCGGCTGGTCCCCTCGTCGTTGGTCGCCCGCACCTGCACGTCGTAGTTGACGCCTCCCACCAGGCCGGTGATAGAGGTAGAGGTCCCGGCGCCGCTGAAGCTCCCGTCCGTCCAGTCGGTTGCGCCCTTCTTCTGGTAGCGCACGTCGTAGTCGGTGATGTCCGGCTTGCCCGTCATGTCCGGGGCAGTCCATTTGACGTTCAGCGAGGTGTTGCCCGAGTTCCCCGTGGACGTCACCGTCGGCGCGTCCGGAGCGGCCGGCGGCTCGTCAACGTCCGTCACGTTGACGTTGACGAAGGCCGATGCGTCTATTGCCGTGTCCGGGTCGCCCTTTTCGTCCTTGCCGTCGCTCACCTGCACCGTGACCAGGTAGTTGGTCTTGGCCTCGTAGTCCAGGGTTGTGCCGCTTCCCACCGTTATCTGCCCGGTGGACGAGCCTATGTCGAACTTGTCCGCGTCCGTGCCCGTCAGCGAGTAGGTCAGCGCGTCGCCGTCCGGGTCGGTGGCCGACACCGGCGCTCCCACCTTGTCGCCCGACTCGGAGTTCTCGGCAATCTCGCGGGTCGCGCCCAAGAAGCCGATGTCGTTGAACTCCGCCGTCTCGTTCACGTCGTTTACGTTGATGGTGACGGGGATGACGTAGCTCCCCGGGGCGTTGGGGACCAGGCTGAATACCTGGGCCTGCACCTGCGCTACGGCCGCCGTGGTGGTCACCACCACGCTGTAGCTGGTCTTGGTCTCGTAGTCCAGGGCCGACTTCACCTTTATCTGCCCGCTGGATTGTTCGATGGTGAAGCTGGCCGCGTCCGTTCCGCTCAGGCTGTGGCTCAGGTCGTAGTTGTCGGGGTTCGACGTCGCCGTCACCGGGTCGCCGATGCTGCTCCCGGTGGCCGAGTTCTCATCCACGCTGCGGGATACGGCCCCGGCCTGGGTGATGGTCGTGCCCGAGTTGGACCAGTCCCCGTTGCCCTCGTCGTTCACTCCCCGCACCTGCACCTCGTAGCTCTTGCCCGCGGTCAGCCCGGTCAGCGTCGTCGAGGTCCCCGTGCCGCTAAAGCTGGCGTCCGTCCAGTCGGAGGCCCCGTGCTGCCGGTACTGCACGTCGTAGTCGCTCAGGGCCGGTTTCCCCGTCATGTCCGGCGCAGTCCAGCTTACGTCAATCTCGGTTTCCGGCGTTGTGGAACTGGTCGAAACGGTGATGGCCGGCGCGGCCGGGGGCTCGTTCACGTCGTTAACGTTGATCGTCACCGCTATGGTGTCGTCGATCTTCGTGTCCGCGTTGTCGTCCTTGTCCTTCCGGTCGCTGACCTCCACGGTCACGCTGTAGGAGGTCTTGGCCTCGTAGTTGGGGACGTTGCCGGACTTGACCTTTATCTGCCCGGTGTTCAGGCCGATGTCGAACTTGTCCTTGTCCGTTCCGTTCAGCGAGTAGTAAAGCGTGTGGTTCTCGGTGTCAGTGGCGGTGATGGCCGCGCCCACGTTGCTGCCCGCCGCCGAGTTCTCGTCGATACTGCGGGTCGCCGTCGCCGCCGGGAACTCGGCGTGAACGTTCTTGTCCTGGGTATTCTTCTTGCCGCTGGTCGACCACGCGCCGTTCCCCTCGTCGTTGTTGGCCCGCACCTGCACGTCGTACTCGGTTCCTTCGGTCAGGCCCGTCAGTGTGGTGCTGGTTCCCGTGCCGCTGAAGCTGTGGCTCGTCCAGTCGTCGTCGCTGCTCTTCTTGTACTGCACGTCGTAATCGCTGACGGCCGGCTTGCCCGACATCTGCGTGGTGGTCAACGCCGTCCACGACACGTCCAGCTTGGTCTTGGGCGTGGCGGTGTTCTGGGTCACCGTCGGCGCGTCCGGCGCGGGCGGCGGCTCGGCAACGTCGTTCACGTTGATGGTAATCGCGATTACCCTAACCGACGAGATGGTGTCGCCGCCGCCGTCCTGGACGGCGTCCACGTGCACCACGACGCTGTACGATGTCTTGGCCTCGTAGTCGGGGATGTTCCCCGTCTTCACCTTGATTTGCCCGGTGGACGCCTCGATGTCGAACTTGTCCTTGTCAGTCCCCTCCAGGCGCATGGAAGCACTGTAGCCCGGCAGGGTGATGTCTGCGTTCACCGGGGCTCCCACGCTGGCGCCCGCCGCCGAGTTCTCGGCGATGCTGCGCGTCGCGGGCGGCGGGTCCGTGGTCCAGCTGGCGCTATTGGACCACGCGCCGTTGCCCTCGTCGTTGACCGCCCGCACCTGCACTTCATAAGACGCGCTCGATGAGGGCAGGCCCGTCACCGTCGTGCTGGTGGTGGTTCCGGTGTGGGTAAAGTCCGTCCACGTGGAGTCGCTGGCCTTCTTGTACTGCACGTCGTAGTCGGTGACGGCCGGCTTCCCGCTCATCTGCGTGGTGGTCAGCGCAGTCCACGACAGGTCGAAACTGCTGTGGTAGTTCGACGAGGAGCGGGCCACCGTCGGCGCAGCCAGCTTGGGCGGAGGCTCGTCCACGTCGGTCACGTTGATGGTCACCGCTATCGTGTCGTCGATTGCCGTGTCTACCGTGCCGTCGGCCTTCTTCTTATCCGTGACGTTGACGGTGACGCTGTAGGAGGTCTTGGCCTCGTAGTTGGGTACGTTGCCCGTCTTGACGGTTATCTGCCCGGTGGTGGAGCCGATGTCGAACTTGGATGCGTCCGTTCCCGTCAGCGAGTAGGTCAGCGCGTCGCCCTCCGGGTCGGTGGCCGTAACCACCGCGCCGATGTTCGTGTTGGCCGCCGAGTTCTCGGCGATGCTGCGGGTGGCCGTGGCCCCGGAGAACTCGGGGATCTCGTTCACGTCGGTTACGTTGATCGTCACCGGGACGGTGTAGTCCCCCGGCGCGTTGGGGTCCACCGACTGGGCGTTGGCGCCCTGCGTCTTGGCGGCCGCCGTGACGGTCACCGTTACGCTGTAGCTGGTCTTGGTCTCGTAGTCCAGGCTCGTACCCGACTTCACCGTGATCTGGCCGGTGGTCGAGCCAATCTCAAACTTCCCGGCGTCCGTCCCGCTCAGCGCGTGGGTGTAGGTGTACGTGGTGTTGGTCGCCGTGACCGCCGCGCCCACGTTCGTCCCGGCGGCGGAGTTCTCGGCGATGCTGCGGGTAACGGTGTTGGCGTCGGTGATGGCCGTGCCGCTGTCCGACCAGGCCCCGTTCCCCTCCGCGTTCACCGCCCGCACCTGCACTTCGTAGGTCTTGCCCTTGGTGAGGCTGCTGAGGGTTGTGGAAGTGGTGGTCCCAGTGAACCCGGCGTCGGTCCAGGTCGAGCCGCCGCTCTGGCGGTACTGCACGTCGTAGTCGCTGACGGCGGGCTTGCCCGTCATCGTCGGCGCAGTCCACGACGCGTCAATCTTCGTGGCCGGCGTGGTGGAGTTGGCCGCCACCGTCGGCGTACCCATCTTGGGCGGCGGCTCGTTAACGTCGGTCACGTTGATGGTCACCGCGATGGTGTCGTCGGTGGTGGCCGTCGTCTCGGTGTCTCCGTCGTCATCCTTCCCGTCGCTGACGTTCACCGTCACGCTGTAGGACGTAGTGCTGCTTTCGTAGTCCAGGCTGGTGCCGCTCTTGACCGTTATCTGGCCCGTCGAACTACCGATGTTGAAGCTGGAAGCGTCCGTACCCGTCAGCGAGTAGGTGAGGGTGTCGCTCTCCGGGTCCGTAGCGGTCACCGCCGCGCCGACGTTGGCGTTGGCCGCCGAGTTCTCAGCGATGCTGCGCGTCGCCGTGGCCGCCGAGAACGAGGGAGCCTCGTTGCCCTGGGTCGTCCCGCTGCCGGTGTTCGAGTACGGGCTGCTCCCGCGGGCGTTGGTGGCCTGCACCTGCACGTCGTAGCCCGTCTTGGGGTCGAGGCCCGTCAGCGTTGCCGTCGTTCCCGTGCCCGAGTGGCTGAAGGACGACCAGGAGCCTGCGGAAGTCTTCTTGTATATCACGCTGTAGCCGGTGACGTCCGGCACGGCGAAGGGCTTGCTCCAGGAGACGTCCAGCCGGGTGCCGGGGTTGCCGGAGTTGTTGCTCACCGTGGGCGCGCCGGGCTTGTAGGGCTTGCCGGACACGCCGGTCTTGATGTGCAGCGCGTTGGCCCACATCTTGGGACAGCCGATATTGCCCGCCTCGAACCCGACCGCGACGTCGTAACTCGTGTTCTCCTTCAGCCCCCAGACGTTCCCGCTCCGGTTGCCGTTGCCTTTCGGCAGACCCGACGTTTCGGTCCAGGAGGTCGTTCCCGCTTCCCTGTGCCGGGCATAGGCGCCGGATAAGGTCAGGGAGTTTACGCGATATTTGACTGTGAACCCGTAGTTCGCGGTCCCGCTGTCGAACTTCACCGCCTCCTTGGCGGAGACGTCGCTGGGCAAGCCCAGGGCCCCGCAGGTGCTGTTCGGGTTGTCCCCGCGCGACGGTGAACTGGAATCTGAGAGTGGCCGATTCCCAGTCCGTCGCCGAGGCGGTGTAGGTCAGCTCCGCGTCGTGGGTGTCCTGCGTTGGCATCGTTCCGCTGAGGACGCGGGTGGAGTCGTTGAAGCTGAGCCAGGAGGGAAGGGTGCCGGACAGTGCGTAGGTGGGCGTCACGCCGGTGCTGCTGACCTCCGGCAGCGTGTAGCTTATGTTCTTGGTCTCGAACCAGTCGCTCAGTTCCATCTTGTCGGTTATCTCGGCGACGCCGAACGCCAGGGAGGGATTTATGATCTCGATATCAAAGCTCCTGGAACCGGAGTCACCGTAAAGGCTGTGGGAGGCGAAGTACGTGTAAGACGCCTTGGCCGTCTTGGCCGTGGGCGTGCCGGTGATTTTGCGGTTGGAACTGCTGAAGCTCAGGCCGGCGGGCAGGGTGCTCAGGCTGTAGCTGTTTGCTCCGCTTACGTACGGAAGCTGGAAATCGACGGCAACGCCCCTGGTCCAGGTCTGGTCTGAGATGTTCGGCACGCTGAGGAGATCCTGGGCTCTGGCCTGGTCATCCGTCGCTGCCGCCGTCGCCTCGGTGTCGGACGACGGCGCGGTCTCGCCGACGGCGATGCTGAAGGTGAGGCTGGCCGGGTTGTGCCCGTCCGCGCTGGCGGTGTAAGTGTAGGCCGCGCTGGCGGCCTCCGCCGTCGGCGTCCCGCTGATGGTCCGCGCCGCGGCGTCGAAGCTCGTCCCGTCCGGCAGGGCCGGGGAGAGGGAGTACCTCATGTCCGGGACGATGGTCGTGCAGACTGCGCCGCCACAGTCGACGGTGGCCGAGGGCAGGCTCAGCGCGCCTATGGCCGTGTCTTTGGTCCAGGACTGGTCGGAGATGGTGCGGCTCCCGAAAGACAGGGAGCGGGACGGAGCGGGCGTTGGCGTAGATTTGGGCGGTGTGAACGGCCCCGCGGCCGCCGAGTTGGTCCATCCGCCCCAGCCCCGGTCGTTGCCCGCGCGTACGCCGATGATGTACGTCTTGGCGTTGTCCGCGCTGAAGGTGAGGCTGTTGGATGGAACGTTCCTGTGGTCATCCACGGGGGCGCGCCAGCTGGCCCCGCCGTCCGCGCTGTAGGTGACGTGATAGTGAGTCGCCCCGTCCACCGCATCCCACGACGCCGTGAGCGACCCGTCGCTCCGGGTCACGGAGACGGAGCCGACGGAGCCGGGCGCCTTGGATTCCGACGCTGCGACAGGCGTCAACGAGACCCCCATAGAAGTAAGGAGCAGGCACAACACCAGGGAAACGTGCAGAGCCAGCCGCGCCCCGGAATCCTGGGCGAACTGGGCAATCTGGCCGAACCGGGCGACCTGGCCGGACTGCCTTACCAGGCCCTCAACCTCGCCAACGTCTTTCCTTATAAAGCGGACATTCAACCGCGGGCCGGGGAACTGGGCCAGCAGTCCCCCCAGCTTGCCGCCAACCTTCCGGGTCAACCGCCCCCCAACCTCGCCGCCAACTTTCAAGTGGAGAGCCAGGCGCGCGCCGAGAGTCCGGGCGGACCGGCTTACCTGTCCTACAAGCCCGCCGCCGACTTTATAGACCCTCTCCGCAACGCTGTCTCTACTCATAGCTTTCATCTCCATTCAGTTACCGGACAAACTCGTTGCCGTCTATTGCCATTGCGCTTTGTACAGTCTGCCATACATAATTACTATATCTATCATCGTTTGTCAATAGCAATCATCTGAAATCCCTAAAATCAGATGTTTCGTACATCATAGAAACCTCGTTACAACGCCTATCGCCGTTTTATCATCAATCTTAAGCTACATCATCATCACGCAATCACCATTTCCCGCCGGGCCGGACCATCCCTGGCCTGTCCTGAGCGTGTCGAAGGGCCTGTCCTGAGCGTGTCGAAGGGCCCGTCCTGAGACCCCCGCCTCCGCGGGGGTGACGGGGTTGCGTACCCGTCATCACTGCCCCCAACACGTCGTTCCCGCGCAGGCGGGAACCTCGCGCCCCAGCCCGCACCATCCTTAGCCCGTCCTGAGACCCCCGCCTCCGCGGGGGTGACGGGGTTGCGTACCCGTCATCACTGCCCCCAAGCATCATCCCCCCTCCGCGGGAGTGACGGGGTTGCGTACCCGTCTTCCCGTCCCAACACGTCGTTCCCGCGCAGGCGGGAATCTCGCGCCCTTACCCTGCGCGCCCCGTCATTGCGGCGGAAGCCGCAATCCAGAAACACGCGGGGCTGGATACCGGCTTTCACCGGTATGACGACTATGGCCGCATCGTCCCAGGGCGCCCACCAGGGGCGCCCCTACACCCGGTGTGACGTCCGTTCGCGGCAACCCTTAGGCCCAGCCCGTTCGTGGTGAGACCATCCCCCTAACCCCCTTGCGCTGGAACGAAGGGGAAAAGCCTCATCCGTTCGTGTGGTTCGACAAGCTCACCACGAACGGACCGCCCCAAATTACTGACATTTCCCCCCTTGCCCATCCCCAGCCCAACCCCCTACCATGAAATACATGGACCCAATCCCGACCGGGCGGCCAATCCCAGCCCCTTCCTGGATTCCGGCTTTCGCCGGAATGACGGTTGGGGCCGCGTCGAGCCGTCCAAAGCTCTCAAAAACGGGAGGAAATGAGAGCAAATGGAAGGGGAACTAAATTTTCCAGCCTCACGCCCATTCGCCAAAGCGTATAATGCGGCTAGGACGGGGGGCCGTTCGTCCTGAGGGAAATCGAAGGACGAACGGGGGCGGGGTGAGGCCCCCGGTGCTCGCAGAAGCCGGTTCAGGAGGTGGCAGAGCCATGGAATACCGCAAATTCGGGCCAACGGACTTGACGGTGTCGGTGCTGGGGTGCGGCTGCTGGGACGCCAGCGTGCCGCAAGTGGCGGGGGGCGGCGGCTACGGCGAGGAAATGAGCGCGGCGGTGTACCGGGCCTTGGACCTGGGAATCACCTGCTTCGACACCGCGCCGGTCTACGGCGGGGGCGCGTCGGAGGAAATGCTGGGCAAGGCCCTGGGGTCCCACCGCAAGGACGTGGTGGTGGTGACCAAGTGCGGCTTCGGGTTCCAAGGATCGGCCGAGGGCCGGCCCAAGGGCCGGGACGCGCGGAGAGAGAACATACTGCCCCTGGTGGAATCGAGCCTGCAGCGGCTGGGCACGGACTACATCGACGTGCTGATTTGCCACTTCCCGGACACGGGCACGCCCTTCGAGGAGACCATGGACGCCATGGACACGCTGGTGCAGCAGGGGAAGGTCAGGTACATGGGGGTGTCCAACTTCGCCGAGGCCCAGCTAAAGAAGTGCCACGAGATCCGGCCGCTGGAGGTCGCCCAGTACCAGTTGAACATGTTCGACCGGCGGATGGAGCCGGAGATTTTCCCCTGGTGCCGGGAACAGGGCCTGGGAGTGATGGTGTGGGGATCGATGGCCTCGGGCCTGCTGGCGGGGGCCTTCACCGCCGACACGACCTTCGGAGACGCGGACTGGCGCTCCAAGGGGGACGCCTCCGGGGAGATAATCAAGGGGCAGTATGCCCTGGACACCTTCCAGCAAAACGTGCGGCTGGTGGACGAACTGAAGCCCATCGCCGCGAGGCGGGGCAAGACCATCGCCCAGCTTTCCCTGCGTTGGGTCCTGTCCAACCCGGCGGTGAGCGTCGCCCTGGTGGGGACGATCAACAGCCGGGAACTGGAAGAGAATATGGGAGTCCTGGGCTGGGCCATATCGGGCGATGAGATGCGGGAGATAGACGAGGTTTTCGCCAGGTACGGCGTGGATATGTACCCGCCGGTGCTGGTGGACCCATAAGGGGGCGCCGGCTGTCCGTGCGCCCTTCGATTTCCCTCAGGACGAACGGACAGCCTCCTTGGGCCAACCGATACGCTATGGGGCCCCTTCGTGAGCCTCAGGACAGGCGCTTTAGATTCCTCGTCGCAAGCTCCTCGGAATGACGGGTTGGGAGTGAGGGGAACAGGGCGCTAGGTTCCCGCCTCCGCGGGAATGACTGGTTGAAGCCGGTTGGCTGGTTGGGGGCAACCGATGAGCCCGTCCGTTCGCCCTGAGGGAAATCGAAGGGGGAATGGACGGGCGACGGGATTGGGGGCAAGGCAGTTTGGCCAGACCGCCGGTCGGCTAGTGCTTCACCAGGCAGAACTCGTTGCCGTCAGGGTCTTCCAGGACTGCCACGTGGGGGCCGCCGCCGGGGATAGTCCGCGACCGGGTCGCTCCCAGGGCACAGGCCCGGTTGACGGCCGCATCCAGGTCTTGGACGGCGATGTCGAAGTGCATCCGGTTCTTGACGGTCTTCGTCTCCGGCACCTTTTGAAGATAGATGACCGGCTCACCGGGCTTCCTGACGAACAGCAGGTATTCGGGGCCCCGGCTCTCCTCTTCCATCCCCAGCATAGCGCACCAGAAGTCTTTGGCCCGGTCCAAGTCGCCCACGTCGATGCCGACCATGCGCAGGACGCCGACCGGGCTTTCGTTGGAAGCAGTCATGCGATTCCCCCTCGTCTTGGCTGTACGCCTGCCAAGGCTTATATCAACTCGGCTCCACCGTTGTCAACGACCATGCGGGCAATCGAATCGGGGCGTGTTCGCCGCGGTGGTGGCTTGGCCGCCGGCGATTGATGTACCATGGGGCAAACCGGCCTTGGACAGAGCCGCACTGGTAGGAGGGGCAGACCGATGGAATACCGCAAGTTTGGAGCAACGGACATCACCGTGTCGGCCATCGGCTTTGGCTGTCACGACGCGTCGAAACCCACCAAGGGGCTGTGGGGCGACGAGTACATCGACCGGATGTGCGCCACGGTCAACCGGGCCATCGACGCAGGAATCAACTGTTTCGACACCGCGCCCCACTACGGGCTTGGAGACTCGGAAAAGATGCTGGGCAGGGCCTTGGGAGCGCGCCGCAAGGACGTGGTGCTGGTGACCAAGTGCGGCCTGGGCTGGCAGGACTCGGAGCTTGACCGGCCGAAGCCGGGCCGGGACAGCCGAAGGGACTACATACTGCCCCTGGTGGAACAGAGCCTGGAGCGGATGCAGACCGACTACATCGACGTGCTGCTGGTGCACTACCCGGACCCGCACACGCCTTTCGAGGAGACCATGGATACCCTGGACAGCCTGGTGCAGCAGGGGAAAGCGCGGTACGTGGGCCTCTCGAATCACAGCCTGGCCCAAATCAAGGAATGCAACGCCATCCGGCGAGTGGATGCAGCGCAATTCCACTACAACGCGATCGACAGGCGGGTGGACCGGGAGCTCATCCCCTATTGCGAGGAACAGGACATCGGCGTGATGGGCTGGGGGGCGTTGGCGTCCGGCCTGCTGTCCGGGACCTGCACGGTAGATAAGGAGAAGTGTTTCACGCCGGTGGACTGGCGGCTCAGAGGCGATGCGCCGGAAGTGGTCGTGGACATGTTCGACGATTCGGTGTGGGAGCGGAACGTGAACTTGGTCAACGACCTGAAACCCGTCGCCGAGAGCTTGGGAAAGACACTGCCGCAACTTGCAATCAGGTGGACGCTGGACAACCCGGCCTTGGGCGTGGCCCTGGTGGGCATCCTGAGCGACCAGGAACTGGACGAGGACCTGGGGGCGCTGGAGTGGGCGCTATCGGCGGAGGACCTGCGGCGGATAGACGAGGTCTTCGCCAGGCACGGCGTGAATGCTTACCCGCCGCAGTACGTTAACCCGTAGGGGCGGCTATACGTCAATGCGGTAGGCCCGGACGGCGTTGTCGTGGAACATGGCGGCCCGCTCCGACGGGGAGTAGCCCTTGGACAGGCGTTTGAAGGCGTTGTACATGACGTTGTAGGAATAGGAGACCTTGTCCACGGGGAAGTTGCTTTCGAACATGCAGCGGCCGGGGCCGAACTGGTCGATGCAGTAGTCCATTAGCGGGGCCATGTCCCGGGCCAGTTCTTCAGAGCCAACGGGCTCGTTGCGGGCGGCCCAGTCGAAGCCGGTGCGGGGCATCCCGATGCCGCCCAGCTTCAGGTTGACGTTGGGGCACTGGGCCACGGCGGCGATGCCTTTTCGCCAGGTCTCCATGACGTCGTCCCGGCCGGCGTAGGGGCCCGTCCTCAGCAGACCCCCGACGTGGTTGAGGATGATGGTCAGGTCGGGCACGGCCTTGGCGAAGCCGACCAGGTCCGGGAGCTGGTGGAAGAACATCCAAGCCTCGAAGGACAGGCCCATGCTTGCCAGAACTTTCGCCCCGGCCCGGAAGTTGTCTCCGGCCATCATGCCCTGGGTGGCCCCTACAGCCTGGTTTTCAACTTCCGGATGGGGGTCCCAGGTGACCGAGTGGCGGATGCCGCGGAAGCGGTTGGGGCTCGCGGCCTGTAGGGCTTCCAGCACGGGCTTGACGCCGTCGCCCAAGGTCAGGTCGGCCTTGCCGACAATGGCGGCGGCGGCGCGGCCGGGACCGTAGAGTCCGCTGGCGCTGGCGGCAGCCAGGCCCTGGACGAACTCGACCTCGCCAACACAGCGCAGCTCCTGGGGGCCGTCGGCGCGGTACATGGAGCGGGCTTCGATGAACACGGTGGAGCGCACGTTGTGGCCGCTGTTGATGTCGTCGGCTAGTTCATGCAGCAGGTACCTCTGGTGCGGCACGCGGGCGGTGCGGAAGTCCCAGAAATGGTGGTGGGGATCGCAGATGGGCAGGTCCGGCTCCAGGGTCTCTTCCCGGGTCAATGCCAGCCAGTCGTTGCCTCCGAAGGGCATGGTGATAACTCCTTGGCAGGGGGTTGGGGGGGCCATAATAACACAGGGGATGGTGGGGGTCTGTTCGTTCGCACTTCGATTTCCCCCTTCGAGAACCTCAGGACAGGCTCAGCACGAACGAACAGACTACGCGGCGAATAAGAGTTGCGCAATGAGCAATCTGCCGCCGCCACATGCAGGAGCACTAGTCGAGTTCAGGCATAAAAAAGACCGAAGCTTCTGGTTCAATGTCCTCGAAGCTCCGGCCCTTCGGTCGCTGTACTTGCCCCTAGCTCGTAGGAATCAAGCACTCCCTTGCCACGGGGTTAAATGATAACAAGAGTTTGCTCAAATTGTCAACGACAATGGCTAGGTGCGCCCGGCGGGACTCGAACCCGCGACCTGTCCCGTGGCAAGAGACTGCTCTATCCAACTGAGCTACGGGCGCACCGCCTTACCATAGCACAATTCCCCCATAACAAAACAACCCCGGAATGACAGACGCCGTCGTGAGGGGTTCCGAGTCGAGTTCGTCATCCAAGTGAGGCTAGGCCGCCGCCTCGGCCAGGCGGCAGGCCAGTTGGGCCAGGGTGCGGACGGGGACACCGGAGGCCCCTTTGACTTGGTAGCCCTTGGTGCCGGCGGCGGTGGAGGTGCCGGCGATGTCAAGGTGCACCCAGGCTGCGCCATCGACGAACTCGGCGAGCAACAAGGCGGCGGTGATGGAACCGGCCTGGCGGCCCCCGGAGTTCTTCATGTCGGCCACGTCGCTCTTGATTAGGGCCTTGTACTCGTCGAACATGGGAAGCTGCCAGAACTTCTCGCCGGCATCGTCTCCGGCGGCGACTATGTGGTCGGTGAGGGCCTGGTCGTTGCCCATGACGCCGGTGCAGGCCTTACCCAGGGCGACGACCATGGCGCCGGTGAGCGTGGCCACGTCCACCAGGCGGGTGATGCCCTTCTCGCGGGCCCAGCAAAGGGCATCGGCCAAGACCAGGCGGCCCTCGGCGTCGGTGTTAATCACCTCGATGGTCTTGCCGTTCATGGCCCGCACCACGTCGCCGGGGCGCTGGGCCGAGCCGCTGGGCATATTCTCGGTGGCGGCGATGATGCCGGTTACGTTTATCCTGGGCTTGAGGCGGGCGATGACCTGCATGGCGGCGATGACGGAGGCGCCGCCGGCCATGTCGCCCTTCATGGCTTCCATGCCGCCGGGCTGCTTGAGGGAAATGCCGCCGGTGTCGAAGGTGATGCCCTTGCCCACCAGTCCCAGGTTGTTTTCGGGGCGTTCCGGGTCGCCCTTGTAGTCCAGGACGATTAGCTTGGGCGGCTGGTCGCTGCCCTGGGCCACGCCGAGGAGGGCGCCCATGCCCATTTCCCGCATCTGGGCCGTCTCGAACACCGTCAGCGACAGGCCTTCGGACTCGGCGACGCGGCCGGCGGTCTCGGCCATCTGCGTAGGAGTCATGACGTTGGCCGGCTCGTTGACCATGTCCCGGGCCAGGATTGCGCCTTCAGCCATGGTCTGACCAACGGCGACCCCGGAACGGATCGCGGCGGTCTGGGCGGGGTCCCGGTCGATGATGACCAGTTCTTCCAAGTCGTTCTGCGGCTGGTCATCGTCGGAAGAGAGATAGGACTCAAACTTGTACAGTCCTAGCAGGGCGCCCTCGGCGATGGCCTGGCCGGAGGCGGCGGGGTCCAGGCCGCCGGAGCCCGCGCCGTGGGCAATGGTGGCGGCGCTGGCGATGCCCCGCTGCCGGAGATAGCGGGCCACGCCCCCCGACACCTGGCGGACAACCTGGGCGTCGAGCTTGTCCGCAGGGCCCAGACCAACCACCACCACGCGTTGCGGGCCGATTTTGCCCATGGTGTGCACCAGGCTGATTGCGCCCTGGCTGCCCTTGATCTCGCCATCTTGAATCAGCCTGGAGATGGCGCCGTCGAGGGCCTTGTCCACCGCTCCGGTCGCGCCGCCGGGATCGGTGACGCCCTTGAACAGGTTGACCACCAGGGCCGGGGTCTCGACTTGGGTGATTTCGTCAACGGCTACTGTTATTTTCATTTGCTCAACTCTCTTTAATGGGGTGGTGTGATTAACCGGCAACGGGCTCGCCGGATGCGGAGCGGGCAACCCCTTCGACTGCGTCCGCTATGTCGCTTGATGAATCGACGGTGAAATGAGGTTCCTTGATGGGTTGTTCCCCTCGGGCCATGCGGCTGTAAACGATCCACCCGGCGTCCGAGAATCCGTCCGGGTTTCCGGCGTCCCGGAGTTCCAAACGATGCTTGACAACATCCAGTGGAGCGGTAACCCGCACCCATAGCAGGGGAACGTCCAAACGCTGGCAAATCAGACGCAAGGGGCGGCGGGAGGTCTCGGTAAGATTGGTGGCGTCGAAGAGGACCGTGTGGCCGCGGGACAGGGATTCTTCGATTAGCAGATGGCACGCGGCAAAGACCCGGGCGTGCTCCGGCTCGGTGTACCGGGGCCTGGCTACCAGGAGCTTGCGTATGCGGTCGCTTTCCAAGACTACGCAGGGCAGTTTCTCGGCCAGTTGCGCGGCGAAATGGGACTTGCCGGTCCCGGGCAGGCCGCTCAAGGCAATCAGCGTCCCCTGGCGTGGACCGGCGGTCTCCTGGGGTGAACGGGCGAGTTCCAGCGCCTCTCGCAAAAAGGCGGAGTCGCGGCGGGCCCGGTCTTCCATCATTGGACGGCCTGCGGCTCTTGGTCTTCGTCGTCGACGTAGAAGGCAACTCCCAGCAGCCCCGGGCCGGTGTGCAGGCCCATCACCGGAGTGAACTGGCTGGTGATAATCTCCCGGCAGTCAAACTCGACCTGAATCCGCCGGCTAAGGGCAGCGGCATCTTCAGGGGCGTTGGCTTCCATGACGTTGACGACGACGGGCTGGCCCGAGACCCGCTGGCGCATGAGATCCAATAGCCGCCGGGCGGCATTGGCCTTTCCCCGGGGCTTCTCCAGCATGCGGGCCTGGCCCAGCCGAAACTCGGTTAGGGGCTTGATGTTGAGCAAAGCCCCGGCCCAAGCGTCAAATTGCCGTACCCGTCCGCTGCGTCTCAGGTAGCTAATTGTGTCCAAATAGGCCAGGAGAGCAACCCGCGGCGACAGTCCTTCGACGCGGGCGACAATCTCCTCAAGGGCCAGACCCATGGCAGCCCAGCGAGCGGCGGCGAGAGCGACCAGGCCGGAACCTCCGGCAGCGGCCCGGCTATCCAAGACGTGAACATTGGTGTTTGCCAACCTGCCGTTGGCCGATTCCACAGCGGCGCAGGCGGAGCGGTATGCAGCGCTGAATTCGACAGGAAGGGTCAAACAGAGAACGTTTGGCGCCAACTCACCTGCAGCGAGGAATCCCTCCAGGAAGTGTCCCGGCTGGGGAGCAGCGGTGGACATAGAAAGGGTCTGGTCCTGGGCTAGGAGGCGGTAGAACTCGTCGGGGCGGATATCTACGCCGTCGCGCAACGAGCGGTCACCAATAACCAGTTGGTGGGGAACGACGGTGATATTCCACTGGCGCAGGAGTTCCGGCGGCAGACAGCTGCTGCTGTCCACCACCACGGCTACGTCGTGTCGCTGAACCAATGGGTCACTACCTGACCGTCGGAGGAATCCGGCGCCCGGCGCGCATAGCGGTCATTCAGGCGCGATTCCAGCATTGCAGGGCTGAGGAGGAAAACGACGGAAGCTACTATCATCAGCAGGATGGCCAGGAAGCTCAAGGAGACGGGAAGGGCGGCAGCGGAGATGGCGACTAAAACGGCGGTGATGAGGGTGAGAAGACCAATCTTGAGTGAGCGGGGGCCAACTCTAAGAAATACCGCGGTGGTGACAGCCAGGGCGAGGAAGATGAACGCCTGAGCGGTGTCGGTGCTCTGCATCCCCTCTGCGGGGCTTCTCCAGAGTCCGCCCTGCCAGTTCAGGAAAAGCACCCAGGAAGTCAAGAAGGGGAAGGGGAGGGCGGTGAGGGAGGCCAGAAGCCAGTCGCGCTGCATGACCTTGCGGGCTACTCCGAAGACAATCCACATCGAAAAGGGCACGTAGCCAATGAGCAGCACGAACAAGACTGTGTTGAAAGGAAGGCTGCCGGTGGTTACCAGCGTCCAGCCGCCGTAGGCCAGGGCTATCAGCGAAAGCAGCCAGGACAGGGCCGGAGCAGCCAGGGTGTACCCCATCCAGGAGTAGGACCACTTGCTGGGGTTGCCGGCGCGCCAGTTGCGCCAGGTGACCAGGGCTATGCCTATTAGGAGCAGGGCTACCAGAAAAAAGTGGCTCCAAAGGTGAAGGGCGAAAAGAGCGGCCAGCAAAAAGTGGGGTACGACCGCCAGAATAACGTCGCGCCATACGCCGGGACTGTGGATGGCATACATGCTGCTGGCTACGGTTTCGGGGGCGCCCATTCCCTCAACGGCGATGCGCAGCGCGGAGTCGCGGTCGAGGCCGCCAGCCTCGAGGTCGGCGGCCTTATCTTCAAGGTGAGCTTCCAACTCGAGAATGATTTCCCGCTCCTCGTTGGGCTCAAGGCGAAGACGGCGGGCTAGAGAATGGAGATAATCGGTGAATTCCGCAGCCATGGTTGGGCTACCCTTGAGTCAGAGATCCATTGGGAAGCATGATGGAATCCATGGCTCGGCTGAAACGCTGCCACTCTTGGAGGCGGTCCAGCAAGGCCTGGCGGCCCCGGGCGGTGATTTGATAGTAGCGGCGGCGAATGCCGTTGGTGGTGTCCTGCCACCGGCCTTCGATGAAGCCGGCCCGCTCCAGCCGGTGCAGGGCGGGATAGAGGGTGCCCTCTTTGAAATCGAAGTAGCCGCTGCTGCGCTGCTCCACCTCTTTGACGATCTGATAGCCGTACATCGGCTCCGTTTCCAAGAGGGCCAGGAGCAAGCTCTCGGTATTGCCTTTGAGCATTTCTTGCTGGTGCATGACCGCTATTCGCCGGAGGGGGATTAAGGTGGATTGTATAGCCGCCCGTATACCGGGTCAAGGCGCAGGGGCTATAGCTGACTTTGCAGAAGTTCCTTTATGCCGAACAGCATGAGCAAGGCAACCATGGGGCTGAAGTCGAACGCACCGAATGTGGGCAAGACGCGCCTAATAGGAGCGAGGATAGGCTCAGTAATTTGGCTGACCACCTGGTTGATGCTGATGAGCAACGGGTGGGGCCGGGCGCCAGCCATGGGAATGGCGAAGGAGAGGATCACCCTAGTGAAGATCGCGATGGTGAAGGCAAAATATACTATATCAATGAAGTCGCTGAGGTTCACGGCTTCCCCTGCTACGCTCCCAACTTTAGGGACTTCCGGTAGGCAGCGTTGACGGCTTCTACGAAGGCGGCGGGGACGCCGGCGCGCTCCAATGTCTGTAGTGCCTCGGCGGTGGTGCCCCCTGGCGACGTCACCATGTCCTTCAGCAGGGAGGGGTGCTGTCCGCTGTCCAGCAAGAGCTTGGCGCTGCCGTAAACGGTCTGCAAGGCAATGGTCTGGGCCATGGGCCTGGGGAGGCCCACGTAGACTCCGGCGTCGATGAGCGCTTCGACCACGAGAAATAGGTAAGCAGGGCCGCTGCCGTTGAGGGCTGTGGCCATGTCCAGGTATTTTTCGTCGTCCACGTAAATCTCGCGGCCCACGGTTTCCAAGACCTTTTGCGCCAGGTCGCGCAATGGCGCTGGAACGCCGGGGCTGCAGGTCCATACGGTCATGCCCTCACCCACTTGGGCGGGGGTATTGGGCATGGCGCGAATGACGGCATCAAAGCCGAGGCCCCCAGACAAGGTTGACACCTTTGCGCCGGCCACAATGGAGAGCACGGCCTGCTCCTGCGTCAAGGCGCTTTTCAACTGCCCGAAGACTTGACCCAGGTCCTGGGGCTTGACCGCCAGGATGACCAGTTGGGCGTCGCCGGCTGCGCTGCGGTTGTCGTCCACCGCGGTTACGCGGTAGCCCTCGCTGAGGTAGTGACGGCGGCCAGCGACCGGCTCGCCGACGCGGACGTCATTGCCGGTGGCTAGACCGGCGGCCAGCACTCCCTTGAGGATGGCTTCAGCCATGACGCCTCCGCCTATAAAAGCCAGCTTCATGGGCTGCCGCCGGTTGGGTTGAATCTATGGGAATTCATAGCTACCCATTATAACTTACAGCGACGACGTATGGGGAGGGAAATTGCGGCTAGTCGGCTGTTGTTCCGTTCGTTTTCTTCGACAAGCCCAGAGCGAACGGTGGATGTGGGAGGACGAACGGAGGTATGGAGTGGAATATCAGGAGTAGGAGTTGGATGACGCGCTAGGCGGCGGGGAGGCCGTTTCCCTTGGCCAAGGCTACGGCGAGACGGATGGCCTCAAGCATGCTGGTGGGATCGGCGATGCCCCGACCGGCGATGTCAAAGGCGGTGCCGTGGTCTACCGAAGTCCTGACAAAGGGCAGTCCCAGGTTAGCGGTGACGCTTTCTTCAAAGCCGTAGACTTTCACTGGGATGTGGCCCTGATCATGGAACATGGCCAAGACCACATCGTAGAGTCCTTCAGTCGCCTGATGAAAAACAGCGTCGGCGGGGACGGGGCCGATAGCGTCGATTCCCTGGCCCCGCGCCGTCTCTACGGCGGGGGTGATTTCCTCTTCTTCTTCGCTGCCCAACAGGCCTCCATCGCTGCCGTGGGGATTCAGAGCAGCGACGCCTATGCGAGGGTTAGCAGTGCCCCACTGGACGAAGCTGTCGTGGGTAAGTTGCAGGAATTGCAGAATCCGGTCTTTCTTGACGTAGTCGCAGGCCAGCCGGAGGGAGCGGTGGGTGGTGAGATGGACCACCCGCAGGTTCTTGGCCATCAGCATGGTGGCGACGGTCTTGGCGCCGCTGAGTTCCTGCAATAGCTCCATGTGTCCAATGGCCTGATACCCGGCCAGGGCGGCGGCTTCCTTGTTCAGCGGGGCCGTAGCCAGAGCCGCAACCTTGCCTTTAAGAGCCAAATTGCCCGCCCCGGTGACCCATTCCATGGCGGCGCGCCCGCATTGTGGGCTGATCCGACCGGGGGTGATGTGCACTGGGTCGAGGTTGCCCGGGTCAAGAAGGTCCAAGACAACGGGGTCTCGTCCGGCGTCCTCTGGGTCGTCTAATGAGTTGACCCGTAGGCGAGCGCCGGTCAAGGCGATGGCCCGCTCCATGGCAAGGGTATTGCCGACGACCAAGGGACGGCAGGCGTCGTAGACCCATGGCTGAGCCAAGGCTTTGGCCACAACCTCAGGGCCAATGCCGCAGGGATCGCCCATGGTCACGGCGACAGCCGGTCGTTTATCGCTGGGCATTGGACAATGCTCCGTGATGGCCGCACCGGAAGGCGGGACGGCCGCTTTGGGATTGTAGCATGACGGCAAGCGGCGATTGCGCCGGAAAGAGTAGCCCCCGGCTTGCACCGGGGGCTACCGAAGGAGGGGCCGGCTAGCGGCTGAACGCGTCGATCACACACCCCACCTCATTCGCACTTGTTCCAGCCGCAGGCCACGCACATTAAACAGCCTTCCTGGTAGACGATGTGCCCGTTGCAGTCGGGACACTTCTTGACCGAGCTATGGCCGTTGCCGTTGCCGTTCAAGGCGGGCCGGTCAGGCAACTCCATTTGGAAGGCCTGATGAGGGGAATGGGCCGCTGTCCCATGTTCTGCGGTAAGGTGCCGCTCAAGGGCGAGGGCCACGGCGTCGGGGCTTGAACGGACCAAGGTGCCGCTGTCCCAAGCCGGGCAGCAGGTGATTCCCCTGAGTTGTTGAATGATGTGCCGGGGGTCGACGCCGGAGCGTAGGGCGAGAGAGACCAGCCGGGATATTGCCTCCAACTGGGCGGAGTCGCAACCACCGGACTTGCCCAACGTGCCGAACAACTCGAAGGGCTGGCTCCCTTCTTCAAAGTTGATGGTCACGTACATGTTGCCGTGCCCGGTGCGCACACGCTCGGTGACGCCGTAAGTAGTGCGGGGGCGGTCCCGGAGCGTCAGGTAGGCACCGCCTTCGACCGCGGCCTCGGGGGATTCGTCCGCAGATGCGCCGCCCTCGCCGGTGCTGAGCACCTGGCCGGCCTTGCTGCCGTCACGATAGACGGTGATGCCCTTGCAGTCCAACTCATAGGCCAGCATGTAGGCCTGGGCCACGTCGTCGACGGCGGCGTCGTGGGGAAAGTTTATAGTCTTGGAGACGGAGTTGTCGGTGTGCCGTTGAACCGCTCCCTGCATCTTGACGTGCCATTCGGGGTTGATGTCATGGGAGGTGCGGAATACCTCTTTGACCCACTGGGGCGCGTCCAAGGTTTCCAGGCTGCCTTTTTCGGCCAACTGCTCCATCAGTTCCTGGGAGTAGAAGCCCTCTTGTTTGGCCACAGCTTCGAAGTAGGGATTGGCTTCCACCAGACGGGTGTTGTCCATCACGTTGCGGACGTAGCTAAGGGCAAAGAGGGGCTCGATGCCGCTGGATGCGCCGGCGATGATGCTGATGGTGCCGGTGGGAGCGATGGTGGTGGGGGCCGAGTTGCGCATAGGACGGCCTTCGCCCAGTGCGCCCTCAGACCTGTAGACGCTGCCTTCCCAGGCGGGGAACGGGCCCCGCTGCCGGGCCAGGGCGGAAGAGGCCGCGTGGGTCTCCCGGTAGATGCGGCCCATGACCTGGTCGGCCAAGTCCAAGGCTTCATCGGAATCGTAGCGTATGCCCAATTGGATAAGCAGGTCGGCAAAGCCCATGACCCCCAGGCCAATGCGGCGGGTCTTCTTGCTCATCTCCTCGATCTCGCGTATCGGATACCGGTTCATGTCTATGACGTTGTCCAGCAGATGGACGGTGGTCTGGACGATGCGGTCGAGGCGCTCCCAGTCGATGGCAACGTCGTCCCCATCGTACTTGACCATGCGGGCCAAGTTGATCGACGCCAGGTTGCAGGACTCGTACGGGAGCAGCGGCTGCTCGCCACAGGGGTTGGTGCTCTGGATTACCCCCAGTTGGGGGTTGGGATTGTCCCGGTTGATGCGGTCCATGAAAATCAAGCCGGGGTCGCCGGTCTTCCAGGCTAGTTCAGCCATCAGGTCGAATACGTACTTCGCGTTCAGGCTGCCGGAGACCTTGCCGGTGCGAGGGTTGACCAGGTCATAGTCCTCACCGGCCTGGGCCTTCTGCATGAACTCTTCGGTCACGGCCACCGAGATATTGAAGTTGTTGAGATGCCGGCCGTCTTCCTTGGACTGGATGAATTTGAGGACGTCTGGGTGGGTGACGTCGAGGATGCCCATGTTGGCGCCGCGGCGGGTTCCGCCCTGCTTGACCACGTCGGTGGCAGTGTCGAAGGCGCGGATAAAGCTGACCGGGCCGCTGGCCACGCCGCCGGTGGAGCCGACCACGTCGCCCTCGGGCCGCAGGTTGCTGAACGAAAAGCCAGTGCCGCCGCCGCTCTTGTGGATAAGGGCGGTCTGTTTGACCTCGTCGAATATGGACTCCAATGAGTCGTCGACTGGCAGCACGAAACAGGCTGAAAGCTGCTGCAGTTCGCGGCCGGCGTTCATCAGGGTGGGAGAGTTGGGCAAAAGCTCCAAGCTCCGCATGACCTCGTAGAACTCGTCCTCGGTGACCTGCCGGGCCTCTTCCGAGGCGTCGTAGAGCAGGTCCGCCTGGGACAAGTTGCGGGCCACCCGCCGGAACAAGCCATCGGGGTCCTCCAGGACGTTTCCTTCCCTGTCCTTGGACAGGTACCTGCGCTCCAGGACGACCCTGGAGTTCTCGGTCAGTTCCGCAGAGCGGCCTCCGATTTTCTGGGCGAGGCCCGCGGAGGCGAGCGCCGCCGAGATACGCCGCCGGCGGTCGTCTGCTGAAGCATTGGCCATATCAGAATTGCTGTGAGTAATCGTCATTTATCTGCCACCCCTCCACTTACGAACCCTTCCCAAACCCCGGTGAAGACCAATCGAGAAGCTCAGGCCGAGCGGTCGGATATAACGCGGCTATTGCGTCGAGTGGGCCGTCCGGCCCTGGGTCACCGCACAACTGTCAGTACATTAATAGAGACAGTAGAAGCTGTTGGCGCTACTAAATATTGTAGCAGGCTGTTTCAACGCTACAACATTTAGGAAGCGGATTTTACGGCGGTTTTGTGGAAAAGTCAAGGGACGACGCGACCAATTTCCTCCGCCGCGTCAGGAAATCTACGGAACGAAACCGGTATTAAGAAAGCCCGTTTCAAGTCCGGGCCGACCGGCGATTACACCCCGCATCCCAACATCCATTCCGGTCTGCTGCCTTATGGTCCCTTCACCACCCGCCGCGCCTTGGGGTTGCGCCTAAAAGTCGTCCTCGGGCATGCTCAGCCAGCAGGCGGCGAGGCTGGCGCGGGATCCCCGGTCGATTTCCTCTTGCAGCCCGGCGATGGCGCCGGCCTCCCAAGTGGGCCCAGCAGCTACCGGCTGAAGTGGCGCTCCTGGCACTACCACACCCAACAACTCTTTTTCCAAATCGTGGACCTGGTTATTCAGGGCCAACAACCTGGCGAGGGCGGGATATTGCGGGCTAGATTGCATTGAAAGGATTCCCTCCGGTGTCGTCTGATTCCGTGGGGCGGTCGTTGTTTCCGTAGGGGTTGATGTTTCTGGGACGGTAGCGGGCCACGGTGGCGGTGTTGCGTCGGCGCCGCCGTCGGGTGAGCTCCCTGGGACCGCCTTCGGGCAGGGGAAGCTGCGAGTTATCTTCCCGCAGGTCCTTGACCGCCCGTTCGAAACTCTCGATGTCCTGGAAGTCTCGGTATACGCTGGCGTACCTGATATATGCCACACGGTCCAGGTTGCGAAGCCGTTCCATGACCAAGGTGCCCAGGATGCTGGTAGGCACTTCCACTTGTCCCAAGCGCTGCAGTTCGGTCTCAATGTCTTCTATCATCTTTTCGATGGTGCGGGACGGTATTGGACGCTTGGCGCAGGCTTTGCGGACCCCGGCCATTAGCTTCTCGCGGTCGAACTCCTCGCGGCGGTTGTCGTGCTTGGAGACGACCAGCGCGGTGGTCTGGATGCGCTCGTAGGTGGTGAAGCGCAGGCTGCAACGCTGGCATTCTCGGCGGCGGCGAATGCCGTTCTCCACGGTGCGGGAGTCGGTTACCTTAGAGTCGGCATACGAGCAGAACGGGCACTTCATGTCCCTGACTCTTTCTTAAATTCGTACTAAAATAATTTTAGATACTATATAATGTGTTATGTTTAACCATAACCACTACCTATAGTAGGCGGAGATTCTATAATGGCCGAGGAGGAAAGTCAATAGGCAGGCCGCCGCCTAGACGCGTAAGAAACGGCTCGCCTCGACGTTCCCGATCCCCGCCTCCAGAATAGCTATTTGTCCCATGCTATTCTGTCAACGAATTTCTGACACATACAATTCCGAGCGAAGCCGAGGAATCTCAAAACCACGGCCCCCAGGCGGCATCCCGGCCCCAACCCGTCGTTTGGAAGAAGAATCCCGCACCCTCGCCGAGCAACGAGACACGCTGCTGCCGCGGTTGGTGTCGGGTGAGGTGAGGGTGGGGAACCTCAACGAATCGAAATAACCACCATCACCGAGACCGGCTGTGCATCGTAGGGGCGGTTCGCAAACCGCCCCTACACCGGGTATCATGCAGGTGCAGGACCCTTGACGCGTCACCAATTGGACCCCCGCTACAACCCGGACATCCATCATCATTAACCTACCTGTAGGGGCAACCCTTGTGGTTGCCCTCGCCTCGGTCAGGGCGCCCACCAGGGGCGCCCCTACGCTGGGCGCCGCCCCACGGCCTGATGCCAGGACGCGGCCAACCCCGCCACACCCCCGTTCGCCCTGAGGGAAATCGAAGGGCCTGTCCTGAGGGAAATCGAAGGGCCTGTCCTGAGCCAGCCGAAGGGCGAACCGACAGACATGAAAATTCCCCCATCCTGTCTATCCCATGAATCCCGTGAATCACAGTTCAGACGCGCCCCCAAAACTACTGACATTTCCCCCCTTGCCCACCCCGGCAACCTCCCCATATCATGAATGCAGGTCAGGTCCGCGCCATCGTCGGACCAAATCCAGACCTGCCACTGAGGCCCGTGACATGTTGTGACCAAACGACGCTCCAAGCCTAATCCTCCTCCCGCCAACTCCCCCGAACGGGATGGAATGAAAGGAAATGATAGGGGATCTAAAAATTCCACCCTCTCCCCCGCCAGCAGTCCGCACTGCCCCTCATCGCCGCCACTCCCACCTTGGCCCAAGCCGCCCGCTCCTCCGGCATCGGAGAAAGCGCCCTCTACCGTTGGCTTGAAGACCCACTCTTCCGCGACGAACTGACCCGCCCCCCAACGCGTCATTCCGGCGAAAGCCGGAATCCAGAGAAGGCGGGGCACAGGCCAAGAAACGGCCGCGGCAAGCCGTCCAAAGCTCTCAAGAACGGGATGAAATGACAGCAAATGAAAGGCGATCTAAAATTTCCACCTAGAGGAGAATTCAAATGAACCAACTATCCTACATCAGGTCTCGCATCAACGCCCTGCGCCGCAGGTTCGCCCTGGAAGTATCCCTCGTCCGCCTCCGCCCCATGGTCGACGACCACTGCCTCCAATGGACCATCGCCCGCGCCGAGCGCAAACCCGCCCCGGATGACTTCGCCTTCTTCCGCAAGGTCGCCGCCGCCGGATTCCGCCTGCCCACCTTCACGTCCGCCCACAGCTACCTGCAGCGGTGCCTAGCCGAAAAGACCGTTCCCGGCATCGAGCATCTATTGGGCGCCCTGCTTCCCTGGGCCGTAGCCCGCGGCCTGGTTGTTCCATCCGCCGACCCGCCTCCACTGCCGGCACCCGAACCCGCCCGATAGCGCATAGCACACTAGGCCGACCGGAGGCAGACTACATTGACCGAACAATCCAACCGTAGGGGCGAAAAATCTTTCGCCCTCACTCCCAACCTGTCATTTCCGCGGGATCCCGTTGTGCCCACCGGGGCCAAAGAGGAGAGGCCGTCCTCCCTGGTGAGGACGGCCTCAAGGCGATTCTCGGCGCCTGGGGTTAAGATCCCAGACAAGGGATAGTAGTGCTGCTAGGCCTCCGAGAACATTACTCTAAGTGGATCGACGTCTGTCCGGGCTACCGGAACAGGCCGCGGTTGCGCGTGCCCGACTGGCGGCGAAGGAAGCTGGGAACATCGAGTTCCTCCTCCGACTCCGTGACAACGTCTTGCAACAGGCGGTCCAACTCGGCCTCGCGCATTTGCTGGCTCTCTTGGAGGACCGGGAAGGCGGCCGCGACCATGGTCAACTTGAGCTCGTCTTCCAGCCTGGAGTCCCGGCAGGTGCCGAATATTATGTTGGCCTCGGGGTCGGCCATTTCCTGGATGATGTCGGCTGCGTCCTGCACCTCTTGCAAGGACAGGGTCGCGCCGCCGCTAACCACGAACAGGATACGCCGGGCGCCGTCCATGGCAATGTCCAAGAGGGGGCTCCGGGTGGCCATTTTGGCGGCCTCGACAGCCCGGTTCTCGCCCTTGCCGCGGCCGATGGCCAGCCAGGCGGGGCCGGCGTTGTTGAGGATGGTCTTGACATCGGCGAAGTCGACGTTGATCTCGCCGGGCACGGTGACCACTTCGGCGATGGCCTGGATGCCCTGGTGGAGGACCGAGTCGGCCATCTTCAGAGCGTCTTCCCAGGTGAAGGTCTGCTCGCTATCGTTGTTCATGTGGAGCAGGCGGTCGTTGGGGATGACGATGAGGGTGTCGACATGGTCCTTGAGGCGGTTGATGCCTTCATCGGCGTTCTTACGCCGGGTGGCGGCTTCAAAAGAGAAGGGTTTGCTGACCACTGCCACGGTAAGGGCGCCGGCCTCCTTGGCTATCTGCGCGACTACCGGGGCAGCGCCGGTTCCGGTGCCGCCGCCCATGCCCGCGGCCAAGAAGACCATGTCGGCGCCTTCCACCGCGGCCTCGATTTCCTGGCGGCTCTCTTCGGCAGCCTGGCGGCCAAGGTCAGGCTGGGCGCCCGAGCCGAGACCGCGGGTCAAATTGCGGCCGATGGCCAAACGATGGGCCACGTCGCACTTGAACAGGTGTTGAGCATCGGTGTTCACGGCGTGATACTCGACGACGGGGAGCTTTTCCTTGAACATGCGGCTCACAGCGTTGCTGCCGCCGCCGCCGATGCCCATGACTTTGATCAGCGGGCTGGCGGCGCCTATCTCAGGCACCCCCTTGTAAGGGTCGTTTACGTCAAATCCGGGTTCCCACGAGGATGAACTTTCAGAAACCATGCTATCTCCTTCTAGATCGTCTAATCTCAAGATTGGCCTTGGACCTGCAACCTATTCCCCAGCGCAGGCGGGCTGATGCCGGGCCCGCTGGAGTTTATGGCCATTGCTTAGAACCACCGCGGAGCCACTGGCCCACGGCATCGGTCTTGCCGGTTGTCGCGGGAGTCAAGGTCCCGCACCGGCGCGTTGGCTGATTCTTCTTCTGCCCAACTATCTTTGAAGATGGGATCTTCTCTCCCTCCTTTCAATGCCCGAACACTTTCCTGCAGGAGTGTGTCTAAGGGGTGAATGCCGCGGTCAGCAGACCGGGGCGACCTTAGGCCCCGCGAAAGTGTGTAAAGGCATTTACCCCACCTGGACTTCCATCTCCTCACGAGACTCTTCCCGCTTGCTTCGGCCGAACAGGGGCTTGCCCTTTGAGGCGGGCCGCCGGCCGTTGCGGTATGAGCGCTTTTCGCCCTGGTGCTTGATGCCCCAGAGCAACAACCCCACTGCGGCGGAATAGGCCGGTTTGCGGAGCTGTGTAGGCAGCCCGGCAATGCCGCTGGGATAAGCGATGCGCACCGGTCCACCCACGGTCTTTTTGGCCAACGCTTGGATTCCGGGAAGCTCGGCGCAGCCGCCGGTAATGACCAAGCCCCCTGGGGGGAGTTGGCGCAGACCGGATTGCCGAACTTTGAAGAGTATGAGCTTGAGTAACTCGGCAACTCGAGCATGCAAGGGTTCGGCGATTTGCCGCCTCTTGAAAATCCGCCGGGGCTGTCCTTGGAAGCTGGGAATCACCACTTCCTCGTCCGATCCCAGAACATCCGGCATGGCGTGGCCCCATTTGATCTTGGCCTCCTCGGCTAAGTAGACGGGGGCCCGGAGAGCCACTGAGAGGTCTTTGGTAAGCTGGTCGCCTCCCACCGGGATGACAGCCGAGTACCAGGGGCTGCCTTGCCGGTAGATAATCAAGTCGGTGGTGCCGCTGCCGATATCGACGAAAACGGCGCCCATCTCCCGCTCGTCCCCGGTGAGGGTAGCCTCGGCCGAGGCCAATGACTGAAGCACCAGGCTCCTGACGGTGACCTTGGCGGACTGCACAGCCTTGACAGTGTTTTTCAACGCCATTGCTTCACCCAGAACAACGTGGGCTTCCACCTGCACCTCGTCGGCATGTAGTCCTACCGGATTGCGCATACCGGTCAGGCCATCGACGTTATAACTCATGGGGATGATATGGAGTATGTCCGTATTGCGGTCGACGCGGGGCACAGAGGACTTGATCAACTGCTCCAAGAGGTGGTTATTGATGTCCTTTACGTCGCCGGCATTGTTGATGGTGTCCTTGGTGTTTACGCAGGTGAGGTGGTTGCCGCTGACCCCCGCATAGACGTTGCCTGCCATACCCCGGCCGATGTACCGCTGGGCTTCTTCCAGGGAGGCTCGGACGGCAACTTGGACTTCGCCAATCCGCTCAATGCGACCCTTGTGCATACCCTGGGAGGGCACAATGCCGGTACCAACGACCTTCAACTCTCCCTCAGTGCCCACCCGGGCTACTATGGAAGCTACCTTGCTGTTTCCCAAATCTACGGCTGTATAGAAAGTTTCTCTAGCCAAAGGGCCACCATCCTTTCATTGGATATTGTCTGATACTTGTAGTCCAACTGGATGCCGCATGGATACCGCCGCCAGCGATATCACAGCCGCCGAGCGACGCGCATCCGGGCGCTGCGGCTTCTGGGGTTCGACGCTATTTCTTGCTCGGAGGGCCTGATGATGCGCCGGTTGTTTTGACGCAGTGTTGGCTGACGGCCGCACCGGCACTCCGGAATCCCGGAAGGACAGGTGCAGCCAGCCCTTTCCCTGGCCATAAAGTTTTTCACCACCCGGTCTTCGAGGCTGTGATAGCTGATAACCACCAAAGCGGCCCCGGGTGGCAGCAACTGAAGGGAGGCGTCGAGGCCCGATTCCAGGTTGCCCAGTTCGTCGTTCACCGCAATGCGCAGGGCTTGAAAGGTGCGTGTGGCGGGATGCAACCTGCGCCCCCGTTTCGGCCCTACGGCAGCGGCTACCAATTCGGCCAATCTGCCTGTGGTGTTGATTGGCCGGCTGCGGACCAGGGTCCTGGCAACTGCCCTGGACCTGGGCTCCTGGCCGTATTCGAAAATCAACCGTGCCAAGTCCCTCTCGGAAAAGGTGTTGACGACCTGCTCTGCAGTCAACGGCGAAGCCGGGTCGAAGCGCATGTCCAACGGTTCGTCTAAGCGAAAGCTGAAGCCGTAGCCCGGTTGTTGCACCTGCCGGGATGAGAATCCCAAGTCCATGATCAGGCCGTCGATCTGCGTAATGCCGTGAGATTGAGCCAGGGCCACCATGTCGGCATAGTTGCCCTGAGCACAGGTAAAGCGCTGGCCGTATTCGCTGAGGCGGCGCATGGCGTAGGCTAGAGAACGAGGGTCCAAGTCGATGCCGAAGACCTTGCCGGTTGGGGAGGAGCATTCTAGAATCGCCGCGGCATGGCCGCCCTCTCCCAAGGTGGCGTCTAGGTATACGCCGTCCCGGCGCGGGTCGAACTGCTGCAGCGCCTCCGCCGCCAATACCGGACGGTGCAACGCCGGCGAGTCCATGTCGGGGTCCGAGCCCTCTGTCGCCATGACAACCTACCGCCGCGCTCTCGCGGCGCTGTTCACCCAGATCTTCGTGTTTAAGGCCGTGACGGCTCACTGTGCTCCTCAATAAGGACGTATGGCCCTGTAAAATCACCTTGTAAGAGCCGGGTATGGACTGGATTGGGGCAATCGCCCGGCGTCAAACTGTGGTAAAACTCTCGAACAAAACCCCTTTTTGTTAGGATGTGGGCCTTGCCTGCTGAACCATTACGGTATTACAACCGGCAGGGCAATCATCCGAGAGTGGAACGGACAATAACGCTTGGGCGCTGACCCAGAAACGGTACGATGGGGAACCCAGAGGACTACGCCCGTCGCCCCCTCCACACTTCCATGAACCACAAAATACCAACCCCGGCTCATATGTGTCAACGTTTTTTTAATCCATTTTTAATTATATTCCGGTTTTTCAACCAAATAATCCGGCTCTTGATTTTTGCGCTTATGGGGTTGCAGACATGGCGGTTGGGAGGTCTGAGACCGCATTAAAAAACGCCGAATGCGGAGGATTGTTTCAACCGTCTAGCGACTGTGTTATACTTGAAGCCGTCCCAACTGAGCACTTGGCAAACTAGCGTGCCGTCCAAAATGAGCAGCCAGCATTCGCCGCAAATCCACCAGGAAGGTTGGCGGTGAACGTCACCAAGGAGTCGGACAGCCCGACCGAGGTCGTCCTGAAGGTAGAATTGGCGCCGGAGGACGAGGAACCTTTCATCACCCGGTCTTATCGGCGTATCGTCTCCAGAATCAACATCCCCGGTTTCCGCCGCGGCAAGGCCCCCCGTTCTATAGTAGAAAGCCATCTAGGCCGCACTGCGTTGGTTCAAGAAGCCCTGGAATTCATGGTGCCAGAGACACTGGACCAGATATTAAAGGAAGAAAACCTGCAGGCCTTCATGGATCCCGACCTGGAGGTCCTGGACATAGAGCCGGTGTCGTTCAAAGCGGTGGTAACCCTGGAGCCAGTGGTGGAACTGGGGAACCTGCGTTCCATCAAAGTAGAGCGCGAGCCGGTGGAAATCACCGATGAACGGGTGAACGAGGTAATCGAGCAACTGCGGTACGAGTCGGCGCCCTGGGAACCGATGGACCGCCCGGTGCAATTCGGGGACTTGCTGAGCCTCAACGTCACTGGGACAATCGGAGGAGACGAGGTCATCCGGGACGAGGGAATCGATTTCATTCCCGAGTTGGACAACCCATTGCCGATTCCCGGATTCTCGGTTTACCTTGAAGGGATGGTGGAAGGACAAGAGAAGGAGTTTACGCTAACCGTCCCAGAGGACCACAATCAAGAGCAATTCGCCGGAAGAGAGTGCCACCTGAAGGTGGCGCTTCTTTCTGTCAAGGCCAAGACGCTACCGGAGTTGGACGACGAATTCGCCAAGGGAATCAGGGACGGCTACGAGAGCCTCAAGGCATTGACTGACTACGTGCGGCAGCAGCTTACGGAGGCCGCAGAGAACGCTGCGGAGCGTCGCCTGGAACAGGAAGGCCTGGAAGAGTTGTTGAAGATTTCGACTATCCAGGCGTCTGACCTCATCTACCAACGTGAAGTTGACCGACTTTACGAGGAGCAGGAACGGGCGGTACAGGAACGCCGGCTGGACATGGACGCCTATCTGAACCACCTGGGAAAGAGCCAGGAAGAGTGGCGGAAGGAACTTCAGCCGGAGGCGGAACGGCGGCTGAACAATTACCTGGTGCTAAATAAGCTGGCCCAAGACCAAGGAATTGAGATAGGGCAGGAAGAGGTCCAGGCGGAGATTGCTTCCATGCTAGAGGAAGCTGGGGACTCCAAGGACCAGATGCGCCGCATTCTGGGCTCGTCAAATGCCCAGGAGTCCATCCGGTCGAACCTGCTCAACCGAAAGGTCATGGGACGCCTGGCGGAAATCATCCAGGGAGACGAAGTAGACCAGGGAAGCGACGACAGCCAGACAGCGGATCAGGAAACGGCATCGGCCGTCGAATCAACCGAAGAACCAGAAGAATCATCAGGGGAATCAAAGTAAGGAGCAGGACCCAATGCAGAGTAACCCGCAGGATTCACCGCTTTATCTACCCCAAAACATCATACCCATGGTCATTGAAACGAGTCCCCGCGGTGAGCGGGCCTTTGACATCTATTCATTGTTGCTTAAAGAACGGATAGTGTTTCTGGGCACGCCTATAAACGACCAAGTAGCCAACACTATCATAGCCCAACTCCTGTACTTGGAAAGAGAGGACCCTGACAAGGGAATCAACCTGTACATCAATAGCCCGGGGGGAGTCATCAGCGCCGGCTTGGCGATATACGACACTATGCAGTTGATTAACTGCGACGTGTCGACCATCTGTTTGGGAATGGCGGCCAGTATGGCGACAGTGCTGCTGTCGGGCGGCAAGCACGGCAAGAGGTATGCCCTTCCCAATTCGACCATCCACATGCACCAGCCGATGGGCGGCGCCCAGGGCCAGGCCAGCGACATCGAAATCGCGGCCAGGGAAATCATTCGGCTGCAAGACAAAATCCGGAACATCCTAGCCGAGAACACCGGGCAATCCTACGACAAGATTGCCAGGGACACGGACCGGGACTTTTACCTGACTGCGGAGCAAGGGGTGGAATACTCCCTAGTGGACGAAATTCTGGGAACGAAACCGGAGACAGACTCGACGGCCAAGAGCGAAAGCTAGGCGCGTTCGTGGGCCAAAGGATCTGGATTGGAGGGTGAGTGTGGCCAGTGGAACCAGGGGCTCCAAGCACAACCGGTGTTCGTTTTGTGAGAAACCCCAGGCGCGCACGGAAATAATCGTAGCGGGCCAGGCTAAGGCCGCGGTCTGCTATGAATGCGTCCGAGTGTTTGCCCACTTGGTGGATGAAGAAACCCCCGCGCGGGATGAATCTGCCGGGCCGCGCGCCCCCCTTGTGCCCCGGGATATCTATGCCAACCTGGACACCTACGTGGTGTCCCAGGAGCGGGCCAAGAAAATCCTCAGCGTGGCCGTATACAATCATTTCAAGAGAGTCTGGACGGACATGAATGGCAAGGACGTGGAAGTCCAGAAGACCAACATCCTGCTGATGGGCCCCAGCGGCTGCGGCAAGACCCTGCTGGCGGAAACGCTGGCCAAGACCTTGGACGTTCCGTTCGCAATTTGCGACGCCACGTCGTTGACCGAGTCGGGATACGTCGGGGAAGACGTAGAGAACATACTGCTGCGGTTGATACAGGCGGCGGACTGGGACGTTGCACGGGCCGAAAATGGCATCATTTACATCGATGAACTGGACAAGCTGGCTCGGAAAGAAGGGGCCAACCGGTCCATAACCAGAGACGTTTCAGGAGAAGGAGTGCAGCAGGAGCTGCTGAAGATTATCGAGGGCTGCATCGCCAACGTGCCGCCGCAGGGCGGGCGGAAACACCCGCACCAGGAATTCCTGCAAATCAACACCCGAAATATCCTGTTCATCTGCGGGGGGGCCTTCGACGGCTTGGAAGAAGTGGTGTCCCGGCGGATGGCGTCGGCGAATCCCCGGTTGGGATTCCTGGCCGAAACCCGGGCGAAAGAAGATGCTACGGGAAGCAATCTAAACCACGTGACCCCCGATGACCTGCTGGACTTCGGGTTTATAACGGAGATTGTCGGCCGGTTGCCGGTGACAGTGGCCCTGGAGTCATTGGACAAGGAAGCCTTGATGCGGGTTCTGACCGAGCCGAAGAACGCCCTGGTGAAGCAATACCAGCAACTGTTCAGCATTGACGGAGTGGAGTTGGAGTTTACCCAAGACGCCTTGGAGGCCGCATCTGAGAGAGCATTGGCGCACCCCACGGGAGGCCGCTGCCTGCGGTACGTAATCGAAGAAGCCCTGTTGGACGTCATGTACGACCTGCCGTCGCTGCCGGACGTTGCCCGGTGCATAGTGGACAGGGAGGCCATCGAAGGAAAGAAGCACCCCAAGTTGGTGACCAAGGCGGGGAAGACCCTGAACATTGCCCTGGGGCCAGTGCAGAAGACTGCCTAGCATTCCGCTCCAGAATCCCCTTGGGACGTCACAAGGTCTTGGGGGGCCACTTCCCCAGCAACACTCTCCACGGACCGTCCAATATTTCACCAAGAACCACATTCCCTCTGCTCTGTGCGGATCGTAAGGCCGCCATGCGGCGCGAGACGAGGATATGCCTAGAAAGCTCAAGGCAACAGTAAACCCGGATCTGTGCGTCGGGAACGGCATGTGCGTCATCGTTGCTCCCGAGGTCTTCCGGCTAAACGAGGCCCGTAAGTCGGAGGTGATGCTCCAGGATGCGGACGGGGGACAACCGGTGTTGGAGGCGGCGGGTGTGTGCCCAGTCGGGGCGATAACGGTCGTGGAAGCAGAAACCGGGGGGCAACTGTTTCCCTGAGCCTAGTCGAAGCATCCTGATTCCTGGGACTGAACAACCTGGGACTGGTAGTAGTCGATTTAACGCCGATGACTGGCGTTACCCACTAAACCAGCGTAATGCCGTCGGCAGCCATGGCCTGGCTGATCTCAGGGTCCAGGCATAGCCCAGCGGGCTGGGCCAATTGCAGCGGCCGGCCGTCTTGGTCAAGCACCTGATCTCCGGCGAGGATGACCCTGCCGTCAGCCACGGCGCGCAGGGTCTCGAAGAGCAGGTAGGGCTCCCGCTGGTATTCCGCTTGGCGTATGAGTTGGAACAGGGGGAAGTCTTCGCCCTGCTGGGACTTGACTTGGGACAGGTCGAGACGCTGCAAGTCCTCCCAAAGGGGTGCGAAGGAGCCGCCGGATAGGGGCACGGTGCAGTGGGACACCACGGGTCCCCGGTCCACGTCTTCCGTCGCCAGGTGAATCATGGCTCCGGTCCTAACAGCCTTGGTTTCAATCAAGCGCCAGACGACTTCCTGCCACGTGCCAATTGGGCCGTCTGGCAGCGCGGGATGGAGGTTGAGCAGAGGGTAGGAGCGGCACATGGCGCCGCCTACGATGAGCATATAGCCGGCCAGGACGCAGATGTCCGGGCTGAATGGGGACAGAAGGTCCATTGTCTGCCGGTCGTATTCGTCCCGATGTGCGGGAAAGGGGCCGGAGCGGGAGCGGCGGAACGCGGCGGAGGAGAGGTTGACAAGGGGAAGCCCGTAGTTCGCGACTTGGGCGAAAAACCGGTCGGATCCCTCGGCCTCCCCAGGTTCCCGGTTGCTGAAAACGAACTGGATGCGGGCGTCGAGCTTGCCGGCGAGGATGCGGTCCTGTACGAAGCGCAGCAGGCCCAATGACCCTTCACCCCGGCCGGTGGACAGCCATCCAATGTTGAGCATGGCTAGGCAAGTACCTTACGGAACACGGCGTATCTGAGGGCCAGGTATGTGAACGCGCAGGTCCAACTGCAACAAGCTATTCCTCTTGGTCCCAAATATCATCATCCTGGGGAGGGGCTTGAGAGTCCTGCAGGCTGGAAATCTTGAGTTCCGCCTCGTTGAGCAATTGGTTGCAGCGGCGGATGAGGTCCATACCTTGCTGGTAGCGGGCGGTGGCTTCGGCCAAGGTCAGACCTCCCTGCTCCAATGACTCGGCCATTTCACCGAGACGCCGAAATGCCTCTTCAAAAGAAAGGGAAGCGACGTCCTGGGACGGCGGGGGCTGACCATTGCCAGCCAATTCTGAACCCTGACTCAATTGACTAACTCCCTTCCGGCCTGCGAGACGATCGGCCGCGGATGCGGTGTTTGACGAGCTTGCGGCCTCCACTCTTTAGAGGCCTGATAATCGGGAGTGGGACTACATGGGGCATTGTGAGACATTTGCCGGTGCTAGGCAAGGGGTTGCTTACAGCAGGCGCTCCATTAGCTGCCGGCTTTCTCGCGGCTTGCTCTTCTTCCTGGCCTCTTGTTTGCGGGGGTTCGTCGGCGTTACCGCCGGCGGTGGCCTGGATGTCACCGTCGGCGACGGTTATGGATAGCGAATCGCCGGAGGTCACCTGGCCGACGCCGGAAACCACCTGGCCGGAGGAGATGTTCCGGACTACGGAAAAGCCCCGGCCGAGGGTGGCGGCAGGGTCGAGGGCCCGCATCCGCTGCGCCAGGCCGTCCACCGAAGAAACAGCCAACCGGATGCGCGCCTGAGCGCCGGACTGTACCAGTCTTCCCAAGTCATCGACCCGCCGCCGCCAGTTGTCCACGTTGGGAAGTCCCATTTCCATGCGGCGGATAAGGCCAACGAGGGCTGCCCTCTTTCCCTCGAGTAGATAGGCAACGGCCCGGCCGGACTCGCCGGCCAACTCGGCGATCTGCCGGCGCAGGTCGTACTGGTCAGGGACGACAAGCTCGGCTGCGGCCGACGGGGTAGGAGCCCTGACGTCGGCGACAAAGTCGGCGATGGTGTAGTCGGTCTCGTGGCCGACGGCGCTGACGACGGGGGGTCTTACTGGCGTAGATGGCGCGGGCGACGACCTCCTCGTTGAAGGGCCACAAGTCTTCCAAAGAACCTCCGCCCCTGGCGATGATAATCACGTCGGCCCGGCCGTCGCGGTCCAGGCTTTCCAGGGCCGCGGCAATCTGGGGAGCGGCGCCCTCTCCCTGGACCTGGGTGGGAGATAGGAGGAGTTGGGCCAGGGGATAGCGGCGTCGAATCACGTTTTCAATGTCGTGGAACACGGCCCCGGCGGGTGAGGTGACGAGGCCGACGACGGCGGGGAATGCGGGCAAGGGACGCTTGCGGGACTCCGCGAAGAGTCCTTCGGCTTCCAAGCGGAGGCGCAGACGCTCTAGTTCCAGGGACAGTTCGCCGACGCCCTGGGGCATTGCCAGGTCGACCATGAAGTCTGTGGAGCCGCGGGGTTCATAGAAAGTGATGCGGCCGTGGGCCGACACGGCGGTCCCGTTGGCCAGGAGATCAGATCCCGGCTGGCCGCGGAACATGACGCAGTTGAGGACGGCCTGGTCGTCTCTGAGGGTGTAGTAGGAGTGGCCGGAGGAGGAGACACGGAGGTTGGATACTTCGCCGATGACCCAGAGGTCGGACAGCAGGGGGTCGCTGTCCAAGGCCTGCCGCAGGTGGCTGGTGACCTGGCTTACGGAGTAAACGGCCACGGGGCTAGCTGACCCGTTCGGTATAGACCCCGGTGCGAGTGTCCACCCGAACCACGGTCCCCGGGGTGATGAACATGGGGACGTTGATGCGGAGGCCGGTTTCCAAGGTGGCGGGCTTGTTGCCCCCCTGGGCGGTGTCGCCGCGGAAGGCCGGAGGGGTCTCTGTCACTTCCAGTTCTACGTGAGTGGGCAGATTGATGTTGATGGCGGACCCCTTATAGAAGACCACTTCTACGACCGCCTGCTCTTTCAGGTAGTCCAGAGTGCTGCCAAGAAGCTCCTTGGTCAACTCGTACTGGTCGAAGGTCTCCTGGTCCAGGAAGTAATAGAACGTGCCGTCGTTGTAAAGGTACTGGGCCTGGCGGTTGTCCATGTCTGCCAGGGAGAATTGGGTATCGTAACGCTGGAAGGTGCGCTCGACGACGGTGCCGGACATCATGTTCTTGAGCTTAATCCGGGTGACGGGGGCCCGCTGCTGCATCTTGTGACGTTCGTAGTCCATGATCTGCCAGGGCTGGCCATCCAATTCAATGACCAAGCCGCGGCTGAGGTCGCCGAAATTGATGCTCATGTGTTGCTACCTGCCGGCGTCATTAAAGGGCCGCCGGGACTACTTGGAAGCCTTGCTGAGGGCCACTGCGCCGTCGTCACCCAAGGTGACGATGTCCTCGATACGCACGCCGCCCCAGCCGGTGATGTAGATGCCAGGCTCGACAGTGAATACCGTGTCCTTTTGGAGGACGTCGGGCGAGCGAGGGCCCACCCGGGGAAATTCATGGACAGCCAAGCCGACCCCGTGGCCCAGGCTGTGGCCGAAGTTGTCGCCGTAGCCGGCCTCGGCGATAACGGTGCGGGCCAAAGCGTCGCACTCTTCGCCGGTCATGCCGGTCTTGACGGTGTTGATGGCGGTCAACTGGGCGCCGAGGACGGTGTCGTAGACCTTACGGAAAGTATCGTCTGGCTCGCCGACGACGACGGTGCGGGTAATGTCGGAGCAGTAGCCGCCGACCCTGGCGCCCATGTCGATGACTATGGGCTCTCCCAACTCTATAGGACGGTCTGACGGTCGATGGTGGGCCATTGCGCCATTGGGCCCGGCGGCAACTATCGTGTCGAAGCTGATGCCGTCTGCGCCGAGGTCGCGCATGGCGACTTCCATGCGCCAGGCCACCTCGCGCTCGGTCATACCTTCCCGGATTTGGGGGCAAACGGCTTCCATGGCCTTGTCGGAGGCGTCGATGGCTTTTTGTAGCATGGCGCGCTCCTGGCCATCTTTGATAGTACGCTGGTCTTCGGCCAAGCCGGAGGCGGACACCAGAGATACCTGGGTGAGGGAGTCGCGCTGCTTCAAGGCGTTGATAATGCTTTCGTAGCTGGCGACGGTCATATCCGTACTCTCGAAGCCCAGGCGACGGACGCCGTTCTCGTCGAGCCAGTCCAGGAGCCAGTCCCAGCCGGAGCGGACCTGACGAACGTCCCAGCCGACGGCCTGTTTGGCGGCCTGTTCCGTATACCGGGAATCGGTCGCCAGCACGGCTTGGTTTTTGGACACGAGCAGATAGCCCGCCGAACCGGTGAAGCCTGACAGGTACTGGCGGTTCTCGGGGGCGGACACCAGCATGGCGTCAAGTTCTTTTTCGGCGAATTTGGATACCAGTTGTTCCCTACGTTCCCTCACGGTTACTCCTCTTTGGACACATCCGCGGCTACCGCAGCGATAATCTCCAGGGCCGCAGTATAGCTTCTCCACCCGAAGCCCGCAATCTGGCCCTGGGCGACGCCGGCGATGACGGACCGGCGGCGCCATCTCTCCCTGGCGTGAATGTTGCTGAGGTGGACTTCTATGACCGGCACCGCGGCGTCGGCGAGAGCGTCCCTCAGGCTGTAGCCATAGTGGGTCAGAGCACCGGGGTTGACGATGATGCCCTGAATCCGTCCCCAGCACTGCTGGACGTGGTCTATCAGCGTCCCTTCGGAGTTGGACTGGTAGAACTCGACCTGGACGCCGAGGGACGAAGCGCGGGCGCTGATTTTGTCGTTGATTTCTTGAAGTGTCTCGGAGCCGTAGACGCCGGTCTCACGGCGGCCAAGTACGCCAAGGTTGGGGCCGTTTAGCACCAGGAACGTTGACACGGTCAGCTAACCTCCCGCCCCTGTCTGGCAAGAGAAGAGTCCCCGCGCAATTCCTCTGCCATTTCGGCCTCGGCGTTGTCAAGCTCGTTGTTGTCGACCTCATCCGGGTCGCCGGGGATGCTAAGGTCGAAATCGTCGTCTTGGCCAACGCCCGCAGCGGTGTCGGACCTGGGGTGGTGGTTGAGGTAGGCGGCCAGGGCCTCTTTGTTGGTGACGTGGGTGTATATCTGGGTGGTGGTGGGGCTGGAGTGGCCCAGCAACTCTTGAATTACCCGCAGGTCGGCGCCGCCCTCGAGCATGTGGGTGGCGAAGGTGTGGCGAAGGGTGTGGGTGTGTACGCCGTTCCTGGTCGCAGCCTGGGCCGCGTAGCGTCGGACTAGCTTTTCGATGCTGCGCCTGGAAAGGCGGCGGCCGTAGCGGTTGAGAAACAGTGCTGTCTCGGGTCGTTCGCTGAGCAACTGAGGGCGGGCCTGGCTCATATAATGATCAAGAGCCGCCTGAGCGGGACGCCCAAAGACAACCCAACGTTCCTTGGAACCCTTGCCCCGGACCAGCAACTCCCGCTGCTCCAGGGCGACGTTGTCCATGTCCAGACCGTGGAGTTCGGCCAGGCGTACGCCGCAGGCATAAAGAAGCTCCAGAATGGCGCGGTCGCGGGCACCGACGGGAGTGGTGTCGTCGGGGGCCTGCAGCATGCGCTCGACCTCGTTTTGTCCCAAGAACTCCGGGAGGGGGCGGTCTACTTTCACACGCAGGCTGCGCCCAGAGGGCACCGGCGTGGACGTGAACAGGCCCTCCTGAACGAGGAACCTATAGAAAGCCCGGAGCACGGTGAGTTTACGCACAACGCTAACCCGTGAGTAGCCGCGGCCGCGGTTGCCGGCCTCGGTGACCAGCCAAGTCAGGTATCCCCGCAGCAACTGGCGGTCCATGTCAGTGAGGCTCAGTCCTTCCCGGTAGAGATAGTCGTGGAACGAGGAAAGATCGGCCAGATAAATGCGGACGGTATTTTCGGAAAGGCCTCGTTGTCCACGGAGAAACGCGGGAAACCGCTCCAGCAGGGCGTCGAGCTGGGCCATGCCCGGAGAGGAAGTGGGGCCGGTTAGATGATCAGTCGCCAACGGTAGCCAACTCCTTGGCGTCTTGCAGTCGTTCTTTCCAGTCGCAAACGGTACAGGCGGCCATGTTGCGGCCTGAGTGGGCCATGAGACCGCCGCACTCGGGACAGGGCTCGGCCACGGGCCTCTGGTTCATGATGAAATCGCAGCGAGGGTAGTTGGAGCAGCCGTAGAAGGTCCGGCCCCTGCCGCGGGCCCGGCGTTCCACGATGTCGCCGCTGCAACGGGGACAGGATGCGCCGGTCTTTTTGAGGATGGGGCGGGACGTGCGGCATTCGGGGAAGCCGGTGCAGGCGAGGAAACGGCCGAACCTGCCCGTTTTGATGACCATGGGTTTGCCGCAGGCGTCGCAGACTTCGTCGGTCTCCTCTTCGACCTTGCGCCGGGGCATGGACTCCTGGGCCTCTTCCAGGGCTCTTTGGAAGGGGCCGTAGAACTCGCTCAACATGGGGACCCACTCGCGCTCCCCTCTGGATACGTCGTCCAGTTCCTCTTCCATGTTGGCCGTAAATTCCAAGTCCATGACCTTGGTGAAGTATTCGACCAAGAGATCGGTGACGGCGCAGCCCAGCGGGGTGGGCGTCAAGCGGTTGCGCTCTTTGCTTACGTAGTTTCGGTCCAGCAAGGTGCCTATCGTGGGGGCGTAGGTGCTGGGGCGGCCAATGCCCTTTTCCTCCATGGCCTTGATGAGCGTTGCCTCGGTGAAGCGCGGCGGAGGCTCGGTGAAGTGCTGGAGGGCGTCGAGCTTGAGGCAGTCCAGGGTCTCGCCGTCGGCCAACTCGGGCAAGGGCTGGCGGCCGGAGTCGCCGGCGGTGTCGTCCCTGCCTTCCAGGTAGACCGACCTGAAACCGGGGAACTTGAGCACCGAGCCGGTTGCCCGGAAGACGTAGGTCTTGGACTGGTCCCGGCAGGCGGCGTCTATGTCGGCGGTGGTGGCCTCGGAGCGGGCGTCGGACATCTGGCTGGCCAGCATGCGCTCCCAGATAAGCTTATACAGGTTGAACTGGTCGTTGCTGAGGTGAGGCTTCAGCGCCTGCGGCTCGCGCTGAATAGAGGTGGGGCGGATGGCCTCGTGGGCTTCCTGGGCCCCCTTGGCGCGGCTCTTAAAGAACCTGGGCTTGTCGGGCAGGTATTCTTTGCCGTAGCGGCGGCCGATGTATGATCTGACCTCGCTGAGGGCCGATGAGGCGACCTGGGTGGAGTCGGTTCGCATGTAGGTTATCAGGCCCACGGAACCCTCGCTACCCACGGACAGGCCTTCGTAAAGTTGCTGGGCGACGGCCATGGTCCGCTGGGCGGTAAACCTGAGTTTGCGGCCGGCGTCCTGCTGCAGGGTGCTGGTGATAAAGGGGGGCGCGGGCCTCTGGCGCACGTCCTTCTTCTTGACGGAACTGACGGCGTAGGCGGCGCCGTCGAGTTCAGTCTGGTAAGAGCGGGCGTCCTGCTCGTTAGAGATGGAGAGACGGCCCTTCTGCCCCTTGACGGAATGCAGCACCGCGGTGAATGGGTCTTGGCCATTTTGCTGCGGCTGCTTGCGGAGTTGGGCTTCCAGCGTCCAGGACTCGACGGGAACAAAGGCTTCGATTTCACGCTCCCGGTCCACCACCATGCGCAAAGACACCGACTGCACCCGGCCGGCGGACAGGCCGCGTTGGACCCTGCGCCAGAGCAGGGGGCTGATCTGGTAGCCGACCAGGCGGTCGAGAATGCGGCGGGCCTGCTGGGCGTTGACCAACTGCATGTCGATGTCCCTTGGGTGCTGGAAGGCCTCTTCAACCGCCTGCTTGGTGATTTCGTGAAAGACCACCCTCTTGGGCGGGGCGGGCCAGCTGTCCCAGTCAGCGGCGGTCTGCAGGTGCCAGGAGATGGCCTCGCCTTCCCGGTCTGGGTCGGTGGCCAAGTATACCTGGGTTGCTTCACCGCCGGCCTTCTTCAGGGCGTTAACGATGGCCCTCTTGTCCTGCATGATGACGTAGGACGGGGTAAAGTCATCATCGACGTCGACGCCTATCTTGCTCTTGGGCAGGTCGCGCACGTGGCCCTGGGAAGCAGTGACGACGTACTTGCTGCCCAGAATCTGTCCCACGGTCCGGGCCTTGGCAGGAGATTCGACAATGACCAGGCTCTTCCCGGAGGCGCTGCGGAGTTGGCTTGCGGCGCCGCCGGACTTCCTGCGGGCCGTGGGCCTGGCCTTGGAACGGGGCTTTGTCGGAGACTTGGTGCGAGCTTTAGTTGCCATAGGACGAGGCGGGCTCCCGCACGCGGATGTAGTGCATGCATCCCACCTGCTTCACCTTTCCTTTCAATTCCAGCATGGTCAACACGCTGCTTACAGAGGTTATGGGCAGGCCGGCGTTTCTCATGATGTCGTCGATGTGCAAGGGCTCGGCGTTTAAGTGCTGGAGCAGGCCAGCTTCTTCATCGTCGAGGTCGCCGGAGTCGGATGCAGCTGGCAGCGGTAGGTCGTATTGGTGGCCGGTAACAGTCATATTCAGTTCTTCAAGAATGTCGGTATAGTCGGCCACCAGCTTGGCCCCTTCTTGAATCATGCGGTTGGTAAATCTGCTGGTGGGGGCGAAGATGCTACCGGGCACGCAGAACACCTCGCGGTCCTGCTCCAGGGCGTGCCACACGGTCCAGCGGGCGCCGCTGCTTTCAGGGGCCTCGACTACCAGCACGCCCAGGCTGATGCCGCTGATGAGGCGGTTACGGCGGGGGAAGCTGCGGGAGTCTGGGCGGACGCCGAGGGGGTGTTCGCTGATCACCGCGCCCTGGGCCTGGGTACGTTGGAAGAGTTCCCTATTTTCCCGGGGATATATTATGTCAAGCCCGTTGGCCAGGACGGCGATGGTGCGGCCGCCACTGTCCAAGGCAGTGCGGTGGGCGATGCTGTCGATGCCCCGAGCCAAACCGGAGACAATGGTGACGCCCATGCGGGCAAGGTCACCAACCAAGGCCGCGGCGGCCTCGCGGCCGTAGACGGTGGGGCCGCGAGTGCCGACGACGGCAACCGAACGTTCGTCGGAAGGCAGCAGATTGCCCTTGCAATAGAGGACGGGGGACGGGTCCGGAATCTCTTTGAGGCGGGCCGGATATTCGGGGTGATGCCAGTTTAACGGCGTCACGCCCGCTTGGGCCAGACGCTGGACCTCGGCATCCGGGGAAGTGCGGGCGCGAAGTGCGGCGATTTCACGGGCGGGCCGCTCTTCGATGCCCGCCGCTCTTAGTTCGCTGGGCCCAGCCTCCCACGCCTTGTCCAACCCACCGAAGTAGTCTTCCAGGCGGCGGAAGCGGACCGTTCCCAATTGAGGGACCCGGTCCAGGGCCACCCAGTACTTTATGTCGTCCATGCGGGGGATTCTAGCATACACCCCAAACGGCCAACAACGAGCTTCGCGCGCCTTGAATTGGTATTCCGCAGGGCAGTTTCATGCGAAAGTGGGGGCTAAACACCCGTGCCGAGCCAGAGTTCAATGGCCCAAACCCTAAAGGCAAACGAAGCCTTATGGGTGTTTGAGAGTGAAGTGTCGGACCTCATACGCCAAACGGCAAATCAATCACGGATCGCCAGGCTCTGGCGTAAGCCTCCCAGGCATCAGCCAGCATGGGGGCAACGGCTGATGCACCCTCCTGGTTCGAGGCATAGATAAGCAACCCCACCAGCGTGGCCACATGAATCACCAGGGCTGATAGGAGAGCCGTAACCGTGACGCGCCGGATCGCTCGGAACGCCCTCGCTCGCCGACCGCTGAGATCCCGCTGGTTTAATCGAACCGGTGGCTGTGGGTTGGTCAATTGCGCCCAAAGTCGGGCTTCCGCATCTCTCAGGCGGGCGTCGGCCTCCGCGTGTCGCAACTTCTCTCCCTGGCGACGCCATTCTTCATTGCAGGCATAGCAGGTGCAACCTGCAGGGTGGCCAGAAGGCTTCGGAAACGTGGGCGGCGGTGGTGCAATGTTAGGGCGTGACCAGCCGAGGGGGTTCGTCGCTTTGGTTTCCTCTGGCGGGTTACGCTGGATCTCCGCCTCTCGCTTGGAGTTCCACTCGGCTAGAAATTCCTTGCTGACCGTGCCGCTGCCGAAACAGGTGGGGCATCTGATGATTTCCCCAGAACCGATTTGGACAATACGCCCAGAGCGGTTGCGGCAAGTAGGGCACGGGACTCTTCTACCCAGGAAGCGGTCCACGCAATCGACACACGTACAGGCAGAAGGGTGGTTCCGTTGGTTGCGCTCATCTTCCCGTTTTGGCATGGGACTTTCCTCCCTATTGACAGGCCGAGAAATTCTGTGTGGAATAGAAAGTCTCAAGCATCCAGCCGTGCTCCTCCGACAATCCTACGGCCACCCCTACCCCTATCCGGCGGGCATCCTGGTCCAGGATATTGGCCCTGTGGCCAGGGCTGTTCATCCATCTCCTGACTATTGAGCGGGCTGCTACTTCTTCAGTTGTGTAATAGATGGTCGGCTCCCAGTTAGTAGTGACCCAACCCCCCGAGCCAGTAAATCGTTGTACCCTTGGGTCCTCAGCAATGTTCTCGCTTAACCCGATCGTATAGCTACCGTCGGCATAGTACCGGCGACAGTCATAGCCGACCGCCAGTGCCCTGTCGGTGGGATCCTGGCCGCGAATCAAATGGTCAAATATCCCGGTTGTGGCCATACTCCGGCTGTGATTCCTGGCAATTTCCGCTATGGCTGGGTCGTGTTCAAGTTGGGGCAGACCAGCCTTATCTCTCTCTAGATTGGTGTATATCCTTATCCATTCCTCAAGTACCCCAGTACGGAGCCGATGTCCACCGGGGTATTTCGGTGTCGGGGTCGGGGTGGGAGTGGGCGTCGATGTGGGCAACACCAGGCGTTGTGGAGTCGGGGTCGGTGCGGCGACGTACCGCGGTGTCTGCCCACCCAAAGGGGCGATGGACGTTACGGTCTGGTGCACTGGCCAAGCGAACACGGCACAAACCAAAGCAAATATAATGAGTTTGCTTGGAAGTCTTATGGGGCCTCTTGCGACGTTGGACTCGGGTGGTGGAATCTACGCCTGTCTGCTCTATCATAACATCAGTAGCAGGTATGCCCAAAGTACCACTAGTTTCGCTCTGAAAACTTGGTTGCCTGATTCGTCTCACAGCGGAATTCATGGGCCAAACCATAAAAGCCAATGAAACCCAGAAGGCCTTTCCTAAGGATAATCGAGCAAGTCTACCATTCCTTTTTCCACGGGTTGCGACAGATCCTGTCCACGGCTGATTGCGGCATTGGAAGGCTTCCAACTCAATTGACAATGCCGAGAGCGCGATGATATATTCGAGAGACTGACCTGCGGACACGCGAGGGCAGCCCAATATGTCTCCACTAGCTCGAACACCGAGCCGAGAATAGGCCGGGAAGGTCTTGCCCCACTGCTATCATGCCGAAGATCCCGAACAACAGGCCCCTGCCTCAATCTGCCCGAATTCATTTCACATTTGCCACCTCCCCTCTGACCGACCCAAAGGCCGTGGCAACCCCAACGCGGGTTAGCCTACAGTGTGCCGCCACGAACTCCAGGCGGCGAGGTCAATAGATGGAAATGCGTGATTTCGTCGTCCGTTTTGCCGGGGAAGGCGGACAAGGAGTAGTAACCTCGGCAGAGGGCCTGGCGCAGGCCTCTACCCAGGTTGGGTATCATGCGTTGACCTTTGCCACGTTTCCTTCCCAGATCCTGGGAGGCCCCACCTGGACGCAGGCGCGTATCTCGGTGGACCCGGTGCGAGGGCCGGGGGACGCGGTGGACGTGCTGGTAGCCTTCAACCGTGAGGCATACGACAACCACCAAGGGGAAGTGAAAGCCGGCGGGGTCATCATATTCAACTCCAACGACTTTGAGTTGGACGGAGACTCCCGGGGGGTTGGGCTGCCCATCGATCAACTAGCCAAGTCGACGGGCAACAACCGGGCGGCCAACATGGTGGTCATCGGGGCATTGGCCCACCTGGTGAACATGCCCAAGGAATACCTGGACGAGTTCGTCATAAAGAGGTTCACCCGAGGCAGGGCCAGCGACGAGGAAATCATCAAGTCCAACATCCTGGCAATGACCCTGGGCCGGGAGCACGTAAGCGCCAGCGAGTTCTCGCTGGGAGAGTTGGCGCCCTCACAGCCGCCGGACGGGGATCAACTGATGTTGAAGGGCAACGAGGCGTTATCGCTGGGAGCCATAGCGGCGGGGTTGCAATTCTACGTAGGCTACCCAATCTCCCCGGCAACGCCGATTTTACTGTACATGGAGCGGAACCTGGTGGGAGAGGGCAAGTTCGCCTACCAGGTAAGCTCGGAAATCGAGTCCATCACTACAGTACTGGGAGCAGGGTTCGCCGGCAAGAAGGCCATGACCGCCAGTTCTGGACCGGGAATCTCGTTGATGAGCGAGGGCCTGGGCTTAGGTTGGATGGCAGAAATTCCCTGCGTGATAGTGGACGTGCAACGGGGCGGCCCGGCCACGGGGCTTCCGACCAAGACCGAGCAGTCGGACTTGCTTAGTTGCATGTGGCCAGCCCACGGGGACGTGCATCTGCCGGTAATCGCCGTGGGTACCGTGGAGGAGTGCTTCTACGGCGCCGTCATGGCCCTCAACTGGGCGGAGAGGTACCAGGGCCCGGTGATGCTCCTGAGCGAGATGTCGCTGGCGGAACGGGCGCAGAACATTCCCAAGCCCGACCTGTCCAAGATCATGGTGGAAAGCCGCGATGTATACCAGGGCAGCAACGGCTATCAACGGTACGCCGGGCGGGAATTATCGGCCATGCCCTTGCCGGGACGGCCAGGGGCGTACGTGGCCAACGGCAGCGAGCACGACGACATTGGAGACACGACCCACCTGGCGGAACGGCACGTGCAGATGACAGAGCGGCGGTTCAGCAAGCTGAAGCTGCTGGAAGAGAACCTTTACGAACGGGACAAGCCGGAGTCGCCCGTCGCTGTTGTTCCCTGGGGCGCGACCAAGGGTCCGGCCCGGGAGGCCTACGACAAGCTTATCGAGGCTGGAGTGGACGTCGGCTGGTACTACACCATGCTGTTGAACCCGATGCCGCCCAAGATGCTGGAGGAACTGCGACGGAAGGAACTGGTAATAGTGCCGGAACTGAACTACCAGGGCCAGTTTGGAAGCATCCTGCGTTCGCTGGGAGTGAAGGCCGAGTCCATCACCCAGTACACGGGGCTGCCGTTCAAGGTGAGCGACCTGGTAAGCCGGATTTCAGAAATGGCCAACGCCTCGCAAAGAGAGATGGTAAGGGCATGAGCAAGAAGAACCCAGAGTACGATTTCAAGTGGTGCCCGGGATGCGGCGACTTCGGGGTGCGCCGGTCGCTGGAGTTGGCGATGATAGACCACTTGGAGGAGTCGGGGCTGCCCATGGAGAACAACGTGGTGGTGGCGGGCATTGGATGTTCCGGCAACCTGGTGCACCTGCTGGAGGGGCCGCAGCCCTACGGATTCCACGGCATCCACGGGCGGTCGTTGCCCATTGCCCTGGGGGTCAAGATGGCCCGGCCGGAGTTGAACGTGGTGGTGGTGGCCGGCGACGGCGACTTTCTGAGCATCGGCGGCGAACACATCGGGCCGCAGGCGTCCCGAAACCTGAACGTCTGCGCCGTGGTCATGGATAACGGGGTCTACGGTCTGACCAAGGGCCAAAGTTCTCCCACGACCAAGCTGGGGGAGATTACCAGTTCGACCCCCTACGGCAAGATTGAGATGCAGCAGAACCCCCTGGAACTGTACCTGACGCTGGGTGTCTCGTTCATAGCGTCGGGATTTTCGGGCCAGCCGAGACTGCTGGCCAACCTGATAAAGCAGGGGATGGACCATCCCGGTTTCGCCATTGTCCACGTGCAGTCGCCCTGCACGACCTACAACGACACCTTCGAGCAGATAAAGGGCGACGCCAAGAAGGGGATTGAGCCGTCGTTGTGGCAGATTCCGGACGAACACGACGCGACGGACCGGGCTTCGGCCTACGGGCTGATCCAGCAGGGCGGCCTGCCGGTGGGAGTGGTCTACAGGGACGAGGCGAGGCCGGCGCTGAACCAGCGGCTGCAGGAAAGCTGGGAGAAGGCCCGGAGCAGGACAACCGAGGAGTTGATGAAGGCCTTCGAGTTCTGACTAGAGAACGCAGGCCGGACCCAAAAGCGAGTCCCCCACAATGTGGGGGACTTTAATTTTGCCGGCTTACGGGGACGCCGCACCTAATAGCTGACGGCCTGTTGCTCCGCCTCCAGCGCCTGGTACTTGGAAGGGCATTTGACCAGGATGGTGTCGGCGTGGAACACCTGGCCCTGGCCGTAACTGCCTTGAAGGATGATTTCAGAGTGGGGGTTGAAGAACAGGTCAGGCAGCACGCCGTCGTAGGTGGCGGAGAGCTGGGCCGCGGACCCGGTCTCTTCCTTGTCGACCAACTGGAACGCGGCGAGGGTGGAGTTATCCTCCCTGGCGAAAGAGTCTTCCACCAACTTGCCTGATACGCGGACGATGCGGCCGTCCTGGGCCTCGGCCTTGTTGAAGAACTCGCTGACGGTCAGGGAAAAGAGTGCGTTGCCGGGGAAGGCCGCATAGACCATGTACCCCAACGCCAGGCCCACCACCAGCAACACTACGATGAGGCGCAGCCGGTTGTTGGGGCTGCCAGAGCGTTCTTCCTCTAATATGCCGTCGCTTTCAAACTCCGCCTTTTCCAAGAAGTTGTCTCCAAGTCCGGGTTAACTGGGGCTACCGACCTTTTCTGCATCGATGGTATCACGCCTGCGGACCGCAGCCAACGGGTATAGGGGACGCTGAAGGGCCATATCCCAAAGACCGCTAGTCGGTCCGCACTTAACTTTAGTCGCCACTGTCCTGAGCGGAATCCCGCTCTGCCAGGGCTTGTTGCAGTTCACGGATTTCTGCCTGCAGTTCCCGCTGGCGACGGGCGACGAAGAAGGCGTAGATGAAGAACACGGCCCAACTGACAGCGAAGGCGGCGACCAGGTAGGGCAGGTTGGACGGGGGGACCTGGGTCTGGAGCAGAATAAAGAGCATAGCGCCTCACTCTCCCGCGGCTGCGCCGGCACGAGAGCGGCGCAGGGAAAATCTAAGGGACTTGACATTGTCCTCGGTGGAGCGCAGCGACACGCGCTCCCATACCAGGTAGACCAGCAGGAATATAAATGACAGGAAAGAAAAGCCCAATACTCCCCGCATGGTGCTTTCCAGCGAGTCGCTTTCGGCCAGGGGGCCAACCACCGGGGCCGGATGGATGCCGGGCCACCATTCCACGGAGAAATAGACGATTAGCACGTCGATGAATCCGATGAGACCCATGACTGAGCCGTAGACGGCCGCCTTGCTCTGGTTGGGGGCGTAGGCCCGAATCATCATGTAGGCTACGTAGATAAGCCACAGGATCAGGGTTGTGGTCAGCCGGGGAGTCCAAAGCCACCAGGCGCCCCACACCGGCTTGGCCCAAATCACGCCGGTGAGCAGGGTGAGGGTTATGAATATGACGCCCACTTCGGCCGCGGCGTAGGACAGGTTGTCCCACCGGCTCTCGCGGCGGACCAGGTAAAGAGCGCCAGCCACGAATACGGTGAAGAAGGCCAGGAACGACATTATGGCCATGGGGAAGTGGAAGTAGAAGACGCGCTGCACGTTGCCCAGGTTGGCGTCGGTGGGCGCGACCATGAATATCATGTAGATATTGACCAGCATCAGGATGCCGGTCACCAGCAAAAATATCTCTTTTATGTTGGGTCGCAACACGGCTTTGCTTCTTTGGTCTTGTTGGCCGGGGGCCACAGACATCTATTCCTCCACCACCAACGAAAATACCCAGGGACAGATTACAAGAAACACTGCGTCGAATGCGCCGATAAGGGGCAGCCAGTGGCCGATCCCCACCACCGATTCGCCTCCGATGGCCAACTTGGTTGCTTCGACCGCTCCGACGATTACGGGGAGAATCACTGGAAAGAACAGCACCGGGAGCAGAATTTCGCGGGACTTGGTCTGGACTGCGATGGCGGCAAACAGGGCTCCCACGATGGCAAATCCGGCGGTGGCCAGAACGATGGTCAGCACCAAGGCAAATGACACCGCGGAGAAGCCCATGAGGCCGGCGAAGATGGGCAGGAGTATGGCCTCCACCAGCACCATGAATATGAAGATGGACGCAGCCTTGCCCAGGAATATCGAGTCGCGGCTTACGGGGGTGAGCAGCAGCCCGTCCAGTCCCCCCTGTTCCCTTTCCCTGGCAAAGGCACGGCTCATGGCCAGGACGCCGGCGAAAGCGAAGGAGGCCCAAAGGATTCCCGGCGCCACGGTGGCCACCCGCTGTGGGGTGACGCTCAAGGCGAAGTTGAAGACGACCACCAGCATCAGGCCGAAGACCAGCATGGAGACGACAAGCTCGCGGGAACGGAGTTCCAAGACGATGTCCTTCCACACCAACACGCCAACGGGCCTGAGGAAGTCGGTCACCGGCGGGGCTCCATAGATGCAGCCAATGGTCGGTGCGATGGCTTGTCCCGCGGATATTCGTCGGGGCTGGGGAATAAGACTCGTCCGGCGTCGAGGACGGCGGTACGGTGGGCCCAGGACCGGCCCAATGCGGTGTCGTGGGTGGTCATGATCGCGGAGCCCCCGGCCTGGGTCCATTCGTGGAGCAGGTCTTTAAGGATATCCAGGGATTCTTCGTCCAACCCGGCCTCGGGCTCGTCAAGCAGCAGCAGCCGGGGCCGATGCTGGATGGCGCGGGCGATGGAAAGGCGCTTTTGCATTCCGTTGGAGAGGGTACGCACCCGGCGGTCGGAGCGGCGGTCCAGGCCAAGCCTGGCCAAGACCTCGTCAGCGCGGGCGCGGTAGTCTTCGATCCCGAACAGGCGGCCGTAGTAGTACAGATTTTCCCGGCAGGTCAGGTCGTCGTAATGGAAGGACTGGTGGGCCACGACTCCGACGCGGCGGCGGACGGCCTGGGGGCTGCGCCGTTGGTCGAAACCGGCGACAACCAAAGAGCCTGCATCAGGCCTGGCTTGGGTGGAAAGGATGCGGAGCAGGGTGGTCTTGCCCACGCCGTTGGCGCCGAACAGGACCAGAAGCTCTCCCCAGGGGACGGTGAGGTCCAGGTCCCAGAGGACGGGCCAATCGCCGAAACTTTTCTGAAGCCCCAGGACCCTGATGGCGTCGCCGGCGGGGGGAGTCAGCAACGCGGACTCGCCAGGAACGGGGCATGGCCGCCGGCCGCCCTGAGGAGCGGCGGCAACTCTGGAACCCAACGCAAGAAACATCCCATGGATGCCATGGTACCGGACTGGCAAAATTCCGACAAGAAGGGAGTCTTGGGTGGAACATCGCCGCGCGCTACGGAACGGACCAGGCCGGAAGGGAGGGCCGGTAGTCAAGCGGCGCGCCAGTGGATACAATTAGCCCGGCAGTAACGCAGAAAAGGAGCATTAGTTATGAAGATCGCCAGGTATCTTGCCCACGGACAAATCAGCTACGGAGTGGTGGAAGACGGGATGGTGAAGGAGTTGAGCGCCACTCCTTTCGAGCCATATCAAGTCACCGACCACACCCATCCGGTGTCGGAGGTCAAACTGCTGGCGCCGTGCGAGCCGGGGAAGATACTGGCTATCGGCCTGAACTACTCCAGCCACCTGGGGGACCGGGAGCCGTCGGCGGAACCCATCGTGTTCTACAAGACTCCTACGTCGATGATCGGCCCCGACGACGTCATCGTCCGACCCAAGGCCACGGCCAAGCTGGATGCCGAGGCGGAGCTGGTAGTGGTCATCAAAGACAGGTGCCGCAACGTAACCAAAGGGGAGGCGCTGGAGCACGTGCTGGGCTATACCTGCGGCAACGACGTGAGCGCGAGGGACTGGCAGCGGGACGACCGCAACTGGTGGCGGGCCAAGTCGACGGACACCTTCTCGCCGGCGGGGCCGTTCATAGTCACGGACATAGACCCCGGCGACGTACGGGTCTCCTGCCGGATCAACGGCAACGAGGTGCAAGGAGAAAGCACCAAGTACCTGATCTTCGACGTCCCAACTGTAGTTTCCTTCACGTCGCAGTACGTCACGCTGGAGCCGGGAGACATGATCTACACCGGCACCCCGGGGGTCCCCGGAGAGATAAAGGACGGCGACGTGTGCGAGGTGGAGGTCGAGGGGATCGGGGTGTTGAGGAATACGGTGAAGTTGGAGGGGTGAGGGGGCCCTTATCGCTGACGGTCTCCACCGGGCACCAATGGGTTATGAACGAAGCTACGGCGCGAATAAAGATTAACGGACTGCTGGAAAAGGCAGGATGGCGGTTCTTTCCGGATGGGAATAGACCCGCGAACGTTCGCCTCGAACCCAGCGTAGCTATCACCCAGACCGACCTTGATGCTCTCGGTGAAGACTTCGAGAAGACGAAGAAGGGCTTTGTCGACTTTCTCTTGCTGGACTCCAAGGGATTCCCCCTTGTGGCGCTGGAGGCCAAGTCTGAGGACAAGCAACCATTGGTGGGCAAGGAACAGGCCCGAAAATACGCCAGGTCCCTAAACTGCCGGTTCGTGATTCTGTCCAACGGGAACCTACACTACTTCTGGGACTTGGAAAGGGGCAATCCGTATGTCATAACCGCCTTTCCCGCGCCGGAGTCGGTAGTCGGCTACAGCAAGGTACAGCCTGACCCCCAGCGTCTGATCGAGGAGCAGGTCGGGACCGACTACATCGTCCTGACCCAGCGGCCAGGCTACGCCTCGGAGGCGGCGTGGAAGAATAAAGACGAGCAAGGGGACTTCATACGGGGAAACAATCTCCGATTCCTGCGCCCTTACCAACTGCAGGCAGTCCACGCACTGCAGAAGGCCGTCGAGCAGGGCAACGACCGGTTTCTTTTCGAGATGGCGACTGGAACCGGCAAGACCCTGACCGCCGCCGCCGTCATCAAGCTGTTCCTGCGCTCCCGCAACGCTTCCCGCGTGCTGTTTCTCGTGGACCGCCTGGAGTTGGAGGAGCAAGCCAGGAAGGTGTTTTCCAATATCCTTTCGGCAGACTATGCCACGGTAATCTACAAGGAGAGACGGGACGACTGGCGCTCGGCGGAGATCGTCGTTACCACCGTCCAATCGCTGCTGTTCAACAACAAGTACCAGTCGCTCTTCTCCCCGACGGACTTCGACCTGGTGATTTCCGACGAAGCGCACCGGTCCATCAGCGGCACCGCTCGAGCGGTATTCGATTACTTTGTCGGATACAAGCTGGGCCTCACCGCAACCCCGAGGGACTATCTGCGAGGATTCGACGGTTCCAAGCCTGGCATTCACGACCCCCGGGAGGCCGAGCGAAGGCTTCTCCGAGACACCTACCGCACTTTTGGCTGCGAGAGCGGGGAGCCTACGTTCCGGTACTCGTTGCTCGACGGAGTCAAGGACGGCCACCTTATCAACCCGACGGTGGTAGACGCACGCACCGACGTGACCACACAGTTGCTGGCAGATGAAGGTTTTGTGGTGTCGTTTACCGACGACACCGGAGACGAGCATGAAGAATCGTTCAAGCAGCGGGAGTTCGAGAAACGGTTCTTCTCGGAAGCGACCAACCAGGTGTTCTGCAAGACGTTCCTGGAAAACGCGTTGCGCGACCCAGTTAGCGATGAGATCGGGAAATCTATCGTCTTTGCGGTAAGCCAGAACCACGCAGCCAGGCTGACCCAGACGTTCAACGAGATGGCCGACCGGATGTTTCCCGGCAAGTACCGGTCGGACTTTGCCGTGCAGGTCACCTCCCAGGTCCCGGACGCCCAGCAGTTCACCATAAACTTCGCCAACAACAACCTGATGGGTTTCAGCGACTTCCTGCCTGGGTACCGGACCAGCAAGGCGCGGGTTTGCGTAACGGTGGGTATGATGACCACGGGCTACGACTGCACCGACATCCTCAACCTGGGAATGTTCAGGCCCATCTTTTCGCCCACGGACTTTGTCCAAATCAAGGGCAGGGGCACCCGCCCGCACGACTTCCTGGAGCAACTGCAAGACCCTGGCATGGCGGAGAACGCGGCCCAGCCAAAAAAGACCGCCTTCAAGCTGTTCGATTTCTTCGGCAACTGCGAGTATTTCGAGACGGAGTTCAACTACGACCAGGTTCTCAAGCTGCCCAAGCCCCAGTCAAGCGAGGGCGGCGATGGGGGAGACGGCAATGGGACGTCCGGGGGCTCCGCCTACGAACACCTGGGGACGGACATTCTCGCGACCATCAGGCAAGAAACCGTGGGCATCCACGGGATGAAAATCGACCGGATGCTGTTCGACAGGTTCGCGGACACCGTTAGAGCGAACGGCGTCGTCAAGACGGCTATCGAGGCCGGAAACTGGGAGCTTGTCCTGGACTACGTGAACCGGGAGGTGTTCGACAAGCCCGAGGACTACTACAACCTGCAAAAGCTGCGAAAAGCCGCCGCCGTGGACCGGCGGCTCAGCCTCCGGGAAATCCTGGAAAAGGTCTTCGAGCTTATACCGGACTTCAAGTCCAAGGACGAGATGCTGGAGGAGGAGTTCAACAAGTTTGTTGCCGGCCACATACCCTATCGCTCTGATTCAATCCCCACAATAAAGACCTTCTTCAAGGCATACGTCACCGACGTCATGACGCGTAATGCCGTCGACAAGAAGCAGTTCACCTACCTGGCCACTAATGCCGTGTTCTCCATGGACGACTACAGGAAGGTGCCCGAAAAGTACAGGGCGCTGGTCCCGGAATACGTCAAGGACTATGTGTCGCTTAACCAGTTTGAGGGTGTCTGAACTGTGATTTATGGGATTCTGGTGATGGGCTTTGATTAAGACGGGGCATAAGTATTCGGAGGTGACTGGGAGGGTGATTGGGTGCGCGATGGCGGTGCATTCGGCTTTGGGGAATGGTTTTCAAGAGGTGATTTATCAGCGGGCGCTGGGGATGGAGATGGGTGACCAGGGACTGTCGTTCAGCCGCGAGCATGAAATGCCCATCTACTACAAGGGGCGGCAAGTAGGGGCCCGGCGGGTGGACTTTCTGGTCGACAATGTTGTTTCAGTAGAACTCAAGGCCCTCACAAAGTTGGAAGACCTCCACTTAGCGCAAGCCATCAACTACCTCGAAGCCTACGACCTGGAAGTTGGGCTGCTACTCAACTTCGGCGCACGCAGCCTGGAGTTCAAGAGAGTGACCAACGGCAATCTTAAACAAAAGAATCAAGGCAATCCAATAATCCCATAAATCAAAGTCCAGACGATGCTCGACGCCGACACCAAACGCCGCATAGACACCGCCCGGGACATCCTAGTGGGCAAGGTGCCCGACCCCAAGAGCCAGGTCGAGCAGATTACCATCGCCCTGATTTACAAGTTCATGGACGACATAGACGCCGAAAGCGAGGAATTCGGCGGGGAGAGGAATTTCTTCGCAGGGGAGTTCGCCAGGTACGGCTGGTCCAAGCTGATAGGGCCGGGCGTCGGGGGGCACGAGACGCTGAACCTGTACGCCGAGGCCATCGCCAGGATGCCGGAAAATCCGGGCATCCCGCCGCTGTTCCGGAGCATCTTCAACAACGCATACCTGCCCTACCGGGACCCGGAGACCCTGCGGGCGTTCCTGAAGGTCATCGACGAGTTCACCTACGACCACTCGGAACGGCTGGGGGATGCTTTCGAGTACCTGCTGTCGGTGCTGGGTTCCCAGGGCGACGCGGGGCAGTTCAGGACCCCGCGGCACATCATCGACTTCATGGTGGCCGTGGTGGACCCGAAGAAGAACGAGACCGTGCTGGACCCGGCCTGCGGCACCGCCGGGTTCCTGATATCGTCCTACAAGCACATCCTGGCGGCCAACGTCAACGAGGACGGCCAGAGTACGCTGACGCCCGACGACCTGGGCCGGCTGCCGGACAACTTCAAGGGCTACGACATCTCCCCGGACATGGTGCGCCTGTCCCTGGTAAACCTGTACCTGCACGGCTTCCGGGAGCCCCACATCCACGAATACGACACCCTGACCAGCGAGGACCGCTGGAACGAGTTCGCCGACGTAATCCTGGCCAACCCGCCGTTCATGTCGCCGAAGGGAGGCATCCGCCCCCACAACCGCTTCTCGGTCCAGTCCAGGCGCAGCGAGGTGCTGTTCGTGGACTACATGGCGGAGCACCTGAAGGCCAACGGGCGGGCGGGCATCATCGTGCCGGAGGGGATAATCTTCCAGAGCCAGAAGGCTTACAAGCAACTGCGCAAGATGCTGGTGGAGGACTACCTGGTTGCAGTGGTCTCCCTGCCCGCCGGGGTGTTCAACCCCTACTCCGGGGTAAAGACCTCAATCCTCATCCTGGACCGGGCTTTGGCCAAGCGGACGGAATCCATCGCCTTCTTCAAGGTGGAGAACGACGGCTTCGACTTGGGCGCCCAGCGCCGCCCTATAGAGATGAACGACCTGCTTGTGGTGCAAGAAGAGCTAACCGAGTACTTGAGCCTTTTGAGAGCAGGCGGACCTGTGGGCGATTTCCAGCCCGCGTCGGGCATGGTCGTCGGAAAGGAACGTATTGCTGCTGACGGGGAGTACAACCTGAGCGGAGAACGGTATCGGGAAACCAAGACCCGGCCGACTAAGTGGTCTATGGTTGCCTTAAGTGAAATTGTGGACATCGAGAGTGGGTCGCGTCAGAAAGGCGGTGCCCTTGCTTCTGGAATACCCAGCGTTGGTGGAGAGCATATAGACGGGAATGGAAGCATACTGTTCCAAGGCATGAAGTTCGTGTCTGAGGATCATTTCCTTGGGATGAAGAAAGGAATCCTCAGAAAAGGTGATGTGCTAGTTGTGAAGGATGGAGCTACGACAGGTAAGACGGGGATCTTCATTCACGACATTGAAGCGGCTGTGAACGAGCACGTGTTTATCCTTCGCGCCAATGAGTCCGTTAACACATATTTCCTGTACTCAGTAGTTCGGTCCAGTCAGTTCCAAGAGACCCTCAAACCATTCATAAAGGGAATCATCGGTGGAATTAGCCTTGAAATACGCCAAATCAAAGTCCCCCTGCCGCCGCTGGATGTACAGCGGGAGATTGTGGCGGAGATAGAGGGGTACCAGAGGGTGATTGACGGAGCGCGAGCCGTGGTGGAGAACTACCGGCCGCGGATTGAGGTAGACCCGGGGTGGCCTATGGTGGCGTTGGGGGAAATCACTCAGCCGCAATACGGTTTTACAGCGAGCGCTCAATCCCAAGGCGACGCACGATTCATTCGAATTACCGACATCAACGAAGAAGGGTCTCTTAACTCAGAGGAACAGAAGTTCATCGCCTTGACCACTCAAGCTGAACAATCGATACTCGAGAAGGGGGATATACTCGTCGCCCGAACGGGTGCGACGTACGGAAAGACGGTACTTTTCGACAAAGAGTATCCTGCTGTATTTGCGTCTTATTTGATTCGACTCAGGTTCCCTGCAGATGTATTGGACCCTTATTACTACTGGGCTTTCGCTCAAACCGATTGCTACTGGGATCAGGCGAAAACGTTGATGACTGGAGGCGGTCAGCCGCAATTCAACGGGAACGCCATAAAGCAGATCAGGTTGCCACTCGCTCCGTTGGCTGCTCAGCGGGCTATCGTAGCGGAGTTACAGGCCGAGCAAGCGGTTGTCGAGGCTAACAGGGACCTGATACGGCGGTTCGAGGGAAAGATCGAGGCGGTGATTGGACGGGTGTGGGGGAGTACGGGTGTTCAGGTCAAGAGTGGCCTCCCCTTGTACCCACTACTTCAGCCCGGTTTTAGCAACAAATAGAACTAACATCGGAGATAAACCCTATACAACCTAAGAGGCCGCATAGATGGACGGGCAGCAACCTCCACGCCGAATGGAAGCCGCACCGCGGCAAGATTGGGACCCGGTGCCGTGGGAAAACGACCTGCCCTTCAGAATCCTGTCCATAGACGGCGGAGGTATCAGGGGAATCTTCCCGGCAACAGTCCTCGCATTCCTGGAACAGGAATATCTCAACGGACAGACTGTCGGGGACTACTTTGATCTAATTGCCGGCACGTCAACGGGCGGAATAATCGCTTTGGGGCTTGGCGCTGGCCTGACCGCTGGCGAGGTCCTTCAAATATACCTGGATGAGGGACACCGGGTATTCCCATCGAGTGAAAGAGGGCTACTGGGCAAGGTCAAGAGATTGGTAGCTGCCCGATACCGCCGTACGCCCCTAGACCAGTTGTTGATCGAACGGTTGGGCGACAAGACACTGCGAGAATCGAAGTACCGCCTTCTCATCCCTTCGACCGAGGGGCGAAACGGGGAGGTCTGGGTCTTCAAAACCCCACATCATCCTTGTTACTCACTCGACGGCGGCGAACGAATGAGTTCAGTGGCTGCGGCAACCTCCGCCGCCCCAACATACTTCACGCCTTTCGGGCGAGGGGGCTATACCTACTTTGACGGCGGCATCTGGGCCAACAATCCCACTATGACCGCCCTTGTGGAGGCCCTTTCCTGCTTCACAATTCGCCGCGAAGATGTCAAGATACTCAGCATCGGCTGCGGGCAGAAGCCGTTCCAGATAACCCAAGGACAATCCGGAAACTCCGGCATGGTGCATTGGCGGGATATCATAGACATCGTCATGCATTTTCAGTCGGTCACAGCGATGAACCAAGCACGGCTGCTAATCGGTAAGGATAGGGTAACCCGGCTTGATCGGCCTAACGGAAGCGGACCCATTGCCTTGGACGACTGGCCGAAGGCAAAGGAGCATCTACCAGAGGAAGCCCGAGAGGTTGCCCGGGATAATGCAGAGCACTTGGTTCAGACCTTCTTTACCCACCCCGCGCCGCCCTTTGTTCCACTGGCATGATCACTCGAGCGAGCAACGAATGACCAAGAACAATCGTCAGTTCAGAGAATTCCTTCGGGATGAAGTTAACCTCAATCAGGGCAGGCTACATAGGTTGCAAGTCAGCGTCAGGGACGTGCAACGCTACCTCAAGGGTCGACTGCATGGCTACCAGAGAATTGACCGGCAGGGTTCCTACGGCTTGGACACACTCATCAAGCCAGTACAGGGCCATGACGAATATGACGCAGACATCCAGGTCGTTATGAACCCCAACCCCGACTGGGAAGCTAAAGATTACCTAAATGCGGTCAGGGACACGCTGGCACGGAACGAGAACTATGCGGACAAGATCAAGTTGGGTACACGATGCGTCACCCTAGCCTACGCCGGCGACTTTCACCTCGACGTGGTTCCCAGAGTCACTAAGGACGGGAACCACTTCATTTGCAACCGAGAGTGCAACGTCTTGGAGAAAACTGACGGGACAGGGTACCGCGACTGGTTCTCAGAACAGAGTAGGATAACCAAGGTGAATCTCAAACGGGTGGTCAGGTTGCTCAAATATCTCCGAGACCGTCAGAACAACTATGTCGCCAAGTCCATATTGCTAACCACACTGGCCGGAAACACGATACGTCCTTCCGACCGAGGGACAGAGGCGGTGAGGACAGTGGCCAACACCTTGACGACCATACTGACCAGGATGGACAAGTATCTGCAACAGAATGAGCAGGTACCGAAAATCACAAACCCGGCCCTGCCGTCAGAAGATTTTAACCGTCACTGGGACCAGGACAGGTACGCGTACTTCCGAGAAAGAATACGTTCCTATGCTGATGTAGCTCAGAAAGCTCTGGCTTCGCCGTCCATAGAAGATTCGATACGAATGTGGAGACGGTTGTTCGGGGCCGACTTCGGCAAGAGGCGCGTCCGGTAGAGGTGTCCAACACCGAGACGCGGCGTTGGTAAGAGTGTGAGAAAGTTCGGAAGCATGGAGTGAGCAATGGCCAGACAGTTGACGGCAATCATTGAACGGGAAGGCGACGGCTACGTGGCTCTTTGTCCCGAATTGGATATAGCCAGCCAAGGCGATTCGGTGGATGAGGCCCGGAACAACTTGAAAGAAGCATTGGAACTTTTTTTCGAGACGGCTTCAGATGTGGAGATTCAACGGCGGCGGCATGACGAAGTGTACGTGACCCGAGTAGAGATAGCAGGTGGCTAAGGCAGCCCTACCCGCCGGAGCAGGTAGGTGTCTGAGGTCATAATCTCCGGGATGCGGTGGGGCATGGTTGGGAGGTTGTCGCGGGTGGAGATTATCCTTCCGGTTAGAGTTCCTGCATCGTCGCTGGCCAGGAATACGGCCAGCTCGGCGACGCGCTCCATGGACTCACCGCCGCCAGTGGTTACGTTCCGGCTTTGATGGTATATCTCGTCGCTGCCGGACGCGGCGGCTTCTTCCAGCATCTCCTCGACTAACCGGGTGTGGATTCCGCCGGGGCCCAGGGCGTTGACATGAACGTTGGTCCCTTCCAACTCTAAAGCCAGGCACTCGGTGAGGCGGATCACGGCCGCTTTGCTGGCGCAATAGGCGGATATGTGGGAGGCGGCGGTTGCGCCGCCGGAACCGGAGATGTTTATGATCTTTCCTCCGCCCTGCCGGAGCATCACCGGGAGGGCCGCCCTGCAGCACAGATAAGTCCCGACAAGGTTCACCTGCAATGTCTGGGCCCAGTAGCCAGGGGCGTTGTCCTGCAATGCGCCCACCGGGCCGCCTATGCCGGCGTTGTTTACCAGGATGTCTACGGATGAGTACCGGTCTATGACCTGGCTAACCATGCGGTCCACCTGTCCCTGGTCGGCAACGTCGGTAGGGATGACGAGGGCGGAAGCGCCCAGGGCCTGGACTTCGCCAGCGACTTCCTCGAGCTCGGCGGCGGTGCGGGCGGCGAGGGCCAGGCGCGCTCCTTCCTTGGCGTAGGCCAGGGCGATGGCCCGGCCGATGCCGCGGCCGGCGCCGGTGACTATGGCGGAGCGATTTTCGAGAAGCATGTCTAGCCTCCTGGGTTAGTTCTCGGTGGTCCGGGAATATCCTCCGGGCCAGGGGTGCAGGAGCGGGGCTTGTTGCTGTTCCGGCGGCCACAGGATGACTTTGCGGCCCTGTTGCCACTGGATCAGCAAATTGGAGCGGCCCACCTGGCGGCCGGTGGCCGGGTCTATCTTGAACCGGCCGTAGAAGGTAGAGAAGTCCACCTCGGCGGCGGCTTGGCGCAAGGCCCGGTCGTTCAGCGACCCGGCGTGCTCCAGGCAGCGCTGGGCGATAACGCCGGCGGCGTAGGCCTGGGCCATGGGGTAGTCTACTGGGCCCTGCCGTTGCTTGGTTAGAGACTTAAGGACTTCTTGGGCGGAGGGGCCGTAGTCACGGGGATATTTGCCCCCGTGTTCCCACTGGCTGGGGCCGATGAAGCCTTCCACATCGTCTCCCAGGGCTTCGCGAAACTGCTGGATAGGAGCGGCTACCACGGCGGCGGCGCGCAGGCTTATGGGCAGGCACACCAGAGACTGTGCAAACGCCAAGTCGTTGTGAATTCGACCCACCGCCACCAGAACATCGGGAGCAGCTTTTCTAATGTCTTCCACAATGCCGCTAAAGTCGTCGTGGGATGCGGGGTACTGTCGAACGTAACACACTTGAAATCCCAATGCGTCAGCCTGCCGCTGCACTTCCTGGGCGATGACTCGGGGGAAGGCGCCGGTTGCGGCCCGCAGGATGCCCACTGAGGCGGCCTCGGGGTCGGCGTCCCTGATTAACGGGAGAAGGCCAGTGAGGTATTGGCCGGCGGGGGTGAGGACGCCCACTACCCAGCGGTAGCCCTGTTGGTATATGTCGTCGGTGGCGCCGCCCTGGTTCCAGAGTAGACGCTGCCGTGACTCGGCGACTTGGGCGGCGGCGCGGGTAAGGACGCCGGAATAGGGGCCGAAGAGCAGGTCCACCTTGTCCTGGGAGATTAGCAGGTCGGTTACTTGCTTGGCCATGTCTGGCTTGCTGGAATCGTCATGGTGGATAACCGACACATGGGCCTTGGGGCCCGCATTTCCCAGGGCGATGCCGCCGGCCTGGTTGATGTCGGCTGCCCAAGCCTGGAGCCCGGCCAGCGCCTGGCGGCCCTGGACCTGGAACTGTCCGCTCAGGGACGCGGATATGCCGACTTTCAAGATAGGCAAAGCGGGCATTAGAGGCCGGCCTAGCCGGGCCTAAGTCTTGGGGCGGAAGATGCCGAAGGAGCTGGTGTAGCCGTGGAGGAAGGTGGTGCCGCTGACGGGGCCGATCTCGCCGTTGCAGAAGAAACCGCCCAGGGGCACCTGGCCGACCTTCTCATGGAATATGCCGGTGTCGTGGTTGGGCCGGCCGTAGAGGTACTGGCCGCGTCCCAGGCAGGAGAACAACAGGGCACCGTGGACGTCGTTCTCACGGTTGTCGATGGCGTAGCGCTCCAGCACCGCGTTCAGGTCTTCGGCGGAGGTCTGGGCGTCTCGGAGGTGAAACTGGACGAGTTGGCCTTCTTTGAGCATTTCACCGATGGCCAGAGTTCCGGTTCGAGGGTCCATGCCCGCGACGTTTCGAATGAGGAAGTCTCCCTGCTGGGGCGTCTCCAGGAACTCGTCCATGACGACGCCGAGGAACAGGGAGTGCTGCATGAGGCCCTGGTCCCGAGTGCTCATGGTCTGGAACAGTCCCTTAAGGTATTCCAGTGGCGGCTGTCCGTCCAGCTTGACCAGCAAGTTGCGCTTGCTTTCGGTGATGCGCATGGGTTGGCCAATGGGGCGGCATCCCTGGGCGACGACGGTATCGACGGCGATGTTGCCGTGGAGGGCCAGGCCCACCGCGCCAGCGCGGTAGATTTGGTCATCCAGAAAGAGGGCGTTGAGGCCGGGCCGTTCAGCGCCGCTGGCCATGCCGCCGATTTTGACCGACTTGCTGAAGGCGAAGTCCAACCCCAAAAGCAGGTTCTGCACCGGGAAGGAAAAGGGGTCGGCCAGCATGACGAACTGGGGTTCCTGGTCTGCCGTTACCGTGACCATTTCCTCCCAGGAGCCGGGGCCGGCATCCAGGTCGGGCAGGCTCTGTTCGTTCAAGTGAAATCCGACGATATCCACGGCGGGCAGGGAGGCGACGGTGATGGACAACGCCGGGCGCTGCTCTATTTCCTCGCCGTTGCCGATGATGCCGCCGCCGGAGCAGCCGAATAGCAGGGCGGACTCCATGTGCTGCTTCACGAGCGCCGGGACATTGTCGAACCCGGCGTGGTGGTGCATGGAAGTGAAGATCACCGCCAGGTCTGGGGCGACGCCATCCAGGCCGGACAGGGCGCTTTGGGCGCATTCCTTAATGGCATCTTCCAGCTTGGGGTGATCGGAAACGGCTGAAGCCCACTTCATATCGTCCACCTTCCCGGCGAAACATGGGGAACTGGCGCCAGTATATCAAGGGGACGGCTGCTTGAGAACCGGGGTCTTTGGGGCCTATGGAAGGAGGCCTGGGGTTGCGCTCGGGAGCAGGCCGGAAGCTAGGCGTCTTTGTTGAGGTTCATCAGGAACTCGCGGTTGGTGCTGTACTTGGCCATGCGTTCCAGCACCCGCTCGGTGGCGTTGGCCGAACCGTCGTTGGAAACGAGGCTGACCATGCGGCGGAGGAGCTGGATGTACTTGAAGGTCTCTGCGTCGAAGAGGAGTTCCTCCCGGCGGGTGCCGCTGCGCAGGATGTCGATGGCGGGGAAGTAACGGCGCTCGGCCAAGCGGCGGTCCAGGTGCAGTTCCATGTTGCCGGTGCCTTTGAACTCTTCGTAGATGACCTCGTCCATCCTGCTGCCGGTGTCGACGAGGCAGGTGGCGATGATGGTCAGGCTGCCGCCACCTTCGATGTTGCGGGCAGCGCCGAGGAACTTCTTGGGCGGGTAGAGGGCTACGGGGTCAATGCCGCCGGAGAGGGTGCGGCCGCTGCTGGGCACGGCGAGGTTGTAGGCGCGGGTTAGGCGGGTGATGCCGTCGAGGAGAATGACCACGTCCTTGCCGAACTCCACCAGGCGCTTGGCTCGCTCCAGGCAAAGCTCGGCCATGCGGCACTGCTCCTCTACGGACTCGTCGAAAGTGGAGGCGTAGACTTCGCCTTCGACCGCCCGGCGCATGTCGGTGACTTCCTCGGGCCGCTCGCCGATGAGAGCGACCATGAGGAGGGCCTTGGGGCAGTTGGTGACGATGCCGTTGGCGATTTTCTTGAGCACGGTGGTCTTGCCGGCCTTGGGAGGGGAGACAATCAGGCCCCGCTGTCCCAGGCCGATGGGCGAGAAGACGTCCACCATACGCATGGACAGTTCGGCGCCGTTGGTCTCGAGAACGACCTGTTCTTCCGGGAACACAGGGGTCATGTGCTCGTACTGAATGCGGAAGCGGCTGTTGGCCTGGTCGGGTTCCAAGCCGTTGGCCTTTTCCACCCGGACCAGCCCGAAGTACCGCTCCCCTTCCTTGGGGGGCCGAACCTGGCCGGATACGGTGTCGCCGGTGCGCAGGCCAAAGCGGCGTATCTGAGACTGGGAGATGTAAACGTCGCCGCCGGAGGTCAAGGGGTCTACCTGTCGCAGGAAGCCGTAGCCTTCATCCATAATCTCGAGGATTCCGGAGGCAACCAGGGACTGCTGGGCGGAGGCGTACTGGAAGAGCCTGCTGAGGAGTTCTTCACGGCGCAGGTTGACCAAGGCAGAGCCGTCAGTCAGACCCACGCCCTGGGCCATGTTCAATAGTTCGTCCTTGGTCTTGTTGCCCATCTCGGCAACATCCAAGATGTGTTGTGTAGCCGTCATGTTCACCTCGTAGTGGTACCGGTAGTGTTTTGCCCGGGGCAATGGCGTCCGGGTCTTGGCAAATTAGCAGTCATATTCAGGGGCCGCCGGCCTTTTTCCAGTCGGCCAGGAAGCGTTCCACTCCGGCGTCGGTCAATGGATGCTGGGCCATTTGCAGGAGCACCTTGTAGGGTATGGTGGCGATGTGGGCGCCGGCCTTGGCGGCCAGGTTGCAGTGGAGGCTGTGGCGAATGGACGCGGCCATCACCTGCGTGTCGATGTCGTTGTCGTCGAATACGGAAACGATTTCGGCAACCAACTCCATGCCGTCGTGGCCGATGTCGTCCAGGCGTCCTACGAAGGGGCTGACCACGGTGGAGCCCGCCTGGGCGCCCAGCAGGGCCTGGTTCAGGGAGAAGCAGAGAGTCTGGTTGATCTTGATGCCCTCGCCGGCCAGGACGGATATGGCCTCGAAGCCTTCTGTAGTGCTGGGAATCTTCACCCAGGGGTTTGGTATCCAGCCGGCGATGTCGCGGCCTTCGTCAATCATGCCGGAGGCGTCCAGGCTCACGACCTCCACGGAGATGGGGCCGTCGACGATGTCGGATATTTCCCGGACGGCGGCCTTGTAGCCCTCCTTGTCTCCAATCCCCTGGGAAGCGGCCAAGGACGGGTTGGTGGTTACGCCGCTGATGACGCCCATGCGGGCGCCGTTCCGGATCTCCTGGATATCGGCGGTGTCCAAAAACAGCTTCACGTCATCACCACTTCAAGAATTTCTCGGGTATTCTCATGAGTCCGGGCTGGGTGCGTTTCATGCCAGACGGCTTCGCTGGTCCCTTTGCGGTCCTGTCTAAGCCCCGCCGTTGAGGCCCAGGGGGAGCGGCCGCTGCACGCCCTCTCTTATGGTCTTCTTGGCTGCGCCGATGAATTCGGTGAAGAGGGGGTGGGGCCGGTTGGGTCGGGACTTGAATTCGGGGTGGAACTGGACGCCGACCATAAAGGGGTGCTCGCGGACTTCGCCGGTTTCCACCAGGCTCCCATCGGGGGAGAGGCCGCCGACGATGAAACCGGAGTTGCCCATGGCCTCGCGGTAGTCGTTGTTCAATTCGTAGCGGTGGCGGTGCCTTTCGCTCACCAGGGAGTTGCCATAGGCGGCCATGGTCCAGGTGTCCTCCTGCGGAAGGCAGGGATAAGAGCCCAGCCGCATGGTGCCGCCCTTGGTCGAGACCCAACGCTGGTCTTCCATGATGTGGACCACGGGGTCGGCAGTGTCCGGGTCCAACTCCGAGGAGTTAGCGCCCTTCAGACCCAGGACGTCTCGGGCCCAGTCGATGACCATTACCTGCAAGCCCAAGCACAGGCCCAAATAAGGGACTTGGTGCTCGCGGGCGTAGCGGACGGTTTGGACCATGCCTTCGACTCCGCGGGGGCCGAACCCGCCGGGGACTACGATACCGCAGGCAGTGGCAAGCAGGGCGTCGGCGCCCTCGCGCTCCACGTCCTCGGAGTGGACCCACTGGATTTCGATGTCGCGTCCGTGGACGAGACCGGCGTGGCGCAGGGCCTCCCTGACCGACAGGTAGGAGTCGGGGTATTCGACGTACTTACCCACCAATGCGATGGGCGTCACCTCGCCCAGGTTCTTCATGCGCTCAACCATGGCGGCCCAGTCGGACAGGTCCTGGGTGTAGCCCCGCAGATCCAGGGCTTCCATGACAATCTCCCCCAGGCCTGCCTCTTCCAGAATAAGCGGTATTTCGTAGACGTTGTCCACGGTTTCCAGGGGTATGACGGCCTTGCCGGGAACGTCGCAGAAGGACGAAATCTTCTCCCGGATTCCATCCGGGACAGGGAAGTCGCTGCGACAGATGATGGCGTCGGGCTGTATGCCGATACCCCTGAGTTCCTTTACGCTGTGCTGTGTCGGCTTGGTCTTCAATTCCCGGCCTGCGGCCAGGTATGGGAGCAAGGTGAGGTGAATATAGAAGACGTTGTCGCGGCCCACGTCGTTGCGTATCTGGCGGATGGCCTCCAAGAAAGGGAGACCCTCTATGTCGCCGACGGTGCCGCCAACTTCGACTACGACCACGTCGACCTGGGTGTCCTCGGCCAGGCCGATAATCTTCTGCTTGATTTCGTTAGTGACGTGGGGGACGGTCTGGATGGTGCCTCCGAGGAAGTCGCCCCGGCGTTCCTTGGGGATCAGGCTGAGGTAGACGTCTCCGGCGGTGAGGTTGGAGGCCCGGGTGAGTTCTATGTCGATAAAGCGTTCGTAGTGGCCCAGGTCCAGGTCGGTCTCGCCTCCGTCGGCGGTAACGAAGACTTCGCCGTGTTGGTAGGGAGACATGGTGCCTGGGTCGACGTTGAGGTAGGGGTCGAGTTTCATTACTGAGACGGATAGGCCACGGCTTTTGAGGATACGTCCAATGGAGGCGACGCTAATCCCTTTGCCGACTGAACTGACTACTCCCCCGGTGACGAAAATAAACTTAGTGGGCATGCGCCTACACAAAGGAAATCAAGCGGGGAGGCACCGCGATTTTGACAACGTCAAAGGCTGGAACAATTACGCAATAGGGTCTGACAAGAAGGTTTGCGGGGAAAGGTGCAGGAAACGAAGGAACGCTGGCTGTCATTATAGTTATAACCTGCGGCCAGTGTCAAGGGCTTATGCGCCAGTCCTCTGCGTGTACTGGGCAACAAGACCTCTAGCCGGACTAAGAATCCGGCAGGGACACCCCTTCGGCCATCGCAGCCTGGTCAAGAAGCCCATCCAGCGTTGCCAGTTGGGCATTCTCTCTCTTGGCCAACTCCAGATAGAGGGCGTCGTAGAAGGACAACCCGTGGGTTCGAGCCAAGCCGAAGGCGGACTGAAGGTCCGGTTCTTCATCAGTCCGTATGGGCAGACTTATCAGAGCGTGCAGACGCTCATTGACCTCATCCGCGGACAAACGCCCGCGCCGTTCCGCCGCCAGAAAGGAGTTGCGCATCTCCAGGTGCCACAGACGCGGCACCACGGCCCCGTCATCTTGGAGACGCTCCAGGGCGCTGTGTGCTCGCGGCTCCGTCTCGTCGTCCAAGAGCCAAGCCAAGGCTACTGAAGCGTCCAGCACCAGTCCGCTCACAGTCGATGGCCTTCATGACGCGTGTGCCAGTATCTCCTCGGTCGAGAAGTCCACCCGCCTCCAGCGGCCCGACGCTGCCGAAAGCGCTCCACAGCCTTTCTTCGGTCGGCGCGGTCCTCAGCGCGGGCAGGGACCAAGTGGGCTACCGGCTTGCCGTGCCGCGTTATAGCGACGGTCTCTCCATGCTCGACAGCCCTTAGCAACTCGGCCAAGCGGGTTTTGGCCTCGGTGGCTTGAATCTTAAGCACTTTCAACTCCAACCAGTTGTTTTGACCACATTATATTATCACCCATCGTTTGTCAAAATCAACCAGGAAAGTCCCAGGTGGGGACGAAAGGCGAGAGCTTCCCGTTTCCGAGCGAATGACGAGGGAGAACCGAAATTTTAGATCCCCTATCATTTCCTCCCATTTCCTATCATCCTTGGAGGGTTGGGCTTTGGGTGCGGCGGCAGGGGCCGTCATAAGGAATAGTCTGGCAGCGACTTCAAGCCCATGGGACTATAGTTTGCCTACGGGCGTTGGGGATGCGTCAAGGGGGGATTTGTCAGTGGAGTTGGACTGTGCGCCCCACATTACTATTCCGGCGCCACTCGGATGCGGGCGTAGCCCAACCTGGTCTACGTTCTCTCTTATGGTTGGTGTACGGATGTTATCCTGAAACCCTGCACAATCACCACATGTCCGACGGGTCGCCCTCTACATAGCCAGCGAACTGGAAATTGACATTGAACCTCCCGCTTAGCTTGGTCTAGGATGTAAGTTGAGGCCACCACACTGTCAGAGTCGGAAAGATCCCACGAACGCCCCGAAGGGAGCGGGGGGAGGATACTCCCTAAATACTCGTACTTGTCCGCGTACCAGAGACTAAAATTCGGGTACTGCATAATGGCGTCGGAGCCGACGCCATGGTTAAATACGGCATTCTCAAGCAGCGCCCCCTGAAGCTGACATAGCCCCCCTTGAAAGTAGGGTGTTTTTCCCATTCAACTAGGTCGTGGCTGGTTCGGTCAACGCCCTCGTCGAAACCACGATTTTCCGGGGCGTTCATCATCCCGGACCAGTGCCTCTCTACGATTTCAGCATGGTCGGGGAACGCCTGGCGTACTTACGGCTATGCTGGGAGTACGGTCGTCCTCCTTTGCGGCGAGGGACAGACGGTAAAGCTCGCGAAGCCTTTCTTTGAACTCTTCTTCGCCCAGATTTTCCAGCAGTTCCAAGAACAGCATCTGACCCAGGAAGTAGTTGCAGTGGAACTGGGCTAGGATTCCTGCCGGTCAGGGATCAACTCCGTCAGCGTTTCTAGGTTGTGAATCTCGCAGTCCTCGCGCCGGTTTCTTTCCACCAGACCGGGCTTACGCCGTTTTCGACGCCGTACATATACTCGAAAGTGTTTGCCACGCCTTCGTCAATCCAGTCTGCGTGGCCCCTCCAGTAGTAGTGGGCGGTCTCATGGACAAAACCTGAGAGGAACGTGTGCCTGTCATAGGGAGTCTGCCCCTGCTCATACTCAGGTTTATAGCTGAAGGCGAAACCGTAGTTGACGCCTGCGTAATTGGGAGTAACGGCTTTTTCGTTCAGCACTACTACCACGTGGCTGACGGGGCAGCGGCAGTTGCATTATCTTCTCGGTGAACTCCACCGCATCTATTGCGCCCTCCGCGGTCCAGGGCTGTGGCTGGGTTCCGGTGCGTACGATGCTGACTTTCAGACCAGGTGTCAGCATCGTACTGCTGGACAGGGTTTCGATGTCGGCGTAATCGGGGTTCAGCAGCCGGAGGATTTCTTCTGGGTCCCACATCGTTCCCGCGGCGGTGACCAGCGTGGTCTGGGCGTCGGTGATGCCGTTGCGCAACGACGGGTGGTCCAACAAGGTAGAGAGTAAGCTGTCGTCTTCGTCGCGCGCCAAGCGGAGAATTCCGCGTACCGCCAGCACATCATCGGGTTCCAGGGATTTGAGGAAGGGCATGGCGATGATAGCGGCAGCGGCTTGTTCGTTGTCGTCGTCAAGATCTTCGAAGAAATCCAGAACCTCCGCTTCCGTTTCGGTGATGCCGTCCTGCACCCAAGGCAACGCCAGTATTGCTTCAATGACTGCTATAGCATCTCCTTCGTCGTCATCATTCAACCAAGTGATCTGTTTTATGGCTTCCACTTCGGCTTCAGTGATATCGTCCTGCACCCAAGGCATGGCAACAACGGCCGACGCAGCTTGTTGGTTGTAGCGGTTAAGGTAATAGAGGTAACGGACAGCGCCGCTCTCCGTCTCGGTGATGTCGTCCTGTGCCCAGAGCAGAGCGATGACTGCCGGCGGCGGCTTGTTCGTTGTCGTCGTCAAGACTTTCTAGGAAATCCAGGAACTCCGCTTCAGTCTCGGTGATGTCGTCCTGCACCCAAGACAACGCCAGTATTGCTTCAACGACTGCTATACCGTCTTCGTCGCCGTCATCATTCAACCAAGTGACCTGCCTTATGGCTTCCACTTCGGTGCCGGTGATATCGTCCTGCATCCAGGGCAGGGCAATAACCACCGTCGCTGCTTGTTGGTTGTCACGGTTAAGGTAATAGAGGTAACGAACAGCTTCGCCCTCCGTCTCGGTGATGTCGTCCTGCACCCAGGGCAGGGCGATGATGGCGGCAGCGGCTTGTTCGCTGTCATGGGCGAGCCAGCTAAGCCATTCGAGGGCATCCAGTTCGGTGCCGGTAATGTCGTCCTGCATCCAAGACAAGGCGTTGATGGCGGCAGCGGCTTGTTCGCTGTTTTTCGCCAGCCACCGTATCCATTCAAGGGCATCCCGTTCAGTATCGGTGATGTCGTCCTGCATCCAGGGCAGGGCAACAACGGCTGTGGCCGCTTCTTCGTTTTCCCTCGACATCCAGTAAAGCCACTGGAGAGCGTCGCGCTCCGTTTCCGTAACGTCGTCCTCCAACCAGGCCGAGTCCAAGACTATCCCGGCTGTCAAGGGGATGTATGCGTTTATATCCACCAACAGTTCTATGGTTTCGCTTTCTATCTCCGATATGCCGTCCCGAACCCATGCCGAGGCCCAGATTGCTTCCGGTTTAGCGATACTTTCGACAAGCCTCATCGTTCCGAGCTCCGCCTCTGTTACGCCGTCCTGCACCCAAGACAGGGGCAGAACGGCATCCGGGTCGGCAGCGCCGATGATAAGCGAAATCGCCATTTGGTCTGTTCCAGTGATGCCGTCTTGCAGCCATGCCAAGCTCAAGAATGTTTCCGGGGCGGCGATGCTGCCCAAGAGTTCTATAGTCTTGCGCTCGGGTTCGGTGATGTCGTCTTGGAGCCAGGACAGGGCAATGATGGCGGCAGCGCTTTCATCGTCCAGCGATGCAAGGATTTCGATGACTCCGCTTTCGGGTTCGGTGATGTCGTCTTGGAGCCAGGATAGGGCAATGATGGCGGCAGCACTTTCATCGTCCAGCGATGCGAGGGTTTCGATGACGCCACTTTCGGGTTCGGTGACGTCATCTTGGGTCCAGGGCAGGGCGATGATGGCCGCAGCCCTTTCATCATCCAGCGATGCAAGGGTCTCGATGACGCCGCTCTCGGGTCCGGTGACGTCGTCTTGGAGCCAAGGCAGGGCGATGATAGCAGCGGCCCTTTCATCATCCAGCGATGCAAGGGTCTCGATGACGCCGCTTTCAGGTTCGGTGATGTCGTCTTGGAGCCAAGGCAGTCCCAAGGCTGCTTCCAGGTTGGCGGCGTCCATCCCAAGCAGATGGTCCAGGGCGAAGCGTTCTGTTGCCAAAAGACTGTCTTCGACCCAGGGTAGTTCCAGGATCTGGCGCGCCAGGGCAGGGTGGTCCCGTTCCAGCAGCCTAACGCTGTCCGTATCGTGAAGGGATAACAGACTGGGTGCGGGCGTGGGGGTCGGCTGCGGGGTCGGTGTTGGGGTTAGCATGGGCGTGGGCGTCGGTGTAGGAGACGCTGTAGACGCAGGCGTTGGCATGGGGGTTGCGGTCGGCTTTGCCTGCGGCTTCGCGGTCGGAGATGGGCTAGGAATAGCAGCCGTCGGAGCCGTGGTTGGAGTTGAGGTGGAGGCAGGTGTGGGATGAGGAGTATGGGTCTGCGCCGGGGCGGTGGTAGCCGAATCGCCAGTGCAGGCAAGAGCGGCTATCAATATAGCGGCGAGCAGAATCAGTAGTGATCGTGGTGACAACATGCTTTATTTTGTGCTCCTTGTTCTAAGAATGGTTTCTAAGGTAGTTCATGGTCGTTCTCCCTGAGGCTCCGAGGGATGCGCGCTTCCTAAGTGCCTGCGCGCCGGTTTTATCCGATGGCGAGCTAGGCGTTGAGACGTTTTCACGGAGACCGTTGGAATAAGAGCCAAGTCAAACAACCAGCCCAATTTTTCCTGGACGAATTTTTGAGGGTCCTGGTCTCCCTTGCGCACATTGCATTCCGCACATAGAACCAGTTTCAAGTTGTCGGCAGAGTGTTGGCCATCTTTGGCGAGCGGAATGTAGTGATCAAGGTGAGGCTGACTCGTAGGGGTATCTTGGAAAGCTTTGCCACAGTAAGGACATTTGCCACCTTGGGCTTCTATCAGCACATGTTTGTGATCCGGCGGCACGTCTCCAATTGGAACCCCCGCTTTTTGAGCCCGGCGGTAGCGCGCACGCTCTCGTTGTTGTTCTGCGTAATCGGGTTCTTTTTGGTAGCGCTTCTTTTTGCTGGCATTGACTTTTTGCCGGTAGCCGGGTTTAGAGCGATGTTTCTGCTTATTCTTCTTCACGCGCTCTGGATTCGCGGCGCGCTGTCGTTGTGCTTGCTCGTTCCGACAAGCCCTACAGGTAAAGCTAAACTTCTTTGCTTGGAAGTCCTCCGCCGGCTTGTCTTCCCGACATGAAGTACATGTTCGAACAGGCGCATCGTTGCAGTCCAAGCATATTTGCCGGTTCCGTACGAACTCTTTCGGCAATTTTTCTGTGTCACATAGCTTGCAAGGGCGAGGAGTCCGCTCCCAACGCTCGATGCCGGATTGTCGGGCTTGCTCAGTGTGATTCGCGTAATACTGCCGACTGCGTTCCCTATCTAACTCGGCACTAACTGGGTCATTGAGTCGGCGGTCTTGCCTGTTTCTGTTGGTACAATTCTTGCACACTCGTACACCGTGGTGGAAATCACCTGCTGGTTTCACTAGATTGCATCGGGTGCACGCCCATGAGGAATTGGCTCTCAGATCAATCCGTTTTTGGTGCAGGGCCTTTCTACATTCTTTACATTGATTGCGCCCACGCCCTTTCTCGAATTCCTCCGTTGATTTGAGTTCGGAACATATACTGCATACCCGTTCATCAGGAGGGTTCTCACGACAGGCGAAGCATATTCGGATTCCGGCTTGCTTAGGGAACGCATCGATAGGCTGTTCTTTCCTACATCGGGTACATTGCCCCAGCACATGAGACTTAGCGTACCGTTCCTTCGCTTTGGCACTGGTACATTCCTTGCACGGATTGACCAGTTGTTTCCTCCGTTTGTGGAAGTAGAAATGGACTGCGTCCAAAGGTTTAGATACTCCACACACGCTGCATTTCATTTCTGTAGTTTGCTGCATATCCTTACCCTATGGACCTCTTGAAATCGTTCCATGCGCTTTTTACTTTTTTTCGCAAGGACTGAACTTTTTCAACGGGACTCGCTGGTCTGAACCGTCCTCGTCGATCGCGTCTAAGTTTCTTTGGGCGTTTTCTTGGCATATTCTCTCCTTGATGGTCGGGCGGGAACGTAGTCCTGCCGAATGGGGCAATCACTGACGGCGTTACAACGCCGGTCGTCTACCCGAAAGACTTCATGGCAAAGGGGTATGCAGCAGCAGACAATGCCTGCGACACCACCCAGGGTCGCTGGCCGTTACGGTCTACCTGAGGTAAAAGGAGGTTATTCCAGTAGAGGAACGGCGCCGGACAATGAGGCCGCGTTGGGGGTCGCTATGCGGCGAGTGGAGGAAACGACGATGAGACCGCCCGGCCCAGTAGGGCAGACGGGTTGGAGATAGCTGAAGAAGAGTTGCGGTACTCTAGCCAGAGACGCCAGGAGACAGTGGGCCCACGACAGCACTTGTGAGAAAACAAGGCGCGCGGTAGGCTGCGACAAGCACCATCCACCGAACCCAGCGATGACGGCCAAGCAACCCGCAATTACGGCGAGTAGCGCGACTCCACCGGAAACCGGGAGGGCGGCTTCCTGGACGAATTCGAAGGCGATCTCAGCCGGCGGGAGGCCAACGAGCCACCCCATCCAGGACAACTGGACAGCGCAAAAGGCCACCATTGCTACGGTGACGAATGGGGTCAGAACGGCGAATCGCTTGGCTGAGAACCAAGATACTGCGGAGATATAGCGAATCGGCTTCATGACTCCATGATAAAGGGTTCCGGTATAATCCTCAACAAGAGATTGTCATCAAGAAAGGAGCCTTGACATGGACTTGAAGTCGTTTATCGAGGACGCTTTAACACAGGAACGGTCAGGCCTGCTGGAGGTGATTGACGACCTGACTCCCGAAGAACTGGCCTGGCGCCCCGGGCCGGAGGCGAACCACATCGGCTGGATGCTGTGGCACATGTTCCGGGCGGAGGACATGTGGATACAGTTCTTCATCCAGAACCGCAACGAGATTTGGGAGCGGGACGGGTGGCACGAGCGGTTCGGGCTGCCCACCAGGGACAACGGCTTCGGCCACACGGCGGAGCAGGTCGCCGCCTTTCCAGCACTGGACATGCAGGAGTTGCTGGAGTACGGCCGGGCGGTGAGGGAGCAGACCCTGGAGTACCTGCGGGGGTTGGAGCCTGGGGACTTCGAGTCCGTCCCCAGGGAACGGCGTCCCGACACGTCAGTCAGAACAGTGTTCCGGCTGCTGACGGCGGAGTTCCACCAGCACCAGGGCCAGGTAGCGTACCTCAAGGGACTACAGCGGCCGGGGCCGGTCACGGCCTGACCTGGTCGCACTTCCCCAAGCTGCACTATCCCAGATACGGCTACTGGTCCGGGGCGCGGCTCGTCCTGTAGCGTTCCAGGCCCACTTCCAGAGCGGTCCACGGGAGTAGGGCGCACTTGATGCGTACTGGATAGGCGCGCACCACGGTCAATGCCTTGAGGTCGCCCAAGCCTTCTTCCTGAGCGGGCGACAGCGAATTCCCCCGCATCATGTCATTGAACAGGCCGGAGAGGGCGGCCGCCTGGTCCAAGTCCTGCCCCTGCAGGGATTCGGCCATCATGGATGCAGCAGCTTGGATAATGGAGCATCCCTCGGAATCCGCGCCCACTTCAACGACCCGGCCGTTGGGGTCCAACTTTAGGGCCAGGGAAACCCGGTCGCCACAGAAGGGGTTGTATTCTTCGGCCTGCACGTCAGGAGCAGAAACCGGCGCGCGGTGACGGGGGCTGCGGTAGTGGTCGAGGATAGCGTCCCCGTAGAGGCCTCCCAAGGGGACATCGGGGACTTGAGTCATGCTTACTTCTTGCTATGGGCAATGGTTGGGGAGGCTATCTCAGCCCCTCCAACCTGTCTAGAAAGTCTTTCACTTGCCCTAAGCTCTCGTTCACCATCTCCAAGGGCATCCAGTTTTCGTAAAAATTAACGTGGAGAGCGGCCGCCGAGTTGAACAAAACTCGGATTCCCCGGTCGTCAAATTCCTGAGCCAACCAGTTGACCGCCTGGTAGAGTTGCCGATGGCCATCGTGCCGCCACCCCCTGGTTTCAGCCATGGCTTTCACCATGTGGGCGGCTGCGTCCCAGCCCTTTTCTGAAGCCTGGAGCAGGTCTTCTTCGACGACGTATTGTTCGGCTTTCGCTAGAAAGTCCCTGCTGGTAACGATGTGTTCTTCGACAGTAACCATGCAAATTATCTTTCTGTGGAACCTGGGAGTTGTCGGCCTGATGTCAGCCCGCCAGGTTCCAGCTTACCACAATAGGACAGAGCTTGAGTATCCTTGCGGAGCGCATTGCGGGAGGCTCAGGCGCGGCGACCAGAGGGTAGTCTCCAGCGCCACTACTCGGTGGTTACGGTGTCGCCGCGGCCGTCCAGGGCGGCGTTGAGGGTGTGCCAGGCGAGGACGGCGCACTTGATGCGGCTGGGGTATTCGACTACGCCGGAGAGGGACTCCAGGTCTCCCAGCGCGTCGTAGTCCAGGTCGGCATCGGGGTCGGTCATCATCCGGCGGAAGGCGTCTGATACGTGGCCCGCGCTTTCAAGGGTCTGGCCCTTGACGCTCTGGGTCATCATGGAAGCGGAAGCCTTGGAGATGGCGCAGCCCATGCCCTGGAAACCGGCGTCGGTGATTACGCCATCTTGGATTTTCAGGTACACGGTAACCTGGTCGCCGCACAGCGGGTTGTAGCCTTCGGCTGTCTCGGTGGGGTCGTCCAACGTGCGGAAGTTGCGGGGCTTGCTGTTGTGCTCCAGCAAAATCTCCTGGTAGAGGTCGCCGAGGCTGGACATTAACCGAAGACCTCTGAAACCCGGTCCAGGCCTTTGACCAGGGCGTCGATTTCTTCCCTGGTGTTGTAGAAGGCCAAAGAGGCGCGGGCGGTGGCGGGTATGCCGAACCGCTGCATGACGGGCTGGGCGCAATGGTGGCCGGTGCGGATTGCGATGCCCTCGGCGTCGAGGATGGTGCCGAGGTCGTGGGGGTGGACGCCGTCCATAACAAAGGACAGGATGCCAGACTTTTGGGAGGCCGTGCCGATGATGCGGACGTTGCTCAGGTCGGAGAGCAACCGAGTGCCGTACTCCAGCAGGGAGCTTTCGTAGGCGCCGATGCGGTCGAGGCCCAGGTCATTGACGTAGTCTATGGCGGCGCCCAGGCCGATGCCTCCAGCGATGTTGGGGGTGCCGGCCTCGAACTTGAAGGGCAGGGCGTTGTAAAGAGTCTCCTCGAAAGTGACGGACTTAATCATCTCGCCGCCGCCCTGGTAGGGAGGCATGGCTTCAAGCAGATGGGCCTTGCCGTAGAGGACGCCGACCCCGGTGGGGCCGTAGAGCTTGTGGCCGGAGAAGGCGTAGAAGTCGCAGTCCAGGTCCTGGACGTCCACGGGGCAGTGGGGGACTGCCTGGGCCCCGTCCAACAGGACGTGAGCGCCGTAGCCGCGGGCCATCTGGACCATGGTCTTGACGGGGTTTATGGTGCCCAGAGCGTTGGACACGTGCACTAGCGAGACCAGCTTGGTGCGAGGGCCGAGGAGCTTCTCGTATTCGTCGAGCAGCAGTTCGCCGGCGTCGTTCATGGGGATGACCCGCAGCTTGGCGCCGGTCTGCTGGCAAAGAATCTGCCAGGGGACGATGTTGGAGTGGTGCTCCATGGCGGAGACTATGATTTCGTCACCGGCCTGGATATTGGCGCGGCCGAAGCTCTGGGCGACCAGGTTGATGCCCTCGGTGGTGCCTCGAACGAAGATAATCTCCTCCAAGTTCGCAGCATTGATGAAACGTTGGACCTTGGAGCGGGCCGCTTCGTAGTCGTCGGTGGCCATCTGGCTCAGGGTGTGGATGCCCCGGTGGATGTTGGAGTTCTCGGTCTCGTAATACCGGGCCACGGCGTCGATGACAGAGCGGGGTTTCTGGCTGGTTGCGGCGTTGTCCAGGTAGACCAGGGGCTTGCCGTTGACGGTCTGATCCAGGATGGGGAAGTCGTGCCTGATGCGGGCAACGTCGAATTCAGCGGCAGGCGGTCCACCCGGCGTCGAGGGGGCGCTGTCGGTCATGGCTTGCCCCCAATGGGCAGAGACTTGGAAGGTATGGCGTCCAAAAAGAGGGCTTCCATGGACTCGCGCAGTGAGTCGAGGTTTACGCCATCGATGATCTCTCTGGCGAAGGCGTGAATCAACATGCGGCCGGCGACGTCGGGGGACAGGCCGCGGCTTCTCAGGTAGAACAGGGAGTCCTGGTCCATGTGGCCGGCGGTGGCGCCGTGGCTGCACTTGACGTCGTCGGCGTAAATCAAGAGGCTGGGCTTGCTGTCGATTTCGGCCTGGTCGGAGAGCAGCAGGTTCCTGTCGGCCTGCTGCGCATTGACCTTCTGGGCGTCCTTGCGCACCAAAACCTGGCCGCCGAACACGGCCCTGGACTTGCCGTCCAGGATGCCCTTGTAGTTCAACCGGCTGGAGGTGTGGGGCTTGGCGTGGTCAATGCCAATCAGGTTGTCCACGTGCTGGCCCTCGGCAGTGAGGTACAGCCCGCTGAGGTCGCAGGAACCGCCGGGCCCATCAAGCAGGACCTCAAAGTCGTTGCGGCCCAGGGTGTTGCCCAATGCCAGGGATACGGAGGAAAAGGAGCTGTCGGGGCCCTGCCGAACCCGCCCGAAACCAACATGATAGGAGTTGGAACCTTCCAGGGACAGGCGATGGTGTTCGACGCGGGAGCCGCCACCCACGGAGATTTCGGTAACCGAGTTGGTAAAGTACTGCTCGTTGGATGGGCCGGCGTAGGTCTCAGCCACCGTGAGAGTTGCGTTTTCCTCTACCACTATAAGCGTCCTGGGGTGTGAGGCCCGAGGCGATTGCCGGTTTGTGGTGAGGAAAACCAGGTGCACGGGCTGGCCGGATCTGTGGCCACAGGGCACGTGGACAAAGGCCCCGTCGGAGAGGAAGGCGGTGTTGAGAGCGGTAAAGCCGTCGTCCTGGAAGCCGGCGTACTGGGCCAGGTGCTGCTGCAGGAGCGCCCCGTCACCGGCTGCAGCCTCGGCTAACGTGGTGACGGTGACGCCGCTGGCCGACTGCGGGCCGGAGGACAGGGAGTTGGAATACCGCCCGTCGACGAAAACCAGGTTGACCCAGGATTCGTCCAATAGCCCGAAGTGTCGGAGACGGCCAGCATCGGGGTCCTCGTCGGGGTCCAGGTCCCAGGCGTGGCCGAAAGCGGCCTTGGCGATGGGTGCGACGTTGGTGTACTTCCATTTTTCGTTGCCGCGCCGGGCGGTGGGTAAGCCCAATTGGGTAAAGCGGGCCCAGGCGTGGTCAGCCAAGTCGGAGAGCCACGGAGGAACAGACCGGCCGCGGCTGCGCCGCAGGGCGTCAAGGGCGGCGGAATAGCTGGCGGGCTTGGTAAGCGATTGAGTCATGGTCTTGGCGCGGAAGGACAGGTCACGCGCTAGCGCCGACGGATTCCTTAACCCAGTCGTAGCCTTTTTCTTCCAGCTCCAGTGCCAACTCGGGGCCGCCGGAGCGGACGATGCGGCCTTCCAGCAGGACGTGAACGTGATCGGGGGCGATGTAGTTGAGAATCCGCTGGTAGTGGGTGACCATCACGATGGCGTTGGAGGGATTCCGCAAGCGGTTGACCCCGTCGGCCACAACCCGTAAAGCGTCGATGTCCAGGCCGGAGTCGGTCTCGTCCATCAAGGCCAGCTTGGGCTCCAGCACGGCCATCTGGAGCACCTCGTTCTTCTTCTTCTCGCCGCCGGAGAAACCCTCGTTGACGGCGCGCCGGACCAGTTCGGGGTCGATATCGACCATCTTGGTCTTTTCCCGCAGCATCCGGTCGAACTCCCTGGCGCCCATCTCTTCTTCGCCCCGGTGCTCGCGCAGGGCATCCACCGCGGCCTTGAGGAACTGCCAGGCGCGCACGCCGGGAAGCTCCAGGGGATATTGGAAGGCGAGGAAAACGCCCTTGCGGGCGCGGACCTCGGGCTCCAAGGCCAGCAGGTCTTCACCCTCATAGATGGCCTGACCGCCGGTGACGGTGTAGTCGGACTTGCCGGCGAGGACACTGACCAAGGTGCTCTTGCCGGAGCCGTTGGGTCCCATGATGGCATGGACCTCCCCGGGGGTTACGGTGAGGTTTACGCCCCGGAGTATTTCGAGGCCTTCTACGGAAACGCGGAGGTCTCGGACTTCTAACAGGAGTTGGTTACTATTCATCACTATACGCGACCTTGGTTTAACAAGTCGATTATGGAATCAAGCAACTGATTGAACACTTCGGGTCTCAAGACCCCTGCATCTCTGGTCACCAAGCTCCTTTCAGCAGTGAACAACTTGCCAGGCCTCGCATAGCTGGTATGACGCAAATGCCCTGAGTCGAAACTGTCGTCGCTCAATTCTATCGCACGATTATCTGCATAACGGTTACTGGTAATTTGGCATAAGAGCCAGTCTCTTCTATTTGCTCGAGCTATGACGACAGCGGGTCGGCGCTTTACCCGCGATAAATTCGAGAACGGGTACTCGACAATGACTACCGTTCCAGTTCTTCTTCCTGTAGATATGCCCACGCTTCATCTTCTTCCGGCCGGTCCCAGTCTTCCGCAAGGGCTTTCTCGCTGAGGAGTGTTATCTCCTGTATATCAGCCGGTTCTTCGTCCAACACAGTCACCAACACCGGGCACTCAGCCGCCAATTTTACCGGCTCGAGCAACCGCACGTTACCGTTTTCATCAACTGTGCCTTTGAGGGTCCGGAGCACCTGTCTACCTCCAGCTTATCCTGTCGTCCTTCAGCAATTGTAGTAGCGGCATTTATCCCACGGCGCCTTCGAGGCTTACCTTGAGCAACTGGGAAGCCTCCATGGCGAACTCGAAGGGGAGTTCCTGGAAGATGCTGCGGCAAAAGCCGTTGATAATCATGTAGTGGGCGTCTTCCATGGAGATGCCCCGCTGCTGGCAATAGAAGAGTTGGTCGTCGCTGACCTTGGAGGTGGAAGCCTCGTGCTCGACGTGAGCGGTCGGGTTGCGGACTTCAATGTAAGGCACGGTGTGGGCGCCGCACTGGTCGCCGATGAGCAGGGAGTCGCACTGGGTGAAGTTCCTGGCGTTGGCGGCGCCGGGGCCCATTTTGACCAAGCCGCGATAGGTGGCGCTGCCCTGGCCGGCGGATATGCCCTTGGCGATGATGGTGCTGCGGGTGTTCTTGCCCTGGTGAATCATCTTGGTGCCGGTGTCGGCCTGCTGGAAGTTGTTGACCAGGGCCACGGAATAGAACTCGCCCACTGAATTGTCGCCTTTGAGGATCACGCTGGGGTATTTCCAGGTGATGGCGGAGCCGGTCTCGACCTGGGTCCATGAAATCTTGGAGTTGCGGCCCTGGGCTTTGCCCCGCTTGGTGACGAAGTTGTATACGCCGCCCTTGCCTTCCTTGTCGCCGGGGAACCAGTTCTGGAGGGTGGAGTACTTGATTTCGGCGTCGTCGAGGGCCACCAACTCTACAACAGCTGCATGGAGCTGGTGGGTCTTGCGGGCGGGCGCGGTGCAGCCTTCCAGGTAGCTGACGTAGCTGCCCTTGTCGGCGACGATCAAGGTGCGTTCGAACTGACCGGAGTCGGCCTGGTTGATGCGGAAGTAGGTCATCAACTCGATGGGACAGCGCACCCCGGGGGGGATGTAGGCGAAGGAGCCGTCGCTGAAGACGGCGGAGTTGAGTCCGGCGTAGAAGTTGTCGGCGTAGGGGACCACGGAGCCCAGGTATTTCTTGACCAGTTCGGGGTGGTTCTGGACGGCCTCGCTGATGGAGCAGAAGATGATGCCCGCCTTTTCCAGCATGTCCTGGTAGGTGGTGGCGACGGAAACGCTGTCCAGCACGGCGTCGACGGCCACGCCGGCCAGCTTTTCCCGCTCGGCCAGGGGTATGCCCAGCTTGTCGAAGGCCTGCAGCAGCTCGGGGTCCACCTCGTCAAGGCTCTTGGGGCCATCCTGCTGGGAAGAGGGCGCGGCGTAGTAGATGATGTCCTGAAAGTCGATGGGCGGGTGCTGAATCATGGCCCACTTGGGCGCTTCGTTGTTGCGCTTGACCCAGTGGCGGTAGGCCTTGAGGCGCCACTCCAACATCCAGTCGGGCTCGTTCTTCTTGTAGGAAATCAGGCGGACGATGTCTTCGTTCAAGCCCTTGGGAGCGACATCGGCGTCGATGTCGATGGTGAAGCCCCACTTGTAGTCGGTGTTGAGGTCATCGGACGTGGTGCCCGTCCTGGAGATGACCCTGGGTGCGACCATTTATGCCTCCTTGGTTAGACCGCCGGCGGGCCTACGGGCCCGGCTATAATTGTCTACTCAATTGGTCAACAATGATGGTAGCACCGAGCCATAGGGCTGTCAACGATATTCGTAGGCGCGGCCCAAGTTGACCGGGCAAAACCGGGGTAGTATAACATCAGCAAATCTGGAGGGACGCTATGGCGGCTGAATATCTGTTGGGCGACTGCCACACTCACCTGGACAAGTACCCCGCGGCGGAGATTCCGGAGATACTGGAGCGGGCCGGAGAGGCGGGCGTGGGCATGGTGGTGTGCGCCGGCACGACGGTTGAGTCCAGCGAGGACTGCGTTGGTATGGCCCGGCAGTACGATGCCCTATACGCGGGCGTGGGGATTCATCCCATGGCGGCGTTCGAACCCGTGGACGACGCCGTGTATGCCCTGCTGGAAGGGCTGGCCAGGGATAATCCCACGGTGGTGTGCATCAGCGAGATTGGACTGGACTTCTTGCCCACCTCACCAGACCATGAAATCCAGTACCAGGCGTTCCGGGAACAGATCCGCCTAGCCAAGCAGTTGAAGCTGCCCATTATTTTTCACTCTCGCGAGTCCCACCCGGAAGTGTTCCAGACCCTGCGGGAGGAGGGAGCGGAGGAAGTGGGCGGGGTGATGCACTACTTCCAGGGAGACGAGCCCACGGCGCGGCAGGCCATCGAGCAGGGCTTCTTCATATCGCTGGCTAGGCCACTGCTCCGGCTGCCCGAACTGCAGGAGGTTGCCAAGGTCATCCCCCTGGAGCACATAGTCTTGGAAACCGACGCCGCGCCACAGCCTTTCAAGAAGTACCGGAGCAACTGGACGGAGCCACGGCACACCCAGGACGTGGCGCAACGGCTGGCGGAGATCAAGGGACTGAGCCTGGAAGAAGTCGCCGAGGCTACTACGCGCAATTTGACCGGGTTGCTGGGGTTGCCTGGGGTTTGAGAGCAATCAGGGCTTGGGGACATCTGCCAACCATCTCCGATTGTCGACAGAGCGCATCATTGCTTGCCGTTCACCCCGAGGTCTGAGACATTCGTGACGGTTTCGTTTGGAAATGATTTTAGTAACTTCATCCCAAGACGGGGCATGGACCAAGCCCAAAAAGCAAACGAAACCCCTTGGGGAATAGGCCGACGACCTGAAGCAAAGGAAATCAATGAACAAGCTCGCGAATAAATGATAAAGGGGTTCCAGCTATGCCCAAGCGCGAAGATGAGACGTATGCCAACTTTCACCCGTCGGCTTGCACCTGTGTTGACTGTACGCGCGCCGGTTATCTCAGACGAAGGGCGGACATTGAGAACGCAACACGCAGTGTGATTGAGCCTTTCCTTGAGACCTACCGTACGATTAAGCCTTTCCCTGAGTCCCGGCTAAGTAGCGGACGGCACCAATCCGCCAAGAAACCACGACAGGAAAGAAGGAGAAATGCGGCTTACCGCTGGCTCGCGGTAGCAATTTTGCTTGCAATCGTTGCTGTCGTTGTCGTTGGTACATATCTTGGAAGCCAATGAATGATTGAATGATACGCCCAAGAGAACGGAACATTCGTGAAAGACTCACCATACCACCCGTTCGTTTCCCTCGACACGCCCGGAACGAACGGGCTGCCAACCTGCACTGCTCAAGCTACAGGTATCAGGGATTGAGGCGCCAACCGGCAGATGTTAATATTAGCCGGGTGAATTCGTTGCCTGGGTTAATGGAATTGGAGCAATGATACCGGAAGCGTGCCACATAGCCCTCAAGGAGTGGGCCGTAACCGTCGATGCCCTCGGTAGCGGCAGCCAGGTGCTGTTGCTGCGCAAGGGGGGCATCAGCGAGTCCGGCAAGCACTTCCGGGTGGCCCATCCCGAGTTTTTGCTGTACCCGACCTTCGAACACCAACGGGAAGACCTGTTGAAGGAGCCTCATAAATCCGCCCTTCAAGTCTTGCTGCGGGAGCCGCACGACGAGGGCAGCATCACCTTCTCCTACTGGGCCCAGGCGTCGGAGACGATAGAGGTCCTGGAACAAGAACTGGTGGAGTCCCTGTCGCCGCATCACATCTGGACCGACGACTACGCCCAGTCGCGCCTGCGGTGGAAGCCCAGGTTTCCTTTGTCGATTATGTTAATCAGAGTGTATCGGCTGGAGCAGCCGGTGACGGTGCCGTTTTTGCCCGAGTACAAGGGTTGCACTTCGTGGGTAGAACTGTCTGAGCCGGTGTCGTTGGGGCGCGTGGAGCCCGTGCTTGGCGACGAGGAGTTCCAGCAGCGGGCGGACGATATAAAGGGAGCCTTGGGAGTGGTGGTCGCGGCGTAGCAGCCAGTCCCAGGACGTGGGCCCCAGAAGACTGGGGCCATTTTATTCTCAGCGGGTCCGTTAGAAAGGACGCCATCCGGATGAAGTACAGGGAGTTGCCCAGGACGGAGTTGGTCTTGCCCGAAGTAGGATTCGGGGTCTGGACCGTCGCGACCAACTGGTGGGGCCGCAGGAGGCCGGAGGAGCGGTCGTCGCTGCTGGAGAACGCGCTGGACCTGGGCGTGACCTTCTTCGACACCGCCGACACCTACGGCGAGGGATACGGGGAGGAGTTGTTAGCCCAGGTGCTGGGCCCACACCGCAACGAAATTACCATCGCCACCAAGTTCGGCTATGACTTCTACGATAAAACGCCCCGCATAGGCCACCGGGAGCGGCCGCAAAAGTTCAACCGGGAGTTCGTGACGTTTGCCTGCGAGCAGAGCCTGCAGCGGTTGGATACCGACTATATAGACCTTTACCAGATTCACAACCCAAGGCTGGGGGCCCTGGAACGAGACGACTTGTTCGAGACGCTGGAGCGATTGCAGTCCGAGGGCAAGATTCGCTACTACGGGGCCGCCCTGGGCCCGGACATCGGCTGGTTCGAAGAGGGCGAGGCTGCAATGCGGGAGCGGCAGGTGGACAGCCTGCAAATCATCTACAGCATCTTGGAGCAGGACCCTGCCAGGGACTTTTTCCCAATAGCAGCGGAGGAAGACGTAGGCCTGATTTCCAGGGTACCCCACGCGTCCGAGGTGCTCACCGGCCGGTTTACCGAGCCGCCGGAGTTCGACCCCAGCGACCACCGGGCCAGCCGCAAGGCGGAGTGGATGGAACAGGCGCTGGCCAGGGCGGCAAAGGTGAAATTTTTGGCGGGAGACGACGCGGGCCGCACCATGAGCCAGGCGGCCATCAAGTTCTGCCTGGCCCAGCCGTCCATTGTGTCGGTGCTGCCCAACTTCACCAACCTGGACGAACTGCGGGAGTACACCGAAGCCAGCGAGGCCCCGGACCTGACCCAGGACGAGCAGGGCCGACTGGACGACTTGTGGCTAAATGCCTTCGACCTGGAGGACCCGGCGCCCCAGTTCAGAGAGATATAACCTCGGCATCGCCCTCCCTGGTGTTCAGGCCAGCGGGGGGGAAGCGAAGCAATTCGACCAATCGAGGAGTTTTATCCTGTAGCGGTGAGGAGGTGGAGAGGGACCAGGGCGCCGGTTTACCGTTGTCGCCCACTGAGCAAGGGAGGTTCCAGTCTGTGACGAGCCAAGTTTCCCGGGCGAAAAAGCTAGTCTACCGGTTCGACGAAGGCGATGCGTCGATGGTCGAAATCCTGGGAGGCAAAGGCAGCAACCTGTGCGAGATGGTCCGCCTGGGGCTGCCGATACCCCCGGGATTTGTCATTTCCACAGAGGCCAGCCGGGAGTATTTCAGCCTGGGTCACCAGTGCCCGGAGGGACTGGAAGACAGCGTCAGGGAGAACATGAGGGCCTTGGAGCAGATAATCGGCCGCAAGTTCGGCTCCACGGAGCGGCCCTTGTTACTCTCAGTGCGTTCCGGCGCCAAGGTGTCAATGCCTGGGATGATGGACACAATCCTGAACCTGGGGCTGAACGACGAAATTGTTGTGGGGCTGGCGGAGATGATGGGCGACCCCCGGCCGGCCTACGACGCTTACCGGCGGTTCTTGCAGATTTACTCCGAGGTGGTGCTGGGGGCCGATGCGGGGATTTTCGAGGAGGTCTTGACCACTCACAAAGAACGGGCGGGAGTGACCCAGGACCACGAACTGAGCACGGAGCAGTTGAAGGCGGTGGTGCAGGACTTCAAAGACGCCACCCGTAATGCCACTGGTGCGCAGGCGCCTGCAGACCCGTGGGAGCAACTCATGGCCGCCATAGAGGCGGTGTTCAAGAGTTGGAACACCCCCAGGGCCGTGTTCTACCGCAACCACGAGGGCATAGACCACGACATGGGGACTGCGGTTACGGTGATGACCATGGTCTTCGGCAACCTGGGGCCCACCAGCGGCACCGGGGTGCTGTTCACCAGGAATCCGGTAGACGGCCGGCGGAAGGTATACGGCGAATTCCTGTCCAACGCCCAGGGCGAGGACGTGGTGGCCGGGGTGAGGACTCCCCAGCCCATAGCCGAACTGGCCGAGGTGCTGCCTGACGCTTCGCAACAATTGATGGGCCTGGCTGCGGGCCTGGAAGCCCATTACCGGGACATGCAGGACGTGGAGTTCACCATCGAGGATGGGCGGCTGTTCATCTTGCAGACCCGGAGCGCCAAGCGCACTGCAGGGGCCGCGGTGAAGGCGGCGGTAGACATGGTCAAGGAAGGATCGATAAGCCGAGAAGAGGCCCTGCTGCGGGTGGACCCCGAGGACGTGGGCCAGTTACTGGTGCCGGTGTTCAAGACGGACATCGAATCAGAAACCGTGCAGGCGTCGCTGATGGCCCAAGGGTCCGGCGCGTCGCCGGGAGCGGCCACCGGGAAGGCGTATCTGGACGCCGACAGAGCAGCAGCCGCTGCGGGACAGGGAATGGACGTCATCCTGGTGCGGCCGGAGACCAAGCCGGAAGATATTCACGGTATTGCCGCATCCGCCGGGGTGGTAACCAGCCGCGGGGGAGTGACCAGCCACGCGGCGGTGGTGACCCGCGGCCTGGGCAAGCCGTGCATAGTGGGATGCGAGGGTCTGCAGGTGGACCTGGAACGGCTGACGCTGACGGCCGACGGACTGACGGTCAACGAGGGTGAGGACATCAGCATCGACGGGGCCAGCGGCAAGGTGTTCCTCGGAGCGTTGGAAACTGCCAAGCCCAACTTGGAGAACCTAGTAGAGGCCAACGAGTTGCTGAGTTGGGCCGACGGGGTCAGGCGGCTGGGGGTGTGGGCAAATGCCGATACGCCAAAAGATGCCGCCCAAGCCATTGCCTTGGGGGCAGAAGGAATCGGCCTTTGCCGCACCGAGCACATGTTCCTGGGCCAGCAACGGCTGCCGGCGGTGCGGCGGGTGCTGCTCAACGCAGAGGCCGCAGAGCAGTGGCGGCGGGAGCACCCGGACTTGGCGTCCAACCCCCTTGGCGCGCCGGGGCTGCCGGAGCAGGTGAAAGAGTTCTTCACCGCACTGGCAGAGGTGCTGCAGCTACAGACGGACGACTTTACCGAGATCCTGCGGGTCATGGGGCCGCGCCCGGTGATCATCAGGCTGCTGGATGCGCCGTTGCACGAGTTCCTGCCGCCGTATGAGGACCTGCTGGTAGAGTTGGCGGAGCTCAGGGCCGATGGGGCTTCACCATCGGAACTCAAAGAAAAAGAAAAGTTTTCCCAATTGGTGAACTCTCTAAGAGAGGCCAACCCTATGCTGGGACACCGGGGATGCCGGTTGGGTCTCAGCTTCCCCGCGATCTACCAGATGCAGGTCGAGGCCATAATCACGGCCAGCGCCAAGCTCAAGCAGGACGGCGTGGAGGTCCGGCCCGAAATCATGATTCCGCTGACCGTGGACGCGGAGGAAATGCGGCGGTTGAGGGAAAGCCTGACAGCCGTCGCGTCCTGGGTGCAAGAACGCCTGGGCGTCAACGTAGACTACAAATTCGGGACGATGATCGAGACTCCCCGGGGAGCGCTGACCGCTGGCAAGATTGCCCAGGTCTCAGACTTCTTCAGCTTCGGGACCAACGACCTGACGCAAATGACCTACGGATTCAGCCGGGACGACGCGGAGTCCAAGTTCCTCAGGTTCTACGTTACGGAAGAGGTGTTGTCGGCCGACCCGTTTGTAACCATCGACGCCGACGGGGTTGGATCGCTGGTAACGATGGGGGTCAAGGCCGGCCGGGAGACCAGGCCGGACCTGGAAATCGGCATCTGCGGAGAGCATGGAGGGGACCCGGCCAGCGTGGCGTTTTGTCACCTGACGGGTCTGGACTACGTAAGCTGCTCGCCCTTCCGGGTGCCCGTGGCCCGATTGGCCGCCGCCCACGCTGCGCTGGCGCAGCCCAACTGAGCGGCGCGCCGAGTCCCCACAACAAGGAGTTGCGGCGCTAGACGACAGCCCTTGCGCCATCCTGGTCGTCGTGCAGCAACCGGGAGTTGGCGAAGGCCGTCAGGGTTTCCATCGAGGTGTGCCGGAAGCGATAGCCGGTGGCCCGGCGCAGCTTGCTGGTGTCCAGCACTATCGGATAGCGCACCAGGTCCAACCCGGCAGCGGTGGCCTCTCGCTGGACGCCCATCCTCCAAGCCAACTGGACCGCCGGATAAGCAAGGAAAGCGGGCAGATTGACCAGTTTGCTCTTGATGACGCCCGCAAGCTCCCGGTAGAACACCACACCCTCACCGGCTACGTTGAACGTACCGGGTATCTCTTGGGCGATGATCATGGCCAATACCCTGGCGAGGTCGTCCTCGTAGAGGAACTGCAGGGGCGGGTTGCTGCTCGACACCCCCAACAGCAGCGGACGAAACAGCCCATTGACAATGGAGTTATGGCTATTGGGACCCAACACGACGCAGGGGCGTAGAATGGTCGTTGTGATGCCCTGGTGTTGGGCGGCGAATTCTTGGACCAAGTCTTCCGATAGGAGCTTGTCGTAGCCGTAGGGGAAGTCAGGTGAGGCACGTAGCGGGGCATCGTCGCGCAAGGGGACGGGGTTGTCGCCGTGAGCTCCGTATGCCGTGTGAGAACTCAGGAAGATAAAATGGCCCACCTGGGCCCTAGCACAGCCGTCTAACACCGACTTGAGAGCGTCCAGGTTGTTTTGCCTTATGGCGGCGACCTCAAGTTGGTTCCGACCCCGCCTGGCATCGAAGGCCAGGTGAACGACCGTGGTGACGCGGCGGCCTTCAAGGATGTCGCCAATAGGTTCGGTTACGTCCCGGCGGTAGGCGGACACGTTGTGAATCGGAAAGGCCAGGGGCCTGGTGTCGAGGGCAACCAGTTGCTGCCGGTCTCCGTTCTCCTCCAACTCCAGAAGCAGACGGCGGCCAATGTATCCCGCCGCACCGGTAACAGCTACCACCCTGTCGGTCTTCTGCATGACTAACGGCGGCCTCTACCTGTGAGGCCGCTGGCGCGTTGCTGATGCCCACGGGATTGCAACATTAGCTTCACAATCAGGTCCAGCACTGCCGACCCGCCGCCCAGTTCAGGGTCGCACAGTACGACCGGCTTTGTCCGGTAAATTGTAAGGTAGACCCGCCGATGGCCGTCAATGGGAGGGACAGGGGCCTGACCTGGTTAACAGACCACCCGCAGTTGCCAAGCCCAGAAAAACAGCCAACCAAAGGGCCGGGACTACGCTAACCGCGGGGCAGGGGGGCCAAGGGCAAGACCGAGGCCAACCAGGTCTGGGCGGTGACCCGCAGCTTCCGCCCGGCACTGAGAGACACCCGGTGATGCAAGACATCGTAGTCGGCGTCTTCTATGCCCTGCAATATATTGCGGTAAAGTTGGCCCAAGACAGCCGGGCAGGCGCGGGAGCTCCGTGAGAGATAGGGCAGCAGCCGGAAGCCGCTCTGGAAGTGTTCTTTGGCGCGCCGAACCTGGAATTGCATGAGTTGGATGAAAGCGTCGTTGACTACTCCGGAACGCAGTTCGGATTCGGAGTAGCCGAACCTGGCGAGTTCATCCTGGGGGAGATAGACCCGGCCAAAGTCCAGGTCTTCTCGCACGTCCCTCAGGATGTTGGTCAGCTGCATGGCCAGTCCCAGGTCTACGGCCAGCGGTTTGGCGGCCTGGTCCTTATAGCCGAAAATCTGCAGACAGATAAGCCCGACTACAGAAGCGACTTGGTAGCAGTAGCGGCGCAACTCGTCGAAATCGGCATATCGGTCCTTCACCAAGTCGCTTTCAACGCCTGAGATGACTTCATCGAAATATTCCTGCGGGATGTCGTAGCGCAAGGCTACGTCGGCCAGGGCAAGGAAGACCGGCCCGTCGGCCCGGCCGTTGTAGGCGTCGCCGAGTTTTCGGCGCAATTGCTGCAGAGCTGCCAGCTTATCCTCTGGGGAAGCCACCGTGTCCACTGAGTCGTCGCAATGACGGCAGAAAGCGTAGGCCACGTAGATTGCCCTGCGGCGAGTGGCCGGAAGGGTGAGGAAGGCGTAGTAGAAGTTCTTGGCTTCCCGCCGGGTAATAGAGCGGCATTCCTGGTAGGCCGCCTCCAACGCAGTCACGGCAATGCTCCATTGTGCGGTATACAAATGCCAGAGGAGCGACTATATCCGCTTGTCAACAGTCTTGGGGAGAGACAGGGCCTTGCCGTTGCTTCCAGCGCCGCCCTGCAGTGCACGGCCATTGGGAGGCTGGAGCACAGAGCCGTTGACGTGATGCCCACGGGAAATCGTTTTGGCGCGGCTGGATATGCTGGCATACCTGCCCAAGGCCATAAGCGGCCAATAATACCGGTACAAGCGGTAGTTAATCATAAAGGCCACGGGCAGGTCCAAGCCCTGGTAGCCCTTTTCGCCAGGCTTGGGCAGTTGCTGCAGCCGTTCCCCGACGCCGTAGCCTGGAAAGCCGGTGCCGGTGAAATAAGGCTCTTCCCAGCCGCCGTCGTCTTTCTGGTGTTCGATCAAGTAGGCAGCGCCCTTTTTCACCGCCGGACTGTCTCCCTGGTTGGCCGCAATCAAAGCCAGCAGCGCCCAGGCGGTCTGGGAAGCGGTGCTGGGGCCGACGCCGTGGAGTTCGGGTTCGACGTAGGAGCCACAACTTTCCCCCCAACCGCCGTCAGGGTTCTGATGGGACGCCAGCCACTCGACGGCCCGGCGAACGTAGGGCTGGTCCATGTCTTCGCCCACGGCAGCCAGGGCCGGCAGCACCGCGCCGGTGCCGTAGACGTAGTTGACGCCCCAGCGGCCAAACCAGGAGCCGTCTTCTTCCTGCTCCCTCCGGACGAATTCATAGGCCCGGCTGACCGCCTGATGGTCGCGTGGATAGCCCAGCTTGCCGTACATTTCCAATATGTGGGCCGTGACGTCCACGCTGGGCGGATCGAGGGTCTCGCCGAAATCGGAGAAAGGCAGCTTAGTGAGGTAGTAGGAGTTGTTGTTCTTGTCGAAAGAGCCCCAGCCACCGTTGTTTGACTGGAGGGCCTCCAGCCAGGCAACGCCCCGGTCGATGGCGGGCTGGCGGCGAGCCTCATCGTCGGACTGTAGGCGGGCCCCCGCCAGGGCCATTATCACCTCTGCCGAGTCGTCGATATCGGGGTACTGGTTGTTGTGAAACTCGAACGCCCAGCCTCCGGGCTGGGTGTCCTTGACTTGGACTTGCCAGTCACCGCTGGCCAGGATTTGCTGGTCAAGCAGCCAGGTGGTGGACTGCTGAATCATGGGATCGTCCTCGGCAACCCCGGAATCCAACAGGGCCAACTGGGCCAGGCAGGTGTCCCACACCGGAGACATGCAGGCTTGAACGGTGCAGGTGTCGTCGTCCTCTATCACAAATCCTTCAAAGCCGGCAAACCCCTTCTCCACGGCAGCGTCGTTTTCGGCCCCGCCCAGGTAGTGAAGGGCAATAAGGGAGTATACCCACGGAGGCTGGATGCCCCCCCAGCACCCGTCGGCCTCCTGATGGTCCAATATCCACTGGGCTACCTTGCGCTCGGCGCGCTGCCGGAAGGGATGCAGGGGCAAGCGCTTGTAAAGGCCTACGAAACGGTCCAGATGATATAGCAACCGGCCCCAGCCCCAGCCTCCGCCGGGCTTGGGCAGGGAGTAGTCGGCGCGGTTGCGCGGCTCCGGATATAGCTCGTCGATGTTGGCAGACTCAGGCACCGGACAGGTTGGATGGCGGGTTAGGATGATGAGCATGGGGGCCACTGTAGCCCTGGCCCAACTGGCGAACCGGTAGAGGTTGAAGGGCGCCCAAGAGGGCAGGAATATCAGTTCCGGCGGCATGTTGGGAGTGCCCCTCCAGTCCCATTGACCGAAAAGGGCCAACCAGATTTTGGTGAAGACCCTAACCTGGGGCACCCCGCCCCGGGAGAGGATAAACTGCCGGGCCTTGCGCAGCGGCTCGGAATCGGCCGAATAGCCGGCCAGCTTCAGGGCGAAATAGCTCTCAATCGAGGTGCTAAGGTCGCCCGGAGAGTCGAAATACTGGCCCCAGGAGCCGTCGTCCCGCTGCTTGCTGAGGATATAGTTGGCCAGTTTGCGCCAGCGTTCCGGGTCGACGCGGCCCAGGAAGTGGGCGAGCATCAGGTACTCGGCTTCCATGGTGGTGTTGGACTCGAGCTGACCGCACCAGTAACCTTCTCGGTGCTGACTGCGCCGGAAATAGTCCTGACCGATGCGGAGAGCGCGGGCCAGGGCGTCCTGACCGACTTTCTCTTTCGTTATGTTCCGCCGACTAACCACCACCGACATGCTCCTGACTCGTCAGTGTGCGAGGGTTTTCCAAGGCTGTCTTGCGCGTGTAACCGTGGGCCTCGAACCAGTCAATGGATTTCTGCAGGGCCGCCTCCACCGGGCTCTGGGGGAAGTCCAGTTCAGCTACTGCCTTGCCGCAATCTACATACATGGGAGTGCGGGAAACCTTTACGCCTTCCAAGGGGATGCGAGGCTCCCGGCGCAGCAGACCGCCCTCCAGCCATTGATCCAGGTAGCCGGCGCCAACGGTCAGCCAATAGGGAGCCCGCCAGCGGGGGGCAGGAATGCCGGCGGCCTGCTGGAGCATCGAGAAGACCTCTTTCAGGGTAACGTTGCGGTTGCCCAGCAGATAGCGCTGCCCCGGTTGGCCGCGCTCCATGGCGGCTACGTGCCCCAGGGCTACGTCCTCGACGTCGACCAGGTTCATGCCGGTGTCCAGGTAAGCCGGGATGCGTCCCAGCAGGAAGTCCAGCACGATTCTGCCGGTGGGAGTCGGTTTAACGTCCCATGGGCCGACGGGGGCCGTGGGATTGACCACGACGACGGGCAAGCCTTCCGAGGCCATCTTCAGGGCGACGTTCTCGGCCTGACACTTGGACTTCTTGTAGTGTCCCGCCAGATGCGCGGGGTCAAGGGGCGTGTCCTCGTCGGCCAAGTGGCCGTTGGACAGGCCCACGGTGGACACGGTGCTGGTGTAGACGACCCGAGATACGCCGGCCTGGGAAACGGCGGCCAGGACGTTGGCGGTGCCATCGACGTTGGTGCGGTATACCTGCCGAGGGTCGCGGGACCAGAAGGTGTAGGATGCGGCGCAGTGGAAGACGGCCTCGCATCCCTGGACGGCGGAATCAACCGACTCCCGCTCTTGGATGTCACCCATCACCGGCTCGACGCCGGTGTCTTCGATGGTCAAGAGATTGCTCCCCGGCCTCACCAGTGCCCTGACTTCGTGGCCTTGACGCCATAGCAGCCGGGCCAGGTTGCCCCCGACGAACCCTGTTGCCCCTGTGACCAGGACCTTCATACCGCGACGCTCCGATGCTCGGCCGCGTTGGCCCCGGCGGGGACTGGAACGTCCCGGGAAGCCTGGGCAAGGAAGTTGATGGCGAAGTCGATCAAGGCGCGCTGGGCGATGCCGAACCGCCGCCAGAGGGCAAAGAGGGCAGGCAGCCGCCAAGGCACGGCAACTGCGCCCGTAATAGCGGAACGCGGGGATGCGGCCATGCGGCACAGGTATCCGGGCAGCGGCTGTTGGGCCGTATCCAACACCGCCCTGACGGAAATAAACGGCATTCCGGCCTCTTGGGCAGCCTGAGCAACCCAATAGTCTTCCATATTGACTACGGCCGCGGGATAGCGACAATGAATATCCTGTTTGGCGGCGACGGTTGTCACCAAGCCGCTGACGGTTAGGGAGTCGGCGTAAACGACTGGCAGGTCTGAATTGTCAGCCGCGGCCAAAGCCCACTGCCACAGGCTAGGATCAGGCTCCAGGAAGTCCGGTTGGGCGTCACAATCTTGCCGGTAGTAACGGGAGGAAAGCACCAGGTCTCCCGTCTGCAGGCCGGGCTGGACGGCGCCGGCGACTCCCAGCATCAGCAGGCCTGACGGTGTCGCGCCGTTACCATCCCGGCGCTCCAGCAGAGAGGTGAGGGCTGGACCAGCGCCTGGACCCATGCACAGCACGCGCATTGCAGGAACTGAGGCCCACAACCCGCGGCGGAGATTGCCGGCGGCAACTCGGGGCATGCCCTCGCGCATCCGGCTGCGGAGTCCGGCCAGTTCACGTTCCATGCTGGCAACGATGGTCAGCATATCGTTCTTAGCCGCCTATCCAACCGAAATCCCTCCCTTTTGGGCGGCCCCTGACTTTATCAGGGTGGCCCAGTCCTTGGGGGCGGAAACGGCCTGGAATATGGTTGCCGACTCGAAGCCGCAGTGCATCATGCAATTGGCGCAGCGGCGGTCTTTGCCCACGCCGTAGCGGTCCCACAGCTTGGCGTCATAAAGCTCGTTGACGTCTTGAACGTGTTCGTCAGCCAGGGGATAGCAGGGCTTGCGCCAGCCCATGATGGTGTAGGTGGGGTTGGACCAGGCGGTGCACTGGTACTCTCGCTTGCCCTGGAGGAAGTTGAGGTACAAGGGGTTGTTGTAGAACCGCATGCCGCCGGTCTTGACGGGGTCGAGAAGCTTCTTGAATATGTTGTGCGACTCCTGCCGGCTGAGGAAAAGCTCCTGGTCTGGAGCGTCCTCGAATTCGTAGCCGGGGGAAATCATGGATCCCTCGACGCCGATGTCGCCGACCAGGCGGAACATCTCCCACAGGTCTTCCACGTCGCTGTTCCGGAACACGGTGGTGTTGGTGCAGACGCGGTAGCCATTGTCCAAGGCTAGTTGGATGCCGTTGACGGCCTTCTTGAAAACGCCGGCCCGGGCGACGGACTCGTCGTGCTTCTCCTCCATGCCGTCGACGTGGACGACCCAGCACAAGTACTTGGAGGGCGGCACCTTGGCCATGACCCGTTCAAGGAGCAGACCGTTGGTGCAGCAGTAGACGAAATATTTTTCGGACACGAGGCCGTTGATGATTTCATCTATCTTGGGATGAATCGTCGGCTCGCCCCCGGCAACGGACACGATGGGAGCGCCGGACGCCTTGACGGCGCTTATGGCTTCATCCACCGGCATCATCTTGTCGATGACGGGCTTGTACTCCCGGATTCGGCCGCAGCCGACGCAGGCCAGGTTGCACATTTCCAGGGGTTCGAGCATGGTGACAAGGGGATAGCGTTTGCGCCCCCTCAGACGGTTCTTCAGCACGTACCACGCCAATCTGATAGTCATCTCCAACGGCCGTGTAGCACGTTTCATCTAATCCACTCCAAAATCAAATTTTCTTGAGAGGCCCAGCATCCAGTTCCCCATGGCCGGCGTCAGGACTCCCTCCGCGCCAGGTAGTCCACCAGTCCCTCGGCCTCGTCTCGCGCCCATGAAGGGAGGGACACCTGGTCCAAGGCGCTCAAGGCGTAGGCGGCATTGTCGTCGATAATGTTTTGGGACTGCTCCCGGGCGCCAGACTCGTCCAAGATAGACATGACCCTTGCCACGTCGTCCTCGTCCAAGTCAGGCCTGCTATAGATTTCCGACAGGTCGCTTCTGGACTTGGGGCTGGCGTGGTTCAGGGCAAAGACGACGGGGAACGACTTCTTGCGCCGGCGGATGTCGTTGCCGGTGGCCTTGCCGGTGGCAGACTCGTCGCCCCAGATGCCCAGGAAGTCGTCGCGAATTTGGAAAGCCCGGCCCAGGCAATCGCCGAATCGGGAGAAGGAGTCGACGGAGGCCGGGTTGTTGGTCGCTGCCAAGGCGCCGATTTCCAGGCCGCTGCGGATCAGGGCGCCGGTCTTGCGGGCTATCATGTCGAGGTATTCTTCTGTGGTAATTTCCGTCCTGGACTCGAAGGACAGGTCCAGACACTGGCCTTCTATCATGTCCAAGTAGTTATCGGTCAAAAGTTGCGACACCCTGACGGGGATTTCCGAGGACGGGTCCCGGAAGTCCGTGCTGAGCAGGGCCAGGTCGCCGGCGCACTGCATGGCGTTGCCGGCCACCAGGGCCTTGGGGACTCCCCAGAGCCGCCAGGCGGTGGGCTGATGCCGTCGCTCCTGGTCCTGGTCTTGGATGTCATCGTGAATCAGTGAGAAGTTGTGAATGAGCTCCAGGGCGGCGGCGGCGGCCAAGGCCCGGGTATAGTCTTGGGACAGGGCCTCACAGGCGAAGAGGCAAAGAGTCGGCCTCAAGGCTTTGCCCTGGGAGATTGGAGAGCCGGCCCGGTTGCCATACCGGTCGACCCAACCCATGTGATACCTGAGCAAGATGTAGACGCCGACGCTGTCCGAACCCAACGCCGAACGGGCCAACTCGTCTTCCACCCGATTCTTGTATCGGGCAAACATCGCCGGAGGCTCCGGCCCTGATTGCGGCTTGGCGACGGGTTGCTGAGACATATCCTGCTCTATGGCCTCATCGTCAGGGGTGAAACGGGTTGGGTCGCTGCGTATGGTGCAGCGTCCCGATTGATACATCGTAAGCCGATGCTGTGCATCCTAGCAAAGGGCAAATGACGGTGTCAAGGGACGCGCGTGGCCGTGGCTTGAAGCTCACTTGCAAGAGCCTTCAGGCGTGGTTGACACGTGATAGGGGGTATAATATCTTTACGTTGTCAACCTGGTTGTTGGCAACGGCCTGCCGTAGCCGCGCAAACCCCCGCCCGAAGACAGGCAAGAGCCAGACTCCGGCAACGGTCCCTCGAGCGCAGGCTCGGCGAGAGCGGGGCCGCCCACCCTTGAAGAATAACAGGGGAGGAGCATATGGCCGACCACGACGTTCCCCTGATGGCCCACCTGTTGCGCCGGGCCGGCTTCGGCGCCGACCGCGACGAACTGGAGGCCAAGGCGGCGCAGGGCTACGACGCCACCCTGGACCAGTTACTGCACCCCCTCAACCAGCCGGACATCGACGAATTCCTGCTCTACCGGCTGCACCCAGGCTTTTACTTGCCCAACGCCATTGAGTCCAGCGTCCACGACTGGGTCTACCGGATGATTAACAGCCCCCGCCAGCTACGGGAAAAGGTCTCCCTCTTCTGGCACACAATCTTCTGCGCCGGTCACAGCAAGATTGACCACGGCCTGGAAATGGCAGTCATGGTCGCCATGTTCCGGGAGCACGGCATGGGAAATTTCCGGGACCTGCTCTACCGGCTGTCGGTTAATCCCGGCATGCTCTACTATCTGGACAACACCGAGAGCCACAAGGTTGCCGTCAACGAGAACTACGGCCGGGAGTTGCTGGAGTTGTTCTCCATGGGCGTGGGCATGGACGATGAAATGAACTACACGGAAGACGACGTCAAGGCCTGCGCCAGGGCCTTTACAGGCTGGAACGTTGCGCCGGCGTACCCTCCCTTCCCCTATGGCCGCAGCCGGTGGGAGTTCCGGTTCGACCCGGCGGACCACGACGACGGCGAGAAGACCTTCCTGGGAGAGACGGGCCGCTGGAACGGGGACGACATCCTGGACATCATCTGCCGGCAACCCGCCACCGCCAGGTTCATTGCCAGGCACATGTGTAACTTCTTCGTGGCCGACGAGCCGCCGGTGCCCTCATGGCGGCTGACCTCGCCGCTGCACCCGGAACTGGTGCAGGCCCTGGAAAGGGCCTACTTCGATTCCGGGTACGACATCACCGCCATGCTACGGGCGTTGTTCACGTCAGAAACGTTCAAGTCCGAGTCGGTCAGGTACACCAAAGTCAAGAGCCCGGCCGAAATGGTGGTGGGCGCGCTGCGGCTGGCGGGGGAGCACCGGGAAATCAAGCCGGGCCTGTTCGACATTTCACTGGAGCCCAAGTACATGGGTATGGACCTGATGAACCCGCCCACGGTGGAAGGGTGGCACACCGGCCGGGAGTGGATTGACAGCGGAACTTTAGTGGAACGCATCAACTTCGCCTCGGACCTGCTGGGCAACACCGAGTTGCCGGGAGTCCAGGCCATGATCGACCGCCTCAAGGCCCTGGGGCCGTCGCTGTCGCCGGAGGCCCTGGTGGACGGTTGTCTCGACATTGTCGGCCCGCTGCCTGTCCACCAAGAGACCCGCGAGCAACTGCTGGCCCACGCCCAACGGGGCGGCGAAGTGCGCCGCGACGTTGACGGGCAGGATACCGAGTTCACCCGCCGGGCCGGCGAAATGTTCCAGATGATAGCCTCGACCGCCGAATACCAGTTTGGTTAATCGGCGGAGATAACACCTCACCGGAGGAATTACATGGTTACCACCAAGAAAGACCCGGTCCTGGCGGTGCTCTCCCTGTCCGGAGGCAACGACGGGCTGAACACCGTCATTCCCCGCACCAACGGGCTTTACTGGGATTCCAGGCCCACCCTGGCCATAGCCGAAGAGCAGGTGCTGCCTATTACCGACGAGTTGGGGTTCCACCCGGAGATGGGGCCGATAAAGAAGTTCTGGGACGAGGGCAAGCTGGCCATCTTCCTGGGCGTGGGCTATCCCAACGCCAGCTACTCCCACTTCCGGTCTATGGACATCTGGCACACCTGCGAGCCCGACACCCAAGGCACCGAGGGATGGCTGGGCAGGGCCATCAAGGACCTGGACCCTCAGGGAGAGAACGTGCTGACAGGGGTCAACTTCGGCAGGGGCCTGCCCCGGGCGTTGGCCAAGGACGGCGTCCCGGTGGCCTCGGTGGGCGACCTGGAGACCTACGGCCTGTTGACCAAGATCCAAGGGGAAGACCAGCGAGCACAGGCGCTGGACGTCTTCGGCCGCATGTACTCACCGGCCATCGGTAGGGGCCCGGTCATAGACTACATTCGCAGCACCGGCTCCGATGCCCTGAAGGGGGCAGACATCCTTTCGACGGCACCCGGCAAGTACCAGTCCGGGGTGGAATATCCCAAGAGCGCGGTGGGCCAGTACATGAAGAACATCGCCCAGACCCACCTGGCCGGGTTCGGCTCCAGGGTGCTGTTCACCACGTCTCCGTACAACGGCTTCGACACCCACGCCAACGAGGCGGTGACGCACTCCGGGCTGTGGAAGGACGTGTCCGCCACCGTCGACACGTTTATGACTGATCTGCGGGAGCACGACGAGAGCGACAACGTGCTGCTGTTCATGTTCACCGAGTTCGGCCGCCGTATCATGGACAACGGGTCCGGCACCGACCACGGTGCAGCAGGCATTGCGTTTGCACTGGGTGAAGGAGTCAAGGGCGGCATCTACGGGCAGTACCCGTCCCTGGAGCCCGCCGAGCAGGAGGAGGGAGGCAACCTGAAGTTCAACCTGGACTTCCGGTGCTTGTACTCCGGGATCCTGGAAGACTGGCTGGGCCTTGAGCCGGAGCCGATTGTCGGCGGCAACTTCGAGCGGGTCAGGTTCCTCTAAGCATCTAAACACCTAAACCTCAGGGTGGGGAGCAACCGGCATGAGCACCCACTTTTTTGGACTGAACCAGCGGGCCTACGAATACAGCCGCTCGGTAGGACGGCAGGAGTTCTCCGGCACCGGCTTCCGCATGCCGGTGGACATGGCCATCGGCGACGGGGACCTGGCCTACGTCCTGAACCGGGCGTATGAGTCGCGGACTGACGGCATCCACGTCACCATGATGACCCTGGACGAGGAGTACGTCTCGGAGTTCGGGTCATACGGCGAGGGGGACGGGCAGTTCGTCTGGCCGGCGGCCATTGCCCTGGACCAGGAAGGCAACGTCTACGTGGCCGACGAGTGGCTGAACAGGATCAGCATTTTCGACGAGGACGGCCGGTTCCTCAGTCACTGGGGCACAGCGGGCAGCGACGACGGAGAACTCGACCGCCCGGCGGGACTGGCCATCAGGGACGACGGGACCCTCTTTCTGACCGACAGCCGCAATCACCGGGTGCAGATGTTTTCGCTAGATGGCGAATTCATCGCCAAGTTCGGAAGCCACGGTGACGATCCAGGCCAACTGGACCTGCCGTGGGGCATTGGGCTGGACAAGGACGGCCAGGTGTTCGTGGCCGACTGGCAGAATGACCGGGTACAGCAGTTCACCGCCGACGGCGAGTGGCAGGCCTCCTTTGGCCAGTCCGGCAGCGACGTCGGCCAGTTCCAGCGGCCCGCGTCGGTGTGCGTGGACGACGACGGGGACATATACGTGGCCGACTGGGGGAACAACCGGGTGCAGGTGCTGACTTCCGACGGCCGTTTTGTCACCGCCATGTACGGGGACCACGAACTGTCGCGGTTAGGCAAGGAAAAGCTGCTGTCCAACCCGGACATGATCCGCCAACGGGCTTTGGCCATGGCCCACAATCCCTACTTCGACCGGCGGCTGGCGCACCCATCCTCGGTAAAGATCGACGGGCAAGGGCGCATTTGCATCCTGGACACCAAGAATGCCCGGATCCAGGTATACACCAAGACCAAGGAACCGACGCTGGTCTAGCAGGCATGGCGGCTGCCATGGCCGCCGCTTTTGGGCAAAAATGACCGCCGGAACCGGCGCGATGCCGGCCACGGCGGTTTCTTATGTCAACCGGGATGAGGCGCAGGCTGAGGCAGAAGCCCGCGGCAGGGGTTATTCCTTGGCTTTGGCGGGGCTGTTCTCTGCCGGCTGGTCTTCGCTTCCAGGCGGGCCTTTGGGCATGCCGTTGTCGATCCAGGCGGCTATCTCGTCTATCTCCGATTGGGGCAGGAACGGCCCGCGCATGGGCATACGGCCCCAATTGCGCACGGCCCGCGCCAGGCTGCGGACGAACTGGGTCTCCCGGCCCGGGATGCCCGGCTCGATTGCCGGCACGCCGGACAGCACGTCGTTGGCCAACTGCTCAGGCGAGTCCCAGTAGTAGCGGTGAACGCCCAGGGCGCCTTCCCTGCCCCAGCGTTCCTCCCACCTGTGCATGATTCCGTCCAGGATTTCCTTGACCCTAGGCCAATAGACTTCCTTGATTTCAGGGGTGTCTTCTTGGCTGCCATCACTCATGTGTTCAACGCTCCACTCATCTTTTGCATAGGGCCCCGCATCCCTCCGCGGGGCATCGGCTCAGCGGGGGTGCTCGCTTACCGACTCGCTCTTGAGTAGTTCCAACGCATGGCCCAGCACCGGGCTAACCACGTCCAGGCACTCCCGCACGCCCTTGGTGCTTCCCGGCAAGGCGATGATCAACGTGTTGCCGCGAATCCCCGCCATCGATCTGCTCAGCATCGCCATGGGAGTAAACTTCAGAGTGCCCGCCCGCATTGTTTCGGCCAATCCCGGCACCTGCTTGTCGAAGACGTCCAGGCACGCCTCGGGGGTCACGTCGTAGGGCCCCAGGCCGGTGCCACCGGTGGAGACTATCAGGTCCACGTCGCCGGAGTCGGCCCATTCGGAGAGACGGGCGGCTATAGTCTTGCGGTCGTCGGGGACAATTTCGTATCGGACTACTTCGTATCCCTGGGAGCAAAGGGCATCCTTGATGGCCTGTCCGCTGGTGTCTTCGCGGTTGCCCTGGTGCCCCGAGGTGCTTACGGTCAAGACGGCGAGTCCGAACAAGTTTAACTCCGGCAACAATCATAACATACGGCATGGATGGCGGACACGGGCAGAGACGGGCTGCGTTGACAGTGCGACGCGTGCCCAATTATAGTCACGAAGCCATGCCCCCAGACACAATCGACCCGGCCAGAGGACGCATTTGAGCGCCCCCGGCTACTGCGTTTTCTGCGAGATAGTCGCCGGCAGGTCTCCTGCAAGGGTGCGGTACCTGGACAACGACATTATCGTCATCGTCAACAAGTTGACCTGGGTGCCGCTCATGCTCTTGGTGATGCCCAAGGAGCACATGGAGCAGAGCGAGATGTGGAGCAGCGGCCTGATGGGCCGCCTTGGCGAGGTGGCGGTGGACATGGGCTGGTGGCTGGCTCCCAGCGGCTTCAGGGTCCTGTCCAACTTTGGGCGGGACGGCTTGCAGAGCCAAAGCCACGGCCACTTGCACGTCATCGGCGGGGTGCATTTGGGGGAGTATGCTTAGTAACGGGCAGGTTGGCGTGCGTGGAAACGGACGGCACCCTAGAAACGATGAGAGAAGCGCAAGGATAGAGAATGAGCGAGACAGTCCTTTACGACAGGCAAGACAACGTGGTGGTTATGACGCTGAACCGCCCGGAGTCGTTGAATTCGATCAACCGGCAGTTGCGGCGGGAGCTGAACGAGGCCATAGAGCAGTTCGACCAGGACGCCGAGGCGTTTGTCGCCGTCATCACCGGAGCCGGCAGGGCCTTCTGCTCCGGGCGTGACCTGAAGGAGCGGGCGGAGGACAACGCGCAGGGAATCCAGGCCAGGGCCTCGGCCAGCATGTCGCCGGACAGCCCCTACCTGTGGCGGCAGACGTGGAAGCCCCTAGTAGCCGCGGTCAATGGGTTCGCCCTGGCCGGTGGCTGGTCCCTGGCCCAGATGTGCGACCTGAGGATAGCTTCGGAGGACGCAAAGCTGGGCATCACCGAGACCAAGTGGAGCTTGATGCCGCCCTTTGGGACGATTCTGCCCAAGATGATGCCCCTTTCGGCTGTGATGGAACTGGTGCTGACCGCGGAGCCGGTGAGCGCGCAAAGAGCATACGAGATGGGCTTCTTGAATAAAGTCGTGCCTGCAGACCAGGTTATGCCCGAGGCCATGGCCATGGCCCACAAGATAGCTGAGAACGCCCCCCTGGCGGTGCAATACTTCAAAGAACTGGCCTACAGGGGCCTGAACATGTCTTCCCAGGACATTTCGGCCCTGACCTACCACATGTACGACCAACTGCTGGAGACGGAAGACGCAAAAGAAGGCCCCAGGGCCTTTGCGGAGAAGCGGAAGCCCCGGTGGCAGGGGCGCTAGCTAGACCTGGTATTCGGGCCGGCGCAGCAGCTGCCGGGCGATAACCAGGCGAATAATCTCGTTGGTGCCCTCGCCGATGATCATCAGAGGGGCGTCCCGGTAGTATCGCTCCACGGGAGAGTCCTTGATGTAGCCGTAACCGCCGTGGATGCGCAGGGCCTCCAACACCACTTCCTGGCAGACTTCGGTGGCGAACAGCTTGGCCATGCCGGCCTCCAAGTCTATCCGCTCGCCCAGGTCCTTCTTGCCGGCGGCGTCGCGGACAAGCAGCCGGGCCGCCTGAATCTTGGTCGCCATGTCGGCCAGCTTAAGCTGTATCGCCTGGTGCTGGGAGATGGGCTTGCCGAAGGTCTCCCTCTGTTGGGAGTAGCGTATAGCGGCCTCGAAGGCTGCCTGGGAGACGCCCACGGCGCGGGCGCCAACGTTTATCCGCCCCGCCTCCAGGCCGCTCATCACCTGGCCGAACCCAAGGCCTTCCTCATCTCCGATTAAGTTATCCGCCGGAATGCGATAGTTCTCGAAGACCACCTCGCAGGTGTCCAAAGCCCGGTATCCCAGCTTGTCCAGGTTGGCCCCCACGGTCATGCCTGGCCCGCCTTTCTCGACGACGAAGCAGCTAAGGCCCTGGTGCTTGGACTCGCTGGACCCATTGGTGCGGGCCAGCACGCAGAGGGCGTCACCGTGGCGGGCGCTGGTGACGAACATCTTGGCGCCGTTCAGGACGTACTCCTCCCCGTCTTTGACGGCCGTTGTCCGGGTATTGGCCACGTCGCTTCCGCCGCCGGGCTCGGTAAGGGCCAGCCCGCCCCTTTTGCGTCCCGAAGCCAGGTCGGGCAGAAAGCGCAGTTTCTGCTCCTCGGTGCCGTAATGGGTCAGGACGTAGGCCAGGATATGGTGAGTGCCTATGGTCCCGGCCAAGCTCATGAAGCCCTTGGCCAACTCTTCGAAGATCATGGCGAAGGTGGTGTAGTCGAGGCCCATGCCCTCGTATTCCTGGGGCACGACGATGCCGAACAGCCCCATTTCCTTCATCTTGTCGATGAGGTCGAAGGGTATCCGGTCCTCGCGGTCCAATTCCTGGGCCACCGGCTCCACATCGCGGCGTACGAAGTCTCGAACAAGGTTGACTATCTGGGTGCGGGCTTCAATGGGGGTCGCTACGGTCACTGACGGCTCCTTGGCTGGTTTGGCATGGGCGATGCGCCTAGGAATTATATCACGGGGATGGATTCTACCAAGGCGCCGCGGGGCCGCAACGGGCGACCGATTGAGCCGCCAGTGGAAGCCAAATCAGGCGGCGAAATCAGGCCAAATGCAGCCTGCGAGCGGCGTCCAATACCCGAACGGTGACGGGGTCAATTGCCCGCATCCCCACGGTGACCAGGCAGGCAACGGCAACGCCGATGAGGGCGCCGCCCAGAACGTCGCTGGGGTAGTGCAGGCCGTTGTACACCCTGGCCAGGCTCCACAACGCCGCCAGGATCAGCAACGGCGCGGCGTCGCGGCGGTTCTTGAGCCAGACGGCCATGGCGAACCCGAAAGCCACTGCGGAGGGATTGGCAGGAAACGAAGAATCGGTAGGGGCATACAGTAGGTTGGCCAGGTCGTGGTCAACAAAGGGCCGGTCACGAAAGAAGTGCTGGTTCAGGAGCAGCACCGCCAGATTGGCGAAGCCCAGGGAGATAGCAGATGCCAGGACCCCCCGCTGGTTAGCTCCCCTGGCCGCAGCATCGGCGCCGTGAAACCAAAGCCCGACGCCCCAGAGGGACATGAGCAGCGGTAGAAAGTAGTCACTGACCAGCAGGTAGGCAATCCGGTCCAGCGCGTAGGACATGCCGATGCCCTGGTTCATCCAGGTGACTATTTCTGCGTCCAAAGACATGGCCTGTTTTTAGTCCCGCTACGCCTACTCTCCAGTGTTCGGCGACCGGCAACCCGCGACACTTGGAGCCGACGAACCGCTTCTCGGTCTAACCTGGCGCCACGTGTGGAGCAGCGCGCGCAGGTAGTTACTCCACTTCAACGCATCCAATCCCGGCTCTGGAGGAAGGTCGGCAGCCCCTAGCCGCCGGTTGACCAGGGAGGCAATCGCCAAGGTGGAGGATAGAGCAGCCGCCAACCCGGCGAAGAAGTAAGCGAACTGCTGGTTGCCGTTCAAGCCGCCGGCGGTATCGGGGACGTTGCGGTCGTCGGAAAGGAAGAACCAGGTGAATGATCCCACGAGCAGGACGAGCCCCAGCAGGAATGACCAAGAACGTCGCCTAAGCAGCAGGATACCCGCCAGGCCGCGGTATGCCCCGACGATTTGGAATAGACCGGAGGCGGCAAGGAACACCAGGATAAAGTAGTCCAGGATGAACGGGCCGGTCACGGGGCGGGCTAACCCTGGGGCAGCATTCGTTCGCCGTTTTGGTCCTGGTCCATGCCCGCCTGTCCTGGTGAAGGCGGGCGCCGGACGGTCCAAAAGTGGGCCAAGCCCACCAGCACCGGGACGGCCACCGCATAGATTGCAACCGGGTAAGCGTACTCGTAGGGCCACCACGACAACAGCGCAACCGGGATAAAGAACAAGGCGATGGCCAGGACGGCTTTGCGGAAGAGCAACAGGGCAGCCAAGGCGATGGCGGCCACGGGCAGGGCCAATGCAGGCAGGGCGGCGAGCAGGACGCCGATTGCCGCTGCGGCTCCCCGGCCTCCCTTAAACCTCAGGTACACGGGCCAGACGTGTCCGGCCATGACAGCCAACCCGGCCATCATCTGAAGAACGTAGGATCCCACCAGCGCGCCGGCTAGCAGGATAACCCCTGCCCCTTTGAGGATGTCGACGACGCCAACAAATACACCAGCCCTGGGGCCTATGTTTCTAAATACGTTGGCCGCGCCGGAGTTGCGGTCACCCAGGCGGCGGATGTCCCGACGGGCGAGCAGCCGGCCGGAGATATAGGCAGAGGGTATCCCGCCTACCAAATAAGACAGGAGAATCAGGCCGGCCCAGATCAGGGGATCCCAAGACACCGAGGCGAATCTCCTAAAGCAGTTTGGCCGGCTCTAAACAAAAGTTAACCGGCGGGACTCTGTTTCGAGATGGGCCCTTGGCAGCGGCGGCGGGCGCAGTGTCCAGCCCGGTTCTCGCAGGAGTACTCAGGCGGCAACCATGCGCGGGGCGACCGCAGTGCACCAATGCAGGAACTTCGGGTTTCTGCCGAAGACAACATCGAAGTACATCTTCTGAAGCTGGAGGCTGATGGGCCCCGGTTTGCCGTCGCCAATGGGCCGGCTGTCCAATTGCACCACCGGAGTCAGGTGGGCAGCGGTGCCGGTGAGGAAGAACTCGTCGGCCAAGTAAAGCTCGCTGCGGTCCACGCTGCGTTCGACCACTTCGAGGCCTAACTCGCTCCGGGCCAAATTGATGACGGTGTCCCGGGTGATGCCCGGCAGCGGGCTCTCGGACAGCGACGGCGTTACCAAGCGGCCGCCGGAGACGATGAAAACGTTTTCGCCGGAGCCCTCGCTGACGCTGCCGCCCTCGTTCAGGACTATGGCCTCGTCGAAGCCTCCCAAGGTTGCTTCGGTCTTGGCCAGGATACTGTTGACGTAGTTGCCGGAGACCTTGATCCGCGAGGGAATCATGAAGTCGGCGGTGCGCCGCCAGGAGGAAGTGCAGCAGCGGAGCACGTCGGTGCCCAGGTAGTTGCCAAAGGGCACGGTGATCAGCGTAAAGTCGGCCGCCAGTTCATGGAGCTTGAGGTTGGCTACGACCTCCGAGCTCTTATAGACCAGGGGACGGATATAGATGTCTTCCCGGTGCCCGTTGCGTTCAACCAAGTCCACGGTTAGCGAGCAAAGGTCGTCCACGGAGTAGGGGATGTCCATCAGGAGAATACGGCACCCATCCAACAAGCGTTGGTAGTGCTCGCGGAGCCGGAAGACGTAGACCGTCTCTTTTTCCTGGTTCCAGTTGCCCCTGATTCCCTCGAACACGCCGGTGCCGTAGTGCATGGCGTGGGTCATCACGCTCACCTGGGCCTGGCTGACGGGAACTACTTTTCCCCTGAAGAAGGCATGCAACTCACTCTTGCCGTCGGAAGATGGTCGCGCAGTAGTCAAGCGATGCCCCCTTTCGTTTGAAATTGGGCTAAATTATAATCGGACGTTCGTAATTAGCACAAGCGATTATCAACTGCCTGGGAGCCGCGATGTCGTTCTTGACCAATGGGATACTGGTGACGGCGGTGTTGTCCGCCATAGTTACGGGCCTGGCGCTGGCGGGGGTTTTCCTCCTTTTCCAGGGGGATGACAATGCGCCCATACAGGTAATTCTGCCGACGCCGGAGGTGGAGGAAACTCCCAGCGTTGGCTCCAGGAACGTGACGGTCCACATCAGCGGAGCCGTGGCCAACCCAGGGGTGTACCTCTTGTCGGCAGAGCAACGGTTGGCCGACGCCGTGGCAGACGCGGGAGGAGCGACCGAGGACGCAGACCTGGATGCGGTGAACCTGGCGCAGTGGCTTCGGGACGGGCAACAGTACCACATCCCCGAAGCCGGTGAGATAACCTCGATCAGGGCCGACGACGCCGACGGATTGGCATTGGTAGCGGCGGCTGACACAGGGTGCGGAGGCTTGATGGACCTGAACACCGCTTCCGCGTCCCAGTTGGACAGTTTGCCCGGCATCGGGCCGGTGCGTGCCAACGACATAGTGGCCCGCCGCGATCAAACCGGCCCCTTTACGTCAGTGGAACAGGTGACAGATATTTCGGGCATAGGCCCGGCGACGTTCGAGAAAATCAGGGACCTGGTTGCGGTCTGCAACTAACGGACATCGCGGAACCGGCGCAGCAAGGCTATGAGGCTGGGGCTACTGGCAGCGGCATGGCTGGCCGGGACCTATATAGGTCTTAATACCGACGCTCCTACCTTGGCGCTCATAGCTCTGTTGCTGGCAGTCTTGTGCGGCGGCCTGCTGCTGCGCATACACCGGTTGTCTTGGTGGCCTATGGTGTTGGCCGCAGTCCTGTTGCTCGCTGCGCTGCGGGTTGCAGCCGCCGACGACTCGCTGCCTCCACTGGCGCAGGAAGACGAGCAGCAGGTGACGCTGCGGGGGATGATCTCCGACGACCCGGAGGCGTCGGCGCAAAGCGTCAAGTTCACCTTCTCCGTGGAGGCCATCGACCGCGGCGGCGGCATGGAGCCTGTGGAAGCCACGGTCTTAGCCTATGCCCCGCCTCCAGCGGCCCTGGCGGCTGCCAGGGAACCGCCCTATTTCCGCTACAAGGACGCACTATTGCTGGAAGGGCAATTGCAGCGTCCAAAGCGGCTGGCGGACTTTGACTATCCGTCTTATCTGGCCAGCCACGGAATTTCCGGCGTGGTTTTCGCCCGATCATCTACGGTGCTGGAACCGGGGACCGCGACGAAGGGCGGTTGGAGAGGGTGGATTTTCGACCTGCGCCGTGAACTCTCAGAAAACATCGACGATGCCTTGCCGGTCCCCCACTCGGCGGTGGCCAAGGCGCTGCTTCTGGGTCAAAGGGAACAGTTGCCGGACAGCCTGGTGCAGGACTTTCGCGACACCGGAACGTCCCACGTCCTGGCGATTTCCGGCCTGCACGTAGGCGTATTGATGGTTATCGCCGTGGGCGCGGCCGCCGCGGCAATCGGGAGACACCGGGGGGCATACCTGATCGCGCCGCTATTGCTCATCTGGATATACGTCTTGATGAGCGGCCTGCCCCCGTCGGCGCTGCGGGCAGCCATCATGGGCACCGTGTACATCACGGCTTTGGCATTGGGACGCCCTCGCAGCCTGTTGCCGGCGCTGGCCTTGAGCGCGGCGGCTATGACCGCTTTCGAACCCAGGGCCATTGCGCAAGTGTCCTTCCAACTCAGTTTCGCCGCAATGGCCGGAATTGCATTGGCGATTCCTCACTTCGGCATCTTCTCGCCGGCCATAGCGCGAATGACATCTAATCTCCCCTTCTGGACGACGCCCTGGCTCGCCCCGGTCTTGAACTGGATTGCTACTGCCTTCATCGTCTCCATAGCCGCAACTTTGGCCACGTGGCCCTTAGTGGCTTTCAATTTCGACCGGATCCCGGTGTTTGGCATCTTTGTCACCATTCTCGTCCTGCCCGCCCTTCCTTTCGTATTATTGGGAGCGCTGGCGGCGGCGATGGCGGGCCTGCTGCACCCAGCCGTGGGCCAGTTCTTCGGGTGGATGGCCTGGGCGCCCCTGTCCTATCTGATCGAGGTAGTTGCTCGGGCTCCGGGCTACACAGTCTCCGGGGCCTGGGTTGGCGGCGGACTGGTGTGGGCTTGGTACCTGGTGTTGGGAGGTATCTTGCTGCGGGCCGGGAGCGGTTTCCGACTTCCCCAGATGTTTCCGGTTCCGGACCTGCGAAAGGAAGACCAGGAGTCGACTCAGAGTTCCTTCTGGGGACAACCTACCGGCCGGTCACTGAGTTTGGCCTTTCTCACGCCGATGCTGGCGGTGGCCGCCGTTTTTCTATGGATGCAGCTTTTCGATGGTCCGGACGGCAAGCTGCAGGTGTATTTCTTCGACGTGGGGCAGGGCGACAGCACATTGATTGTGACTCCCAAGGGCAGGCAGATACTGGTGGACGGTGGGCCGGATGCGGAAAGCGCCACCCGGGCCTTGGCCGACGTTATGCCGGAGAGCGACCGGAGCCTGGACATGGTGGCGCTGACCCACCTGGACGCCGACCACAGCAGAGGACTGCTGAGGGTGTTGGACCACTACAGCGTGGCGGCAGTGCTGGTGGGAGTGGAAGACCGCAACAGCAGCCTGTATTCCCAATGGCGTTCCCAGTTAGACCGAGGAGGGCCAAGGGAAATACCGGTACGGGCAGGACACCGCATCGTATTGGAGCCGTCATTGACTTTGGACGTGTTGAACCCGCCGGAAATTCCCATCGGCGGCTCCGACGCCGACCAGAACAACAACAGCGTAGTGCTCAGGCTGGTCTACGATGAAACAAGCATATTGCTGACGGGGGACATCGCGGCGGAGGCCGAAGGCTACCTGGTGCGCAACTCCCCGGAGTTGAACAGCACGGTGTTGAAGGTTGCCCACCACGGAAGCAGGAGTTCGACTACTTCAACCTTTCTGGGCACGGTCGACCCGGCGTTGGCGGTGGTCTCGGCAGGGGCGGACAACAGGTACGGGCACCCGCACCGGGAAGTAGAGGAGCGGCTGTTGCAAACGGTGGGCGACGACCTGCTGTACCGCACTGACCACCACGGGACGGTGGAGCTAATCAGTGACGGAGAGAGCCTGTGGGTGCGGACGGAAAGATAGACTCAGGGTCATGTATACTGGACGGCGTCCCGGTAGCCGGGGCCGGGGGCTATGAGGCCTTGATACGACCAAGCAACAGGAGCAAATACCCTTGACCAGAAACGACGGCAGAGCGTGGGACCAGCCCAGGCCCACGGCCATTACCCCCGGCTATCAAAAGTTCGCCGAAGGGTCGGCGCTCATCGAGATGGGCGCAACTAAAGTGCTGTGCGCCGCGTCCCTAGAGGAGCGGGTGCCGGCGTTTTTGCGCGGCCAGGGTAAGGGCTGGGTGACTGCCGAGTATTCCATGCTGCCCCGCGCCACCAACACCAGGACACCGCGGGACAGGGATGCCGGACGTATCAGCGGCCGGTCCCAGGAAATCCAACGGCTCATCGGCCGGGCGTTGCGGGCGGCCACGGACCTGGAGGCCCTTGGGGAACGCACGGTGCACATTGACTGCGACGTTATCCAGGCCGACGGCGGGACGCGCACGGCGGCGATTACGGGCGCATACGTGGCCCTGTACCAGGCGATGCGCCTGCTGGTCAAGCACCGGGTGCTGCCTCGGGAGCCCCTGCGGGGAGCGGTGGCCGCGGTCAGCGTCGGCGTGCTGGACGGGGAGTTGCTGCTGGACCTGTGCTACGAAGAGGATTTCCGGGCCCAGGTTGACTTCAACGTGGTGCTCACCGACCGAGGCGAGGTGGTGGAGGTGCAGGGGGCGACGGAGGATGCTCCGTTTTCCCGGCAGACACTGGCCGAAGTGGTGGCGCTGGCGGCCAGGGGCATGGAGCCGCTGTTTCGCGCCCAGCGGGAGGCCATTCGCCTGTTGAAGTAGGCGGGGCTGTAGCCCTGCCCTGGCCGGCAGCCGCGCTAGGCCGAAATCCGGGCCCCGTTGGCGTCCAGCAGGACGATGGGGATCCCCAGGTCTTGGAGCCCGCTTTCCACTGCTGTCCGGTCGCCCACCACCAGGACTGAGAGCCGGTCGGGTTGGACCAACTCGGCGCCTATCCGGCGGACGTCCTCCAGCGACACTGCCTCGATGTTGCCCTTGACCGTGGTGAAGTAGTCGTTGGGCAAATCGAACAGGGCCATCTGCAGAAGCTGGCTTACTATCTGTCCCGGCCGCTCGAAGCTGGCCGGGTAGCCCCGCAGGATGCCCTCTTTGGTGTCGTCCAATTCATGCTGCTCAAGGGGCCGGTCGCCGTGGATATCGCGGAATTCCTTTAGAGTCTCGGAGGCGGATTCCAGGGTTACCGCGGTCTGCACGCTGCCACCGGCGACCAGCAACGACGGCCCGCTGTGCCACTGGATGCCGGAGTGGTACCCGTAGGTGTACCCCTTTTCCTCCCGCAGGTTCTGGTTCAAGCGGGCGGTGAACTGGCCGCCAAAGGCTGAGTTCAGCACCAGCAAGCCGAAGTAGTCGGGGTGCCGCCTGGGAATAGTCGGCTGGAGCGTCCGAATCACCGACTGCGCTGCGCCGGGGTGGTCTACCAGATAGACCGTAGCGCCTTCTGCACCGTCCTGCTCGGTTGCCTGGTTGTTGCCTCCGGCTGGGGCGTCGCCCTGCCAGTCTCCCAGGGCGGCCTGCACCCGCTCCGCAACTTCGTCTATCGACAATCCACCGGCGGCGATGAAGGTCGCTCCGGCGGGCGAGTAGGCGCGACGGTAGTGGTTAACCACGTCGTCGCGGGTCAGCGCGGTTGCGGCGGCCTCGGTGCCGTGAATTGGATGGCCGAAGCCGGAGTCCTTGGCGAAAACCAGACCGGCGGTCAACTGCTCGGCCACGGATGTCGGGTCGTCTTTGCTGCGCCGCAGGTCGGTCAGGTGCTCCCGGCGCACCCGCTCCAGTTCGTGCTCAGGGAAGGTGGGATGCTTGATGAGGTCGGCCACCAACTCCAAGGCCTTGGGCCAGTGCTTGGACAGGGTCTCGGTGGCCAGCATGGTGTATTCCCTGCGAGCCTCGGTGGAGATGCGGGCGCCGATGAATTCGGACTCGGAGGCGATTTGCCGGCTGGTGCGGGAGGCAGTGCCCTCTGACAGCATCTGGGCCGTGAACGAAGCCAGGCCCGGCCTGTCCGCCGGGTCGGCGGCGGCCCCGGCCCGCAGCATCAGCCCAAAGGCGACGATGGGCGATTCGGGCTGCTCCACCACCAGTAGTTCCAAGCCGTTGCCCAGATGGCGGCGCACCGGGGTCGGCGGCGTAAAGGACGGCTCCCGGTCCGGCGGGGGCATCACCGAGCGGTCGAGTTCGGCGGCGGCAGCCGGTTTTAAGGAGTCTTCGGGCAGGACGCGCATCCTGACCTGTCCGTCACCAAGCACGGACTCGGCCACCCGAAGTATGTCGTCCCTTTCAACGGCCAAATAGCGATCCAGGCTGGAATTGATCAGGGCTGGGTCGCCGCCCAGGACGTTGTAGTGGTTTAGCTGGTCGGCCCGGCCGCCGAAGCCGCCCACCCTGGCCAACTGCCGGTAGTGGCCGGCCTCGATGCGGTTCTTGACCCGGGTTATCTCTTCGTCGGTGGGAGGTTCCCGGAGCACCCGGGCAAGCTCGGCGTCCACAGCCGCCTCCACCTGCTCCAAGTCATGGCCGGGAGCGGCGGTCACCTGGACGGTGAACTGCCCGGCTATCTCCCCGGCGTAGTAGCGGACCAGCGCGCTCTGGGCTATCTGCTGCTCGTACACCAGAGACTGGTGCAGCCGGGAGCTTAGGCCGTCGGACATTATGGCCTGCAGCAGCTCCAGGGGCGGTTCGTCGTCGTGGAAGTCGGGGGGAGTGGGCCAGGAGATGTATAGCCGGGGCAGGGTCACCCGGTCCCGCATCTCCAGTTCCACTCGGCCGGCCAGGGCCGAGTCGGTCCTGCCCTTGCGGTGCGGCTGCGGGCCGGGGGCCAGGTCTCCGAAGTAGCGGTTGACCAGTTCCAGGGCCTGGTCGGGCTGGAAGTCGCCGGCGATGGCCAAGCTGGCGTTGGAGGGAGAGTAGTAACGCTTGAAGAAGTCCTTGATGTCGTCCAGGACCGCGGCGTCCAGGTCTTCCTGGGAGCCGATGGTCATCCAGTGGTACGGGTGGGGCATGGGAAACAGGGCGGCCTGGATGTGCGACTGGGCCATGCCGTAGGGCCGGTTCTCGTAGGACTGGCGCCTCTCGTTCTTGACCACGTCCCGCTGGACTTCAAACCGCTGCTGGTCCAAGGCGTCCAGCAGGAATCCCATGCGGTCGGACTCCAGCCACAGGGCCAGTTCCAGGTAATTGGACGGCACGTCTTCCCAGTAGTTGGTGCGGTCGGGGGTGGTGGAGCCGTTGAGATTGGCCCCCGCCTTTTGCAACGGCTCGAAGAAGCTCTGGTTGTGGTGCTTGGAGCCTTCGAACATTACGTGCTCGAAGAGATGGGCGAAGCCGGTGCGGCCCTGCTCCTCGTCCTTGGAGCCGACGTGGTACCAGACGTTGACCGCGGCCACCGGGATAGAGGAGTCCCGGTGCAGGATAACGTCCAGGCCGTTGGGCAGGGTGTGCTTTTCAAAGTCGACGGTTGCCATGGGCTAATTCACCTCTGTGTTGGTATTCATTGGCTGTTGATGCGGAAGCTCTCTCCCACTGTCATTCTGAGGAGCTTGCGACGAAGAATCTCAAATTACTGGCCGTCAGCTATCTCCAGATTTTAGATTCCTCTCTCCGCTCCGCTGCGCTCGGAATGACATTGGGGGTGCATGTGGAGCGAATGACATTGCTGAACAAAGCGGGGAAACCGGCAACGGGCAAGCCGGGCCGAAGGCTGCGGCGGTGGACGCTGGGCAAGGCAGCCTTGGGCTGCGGGGCTGCCGGATGGTGGAGATTCTCAAACGTGGGCAGACCTGTCGGGGACTGGGCGCTGGGCCTGGTTGGCGGATATCTCGTCCACGTCCCACAAGCGGGAGAATTTGAAGGCCCTGGGGCAATGGCCGTAGGCCTCTTTCACTTCTATCAGCATTCCCTGGAGGTGCTTGGAGTTGTCGTCGTACTCGTACAGGGACAGGTCGACGTTGCGCCGCTCCAGTTCTTCTTTCTCGATTATCGACACTCTGCCGTTGACCCTGACGGTCTCGTTCATGCCGGGGATGATAAACAGCAGGCCGACGTGGGGGTTGGCCTCGACGTTCTGGTAGGACTGGAACAGCTTGTTGCCGGCCACGTCTGGAAAGAGGAGGTGCTTGTCGTCTAGGACGCGGACGAATCCCGGCTTGCCGCCCTTGGGCGAGGCGTCGCAGTTGCCCTCGGCGTCGCTGGTGGCCATCACCACGAAGGGCGAATGCTTGACGAACTCCTGTACGTACCTGGTCAGGTAGGGCTTCAGCTTGCCGACCACGGTGTCCTTGGGGTAGCCAAAGGCCTCTGCAAACCGGTTCCGCCGGGCCGTCTCGCTGGCTGTGGACATCGGTGCTCCTGGGGGCGGCGTTTGGTTAATTCTAAAGACGCCGCGGGAAAACGGCAAGGGAAGGGGCGGGGGTCAAGGGGCTGGATTGGTCCGCCAGGGGTTTTTCGTCACCTGGGACATGTCGGGACATTTTGGGACATTTCGTAGCTACGCCGGGGGAGCCGGCGGGCGGGCGAATGTCCCGTTTTTTGGCTTGAACAAGCGACGAACGAATGGCTGGCTGAGAACTTAGCTCCTGTCCTTTGGCCTTGGCGCCGGGTTGCATACGTCTTGATACAAGTTTAAGGGTTGAGATTGAGGGCCGTCAACGGCGTCCTGACAGTAGCGGGTGGCGGGGGGTGAGACATTTGTTGGCGGGGCTGTTGTAAGGGCGGCTAGGTTGGGCTAGCCCTAGCATCCCATACGGAAATAGCCCCGGCCTTGCAGAAGTCCGCAACGATTGGGTACGATGGGCGAGCGATGCCTGAGGAACAAAGTATTGACCAATCGCCGGTAGAGGCCCTCCAAGCTCTTGTTATCAGTCCGGAGCTAGAGCGCTTAGAAGACCTACTGGCGGAGTTCAACTTGTTCGATGTTCTAGGAATTGAACGGCGCGAAGTCCGGCACTCGAAGTTCCTAGCGTGGCTCCTTGACCCGCGGGGGTCCCATGGTCTTCGAGACTACTTTCTCCGCCGCTTCTTGTCGGAGGCTGCTGCCGGAATAGCGGACATCACTCCTTTGGACGTTGATGGTTGGAAGCTCAACGACATTGAAGTTGCGACTGAACGTCACTATATAGACATCCTGATGGTAAGCCAGGCCGACGGCTTCGTATGCTTGGTCGAGAACAAGATCGGTAGCGGCGAAGGGCCCGGCCAACTTTCCCGCTACCTCGATACAGTGAAAGATGTGTATGAACATCTCATCCCTTTGCCGATATTCCTGACGCCAGAAGGGAGAGAGCCGGACGAGGAGGAAGACGCCGATAACTGGGCGGCCTTCGGCTACGAGGAGGTCGCCTCCCTCATTGACCGGACGTTGGAGAGGCGCGGCTCGACCATAAGCACCGGAGTCGCCGGATTTCTGGAACAGTACGCCCGCACCATACGGAGGCACGTGTTGAGCACCACCGATAGCATTGGCGAGTTGGCACGGGAAATCTACAACAACCACCGGGCTGCCATTGACTTGATCTGGAATGAAGCCAAATCCAGCTTGCGGGATGAGAGATGGGAGGTAATAGATGCCGCGGTGGAGCAACACGCTCCCCAACTCAAGGCCGACAAGCACCAACAAGCCTATCATCGGTTCTATTCCACAGAACTTGAGGACATACCTGAGCTTCGGGAAGGAAGCGACTGGACCGATTCAGGGCGCATTCTCTTGTTTGAATTCAAGTACCATGCAGGGAGTCTTAATCTGATAATTGGCCCAGGCCCTGAGCAGCCCCGCAAGCGGGTGTACGACCTCGTGCAGAGAGGTGGGGTGTCGGGCGTCAAGACGCGCTCATCAAATAAGTTAAGCAAGAAGTGGCATACCGTGTACAGCAAGACCCTCATCGGAAATCCAAAAGGCTCCGAACCAGATTACGAAAAATCTCGAGTCGAGCAGGCAATCGCTGAATTTTATGAGGACGATTACTGGCCTATAGTCAACGCCATCCGCGGGGAGTTTGGGCTGTCCTCTGTCTCGAACTGAACTAGCGAGCCAAGAAGCTCAAGACCACCCAACGGAGGCTATAATGCCGACCTACACTTATGACCACATTCACCTGCGGAGCCGGGACCCCATGGAGACCGCTCGGTATTACAACCGGGTGTTCGACGCAAAGATTATTGAATCGGTGCTGCCGGACGGGCAGACGCGGATTGACCTGGACATCAACGGGCTGACTATCTACATCGCCCAGGCCGACGAGAACCAGCCCCCGGGGCCGGTGGACCCCCACCTGGGGCTGGACCACTTCGGACTCAGGGTGGACGACCTGGACGAGGCGGTGGTCCAGCTAAGGGAGCGGGGGGCCGTGTTTTCCACGGAGCCTCGCGAGGTCCGGCCCGGGTTGAAGATAGCTTTCGTCCGCGGCCCGGACGACGTGCGCGTAGAGTTGGTTGAGCGGGGCTGAGTCCCCCTCACCCTAACCCTCTCCCGCGGTGGGGAGAGGGGAGTGCACGGGGCGTTTTAAGACCGTCCGATGGAGGCTGCGATGCCGAGTTATAGGGTCGACCACATTCACTTGCGGAGCCGGGACCCTATGGGGACTGCTCGGTACTACAACAAGATGTTCGACGCCAAGATAGTCGACTCTGTCGAGTATGACGGTCGGTCGTGGATACACCTGGACATCGACGGCGTCACCATCTACATCGCCCGCGCCGAAGAGGATCAACCTTCCGGGCCGGCGGACCCCCACGCGGGATTGGACCACTTCGGGCTCAACGTGGACAACCTGGATGAGGCGGTTGCCCAGTTGAAAGAGCGCGGTGCCGAATTCTACATGGAGCCCCGGGAGATACAGCCTGGGGCCAGTATCGCGTTCGTTCGCGCCCCGGACGACGTTCGGATAGAGTTGTTGGAGCGGAAAAACCAGTCTGAAAACTAACTGGGAACGGATACGTCGCTAGGTCATCTGATAGGGTCTGCGAGATGGCCCACTGAACAGAAGCCGTGCCGGTGACGCCTAAGAGTGAGCTATTTCTCGCCTATAAAGCAGTCAACAGGCCGTGTCCTGTTAGACTTGCGACCATTCTCATTCTACTATCGAGCTTTTCCAAATCGATCAGGCGTTGGATTGCATCTTTGCGGCTGAGCCTCATAATAGCTTCTCGTTGTTGGGACAAGAACAGAAGGGCTTCCTCCTTGGCTACCGATATCGCATCCAAGGTGGCCAGCTTCTCAATTCTCCACAATTCGAGCAATTCATCGCCAACAAAAAGCACCTGATTTAACGTTTTCCAATATGCAACTGCATCCTTATTTGGTCCCATGGAAGCGACCGCCTGCAGAGCCCTGCCAAGCACAATCTGCCCGTCAGACTCCCCATGTTCAGCGCTGTGCTTAACGATCACAGCGAGGTGGGCATAAGAGAGGATACATACATTCCTTGCAGCTGCCTGTTGATATATTTGACTGGTTCTCGCCGGCAATTGGTACAGCGGGCAAACAAGCACGGCGTATGGTTTGCCGCGTTTCCAGCCATCCATGGCTTGTATCTTGAAATCCTTTTGATTCTTAGCAGTTCGGCTTAAACGAAACGCCTTTGCGTCAGCTACAAAGCTATAGTCATCTCCGACCACTTCAACATCGGCTGCATCCGCCCGCTCACTAAGAACCAGACTGGTGAAACCAAGTTCTCGGAACGCCACAGCCAATACTACGTCGGTGTATTTGGAGTACAGCTTTTCTTGGCTTGAATCTCGTCCATAGGATTCCGGAATTACTCCACACAATCTCATGTGGTCAATGAGTGCATCAACCCCTGTTGTGGCAAGTTCCGCCTCGAGCTCCTGTTCCACCCTGGCAGTGTCTTGCCCAAAACTCCCGCTAATTTGAACAATCTCGGTTATCCAGTGCGAGCGCCGCTCGAGGGCAATTGCAGATATTACGTCTAGGGTCATCAAACTCCCTTAGGATCTTCTCTATTCGAAAAAAGGTCGAATTGAACACCAGTAGCAGAAAGACGAGACCGACACACCTCCGCATAGTCTGGGCTAGACTCACACCCCAAGTATCTACGGCCTAGTCTATGGGCGGCTATCAAAGTTGAACCGCTTCCGGCGAATGAATCCAAGACGGTTTGTCCCGGTTTTGTCACGAGTTCAATTAACAATTCCATCAGGCGAATCGGCTTTTGCGCAGGGTGGCGACCCTCCTCTCCAGGCGCAAATCCGATAGATAAGATATTGTCCGGCCGGTCGACATATTCCAATAATGCGTTTTGGTTGAAGCCGCCGATGCCGTGGTTGAGGATATTGTCAGAGATGGTGCCACCAATCTTGTATGGTTTGGTAAACCAAAGAATTGGCTCAAACACGGGGCGGAGATTGCCGATTCGCCAACCGTCCCATGCATCAGCACTTTCTATGTCCGACCGACGTTCGTAAACGATACTTACCCTTTGAGCCTTATATGCCGCTTGTGGGCGGACCCATGCAAGCATATCTTTGTAAGAGAAACCCGCGTCCTCCAACGCGGCCACGCAACGGTGAGCTAGCCTCCTTCCTGCGAAAACAAATGCGGACGCACCCGGCTTGAGCACACGAAGCCATTCTCCAGCCCAATTGCAACACCACTCGTAATACTGTTGCGGTATATGCCGATCAGCTTCCGACCAACCGTTGATCGGTTTTCGCCGTTTCGCAAACACGGCTCCAGCCTTGGCTTGTGCGGGACTTGTGCCCAAATAGGCCTTGTTGGTGTTTACATGCATGACGTCCCAATCATCGGTGCCTATCCCGTAAGGGATGTCGCTCAGAATTAGATGGACACTCGCATCCTCAACCGATTGCAACCATTCAACGCAGTCTGCTTCCGCGAACCTGCTACCATCAACCATGAAGCCTATCCCACCTCACTCCAACAATTTCTTTGGCCAGACCTAGTGTATCAGCATCGTTTTGGTTACGTGTCAACAGGGACGTTGTCACCTCTAAGCGGGTTGGATACGCTCTGCGTGTTATGTCGGTTCGGGGCTTGTCAAACTCAGGGCCGCGAACTACGTCAACACGCAATCCCAATCTCAGCAGTAAAGAGTGTCCCGAAGTCTCCTTACCAATCTTGAAATATTTCAATGCTCGGCTTTGAGTGCCCGGCCGTGGTCAGGCGGAGAGGGTGTAGCTGGCCGATTCTTGGAGGACTCGCCCCTCTTCTACCAGCTTGGCCAGGTGGGTGGCTACGTTGCTGGCGGCGGCGGCCCTTAGGTTTGAACGCAGGTTGCCGGGGTAGACGCGCCGGACGATTTCGTCGGCGGTGGAGGACCCGGAGTCCAGGGCCGCCAGGACCTGTTCCTCTCGCCGTTGGCGGTGGTGGATGTACCAGTTGACCCTGGCCGTTGCGTTCTGGACGGTCTGGCCGTGGCCGGGGCAGATTAGCTGCGGACGCTGCCGGGCCAGCAGGTCCAGGGAGTCCATGTACTGCCGGAGGTTGCGGACGCTGGAGGACGAGTTGCCCAGGATGGTGTCGCCGGTGAACAGGACCCTGCCGGAGGTCATGAAGTAGGACACGTGGTCGTCGGCGTGGCCGGGGGTGTACAGGGCCCGCAGGGAGACGCCGCCGCCGGTGGTTGCTCGTTCCCTGGAGCGCAGCGGGAACACGCAGCCGGGGCCCAGACGCTGGGTCAGGACGGATTCGAGCTTGGGGTGGCAGCGCACCGGGCAGGCCAGGGCGTCCTGCAGCCGGTCCAGGCCGCCGATGTGGTCGTTGTGGCCGTGGGTTATCAGGATAGCCGCAATTTTGGGATGGCCCAGCTCGGCGTGATAGTCCAGGATCTGGCGGGTCCAGGAGCGGTAGGGCTCGCCGGTGTCGACGATGACCATCTCGCCGTTGGGATCGCCCACGAAGTATATCTGAGTGCCTCCGGGGTGCATGGCCCCGAAGGTCCTGGGGTCTTCGTGGATGTGGGTGCTGTATACGTGCCGGGTAATCCTCACGCCGTTCCTCCGGCCGCCGCCCGCGTGCTACGGCCTGCGGCCCGTTGCGATGGTAGACGGGGCAGGAAGACGCGTCAATCCCCGTAGGCGGCATATGATATGATGCCCAAACCTCGGATCGATTGAGGCCATAACCCCCACCATGCTCACCGAACAAGACCTGAAAAACTCCCTGCCCAAGCTGGACGGGCTTGTCTCGCTTGCGGGGCTGGACTCGCCGGTGGAGGTGTACCGCGATGACCAGGGGGTTGCTCACGTGCGGGCGGCGAGCGAGCAGGACGCCTTTTTCGCCCAGGGGTTCGTCGCCGCCCAGGACCGGCTGTGGCAGATGGAGTACGACCGCCGGCGGGCCGCGGGCCGCTGGGCCGAGGTGGTTGGCGAGTCGGCGGTAGACCAGGACAAGATGATGCGGCGGTTCCGGCTGGTGGCCGCGGCGCAGGCGGACTACGATGCCACTACAGGCCATACCCGGATGATGCTGGACGCATACGCCGCCGGGGTGAACGCCTTTATCAAGACAACGTCTAGCCTTCCCGTGGAGTACGGCATCGTCGGACTGGAAGCGGAGCCCTGGGAGCCGTGGCACGGGATCCTGGTGTTCAAAGTCAGGCACATCTTCATGGGCGTGTTTGAGTCCAAGCTATGGCGGGCCCGGATGGTCGCCAAGGCGGGGCCGGAGGCCGCGGCAAGACTCTCGCCGGGCCGGCAGCCGGGACAGTTGCTGATCCTGCCGCCGGGGGAGACGTTCAAGGGCCCGTTGGAAAGCGGCTTGCAGGAACTGGAGCGGTGCGCCGCTGCGCTGGGCTATCTGAATGACGGAGGCGGCAGCAACAACTGGGTCATAGCCGGGGAGCGGACGGCGTCGGGCAAGCCGCTGCTGGCGGGGGATCCGCACCGGGCATTGGACACCCCCAACGTGTACTACCAGAACCACGTCGCCTGCCCCGAGTTCGACGTGATGGGGCTGTCCTTTGCCGGGCTGCCGGGATTCCACCACTTCGGCCACAACGATTCCGTAGCCTGGTGCGTCACCCACACCGGGGCCGACTACCAGGACCTGTACATCGAACGGTTCAACCCCGACGACCCCGGTTCTTACCTGGATGGGGGAGATTGGCGCAAGGGCGCGGTGCACCGGGAGACCATCAAGGTCAAGGGCGGTGACGACGACGCCGTGGACGTGTGGGTCACTCACCACGGGCCGGTGATTTCCGGCGGGCCGGAGCAGGGCAGCGGCATCGCCATGAAGTACACCGCCACCGCAGGCCCGGCCAACTGGCCGGAAGTCCTGTGGAGGATGCTGCGAGTCAGAGACGCCAGGGAGCTGGCAGACTCGATGCGGGACTGGGTCGACCCGTGCAACAACTTCATGTTCGCCGACGTGCACGGCAACATCGGCTACCTGTGCCGCGGGCGGGTCCCGGTAAGGCCAAGGGACAATGGGTGGCTGCCGGTGCCCGGCTGGACGGGCGAGCACGAGTGGCAGGGCTATATCTCGTTCGAGGAGATGCCCCGGTCGATAAATCCCGATACCGGCTACATCGTCACCGCCAACAACCCCCCGGTGGGAGAGGACTACCCGCATTACCTGGGGTTTGACTTCGCGCCGGACTTCAGGGCCCGGAGCGTGACCGAGGGACTGCTGGGCATAGAGCGGCCGCGGGCATCGGACATGGCCGCGATTCACGCCCGGAAGGTGTCGGCGCCGGGCCGGACCTACGCGGGCCTGATGCGAAAGGTGCAGCCATTGGACGAGGCGTCGGCCAGGGCCAGGGAAAAGCTGCTGGCATGGGACGGCTCGATGGACGTGGACAGGGTGGAGCCGACGCTGTACAGCATATCCAGAGACGCGCTGGTGAAGCGGGTGCTGGAGCACAACCTAGGGGCCGAATTGACCGGAGAGGCCTGGCAGACCGGCGGGCGGGGATCGGCATCCTTCACCGGCCGGCTCAGGGCCCAAATCGCAGGCATGATTGCCGGCGACGACCGGGGCCTGCTGCCGCCGGGAGAGGACTGGCCTACGCTGCTGGCCAAGGCCCTTGCCGACGCTGTTGCCGACCTGCAGCAGCGGCTCGGCGACGACATGGAAGAGTGGCAATGGGGAAGGCTGCACCAGGCCCGGCCCCGGCACACGCTATCCGCAGCCTACCCGGAACTGGCGGGGTTGCTGGACCCGCCGGCCATCGCCACCAGCGGCGACGGCGACACGCCCCTGGCCGGGAGCTACCTTCCGGGAGAACCGGCGACCGTCGGGAACACGTCGGCGGCGCGTTATGTCTACGACCTGGCCGATTGGGACAACTCCCAGTGGGTGATTCCCCTGGGCTGTTCGGGCAATCCGGGCAGTCCGCACTACAACGACCAAACAGAAGCCTGGCGGCAGGTGCGCATGTTCCCGATGCTCTACTCGTGGGACCGCATCGCCGCCGAGAGCAAGAGCCGCCAGACGCTGGAGCCGGGTTAGAGCTTTTTCATTTCCAGGCCTCCCGTTTCGGACTGAGCTTGTCGAAGGCGCAGTCCGTTCATGGTTCGAGAGCCTGTCCTGAGCCAGACGAAGGGCCTCACCACGAACGGACCGCGGCGGGAGATTAGCTGGGCTGGCGGCTAGGCCGGTTGCGTTATGGAGGACAACTACCATGCGCCTGGAAGGACAGGTAGCGATAATCACCGGGGCGGGAAGGGGCATCGGAAGGGCCATAGCCCTGGCCTGCGCCAGGGAAGGAGCGCGCCTGGCCCTGGCTTCGCGGACCGCTGCCGAACTGGAGGAGACTGCCCGGCAGGTGCGGGACCTGGGAGGAGAAGCGCTGGTAGTGCCCACCGACGTGGCCGACAGGGAGCAGGCCGACCGCATGGCGGCACAGACGCTGGAACATTTTGGCGCCATCGACGTGTTGGTCAACAACGCCGGGAGCGCCGGGCCGCTGGGCATGCTGCACGAGGCCGACCCTGACCGGTGGGTCAACACCATACAGGTGAACCTCTTCGGCACCTACTACTGCTCCCGGGCGGTTCTTCCCGCCATGGTCGAGCGGGACCGGGGCCGCATCGTCAACATCTGCGCCGGCGGAGGAATCGTGCCTTATCCGCTGTTCTCAGCCTACGTGGCCGGCAAGGTCGGAATTATGAAGATCGCCGAGGTCATGGCGTTGGAACTGGCCGGTTCCAATATCCGGGTGAACTGCGTGTGCCCCGGCGGGGTCGCCACCCGGATGCTGGAGGGGAACCGTGACGACGCCGAGGCTGCGGGCCTCACCGAGCTGCGGGACTACATCAGCGGCGTGCTGGCCGGCAAGGGAGAGTCCCCCGACCTGACGGCGGAGATGACTGTGTTCCTAGCCAGCGACGAATCAGAGGCCCTCACCGGGCGGGTGTTCACGTCCAGGGACGACCCCGCGGTCATTGCCAAGCATGTGCCGGAGATTATGGGTTCCGACGCTTACTTGCTGCGGCGGGTGGAGTTGGGGTAGTTAGGGGTGGGGCGGGCTGACTAGTTCGAACTCTGTACCATCCAGCCGCACCAACACAAAACAGGAGCAGGATATGTCTAATAGCGACGAGCAAACGGGACTCGGGCGATTCAAGAAAACCCTGGGCAGGGCAGCGGAGCAAGGCGCTGACGCCGTCTCGAAGGCGGCTAAACGGGCTGATCAGGCGATGACTTCAGGAGCGGAGCGCGCCGGGGTTTCCGACCAGTTGAATACCGCCCGTGACACGGCCAAGCGTTCCGCCGAGATTATGTCCGGCTCCGACATTCGCCAGCATAACGAATTCACCGACGCGGTTACCAGGGTGTTGATGGGCCTGCACCGAGACACTGTGGAACAGGCGGCCCGCATAGAGGCGCTGGAGCAAACCGTCGGCCAGCTTCAGCAAAGTCTCAATGAAGGGGCCAAGTAATGCTAGGAGACCTCACCGCCTTGGCGCAACAGTACCCTCCGCAGTCCCGGGATGCCGTGCTTGCGCTGGCTGAAAAGTACCGCATCCGCAACGAGAAGGAGGTCTTGGAACTCGCTGCGTTGGCCGCCGACGTCGGCCTCGACGACCTGTTGAACCTGGGCCTGGAGCCGGAGGTAAATCCCCAGTTGATGGAAGCCCTGAAAGCCTATCCCACAATCAAAGACAACCTCATCGCGACAGGGGAATTGAGCCAAGGCCAGTTAAGCAATATCAAGGGTAAATACTTTGAAATATTGGGTAGGGACCGGCTTAACGAGGGTGGGTCTTTGGGTGAACTGCGACTAGCGCCAGGCCAGAGCGCCAGGCTGGCTGAATCGCCATCCGAGAAGGGTTGGGACTTGGAAATCGTCGATGAAAACGGAGAGTCTGTTCAGCGTCTCCAGATGAAGGCTACGGAAAGCATGTCTTACATCAAGAGCGCATTGCAAGACCACCCAGACTACCCCATTGTGGTGCCTGCCGAAATGGATAGCGGATCGGATGGCGTCATTGGTAGCGATATCTCTCACGCCGAGTTGAACGCGCAAGTGACCGCGGACAACGTTCGGAGGCAGTTCGAAGAGCAGATGGAGAGCGCCCTCGCGAATTCCGCTCACGTATCGGCTGAGTCCGCCTTCGACGTGGTGCCCCTTGGCGCCCTCGGGGTCGCGGTCACGATTGGAGGATACCGCTACCTGACTGGTCAAGCCACACTGCGAGAAACTACCTCCAGGGTCGGCAAGTCGGTTCGCCGCGCCGCTGTTTGGAGCGGCGTTGGCTCAGGGCTGGCCGCAACGGGACTAGGCATAGCCGCAATTCCTGCCACCGTTTCCTTGAGAGTCGCCGCAACCCGGGTTTCTGCGCAGATGTCCCTTGGCGATGGCCTAGCCCGCCGTGTTCAGGAACTGGACGCGCTGAGGATTTAAGCCTTCCAGGGCCATTATCTATCGTGGCGCTTGGAAAGCCGTAGTCGGATTGAAGTCGGGCGCCGTCTCCAAATGCGCCAATAGCCATCGCTTTTCGGTGAACGTTGGTTTCATCTATCGGCGAGGATTAACCGTTCCCATTGTCCGAGGCGGGCGGGGTCCAATCTGTCGATGCCTTCTAGTCGGTCGAAGTCGGCGTCGGCCGAGATGATGAGGGCGCTGCCCAGGCGTCGCATTACCGCGGCGTGGAGCAGGTCCCGGGAACTGACCTCCGGATTGGAGTCGGCCAGGTGCATCGCCCAGGTCGCGTCTTCGGCGAGGACGGGTTCTATGCGACCCCGCATCGCTTCGGCGAAAGCCAGGGCGACTTCCCGTCCCAAGGCCCAACGCCGGGAGGACAAGTAGAGGTGAACCAGTTCCTGGAGCACCTCGGCATCGGTGACGAACGACTCGGGGTCATCGCTCACGATGCGGAGAATCCGGGAACACGGTTGTTTGTAGGGATGGTCCTTGCCGGCGGCGTAGATGGGGACGTTGGCGTCAATGAAGACCGCCGGGCTCATGAGCGGCCTCCAATTCCCGGGATAGGACTTCAGGGTCCTGTGGGACCTCCACGTTCAAGCCGATGAGCCGTTCGACGGCCTGCTTGCGCCGGGTGCGCTGGACGTCCTCGTAGGCGCCGTCGATCAGGCAGCGCACCACTTCGGAAATCGGCGCGCCCTGGGCCGCGGCAAGTTCCTCCAACCGTTGTCGCCTTTCTGTGTCGAGTCTTACGTCCAGCCGGACCATGTCCCACTCCCTCCGTATGGAAGCTAATGTACGGTCATAATTGTACGGCACATGGTGGCATTCGTCAAGTCTGCATGATAGTCACTCACCCGCCCGTCAAGTGCCGACCCAGCAGGTCCAGGGCTTCTTGGGCTGCGGCGCGCTTGATGGCGTCGCGGTCGCCGTCCAGGTGGACTTGGATGGCGTGGTCTGCGCCGTCTTTTGCGGACAGGCCGATGAAGAACGTGCCGATGGGCGTGTTGCGGCTGCCTGGGCCGGGGCCGGTGACGCCAGTGACCGAGAGGGCGTAGTCGGCGCCGGTAAGCTCACGCACTCCCTTGGCCATGGCGACGGCCATCTCCTCGCTGACGGTGCCGTAGGTGTTGTACAGGTCGTCGGGCACGCCGAGGATGCGCTGCTTGGTTCCTCCGCTGTAGGCGATGACCCCGCCCGGAAAGTACTTGGACGCGCCGGGGACGGCGCCCAGCATGTAGCCCACTAACCCGCAGGTATCGGCCTCGGCCACCGAGACCGTTTCTCCACGGGCCGTCAGAATTTCAGCCAATTCGGTTACTTCCACGGCACATGTCCTCCAATAATGTTCACGGTTTCTGCAAGAGCACGAAGAACTCCCGGTTGCCGGCGTCTCCCAGGATGGGCGAGGCGCAGAGGCCCCGCAGCCGCAGCCCGTTGCCCGTGGCCCAGTCGATGGTGCGGCCCAGGACCTTGGCGTGTACCTGGGGGTCTTTGATGACGCCGCCGCGGCCCACTTCGCCTTTGTCGGCCTCGAACTGGGGCTTTACCAGGGCGATGATGGGGCAGCCGCTCTTCAGGTGCTCCAGCGCCGAGGGTATGACCATGGTCAGCGATATGAAAGAAACGTCGATGGTGACCAGGTCTACTGTTTCTTCCAGTTGGAAGGGGTAGCGGGCGTTGAGCTTTTCCATGGCCACTACTTTGGGATCCTGGCGCAGGCGGTAGTCCAACTGGCCGCGGCCGACGTCCACGGCATAGACGCGGCGGGCGCCGCGCTGGAGCAGGCAGTCGGTGAAACCGCCGGTGGAAGCGCCTACGTCCAGGGCGGTCAAGCCTTGCACGGGTAAGCCAAAGCTGTCCAGAGCATGGGCCAGCTTCACGCCGCCCCGGCCGACGTAGGGCAGGCCGCCGCGGACGTCCAGGGATGTGTCCTCCAAGATGCGGGAGCCGGGTTTGTCGACGCGGCCTGAGGGGGTGAAGACCAGGCCTTCCATGATCATGAGGGCGGCTTTTTCGCGGGTGTCGGCCAGGCCCTTGTCTACGAGGAGGAGGTCGGCGCGTTTTCTGGCGGGGGGGTTGAGGTTTGGTTTTTTTGGAGGGTTAGGCATGGGTTTGGCGAGTAGGGTTACGTGCAGTTAAGGGGTTGGCAGGGCTGTTCGACTGTCACCCAGAGTGGCGGGGAGGCGTCTAAGGTCTTTGGCTCCGATTCAGTATCAGTGCCGAGCGTTTTTAGATTTCTCGTCGCTGCGCTCCTCGAAATGACAGGGGTGTGGTGTTGGACTGGGGGCGGCATCACTTGGGTAGTATACCGTGGGAGACGTGGAGTGTGGCGGGCCTCCCCTCCCGTTCATCCTTCGAGAGCCTCAGGATGAACGGGAGTGCAGAGGGGGAGGCCGGGAGTGCAGAGGGGAGGCCGGCGACTAGGCGACACCGCGGAATGGGGGCGGCTAGGCCACGCCGGTGATGTTGTATTGGAGGGCGGTGTGGGTGGCGGTGGTGCGGGAGCCGCTGCGTTCCTGCAGGGCAATACGGAAGCTGACGACCATGACGTTCTGCCGCTTCTGCGGGTCGCGCACGGTCTCGATGGTCAACTCCCGCTTGTAGCCCACGCGCCACTGGCCGCGGTTGACGATGAGCAAGCGGCCGGTGTCGGTGTCGTTGCCGCCGTCGGTGACCTTGCCGTCGGTATCGGCCGGCTTCATTTGCTCGGAAACGATGACGGGGATGCCCTCGACTGCGCCCAGCTGGCCGGTGAGGACGGTGGCGTGGGGGCCGAACTTGTCCAGGGTCCGGAAGGAGTCTACGCCCAGGCAGCGGATGAAGGTGTTGACGTCGGTTATGTAAACCATTTCAGAAGGGCGGACGCCGTACTTGCCCAGCTTGGAGCGGACCTCGTTGAACATGTCGCCGGAGACCGCTGCGCCGTGGTTGTTGGCCTGGCCGGTGTTGTCGACCAACGGCAGGTGGAGCAGGCCGTCGAACCCCAGCAGCCAGTGGCCCTTGCCGGCGTCGGCGGCGCTGATAGTCGCCTCGTCGGCGTTTATGTTGTTGATGGTGGTGGCGTCGCCGTTGAGAATCACGTCGTCGATGACCTCGCGGGCGTTGCGGAGCAGGCTGCGGCGCAACTCCTCCATCATGGCGATGACCGAGTCTTCGTCCAGGTCGTAGGACCAGGGCACCTCGGCCACCAGTTCGTAGGCGGTGAGGGTCTGGCGGGCCGTGGCCAGGGCGGTGCTCTTGGCGGCCATGTTCTCGGAGCCGGGATACCAGTTCACGTCGCCAAGCTGGAGGGGAATCAGGAAGGGGTTGCTGGGCATCTGGACGGTGTTGAACAGCGGGGCCACGGCGGTCTCCAGGTTCACGTCTTCCCACAGGGCGCGGGCTTCCTGGGTATCGACTAACTCGTCGCCGGCCCCGGCGGTGGTGGAGTCCATGGCCGCCTTGAGGTTGCCCCGCCAGTCGTCCAGCATCCGGGGATTCAGGCCAGAGGGGTCGCGCAGTTGGGCGGTGAGCAGGCTGCGGACGCAGGCCAGGTCCAGCAGGTCCAGGCCCGTGTACTTGCCGTAGGATGCCCGGGGACGCTCGCCGCCGCCGAAGCGGGCCAGGATGGACTGCTTCTCGCCTGCGCGCCACAGGTCTTGAATCTTGCCCACCTGGTCGCCCAGCCGCTTGACCTCGTCTTGCAGCGGCGGGATTTCCGAGTCGAGGCGCGACTGGTAGGACTCGCGGATGCCGGCAACCTCTTTCTTGATTAGCTCCAAGTCTTGTGTTCCGATTGTCATGACTTCCTCCTTCTTTAAATTGGCTTTGGACTAGTTGGGGTTTCGCCGGGTATGGGGATTGGGAATTAAAGCCGTCCCTCCTTGAGGACCGAGAGCAGGTCCGACAGGTCGGCGTCCCGGCCTTCGCCGCCAGGGTCCAGGACGGCCAGGGTCCGGGCAATCTCCTGGACCGCCTTGTCCAGTTCGTCCACCCGCGCCGTCAGCAGGGGCCAGGCCGCCTGGGCCGGAGAGTCTCCCTGCTCGAACTTGCGCAGGAACTCCCCGGCCCGGGGCGCCTCGGTCAACGCCCGGCGCAAGGCATTCCGGTTGGCGGGGACGGGCACCGCGCTGGCCTCCAGCAGTTCCTGCTCCAGGAACCGGATACCAATGACCGCGCCGGTCTTTTCGTGCCTGCGCTCCTCGTAGCTGAGGGGCTTGAACCCCACCGACACTCCCCGCTGGTAGCCGGCGGCGTAGAGCATGGCCACTTCCTGGGCGAAGGGCGTGGGGGCGAACTCCACCTGGGCCATCAGGCGGCGGCCGTCGGTCCAGGTCTGTAGGGCGCGGCCGATTACTGGGCGCGTGTAGTCGTGGGCCCACAGGAACACCGGGTTGCTGCGGTAGGACTCCAGGTCCCAGCCATCGGCGGAAATCACGTCGCCGTGGCGGTCCACCTCGTCGGTGGAAAGGATGAAGGAAAGCCGGGGGCCGGGGCCGTCGTCCTTTTGGACGGGGCTTGTCTCAGGGCCTGCGCCGGTCCATTTCCGCAGCAGGGGCGGCTCGCTCACACCGCGGCGGAAGGCGTCCAGGGCCTCCAGCAGTCGTTCCCTACCCCAGGAATCACCGGCCTGTTGTTCCATACAGTCACCTCCGTATTCTCGAAGGCCGGCCCCTGGGCCAACAAAAAAGGACCAGCCCTAGTTTTGGGTCGGTCCCATGTGCGGCGCCGGGCCAAGGCCCGGAACGCCAGTGCGCTATTAGATTGCGTGCATTGAGGTTATAGAAGCATCTCCTCGCCTGTCAACCGGGTAGATGTCAGTAATTCGTCGGCATATTCGGACTGGAGAAAGCCCACGGGCTGACAGGGGGGCAGAGTGGTTCGACTGACTCACCACGAACGGGGCGCCCCGTCAGCGAATGCTGGTCAGCCCGTTGCTGCCCGATACCGAGCCGGTAATGGTCTGCCCGTCGGCGGTCCCCAGCAGCATCAACGCGTACCATTGCCCCGCCGTCACGTTCGCCCCGGCGCTCTGTCCAACCGGTATCCGGGCCGTCAGGTTAGCGCGGTTTTGCCCGAAGCCCGCGGCCTCCTTCAGCCTCAAGTAGGCATCTCCCTGGGGCGTGGTGTTGGCCACCGTGATGTATCCCGACTGGTCCGCCTGGAAGTAGTAGATACGCCGGGCGTTGGCGTAGCCGATGGTGCACTCGGTCAACGCGGTGTGGGACACAGCCCACGGCAAGGTCTGAACGCCGGAACCCAGCATACATTCGACGGCGGGCTCGGGCGTAGGTGTGGGGGTTGGCGCCGGAGTTGGGGGCGCCGCCGCCGTTGCGTCCCTGAGCCGGAGCATCAGCTTGTCGCCGTTCTTCCACGGCGCAGCGGCAACGCTCCAGGTCCAGGTTGCGTTGGCCTGGTCCACCGTGGCGTCGGCAACCGCCAGGGTGACGGCGCCCGTCCCGTCCAGGGCGATGGCGTCCAGCGCCTTCCCCGACAGGGAGACGTGGGTGTCCAGGGTCAGCACCGCCGAGCTACTCGACCAGGCCAGGCTCTCCAACTCCACGCTCTGGCTGCCGACGGTGAAAGCGGCGGGTTTCAGCGCCCCCTCAGTTGAATTGGCCCCTACGCCGCCGGCGGTCAGGGTGACGGGGTCGAAGAACGCCTCGTGCGTAGTGCCAGTGGGCGCGGTGACGGTGACGAAGACCTCATGCGCTTGTTTAATCTCGTCTTCGAGTAGGTCGTAGCAGATGATTAATACCTGCGGACGGAGGTCGAAGTAGAATTTGTAATCCCCCGCCGGGAGAGGGCGCGCCGTTTCCGACACTCCTGGCCATTTCGCCGCGAACAGCGCTGCATCTCTGCCTAAGAGGTGCCATTCTCCGAAATTGGGCGGCTGGGTATCTCCCCTTGTCCTTAGATAGTGGTCCGCATAATCCGCTTTGTAGACTTGGGTCCCGGCCGGCAGGCCGGACCCCGCTGCCAGGTCAAAGCGTCTGTAGATGCCACCCTTATTCTCCTTGGAGTAGCGGGCATTCCGTTCCACCCTGTACTTTTCGTAGAGGCATTCCCGGTAGGCCGCAGAGCCGCCCCCGGCGACGACTTCCTGCTCGATGCTGGCAATCTTCTCCTTTATCTGCGCCAGGGTGATGGTCGGTGCAGACCCGGACTGGCCCGACGCCCCACCGGCTGCTGCCGCCGGAACATCCAGCAGAAATTGCTGCGAGCCGCCCGATGTTTCCGACGCTCCCCCGGACGATGACGACGCAGGCAGCCATGTCTTGAAATCACGGCTGGCGATGCTGTAGTGGTCTCCGTCACGACCATGCTTGATGATGACGCTGCCGAGCCGGTAGCGGGTCCTCGTCGCAAATCCGTCCTTCAAGAAGACAATCGCGTCCCTGCCGTCCCACTGTGTATCGCGGCCAGAGAGAAGCGCAGCACCGGCCGCGACCGCTTTATCTCTCGTCCCGTGGTCGTCAAACTCATACACCACGGCTACTAGTTCCGCCCCTCCGCTGCCTTGCAGGTACTCCAGGGCGTCGAACCTGTGTTCCAGGTAGCCCACATGTTCCGACGCGCCATCGTTGTTGGTATCCAAGAACTCCGCCCCCGAAGAAACCGAGCGCAGCCGCACCCTCGCTATCACGTCGGCACCCGCTATCCGCTCCTCTAGAGACACCTCACCGAAGAAGTAGATGAACCGGTACCCCCGCACCGACTCCGATTCGTTAGGCGGCGCCGTTCCCTCGACCTCGCCCGTACCTGAAGAGCCGCCGCAGGAGATCATCAGGGCCAGCGCCAACGCCAATAGGTACGGGCCCGCCAGCTTGTAGCAGCGTTGGTAGTTTCCGCGCAATCTTTGCAGCATCGCCAATCTCCTGCTGTGTACCTATTGGGGTTTAGTTATGTGGCGAGTGGTTGCGATAGACCTCACGCACATACTTTATGTCTCCGTAGGGGATGAAAGTACGGGGCTTCTCAACAAGGTGCCACATCAAATGATCCGGGAAATAGCCACGGCCATACAAGTCACCCAAGCCCAAGGCGTGGCCAAGTTCGTGCATCAGGGTATCTGGGAAATACAGATAGACGGCCTCCGCTACTTTGGGGTCTTGCGTAACATGTAGCTCGTCATCATTCGTCCAAATCACTTCTAACTCTTGATTGCCCCAAAGTGGGTTAATTGATTCCACCGGGTCTGGAATGACAACTTGCGACTTATGCTTCATGTGGTCTTTACTATCGGCGAAGTTATCCCTACCTTTATCGTCAACAAAGCACCCTATGTTCCACTTACCACACCCTTGCTGGCCTATGATTATGATTACCTTCCTTCCATCGTCAGGCGAGACCCCGCTGCAACGATGGTTGGAAAGAACTGGGGCTAAATCATCATGCCTTTCGCAGAAGCTAAGGGACATTCCCAATGGACTCAGGGCCTTGTTCCATTCGGTTACGGCTATGTTTACGCCGTCAAGGAACGGGTCGCGTGCAGGTATGCTGCCGTCGTCAGGCCTTTTAATCTCGTACTGAACGACATGGTCTGCCTGATGGGCCAACTGAACGACTCGTTTCGCCTCATTATAAGTTTCCGTTGGCAGCGCCCAAAAGGTTACGGCAGCCTCCGCCGACCAATCGGACTTCAGCGTAGACTTCGACGCCCTGACTTTGAACTTGTGGTCTTTGTCGGGGAGTCCGCTCAGCACTGCGCTGGTGCCGGTGATGGTGACCTCAGATGATGTCAGGAGAGTCCATCGGTGGTTGCCAGGAGACCAGTTCTCTCCGACCGGCTTAAAGTGGGACACCTCATATCCTGTCGCTCCCGTTACTGCTTTCCAACTGAGGGTCGCCTGATTGAGGGTCGCCTGACCGCTCAGAGGTCCCTTAACTGCCGTCAGGTCCTGTGGCGGCGGGAGCGCAACCGCGATGTTGAAGCGCAACTCGTCCGTGTCCCCGTCGGCGTCGGTGACGGCGTAGGTGTAAGTGGTAGTAACCTGCGCCGCCGAGGGAGTTCCCGACAACACGCGGGTGCTGGTTATGAAGTGCAGGCCGTAGGGCAGCAGGCTCGGAGTGATGCTGTAGGTCAGCGGTAGGTCGCCACCGTTGGCCTCCGGCAACCTTACGCTGGTGATGGCCTTGCCCTTGGTGGCCGTGATGTTGGGTATGGTTTTTGTGCCGAAGTCGGGGGTCTGATCCCTGGGAGGTTGGGGCGTAGGCTCGGGTGTAGGTTCGGGAGTCGGCTCCGGCGTAGGTTCGGGCGTAGGCGTGGGATCGGGTGTAGGTTCGGGAGTCGGCTCCGGCGTAGGTTCGGGCGTAGGCTCCGGTGTAGGTTCGGGAGTCGGCTCCGGTGTAGGTTCGGGCGTAGGCGTGGGTGTCGGCGTCGGTGTTGGTGTTGGTGTTGGTGTGAAATAGGGGACCCACCGGTACTTGACCCTGCCGCACTGGGATGTCTGCTTTTGCTGTTTGGAGAGACTATCACCGGGGCCATTCGGGCTGGTAACCCCCGTGTCAACCCACGGTCCCCATATTTCCGGTTCGGGGGCATCGACCCACCGATATTGAGTCCCGCCAGCCCACGGAGGATTGTACCGAACCTGCTTCTTCTCTTTGTCGGGGCCGCAGCCGCGGGTCACCAAGGGGTCGGTGTCTTGCCAGGGGGCGTCTGTTACCGTCGGGCCTTCCTCCCCTGGCCCTGTCTGCGCCAAGACGTTCGGCAAGGTCAGCAGCAACAGCAGGGAGAACCCGATGATAGTCACGAATGTTATCCGGCGCTTGATAGCTCCTGAGTCAAAAGGTGTCATCAGGGACCTTTATCTATTATCATCTTTTTATCATTAGCTATCAGTCTATTATTATCCAATTATATATATCCCAGATTCCCGACAGGTTGTCAAGTAGTCAGAACGTTGCCGGAAATCGCACCGGAATGCCGCCAATACCCCCAGCCGCCCAGGACTACGATTCCGTCCCTGTTGCGGTTGGAGACCGCCCGGGCCGTCAGCTCGGACGGTCTTGACGTTTCACCCCTGCGTGGGACGGCAATGGTTTGACATCATATAGGTTAACGAGTACACTTAGTTACCCACAGTCTTGCCAAGCAAGGTGGTTATGAGCCTGGCGGGCTTACTCCGTAGATTCCAACGCGTCCCCAAGCAACGAAATGGACATGTCACTGTCTATGTTAGAGACAGCGGGGCGTTTTATATCAACCAGGAAGACCTATTCAAGAGTAAAATATTCCGGGAAACCCTTGAGAAACTGGACGGTTTCCCTTTAGCTACAGCAGCCCGCAAGGCCCCGCCTGAAATCCCCGCATCTGATTCCAAGTAAGCCTCTTCATGGCTCTCGGTCTCATCATATTGCCCGCGATTGCGGGCTATTGGTTTGTAACCCATTGGAATTACACCAGATTCAATGCGGTTCGAGAAACCGGGTATCATGTTCTTTTTCGTTCAGCATTCACAGGAGCGGTCTTTTTTGGCTGGCCTATTTTGTTACTCAGGGATTACAACAAGTTATTAGCACTGAATCACAGTTTTGGGAGATAGTACCGACAGAGTCAGTAGAAGCAATGCTAACTTTTGCCTTTGGGGTCGCTTCTCCAGTCCTCCTAAATAGATTCTACGACGACCAACGCGGGGCACGGAAAGCAGCTAAAGGATCGGGTGACAAAATCGAGCTCCTGATCGCTGAGTCCATTCAACAAACGCAAACGATTGAGTTATCTTTGAAGAATCGGAAGGTATATGTTGGATGGGCATTGGATAGCGGAATCGGTCATGGCGGGCAGGGCGATATTCCTATCATCCCTATCCTAAGCGGATACCGGGATGAATATACCCTCAGGTTGGTCTTCACCACGGACTATCTTGATGTTTTGGGACCATCTCCGATGGATGGCAATCTCCAAGTGGTCGTCCCTATGTCTGAAATAGCTCACGCCCGTTGGTTTGATGTAGACACTTATAAACGATTCCCGGGACCAGGTACCGAGCCAGTAATTTCACCACTTACATAGTAAGGATATCTCAGGGTCGTTATATTTTGCCAGCGCAAATCAACCCTTTTGGAGTCGCGGGACAAATGCACTTCTCCGGGACATAGTTACGGTTGACCTTTAAGTAGCGATGTGATAGCGTAGGCAGCGTAATCGAGGCCCAAACCCGCTCTGACAATCAGCGAGGAGTGTGAAGAAACGGCATGGAAATTACGGCTCTGGCCATTGAAAGAATCAAGGAAGTCCTGACCGAGCAAGGCGAATCCGACAGTTCCCTGCGGGTCATAGCCATGCCCGCCGAAGCGGGGGGACTTCAGTACATGCTGACCATGGAAAAGGAGTCCCAGCCCGACGACACGGTTATGGACGTCGAAGGGGTCAAGTTCCTGATGGACTCTGATTCCGCTCCTTTCCTGGAAGAGGCGACCATCGACTACGTGGAACAGTTCGGCGGCCAGGTCGGCTTCGTGGTGAACAACCCCATGTTCGCCTCGGCCGGCGGTTGCGGGAGCGGCGGCTGTGGCTGCGGCGGGGGTGGTTGCGGCTGTGGCAGCGGCGGTTGCGGCAGCCACTGACCCACTACCGCATCGGATAAACAACGTGACTGTTTTGAGGCCCCGGTACCGGGGCCTCACCCATTTTACGGGCCTGGTCCCGTTCCCTGGTAGAGGCGCCGACGAAATTTCCCGACGGCCCTGGGGCTGCTAAATCGCCCTCGGAGAGAAAGCATGGCTCGAGTTACCGGTAGTCACCTGATCGGCAAGGCCCTGAAACTGGAAGGCATAACCAACGTGTTCACTTTGGCCGGTGACCACATTCTGCCGGCCATGGACGCCATGATCGACATGGACTTCCGCTTCGTGGACACCCGCCACGAGCAGGCAGCAGTGCACATGGCCGACGGCTGGAGCCGGACCACGGGGCAACTGGGCGTTTGCATGTACACCAGTCCCGGATTCGCCAACGCCATTCCGGGGCTGGCCAACGCCCTGCACAGCGAAGCGCCCCTGCTCTCCATCGCCGGCTGCGCCGACCTGGCGGAGCTGGGTCGGGGGGCGATGCAGGAACTGGACCAAGTGGGCATGGCGGCCCCCATCACCAAGGGTTCGTTCATGGTCCACGACGCGCGGCGGATACCCGACCACATAGCCCGGGCCGTCCGGCTGGCCTTCAGCGTACGCCGGGGTCCGGTGCACCTGACCATCCCCACCGACGTGCAGGAGCAGGAGGTGGACGAGGACACGGTGGTCTTCTATAAGCCGGAGGAATACCGGCCTCCCGCGGCGGCGCCGGCCCAGCCGGAGCTGGTGCGCCGGACTATCGACCTGTTGCGCCGGGCCAAGCGTCCCATGGTCATAGCCGGGGACGGCGCGTCCTACGGCCTGCCGGGGGATGCGCTCCGCCGGTTCGTGGAGACCACGCGGCTGCCGGTGTTGACCGAGGGCCTGTCCAGGGGGCTGATTTCCGACGAGCATCCGCAGTGTTTCGGGTTCTTCGAGAGGGGCCTGAACTGGGTCGCCAAGAGGCTGCCCGACGCCGACCTTGTCCTCTTCCTGGGACGAAAGCAGGACTACACCATAGGATTTTGCCGGCCGCCCAGCGTCGCCGCCGACGCCAAGATCATCCAGGTAGACCCCGCGGCCGAGGAAATCGGCCGCAACCGGGGCGTCGCGGTGGGAATCACCGGCGACGTCGGCGCGGTTTTGGAGCAACTCGCCGACCAGGCGGCAGCCTATTCCTGGGAAGAGCTGCCGTGGGTGGAGGAACTGAGGGGGGTGCAGCAGGCCCAGGAAGAATGGGCCGCGGGGTTGAACAAGCCCGAGCAGCCGATGCACGCCATGTTCGTTCACAAGACAATAGAGCCGCTGCTGGGCCCCGAAGATACAATAGTCTACGACGGCGGGGACTACTGCCACTTCGGGCGTTCCTTTATGCCGGCCCGGCTTCCCTCCAGGTGGTACTACTTGCCGACCCTGGGCATGCTGGGCGCCGCTCTGCCCACGGCAATGGCGGTGAAGTTGGCCCGGCCCGACTCGCGAGTAATCATCTGCGTCGGCGACGGCGCTTTCGGCTTCAACGGCATGGAGCTTGACACCGCGGTGCGCCACAACCTGGATATCGTAATGGTGGTGGGCAACGACTCCGCCTGGGGAATCGACCGGCATATACAACTGGGCCTTTACGGCCGCACCGTGGCCACCGATCTGCTGCCCAGCCGTTACGACCTGGTGGCCCAGGGGCTGGGATGCTACGCCGAGCTAGTCGAAAACCCGGAAGACCTGGCCCCCGCCTTGGAGCGGGCACTGAACGCCGGACGCCCAGCGGTGTTGAACGTGGCGATTCAACAGGCCATAAGCCCCCGCGCCCAAGGCCTGATAGACAGGAAGAAGGCCGGTCAGCCTTAGGCGCCCTTGCGGCCAACAGCTACAGACATGAAATGCGTCATTTGCAAGTACGGAGAAACCCAGTTAGGAACGACTACCGTAACCTTGGGCCGCGAAGAGTTGACCATGGTGGTCAAGGGAGTCCCGGCACAGGTATGCGACAACTGCGGTGAGGAATACGTGGATGCCAACGCCGCGGACAAGCTTCTGCAAGCCGCCGAGGATGCAGCACGGTCGGGCATCCAGGTGGACGTGCGGCAGTTCATCGCCGCCTAAACCCCCAAGGAGTTCCCGTGTCACTAACGCCCCACGGCATCAACTTCGAGGCCCACCGCCCGGTGGTCATGGGCAACCGGGGCATGGTGTGCTCGGCCCATCCCCTGGCCTCGCAGGCGGGCATGGCCATGCTGCAACAGGGCGGCAACGCCGTGGACGCCGCCATTGCCACCGCCGCCGCGCTGAACGTGGTCGAGCCCCTCATGTCGGGCATCGGCGGCGACGGGTTCATCATGGTCTACCAACGGGAAGGCGACCGGCTGGAGGTCTGCAACGGCACCGGCGCGGCCCCCTACGCCGCCGATCCAAGCCGCTTTCAGTCCAAGGGCATCCCCATGAAGGGTGTCCTCTCGGCGTCGACTCCCGGCTTGCTGGACGCCTGGCTGGCCGTCCATGAAAGATACGGCAGCCTGTCCCTGTCCCAGGACATGGCCCCGGCCGCAGACCTGGCGGAGAACGGCTTTCCGGTCAGCCACGTTCTGGCCCAGGCCATAGCGGAAGAACCCTCTCTGGCCCAATTCCCCACTTCCAGGGCAATCTTCACCCGGGATGGCCGGCCCTTGAAGTCGGGGGAGGCCCTGTACCAGAAGGACCTGGCGCGGACTTTCCAGGCCATCGTCGCCGGGGGCCGGGACGTCTTCTACGGCGGCGACGTTGGACAGGCGTTGGTGAAGTTCATACAAGACCAAGGCGGCATTATCACCCTACAGGACCTGGCCGATTGCCGGGCCCAGTGGCAGGAACCCATCCATACCGGGTACCGGGGCTACACCGTTTATGAAGCGCCTCCCAACTCCAGCGGCCACGTGCTGCTCCAGGAGTTGAGCCTGGTTGAGCAGTTCGACCTGCAGCCCCTGGGCTGCAACACCGCAGAGAGCATCCACCTCATGGTGGAAGCCAAGAAGCTGGCCTTCGCCGACCGGGAGGCCTACGTCGCCGACCCTCGGTTCGTGGACGTCCCAATTGAAGGGTTGGTGTCCAAGGAGTACGCCAGGGAGCGGGCCGGGCTCATCGACCCCCGCCAGGCGGCAACCCGCGTTGCGCCGGGCAATCCCTGGGGCTGGCAACCTGGACGTCGGGACGTCACCGCTACCGCCGTTCGCCAGGAAGAAGACACGACCTGTTTCGCTGTGGTCGACCGGTGGGGCAACGCCGTATGCCAGCTCCAGAGCCTGCAGAGCGGCTGGGGCTCCAGCGTGGTGGCGGGGGACACCGGCATCCTGCTCAACAACCGCATGACCTACTGGCACCTGGACCCCAGCCACGTGGACTACCTCCAGCCGGGCAAGCGGGTGCGTCACACCATGAATCCAGTGATGGTCTTCAAGGACGGCGGGTCCGCCAAGGGCAATTCCCGGCAACTGGTCCTGGCCTGCGGCACGCCGGGGGCCGACACCCAGGTGCAGACCAACCTGCAAGTGATCAGCCACGTGCTGGACTTCGGCATGACCGTTGCCGAGGCGGTGGAAGCGCCCCGATGGCGCGACACCCACGGCGCCACCGAGTCCACCATCCCCCACGAGGGCGACGACCTGCTGTACCTGGAGGCGCGTTACGAGGAGCAGGTGCGCGCCGGGCTGGCGGCCAAGGGCCACCGCTTGGAAATCCTCGGCCCCTGGGAGGCCAGCGGCTGCGAGGTGATGATACAGGTCGACCCGGCCACGGGCACGCTGTCCGGCGCGGCGGACCCGCGGCGGGACGGCTACGCCATCGGCTGGTAAGTCAGGAGCGCGGACGCATGAGCCTTCCCGGCGAACAACGGAGCAGATACCCAGACGAATGCGGCCACCGGGCCGGCGCCTTCGCAGAGGCCATCCGCGACGGGGACATGGACCTGGCCTGGTCGATGTTGTCCAAGGAGACCCGGGGCATGCGGATGGGAGTCTGGGCCACCCGCAACGACGTCGACATGCAGGTCGCCTATCGGGCCGGGTACGACGGGGAGCACCCCATGCGGGCGTCGATGATGGAGGACTTCCGCAACACGGTGCTGCGGCTGTGGCCGTTGGAAGACCTGACGGACCTGGGCGTGTCGCCCACCAGCTACCTGGACGACGAGCATGCCTTCGCTTTTCTGCCCTTCGGGGCATCTGGAATCCCCGAGCGCACCACCGGGCGACGGCTGCTCAACGGCCTGATTCTGCCCATGCTGCTGGAAGACGGCGAGTGGCGCGTCGACCTGCCAAGCTGGCGGTTCGTCAACCCGGAAAGCGAGGAGTAGCTCCGGGCGAGGCGCGGTATTTGCCTTTCCTACCTCAGAGGAACCAGACTAACCGCGGCGGGTTCTTACTGGGTCGCCGCGGTCATTGCGTCCGTAAAGGCTATCTGCACCTGCTCCAACTCCGCGGCTGTCATGCAGCCGTACTGCGTAACACCGGCGTCAGTGATGGCTACGAACTCGTCCGCGTCCATTGACATCATGTTGTCTATACCCGACTGGACGAGATGCATGTACTCCGGCAGCTCCCTGGCAAAGTCCCTCAGGCAATTCAGCGAGTCTTCGCTGAAATCAGCGAGGGCCCATTCGATGCCCTTTACGAATATCTCGACATTGGTATCGGGCTCGATACAGTAAGACACCCTGCCGGCCAAAGTGATTGCCACCAGCGGCGTGGCGGCGGCCACTGCGGCCATCTCCTCCCCGGAGAGGTCCTCTGTGACGCAGGCCAACTCGTCTTCCGACAAGAGGCTTACAATTTCAGCCCCCGCGTGCTGTGAGTTTCTATCCAACCCAATCCACAAGGCCAGCGTCTGGTCTCTCTTCTCCTCGCTGGTCATGCAGTTGTAGATTTGCAAGTTGTACACGTTTGTTACGCCCGCATCGGCGTCGGAGTCTCCTTGATAGGCAATCCCGAGTCTCACGTATATTGCATCCGGGTGTTCCCTTCCGATCTCCGTGATGCACTCACGCGTCGACGCTTCCCAGCCGCCTGACTGCGCCTCCATGAAGGCGACTCCGAGCAGCACCAGGTTTTCCTCCGAGATGCACCCGAATATGGGCGCCGCCGCCTCTGGGTTCCCGGTCGCCTGCATCAGCGGGGCGCTCACCATCAACCCGAAGAACGACTCCCCGATGGCCTCCTTTATGCAGTCCGTCTCTTCCTCGGAAAGGGCATCTATCAGTTCTCCTCCAGTGGTCGCCGGCGTGATTACCAACTCCTCCAAGGAGTTCATTGCGTCAGGCTGTTCTACAGGCTCAGGGGTGTCGGTCGGAGGAGGTGAAGTCGGAGTAGCCGTAGGCGGAATTGGGGTGGCTGTGGGTGGAACGGGCGTGGCCGTGGGATCAGGGTCTGACCCGCACGCCGCCGCCAGCATGACTACTGAGAGCAGTAAAGCGACCGCCCCAACCCACCTGAACATCTTAACCTGGAGAAACATCTTGCCGCCTCCCTTCCCACGGCCTCCCATGATGAGCTCTGTGGACTCGTTTATTTGGAGTGACTACGCCGAGAGAATACTGACTTTAGGGTGTCATAGTATCTTTCGCAACTTAGGGTGTCAAGGAATTCGCCCGTCACGTGCGACAGGGTTGTACCGCCGCCCGCCTTGTGCATCCCATACCGACACTCTATACTCCCCGATGCCATGGCGGAAGCGAAAGAGACACCCGACGGCGGGCGGCCTAATCCTGCGCATGCTGCTGGAAGACGGCGAGTGGCGCATCGACCTGCCAAGCTGGCGGTTAGTGAATCCGGAGGGTTCGGCGTAGGCCAAGAGGCACGGGATTCCGGTTTCCCAGGCCAGTGAGGTCAGCGGGTTAGAATATCCGCTAAGCAGTACTACCCGCCACGATCAAAACAGAGACGCTGCTAAGTTATTGGCTCAGGTTATAGTCTGCAACATAAGGAGTTGCCAATGGCAAAGCGAGTGGCATTCTGTCTAATGGAAAATGACGCCGGACAGGTCTTGCTTGTTCAACGAGGATACGGCAGGCAAAAGTTCAAATGGTCGTTGCCAGGAGGCAATTGCGACAGGAATGAGCCCTATCACAGGGCAGCAATCCGAGAGGTTCGGGAAGAAACCGGCCTTCGCGTTGAAATCATTTCACTGATCTTTGAGGGGAAAAACAATCCCATCAAGACCTACTTTGGGAAGATAAGAAGCGGTCAACTGAAAGCCCAACGACCTGAGTGTCTCGACGCAAAATTCTTCGACTACAATAATTTGCCCCTTTTGGCGTTCTCAGCCGACCGGCGCGCCTTGGATGAATGGCAGGACATGAAAACAACTTACGCCAGCCTAGCCTCGACTCCCCAAACGCCGACGTGCACCAACTGTGGCAGTCACGAAACACGGCTCAGGCGTTATCCCCACCATAACCCGTACCGCTGCCGGTCTTGCAACAGAGTTTTTTCGGCTGTCGACTCCGTCACCCGCCCTGCGAACGAATCCCCAAATATGGGACAAACCAAAGAGAAGGCAGTCTTTAAGATCATTATCAACCATATCCTATCCGAAAGGCAAAAGCTGAACCTGATTGCCCCTGAACCAAATGCCGGGTTAACAGCCGCCGCCGGCGAAACCGCTATGTGGTTTGCCGCTGAGGACAAATTCGAAGACAAGATTGTAGAATACCTGACTGAAAGCCTTGCCAAACAGACTGGTATGGAGAGTGCTAGCTGGATTCTACGCTTAGCCTACGGCAGACACATCTGGCCTGCAGACGTCGAACCATCTGAAATCGCCAATGACCTAATTGACAGAGTTGGCTTATCCGAGATAGTCGGCTTTCGCGATTTGGACTACTTGGCGATTGGTAGTTGCCACGCCGTCCTAGACCAGTCAGGAAACCCCGTCGAGGCTTTAACCAACAGCAAGGGTGACCAATTCGGTTACGCTTTGGTGGTTGCTTACGCGAGCGACGGTAACGGCTTGATAGTTGACCGGATTAACCAAAGGCGTCAGAGGTTTGGCGCCGCTCCGCTACAAATCTCTGTCCCCTTGCGGGGAATGACCCGTAAGTTCATTTCCTCGTTTACTGCCGATGAGGCGGGTGCTGCCCTAAGTCACGAAGCGCAGAGCCACGGATACCTGACAGAGGGTTGGAGAGTGAGGCTGGACTACGGTGGTAGCTATGCAAAGTTTCCAACCGACTCCAAGGCTGCTGAATCAGACAGTGGGCGGCGGACACTCTTTGTTGGCGAACCGGAAATGGCTGAGATCATTGCAACGCAACTGCTCAAAGATTGGCCTACTCTGCTGCGTCCCGACTGGCAAGACATTGGCATAGCGACACGGGTCAAGGATCACCCGGAATTGGGTGGATTAAACTTCCAAGCTGAGTTCGTCCTTGGTTGGCGAATACCATTCGACGCGGAGCGTCCCGCCCATTTTCCCCCTCCTATCGATGCAGAGGGCAATCCTTCCATTCCAACTAACGCGTCCGATCGAGAAGGTGGCGAAGTTGGGTTGGACAATTTGCTGGGACCCAGGTACCAAGAAGCGCCGGCCAACCCCCAACGACGTCGTAGTTGGTGGCCCTTTCGTTCGTAAGCCCTACTGAGCTCCCTGCCTTGTGCATCCCATACCGACCATCTATACTTCCCGGCACTATGGCGGAAGCGCACGAGACACCCGACGGCGGCCCGTCCTCCCTGCCGCTGTTTCCCCTCAACACGGTGCTGTTTCCCGGCATGGCCCTGCCCCTGCATATCTTCGAGGAACGGTACAAGGCCATGATCGGCGACTGCATCGAGCGGGAACAGCCCTTTGGCGTTGTGCTGATCAAATCAGGGAAAGAAGCTGGCGGTCCCGCGGAACCCTTCTCCATAGGCACCACCGCCCGGGTGGTCAAGGTAGAGCAACTGGAAGAGGGCCGCATGAACATCCTCACCGCTGGCGAGCGCCGGTTCGAGACGGAGGAAGTCACCCAGCGGACTCCCCACCTGGAAGGCCGGATCAGGTTCCTGGAAGAAGAGCCGGGGGAGACGCCTGAAGAGACAATGGCCGAGTTCCGGGAGGAGTACGGCGCATACCTGAAGAACCTGTCGTCGCTGGCCGGGGGTTGGACCAGCCAACCGGCGACGCCGCAGGACCCGGTGACCTTGTCCTACTCCGCGGCCTCCAGCTTGGACATACCCCTGCACGTAAGGCAGACGTTATTGGAATCCCCCACCGCGGGGCGGCGGCTGGAACGCCTGCTGCCCATGCTCAAGCGGGGCAACAAGGTCCTGGAGCAGGCGGTGGCCAAGCGCAACCCCTTCCAGGGGCCGCGGCTGAACTGATCTGCCTCAGTTACAACACTTCTATCAAGTTTAAAGGCTTCCAATGCTCCATGACGGCCCTGAAACGCCGCTACTAGTTTCCCATTTGCAGGAACTGGACCTGGAACTCGACGAACTACAGCAGGTCATCGACGCACAGAATGAGACCGCACTCCAGGCTCTGATTGAACTTTGGGAAGACCCCGAGGAGCTTGAGCGCCTAGGGCCAATGGCGGTCAAGAGACGCTCCGAGATTGACATCTTTAACGTCCTTGGGCTGGACGATTCAGAGCTATTCCATTCCGATTTCCTGGGCTGGCTGTTGGACCCGGAAGGCAGCCACGGGTTGGGGGAGAACTTCCTGCGACGATTCCTCAGGAGAAGCTGGGCGAAGACCTCCCTTAGGGCCGGGAGGCATGCAAGCAGCACGGTCCGTCGGGAGCGGGAGATTACGCTGAGCGGAAGCACCGGCCGTCTTGACATCTTCATCCTCAACCAAAGCGCCAAGTTCCTGTGCGCCGTAGAGAATAAAGTGTGGTCGGATGAAGGCGAAAACCAGCTAGCCTTTTATCGTGAAGCCCTCGAGTTTCACTATCCCAACTACAAGCGCCACCTGGTGTTCCTCACGCCTGGCGGCGACGAGCCGGACAGCCCGGAGGAGCGAGAGCACTGGAATAGGATGTCATACACGGACATCCTTCGCATGGTGGAACGCACCACCAAGGAACAAAGCAAGTCTGCCAACGCGGACGCGGCGGCCTTGCTGCGCCAGTACGCCGTCACGTTAAGGAGGAACATCGTGCCCGAAATCAGCAACGACGCCCACACATTGGCCCGCAAGATCTACCGGAAGCACAAGCAGGCCATAGACCTGATAATCGAGCACCGGGAACGCTACGAACCCAACTACCCCAACGAGGGATTCAAGATGGTAAGAGAAGCGGTTGCCGAGCGTCCAGAGTGGAAGGAAAGCAAGTGCAACAACCCGTATGCTCGGTTTATATCCGCTGACTGGGACAAGTACCTCGACATACTCAAGGTGGACCCCTGGCCCGACCTCTTTTTACAGTTCCAAGTACATGCCACATACCGTCGGGCTACGTTGTCCCTTTTCCTCCATTGGAAGGGCAACCAGAATCTCAGGAAGGGAATATACGATCGGCTAGGCGCCATCCCCGCTGTGTTCAAGGGCGAATTGCCCCCCTTTACGGAGAGTAACACCGTCGGTCTGGTCATCGGTGAGATACTTGAGGAATCGGACTACGAGACGTGGTGGAACGAGGAAAAGACCAAGGAGACAATATCCCGCAGGCTTGACGAATTCGCCCAAGGCGGGTTTCGCGAGATCAATCGCGCCGTCTTGGAGTGCCTGGAGAACTACCAGGCCCAAGAACCGCGCACCTAGCTACGCCCTGACCAAACTCCCGTACAGCCTCAGCCCCCCGGACTCGGGGACCATGCCGGAGAACAACTCCGGGTGAATCATCTCCGCCATTATTTCCAGGCCGGTTGCCAGCCTGGGGCCGGCCCGGCTGGTGTAGGCCCCGGCGTCGATGACGTACACACGCTCGTTGCGCACCGCGGGGAGGTCGGACCATCCGTCTTTCGCCGACAGTAGCGGCACGTCCTGGAGCGTCCTCTTCACGTCGTATCCGCAGGGCATGAAGATGATGACGTCGGGCTGGCTTGCAACGACCTGGTCCCACTCCAGCTTGAATGACGCGGTCTCCTTGTCGCCAAAGCAGTTGGTCCCGCCGGCCAACTCGATCATTTCCGGCACCCAGTGGCCGGGGCAGATAAGCGGCTCCACCCATTCCAGCCCAAGCACTTTGGGCCGTTCCGCCGCCTGGGAAACCCGCTGGGCGACGGCGTCGATGCGGGCTTCAACCCGCGACGCCAGGGAGTCGGCCTGCGATTCGACGCCCGTCGCCTGCCCTACCCGGCGGATGGCGTCAACCACGTCTCCAAGGTACTGAGGGTCCAGGGACACTATTTCAGGCTTCTTGGGAAGTTCGGCCGTGGCCTCGGCAACCTGCCGAGTGGAGATGGCTCAAACCTCGCATATCGCCTGGGTCAGGAGCAGGTCGGGCGCGGCCTCCTGTAGGACCTGTTGGTCGATTTCGTAGATGCCCAGCCCCTGCGCCACTCTTTCCGAGATGGTGCGGTCAATTTCGGCGCTGCTCAGTTGGTCGCCCTCGTCGAAGACGCTGCGGACCACCTGGGGTTTGCTGCGGGCCGCGACAGGATAGTCGCACTCGTGGCTCACCCCGAACAGGCTGTCCTCCAGCCCCAGGGAGTACACGATTTCGGTCGCGCCGGGAATGAATGAACAGATTCTCATAGACCCTCCGCCGCCATGTCTCCGGCGCAGGCGAGGTAAATCGGCATCACTTGCGGCGAACCCAACGGTTGCGAGGCCGAGCAGACGCCTTGAGTAGTTGCGGGTCGATGGGTGGATCCGCCGGCGTTCTTTCTTCCTGTGGCAAGTACTTGACGTGCTTTTTCCTGAACTCGATATCCGTCATCGTACCCTTGGCCTGATTGCAACTGCGACAGGCCAACTGACTGTTTCGGAAATGGTCGGGCCCGCCTTCAACTTTCGGAATCATATGCTCGATTTCGAGTTCATCATACTTATACCTGTTGCCGCAGTAAACGCACTTCTTCTCTTGTTGATCGAACAGCAGGCGCTTGTCCTTGGCCTTTGGATCATCTTCCAGTAGCGCCGCTCGTTCATCAAATGTGCTGGCTTTGACCGCGTCGTACCGGCGGGAATTCTGATTCTCTTTGACCATTTTCGGCTTGGCCTTGGTTTTCGCCTGGGATTTACTATTACACTCTATGCAAAGAGGATATCTAGACTCTTTGTACCTGCCACAGCCCGGGCACTCGTCGATGATGCCCTCCTCACTAGCTTGCCAATGGACACTGCACAGGTAATGGCCCTTCCGTATTTTTTGGCCGCAAGTTTGCTCTTTGCAGATGCTGGGCATGGTTCTTCCTTAGTCTCATTATTGGCGGGGGAATCAATTGCCGATTTTAGTTGAACCTGAGCATCTGCGCAACTTTGACACTGGCGCGGCGGGATGCCTATCATAGTCTCAGGCCCGGCTCACCGGGTCGCGGAGGTCCGGCCAATGGCCACCATACCAGAGTTGAAAAACCAGTACGAAGGCCTCGACCAGAGGCTTGCCCTCAAGGAAGAGGCCGCCATCGACACCAGATGCCTGCTGGCATTCCAATACGAATACCCGGAGCAAGACTCCGTAATCGACATAGACACGGAGGAGTTCACCGCCCTTTGCCCGTGGACGGGGCTGCCGGACTACGGGACGCTGGAGATTTCCTACGTGCCGGACCGAAGCTGCATCGAGCTGAAGTCCCTCAAGTATTACCTGATGTCCTTCCGGGACGTGGGCATCGTGCAAGAACACGCCGCCAACCGTATCTTGAGAGACCTGGCTGCGGCGGTATTGCCCCGGTACATGAAGGTGACCCTGGACTACCGCATCAGGGGCGGCATACACGCCTGCGTTTCCGTTGAATATCCGGGCGGTGAACACCAGGGCAGCGGCCATGCACCAGATAAGGATTGAAATCAGTTTCGACAGCGGCCACCGGCTGCTGGACTACCAGGGCAAGTGCGCCTTTCCCCACGGCCACACCTATCGCGCCGAGGTATTCCTGGAAGCGCACGAGTTGGACTCAATGGGCCTGGTCTTCGACTTCACCGAGCTTAGAAGCCGCATCAAGTCCTGGATTGACTCCAACTGGGACCACGCATTCCTGGCCAACGGCAACGATGCGGAGTTGATAGCCGGCCTGGAGCCGGTGTGCAGGGGAAGGCTGTACCTGTTCGAGGGCGAGAACCCCTCGGCCGAGGTCATGAGCCGGGAGTTGTACCGGCAGGTATGGTCCCTCTGCGGAATCAAGCCCGCAAAGGTCCGGCTATGGGAGTCCGACAGCCAGTACGCCGAGTTCCGGGAAGGGGACTGACTTGCCCACCCGCTACGGCGTCAGCCTACTATCCGGCGGCCTGGACTCCACCGTCGTCACCGCCTATGCCGCCGCCCGGACAGACCGTTTGACGGCCCTCACTTTCCACTACGGCCAAAGCCACAGCAAGGAGACGGCTTGCGCCAAAGAGGTCGCCGACGCCCTGGGCATCCCGAACCGCCTGCTGGACATCTCGTTTTTCAGCCAGGCCGCATGGTATTCGGCCCTTACCAACCCTGACCGTTTCCCTGTTCCCCAGGACGGCGGGGCCGGACCAGGGGAGGCCGGTATTCCCATCACCTACGTGCCGCTGCGCAACACCCTGTTCGTGACCCTGGCGGCGTCCCTGCTGGAAAGCCAGGTCTTGCATGACATAGAAGTGGAGCGCGTCGACCCCGCCTCGGTGAAGGCCCAGGTCTTCTTGGGCCCCAACGCCGTGGACTACAGCGGCTACCCCGACTGCCGGCCCGAGTATTTTCAGAAGATGTCCCAGGCGCTGGCCCAAGGCAGCAAGCTGTCCACGCAGTGCAACGTACCCATCCGGCTGGAAACGCCCATCATCGACAAGTCCAAGGCAGACATCGTCAGGATGGGGCTGGAGCTCGAGGCCCCGCTGGAGCTTACCTGGAGCTGCTACCAGGGCGGCGACGCGCCCTGCGGATCGTGCGATAGCTGCGTTCTCCGGGCCAGGGGATTTGCCGAAGCGGGAGCCACTGATCCCTTGCTGCAGCGGCTGGGAGTGAAAGCATAGATGTTGCGGGTAAGCAGGCAGCCCGACGGCCGGCCGGAGGTGTTCTACTCGCTGCAGGGTGAGGGCCCGAACACGGGCGCGCCCTCGGTTTTCCTGCGGCTGGCGACCTGCAACCTGGCCTGCACCTGGTGCGACACCAAGTACACCTGGGACTGGGCCAACTACGACTATGGCCGGGAAGTCGTGAATTTAGATTTGAATGAGGTGGAGGAGCGCATCCGGGCATTTGGCTGCGGCCGCCTGATAATCACCGGCGGCGAGCCCCTGCTCCAGCAGACGGAGCTGGCGCCAGTGGCAGCCTCGCTGAAGAACGACGGCTTCCAGTTGGAGGTCGAGACCAACGGGACTATTGCGCCGCTGGCGGACTTGGAGCGAGACGTGGACCAGTGGAACGTTTCGCCCAAGCTGGAGTCGTCGGGCAACCCCAAAGACCGGCGGGAACAGCGGCAGGCGCTAGAGGTCATAGCCCGGCTGCCCAACGCCTACTTCAAGTTCGTGGTGACCCAGCCGGACGACGTTGCCGAGGTCTGCGCCCTAAGGGACGCCTACGGTCTACCGCGCAAGCGCATTATCCTGATGCCCGAGGGCGTGACCGCCGAGAGCATCCAGGCGCGCAGCCCGTGGGTGGCCGAGGCCTGCGCCATGGAGGGATTCCGGTTTTCGACCCGGCTCCACATCCTGCTGTGGGGCGACCAAAGGGGGCGGTGAGGACGATTCAACATGTGCCGCGATAGAAACCTGTCGTTCACGCCCATAGCCAACTTGTTGCGGCCCATGCCCATGGGTCGGAAGCTGGCCATGTTCATATCCAACAACTGGGCCAAGATAAAGCGGCTGCGGGGCTGCTGCGGGAACCACACCGATCCGGGCTGTTGACTGAGCCCCAAGGATCCGCCGGGGCCCGGCGGTTAGGCAACCACCGGCAAGCCGTCCGTTCGTACTTCGAGAGCCCCTTCGACGGACTCAGGACAGGCTCAGCACGAACGGAAAAACTAAGCCCGTCACTCGTTGACGTTCATCACCACCTTGACGACGTTGTCGGCGTGGGCCGCGTACATGTCGAAAGCCGCCTGCACCTGCGACAAGCCCATGTGGTGAGTGACCAGCTTCCCCGGGTCGCACCATCCCCGCTGGCGCAGGGCGACGATTCGCTCGATATGCGCCGTGGGGTTGCCGCTGCGGGCGCCCGTGGTGGGTATGATCCTGGCCTGCTTGTCCATGAGCGTGTCATGTGTGACCAGGACGCGTTTGTCGGTCTGCACGCCAAAGATTATTACCGTCCCGTACTGGCGCACCAGCCTGAATACGGTATCGAAGGTCTCGGGATAGCCTGCAGCCTCGACGACGATGTCCGCGCCCTGGCCGCCGGTGATCTCCGCTACCGCTTCGTCAACATCGTCCTTGTCCGGGTTTATCACGTGGGTTGCGCCGAACTCCCTAGACTTGGACAGCCTGAATTCCAGGGGGTCGACGCCGGTGACGCTGCGGGCACCGCAGCGCGACGTAATCATGGTGAAGCTGAGGCCGATACTCCCCTGGCCCAGGATCACCACGTTCTTGCCCAGGATGTTGGGCATCTGCTGGCAGGAATAGAGCACCGTGCCCGAGGGCTGGCACATAATCCATTCTTCCAGCGGGCCCTCGTCGGGCAGCGGGACCATCATGCCGGGATTGGATACCAGGTATTCGGTCAGGCCGCCTTCTCCCTTGCTGGGAAGGACGATGACCCGTTGTCCCTCCTGAAAGTCGTCGGTGCGGCTTTCCACCACCACGCCGGCAACCTCGTGGCAGGGCCGGCCCGGCGGCATTGGGAACTCCTCCTCGTCAGTGACGCTGTATCCGTGGCGGATGTCGCTGCCGCACACCGAAGCCCTCTCCAGCTTGATCAGGCATTCGCCGTCGGACGGCGTTGGGACCTCCACGTCGATGAACTCGAAGTACTTTGGTCCCGCCAGTCTGGCTGCTCTCATCGGGCTGCTTGTCCTCCAGTCTTGAATCCTCCGCCAATCTTAATGCCAGCCCGGAGCTACGGCAAGTTGGCCGGCCGTCCCGGACCCCAAACGTAGGGGCAACCCTTGTGGTTGCCCTGGCTCCCAATGGCTGATGTTATGATACAGACGCCCAATCCCAGCAACTAGAGAAACCACGAATTATCCAACCAACGGACACCGTGACATCACCAGCCAACAACACCAATCCCGGCATCTACTACGGGTGGTACGTGGTCGCCACCTGCTTCTTCATCGCCATGGTGACCACCGGCGCCCGCGGGGCCATGGGAATCTTCGTCATTCCCATGAGCGAGGAGTTCGAGTGGAACCGGAGCACCATCTCCATCGCCGGCGCCCTGGGCACGTTGTTCAACGGCATGGCCCAGCCCTTCTTCGGCCGCTGGTTCGACCGGCAGGGCTCCAAGGTAATCATCGTCAACCTGGTTATCGTCGCGCTGGGCACTGCGCTGCTGAGCCTCACCTTCCACTATCTCTTCCTGATGTTCCTGTTCGGGGTGGTCACGTCCATGGCCCTGAGCGGAGCGTCGCTGAACAACGCCTCGGCCCTGCTGGCCCGGTGGTTCCTGCGCAAGCGGGCCACGGTGTTGGGTCTGATTTCCGGCGGGGCGTCGACGGGGTCGCTGGTGCTGGTGCCCTTCGGGATTTACCTGATTCAAGCCACCAACTGGAGAATCACCTGGGTTGCCCTGGGCATGATCATCTTCCTGGCGGCGCCCCTGGCCTTGGCCTTCCTGCAAGACAGCCCGGCCAAGCGTGGACTGAGGCCCGACGGGGATGCCGCCGGCCCCGAAGGAGCGGCATCGGGCCTGTCTTCGATACCGCCCCTGGACACCGACCGGTGGCGGGAGTCTTTCCGCTCGCTGCCGATATGGCAGGTGTCGGTCCCGTTTTTCGTCTGCGGGGCAACGACTTTCTTGCTGGCGTTTCACTTCGTAGCCTTCGCCCAAGAAGACCGGGGCCTGTCGCCGACCATGGCCGGGGCCATCTTCGCGGTCATGGGAGGCATGAACGCCCTGGGAAGCATCGGAGCGGGGATGCTGTCCGACCGGTTCAGCCGCAAGAACCTGCTGGCCCTGGTGTACTTCACCAGGGGTTCGGCCTACATGCTCTTGCTGGTGCCGCCCTTGCTGGGAATACCGTTCCTGTCAGGCGACGCCGGGGTCTGGATATTCGCCGTGGTCGCCGGCCTGTCGTGGATAGCCACCAACCCGCTCAGCGTATCCCTGACCGCCGACGTCTACGGCCTGCGGGCCCTGGGGGCAATCACCGGAGTCTCTTTCGTTTTCCACCAGGTTGGCGGGGCCGGCGCGGTGCTGCTGGCGGGATTCCTCAACGACGTGACCGGTTCCTACACCGTGCCCTTCCTGGCCGCCGGGTCCATGCTGTTCGTCGCCGCGGCCTGTGCCTTTTCCATAAACGAGCGCAAGTACTCGGTGCGGTACCAGGCCCAACCCGCATCCGCCTTTGCCGGGGACTGACCCTTGAGCGCCTGGGCCATTCTTCTGTCGGCAGCCGGGCACCACGGCGAGGCGGCGGACCCGGACCTGTTGGAATGGATTAAGGGCTTCCTGGACCACGCCTTCGACTTGGGCCCCTGGACCGTGGTGGCAGTCCTGGGCCTGCTCATAGTGTCCATACCCGTCAGCATATCCGCCTTCTACCTGTGGCAGCAGCGGCGCAGCAGACCCAAGGCTGACTCACCGGAAGACCGTCCCTAGTTGGACAACGAGCCGGGGCCATCGGCTGCCCTTTTCTTGCCCGCAGCGGGCGGGCGCAATATACTGCGGGCATTCCGCTGATGCATGGAGGGCCCGATGGCTGACCGGACGATGACGGCTGACGAGATGGAGCAGTTCCTCAGTGGGACGTGCCTCGCGAACCTGGCAACCTTGAAGCGGGACGGGTCGCCGCAGGTGGCCCCCGTGTGGTACGAGTACAGGGACGGGAAGTTTTTCGTCAGCACCGCCGGCTTTGCCGCCAAGGCGCGCAACGTCCGCCGGGACCCGAGGGTGTCCGTGTCCATCAACTCGCCCGGCGAGCCCTTTGCCTACGTGCTGGTCCACGGCAGGGCCAAGCTCACCACCGACGACATGGAGGCTACGGTCACCTCCATTGCCGTCCGGTACCAGGGCGATGAAGAAGGCAGGGCCTTTGCCCAGGAGGTCCTGAAGTCCAGCGACAACGTGCTCATCGAGATAACTCCCGACAAACTCATCACCTGGACGACCGTCGACTGAGCTCGTCACGCTGACTGACCTGAGGGAATTATGGCCGATAGGGAATTGACTCCCGCTGAGATAGAAAAGCTCCTCGCCGGGGATTGCCTCGCCAACCTGGCCACCGTGAACCGCGACGGGTCGCCTCAGGTGACGCCCGTGTGGTACGGGTACAGGGACGGGAAGTTCATGATCATCACCCACGACAATGTCCTGAAGACGCGCAACATCCGTCGAGACCCGAGAGTCAGCCTGTCCATTGCCACGCCAGACGCGCCATACGCCTACGTGCTGGCCAAAGGGAAGGCCAGGATGACCACCGATGACCTGGAGGCCATTGTTACCTCCATCTGCCTCCGTTACTGGGGCCCAGAAAAGGGCGGGGACTTTGCCCGGCAGATAGTAGAGTCCGGCCAAGCCGTGCTCATGGAGATTACGCCGGACAAGCTTGCCTCGTGGACAAGGCCGGAGTAGGCGGCTGCGGGCACCCCTGATACCACCACCTGCCTCGTGACTCTCACCTGCTCTTGTCACCCCTAGCGGGGCATGGGCGCTAGATTCCCGCCTTCGCGAGAATGACGTGTTGAGGGCGGTCGGAGTCTGAGCGATAGATGTTTCGCCCCTACTGTTTGATTGTCCGGTCATGTTGCTTTTCCTGGACCAACCTGCCGTGCTGGATGTTCTATGCGGGTTCGGGGGCCGGCAGGGGAGGCGGGTCGGCGGATGGAACTACCAAGCCGCGGGCTACGGCCCAGGGAAGCAGGGCGCCCAGGAGATGCTCGATGCCGGGAACGGTCTTTTCGGCTAGGCACCGCTGAAGGTAGCTATGGGCGGCCGTGAAGGTGGGGAGGCGGAATCCGGCGTCGGCGACCTTGCGGAAGAAGGCAAAGTCGTCGGGAGCGGGCTTGCGCTCGGCGCGGGCGATGGTCCATTGGAGGCAGTGGTCGTCGACCATGGTCCGGATCTCGTTGTGGGATATTTCCAGGGCAAATTTGCGGCGTAGGGCGTTGATGCGAGACCTTATGTAGGATAGCTGGTTCATGTTTAACACACCTCTAACTACGAGAATTTGGGGAGTGGTGAGCCGGCCATTGTGGAATGGAGTCTTCGATCTTCTGGAGGTCGGCCCTGAGCTTTTCGACCTCGGAAATCTGGACAGCAAAGGACATGGAGTAGCGGGCGGCACGGAGGCGGATGGCCATATCGGGGTGTTCGAGGGCTTCGGCGAGGACGGAGACGCTGCGGAGCATGACGCCGCGGAGTTCCTGTTTGGCGAGGTCGGCTGATTCTTCTCGGAGGCGGGTCAGCTCCTCACGAAAGAGGGGCTCTTGGAGCCAACGGTAGAGGGTGCTTTCTCCGATGCCGGAGGAGCGAGCGGCTTGTGCCAAGGTGGAAGTGGAGGCGATGAGGGGCAGGGCGGACTGTTGGCGGGGGGAGAGGCTGGAATTTTTAGATCCCCTCTCATTTCCTCCCATTTCCTCTCGCGCAGGAGATCTGGAGGGAGGAGGAGCGGGTCTGGAGCGGCGTTTGGTCACAACATGTCACGGGCCTCAGTGGCAGGTCTTGATTTGGTCCGGCGCGATGGCTTGGACCTGACCTGCATCCATCATAAGGGGGTTTGTTGGGGTGGGCAAGGGGGGAAATGTCAGTAGTTTTGGGGGGGCTTGGACGAGGTCAGGATGGGGCCATGTTGCGCAGGGTTACGCCGAACTCCATGGCGACTCCGTTGGTGGTGCGGTCGGATGGGTGAGATTATCGGTGAATAGAGCGGAGCGCGCGGTTCTGGTTGTTTTGATATATGCCCTGTGCTAGGATAGCCCGGCTACGGCTACTGCTGTTTTCAATGTGGCTGACACTCACGTTGAGTTTGGCGAGGGATCCGCGCGCCTCGCGCCCCCTTGTTGTTCAACGTGAAACGGGTAGCCGTAGCAACTGCCTGAATCCTGCGCCACAAGGGGGCCTCCGTGTTCTTGCGTCTGTACCTATTCCTCGTTCTACTGGTCGGAAGTATCGCCTGCAATGGGGATCCTTACCCTACACCAACCGAGATACCCACAACGTCGCCCACCAATACGCTGATTCCTACTTCTACCTTCGTCCCTACCCCGACATTAGCTCTCGCAGCAACCCCTACGTCGGAGCCGACACCAGAGCCTACGCCAGAACCGACACCGGAACCTACGCCGGAGCCGACACCGGAACCTACGCCGGAGCCGACACCGGAGCCGTCGTCGGCTATGCTGCTGATGGAATATCTTGCGGAGTATATCGCAGCAATTGAGAATGACGACTGGGATGCGGCCATTATCAGCAGTACAAATGCGATTGCCCTTTATCCTGCAAAGCCAGACCCGTACCTTATGCGAGCCAGCGTCTATTTTGCCGTAGAGGACTATGCCGCCGCCCGGGCGGATGCCGAAGTGGTTTTAAGTTTGCCAGAGGAGGCTGTGAGCGGGGATGACTCCAGTTGGTCAGTAGCTTGGGCATGGCAAGGTGCTTCGGCGGCAGCACAAGGCAACATTTCTGAGGCGGAAATGTTTTTTGCTTTGGCGATGGAACATTCGTTGCCGAAGCATTGGATAGCCACCATAGGACTCTCTTTTGAAGAGTTGTTGGATATAGCTATGCCAGTCCCCACGCCGACACCGGAATCTACGCTAAAGCCACTACATACCGGGGAGTGGGTCACTTGGGAAGAAGTGCAATCCCTCGGTTATCCAGAAGACCAAGGCAACCCACCCAGGGTACTCCTATGGGGCAAAACTCGCCACGGGGGCACTGCCACGCTTCAGGTTGATTGTTATCAGCACGAAGGCGAGCCCCTTGAAGTGTGGGTGTATGTAGCGCGGTACTCCAACTTAGTGATGGAACTGCCTTCTTTCGAGGTATACACGCGCCCTGTGATGTACACAGTGGACGGGCGTGATAGCCAAGTCGTCCAATGGGAATATGATACAAGCTCTGCGGACCGGACCGAATGGTGGTTCGCATCCAAACACGAGAGCGACGTTATTGTCGAAGAGTTGCTCCAAAATCCTAAAGAGCTTGTAGTGACGATTGAGCCCGGGGAAGAACATGCAAAAGTATTAACATTCTCCCCCTATGGATTCAGCGAGGCGGCAAAGCCGGTCTTGGACCACTGCGGCTGGGAATACAAGGAGTCTTAATTAGCGCATGGCTGAATTCACCAAGACATACACCGTCAATTGCCCAGACTGTGGGAGCGACCATGTTGTGAAGATGGACATACGGCGACGGTCAGCAGCGCTACCTGGCCACGGCTTCAAGAAGGCTTCGGGTCGATAGCAAGACCAAAGGTATGCGTATGGACTCGTAGCTAGTCGGTTCTGCGATCCTGCGCTTCTACACCGGCAAGAACTATGGCCCTACCGCAGGCTTGGCGAACTTGGTGATAGTTCTCCCACGTCCAACAAAAAGCGTCTCAATGGGTCCGAAATCACCGCACTCAGCAGCACTCCAAGTATGGCCAGAGACACCGTCGACCAGGTCGGTCCGAGTTCAAGCATGTCAGGAACGGCAATCGCAACCAAAAAGACCGGGAAAAACAAGATAGCCATTGCAAGGGCCTGAGTTCCAGGGCCGCTCACTCTACGGTTCTTTTGTCGTTTGGCAATTTCCCAAATGAGTCGCGCCGCCGGCGCTCAAAAGATACCGCCGAACAAAGCCAGTGGCAGTGGCAATAGCAGAACGTCCAGATGCCCGACAACTTCACTCGGGGCCGCAACCCAGTAAATCATCATTACAGCAAATTCGAGTATCAACCCTGTTAACAAAAACAAGCTACCGCCTATTAGTTTCCAGACCAACCAGCACCATGGAAGGGAGCCAAACAACATAATGGTGTTGGATGACAAAATACCCAAATTGAACTTTTGGCCTGTCGCGAGCAGTAATACAAGCACCATAAATAGAGCGAACCAGAGCAATTCTTTTATCGATTTCTGTGGTTTCGGTTCAGACAAGAACGCTACCGCCGGCATGATAGCGGCAAACACACTCATTGCTATGCGGGTGGATAGTTCATCAATCGAGCCGAGATACCAAATGATTACGTTGGCCGGGACGCAGTAGACTACGATGACCAAGAAGGCGCCAATAAGACGAGGCCCAATATTATTCTTATTCAGCATTGCTTCAATTGGCCGTTAACAGGTTGTCCTCGGGGTAGCAAAGGGCGAATGCGGCGACGGTCAGCCCTTGGCGCAGCCGGGCGTCGGCGTCCTTGATGGCCTGGGCCTTGCGGTTGAAGCCGGTTTCCGCCTCCAAGCCGGGAGGATATTGCTCAGGTTTGGAATGAGTTGGGGTGCACGGGGTTAGGTTACACCATTTGCCGGTGGTGGGGCATCATTGGATTGACAGTTGGCTGGGGCGGTTCGTGTGGTTCGACAGGCTCACCACGAACGGGGGGAGGGTGGGAGTCCACAGGCGGGCGGGGGTAGCCGAGGTGGGTTGGCGGCGAGGGTTTTAGATTCTCGCTTGCGCGAGAATGACGGGTTGGAGGAGCGTGGCGCGAGGCTCACGGCTGGGGCCTTCTGGATTCCGGCTTCCGCCGGAATGACGCGTTGGGGGGTTGGAGCGGCCTTTCGACAAGCTCAAGGCGAACGGGGGCCAAGGTGCGCGGGCGTGGGTTGGTTGAGGGTTACGGCGCTGGGTTGGAGGCATGGGTTTTAGATTTCTCGGCTGCGCTCGAAATGACAGGGTGGGGACTCAGCACAGCGGCGGCTGTCCGTTCACCCTTCGATTTCCCCCTTCGTGAGCCTCAGGACAGGTTCAGGACGAACGGACAGCCTAGTCGCGGGCCATGGAGGGCCAGGGCGACCACAAGGGTCGCCCCTACGAATGGCGCGGAGGCAGGTTCAGGGGGCGGTCCTTCAGGTTGCCACCGGGACGCTGCGGGGGTAAACTTCTGTATGTTCCCGGTGGGATGCGCTGAGAGCGAGGGCAGACGCTGGGGCGCTGAATTTCAAGTTTCCAATAAGGACAGATAGGGCAAAAGATGTTCGATAAACAGTCGCTGGACAATCTTTTCGACGAGTTGCGGGACGAGTACGAGTTGGAGCCCGAGTGGGAGGACATCCAACGGGCCGCGCACTTGGGAGTGGCCCGTTCCGACGCGGGGGTGTCGCTGGGCGACATAGACAGCCGCGTCATCGCCATGATTGAAAAGCACCGGCCGGACTAACTTCCACAGTCCGCTTGTTCCTCCGGTTTACCCGCCTGCGGAGTCCTTTGCCTAGCTAGGACTCGGCCGTTCGCAGCACGACTTCAAGGCCCGCCAGACCTTTACATGACCCGTCATCCCGCTCTCCCACTCGTCATTCCGGCCCCCGAGCCGGAATCCAGGAATGCGCGGGACTGGATACCGGCTTTCGCCGGTATGACGGTCCGTCCGTAGCGACCCCAAGGTCCCGCTCGTTCATGCTTCGATTTCCCTCAGCACGAACGGGCACAGGGCAGGCCCTTCAAGAACCTCAGGACAGGCCCCGGCTGTCCGTTCCCCCTTCAAGAACCTCAGGACAGGCCCCGGCTGTCCGTTCCCCCTTCAAGAACCTCAGGACAGGCCCCGGCTGTCCGTTCCCCCTTCGAGAGCCTCAGGGCGAACGGACAGCCTAAGCCCAGGCTAGGTATAGTGACGCGAGGCCGTTGACAACCCCGGCGGCCAGGGCATAGCGTGTAAGTACAGGGACGACCCGCCCACAGAGGTTGGGCCGTCCCTGTACTTTTTTAGGGAGGTGTGGTCCCGTGCAATGCCGACGTTGCGATTCTCTTAGACTGCTCAAGCTGGAAAAGAAGTCCCGCAAGGACAACGACATACTTAGGTGCCGGGACTGCGGTTTCCTGTTCAGCCCCTCGGAGCCGGACGAGGAAAGCCCGGCGCAGCCCGGGCCAAAGGGCAAGCAATCCAGGACCGCAGCAATCTCCTCGGGCTACAAGTACCGGCGTTAACCATGAACGAATCTCAAGCGGCCGAGTACACGCCACCCCTCACCTTCGCCAGGGACGTGCTTCAGGTGCGGCTGTGGGACAAACAGCAACAGGTATTGGCTGCCTTGGCGGTCCACCGGCGGGTGGCGGTCAAGTCGGGCAACGGGCTGGGTAAGGGTTTCTGCGCCGCGGCGGCCGCGCTGTGGTTCGTCCACTGCCACGACCCGGCCATAGTGTTGAGCACCGCTCCCACCTTCCGGCAGGTGCGGCACGTTCTGTGGCGGCAAATCCGCCGCCTGTACCGGCCGGCCAGGGAACGGCTGGGCGGCTCCATGTTCGACACCCGGTGGGAAGTGGCCGAGGACCGCTATGCCATGGGTCTGTCCGCCGAGTCAGCCGACGAATTCCAGGGATTCCACTGCCCCAACATGCTCATTGTGGTGGACGAGGCGGAAGGGGTGAGCGACGAGATATACGAGGGCATCGAGGCGGTAATGACCTCCGCCGAACCCCGGCTGCTGCTCATCGGCAATCCCACCACCGCTTCCGGGGCGTTCAGACGAGCGTTCCACGAAGAACGCCGTCTCTACCACACCATAACAATTTCGGCCCTGGACAGCCCCAACGTGCGGGCGGGCAGGACAGTGGTGCAGGGCCTGACCACCGCGGAGTGGGTGGAAGAACGCAGGGAGATCTGGAGTGAAGACAATCCCATCTACCGGGCAAGGGTGTTGGGGGAATTCCCCGAGCAGGGTGAGCATGCCTTGTTCGGGCTGTCGGCGTTGGAGGCCGCGGCCGATGAGGACCGGCTGGACTACGAAGAAGAGGGGGCAGCCAGCGGCGTTGTGGTGCTGGCCGTGGACGTGGCCCGGTACGGGTCAGACCGCAGCGTCATCCTGCGCCGGCGGGGCAACATCGTCGAGGACATCCAGGTGTTCCGAAAAATGGACCTCATGGAGTTCGCGGGGCGCATAGCCGCGGCGATCCGGGATTCGGACCCGGACTACGTGTGCGTGGACGAGATTGGCCTGGGCGCGGGGGTAGTGGACCGGCTGCGAGAACAGGGGCATCCGGTGAGGGGAGTCAACGTGGCCCGCAGCGCGGGAGACAGGGGCCGTTTCACCAACCTAAGGGCGGAGGGCTATTCGCGGCTGCGAGACCTGTTCGCCGCGGGGGAAATCAAGATTCCGCCGGACAACGAACTGATGGGCGAGTTGGCGGCCATGCGCTATGACGTCGACAGGCAGGGCAGGCTGCGGGTGGAGAGCAAGGAGCAGATGTACAAACGCAACCTTCCCTCCCCCGACAAGGCCGACGCCCTGATGCTGGCTTTCGTCGAGCCTCCCGCCAAGGTCAAAGTATGGACCTAGACCAAGATCACCGGAAGAAAGGTGCAAAGATGAAAAGCAAGTCCGTAGTCTCCCGGGAAAATTCAGAGGACAGCAGGACCTCGCCTGCCGGCGTGCTGGAAGCGGTGAAGGGGTTGCCCTCCGTCGCCTTGGCCTCGTCCCAGTTGTTGGGAAGGCTGCGGGGCCGGTTGCGGCACGCGCAGACCGCGCCCGCAGAGATCCGGCAACGGGCCAACCGGGCTGCGTCGGCGGACGTGGACTGGTTCCAGGAGACCGCCGCTCCCGGAGCGTCCTGGGCCAACTCCGCCTACGGCGAATACTACGCGTCCGCGGTGTCGGTCTACGCCGCCATCAAGCTCCGGACCGACGCCCTCAGCCGGCCTGAATTGATGGTGTACCGGCGGCAGCCCGACGGAACGCTGCTGCCCGTGGGCCAGGAGCATCCGGCGCGGCAATTACTGGACCGGGTGAATCCCTGGCACACCCGGCAAGACCTGTGGCGGGCCACCGAGACCTATCTCAACCTGTGGGGGTCGTCCTTCTGGGCCTTGGAGAAAGACGAAAGAGGCCGGTGGGAAATCTGGCCCCTGCGGCCCGACCGGGTCACCGTGCTGCCCGACCGCCGGCGCTACATCCGAGGGTTCGTGTACCAGGGGCGCAACGGGCCGGTGGCCTACACCCCCGACGAGATGCTGTGGATGCACTACTTCAATCCCATGGAGGAGTACGCCGGGCTGGCCCCCATCGCCCCGGTGCGCCTGGCCGTGGACATGGGCAAGGACGGGCTACGGTTCAACCGAAACTTCTTCCGCAACGCCGCCCAGCCGGACTTCGTTATGTTGACCAACGAGACCATGACCGATAGCGAGGTCGAGGACTTCTATGCCCGCTGGGAAAAGCGCTACCGGGGACCGGCCAAGGCCCACCGCCCGGCCATCGCCAGCTTCGTCAAGGACATCAAGACCCTGGGGTTCAACCAGCGGGAAATGGACTTCATACAGGGGCTGCGTTGGAGCCTGGAGGAGGTCAGCCGGACTTACGGCGTCCCCATGCCTTTGCTGTCGGACCTGGAACGGGCCACCTTTTCCAACGTGAACACCGCCGAGCGCATGTTCTGGCGCAACACCATCCTGCCCCAGTTGCGGTTCTTCGAGGAGCGGCTGAACCGCATGCTGCTGCCGCGGCTGGGGTATCCCGACCTGGAAGTCCAGTTCGACGTCAGCGCCATCGAGGTCTTGCGGGAGGACGAAGACAGCCGGGTGCGGCGGGAGACCCAACTGCTGGACCGGGGAGTGCTGACCATCAACGAAGTGCGCCGCTCCCGCAACCTGCCCGACGTGCCCTGGGGCAACGAATGGGTCAAGGCGCCCCGCTCCCGCGGCCGCAGGTAGGCCGGGTCCAGCCGCTGAAACCCCGAAGAGCCAGCGGAAATATAGACATCTTGACATCAAGATAATAGTGCGCTATGATGTCTCCATGAGAACTACACTTACGCTGGATGATGACATAGCCCAAGCCCTGCGGGAGCGGGCCAGGTTTATGGAGCGGACTTTCAAGCAAGTGGTCAACGATGCGCTCCGGCGCGGCCTGACGCCCAACGTTATCAGGGAGAAGCCCGCGGAATACCGGGTTGCTCCCCATAACAGCGGGCTGGCTCCAGGGATCGACCCCTTAAAGCTGAACCAGATTAACGACCAACTGGAGGCCGACTCCTTTACCCAGCCCGGGCCGGCGTGATCATCCCGGACCTCAACTTGCTAATCTACGCTTACAGCGACGGCGCTCCATTCCATTCCGCCGCCAGGCGTTGGTGGGAAGACCTGATCAACGGAACTGAACGGGTGGGAGTCTCATGGGCCGTTGCAACCGGCTTCGTGAGATTGATGACTCACCCCAGTGTTATGGCCAGCCCGGCCACGCCCACAAAAGCGGTAGACTTCGTAACCGAGTGGTTCCGATTCCCTCAGGTGTCGCCGGTCAACCCCGGCGCCGGCCACTTGGAGCTTCTCCGCAAGAACCTGGCCGTCGCCGGCGTCGGCGCCAACCTGGTGACCGATGCCCACATCGCCGCCCTGGCAATGGAGTATCAGGCAGAGGTCCACTCCAACGACAGCGACTTCAGCCGGTTCCCCGGCCTCCGCTGGCGCAACCCCCTGAGAGAATAGGGTCTCCTCCCCTGGGCCGTAGTCCGCGGCCTTCTTGTTCTTTCAGCCGATCCCCTCTCCCTGCGGAAGAGGGTTAGGGTGAGGGGCCTGGAATTCATGCGCTATAATGCACCAACCCCAACGAACATAGCCTAGCCACCCCCATTACGGTCGGTCATAGCCAGCGCCTGGGAGGTCCATCATGTCCAGCTACATGGTCGTATCGGGCGACAGCCACGTCATCGAGCCGGAAGACCTGTGGGCCGGCAGGGGCGAGTCCAAGTTCAAGGGCCGCCAGCCCCAACTCCAACGCTTGGAAGAGGGCGACTGGTGGTTCTGCGACGGCAGGAAGGTCCTCGGCGTTACCAACGGCACCCAGGCTGGCGTCAGGTTCGAAGACCCGGAAAAGTTGACCAGGCAGGCCCGCATAGAACAGGTGCGTCCGGGGGGCTACATCCCGGAGGAGCACGTCAAGGACATGGACCTGGACGGCGTCGACGTCAGCATCGTCTACCCCACCGTCGGCCTCCTGCTCTACAGCGTGCCGGACAGCGATCTGCTGACCTCCAACTGCCGCGCCTACAACGATTGGGCAGGCGAGTTCTGCAATGCCGTCCCCAAGCGGCTGAAGGGCATCGCCATGCTGAACATCGATGACGTGGGCGAGGGCGTAAGGGAACTGGAACGCTGCGCCAAGCTGGGCTTTGCGGGGGCCCTGATCACCGTCTATCCACCCCAGGGCCGGTCATACGATAGGCCGGAGTACGAGCCCCTGTGGGCCGCCGCCCAGGACTTGGGCATGCCCTTGGGCCTGCACCAGGGCACCAACCGCCCCGGGGCGGGCCAGGAATTCGCCGACCTGGACTCCACCAGGCCGTCTTTCCTCTGCAACGTCGAACACTGGATACGGATGTCCCTGGCCGACATCATCTTGAGCGGCGTCTTCGAGCGTTATCCAAAGCTCCAGGTGGGATCGGTGGAGCACGAACTGTCCTGGGCCCCTAACTTCCTGGAGCGCATGGACTACATCTACGGCTTCAGCGCCCAGGCTGCCGCCACCGGGGGCCGGTTCAAGGACGGCGCAGTTCCCAGCGACTTCTTTCACAGCAACGTGTTCCTGGGATTCCAGGAAGACGACCGGGGCATACGGGACCGCGACTTCATAGGCGTGGACAACCTCCAGTGGGGCTCGGACTATCCCCACACCGGCTCGACCTTCCCCAAGAGCCGGGAAATCATCGACCGCATCCTGGCCGACTGCACCGAGGAAGAAAAGGCCAAGATCGCCGGCGGCAACAGCGCCCGGGTGTACAACCTGGCCTAGCGCCCCTGCAACCACGCCCTGAATCGTTGATGGAGGCGCCATGGAGTTCGGCATAACCCTGGGCAACATGGGTCCCCTGGCCACCGCCGAGAACTTGCTCGCAATCGCCCGGCGGGCCGTCGAACTGCAGTTCGACGCGGTCTGGGTGGGCGACCACGTATTCGTCCCCAACGTCCAGGAGTCCCGCTATCCCTACAACGCCACCGGCCGCATGGCGGCTTCCCCGGCGGACAACGTGCTGGACCCGCTGATGACCCTGGCCTACGTCGGCGGCGCGGTAAACCCGCCCCGGCTGGGTGTGGGGGTGCTCATCGTCCCCTACCGAAACCCCGTCGTCAACGCCAAGATGCTGATGACCCTGGACCACCTGTCCGGCGGCAAGTTGACGGTGGGCGTCGGAGTGGGCTGGATGAAGGAAGAGTTCGACGCCGTGGGCGCTTCCCACGAACACCGGGGCAGCGTGACCGACGAGTACATCCGCATATTCAAGGAGCTCTGCACCTCCGAGGAACCCACGTTCGAGGGGGAGCACTACCGCTTTTCCGACGTAGGCGCATTCCATCCCAAGCCCGTCCAGAAGCCGCACCCGCCTGTGTGGGTCGGCGGCTGGTCTCGCCCGGCTTTGCGGAGGGCGGCCCGCCTGGGAGACTGCTGGTACCCCAGCAACATCGACCCGGACGCATACGCGGCCAAGCTGGATTCCCTGAAACTGTTCTGCGAAGAACACGGTCGCGATCCGTCCAGCCTTGGCTTGGCCGTCCACGTCAACAACGTCGGCTTCGGCGAAAAGGACGCCTACGGCCGGTCGGGGGTCGCCCCATTCAGCGGCACGGCGCAGCAGATACTGGACGCCGTCCATCAATACCAGGATGCCGGGGTCGGCCACATCTCGATGAATATAAAAGGTGCCGACGTGCAGGAGCGGTTGGACAACATGGAGCGGTTCGCCGAGCAAGTCCGGCCGTGGGTATAATTTCCGAGCCGCCTGGCTTGACCGGACTGTCGTCGCGCTCCGCATGGGCCGAAAGGGGAATCAGATGACCCGGGAACCGGTGAACATTTTCGAGTACGAAGAGTTGGCCAAGGCCAGCCTGCCCAAGCCGGACTACGACTTCATCGCCGGCGGGGCCACCGACGAGATAACCCTGCGGCGGACCCGGGCCGTCTACGACTCCATCATGCTGCGGCCCAACGTGATGGTCGACGTCAGCAGCATGGACTTGACCACTACTGTGTTGGGGCGCAAGGTCACCCTGCCGGTGCTACTGGACCCAGCGGGAAACCATAGCGTAGCCCATCCCGATGGGGAGATGGCCACTGCCAGGGCCGCCGGGGCGGCGGGCACGGTGATGGTAGTCAGTTCCGGCGCCTCCCGCACCTGGGAGGACGTGGCCCACGCCGCCGCCGGGCCCCTTTGGCTCCAGCAGTACATCTACAAGGACCCAGGCCTGACCCTGGAAACGGCAGCCCGTGCGGAAGAAGCCGGCTACTCCGCCATCTGCCTGACCGTCGACGCCAAAGTCCAGCCCAAAAGGGAGCGCAATATACGCAACGACTATGTGGGCGGTTTCACCCCTAACTATGCCCACCTCAACCGGCCGCGCCCCACCTGGAAGCTGGGATCCGATGCTCAGACCCGCAACACCGACCTCCGGTCCCAGGCGGCGTCCTGGGCAGACCTGGAATGGCTGGCGGCCAATACCCGGCTGCCGGTAGTCGTCAAGGGTGTCCTAGCGGGTGAGGACGGCAAGCGTTGCGCCGACCACGGGGCCGCGGGCGTGATTGTTTCCAACCACGGGGGTCGCTACTTGGACACCGCCCTGGCGACCATAGAAGCCCTGCCCGACGTGGTGGAGTCCGTCGACGGACGCATAGAAGTCTACTTGGACGGGGGAATCCGGCGGGGAACGGACATCTTCAAGGCCCTGGCCCTGGGAGCCCGGGCCGTGCTCATCGGCCGGCCCATTTTCTGGGGCTTGGCGGCCAATGGCGAGGCCGGCCTAATCTCGGTGCTGAATATGCTCCGGGACGAACTGGACGGCACCATGGCCATGTGCGGCAGGCCGACCATCGACAGCATCGACAGGGGATCCCTACTCACCGTGTCGCCGCTGCTGGGACTGTTCCCTCAGCCGCCCGGCTGGACGAGAGGCTGAACTACCGCCTCGCTGCTACGCCGGCCTCGCTATCGGCCCTGGCGCTTGTACTCCTCCCGCGGCGGGCTGAAGATATCCAGGGCCAGCGCCCATCCCTCCGACCCCACCAGGCTGTGGGGGACATTCCCCGGAATCATGTAGGCATCTCCCTGTTTAACCCGCTTTGTCTCTCCCCCGATGGTGAAGTCGAACTCGCCCTGCATAACGACGCCGGCCTGCTCGTGGGGATGGGTATGCTCCGGCAGCACCGCGCCCGGCGCAATCTCCACCAGGCTCATCATCACCTTGTCGCCCCACATGCTCCTCAGGTTCAGCCCCGGCGCCACTTCATTGCGCACAATCTCCGCCGGGTCGATGAAGTACGACATGGTTAGACCTCCCAGTGGTCATGGTCTCCCGGCCCCAGCGGACTGCCGGGGCCTGGCATTAACGCGGTTGAATAGCCAAGTTTATAGCGTTGCGGCAGTCCAGTCCATTGGGGACTGCACGGCCGTGTCGCAGCAGCCCCATCCGTTCGAATGGTTCGACAGGCCGTTCGACGAGCTCAGGGTGAACGGAAGGAGTAAAGGTCGTTCGTGGTGAGCCCTTCGACAAGCTCAGGGCAGGCTTGTCGAACCAGGCGAACGGGCCGCCCCCAACCCGTCATTCCGGTGAAAACCGGAATCCAGAAAGTCCTAACCGGGAACCTCGCGCCTCCGGCCCGGGCATCCCCAGCGAACATCCCTTCCCTCCTTCGCGAAGCGCAAGGGGGTTAGGGGGATGCCCCTTTCGCAGAGGGTCGGGGGTGGGGCGCCGCCCCATCATTCCGGCCTCCGAGCCGGAATCCAGGAATGCGCGGGGCTGGATACCGGCTTTCGCCGGTATGACGGGTTTGGGGGCGCATCGTCCCAGGGCGCCCACCAGGGGCGCCCCTACACCCGGTATGACGGTCCGTTCGCGCGGCGACCCCAAGGCCCAACCCCGTTCGTGGTGAGCCTGTCCTGAGCCAGCCGAAGGGCTTGTCGAACCACTCGAACGGACGGACCGACTGCCGGGGAAACCGCTCACCATCCTGTCCATCCCATGAATCACACGAATCACAGTTCAGACCGCACCCCCAAATTACTGACGCCTCGCCCCTTGCGCCCCGGCCCTTCTACGCTCTAAGCTGTCAGCATGCCTATAGACGGCTATCGCTGGCGCGCCGAGTTCATCAACCGCCGCCCCGGCCAATGTCCCAGAATGTCCCAAGATGTCCCAGTTGCTGGAGAATCCCGGCCTCCGCCACGCCCATCCAAAGGTGGTCTGTGCCTGCCGGAAACTGGAAGAAACGGGGCGCTAACGCGGGCGCCCACAAGGGACGCCCCTACGCCCGGTATGACGGTACGTCCGTGGTGAGGCCCTTCGACAAGCTCAGGGTGAACGGGTGGGGAGTGCAGGAACGGGCGGAGTGTGCGCCGATTGACAACGCAGGCGTAGAGATATTAAAGTGCGGTTATCCCCTAGAAACTGTCCCGGAACATTTCATAAGGGAGGAGGATCATGTCGGACTATAGAGTCATATCCTCGGACAACCACGTCATCGAGCCGGACGATCTATGGACCAGTAGAATCCAGCCCAAGTTCAGAGACAAGGCGCCGCAAATCGAACACTACGAGGACCGCGACCTGTGGCTGTGCGACGGCCACATGCTCATGTTCACCGGCGGCGGGGCCATGACCGGTGTGAGGTTCGACGACCCGGCCGCGGTGGTCACCGACGCCAAGTCGGACCAGAACCGTCCCGGTTCCTACATTCCGGAGGAGCACGTCAAAGACCTCGACATCGATGGGGTAGACGTGAGTGTCCTTTATCCCACCGTTGCTCTGTTCCTCTACGGCGTGAGGGACCCCGATCTCCTAACAGAGAACATCCGGGTCTACAACGACTATGTTGGCGAGTTCTGCGCCGCCAATCCCCAGCGGCTCAAGGGCATCGCTATGATCAACATCGACGACGTCAGTCACGGCGTCAGGGAGCTGGAGCGGGCCCACAAGCTGGGCTTCATCGGCGGAATGATCCCCGTAACGCCTCCCGAGGGACGGCCCTACGGCAAGCCGGAGTACGACCCCCTGTGGGCCGCAGCCCAGGACCTGGGGATGCCCCTCAGCTTGCACATCGGCACCGACCGGACGGGACCGGACTCGGAAGTGAAGGACGTCGACAACTACGACGCCAATCACCTGTCCAACGTCGACTATTTCATACGCATGAGTTTGGGCAGCATCATCTTTGCCGGGATCTTCGAGCGTTTCCCCGGACTCCAGGTAGGCTCGGTGGAGCACGAAGTGGCCTGGGCGCCCCACTTTTTGGACCGGATGGACTACAACTACGCCCAGCGAGCCCAGGTGTTCTCCCCCTACCGGTTCAAGAACGAGGCCTTCCCCAGCGATTTCTTCCGCACCAACGTCTTCGTCGGCTTCCAGGAGGACCCCCTGGCCATCAAGGACCGGCACATCATAGGCGTGGACACCCTACAGTGGGGGTCGGACTATCCCCACGCCGAGTCCACCTTCCCCAGGAGCCGCGAGATCCTGGAGGAGCTCTTGGTGGAGTGCACCGAGGAAGAAAAGGCCAAGATCGCCGGCGGTAACGCGGCCAGGATTTACCACCTTTAGGCCCAACCGCCCGGCCGGGCGCACCTGGAGCCGTAACCTAAAGCCATTCACCGCCCCCGCTTTCCGGGGGTGGGCAGGGGTGAGGGCTTCTTCAAGTGTCGCAAATGGACCAGCAGGAGCATCTAATGTCCGAGGATATACCCATCGAGCCAGACCTGGAGACGGCCGTGTTCGGCGGCGGATGCTTCTGGTGCACCGAAGCCGTGTTCCTGGAAGTGATTGGCGTGGAGTCGGTGGTCTCAGGCTATGCCGGCGGGCACACAGAGAACCCCACGTATGAGCAGGTGTGCAGCGGCCGCACGGGCCACGCCGAGGTGACGAAGATCACCTTTGAAAGAGCCGCGGTCAGCTACCGCGACATGCTGGACGTGTTCTTTGCCACCCACGACCCCACGACCCTCAACCGACAGGGAGCGGACGTGGGCACCCAGTACCGGTCGATTATCTTCTACGCCAATGACGACCAGCGGGAAGCGGCGGAAGAGACCATTCGGGAGTTGGACGAGTCCGGGGAACTCCCGGGCCCGGTGGTGACCCAGTTGGAGCCCCTGGGCCGTTTCTACGAGGCCGAGGGCTACCACCAGGACTACTACAAGAACAATCCCTACAACCCCTACTGCACCTTTGTGATAAGCCCCAAGCTCAGCAAGTTCCGCAGCAAGTTCGCCGTACAACTGCGCTGAGTTGGCCCTCGATAGCGCCAGGCCGCCCTCGAATACCTGCTGCGTTTACCACGCCAGACTGCGGGCGGACCAACTTGCCCCGGTCTGAGGAGGCGCTCCCATGAAGTTCGGCGTCCTGTACTGGCCAACCCGCACCGGGGACTACCCCGCCGATCGGCATTTCCAGGAAATCGCAGAATTTGCCCGGGCTGCCAGGGACACCGGGTTCGACCTCTTCGCCGTACCCAACATCTACCTGGCCTCGCCCGCCCGCTTCTTTCACCCCCTGCCTCTCCTGGCCGCCCTGGCCGCAGAGACGGGAAACATGTCCCTGCTCACCGGCATCTTTCTTCTCGCCCTGCAAAACCCGGTGGACGTTGCCGAGCAGGCGGCAACCGTGGACGCAATCTCAGGAGGCAGATTCATCCTGGGCGTGGGCGTGGGACGCCGCCACATACCCTGCGCCGAGTTCGGCATAGAACCCGAGCACCGGGGCGCCCGCACCGGCGAGGCCCTGCAGGTGATAAAACGCCTCTGGACCGAGAACGAAGTCACCCATCGGGGCCGCCACTTCACCGTGTCGGGAGCCACAACCGCGGCAAAGCCCGTCCAAAAGCCCCACCTGCCTATATGGGTCGCGGGCAATGCACCCAAGGCCATTCGCAGGGCCGCCCGCTGGGGAGACTCCTGGTATCCCACCACCTCCGACTCCCTGCAACAACTCGAGACCGGAAGGGACTATTACTACCAGTGCCTGGAAGGATTCGGCCGGCCGGCGCCGGACCTGCTGCCGGTGCGCCGCGACCTGTTCATCGGCCCGGATTTCGACGCGGCCATGCGCGACGGCGTCCGCCACGTACGCAGCGAGGCCAGGCTGTGGGGCGACGTGGAATACAGCCCGGACCGCTACTTCGTCGGCTCTCCTGATTCGTTGACCGAGGACATTGCGCGGTACCGCGAGCGGCTGGGCGACATGTACATGGTCTTCAGGGTGCAGTGGCCCGAGCAGACCCACCAGCAGGCAATCGAGCAAATGGAGCTTCTTGGCGGCAAGGTCTTCCCTCACCTCCGCTGACAAGCCGTCGGCGACGGCCAAGGAGTCCGGGTGGGCCGGCAGACTTGCCGAGGACATGAGGAGACGCTTACATGAAATTCGGCCTCCTGAACTACACCATCAAGGAGTCCGGGTGGGCCGGCAGACTTGCCGAGGACATGAGGAGACGCTTACATGAAATTCGGCCTCCTGAACTACACCATCCGGGCCGCGGACTACCCCCCGGAAAAGCAATATCAAGAGACTCTGGAAACGGCCCGGGCGGCCCGGGACGCGGGATTCGACCTGTTCGCCGTCAGCCACACCTACCTGACCTATCCCGCCCGCAGGTTCCATCCGTTGCCGCTGGTGGCCGCCCTGGCCCCCGAGACCGGCAATATGTCCATCCTGACGGGAATCTACCTCCTGGCCCTGCAAAATCCGGTGGACGTCGCAGACCAGGCGGCAACCCTGGACGTAATCACCGGGGGCCGGTTCATCCTGGGAGTGGGCGTGGGACGCCGCAACCTGCCCTGCGCCGAGTTCAACGTGGCCCCGGAGCACCGGGGATCGAGGACCGGCGAGTCCCTCCAGGTGATAAAGCGGCTCTGGACCGAGGATGAAGTTACATACCAAGGGAAGCATTTCTCTTTGTCAGGCGCAAGAACCGCCATCAAGCCCGTCCAAAAGCCCCACCTGCCCATATGGGTCGCGGGCAACGCGAAGCGGGCCATCCGAAGGGCCGCCCGCTGGGGAGACTCCTGGTATCCCACAACCTCAGACTCCCTTGAAGAACTGGAGACCGGACGGGACTATTACTACCAGTGCCTGGAGGATTTCGGCCGGACCGCGCCCGACCTGCTGCCGGTGCGCCGCGACCTGTTCATCGACGCCGACTACGAAACTGGCCGGCGGGACGGGGAACGGCATATACGCAGCGAAGCGAGGCTTTGGGGAGACATGGAGTACAGTCCGGACCGCTATTTCGCCGGCTCCCCGGAGTCATTGGTTGAGGACATCGCGCGGTACCGCGAGCGGCTGGGCGACATGTACATGGTCTTGCGGGTGCAGTGGCCCGGGCTGGAGCACGCCAAAGCGCTGGAGCAGATCGAGCTCCTGGGAAGTAAAGTGATTCCCCATTTCCGCTGATTAGCCTGCATTCGCCCAACTGCGTTCATTTGGAGAAAAGGAGACGCCTATGACCTCGGCATCGCTGCACCCCATAGAAGCCTACGAGGCCGCAGCCGGCGCCATGCTGTCCACCATGGCCGGGATAACGGCGGCCCAGCTTGGCGACGCGACACCCTGCACCGAGTGGAGCGTACGCCAGTTGATCAACCACAACCTCAAGGTCTCCCAATGGGCAATAAACATGCTGACCGGAGGTCCCGCACTCAACCCCATGGACGTGGATGACGAACTTCCAAGCGGGGGCGCTGCCGCAGCCTTCGGGGCCATATCCGATGGCCTGCTGGCGGAATCCAAGCGCAGGCCCATGGACGAGCAGGTGCAGGCCCCGTTCGGCCCCATAACGTTGGGCCAGCTGCTGGTCGTCAACACCGGCGACGTCTTTGTTCACAAGTGGGACCTGGCCAAGGCCACGGGTCAGGATGCGACGTTGGACGACGTTCTCGCGGAGATGTGCTATCAGGCCATCTTGCCCTTCGCCGCCCCCGGCAGAGAGCAAGGAGCGTTCGGCCCCGAAGTAGCCGTGCCGCCCGACGCCGGCATCCAGGACAAACTTCTGGCAGTCACCGGCCGGCGGCCCTAGCCCAACGGCGGCGTGGGTCAATGAACGATAGCCAACGGCTTCCCGTGACGCCCGCTCTCGCTAAGGCGGCCCAGCCCCGCATAGTGACCAACTAATGGCGGCGCTTGGCGAGGAGCCTATAGGCCCCAATAGGTGGGTAAGCCTGGGCGCCTTCACCACCGGGACCGCCACTGCGCTGGCCACCATCTTCATCTTCGGCCTGCTGCTCCCCGACATCTCGGAAGAGATGGGATTGTCGCCGTCCCAGCAGGGATGGCTGGGGGCCTCGGTGGTCCTCGGCAACCTGGCCTTCAGCATCCCGTTGAACGAGTGGCTGTCCAGGTACAGTCCCCGGCGGATAGCCGCGCTGTGCTTCCTCGGCATAACCGCGTCGATCCTGCTGCAGGGCTGGTCCCCCACCCTGGCGCTGCTCATCGTGGGCCGCATTGCCCTGGGCGTTTCCATGATGGCCACCCAGGCGCCCCGGGCCCTGTTGATACACCAGTGGACTTCCGCCGGCCAGATGCCCTTTACCCACGCGGTGTTTTTTGGCAGCACCACCATCGTTTGGGGCCTGGCCCTGATCGCCACGCCGTTGCTGCTGGAGCCGGTAGGAGGCTGGCGGAACGTGCTGTACGTCATGGGTGGGATGGGCGGCGCGTCGACGGTCCTGTGGCTGCTGGTGGGAAGGGAACGGGTGACCACCGAGTACGCCAGGAGCCTGGTGTCCCAGGTCCGCAGTCCCTTGCTCAACGTCCTGAAGTACAAGGAGATGTGGCTGCTGGTACTGGCGATGTGGTCGGCGACCATCCCGTTCATATCCTTCGAGGTCTTCTGGCCGACATTCGCCCTGGACAACCTCGATGTTTCCCTGAAGATCGCCGGAATCACCGTCGGGATTGTGATGCTGGTGGGAGGTCCTGCCGGAATCATGGTGAACGCCGTTCCGTGGTTGGCCCGGCGGCAGACCCTGTTGTTGGGCCTCAGCGGAGTTGTCATTATCGGCACCGGGGTTGCGCTGCTGCACCTGCACTGGGCGCCGGGGTTGTTCATGGTGGCGGCGGTGCGGGCGCTGGTCCACGTCTATTTCCCGGCGGTCACCATCATGGTGTACCAACTGCCCGGAGCGAGCCCCAGAGAGGTGGCGGCGGGCATGGCTGTGGCGTCGACGGCCGCATGGGCGGGAGCGGCCATTGGGCCGCTGCTGGTCGGGTTCATTCATGAAGCCACGGGAGACCAGCGCCTGGCCCTCTACACGACGGTGTTCTTCCCTGTCCTTGGGATCATCGCCGCCTTGATCCTCCAAATATTGCGCTCCAGGGCATCGCTGCCTGTTGCCTCGGCTAAGCCTTCCTAGCTCCGGCCCACCGGCCTCTTAGCCCCAAGCCGTTGTCTCCCCGCAGAGGCCGCCTGTTCCCGCCCTGGTTCGAACACTCCCGCCTATCAATTCTTCCCGCTATGGCCCTATACTTCCTGCGTCGATGAACAATCACCAACGGCGTTACTTAATGCAAGCTTTTTGCACACCGGCCCAACGGCGGACAGTGACTAGCTGATGGCCACCGCCCGCGACGCAGGAATAACCGCCTACCGGTGGGTGGTGCTGGGCTCACTCACGTCGGGGTCGGCCACCGCACTGGCCACGATATTCATCTTCGGCTTGTTGCTGCCCCAGATCTCGGATGAACTGGGGCTGTCGCCGTCCCAGCAGGGATTTCTAGGAGCCTCGGTGGTCATCGGCAACCTGCTCCTCGGCATCCCGTTGACGCTGTGGCTGTCCCGGTACAGCCCCCGTCGGGTCCTCATTCTGTGCTTCCTCGGCATCACCGCCGCCATCCTGCTGCAGGGTTGGTCTCCAACTTTTGCGGCGCTAGTAGTGGGCCGCCTTGCCCTGGGCATCGGCCACGTGTCCCTCGAGGCGCCCCGGGCCCTGCTGTTTCAACAGTGGACCCCCACCAGCAGGATTCCATTTACCCAGGCGGTTATATTTGGCGCCACCACCACGGTCTGGGGCCTGGCCCTCATCGGCACGCCCCAGTTGCAGGACCTGGTAGGAAGCTGGCGCAACGTCCTGTACGTTATGGGCGGCGTAGTCGGCGTAGCGACGGTCCTGTGGTTATTGCTGGGAAGGGAACGGGTTACCACCGAGTACGCAAGAAGCCTGGAGTCCCAGGCCCGCAGTCCGGTGCTGAACGTGCTCAGGTACAAGGAGATGTGGCTGCTGGCGCTGGCGATTGGGTCGGCGACGACGCCCGTGGTCGCCTTCGAGGTCTTCTGGCCAACCTTCGCCACGGAGGAACTCAACGTTCCTCTGAAAATAGCCGGCGTCGCCGCCGGGATCGTAATGTTGGTGGGAGGGCCAGTGGCAATCACGGCCAACGCCGTACCGTGGGTGGCCGGGCGGCAGCCGCTGTTGCTGGGATTCAGCGGGGTCGTCGTTATCAGCACCGGCGCGGCGTTTTTGCACCTGCACTGGGTGCCTGCGTTGCTCATGGTGGCGGTGGTCCGGGGGACACTCCACGTCTACTTCCCGGCGATCGTCATCATGGTGTACCAACTGCGCGGAGCGAGGCCCAGGGAGGTGGCGGCTGGCATGGCCGTGGCGTCGACCGCCGCATGGGCGGGAGCGGCCATTGGCCCACTGCTCGTCGGGTTCGTCCAGGAAGCCACCGATGACCTGCGCCTGGCGCTTTACACGACGGTGTTCTTCCCAGTCCTGGGGATCATGGCTGCCTTCGTCTTACACATATTGCGGTCCCGGGCGTCGCTGCCCGTTGTCCAGTCCGCATAGTCGGCCGCCCAAGCCTGCGGCCTCCCCGCCGAATGCGGCTCGTTCCGCATTAGTTCCGGCAATTCCTCCTATCTATCCTGCCCCCGTTGGCCCTATACTCTTTGTGCCGATGAATAATAGCTGCAAGTTTCTCCTCCACAGGGCTTTCGCCACACCGGCCCTTGAGCGTACAGTGACTAGCTGATGGCCGCCGTCCGCGACGCAGGATTAACCGCCTACAGATGGGTGCACCTGGGCGCATTCACGTCGGGGTCGGCTACCGCGCTGGCCACCATATTCGCTTTCGGCCTGCTGCTGCCCGACATCTCTGACGAGATGGGGCTGTCGCCGTCGCAAGAAGGACTGCTGGGAGCCTCGGCCGTCTTCGGCAATATCGCCCTGGCAATCCCGTTAAACGAGTGGCTGTCCCGCTACCGTCCCTGGCGGGTAATCCTGTTGTGCTTCCTGGGCATCAGCGCGTTCACTTTGCTGCAAGGCTGGTCGCCCACGCTGGCGGTCTTCATCGTAGGTCGTATAGGCCTGGGCATTTGCCAGATAGCCACCCAGGCGCCCCGGGCCCTGTTGATACAGCAGTGGTCCTCCGCTGTCCAGATCCCCTTCACCCAGGCGGCGATGTATGCCTGCACCACCATAATTTGGGGACTGGCCCTTATGGCCGCGCGGCCGTTGCTGAACCTGGTGGGAGGCTGGCGGGAAGTCTTCTACATCATGGGTGGCGTAGGCGCCGCCGCCTCGCTCCTGTGGCTGCTGGTGGGAAGGGAACGGGTGACCGCCGAGTTCACCAGGGGCATGCAGTCCCAGGACCGCAGCCCCCTGCTCAGTATCTTGAAATACAGGCAACTGTGGCTGCTGGGCCTGGCCCAGTTCGGGGCGACAATGTCCGTCACGTCCTTCGACATTTTCTGGCCGAAATTCGCCGTGGAGAACCTCAAGGTGGACCCGGTAATAGCCGGATTCTCTGTCGGAATCGTGATGCTGGTCGGAGGGCCCGGGGGAGCATTGCTGAACTCGATACCATGGCTGGCCCAGCGTCAACCGTTCTTGCTGGCCTTGGCCGCGGCAACTATCATCGGCACCAACGTGGGGCTTCTACACCTGAGCTGGGTGCCGGCGTTGCTTCTGGTCTCAGTGGTCAGGGGACTGATCCACGTCTACTTCCCGGCGATCAACACCTTGGTTTACCAGTTGCCGGGAGTGCGGCCCAGGGAGATAGCGGCGGCCACGGCGGTAACGGTCACCTGCGCCTGGACCGGCGGGGCCATTGGCCCGATGATTGTGGGATTCGTCGAAGAAGCCACCAAGGATCCGCGCCTTGCCCTCTACGCGATGTCCTTCACCCCACTCCTGGGAATAGCGATGGCTTTTGTCATTTACGTGATGCGGTCCAGGGCCTCGGTGCCGGCGGCGCAGGAGCCGGTGAAGCCTTAGCGGCGCGGGGTAGGCCCTGCGAGGTTGCCAATGATGGTCACCGGCCAGGGTTGTCAAAGTTCCTTCTCCATGAACACCGACAGCGGGTCCAGCGGATAACCACCAAACGGGCCGCGTTCGACGTACCCTGTCCTCTTGTATAGAGCCAATGCCTCCGGCTGGTAAATGCCAGTCTCCAAGCGTACGCACGTATGTTTGGCTTCTCTGGCCAGGCCCTCGAGCTCGCGAAGAATCGCCGCCCCTACTCCCAGCCGTCGCGCCTCAGGTTTGACGTACATGCGCTTGATTTCGGCGTATTCCGGATCATCGAGCACCAGGGCCCCGCAACCGGCAGCCGTTCCGTTGACCCTGGCAACCAGGAACCTGACGTTGTCTCTTATTAGGGAGTCCAGACTCAGCAAGTAGTTGCTGTGCGCCGGATATAGAGCGCCCAGATAGGAATCCAAAGCCTCGACCATCTCGGTTACGTCTTCTTGTAGAGGAGTTTCGAGTCCAATTTGGACCGTTCCGGGAGTACGGTTCATGTCGTTATCGCCTTTGGAGTCTTCCAGCGTTGAATCCTGGACGATGGGTCATCGGCATCCTCAATCAGCCGGCACCTGGCTGGCAAATCGAGACTCTCTGTCACATCCTATCATGGCGAGCAGAAGCAGGGTCTCCCTTCAAATCCCCGGCTGCTGGCCTATACCCTCGTTGAGCAAGCTCCCGAAATTGACCGCCGCCGCGCCCCGTCTTATAATCAGGCGGCGCGCCACTGGCACCCATACCCACAAGCCCCATGTCTCCATGCCAATCTCCCCCGGCGCAGAGGAGCACTCAATGGTCAACCAACAGGCCGCTCTGCTGAAACCGGAAACGCTAATCGAAGAGTTCAGGAAGAACGGCGTCACCCACGTGATAACTATTCCCGACAGCGAGACCAACTACCTCTACGAGCTTATGGTGGAGCAGGACTGGCTGGACGTGATTCCGGCTTCCAGGGAGGGCGAGACTTTCGCCATCGCCATGGGTCTGATTGTCGGCGGCAAGGTGCCCGTCTGTCTGATTCAGAACACCGGAATGATGGAGTCGGGCGACTCCATTCGCGGCATGGCCCTGGACGCCGGCTTTCCCATGGTGTTCATCGTGGGCTACCGGGGATGGAACCGGCACGGCGTGGTCACCGACTCGGCGGCCCGCTATACTGAGCCCTTCCTTCACGCCATGGGCATCAACTACTACCTGGTGGAGCAAGACGACGACGGTCCCCGCATCTCCGTGGCCTTCGATGACGCCCAAAAGAACAGCCGTCCCGTCGCGGTGCTCATCGGCGACGAGTACCACGGCTTCAATCGCTAGGCCTTGGCATAGACCAGGCCGTCCAACCTCACTGTAATCGAGACTTCTGGAGGCACGTTGTGATTAACGCAGAGGACGTGTTCGAGACTTTCCAAAAACACCGGGGCGACGCCATCGTCATTGCCACCGGCACGTCGGGCAGGGTCTGGCGCAGCACGTCCACCAACGAGCGGCGAGACTTGACCCTGGGCAACACCATGGGCCAGACATCGTCCTCAGCATTGGGATTTGCCCTCGCTCAACCCCATGAGAAAATAGTGTTCTTCGATTCCGAAGGCTCCCTGCTAATGAACCTTGGGAACCTGGCCACTATAGCGGGGAAAAAGCCCGAGAATTTCTTCCACTTCCTGATGGACAACGAGTGCTACGCCACCACCGGCGGGCAGCCCGTTCCCAATGCTACCGAAATCGACTACGCAGAGGTGGCCAAGGGGGCCGGCTATGCCTCGGCCCATTCGTTCGACAACCTGGAGGACTTTGCCACCAACGTGGAGGAAATCCTCAAGGAAACGGGCCCGGTGTTTGTGGCCCTGAAGATCGTCCCCAAGGTCGAGAACCTGCCCATCGGCCTGCGCGCCCGGCAGCCTGAGCGCAGCCGCGCCGAGACGATCAAGATAGTGCGAGAGGAACTGGGAATCCCGTCAGTTTAGAAGAGGGACTAGCCGATTACAGCGTGCCGCCCTGGTAGATGGCGGTCTGCTTCTGGAACACCTGGACCCGGTGGCGGCAGACCTCGGTAACAAACAGCCGCCCGTCGTCGTCTACCTCCACCTCGATGGGACCCTGAAAGACCTTTTCCCGTTCCTCTAGGTTCTGGGCCATGTCCCGCTCTATCTGCGTCTGCGGGTTCAGGTCAACTCGCTCCCGGCCCCACTTGGACAGGGTGGCCGAGCCGGTGAGCTTGGTGATGTAGCTGCCGTCGGCGTCGAACACCTGTACCCGGTCATTCTTGTAATCGGCGACGTAGATGATCCCGTCCTTGTCCACCGCAACGCCGGTGGGCCGGTTGAACTGGCCCTCGCCGGCTCCCGGCGAGCCGAACTTCATCAGGAATCGGCCGTCCGAAGCGAACTTCTGTATCCGGTCGTTGCGCCAGTCCGCCACGTACACGTCGTCGTTGTGGTCGATGTGGATGCCCCAGGGAATGTTGAACTGGCCGTCGCCGTCTCCCGCCGTTCCCCACTTGAACAGGAACTTGCCGTCCTTGGTGAACACCTGCACCCTGTTGTTGTGGCTGTCCACCACGTAGAGGCGGTCCTGGGAGTCGAATGCCAGGCCCGCAGGCCAGCTCATTTCACCGTCGTTGTCGCCGGGCTCTCCCCACTTGCCGACCCACTCCCCGTCCTTGGTGAAAATGGAGATTCGGTTCAGCCACTCGTCGGCCACGTAGACGTTGCTTTCAGAGTCCAGCGCAATGGCGGTGGGCCACATGAAGCTGCCGTCGGGAGTGCCCTCCCGGGTAGCGTCCTCGGGCCCGACTTTCTTGCCGAACTGGTCGATGTACTCCTCGTCGATGGTGAACATGGTGACCCGCTTGCAGGGCGTGAAAATCGGCGTCTCGGTGCCCCGGTTCAAGACGTAGACCAGGTCTCCTTCGCCACGCGCTATGGACACGGGATTGAAGAAGCCGTCGCCGCCGCGGGACTCCTGCCGACCTATGGTGTGGCTGTACTGGAACGTCACCGGCGCTATTTGAGTGCTGACCATGTCTCCTCACCATCGCGTCTTTTTCTGGGCACTGGCCCTAGCTAATGGACTCGGACTGCTCGCCGCTACTTGATGAAATCGAACTGTTCGAAGGAACCGCCAAGAATCTCCTTGGCGTCCAGCCCCATCCAATCTTCCAACAACGTCCCGTAGGCGCCGCGGAAGTCGTTATTCCACTGCAGGTCGCCCTCGTCCAGCTTGGACGGCTCCAACGACGGGTACTCCCCGTACAGGCCTCCCTTCACCGCGTCGCCGATGACGAAGGCAACGCTGCCCGCGCCGTGGTCGGTCCCCGAGCCGTTTTCCTTGACCCTGCGGCCGAACTCGCTGAACATCCAGATGACCACTTCTTCGTTGGCGTTGTGTTCCTTCAAGTCCTCGTAGAAATCGGTGACCGCGTTGGACATGTCCGCCCACAGCCGGGAGAACGTCACGGCCTGGTTGGCGTGGGTGTCGAAGGTCCCCGGGTTGAGTCCCGTGTACAGCACCCGCGTGCCGAACTCCGCCAGGTGCACCTGGGCGATGTTCTTGACCCACTGGGAAAAGTAGTCGCCGTTGTACTCAACCGTCGAGGAGTACATTCCCGGCGCTTTGTTCAGAATGTCGGCGCCCTTGATGACGTCCAGGCCTGTCTGGGAGAGGTAGTCGTTGACCGGCCCGGAGCCGATCATGGGGGAGTACATGCGGGCGAAGACCTCCAAGGCTTCAGTCCGCTGCTCATGCTCCTCAATGCCCGTCAGCACGCCGTAGTTGTCCAAGGTGCCCACCGACGCCACGGAGACCCCCGGAGCGGCCAATGCCCGCGGCAGCCCCCTGCCGAAGTTGACCCCCGTCAGGATGTTCTCTTTGTTGGGGTCTATCTCTTTTATTGCCTTGCCCAGCCAGCCGGAGCCGCCGGTCTTGTCGATGTCCCCGGTATGCCAGATGTCCATGGAGCGGAAATGGGAGCGGATGGGATTGGGATATCCGATGCCTTGGATGACCGCCATCTTGCCCTGGTCGTAGAAGTCCTTCAGGGGACCCATGGCCGGGTGGAACCCCACCTTGTCGTCTATGGGCAGGACTTCCTCCGGGTCGATGCGCAGGTGCTTCCGGTAGTCCAGGTACAGAGGGTCGGTGTAGGGGACAATCGTGTTGATGGTGTCGTAGGCGCCGGACATTTGGAGCACCACCAGCACCGGGTCTTTCTTATTCGACGTCATCTTCGCACCTCTCCAATGTCGGTTGTAGTCGTACGCCGTCCCGAAATATCGCCGCCCAAAGCGGCCGGATCAGGCGTAGAGATACTCTTTCGTGGCAACGATCATCTGCAACGTTTGGGCCACCCGCTCCTGGAACTCCTCGCCGTCGGTCTGTACCGGGCCCTTGGCTTCCGCCTGGGCCACCAGCATATCCCGGCTCTCCGGGGCAAGTTCGTAATGCCCCAGCATGCGCAGGCAGCCGTCAACCAGCGCCTCGCCCGACAGGGTAGGTCCTTCCGACGCCAGCCTGTTGGCCAACTCTTGGATGCCGAGCTTGGTCAGATCGCTTACGTTGTCGGCAATGAAGTTGATGCGGTGCACCAGCGTTCCGCCGTCGATCCATTCCCGGCCCGTATGCCATCCCTCGACTGACGGCGGGTTGAAGATCTCCTGCCCCATGTGCTTCATTTCGTCGAAGATGACTTCCATGCCGGGCTTGTAGGTCGTCCACTCGCCGATGAGCCGCAGGGTGCCGACCACCGTCTCGATGGGGCCCTTGATCCTGGCGAAGCGGGCGTTCTTGAAAGCGTCGGAGTGGAACAGCGCCCGGAGCATGGACCGGATGTTGTAGTTGGACCGGAAGTACTCCTCCTCCAGCATCTTTATCGTATCCATGTCCCGCGGCGGGGTGTCCATCCAGGCCGGCACCGGGGCCTCGTCGGCCACGAAGAAGTCGTACAGGTGCCGGGACAGGAAGCGAGCCGCGGCGGGCTGCTTGGCGATGATGTCGACTATGTCCTCGCCGTTCCACCGGCCCGTCTCCCCCAAAAACGTCTTTTCTCCGTCGTCGTGGTCGGCGGGGTTGTACACGAACAACGCCGGATAGCGGCCGTAGGGCGTCTGGGGAACGTTGTTGGCGATGGTCCAGCCGGTGAAGGCCCGGGAACATTCCTTGACGTCGTCCTCGGTGTAGTTGAACTCGCCGTCCATGCCCACGCCCAGGGAGAAAAGCTCCAGCAGTTCCCGCCCGTAGTTCTCGTTGATGGCGTCCTTGTGGCTCAGGCAGTTGTCCAGGTAGAAGATCATCGCCGGGTCCTTGGAAATTTCCACCAGCAGGTCCCTGAAGCTGCCCATACCATATTGGCGGAACATCTCCCACTCGGCGTAGGACGTTGGATAGCTTTGCGTCTTGCTGTCGGCGGTGCACAGGATGCCGTGCCAGAAGAGGCCCATCTTCTCCTCAAGTTGGCTCTTGGAGTTGATCATGCGCCAGATGATGTACTCCGGCACGCCCCTGATGTAGTGGTTCCATTCGGTGAAATACCGCTCGGCTAGGTCCAGTTCCAGGCCGTTGGGATGGTCGTCGGGGTGCAGCAGTTCCTCCACAGTAACCTCGTACCCCTTGGCGGCGCGGGCCTCCAGCTCGTGGTACTGGGCGCCGAACCCGGCCCGGCGCATCAGGTGGGCCATCAATGCGATGTCATGGTCCGCCATCTGCTCTCCTCCGAAACGCCATCAGGCAAACACTCAAAGCGAACTATCTACAAAGTGAATAATAGCATTTCCGCTCAATTTCATTCAACCTGATGTGTCATGCGGCAGCAGTGTGAAGCCCACTAGCCGCATTGCACTTCCCTAGGCCAGCAGCGCGTCAAAGCCCTGAGCTACGGGGATCCTGAGAAACGCCGCGATTCGGTACTATGGGAGCTATCCAGCTTCAAATATCAGGTAAGCGCCGGTTGCCGTGGACAAGATAAGCCTGTCGCCGTATGTCCCCATCCTGGTCATCTGCGGCAAGAGGGAAAGATAGCGTTCTTCCTGACTCATAACTTCTTCGGCATTAGTCAGTTGCCCGCACGTAGACCCCGATGTTGTTGATGGAGGGCCAATGGCAATGGCATCGCTGTCATTATTCAACGACGCCTGGTAGGAGTTGCATCCCGCAGACCCCACTATATGGTCCTCTTGGAAAGATATGGTAACCGGAGACACTGGAAAGACCGTTCCAATCAACGACCAGCTTTGATCTCGTCCGTCCGGGTCGCTGTTCCACTCTACGATGTTTGTTAGGAGCCATTCATCCTTCTCAGTATCTAGGACGACCGCCGACAGAGGTTCTAAAACCAACCGTTTTCCAGAGCTGAACCCAAACATTAGTTTGCCAGAGCCTTCCTGATCAGTCACCGAATACTGTTCGGCATCCACGACAGAATAAATGACGTCCTGCCAAGGGCATTGTTCATACGAGACTAACGGCGGCAACATGCTGAACAGTAAGAGTCTATCGTAGGTGCTGTACGTACCAATGTAATCTCTACATTCACCCGCCATAAGAACTACTTCGTCGTCGACGAACCCCAGGATGCCCACTCCATCGTCACCCATCAGGCTCCACTGAGTCTTCGACAATTTCGGCTGACTGCCCGGAAGCGGTGGCTGCCTGACAAACACCAACGTAGCTTGTCCTTCGCCGTCAAAAATCTCTAGCTGGTTGTCTTGGATGCGAAAGGACTTCCCTTCTCTCAACGCCGTGTAATAAGCATCCGCTTGCTCCATCACGCCCTCGACCCAGTCACACAATGCCAATGTATTCACAATCTCCTGGGCAGTGAATTTCCCTTCCATGTATGATCCGTCAGGATCGGTGTCTGAGGGTGCGAACACGGTTGGCGGCGCGTCTTGAATCCCGTACGAATTGCACCCGTCTCCGCCCCCAACCGAAGTCTCATATATGGTCAAGCTGATGAACGTGTCCTCAATGATGGGGCTACCGTTCAGTGAACTCAAGACCCAGGTTATAAGGGGCTGCAGGGGATTTCCCCAACTTGTGGCGTGGTCCCCTCTTCCTTCCAGAGGCGGCTCTCCCCTGCCGCATGCCGCGCTGAGAACGAGGATTCCGACAACACCCAGGATAGCGAACATCCATGCTTGCCATCCTCTGCCTGTCATTTCACCAACTTCCCCATGCCACTTCACCACCCCCCTGTCATTTCGAGAAGCGCAGCGACGAGAAATCTAAACTCCCCGGCCACCGACCCCGCCGGAGTGCCGCAGCCACTAACCGCATCCGCCTCCCAAAACTACCAACCCCGACCACTAAGGCTCAAACGGCAAATCAGGCCGCGTATCCACCCCGTGCCTGGCGAACACCTCATCCACCTCCCGCAGGTCCTCGCCCGACAGCGCCCAGTCCAACGCGCCCAGGTTCTCTTCCAACTCCCTGGGGTTGGTGATGCCCACCAGGGCCACGCTCACCGTTGGGTTGGCCAGCACCCACCGCAGCGCAAGCTGGGCCATCGTCTTGCCCCGCTTGGCCCCGATGGGCTTCAAGTCGTCCACCAGCCGTACCGTGCCCGGTATGTCGGCGTACATTCCCGCGCCGTACTCGGGTATGGCGTTCCCTCGCCAGTCGTTGCCCGGCAGCTTGGTGTCCGCGGTAAAGGTCCCCCCAAGAATTCCGTTGGCCAGCGACCCCCAGGCCATCACGCCGATGCCTTGCTGCTCGCAGTGGGGATAAAGCGCCGTTTCCGGCCGCCGGTCGAACATGTTGTAGCTGTGCTGGAGCACGTCCACCCGCCGGGCCGCCTCGCAGGCCTGTATCTGTTCCATGCTGAAGTTGGACAGGCCAACAGCCCGGACCTTCCCCTGCTGCACCAGTTCGTCCATTGCCAGCATCGTCTGCTCGAAGGGCGTTTCGGTATCAGGCCAGTGGGGCATCAGGACGTCCACGTAGTCCGTCTGCAAATTCCGCAGGCTCTGCTCCACCGATGCGAAAATCGCCTCCCTACGCCCATCCCGGCCTTTTGGCGGCCTGTTGACGTAGCCCGCGCCGCACTTGGTCACCACCACAGCGTCCTTGCGGCGAGATCCCAGGGCCTTGCCCAACATCCGCTCAGATTCCCCGTTCCCGTATACCGGCGCAGTGTCGAAGCAGGTGATGCCCCGGTCTACGGCCAAGGCCATGGCCTCAGCCATCTCCTGCGTGTAGACGCGCGACACCTCCCAGCACCCGAAGCCGATTGCCGAGACAGTCAAGTCCGTAGGCCCAAATTTCCGGTACTCCATCGGTCTAACACCTCCTGCAAGTCTGCCCCTACACCCACCGCTGGAACCACGCCAGCGTCCGCGCCAGGTACTCCTCCCGCATTTTGGGGTGCCCCATCCGTGGGAAGATGTGATTGCAGCCCGGAAAGCGGACGAACTCCACCTCTTTCCCCAGCCGCTTCAACAGTGAGAAATATTCCTCGCTCTGCGATACCGGGCACCTAAGGTCGTCCTCACCGTGCAGCAACAGCGCCGGCGTGTCCACCTTGGCGGCGTATGCGATGGGCGAACGCTCCAGCAGCTTGTGGGCTGCGTCCACCGGGTTGCCTCCCCACTGGTCCTCGCCAAAGCTGACCCCAATGTCAGACGTGCCGTACATGCTGTACAGGTCGATGCAGGGCGCCCCCACCACAGCCGCCTTGAAGCGGTTGTCCTGCCCGATTATCCAGGCGGACATGTAGCCGCCGTAGCTGTAGCCGTGTACGCCCAGCCGGTCTCGGTCCACGTAGGGCCGCTCGGCGACGTCCTCCACCGCCGCGATCAGGTCCAGGTAGTCCTCGCCGCCCCAGTCTTCCAGCACCGCCATCATGAAGTCCTGGCCGTAGGTCGAGGAGCCGCGTGGGTTGACAGTCAAGACCAGGTAGCCCGCGCCGGCCAGCACCTGCTGCGCCGGGGCGAAGGAATCGTAAAACGCCCCGTTGGGCCCGCCGTGTATGTCCAGCACCAGGGGATACTGCTGGCTCTCGTCGAACCCCGGAGGCAGCCACAACCGGCACTCGATTTCCCATCCTTCCCGCTCTACCCAGAACTTCTCCATCAACGCCGGGGGATGTTCCACCAGGTATGGCTCGCTGCTGCTGGTCAACTGCCGTTCCGTCCCCGACGCTAAATCAACGTGATACAACTCACCCGGCGACCCGGGATAGGAGGACAGCACCACTGCCGTCCGCGCGCCCGTGTCTACAGCCGCGCTGTTGCTCTGGCGCCCGCCACCAGCCAGCCATTGAGCGTCCCCGCCCGATGCCGGGACTGACACCAGCCAGGACTCACCCCGCTGGTCGGCCAGGTAGATGATGCGACCGTCGTCGGTCCACCGCAGCTCCGGCGGCCGGGTGACGACGGGGAAATTCAGCAACGGCCGCAGGTTGTCGTCGGTCAAACGCCGCGGCGTCGTGCCCGGTTCCAGCACGTACAGCCACGACTGCCACAGCGACATCCCCTGGGGAGTATCCGACCCTGCGGTCACAATCTGCCGGCCGCCCGGCGACCAGGCCAGGGCGCCCACGTCGGTCAGGCCCTCCGACCAGCATTCGGCGCCCCCTCCCTCGGCTGACACCACGTAGACCTGGGTCAACGCCAGGCGGTCCCGGTCTGCCCGCCGCCCGGAAATAAAGGCGACGCGGCTGCCGTCGGGCGACCACACCGGCGCAACGTCGTCCCAGTCTCCATCGGTTAGCTGCGCGGGCTCGCCCCCGTCCAGGCCAGTCACGAACAGGTGGAAGTGGGCGTCGCCCCGCCAGCCAAGGCCGTCGAACCGGTAGCGAATCCTGTTCACCACCTTGACTTTGGGAGCGCCGCCACCGTTCTCTCCTTCGGGTTGCTGCTCGGGGTCCACGTCGGCGCAATACACCATGCGCCGCCCGTCGGGCGACCAGGCAAAGTCGGCGACGCTGGAAGCCCCGGTCTTCAACGCTCTGGCTTCCCCGCCTCCCACGTCCATGACCCAAAGACCCCTGCGCCCTCCGTCGTCCCGGCGCAGGAAGGCCAGCCTGCCGCCGTCGGGCGAGAACTTGGGAGCGGAATCGGACTTGCCCTGGGTGAACTCCCGGGCCTCTCCGTCGCTCAGCCGCATCATCATGATGCGCGAGCAGGGTTCCATCTTTTCCTGGTCCACCCAGGAGTAGTTGTAGGCCAGTAGAGAGCCATCGGGCGACAGGGACGGGTCGCCCACCGACGGCAGCCGGTAGACCACGTCCGGCTGGATGGGGCCGGGCATCAGCCGGTGTCCGTCAGGCTGGCCACGCTGAACACCACGTGGAAGGGCTGGCAGTAGATAACCACGCTGTTATAGGCAGACACGTCCACGTCAGGCGGCAAGGGATAGTTCTGGTTGCCCCGGTTCCCCTTCAGCCTGCCCAGGTCGTAGTAGCCTTGCACCCTGACCTCATCAGGGCTCCCGGGGTCTGCATGGCCCGAGAGATAGACGTGCAGCCGCGGCCCGTTGGTCACGTCCAGGTTCTCCAATCGCAGCAGGTGGGAACCGTCGGGCCCCCGGTAGATGATTGCCTGGCCGCTGCCCTGGTGGAAGGCGTCGGCGTCCTTGAATTCGCCGGTCTTGACCTGCACCGCCGGGGCCTCTTCTTCCATGGTTTCTGCGGCTTCACCGGCGTCGGCCATGGCCTCTTCCATTTCAGCAATCTCGACGGCGTTGTCCAGGGCCTCCTGCATCATCTCCATGCCCTTGTCCATCATCACGTCGTCGTTGGTCTCCTCCGCCTCCTCCATCATGGCCATGGCTTCCATGACCGCCGACTCCAGCGCCATGGTCGATGCGCTGGGCATGGCCTCCATCACCTCGTCGTCCAACTCGGCAATTCCAGACATCGCCCTTTCGATGTCCTCCATGTCCATCGTCTCCGGCACCGTCGCCGTAAAGGCGTAGGGGAACTCCTCTTCCACCGTTACGTTGGTGAACAGCGGCGACCCCAGCGACCAGCCCAGCCACAGGCTCAAGGCCAAGAACGGGACCGAAATCAGGCCGGCCTTTACCCGGTGCCGCCACAGGAACAGGTGCCACTTTTTCCAGTAGCCGAAGGCCAGGAACGCCGCCATGACGACCATGACGCCGGCGCCGATGAACCAACGGTATTCGTAAAGACTGGCAAACGCCCGCTCCAAATCACCGAAGGTAGACATTTGGACAACCCTCCTCCCTGGAAGATTCTCGCGAGGGCCCCTGGGACTGCTCCCAGCTTCTCTCTAAATCGGGCCTCTCTTCTATTGTACGTCGCGTTTGGCGATATGTATTGGGTATGGGCCGGTCCAATCTATCCGTCCGTCAGCGGCCCGGCTCCCACCGTCCAACACTATCCTTCACCATGGACATCGCCGCTCCCGCCAGCAGCAGGCATCCCACTATCAGGAAGTCCAAGCGCATTCCTGAGGCGAATGCCCGTAGCAGGCCCAGGTCCACTGTGTCCGACACCGCATCGAGGCTGGCCGGGTAGCCCTTTGCCGCCATCGCCGCGGTCACGATGGTCGTCGCCATGACTATGCCCACCACGCTGAAGGCGTTACGGAACATCGCCATAAGCCCCGACACCACGCCGTACCTCGACGGCGCAACCGTGCTCAGGATGCTGCTGGCATTGGGCGGACCGAACATGCCGACGCCCACTCCAATTGCAATCATCCCCGGCATCAGCATCGCCAGCGGAGAAGTCTCGGTGAGCCTGGAGAACAGCAACAGTCCCGCGGCGGTGAGGACCATGCCGGCCACCTTGAACGCCCGCGTGCCGTAGCGGTCGGAGAGCCGGCCGCTGATCGGCCCCACTACGATCATTACCAGGGAAAAGACTGCCAGAATCAGTCCCGACCTACCCGCGCTGTAGCCCAGCACTCCCTGGAGATAGAAGGGCATCAGGAAGAACATCGAATATACGCCCAGGAACGAGGTGGACGCCGCCGCGATCGCCAGGGCAAACATTGCGTTCTTGAAAAGCCTCAGGTCCAGTATTGGCCCGTGTGAGCGAAGCTCCCACCAGATGAAGCCGACTAGGAGCGCCGCGGCCGTAGGAATCCCGGCAATGACGAAAAGCGACACCCGGCCAAGTTGGCGGCCCTCGGTGACATCCTCCAGAATCTGGTGACCGTTGCCGATGGCCACCAGGAACAGCGCCATCGCCCCAGCCGACAACACGGCCCCCAGCCAGTCGAACCCCGCTCTCCCGGCATCCTCAGTCCCTCTGAACCGCTCCACGAAAATCAGCACCGCGGCCAGGGACGCCAGCCCCGCCAACGCGCCGATGAAAAACACCCAGCGCCAGTCCAACAGGTCCACGACTATGCCGCCCAACACCGGACCGAAGATGACCCCTGCCCCGATCACGCTCATCTGCACGCCCAACACCTTGCCGCGCTCGCCCGCCGGGAATATGGAGATGACCATGGCCCGTCCCGTGCCCTGGGTCATGGCCGCGCCCAAGCCCTGCGCCACAGTCGCAGCGACCAACGCTGTCATGCTCGGCGCCAAGCCCGCAAGGGCAGAGGCAACGACAAATATTGCCAGCCCGCCCAGGTACACCTTCCTCAGGCCGATGATGTCCGCCAACCGGCCCATGGGCAGGAGCAGGGCGCTTATCGTCAGGGCGTAACCCGCCACCGCCCACTGTACCGTGGCAAGCTCCGCACTGAAGTGCTCGGCAATAGTCGGCAGCGCAACGACGATGCCGATCTCTTCCACTGTGTAGGTGAAGCCGCCTATCGCGATGGCCGCGAAGGCAAGCCACTTGTAGTTGCCCTGGTAGTCCCGCGCCTGGGCGGTTGAAACCGACGGGTCCGGCCTCATCAGAAAGCCGCCATAGTCCGCAGTCTGGGAGCAAACGCGAAGCAAGGGTCCATTGGAGAAGACGCTCTCACCGGCCGGGGCGAATCGAGCCGTATTGAGGTGTTGCGCCGGACAAAAGCACCCGGCGCAGTCCGGCCACTGCGACCACAACCGAGGCCGCCGTCACCACCAGGCCGCCGAAACCGATGGCCTCCGCCACCCCCACCCGTTCGGCCAGCCAGCCCATCAACAGCCCGCCCAGGGCCGTGGCCCCCCAGCTTAGCTGGTGCACGCTCATCACCCTTCCTCGAAACTCGTCCGCCGCCAGGCTCAGCGCCAGGGTCGTGCTGGTGGTCTGAAACACCACGTGAAACCCGCTGATCAAGCCGATGGTTATCGCGGCCCCGGGGAACCAGTCCATCCGGGAAAGCGTCAGAATCCCCAGGCCGGAGAAGATTCCGGCAACGACGAAGAACCGCGCCGGCTGCACCCGGTCGCCGAGAACGACTATGGTCATGGTCGCAGCCAGGCCGCCGATGCCCGCCGACAGCAGCAGGTTGCTATAGATGTCTATCTCGCCTCCCAGGACTTTGTCGGCGAAGGCCGGCAGCAGGGAATGATAGGCGTGGCCGAATATGGCCACTATGGAGCCCAGGACTATCACGGCGGCAATAACGGGCCGGAGCCTGATGTGCTGCAGCCCGTCTATCACCCCTCTTAGCATGCCGGTGGGCCGCCTCTCCGGCCGGTGGCCACGCGAGTCCATGAGGGTCAGCGTCACTACCGTAAACGCGTATGCCGCGCCGATGAGAAAGTAGACCCCTTCCAGTCCCCACAGGCTCACGATGGGCGCCAGTATTGCCGGCCCCAAGATAGCCGATGCGCCGAAAACAATGGAGTAAAGGGCCACCGCGCTGGCAAGTTGCTCCCTGGGCACCAGGGCCGGGACCATGGCCGACCGGGCCGGGTTGTCGAAAGACAGCATGATTCCCTTGACAACCGAGATGGCGAGAATCTGCCACGGCTCAATCACGCCTGTCGCGACCAGGAAGCCCATCAGCAGGGCCAGGGCCGAGAACAGGGCCCTGGTGAACCTCAGCAGCCTCAGCCGGTTGACCCGGTCGGCCACCACGCCGCCCCATACTGAAAACAGCAGTATCGGCGCCGCATTGCACGTGGCCACCAGCCCCACCATCAAGGGCCGGTCCGTCAGGTCGTGCATCAGCCACAGCGTCGCGTATATCAGCGACCACATGCCGATGTTCGAAAAAGCGGCCGCCACCCAGAAAAGCTGGTATTCCCGGTACCGGAACGCAGAGAAGCCCGATCTAGCAATCACCCGGGCCTCCGGGAAAGGCCGCTAATCACCATGCCAAGCCCCTCGATACGTCCAAATAGAACACGCCCGCGCCGCCGGCTCCGCTCCCGAGTGCCTCAGCCTTCAGGTCGCCGGCACCCCGCGGCGGTACAACTGCCGCAGGGGCAGCCTGCCCAGGCTCAACACAACTACAATCATGAATCCTATTCCCCCCGAGGCCAACACCATCGACGCGGTCATGGCGGTAAACGCCGCCAGCGTCCCGTTTATCAGGTTGAAGCTGGCCATGAACCCCTGTATGTGCCAGTTGTACACTCCCATCAGCCGGCCCCGGATTTCGTCCGGCGCAATGGATTGGAGCATCGAATGGCTCATGGTCATGAAGCCGCCTTGGGCAAACCCCATGCCTCCGGCTGCCAGGATGGCCAACTCCAAATTGGGTGAGGCCGCCAACGCCGTCAGCGTGCCTCCGCTGAGGAGCGCCAGCCACAGGAATAGACGGCCCCTGGTCCGTTCGTTCTGGACCCCTGCCAGATAGAATGAAGTCATCAGGGCCGCCACTCCGTAGGCCGCCATCAGGTAGCTTACGCTGCCCATGATTTGCGCCCTGTCCTCCAGCCCTAACTTGTCCCGGGACAGCACCGGAAACAGCGATTCGAAGGACATTGTCAAAGCGCAGTGGCCCACCACCAGCAGCACGATGGACATCACCAGCGGCGTCCGGTACATATAGGAGAGCCCGGCCGTCATGTTCCGGGTGAATATAGCCAAGCCCTGGCCTGCTTCTATGACTCCCCTGGAAACAATCCGGATTCTCGCCACCGCCGAAAGGCCAAGCAAGTACATAGCCGCGGCGGCAAAGAACACCAGGTCGTGGTTCCCGGTAGCCCACAGCACCGCCAGTATCATGAACGGCCCGATAAATCTCGCCCCGTGGAACGTCATCTGGTGCAGCGCCACGGCGTTCAGCAGGCGGTCCCTGGGCACCATGTTGGCCAGCAAGGCCTGGGCCGCAGGCATCTGCGTCGACCGGGCGCAGCCCGTAATGGCGGCCAGCGCCAGCACCTGCCAGGCCTCCACCACCTGGAGCCCCACCAGCACCGCCAGGGCCGCGGCCCCGGCAAAACTGAACGTGTATGCCCCGGCCAGGACCGACCGCCTATCGAACCGGTCCGCCAGGTATCCGGCGATGGGAGCCATCGCGACCGAGGGAATCATCGCGGCGAAGGTGACGTAGCCCGTCCAGGCAGCCGAGCCGGTCAGGTCCAGCACCAACGCCGCCCGCGCTACGATCAAGGCCCAGTAGGCCGATTGCGAGCACATGCTGGCCGCCCAGAGCCGGCGAAAATCCGGCGCCTGGAACGACGGCAGGTAGCGGGCGTTGAACCCTCGTCCCACTCGGGACAAGCTGCTCAATTAGTCAACTCCGCAACTGCTCCCTGCATTAGGGGTGCGGGACCTGCGGCGTCACACCGGAACAGCCACTGAAGGGGTGCTTGTGGCCCATTGCTTGCGGCGGCGGCCAAAGAGGGAATCACAAGGCCCTAGTCTAGCCCGGCGCGTTGCCTAATTCAAGGCAGCCATCGACCATCCCCCGCTGCCAGGTCTGGTATCATTCATATCCGCAGGTATCGGCCCAGCCCACTTGATACAAGGAGAGACATACATGTCGCGACTGCCGGAAATCAGCAGGGACCAACTCGACCCGGAAGAACAGAAATTCTTTGACGAAATCGTCGCCAGCAGGGGCGGGGTCCGCGGCCCCTACGGCGCGCTGCTCCACAGCCCCGACCTGGCCCACCGGGTGGCCCACACTGGCAGCTACGTGCGGTTCGAGTTCGACCTGCCCGAAAACCTGAAGGAAGTGGTGATTCTGACCACCGCTCGCGAGATCAAGTCCCAGTTCGAGTACACCGCCCACGCCGCCCTGGCCCGCCGGGCCGGTGTCTCGGAAGAAACCATCCGCGCCATCACCCACGGCAAGGCCCCCGAGGGCCTGCCCGAAGACGAAGCCCTGCTGGTGCGTTACGCCCAGGAACTGCTGCGGGACCGCAAGATAACCGACGCCACCTTCAACGCCGTTCACGCCAAGTACGGCACCCAGGGAACCGTAAACCTGACCGCCCTAATCGGCCACTACCTGCTAGTCGGCCAGATCCTGGCCGCCTTCGACGTAGGCCTGGCCCCCGGCGTCACCCCAGAACTCCCCGAGTAACCGTTCGCCATTAAATATAGTAGACATATTACATGACTAGTTATATAATATGTCCATATTCATGGGGGACGAGTAGACATGATAGAGATTGGAGCCGCCAAGTTCAAGGAACAATGTCTGGCGCTGCTGGACCAGCTTGACGCTGAAGGCCTGATAGTCACCAAGCGGGGCAAGCCCGTTGCCCGCATCGTTCCATACGGCAGTCAGGATGCCGACTTAATTGGCAGCCTACGGAGCCGGATTAAGATCAAGGGCAACGTTTTCACCACAGGCCTCGACTGGGAGGCGGATGCTTAACATTGACACCCACATACTCATCTTTGCCCTGCTGGGAGAGCTTCGATTCGCCGAGGAGAGCCTGCTGTACGGGAGCCGCTGGTCAGTCTCATCTATCGTGTTGTGGGAGTTGGCAAAGCTCGTTCAACTGGGAAGGTTGGACCTGGACCTCAACGACCGGGAGGTCGTGCGCACCCTGAGCCGACTACACGTTTGGCCTATAGACCTAGCGATCGCACGCGCTTCGACTAGCCTGGACTTCCGCGGAGATCCGGCTGACGAACTCATTGCCGCCACCAGCGTCGTCCATGATGTCCCGCTACTCACACGGGACGAAACGATACGCAAGTCCAAGATGGTCCCCTTGGCCTTGTAGGGCCTCATCCCAGCGCGTCCCGCAAAATCTCCACCACGTGCCGGGCCTTCCGGCCGGTGCCCTGCTCAATCTGCTGCCGGCAGGACACGCCGGTAACCGCCACTTCCCAGTCGTCGCCCTTGGCGTTCACCGCTGGGAACAGGGCCTGGTTTCCAATAGCCATCGAAACGTCGTAACGCTCCCCCAGGTATCCGAAGGACCCGGCCATGCCGCAACACCCCGCGTTAGTCTGCTCGACCTCGTGGCCGGACGGCAGTCCCAAGGCAGACACGGAACTGGCAACTCCCGCCAGGGCCTTCTGGTGGCAGTGGCCGTGAAATAGCACCTTCTTGGTCGTCTCACCGAAATTCAGGTCCAGTTGTCCCCGCTGCTGTAACATCATCAGGAACTCTTCCACCAAGTAGGTGTGCTCCGCCACCAGCCGCGACTTGTCGTCTTTCAAGAACTGAGGGTACTCGTCGCGGAAGGTCAGCACGCAACTGGGCTCGCAGCCAACAATGGCTACTCCCCTTGCTGCATACGGGTAAAGCAGGTCCACCACCCGCCGCGCCCGCTCCTGTGCCTTGGCCGTCATACCCTGGGAGATCTTGGGCCTGCCGCAGCAACCGGCGTTGGCCAGCGCGACCCGAAACCCGGCCGCCTCCAGCACCTCCACCGCGGCCTTGCCGACCTCGGGGTAGTTGTACTCCAAGAAAGTGTCGTTGAAGAGGACGACTTCGCCCTTGGTGTCAGCGGCCGCCGCTGACTCCGGCCTGGCCCCGAACCACCGGGACAGGGTCTGCCGGGCGAAGCGCGGCATTGACCGCCGGGTATCCACGCCCAACATGACTCTTGCCGCCAACTTGCCAAGGGGGCTCTTTGCCGCCCAGTTGGATAAGGGCGCCAGCCTGCTGCCCCAGCGGTTGACCACGTCTATGTTGGCGAACACCCTGCTCGCCAACGGCCTGCGGTTGAACCGGTAGTAGTTGTCCAGGAACTCGGCCTTTAATCTCGCCATGTCCACACCCGACTCGCATTCCGCCTTGCAGGCCTTGCACTCCAGGCACAGGTCCAGAGCCTGGTACAGCCGGCGGCTGGATATGGCGCCTTGGGGCAGCCGTCCCGACAGCGCCGCCCGCAGCAGGTTGGCCCGGCCCCTGGTCGAGTGCTCCTCCTCTCTGGTCGCCATGTACGACGGGCACATGCTCCCTTCCTGCTTACGGCAGGTGGCCATGCCGTTGCACATCTCCACCGCGGCCGCATAGTCCCCTTCCAGCGAGTAGTCCAGCTTCGTCGGCAGCGACGCCGCCTGGTAGTCGGTCCCATAGCGCAGGTTCTCGGTCATGGGCGGGCAGTCGATGATTTTGCCCGGATTCATGATGCCCTGGGGGTCGAACGCCCTCTTGACCTCCCGGAACGCCTGGTACAGACGCGGGCCGAACATCTTTTCCGTCCACACGCCCCGCACGATGCCGTCGCCGTGCTCACCGCTCAGCGACCCGCCGAACTCCTTTACCAAGTCGCTAATCTCCTCGGCTATGGCCTCCATGCGGGCAATGCCTTCCGGCCCTTTCAAGCTCACTAGGGGACGCACGTGCAGGCACCCGACGCTGGCGTGGCCGTAGTAGGCTGCCGTGGTGTCGTGGCTGCGCACTACTTCGTCGAACCGCCCCACGAACTCCCCGAGCCTCTCCGGGTCCACCGCGGTGTCTTCCACGTAGGGAAACGGCTTGGCGTCGCCGGTGATGCTCATCAGCAGTCCAAGGCCCGCCCTGCGAAGGTTCCATACCGCGGCCTGGCCTGCCTTGTCCAGCACGTTGACGCAGGCGTAGCCCAGCTTGCGACGGGCCATGTCCTGCTTGAGGGCGTCCATTTTCCCCGTCAGTTCGGCCTCCGACTCTCCGTAGAACTCCACCATCAGCAGAGCGCCGGGGCCTCCCTCTATCAACGACAGGTTCAGCGAGCCTCCCAGGGACTCCCTGGAACGGTCCAGCACCATCTTGTCCACCACCTCCACCGACGAAGGACCGTGCTCCAGCACCCGCGCGGTGGCCTCCCCGGCCTCCACGATTCCGGTGAAATGCAGCAGCGATAGCGAAGTCATCGTGGGCCGCGGCTCCAGGTTGACCTTGGCTTCGGTCACCACGCACAGCGTGCCCTCTGACCCCACCACCATGCGCGCCAGGTTGAAACCCGGATCGCTCACGAACTCGTCAAGGTTGTAGCCGCTGACTCGGCGCATGATCTTGGGATAACGGGCGTCGATTTCCTCCGCATTGTCCATGGCGAGCCGGCGTACGCCCCGGTAGATGTCCGACTCCAGGCCAACACCGCTAAGTTTCGCTTCCAGTTCACGACCGTACAGCGGCCTGAAATGCGCCGGAGAGCCGTCGGACAGCACCACCGATAGCTCCTTCACGTGGTCCAGGGTCTTGCCGTAGATGACCGAGTGGGCCCCGCAGGTGTTGTTCCCAATGCCCCCGCCGACGCAGGCGCGGCTGGCGGTGGTGGGATCGGGAGCGTAATGCAGGTTGAACGGCGCCAGATGCTTGTTGAGCTGGTCCAGCACGATTCCCGGCTGCACCCGGGCCCAACGCTCCTCGGGGTTGACCGCCAACACCCGGTTCAGCCGCTTGCTGAAGTCCATGACGATTGCGTGGTTCACCGTCTGTCCGGCCAGGCTGGTGCCGCCGGCGCGGGGCAGCACCGGCACGGCGTTCCGGGCAGCGACCTCCATCACCCCCAGCACGTCCTCCACGCTGTCGGGCACCACCACGCCCACCGGCTCCATCTGGTATATGCTGGCGTCGGTGCTGTACAACACCCTGGAAAAGGCGTCGAACCGCACCTCTCCAGACACCCGCTTGCCCAGCTCCCGTGCCAGTTCCTCCCGTGCTTTGCCTTGGACGCGGCGGGCGTTTGAGGCGACGGATACCATAGGCTGCTCTCCCCAAATAAATCAATGACCTACGCTGCGGCAAGCTTATCCCAACCAGGCGGCCCGTTCAACGTAGGCCGAAGCGCAAAAGTGCCAATTTCCCTTCCTGCCCGATGCATCGTTGTTCCTCTCTTCCGGCCCGTCGTTCCTCGTCCTTTACTCGTCATTCTCGCGGAGGCGGGAATCTCAGCCTAGTCACCCAGACGGTCATTGTGCGATAATCCCCCGCATCGTAACCCGTTGCCACTGGTCCCGCCCCCCAATCCACCCATCTCCGGAGGTCCGACCCATGGCCACCCGCACCGAATCCGAAGTCAAGCAGCTACAAGAGTCGGCCCTGGAGCACCTGTGGATTTACCTCCGCCAGCCCAGCGACATGGCCGAGAAGGGCGAGCCCAAGATATTCACTGAGGGCCGCGGGTGCCGCGTCACCGATGCCCTCGGCAACACCTACATCGACGCCATGTCCGGCCTCTGGCTCAAGAACGTGGGCTATGGCCGCACCGACATTGCCGACGCCGCCTACGAGCAAATGCGCCAGTTGGCCTACATGCCCATGGGTTCCACCACCGAGCCCGCCGTCCGGTTGGCCGACAAGTTGGCCCGCATCACCCCCGGCGACATATCCCGTTGCTACTTCACCAGCGGCGGATCGGAGTCTATCGAGACCGCCCTCAAGCTGTCCCGAGCATACTTCAAGCGCATCGGCGAGCCCACCAGGACCAAGTTCATCAGCCGCAAAGGCTCCTATCACGGCGCCACCTTCGGCGCGCTGGCCCTCGGCGGCTTTCCGTCCATGCCCAAGACGGACTACGAACCCATGTTCCCCGGTGTATTCCATGCTCCCCAGCCCCTTCCCTACCGCTGCGATTACGGCGGCTCTACGCCGGAGGAATGCGCCGAGCGTTGCGCCGGGGCCATCGAGGACATCATCAAGTTCCAGGGGCCCGAGACCATCGCCGCGGTTATCGCCGAGCCGGTGGCCGCTCCTTACGGAGTAGCCGTGCCCGGTCCCAACTACTGGCCCATGTTGCGCGATATCTGCGACCGCTACGGGTGTCTGCTCGTCGCCGACGAGGTGATAACGGGCTTCGGCCGCACCGGCAAGATGTTTGCTTCAGAGCATTGGGGAGTGACCCCCGACATCATGACCATCGCCAAGGGCCTGACCAGCGGCTACATACCCATGGGCGGCGCCCTCGCCCGCAAGCCCATTTCCGACGCCTTCGTCGGCAGCCAACGGGTGTCCCTTCACCACGTCATTACCTTCGGCGGCCATCCGGTAGCCGCCGCGGCTGCCCTGAAAAACATCGAGATTCTGGAAGAAGAGGGCTTGGTGGAGAACTCCGCCCGCATGGGCCGCTACATGCTGGACGGCCTGGAGGAGCTCAAGGAAAAGCATTCGATAATCGGCGACGTCCGGGGCCTGGGCCTCATGTGCTCCGTTGAAATAGTCAAGGACCGCGAGACCAAGGAGCATTTCCCCGCCGACGCCGACCTGCCCGCCCGGTTGACCCAGGGTTTCTCCGACAACGGCCTGATACTGCGCGGCAGCAACACCACCAACATCATGCCGCCCCTCTGCGTCTCCGCCCACGACGTCGACGAAATAGTCTCGGCAGTGGACACGGTTATCGGCCAGACCGCGCGGGCCTTGGGGACGGGGTAGGGGGCGGCTATGGCCAAGAACCTCAGCCTCGGCTACAAAGCCAAGCAAGCCTCCTTCCGCACCAGTCTGCTGGTCCAACGGTTGACAAGCCGTTGCTTGTTTCGTTCTAGACCTATAGACTTAAGTTGTAGGCGTGGCGCATAAGGATGGCAGGATTTTTGTCAGAATGGTATACTTGCTGCCTTTCTAAGGCAGGCATCAATGTTATGTTTCGGTCAAAGGCTTAAGAGAGCGGTCGGATGTCCATTGAGATTCAGGACGTGCTAAAGACCGGCGTGGTGCTGGTTGGAGTCGCCTTGCTCGGTGAGCAACACCAACGGGACGAGTTCGCTGATCTAGTAGAAACAGAAATCATCTCGGAGATGCTCATCGACAGCCCCGTTCTGCCGCCGAAGATACCGAGTCCCGCTATCTTGGGAGAAACCGGAGTGATGTTGAATTTGCACAGGGATCGAATTCAACTCGCTTCCACCCCATTAAGGACAAGCATTGAACGGCAATACCCTTCTTTTAATGACTTAGGTCGTCTGGCCGATGTTGTAAATCATGCCATCCAAGCGACCAGCCTAAATGGGCAGATACTAACTGCGTTCGGATTCAATATTGACTTAGTGTATCGCCAGACCGAAGACAAACCCTCGGAGACCTACATAGCAGAGCGGTTATTCTCCAACGAACGACTGGGGATCCAAGAATGGGCCATAGTGGGTGGGGGGGGCAAGATTTCTTTTGAAGGAAACGGTGCTCGTTGGAATTTTACCGTGGAGCCACGAGCGAACGACCCTTCTCATAGAAGAGTGTATCTGAGCCTTAATCGACACAAAGACGGGCAGCAACTACCAAATCAAGATGAGATGTTGCTTTTATTTCAAGAGGTCTGGCAACGCTCTCACGAATTCGCCAGTCAGTTGGATACGAGCGTATGACTATGATCAATATTCCAACCGCCCCTACGCAAGATCCGAGAGGGGACCCTCACACTTACGTGTCGGGCTCGGAAAGGGAGCAAGAAAATTATTGGGTATTTCCTCTGGTTCCAGACCGGAACGATGTCCCCAGGCCGCAAGAGGGGGATGCTGACTGGTTGGCTGTGAACTGGTTTGGCACCAAATGGGCACAACCAGTCAGAGATTATCTAGCTCATCATCCGCCATTAGAGTCGGATAAGGGTTTTGGAATACGCGTCTCCCCTTCGGAGACGGAGCAAACATCCCCATTCGACGTAGACGTTGGTATCTTCTTCGGTGGTACTGGTTTCCCAGACCACCGCTTGAGGTACCTCATTAACAGATTGGGCGGCAGCTACCCGACAGCCACGGTGGTATTCGAGAACGCCAACGTTATTGAATCCGAGTACTCTGAGAACAGAAGCTCTGCGATTGCGTTACTACGGGCGACGACGTTCGCCCCCGCAGAGCACCGTGTTGTCATACGGAGGCAGCCTCAAGAAGCAATCGTGGACGCCGAGCGTTTGCGCCGGTTGTTCAAAATGGAGGCGACGCTTCGCGGGTTTTCCGAACTTCCCAGGGGGTGGGACTCGCATGGCGGACTCGCAATCTCTTTTGATGCGATATATGAAGCGAGAACGATACTGAGGACTGCAATCAACCTCAACCTTCCTGAGCCATGGATTGCTCCCGGCGGAGACGCAGGGGTCGGGATTCAGTGGGATACAGCCCAGGCTGAGTTGTACATTGACGTTGTCCCGGCTGAAGAGACTACCTACGTCCTCACACCGAAAGCAGGCTACGGTGGTGAAGCAGACGGCGTGCTGACGACAGAAAACCTGATTTCGGTGCTTACCCAACTTGCCGAGCCCGCAATCTAATGAATCGAATGCCACCAGCCTTAGTCCGGTGGCGTCTAGCGAGACGGTGTTGCGGCGTATCTTGGACGACCACTACAGCCACGAAACTGGCTCAATCCATGCCAAAGCGTTTGCTAACGACTTAGACGAGGACACTGGGGAAAAAACTGATCGCCATTCGGTGAGTCGCGAGAAATACACGTCAGCCTCTAAATTACTATCTCTTGCGGAACATCCAGAAAGATTTGGGGTTGCGGCGGTCATCGTGAAGGATTACGAGGCAATGTCCCAAGAGGTTCACCCCGACCCCACTCTCGACGATGATGGTCACTGCAACGCAATCGGTTCCAAGACCGCGAAAGTTAAGAACCATCTTAGAAGGCACGCCAGCATTAGAATAATTCCTCCTAAGCGTCCGTCAGGTTAGTCTCCATGCCCTCCATCGGGGGCTGCCTTCCCTGGGGGCGGCGCACTCGCTGGGCTGGCTGGTATGCTGCTTGTCGGGTCGGCATATCGAAGCCATTGCCAGCCAACAGTTCGCCGATCGTGCGAATCTGGATTTTGGGATAGTCCTGGTCCCACAAGTCGGAATGAAACAGTCCGCCGCTGACCGCCTCTGAACGCATGGGAGCGGTTGGCTCCTCCAAGCTGATGAACAGACCCAAGGCCGCCTTCTCCCGCTCAACCACTCCCTTAAGGTCGCGGATTTCAGGAACGGAGACCTGGCCGCCCTTCACCTGGATTACTATCTTGTGTGGGGTGCGCCTCCGCCCGTCTATAAAGTAGACCAATCCGTCGATGCCACGGTCAGCCCCCCTTTTTTGCTCCTGCTGCGGCTGTGCCTCTAACAGCGACACTGCCCAGAACTGGAACTGGTATGGGTCTTGCTCCCACAAGGCCCGGGCGCTGCCGACGTCCTGCGGCTCACCAATCACCTTATATTCTTGGCCCGCCTCTAGGTTGAAGGCGGACTTGAGCCGGTTTTTCATTAGGGCCACGGCTAAGTGCGTAATGTCTACCCCCAGCCACCGACGGTTTAATTTCTGCGCCGACGCCACTGCCGTACCGCAGCCGCAGAAGGGGTCCAGCACCACTCCACCATCTTCGGATGAAGCTTGGATAATCCGATCAAGAAGGCCCTCTGGTTTCTGGGTTTGGTATCCAAGACGCTCTCTGTCTCTTGGAGAAAGCCAACGAACGTCTGAGTCTATGCCTACCGAACTCCCAAAAACCGTTCCTTCTGTGTAGGGTTGAAACGACCAAATGTCGGGAGCTGGTTGACCGTCGGTCGGTTCGACGTAATGCTCATATATCGGCCAGGCCTGGCCAGCCTCTATCTTGATATATCCGAGTTCATATAGTCGGTCCAATTTTTGGTGTTGGGTCAAGTCAGACAGGTCTTCGTTGATGTCTTGAAGTATCCTTCTTGGAATCGCCCAGTGCCTGCCGCGGGCAGAAGGGTCAAACCCCTGCCATGGCATACCTGATTCTCCGTTTCTGATACCAGAGCCGGTCAGCACATTACCGTAGTAGTTGGTGCGCCATCCATTAGCGTCTTGGACAAAATACTCCTCAACATGACCCTTCATATAAGGCTTCGATACATCGTTCCAAGTGTAGTTGTCCGTTTTGGTATAGAACATCAATGTGTCATGGATCGGGGCAAAACGCTGGACTTTGTTATGCGTCCCAGTTCGGCGCCACACTATCTCATTCCTGAAATTCTCTTTCCCGAACACTGCATCCAGCAGAATTTTGAGATAGTGGCCAGCAGTAGGGCTACAGTGCAGGTACAGGCTACCGGTGGGCTTCAACACCCGGTGAAGCTCGACCAATCGTGGGGCCATCATCACCAGGTAGGCCATCATGTCGTTTCGTCCTATGAACTGGCGGAATGCAGTAACCATGTCCTTCACTACGGACGGGACAGCCGGGTTTTGAATGATGTCCAGTTCGTAGGCATACTCCGTCTCCTGGGTCCATTCCCAAGTGTCGGTAAAGGCCTTGATCTGAGCGGGCGACTCTTCTCCAGTCTTCTCGCGGAACAGCACGTTATATGAGGCATCGGAGTTGAACGGCGGGTCTAGGTATACGAGGTCCACCGACTCGCCCGGGACGTGCTCCCGCAGGACTTGAAGGTTGTCGCCGTAATATAAGGTGTTAGACATCGTAGGCGTAGAGACCTCCTATTTCCAATATACTAACAGAGACTATGCGTTTGAATCAGACAGCCTCGAGACTGGTCATGATAGGTCCTCGGAGAATCCTATCCCGCATCTGATGCCGTTTAGATACAGGGGATGATTAGATGACTCAACGAAGCGAGACTGTCACAAGCGGTGCGGTCCAGTTTGGGTGGATGATTCCCCGCTATACTGTCGAAGATGCGCGGGGAAGAAATGGAGAAATGTGAAGCAGGATCAGTAGGGGATCTAATAAGCACCCACAGAGGAACCAAGGGACGGGCACACCGATGACGCGCTCAGACCCCAATCAAGTTAAAGGACTCCCTTGTTTCGCAGCAAGGCGATGTATCCGTCTCGGCTGAGGCTGCACCGCAATGCTTGAGATAATTCTTCTTCTGTCATCTTCATTTGCTGGCGAATAACGTGTTGAAACGGCAAATCTCGCCCGCGAATGTGAGACCGTTTGGTGCGCACCACCACCTGGCCATCGTGTTCAAGCCACGCCAGCAAGTCGCCGCTGTTGCGAGTTTGGAATCCGAATTTATTTACCAGCCGGTCAAAATCTCTGGCGCGGATGCTCATGCTTCGAATATCAGCGCCGACAGCCTGTCCCAGGTCTGCGCCAAGTCTTGTCCCAGCCGTTCTCTGTCGGATTTCAACTCCCAGTAAAGCTCGGCCAGCGTCTGTCGCAAATCCTGGACAGCGCTCAGAGGGTCGGTTCCATAACCGAACTCATTCAAATCCTCGCAATAGGCGACGTGCCATGGCCCCTCTTGTTCGAGGGATATAGTGACTGCACTATGCATTCGTAACCGTGAATCCAGGAGGCTGCCTATCTGGACGCTGTCACCAATAGTTGGCTCGGATTGTTGCTCAAAGTCTTGGATTATTGGTTCGTCGTGTTTAGGCCCGGCAGCCATATTCGGCGGTATCCGGGAGGCATCATCCTTAATAGCCCCCGGGACCTCTTCCAAGGTGGCTCGGACGACGGTATCCGGTGTCATCAGGCTCTCTCCTCTTCCATTCTCTGCTGCGCTATGATTCGGGCTCTTTGGATGAAGCAACCATTCATCCAAAGGGTAAACTCATATTCGCCGGCTTCAGGTAACGGTAGGGGAGGGCATTCTATCACAAGCTCGCAAAATCGAAGACGATCTTCCGCGGTCAGCGTCCCCTTGGCTCCCAGCAAAGTGTCCTCGGCGCCCACCCGTGCAAACCTTACGTCGAAATCGTAGTCGCCTTCACAATTCGTCAGCTTGGCATACAGTGTGGTAGGGGAGTATGCGGTAGGAAACTCCGATACAAGTATGATGTCAAACGGACCAACAATTACTTTCTTCCCGGAAGACTTGTTTTCCGCGGTTTGGTCACAAACGAGAAAGGCGATAGGGACCGGAATCGGCGGGGAATCTTGTCCCATGTAACATATCTCCGAGCGAGGTGGGGGATGACTATCCGTCACCCCCAGTATATATTAGTTGCTGACAAACTCCTACCACAAACCTGGTAGGTTACCGGACAAACAATGTCGGGTGGAGGGCGATGGCTCAAGAATATATCTTCGTCAAAGGCGCCAGGGAGCACAACCTAAAGAACATCGACGTCCGCATTCCTCGCGACAAGATGGTCGTCATCACCGGCGTCTCCGGCTCCGGCAAAAGCTCCCTCGCCTTCGACACCATCTACGCCGAGGGCCAGCGTCGCTACGTCGAGTCCCTCTCCGCCTACGCCCGCCAGTTCCTCGGCCGCATGGACAAGCCCGACGTGGACTACATCGAGGGCCTCTCCCCCGCCATATCCATCGACCAGAAGGGCGTCTCCCACAACCCCCGCTCCACCGTGGGCACCGTCACCGAGGTCTACGATTACCTCCGCCTGCTCTTCGCCAGGATAGGCCGCCCCCACTGCCCCAAGTGCGGCCGCCCCGTGGAACGCCAGACCGTCCAGCAGATCGTCGACGCCATTCTCTCCCTGCCCGAGGGCAGCCGCCTCATGCTCCTGGCCCCCAAGGTCAGGCGCAAGAAGGGCGAGCACAAGGACGTATTCGAAGCAGCCCGCAGGACGGGATTCGTCCGGGTGCGGGTCAACGGCCAAGTCCATCTGCTGGAGGAGCTCGGCGGACTGACCCTGGACAAGAAGAAGTGGCACTACATTGAACTCGTCGTTGACCGTCTCATCATCAGCCCCGATACCGAGGTCAGCCGCGTCGCCGAGTCGGTGGAAGCCGCCCTCAAGGAGGGCGACGGCGTCCTCCAGGTGGACGTGCAGGACGGCGAGGAACTGGTCTTTTCCGAGCAGTTTTCCTGCGCCCAATGCGGCACCAGCCTGCCCGAAATCGAGCCCCGCACCTTCAGCTTCAACAGCCCCCACGGCGCCTGCACCCAGTGCACCGGCTTGGGCTACAAGCTGGAGGTAGACCCCGGCCTGGTGGTCTACAACCGGAACCTGTCCCTCTCAGAGGGCGCCGTAACTCCGTGGATGAGGGGCGGCGTTTCCAACAGTTGGTACCTCAGCCTGCTTGAAGGAGTGGCCCGGGAGCACGGATTCTCGGTCAAGACCCCGGTCAAGGACCTCGCCCAAGAGCACCTCGACATAGTCCTTTACGGCAACCGCACCAAGAAGGTGACGATACGCCACAAGTCCCACAACGGCCGGGTCTACACCTGGGACACCACCTTCGAGGGCGTTATTCCCAACCTTCAACGCCGCTACCGCGACACCGAGTCCGACCACACCCGCCAGGAGATAGAACGCTACATGGCCGCACGGGCCTGCAAGTCCTGCGGCGGCAAGCGGCTACGGCCCGAGGCCCTGGCCGTCACCGTGTGCGGGCTGGGCATCATGGACGTGTGCTCCAAGAACATCGGCGACGCCTTGGAATGGGTGCGGGAGATCGACCCCGACGCCCCCGGTGACCACCCCGGCGAGACCCTTTCGGTCCGGGACCGGACCATCGGCAACCAGATTCTCAAGGAGATCGACGGCCGTCTCCGGTTCTTGACCAACATCGGCTTGGACTACGTGACCATGGACCGCACCGCCCGCACTCTCTCCGGCGGCGAAGCCCAGCGGGTGCGCCTGGCCACCCAGATAGGCTCGGGCCTAACCGGCGTACTCTACGTCTGCGACGAACCAACCGTGGGGCTGCACCCCCACGACGACCACCGCCTCATCGGCACTCTGAAGCGGCTGCGAGACATGGGCAATACCGTGGTTGTCGTCGAGCACGACGAGGCCATGATGCGCGCCGCCGATTTCATCGCCGACCTTGGCCCCGGCGCCGGGGAGCACGGCGGCCACGTGGTCGCCACCGGCCCCATTGACGATATCATGGAAGCCCCCGAATCCATAACCGGCCAGTACCTCAGCGGGCGAAAGCGGGTGCCCACACCCGAAGCCCGACGCCCCGGCAACGGCCACTTCCTGCGCATCACCGGAGCCAGCGAGAACAACCTGCGCAATATCGACGTGGAAATTCCCCTGGGCCTTCTCACTTGCGTCACCGGCGTGTCCGGGTCGGGGAAGAGCAGCCTGGCCTACGAGATTCTCTACAAGCGCCTGGCCCAGATGCTCTACCGGGGCCGGGACATCCCGGGAAAACACGACGACGTCACCGGCGTGGAGAGCATAGACAAGGTCGTCAACATCGACCAGTCTCCCATCGGCCGCACTCCCCGAAGCAACCCGGCCACCTACACCGGGGCCTTCACCCCCATCCGTGAGCTGTTCGCCAGCCTACCCGAGTCTCGCGTCCGGGGATACAAGCCGGGTCGTTTCTCCTTCAACGTCAAGGGTGGCCGTTGCGAGGCCTGCCAGGGCGAGGGCTACAACCAGATTGAAATGCAGTTCCTGCCCGACGTTACCGTCCCCTGCGAGGTGTGCTACGGACGCCGCTATAACCGTGAGGCGTTGGAAGTGACCCTTCGCGGCAAGAGCATCGCCGACGTGCTGAGCATGACCGTCGCCCAGGCCCTGGAGTTCTTCGAGAGCATCCCCCGCATTCGTGCCAAGCTTGAGACGCTGCGCGACGTGGGCCTGGGTTACATCAGGCTGGGCCAGCCCGCCACTACCCTGTCCGGCGGGGAAGCCCAGCGGGTGAAGCTGTCCACCGAGCTGTCCAAGCGGGCCACCGGCAAGACGATATATCTGCTGGACGAGCCCACCACCGGACTGTCCTTCGAGGACTGCGCCGCCCTGCTGCGGGTGCTGCACCGGCTGGCCGACGCCGGCAACTCAGTGCTCTTGATCGAGCACAACCTGGACGTCATCAAGAACTCCGACTGGATCATAGACCTGGGTCCCGGAGCGGGCGACCGTGGCGGCCGCCTCATTGGCGTCGGCACCCCGGAGCAGTTGGCCGCCAATCCCAACTCCCACACCGGCCACTACATCAAGCAAGTCCTGGAACAAGCCCCCAACGCAACCCGGGAACCCGCCGCTGTCGGCGACTAGCCCCGAGCGAGGCTCCCGAACCAAACGAACGGACGGTCGCCCATCACTTAGACCCCCACTAGCTCGGCCCCATCCACTCGTGCCAGGTCCCGGTCAAATGTATAGAGCGGCCATGCCCCGGCCCGCTCTGCCGCTGCCAGGATCATCAGGTCCGAGAAGTCGGCTCCTCCTATACCGTATCTGGTGGCCGCATGAGCAACGTCGTCGCCGGCTTCCACGATCAAACCGTCCGTTGACCCGAGTTGGTCCAGGACGAATGCAATCTGGGACCGCGAAAACTGGTAGGCCCGTCCCAGTACCCATACCATCTCCACCAGGACCTCGCGGCAGATGTAACCCGGACTGTCAGGAGTCAACCCTTCCAGCAACGCCCGGGCCGCTTGCGCCTGCTCCGGATCGTCATTGACCAGATATCGCACCAGCACGTTCGTGTCTATACCTGGCACGATTCACTAGCCCCGTCTGCAATTGCCTGTTCCATATCGGCCAGTGAGACCGGGGGCCCATCATACTTCAACACACCGAAAAGCCTGTTGATGGGCCTAACGGGCCTGATACGCACCTCGTCGCCCAAGACGACGTACCGCACCCTGTCGCCGGGTTTCACAGCCAGTGCTTCCCGCACCATCTTGGGCAATGTAGTTTGCCCCTTGTATGTAATTCCGGATTCCAGCATAGCAATATCTCAAATAGCATTGTATTCAGTATTTCGCCTTACTTGTGGCATTATAGCAAGTCTTCCATTATTTTGCAATGGCATACCCCATCAAGTACGGGCGTTTCCAATTTCCATACGCGGCAGTCTCCCAACTCCCCGCTGGCTTGGTCCAACTCAACTACTGACACTTGGCCCTTGCCTCATCTGGCCCTCACTCCTTACCATATTCATAGGCCAACAGGCCGAAACCGCCGACCCGACAACTCACTGGCGGCCGCCGAGGCCGATGGCTCGAAATGGCCCAATATGGCTCGAAAGAAAAAGGCTCGCCCCAGCCGCAGTTGCCTTAACGGTCCCGCTTTCGCCGCGGCCGGCGTCACCGGGACACCCCTCCGAACTCCGATGTGAGAAGAAATGGGAGAAAATGATAGGGGAACTACAAAATCGCTCGCCCGAACGCGTCATCTCCTGCCAACTGTCCGCCATCGGCCAATATCGCTCCCCAATAGCCCCAATTCCGCCCCTCTGGTACAATGGACTGCGCCAAATTCACTCCCGGAGAACGCATAATGTCCGTCCACTATGACGGCGAAGTCCGCATCACCAAGATTGCCCACATGGGGCCCATCGACAACAACGGCTATATTCTCGTATGCCCTGAGACCAACGAGGGTGTAATCATCGACACCCCCGCCGAGCCGAAAAAGCTCCTCGACGCCATCGGCGACGTCAAGGTTACCAACATACTGATTACCCACCGCCATGGCGATCACTTGGAAGGGTTCGGCGCGATTTCCGCAGCCGTCGATGCCACCGTAGGCATCGGCGTCGAGGATGCCGACGCCCTGCCCCGGCAGCCTGACCTGGCGCTGAAGGACGGCGACACCGTCAAGTTCGGCAACCTGGAACTGCAGGTGCTGGCTACCCCCGGACACACCGAAGGCGCCCGCTGTTTCCTGTTCGGCAGCCACCTCTTCTCCGGCGATACCCTATTCCCCGGCGGCCCCGGCAGAACCACCAGTCCCCAGGCCCTCCGGGAAATCATCACTAGCATTGAGGACAAGCTGCTGCCTCTGCCCGACGACACCGCCGTCTACCCCGGCCACGGCATAGACACCACCATCGGCGACGCCCGCCGGCAGTACCAGGACTTCGCTTCCCGTTCCCACCCGCCGGACCTGTGCGGAGACGTGAGTTGGCTTGAAAGCTAGTCCGGCTTCCCGCTCCCAACATTCCGGTGCCCCAATGGAACGCACGCCTCCCTCCGCCGGCAGGCCTTGCATTACTCCAGACTATGCCCCATAGGTAGAGCTTTCATGTACCAACGTACTGTTCTGGATAACGGACTCCGGGTGCTGACTTCCACCATGCCCCACAGCAGGTCGGTGTCCATGGTCGTCAACATCGGCGCCGGCTCAAGGTACGAGTCCGCCGAGACCTCCGGCATCTCCCACTTCCTAGAGCACCTTCCTTTCAAGGGCACCAGGCGCTGGCCCACTGCCAGGCAGGTCAGCGAGGCCATCGAGGGCGTCGGCGGCGTGATGAACGCCAGCACCGACCGCGAGGTCACTTCATTCTGGTGCAAGGTGCCCCAACCCCACTTCCCCACGGGCCTGGCCGTACTCATGGACCTGGTCCGGCACCCGCTGGTAGACCCCGAGGAATTGGAGAAGGAGAGGGAGGTCATCCAAGAAGAACTGCGCATGACCTACGACCATCCCACCTACAAAGTCGACCTCCTGATAGACGAAGCCCTCTGGCCGGAGCAGGCGCTGGGCCGTGACGTGGGCGGCACCCCTGAATCGGTCAGCGCCATATCCAGGGACGCCATTCTTGAGTACATGCGCCGCCAGTACAACCCGGCCAACACCGTGATTGCCGTCGCCGGCAACGTATCCCACCAGGAGGTGTTGGAACTTGTGGGAGAGGCGGCCGCGGGCTGGGAACCCGAGAACACCTTGGACTGGGAGCCCGTGGACTACAGCCGGCCGGGACCTCCAGTGCGTATGGAGCAGCGCCGCACCGACCAGACCCATCTCTGCCTGGCCCTGCCCGGGTTGTCCCTGGAAGACCCGGACCGTTACAACCTGGCCATCCTCAACGTCATGCTTGGAGACGGCATGAGCAGCCGCCTGTTCCTCAATCTCCGGGAGGAGCAAAGCCTGACCTACGACGTCAACAGCTCCACCAGTTACTACCGCGACTGCGGCTCGTTGGTAGTCTACTGCGGCGTCGAGCCCAAGAAGACCAGGGATGCCGTGGGTGCGGTGATAACTGAACTCGAGGCGATGCACCAGGAGGCCCCGGCCCGCGAGATCGACAAAGCCAAGGAGTACGCCAAGGGCAGGCTGCTGCTGGGACTGGAAGATACCCGCGGCGTGGCCGCGTGGCTCGCTTCCCAGGAGTTGCTCCAAGGTTGGGTCGCAACACCCGACCAAGCCGCGGAGAACGTGGACGCCGTGACAGGAGCCGACGTCGCACGGGTCGCCCAAAAGCTGTGCTGCCGGGAGAATATCAGGCTGGCCATCCTAGGCCCACACCGCAGCGACAAGCAGTTCCTGAAGCTGCTGGAAGTCTAAAGGCCCCGGAGTTAACGCTTCAGCCCGCCGACTCCAACTCCATCACCGACAGGTACGCCCCCAGAGGGTCTTGGATAAACGAGAACGTGCCCACACCCTCAATCTGCATCGGCTGGTTTATGACCTTCCCGCCCTTGGCCTCCACCAGCTTCAAAGCCTCTTCCAGGTCTTCCACTGCCAGGTAGATGGACCAGTTGGCCGGTATCTCTCCCCACTCCTCTCGGATGGACATCATCCCCGACGCCGGCTGGCCCTCCAAGTCGAACACTGTATACTCACCACCGTCAGGAGTAGCCGCCGCGTTGGCCTTCCATCCAAACAGCCCTCCGTAGAACCTCGTCGCCGCTTCCACGTCGTGGGTGTACAACTCGTTCCACGCCAGCGCCCCCGGCTCGCCGAACACCTCAGCCCCAATCCCCCTCTTGGGCTGCCACAAAGCAAACGTTGCGCCGGTGGAGTCTGCAACCACTGCCATCCGGCCCTCCTCGAACACGTCGAAGGGATCAAACCACACCGAGCCTCCCAGCCCCTTGACCCGCTCAGTTGTAGCGTCCGCATCATCCACGGTGAAGTAGCTCATCCACCAGGGGCCTCCCCGTTCCTGCATCCACGGTGAAGTAGCTCATCCACCAGGGGCCTCCCCGTTCCTGCATCGACGCCTCGTCCATCGTGTAAAGGGCGCAGCAGTTCTTCCCCGCCTTGCTCAACGCCGCGTAGGTCATGCCTGGAGCTATTTCGGTGGGATTAGCGTCCAGCTTCAGAAGTCCGGTGTAGAAGTCCACGGCCTTGTTCAGGTCCAGCGTCGGCAAATCCGCCCAACTGAACATCCCCGGTTGATGCTTCGTTACTTCCATTCGTTCCTTTCTCCGTTGTTGCCCCTTTGGAATCGCTTGAGAGGCGCGCCCAATCATATCCCATACTCCCATCCAGGGCTAGCCCGATACACCGCCTCCCCCCTCGCGCCCGGCATCCCATTACTGCTCCGCTCCCCTACCCACCGATGAAGCGGCGCAACCAAAACCGCGAACAGGGCAATGACACCCAAAACGTCGTCACCCGCAGTGGCAGGAGGTTGCCCCTGCCGTTTCCCCTGTGGTACATTACCCAAAGCCCATACTTACCCCAGGAGCAGTGAATGGCTTATGTGACGCCTCGGGAAGGCGAGTCCCCGGAAAGCCTGGTCAATCGATTCCGAGCTTCCGTGCAGCACTCCGGTGTGCTCAGGGAGCTCAAGGACCGGCGGTTCTTCCGCTCCAAGGCCCAAAAAGAACGGCTGGCGGCGCAGCGTGCGGCCCGCCGACGCCGGCGCCAGATGAGGCGCTGATTCACCTCTTCCATAGTCACTAGCCTACTATTGCATGATCAATTGGCTCCCCAAGCAGCGTTGCGGGGAGCCAAGCTTCGTTAATGGCCAGTTGCTTGGCCCTCTATCTGCCAATCATATCCGGTCCTTCTCCATATAAATCTCATCTACGTTACGTTCTGCATGGCGCCCGAGAGAGTCTGCGGCGGCCATCCATCCAGCCGCAGTCCGCGCCCGATAGCCCGCAGCAAGGAGGAATTCCATGGAACGCCGCATCCCCACCAAGGAAGAAGTCCAGGCATATCTCAAAGACGACCGTAACTGGGGCCGTTGGGGCAAGGACGACCAGAAGGGCGCGGTGAACCTGATTACCCCGGAGAAGCGTATCGCCGCGGCCCGGCTGGTCAAGTCCGGCCAGGCCATATCACTGAGCCGAGAATTTCCCAAAACCCCCGCTCCCAACAACCCATTCCCAGCCGTCCACTACATGAAGCAGCATTCCCGTGGGGAAGGAGCAGGCGCTTGCGTGGACTACCTGGGAATCGGCTTTCACGGCAACGCGACTACCCACCTGGACGCCCTGTGCCATGCCTGGGACGCGGAGGGTATGTGGAACGGCCGGGACCCGTCGCAAGAGATAACCATGGACGGGGCCGCGTGGGGTTCCATAGACCAATGGAAGGACGGCATCATGACTCGCGGCATCCTGCTGGACGTCCCCAAACACCGCGGCGATCCTTACGTCACCCACGAGAAGCCGGTGCACGGCTGGGAGTTGGAAGACATCGCCAAAGTGGAAGGAGTGAAACTGGAGCCGGGCGACGCGATCGTCGTGTACAGCGGCCGTGAAAAATGGGACGCAGCGGGCAACATCCCATGGGGAAGCAGCCGCGACTTTCGGCCCGGACTCCATGCGTCGTGCCTCAAGTTCCTTCGGGAGTCCGAATGCTCCCTGTTGGTGTGGGACATGGAGGACCTTGCCCCCAACGGCTACGACCTGCCCTGGTCGGTCCACGGCGCCATCTTTGCCTACGGCCTCGCGCTCCTTGACTGCGCGCTGCTGGAACCGCTGGCAGAGGCATGCAGCCAGGCGGGACGCTACGAATTCTTGCTGACCGTCAACCCGCTGCGAGTGGTAGGCGGAACGGGGTCGCCGGTAAATCCGGTGGCCATCCTCTAGGTCGCCCGCCGCAAGCTTCCCGGTGGCCTACCCTCAGCAGCGGTGAATTGACAGCGAAGCCATTACTGTGATTGAATATCGTTCGGTCGGGAAGGGTAGTTTTCAAACGGAGAACGCAAGGAGCGCTACAGGATGGCAGATTCACAGGAGTTCACCGTATACGTTAACGGCGAGATGGTCCCCGAAAGCAAGGCCATGATTTCGGCCTTGGATAGAGGCTTCAGGTGGGGCGACGCGGTCTATGATACTGAGCGCACCTTTGGCGGAAAGGTCTTCAGGCTTGACGCCCATCTGGACCGGCTGTACCGCTCCTTGAAGTACACCCGCATCAACCCCGGTCTTACCTGGGAGGAAATGGAGAAAATCACCCTCGACGTGGTCGACGCCAACAAGCACCTGCTGGCCCAATACGGGGACTTCAACGTTCACCAGGTGGTCAGCCGGGGCAACTTGAACCAGGAATTCCACGCCGGCCCCAACGTCTCCGTCTATGCCCGCCCCAACCCCTTCAAACAGTTCGCCAAGCAATACATCCAGGGCGTGCGGGCGGCCACCTCCGCCACCAGGCGGACTCCCCCCGAGAGCCTCTCTCCCAAGGCCAAGATTGCCAACAAGATGAACCACTTTGTGTCGGACTTCGAGGCCAAGCAGGCCGACCCCGAAATGTGGGTCTTGATGCTTGACCTCAACGGCAACGTCACTGAGGGCATGGGCTCCAACTTCATGTTCGTTAAGGACGGCAGGCTCAAGGTGCCCAACCGGCGCCACGTGCTCCCCGGCATCACCATGGACACCATCATGGGCTATGCCGACAACATGGGAATCCCGTGGGACGAGGCCGACTACACCCCTCACGACGTTTACATGGCCGACGAGGCCTTTTTCTGCACCAGCACCGCCTGCATTATCCCCGCCAAGAGCCTCAACGGGCATACTATCGGAGACGGCAAGGTCCCCGGACCATTGAGCAACGGCTTCTTGGCCGCATTCAGCGAGGCTGCCGGCTTCGACGTTGTTGAGCAAGCCATCAGCTTCCTGACCCCCGAGGAGAAGCGGGAGTTCGAAGCCGGGCGATAAAGCCTCCGCAGCCAGGTCACCCTAAGTCAGCTTGGATGTGGACGAGGGGCGTTCGTCTTCTAGATGGACGCCCCTTCCTCATTCCCCAACTTCAGCCTCCGTTGCTCGCCGGCGCTCCGGGGCTAACCTCCTCCGTCCCTTCTTTACTATCGATACTCCCAGCAACTTGAGATGTATCTCGACGATGACCGATACCGTTGAAATAGTAACCGCCAAGACACCGGCTGAGTACGGCGTTTTCACCGAACTGGTCAAAGAGTACCTTGCCTCTCTGCCGTTCTCCACCGACTTCCAAGACACAGATAGAGAACTTGTCGAAATCGCCGGGCAGTATGGCCCGACTGGCAAAGGCGTCGCCCTGTTGGCGAGGGCGGGCGATGCGACAGTCGGGATCACCGGCGTCCGCGACCTTGGGGACTCGCGCTGCGAACTCAAACGAATGTACGTGAAACCGCCTTGGCGAAGCATGGGCCTGGGTCGACTGCTGTGTGAAGCCGCCCTCCGGTTCGCCAGGGAACTTGGCTATGCATCCGTGCGGTTGGACACACTGCCCAGCATGGATGCCGCCGTCCAACTGTACAGGTCTCTTGGCTTTGTGGACATCCCGGCGTATCGGCACAATCCCATAGACGGGGCAGTATTCATGGAACTGGTGTTTTCCGCTCTCCCCGCTCCAGAGAACTGCCTCCCGTGAACACCTCGGCGGCCTGTCGCCGCTCCCGGGGATACACGCTCCCAGCGCCCCAATCAGTTTGACACGTATATCCAGGACTGGTAAATTATAGAAGTGATCGGCTGGCGTTCGGTTCACCCTGGCGCCCGCCGCGACCTTTTGCCCCAGGAGGGTGCAGTTGCCTCGGTACGACTACAGATGCGTTGAGTGCTCGAATGAATTCGAGTTGGTCCAGACCTTCGCCCAGGCGGGCACCGGGACGTGCCCGGTATGCTCAGGAAGGGGCCAGCGATTGTTCCACGCCGTTCCCGTGATATACAAAGGCTCCGGTTTCTACACCACCGACTACGGCCGTCCCAAGCGGCCGGTGGAAAACGGCAGCAAAGACTCTTCGGACGGCAAATCGGCCTCCGGCAACAAAGACAGCGCCACGTCGTCCAGCGAAAAGTCCTCGGATTCCAACAGCGGGTCCTCGGCCAAGGCCAAAGCAGAGGCCGGCTCCTCCAGCAACTAACACAACCTCCTCACGGCGCACCGCCACTAACATTCCCCGCCCAAGGCCAGTGGGAGTTGCCCCAGTTGCGCGCAGTAGTCCAACGAGTAACTGAAGCGTCGGTTTCGGCGCACGGCAGAGCCGCGGCCGCCATCGGCCCCGGTCTTGTCGTACTGCTGGGCATAGGAAGGGAAGACGAAGAAGCGGACGCCCAGTACCTGGCCCAAAAGATACTCAACCTCAGGATCTTTTCCGACGAACAGGACCGGTTCAACAGCTCCGCCCCGGAAGTGGGTGCGGAACTTTTGGTGGTCAGCCAGTTTACGTTGTACGCCGGCACCAGGAAGGGCCGGCGTCCCGACTTTACCGAGGCGGCCCAGCCCAAAGAAGCCCAGCGGCTCTACGAATATGCCGTCGATTTATTCAGGCAGTCCGGGTTAAGAACGTCCACAGGGTACTTTCAAGAGTACATGCAACTCCGGCTGCAAAACGACGGTCCGGTAACCATACTGTTGGACAGCGCCGACCGGCACAGACCCCGCCGCTCTTAGCTGGACTCCAGGTCCAGGCTCATGTCCAAAGCGACTGTCGAGTGGGTAAGAGCGCCGATGGAAATCAAATCGACGCCGGTCTCGGCGACCTGCCGGACCGTGTCCAACGTGATTCCTCCCGAGGCCTCTATCAAAGCTCTGCCGTCCACTATGTCCACGGCTTGGCGCATGGTTTCGACGCTCATGTTGTCCAGCATGATAATGTGGGCGCCGGCCTCGACGGCCTCCTCGACTTCATCCAACGTCTCAACCTCCACTTCTACCTTCACCGTGTGAGGTGCCCTGGACAGGGCCAACTGAACAATGTCCTTCAGGCCCATGTTCCTAGAGCGCAACGCCTGGATATGATTGTCCTTAATCAGAATCCCGTCGGACAGATTCTGCCGGTGATTGCTGCCGCCGCCCATGCGCACCGCGTATTTGTCCAGGTACCGCATGCCGGGCGCCGTCTTGCGGGTATCGACGATGCGGGCCTTGCAACCCTCAATTGCTCGGACGTATTGGCTGGTGGCAGTGGCAATACCGCTCATCCGCTGCAGGAAATTGAGGGCGACGCGCTCGCTTCGTAGAATGTCGATCGTTGTCCCTTCCACCCGTGCGACACCGTCTCCCGGAGACAGTGCTGCGCCGTCACGGATTAGATGCTCGACCGCAATGCCTTTGGCAAGCCGCCTGAAAACTGCCGCAGCTACGTCCACGCCGGCCAGGATTCCCGTGGACTTGGACCGGATGACGCCCACGCCGCGAGTAGAGGCGGGCACCAGTGCCTGGGTAGTGGGATCGTTGAACGCCTGGTCTTCGGCCAGGGTGGCGTCTATCAGTCGGTAGACCTCTGGAGGCAGTTCGCTCAAGGCTACTCCTCCCGCCGGACGGCGATTACGTGCTTCTCCCAAGCGGCGGAGGTCTCCGGGAAGTCCTGCCGGAAGTGGGAACCCCTGCTTTCCTGCCGCAACAAAGCGGCTTCGGCCATGAGCAAGCCCAGCAGCACCATGTTGCTCAGTTGATGGGAAGCCAGGTCGGTAGGCCGGTGCATGGTCTGTTGCCAGGCGTGAAGGATGGCGGACGCCTCGCGCAACTGGCGGCCGCTGCGGTTCATCCCGACGCTGCGCCACATCAAGTCCTGCAAGGCTGCTTGGTCTAACGGCGGGGCCTTAACGCCCTCAGCAATCCCTGGGTTGGGGCTGAAAACAAGGCTACCAGCATCTTGCCCCGACGCCGGCTCGGAAGGACTATGCAGAGCCCCGTCGAGCAGGCGATTGGCGAAGACCAAAGTGTCCAATAGCGAGTTGCTGGCCAGTCGATTGGCGCCGTGCACTGCGCTACATGCTGTCTCACCGCAGGCATATAGCCCGGCTATGTTAGTCCTGCCCCAAGTGTCGGTCTTGACACCGCCCATCATGTAGTGGGCAGCGGGCGCCACCGGGATGGGCGTCCTGGTTATGTCTAGTCCGTAGCTCTTGCAGAAATGGTAGATGTTGGGGAATCGGCCCTGTACCCTGTCCGGCGGCAGGTGGGAGATATCCAGGTACACGCACCTGGTCCCGGTCTTTTCCATTTCGGCGGCTATGGCCCGCGACACAATGTCCCTGGGTGCCAGGTCCCCCAGGGGATGATAGTCGGCCATGAATGTCCGGCCGTCCCGGCCGCGAAGCACCGCCCCCTCGCCCCTCATGGCTTCGGACAGGAGGAATGCCGGAGCGCCCTCTTTATGAAAGGCGGTGGGATGGAACTGGTAGAACTCCATGTCCATAAGCTGGGCCCCGGCCCGAAAGGCCAGGGCTACGCCGTCGCCGGTGGCGACCTCGGGATTCGTGGTGTAGGCGAACAGGCGTCCCGCCCCGCCGGTAGCCAGCACTACGACGTTGCTGGTGTAAGTCTTGCGTTCGCCACTTATGGAGTCCAAGGCTTCCACGGCAGCGACCTTTCCGTGTTCAACTACCAGCTTGGTAGCCAGGGTGTATTCCATTACTGTGATAGCCGACTGCGTTACCCGGTCCGTCAGGGCCTGTTCGATGTGCTGTCCGGTGGCGTCGCCGCCGGCATGTAGTATTCGGGGAACGCTGTGGGCGCCTTCCCGGCCAAGGGCGATCTGGCCGTGGATGGTGTCGAACGCCACGCCCCAATGAATTAGATTGGACACCTGCTCCGGCCCTTCCCTGGTGAGGACTTCGACCGCTTCGGGGTCGCACAGACCGACGCCGGCCGCCAGCGTGTCTTGGAAATGCAGCTTGGTGGAATCACCGGGCCCGATGGCTGCGGCAATGCCTCCCTGGGCGTATCTGGTGTTGCAATCGTCTATCTTGCCCTTGGTGAGAATCAACACGGAGCCGTGCTGTTGGGCCAGCAAGGCAATGTTCAGCCCGGCAATGCCGCTGCCAATGACAATGAAATCGTAGTTGGTCTGGGTCACCCGTTGGGCCTCTGCACGCCTCCGCGGTCGAGTCCGCGGCTGAGTCTCGGCATTATACAACTTGCACGCCGCGGGCGCGGTAAGGGGAATACTGCCTCACAGATTGGCAGGCAAGGTGCGGCGAACGCACGGCGGTAGCAGAAAGCGGCTATTTCAGGGCCAGCATCCGCTCCAAGGCAACCTGGGCATCCCGCTGCACGTCTTCCGGCACCGTGATCTGGTTTACCACGGTGTTATCCAGCAGGCCTTCGAGCACCCACAGCAGGTAGGCCGGGTGAATGCGGTACATGGTGGAGCAGGGGCAGGTGACCGGGTCCAGGCAAAAGATGGTCTTGTCCGGGTTGTGCAGCGCGAGGCGGTTTACCAGGCTGATCTCGGTGCCCACGGCCCATTTACTGCCCGCCGGGGAGTCGTTAATGGTCTTACGGATAAACTCGGTAGAGCCGACAAGGTCGGCGGCCTGGACCGTTTCCATGGTGCATTCAGGGTGAACCAGGACCTGGACGTCGGGCAAGCGCTCCCGTGCGGCCTGAATCTGCCCCACCGTGAACCTGGTGTGGACGGCGCAGTGCCCCTGCCACAGCACCAGCCTGGCGTTTCGCAACTGCTCAGTAGTGTTCCCTCCCAACCGCTTGAACGGGTTCCAGACGACCATCTGGTCCAGGGGGATGCCGAGCTTGAGGCCGGTATTGCGCCCCAGGTGCTGGTCCGGCAGGAATAACACCCGGTCTGTCTGGGTGAATGCCCACTCCAAAACGGCCGAGGCGTTGGACGAGGTGCAAACCGCCCCTCCGTTGCGGCCGCACAGCGCTTTGATACTGGCCGTGGAGTTCATGTAAGTTACCGGTGTAATGCTTCCGAAGCCTTCCAAGGCGTCTACCAGGTCCTCCCAGGCGTCGTCCACGTCTTCCATGGGGGCCATGTCCGCCATGGAGCAACCCGCTGCGAGATTGGGCAGAATCACTTTCTGATGGGGAGCGCACAGTATGCACGCTGTCTCGGCCATGAAATGGACGCCGCAGAAGACAATGTAGCTGGCGTCCGGCTGGGAGGCGGCCTGCTGGGACAACATGAAGGAGTCCCCTTGGAAGTCCGCGTACTTTATGACTTCTTCACGCTGGTAGTGGTGTCCCAGTACGGTTACTGAAGCCCCAAGCTCTCTCTTGACCTGGTAGATGCGGCGGTCGAGATCTTCCACTGAGCAGTGCAGGTATTCGCTTGGTATCTTCTGCCAGCGGACATTGACGGCCAATTCCTCGGCTAGAGGCTTGGCGGGCAGGTCGTCCTCCGTCTTGCAAAAGGCGGAGTGCTCTAACTCGTTGATGCTTATAATCGGTTGGCGGGTTCTCGTAGCCACGGTGGTCGCTCTCCCGTTAGGGCCCAAGGCCGTTACGCCGGGACCGGAGTTCCCTGTAAAGACCACGGACTGGTCTTTGTAACGTTGACGTGGACTAACTGCCCTTGACGGTCGGTTTGGTCCTCGAAGTATACCAGCTTGTTGCTGCGGGTCCTGCCCTGCCACTTGCCGCGGTGGCGGCCCTCAACGAGGATTTCCACGTCCTGCCACAGCAGTTCGGAGTTGATGTTTCTTTGTATGACTTCCTGCAAAACATCGATGCGTTGGCGCCGCCGGGTCTTCTCCTCGGGCTTAACGTCGTCCTCCATGCTGCGGTCGGCGATGGTGCCGGGACGCGGAGAGTAAGCCGCGCAGTGCACCTTGTCGAAACGCAAGTCCGACACCAAGTCCAGTGACCGCTGGAACTGCTCCTCGGTCTCGCCGGGGAACCCAACGATGATATCCGTGCTCAGGGAAACATCCGGAACGTCGTCCCGTATGCGGCCAACCAAGTCGACGTACTCCGCTTGTGTGTAATTGCGCCGCATGCGGTTGAGCACGTCGTCGTCCCCCGCTTGCACCGGCAGGTTGACGTGTTCGCACACTTTTGGGAGGGAAGAGACAGCGCTGATTATGCGGTCGCTCATGAAAGACGGATGGGAAGTGAGGAAACGTATTCGCTCCAGTCCGCTGACGTCGTCAATGCGGCTAAGTAAGTCCGCCAAGTCTGGACTCTCAGGCAGGTCGTGGCCGTAGGCGTCCACCGTCTGCCCCAACAGGGTGACCTCCTTCACCCCGCGGGCGGTCAGCAATTCAACTTCACGCGCCACGTCTTCCACCGGGCGGCTGACCTGGCGGCCTCGCCGATAGGGGATGATGCAAAAAGAACACATCAGGTTGCAGCCGTGGATGATGGGAACGTAAGCCGTTACGTCGGGTCGCATGGGGGCCAGGGAACCCAGGCATCCTTCCCAGTCCAGGCCCAGCCGTTCGCCGACTAAGTCCAAGAGAGGTCCGTACTGCTGTGGCCGCATGAAAACGTCCACGTAAGGGAACCTGCGGCCGAGGTCTTCGGTCTTGGGCCCGACCATGCACCCCATGAGGGCCACTATCCTGTCGGGCCTGCTGGTCTTGAGAGGCTGCATACCGGTGACGGCTCCCACCACCTTGTCTTCAGCGCTCTGCCGGACGACACATGAATTTAGAACGATAACGTCGGCGTCGCGCGCCTGGTCAGCCGGCTGCAGACCCAACTGCTCCAGCGCCGCGCCCAACCGCTCGGAGTCGGCGGTGTTCATTTGGCAGCCAATGGTCCAAAGGTAAAAGCTGTTCATAGCGTTAGCAGAAATCTGGAAAGCGGGGCGTGATGCCGGAGGGTGGAATGGTTCATTACTTGGAGCGTATGATATATCGTATTCTATCATCTACCCGACCATCAAATAAACCGTATCTCTAGGCGGCAGGTCTCACGGCAAGGAGGACCTCCACGCTGACCTCGTCCTTCACCTGGACGAAACCGGCGATGTTCGGCGGGGGTATCTGGAAATCGTCCCAGACAAAGCTGGTTCTCCCCAGGATGTAGACTACGTCCCCGTCGTCCCGGACCTCAACGTCGAATGTGACGGGAGCCTCGATGCCTCGAATTGCCAGTTGCCCGGTGACTTGAGCAGTGACCTCCTCCCCCTCGGTGAATTCCGGCGGCAGGGGTCGGGCGTCGTCGAGAGTGAACGTCGCTATCGGATGATCTGGGAACATCCGGCTGCGGATATAGCCGTCCCTCCGGGACTGGTCGCTGGTCAACTGGTGCAGGTCTATCTCGATTACCGAAGGGCGACCGTCCAGATGCACTTCGCCCGACAGGGCGCTGGTGCGCACCACTGCGTCGTTAGGGAGGGTAAGCCGGGCAAGTTTCTCATTTACCGTGAAAGTGGCTTCCGAACCTTCTCCAACTACGAATGTGACGCCCTCCACCTGTCCGGTCTGTCTTGGACCCGCCACGGTAGGTGGTGGGGTGACAGTGGGCTTAGTATCTTCGACGGTAGGAGATGCGGTCGCTGTTGGCTCCGTCTCTTCTACAGCCGACGGCGATGCGGGCGCAGCATCTCGGTTATCCGATGTCCCGCATCCAATTAGCAGCAGGATAGACAAGGCGGCCAGGCCTGCTATCAGTAAGGCCCAGCGTTGGCTCCCCAGAACGGCTATACCCATAAACCACCCCCGGTATATTGACACAACCTTACGCTTGGTCTGTCGGTAGGTTCAAGTGTTTCAAATTTTCTATATCGCCGATTAGCGCTACAGCCAGACTGAGTGCAAGATAGAGACTCCAGCCCTGGGCGGAAGCTCCAGCTTGCCGCTCCGTTCGTCTCCCTGGCCTGCCAGGCCGATGCCGATAGCCAGGGCAATTGCAACAGCCGCCGCCGCCAGCCGCTTACGACGCGCCAGGGCAGTCCCTTCCAGCATAACAGTGAACAATCCGGCTACGGCAAAGACGATTGCCCCCAGGGGCAGCACGAAGGCGGTGAAATGGTCCAGTTGGGTCTCGCCGGCCACTGCCAATAAAACAATCAGACTGAAGCACATAGACCAAATCACACCGAACCAGAGCGTGCGCCTGGGATGGCCGGCCAGGAGTCTCCAGATGACGCCGGCAATTATCCCAGCCAGCAGGCCGCCGGCAACTACCGTACCGCTGTTCAGCAGAATATCGTCTGGAGAGCGCAGCGGCAGCGAGACTAAGGCCGCTACAACCGCCGCTATGGAACCGGCAATTATGCTGGCAGTCATTTATGTTCGCCCGCCGGGCAAGGGTCTCTGGCAGTCCATCTTACCTGAACGGACGGCAGTGTGGAACGCTGGCAAAAATGGGAAGAGGGGGGCGGAACAGTCCGAGACGACCCCCGCTGGATCAGGCACCCTGACGGCGTGAGGCCGCCGACATTGCACGCCGCCAGGGTGTTAGAGATACCTAGTAAGCTCTATGGGGAAGCTATCTGTTGGACGCCTTGGGCAGGAACGGGATGAGTTTCTCAGCCAGAGAAGCGAGGTTTCGGGTCTGGACCCACACCTCTCCGTTGCCCGTGAATTTCATCACCAGGCCTTCACCTCCGGCGATGAGCGAGCGGATGCCGCCTACCTTGCCGATGGAGTACTGTACGTCATCGGTGAACGCGACCACGTGGCCCGTATCCACAACCAACTCTGCGCCGGGCTCCACCGCCACTTTCTTGATGGCGCCGTACGAGTTGTAGAATACCTTTCCTGTTCCCTCCGTAGAGAAGACCCTGATGAAAAACAGGCTTTCCCCGCTGAAGAAGCCCTTGAAGCCCTGGAACTGGGCGTCGGTCTGGACATTCTGGGTGCAAGCCAGGAAGGAACCCGATTGCACGAAGAGGTCGGTGCCCGGGTCCACGTCGAAGGAGCTGATGTCTCCCGGTGAATTGGGGGCGAGGCCCACGTGTCCGCCGCCTGGTCCGCCGGTGAAGGTATTGACGAAGAAAGACTCTCCGCCCAGCATCCTCTTGAACCCTCCGAAAAGGCCTCCTCCTCCAGTGCCGGTCTGCATTTCCACACCCTGTTGCAGGACCATTGCCCCCGGCTCAGCTTTTATGCCCTCGCCCGGCTCCAGGTCCACCGTCAGCATGGCGTAGCTGGGGTCGAACTCGATTGTCGTCTTCACTTCTTTGCCTCCAAGGCTTCCAGGATGCTGCCGGGGGTCATGGGCAGTTTGGTAAGGCGCACACCGACGGCGTCGTATATCGCATTGGACATGGCCGCCAGCGGCGGTATGAGCGGCGCTTCGCCCACGCCTCTCAGACCGTAGGGGTGCCTGGGGTTGGGCACTTCGGTGATCACGGTCTCTATCATCGGCAGGTCCAGCGTCGTGGGCATCCGGTAGTCCAGGAAGCTGGAGTTAAGCATGGTGCCGTCTTCAGAGTAGAAATACTCTTCGTTCAAAGCCCAGCCGATGCCCTGCACCGTTCCGCCCTGCATCTGCCCTTCCACGTAACTGGGATGCACCGCCGTACCCGCGTCGACAAAAGCGGTGTATCGCAAGATATCCACCTTGCCCGTCTCCGGGTCCACCTCTACGTCCACTATGTTCCCGGCGATGACGGGACCGAGGCCGGTGCTGTTGGTTCCCGCGGAGCAGGTGATGGGACCGCCGGTGCGTATCAGTCTTCCCGCCAGGTCCTGGAACGTCATGCGGTCCTCTGGATTCTTGGTGCAGACAAAGACGCCGTCCTGCAGTTCCACGTCCTCTGGCTGCACCTCCCATATCATGGCGGCCCGCTCGCACATCTGGCGCTTCACGTCCTCCGCGGCGGCAATGGCCGCCAAGCCGGTGTCGAAGGCGATGCGGCTGCCGCCGGTGCCGGCGGTATACCCAATGGCGTCGGTGTCCACCACCGTCGGCTCCACGTCTTCCGCCCGCAGGCCCAACACTTCGGCGGCCTGCATGGCCACCGCTGTCCGGGTGCCGCCGATGTCCACCGAGCCCGTAATCAGGTTGATGGTCCCATTGCTGTTGACGTTGATCGTTGCCGAGGACTGCTGTCCTGTCTGCAACCGGAATCCAACGGCCACTCCCCGGCCCTGGTTTGGCTTCTCCAACGGAGCGCTGTAGTGGGGATGGGCCTTCATCGCCTCTTCCATTTCCTTCACGCCCAAGCGGGCCAGGGGCACTCCGGTAGACATCCGGTCGCCCTCCTGGGCCACGTTCATCAACCGGAACTCCATGGGGTCGATTCCAAGCTCTTCGGCCAGTTCGTCGATGACCACTTCCACCGCAAGTGTGCCCTGGGGCTGGCCCGGGGCCCGGTAGGCTTGGACCCTCTGCTTGTTGCAGACGATGTCGTAGCCGTTCATCAACTGGTTCTCGATGTTGTAATGGCCGGTGGCCGCCATGGCCCCTGCTTCCACCGGAGAGCCGGGATATGCCCCGGCTTCATACGCCATGTACAGTTCCGCGGCGGTGATCTTTCCCGCCTTGGTTGCTCCTATCTTGCAGCGCATGTTGGTGGCCGCCGCAGGGCCGGTGCCCTCGAACACTTCCCTGCGGTCCATGACCATCTTTACCGGCCTGTTGCTCTTCCGGGACAAGACTGCGGCCGTCGCTTCCAGGTAGCAGGTGAACTTGGCCCCGAACCCGCCGCCGATTTCGGTCGGCACGACTTTGACCGCCGATTCCTGCAGGCACAGAATTGATGCTACGCCGGAGCGTATGCCGAAGGAACTCTGGGTGCAGGTCCAGACCGTTACCCGGCCGTCCGGGTTCCAAGTAACGGTGCAAGCGTGAGGCTCGATATAGCCCTGGTGCACCGTTTCCGTGTCAAACTCACGCTCAACGATGACGTCGGCTTGCGCGAAGCCCTTTTCGACATCGCCCAGCTTGAACTGGACGTGCCCGGCGATGTTGCCCTTGACCCCGGTGTCCTGCTTGCCGGCTCCCCCGCCTCCCTTGAACAAGGTGGTCATCTTTTCGTGCAGGACCGGTGCGTCCTCTTTGAGGGCGTCGCGCAGGGTCAGCACTATGGGCAGGGGTGCATACTCCACCTCTATCAGCCGGGCGGCCTGTTCCGCCACGTGAGCGTTTACCGCCGCCACCGCGGCCACGGCGTGGCCCTTGTACAACACCTTGTCGTGTGCCAGCACCAGTTCAGCATTGCGGCGGGCGTTGACTACCGTTTCCGCCAGGTCCATGTCTTCCGTTTCGATGATGGGAAAGTCCTTGGACGTGGCCACGGCGGCCACTCCCGGCAGTGCCTCGGCTTTGCTGGTGTCGATGGACAAGACGCGGGCGTGGGCGTGTGGGCTGCGCAGTACCTTGCCGTAAAGCATGCCCGTCAACTGGGTGTCCGCCCCGTATTTGGCGGCGCCGGTTACCTTTTCGATACCGTCGTGGCGGATGGGCCTGGTGCCCACCACCCGATACGCGCCCGACGATGCGTCTTGCCGCTCCGCTGTAGTAGCCATGTACCTTACCTCACACAGTATTTGCACCGGGCCGGTTGCCCGTAACCAGAACAATTCGCTAACCAAAGGGAATCTATGCCCTGGGCCCATTGGTGTCAAGTCCCATATAACCCGGTGCCGGTTGAGAAGTGGTCGGGGCGCTGCCGGGGCTTGCTTGAGATTCGATACTCCCAACGTTCGGTATCGGCTGCTCTCCTCGCGCCGATGTCAATTACTCCCTTGCCCAGCCGAAAAGCTGGCGGTACCATGGTTCGGGCCCGCCCGGTCACTTTCCACAACTATCAACGCCAGCGAGATGTCAATCCTTCTATGACCACCGCAACAAGCCTGCTTCCGGCGCTCAGGTCTTACTTCGGGTATGACAGCTTCCTGCCCCTTCAGGAAGAGATAATCGCCAACATCCTGGACCGCCAGGACACCCTTGCTCTCATGCCCACCGGCGGCGGCAAGTCCCTGTGCTACCAGTTGCCTGCCCTGGCCCTGACAGGGACCACACTTGTTATCTCGCCGCTCATTGCCCTCATGAAAGACCAGGTTGACGGCCTGGAGGCGAACGGTATCGCCGCCCGGTACATCAACAGTTCTCTTCCTGCTTCAGAGATACAGCAGGTGCAGGAGCGCGTCCGTCAAGGGCAGGTCAAGATACTGTATGTTGCCCCGGAAAGACTGGCCATGCCCGAATTCAACCGCTTCCTCCACAGCCTGGACCTGGACCTGATAGCCATAGATGAAGCCCATTGCATCTCAGAATGGGGCCATGAATTTCGCCCCGATTACCGCAACCTCCGGCAGCTACGCCAGAGCTTCCCCTCGGTGCCGGTTGTGGCTTTGACGGCTACCGCCACGGAACGGGTACGGGAAGACATTGTCGAACAGCTCGACCTGGGAAAAGGCCGAGTCTTTCTGTCCAGCTTTAACCGGTCCAATCTTACGTATTCCATCCGGCCCAAGAGATCCCCCTGGAACCAACTGCTGTCCCTGCTGAAAGACCGCCAAGGGCAGTCCGCTATCATCTACTGCTTCTCCCGCCAGGAAACCGAAGACCTTGCCGGGGGCCTAAGGTCCCAGGGCCTGGACGCTCTCCCCTACCATGCCGGGCTGGACAGCACGACCCGTCGGCGCACCCAGGACGACTTCATCCACGACCGGGCGCCCATCATCGTTGCAACCATAGCCTTCGGTATGGGCATCGACAAACCCGACGTTCGCCTGGTGGTCCACTACAGTCTGCCCAAATCTTTGGAGGGCTACTACCAGGAGACTGGCCGAGCGGGGAGGGACGGGTTGCCCAGCGACTGCGTGCTCTTCTACAGCTATTCCGACAAGGCCAAGCAGGAATACTTCATCAGGCAGATAGAAGACGCCCAAGAACGCCGGAACGCCCGTGAGAAGCTGGCGAAGATGGTGGACTTCGCCCAGTCGCCGGTATGCCGACGCCGGACCATCCTGGAATATTTCGGGGAGAGATGGGACGCAGACACCTGCGGCGCTTGCGACGTTTGCCTGGAGTCACGGGACCTGGTCGACGCCACGGAAATTACCCAAAAGATTCTCTCTGCCGTGATCCGCACCGGCCAGCGGTTCGGCGCACACCACGTGATCCAGGTGCTAACCGGCAGCAGGGACAAACGCATCCTGGAGCTGGGTCATGATCAGTTGAGTGTTTACGGCATCGTTAAGGACCGGAGCCGTGATGAACTGAGGGAACTCATAGGCCGGCTGCAAGCCGAGGGGCTGTTGGCCAGGAGCCAGGGCGAGTACCCGACTCTCGCCGTCACCGATTCCGGCATGGAGTTCCTGAGGCACCGCCGGAGCATCTCCCTCGCCCTGCCCAAGCCACCTGCACGCGGCAAGGCCGGTGATGCCATGGAATATGACAAGGGCCTGTTCGAGGAACTGCGAAGCCTGCGCCTCCGGGTGGCCGCCGAACAGGGTGTTCCCCCGTACGTGGTGTTTAGCGACGTGTCTCTAAGGGACATGGCGACCGACCTCCCCCTTACCATGGAGCAGTTCTCGTCCATCCACGGCGTCGGCCAGGCAAAACTGGAACAGTACGGGCCGCCGTTCTTGCAGGCTATCAAGAGCTACGCGGAGTCCAGCGGCCTCCCCGCCGCAACAGGGGCTGCGCTTATGCGGCAACGGTCGGGCCAGGCCGCGGGCCAGCCGGGACCGCCCGAGCGGCGGCGGGGCGCAACAGAAGAAGCGACCAACGAGCTTCTGTCTCGAGGGATGTCCGTCAGCCAGGTTGCCAAGGAGCGGGGCCTGGCGGAGACCACCATCATCAACCACATGGAGCGGTTGCAGCTACGAGGGGTTGAGTTGGACGTGGACCACCTGCTGCCGGATAGAGAGGCTCTCAACGAAATCGGAAAAGCATTCGAAGTTTGCGGCAGCACCCAGCTTAAGCCCGTTTGGGAGTTTCTCGAATCGCGGTTCACCTATGACCAGTTGCGGCTGGCGAGGATGCACTTTCGCCGACAGGGAATGGTCCCAGACTAGCCACGTCTCTGGCGGCGCCGCTCGATACTGTGTGGGCGCGACGCCGGAGAAGAGGAGCCCAAACATGAAGCTATTTCTGCGTTTCTTCGTTCCGATCCACATATTGGTATTCCGGCTGACCGGGGGATGGCTGCTGGGCCGGTTTGAATTGCCGGTGCTTTTGCTGACGACCAAGGGCCGCCGGTCGGGGAAGCAGCGGACTGCGGCGCTGCTCTACTTCGAGGACGACGACGCGTTGCTGGTAATTGCGTCGTTGGGCGGGGCGCCGACCAGTCCCGCCTGGTATCACAACCTGGTCGCCGAACCAGAGGTCGAGGTGCAGACCCGATCTGGGAAGCGTCGTATGCGAGCCGAGCCATTGATTGGCGACGACCGGCATAGCAAATTCGAACGCATCAAGGCCGCTGCGCCCAGGTACGCCGAATACGAGGCGCGTACCACGAGGGAGATACCGGTAGTGGCGCTGCGCGAGGCCTCAGCCTAGTTGTCGTACCCATGAGCGTCGGTGGATCAGACCCCTCGCTGAACCCGCCGTCTAACGGCTCTAACTCTTGTAGCCGACCATCAACGCTCTTCACTCAAAGCATTGAACCATAAGGCCGCCATAAGCCCGTGCAACCTGACATGGCGCCACTGAGACGTGATACCATTAACCGGAACTAATTTATGCGAAAGGAGATGAGGTGAAGAAGGGACTCTGCCTGGCAATTGCAATTTTCCTGGCAACAGCGACGCTTTTCGCTTGTGGCGATAACCAGGATAACGTAGTCGACCGGCTGAAAGAGAACGCCGAAGGGTTCGAGTACACCATCGGGAAGCGCGGCGGCGCCTTGACATCCGCCACCATCTCCGAGCCGTTGACGTTTAATCTGGCCATCTCTACCGACGCCTCGTCATCGGATGTTCTGGGGTACCTGTTCGAGGGACTGACCGAAACATCGTGGCTGACCGACGAAGTGGAGCCCTTGCTGGCGGAGTCCTGGGAACGCTCCGACGATGGCCTGACCTGGACCTTCCACCTTCGCGACGACGTCAGGTGGCACGACGGGAAGCCGTTCACGGCCCACGACGTGGACTTCACCTTCAACCGCATCATCTACAACCCAGACATCCCAGCCAGTGCCAGCCCGGCCTTCCATTTCCGCTTCCTGGACGAGGAAACCGGCGAATGGAAGGACGAGCCGATGACCGTCACCGCGCTGGACGACTACACGGTCCAATGCGTCCTCCCCGGGCCCTTCGCTCCTTTCCTCCGTTCCATGGGCACCTCCATATACCCAAAGCATATCCTGGAAAAGCACGTCGACGACGGTTCCTTCGCCGAGACCTGGGACATCGACACCGACCCGGCCGAGATCATCGGCACAGGCCCATTCACCATTGAAAGCTACGTTCCCGGTGAGCAGGTGGTCATGCAACGCAACCCTGACTACTGGCTCAAGGATGACGCGAGCAACAGCCTGCCCTACCTCGACGAGATCGTACACGTCATAGTGCCCGACTTGGAGACCGAGCTTGAGAAGTTCCTGGCCGGTGAGTCGGACTCGCACGGTGTGACGGGCGAGGAGTACGCCCAACTGGAACCCCTGCAGGAAGAAGGAAACTTCACCATACATCGTAGAGGCCCGGCTTTCGGGACGACTTTCCTGGGGTTCAACATGAATCCCGGTCAAAACCCTGACACTGGCGAGGCTTACGTCGCATCCGAGAAGCTCAAGTGGTTCCAAGACGTGAGGTTCCGGCAGGCCGTGGCCCACGCCATAGACAAGGATGCAATCATCGAAGACGTGCAGCACGGGCTGGGCTACCCGCAGTGGGCATCAATAAGCCCGGCCGCCGGCGACTTCCACAATCCCGACGTCCAACGGTACGAATACGACCTGGACGAGGCCAACGAAATCCTGGACGGCATCGGCTGGACGGATACCGACGGGGACGGCATTCGTGAGGACGACGAAGGCAACGATATCGAATTCTCCCTGATAACCAACGAAGGCAATACCGTTCGGGAAAGGGTCGGGACCCTGATCCGCCAGGGCATGAGCGACATCGGGCTCAAGGTGGACTACACCCTAGTCGACTTTGGAGATCTTGTTTCCCAGTTGACATCTTCCTACGATTGGGAGGCCATGATCATTGGCTTCACCGGCGGCCCGGACCCTTACAGCGGCATAAGCTTCTGGCACAGCGGAGAGAGCCTGCACGTCTGGCACCCTAACCAGCCGGAGCCGGCGACGGAATGGGAGGCCAAAATCGACGAGTTGTATATCATGGCGAGCCACGAACTGGACCGCGACAAGCGGGTAGACTTCTATCACCAGGCCCAGGAAATCGCTTCCGAGAACGTTCCGGTAATCTACACCACCCTTTCAGAGCGGCTGACTGCGGTCCGGAACGTCTTCGGCAACACCACGCCCACGCTATACGGGCTCTGGGACATACGGTACCTGTACCGGACGGACTAATAGCCGCCGAGGTTACACCGGGCGTTTGTACGCAGGCGTGGGTCCGACTGGCCCACTCCCAATATCCTGTTTCTACGGGTTCAAGCCTATGTTGGGGTAAGCGTCGACTCCGTGCCTCTCCAACACCGCGTCAATCTCCCGCATGTCCTCACCCGACAGGGCCCAACCCAGGAAACCAACGTCCTCTTCCAATTCCCGAAGGTTCAAGATGCCAACGAGAGCCGTGCTGACAACGGGGTTGGCCAAGACCCACCGGATAGCAAGCTGGGCCATCGTCTTGCCGCGCCGCTCCGCGATGGGTTTCAAATCATCTATGACCCGTACGTTGCGTTCCCGGATGTCCAGGGCCAGGACCCCCCCGTCCCATTCGGGGCTGCCGCCCCTGTCTCGCCCGTCGCTCGTTCCAAACTGCGTGTCCGGACCGTAGGCGCCCGACAGTAGGCCCATGGCCATAGAACCCCAGGTCATCATGCCGATGTTTCGTTTTTCGCAGTAGGGGAATATATCCAGTGTCCTGCGGCGGTCCAATATGTTGTAGTCGTACTGGACCGACTCGACCCGCCGGGTCTTCTCGCACTCCTTGAGTTGCTCCAGTGTGAAGTTTGATACCCCGACAGAGCGCACTTTCCCTTGCTGCACCACCGTGTCCAGAGCGCCCATGGACTCATCGAACGGCGCGTCTCTATCCGGCGCGTGGATTTGCAGCACGTCGATGTAGTCCGTCTGCATTCGCTGCAAGCTCTGGTCCACCAAAGGCAGGATGGACTCTCGGCGGCCGTCCCGCCGGCTTGCTCTTTCAAGCTGGGAGTCCTGCCAGCCCAAGCCGCACATGGTCACGATAACCACGTCCTTACGGCGGGTGCCTAGGGCCTTGCCCAACATGATTTCAGAGTCTCCTCCTCCGTAGTGAGGCGCGGTATGAAAACAGGTGATCCCCAAGTCGATGGCCCGGTTTACGAGGACGGCCATCTCGTCGATGTGCTCATCGCCCCAGTGGTAATGCCTTTCCCCGTATTCATAGCAACCGAAGCCCAGCGCCGACACCGTCAGGTCCGTGGGTCCAAGTTTCCGGTATTCCATTGTTCCGTACCTCCGAATTATTCTCCTGATCGGCTGGCCTACAGCCGATCCACAGCCCGGCTATACCTTGGGGCTACATTGAAAGTTGGCTCCCGACGGGAGCCTTAGGACTCGACTCAACACCCCGGTTGACCATGGTGTCCGCAGCAGAGGCTGGCATGGCGGACCTTGAGCATAATGTTGCGTAGGAACTGCCCCACACGAACATACCAAGGACCGGGCGCCGTCCGTATGATTCTCAGGGATCTTTGGATCCTGGAAATCATGTCCAGCAGTATACCAGAGGGCCCCGGGCATTCGATCGGCGGCGTCGAGAGCCGCTGCAAAGCGACAACTTTTGGGTCCATAGAGTGTCCTTGGTTGGCCGCGGCCTATCCGCCCGTAGTCCGTAAATCGCCCGCCGCAAGCTGTGGTAAAATCCCTGTCACGTCACCCACGCCGTTTGCCGCGGAAAACGCCCGTGCGACTTAAAGACAAGGTAGCCCTGATCACCGGGGCAGCCAGGGGAATTGGGGCAGCCGAGGCCCGCCTGTTCGCCCGGGAGGGCGCGCGGGTAGTCATCTGCGACGTGCTGGAAGCCGAGGGCCGGCAAGTGGAAGCTGAAATCAACGAGGCCGGCAGCCAGTGCCTCTTTGTAACCTTGGATGTAACCCAGGAACTGGAATGGCAAAGCGCCGTGCAGGCCGCGGTATCCAGGTTCGGCAAGCTGGACATACTGGTGAACAACGCCGCTATCCCCAGCACTCGCCACCCCGACGGCCGACCCTTCTCCATAGAGGAGCTTAGCGGAGAGCAGTGGGACCGGGTGATGGAAGTTAACGCCAAAGGGGTGTTCCTGGGCACCAAGTACGCGATCCCCGAACTGCGCAAGGCCGGCGGAGGCTCCATTGTCAACACGGCGTCGGTGGCGGCGCTAATAGGCACCAGCATCAACTCCTACGCCGCTTCCAAGGGGGCGGTGCGCGCCTTTACCAGGGCCACCGCCATACAGCACGCCAGGGAGGGTATCCGTGCCAACGCCGTATTCCCTGGAGGCATCGATACGCCCATGGGCCAGTACCGAATCAACAACCCGGAATTCCAGCGCCACGCCGAAGCCCATATCCCAATGGGCAGGACGGGACGCCCGGAAGAGGTGGCCTATGGCGTGCTGTTCCTGGCATCCGACGAATCTTCTTATATGACCGGCAGCGAGATGGTTATCGACGGAGGCGCAACCGCTTACTAGCCTGCCGGGGCCCGTAACTCTCACTCCACCGAACCGTCGGCGCTTGAGTGGGACGCGGCAAGTCCCGGCCCGCCTCGACGGCTAAGGAGTAGCAGCCATGCGACTGGAAAACAAGGTTGCCCTAATCAGCGGGGGAGCTAGGGGAATGGGGGCTGCCGAGGCCCGGATGTTTGCCCGCGAAGGGGCCAAGGTAGTCATTGGTGACCTGCTGGAACCCCAGGGCCGGCGAGTGGAGTCTGAAATCAAACAGGCTGGCGGAGAGTGCGTCTTTGTGACCCTGGACGTAACCCAGGAATCGAACTGGGAGAGGGCGGTCGAGACGGCGGTCAGCAGGTTCGGGAAACTGGACGTCTTGGTAAACAACGCCGGGATAATCAAGACCGCGGCCCTCGAAGAAATCACCCCCGAGCTGTGGGATTTGGTCATGGCCGTGAACGCCAAGGGCGTGTTCCTGGGCACGAAAGCAGCGGTGCCGGCAATGAGAGAAGCCGGAGGCGGGTCGATTGTCAACATCTCCTCGTCCGCCGCCTTTGTCGGGTACCACCCTGGCAACGCCGCCTATGACGCCTCCAAGGCCGCAGTCCATCTTCTGACCAAGACTACCGCCATTCAGGTTGCCAAGGACGGCATCCGGGTCAACTCGGTCCACCCCGGCTCGGTGGATACGCCCATGACCGCCGGACGGCTGACCAACCCCGAGGTGCAACGCGACGTAGAGGAGCGCAACCCGGTGGGAAGGACCGGCCATCCCGACGAAATAGCCTACGGCGTGCTGTTCCTGGCTTCCGACGAGTCGTCCTACATGACCGGCGCCGAGTTGGTCATAGACGGCGGCTACACCGCACAGTAGGAGGACGTTGCGTGACTACGACCAATGCGCTGGGTGACGGCTTCGAAGAGGCCGAGAGGGGTCTTGACTGGCTGGAGAAGCTCGAAGCCCTGCAGTCCAGGTCTGCTTCCGACAGGGCCGCCTACGAAGTTGCGGAATACGTGATGAAACTGCGCACGGCGGTGACAGAGTTGGCCGGCGACCGTTCCCCTGCTCAGTTAAGTCAAGATGTAGGAGCGGAGACGGCGCGGTTGGTAGAGGACCTGCGGGAAGCGCGTGACGACGACTACTGGAATACAAGAATCCGGCCCGCGCTGCTAAAAACCGACTCCTGAAAGCGCCGCAGTTTTGTTCCTTCCACCGGCCCATAGCGACCTGACCGGTGACCCCGTTAATACTTCCCCAGCGTGATCCCCAGGTCCCGCGTGGGCCACGCAACGCGACCTGACGGCATGGAGGTCCCATCTTGAGGTTCGCTGCCTTCACCACCGTAGCGGCTTCCGCCGGAGAGTCTACCAACTCCGCCGACATGATGGACAACCTCCGGCAACAGACCGTCCTGGCCGAAGAACTCGGATTCGAGGCCATGTGGCTTGGCGAGCACCACTTCGGCCCCTACGGTGTGGGCGACCTGCCGAACCCTATCCTACTAGGGGCCGACCTGGCAGCCCGCACCTCCAAGATACGCATCGGCCAGATGGCCAACATCGCTCCCTGGTGGCACCCTATAAGGCTGGCCGAGGACCTGGCCATCCTGGACAACATGACCCGGGGCCGCATCGAAGTCGGCTTCGGCAGGGGGATCTGGCCCTACGAGGGGCCCCAGTTCCACCCCAACGCCGATCCCCGGAAGGACAGGGAGAACCGGGAGCTTTTCCGGGAGACCGTGGAAATAGTGCGGAAGATTTGGACGGACCCTTACTTCCGCCACGAGGGACCCAATTACAGTTTCCCCACCGAAGGCACCGAGTTCCGCCACCCGTCAATACCGCCGGACCCGGTATGGCAAGACGGGGAATGGGTAACTAGGCTCAGGGTGACTCCCAGGCCCTATCAACAGCCCCACCCTCCCTTGTGGATGACGGTCTCCAGCGACAACTCGGTAGCGACCGCCGCGGAAATGGGGCTCCAGGCTTGCTACTGGCAGCCGCCGGCCGCCAGGATACGGCAAAGGATGGAACTATACGCCGAAATCAGGGCCAAGGCCGAGGGGAGGCCGTTCAGCCTGGGAGAAGGCCAGGCGGTGATGCGTTCCACCTACGTTGCATCTACGATGGAGCAGGCCCGAAAAGAGGCCGAGTCCGCGATTATGTCTTCTTTCATCTACAACGACCCGTTCCGGGGCAGACAGGTGTTCACCAACCCCGGAGAGGAACTGGACCCAAGCGTGAAACTGGACTGGGACTTCTTGGAGCCTCGCACCCTGCTGGTCGGGTCGCCGGACAACGTGGCCGAGAAAATCCATGAACTCCGAGAAGTGTGCAACCTTGACTACCTGCTGGTCGAGTTTACCCACCCCGGCATGCCGCTACTGAGATCGCTGAAGAACCTGGAAGCCTTCGCCACCAAAGTGATGCCCAGGTTCACCGGCGGCTAAGCCCCGAAAGCCGTCGGCGGACCTGGGCAAAAGAATGGGCAGATAACCCTCAGCGCATCCCTACTGCGGGTTATCTGCTGTAGCCCGAGGGTTCCAATGCCTCCCGCGAATTACGTGTAATGTGCTCCAACAGGAAAGCCACGTCACGGTAGGCCCCCAAGTTCCCCAGCCGGCTTTGCAAGGACCTGGCATGCTCCACCAAGTCGACCAGTTCCTGGTGCACGGACTGGTCGGAGGCATCGGCGAAGGGCAAGCTGCTGTACCGGTCCGCAGCCAGCGCCACCACCGCCCCCAGCCGCAACAACGCATCGTCGTCAAACCAACCAAACTCCATGTTGTCCTCGGTGTCGATTTCGGCATGTTGACGGTTGGAATCGCCTGAGCCGGGTGTTACCCAGCGCACCTCCACGTCGCCGAGGGTGAGTGGCCCCGTGTACCAAGGGTCTTTCAAAGCCAACTCGTAAAAGACCGTGGTTGCTGCCCCGGCTGGGATTTCCGCGAACTCTTTCCGGGCCTCCGTGAACGATTGGGCGGAGGTGACGCGGTTCTCATAGCCCACAATGCGCCACGTATCCACCACATCGGGGTCCCAGGTCACCTGGGCGCGGGTCTGGTCGGCGAACGGTATGGACAAGGCCAGCCAATTCTCCCGGCTGAAGGTGGCCCTCGCTTGGTCGACGTCCGAGAGGTAACGGTACCAGCCGTTTCCATGCTGGGCCAACTGTTCGAGGAGTTCATCGTTGAAGTTCTCGATACCCACGCCGATGGTGATAAGGCGCAAAGGATTGCTGCTGTCGTAGTCGGCCGCGCTTTCCAGGATGGCGAATGGGTCAGTGGCGTCCACGTTGGCAACGCCGTCCGACATCAGGATGACGTAGTTGTATGAGTCGGGGTTCTGACGCCTGGCCCGGTCAGCCAGCCATACTCCCTCGTCCAGTCCGGCCTGCACGTTGGTGCTGCCCCTGGGCTGGAGGGCGGAGATGGAACGGCTCACTTCATCGTCGTCCGCCCGCCTATGCTCTACGGTTAAATTGTGGAGAACGTCTCGACTGAAATGGACTACGGCGATACGGTCGTGGTCTCTAAGGCTGCGCCTTATGCTGTCAGCCGCCTGCCTGGCAATGTCTATCCGGTTCCCTTCCACCATTGAGCCTGAGGCGTCCAACACCAGCGTGACGTTCACAGGAGTGGCGTCGTAGTCAGGTTCGGGAGCTTGGACTGCGATGCGGGCCAAATGCCATCCCTGGTACAGGGGATGGGTGATGACGTCGCTGGTGATGGTAAAGCTGTCGTCGCGTCTGGGTTGCTCATATCCATAATCGAAGGCGTTGATCCATTCCTAGGCCCTGACTGAGTCGGGGTTCACCTCATACCCTGACTGGGCCCAATTCAAGGCCAGGAAATAAGAGGTGCGGTCCGTGTCCAGGCTGAAGGTGGACACATTATCAACTGACGCCGAGACGAACCGTTGCCTTGCGTAGTCCTGGAAATTCGTGCTGCTGGGGGCAGCCGCCTGTACTTGAGGAGCCGACGTCGCCTGGGGAACGCTCTCAGGCCGCCGGGTAGCGGCGGACGCCGGTTCCGGCGCAGCGTCATACACTGCCTCGGCAGTCGGTTCGGGCTCTGGCGCAGCATCATACACCGCCGCGTCCGTCGGTTCAGGCTCCGGCGCGGTCGTGGCTAGCCTACTAGTCCTATCGGGCTCGGCCGCTGGCGCCGAGGTAGGTTCAACTGCTCCACCGCATCCAACAATTGCCAGTGAAACTATGGTCCCAAACAAGACCAATGCTAGAATCTTTTTCATCTCCAAATCTCCTTAGTCTGAATGGTTGCCCCTACTACCCAGTCCATTTCCCTGGGCGCTGATTGGACGGATTGATCAATCCTGAAGTCCTGTACCGATGGCATCCCGCAGCCGGGGTTTAGCCCTAGATGCGTTTCATGGGCGCGTCCGCCCGCAGCCATCAGCATCGAACGTCGATATTTTCGAACCTCACTTTGTCCACAACCCTGATACGAAATCGGTCTACTTCCCCGGCGTTGACCTCAAGCGTGTAAGCCGCTCTCGGATACGACCGGTATCTGGGTATGTCGTTGTCCGGCGTACCTCGCCTGGGTGGATCTATGTATGTGGCTAGGTCCACTACACGGCAGCCACGATCGATCCAAATGAAGTCAAGCGGAAACAGCATTCCCTTCGTCCAGAAGGGGCCGGCCACCGGCCCGTCCGGGACGTACAGCATGCCCTCGCGCTCCGGCAGGTACGGCCGTCCTCTCAATCCCCTTTCCCGGAGCCTGGGCGTATCTGCAACCTCGACCTCGAACCTGCCATCGTTTATTCGGACCACCGGCGTTTCGTCTCCGTTCCCGGAAAAAGAAATGTCTATGTTGACGCAAGACGAGAGCAACAGAAAGACCGCAGGTGCAATCCAGAATTGAAACAACATATTCACCTACCTTCCCCAAACGGCGCTCCAGGCGGTCAGTTGCCGTCGGCGTCACCTGCCAGCCTCGCTGCCTGGGCCGCAAGGCTGGCGAATTCAGAGACGTCTGCTGATTCCGGAAGGAGTTGCTGCACCCGCCGGGCCTCGTCTGCCACTGCTTGCAGGCTGCCCTCCCGGGCCCAGTAACTTCCCCTTAGAACCTCGGCAAACTCTGCCACTACAGCAGAGAACTGGAACCGTGAAGAGGCTTCTTCGAAGGACTCGGCCAGGTCGACGCGGTGGAACTCCCGGTTGATCTCGACCACCTCGTTAAGTCCGACGTCCTCGTACCGCATGTAGACGGTCCCCAGAATGCCTTCCGCACCCTCGCGGAGCTTCAACTCGTAGAGGGCAGTCACGCTGTGTCCGGCCCCAATCTCGCCCGCGTCCACCGCGTCATTGCGGAAGTCCTCATCGGCCACGTCACGGTTCTCGTAGCCCAGCAGGCGATAGCGGCTGACGGTTTCGGGGTTGAATTCGACCTGCACCTTGGCGTCTTTGGCAATGAATTGGAGGGTCCCGGTAAGATCGTCCACGAATATGCGCCGGGCTTCCGACAGGGTGTCTACGTAGTAGTAAGCGCCGTCGCCGTCGTTGGCCAATTGTTCCATCAGGATGTCGTTGAAATTGCCCATGCCAAAGCCGACGGTAGTCAGGGTGACGCCTTGGTCGACGTGCTCCTGGACTTGTCGCAGTATCGTTTCGGCGCCGGTGTTGCCCACGTTGCCAACGCCGTCCGAGAGAACAATAACCCGGGTGGTCCGGTTGGGATCGACCTCGCCCACCGCCACCCTGTAAGCGACTTTCAGGCCATCTTCGACGTAGGTAGAGCCGCCGGGTTCAAGGGAGTCAATGGCTTGTAAAATCTTCCCCTTTTCACGACCGGTGGTGGGTTCGAGGAGCACGGAGCCGCGGTCGCCGTAGATTACGATGGCAACCTTATCGTCTGAACGGAGTTCGTCTACCAGGAGCCGGAGGGACCGCTTCACAAGACCCAGCCTGTCCTCGCGGGCCATGGAGCCGGAAACGTCGATGGTGAATATCAGGGTAGCGTCCTGCCGCTGCTCCTCTGAAAGCTCCTTGCCCTGTAGACCGACGCGTACCAGCCAGTGGTTACTGCCGCCAAAGGGGGAGGGAGAGCCGTCGATGTGAATCGCGAAGGAGTCACCATCGGGAGCCTGGTAGCCTTGATCAAAGTAGTTGACGAACTCCTCCACCCGTACCGAGTTCTTGTCGGGCAGGAATCCGTCGTCGAGGAACCTCCGGGCAATAGTGTAGGAGGCAGTATCCACGTCTATGGCGAATGTGGAGAACTGGTCGTCCTCCGTGTCGATGAAGGGGTTAACGCCGTAGTGCTGGAAAAAGGTGAGGTCGTAGGCCGCATCGTTGACGGTTGCGGAGCCGCCGATGGTGTTGAAGCCCTCGGCCTGTGCGGGCTCTAAGGCTACCATGACAGGCTCCTCAACCGGCGTAGGCGCCTCCATGGGAGGCTCCGCAGTAACAGGGGCTTCGGGAACTGCCGTGGACTCTGGGACTCCCGTAGGCTCCGGTTCGGCGGTGGGGGCTCCTATGGCCTCTGGCTCCGCGGTGGGGGATCCCGTAGCCTCGAAATAGTCGCCGGCGTCGCCGCCGCAGGCCATGACGGCCAGCAACAGGACCATTGCCAGGGGTGCGATTGCTTTTAACAGGATGGAGCGCATCTGACGACCTCTACAAATTGAATTTGGCTGCGGATATTCTCCCTTGTCGCGGGCTGTACATTGAACGACAGATGTGTAACATTTAGCCTGTATTGTGTAGCGGAGTTGTATCTCTTGCCAACCTTTGGCGAACTTCTCACCTCCCACATCGACCGTTCCGGAATTGGTGATTCCGACCTCGCCCGGCGAGTTGGCGTCAGCCGCCTGACTCTGATTCGCTGGAAGGAGGGAGTTACCGCAAAGCCCCGCTACCGGGAGGACGTGCTTCGTTGCGCAGAACTTCTTAGGCTAACCCCCGAAGAACGGGACGAGTTGCTGCTGGCAGGCGAATTCGAGCCTGAGACCCCTTCTCCCCCGACTCTTTCCCCTGGCCCCCCTGCTGCACCCCAGGCCGCGTCGGCCTCAACCTCAACTCCTGTGTGGAGGCGCCGGAGCGTGCTGATCGGTGTTGTCTCGGTGGCAATCGCGGCTGTAGTTATCCTGGCAGTAACGTGGGAATCACTGATCCCTCCCGCCGATCCGGACGCTCCGGTAGTCGAAGAGGGCGAGTCCCTGAACTCTTCCGCCGGGCCGGACGCTCCGGTAGTCGAAGAGGGCGAGTCCCTGAACTCTTCCGCCGGGCCGGACGCTCCGGTAGTCGAAGAGGGCGAGTCCCTGAACTCTTCCGCCGGGCCGGACGCTCCGGTAGCCGAAGAGGGCAAGTCCCTGAAGTCTTCCGCCGGGCCGGACTATCCGGTAGCTGAAGAGGGTGAGTCCCTGATAGTTGTAGCGCCCTTCGCCAACTATACGGCGGGGCAACAAGGGTTCAATGTCCGCGGGAGGCTAAAGGCCAGCATCGATCAGGAAGTCGCCGCCGCCGGACTTTCAGGCATCAGGACCGCGGAATGGCCTGAGGAGTTGTCGGGGCGCCAGGCAGCATCGTCAGCGGCCGAACGTTCCGGAGCGGCCATCGTTATCTGGGGGGAGTACGACAGCGGAAGGGTGCTGGCGAATTTGACTTCCACTGGCACTGAGAGCGAATCATTCGGCCCGCAGGTCGTGGATATCGCCTCGTCCCCGTCCGAGTTGCCTACTGCCATCAACATCGACCTGACGGAGGAAGTGCGTTCCGTGGCTCTGCTGACCCTGAGCCAGCTGTACCTGGAGCAGGACGAGTATGACTTGGCCAAGGCTGTGCTGATCCAGGCTCTGGAGCAGCCGCCTTCTGACCCGGCTGCGCTGGCCAACCTGCGATACCGCCTGGGGCACGCCTACCTTGGCGGGGAGTACGCAGACTTGGACGAGGCCATCTGGCGCTTCACCCAGGTGCTGTCGGTGCAACCGCGGTCCGCAGATACCTACAACAGCCGGGGCCTGGCTTACCTGGAACGCGGCAGACCGGGGGATGAGGACCTGGCTATCGCCGACCTGACCAGGGCCTCGGAACTAGCCCCCCACCTGTCCACTCCGTACTTCAACCGGGCCGTGGCTTACATGGAGCGACGCCAACCCGGAGACCTGGACCGGGCGCTGCGAGACTTGGACTGGGCGATTGAAGCCGGCTCTGACGGGGCCGGGGTATTCGTCAACCGGTCGGCGGTGTACCTGGAACGGGGTTACGACGGTGACCTCGAGTTGGCGCTGGACGATCTGGAACGCGCTATCGGCATCGATCCCAACTTGGCTACGGCTTGGGTCAACCGGGGCAACGCCCTGTTGCAAAGAGGGGACGACGGGGATGAGGAACAGGCCATAGCCGACTACACCCGTGCCATAGAGCTCTCACCGGACTCCGCTCTGGGATACTACAACCGGGCTTTGGTATATTCGGCGGCTGAGGACTGGGCGCTCTCCAATGCCGACCTGCAGGCCGCGCAGGAACGGGACCCCCGAAATCCCGTGATCAACAACACGCTGTGCTGGCAACTGGGAGTACAACGTCAGCCAGAGGCGGCCCTGCCTTACTGCGATCTGGCCTTGAGAAATGACCCCGCCGGACCGGCGCGGGACAGCCGTGGGCTCGTCCACAGCGTCGCGGGAAGGACAGACGAAGCCATAGAGGACTTTCGTGTGTTTCTCGACTGGGTGGAAGCGTCAATAAAGCCGACCTGCCGCGCCTATTATCATTCCAGCCGGCAGGGGTGGATTACAACGCTGCGGTCGGGCGGAAATCCCTTCGACAACGACACGCTGCGGGAACTGCGGGTGCGCCCCGCCTCCCCAGGCGGCGCTCCCTGCTGAAAATCGCGAATGCCCGGGTAGCGCCCGGTTTCAGGTCTAGTCCAGGTGGTAAATCCTGGCGGCGTTGCCCCCGACGATTTTGGCCTTCTCTTCCTCGGTGCAGTCCGCCAGTATGTTGTCGAGAATCTCCCGGCTCCTGGGGAAGGTCGACTCACTGTGGGGATAGTCCGACCCCCACTGTAGGGTGTCCACGCCTATCATGTGCCGCATCTGGATGCCCAGGGCGTCTTCCTGGAAGCCCATGAAACAGTTGCTGCGGAAATAGTCGCTGGGGAGGATGCCGTCCTTGAACCGGGCCCGGTGGTGCAGCTCGCGGGGTTTGTCGGCGTCATCCGACGGCGGCATCCGGTCGGTGTAAGTGTAGTCCATCCGGTCCAGGAAGTGGGGGGCCCAGGACAGTTCGTGTTCGACCGAGCCCACCTGGAGCTTGGGGTACCGCTCGAACACGCCGCTGAGGATGATATCGGTAAGGGACATCCGCGGCCAGTAGTCGGCGTTGCATTCGAAGGCGGCTCTGGCGGTGGCGGGGTCCCAGTATGAGAAACGGTTGCCGTTAATGTGCAGGCTAAGGGGCATCCCCAGGTCCTGGGCGGCGGCCCACAGGGGTTCGTACGCCTCGTTGTCGTAGAGTTGCTCCGGGATGGGATAGACGGGGATCATTGCGCCAATGTAGCCCATCTTGTGGCAGCGTTCCAACTCCTTCACCGCCACGCTGACGTTGTCATTGTTGAGCATTGCGATGCCCTTGAGCCGATTGGGGATCGCGCCGCAAAATTCAGCGACCCAATCGTTGTAGGTCCTGCAGATTGAGTCCAACAGGGCGCTGTCCGGGATGCCGAAGAGCATGAACCCGACCGTTGGATAGACGATGCTCATGTACATTCCATCGGTATCCAGGTCCTTGACGTGCTCCTCGGGAATCCAACCTCCTGGACGAGCGTCCTCGTGCCTGGCACTGAAGGTCTTGTTGTCCGGGTCTACGAACCTGTTCCCTACGTTGACCCCGGTGGAAGCGCCGAGCACCTTGTACCCGTCGCACATCCACACGTCGCCGTCTTCGAAACTCTCAATGTGAGGCGCGCGCCACGCGTACTTTGACTCCATCCTGCTGGTCCACAGGTCTGCTGGCTCGACGATGTGGTTGTCCGACGATATCACCTTATAGTCTGACATGATTGACCTCCCAATTACGGGCACAAGTAGCCATCATTAGCCAAGCCAGTCGTCAACCCGACCTCAGGCCTGCAACCCCAATTTTGCTTTACCTGATGCTGCCTGTCAACAATTTGCGCTCGGCCACTCCACGCGAGTCGGCGCGGCAAGGTTAAGGGACTTGAATCGGCAATAGTCGGCTCTATCTGGTCCAGGCGGTCATCTCCGCCCGCAGGTCAGGCTCAAGCCGCATCTCCGAGGCTTCCACCGCATTGTCGATGTGCCCCAGGGTCCGCGCTCCGGTAATTGTCGAAGTCACTGCGGGGTGTGTCATGGCCCAGGCCATCGCCAAGCCGATGACGGATGCGCCCAATTCACCGGCCTTGACCTGCAGGTTATCCAGTATCTGGAAGTTGCGCTCCCTGAACCTGCGATTAGTGTAAGTGGAGTTGCCCACGGCCCGGCTGCCTTCCGGCGGCGGGGCTCCCCGCGTATATTGACCGGTCAGGAATCCTCCGCCCAGGGGGCTGTATATCGTGCTGGCGATGTTCTCCCTTTGGCACAGGGGAAATATCCGGTCTTCGAGTTCATACAGCCCGACGGGGTGGTAAACGTAGTCGGGCTCGTCGACTTCGGCGTAAGGGGGCATGACCAGGTTGTACTCCGGCTGGTGGGCCGCGAAGGGTTGGTATCCGCCCGATGCGCTGGCTGCCGCGGCCTGCCGCAGTTGGTCGGCGGTAAAATTGCTGCACGCCGGGGCGCGCACCCGCCCGGCTTCGACCTCCTCTGACAACGTGGAAAGCGTCTCTTCTATGGGCACGTTGGGGTCCGGGAAGTGCATCATGTAGATGTCGACGTAGTCGGACTGCAAGCGAGAGAGGCTGGCGTCCAGCGCCTGGCGAATGTATTCACGGTCCCCCCAAGTGGTTGCGTTGGGCGGGAAGAACTTAGTGAGGACAGTGACCCGGTCTCGGCATTTTCTCTCGCGCATCCAGTTGCCTATGATTCGCTCCGACGTCCCTCCGCCGTACCATTCCGCCGTGTCCAGGTAGGTTATTCCCTTGTCCAGAGCGTAGTCCAAGATGCGGAATGCCTCTTGCTCGTCCAGCCGTCCCCCGAACATATCGCCCCCCAGCCCCACGGAGGATATGTCGACGCCTGTATTTCCCACTTGTCTCCGTTCCACCGCAGTCCTCCTATGCGGACCTAGGTACAAGCGAATCGTTGGCTTGGGTTAGGAACAAACGAAACCGCTCTTCCTCTTCGCGGTGTTGTGGGGAGTAGGATACGGGGGTCGCTTCCCGGTGACGCATGCAAAAAGTTCGCCCCCGGAACGGCGAGGCGTTCCTAGTGGATGTCCCCATGTGACGGTTTGGCTGGCGGAGGGAATGGGATTCGAACCCATGAGTCCGCTTTCACAGACTAAGCGCTTAGCAGGCGCCCGCACTAGGCCACTATGCGATCCCTCCCGTGCAGTTACATGTTATCAAACGGCCCCAAGCGCAGCAACAACGCGCATCGCCGCAAGTCCTTGCCCGACACTCGCATCCGACGCCTGGACGTGACTGCAAGCGGCCGCCGCGGGAATCACGCTGGCAATTACCCAATATCCTGCTAATATTGAGGCTGCTGCGACGGTAATCGCACATTGTTGACGCTTGAACGGCGTATAACGCCATCCGATGCCGTGGCGCGGTATTGACAGCCAATGGGGCCTGGCCTATCATGCACCGGGACTAAGCTGAGACTAAAAAGTAAACGAATCCACTGGGAGTGCCGCCAATGGACGAACTGGACCGAAAGATCATCGCCCTCTTGCAGGGCGATGGCCGCGCCTCCAACGCCAAGATCGCCCGCGAAGTAGGCGTCAGCGAGGGCACCGTTCGGCGCAGGCTGCGCCGCCTGGTCCAGCAAGACGTCGTCAAAATCGTCGCCGTGCCCAACCTGGAGAAGCTGGGATACGCAACCACCGCCCTGGTGGGGCTCCAGACCGGCCCCGGCAAGTCCGACGAAGTGGCCGACGCCATCGCTTCCCTCGACGAAGCCCAATACGTGGCCATCACCACCGGCGCTTACGACATCTTCATCTGGGCCGGCCTTGAGTCGGCCGAGAGCCTGGGCGCGTTCTTGAGGAACAAGATAGGGAACATCGAGGGCGTCCAGCGCACCGAGACCTTCGTCAACCTGGCCATCAAAAAGCGCACCTACGGCCTGGTCTTATAGGCAATAACCCGTCCCCCGTATAACCCCCGGCATCTCCCAGACGTATAGCCCGCCTCCACCAACGCCGTTGGTAGTTCCCCCAGCCCCCTTCTGTGGGGACGGTCCCCGCCGCAATTCGCTCTGAATCCCCACTTTCCGCACATCTTTTGACGATTACCCATTGCCGGCGTCTGTAGCCCGTTGGGCAAAACACACTTGCTCCGTTTTGGAGCCGGGGCAACCCTTCCCCGCGCCTCAGTCCAAAAAGGAGTTGACCGTCGCCATGCAATCCTGGCTCAAGCTGCTCTTCCCCCTCGTCCTCATCGCCCTGGCCGTGCTGTTCCTGGGAGTCCCCTCGGTCACCTGCGGCGTAACCGAGGCCGACCATGCGAGGGTGTTGATATGATAAGCCATGTCAACAAAGGCTTGATTACAGGAGTGAGACATGGCGCTAGGAGTTTGGGTTATGGCCGTACTTTGCTTGGCAATCCTGACGGTATCCTGCGGGGGAGCACATTCGACCCCATCCCCAACACCAACTCCAACCGTGGAGCCATCCGCGACCTTAAAACCGACTCCGACCTTGGAATCTGCCCCCACACATGTCCCAATCACAATAAAGGCCGGAACTAACCCTTGCGACATGAATCCATACTTGGAGGAAAGAGAAATGGCACAAGCAACTGAGGGAGAACGCGCAGAAGCTGTTCGTCAAAAATATCTGCCACTATTCGAGCGGCAACCGGGCTATTTGGCGGCGTGGGTAGGGTTTATAAGAAATGCGGATGAGAGCCTTACGGATCAGATCGCGATCAAGGTCGGGGTCGAGGAAGTAATCGACCAGAGTACCCTGCCGGAGGCAGACCGCATCCCAGACTGCTTGGACGGAATTCCAGTGGAGATCATCGAGTTAGTGCAAGGCTACCCGGCATAGGTAGACAGAATATAGTTGGAGGAAGTGATATGGGAGCAACAATCATCCGCCACAGACCGCTGATGGCGGGCATATTCGTCGGTAGCGGTTACAAAACCCGTGGAGGCGGAGGCCTCCTGGAGACATAGTTCCCGTTTTTCCCCCCGCGTCTTCTCTGGACGAGCCCGCGACGACTTTCCGATTCACACCCAATTTTACTGACATTTGCCCCTTGCCAACCTCCGCCAGGCCATGCTATAAGAACATAAGTTCTATTCTATGGTCGGGGCAACAGCCCCCTCGCCTTACTCCAAAAAGGAGCGCTTTATGTCTCAGCTTTCCGACGACAAGTTGATGCAACGCATAGACGACGTCCGGGACAAATACAGGGGCCTGATTCATCGACAACCCGGCTTGATGGGCATCGGTTCGGGCATCCTGCTCGACTCCAACGGTGACGCCACCGGCCCCCTGGGAATCATCATCTGGACCAGGAAGTTGATTGACCAGAACTCCTTGCCCCCCGAGGACCGCATCCCCGGCTGCTTGGATGGCATCCCGGTACAGTTTGCTGAAGGTCAATGGAGACGGCAACTGGCGAGTAAGGCGGAGATTACGAATGCAACTAAAGAACACCGGCCGGTCATGGCCGGGACCGAAGTCTTTCCCGGGCGGACGTGACCCTTCCCCGGCATCAGTCCAAAAAGGAGTTGACCGTCGCCATGCGATCCTGGCTCAAGCTGATCTTCCCCCTCGTCCTCATCGCCCTGGCCGTGCTGTTCCTGGGAGTCCCCTCGGTCACCTGCGGCGTAACCGAGGCCGCCCATGCAAGGGTATTGATATGATAAGCCATGTCAACAAAGGCTTGATTGCAGGAGTGAAACATGGCGCTAAGAGTTTGGGGCATAGCCGTACTTTGCTTGGCAATCCTGACGGTATCCTGCGGGGGAGCACTTTCGACCCCATCCCCAACACCAACTCCAACCGTGGAGCCATCCGCGACCTTAAAACCGACTCTGACCCCGGAGCCAACTCCAACTCGGGAGCAAACCCGACGCCCTATACCAAGGGAACCTTTGGAGACTGGACAAATTAACTATTGCGAAATTACACCGGAAAGGAGAGAAGAATTGAGAATCTCATCTGACGTCGAAGATCAATACATCCACGAAGTCCGCCTCAAGTATGACGACCTGCTGGACCGGTTTCCGAACATGATGCACGTTGGCGAAGGGTATCCCATTACGGTCGACCATGGCAACAAGGCAGGAATAGTGATAATGGTGAGCGAGTTGGTAGACCAACGTACGTTGCATCCCGAGGACCGTATACCCGACTGCCTTGAAGGTGTGCCGGTGTATTTCGACGTGGTGCCAACTTTAACAACTAGTCCGGCTTAAAGCATTCTGATTTGACTTAAATGGAGAAGAACAGTCTCATCGCCCTGGCCGTGCTGTTCCTGGGAGTCCCCTCGGTCACCTGCGGCGTAACCGAGGCCGACCATGCGAGGGTGTTGATATGATAAGCCATGTCAACAAAGGCTTGATTACAGGAGTGAGACATGGCGCTAAGAATTTGGGTTATGGCCGTACTTTGCTTGGGCATCCTCGCGGTAGCTTGCGGCAATGGCGATGGAGACACTAAATCTATCCCCGCGACTGACGCCACAGAGGTGAAGCAGCAGAACACAACACTGGCAACTGTCACATCGGTGGCCACGAAAGCCCCAACGGGGGTCAAAGCACCCACGACGGCGGCACCTGCGGCCGCCACTCCGACCCGAGTGCCGGAGGTGGCAACGGAAGCCGACAAGTTAAAAGACTATTGCGACAACGCTTGGAGTAAAGAAATGAATGACCCGCGGAGGGCTTCAACGAACAAAGAGTACAGAGACCGCGTCTTGGAGGTGCGGCTCAGAAACAGGGATATGTTGATAAAGCGATACCCCAGCGTCATCTCCGTCGGCGAGAGCTTTTTACGGGATGAGGACGGCAAGCGGACTGACACTGTAGGCATCACGCTAACCATCCAAGAGTTGGTGGACCAGTCCACCCTGCCGGAGACAGACCGCCTACCCACTTGCATTGAGGGCATCCCGGTTCAAATTCGCACAATGGAAGTCCTTAACGCTGACGAAGCCAACTTGGAAACCCCTGAATTCGAATCGGAACCTTAACCCAACTTAACAACGAGAAACGACGGAGAACAATACAATGCCTGACACACTCTCAGACCATAGGGAAGCCACAGCTGGGCTGCGGATAGCATCCGCCAGAATTGATCCTAACGGCACTGTCGATGATATTAGCGGCGGTACGCTGGCTACGCTGGCAACACGAAATTCAGACAACACAAAGGTACTGGTGACATGCATGCACAGCATGGCTGGCTTAACGCCTGTCACCAAGCTCTTCAGAAACACCCGGGGCGGCGAAGAAATGTACCAGAGGGGACGCATAGCCAACAACAAGTTAGGCGAGATTCCCGTCTGGGATGAAGACGAGCCCGCATGGATTCCACTAAAACTTGACCAAGATAATCCAAGCAAAGACTACTCCGGCAACAAGGGAGACGTTGCTTACGTCGAGCATACTGGCCCGAAGGGGGCTTCGTTCAAGATGCACGATCATCCTGTCCACACGGACAGATACATCATTGCAGGTGTATTCCCACTGGATCAGGTAACGGCGGGCATGAAGGTGGTTCTGCTTGGAAGTAGCACCGGGGAACACGAGTTAGAGGTGGAAGACGCCGACACATCGCTCACAATGTCTGGCGTAACCTTCCCACACGTAATAAAAATCAGGGACCCCGGTACGGTCACGCGTGGCGGAGACTCAGGCGGGCCGATCTTGGTCAAGGCCAGAAACGGCGTATACCGGCTACTGGGGATCAATATTGGTGGGCACTCTTACAACTACGCCACGCCCGCAGAGGTGGTGGAGAAAGAACTGAAAATCACCTTCGGCAAGCGTGCCCCCACGGCCAGAGCCTCAGCCCCCAGGGGTGCCGCCTTCGGGGCTACCGTCACGCTTGATGGCAACGGCAGCAGCGACCCGGAAGGTGAAGCTTTGACCTACCGGTGGAAGCAGACCTTCCGGGACGGCATCACTGCCGCCCAGAAAGCCGCTGAAACCGTCCAGATTCAGAACGCAGGCCAGCGATTGCCACCTTCACGGCCCCAAGCGTGACCCGTACCCTGACCTTCAGGCTGACGGTCACTGACACTGCAACCCAGGTCGATACGGCCGATGTGACCATCAATGTAGGCGCTCCACCCGTGGCCAACGCCGGCAGCAACCGAGCGGTCGACACCGGGGCTAAAGTTACCCTGAACGGCTCAAGCAGCACCGGCTCCGGACTGACCTACAGTTGGCGGCAAATCAGCGGGCAACTGGTGACCTTGACAAGAGGCTCTCCGCCGGCCGTGAGCTTCACAGCTCCATCGGTGGCCTCAAGCCCGCTGGTATTTCGCCTCACCGTCACCAACGCCAAGGGCATATCCGCCACCGACGACGTCACCATCGTGGTGCGAGCCCCGGCGCCCGCTGGCGGAGAGGACCTGGGAATCCTTGCGGTGGGCAATAACGTCAGCCGCAGTAGTTCCTGGGTCAGCACAATAACTTCATCGAGGCGGTCGGGTAGTTACGCCAAGTTCTACGTCTTCAGCCTGGCGAAACGAAGCCGGGTGCAGATCGATCTGATCTCCCGAACGAATCCCTATCTCTACCTGCTGTCCGGATCCGGGACCTCCGGCCCCAAATTAGAGGAAGATGACGACGATGGATACCGTTCGAACTCCCGCATCACCCGCACTCTGGAGCCCGGGACCTACACCATCGAGGCCACCACGCACTCCGCCAGCAGGACAGGCAGCTTTACCCTGGGGGTAGCGGTGTCGTCGGCCGCTAACAAGAGCAAAGACGCCGCCCTGGCGGGCTTGTCCATCGACCCGGCCTCGGTCTCCCTCTCGCCGGCGTTCAACGGCAGTGTGATGTCCTACACGGCGTCCGCGGCCAACAAGGTCAATGGCGTCCGCGTGACTCCCATGGTGAGCAATGCGGCCGCCACCGTGACGGTAAACCGCCAGGCCGCGCTGAGCGGTCAGCCCAGCGACGTGGTCCACCTGGCCGTAGGCGCCAACACCATAACCGTAGTGGTGACCGCTGAGGACGGCTCCACCACTAAGACCTACACCGTCACCGTCACCAGGGCCGCCTCCACCGACGCCACCCTGAGCGCCTTGTCCCTCAGTTCGGGAACTCTGTCCCCGGCCTTCGCGGCGGGCGCCTACAGCTATACCGCCTCCGTCGCCAACTCGGTGTCTGCTGTCACCGTGTCGGCAACCGCGGCCCACTCCGCCGCCACCCTCACCGGGTCCGGGTCTCAAACCCTCAGCGTGGGCAGCAACTCCATATCCCTGGTCGTCACCGCAGAGGACGGGACCACTACCAAGACCTACACCGTCACCGTCACCAGGGCCGCTACTGTTTCCACCGACGCCGGCCTGAGCGCCTTGTCCATAAGCTCGGGAACTCTGTCCCCGGCCTTCGCCGCGGGTACTTACAGCTACACCGCCTCCGTCGCCAACTCGGTGTCCAGTGTCACAGTGTCGGCAACCGCGGCTCATTCCGCCGCCACCCTCACCGGGTCCGGGTCCCAAACCCTCAGCGTGGGCAGCAACTCCATATCCCTCGTCGTGACCGCTGAGGATGGCTCCACCACCAAGACCTACACCGTCACCGTCACCAGGGCCGCTACTGTTTCCACGAACGCCAGCCTGAGCGCCCTGTCCATAAGCTCGGGAACGCTCTCTCCGGCCTTCGCGTCGGGTACTTACAGCTATACCGCCTCCGTCGCCAACTCGGTGTCCGCCATCACCGTGTCGGCAACCGCGGCCCATTCCGCCGCCACCCTCACCGGGTCCGGGTCCCATACCCTCAGCGTGGGCAGCAACTCCATCTCCCTCGTCGTCACCGCTGAGGACGGCTCCACCACCAGGACCTACACCATCGCCGTCACCAGGGCCGCTGCCACGTCGCCTCCGCTGACTGGGTGTGGTTCCACCAACGCCCGCCTGAGCGCTTTGTCCATAAGCTCGGGAACTCTGTCCCCGGCCTTCGCGTCGAGCGCTTACAGTTACACCGCCTCCGTCGCCAACTCGGTGTCCGCCGTCACCGTGTCGGCAACCGCGGCCCATTCCGCAGCCACCCTCACCGGGTCCGGATCCCACGCCCTCAGCGTGGGCAGCAACTCCATATCCCTGGTCGTGACCGCAGAGGACGGGACTACCACCAGGACCTACACCATCGCCGTCACCAGGGCCGCTGCCACGTCACCGCCTCTGACCGGGTGCAGTCCTACGACGACGACCACCACCGCGGCGCCGACGACAACGACTACCACTACCACGGCAGCGCCTATCACCACGCAGCCGCCGATAACCGGGTGTACTCCAGCGCCGACGACAACGACTACCACTACCACGGCAGCGCCCACTACCACGCAGCCGCCGATAACCGGGTGTACTCCAGCGCCGACGACAGCGGCGCCCACTACCACGGCGGCGCCCACTACCACGGCGGCGCCCACCACCACGGCTGCGCCCACTACCACCGCGGCGCCCACTACTACGGTGGCTCCAACCACCACGACTACCACCACCACGGCTGCGCCAACCACCACGACTACCACCACCACGGCTGCGCCAACCACCACGACTACCACTACGGCTGCGCCCACTACCACCGCGGCCCCAACCACACACCCGCCGTTGACCGGGTGTAGTCCTGCGCCGACAACAACGACGACGACGACCACTACCACGACTACCACCACCACCGCGGCTCCAACCACTACGGCGGCGCCCACTACCACCGCGGCTCCAACCACACATCCGCCGTTGACCGGGTGCAGGGGCGGGTAGAGGCCTGGACACAAGACTGTTTGAGGGTATCGGCAGCATGATAAGTCGAGAGTTGAACACAGTGCATGATTCACGTTTGAAGCCGCCGCTGATATTCACCCGCGGCGACTCGCCCGCTGCGCCTGCCCTGGTATGGCGCAACGAAGATGCGACCTTGGAAGGCTCCATCACCGCTGTGGTTTCTGCCGCGGGAATAGCGGAATGGGAGATTCGTTATCGCGACCTCACCAGGGGAGGGGAATGGCGGCTATGCAACGCGAGACACACCCGGCTTAAGACCGCCGTCGAAGAGGCAGACCACATCTACGCTATTTGGTTGGATTTCAACGAGCGGGACCGCAACATCGAGCGTCGTAACGGGCGGGTCTTGGATGCGGCCATGGAGGAATTGGACCTGATAGCCGGGGAGATAGGTGCATCATAAAATGGCCATGTTTGAACCGGTGCAGCATCCCTCCCTGGAAAGCGGGTCCAGGCAGTTGACCATAGGCATGGCCACCTACGACGACTACGACGGGGTTTACTTCACCGTCCAGGCCATTCGCCTCTACCATCCCGAGGTCCTGCAGGATACCGAGTTGCTGGTGCTGGACAATCACCCCGAGGGCCCGGCGGCTCCCCTCCTCCGGGGCCTCGCCTCCTGGGTAGACGGCTACCGCTACGTCCCATATCAGGACGTCAGGGGGACAGCGGTGCGCGACGCCGTCTTCAGCGCCGCCCGCACTCCCTACGTCCTCTGCCTCGACTGCCACGTCATGCTGGTTCCGGGGTCCCTGCGGCGTCTCATCAACTACTTTCACAGTCACCCTGAGTCCAACGACCTGCTGCAGGGACCCCTCCTCGATGACGCCTTGAACGGCGTCTCTACCCATTTCTCCCCGGTGTGGAGTGCGGGCATGTACGGCCAGTGGGACACCGACCGGCGGGGCATCGATCCCGACGGGCCGCCCTTCGATATCCCCATGCAGGGCCTGGGCCTTTTCGCCTGCCGCCGGGAGGCGTGGCAAGGGTTCAATCCCCGGTTCGGCGGCTTTGGCGGCGAGGAGGGCTATATCCACGAAAAGTTCCGCCAGGCCGGGGGCCGTACCCTGTGCCTCCCCTTCCTGCGCTGGACCCACCGGTTCGGGCGGCCGGCCGGCGTCCCCTATACCAACTGGCTGGAAGACCGGGTCAGGAACTACATGCTTGGCTGGAGCGAGCTTGGACTTGACCTCGCCCCCGTGGAGGAGCACTTCAGGGAACTGATGGGAGCCCAGGTATTCGATTCCGTCCGCCGTCCCATACTCCGGGAAATAGAGGCGTTGCGCGGCGGGACAGGGGGATAGTTGCCGGTTCGTTCCTTATCTGTCCAATGCACAACCGTCATTCCGGCCCCCAACGCGTCATTTCGGCGAAAGCCGGAATCCAGAGAGGGAGGGGGGTCAAGCCAAGAAATGGCCGCGGGGAGCCGTCTAAAGCTCTCAAAAACGGGAGGAAATGGGAGCAAATGAAAGGCGACCTAAATTTTCCACTTGGAGGTAAATTCAAATGAGCCAGCTATCCTACATCCGGTCTCGCATCAACGCCCTGCGCCGCAAATTTGCCCTCGAAATATCCCACAACGAGATACGGACCATGGTCGACGACTTTTGCTCCGAGTCCTATTACGCCGCCATGGCCCGCAAGCCCTTGCCCGACCAATGGGACTTCTTCCCCAAGGTGGCCGCCGCGGGATGGCGCCTCCCAACCTTCACGGCCGCCCACGCCTACCTTGAGCGTTGCATCGCCCAAAAAGTCGTCCCCGGCGTCGAGCATCTGCTGGGCGCACTGTTACCCTGGGCCATCAACCGCGGCCTGGTAGTCCTGTCAGCCGACGGCCCGCCCGTCCCCGTCCCCCAAAGCGCATAGGGCGTATAATGCGGTAGAAAGGGGTGGTCTGTTCGTCCTGAGAGGAGCCCGTCCGTTCGTCCTGAACGCAGCCAGTCAGTTTGCCATGAGAGGAGCCCGTCCGTTCGTCCTGAACGCAGCCAGTCAGTTTGTCATGAGAGGATCCCGTCCGTTCGTCCTGAGGGAAATCGAAGGGGGAACGGACGGGCGGGTGAGGCCCGGCCCAATATCCGATAGTCTATGGTTAGGACGTAACTAATGTTTGAGAGCCTGACAGAGAAGCTGACCGGGACGCTGCAGCGCCTGACCAGCAGGGGGCGGTTGACCGAGAAGGACATCGAGGACGCCCTGGGCCAGGTGCGCCGCTCGCTGCTGGAGGCCGACGTAAACTTCCGCGTCGCCCGGGACTTCGTGGCCGGCATCAAGGAACGGGCCATGGGCGCCGACGTGCTGGAAAGTCTCACCCCCGGCCAGCAGGTGGTCAAAGTAGTCCAGGAAGAGTTGACAAGCCTGCTGAGCGGGGGCGACAACCGCATGACCCCGGCCAGCCGCCCGCCCTCTGTCGTCATGCTGGTGGGCCTGCAGGGCTCCGGCAAGACGACCACCACGGCCAAGCTGGCCCTGTCCCTGCGCCGCCAGGGGCACCAGTCGCTGATGGCCGCGGCCGACCTCCGCCGCCCCGCCGCCATCCAGCAGATCGAGACCCTGGGACGCCAGTTGGACATCGCCGTCTATTCCCAGGACCCCAGGTCGTCCACTGCGCTGAACGTTGCTAGGGGAGCGGTCAAGCGCGGCGAGGACCTGGGAGTTGGCTGGGTCTTGATCGACACCGGCGGCCGCCTGCACGTAGACGACGAGATGATGCAGGAACTGGAGGACATGAAATCGGCCGTCTCGCCCCATGAGATCCTGCTGGTGGTCGACGCCATGACCGGCCAGGACGCCGTCAACGTTGCCCAGGAATTCAACGAGCGGGTGCCCCTGACCGGCCTGATTATGACCAAGATGGACGGCGACGCGAGGGGCGGCGCAGCCCTCTCCATAACCAAGGTCACCGGCGTCCCCATAAAGTTCCTGGGAGTTGGCGAGCGCCCCGACGGCCTGGAGCAGTTCTACCCCGACCGCATGGCTTCCCGCATCCTGGCTATGGGCGACGTCCTGACCTTAATCGAGAAGGCCCAGGAAGCGGTGGACGACAAGCAGGCCAAGGACCTGGAACGCAAGTTCCGGCAGGCGACCTTCGACCTGGACGACTTCCTGCAGCAGATTCAAAGCGTCAAGAAGATGGGCTCTTTCAGCCAGATAGTGGAAATGATTCCAGGCATGAGCCAGTTGACCAAGCGGATGCCCGAGGCCGACCTGGAAGAGGGCAGGGTCAAGCAGGTAGAGGCCATCATCTATTCCATGACCCCCGAGGAACGCCGCCGCCCGGAGATAATCAACGGCAGCCGCCGCCGGCGCATCGCCAGGGGAAGCGGCACCACTCCCCAGGACATCAACCAACTGCTCAACCAGTTCCGGCAGACCCAGAAGCTGGTGCGCCAGTTCTCCCGCTCCCGCGACCCCCGGAGCCTGATGAAACTGTTCAACTAGTCCCGCCCCCCAACGGCGCAGAGGCAAGGGCTGTGTAAGTCGCTCCCCCAGTCCCCAACTCGCTCCGCACCAGATACACCGCCTCGACCAACCAGGGCCGGGCCGCATCAATCGAACAGCCGGACACGGCGCCGCCCAAGAGCCGGCGTTGCGAGTCACCCGCCCGGTCCCGCACCCGCCCAAGGGTAAGATGGGGCGCGAACGGCCGCTTCTCTGGAGAGAAGCCAAGTGCCGACATCTCGGTTTCGATGCCACCTTGGAGCGTCGTCAGCAGTCCTAGGTCGCCCTGCACTCCAGCCCAAACGACCCTGGGCCTGCTGGCGTTGGGGAAAACGCCAAGCTCGGAAAGGTCCAACTCGAACGGCGCCAGGTCACGGCAGGCCCGCCGCATCCCCTGGACGATGTCGTCCACCCGAGTGGACTCGACGTTGCCCAGGAACTTCAGGGTCAGGTGCAGCCCGTCCAGGTCAACCCACCGGACGGCCCCAGGAACCACCGCCGACAAATGTTGGACCGCGGGCTCCAGCGAACGCTGTGCCTCCGGCGGGACGGACAGGGCGATGAAGGCCCTCAGCGTCCCCTGGGGCCCGCTCAACCGGCCAGTTCCTCCCTGAACTCAGCGAGCCGGTCGTACCATCCGGCCAGGTCAGCCTCAGAGTACACGGCGTTGGCCGGGCTGGGGTTAGGGACGACAAAGACATGGGACTCGCCAATCTTGTGCTGCTGCCGGCCCAGGACAGGCTTTTCGTCGATGCCCTCGGCGTACTTCAAGTATGCGGAATAGGCGGTGACCCCGTGGAAGCAGGCTATCAGCGGCTGGTAACGCAGCAGCTTGTCCTTGAGCACCGGAGCCCACCGGCGATAATCGGCGGCCCTCAAGCCGGACGCTTGCGGGGTGGGCCGCTTGACCACGTCGGTGAATCCGATGCCGTGGTCGAGCAGTGCGGCGTCGTCCTCGGGCGCCACGTCCTTACCCAGAATGGATGACCGGTTGAGGGCCGGCCAGAACCTGTTGCGGGGGTTGGCGAAGTAGTGACCAGCCTCCACGGAATAGCGGGAGGGGTTGAGCCCTACGAACACCATGTCGAGGCCGTCGCGCAGGTAGTCTGTGAGAGTAACCGGATCGGCCATGGCTTGCCGTCGTAGGCCGCCCCGGCCGGAGAGCCGGGGCGGTGGAGTTAGCAGCCTGTTACTGGAAGTTGGGCATGATCTCGCGGGAGAACCGCTCCGCGAGCTCTATTTGTTCGGAGGGGCTGCGGGCGGGGAAGCCCGCCAGGAAACTTTGCACTCCCGAGTCCAGGTACTTCTGGATGTCGTCCAGAATCTGCTCGGTGGAACCGGTCAGCCTGGTGCGGTCGGACCCGGGGTTATCGTCAAACACGATGTTGCAAAGCATGACGATCTCCACGGCGTCCTCGGGCCGCCCGGCTTGGACGGTCATCCTGCGCATCCGGGCGACGGCGGCTTCCATCTGTTCGGGCTCCAAGATGGTGCGGCCCCCGCTGGTGGGTGTGGGGCGCGCGCCATAGGGGACCCATCCGTCGCAGTACTTGGCGGCGCGGCGCATGGCCGGTCCGGTGTGGCCGCCGACGTAGAAGGGGGGATAGGGCTTCTGGACCGGCTTGGGGTAGAAGCCGGCGCCGGTAACCTGGAAGAACTCCCCTTGGAATTCGGGGTCTTCCTTGGTCCATAGTTCCTGGTAAAGCTGGATGTACTCGTCGGTCACCTTGCCCCGCTGCTCATAAGTGTCCAGGCCAAGGTACTCGAACTCCTCCCTCATCCAGCCGACGCCCACGCCCAGGGTCAGCCTTCCTTCGGACAGGACGTCCAGCGTCGCCAACTGCTTGGCGGTAACGATGGGGTGGCGGTAGGGAATGATGAGGACGTTGGTGGCCACCCGCAGCTTGGTGGTGCACCCGACAACGAAGGTGAGAGCGGTTATCGAGTCCAGATAGGTGCCCCTTGGGCTGAAGGGGGTCTCCCCGTCGGCGGTATAGGGGTAGCGGGACGCTATGCTGTGGGGGATAACCAGGTGGTCGCTGCACCAGACCGAATCGTACCCCAAGTCTTCGGCCCGTTGGGATATGAGCTTTATGTTTTCCGGGGTGGCGTTAACGCCGGTAGTCGGCAAATTCTGCCCAAATTTGACGGCCACGTCACACCTCCTTCGCGTCTAACTGGATAGAGATAACGGATTGCCGGCGACAGTATACCACGGGACTTGCGGGCGCAGGCCGCTCCAGCCGTTGACCGGCCGGGTCCGGGCTGACGCCTGCGCCGCGTCGGCATGGTTTAACGCCGGTCAGAAGGTTTTCGTATTACGTAGGTTCTGCCGATATAGTCGTGCCAGCCTCTTTTGCGCCGGTCCCAACCGACCCAGAAATATCCCAAATAGATTGGAAGCGCGGAAATGAATTTGCCTACGACCTCCCTCAGGACGGCCCGCGCGATTCCCGGGACCTGACCCCGTTCATCGACAACCTGAATGCCCATGGCCATTTTGCCGGGGGTCTGGCCCTTGAGTCCGATAAACAGCACTGCATAGACCAGTGCGATGACGTATATGAGCCAGGGCGCGCCAAAGCGCGACACGACCAAGAAGGGCACCAGCAGCAGGATCGAATCAATGAGGTATGCGGCCAGGCGGACCCAGAACCCCATGTACTCGACCTGTGCCATGTCCACCGCGGGTAGGATGACCCGGTCGGTCGCCGACCCGCAACTGGGGCAGAACCTGTCCCCTGGAGCTACGACTCCGCCGCAGGCGGGGCAGAAGCCTATACGCTGTTCTTCGGGGTCCATTGCACCTCGCGTTTGGCGGGACCGGCGAACGACGGGACCTGGCAGTGTCGCCGACATCGCTTCTGGCGCTATCCGGATAGAGGGGCAGGCCAGGCCATCGGGATTGTAGGCAAGGCCCTCTGAACGCGTCAACTGGACAACTCCCAGCGCGCCAGGCGTTTCCGTTGAAGCCCGGCAACTGCTATGCTAGGCTGTGAATTGGAGGTATGCGGTCAGATGGCTGAGAAAGTTGTCGTCGCCATGAGCGGCGGCGTTGATTCGTCGGTAGCGGCGCTGCTGTTGCACCAGCAGGGTTACGACGTGGTCGGCGTGACCATGAAGCTCTATGCCATGGACCAGGACGACCTGCCGGCGCACTACAAGGGCTGCTGCTCGCTGGACGACGTGGAAGACGCCCGTTCAGTGTGCCGGACCCTGGGAGTCCCACACTACGTGCTGAACGTGCAGCAGGAATTCCAGAGCCACGTCATCGACTACTTCTGCTCGGAGTACCAGAAGGGCCGTACACCGCATCCCTGCATTGCCTGCAACGACAAGATAAAGTTCGACTTCCTGATGCGCAGGGCCGCCGTCCTGCAGGCCGACTACGTGGCTACCGGCCACTACGCCAGCATCCATCGGACTCCCGCGGGTGCGGCGCTGATAAGGGCCGTGGACCCGGACAAAGACCAGTCTTACGTGCTCTTCGGCATGGGACAGGAACAGCTGGCCCATACCCTCATGCCGGTGGGAGAGTTCTCCAAGCAGGACATCCGCCAAATGGCCCTGGATGCCGGATTCACAAACGCCGACAAGCCGGACAGCCAGGATATATGCTTCATCCCATTCGGCGATTACAAGGCGTTCTTGCGAGACCGGGTGGAGCCGACGCCCGGCGAGATTGTGGACATCGACGGCAACCTGATTGGCTATCACAAGGGCATCGAGTTCTTCACCGTAGGGCAGCGCCGGGGACTGGGCATAGCTACCGGTGAGCCGATGTTCGTTGTCCGTCTGGAACCGGAAACCGCGCGAGTAGTGGTAGGCCCCGATTCGTCCCTATACCAGAACCGCCTTTGGGCGTCGCGGGTAAATTACGTGCTTGGCAGGGCGCCCGACGGGCCGGTGGAGGTGAGCGTGAAGATCCGCTACAAGGCCGAGGAGGCCGCTGCAACGCTGTATCCACGGCCAGACGGAGCGCTGGTCCACTTCGACCGCCCCCAGCGGGCCGTTGCGCCGGGTCAGGCGGCGGTGTTCTACCAGGGAGACCTACTATTGGGCGGGGGGATCATCGAAAGGGATGCTCCAGAGGATGAAAGGCTTTGCCTGGGTATAGGGGCTGTTGCCGAAATGCCGGCGCTCTAGCCGGGCACTGATGCCGGACCTGTCCTTGGAAAAGGGCCTGGTGGCCCAGGGGTACCGGCTGGCGGCCGGGGTGGACGAGGTCGGTCGCGGGCCCTTGGCGGGGCCGGTGATGGCGGCGGCGGTCATCTTGCCGCCGGGGCTGACCGGCGACGAGCCGTGGCTGGGCCTGCTGGACGACAGCAAGGCGTTGACCCCCGCCAGGAGAGCCAAGGCCGACGCGGCCGTCCGAGAATACGCCCTGGCGGTGGCCCTGGGCTCGGCGTCTCCGGAAGAGATCGACGACGTGGGAATAGCGCAGGCTGGAATCAGTGCCATGATGCGGGCTGTGGCCAACCTGTCCATAACTCCGGAGCATCTTCTGCTGGACTTCGTCCATCTCCGCGAGTGCTCATTGCCGTTCCATACCGTCGTCAAGGGCGACAGCATCAGCTATTCCATCGCGGCGGCGTCAAACGTGGCCAAGGTGGCCCGAGACCACTGGATGGAGGAAGCGGACGGGCTGTATCCGGGGTACGCGTTCGCCAGCAACAAGGGCTATCCCACCGCACAGCACCGGGCCCGGTTGATGGAGGTGGGCCCCTCCCCCATACACCGTCGCTCATTTGCTCCCGTGCATAAGGCAGCGGCGCGTTTGGGAGTCGCTTGACATGCCCACGCCGCGCACCAAACTGGGAACCTGGGGCGAGTCGCTGGCCAGCCGGTTTCTACGGGACAAGGGATATCGTATCGTGACTTCCAACTACCGCAACCGCCACGGAGAGGTGGACATCGTGGCGCAGGATGGGACGGAACTGGTGTTTGTCGAGGTGCGCACCAGGCGCCCCGGCAGTTACGGAGCGCCGGAGGAATCCCTATCCTCTGCTAAGATCCGCAGGCTGCTAAACACGTGCCAGAGGTACATTCAGGAAATGCACTGCGATGGGGTTGGATGGCGAATTGACCTGGTGTGCGTCTACCTGGGCCGGGGCGGGCGATTGGAAGACGTACAGCACCTGACCCATGCCATAGAGGCCTGACCCCTGATGACCACCGAAACTTCAGATGCAATTGTGGTAGGCGGCGGCATAGTAGGGTGCCTAACCGCTTATTTGCTGGCTCGCGAGGGCCTTCGCGTTACGCTGGTGGAAGCCGACTCAGTGGGCAGCCACGCGTCGGGCTTTGCTTTCGGGGAACTGGGAGTGCTGGACGGGGCCGGGCTGCCACACCCGCTCCTGGACTTCAGCGTCTGGTCCTATCGACAGCACGAGCCACTGGCGGCTGAACTCAGCGGCGCGTCGGGAGTCCCCAACTATTTCCAGCGTTCGGAACGGCTGAAACTGGCCTTCGACGAAGAGGCGGTCCTGGAATACAAACGGGACTTGAAGTGGCAGAAGGAGTTGTCGGACTTTCAGATCCAGTGGCTCGGCCCGGAGGACGTGGTAAAGGTAGAGCCTATGGCCAGCCCCAACACCATGGGGGCGGTGCACGTTGGTGGGACAGCTTCTTTGGAGCCTTACCGTTATATCCTCGCTGCCTGCCAGGCCGCAGAGCGGGCAGGCGCGCGGGTGCTCCTGCGGCGGGTAACGGGTCTCATCACCGGCGGCGGGCGTTGCCTGGGAGTAACGCTGGAAGGGGGCGGACGCCTGGAAGGCGGAACGGTGGCGCTGGCCCAGGGCCCCTGGACCAGCGAGGCCTCGTCCTGGTGCGGATTCGATATCCCGGTGCGGCCCCTGAAGGGGCAGATTCTACGCCTTCAGCACCAGGGCCGCCCTGTCAAAGCCACCCTGGCCTGGAAGGGCAGCTACGCGACGAGCAAGCCCGACGGGCTGGTCTGGGCCGGCACCACGCAGGAAGACGTAGGTTTCGACGTCCAGCCCACCGACGAGGCGCGGGACAGCATCATGAGGGACTTACTGACGATGGCGCCAGCGCTGGCCGAGGCCCAACTGGTGCAGCAGACAGCCTGCCTCCGTCCGCTGTCGGCAGACGGCCTGCCCATAGTCGGCCGGGTACCCGGCTGGGACAATCTCTTCGTGGGTACCGGCGCGGGGCGCAAGGGACTGCTGTGGAGCACCGGCATGAGCTACGCCTTGCGGGACTTAATTCTGCAGGGCCGGACTAACGTGCCGGGCGTGGAGCACCTGGACCCGGGACGGTTTTCCGGGGTCTAGGCGGGCCCTTCTTTTCTGGCTACCAGCAGGCCGTTTTCCCTGGATACGCGCATGGCAAAGGGAAAGCGGTTGATTTGCAGAGCTAGATCTACGTCCTGGGGATGGTATTGGGGCTGGTTGTCGTCGAAGAATTTCTGGGTCTGGCCGCCGTCCATGATTAAGCTGCGCACCGCCGCGGGGTCCGGCTGACGTCCTTTGAGAAGATTTCGAAGGTACAGGGCGCATTGCTCGTCCTCGTCGGAGCGATGTACGCCGCGGTCTCCCATGGCGATGATGGACACCACATCGGGGTTGTCTCGCCGCACCGTCGCCGCCGTAGCCTCCGCTACCACTAACGAGCCCAGGTAGATAGTCTCGGCGTTGGTTGCCGCTGCCACCCCCACCGTTCCGGCGCGGGTGGACTGAACGATGGTCTTGCCGTCCACATCCGCCTGGGACATTTCGTGAGGGGAATTGCCGTAGTCGAACCCATCGGGCCGCTTGCCGTCCACCTCGCCCATGATGATGAGGTCGCCACCGTGTTGGTGACGGAGTTCCAGCGCCTCCTCGACCTCGGCGACGAGGATGATGCTCTTGGCGCCCCGGTCGAAAGCTATGGCCGCGGTGGTGAAGGCGCGGAAGACGTCGACGATTATGGCGGTCCCTTGAGCTTTCTTGGCGCCCTCTACGAGGCTGTCCAGCCGTATCTCCATAGCTATTCCTGACCTACCGTTGCCGTCGCCCAATCGTGGACAACAGGCGGGAAGTTGCTATTATATATTCTGACCCTACCAGGGGATATCGTTTAGCCCGGCGGAAGCCGGCGGGATGTTGAACAATGGCGGCTCAGCAGGAAAGACGGGACTTCGTCAAACACTCGTTCTTCAAGGTGGCTCCCGAGTGGCGGCGGCTGCCGGAGGCCGAGAGGGAGAACAGCAAGGACCAGTTTGCCGAAGTGGTTGCCGAGTTTTCTGAACGGATAACGGTCGGTTCCTACAGCCTGGCGGCCACGCGCGGCGACGTGGACTTTCTACTGTGGAAAATCTGCCAAACGCTGGAGCCGATAAACGAACTGCTGGCCCAGATCAACCGCACCCGGCTGGGGCAGTTCCTGACCATGCCTCACTCCTACCTGTCGATGACCAGGAAGTCACCCTACGTGGATGGGCACGAGCACCAGGGCCAGGAGGGCGCGGGCAGCACTATGCGGATTCTGGGGCGCAAGTATTTGTTCATCTACCCGTTCGTCAAGACCCATGACTGGTACCAACTGCCGATGGAGGAACGGCGGCGGATAATGGGCGAGCACTTCGTGATTGGGCACAGGTACCCGGACGTGAAAATCAGCACCGCATACTCGTTCGGCCTGGACGACCAGGAGTTCGTGCTGGGGTTCGAGAGCGACGACGCGTCCACGTTCCTGGAACTGGTGGAAGACCTGCGAAGCTCGGAGGCGCGGCCCTACACGTTGCGGGACACGCCCATCTTTACCTGCGTCAACAAGCCCGTGAGGGACTGCCTGGACGACCTGGGCTGACGGAGCGCCGGGGCCTTTACCCGCCGTTTTGTTCCAGGTTCCTCATGTGATTCATGGCGGAGCCCGCCTTGAACCATTGCACCTGCGTTTCGTTGAACGTGTGCTGCAGGTCGAAGCTGTCCTGGCTGCCGTCGGCGTGGTTGAGTACGCACCGTACAGGCTTGCCGGGCGCGAGGTCGGCCAGCCCCAGCAAGGTGACGCGGTCGTCGGCCAGGACCTTGTCGTAATCGGCGGGATCGGCGAAGGTAAAGGGCAGCAACCCCTGCTTCTTGAGGTTTGACTCGTGGATGCGGGCGAAGCTGCGGGTGATGACTGCCGCTGCGCCCAGCAATCTTGGCGACATGGCCGCGTGCTCACGGCTGCTGCCTTCGCCATAGTTGTGGTCGCCGACGGCGACCCAGCGCAATCCTTGGGCCTTGTAGGCCCGGGCGACCGCCGGTATGGGCGCAACTTCCTGGCCCGAAAGCTGGTTCTTGCCGGTGCCGGGTTCCTCGGTGAAGGCGTTGTCGGCGCCCAGGAACATGTTGTCGCTGAGGTTGTCCAGGTGCCCGCGGAACCGGAGCCACGGCCCCGCCGGGGAGATGTGGTCGGTGGTGCATTTTCCCTGGGCCTTGACCAACACCGGCAGGTCAACGAAGTCGTTGCCGTCCCACTCCGGCCACGGGGCTAAGGACTGCAAGCGATTGCTGGCGGGATCAACCGATACTTCGACGCCTTCACCGTTGTCCGGAGGGGCTACGAAGCCGGATTCCCCGGAGTCAAAGCCGCCGGGCGGGACCTCGGGGGCGGGCTTGGGTGGCTCCAACTGGAACGCTTGACCGTTTGCATCTTGCAGGGCGTCGGTCAGCGGGTTGAAGGTCAGCTTGCCGCTGAGTCCCAGGGCCAGGGCCAGCTCGGGGCTGGCGATGAAATTCATGGTCTCAGCATTGCCGTCGTTGCGTCGAGGGAAGTTGCGGTTGTAGGAGGATACGATGGAGTTGGGCTGGGCCTGTTCGGCCCCGGCGCGGCGCCACTGGCCAATGCACGGGCCGCAGGCGTTGGCCAGCACCGTGGCCCCGACCTTTTCCAGGGATTCCTGCTGGCCGTCGCGGGAGATGGTCGCCCGCACCTGTTCCGAGCCGGGGGTCACCATGAAGGACGAGGCCACCCGCACCCCGCGGGCCGCCGCCTGCTCGGCCACGTCGGCGCAGCGGCTCATGTCCTCGTAGGAAGAGTTGGTGCAGCTGCCCACCAGGGCCGCGGTTATCTCCTCGGGAAAACCGTGCTCCCGGACCTCCTGGGCCAGGGCGGAAATGGGCCGGGCCCGGTCGGGAGAGTGGGGTCCGGTTATATGGGGTTCCAGGGTGGAGAGATCGATCTCGACCACGCGGTCGAAGAAGCGGGACGGGTCCTGCTCGACCTCGGGGTCGGCGGTGAGCAGGTGAGTGTGGCGAGCCGCCAGTTCAGCCAACTCTCCCCTGCCGGTGGCCCTTAGGTACGTTGCCATACGCTCGTCGTAAGGGAACACGTCTCCGGTGGCGCCCAACTCGGCGCCCATGTTGCACGCCGTAGCCTTGCCGGTGCAGCTGATGGACTTGGTGCCTGGCCCAAAGTACTCGATGATGGCGTTGGTGCCGCCGGCGACGGTCAGGATTCCCGCCAGGCGGATAATCACGTCCTTGGGTGCGGTCCAGCCCTGGAGCTCGCCGGTGAGGTGCACGCCAATCAGGGTGGGATACCGCACCTCCCAGGGCAGGCCGGCCATTACGTCGGCCGCGTCGGCTCCTCCTACGCCGATGGCCAGCATTCCCAGGCCCCCGGCGTTGGGGGTGTGGGAGTCGGTGCCGAGGATGAGGCCGCCGGGAAATGCGTAGTTCTCCAACACCACCTGGTGGATGATGCCGCTGCCAGGCTTCCAGAAGCCCATGCCGTACTTGCGGGAGGCGGATTCCAGGAAGCGGTACACTTCGTTGTTCTCGTTCAGGGCCTGCTGTAGGTCGGGGGTTGCGCCGACCCTCGCCTGAATCAAGTGGTCGCAGTGGACGGTGGTGGGCACGGCCGTCCGCTGACGGCCCGACTGCATGAACTGGAGGATGGCCATCTGCCCGGTCACGTCCTGGTGGGCCACCCTGTCGGGTCGCAGCATGATGTAGCTCTCGCCGGGGGTCAGGTCTGCGCCTGCGGGGTCGTCCAGATGGCCCAGCATGATTTTTTCGGCCAAGGTCAGGGAGCGGTTGAGGCGGGAGCGAACCGTTTCAAGCCGCTGCTCCATCTTCCGGTACGCCTCGGCAACGAACTCCGGCGTCGAGTCGATGAGGTTCATTGGTCGGACTCCTCTGGCATTTTCGCGTCTGGAAGTTTCAATAGAAGACCCTTAAAGGTCTGGCCTTTAAAGGTCTCTCGAGGCCCTGCCCCAGGGCCGGGATAGAAGAGGTCGCCGGGACCTACTTGCGCTTCAGGTCCGCCGGGTCATTGTTCTCGAAATACTCGTAGTTCATGGGTATGTAGGGGGCGAACTGGGGCGGAGTGGCGTCCTCGGCGAAAATCGCCGTTACCGGGCACACCGGCTCGCAGGCGGCGCAGTCGATGCACTCGTCGGGGCTGATGTAGTACATGTCGTCGTCGTCCTTGGTGTAGATGCAGTCCACGGGACATACGTCGACGCAGGACGCATCCTTCACGCCTACACATGGCTCGGCAATAATATAGGTCATTGTTTCTCGGCTCCTTGCTTGTCTACAGAATGCCATGCGGCGAGAGGTTGGGCCGCATAGGGAAATTATAGCATAGGGCTATTGGTTTGCAATAAACGGATTCCAGCGCGGCGGATATAAACTCAGACAGTAGCGGCCGTGATTAGATTCCCGTGTGTGACGGGGGCGAGGGACGATGTGTGCTATTATCGGTAATAGCCGAGCCTGACAGGTTAGGAAGCCATGCCGCGCCAGACCGAACCCAACGTAAATAACGCCCTGGGCGTCCTGCTCCAGGGAATGCTGTCCAGCAGCCAGGTGCGCTCGGAGAACACCCAGGCCATCGCCGTAGTCCAGGCGGACATAGTCCGTCGACCAGACCCACGGGGGGACGTGAGAGGGGCAGGCGCCGCCATGTAGGGGCGAAAAATCTTTCGCCCTTACTCCTGCCACCATGACAATACCCGTTTGACCCCATCCCCGCCGTTTGGTAGATTGGCCCCACCCCAACCAACTACAACCACGCCCAAATGCCATCCTTCCCCCACATAGAAGCCTACTACGCGGACAAACAAGGACTCATCGAGTGCGGCGGCTCACACAACGAGCAGAAAGAGAGACTCGAGTAGCGTGCTTGTATTCCTGGACGAAAGCGGGATACCTCATCCCAACGACTCAACTGCCAATCCAGTTGTGGTAGCAGTGTGTATTGACCAAGCCGTCACTAGATCAGTGGGCGGTCAGTTATTCGCTCTGAAACGCCGATTAGGTACGCCGGATATCGAACTCAAAGGGGTGAATCTCGTAACACGAAGGGTGTTTGAAAGGCGTCAGAACGAATGGGAACTCGTCGAGTCGTTCTTTGACCTTTGCAGAACCCTTCCATTCACTCTCTTCGCCGTGGTTATGGAGCATCCCCGACAATTGCCTTACGGTTACGAACCGGATAGCCAGACGTACCTCCCGAATGAATACCGATACCTGCTTCAAAGAATCGACCAAATAGCACAGGAAGCCGGGAAAATGGCTACCCTTCTATTCGACGGAGATGGACCGTCTATGATTGGCGGCACATTGCCCAAGAAATTCGAGTCCTTCCTGTATCGTTCACAGGAGGGGCGATCATTCACCAACATATCGGATGCTCCATATTTTGTCGATTCTCGCTTGACTCAAGGAATCCAAATTGCCGACATGGCGGCTTATGTCTGTAGAATACATCAGGAAAACAAGCTGTATCAGGGATTGCCGCAAGGCGATAGGTATCTTTCTGCCATTAATAGATACTACGGCATATTGAGAACCAAGACTGTCGATTTGACTTCATCGGAAGGATATCCGCGCCCCGGCATCTATTTCATGCCTGAGAGAGACCACTATCGAGGAGACACCGAGCAAGGACGCTTGACACTGTCGCAATAAAAAACGGACGGCGCACTCTTCGCCGTCCGTTGCCATAGATGGGGACTAAACCTGGAACCGCCCGTAACCCCCGTCGGGAATTACCATTGGCTCCATCAAGAGTGTATAAGCATATATCCCAACTGTCAAGCGTCACTGCGTAGCTTTGCAGATAGAATTGTTTGACAACAGTGATTCCCCTCAGAGACTGTGGCTAATCTACACGCTTCCATCGTAAACTAGGACTCACCCCAACCGACGCCGCGACGTACCCAAATGCCATCCTACCCCCACATAGAAGAATACTACAAACACAAGCAGCGCCTCATTGACTACGGCGGCTCATACAACGAGCAGAGCATCCGCGCCGCCTTTCAGAACTGCCTCGCCGCCTACTGCCGCTCCCACCGGGAAGACCTCGAGCTCGTGCCTGAACTGCGCGCTTCCGGCGGCGTCACCCCCGACGGCACCGTCAAGGACTCGATGCGCCTTTCCCACGGCTATTGGGAGGCCAAAGACCTCCACGACAACCTGGACGCTGAAATCCAGAACAAGCTGAACCAAGGATACCCCAACGACAACATCCTCTTCGAGAACTCTCGCACCGCCGTCCTCATTCAGCGAGGCACCACGGCAATGCGGGCGGACATGCACAAGCCCCACCAACTGCACCACATCATTAAGTCCTTCCTAGATTACGTAACTCGGGAAGTCGAAGACTTCCGCAAGGCGTGGCAACAGTTCAAGAAAGACCTGCCCGACATCCTGGCGGCCCTGCGCGAAGCCATAAGGAGAGCCGCCGAGCAAGGGGATTACCAATCCGCTGCCGCCGCCTTCCTTGAGCTTTGTCACCGCACCATCGGCCCCAACGTATCTGAAGACGACGTCCAGGAGATGCTCATTCAGCACATCCTGACCAAGGACATATTCCTGCGGGTCTTCGCCGAGGACCAGTACCACCAGGAAAACAACGTCGCCCGGCAGCTTGACGCCTTGGCTCGAACCTTTTTCACCGGAACCCTGCGCCGCGATACCACCGACGAACTGCTCCCCTATTACGGGGCCATCACCGGCGCCGCCGCCAACATCGCCGACTACCGCGAGAAGCAGCGCTTCCTCAAAGCCATATACGAGGACTTCTACCAGACCTACAACCCCGCCGCCGCCGACCGCTTGGGCGTGGTCTACACCCCCAACGAGGTGGTGGACTTCATCATCCGTGGCGCCGACCACCTGCTGCAAAAGCACTTTGGCCGCAGTTTGGCTGACAAAAATGTGCAGATTCTGGACCCGGCCACCGGCACCGGCACCTTCGTCACCAGCCTCATTGACTATCTGCCGGAGGACAGGCTGGAGCACAAGTACCTGAACGAGATTCACGCCAACGAAGTCGCCATACTGCCCTACTACATCGCCAACCTCAACATCGAGTACAGCTACCGGGAGAAGACGGGCCGCTACCTGGAGTTCCCCAACCTCTGCTTCGTGGACACCCTGGACAACATGGACTGGAAGGGCGCAAGCGCCGGGGCAGTAGAACGTCAACCCGCCCTGGGGGCTTTGTCCGAAGAGAACTGGATTCGCATCCAAGAGCAGAACGAAAAGCCCATCAGCGTCATCATCGGCAACCCGCCCTACAACGCCAACCAGCAGAACGAAAACGACAACAACAAGAACCGCGAATATCCTGATATAGACGAGCGGATTAGCGATACTTACATCGCCGAAAGCACTGCCCAGAAGACCAAGCAGTACGATATGTACAAGCGCTTCATACGCTGGGCCTCCGACCGCCTTGCCGACGACGGGATCATAGCTTTCGTCACCAACCGGGCATATCTTGAAGCGCGGCAAGATGACGGGTTCCGCCGAATGGCTGCCGAAGAGTTCACTGACATCTATGTCATGGACCTTGGTTCGGACGTGAGGCGCAACCCCAAGATTTCAGGCACCATGCACAATGTCTTCGGGATACAAACGGGCGTCGCTATCGCCTTCTTGGTGCGGGACAAGGCTCGTTTGGGAGAGTGCAACATCCACTATGCCAGTCGTGAGGATGCCGAGGTTGCGAGGGACAAACTGGCGTACCTGCGGGTAGCCAACCTAGAAAGCGTTCCGTTCGAGAACATCACGCCGGACGCCAAAAGCAACTGGCTCAATCAGTCCGACAGCGATTTTGCCACTTTAATCCCCCTCGCTAACCGGCAAACTAAATTCGCCAAGTCGTCAGACGAAGAACGGGCGGTGTTTGGTCTTTATTCGTTGGGAATTCTGACCGCCCGGGATGAATGGGTATATGACTTCGACGCCACAATTCTACCAGCGAAGGTCGAGTGGTTCTGCCAGGTATACAAACGTGAAATGCACCGATACTCCACAGAAAAACCCGACGGTGCGTCGGTAACGGATTGGGTTGACAGGTCGATTAAGTGGACGAGCGAACTGGAATCCCATTTGATCAAAGGGGACAGACTACCATTCGAGTCTTCAAATATTATCCCGGCCCTATTCAGGCCGTTCGTTGGTAAGCATTGCTATTATGCACCGATCATCACTCATCGTAGATACCAAATCCCTCAAGTATTTCCGCACGAGACGCCGGAGAAAAACAAAGCGATTTGCTTCTCTGGTTTAGCATCGAACAAGCCTTTTTCGGTTTTAGCAACCGATAAAGTGTTCGGGCACGACACACTAGAAAAAACCCAATGCCTCCCCCTATACCGCTATGAGGACGGCGAGCGAGTGAGCAACATCACTGAGTGGGGTCTGCGCCGGTTCCGGGAACACTACGGCGACGACGCCATCACCGCCGAGGACATCTTCCACTACACCTACGCCGTGCTCCATGACCCGGCCTACCGGGGGAAGTACGCCGTTGACTTGCTGCGGGAGTTTCCCCGCCTGCCCTTCTACCCGGACTTCGAGGACTGGGTGAAGATGGGGCGGGAGCTTTTGGAGTTGCACGTCGGGTTCGAGACAGTCGAGCCGTATCCGCTGAAGCAGGAGGAGCGCTCCGCCCGGAAAAACAAGGCGCTGCTGTGGGCCAACAAGGCAGCTGGCGCCATCGTCCTGGACAAGAAAACCACGCTGTCCGGCGTACCCGCCGACGCCTGGCGCTACAGGTTGGGCAACCGCTCGGCTTTGGAGTGGGTGCTCGACCAGTACAAGGAAAAGAAGCCCCGCGACCCCACCATCGCCGAACGCTTCAACACCTACCGCTTCGCCGACCACAAGGAAAAGGTCATCGACCTCCTGCGCCGCGTCTGCACCGTGAGCGTCAAAACCATGAAAATTATCGACGCCATGGCCCAGCGTGACGAAGAAGGCCGACTCATAGCTTCCGGCCACCCGGACAAGAACACCCCCGCCTAATCCCCGGCCCCACCAACCCCGCCACACCCCCGTTCACCCTGAGCGAGTCGAAGGGCCTGTCCTGAGGGAAATCGAAGGGCGAACCGACAGCCATGAAAATGCCCCCATCCTGTCCATCCCATGAATCCCGTGAATCACAGTTCAGACCGCCCCCCAACTACTGACATTTCCCCCCTTGCCCCACCACCCCGCGCCCCCTTACTATACAAGCATGCAACACAACCCGTTGCCCAAAACCCAAACGGCCACTGAGGCCCACGGAGTTCCGTGTCCAAAAGCGCAATAACCCAGGCCAACCTCGCAAGATGGGATGAAATGGGAGGAAATGAGAGGGGATCTAAAATTTCCCGCTCCCTCTACCCGTCATTCCCGCGGAGGCGGGAATCTCGCCCCCTTGCCAGTGTCCCAAAATGTCCCCAAATGTCCCAGTTGGCAAGAAACCGCCCATCTTGCCGCCGCAGCGTCGTGGGCCCGGCTCCATGACCCCGGCCCGCCGGGGCTGATTCCATCGTCGCATCCCCACGGTCGCCCCGCCTGCCTGTGCTAGAATAACCCCGGCTTCACCCATGCCGGAAACCGCCGGCGCCAGCCCGACGCCAGGGTGCCTCGATGATTCCGCTGCGCCTCAGCCTTGAGAATTTCCTTTGCTACCGGGAAGGAGTCCCCGACCTCGACTTCACCGGTATCCACGTGGCCTGCCTGTGCGGCTCCAACGGCCACGGCAAGTCCGCCCTCCTAGACTCCATAACCTGGTGCCTGTGGGGCCGGGCCAGGGGCAGGACCCAGGACGACGTGATTTCCTACGGCGCCGACCAGTGCCGGGTGGAACTGGACTTCACCGCTCGCGGCGTCAACTACCGCACGGTGCGAACCCACGCCCGGGCCGGCAGCCGTCGCCGCCAGGGGGTCTCTGACCTACAGTTGCAGGTGCTGGGTCCCGCCGGCCCCCAACCCATAACCGGCAATTCAATCCGGGAGACCCAGGCCAAGATCGACCAGACCATCGGCATGGACTTCGAGACCTTCACCAACTCGGCCCTCTTGCTGCAGGGCAAGGCCGACGAGTTCAGCAACCGCACCCCCGCCGACCGCAAGGCGGTCCTGGCCAAAATCATCGGCCTGGAAGACTACGACCTGCTGCAGGCCAAGGCCAGGGAAAGGCTTGACCAGGCCAGGACCAAGGCCGCCGGCATGGAAGGGTCCCTGGGCCAGATGCGCAGCCAGGTGGAGCAGATTGGAGACCTGTCCCAGGAACTGGCCGCCGTCGACCAGGAATTGAGCGGCTTGGCCAGCCAACTGGAGGAGCAGCAGAAGCAGACCGCCGAACTGCGGGCCAAGGTGGCCGAACTTGACGGCCGGAGGCAGCGGCTGGAGGAGTCGGAACGCCGGATACAGACCCTGGGCGTGGAGATCGGACAGCATGAATCGGCCTTGGCGCTGACCATGGCGCGGGTGTCCGGCTACAAGGACTTGCTGGGCCGGCAGGGGACCATCCGGCAGGGGATGGCTGACCTGGAGCTTGCCAGAAAAAGCTTCGAGGCCCTGGAAGGACTGCGCCGGCGCCACGACGAACTCAACCAGGCCCAGGCCCAACTGGTCCGCGCCGTCGACGGCGCCAGGGCCCGGCTGGAAGCCCAAGCAGAGCAACTGCGCCACAGGGCGGAAGTGGAGTTGCCGCCCAAGGCGGCGATGGCGGCTGTGCTGACGGAACGGCAGGCCACTGCCCGGGAAAAGCTGACCAGCCTGGAGAAGGAGGAGCAGTCCCTGGCCGTGCAGAGGGACGACCTGCGGACCCTGTCCACCCGGGTCGGCGAGGCCAGGAGCGCCGAGGAGCGGTACAAGACCGAGGGCCAGGACCTGCGGGCCAAGCTGGACCTGCTGCATAGCACAGACCCGGGAGAGGCCCTGTGTCCCCTGTGCCAGACGCCGCTGGGACAGGACGGTTGCGGGCGGCTGGCCGAGACCTACGAAGCAGAGATCAACGAGAAGCGGCGGCTGTTCCGTCTCAACGTCGCCAACAAGCAACAGTTGGAGGCGGAGGAAGCCAAGGCGCAGCAGAGCCTCAGCCAGCGGGAAGCAGCCCTGGAGCGTACCCGCCGGGAATCCGAGTTGGCCCTCAGCCGGGTGGAGCGGGACATAGAAGACTCCAAGTCGGCCCAGCATGACCTGGAGCAGGCACAGGCCCAGTTGAAGGACTTAACGGCGTCGCTGGCCTCGGGGGAGTTCGCCCACGCCGAGCAAGCAAAGCTCGCGCAAGTCGCCGAGCAGGTCGCCGCCCTGGGATACGATGAAGACGCCCGCACCGAGGCTTACTCCCGGACGCAGGAACTGCAACCGTTCCTGGAAAAGTCCCGCCAATTGGCCGAAGCCGAGGCTGGCCTCCCCAGGGAGGAGGAGTCGGCTGCCCAGACACGGGAGATGCTAGAACGGCGGCAACGGGAGCGCCTGGACTTGGAAAAACAGCGCGAGGCCGACGCGGAGGGCCTTTCCGAGTTGCCCCAGTGGGAGCAGCGTCTACGGATTGCCGACCAGGGCCAGAAGGGGTTGGAAGCCCGGCAACAGGAGGCCGTGGCCCGCCGGGGCTACCTGTCGGGCCAGATAGACCGGGCCAAGGCCCTGGAACGGCAGATAACCGAGGAGACCGCCCGCCTGGCGACGTTGCTGGGAGACCAGGACGTCTACCAAGAGTTGGTCACCGCTTTCGGTCGCCAGGGGATACAGGCCATGCTGATAGAAACGGTGGTGCCCCGGCTGGAAGAGGAGGCCAACCTGCTGCTGGGCCGGATGACCGACAACCAGATGCAGGTGCAGTTGGAGACCCAGCGGGAGCGGCGCACCGGGCGGGGCGACCCCATCGAGACCCTGGAAATCCGGGTCAGCGACGGCCTGGGCCCCCGGAGCTATGAGATGTACAGCGGCGGCGAGGCTTTTCGCATTAACCTGGCCCTGCGCATCGGCCTCTCCAAGGTGCTGGCCCAACGCATGGGCGCGCCGCTGCCCACGTTGTTCATCGACGAGGGTTTCGGCACCCAGGACGCCGCCGGGCGGGAGCGCATCCTGGACGTGATTGCGGCCATCCAAGACGACTTCGAAAAGATAGTCGTCATCACCCACCTGGACGACTTGAAAGACGCCTTCCCGGTGCGCATCGAAGTCCGAAAAGAGGAACTGGGTTCCACCTTCTGGCTCAACTAACGGCGGCGCAAGCCCGGGCTACTTCTGGCAACGGGGGCAGAAGCATGAGGTGCGCCCCCGGATGCGGATGGCGGAGATGGGCCCGGCGCACCGGGGGCAGGGTTGGCCGTGTTTTCGCAGCAGGGACCAGGCCTCAAGGGTCAGGGGCGGGTCGGGCCAGCCTTCGCGGCGGCTGGCGTCGTAGTGGCGCAAGGCCGCGGTAAAAGTCGCAACGATGCCGTCCTTCAAGAGCACCAACTCGTCGACGGAAATCTCCGCGGCGGGGCGCAAAGGACTAATTCCGGCCAGGAACAGCGACTCGTCGGCGTAGATGTTGCCCATGCCGGGGATAATGGACTGCTCCAGCATGAGGGCCTTGATCGGGGCGCTTCTGCCCTTGAAGGCCAGGGCCAGCCATTCCACGGTCAGCTCGCCGGCCAGCGGGTCGGGGCCGAGGTCGGGCAGGGCTTCATTGGGGTCGCCAGCGAGCCAGAGCTTGCCGAACTTACGGCCGTCGATAAACCGAAGCTGCCGGCCGTCGTCCAAGGGAAAAGTGTGACGGACCATGGGATGTGCGGGCTGTCCGGCATCCTGTACCCGCAGGCCTCCGGTCATGCCCAGGTGGATGATCAGGGTGGGGCCTGCGGTCGCACTGCCGCCGCTCAAGGGGACGAGGATGTACTTACCCCGCCGCTCCACCTGCCGCGCCCGCTGCCCCTCGATACCGGCAACGAAAGCCTCCAGACTGGGCGAGCGAACAGAGTTGGCCCACCCGATTTGGGCGCCGGTGAAGGTTGCGCCGGGCAGACCGGCCTCAATGAGGTAGCGCCGGGTGTTTTCGACCTCGGGCAGTTCCGGCATGGCGCGCCTGTCTAGACCTGGCGGACTCCCAGGGTCACTTCCATCCCGTCCACCTTCGAGGTCTCGGTCTTGGCGCCGTCCTGGGGAGGGCCGCCGACAAGCTCTTCACTGAGGGTCTCCTGGCGTATGTAGTCAGCGAAGTTGCCGCTCATAACGCTCCCGATTGCCTCGGGCGCCTGGTAATAGGTGACGATGCGGTCGGTGACCTGGAAATCAGCGGCGCGGCGCAGGTTCTGAATGCGGTGAACTATCTCCCGGGCCAGGCCCTCTTCGGCCAACTCGGGAGTCACGGTTCCGTCCACGGCGACCATGTAGCCGCCGTCCAGGGCGACCCAGAAGCCGTCGACCTGCACGACGCCTTCGGACGCCTCGCCAAGGACGGCGGCGGCGGCTTGGTAGATGCCGGATTCTCCGTCCCTGTCCACAGTCTTGACGTTCAACTCGTCCAGCACCTGGCTTTGGACGTGCTGCAGGATGGCGCCTTCGGACTCGGAACGGGTCTTCACCACTACCCTGGGCAGGGGTTGGCGGACCTTGATTCCGGCCTTGGACCGGGCGCCGCGGCCCATGCTGGAGACGCGCATGGCCAGCCGGGTGGCTTCCATTAGCTCCTCGTCCACCAGGGACTGATCGGCGGCAGGGAATTGGGCCAGGTGCACGCTGTCGGGAGCTCCAGGGTCCACGGCGCGGACGAGGCCCTGGTAAATCTCCTCCGACACAAAGGGCGCCAGCGGGGCCATCAGCTTGGATAACGTCACCAGGCAGGTGTGCAGGGTGACGTAGCCGGAAAGCTTGTCGCTGTCGTTCTCGCTGCGCCAGAACCGGCGGCGGCTGCGCCTGACGTACCAGTTGGAGAGGCGGTCGATGAACTCCTGCATGCGCCGTCCGGCGTTGGTCGGGTCGTAGCCGTCCAGGCAGGCGTCCACCTGAGAGACGAGGCTGTTGAGCTCGGAGAGAATCCAGCGGTCCAACTCGGTGTCGGGCAGCCAGCCAGCGGGCTTCTGCTCCGGGTGAAAGCCGTCGATGGAAGCGTAGTTGGTGAAGAAGGAGTAGACGTTCCACAGGGTGAGCAGCACCCGGCGCAGGGTCTCGTTCACCAGCCTGGAGGAGAAACGCCGGGAGTCGCCGGGTTGGGACGCGGTGAACAGGTACCACCGAAGGGCGTCGGCGCCGTGCTCGTCCAGCACCGGCATGGGTTCCACCACGTTGCCAACCCTCTTGCTCATCTTCCGGCCCCGCTCGTCCAGGACCAGTCCCAGGCAGATGACGTTGCGGTAAGAAGGGCGGTCCTTGAGCAATATGGAGAGGGCGTGGAGGCTGTAAAACCAGCCGCGGGTCTGGTCGACCGCCTCGCAGATGTAGTCGGCGGGGAAGCGGCCGTCCTCCTCCTGGTCAATAGTCCGGTTTTCGAAGGGATAGTGCCACTGGGCGAAGGGCATGGCGCCTGAGTCGAACCAGGCGTCCATAACCTCGGGAATGCGGCGCATCTTCCCGCCGCAGCCATCGGCTGGGCACTGCAGCAGCACGTTGTCGACGTATGGGCGGTGCAGGTCGAGGTCTTCCAAGCCATCCAAGGCCTCGGGTACGGCCTGAGCCTTAAGCTCGGCCAAGCTGCCGACGCACTGGGCGTTGCCGCAGTCGGGGCATTCCCAGATGGGGATGGGTGTGCCCCAATAGCGCTCCCTGGATATGGCCCAGTCGACGTTGTTGCGAAGCCATTCGCCGAAACGGCCGTCCTTGATGTAGTCAGGGTACCAGTTGATTTCGTCGTTGCCGCTGACGAGTTTGTCCTTGAAGGCCGAGGTGCGGATGTACCAGGAACTCTTGGCGTAGTAGAGCAAGGGAGTGTCGCAACGCCAGCAGAAGGGGTAGGTGTGGCGGTAAATGTCCCTCCGGTACAACAGCCCACGCCGTTCCAGGTCGTCCATGATCTGCGGGTCGGCGTCCTTTACGAACGCGCCGGCGAAGGGGTAACCGCCGGTGACGTTCCCCAGGAGGTCTACGGGCTGAACGAAAGCCAGGCCCTTGTCGCGGCCTAGGGCCAGGTCGTCGTCGCCGAAAGCCGGGGCGATGTGGATGATGCCGGTGCCGTCTTCCATGGAGACGAAGTCCGCCGCGACCACCTTGGGACGGAACCCGTCGGCCGTGTCAACGTCGACCATGGCGCTGCCGGAAGAGTCCCGGCGCTGGAACCGTTGTACCTCCACACCGTAGTCCGACGGCGGGTAAAGGGGTTGGTATTCCAGACCTACCAGGTCGGCCCCTTGGACCTCGGCCACCAACCGGTAGTCTTGCTGTACGTTGGTCTCCAGCAACTCGGTTGCCAGGGCTAGACGCTCAGGGCCGTACTCGCCTTCTAACTCCACTACCGAATAGCCGGCTTGCTCGTCCACCGCCAGGGCGGTGTTGCCGGGCAGGGTCCACGGGGTGGTAGTCCAGGCCAACAGGTAGGCCGGAACCAGGGATGGCCAGATGCCTCCTGCTCCGTCCTGTTGTTCGGGGGGTATCACCCGGAACTTTACGAAGACCGACGGGTCGGGGGTGTCTTCCCGGTAGCCCAGGGCAACCTCGTGGGAACTCAAGCTGGTGACGCAGCGGGGACAGTGGGGCGTTCCCCGCATGTCGCGATAGAGCAGGCCGCGGTCCCACAACTCTTTCAATATGGCCCAGCCGGACTCAATGTAGTCGTTGTCCAGGGTGATGTAGGGGCGCTCCATGTCCACCCAGAACCCGATGCGTTCGGTCAGGAGTTCCCAGTCCTTGAGATAGCGGAACACGCTCTCCCGGCACTTTCGGTTGAACTGCTCGATGCCGTACTCTTCGATGTCACGCTTGCTGGCCAGGCCAAGCTCGTTCTCCACCTCCAGTTCAACCGGCAGCCCGTGGGTGTCCCAACCGCCTTTACGCAGGGTGCGGTACCCCTTCATGGTGCGGTAGCGGCAGATGACATCCTTGAACACCCTGGCCAGGACGTGGTGGATGCCGGGGCTTCCGTTGGCCGTGGGCGGCCCCTCGAACATTACAAACAGTGGGGCATCCTCGCGCTCGGTCCAGGTGCGCTGGAATACGTCGTCTTGTTCCCACTGCCGCAGGATCTTGGCGTCGACTTCCGGGAAGCTGACCCTACTGGATACGGGGTTGAACATGCTTGGCAGACCTACGAACGTGGTGAGTTTCTAAGTTGCGTCAAGAGCCATGGGAATTAGCGCCGGTAATTATACCGTAACCCCGGCGGCACGCGCCGTTGCGGCGGGCCGGGTTTTGGGTGGAACCGCTCCCTGTGATGGATCGTTTCAGCGCCAAGTCTTGTAGAAGTGGTTTAGGGGCCCGTGGCCCTGGCCTACGGGGAACGACTTTCGGATGGCTTCGGTGACGTAGTCCTTGGCTACCGCGACGGAGTCCAGAAGGCCCAGGCCCTTGGCCAGGCCGGCGGCGATGGCTGAGGCGAAGGTGCAGCCGGTGCCGTGGGTGTTGGGCGTATCGATGCGTTGGGCGGTGAACTCATGGAACTGCGCACCGTCATAGAACAGATCGGCTGCCGGGCCCTCGCGGTGCCCGCCCTTGATGACGACGGACTTGGCGCCCATGCCAATCAGTTTCTCTGCCGCCGCTCTGGCCTCTGAGTCGGACGTTATGTTCATGCCGGTAAGAGCCTCGGCTTCGGGGATATTGGGCGTAATGACTGAGGCTGCCGGGACCAAACTGGAACGCAGAGTTTCGATTGCCTCGGCTTCCAGCAGGGGGTCACCGCTCTTGGCCACCATGACAGGGTCCACAACCAGCCAGGGCACGGTGTGCCGACTAAGCTGGGAGACCACGCATTCGATGATGGAGTTGCTGGCCAGCATGCCGGTCTTGACTGCTCCGGCCCCGATGTCGGTCAGCACTGCGTCAATCTGGGCAGCGATGGCCTCAGTGGGAATCTGGTGGACGGCGGTGACACCCAGGGTGTTCTGGGCGGTGACGGCGGTCAATACCGACGTTCCGTATACGCCCAGGGCCGCAAAGGTCTTGAGGTCGGCCTGTATTCCGGCCCCGCCGCCGGAGTCAGACCCGGCGATGGTCATGGCCCGAGGTACGGTGACCGGAGCTCTACTCCGGCGTCGGTTGTTCAACGGACGCAAGGCTCCAAACGGGGTCATCGATCGAATCCTGGCGCAGAAATCCAATGGCGATGGCGGGCAGGGTCTCGATGTGGAGGCCTACCCTTACGCCAAACTCCAGCGACAGCCGGGCGACGGCATCGTTGTCGTCGGCCTCCACCATCATGACAAAGTCGTATCTGCCCAGTACCGCGTACTGGCCCAGCAGTTCGGCGCCGTCGACTTGAATATCGCGAGCGGCCTCGACTACTAAGTCGGGGTTGTTGTGCAACAACTCCTGGCCCTTGGCCGAGAGGCTGCCCAGGAGAAAATACATGGACATCCCAGTCCCCCTCCCTGTGAGCCGATGGGCATCGTGGAGAGTCCAGAAGCGCCCGCCGCTAGACTGCCGGTGGGGCCCGTTCCAGATTCGCCTCCACTAGATAGTCGGCCCCTTGCGAGGCTGAGCCAGCCTCTAAGTTTCCTGGTAGATTTTCCCTCCGGACTGGCGGAACTCCAGTGCCTTCTGCTCCATCCCTTGGCGCAAGGCCGAGTCCGGCGTCACTCCCGCCTGCGCCGCGTACTCCCGCACGTCCTGGGTAATCTTCATGGCGCAGAACTTGGGGCCGCACATGGAGCAGAAGTGGGCAGCCTTGGCGCCCTGGGCCGGCAGCGTTTCGTCGTGGTACTCCCGGGCCGTGTCCGGGTCCAGCGCCAGGTTGAACTGGTCCTCCCAGCGGAACTCAAAGCGGGCCTTGGAGAGCGCGTCGTCCCATTCCGCGGCCTTGGGATGGCCCTTGGCCACGTCGGCGGCGTGAGCGGCAATCTTGTACGCGATCACGCCTGCTTTAACGTCTTCCCTGTTGGGCAGCCCCAAGTGCTCCTTGGGGGTGACGTAGCAGAGCATGGCGGTGCCGTACATGCCAATCATGGCCGCGCCGATGCCGGAAGTAATGTGGTCATAGCCGGGGGCGATGTCGGTGGTCAATGGCCCTAGGGTGTAGAAGGGGGCCTCGCGGCACACTTCCATCTGGCGGTCCACGTTTTGCTTGATCTTGTGCATTGGCACGTGCCCGGGTCCCTCGATCATTACCTGTACGTCATGTTTCCAAGCGATTTGAGTGAGCTCGCCCAAGGTGTCCAGTTCGGCGAACTGGGCTTCGTCGTTGCCGTCGGCGATGCTGCCCGGCCTCAGACCGTCGCCCAGCGAGAAGGCCACGTCGTAGGCACGCATTATTTCGCAGAGCTCTTCGAAGTGGGTGTACAAGAAGTTCTCTTCGTGATGTGCCAGACACCAGCCGGCCATGATGGAGCCGCCGCGGGAAACGATGCCGGTCACCCGCTTTGCGGTCATGGGCACGTAGCGGAGGAGCACCCCTGCGTGGATGGTGAAGTAGTCCACCCCCTGTTGGGCCTGTTCGATGATGGTGTCTCGGTACAACTCCCAAGTCAGTTCCGCCGGGTCGCCGCCCACTTTTTCCAAGGCCTGATAGATGGGGACGGTGCCGATGGGGACGGGGGAGTTGCGGATAATCCACTCGCGGGTGGTATGAATATCTTTCCCGGTGGACAAGTCCATCACCGTGTCGCCGCCCCAGCGGGTGGACCAGAGCATCTTTTCCACCTCTTCCTCGATGGAAGAAGACACCGCCGAGTTGCCGATGTTGGCATTGACCTTCACCAGGAAGTTGCGACCAATAATCATCGGCTCTGATTCGGGGTGATTGATGTTGCTGGGGATGATGGCGCGGCCTCGAGCGACCTCGCTACGTACGAGCTCCGGCTCTACGCCTTCGCGTATCGCGATAAATTCCATTTCGGGGGTAACGATGCCCTGGCGGGCGTAGGCTATCTGCGTAACCGCCTTCCCACCCTTGGCCCGCAGGGGAAGCCTGCTCAACCCGGGGAACACCTGGCCCGCCGGCGTTCCGTTTGACGGGATATAAACCTTGTCGGTCTCCTCCACGTCCCCGCGCTCCAAGACCCAGGCCTTGCGCAGCGGCGGGAGTCCCTGGCGGACGTCCAGGGTAGCTGCATCGTCGGTGTAGGGACCGCTGGTGTCATAGAGGCGTACCGGGGGGTTGGAGTCATTCCCAAAGCGGCCCCTGGTAGGCGTCAGGGCAACTTCCCGAAAGGGGACTTGAATGTCCGGGCGGGAGCCTTGAACGTAAGCCTTCTTGCTCGCGGGGAAGCTGGATCGGCCTTGCAGTCGGATGGTTTCCGGCGTCATCTGTGCCATTGCGCACCTCCCCATAGAAGCAGGCAAAAGGTACGGGCCGCCAACGTAGAGTCGCTGACGGCCCGCATTTCGTCATCCAATGGGCGGCCGGGCCTGAAGACAAGCGTCGTTCCCTACGCTGGCATTACCCAGATCAGGTTCACAGGGTCGCCCCAGAACTTGGGCCTCTCAACCCGGACAGACCGGGTTCCCCCACGTGCCTCGACCTTCTATGGTTGTTAATGAAGGGCATTATAGAATCGGCGTTGGGAAAGTGTCAACCAAAGTGGTGTCGGGGGCAAGTGCAAAAACCTCCCCCTGCTCGACACAGGGGTAAAAGAGACCGTCCGAGTTACCGGCTCAGGCGGTCTCCAAAACCGCAACAGGGACGGAATCGCAATCCTGGGCGGCTGGGGGATTGGCGGTATTCCGGTGCGATTTCCGGCAACGTTCTGACTGCTTGACAACCTGTCGGGAATCTGGGATATAGATAATTAGGTAATAATAGACTAATAGCTAATGATAAAAGGATGATAATAGATAGAGGTCCCTGATGGCACCTTTCGACTCAGGAGCTATCAAGCGCCGAATAACATTCGCGGCCATCCTGGGGTTCTCCCTGCTGTTGCTGTTGGCGGTTGGCATCTCCCTGGCTGTGGCCCAGTCGTCGGAAGAGGAGCAGGAGTCGTCCTCGCTGCCGTGGGAAGACACGGGGAAAACCCGTTGTAGAGGCACTACCTACGAGAAGCAGCAGGCCCGGTATCTTCCGCCGTGGGATGGAGGCACACAGTACCGGTGGATAGCGGCGCCGAATGAGGAACCTTGGGGACCGTGGGTTGACACCGGGAAATGGAGACCGATGTCTGACTTTCCCTTCCATAAACAGCAAAAGCGGACATCCAAGTGCGGCAATGTCCAGTGTCGCTGGGTATCGCCTACGCCGCCGCCCACGCCGACACCTACGCCTACGACGGCGCCCACGACGGCCCCTACGACAGCGCCCACGACAGCACCCACGACGGCCCCTACGACAGCACCCACGCCTACGCCCACACCGACGCTGAATTTCAGGTTGACGGCTGGAATCGCCAAGGAGAGAGACAAGGGCGTCGGGCTTATGTGGAAAGACCCAGGCGGCTCCGTAACCGAGTATCACGTCAAGCGTAGAGAGCGGGGCGGCGCCAACTTTGCTACCATCGCCACAAAGATTCCCAGTTCCAGTGATACGTACAATGACGCCGACTCGGCGTTGTTCGAGGGGACGGCCTACGACTACCAAGTGGTGGCTATGTGCAATTTAGGACCACCAAATAACTTATTAGGTCCCTGTAGGTACTCGGAGACAAGCGGGCTGACCTTCAAGCTGTTCACCGATAAGTGGGGCGTCTTGGAGTACAGGTACATGAAGGTCGACTGGGTCGTGCCGCCCCGGTTGAGGAACAACAATCACAGGTACGCTATCACCGTTCCGGCGGACACCGGCTTCCAGTTAAACCAAGTTCTAGGTTCGAAGACGTGCAACTGGTCTTCGCCGCCCGCCGCGACGATACAGTCTATTAGCTTGGGGACGGAGTTCTATCTCGTCCGTTGCAAGCTTGGCACCGGGACCGCCGATGTCACCGTCACGGGGGTCAATCCCACGGCGACGCCTCCCAGGTCGTACAGCGTGCACAGCTTCCTCAACATCCGAGAGTCGTGGCATCGGGCCAACCATCAAGTTGACTATAAGATAGCCCTCTCACCCCTTGACGGCACCAGGCCTGGGGGCCTTTTAAGCCCTCCTCCAATCGCGGGGAATCCCAGTCTACCCTACACACCAGACCTGAAGGCGTCAGAGGAGGCGATTGACTCGGCTGCAGACATATGGAGTGGAAGGGACTCGAATCACAACATTTGGCAGGGACAGACGGTTGCCGTAGCCTTTGATAAAAAACTTAGCGGTTCGGCCGACGTGACCGTTAGAGGCTACTGGAACCCCGGAGCCGCAAATGACAGGTGTGGCGGCTCTATCGCTTGTGTCATCAATCAAAGCGGCTCCTATCCGGATCTTGGGAATCAGACTATGTGGATCGAATACCCGCCTCAGTTCCCTGGCGATCCGGCTCCGGGGAAGAAGGATTATCGGCTGTGGACAGATGATTATTCAAAGGCCTCTAAGGCGGGCTCACGCTACTACTACCTACCGATGTACGTGATACACGAGTTTGGGCATAACGCCGGGTTGGGACATGGTGCGCCTCGGACCGGCATCATGTCGGGCGGTCTGCACGCCGCTCCTACGCAGTATGACGTAAACGGCATGAAATACATCTATGAGAACCATATCAAGAACCATCCGTGAGGCTCCTTATGTCTGACAATTTGCGGGAGTTAGTCAAAGAACTACTGGGGTGTAGTTCGGTTTTGTTGGCCCTGACAATTGGTCTGGCCCTCACCTTCTCAGCCTGCGGAAAACCGGATGACATCGGCTCCATGTCAACACCTGATGACATCGGTTCTACGTCAACGCCGGATGACATTGGTCCTACGTCAACACCAACTACCGTTATCTTCAGCAAAGCGCATTCCCCCTCCCACTATGGTGCTGGTTCCCCCACGGTTAGTGAGCGTATCTTCAAGTCCGACGTCATCGTTAGGGCGTCGCTACAGTCAGCCGCCGCTGGCAAGTTGCGGTTCAGGACCATCGAGTACCTGAAGGGAACTGGGCCGACGGAGTTCGTCGTCCGGGCTTCCACGGTGGGGCGGGACACCCGGTGGGACGGCCGGGAGGCGATACTCTTCCTGAGTCGGTCGGCAACAGCCGGCGCATCGGGTGGCTCTGGGTCGACGGCCGGTGAGTTCCGCTTCACTGATGCCTATCATTTCGAGCACCAGGGAAGCGATACGAACTATGCGATCAGCACCCAGAACCCGGTGTGGATTCCTGCGGTGGATACACCGGAAGCGGTTGGAGAATCGGGGGAGAACGGCGGCTCCGATTTCATCACGGACGCGGAAGCGGTGACGGGCGGCAGTCCTTCACCCACCATCTCCCTGGCCGACCTGCGAGCGAAGATAGCGTGGATGGAGGGAGGAGCGGGCATAGTTGGCTACGACGACTGCGTCGAAGCGAGTGTGAATTATGAGCGGTGGTACCGAGATTGGGAAGCGTACCACGGGCGTCTGTACACCCCAGAACAATACGAGAGTCAGGTGGCGTCAGGGGCCAGCGCAGGCACCGTGGTGCACGAATACGGCCTTTCTCAAGATGCAGAATACGAGAGGCTCTGGATCACTGGCCAGAACTCGGCATCGTTTGAGGCGCGGAACGTGGATGATGACGCCCTTGCATACAATGGGTATACCTCCACCATTATGACCACGAGGCCGTTGCCGAGCGGCACGTATAGGTTTGCTGATCATTCTCAAGCTTACTATTTCATCCCCTGCAGTTTTGTGCCTGAGAACCATCAACTGAAGTGGGTCGTCACCGTCACCGCCCCCACCGGCACGACCCACGAGGCATTCTTCGACCCTCTTACCCTGACCGCTGGCGGCGTAGGAGCCAACGCCACTGAGGGTGCGCTGAAACCCGCCGCCTTCACCGTCGGCAGCCAGAACGTGGAGTTGGAGAGCCTGGCTTGGTCCGGAGGCTCGGCGGTGCTAACCCTGGACACCCACGTCTCCCTGTCGGGGCGGGCGTTGGACGTCATCGCTTTGGATGGGACGGGCGCCGTCACCCTGGCAACTGCCGACGCCACCGTGGATCAGGCCAACGCAACCTGGACCTGGAGCGTTGCCGCTGCGCCGTGGAAGAACGGCGACAAGCTGATGCTCCGGCTCAGGGACGCAACGGCGGCGGCGCCTCCAACGCCGGAGCCAACCCCCACGCCGACACCTACGGCGACCCCGACCCCAACACCCACGCCGGCGCCTGCCGTCGAATGTATGCTGGGATCCGGCGTTCAGACCTTGCCGTGGGCCGTGTCCCACACCGCGTTGACCGAGTGCACCATCGGCTACGCCAACGCCCGACGTATCTACTACTTCCGGGCGGACCAGTCGGGATACATCACGGTGGCCAACACCACGCCCCAGGGAGATGCTTACTTGAGGCTGAAGGAGGCCGCCGGCTTCGGGCAAAACCGCGCCAACCTGACGGCCCGGATACCGGTTGGGCAGAGCGCCGGGGCGAACGTGACTGCGGGGCAGTGGTACGCGTTGATGCTGCTGGGGACCGCCGACGGGCAGACCATTACCGGCTCGGTATCGGGCAGCAACGGGCTGACCAGCATTCGTTGACGAGGCCGGCGCGGCCTTTTGCGCTTTCCTCCATTGACAGGGAGACCGATAATAGGCATCCCAAGTTTCGGCTTGGCGCGTCCGCCAGTCCTGAATCCATCAGAGAGCTGCGTGGGACGACGTTGGCCGCAGGGATATGCAGCGGCCCGGAGCGGAGGATTCGGTTGACATTAGATTGGACTGCATGATAGCATCGTCCCGCGCGTTGCGAAGACGATTTGTTTCGCCTGTGTACTCACTGAAAGATAGGATTCACCTGCACCCGTTTCCACCCTGGAATTGGAACGGGTGTATTTTATTGCGCCAGTAGTAAGGAGCTGAACAACCAAAGCATGGCAGACCCGAAGGCACCAGACCAAGACGCCGTTGAAGGGACGCCTTCTAGTGTGCCCGCAGGCGCGGACGCCGAAGACGGGGAGCATTCCTACACCGAGTCCCACGCCCGCAGTTTCCTGAAGGCGATGTCCTGGCGGGCGACCGCCTTTACCGTCACCGCCATCATTTACTCAATTTGGCATAAGAACTGGGAGGTCGCCGGCTTTTTTGCGTTGGCCGATAGCGGAGTAAAGATCATCCTTTACTACGTTCACGAACGGGCCTGGAACCAGTCAAGGCTTGGACGCCGCGTTACTACAGGGAAGACCATGTTCCTGGCATGGACGCGGCGAATCTGGAACCGACCCGGCGGTGGGAGCGTCGACGACAGGTAGGCCGCGAAACCAGCGAGCAGTTGTAGCCCAGTGGCAGCGTGGCAGTCTCGTAAGCCGCTGGCCGGTGGGGGTGTCCAGGGGAGGAACCTTCAAGATAAATTCGGTGTTGACAAAGGCGGTTCCATAATGATATGGTGTATCACTTCCTATGGGACTCCGGCCAACACAAGCTTAATGTCATAGTGACATAGCGTATCAATATGGAGATTCAAACATCGCCTCCGAACCTGATGGCTGCGCTGGAGGACCGCGGCCATAGGGTTACTTTTTCCAGGAAAGCGATCGTCAATCTCCTGGAGCAGAAGCATGAAGGCTTCACTGCCGAAGCACTGAGCGAAGAGTTGCCTTCGGTAAGCAGGGCGACGGTATATCGCACCATCAAGGCCCTTCTTGAGGCGGGAGCAGTCTGTAAGCTCGCCGCGATGGACGGTTCCCACGTTTACAGCGTCTCCAGGACCGGTCACCACCACCACCACTATGTGTGCGTCAAATGCGGCGCAGTGGAGGAATTCAGGGCTGCCACAGTCGAGCGGATGCTCAGGTCCATTGCCGCAGAAATTCCAGGACAGGTCGTAGACCACCGAGTCGAGTTGTACGTGGCCTGTGATCCTTGCCCGGCCGGCGAGGGAGCCTAGCAGAGTTGGCCCCGATGACCGAAAGCTCGGTGTCGCGCTCGATAATATGATACTTTGTCGCAACTCTTACTGGACATCGTGTAAGAGAGCGTGGAGTTGAATCCAGGTTAATTTAATAAAAGGGGAGAACTGGGAACAGATATGATACTACATCTCAATAACTATCGGAGGCTTGTAGCGCCGGCGATGGCCTTATGCCTATTGCTAATCGCCGCAGCATTTCTGGCAGGCTGCGGGAATGACGGCTCCATGCCGGCAACAGAGATCCCTCAGCCTACGGCCACTTCCACGGGCACCCCGGAACCCGTCGAGGCAACCCCTTCCAAGACAGCGCCTATCACGGAGACTGCAACCCCCTCAAGACCGGCGTTGCAGGTGGTTGCCACATCCAACATTGTGGGTGATTGGGCTGAGGCGATAGGCGGGGACAGGGTTGAAGTATTCAGCCTGTTGCCGGCGGGCAGCGATCCGCACAGTTTCATTCCAGGGGCCCAAGACGTTGCCAAGGTAGCGGACGCGGACATCGTGTTCACCATCGGTCTTGGACTTGAGGCCGATTGGTTGGAGGACCTGGTACACAACGCCAGCGCCGATGACTCCAAGATAGTCGCGCTAGGCGAACGCGTTGATCCCCTGGAGTTTGCCGGGGACGACCATGGCCACGAGGACGATCATGGCGACGATCACATGGACGACCATGGCGACGAAGACGACCATGGCGACGATCACATGGACGATCATGGCGACGAAGATGATCACGGCGACGATCACATGGACGATCATGGCGACGAAGACGATCACGGCGACGATCACATGGACGACCACGGCGACGAAGACGACCATGGTGACGATCACATGGACGATCATGGCGACGAAGACGACCATGAAGACGAGCACATGGACGACCATGGCCATGACCACGGCCCCCTGGATCCCCACTTCTGGTTCGACCCGAACCGTGTGAAGATCGCAGTAAACGTTATAGCAGCTCGGCTTTCGGCCCTAGACGCCGAGGGCACCGAAACCTACTTTCAGAATGCCACTGACTATGCGGAGCAGCTTGACGAGCTACACTCCTGGACTCAAGAGCAGGTCAAGTTAGTGCCGCCAGAGCGCAGGGTGCTGGTCACATCCCATGACACCTTCGCCTACTTTGCAGATGTCTACGGATTTGAGGTCATCGGCGCCCTCATTCCTTCTCTGGCGCCGGACATAGAGCCCTCTGCGGAGCACATGGCGAGACTGGTGGAGGTGATCCGGGAGCACAATGCGCCTGCAGTATTCAGTGAAACGACAGTTAGCGGAAAAGTTCCGGAGGCCCTGGCAAGAGAAACCGGGGCAGCGCTTTTCCAGCTCTATGCGGACTCCCTGGGCGAGAAGGGCAGCGCCGCCGGGACCTATCTCGGCATGTTTAGGACAAATGTGGAACGCATTGTCGAGGCCCTGAGATGAGCGCAACCTCAATCTCACGGCATGAGACTATGCCGGTTTACGAGGAGCGCGGGCGGCAGCGCCAACCTACCTGAATCCGCTGCTAGACGGTCATCCGGCAAAACAGGCAGGGCAGCCAGACTGACTGCCCTGCCTGTTTGCATCGCCGCCGGGCTTGCAATCTCTACGGCAGCATTCCAACGCTCTCGGCTCGCAACGGCGCTCGGATGGCAGCGGTACGCTCTCGACCCCGAAAAACGGCGCTAGAGAAATGTTGGTCTTAGCCAGCGTCTAGACAACTGGGTATATTTGTTGTCAAATGTTGTCGAAGGGCGTCTGGCGAGAGCCAAGCCGGGCCGCGCCAGACTAACCGAATGATGGCGCGGGATGCGGACGACTATCCCGAAAATCGCCTCAATCGCTCCCGAGCCGGTGTAGCTCAGTGGTAGAGCAGCGGTTTCGTAAACCGCAGGTCAAGGGTTCGACTCCCCTCACCGGCTCCAATATGCCAGGAACGGAAAAGGCCCCTGAGTGTTTCAGGGGCCTTCTTTATCGCTTGCGGTTTGTTGCCGGGAGCAGCGCGCTCGCCAGTTAGAACAGGTGGCAGGCCACCCGGTGTCCCGGAGTGATTTCTTTTTCCACCGGCGTTTCCACGGCACACCGGTCCATGGCGAAGGGGCACCGGGGGTGGAAGTGGCAGCCAGCCGGCGGGTTCAACGGTGAAGGCACCTCACCAGTCAAGACTATTTCGTCCTGCACAACGTCTGGATGGGAAGGCAGGGCGGCGGACATGAGGGCCTTGGTGTACGGATGCAGTGGGTTGTCAAATAGGTCCTTGACTTCGGCGTATTCGACAATCTCCCCCAGGTACATGACGGCCACGTAGCGGCACATGTAACGCACGGTCGCCAGGTGGTGAGCTATCAACAAGAAAGCAACGTTGAACTCGACTTGCAGGTCTTTGAGCAGGTTCATTATCTGAGCGCGGATGGAAACGTCGAGAGCCGACACCGGCTCATCGAGCACGATGACCTTTGGGTTGAGGGCCAATGCCCGGGCGATGGCCAGCCTCTGCCGCTGCCCCCCGCTGAACTCGTGGGGGTACAGGTTGGCGTGGTAGGAGTCAAGGCCGACGGCCTTGAGAAGTTCTTCTACCCGGTCTTCGATCTGCTGTTTGGACACCTTCCAGTTGATGACCATTGGCTCGGCGATCAAGTGCTTTACCCGCATCCTGGGGTTCAACGAACTCCAGGGATCCTGAAAGACGGCCTGCACCGACCGGCGGTATTCCTTCAGGGCGCCGGCTTTGGCATCCTGTACTTCAGTTCCTCTAAACAGCAACTCTCCGGAGGTTGGCCGCTCAAGGACTAGCAGCATTTTTGCCGTAGTGGTCTTGCCGCATCCCGACTCGCCAACCAGCCCCAGGGTTTCTCCGGCCCGCACCTGGAAAGACACGCCGTCTACGGCTTTAACGTAGCCGGTTACCCTTTGGTATAGGATGCCCTTGGTGACGGGAAAGTGCTTCTTGAGGTCCCTGGCCTCCAGGAGAACTTCGCCGTCCACGGATGGGTCAGCCGAAACAGCAGGCGTGGTCACTCTACCCTCCAACAAGCGGAAGCATGCCCTTCCGTGACCGGGAGCAGACCGGGGTCCTCGCTCCGGCAGCGGTCCATCACGTACCGGCAACGGTCGGCGAAACTGCAGCCAACCGGGAGGTTATACAAGGGCGGAGGCTGACCCTCTATCGAGAAGAGCCGGTCCACGTCTTCCTCCATCTTGGGAACGGACTCGAGCAACGCTTCTGTGTAGGGGTGGGAGGGATTATTGAAGATGTCCCTAACAGACCCCTGCTCGACGATTTTGCCGGCATACATTACCGCCACCCTGTCGCACACCTTGGCCACGATGCCAAAGTCGTGGGTGATGAAGATCAATCCCACACCCAAGTCCTGTTGCAATTCCTTAAGGAGCCTGAGGTACTGGGCCTGGATGGTCACGTCCAGGGAGGTTGTGGGTTCGTCGGCGATGAGGACAAGGGGCTGGCAGGAAATGCTGATGGCGCCCACCACCCGCTGGCGCATTCCGCCGCTCATCTGGTGGGGATAGTCCCGCACCCTGGACTCGGCGGCGGGGATGTTCACCTTCCGCAAAACCTCCAGGACCTTTTCCCGCAGCGTAGCTCGCGGCGGGTGCTGGTGTATCTGGATGGCTTCACCAACCTGGCTGCCGATGGTAAACACGGGGTTGAGGGAAGTCATGGGGTCCTGGATGATCAAGGCGATTTTGCTGCCCCTGATTTTGGTCATCTCGTCTTCAGAAGCTTCCAGCAGGTCTTCGCCATCCAAGACTATCTTCCCGCTGACGATACGGCCGGGAGGCTCCTGCACCAAGCGCATCAGGGAAAGCATGGTGACGGTCTTGCCGGAGCCGGACTCTCCCACGATGCCCAGGGTCTCGCCGGCCCGCAACTCGAAGTTGACCCCGTCCACGGCCTTAACCGTGCCCCAACGGGTCTCAAAGTAGGTGCGAAGGTCCTCGACCTTCAGCAGAACGTCGCCGGCTGTTTTGGTTTCAACCATTACGGCATCAATCTCCGGGTCGAAGTTGACCAGCCTTGGCTACGGGCCAATATTTGACAATTGAACGGCCCAGGCCGTTAAGGGAAAGGGGAGACTCTTTTTAAGGCGTTATGGAGTACGCCACTTGAACGGGAACGGTATCAGAACTGGGGATGCCTGTCAATTTAGATTCTGGCCCGTCCTGAGCTACTGGAATCGTTTCGAAGCATAAGTCCCACAACGGTGAGGGCGAGGGGGGTCATGCTCATGGCCAATAGGATCGCCTGCAGATTGCCCACCGCGTCATCAATGAACCCGACGATCAACGGCCCCAGCACCATGCCCCCGGAGGTCGCGGTCATAGTCATGGTGCTCGCCACCGCGGCTTCCCGGGGCCGTATTCCCGGAAGCAGATAGGGTACCGTGGAGAGAACGGGCCAGAAGCCCCAGCTAACCCCGTTAACCAGCGCGAGGACCAACAATAGGGGCAGCGAGCCCGTCAGGGTCATCCCCGCGTAGCTGCCGGCCATGAGAATGCCGACCAACGCGAGCAGGGCATTGCGGTTGCCCGCGATGAAAACGGCGTAGCCTATTCCAAGGCCCGCTACTCCCCCAATGAAGGTGGACAGGGCCAGCACCTCTCCTGACCGCTGTTCGGACACGCCGTAGGAATCCAGCATCAATGTGGGAAAGAAGCCGAGGAACGCCCCCATGGCAGTGGCAACACCAAAGAAACCCAGTCCGGACAGCCACAGATCGCGGTGCCTCATTGCGCCAAGCAGGACACCTATCTCGCGTGGGGGTGCTTCCGGCCTGCGACGCTCCGGTGTTGCCCGCTCCCTTCCCAACGACCACCAAAGCAGGGTCAAGAAAACAAAGAAGACCCCGTAGAGGTTCAGGGTCATCCGCCAGTTGTCTCCCAGGGCGGCTAGAACTATGGGGGTAAACAGGAACCCGCCACCTACTATCAAGCCAAATTGGGCATTGCCAACGCTTTGGGACAGGATTATCTCCCGGTCGGCGAACCACTGCTTGGTCAATATGGCCCGGGCGGGGTCGGCGGCCAGCCGTGTGATACCGAATAGTAGACGGCCGACCAGTAGCACGACGAAGACCGGCGCCCAACCCTGAAGAAAGAAGAACCCCGCGCCCAAGGCCAGGGTTGCGGTGGTGACAAGCTTCACGGGGTACTTGGAGAACCACCAAGCCATGGGGATGCCCAAACCCATACTGCCCCAGAAGGCGGCGGAGTTCAAAAGGCCCTCTTGACTCCGCGACAGGTCCAGGTCTTCGCTGATGGACGGGAGCAGAAGCCCCATGGTGGAAGGGAGCATCCAGCCGGCGATGGAGCAGGCGTTCCACAGGACTATGACCACCCAACGGTAGTTGGGGATCGTTTGCCCGTCCGGCCCCTCGTTCCACAGCCAGTGGACACCGCGGCGGATGCCGGGGAGGCCGGCGAGGGCGGTCAAGACATGGCTGGGGAAGGCCATTACTGAAGCCTAACCGGAGGAGTAGAGCGACGCTAAGCGCTTAGGTCCTGACCGACTCCAGCTTCTTGACCACGTCGTCGGTGGAAACGATGTGCCGGTGCAGGTTCATCTCCCTGGGAGAGAAACCCAGGGCCAGCCCCACCAACTGGGGCAGGTGGAGGATTGGCATGTCGATTTTGGCCTGCTTGTGCCGCTCGGCGTCGGACTGCTTGCCGTCCAACTCCAGGTGGCACAGCGGGCATGGGGTGACCATGCAGTCAGCGCCCTTTTCCCGGGCTTCAAGGGTATGGGTGCCGCACATCTCCAGGGCGTTCTCCTCGCTGGCGGAGAAGATGGGGAATCCGCAGCATTTGCCCTTGCCGGAGATCTTGGTCACCTCACCGCCCAAGGTCTCTATGGTGGTTTCCAGGACCGTCTTGCGCCGCTCCCAGCCCTTGGGGACCATCAATTCCGGAGGGCGGCGCAGGTAGCAGCCATAGAACGGGGCTATTTGCAGTCCGGTCAACGGCTGGACTATCAACTCCTTGAGATTGTCCAGGCCGTACTCTTCGTCCAACACCCAGACGAAGTGCTTGACGTCTACGGTGCCCTTGTACTCCAGCCCCTCGGCGGCCAAGTGGTCGCGGTTGATCTGCTCCCGGTATTCGGGGTTGGACTTGAGGCGGTGGTTGGCCTGGGTGAAGACGCCCTGGCAGGTGCTGCAGATGGTCATCATGGTCATGCCCATCTGCTCGACCTTGGCCAGGGTTCGGGCATTGATGGGGTCGGAAACTTCTTGAGGGAGGCAGCCTGCGCCGCTGCAGCCCACGTCGGTAAGCTCGGCCAGTTCAATATCCAGCTTGGCGCAAACTTTTACCGCCGCCGGGTACAACTCGGGACAGCCGCCTTTGGAAACGCAGCCGGGATAGAACGCGTAAGCCATTACTTCTTGGCCTCCACTACTTCTTGGCCTCCACCTTTCGGAAGATATTCTTGATTTTGTCGGCGCCGGGCCTCTTGGGGTGCAGGAAATAGGGCCTGGGCATCTTGCCTCGCTTGAGGGCCTTCAGCCCCAGGGGAATTTGCTTTATTTGGGCCAGGAAGTGGGTGAATCCCCCTTCGGTATCGATGGCCAGGCGGGTCTCATCCACCCAACCGGCCTTCTTGACCGAGGCCATGAAGCTCTTGTAGTGGCCTCTCACCCGGTAGTTGCCGGCCCCTACTTTCATGGCCCGGTCCCGGATGGCGAAAATGCGCTCGGTGGGGTCGATGCCCTTGGGGCAGTGCTCGGTGGCCTCGAAGCAGTGGCAGCAGTCCCAGACCCCCTTGGCGTCGCTGAGGTTATGCAGCCTTTCGTTGGTCCGGCTGTCGCGGGGGTCGGCTACGACGCGGTAGGCTTTGGTCAGGGCGGCCGGGCCCAGGAACTTGCGGTCCACCAACATGGTGGTGCACCCCTCGTCGCACAGCCAGCACATGGTGCAACTCATGACCTTGCGCAGGTCCTTGATGACCTCGTTGGAGACCTTGTGCTCTCGCTCCGGCAATGGCTGGGCGGGTTCGACCCAGGGTTCGACGGCCTCGTACTTTGCGTAGACCATGTCTTCTACGTCGAACATCATGTCCTTGGCGACCTTAATCATCCGGATGGGGTCGACGGTGACTTCGTCGCCCTTGACCACCTGGGCCATGGTGGTGCGGCAGGCGATTTTGTTCTTGCCGCCAAGGCGCATGGAACAGTCGCCGCAGAAACCGCTGCGGCAGGAGCCCCGGAAAGCCAAGGTGCTGTCCTGCTCTTCCCGGATGCGCATGAGGGCATCCAGGACGGTGGCATCTTCCTCTATGTCTATGGTGTAGGTCTGGGTGGGGCTTTTGCCGTTGGCGGATGGGTCGTGACGGCGCACCTTGACGTTGAATTCCATCAGTAGGCCCTCCTTTGGGGCTGCCATTGAGTGATTGTCACCGGCTTGTAGGCCAAGGCCGGCCCTTCCGGCGAGCAAGTGGCTAAAGTGTGCTGGAGCCAATTGTCGTCGTCGCGCTCGGGGAAATCGGTGCGGTAATGGGCCCCGCGGCTTTCTTGCCGGGCCAGGACGCTGGCCGCGATGACCTGGGCCGTGTCCAGCATATTGCCCAGTTCCAGCAGAGCGGACAGTGACGGATTGTACGGGCCGCCGGTTGCGGCTATGGACACCCGCTGGTAACGGTCTTTCAACTGGTTGATCTTGTCCAACGCCTGCTGCAGCCCGGCGCCGTCGCGGCTCAGTCCCACTTTCTCATGCATCGCGGCAGCGAGTTCGCCGCGCACGGAGCCGATGGAATCTTCGCCGCCGGTCCTGGCTCCCAAGTCTTGGAGGCGCTTCTCCTCGTCGCCTGCCAGGGACCCGGGGCTGCGGTTTGCGGAAGCTGACTTGGCATGGGCCGCGGCGGCTTCACCCGCGCGCCGGCCGAAAACGGCGGACTCCAGCAGCGTGTTGCCTCCCAGGCGGTTGGCGCCGTTGACACCGGGGCAGGCGCATTCGCCGGCGGCGAACAGCCCAGCCACGGCAGGAACCGCTCCCTGGAGGTCCACCTGGATTCCGCCAATGGGCCGGTGCATGGCCGGCCTGACCGGGACCAATTGCTTTTGCAGGTTTACGCCGGTCATGGACTTAACCAGAAGCTGGGTCTCGGGCAGCAGGTCGTCTATGAGGGCGCCGTCCAAATGCTGGAAGTCCAGGAACACACAACCCTGCTCGCCTCGACCAGCTTCGATCTCAGCGGCGATTGCCCGACTGCACAGGTCGCGGGGCGCCATGTCCCCGGTTTCGGGGGCAAGAGAGGACATAAAGGCTTCGCCGGCGCTATTGACCAGGCGGGCCCCGTGGCCCCGGGCCGCCTCGGTCACCACCAAGCCCTTGCTCTGCAGGGTGGTTGGATGGTATTGGACCATTTCCATGTCCATTAACGGCGCTCCCGCTCGGTAGGCCAGGGCTGCGGCGTCAGCGGTAGCGCCAAAAGCGGAGGTGCTGGGCTGGTACATGCGGCCAATGCCGCCGCCGGCCAGAATAACGGCCTTGGCGTACAGCGGCACAAGGGCGCCTGAGGCCAGGTCCTGGGCCATAACTCCCCGGCAGGTCCCGTCATCCACGAGCAGAGACGTGACGAACCATTCGTTGTAGGTCTGTATCCGGTGCTTCAGAAGCTGCTCGTAGAGCACCTGGAGGATGATGTGGCCGGCGGAGTCGCCGACGTAGCAAGTGCGGGCCTTGGACGAGCCCGGGAAAGACATGACGTCGATTTTACCCTGGCCGTCGCGGCTGAAGATGGCGCCGAAATGCTCCAGTTGGATGACATCGTCTATGCCCTCTTTACAGAGGACCTCCACTGCGTCCTGATCGTTGAGGTAGTCTCCTGCTTTGACCGTGTCTTCGGCGTGGGCCTGCCACGAGTCCCCGTCGGACAGGGCGGCGTTGATGCCGCTGTGGGCGCCTGAAGAGTGGCTTCGCAGGGGATACACCTTGGAAACCAGGGCTGCGTCTACGCCGGCGGCCTTGGCTGCGATGGCGGCCCGCATGCCGGAAAAACCGCCGCCAACTACCAGTACGTCATGTTCGGGCATATAAAACTCGCTTGGAGAATGGGGCAGCCCTGGCGGGGCCGCCGGTTGGCGTCATTATAGATTCGGGTATATCCTGCGTCAACAAAGTTGACACTCTAAACCAGCCCGCTTACACTCCCACCGGATTGCGGCTGAGGCGTCTGCTGAAGCGGAGCCACGAGCCGAGAATCGTGACCCATACCGCCTATGGCTTGACGCCTGGCGCTCGAAGGGATGGCAAACTGATGCACCTCAGAAGGAGAGCCTTCCGTTGGTAGCAGCATCCCCGGCTTCGATGGGCCGAGATGGGCCCATGGTCATCCTGCTGGGCGGTGCGCCGGGCACCGGTAAAACGACGATTGCCAACTTGTTGATGAACGAGTTGGGGCTTTCGCATCACCTGAGCACAGGGTTCATCAGGGCTTCGATATCCCATCTGCTGCCGGAGGCGGACGCGCGAATCCTGAAGCGCCACAGCTACGACGCATACCAGGACTTGGACGGCGCCGCTCCGTCGACTGCGCCCGGAGTCGCGGAGCACGGCCCATTGCTGCAGGGGGCAGTCCGCCAGTCGATGCTGCTGAAACCGTCAATCGAGGCGTGCATCGGCAGGGCGCACCGGGAAGGGATAGGGATGGTGCTGGAGGGAAGCCACTTCTTGCCGGGAGTGCTGGAGCCCAAAGCCCTGGAGGCGTCGCTCCTCTGCGTTTTGGACGTGCCGGACAGAGAAGCACTGAAGCGGCGGGTGCTCAGCCCCAATCATTCCCGCCGCAGGCTTTCGGACGATCAGCTGGCCCGCTTGGTCAAGCTGCAGGACGGGATCCTGGCATTGGCCGGCATACACGGGCGGCCGGTGATAATCAACGAGGACTTGCCCAAGGCGGTGGAGGAAATCCGCGCCCTAGCGGGCCGGTAACTCGTCCAAGCAGGCCCGCAGGCAAAGTCCGGCGTCCTCGGGCCGAGCGTTCAAACGACGGCGGGCAGCACTTCCGGGCCTCATGAGGCTTTGATATACTTACTCACCGCAGGCGTCACCCACGGCTGCCGTAGAGCGGGCGTAACTCAGTGGTAGAGTGTTTGCTTCCCAAGCAAATGGTCGTGGGTTCGAGTCCCATCGCCCGCTCCAACCCCGAAGTACTTAAGTGCAAGCAATGTCGAATGACCCTGTATCCGACTATCTGAAGGCCTATCGCGAAGCGGGAGAAGCACGGCGGAAGGCCATGGTCTACGTGGACGTGATCAGCGATGCGGCGACCAAGCTACAGAGGGAGTGGCGGCAGGTAAGCGTGACAGACTTGGGGGTGCAGTTCGGGGCCGGCCAGGACCTGAGGATCAACGGCGGGTCTTGGCCCAGCGCTCAGGAGCTGGCCGATGCGCTGGCAGGGTACAGGGCGGCGGTGTTCGAGGCGGGCAAGGCCTATCTCAGGATTCCCGAGGACCAGCGGGGGATGGTGGCCGATCCGCCAATCAACCGGTACGGCTGAGGCGGGTCCTGCCGCCGGGCCTCCAGACAGAAGCTCCAGAGGCGAAAAATAACCGGCCCATCGAATTGGCTAGTACCATCGATGGGCCGGTTTCTTGCGCCGGGCTTACCCTTCCGGGCTACCCGGAAGGGCTGTTAGGGGCTCTAGAGGTTGTAAATCCTTGCGGCGTTGCCGCCGACGATCTTGTTCTTTTCGTCTTCGGAGCACTCCGCCAGGATTCCCTCGACGATCTCGCGGCTCCTGGGGAAGGTCCCCTCGGAGTGAGGATAGTCGGCGCCCCACTGAAGGGTGTCCACGCCGATGACGTGTCGCTGCCTGACGCCCTCGCCGTCTTCCTGGAAGCCAAGGAAGCAGTTGCTGCGGAAGAAGTCGCTGGGCAGGACGCCGTCTTTGAAGTTGCCCTTGCCCACCATGTTGCCCCTTTGGCTGTAGGTGTAGTCCATGCGGTCGAGGAAGAAAGGCACCCAGCCCAGTTCATGTTCCACCGAGCCTACCTGGAGCTTGGGGAATCGTTCGAACACGCCGGCGAAAATCATGTCGCAGATAGACATGCGAGGCCAGTAGTCGGCGTTGCAGATGAAGGCAGGCCTCTCGATGTCGGGGTCGGCCAGTTCCTGGACCGGGCTGTAGCGGTTGCCGCCGATGTGGAGGCTCAGGGGCATTCCCATGTCCACTGAGGCGGCCCACAGGTCGTCGTACTTGGGCTGGTTGTAGAAGTGCCCCTCACGGGGATAGACGGCCAGCATGGCCCCGATGAAGCCCATCTTGTGGGCCCGTTCCAGTTCTTTGATTCCAATGCCCACGTCGTCGACGTTGAACATGGCTATGCCCTTTAGCCTCTTGGGATGGGCGCTGCAAAACTCTCCCACCCAGTCGTTGTAGCTCCGGCAAAGGGAGTCCAGCAACTCGCCGTCGGGCAGCCCGTAGAGCATGAACCCCACGGTGGGATAGAGAATGCTGATGTCCATGCCGTCGATGTCCAGGTCCTTGACGTGCTCGTCGGGGTCATAGCCGCCGGGGCGCACGTTTTCGGTCTTGGATATGGTGTGCATGGCGTCGGGGTCTTCGAACCTGACTCCGACCTTGTCGGACCCACCGGTGACGCCGATGATTTTCCGGCCGTCACAGACCCAAAAGTCCCCCTGCTCACCGAGGTTTTCAACGTGGGGGGCGCGCCAGGCGTACTTGGGTTCGACCCTGCTGGTCCACAGGTCGACGGGCTCAATGACGTGGTTGTCAGATGAGATTATTCTGCGATCAGGCATAGTATTCAGGCCTCCTTGGTTTTGCGGTAGAGAAGCACTCTTAGCCCCGCTTCAAGGGGGCTACTGCCGCACCTCAATTATTGCGCTGAGCACGGCCCAAGTCAATACTTTGGGCACGTTGGCGGCAGTCACGAGGCGTGACGCGCAGGCTCCAGATTGGCGAACAGTCATGCCGACAGATCTACAAGGGACGCCGGGAGGGGGTCAAAAGACTGCGACCGACGGCGGTTTTTTCGCTCCCTGGGACATCCTGGGACATTTTGGGACATTCCCAATCCCCGCGGTCGCCGCATCGGAGCAAATGCCAACGAGGGGCATGGCCTGCCACTTGCCGGGGCGGCGTTCGGCGGGGTGTTCGCCTACCGCTCAATACCAGTTTACCCACGGGTCAATACCAGTTTACCCACGGGGGCGTGGGACCGTCAACGGCCTCGTGACACTGCCGAGGCCAACGCCCGTCAATTTTCCGGCGGAGACTATGGGTGTCATTGCGGGAGGGCTACCAAGCAGAGGGACCCGACCCCGGCTACGGGGTCGGGTCTCTCGAAAGGGCTCAAATGCAGACGCTGACGTCGTAGCAGTCCATCCTGGGGGAGCCGTCCAGCAGAGGCGTCATCTTGGTAATCTGCCGCCGGTACTTGCAGCCTGTCTCCCAGTCCACCGCGTGGGCCTCACTCTCCCAGAGTGTGACGGCCAGGAAAGCGCCATTGTCGAGTTGGGTGAGGGCCAAGGAATACCGGAACCCCGGTTGCCGACCGATTGCGTCCTGGGCCAGGTCGCGAGCGATTTCGTAGACCCGGTCCATCGCGCCGGGCATCACCTGGGCCGTCAGCACCCTGGCGCGGGGTCGCAGTCAACGGCCCGGGCGAAGAAAGCCGGGCCGCGACCTGGTAAATTTCGCGGCCGGGCTGGCCGGCCAATGGAATGGTGGCCAGTTGTTCCAAGGGCGGGGCTTCAAAGAACCGCCGGGTAGCATGGCCGCCGTCCTCTACAGCAGTTTGGGTAACGCGGGGTATGCTGTCTTCGGATTCCCACAAGGTGATTCCGCAGACCTTTTCTTCGCCGGGATTGGTGAGCAAGTAAGCCCCTTGAAAACCCTCCATTTCTTTGAAAGCGGGGTACAAGGTGTCCCGGAGCAGACCGATAGTTTTCTGCAACTCACCGGGTTGGGCTTGGGCGAAGGTTACGCGGGCATACATAGTAGGCTCACTTTGGCCGGTCAGGGGAAGAATTGGCGGGTCTTTGGTCTAGTCATCTTACCAAAGCGGCGGCGCAAAGACCCCAAGGGTGGTAATCCGGGCAGCGGAGGGCTTGAAAATAAGGGGGGAGGCGCCAGCAATCGTTGCCGTCAATGGGCCGGAGGGAAACCCGCGGGGATCTTGGGACGTTGCCATACTCCGCCGGGCATGGTTTATACTGTGTGCCGAGTCACCGGGGTTTCGCCCCAGAACCCAATCAATCTTGAGAGGACAACCTCGTGTTCACTGAGACCAACCTACCCGGCAAGATTAACCGGGGCAAAGTGCGGGATACATATCGCTTAGACACCGGACGGCTGCTGATGGTGGCAACCGACCGAATTTCGGCCTTCGACGTGGTGCTCCCCACCGGCATTCCCCAAAAGGGCCTGGTATTAAACCGGATGTCGGCGTTCTGGTTTGACCAGACCAGCCACCTGGTGGGCAACCACTTGATTGCCCTGGCCGACTCGCCGGAGGCGGCGCCGCTGATAGAGGCCAGCCCGTCGCTGGCCGACGTACCCAGCGAAGTGGCCCAACAGGCCATGGTAGTAAAGGAAGCGGAGCGGATAGACATCGAGTGCATCGTACGCGGGTATATCACCGGGTCGGCGTGGTCGGAGTACCGGAAGGAGGGCACCGTCTCCGGCCAGCCCATGCCGGCGGGGTTAAAGGAAGGCGAGGCATTCCCGGAGCCCCTGTTCACGCCCACAACCAAGGCCGAGGTGGGCCACGACGAGAACATGTCGGCCCAAGAGGTGGTGGACATGGTCGGAGAGGACATGGCGCAGCGGCTGGCCGACGTGAGCAAGGCGGTGTACCAGTTCGCCAAGGACTACACCCTGGAGAAGGGGATTATATTGGCCGACACCAAGATGGAGTTCGGGCTGCTGGACGGGGAGTTGATTCTCATCGACGAGTTGCTTACTCCCGATTCCAGCCGATTCTGGGACCTGGAAGGGTACCAGGTGGGCCAATCGCAGCCCAACTTCGACAAACAGTTCGTGCGAGACTGGCTGGTGGGCCAGGACTGGGACCGGGAGCCGCCGGCGCCGGAATTGCCGGGCGATATCGTGGCCAAAACATCGGAACGATATTTGGAGGCGCATCGCCGGGTCACCGGGCAACGGCTAGAGATTACCGATTGACAATCCGGCAAAAACCCACTCAGAATGGGTTGCTATTTGATGCCCTTGCGTATATTATGTCTACCGTCATTCCCGGATGTATTGACAAGAAGCGCCTGATGCACCTAGCCGGCCGAACTTTGAAAAGCGCCTTGCTATTTGGTGCATCTTGTATTATTCTACGCTGGGCTTTAGCAGGAACCCGAATATCTTAATGCTAACAGGTGGTCAGATGATGCAGTTGACTCAAAGCAGGGTGGTGCCACTGGCAATATTCACGGCGATAACCGCGGCCGTCATGGCTATCTTGTTGTTCCAGGGCCAACTTGTATTTGGCCACCAAGACCCTGACGGATGTAACATTTCCCTCAGCAGCGTGGGAATAAGGACCGTCGATGCGAACGGAACCGACGTAATCGAAGTGTCCCACGGCATGGTGGTCAATTTCCAATCGATCTTGTCAGTAGCCGAGGTCCCCGAGGGAGATACAGCTTGTAACTTCGCCGGGGGCACCCTCACGATAACGACGCCCGACGGCGAGGCCCACGGGGTTGCCGGAGGCGACACCGCGACCGTAATTCCGTTGGTAAGTTCCGGCAATGTCTACTCCGCTCCCGCGGTGAGGTACATCGTAGATCAGGCCGACGCAGTCAACGGGGAATTAGTCGTCAGCGCTTCTTATGAAGGCGGCGTGTCCCACAGCGGTCCCAAGGAGTCGACGGCATCAGGAGCCTCGGAAAAGAAAATCGATCTGATGGCGCCTTCCATCACGGTAGCAGTCACCCCCGCCGAGCAGACGATTTTCGAGGGCGGCGACGCCGACTTCCGTATCACCGTTACCAACACCGGCGGATTCCAACTGTCCAACGTCCAGGTTTCAGATTCCCTGGACACCACTTGTGTTGCGGCTCTCGACACGTTGGAGGTAGGCGGCGTCCACAGCTTTGAGTGCGAGATGTCCCCTGCCCAAGAAGCCGACAACGTGGTCACCGCGACGGCGGCTGTAACCGGCGGGGTGCCAGCGGGCCAAGAGTCGGTCACAGCCACCGCCACCGCGTCCATATCGGTAGAACCCGTAGCCATAGAAGTCGAAATAACGCCAAGCTCGCAAAAGGTGCGGATTGGAGAGCCGGCGAACTTCGAAGTCACGGTTACGAACCCCAATACCACTGACATAGTGGAAGTGGCAGTCGCCGTACCCAATGCGGAGGGCTGCGACCAGACCATCGGCTCCATGGGTCCGAGGGGCAACGAGGCAGGCACGGATACATATTCATATACTTGCTCCAGCACTCTCGAACTTGGGACAACGATGGTTACGGCTACGGCCACCGGCACGGTGTCGGAAGTAGGAACGACGGTGACCGATATGGCCGATGCGGAGGTTGTGGTCTTCGAGGCGGTCCTGGGGATAGAGATAACCCCGAGGGAACATACCATTCGGGCTGATGAAACCGTCAACTTTACGATAACGGTCAGCAATCACGGCGATGCCGAGATAACCGGCGTGGGGATATCCGCTCCCGATTCTGCGGCTTGCTCCGTGACATTGGGAACCCTGGCTGCAGGACAGTCAACCATCCACTTCTGCACCTCAGGGAAACTGACCGAAAACACGGAAATAACTATGACGGTAAGCGGCATAGCCCCCGACGGCGGCCCGGTGACGGACGATGACACGATAAACGTCGATGTAATCTACCCCAACAGCGTCGTTGACGTGTCAGAGGTAGAATCCATGTCGTTCAGGGTAGTGGTGCACGTCTTGAACATCACCGAGACCAACACCGGCGACTCCCCTCTCAGCAACGTATATGTTGACGTTGTAGCGTCGGGCACCCACGTTTCCACCCTCAGGAAAGACTCGAAGGAGTTTATCGGCGACGACGCCGGGGACGACGGGGTGCTGAGCCCAGGGGAGACCTGGGAATGGCGGTTGGTAACGGTATCGCTGCAGGGACCCGGCGTGGTCCTGGCAGGCGACGCCACAGCGGCAGACTTCACGGCTACAGGCCACGGCACAGACCCGTTGGGCGGGGACATAACCCACCCGGCCTATGCCTCGGAGCTTGACACGCTGCAAGTGCCGATTTCATAAGAACCGGCACACAAAGGGCAGTCAGGACTGGCCCTTAACCCAGCACCGTCAGCGCCCCCTCAGGCTAAACCTGAGGGGGCGCTAGCTATATGAGGCCTTGCGGGGCGCGCTATGGGGCGACCGGTCGCTGGATTCCCCGGCTTCGGAGACCGGAATGATGGGGAAAGGGGATGGCGGGCGTGACGGGCTGCGCGGCAATATTCCCGGTTTGGAGGCCGGGGTTTTTAGATTCCTCGGCTACGCTCGGAATGACGGTGGTAGTCCGGCCTCCCGCTGGATTCCGGCTCGGTGGCCGGAAAGTGCGACGGCGTGACGGGCGGTCCAGGGATGCTAGGAACGGCAGGGCCGGTATGACGGGCAAGCGACCCAGGAATGACCTGAGACGGGCTTTCCGGGTAGGCAAAGCAAAGGTTTTCTCCCGTAGTACGGGGAGTCAGGTCTGGCTTTTGGAGTCGTCGTCCAGCCGCTGTTCCAAACGCTGGAGCGCGGACTGGGTGGCGCGAATCTCCTGTAGAAGCTCTTCCCTGGAGACCGGCCCCTCCAACTCCCGGAGCCGCTCCTTCTTGACCTCGTCCAGGTTATTTATGATTATGGCGATAAACAAGTTTATCACCACAAAGGTCCCCATCACCACGAAGCTCACGAAGTAAATCCAGGCCAGGGAGTGGAGCTCCATGGCGGTGTACATCACCTCGACCCAGCCTTCCAAGGTTATGATGTTGAACAGGGTCAGGACGGATATGCCGAGGCTGCGCCAGTGATCGGGGTCGTGCTCGTGGAAGAAGTAATAGCCCAGGATGGCGTAGATGTAGACCACGATGCCCATCAGCAGGATTACGTGGCCTGCGCTGGGGATAGACCGGACCAAGGCTGCGACGATCAGCCGCAGGTCTCTTATCGCCGTAATCAGCCGCAGCACCCGCAAGAGCCGGGCCAGACGGGCAACCATGGCCAACTGGCCGGCGGCGGGAACGAGGGCCAAGGCTATCACCAGGAAGTCGAAGACGTTCCATCCGTCCTGGAAATACCGGTGAGGCCGGGGGGCCAGGGCCAGCATCTTCAGCAACGCTTCGACGATGAACACGCCAAGGGCCGCCTGGTATCCCAGTTCCAACCAGTCGCCGTAGTCGCGGTCCACCAAGGACCAGGTGCCCAACCCCAGCATGACGGCGTTGGCCAGGATGACGGCAATTATGAAGTGTTCGAACCAGCGGGCGCCAACCAGCCGCTGGGCCAAGTGTACGGTCCGGTTCATTGCAGTGCGCATTGGTCTATGGCATGGAGGAAGGGGATTCGTACTTTGTCACCGGGACGGCAATGGCGGCGGAGCGTTGCCGGGCAAGGCTTGTCGCAGCGTCGGGGGTCGGGGGTAAGTTTAGCATAACGGTGGGTTGGGCCTTGGCAGTCTGTACCGTGACCCCGATGTACCGCTCGGCGTGGGGCTGCCGCTGGCGCAGGCGGCGGCGAGGAGCAGAGCGGCGATAAGCAGGGCCAGCATGTGGAAACTGTTCATGGGCCAATCATTGTACTACTTGGGGGAAAGTCCGGGGCGGTTGCTACCGGGCCGGTATTCTGGAATATAATCGCAGGGTCATGCTGAGAATCTTGTTGGCGGGGATGATGGTCTTGGGCTTTGGGGTCGCCTGCGGCGAGGCGGCTTCCACCGTTCCAGTCGCTCCAACGGCGGCACCGACGACAGTTGCCGTCCCTCCCACAGAAGATACTGCAGAGCAACAGCCTGCATCGGCTGGGGATGAAACCCCAACCACCGAGACGCAACAGACCCCGGAACCGGCGGATGCGGTTCCGGGGCAACAGCCCACGCCAGACCCCTGAGCCTACTCCTGATACCCACCATTGCGAAGCCAACGCAGCAGCCCACGCCAATCCACTGGGCCGACTCCTACGCCCACCGTTGCCGTACCAGACGCAGCAGCCCACGCCAACCACTGAGCCTACTCCTACACCCACCGCTACCGTACCGGCGCAGCAGCCTACTCCGACCCCTGAGCCCACTCCTACACCCATTGAACCAGCCCCAGAAGTCGGATATGCCGTGGGCAACCTGGCCCCGGCGTTTACCCTGCCGTCAGCCGCAGTGGCCGGATGTATCTATGGAGTCCTACAGGGGAGAGAAGAGCCTGGCGGTGGTGTTCTACCGGGCGTTCTGGTGAACCTACTGCCGCCAGCAGCTCGTCGGGCTGTCGGAACGTTACGAGGAAATCCAGGAACTGGACGCAGAGGTACTGGCCATCAGTGTCGACGACCTGAGCGGCGCTTCGAAGGTCGTCGAGGAACTGGGCATCCCCTTCCCTATCCTGTACGACCCGTCTACTGAAACTCCGCAGGCTTACAACGTGTACAATCGGCTGGGAGACGGCCTCGCTGCTCCCGCAACGTTCATCGTGGACCAGGACGGGGTCATCAAGGTGGAAAAAGGTCGGCAGATCCATAGGCGACCGGGCCAGCATCGGGACAATCATAGAGCAGCTATCCCAAATAGCCGAGTAGGGTCGGAGGGCTATATCCTGCGCCCCGGAACTTGGCGGGGGCGGAGGGACTACCGGCTGTAGCCGGAGGGTGTGGTGGAAGTAGAGCGGAATTCTACTCCTGGGGGGCCGGTCCCAGCATCCGGTACGTTCTGTCCTCGGTGCGCTGGGATACGGGCAACACCTCCACAGCTACCCGGTGGAGGCCCACGACTTCGCCGTCGGAGTCGAAGCTGTAGTCGTTGCCGATGGCGCCGCTCCAAGTGATTTCATACATGCAGTCGCGGAAGCCGTCGGCGTCCTGATCGTCGTTGGTCCGGCTGAGGCACTCGGCGGCGATGTAGACATCGTCGTAGGCGGAGCCCAGGTGCCAGGGCAAGGTGACGTAGTCGTAACGGTCCCTGAAGTTGGCCAGGACCTCCCGGGCCTTGGGGATATCCAGGTCGAGGGCGTTGGTAAAGGCCTTCATGCCAGCGGCCGCATCGCCAGCGATGTCCAAGGCGGTGGTGCCCACCGAGACTGTCTCACCGTAGATGGGCCTTCATAACCCAGTTCCCGGGCCTGCTTGATGATTGTGCCCGCGGTAAATTCGGACTGGGGCGCCAGGTGCAAGGCATCCGGGTCCGCGGCGAACAGCTTGGTCAATTGGGGCCTGAAGTCGGCGACATCAGAAGGGTAACGCTCCTCGGCCACTATCCTGCCGCCGCGTTCCTCAAACTGGGCGACCGTGGTGCGCCTGATTCCCTGGGCGTAATCGGTCTGCTCGCTGATGGTGGCCAGTGCGCGGACTCCGTCTGCCCACAACAGGTTCCCGGTGTCGATGCCTACTTGTAAATCGCTAATCTGGGTGCGGAAGATATAGTCTCCGGCCTTGGCGATGTCGGGGTTGCTGGCCAGGCCGGAGAACAGGATTACGCCATCGGCCTCCGCCAGAGGAGCTGCGCCCAGCATGGCGCTGCTGCAGGAGGTGCCCAGGATTATCTTGACGCCGTCAACCTCGGTCAGCTTGTTATAGGCGGCGACCGCGTCCTTGGCAGTGCATCCGGAGTCCTCGACGACAAGCTCCAGCATACGGCCGTTGACGCCTCCGGCCGCGTTAATCTCGTCCGCGGCCATCAGCTTGGCGTGATTGGCTACGGCGCCATAGGTCTCGCCGGGGCCAGTCAGCGACTCCATCACCCCGATCCTGAATGGGGCCTCCCGCTTGCTATCGCCATTGCCGCAAGCCAGGGCGGCCAGGGCAACGACCAGCAAAAGTCCGAAAGCAAGGGCGCGAGTGCGGGACGACAAATCCATGAACTCCCCCAATCATCATCGGAAGCCGGGCAGCGAGAGTATGCCGACACCCGCCCGCGGAAAGTCCGGCTCCCGTCAATTCAGGTTAGCTACTCTTGTGGCGAGCGCTGGCGCCGGAGTCCAGACTATGCGTCAGAGTTGCGCCACAGCCGGCAGCCGACGACACCCAATACGATGGGCATCAGGGTGTCTATAACAGCCCAAAATTGTCCGTCGGCTACGTTGTCGTTACCCCGAACCTCGCCGGATAGAAAACTGAACCAATTCCAGAAGAACAGGAGAAAAACGGCGACGGTCCCATAGAACGCCGCGTTGGCACCCAGGTAACTCTTTACGTCCGCCGAAGAGTCCGCATCGACGCGCCGCTTCTCCAAGTAACTGTAGCCCAGGGCCAACACCATCCCGACTGCCATAAAGTAGTCAAGAATCTCCCACACTTCAAACGGCTCGTCGCCGCCCGGGTGGTACCACGGAGTAACGATGAAATTGACCGCCACCGCCACCGCCAGCAACACCAGATAAGCCGCCACCAAACGATTCACCATGGGCATTGCGTCACCCCCTATGCAAATTCCGTTCCCCTTCAGCCGGACCGTTCATACCAAGCTCGCTGCCTGGGTAGACTGTATCGACCCGGTTCAATTGGCCAGCCAAAGGAGATTTACCGTGACCCAATATACTTTCCCTCCCAGTTCCTGTAAAGATTGTCAGGCCCCACTCAGCGGCTTAGCGACAGCGGGCCGCCGGGGAATTAGTGCGTCAATTGATACCGGCGGGAGGCCGTCATTCACCGCCGCCACTCGGCGATGTTCCACATCTCGCTGTCCCAGCCGTTGATCCGGAAGCCTTGCAGGGTGTTCGAGTGGGCCGAAACGCTGCCCCGGTTGACCAGGGGAATTTCGTAGTAGCTCTGGACCAGGATGTCGTTCATCCGTTTGACCAGGGCGGCGCGCTCAGCGCCGATGGGAGTGTGGGACAGTTCTTCGGCCAACTCGTCGAAGTCGGGGTTGCAAGACCGGGCGATGTTGCTGCCGCTCCAGTTATTGCCGCGGTCCGCTATCTCGACGCAGGTCAAGCCAAAGAGGTATTGCTGGGGGTCGATGTCGGGGCCGGTGGTATACATCTGGACGTCGGCGAAGAAGCGGCCATAGACCTGCTCCTTGTCAGCCACGGGGTCGCCGCCAAAGAAAACGGCGGCGTCGTGATGCACAAGCTCGGCCTCGATGCCAATTTCCCGCCACCATCCCTGTATCAACTCTTGGGTCTTCTGGCGCACGTCGTTGGTGGAGGTCTGGTAGGTCAACCTGAGTGGGACGCCTTTGTATTCGCGAACGCCGTCGCCGTCGGTATCCAGGACGCCGTTGTCGTCCAGGAGCTTGTTGGCCCCTTCTATGTCCTGGGCCAGGCAGCCGTCGTTGGCGGCGGAAACGTAGTCCGGCGGCCCTACGATGAGATTGCAGGCGGGTTCGCCGGCAAAGCCGTAGAGCCGCTGTGCGATGAGGGAGCGTTCTATGGCCATGGACATGGCCCGGGCGATGGGGGTGAAGGTCAGGAGCGGGTGCGGATTGGCGCCGTCCAAGTACTCGGACCGGTTGTCGCCCAGGGAGGGATCGGCGTTGGTCTGGTTCAGGACGATGCGTTCTACCGAGCTGGAGAAGGCCGACACGACCTTGCCATTGCCCTTGGCCTCCATGTTGGAGAGGGTCTGTGGGTCTATCTGCAGATTCCAGGCGTAGTCGGCCTCTCCCGTCTCCAAGACGGCCTGGGCAGCAGACAGGGCATCGCCGCCGCCGATAAGCGCCACGCCATCAAAATACGGCTTTTCCCCGTAGTAGTGGGGATTGCGTTGGTAGCGGGCATGCCGGTCGGGCGTGAAGTCGACGATGCGATAGGGCCCGGAGCCCAGGGGTGTGTAGTTCTCATCATCGCAGCCAGCCGCGGCTGCGCCGACGCAATCGGCGAACTGGGCGCTGCTGAGGACCGGAACGCCGGTCCCGACGAATGCGGTATAGGGATACGGAGTCGGGGCATGGAACGCAATCCTGACTGTCAAGTCGTCCAAGGCCTCCACCGAGGTCACATCGGTGAAGGCGCTGCTGGCAGTGCAGCCGGTGGCTTGGTCGGTGCAGTAACGCCAGGTAAAGGCCACGTCGTGGGCGGTGAGGCTGCTGCCGTCAGACCACTTGAGGTTGTCCTTAAGCTTCCAGGTAATGGAGGTGAGGTCCTGGGAGATGCCGCCGTTTTCAAGGCTGGGGATTTCGGCGGCCAGAGCAGGGACGAGAACGCCTTCTGGATTGTATTTGGCCAGGGGTTCCAACGTAATGGCCCCGGCGTCCCGGTCCTTGTATCCACCGGATAGGTATGGGTTGGGAGTGGAAGGGGCCTGCCAGTACAATATGGTCAGGACTTTCTGGGAGCCGTCGCAGGCAACAATCAAGAAGACAATGGCCAAGCTGAGAGCGAGGGTTAGCAACTTGCACATGGGAAGAATCGGCTTTCCTTTCTTGTAGTTAGGGGAGCTTGGCTGCGCCCCCGGCGGGTGAAGCCCCGCAACCCGGTCATATTACCAAATCCGGAAAAGGTTCACCTCAGCGGCCGCGGAGAATTTTGGGAACCTGGCCGCGTTCGCAGCATTCCCCGGTAGAATGCCAAGCTGACGGCAAAGGGCGCCATGTAATAGACCGCCCGGAACAGGGCAGAAGCCAAGACAGCCTCCTCCAGGGGGACTCCCAGCAAATGATAAGTGCCGGCCATGGAGCCCTCCTGGACTCCCAGGCCGCCGGGGACCATGGACATGACCCCCGCAACGACGCCTACGGCGAACCCGGTGGCGATCACGCCCAGTCCGGCATCGCTGCCCAGGGCTTGGAAACAGACCCAGACAAGGGCTATCCTGGAAACCCGGTCGACCGCCACCAGGGCCACCGGGAACGCGAGGGCTAGGGGGCGGCCCCGCAATACGGCCAGGCCGCCGGTCAACGTGTCTTCGAAGGTCTTGACGGACGGTCCCATGTCCCGCCTGGTCACCCAGCGCCAGACCGTCCTGACCAGCCACAGGGCAAAGGACCTGACCGGCCGGTAGAAGAAGACGACGGCGGTAGCGGCAAAGGCCAAGCCCAGGATGCCGGTGCCCACGCTGAGCCACAGGGCCGTCGCCGGCGACAGCGGATGAGTTAGCAGCAGGTATCCAAGGCCGATGGGGATAAGGCCGAAGAAGGCCAGGCTTTCGATGTAGGAATGGAACAGGGAGGGCGCCAGGGTATCGCCGGCATCGAGGCCGCGCCGGGCCATCAACAGCAGGCGGATCGCATGGCCGGCCAGACCGCCGACGGCGGCAATCATCGCCGAGGAAACGAAGCCCACTACCAGCAGGCCGCGCCAGTCCATTCGTATATGAAAAATCTGATTAATGGAGGCGAAGCTGTAGCTCAGGCACAGGTAGGAGACGATGGTGATTACCAAGGCCAGCGGCATCCAGCGCCAGTCCGCATGGGTCAATACGTCACGGACCTCCCGCCAGTCCAACATGACCAACAGGACGCCAGCCAGGACCAGCAGGGCAACTGCGGCCGCAGTGATGCGGCGTTGGCCAACGCCGACCCTGGCGGCAGGGTCGGTGAGAGGCTCTTGGTCTTTAGGAACTAGACGGTCCAAAATGCGCGCCGTCGAGTATTCAGCGGAGTATCCTTCGCTTGGGGAAAGGGATTGCGGCTATGCCGCCTGTGCTAGGATTATATGCGCTTGACCGCGATACGGACAGGCGCGCCATTGGGTGCAGACCACTGGAATTGAGCAACCGGCCATGACGAGACCCACACACCGGGAGCAAGCAACTTCTACCGCGTCGGAGCCGGGCTTGTTGCTGGTGAACGCCAGGGTGATCACCTTGGAACCAGCGCAGCCGCGGGCGGAAGCGGTGGCGGTGAAGGGCGAGACTATAGTCGCAGTGGGAAGCCGGGCCGAGGCGGCCCGCATGGCGGGGCCGGATGCGCAAGTCATCGACTGCCAGGGTAGAAGCCTGGTCCCCGGTTTTGTAGACGCCCATTGCCATCTCTTTGCCACGGCTTCCTCATTGCAAGGGATGCCGTGCGGGCCGGACCGGGTCTCCAATATCAGGGAGTTGCAGGCCGTTGTTAAACGACGGGCCGCCGAGACGTCCGGGGGAAGTTGGATCAGGGGTTTCGGCTACGACGACCTTGCCCTGGCGGAGGGACGGCATCCCAACCGTTGGGACCTGGATATAGCCGCTCCGGAGCATCCGGTGCGGCTGGACCATCGCAGCGGACACGCCGCGGTGCTGAACAGCATGGGGCTGCACATAGCGGGCATTCATCAAGACACTCCCGACCCGGTAGACGGGGTTATCGAACGGGCGGCGAGTTCCGGCGAACCTACAGGACTCCTGTTGGAGATGGGGCCATTCTTGAGGAAACGGCTGGGCCGGCTGCGTGGCGAAAAGGAGGCCGACGAGGGAATGGCCCGCCTGGGGCGCATGCTGCTGAGCTACGGCATCACTTCGGTACACGACGCCGGGGTGAACAACAACCCAGACCGGTGGGAAGCCATGGCCGGTTTGCAGGCATCGGGGCTGCTGCCCTGCCGGGTCACCATGATGGCCGGGGCCGGACACCTGCCGGAGTTCCTGGCCCCAGGCTGCAAATGGGGTGACGGCGACCAATGGCTGCGGCTGGGGCACGTCAAAATCATGCTCAGTCTGACCACCGGGGCCATGCAGCCGGACGTCGCGGAGTTGGCCCGGATGGTGTACGAGGCCCATAGGGCCGGATTCCCGGTGGCGGTCCACGCCGTGGAGGAGGAGGCAGTAGCCGCCTCAGCCCAAGTGTTCACAGAGAGCCGCTCAACTAACCGGTCGCTTCCGGCCGAGAACCGCATCGAGCACTGCTCCGAATGCCCGCCGGAGTTGGCGGCCCAGGTGGAGCGCAGCGGGGCGATAGTGGTGACGCAGCCGGGGTTCATCTTCTACCACGGCCACCGCTACCGGCAGCGAGTAGACCCCAATCTCTTGGACAGCTTGTACCCGGTGGCCGGTTTGCATCGCAGCGGGGTGGACGTGGCCTTTGGGTCTGACTCGCCGGTAATTGACCCCAATCCATGGCCGGGCATCTACAGCGCGGTGACCGGACTAACGGGAGACGGGCTGCCCCTGTCCGGGGACAACTCGGGGCAGGGGCGACCAGCCAACGGGGTTTCCGTCGAGACGGCGTTGCGGATGCACACCATCGCCGGGGCTCGGGCCGATGGCGCGCAGGACCTGAAGGGGACGATCAAGCCCGGCAAGCTGGCCGATTTGGTGTTGTTGGACCAGGACCCCACCGCCGTGGAACATGAAGGCCTGAAAGACGTGCGCCCGGTGATGACCATGGTGGGAGGGGAAGTTGCCTGGGAAGCCGGCCGGGGTTGACCGCCGAGGGATTCGGGTACGTTCGCCAAGGCTAGTGGGTGCGGTCTGAGATGTAGCCGGCGAGATCCAAGAGGGAGCGGTGGGCGGGGCATTCGGGGAGGACAGCCAGGGCCGCGGAGGCGGTATCGCAATAGCCGCGAATCACCGCGTTGCAGTCGCCGATTATCGACGGGTCGTTGATCATCTCCAGAGCGCGCTGTAGCCGGCCGTCTTTTCCGGGGTCTTTGAACAGCTTTGCCACGGGGTTGTCGTCGGGATAACGCTCCATCAGCATGATGGCGGGCAGGGTCAGCACGCCCTGCACAAGGTCGTGTCCCACGGGCTTGCCTAGCTCAGAAGGGTCTCCCTGCACGTCCAAGAGGTCATCGACTATCTGGAAGGCCATGCCGATGTTGTGGCCGTAGGTCCGCAAGGCTTCCACCTGGGGTTCCGGGGCACAGCCCAGGATGGCGCCGGTTTCGGCGGCGGTGCGGAACAGCGAGGCGGTCTTGCGGTAGATGCGGGCGTCGTAGTGCTTGCGGGCTTCCTGTGCGTCGAAAGCGCTGAAGTACTCAACAAGCTGGCCGCTGGCCAGGTCCATGATAGTCTCAGAGAACCGGCGGATAACGCCGATGTTGCCGGTGTCGCAGACAAAGGTGGCCGATGTGGCGAAAACGTAGTCGCCGAACAGCACGGCCACGTCCTGGCCCCACTTCTTGCTGACCGTCGGCTTGCCCCGGCGCAGGTCCGCGTTGTCGACGGTGTCGTCGTGAATCAAGGTGGCGACGTGGAGCAGTTCCACCGCGGCGGCCATGGTGATGGGCTTCTCGGCATCGTGGGGGTAAAAGTCCGAAGCCAGCAAAGTGATGGCGGGACGAATCCGCTTGCCCCCGTTGACCAGCACGTAGTCCAGCAGATCGTCGAGGTAGCCGTCCCCCGTCGTCGAAAGGCCCCTGAGCCGGTCCTCGACGCACGCCAGACGGTCCTCGATTGGGGCATAGATGGACGCAGCCTGCTGGTCCAAGCCTTTAAGCACAGTGGCCCCTAGACAGTCTGCAGGCCCAGGCGCTGTACTTCTTCATCAGCCACCTGAGGGTCGAGCTTGGTATAGAGGGGTGATGGGGCCCGCAAGTCCGCTCCCGGCCGCACTGCCGCAACGGCGTGGTCGTAGTCCCACTGCTCCCCTTCGACATTGCCGTCAAGACCCAGAAACTCGTGGAGCCGTTGGGAACTGAAGGGCAAGAAAGGGGACAGCGCCATCTTTAGGCAGTTGATGACGGCTATGCAGACCCACAACGACGTTGCGGCGTCCTGGCGGTCGGTCTTGATTGTCTTCCAGGGCGCCATCGAGTCCAGGTAGCGGTTGGCCTCCTGGGCCAGGGAAAATCCCTGGGCGATTGCGGCCTTGAAGCGACAGTGGTACAGGCTGCGGTCAACGGCGTCCATGGCCGAGCGGGCGGCGTCCAGCAGATCCCGGTCGGCTTCCCGCAGGGGGCCCGGCTGGGGAATCTGGCCGTCAAAGTTACGGTAGGTGAGCGACAGCACCCGGTTTACTAGGTTGCCGTAGGTGGCCACCAGTTCGTCGTTGTTGCGGCGGACGAACTCGGCCCAGGAAAAGTCAGCGTCGCTGGACTCGGGCATGTTTATGGACAGCAGATAGCGCAGGGGGTCCGGGTCGTAGCGGGACAGATAATCCGGCGCCCAGACGGCCCAGTTATTGCTGGTGGAGAATTTTTGGGACTCCAGGCTGAGGAACTCGTTGGCGGGCACGTCGTAGGGCAGGTTCAGGCCGCCGTAGCCCATGAGCATGGCGGGCCAGATTATGGAATGGAAGGGGATGTTGTCCTTGCCGATGAAGTAGTAGGACCTGCTGTCGGGGTCTTTCCAGAAGTCCTCCCATTGCTCCGGGGAGCCGGACTGCAGGGCCCACTCCACCGCAGCGGACAGGTAGCCTATGACCGCCTCAAACCACACGTAGATGCGCTTGTCCTCATAGCCGTCGAGGGGAACGGGAATCCCCCAGGAAAGGTCGCGGGTGATGGCCCGGTCTTTGAGGCCGTCCTCGAGGAAACGGTGGGTAAAGTTGAGCACGTTGGGCCGCCAGTGGCTTTGGCCCTTGACCCACTCCAGGAGCGGCTCCTGAAAGGCGGACAGCTTGAGGAAGAGGTGCTCTGATTCTTGAAACTCGGCTGTCGTACCGCACAACACGCAGTGGGGCTGGTTCAAGTCCTGCGGGTCCAGGGTGCGGCCGCAGTGGTCGCACTGGTCGCCCCTGGCCCTCTCGTGTCCGCAGTGGGGGCAGAGTCCTTCCACGTAGCGGTCGGGGAGAAACCGGTCGCACCGGCTGCAGCGGGCCAGCAGCATCACGCCGGGGTAGATGTAGCCCCGCTCCCGCAGCACATTGAATACGTCGTGGACTACTGATTGGTGGTTCTCGGTGTGGGTGGTGGTGAAGAGGTCAAAGGAGATGCCCAGCTGCTTCCAGGTGTCGAGGAATTGGGCGTGGTAGCGGTCCAGGATTTCCTGGGGGGAGACGCCTTCCTGGTCGGCGCGGACGGTGATGGGGGTGCCGTGGCTGTCGCTGCCGGACACCATCAACACGCGGTTGCCCTTGAGCCGGTGGTAGCGGGCGAAGATGTCGGCGGCTAGGTAGCATCCTGCCACGTGGCCTAAATGGAGCGGGCCGTTGGCGTAGGGCCAGGCCACGGCGACCAGGATTCTTTCAGGCAAGGACGGGAGTTCCTTATGCGGCCCCTGTTCGTCTGCCAGTGTTGAGGGAGACGACAGGGGCGAGTTGGCTAAATTTTATCACATCCGCTGAAAGCTGAACCGGGGACAGCGATGTTGCCCCGGCTCAGAGACGGGCTTGGAGAGGCGGATGCCAGGGTTTACGGACTCAGCCTAAACGGGGGATAGCGGTCGGTGCTCAGTACGAAAGCGTAAGCAACGACCCTGAGCCACCATCGCGATACGCCGACGGTGTAGTTGAACATTGCCCTGGGATAGGTCCCGAATACAAGTATGGCCAGCCAGGCGAGGATGGTCACGACGATAGCAATGACGCCGAGGAATATCAAGGCGATGTAGTGCGGGATAGCCAGCAGCCACTTGACGATGGGCAGGTACCGGTTCAATTGCCCCTGAACGTCGGGGTATTCAATAGTCAAGTGGACCGACTGCTCTTCGTCGGTAGACGGATATTCGTCGCGCCACAGGAACAGGAATGCTTCGAACCTTGAGGTGAACCTCAGAAATTCCAGATTCCAGTTGAACCACCAACGGGGATACTTCTGCCTGGACACTATCATCAAGAGCGTGGCGATCCAGACCACTCCGCCCGCAGCAAACCAAGGATTGATCGCGTTATTGAGCTCCGCGTCGCCGACGTCGATATACCCGCTTACGAACATGAGGACTATGCCTATGGGGATGGCCAGGAGGATCCGCAGGAGAGCGGACAGCCTGTCTCTCGGACCTTCGGGGTAGTCGACGTCGAACTGGACCGGGTAGGGTTGATTGCCGCTATTTTCCATGTCGTCCCCCATCTGTCCAGGATAGGAATGCCGCGCGTTGCGCATGGTATGGGATTTTCCGCAACTTGGCAACTATTTGCAACCGCGTATTCCGCGGATACCGGGGCGGCGATGGGAGTGGAGCGTCCATTAGCCGTCCATGCCTTGGACCAGTTGGAGGTACTTGTAGCCGGAGCCGGTGTTGAACAGGACGGTAGTTTCGTCCTTGTCCAGGAAGCCCTCTGAAATGAGGCGCTTGCAGGCAACCAACGTTGCTGCGCCTTCGGGGCATGGGAAGACGCCCTCGGCGGAGGCAAGCTCGTACATGGCGGCGACCATGTCGGCGTCGGAGACGGCCAGGGCCGCGCCGTTGGTCTCCCGGATAATGGGGAGCATCAGGTAGTCGGCGAAGGGGGCGGGAACGCGGAGGCCGTCGGCGACGGTGGCGGCGTCGGGCCAGGGTTTGGCGGTATCAGAGCCGTCATGGAACGCCTTGACGATGGGCTGGCAGCCCTCAGCCTGCACGGCGATGAACTTGGGCAGCTTGCCCTCGACCCAGCCGAGTTCCAGCAGTTCCAGGAATCCCTTGTGCATTCCAATCAGGCCGGTGCCGCCCCCGGCGGGGTAGATGATTGCCTGGGGCATGCGCCAGCCCAGTTGCATGGCCAGTTCCAGTCCCATGGACTTCTTGCCCTCGGCCCTGTAAGGCTCTTTGAGGGTGGAGAGGTCGAAGAGGCCCTGTTCATGGGCAGCGGCCACGGCGAGGCGGCCGGCATCGCCTATTAGCCCGTCGACCAAGTTCAGGTCCGAGCCGGCGACGAGACATTCCTTCTTATTGGAGTCGGGAGCGTCCTGGGGCATGAAGACCTTGACGGGGATGCCGGCGCGGGCGCAGTAGGCGGCGGCGGCCCCGGCGGCGTTGCCCGCGGACGGGACGGTGAATCCGGCGGCGCCAAGCTCCAGCCCCCTGGAAACGGCGGCGGACATGCCCCTGGCCTTGAAAGTTCCGGTGGGATTCAGCCCCTCGTCCTTGAGGTAGAGGCTGGAGACGCCCAGGCCGGTTTGCAGGTTCCGGAGTTCCAGGAGCGGTGTGGATCCTTCTCCCAGGGTGACGACGTTGGCTGGGTCTTCCACGGGCAGGAGCTCGGAGAACCGCCACATATCGGCGTTGCGTTGGGCCAGCCGGTCGCGGTCCACCTCCCTGCGGAGCCGGGGGAGGTCATAGCGGGCGTAGAGCACCTTGCCGCAGCAGGGGCTGACGCCGGACAGGCGGTCCGCGGGATGCCGAGTCCCGCAGGCGGTACATTCGAGATGGGAAAGGTAGCTGGTCATGTTATGCGCTTTGAGGGGCCGGCAGTGGAGGCGGGTCGGCGGATGGAACAACAAGGCCTCGGGCTACGGCCCAGGGTAGCAGTGCGCCCAGCAGATGTTCGATGCCGGGATCGGTCTTTTCGGCTAGGCACCGCTGCAGGTAGCTGTGGGCGGCAGTGAAGGTGGGGAGGCGGTATCCGGCGGCGGCGACCTTGCGGAAGAAGGCGAAGTCATCCGGGGCGGGCTTGCGCTCGGCGCGGGCGATGGTCCATTGGAGGCAGTGGTCGTCGACCATGGGCCGGAGGCGGACGAGGGATACTTCCAGGGCGAACCTGCGACGGAGGGCGTTGATGCGAGACCTTATGTAGGATAGCTGGTTCATTGGTTCATTTCTCCTTTGGCTGGAAATTTTAGATCCCCTTTCATTTGCTCCCAGTTCCTCCCGTTTTTGAGAGCTTTAGATAATTCCCCGCGGCCGTTTCTTGGCTGCCCCACGCTTTTCCTGGATTCCGGCTTTCGCCGGAAAGACGGGTTGGGATCTCCGGATCGGGGGCCGGAAAGACGGGTTAGGGGGGCGGGCCAGTTCTTCGCGGAAGAGGGGGTCTTGGAGCCAACGGTAGAGGGCGTTTTCTCCGGTGCCGGAGGAGCGGGCGGCTTGGGCCAGGGTGGGCGCGGCGACTATGGGCAGGGCGGATTGTTGGCGGCGGGAGAGGCTGGAAAATTTAGATCCCCTATCATTTCCTCTCATTCCCTCCCGTTGCGGGGGGTTGGCGGGAGGAAGGGCGGGCTTGGAGCGGCGTTTGGTCACAACATGTCACGGGCCTCAGTGGCTGGTCTGGATTTGGTCCGGCAATGGCGCGGACCTGACCTGTATTTATGATATGGGGAGGTAGTGGGGATGGGCAAGGGGGGAAATGTCAGTAGACGGGGGGAGGGGTGTGACTGGTCAACGAACTGCTAGTGCGTTCTCGGCCGGAGATCAATCCGTACTGCGGTAGTTACCTCCACAGTCGCGGACAACGACTATTCTTCGACCGTGCTCAGCACTATGGTCAATAACAGTAAAGCCGTCCGGGACGGTAGCAACATTGCGCCCCCTTCCGCACTGAAGGCAAGTGCATAACTAACAGGAGTTGGGCCTTGACAAATCCGCCCCGCTTTATATGATGATGACGCTCTGCGACGAGCCATTCGCCAGGCGTGACCAATTGTAAGGTCTGGCCTCGTGCCCCCTTGTGGTTACGCCTGGAATGGGCTGCTTGTCGCAGAGACGCCTGATCCTTACTGCAAGGGGGTCCCACATGGAAATAAAGGCAGCACGAATCCAGAGTAGCTGGTTTGCTTGGACCAAGCTCATATTCCCAGATCGGATGGAGTTCAATGGTTCCCGGGTCAAGGTAACCAAGCGGCACATGCTTGGTCTTGGAAGGCGTGTAGACGAGGTCCGGTGGGGCGGATAGCGTCAGTCCGCGTGGACTCCGGCATCTTTAACTCGACCATAGTTATAGAGACGCAAGGCGGCGCCGTAGAGGACCTGAGCGTGTCGGTCTTGCCCAAGGCGAAGGCGACGGTGCTGGCGGACGCTATTAGAAAGGCTATACCCGACTAGGGAGGAACAGCCAGAGGAGTGGAGAGTCACTGTCACGCATTTTGTTGACAAGTCCGGCCAAGGTGGTTGATACTCCATATACCTGTTGCAACACAGGTGCCCCCGTGTGGGCAGTTCTGTTGCCACCTGGCCCAAATAGCCATACGGGCCAGGGAGTCTTGAAAGGGGTTATGGCATGGAATTGACGTCACTACTTCGTAGTGGAGGGCGTGTCGCGGGTAATAGCTTGCTCGCCTTTGAGGCCGGCGGAGCTAACTTCGTCATTTTTTTAGAGCCCAAGTTAAGGTGGTCCACTAGCATGGCGCATGCTCGGTACCTGGATCACGATGGCTGCATGCGTCTTGGCCAGTTGAAGCCGCTGAGCGACGAAGAAGCCTGGCTATGTGACGGTAAGGCTATCAATGATACGTGGTGGGAGGTTGGCGACCATCTCAGGTGGGCGCTTGAAGAGTTCAACCCATTAGAAACGTCGGTAAATGAGCAACCTTCCTGACCAACCTGATTGCATAGATGACCCCGGGCCACCGGGGCGAATGGCCATACGGCGCGAGCTTTCGGTGCAAGCTGGCCCGCTACCAACTCCCGAAGCATTCCGTCAATATGAGCAGGTGTTGCCCGGAGCCGCCGCCCGCATCCTGAAAATGGCGGAAGAGCAGCAAGAGCACCGGCATTGGCTAGAACGATCTGCTCTTAAACTAACCGGATGGACTACGTTCTTCGGGATTGCTGGGTGGCTGGGGGTTCTGCTCATAGGGATTGGATCTGGGACTTTCTTGCTCTACGCTGGCAAGAATATCCCGGTTGCTGCTATGGTGATCTTCCTTCCAATGCTCACCATCGCCGTTGGCTATTTGAAGAAAGTCTTTGGTTCATCGGGGCAGAATGGCGATGATGATTCCCCCCCTCTAGCACCCGCTTAATGTCACGCCACCTGCCTGACCATCCACCGCATCGTGTCGGGCTGGCCAGCCATTACCCGGGTTAGGGATGCAGCCTGGGTCTACAGAGTAGCCATGGCGTTATGGAGTGTAATCGGCCGCATCCCCCGGACGTAGTGGCGTTCCAGCATGCGGGACTCCTTCATCGACTTGAAGAGCTGCTCCACGGCCCGGTGTTCCGCGGCCAGTTCCTTCCATTCCTGGCCGTCCTTTCGAACGGCGCCACCGAAGAACCTGGCGTCCTGCCTTGGGTCCTCCCATTTCCGGGTGTCGCAATGCCGGCTTCCGACTCCTTGGCCGTTCCAGTCCAAGAGGCATCTGGGTCCCTGACGAGGGGCCGGTCTGGGTTTGAGTGGGTGCGGACCTTTATGGAGTCAACAGCTACGTTCTTGCCTAAGTCCGGGAGAAGCTCTCTCAGCCTGTTGGTGATTGAGGCGCAGATAGACCGGATCAGGGAGACGTGAAACGACATGCGACGAATGAACCTGTTGAATGTGGTTCGGTGGGAATGCCATCCTCGAAACCGCACAGCTTCCTGAGCCTCGGTGAGTCTTGAATGTACCAGGTGAGGGCGTTGGTGCTTTGGAGGTTCAGGACGAAAGAGGCAAGGTAGGCTCGGAAGATCTTCACGACGCGGTAGCCGCCATGGCTCAGGCGACCGCCGTGAAGCGCCTTCTCGACTTGGATGTTGTCGACCTGCTTGAAAATCTTCTAGGTCGTCCAAGGTGTCTTGAAGTCCTTGAATGGAGTTGCTATGGTGATCTTGGGCCATGAAGGGGCCTTTCCTTCATTGGTCGGCCATCAGAAGTTCGTCCCTTCCGGTGGCTATTAAGAGGCCGATATTGAGAGTTGCCTAGCCTCTTTTTCTGCCGAAATTGTACCTGACCGGGCAAGAATTAGATATGGCCGGATGTCAGTGTTCTTTGACAAGCCTGTTAGTTATGCACTACCCAAGTGTTGACAGAATGGGCATTGGGCTGTAACATTCGCCGACGTGTGCTTTGCCGCTGTGGCTATGGCCGCAACGGCAACGGGGGCCGTAAAGTTCCCCAGGTGTTCGGAAATCCCCAAAGCGGGCCTTGTTTATAGGCCCCCGCATTGGGGATTCGCGTTGAGGATGCAGCGGGACTAAGGCCGATGCCCCACAGGGGCCTTGGTCCGCCGATTCGGAACCGTGGGGCACACAACGTAACCTGACATCATTCTTAATTCCTCGCGCCCGGCGAGGGTTGTGCGCCTGCGGAATGTCTTCACCGGAGTCATTCAGGCAGGCTTTTGGATGTGCGGAGAAGCGCGAGCTTTACTGACTCTACCAAGTAGTGAAGCTACTTCCCCACAACCTGTTCGGGGGACTTCCTCCGTCTTGCGCTGCGCCCCTTAGAATCTTCAGGCCCGCGTGTGTCCTCGCCGGAGTCATTTTGCTCCTGGCGCTGGGATGGCTGGGCGCGGACTGCCTGCTGTTCCTCCCGTCCATGGAGTCTGCCTTTGCCGCCTCACCCAGCCACTACGATTCCGACGGCGACGGCCTCATCCAGATTACCACCGTGCAGCAACTCAACGCGGTCAGGTACGACCTGGACGGGAACGGGACTGTTGCGGGCGACGACTCGGCCTTGTACGCAGCCGCCTTTCCGGTGGCGTCGGGCGGCAGCGTATGTCAGGCAGGGACGACGTGCACGGGCTACGAACTGATGGCGGCCCTGGACCTGGACACCAACAGCAACGGCACAGCGGACTCGGGCGACACCTACTGGAACGACGGAGCGGGCTGGCAGCCCATCGGAGCGCTGGGCGATGGGTTCACTGCTACCTTCGAGGGCAACGGGCGGAGCATCAGCAACCTGTTCATCAACCGGGACACCACCACCAACGTGGGCCTGTTTGGGGCAGTGGACGAGGGTGGGCAAATCAAAAACGTTTCACTAGTCGACCTATCGGTGACTGGAGGCGGATACGTAGGAGGACTGGTGGGCCACCTGAGGGAATCTACAGTAAGTGGCTCGTCGACAACGGGCACAGTGGCCGGGAGCAGCAGCAGAATAGGGGGGCTGATCGGCTACGGGCAGAATTCCATCATCGAAGACTGCTGGTCGTCGGCCAACGTGACGGGGACCGGCGGCGGCTGGGTAGGCGGCTTGATGGGAGGTCTTCAGGGATCTGGAAACGAAGGCGGCGTTAAGGGCGTGGTGCGAAGGAGCTACGCCACAGGCACAGTGAGCAGTGACCAGAACCGCATCGGGGGCTTGGTCGGCAACTTGTACCGGCAAAACAACGTTCCGACAATGGTGGTGGCGAGCTATGCGACGGGCGCAGTCAGCGGAAGCAGCATAGTGGGCGGCCTGGTCGGTCGCTCCAACGGGGAGGTGAAGGCCAGCTATGCCACAGGCGCGGTCAGTGGCACTACCAAGGCCGGCGGTCTCATCGGCGACAACAGAGGGACGACACCCACCAACAGCTACTTCGATACCGACACCTCCGGGCAGACACACGCGACGCAGGGCAAGACCACCGCCGAGTTGCAGGCGCCTACGGGCTACAATACGCCTGCGTCCAACATCTACGCCAACTGGAACGTGGACTTGGACGGCGACGACACCAACGACGACCCGTGGGACTTCGGCGACGGCTACCAGTATCCAGCGTTGAAATTGGACGGTACGGACTCGGACACGACGGCGACCTGGCAGGAGTTCGGCAGCCAGCTTCGCACCAGGCCCGGGTTGGCCGTAAGCTCCACCGCAACGTCCGCGACCCTGACCTGGGCCGCGCCGGCGACGACAGACTACCCGGGCACACCCAGCGTCACATACCAGGTGTACCGCGACGGAACCGCCATCGGCACAGCGCAGACCGGCGTGACGTACACGGACTCGGGGCGGGCGACGGGGTTCAGCCACTCCTACAGGGTGTGCGTCCTGCTAGACGGCGAGCCGGCCCGCTGTAGCCACGCGGCTACTGCGCCCGCGACGATTTCCATCTCCATCGCCGACGCTACGGTCGCGGAGGGCGACAGCTTGTCTTTCACGGTGAGCAAGACGGGCACGGGGGCGGTCACGTTGGCCTGGAGCGCCTCATTTGGCGGGTCGAACGCCGCAGCGGCCGCAGACCTGACGTCGACCAGGGGCGCCGTCTCCCTGACCAGGTCGGAGACCAGCAAGACTTTCACGGTGGCGACGGTCGAGGACGCCATGGACGAAAGCAACGAGAGTTTCACCGTGAGTCTGGCAGTCACGTCAGGGTCGGCGAGCCTCACAGACGGGACGGCGACAGGCACTATTACAGACGACGACGAGTCCGCAGGCGCTCCCACCAGCCTGACGGCATCGGCAGGCAGCAGTGAGGGCGAGATTGACTTGTCGTGGACTGCGCCCTCGGACACGGGAGAGTTGAACGGCACCGACCCGGCCAGCATAACCGGCTACCAGTACCGCCGGGCGGAGTCCAGCGCGGGGCTGGCGTCTGCTTCGTGGACCAGCGCGGGGACGGGGACGACATTCACCGTCACCGGGCTCACGGGCGGAACGACGTACTATTTCAACGTTCGGGCACTCAATGGCGTCACTCCCGAAGGCGCGGCCTCCAACGAGGCCAGCGCGGCGGCAAAGACGCTGCCGGGCATCTCCATCGCCGACGCCACGGGGTCCGAGGGCGGGAACGTGTCGTTCACCGTCAGCAACCCACGCGCGGCAGCGGCAACGTTGGGCTGGACAGCTTCCATTGGCGATTCGGACACCGCGACGACCGGAGACCTGGGCACAACTACCTCGGGCACGGTGGCCTTGACAACGTCCGACACCAGCAAGACCTTCACGGTAGCAACGGTGGAGGATACCAGCGACGAGGACGACGAGACCTTCACCGTAACTATCACCGTCACCTCAGGCACAGCCACCGTGACCGATGGGACCGCCGCGGGGACCATTACGGACGACGACGAGTCAGCGGGCGCTCCCACCAGCCTCACGGCCGCGACAGGCAGCGGCGACGGCGAGGTCGACCTGTCGTGGACTGCGCCGTCGGACACGGGAGAGTTGAACGGCACAGACCCGGCAACTATAACCGGCTACCAGTACCGTAAAGCTCAGACCAGCACGGGGCTGGCATCGGCCACTTGGACCAGCGTAGGGACGGGGGCTACCTTCACAGTCACCGGCCTTACAGGCGGAACGACGTACTATTTCCAGGTGCGGGCGCTCAACGGCGTGACTCCCGAAGGCGCGGCCTCCAACGAGGCCAGCGCGGCGGCAAAAGCCCTTTCCTCCAACGCCGACCTCTCCGCGCTGACAATTTCCCAGGGAACGCTGTCGCCCGGGTTCTCTTCAACGGTGACGGCATATACGGCCACAGTAGCCAACAATGTGCCGTCTATGACCGTGACCCCAACGGCGGCGGACAGCAACTCGACGCTCACGGTCAACGGAACGTCGGTGAGCAGCGGCTCGGCCAGCGGGACAATCGACCTAGACATCGGCGCCAACTCCATCAAAGTCGTCGTCACCGCGGAGAATGCTACGACGAAAACGTACACCATCACCGTAACCCGCTCCGGGCCATCCATCTCCATTGCCGACGCCACGGGCACAGAGGGCGGGAACGTCACCTTTACCGTCAGCAAGACGGGTTCGGGAGCGGTCTCGCTGAAGTGGACAGCGTCTATCGAGGGGTCGGATACGGCCGCCACCGATGACCTGGGCGAAACTACCTCTAGCACTGTGACCTTCGCTGCGTCTGACACCAGCAAGACCTTCACGGTAGCAACGAAAGAAGACGCCAAGGACGAAAACAACTAGACGTTCACCGTAACTTTGAGCGTCACCTCGGGATCGGCAAGTCTCACAGACGGTACGGCAACCGGGACGATTACAGACGACGATGAGTCCGCAGGCGCTCCCACCGGTCTGACGGCCACGACAGGCAGCGGCGACGGCGAGGTTGATTTGTCGTGGACTGCGCCCTCAGACACGGGGGAACTGAACGGCACCGACCCGGCAACCATAACCGGCTACCAGTACCGCCGGGCGGAGACCAGCTCGGGGCTAACATCTGCTACGTGGACCAGCGCGGGGACTAGTACTACCTTCACGGTCACCGGCCTTACGGGCGGAACGACGTACTACTTCCAGGTGCGGGCACGCAACGGCGTCACTCCAGAAGGCACCGCGTCAGGAGAGGCCAGCGCCTCGGCCAAGAAGTTGGCGGGTATCTCCATCGCCGACGCCACGGGCACGGAGGGCGGAAACGTCACCTTTACCGTCAGCAAGACGGGTTCGGGGGCGGTCTCGCTAAAGTGGACAGCGTCTATTGAAGGGTCGGACACGGCCACCAAGGACGACCTGGGATCCACGACCTCAGGCACGGTGGCTCTCACCGCGTCGGAGACCAGCAAGACCTTCACGGTAGCTACGAAAGAAGACGCCAAGGACGAAAATAACGAGACCTTCACCGTAACCTTGACTGCGAAGTCGGGCAATCCAAACATTACGGATGGGACGGCGACAGGCACCATCACCGATGACGACGAGTCCGCCGGCGCGCCCACAAGTATGACGGCCGAGACAGGCAGCGGCGAGGGCGAGATTGATTTGTCGTGGACTGCACCCTCAGACACGGGGGAGCTGAACGGCACGGATCCTGCCAGCATAACCGGCTACCAGTACCGTAAAGCTCAGACCAGCGGGGGGCTAGTTTCTGCTACGTGGGCCGGCGCGGGGACGGAGACTACCTTTACCGTTACCGGACTGACGGGCGGAACGACTTACTACTTCCAGGTGCGGGCGCTCAACGGCGTCACTCCAGAAGGGGCCGCTTCCAGCGAGGACAGCGCGGCGGCCAAGTCTCTCTCCTCCGATGCCGATCTCTCGGCTCTGACAATTTCCCAGGGCACGCTGTCGCCCAGTTTCTCTTCATCGGTGACGGCATACACGGCCAGCGTCGCCAACAGTGTGGCGTCCATGACAGTGACCCCAACCGCGGCGGACAGCAACGCTACGATCACGGTCAACGGCGCTTCGGTGAGCAGCGGCTCGGCCAGCGATGCGATAGACCTGGACATCGGCTCCAACTCCATCAAAGTCGTCGTCACCGCGGAGAATGCTACGACGAAAACTTACACCATCACCGTAACCCGCGCCGGGCCGGCCATCTCCATTGCCGACGCCACGGGCGTCGAGGGCGGGAACGTGTCATTTACCGTTAGCAAGACAGGTACGGGAGCGGTCTCGCTGGAGTGGACAGCCTCTGTTGAAGGGTCGGACACGGCGGAGATCGGCAAGGACCTGGGATCCACGACCTCGGGCACTGTGACCTTCGCTGCGTCGGACGCCAGCAAGACGTTCACGGTAGCAACGAAAGAAGACGCCGTGGACGAAAGTAACGAGACCTTCACCGTAACCTTGACTGCAAAGTCGGGGAATCCAAACATTACGGATGGGACGGCCACGGGGACAATCACCGACGACGACGAGTCCGCAGGCGCTCCTACCGGGCTGACGGCGTCGACAGGCAGCGGCGAGGGCGAGATTGATTTGTCGTGGACTGCACCCTCAGACACGGGAGAGTTGAACGGCACAGACCCGGCAACTATAACCGGCTACCAGTACCGCCGGGCGGAGACAAGCGCGGGGCTGACGTCGGCTACGTGGTCCAGCGCTGGGACAGAGACTACCTTCACAGTTACCGGCCTCACGGGCGGAACGACGTACTATTTCCAAGTGCGGGCGCTCAACGGCGTGACTCCCGAAAGCGCAGCGTCAGGAGAGGCCAGCGCGGAGGCCAAGGCCCTCTCCTCCGACGCTGACCTCTCCGCTCTGACAATTTCCCAGGGAACGCTGTCGCCCAGTTTCTCTTCATCGGTGACGGCATACACGGCCAGCGTCGCCAACAATGTGGCGTCCATGACCGTGACACCGACGGCGTCGGACAGCGACGCTACGCTCACGGTTAACGGCGCGTCGGTGAGCAGCGGCTCAGCCAGCGGGACAATCGACCTAGACATCGGCGCCAACTCCATCAAAGTCGTCGTCACCGCGGAGAATGCTACGACGAAAACGTATACCATCACCGTAACCCGCTCCGGGCCATCCGTCTCCATTGCCGACGCTACGGGCGATGAGGGCGACAGTGTGTCCTTTACCGTTAGCAAGACAGGGGTTGGAGCGGTCACCCTGGACTGGAGCGCGTCCATTGGCGATTCGGATACTGCCACCACCGAGGACCTGGGCACAACTACCTCTGGCACGGTGACCTTTGCCGCATCGGATACCAGCAAGACCTTCTCAGTGGCGACAGCCCAAGACGCCATTGATGAAGACAACGAGACCTTCACCGTAACCTTGACCGTCGACTCGGGATCGGCAAGTCTCACAGACGGGACGGCAACCGGGACCATAACCGACGACGACGAGTCCGCAGGCGCTCCTACAAGCCTGACGGCGACGGAAGGGGCCAAGGGCGGCGAGGTCGACCTGTCGTGGACTGCGCCGTCGGACACGGGGGAGTTGAACAGCACAGACCCGGCAACCATAACCGGCTATCAGTACCGCCGGGCGGAGACAAGCGCGGGGCTGACTTCTGCTACATGGACCAGTGCTGGGACGGAGACTACCTTCACAGTTACCGGGCTCACGGGCGGAACGACGTACTATTTCCAGGTGCGGGCGCTCAACGGCGTGACTCCCGAAGGCGCGGCGTCAGGAGAGGCCAGCGCGGAGGCAAAAGCTCCATCTTCCGACGCTGACCTCTCCGCTCTGACAATTTCCCAGGGCACGCTGTCGCCCAGTTTCTCTTCATCGGTGACGGCATACACGGCCACAGTAGCCAACAATGTGGCGTCCATGACCGTGACCCCAACAGCGGCGGACAGCAACGCTACGATCACCGTCAACGGCGCGTCGGTGAGCAGCGGCTCGGCCAGCGGGGACATCGACCTAGACATCGGCGACAATACCATCGAAGTCATTGTCACCGCGGAGAATGCTACGACGAAAACGTATACCATCACCGTAACCCGCTCCGGGCCATCCATATCCATTGCCGACGCCACGGGTGCTGAGGGCGGGAACGTCACCTTTACCGTTAGCAAGACGGGTTCTGGAGCGGTCTCGCTGGAGTGGACAGCGTCTATTGAAGGGTCGGACACGGCGGAGATCGACAAAGACCTGGGATCCACAACCTCAGGCTCGGTGGACTTAGCCGCATCGGATACCAGCAAGACCTTATCCGTAGCTACGGTCGAGGACGCCATCGACGAAGACGACGAGACCTTCACCGTAACCCTGACCGTCGAGTCGGGCATAGCGAACTTAACGGACGGAACGGCTAAGGGAACCATCACCGACGACGACGAGTCCGCCGGCGCTCCCACTGGTCTGACGGCCTCGGCGGGCATCGGCATGGGCGGTATTGACCTGTCGTGGACTGCGCCGTCGGACACCGGCGCCCTGAACGGCACAGACCCGGCGACCATAACCGGCTACCAGTACCGCCGGGCGGAGACCAGCGCGGGGCTGGCGTCGGCCGCGTGGTCTAACGCGGGGGCTGAGACGAACTTCACCGTCAGCGGCCTTATGGGGAGAAGGACTTATTACTTCCAAGTGCGGGCACTCAACGGCGTGACTCCGGAAGGGGCCGTCTCCAACGAAGCCAGCACTATGGCCAAGGCGATCTCTTGCAACGCCGACTCCTCCGGGCTGGCGATTTCCCAGGGGACGGCGTTGAGTAGCCACGATTCCGACGGCGACGGCCTCATCCAAATTACCACCGTGCAGCAACTCAACGCGGTCCGGTATGACTTGGACGGGGACGGGATGGTCGTGGACGATACGAGCACCGGGGATGTGGACGAAGCGGCCTTGTACGCAGCCGCATTCCCGGTGACGCCGGACGGCAGCGTGTGCCCTGAGGGCGCGGAGTGCACGGGCTACGAACTGATGAATGACCTGGACTTGGACACGGACGGTGACGGAACGGTGGACTCCGGCGACGCCTACTGGAACGACGGAGCAGGCTGGCAGCCCATCGGAGACCTGAGCGCCGGATTTGCGGCCATGTTCGAGGGCAACGGACGGAGCATCAACAATCTATTCATCGACCGGAGCGCGGCTACAAACGTGGGGCTGTTCGGCGCAGCGGTCAAAGGTTCGGAAATCAGGAACGTGGCCTTAGCCGGCCTTTGCGTGACCGGGGAGCAATACGTGGGAGGGCTGGCGGGCCGGCTGGTGGAATCTACCGTAAGCGGAGCGTCCGCGACGGGCGCGGTGGCCGGGAGCCAAGGACGGATAGGAGGGCTGGTCGGCCAGGGGTACAACTCCATCATAGAGGACAGCAGGTCGTCGGCCAACGTGACAGCGATGGGGACCGACAACAGTAGAGCGGTAGGCGGACTGGTGGGCGAGTTACAGTTGATTGGGGAAGAGGACGGCGTGAAGAGCGTGGTGCGGCGGAGCTACGCCACCGGCAGGGTGAGCAGCAACCTGCAGCGCGTCGGGGGCTTGGTGGGCAACCTGTATAAGCGAAGCACCCCCAAGGCGTTGGTGGTTGCAAGTTATGCGACGGGAGCGGTGAGCGGAGGCAACGACGTAGGCGGCTTGATTGGACGCTCTTACGGCGAGGTAAGGGCAAGCTACGCCACTGGAGCCGTCAGCGGCTCCAGCAATGCGGGCGGCCTGGTCGGAAGCGGCCAAGCAGGAAGCAAGGTGGTCGCCAGTTACGCCACGGGAGCGGTAAAGGTCACAAGCAAGACTGTCAAGGCCGGCGGTCTGGTAGGCGACACCGGAGGCACAGTGACCGCCAGTTACTTCGACGCCGACACCGACACTTCTGAGAAGGTGGACGCTGCCTGGGGCAAGACCACCGTCGAGTTGCAGGCCCCGACGGGATACGAGGCCCCCGCAAGCAACATCTACGCAGAGTGGAACGTGGACTTGGACGGCGACAGCACCAAAGACGACCCGTGGGACTTCGGCACAAGCTCCCAGTACCCGGTGTTGAAAGTGGACGGTCCGGATGAAGACACAGAGGCGACTTGGCAGGAGTTCGGCAGCCAACTTCGCACACGGCTTGCATTTACCGTCAAGGCAGGCATTGCCTCAGCGGCCCTGAGATGGGCGGCCCCGGCGACGGCAGACTATCCGGGCACTCCCACCGTCACCTACCAGGTCTATCGGGACGAAGCCCCCATTGGTCCAGTGCAGACCGGCGTGACTTATTTGGATACGGGCTTGGCGGCGGCCTTCACACACGTTTACCGAGTGGACGCGCTGCTGAACGGCGAGCCGGCGCGGGGCAGCAACGCTGTGGAAGCCAGCGCCTCTGATAAGGCGCTTTCCTCCAACGCCAACCTCTCCGCTCTGGCAATTTCCCAAGGAACCCTGTCGCCCGATTTCGCCGCGGCGGAGACGGCGTATACGGCCACCGTTGCCAACAGCGTAGCGTCCCTGACCGTGACTGCAACCGCGGCGGACAGCAACGCGACCATCGCGGTGAATGGCGCCGCGGTGACGAGCGGGTCGGCCAGCGGGCCGATTGCCCTCAGGGTCGGCTCCAATGTAACCAGGGTTATCGTCACCGCCGAGAATGTGACAGAGAAGATATACACCATCACCGTGAGGCGCGCCGAGCCACCTACACCATCACACGCACCGCTTACTATCCCATCCACCGACGTCGCCGACGCTCCGAAACACTTAGCTTCCGTCGCCATATCTAACGCCAATGCCATAGAAGGCAGCGCCCTCACCTTCACCGTCAACAAAGAGGGCCAGGGAGCGGCCTCGCTGAATTGGACAGCTTCCATCGAAGGGTCGGACACGGCGAGTATCAAGGACTTGGGCACCACTACCTCGGGAACGGTGGTTTTCAACGCTTCGGAGAACAACAAGACATTCGCCATAGCGGCGGCCCAGGACACCGTGGACGAAAACGACGAGACATTCACCGTGACTCTGACCGTGACATCGGGCACGGCAAAAGTAACTGATGGGACAGCGACCGGGACAATCACAGACGACGACCGTGCTACAGGGGCCCCAATCGGCCTTACAGCCTTGACTGGCGGCGGCGAGGGCGAGATTGATTTGTCTTGGAGCAAACCGTTGGACACGGGCGTCCTCAACGGCACCGACCCGGCGGCCGTTACCGGGTACCAGTACCGTCAGGCTGAGTCCAGCGCAGGATTGGTTTCGGCCCTGTGGACTACCGCGGCGGGTCCGGCAACCCGCTTGACCGTCACCGGCCTCACCGGTGGAGCGGCGTATTACTTCCAAGTGCGGGCGCTCAACGGCGTGACCCCCGAAGGAGAGGCGTCGGACGAGGCCAGTGCGACAGCTAAGGCATTGCCCGCTATCTCCATCGATGACGCCGCTGGAGCTGAGGGCAGCAGCGTGTCCTTCACCGTCAGCAAGACGGGCGAAGGAGCGGTCTCGCTGAAGTGGACAGCGTCTATTGAAGGGTCGGATACGGTCTCCAACGCCGACCTGGGTGCAACTACCTCTGGCACGGTAGTCTTCGCCACATTGGATACCAGCAAGACCTTCTCCATAGCGACGGTCGAGGACGCCATCGACGAGAACAGTGAGACCTTCACAATAACGCTGTCCGTCTCGTCAGGGTCAGCGAACGTGACAGACGGAACTGCGACGGGGACCATTACCGACGACGATAAGTCCCCAGGCTCCCCCGTCGGACTAAAGGCCGAGGCGGGCGACAGCCCAGGAGAGATTGACCTGTCGTGGGCGGCGCCGTCCGACGCGGGACTCCTGAACGGCGCTAATCCTGCGGCCATCACAGGCTATGAGTACCGCGTGGCGGAGTCGAGTGCGGGTCTGACGTCTGCCAAATGGACCAACGCAGGAACTGTGACCAGCCTAACAGTCACCGGCCTCGCGGACGGTACAACGCACTACTTCCAGGTGCGGGCCCTTAACGGCGTGACCCCCGGAGGGGCGGTCTCCAACGAGGCCAGCGCTGCGGCGAAGGTTCCCTCCTCCAACGCTGATCTCTCCGCACTGACAATTTCCCAAGGAACGCTGTCGCCCGATTTCACCGCAGCGGAGACGGCATACACGGCCACAGTCGCCAACGATGTGGCGTCCGTAACCGTGACCCCAACGGCGGCGGACAGCAACGCTACAGTCGCGGTCAACGACGTTGCTGAGGCCAGCGGCTCGACCAGTTGGGAGATCGCTCTAAACGACGGCGTCAATGACATTGAAGTTGCCGTCACGGCCGAGGATGGCGCTGAGAAAACTTACACCATCACAGTGACCCGACGCGAGCCATCCATCTCAGTTGTCGACGCTATGGGCAGCGAGGGCAGTGGAGCGTCCATTACTGTTAGCAAGGCGAGCGCCCAGGCTGCCCCGGTCGCGCCGACGATTGTTCACGGGCCCACGCCAACGGCCACTTCTGTACCGACTGCTGCGCCGGCACCGACAGTCGCTCCGACGCCGACCCTGCCTCCAGCGGAGCCGAGGGTGCAGGCGACTGGAGAAGAAGGCGACAGAATCTTGTGGGGGTGGCTGCTTATTGGGATAGCCGTTCTGACTGCCGCCGGTGTAGGGGCATACGCGTTCTACCGCAGGAGGAATAGCCGTTAGAAGTGTTCAGACGCTTTCATGGCATACCACCGGATTTACGGAAATCTCAAAGGCGTGGTCTTGCAATGGCGTGGGGTTGCTACCCCGGCACATCCCGCCAACGCGAGCCTTAGCCTATGGGACTCAGGGTGATGGGGCGCATCAGCCTTGACTCCGTGAAGCCGGTCTTTTTCTCGAGCGAAGGAGGTATGCTACGGCCCCGTAAATGAGCCGCAAGGCAAACTCCACGACTATGAGGAACCCCAGGTAATAAAGAATCTTTTCTGTGTGGTCCTTGGACTCTTTCAGGACATCCAAGGACTCTGAAATCGTGAAGAACGACGCATCTATTAAGAAGATGGCCAGGACCGCGAAGGGCAGTATCTTGGCTACATCCCTGGACAAGTCTTCGTTGTAATATGCCACTACCCGAATGGCGGTTACCGTAGCCAGGGCCATTTGCAGGATTTCAGGGAATGGCCGTTCTTTGGAAAGGAAGGCCAGAATCAACGTCAGGACAGCGACCCACAGGGACGCGAAAATGGGAAACAGGATAATGTACTTACAGGTGTAAGAGACGACGTGCAGGAAGGTCCTGACCCATCGATGCCGCGACTCCTCGTACCTGGACAGGTCCAATTTGAACATGTCACGGGAAGCCACGAACCGGTAGAACTTGAATACGGAGAAAGCGTAAACCGCCATTCCCAGGACGAAAATTCCTGCCGACTCCAGCGAATCAATGGCATCGTTAATGTCCAGACCGTTGTGGAAAACGTCGTTAATTCCCATAAGCCTCGCGTCTCACGGCGGGATGACCAGTCTCGGATAGAGGCGCTACAGGGCGACCGGGGAGGCCACCATCGAGGTTTACGCTGCATGGTGAGAAACAGCCGAGAGCTTGCCCAATCCTCACCATCCAGGATTATGAAGGATGCGCAAGGGGGATGCAACGCTCATGCACACTGTTTGGCGGCGGTTGTCTCCCTAGACACTACAGGTCGCTGCCAGTTTGGGCAGCAGCCTTTTCCGGATGCGGCAGCTATCGTAAGCAGGCTGGTTACTCTGTGCTACGGTCCACTTCATCGCCGCCCAGGGCGCGGGCGGGATCGTCGGTAGAAGACGGGTCGTCTTCCCCGAGAAAGGTCTGGCTGAACATCGTTTTCAAGCCCCGATAGATCCGGAAGGCGACCACCGCCAATGCCGCGACTATGCCTGTCACGATAACCAAGGGTAACGGAGCACTGAAGCTCCCCAAGGACACCAGATGAGAGACCAGCGGAATGCACCATACGCCCGGTACAAGCAGGATGGGAAGAAGGGCAGTATCCCGGAAGACAGCCCTTAAATTGCTCCGGGCCCGACTGTTGGCCGTCCCAAAAAGGCTCGGAAACCTGTATTCCACCAAGTTGTCGGCCAGGGTGCGCAGTGAGCGCCACATGGCTACCCCCGGGGGGATGCACAGGGCTAAAACCGCGCCTCCGATGATCAGGCCCAGCATGCTCTCGCTCAAACCGAGGACATCCGATAGCTCCGTAGTAAAGCGAACGCTGCCGGTGCCCAAAGCCAGGAAGAGGCCAATAATTCCCAGGTCTACCAAGATTGTGCGAGCGCTACGCTGAATCTGCTTAGCCCGGTCACTGTGGAACTGGAAAGCGCTTCGGAGGGTGGCCAGGGCAATTCCCATGTCCCTGCCATATCTTTGCAATAACCGCGGCGACCGGCGCTCGGCGAATCTTGCGACAGCATCGGAGGAGCGGAATATTATCGGGTAGAGCAGCGCGGTTATGGCAGTCACGCCCGTAACCACCGGGTACATGAACGCTCCGATGGCCCCGGCGTCGGCCCCGGTTTTGATCATGGCCAGCGAGAACTCTCCCATCTGCGGCATTCCGAACCCCACGCTCAGGGAAACCCGTCCGCTTTGCCCCGTGAGGAAGGTGGCCATAGTATCGGCAATCATCTTCCCCAACACGAATACCGCGGTAATCACCAGGGTGGGGACGATGTAGTCGTCCATCAACGACAGGTCTATGAGCATTCCAATAGACACAAAGAATATGGCGGCAAACATGGTCCGTACAGGGCTCATAATCCGTTCCATTTCCTCGGCGTGCTGGGAATCGCCCAAAACTGCGCCAATCAGGAACGCCCCGGCTGCCCCAGATAAGCCCAGTTGCTCCGCGGTCAAAGCTAATCCAAAACACAGGGTCAACCCTACTATGAGCAGGGTCTCTTCAGACCTGAAACGGTCGAAGATATTGGCCAGCTTCTTGGCGAGGAATGCGCCAAGGACCAGCGCCAGGACTGCAAAAGCGACCAACTCTACTAGCAGCGTTCCGACGGTCCGAACATCGGTGCCTTCGGCGGAAGCGACGCCCGCCAGCACTGTAAGGAGAATAACCGCAGCGAAGTCTTCCACCACCAGTATTCCGACGATTAACCGCCCGCGAGTCTGCAAAAGCTGGCCAGACTCTCTGAGCATGGTCACCAATATGGCAGAACTGCTGATGCACAGGGCAGAGCCCAAAAATACCGCGTTGATGCCGCTCCAGCCCAGTAGAAGAGCAAATTCAAACCCAAGGGCAAACATAACCGCCATCTCGATCAATCCGATGACGATGACAGTGCCCCCGACCTCCCGAATCCGCCTCCACCCCAGTTCCAAGCCAATGCCGAAGAGAAGCAGCACCAAGCCCAGGTCTGCCAGCAGCCTTATAGTCTCGGGGTCCCCAACTGCCTCCAAGGCCGACGGCCCAATTAAGGCTCCGGCCGCCAGGTAACCCAATACCGTCGGCAGCTTGACCCATCGGCACAACACCATGGCCAGGCCAGCCACGGCCATGATGATTGCGAAGTCCCGGAGCAGGTGGGGCTCGGCGTTACCGCCGGCCTGGGAGATGATTGAACTTACAACGTCCATGTCGTAATCTTCTTAAAAACAGAAACCCGGGCTTTCCGAGCCCTTGGTTGTTGAACTGCGAAAAATGGGACGGTCTGGGGAACCTAGAATTAGAATCCCCTGAGTCCCCAAGGTTTCCGTCGCGCCATTTCGTCCCAGGTTCTGCTACCTGAGAATGAAGACGAAATGGGAATTATTCACAGGATAGCGATTCCCTGTCCCTGCATCAATGGAAAAGAACGTTACGTTTTGGGGCAATAGCCGTCACCATGCCTACGGTGGCCGACCGCGTAATCTCCTCAAGTAAATGCCTGGACGGATGGCGTATCATCCATAAACACTATCGGGCCGGCCGCCGGGAGTCGCCGATACACTGCTATGGGACTGAATGGCTCTGAAAGGCGGGTAACGTGTCTACTTTGGTGACCGGCGGGACGGGTTTCGTCGGCAGCAACATCGTCAAAGCCCTGGCCCAGCGGGGGCACCAGGTGGTGTGCTTCGACCAGGTCCCGCCCGACGTATTGGTGAAGGCTTACCATTCCGACCACTCCTCGTCGATCACATACGTCCAGGGGGACATCCTGGACCCCGGCGACTTGCGGCGCGCTGTCGCCGGGCTGCGAGTCACCAAGGTCGTCCACGCCGCCGTGTTCACCGGCCTCCGACAGGACATAGAGCGGGACAGCAGCCGCTCCATCGTGGATATCAACGTGACCGGAACGGCCAATTTGCTGGGACTGGCTATGGTCTTGGACATAGAGAGGTTTCTATACGTTAGCTCAGGCTCGGTGTACGGGGAGGGACTGGACCCCGCCGGAGTCCTTCACGAGGAAAACCAGCTTTATCCGCGTACCCTGTACGCCGTGACCAAGTACGCCAGCGAACTTCTCACTCGCCGCTTTGGGGAACTGCACGGGTTCCCGACGGTGAGCACACGCCTGAGCTCCCCCTACGGCCCCATGGAAAGGGTGACGGGCCACCGGGCCATAATGTCGGTCTTTTACGAATGGACCAGGGACGCAGTGCGGGGCGACCCCATCCGCATCGGCGACCGCACTGCCGGACGGGACTACACTTACGTGGCCGATACCGTTTCCGCCATCTGCACCATACTCGATGCTCCGTCGCTTTCTTACGCTGAGTACAACGTGGCCTCGGGTCGCGTGCATACGCTGGATGAAATCGCCCAAGCGTTGAAGGAGGTCAGGCCGTCGGTGCAGCTAGTAGACGACCCCGCTCACGAGGTACGGAGCCTGCGGCCCGACGCGACGAGAGGGCCAATGGATACAACGCGCTTGAGAGAGGACCTAGGTTTCGAGCCGGCCTATAACCTGGCTACGGGCATCAGGGAATACCTGGAATGGCGGGAGGAGTCGGGCTTCCGCGACTGACGTATTTCTGCGCCGCCCTACCCGGACCCAGACATTCGTTCAGAGTGCTGGCTTCGCAAGACGGCGCGGAACAGGGTCTCCCCGCAGCCGTCTCCGTCGCCCGGGAGGGGCATTACCTCCGGGTCAAACCCGGCCTCCTCGAGAAGCCGTAACCACGTCGCAATTGGGAACAGCCCGCTTAGGTGGAGGTCCTCCTCAATGCGCGTGACGCCGTTCTCTACGATGGTGTAGACGAACAAGGACTCCATGACGGTGTCGGCGGGGTCCGGGCTCATGATGCTTTCCTCGACTGTCACAGTTGGCCCGTCCGGACTGGACTGGGGCCTGCCTGGCCACTGAAGTACTCGCGGCCGAAAGGTGTCCCGCACCAGGTCTGGAGCCGCGAGAAAGACGCCGCCCGGGCGCAGGTGGGCGCGGGCGGTGGCGAATACGGCCCGCAGGTCTTCTTCGGTGAGCATATACGAGATGGCGTCGTGGGCCAGGACGGCGTCAAATTTCTCAGGCAGCCGCACGGTTCGCATGTCTCCCAGATGATGTACGACGCCGGGATTCAGCTTTCGGGAAAGTTCCAGCATTTGGGGCGATATGTCGACGGCTTCGGCCTCAAAGTCGCCGGTCAAGTGCGACAGCAAGTGCCCCCCGCCGCAGCCCAACTCCAATATGCGTTGCCGCCCGGGGGCCAGCCGGTCGCTGAGTGCGGCGCGCCAGTGCTCCGCTTCCTCGGCGTAGTCCTCCGGCGGGCTTATCACCGGCCACAGGTGGGCGAATTCATTGTACAGGCGCAGGTTATGTTGCCCAGGCGTCACTCAGTTCCTCATTGACTTGACTTGCTTGCAATTGGCGTGGCTCCGGCGTATGTCCGCTAATGGGATCAAGCCGACCGGGCACAACACCTTGTCTTGTATCGACTCCAGGGTTGGGATATGCTCCCGACAGTATACGTCCCGATGACTTCAAGGGCGTGAAACCAACGGAGGCCTTATGGGATACGAAACCCTAACCCTGGAAAGGGCCGGCCACGTCGCCATTCTAACCCTGAACCGTCCGGAGAAACTGAACGCCTTTGACCGGCAGCTCGCCGGCGAGTACCACGCCGCTTTGGATGAGGTGGGAGGGGAGTTCCCAGACACCCGGGCGCTGGTCCTGACCGGGGCCGGCCGGGGCTTTTCATCCGGCGCAGACGTCAGCCTCTTGGCCGAACGCCAGTCCGGCGACCCAAAAGCCAACCAACAGGGCAACAAAGCAGACGCTGCTTCCAGCGCAATTGGTCTGGGCCCGCGGCTGCCGCGGCTGCCTCAGCCGGTCATTGCAGCGGTGAACGGCGTTGCGGCAGGGGCGGGTCTGGCCATTGCCTTGGCCAGCGACATACGGGTAGCATCCGAGGAGGCCCGGTTCGCATCCATATTCATCAAGCGGGCCTTGGTCCCCGACAACTGCGCCTCTTATCTTCTGCCTTTCCTGGTCGGACATGGAGTTGCGGCGGAGATGGCCCTCACCGGCTGGGTCTACGACGCCCAGTGGGCCCTGCAGAAAGGTATGGTCAACAAGGTGGTCCCCGCCGATAAGCTGATGGAGGAGGCCATGGCGCTGGCCGAGGAGATTGCCTCGAACCCGCCCCTGGCGGTGCGGTCAACCAAGGAACTACTAATAAGTCACATGCCCGACCTGGCCCGCGTCGCCCGGCAGGAATTCGCGGCAAACAGACCGTCTATGGGCAGCGAGGACCAGCAGGAGGCGGTCACGGCCTTCATCGAGAAGCGTCAACCGGTTTTCCGCGGCAGATGACATTGGTGGGCCATGCTGTTGGTACTATTGGGCTTGACAATGACTAGTCTGACTAGTAATATAAGGGCATGGGAATAGTCTATTCGACATACGAAGCCAAAGCGCGTTTTTCGGAAGTCCTGCGGCACGTCCGGGAAGGGACAGCGGTGACTATCTCCTACCGGGGCGCCCCGGTGGCGGAGTTGCGCCCCATAGAACGGGCCCCGGAGAGTATTGAGGAAAGGCTCGAAGAACTGCGGAGGCGGGGGATTCTCCAGCCCGCGCACGGGCCAAAGCAGCCGTTCAAGCCGGTGGCCCACGTACCCGGCGCGCTGGAACGCTTTCTCGCCGACCGGGAATAGTGGCGACTGCCTACGTCGACACTTCCGCGCTTATAGCCGTTGCCTTTGGTGAAGCCAGCAGTTTCGGCATGGGCCGGCGCCTGGACCAATTCCAATGGCTGGTTTCTTCGAACTTCCTGGAAGCGGAGGTGCGGGCTGCGTTCCGGCGCGAGAGCTTGGTCATTGACCGTTCTGTTCTGTTTGGGATCGAGTGGGTCTACCCGGACCGGCCGCTGACTGACGAGTTCGACTGGGTGTTGGCGGCCGGCTACCTGCGGGGGGCTGACCTGTGGCACGTGGCCACAGCCCTCTACGTGGCGCAGAACCCTGGCGACATCACCTTTTTGACGTTGGATGTCCGGCAGCGGGACGTGGCCGACGCCCTGGGATTTCAGACATGAAGCGCCCAGGCGTCCCGGACCGGCCCTAGCCGCCTGCGCCCTCCACGTCCAAGGCGTCGGCGCCAACTTCCTCGCCGTGCGCTCCGGCTGGGCGCAGCTTCCACCGCGCCCAGACTACCGCCACAAGGGGAGTGGACAGCATGCATACGACCATCAAGATCAGGAACTGTGGAGGAACGTGCATCCACGAGCCTCCGATGGCCAGGAGATAATAGCGGCACGAACGTCCGATGACGCTGGCCGAGGTATATCTCCAGAGGGGATAGCCGGAGCTGGGCGCGAGGACCCGGACCGGATAGAAGGGCAATGGTGTGACGGCCAGGACGGCAATGGTCGGCCAGGGGCGCCAGTAGAAGCATTGGATGGCTTTCTTGTAGATGCCAGTCTGCTTTACCCGGGCAACCTGCTGGAACTCGAATACCCGCTTGATCACGGCGTAGTCGATGATGCAGGCAATCATGGTGGCGACGCCGCCGACCACGGCGACTACCCAGGGGCTATAGACCGCGGCGGCAAAGAGGACTCCGGGCTCGTTGGGCAGATAGACAAAGCTGTTGGACGGTATGGAGTACCAGAAGTACAGCACCAGTTGCCACAGGGATGAGGCGTAGGCCCAGGCCAGCAGGGTGCACACCAGGGCCGGGAGCAGCGTGCTGACCAGGACCCAGAACCTTGGGCTGCGCCTGAGACGCTGGGCCAGAGTCTTGACGGGGCTATGGGACTCTCTCACAGGAGAGGACGATTCGGGCGATTTCCGGAGTAACTTGAGGGGATTGTAGGTACTTGCTTTCATCCTACCGGTGAGCCTTCTTCAGGAGCTATGGCTGCAATGGACGGACTGCCTTGTCTGGCGTATTCCGGGACAAGGGAAGCCTTTGCCCGGGAATTGGCGATGGCTCCAGCTATTCATCATAGCAACGCAGTACACGCGTTAGCTATGCGGTGTGGGGCACAGCGTTGCTCATCGGAGATTGAAATCAAAGCAACGGCCTTCAGGTCAGGCGGCTAACGGTAAACCTGGCCCCGGTGCCCAACTTCTACTACTAAGACTCGCAGGACTTCATCTTGAATATCGCAGATGACTCTGTAATTCCCAACCCGGTAACGCCAGAAACCAGCAAATGACGCGCTTAAAGCCCGCCCTCTTTGTCGCGGGTCGCTCAGTGAGCCAATAGCGTCCATATAAGCAGTGATACGGTGGGCGGTCTGCCGGTCAAGCCGCCGTAGCTGTGATCTAGCCGTTTCGTTGTATTCAACCGTCCAGGCCAAGGTCGGCCTTTATCTCTTCCGATGAGTAGACCTGCTCCTCTCCATTGCGTACGCGTTCTGCCGATTTGTGGGCAAGGTAGCAGTCTTCAATGTCTTCCGTAACTCGGTCAATGACATCGCGCAGAATATCTTCCTTGCTACACCCGGCCTGAGCCACGAGATAGTCAAGACGTTCTTCAATTTCTGGAGACAACTGGATTATCGTAGCCATGCTGCATTCCCTTAGGTGAGTAGACGTATTGTATCACGCCGTCTGGCTGTAACCCATTGCCCCGCCTTGAACTGTCTCGGAGGTCGAAATCCTTAATGACAAAGGCCACCGGACTATATCCAGTGGCCTGGCATTTTCTGGTTTTTGGTAGCGTGGGTTGGACTCGAACCAACGACCTTCTTCAGGCCTCGGTGTTCTCTTGGTTACCATCTTAGGAGTCGTTTCCATCACCTAGGGATTCCAGTACTTCGGCCTTAAGCTCTGGAGGCATCCGAAAACACAGTCCCTCCCGACATAGTCGGGTGTTGAAATGACCTTCCATAGCCTCGTCTCGCAGTCCTGCTAAAGAGTCTAGGTCGCCACCACTCCTGCGTATCATTTCCTCCTGGATGTCCTGCTTGAAACCACCAATTTTCTTTATCGCTTCCTCCTGTTGGTCTGGGGAGAAAACTTCACCTAGTCGTGACATGGCGCCGATGCCGGCTGGGCCTTCGGCAGTAGAGAGTTTGTCTTGCAATGATGGTGTCAGGTTGAGCAATCGCAAGTACCTTGTCACTGTAGTAACACTCACATTTGCCTGCTTCGCAACCAAGGAATAACTCCCAAGGCTCTCATATAGTCGCTGGTATGCCCTGGCTTTGTCTATTGGGTTCATATCCGCTCGATGGACGTTTTCAATCAGCGAAACAACTGTGGCGTCAACATCATCCAATTCCTCCCGAATGATGCAGGGGATACTCATCTGCCCCAACCGTTGGTAGGCCATGAATCGTCTCTGGCCGGCGATCAGGTCATACTTCCCGTCTGTCCGAGCGTTAACCGTTATGGGGTTAAGTAGCCCACGCTCCCTTATGCTATCGGCTAAATCCTGGAGTCCGGCGTCCTCTGTACCGGATTGTAAGTCCTTGCGGGTATTGAACTCAGAAACAAATATTTGGTCCAGTCCGATTTCCTTGACTTCCATGTCAATCCTTCCTATCAAAAACCCCCGGAGTTGCTCCGGGGGCTTCTTTGCCTACAATGTTGGTAGCGGGGGTTGGACTCGAACCAACGACCTTCGGGTTATGAGCCCGACGAGCTGCCACTGCTCCACCCCGCGATGAACCCTTCGACAAGCTCAGGGCGAACGGGCTTTGGGCGCCGCTTAGGTTGGGCGGGATTTGGACGCCGCCCGGGTCGGATGGGACTTGGGCGCCGTCCAAGACGGACGGGGCTTGGGCGCCGCTTAGGGCTGCCTGGCCGTGCGGTCCACCGAGCATGTCTATGGAAAGAACAAGAAGCCTGGTTCCTGCCGCCCCTATTTTCTCTCTTTGTGGGAGAGAGTAGGGGGTTTTGTCCAAAGTTTGGAGTTCTTAGCGTGGGTCAAGACACTCGACCGGTTAGTACCGGTATGCTGAATCCCTCACGGGACTTACACATCCGGCCTATCAAGCAGATAGTCTCTCTGCAGTCTTACCCCCGAACTTAATCGGGGAGGGAGGCCTAATCTTGGGGGATGCTTCGCGCTTAGATGCCTTCAGCGCTTATCACTGCCAGACATGGCTACCCAGCGCTGCTCCTGGCGGAACAACTGGCACACCATAGGTCTGTCCCTCCCGGTCCTCTCGTACTAGGGAGAGGTTCCCTCAAGCCTCCTGCGCCCACGGCGGATAGAGACCGAACTGTCTCACGACGTTCTGAACCCAACTCACGTACCCCTTTAACCGGCGAACAGCCGGACCCTTGGGACCGCCTTCAGCCCCAGGATGGGACGAGCCGACATCGAGGTGCCAAACCTCGCCGTCGATGTGAACTCTTGGGCGAGATAAGCCTGTTATCCCCGGGGTAGCTTTTATCCGATAAGCCACGGCCCTTCCACACGGTGCCGTAGGATCACTTTGCCCGACTTTCGTCCCTGCTCGACTTGTAGGTCTCGCAGTCAAGCCCCCTTATGCCAATGCGTTCTATGGACGATTTCCATCCGTCCTGAGGGGACCTTTGGGCGCCTCCGTTACCTTTTAGGAGGCAACCGCCCCAGTTAAACTGCCCACCAGGCACTGTCCCTCAGTTGTGCTGAGGTTAGGACCAAAAACAGCCAAGGGTGGTATTTCAACGATGGCTCCACCCCGACTGGCGTCGGGGCTTCAAAGCCTCCCACCTATCCTACACATGACAGCTCCCAGCCCAATACCAGGCTACAGTAAAGCTCCACAGGGTCTTTTTGTCCTGCCGCGGGTCGCCCGCGTCTTCACGGGCACCGCAATTTCACCGAGCCCTCCGCCGAGACAATGGCCAAGTCGTTCAACCATTCATGCGGGTCGGAACTTACCCGACAAGGGACTTCGCTACCTTAGGACCGTTAGAGTTACGGCCGCCGTTCACCGGGGCTTCAGTTCGGGGCTTGCACCCCTTGCCTTAACCTTCCGGCACTGGGCAGGCGTCAGCCTGTATACGTTGGGTTTCCCCTTAGCACAGACCTGTGTTTTTGTTAAACAGTCGCCCGGCCTTCTTCTCTGCGCCCCCAGAGCGCTCCACCGGCAAGCGGCTTCACCCCCCGGGGGGCCCCTTCTCCCAAAGTTACGGGGCTCTTTTGTCTAGTTCCTTAGCGGAGGTTCGCTCGAGCGCCTTGGGACTTTTATCCCAGCCCACCAGTGGCGGTTTGCGGTACGGTCGCCCCTGCTCCATAACCACGAAGCTTTTCTCGTCGGCTTGGGTCCAGCAGAGTTTCGTGTCCCTAAGGACCGATCCCCTCGACCCTCAGCTTAACACCGGGGTGGATTTGCCTGCCCCGGCTCGCCTACAGTCAAGGACACACCATGTCCAATAGGCATGCTCTACCTGCCCTTCCGCACCCCTCCTTGGTTTTAAAGCGAAACAACGGCGGTGCAGGAATATTAACCTGCTGTCCATCGCCTTCGGCGCTTGCCTACGGCTTAGGACCGACTAACCCTACGCCGATAAACGTTGCGTAGGAAACCTTGGGCTTGCGGCGCTAGGGATTTTCACCCTAGTTTACGTTACTCATTCCGGGATTCTCACTTCCCCGCGCTCCAGCAAGCCTCACGACTTGCATTCGTCGCCCGAGGAACGCTCCCCTACCACGCCCAGGTGGTGACCAAGGGATCCGGCTCGTTTCCCGCCGGCGTCGCCGCGGGGCCTTTCCGATTTCGGGCTGTCCCGGCCGAAGCCGGAACGCCACTACTGGCGGATTGGCCCGTTGGTCTCGCCATTGGGAGCGGAGACATCACCCTTGCACCTGAACATCCACGGCTTCGGCGGCAGGCTTAAGCCCCGTTACATTTTCGGCGCAAGACCCCTCGACCAGTGAGCAGTTACGCACTCTTTAAAGGGTGGCTGCTTCTAAGCCAACCTCCTGGTTGTCTGGGGAACCTCACTTCCTTTCCCACTTAGCCTGCGCTTGGGGGCCTTAGCCGGTGGTCTGGGCTGTTTCCCTTTCGACTACCGCACTTATCTGTGGCAGTCTCACTCCCGGGTATCGGCTGAACGGCATTGGTGGTTTGATTGGGTTTGGTAAGCTCACGCCCCCATATCCCATTCAGTGCCCTACCTCCGTCCACCTGTTGCCCGAGGCTGCACCTAAATGCATTTCGGGGAGAACCAGCTATATCCGGGTTCGATTAGCATTTCACCTCTACCCACAGCTCATCCCAAGCTTTTGTACCAGCCACGAGTTCGGTCCTTCAGTGCGTGTTAACGCACCTTCAACCTGGCCATGGGTAGCTCACCCGGTTTCGGGTCTACTGCATGGAACTATTCGCCCTATTAAGACTCGCTTTCGCTGCGGCTCCGGGACTCCAGTCCCTTAACCTCGCTCCACAAAGTAAGTCCCCGGATCATTCTTCAATAGGCACGCCGCCACCCCTCTCGAAAGAGAGGCTACGACCTTCTGTAGGCTTACGGTTTCAGATCTATTTCACTCCCCGCTAGGGGTTCTTTTCACCTTTCCCTCACGGTACTGGTACGCTATCGGTGACCAAGGGTATTTAGCCTTGGAGGGTGGTCCCCCCAGTTTCCCACAAGGTTTCCCGTGCCCCGTGGTACTCAGGGTAAGCGCCGGAAGTCTCATCACTTTCGTCTACGGGGCTTTCACCCTCTATGGCGGTCCTTCCCAGGTTCCTTCGACTAGAGATGAGATTTGTAACTTCGTTGGGTCTGACGAGGCGACCCAAGGCGCTCCCTACAACCCCGGTGCGACATAGGCCCTCGCGCCGTTAAGTCACACTGGTTTGGGCTCTTCCCCTTTCGTTCGCCACTACTTAGGGAATCTCGGTTGATTTACTTTCCTCAGGGTACTTAGATGTTTCAGTTCCCCTGCTTACCCTCCTTCCCCTATGGGAAGGATGAACCGGCTCAACACCGGAACGGGTTACCCCATTCGGGAATCCCCGACTATGCCCGCTAGACGGCTCATCGGGGCTTATCGCAGCCTTGCCGCGCCCTTCATCGGCCCTTGGTCCCAAGGCATCCACCGTAAGCCCTTAATAACTTGACCCACGCTAGGAACTCCAAACTATTGGTGTTCTATTGCAGGATTTAGACTTCTTATTCTTTTGTTAAGGTGCCACAAGAGAAACGGCGGCTGGGGCTTAACCCCAAGCCGCCGCCCAGGTGTCCCATCACTTTATGCTTATGTCAGATGACCAGCATCCTTTTCCGAAACACTCCCTTGTGAGCGGCTATTATACGATTCCTCAAAAGGCCAGTCAAGGGGCGGGGCTAATGACGGAGGCAAGTGCAAAACTGGCACCCAGCCATTGACTAGCTGTAACCAGGCTACCCTCAAGAACCGGACGGGATAAGCAGTTACATTAGGAAAGCGTCACTGTCGACACCGCCAACCCACGACCCAAAGCGCGTAGTGCCTCCTCTAACTTCCCCACGTGGGACTTGTACTGCAAATCGAGCATCCGATGGACCTCCGGTTGAGGAATGCCCAAGCGCGCGCCCAACTGGGTTTGGGTGATGCTCTCTTCCCTCATGGCCATGTACAACGCCAATTTAGCCGCAACGCGTACGGGGAGGCGAATCAACACTTGATCCTCACCCAACGGACTGGGGACCGGCAGGTCCTCTTTCATCCGCATATACGCCCCCAGCGCCATGACCAGGCAGTCTTCCGCAAGCGCAAGGGCTTCATCCCACGTGTCGGCGCCGGTGTTTGCACCGTAGACATCGGGGAAGCTCACGACCCAGGCGTCGATTCCGGTGGCCGACTTCTCATCATGGTCAGGGACAATACTACAAGGGTATGCGTACTCCACCTCTAAAACTCCTCCCTGGGGATATTCAAGTCTCGGAGCATCGAGAAGAACAAGCTGCGCCGGATAGGCCCGTGACGGACGGTTGTGCGGCATTCACCCAAGTACACCGTGCCGTGACTGCCCTTGCCCCGGGCCGGGTCAAAGTAAAAGTCCAGTCCGTTGTTACGAGCGTATCGTCTGACCCGTCTGACGAATTCCGCTCCGTTCATCGAACTAATAGTATATAGCGCATGCGTTATAGATGTCTAGGGGATTGGGGGTGAAGAGGCCGTATTATTTTTTCCAGCGCCAAAGTGCGCCATTCTGAGCCACGCTCCCGGGCAACGGGCTGGTGGAGTTAGCCGCCTCAGGCGACCACCGAGAGCAAGACTGCCAATGCCAAAAAGCCAAGATACTTACGAATTTTCTTCTCCTTCATGGTCAAGATGGGCAAAAACCGCTTCGCCATTTTGTTTGCTTGTTCCGGCTACCCCCGTTCGATGGGGGTGGCTGGACAAACAAAGGGGGCAGCAAGCCGACTCAGTCGGTCAAGACAGCGTACAAGTTGCTGCGTGTCGCCGCATACACTACCCCGTCCACCATGCCAAGGAGCCTCCCCTGCCGGTCCCACCAATCCCCGCCGTCATACATCCCATCCTCAATGTGGAAATCCCACAACTGCTCCCCGGTGGCGGCGTCCAGAGCGAACAAAATATCTTCTCCGTTCATGGCATAAACCACCCCTTCCGCAAACATATACGACATTTCTGTTCTGTCTGGAGCCTCCCTTCGCCAACGCTCCTCTCCAGTAGCAGCGTTGAGCGCAATTAAGTCGCCATCGTAATCCACGTACAATGTTCCATCCGAGACTGTAACGTCAACGTCTTCAGTACTTAGACGATAATCTAAGTCAAACCTCCAAAGTTCCTCCCCGGTAGTGGCGTCCAGTGCGATCATATAGTGTTGGCCGCCGCGGAATTTGTTATAGGTACTGTTATACCCATACATAACCCCATCGGCCACCACCCCGGTGAAGGTGGATTCAGAGTCACTGCAACATCGGTCGGGGGCAAAAGACCAGAGGTCCTCTCCGGTTGCGGCGTCCTTGGCGACTAAGCCTTCCTCCGACGCCGACAGATACACCACTCCGCCCGCCACATCTACCAAGTTTGCCGCTTCCCACTGACACACGGAAATGTACCGTTTCTCGATCGAGGGGCCGGGAGCACTGGCCAGGGACCACAGATTGATACATTGTAATGGCTTATCAGCATGGTAGAAGTGATTGTAGAGGTACGGCACCCCGTCCCCGTCGAATACGAATCCAACAACGTCCCGGTGGAGGGATCCATAGTAGACTTCGCCTTTTAACTGAGCGTCAGTCGATGAAGTCCAGAGAACTTCCCCGGTGGCGGCATCCATCGCACAGACCCGGCTGAGGTCTCCGTTTATTCCGTATGCCACTCCATCATTTTGCCATCCCACCAACCCGCAACTGGGGTCTACTTCCCAGATGATGTTCCCATTGGCAGCGTCAAACGCCCCATAGTGAGTAACCACCACGCCATCTACGGCGTCTACAATGGATAATGGGAATGACGGCGACCATTGCCAAGGCGAGGTTCGGTGTTCCCGCTCCCAACGTATCTCTCCGGTGACGGGGTCCAGAGAGCGGTCGAGAAACCGGTCGGTGATGTATATGTGCCCCTTTCCGTCCGAGAAGACCCGGGTTGAATCTGTCTGCGTGTGACTCCAGAGCCATTTAACCGGCCAGAACTTCCCCTCGTCTGCCGTCCGGTCGAACCTTACGAATCCTGGGAGCTGCCCATGCGGGCCGCCGCTCTCCCTCACCTGCAACACTACGCCGTCAGGCCGCCGCTCGGCTTCGGACGAGTAGGCGACATACCCCCATTCGGCGTTGCCGCCCCTGGGTACGACGGTAGTGAGGGATGCGCTCTGTCCCGGAGCCATAGTTTCGAAAGTCACAGTGCGGTCGCCATCAGTTACATCTGCTTTGCCGGTTGCGGAGAATATGACCGGATCAAGAGCCGGGATGAAGTCTTCCGCTTCGTTGTCGTTCCTGGCAGTCAGCGCCAACTCCAAGTCGCCGGTGGCCGGGTCCTGGGTTATGGAGTCGAGAACGACGGTCTTTCCTTCCACTTCGTACAGGAGAGCCCCGGGCTTTGCCTCGGGGTAGTGGGCAGTGTAGTCAAAGGCGGGGCTGCCGGTCATTCCCCGCAGGTCTATGGGGATGCTGTGCTCCCCGAATATCAGAGTTGCGTTATCCTGGTTGTGGGGGGTCCTGAACCAGACCCGGAGCGGCAGGGGCCAGTTGGCGCCGCCCTGCCGAGCTTCGGCAAAAGCATTATTGATGGTCTTCCCGCCTAGGTCCAGTGACAACATCGCGTTGAACTGGTTTTCCGGCCCCCAGAAAATCTCAAGACACTCGTTGCCGGCCTTCCCGAAGCAGATGCCGCCCTCGCCGTCTTCGAGACCACCTTCAGCGTCTGATGCGGCGTAATCGCCCAATGACAACACCTCCAACTCGACCCGGACCCAAGAGGCCACATCACGGTAAACACCTGTCACCGCTATGGCATTCTCGGTGTCCACAAAGAAGCCGGCCGTTTTCGCGTCCTGCGAAGGAGGCGGCGTCGGCGCGGGCAACAGTGGGAAGTGATTGGCGCTCAAGGAGTGGTCTCCCTGCAAGTCCAACGGGATTTTATGCTCGTTGAAGTAGATGTTGGCGCTGTCGGCGTTGCCCGCCACTTCGAAAGTTACCGTGAAGCCCACTGACTTCGGCCCTCTTGGGCCGGGCATTCCTGTATTTGCGGTATCTATGTTAAAGTGCAGTTCGGCCTCAAATTGATCCTGGCTCCCCCATTGGACCAAGAAGCAGTCGTCAGCGATGTCCTCGCCAGCGCTGAAGCAGAGGGAGTTGGATTCCCCTCGTTCCACATCCAATAGGCCGCCGCCTTGCCGGACGGCCACCAGGCTGACAGTGATGTCCACCCATCCCTCACGGCTCACGCTGGGCCGCCGGGAAGTCTGGGCAAGGGCCAAGCCGTGCTTAACACCGTGATAGTAGCCCGGCGGCAAGGTCATGAGCGGCTCGGATAGTGTGCCAACCGGGTCGGCGGTTGGCTGGGCGGAGGCATCAGGAGATGGCATCCTGGTTGTGTCGCCCGTGGACGGCTCAACGTCTCCCGGTTGACTGGTTACTTGATCAGACTGCCGCGATTGAGCGGTATTCCGATCAGATCCGGCATCGCCTCCGCAGGCCAGGCCGAGGGCCAGGGCCAGCAGCAGAGCCGCGGGCAGGATAACGAGGAAGTTGATAGAGCGGAGCAGGCCGGGGACAGGAGATGGCGCCACGGCAAGAACCCCCTTGCTAGCAAGGATTAGGCACTTGCTACGGTCACCTAGCCCGACATTGAACTGGCAAGGGGGCACGAGGATGGCCATCCCTGCTCAAAGTTCAATGTCGGGAAAACCAGGGGCCTTTATTGTGACCGTAGCAAGAACAGTATTATGCAGAAGGCGTGAAAATGCAAGAACTTTCCCAACGGAAGCCTCACCGCCGGTGCGGTGCGCACGGCGGAAATCAAAAAATCCGTCAGGTTGGAAGGGGCGTTATTCCAGCAGGGGAGAGGCGCCTGTGAAACCTGCCGGGGTAAGCAATGTCACCCGGTTGGCAGGCGGCGATGAGGGACTGCCGGCGTCATAGGGTCCGGCCTTGCAAAAAGAGGCGTCCCGAGTCGCGAGGCGGAACGCCAGCGACAACAAGGCGGTCAGCGGCCCTCGCCGGTTGGCCAGCGAAAGACACCAACATCCGAATCCGGCGACAGCGACGAAGATTACCGCAACTATGGCGACAATGGCCATGAATTGGGACAAGGCAATCAAAAGTTGGCTGGACTCGTGGAAAAGGTAAGCCGGCGGCAGACCCACCAGTACGCCGCACAACACGGCGAAAGCAACCATGCCCAGCAAAACTGCGAATGCCATCAGCGGGGCCGGAATGGCTATCTTCCAGGCAAACTCGGTGGAAAACCGGGACGTTCTCTTGAGGGTAGTCACTCAATGAGCTTACCACACTCCCCAAATCCAATCAACCGCCGGCCCCCTAGTCCCTGAAGTGGGGCGCGGCCTCGGCGGCGAACCGCTCCATGGTGTTGTAGATATCATCGGAGGAATGGAGTCGTGAGTCAGGAGAGCCGATGGTAAGTCTGGGATCGATTCCTTTGCCTGGGCAAGGGAACGCTCAATCTTACCTCACGGACTACTGCGTAGGCCCAACGGCCGGCGCTGTGATGACGGTGGGTGTCCCAATGTTCGAGTAGGTGTGTTCGGTCCGGCTGACCTGGTCCCCCGATGCATACTCCTGGATGATAACCCGATGGGGGATCCCCGCCTCGTCTAGCTGGAGCTCAAACTCTAGTCCATCCTGCACGTCTTCCTCGTCTTCTTCGCCTTCATCCCCGCCTTCCTCCCAAGCGTAGCGTTGGGGGTCAACCCGCCTCACCTTGGAATCCGGATCGTTCAGGCAGGGTCGAAGGCCGGTAACGTCAACCGTCTCCTCTCGCATTTCCCAGTCCCCCAGGGTATGTGGGTCGCCGGGCAGGCTTTCTCGTGTGTAGAGGTCGACTCCCTGGGCGCCCTGGTCAATCCGTATCTGTTCAACCTTCCCTTCGAGGGTCTGATTGTCGGGCCCGTATGTGGCAACTATATGCCGTGAATTGGAACCTGATACCGTGATGTCGGTGACGGTCTTTCCTCCTTCCTCCCACGTTACGACGGTTGTCAGTTGGTAGTCGTCTCCAATTTGGTCGCACGCCTCCTGAACGTCATTCTTGGCTTCCCATAACCCAGGGTCCAGAGCGCATACCAACACTGCCGCCCCGACCAAGATGATCAGGGCCAGGCTCATCCAGCCCCAAATGGGGGGAGCGGTCATAGGCCGTCACTCAAAAGGGTTCCGTTGGAAAGGGGACCCGGGACAGTTCCGGGTGGATGGACGTCGCAAGCAAACGCAACCATGCACTTCCCTCCAACCATGCACTTCCCTCTAACGGGGGGATTTTAGCAGGAATGGTTGTCAGGCGCTACACGGTCCCAGCTACGGGTCCTTAGTCCCGGAAGTGGGGCACGACCTCGGCGGCGAACCGCTCCATGGTGTCGTAGATGTCGTCGAACGTTTCGCCGTACAGCTCCGGGATGCTGAAGGTGTCAATCACAAAGGAAGTCACGCCGGCGTCGCGGAACCGCCCCACGTTGTCGATGACCTGCTGCGGGGTTCCCAGCAGGGGGTTCACGTCGGTGCAGAGGGACTCGTCGGTTACCAGTTTTGTCGGTATCCGCGGAGCAATGCCGAAGTCGTTGGGGTCCCGCCCGGCGGCCTCGGCCATTCTCCTGAGGCGGGGGGCCATCGCCGCCACCTCGTCGATGGTCGGCCTGGCCGGATTCCATACCTCACCGAACTCGACGGTCCGCCTCAAAGCCCGCCGGGAGTTGCCGCCGACCCAAATTGGCAAGGGCTGCTGCACCGGCTTGGGCAGCAGCTGGAAGTCCGATATTTCGTAGTTCTCGGTGTTGATGGACGGGTTGTCGCTGATCCATACCTCCCGGAAAATCCGCATGGCCTCGTCGGCGCGCTGGCCCCGCTTGGCGCCCCGGCCGTCGTCCCGCACGCCCATCTGCAGCATCTCAGACTGGGCCCCGGCAACGCCCACTCCAAGGATAAACCGGCCGTGGGAAAGGGCATCGATGCTGGCGGCAATCTTGGCCATGAGTATGGCGTTGCGGAAGGGCAGGGCGATGACGCTGGAGCCCAGGCGGACTTTGCTGGTAATGGCGGCGACGTAAGAAAGGACGGTGGTGCACTCGTAGAAGATGGGGCCGAAGCGGTCATAGGCGATGTTGGGCACGGCGATGAGGTCGGTGACCCACACCGAATCGAACCCCAGCTCCTCGGCCCTTTTGGCCATCCTGGCTATGGCCTCGGTAGAGGCGACTGGGCGGTAATGGGGCAGCATGATGCCGAATTTCATCGCAATGAACTCCTGTTTCTGAACTAGCCCGCTGTTAGTCTTTAAAGCGGGGCATGACCTCGGCGGCGAACCGCTCCACGGTCTCCAGGCAGTCGTCGGCGGTCTCGTTGTACAGCGCCGGGACGGAGAAGGTGTCCAAGACCAGGTACTCGGCCCCGATGTCGCGGAACCTGCCAACGTTGTCGATGACCTCCTGGGCCGTTCCCAGGAGGGGTGTATCGGGGTTGCGCAGGGCCGGATCCGACCCGATCTTCATCGGTTGGCGCGGGGCAATGCCGATTTCCTGGGGGTCCCGCCCGGCCCGCTCGGCTATGCGCGTCAGCCGTTGCGCCATGTCAGCCACGAACTCGAAGGGCGCCCTGGCCGGGTGCCAGACCTCGCCAAACTCAACGGTGCGCCTCAAAGCCCGCTGGGTGTTGCCGCCGACCCAAATGGGCATGTGGGGCTTTTGCACGGGCCTGGGTTCGACGTAGATGTCGGAAATCTTGTAGTTCTCAGTGTCGACAGTTGGATCGTCGCTGGTCCACATTTCTTTGAAGATGCGGATTGCCTCGTCGGACCGGGCGCCGCGGGTGACGCCCATGTTCTCGCCTATCTTGCCCATCTGCCGGGACTCGGACTCGGGGCCTCCCAGGCCCACGCCCAGGATGAGCCGACCGTTGGACAGGGCGTCGATGGTGGAGGCGACTTTGGCCATGTGGATGGGATTGCGGAAGGGCAGGGCGATGACGCTGGCGCCGATGCGGATTTTGCTGGTGATTCCCGCAACGTAGGAAAGGACGGCGGTGGCCTCGTAGAAGGACGGGCCGAAGAGGCTAAGGGCGACGTGGGGCACCATTATCAGGTCGGTGACCCATATCGAATGGTAACCCAACTCCTCGGTCCTTTTGGACATCTTGTTGATGGCCTCGGTGGAAGCCACGGTGCGGTAGTGGGGCAGCATGATGCCGAACTTCATCGTTTTCTCCTCTTATGAATCGCTGGTATGTCTGGCTTGGGATGCGGGCTGCTGAACGCGCCGCTCTGCTACGGGGACTGCTTTTTCCAGAGGGCCTCCAGGACTGCCGCCGGGGACATGGGCATTTCCCTCATGCGGACGCCCACGGCGTCGTAGATGGCGTTGGCCACGGCGGGGACGGGCGGGATGATGGACACCTCTCCCGCGCCGCGGACGCCCATGGGATGGTGTGGATTGGGTACCTCTACAATCTGGGCGTCGATCATGGGCAGGTCCATACTGACGGGCATGCGGTAGTCCAGCAGGGACGCGTTGAGCATCTTGCCCTTGTCGTTGGAGACGTACTCCTCGTTGAGGGCCATGCCGATGCCCTGCACCGCGGCCCCCTGAATCTGGCCTTCCACGTAGCCCGGATGCACGGCGATGCCGGGGTCTTGAAACGCGGTGTAGCGCAGTATCTGGGTCTTCCCGGTGTCGGGGTCCACCTCAACGTCGACGACGTGGACGGCAAAGCCGGTGGTCTCGCCGCCCCAGTCTCCCGCGGCCTCGCCGACTATCGGGCCGCCCGTAGAATTAAGCTTGGCGGCCAGGTCCCGCAGGGTCAGACGCAGTTCGGGGTCGGCCCTGTGGAAGTAGACCCCGTCCTGGGTGTCGACTTCGTCGGGAGACACCTCCCAAATCAGGGCCGCGCGTTCTTTCAATTGCCGGACCATGCTCTCGGCGGCCTCGACGCAGGCCCAGCCAATGCGGAAGACCGTGCTGCTGCCGGCGCTGGTGCCGGTGTAGCCGATGGCGTCGGTGTCCACGACTCTTGGGTGAACGTCCTCGGCGGGGATGCCCAGGACCTCGGCTACGTACATGGCGGCGACGGTGCGGTTTCCGGCTAGGTCCGAGGAACCCTCTATGAGGTTGACGGTGCCGTCTTCGTTCAGGTTCAGCACCACGCAGCTTGCCCCGGTGATGTTGGCGGTGCCCGCGGCGGCGACGCCGCGGCCGCGATAGGGGCCCTTGAGCGGCGCCTGATAGTGGGCGTGGTCCTTGGCCGCCTGCAGGGTCTCCAGGCAGCCGACGCGGCGGTAGGTGAGGCCGTTGACCCGGCGGGAGCCCTCTTTGGCGCCGTTCTTGAGCCGGAACTCCAGCGGGTCCATGCCCAGGGTCTCGGCGATCTCGTCCACCAGGGTCTCGCCGGCGAAACCGACAGGAGGGCCGCAGGGAGCGCGGTAGGACGCAACCTTGGGCTTGTTGACCACCACATCGTAGGCTTCAACCCGCATGTTGGGGATGTCGTAGGGCCTAAAGATAAAGGAGCTTGCGTAGTGGATGGGCGCGCCGGGGAAGGCACCGGCTTCGATAATCAACCTGGCTTCGGTGGCGGTTATGCGGCCGTCCTTGGTGACTCCCATCTTGGCCTTGATGTAGCAGCCGGAGGCGGGGCCCGTGGCCTCGAAGTCCTCGGCCCGGGTCAGCGTTACCTTGACGGGGCGGCCGGTCTTCCGGGACAGGAGCGCGGCCACCGGCTCGGAATAGACGCAGAGCTTGCCGCCAAACCCGCCGCCGATTTCCATGGGCACGACCTTGACCTGGGAGACGGGGAGGCCCAGCACCGCGGCAGTGCCGTCGCGCATGGCGAATTGGCCCTGGGAGCTGTCCCACACTGTCAATTTGCCGTCGGTGTTCCACATTGCAGTGGCGGTATGGGGCTCGATATAGCCCTGGTGCACCATATTGGTGCGGAACTCTCGTTCCAGCACGACGTCGGCCTGCTGGAAGCCCTGATCGGTATCGCCCACTTGGTAGACGACGTGACTAGACACGTTGGACTGGGTGGACCGGTCGTCGTCGTCCCGCAGGCCGCCGGGGCGGAAGAATGCGCCTTCAGTGGTGTGCAGGCGTTCGTGGAGGATGGGCGCGCCGGGTTCCATGGCCTCTTTGACGTCGAACACCGCGGGGAGAGGTTCATAATCAACCTTGATTAGCGCCAAGGCTTGTTCAGCCACGTGGGGGCTTTCGGCGGCGACGGCGGCAACGGCATGGCCTTGGTAGAGCACCTTGTCGGCGGCAAGAATGTTGTTGCTGAGAAAGAGGGGGTTCACCGCCGCGCCGGCGGCCACGTCTTCAGGCCTGCCCGACAGCTTGGGAAGGTCGGCGGAAGTGACCACCGCCTTGACCCCGGGCAGCTTGAGGGCTTCGCTGTAGTCTATAGACTTGATGCGGGCGTGGGCGTGGGGGCTGCGCAGTATCTTGCCGTGGAGCAGGCCGGGAAGCATGATGTCGGCGCCGTAGCGGGCCTGGCCGGTGACCTTCTCCAAGGCGTCGTGGCGAATGGGCCTGGTGCCCAGGACTTTGTACTTGCGTTTACCCGCGGACTCTGTGGTGGTCAAAGACTCCGCCTCGACTATCGGATTAGAGCGGCCAAGAGCCGCCAACATTATACACAAACTCCCCGGCAAACAATGCCGGCGGCCGCGGTCAGATGCTCCTTGTCCCGTCAATCGCCGCCGGGTATAATTGGGCGCAATCTCCCGGCCTCGATTTCCCCGGCCGGCCATCCGGTCCCCGCCGGCCAATGCCAAAAGGCCCCCAGGGAGCATCTGAATCGCTAATCAAGTAGACATTTCCGTTGACCAGGCCTACGGGGGCCTGGTGCAGGAAGACTGGTTGCGGGCGGCGGTGGAAAAGGCCCTGGGGGTCGCCTGTCCCGAGGGTGAGACTTGCCAGGTGAGCTTGGCGGTGACCAGCGACGAGACGATCAGGGACCTGAACCGGGACTACCGGGGGCTGGACGAGGTGACCGACGTCCTGGCTTTCTCCGATTCTTTCTCGGGCCACTGGAAGGGCGAATCCGATTCACCCAACTCCCAAGGCTCCGAGATGCCTGACTTTGTGTATCCTCCCGACGCGGCCTCCCCCCTGGGAGAAGTTGTCATCGCTTACCCCCAGGCCAAGCGGCAGGCGGAGCAGCGAGGCGTCGCCCTGGGCGATGAACTGGCCCTGCTGACCGTCCACGGGGTGTTGCACCTGGCCGGCCATGACCACGCGGATCCCCAGGAACAGGCCGAGATGCAAGCAAAAGAGCGCGCCGCCCTAGAAGGACTGCCGGCGCCGGTTGGCGACAGGACGGCGGATAGATGACCACCCAGGTCTACTATCGCAAATGGCGCCCCGGCAGCTTTGCCGAGTTGGTGGGGCAGGAGCACGTCGCCACTACGCTGCGGCAGTCGGTCAAGCAAAGCCGGATATCCCATTCGTATTTGTTCTGCGGGCCCCGGGGATCGGGCAAGACCACCACAGCGCGGATTATCGCCAAGGCGGCAAACTGCCTGGACCTGCAGGACGGCGACCCCTGCAACCAGTGCGCCATCTGCCAGGCGATCAACGACGGCCGCTTCATGGACATCATCGAGTTGGACGCCGCCAGCAACCGGGGCATAGATGAAATCAGAGACATCCGGGAGAAGGTCAACTTTTCCCCGGCCCAGGGCAGCCGCAAGGTGTACATCATAGATGAGGCCCATATGCTCACCGACGCGGCGGCCAACGCCTTCCTGAAAACCCTGGAAGAGCCGCCGGGCCACGTTATCTTCGTCCTGTGCACCACCGAGGCCCACAAGATAATCCCAACTATCGTCTCCCGTTGCCAGCGGTTCGACTTCCGCAGAATACCATCAGAGCTTATCTACGGCCGCTTGAAGGAGATGGTCGATTCCGAAGGCGCCGCGGTAGAAGACGACGCCTTGCGTTTGGTAGCCCGCTCCGCCGCCGGAAGCCTTAGGGACGCCCAAAACCTCTTGGAACAACTGGTGCTTTCTTCCGCCGACGGAGTCGGCCTCAGCCAGGTGGAGGACCTGCTGGGGCTGGGACACGGGGAGCAGTGGCTTGACCTGGCGACGCATCTACTGATGGGCAATACGTCGGCCTCCCTGGAGGCCATCAACCAGGCCGCCTGGGACGGGACTGATTTGCGGCAACTGCACCGGCAGACCCAGGAGTTGCTGAGGGCCGTGATGCATCTACAGTGGAACGCCGGGCAGTCGTTGGACCTTCCCGATCACGTCATAAAGCAACTGGGCGAACTGGTCGGGAAGCTACCGCCGTGGAGAATAGTAAAGGCGTTGAAGACCTGGGGAGAGGTGAACATGCGCTACGACGCGCCGTCCACTTTGCCCCTGGAGTTGGCCGCGGTGGAGATATGCACGGCCGAAGCGGCGCCCGCCGCAGACGCGGCCCCGCAGGCCGCGGCGAGAGCACCGGAGCGTCCCGCGGCAGCCCGCCCCCAGGCTGCTCCACAGGCCGCCCCCCGCAGCGCCGGGGCCCAGAGGGCGGCGACACCCAGCTCTCCTGGGACCGCTCCGGCGCGCCAGCCGACTGCAAGCCCGTCCTCCTCCAACGCTCCTGCCCCGGAACGAGTTCCTGCTGCGTCTCCCGCGGCGGGACAGGGCGACCTAGCCGGGGCTTGGACGGCGACGGTGCGGGCATTGGCCCGGCAGAGGGGCAAGAAGTATTTCCTTGGGGCTTTGCTGAAGGACTGCCGCCCTGAATCGGTCTACCTGGATGGGGATACCCTGTGCCTGCCCTTCGCCCATCGGGCTCACATGGAACGGATGCAAGAGGAAATGGACGACCCCAAGGGGCGGAAGCTGGTGGCCGACGTGATTCAGCAGTGCTTTGACAAAGGCTATGAATTCAAACTTACGTTGGTCGAAGATAACGGCAACGGCGGCTCCTCACAGCCATCGGCCCAAAACAGTCCTCTCGTGCGCACCGCCATGGGGATGGGCGCCAGGATCTTGAAGGAGGTCACGGAATGAACCGCAACATGATGCGGCAGGCCCAACGCCAGTTGGCCCAATTACAGAAAATCCAGGAAGAACTGGAGAGCCTTACCGTGGAAGGGAGCGCCGGGGGAGGCGTCGTCACGGTGACCATGTCAGGCAAGCAGGTCATCGAATCGGTGACCATAGACCCCGAGGCCGCGGAGGACGTGGAGTTGCTGCAGGACCTGGTGGCGGCCGCGGTCAACGACGCTCTGTCCAAGGCCCAGGAGTTGGCGGCCCAGAAAATGGGGCCGTTGACCGGCGGGATGAAGATTCCGGGGTTCTAACGGCGTCCCCGCGAGCTTCGCCATGACCAACGACCACATGCCATCGGCTGCCCCCTCGCTGGCCCGGCTGATCCAGGAGTTGAGCAAACTCCCCGGTATCGGCCCCAAGAGCGCCCAGCGCCTGGCATACTTCATCATCCGGCTGCCCCAAGACGAAGCCTACGCCCTGGCCGACGCCGTGAGCGGGGTCAAGCAGAACATCGTCTTTTGCGATGAATGCCAGAACCTGGCCGACGCCTCTCCCTGCTCCATCTGCGCCGACCACCGCCGCAACCGGCAGGTGCTGTGCGTGGTGGAAGAACCCCTGGACGTGCTGGCCCTGGAACGGGCGCGGTGCTACCGGGGTCTGTACCACGTGCTACACGGCGTAATATCCCCCATCAACGGCGTGGGCCCGGAACAACTCAAGCTCAAGGAATTGCTGGACCGCCTGGGCAACGAAGAGGTGACTGAACTGGTCATCGCCACCAACGCCACGTTGGAAGGCGAGGCCACCGCCATGTACATCAACCGGCATCTTCCCCGCCCGGGAATCAAGGTCTCCCACCTAGCGCGAGGGCTTCCGGTGGGAGGCTCGCTGGAATACACCGACGAGGTGACGCTCAGCCGGGCCTTCCAAGGCCGGCAAGAGTTGTAGCATGGCCCCTCCCCGCACATACCGCTGCGAGGCCCTGACCCTGAAGAAGGCCCCCCTGGCGGAGGCCGACCTGCTGGTGACCCTGTTCACCAGGGAACGTGGCAAGCTGCGGGCCGTGGCGAGGGGCGCCCGCCGGGTTTCCAGCAAGCTCATGGGCCACCTGGAACCCCTGACTTTGGTCCGCCTGTCATTGGCCCAGGGACGTAACCTGGATCATATCAATCAAGCCCAGGTGACCGACGGCTTCGCAGACCTGAAGCAGGACCTGGACGCCACGACCAAGGGGCTCTATTTGGCGGAACTGCTCGACGGATTCGGCTCCGAGGCCAGCCCCAACCCGCCGCTCTACCATCTGGCCAGCGATGCCCTGAAGGCTATCGGCCAGGACCCGGGCTCCGACTGGCCGCTGCGCTTTTTCGAACTGCAACTGCTCAGCATGTCCGGCTTGATGCCCGAGCTTTACCGTTGCCTGGAATGCCGGAAGACGCTGCCGCCCGCCGACCACCAGTTCAGCCCTCCGTTGGGCGGCGCGGTCTGTTCCGACTGCAGGCCGGTCGAGGCCCAGATACGGCCCCTTTCCTTGCGGTGCCTCAAGGTGCTGCGCTTGCTCCACAGGGGCCCGTTGTCCCAGGTCATGGAATTAAAGGCCGATGGGGCCCTGGCCTATGAGCTGAAATCCGTGCTGGGGACCACCGTCGGGTACTGGCTGGACAAGGAAGTCCGTTCAACCTCGTTCTTGGAACAACTAAACCGCGAGTCTACGGCTGGGGTGTATACTTAAGGGCGGCCGTTTTCGCGCGGGGGTCCGGCGGCGCCGCAGAGTGAAGCCTCCGGCAGGCTGCGATACACACGGCCCGCAGTGTACGACTGCCGAGCAGAGAAGCGGATTGATTAGCAAGATACTCATAGCCAACCGGGGCGAAATCGCCTGCCGGATTATGTGCACCTGCCGCAAGATGGGCATCCAAACGGTGGCCGTCTACTCGGAGCCCGATGCCAACGCGCTGCACGTTCGCGAGGCGGACGAGGCCTACGCGTTGGGGGGCTCGACTCCCCACGACAGCTACCTGAACCAGGAAAAAATCCTGCAGGCGGTCAGGGAAACCGGCGCCGACGCCATCCACCCCGGATACGGTTTCCTTTCCGAGAACGCCTCTTTCGCCGCCAAGTGCCAGGAGGCCGGCGTCCTCTTCATCGGCCCCAGGCCGGACGTCATGGAGACCATGGGGGACAAGCTGCAGGCCCGGAAGCTGGCCAAGAAGGCCGGCGTTCCCGTCCTACCGGGCACCGACGACGCGGTGGACGACAGCCAAGCCCTGGAGAAGGCCTGGGAACTGGGATTCCCCCTGATGGTCAAGGCCGCGGAAGGCGGCGGCGGCATCGGCATCCACATCGTCGAGTCCATGGACGAACTGCTGCCGCTGATCGAACGCACTCGCCAGGTCGCCGACCATGCCTTCGGCAGCGCAAAGCTGTATTTCGAGCGGTGCCTCAAGAACGCCTCCCACATCGAGGTGCAGGTAATCGGCGACAGCCACGGCAACGTCCTTCACCTGTTCGAGCGAGACTGCTCGGTGCAGCGGCGCAACCAGAAGCTGGTCGAGGAGACGCAGGCCTTGAAATTGACCCCGGAGGTCCGCCGCAAGGTCTGCCGGTTGGCCCTGAAGCTGGCCCGGAAAATCGGCTACACCAATGCCGGCACCGTCGAGTTCTTAGTTTCTAAGGAGGGGATGGTATTCTTCCTGGAAATGAACACCCGGCTCCAGGTGGAGCACGGCGTCACTGAACTGATCACCGGCGTGGACCTGGTGGAACTCCAGATAAGGGTGGCCGCCGGGGAAGCCCTTCCTCTGGCCCAGAAAGACATCAAGCCAAAGGGCCACGCCATAGAAGTGCGGGTCTATCCCGAAGACCCGGACACCTTTTTGCCCGACGTGGGCACGGTTTCCCAGTTGAACCTGCCGTCGCCGGACCTTGCCAGGGTCGACACCAGCCTGTTCGAGGGATACCAGGTCGCCCTGGACTACGAGCCTCTGCTGGCCAAGGTCATGACCTGGGGAGAGACCCGGGAAGAATCGATCAAGCGCCTGCTCAGGGCGCTGCTGGCCTTTCGCCTGGAGGGGGTCAAGTGCAACATTCCGCTGCTGCAGGACGTCTTGGTCGCCAGGGAATTTGCGGACAATACCTACAGCACCGGGTCGCTTCCCCAGTGGATGCAGGAGCGGAAGCAAAGCAGCCCCAGTCCATCGGGCGGGAGTCCCATCTTCAGCAACGGTCATAGCAAGTCCGACCGGGAGACGGCGGCGGCCATCGGCGTGGCCTTAGCCCTGGCGATGCAGGGCGGCCAGCGCCTGGGCTCCGGGTCTCCGGCAGCCAGTCCCTGGCGCGCCTACGGGCGCAGGGAACAACACCTTTCCCGCTCATTGAGTTACCGGAGTTGGCGATAACCACTGTCCGCATCAGGGTGGGCGAACGGTGGTACATGGTAGAGGTCGGCGACCTCTCCCAGTCCCCCGTTGAAGTTACGGTTGAAGGCCAGACCTTCCAGGTCGAGATCGAAGGCTTTCCGGCCCCGCCCTACCCCAAGCCTCGCCGGGGACGTCCCCGTTCGGCGGACGTGCCCACTCCGCCGCTCCAAGGCAGGTCAACCCAGCCTGTACCGTCGGACAATATCCTGCGCTCGCCCATGCCGGGCCGGGTCATCTCCATACTGGTGCGCCCGGGGGAACGGGTCGCAGCCGGGGATGAGGTGTGCGTGGTGGAGGCGATGAAGATGGAGCAGAGCATCCTGGCGCCCAAAGATGGGACAGTGAAGACCATCTACGTCCAGCCCATGGACCCCGTGGGGGCCGACGACCCGCTGGTAGAACTGGAGTAGCCGACTAGTCGCGGGCGTACGGAATCGCCGTCAGTACAGTCCCCCCGCCGCCTCCTCGCATTGGCGCAGTTCGGACTCGCTGAGACGCCGTCCCTGCCCGGCCGCCGCGACGTTGTCCCTGACACGCGAGGGATACCTGGCGCCCGGAATGGCCACCGACACTCCGGGGTGGGACAGGACGTATTGCAGCAGGTTGTCGGGAGCCAACGCCCCCCGGTAGCCCTCGGCGATGCGGGACCTGATGGCGCTCATGCGCCCTGAGCCGCCCAGGGGCCGCATGGCGATGACGCCTACGTCTCGCTCCTGCGCCATGGCAATCAAGTTTCGCGTTTGCGGGAAGAACGCCGAGTACTCGATCATCACGGCGTCGAACTCGCCGCAGTCGATGGCCAACCCCAGCACCTCCAGGCTGTGGGACGATACGCCGATGTACTTCACCAGGCCTCGGATCTTTGCAATCTGCAGGCCCTCCAATGCGCCTCCCTCTCCCATCACCCGCTCCCACGCGTCCTGGGACGACACGTCGTGAAGTTGGTACAGGTCGATGGAATCGACGCCTAACATGCGTAGGCTTCGGTCAACGTCGTGCTGGCAGCCGTCGCTGGTCTGCTGGAAAGTCTTGGTGCCGACGAAGAAGTCTTTGGCGCCCCTGTCTCGTATGACCTGGCCGATGAGGTACTCGCTGCCCTGGTACTCCCTGGCGGTGTCGATGAAGTTGACGCCCAGGTCCAGTGCCGTATTGAGGGTGTCAGCGCCTTCGGCGGACTGCGGCGTGTCCATGGCTCCGAGGCCCAGCTCGGTGACCATTAGGCCGGACCGGCCCAATCTACGTTTCTTGAGTTCCATAGCCGGACTCTTGGCCAACGGCGGCTTGTTGCATGGGGGTGCGTGGGGGGTTATCGCACACCGGAGGGACGGCGAGGAGGCAGCAGCCACTAAGGATGGGGCTGAATCGGAGAAACAAAGCGGGGATGATGTTGGTACCCCGGATGGGCTTCGATCCCATGATCTCCACCTTGAAAGGGTGGCGTCCTAACCAGGCTAGACGACCGGGGCACAGGTGTATCTTACTACAACCGGCTATCTGGACGCCATACTTGCAGGCCTTGCAGCGCGGGATTTGCGCCCGCGCCAGACAAGGTGATGGAGGTCGGCGCTCAGTTGGCTGCGACAAACTCGGCAGTGGAAAGAGCGGGCCCTTCCAAGCCAACGTCCTCAGGCATTCCCAGCATCAGGTTGAGGTTCTGCACCGCCGTACCCGAGGCCCCTTTGCCTAGGTTGTCGTAGGCTGCGGTGAGCAGGAACCGCCGGTTGGTGGCGTCCCCGTAAACTGCCAGTTCCATGTGGTTCGTGCCCGCGAATGCCGACGGGTCGATTCTCGTGGCGCCATCTACGCCCTCGTCGTCGGCCCTGACCTGCACAAAGCGCCTGTTCTCGTAGGCCTGGCCCAGTATCTCCAGGATGTCCGAGAGCGTTGCCTTCTTGGACAATTGCCCCGCCTGGAGGGGGACGGAGACGACCATGCCCTGCCGGAAACGGCCCACGTTGGGCACAAAGGACGGCGAATTTGCCAGCAGTGAGTGAATTCTCATTTCTTCCAGGTGCTTGTGCGTCTGGGTCAAGCCGTAGACGTAGAACGGCGACGTAGCTGCGTCGGGCTGCTCCTCGAATTCTTTAATGAGGGACTTCCCGCCCCCGCTGTACCCGGAAACCCCAAGCACCGTTGCGACATGGTCACTGGGCAGCAGTCCCGCGCGCACCAGCGGGGCCAGCAACGATATGGCTCCCATGGCGTAGCACCCAGGATTGGAGACCCTGCCGGCCTCCGCAATGGCCTCGGGACGGCCCTCATCGTACTCCGGCATCCCGTAGACCCATCCAGGAGCTACCCGGTGGGCGGTGCTGGCGTCGATGATGCGGACCCGCTCGTTCTTTACAAGGGTCACGGCCTCCACCGCGGTCTCGTCGGGGAGGCACAGGATGACAACGTCGGCTTCGTTCAATAGCTCGGTGCGAGCAGCAACGTCGCGCCGCCGCTCCGCGCCTTGGGTAAGCAGTTCTATGTCTTCCCGCTGCCCCAGGCGTTGAACGATCTGGAGTCCCGTGGTGCCCGAGTCTCCGTCGATGTAAACGGCCGGCTTGTTTCCGTCAGGCATGAGCGCGTTCCAAGGTTGGTCTCAATCCTTCACAGACTCCCCGTAGAGTGTACACACTACTACAATTGAGTTGACCGTACAATACGCGTGGGCCGTTAACGAGTCCCTTTTCAGGACGTGGCCTTCGTTCTGCTTCTATTCTTGACCTCGGGCGCCGTTACGCTGTGGGGCATCCTTGCTTTGGCGCGCCGCTTTCCCTGGGCAGGGGTGGTTTCTTCGTCACTGTCGGCAGTCCCGTCTATGAACTGGTCCCGAGATGGGCAGCTGGGAGCGACGACGCACTCGACGCACCGGGGCCTCTGGGCCTTGCACACTTGGCGGCCATGGGTGATGAAGGCCACGTGAAACTGGAAGACCTGCTCGGGGGCAACCATTGCCTCCATGATGTCATGGGCTTTCTCGGCGTTGACCTTGGGGCCGATGAGCTTCAACCGCTGGCAGACCCGGTAGATGTGGGTGTCGATGGCCATGGCAGGCATGCCAAGGGAGAAGCTGAGGATGATCCCGGCAGACTTGGGGCCGATGCCGGGAAGCTGCTTCAGCCACTCCTTGGCGTCGTTCAGCGGCATCTCCCGCAGGAATGACAGGTCCAGGGAGCCGTTCAACTCCAGGATAAGGTTCAAGACCTCTTTGATGCGGGGCGCTTTCACCCGCGCCAGCCCGCCGGGACTGATGGCGTCTTCGATTTCGGCTACGCTGCCCGCTGCCACTGCTTCCAGAGTGCCAAACCGTTCCATCAAGAGCCGGAAGGCCCGCCCGGAGTTGATGTCCGAGGTGTGCTGGGACAGGATGGTGAAGACTACTTCCTGGGCCGGGTCCAAGCGAGGCTCTTCGTCGAAAGGCCCGTACTGGGCCGACAGCAGCCCAATAGCCTCGGCGACGTCAACGCCCGGCCCGGTAGTTTCTGAAGAAGTAGATGCTGAGGACACGGCTTACCCGCGGCAGCAATGGAAAAAGAGGCCGACCGGCCATAAACTCAGGATAGATGGTCTCCCGGGCGGCGGCGCTGTTCCGACCTGAGGAATTGCTCCAAGTCGTGCACCAACTCCGCCGGGTCGGGGATTCCCGGGTCCGGCGCGGCCGCCTCGTCGTACTGGCCCTCCAGCTTGTCCACGTAGGAGCTAAGCTGGTCGTCCTTGGCCACCGCGGCGACTACCTGCTCGTCGAAGGTCTCCGCGGCAGTCTGCAGTTCGCTCATGTCCAGCGAAAGCCCCAATAGAGAGGCCAATTTCTTGGCCAGGGTATACCCGACGCGGTAGTTGGGCGCGGCTTGAAGATAGTGGGGGGTGTGCCCCCACAGCGACATATACTCCAGGCCATGCTCAGTGCAGGCCTCGAGCACCGCCGAGCTTATCCCAGTGGGTCCCTGGTAGTTGGAAGAACGGACGCCCAGGGCTTCCAGCGTTTCCTTGAAACCGTCTCCGGTGGCGCCGCCGGTTAGCCTGACTTCCCTGGTATGGGGGACGGAATCCAGCAAGGCCCCAATATGGATCACCTTTTTCACGCCATGCTCCACGGCCAGGTCGACGATCGCCTTGGAATAGGTGCGCCACCTCAAGCTGGGCTCAACCCCCACAAAAGTCATGGCGCCCTGGCTGCCTTTCTGCCCGGTCCAAAAAGAGAATTTGTTCGCCGGCCAGTGGATCTTGCGCTGCCCGTCCCGGTTGCGGGTGGTATAGGGCCGGGTATGGCTGAAATCGTAAAACTCCTCCGGGTCTATCTCGGCGAACTTTTGGGCATCCAGATTGCGTTGCAAATACCTGATGGCCGAGGTGGCGCTTTCGCCGGCGTCGGCCCATCCGCCAAAGGCCATGACGAGATGTTCCGTCTGGATTTCAGGACGCTGAAATATCGTTACAAAGTTCATTTTGGAGGCACATTCCGGTGGGGGCAGTCTGGATATCTAGGCGCCGGGCTCCTATGGCGCTCACTGGCTCCGCGGGCCCGGCTCATTGGTATCCAGTGTAGCACCGGCGCCATAGGCCCACAAGCGGAAGCCCATGCGGTTTGGCGGTTTCCCGAAGCAGCTAAAGTGGATGGTCAATCGACTACCTAATTGGCCCCGGCAAGACGCGCCGCGGCCTAGCCGGGAAGGTGCTGCAAGTACTGGGCCACGTAGTCCATCCCCACCAGGTCGCTGAAGGCGGAAATCAACCCCTGGGTTACGGGGCCGGGGGTGCGGCCGCCCCCGATGGCAGCCCCGTTTATCGAGGAAACAGGGCAGATGCAGAGGCTGGTGGAGGTGAGAAACGCCTCGTCGGCAACATAGGCGTCGAACAAGTCCAGGTCTTTCTCCTGGGCAGGCAGGCCAAGACCCTTGGCCAGTTCCAATACCACGACCCGCGTGATTCCTGCCAGCACGAATTGGGCCTGCGGGGTGGACACCACCCCGTCCTTGACCAGGAAAATATTGGAGCCTCGTCCTTCTGAGAGGTTCCCGTATTCGTCAAGGAGCACGGCCCACGAGTCGGGGTCGGCGGCCTGGGCTTCCAACTCGCCCAGCACCATGTTCAGGTAATTGTGGGTCTTGGCCCGGGGGCTCATAAACCTGGGCGGCACCCTGGGCACCGAAGGGGTGATTACTCGAATACCGTCCCGGAAATTCTTGGCCCGTTTGGCAAAGGGGATGGCATGGCTTTCAATCAGCACCGTCGGGGTCGCTGTCTCTCCAGGCAGTGACGGTTCGACCCCGCGGCTGATTCGCTGCATCACCCACATGTCCTGGTTTTCCGGCAGCAGGGGGTAGTTGCGGTTGACCACCTCCAGCGACCACTTCTCCATCTCATCTTCGTTCATCCCCGGATCGATCCTGAGATAGCGCAGGGAGTCGTACAACCGGTGGACGTGCTCCCTGAGCCTGAAGGGAGTTCCGTTAAATGTCCTGGTGGCGTCGAAGGCCGCGTCGCCGTGGATGAACCCCGAGTCCCTTATGTGTATTCCCACCTGGCTTTCGGGGAGGAGCCGGCCGTTGAAGAATGCGATGCTTTCCGATGCAGCCATGGAATTTCTCTGTCCTGGGGCCTCAGGCTTACTGGGGATCTCCGGCAGTGGGGTTCGATGTCCCGCGCGGGGCCAGGCGCCATATTCTATAGCCGCGCCAGAACGTTGGGCAACCGGACTTCAGGCAGAGCGGACAACAAGAACCGGTCAACCCCACGCTGGGGCCAACCGGTGGTGTTAAAGAAGTTGGACTAAATGCGATTCGACGCACCGGCGGAGCACTCCGCCAAACCTACCAACACAAGCCCCCGGCAACTCTTAAGAGAGAATACCTCGCTTCCGCCGGCGCGCCTCGCGGGCCTAGCGACTTAACCCAAGTCCGCTCTGTGAGGGTTAACTCGCTTCCGGGTTGAGGAAACTAGGGAGTGGCGCCGATGCGGAAGACCTTGGTGCCGCAGACGGGGCAAACCCCCTGGGTGGCGGGCTTGCCATTCTTCATGGTAATCCCCTGGGCATTCTTGATCTCGGTCTTGCTTCGGCATTTGACGCAGTAGGCTTCCATCACACACCTCACCTTTGAAGGTCGATATATTGTATAGACCATACACTACCCTGTCAACATCTTGTATGCCCAATTTTGAAATTTGGTCTTTTAGGCGTGAAATTTGTAGGGTGGCGGGTAATTTACCCCGGTTGTCCGGACCTCGAGCCCGCACAGGGGGCAACCGGGTAATGCGCAGGCTCTGCTAGAATGGGGGCCGGAAGCAGCCCGGCGCCTTCGCACCAGGCGCTAGATTGGCGAGGGAGCAAACTGAATGGGCCGTTGGTTGATAGTTCGCCACGGGGAAACCGAGTGGAACGCCGGCAACCGCATCCAGGGCCATAACAACGTCCCCCTGTCGGAGACCGGGGTGCGGCAGTCCCGGATGCTGGCCAAACGGCTGTCCCGGCTCCCCATCGACGTCGCCTATACCAGCGACCTGGAGCGCTGCGCCGGCACCGTCCGGGAGCTTCTCAAGGGCAGGGCCATCCCCCTGCACGCCACGCCTCAACTCCGGGAGTGCCACCAAGGGGTGTTCGAGGGCCTGACCGTCGAGGAAACCGAACGCCGGCACCCGGAGCAATACGCCGCCTCGCTGGTCAATGACCTGGACTTCGCTCCCGAGGGAGGAGAAAGCATCCGCCAGACCAGCGCCCGCGTCGCTTCTTTCGTGAGCGACGTGCGGCTGCGACATGCCGGCGAAAACATGCTGATCGTGGCGCACGGCGGGTCTATACGTGCGATGTTCGTGGCCCTGATGGAACTGCCCTTGGAAGCCAACTGGCGGTTTGCTCTCTCTAATTGCGGCCTGTCGGTGGTGGACATCTATCCCGACAACGCCGTGCTGCAGTTGTGCAACGACACGTCCCATCTGGACGATTTCGCGTCTTGACTGGCCGCCCTCCGGCAGGACTAAGGAAGGTCCTGATGGTCCAGGGCACCGCTTCTCACGTTGGGAAGAGCGTGATGGTAGCGGCCCTTTGCCGGATTTTCAGGCAGGACGGGTTCAGGGTTACGCCCTTCAAGGCCCAGAACATGTCAAACAATTCCTACGTTACCGCCGACGGGGGCGAGATAGGCCGCGCCCAGGCGGCGCAGGCCCAGGCCGCCGGCGTGGAACCCAAAGTCGAGATGAACCCGGTATTGCTGAAGCCCGAGGCCGACCACACCTCCCAGGTGGTGCTGATGGGACGACCCCAGGGATCGACCGGCGCCAGGGAGTACTTCGACCGCATCAAGCCCCGGTTGTGGCAGGCGGTGCGCCAGTCCCTGGACAGCCTGCTGGAGGACTTCGACGTGGTGGTGATCGAGGGGGCCGGCAGCCCCGCCGAGATCAACCTCAAGGCTACCGAGATCGTCAACATGGCCGTGGCCCGCTACGCCAACGCTCCGGTCCTCTTGTGCGGAGACATCGACCGGGGCGGCGTCTTCGCCTCGCTGGTCGGCACCATGGAGCTGCTGGATCACGATGAGCGGGCCCTGGTGAGGGGCTTCATCATCAACAAGTTCCGGGGAGACCCGGCGCTGCTGGCCGACGGCCTGACTTGGCTGGAGCAGCGCACCGGGGTGCCGGTCGCCGGGGTGGTGCCTTACTTTCGCGACATCCACATTCCAGAGGAGGACTCGGTGCCCCTGGAATACGCTGCTCCCGCTTCCGGCGAGTCGCTGCTGGACATCGCGGTGGTGTACCTGCCGCATATCTCCAACTTCGACGACTTCGATCCCCTGGCGCGGGAAAACGGGGTGTCCCTGCGCTACGTCGCTTCTGCCAGCCAACTGGGCCGGCCCGACCTGGTAATCCTGCCGGGGACCAAGACGACGATTTCCGACTTCTGCTGGATGGAGGACCGCGGCATCACCGAGGCTGTGCGGGAGGCCCAGGGCAACGGCTCGGCGGTTATTGGGATCTGCGGCGGGTACCAGATGCTGGGAACCAAGATATCCGACCCCCACAACGTGGAGTCCTCCCGGTCCGAATGCCAGGGGTTGGGCCTGTTGCCTTCATCCACTGTCTTCGCCCCGTCCAAGGAGACCCACCGGATTCTCGGCCGCGTGCTTGCCGCGCCGGGCCTATTGTCCGGGGCCCAGGGGCTGCCGGTGCAGGGGTACGAGATTCACATGGGCAGGACTCATGGACAGGGGACCAACCCGCCCTTTCGTATCGAAGACAGGTCGGACGTTCCCGTGGACGAGGCCACCGGCTTCGACGGGGCCGTGGACGCCTCCGGCTGGGTGCTGGGCACCTACGTACACGGCCTGTTCCACAACGTCGGGCTGCGCCGGGCGATGCTGCATGCCCTGGCCAACCGCAAGGGAGTGCGCCTTTCCCTAGACCCGGAAGACATGGCCTGGGACCGGGAGTACGACAAACTGGCCGACTGGGTCAGGGGCAGCTTGGACATGGACTTGGTGTACCGGGTAGCGGGCCTGGCTAGGGCCTAGGGCTTTCGCTTTGGGGCTGGGCTGTAGCCTCGGCTGCAAATTGACTTTGGGCTGATTTGGCCTATACTGGCAACAATCGCTCTTGAGACAACCGGCTGGGAGGTCCCGCTATGGAAGGCAAAGTCCAGATAGAGATTACCTACTGCGTATCTTGACAGTATTTGGGTACCGCCACGTGGTTGGCGAATGAGTTCTTCCGACACTTTGGCCCCGACGCCGCGGTCACGCTTTCACCGCGAGGACAGGGAATCCTGGAAGTCTTTGCAGACGGCGAAAGGATTTACGACCGGGCGGCCGAGGGAGGCGAATATCCAACACTGCCCAGGGTCCACGCTATGGTCCGCCACGTCAGAGCTAAGATTGGCGAATCGGAGCCCGGATACAGCACGCCGGGCGGACCGCGGGTAGAGGCCCCGGCTCCGGAGCCCGCTTCAGCCGACGACTAGCTGGGTCTCAACTCCCTTCTACCAGGAAATTGCCAAAGCCGTTCATGGCGCCACAAGTTCGCCATGAACGGTGTCACCCTGCTTCAGACCCTTCCCCCGCGCTCATCTGTCCCCAAGCACCACCCTGACGATTCGCTTCTCCAGAGCGATGCCCACCTGCGCGGTCAGGTCCAACCGTTGATAGTCTCCCAAGGTCCCGACGTAGGCCACCCCCAGGATGCGTCCCACCCGGAAGTCTATGACTGTCGAGGAGACCGGCCCCGATGGGCTTTCTTGCAGCACCCGCAGGCCAACGGCCTCATCGAAGAAGCCCGTTGGGTGCAGGCGGTCGGCGGATATCAGGCGGCGGCCCTCGTCGACTTCTTCTCCAACGTGGTCTTCGAAGTCCTTCAAGAAGATTTCGTGCATCCAGCCGGTGACTGAACTCGGGGTGTCGAACAGGTGGGCCACGGTGGCGGCCACGAAGTTGAATCCGCCCGGGTCGTTCTCTGATGACCGAAGCCCGAATTCTTTAATGAAGCCGGTAACCCTTCCGGCTTTTAGAAATCTCTCCGCGGTGTTGTTGCCGAAGCCGTTCTCCGCCAGGGCCTGGTTGTCCACCTCTCCCTGCCGGACCAGGTGGTGTCCCTGGAACTCCTCGGGCAACTCTTCCTTGTCCAGCGGCATGAATTCCAGGTCGGCCTGGGTAACAGTATATGTGGCCCGTTCCAGCGTCATCGCTCGCGCTGCCTCCTTGCCTTGGCCCGTCCGGCGAACCTCCACCGGGACCCGCCTCCCCGGAATGGCTTCTTTAGAATTCTTCTGGCCGATAGCCCTGGTTGTCAAGGCGGGACGCGCCGCTTGGAGTGCTTCTGCCATCCCTGCGGCTCCGGTCGGCTGGCGGCTGGCCTTCCTGCCCGCGCGGTGGATTCCCGCTCCTGTCTGCGTTAGTATGTACCGGACATTTTCCAAGAGGCACGTCCAAGCGATGAAAAACAAGATGTTCTCCACCTTCCTGGAAGCTGTGGCCGACATACCCGACGGTTCAGCCATCATGTTTCCCGGATTCGGCAACGTGGGAGTTCCCCGCAATTTGATCCTGGCCCTCAGCCAGCAGGGAGCCAAGGACCTGGTGGCCATCAGCAACGGCCACGGCGTATTGGACGAACTGGTGGACGTGGGCACGGTGATAGAAACCGGCCAGGTGAGGAAGGTCTGCTGCGCCTTCAGCGCTCCCACCCATCCGTCGCAGGTGACCCCATTCTACGAGCTCTACGACGCCGGCAAGATAGAGGCTGAACTCATGCCCCAGGGGACGCTGGCGGAACGCATCCGGGCGGCGGCCTCGGGCATCGGCGGCTTCTACACTCCCGCTAGCGTGGGGACCGAACTGGCCGAGGGCAAGGAGCACCGGGAGATCAACGGCAAGACCTTCGTCTTGGAATATCCCCTGCACGCCGATTACGCCTTCGTCCGGGCCTGGAAGGCGGACCGGCTGGGCAACCTGCAGTTCAGGCTGGCCGGCCGCAGCTTCAACCCGCTCATGGCCATGGCGGCCAAGACTACGATTGTCGAGCTGGAAAACCCGGTGGTGGAGCCGGGCGAGTTGGACCCGGACCAGATACACGTCCCCAGCATCTACGTGGACCGCATGGTGGAGATACCCCCCGACGGGATTTGGGAATAGGCACGCCTCCGATTCCTGCTCCGCGGGCCTGTTGCGATGGTCCGCTCAACGAGTAGATTACCCACCAAGTGTGCGCTAGTATGTATTGGACGTTCTTCCTGAGGCAGACCACCAGATGAAGAACAAAGTCTTCTCCACATTCCTGGAAGCGGTGGCCGACATACCCGACGGGTCCACCATCATGTTTCCCGGTTTCGGCTACGTGGGGATTCCCCGCAACCTGATCAACGCCCTCACCCAGCAGGGGGCCAAGGACCTGGTTGCCATCACCAACGACCACGGCGGGTTGGATGAAGACGAGGGCGTGGACGTGGGCACGGTGATAAAGGCGGGGCAGGTCAGAAAGGTCTGCTGCTGCTTCAGCGCTCCCACCCATCCATCGCAGGTGACCGCCTTCTACCGCCTGTACGCCGCCGGCAAGATAGACGCAGAACTCATGCCCCAGGGCACGTTGGCTGAGCGCATACGCGCCGCCGCCCACGGCATCGGGGCGTTTTACACCCCGGCCAGCGTCGGGACGGAGTTGGCCGAGGGCAAGGAGCACCGGGAAATCAACGGGCGGACTTACGTACTGGAATATCCTTTGCACGCCGATTACGCCTTCGTACGGGCCTGGAAGGGCGACCTGTTGGGCAACCTGCAATTCCGCCTGGCCGGACGCAGCTTCAACCCGGTCATGGCCATGGCGGCCAAGACCACCATAGTAGAACTGGAGAATCCCGTATTGGAGCCCGGCGAGCTGGACCCGGACGAGATTCACGTGCCCAGCATCTATGTGGACCGCATGGTGGAGATACCACCAGACGGGCTCTGGTACTAGCATCGGTCCAAGCCCTCCGCTCAGTGGGGCCTCAACGGCCCCTGAGCCGGTTCTCGGTCTTTCACTCCCAGACGTACGAGGTATACCATGCCTTTAGTCCCCAGGGCGATGAGCACCCAGCACCCGGACAACGCCGCGCCGGCGCCGTTTTCCGATAACTTCGGAGTTGTGCGGGGCGACGGAGAAGTTGCCGAGGCCGTCCACGTGTTCGGCCTGGGCTGCGACGAGCAGATGTGGGACTCCGAGGGCAAGGAAGCGGACACCCAGGTGGTGCGCAAGCTTCTCACCGGTTACCCCCAAGTCTTCCAAGACAAGTTTCATCTAGGGCGCGACGTGGCCGTGACCCTTCGGGTGGCCAATCCGCGGGCGGAAAGCGACATGCGCAAGTCCACCGTGGAGACGCTCCACAGCCTTCCCTCCGCCTGGGACACGGCCCAGGGCTTCTACGGCGCGGACACGGTCCCGCCTTTGCAAGAAGTAATCCTTCCCCTCACAACCTCGACTGAAGAGGTTGCCCTCATAGAAGCCTATTACCGCAAGGTGGTGGTCGGCCAGGAAGACCAGGCTTTGCTCGACGGCAAGTCGGTCAAGGACTGGGTGGGCGAGTTCTTCCCCAAGCGAGTCCGGGTGATCCCCCTTATAGAAGACATGGGGAGCCTGCTCCGCTGTGACGACATCGTCGCCCACTACGTGCAAGACCGGGACCTGCCCTTCCAGCGGGTGTTCCTGGCCCGCAGCGACCCGGCCCTCAACTACGGCATAGTGGCTGCGGAGCTAGTCTTGAAACAGGCCCTGCTCCGGCTGCACAGCCTGGAAGCAAAACTTGGCCTGCCCCTGTATCCCATCATCGGCGCCGGGTCTGCGCCCTTCCGGGGCCACCTGAACCCCCTCAACGTCCAACGGGTGCTGGTCGAGTACCCCAGCGCCTGGACTTTCACGGTGCAGTCGGCCTTCAAGTACGACTACGACGAGGAAACGGTGCGGGCCGGCATCGCACAGATCCGGGGCCACCCACGCGGCGACCCCGTGCCCGTCGACCCGGCCGCGGCCCGGGAAGTGATAGACAAGAGCACTGCCGAATACCAGGCCCAGGTGCAGCGCCTGGCCGGGGTGGTCAAGACCGTCTCGGCCCACGTGCCCAGGCGGCGTGAGCGACGGATGCACGTGGGCTTGTTCGGCTATGGCCGCTCCCTGGACGGCGTGGGAGAGGTCACGCTTCCCAGGGCCATAGGCTTCGCCGCATCCCTTTACTCCATCGGCGTTCCGCCGGAACTGCTGGGGCTGGCCTCTCTCTCTGACTCCGACCTGGATTTCGTGCGGCAGGCCTACCCCAGCCTGGACGACGACCTACGTTCCGCCCTGCAGTTCGCCAACGAGCATATAGTAGCAGAACTGCTGGGGGACCCGTACCCGCGTCTATTGGCACGATTCGCCGGAGAAATCGACCGGGTGCATGAGGGGCTGACGTCTGCCGTGTGGGCCGGCATCTCCCACGACCGGGCGGCGGTCAACGTCGTCCAATACGTCGAAGAGGCCGCCCGCCTGCGGCGCTTCCTGGGGTAGTAGCCCCGAAAAGGATACGGCGAACCTACGCCTAGGTTGGCAATCCCACGGCAATCAGGGCCTCCATTGCTGCCCGGCCGGCCTATCTCGCCATAGCGCGCTCTACCTACCGCGGGCCGCCAGGCGCAGGCTTGTTCCCCAAAATCGCCCGTGCTATAATTTGCCATCACAAAAATTCCACTACGATCGGCCATCCCGGCTTCGTTCCGGGTTGCCGTAGGAGAGGGAAATGGCTAACGAAGATGTCGCATTGATGGCCCACCTGATGCGCCGCGCCGGTTTTGGCGCCCAGTTGGAAGAATTGGAAGCCAGGGCCGCCAAGGGCTACGAGGCTACGGTGGAAGAGCTTCTGCACCCGCTGGAGCAGCCTGATCTCGAGCACGACGTTATAAAGCGCTACCGGACCGATTGGATGATCCAGGCGGGGTTGGAACAGCAGCAGGAAGAATGGACCTACGAGATGATAAACACCAATCGCCCGCTGCTGGAGAAGATGACCCTGTTCTGGCACGGCATTTTCCCAACCGGCCACGCCAAGTTGGAATTTCCCCGCCAGCAGTATACGGAACTGAATATGTACCGGGAGTTGGGCATGGGCAGCTTCCGGACGTTGCTCCTGGGCCTGGCCAAAGACCCGGCCATGGTGTACTACCTGGACAACTGCATGAGCCACAAAGGGGCCATCAACGAGAACTGGGGCAGAGAGCTCCTGGAGCTGTTCTCCCTAGGCGTGGGCATGGACGGTGAGTTCAACTACAGTGAAGACGACGTAAAAGAGGCGGCCCGCGCCTTCACCGGCTGGACGGTGGCCAACGCCGTACCCAGGTACCCTTACGGCAGGTACCAGTCTAGGTTCGTCTACGACCCCACCGACCATGACAACGGCGATAAGACCTTCTTGGGAGAGACGGGCAACCTCAACGGCGAAGACATCATCGACATCATCGTCAAGCAGCCGGGGGCTGCCAGGTTCATCTCCAGGCACCTGTACAACTTCTTCGTAGCCGACGAACCCCAGGTTCCGGCCTGGAAGGACACCCCGCCCAGGGACCCAGAGGCCATAAAGATGCTGGAGGACGAATACTTCCGCTCCAACTACGACATTACCTCCATGCTCAGGGTCCTGTTCAACTCCGACTTCTTCAAGAACGCCCGATTCGCCAAGGTCAAGAGCCCGGCGGAGACGGTGGTGGGGACCATCAAGTTGGTGGGAGACTTCACCTTCCCCAAACCCGGACTGGACGCGGTGGCCATGACCATCCGCTACATGGGCCAGGACCTGCTCAACCCTCCCACAGTGGAAGGCTGGCACACCGGGCGGGAGTGGATCGACTCCGGGACGCTGGTGGAGCGCATCAACTTCACTGCGGACCAGGTGGGCAACGATAGCCTCCCCGGCATCCAGGCCATCATTGGTAGGCTGGCCTCCCGCGGCGGCTCCCTGGTGCCTGAGGAGTTGGTAAACGGCTGCCTGGAAAGCCTGGGATCATACGAGATCGCCAACGAGACCCGCGAGCAGATCGTCCAACTGGCCGCCAGCGAGGGCGAGATCCGGACGGATTCCGAGGAATTCCCCGGACAGGTGACCACCGTACTCCAGTCCATAGTGGCGACAACCGAATACCTGTTCGCCTGAACCAGGTTTAGGCATGTCAAGTCGGCCTTTCGGGCCGCGAGGGCAACGGCAGCCCTCAAATTTTTGGAGGTTGAGCAATGACCTCGACGAACAAAGACTCGGTCCTGGTGGTGCTGCAGTTGTCCGGCGGCAACGACGCGCTGAATACCGTCGTCCCCTATTCCAACCCCCTTTACTACGACAACCGTCCTGGAGTGCGGGTGCCGGAAGACCAGGTGCTGCAGATCAACGACGAAATAGGCCTTCACCCGACCATGGCGCCCCTGAAGAAGATCTACGACGAGGGCAACATGGCGATCATCCAGGGGGTCGGATATCCCTCCCCCAGCCGCTCTCACTTCCGCGCCATGGACATCTGGCACACCTGCGAGCCGGACAAGGTGGGCGACGAAGGCTGGCTGGGCCGCCTGGTCCGCGACCTGGACCCAAACAAGGAAAACGTGCTGACCGGGGTCAACTTCGGCCGAGGCCTACCCCGGGCCTTGGCAGTGATGGGCGTGCCGGTGGCGTCGGTGGGGAACCTGGAGACATACGGAGTACTCACCGGAATTGAAGACCAGGACCAGCGGGCCAAGGCCCTGGACGTCTTCTCCAAGGTCTACTCTCCCATGATCGGTCAAGGCCCTACCGTGGACTACCTGGCCCAGACCGGGTTGGACGCCCTGGCCGGCGCCGATGTTCTGAGCAAGGCTCCGGAGATGTACAGCTCGACGGTTGAATACGGCGGCGACACGGTGGGCCAATACATGAGGAGCATCGCCCAGACCCACCTGGCCGGTTTCGGCACCAGGGTTCTGTATACCGCTTCCCCCTACAACGCCTTCGACACTCACGCGGGACAGCAGGGCAACCACCCGGTGCTGTGGACCGACACCAGCAGGGCCCTGGCCAATTTCTATGACGACATCAAGGAACACAACGCCAGTGAAAACGTGATGATACTGGCCTTTACCGAATTTGGACGCCGGGTGCACGACAACGGCTCGGGCACCGACCACGGCTCCGGGGGCCACGCCTTCGTCATCGGTGAAAGGGTGAAGGGCGGCCTGTACGGCGAATACCCGTCCCTGGAAGAGAGCAAGCTGTTGGAAGGCGACCTCCACTTCAACAACGACTTCCGTGGCCTCTACTCCACCATCCTCGAGAAGTGGATGGGCGTAGACGCCAAACCAATCGTCAACGGCTCCTTCGAGCAGTTGGACTTCGTATAGACTGCCAATCTAGCAGCCATAGGACCAATGCCCCGCCGGGGAAGGGGCAGATAGAATCGAATCAGGTCTCTGTGAGGGTAAAATGCCATCAGAAGACTCTTTCATAAACCTGAAGTATTTAAAGACCATCGGGCGTCCCGAACAGGCAGGGACCGGCTTTCGCGGGCCGGTGTGCATGGCCCGCGACAGCGGGGACCTGATGTTCGTACTGTGCCGGAGCTCCGAGTACCGCCCCGAGGGCACGCGGGTCACGGTATGCAGCTTGGACGACGAACTGATTACCGAGTTCGCCCGCGGCGTTCCCAGGGAGGGCCCCCACACCTGGAACCCCGCCGACGGGTCGATGGTCTGGCCCACCTGCATCACGTTGGACAGCCAGGAGACCGTCTACATCTCCGACGAATGGCTGAACCGCATTTCCATGTTCTCCAAGGACGGAGAGTTCCTCGGCAAATGGCAGGAGCGGACCGGATCCGGAGACGGAGAATTGGACCGTCCCTCGGGCATGGTGTTCGACGCCGACGACAACGTGTTGATCGTGGACTCCGGGAATAACCGGGTCCAGAAATTCACCAAGGACGGGCAGTTCATCTCCAAGTGGGGAGTCGGCGGCACCGGGCAGGGTGAATTGAACCTGCCCTGGGGAATCGCCTTGGACTCCCAGGGCGACGTCTATATTGCCGACTGGAAAAACGACCGCATCCAGAAGTTCTCCCCCGACGGCAAGTTCATGCAGCAATTCGGCGAGTCCGGTTCCGAAGAAGGCCAGTTGAACCGGCCCTCCGGTGTGGCGGTGGACAGCGCCGGCGCGGTATACGTGGCCGACTGGATGAACAATCGGCTCCAGGTATTCGACTCCGGCGGCAACGTGGCCGCCATAAAGACGGGCGAAGCCACCATATCCAAGTGGGGCAGGGACAAGCTCAACGCCAACCCGGAAATGTGGGGTGAGCGGGACCGGGCCCCGGACGTGTACCGGGAGAAGTTCTTCTGGTGCCCCACGTCGGTGACCGTGGACCACAACGACACCGTCTTCGTGGTGGAGGCGACCCGGAGCCGCATTCAGATTTACGAAAAGAAGTCCCTGGTCTTCTCGGCTCCCGGGCTTTAGCCGGCAGGACAATACGGCAACCGAGACAGGGCCTCGAACCACCGAGGCCCTGTTTTAACTTTACGGGATAGGTGATGCGAGAACGACGCCTATGCGGGTGAAACTATAATGCCGCCGCTGACAGTAGGGCGCACCCCTTACATCAGCTCCGAGCCTTTGTTCTTCGACATGCCCAAGCGGGGCATCGAGGTGGTGGAACTGCCTCCCAACCAACTGCCCGCCGCCATCTCGGACGGGCGATTGCAGGGCGGGCTCATCCCAATGACGGACTGTTTTCCACTGGCCGACACCATGCGGCCGCTGGCGGGGTTCTGCGTGGCATTCATTTCGCTGGCCATGAGCGTCAACCTGTCCGCCAAGCGGCCGCTGGAAGAGATGGGCGGGGCGGCTATCGCCGTCCCCAGCGAAGCGCCGACGGCGGTCAAGCTGCTGCAGGCGTTGCTATCCCTGAAGCACGGCCTGGAGCCGGGAGAATTCGTATCGAACCAGGAACCCCACGACGGGATATTGCTGGTGGGGACCGACGGGCTGAGGCACCGCCGCGTGAGCCGGGAGTTTCCCAACCACTACGACCTGGGGACCGAATGGGCCGAGTGGACCGGCCTGCCGTTCGTGATCGCCCGGTTCGTGGTGCGCTCCGACCTGCCGGAGGAAAGCGCCAACCTCATCGAAGATTCCCTATACACCAGCCACGAGGACTGGGTATACGGCTCGTACCAGATTTCAGGGCCCGGCGGCAACCTGCCCATGCACCCGCGGGAGGTGCTGCGCTATTCCCAGGGAATCCGCTACTTTGCCGGGGCGTCGGAACAGAAGTCCATGACCCTGTTTGGGGAATACCTGGGCAAACTGGGCGCGGCCTAGGGCCAGTCCAGGAGAAACACGCATTTGCCGGTGGCGGCGGCGTCGAAGGTCTGGAACGCTTCCACCGCCTGGTCCAATTGATAGCGGTGGGTAATTAGTTTCTCCAGGGGCACACGGGCTTCCAGCATGAAACGGGCCGTTTCGATGAGCTCGGACTTGCTGAAGGTCCACGAGCCGTAGACCGTGGCGACCTTGTAGACTATGTCCCGGGTGAAGTTGATGGTCGACGGGCCGCCGATGCCCACGTAGCAGCAGCGGCCAAAGGGCCGCAAAGCCTGGAGGACCTGAGACCGGGCGTCGCCGTTGCCGGAGGTCTCCAGGCCAACCGAGGCGCCCATTCCGCCGGTCAGTTCCCGGATGGCCGCCACCGGGTCGGTATCCCGGCTGTTGATTACGTGGTCGGCTCCCATCTCGAGGGCCAGGTCCAACCGCTCCGGCACCACGTCCACGGCAATGACCCGGGAACCCATGGCCTTGGCCGACAGGGTGCCGCTCAGGCCCACGGGACCCTGTCCAAAGATGGCAACCATGTCCCGGCCTGACGGAGCCATCTTCCTCAAGCCGTTCCAGGCGGTGCCGGTGCCGCAGGAGATAGCCGCGCCCTCCTCGAATGACAGTTCGTCGGGTAGGGGCACCAACGTGCGGGACGGCACCAGGATGTAGTCGGCGTTGGAGCCGTGGCCGGAGCCTCCGCCGTAGACCACGTTGCCTTCAGGACAGAGCTGCTCGTAACCCAGGGCGCAGATCTCGCAGATGCCGCAGCCCCGGTAGTGGTGGACTATGACGCGGTCGCCGACTTGAAGTCCGGAAGGCGCTCCGGCCCCCAACTCTTCGATGACCCCACAGGGTTCGTGCCCTGAAATCGTCTCGGTGGGCTCGGTAGCCCGGTACCGGTGCAGGTCACTGCCGCACATCCCGGAGGCCCGGACCTTTACAACCGCTTCGCCGGGCCCCGCCTGCGGGTCTGGAAACTGCCGAATCTCGGCCTGCCGGTTGCCGTTGAATACAACGCCCCGCATGTGGCTCCTCCTAGAACTATGGTTGATGATGGCGGCAGTATAGTCACTGCCTGAACCGGCGCAACCGCAGGGAGTTGGTCACGACCGAGACCGAACTCAGGGCCATGGCGGCGGCGGCCATCACCGGGTTGAGGAACCCGTAGTCTCCCAGCACGTGCCGTAGCGGGCCGGCGGGAACGGGGCCTCCCAGCAACTCGTTGAACACCACGAACAGCAGACCAGCGGCCACGGGAATCAAGACGGTGTTGTACCCGAAGGCCCAGAACAGGTTCTGCTTGATGGTCCGCACGGTGGCCCTGGACAGGGCGATGGCCTCGGGCACCCCGCGGATGTCGCTGCCCACCAGGGAAACGTCGGCCGCGGCGATGGCAATGTCCGAGCCGGCGCCGATGGCTATGCCCACGTCCGCCTGGGCCAACGCCGGAGCGTCGTTGATGCCGTCGCCCACCATGGCCACGGACTTGCCCTGGGCCTGCAACGCCCGGACTTCCATCAACTTCTGGTCCGGCGGCGCATCGGCCAGCACCAGGCCGATGCCCAACTGGCCAGCGATAGCCTGGGCCGTGCGCTGGGTATCCCCGGTGTACATCACCACCTGCAGCCCCAACCGCCGTAGGGCGTCCACCGCTTCCTGCGCGTCTGGTTTCAGTTCGTCGGCTAGGGCAATAATCCCGCTCACCTCGCCGTCGACGGCCACGAACACCGGGGTCTTGCCTTCGCTGGACAACTCCCGGGCCCGGGATTCCAGCCCGTTCAGGCCGAACCCCCGGTCACGCATCAGGGAGAGATTGCCGATGGTCAGGTCGGCGCCGTTCACCTGGGCCTGGACGCCGTGGCCGGGCAGCGCCTCGAAGACCGCAGCGTCCTGCAGTGGCAAGCCCCGGTCGTTGGCGGCGGCGGCAATGGCCTCGCCCAGGGGGTGCTCCGAGCCCCGCTCCGCCGACCCTGCCAGGCCCAGCACCTCTTCCTCGGTGCGTCCGGCCGCGGTAATGAGATCGGTTACCACTGGCCGTCCCGTGGTCACCGTGCCCGTCTTGTCCAGCACGACCACCTGCAGGTTCCGGGCCCGCTCCAGGGCCTCGGCGTTGCCGAACAGGATGCCTCGCTCCGCCGCCTTGCCCATGCCCGCAATGATGGCCGTGGGCGTCGCCAGGCCCAGGGCGCAGGGACAGGCAATGACCAGCACCGCCACGAAATTCAGTATTGCTATGGGCACTCCGGGAGTAACCGGCTGCCACGCGAGCCATACCAACAGGGTCAAGAGAGCGATGCCGATGACCGCCGGCACGAACCGGGCCGCCACCTTGTCCACCAATCGTTGAATTGGCGCCTGCGACCCCTGAGCCTCCTGCACCATGCGGACGATGTTGGACAGCACCGTGTCGCCGCCCACCTTGGTGGCCTTGAACCGGAAACTCCCCGTCTTGTTGATGGTTGCTCCGTATACCGGCGACCCCGGCTCCTTGTCCACGGGGAGGCTCTCCCCGGTGAGCATCGACTCGTCAACCGTCGATGTCCCGGCCACGACCTCGCCGTCGGTGGCAATCTGCTCGCCGGGACGCACCACCACGACGTCGTCCACCGCCAGTTGGTCGATGGGCACGTCGGTTTCGACTCCGTCTCTTACCACCCGCGCCGTCTTGGGCCGCAAGCCCAGGAGCTTTTGGATGGCGCTGGAGGTCTGGGACTTGGCGCGGGCTTCCAGCAGCCTGCCCAACAGCACCAACGTGATGACGATGGCGGAGACCTCGAAATAGACCCCGGCGCCGTGGCCGAAAACGCTGTTGGCGTAGACCAGGCGCGCCTCGGCAAAGTAGCCCTCGAACACGGTCAGCAGGGTGCTGTAGCCGTAGGCCACGCTGGTGCCCAGGGCGATAAGGGTGTGCATGTTGGCCGTCCGCCGCTTGAGCGCGGCCCAGGCGCCCTGGTAGAAGGCGGCCCCAATCCAAAACTGCACCGGAGTGGCCAACGCCCACAGCAGCAGGTTGAACTGCAGCGAGGTCATGCCCAGCCGGTCCATGGGAATAAACATCAGGGTCATCATGGCGGCGCCGATTATGCCGCCGAAGACGACCTTCCAGGCGAGGGTCCTTATTTCCCTGGAGCGGGCCAGCCTGGCCAGTTCCGCCTCGTCGTCGAGGACCTCGCCGGCAACGCCTTCCACCGAGTATCCGGCCCGCTGCACCGCGTCGCCAAAATCGTTAAGCGTGACCGCCCCGGCCAGGTACTCCACCGTTGCCTGCTCGGTGGCCAGGTTGACCCCGGCGGAAATAACTCCGGGCACCCCGGCCAGCGCGTTGGAAACGTGGGACACGCACGCGCCGCAGGTCATTCCGCCGACGTTCAGCGTCAGGGTGTCCGTGTCCGCCGCATACCCGGCGTCCTCCAAGGCCTGGGCCAGGACCTGAGCAGAGGCCTTCCGGGGATTTGCCTCGACCAGGGCCTTCTCCGTTGCCAGGTTGACAGACACCGAGGCCACGCCGTCGACTTCTTTCAAGGCGCGTTCGACGTTGGCAACGCAGGAGGCACAGGTCATGCCCTTGACCGGAAGGGTCAAGCGCAGAAGCCCTGGGGTTATGCTCAATGGGGTCACTGAATCTGCCTGCTAAATGGAGTGGTGTTTGTCGGGCCTATGATTAGGGAATTATATGCCGTGTACCACGAGCATCGTGCCTGCGTCACTGAGGATCTGATAAGACCTAAGGCGCAGTCGTGGGCAAGGAGTCAGAGTACGCCTTGGCCGCGGCGATGTATATGTCCCTGACTTGCTGGGCGTCCCTCTTGCATGCTGCCATGTACCAGTCGTTTTGCAGTCGGTGACTCCATACGCGCATGGCCGAGTCAAATTCGTTTCTTTCGACCATTATTGCTTGATAGTCTTCATCCTCTGAGGCAGCTTGGGTAGCGGCCCGCTGGATGATGTCGTAGTCTTCTGGTGTGCGCTCTTTGCCAGACGGGATTATCGAGTATGACCACTCGCTATTGAGTGCATATCGCCCTATCCCTTCGTATATTCTCACACCAGCCGCGGGCGGATATCGCTGGGCTATTCTCTCTAAGGCTGCTCCAGCACGCTGTTGGAGTGCCTCCGCTTCCTCAGTGAGTCCTCCTCTACAGTATTTAGCCATGTTGGAAAGTGCTGCCGCTTGTTCCTCAATAATCGTCGCAGTATAGGAGCGTTGCCCCTCAAAGGTCACGTATCTTCCGTCCCTTGGAAGTCCATCGTCGCAGGCTATTAGGCAGACCAGCATAGCTACCAGCCCGATTATCCACTTAGTCATATTTCTTCTTTGGTGATTCCTTTCATTTACAAGCTACTGTAGGCAGTTTAGGGTGATGCCCAGCACAGCAGCCTCGCCCGCCGCCCGTGGTACATAGGTATATAATTCCCTTTAGTTGAATTAGAACCCCAAAAGCGAACGATGCCTCTTGGCACTACGATTTGGACTTCGCTTTCTGTTTCAATTTCAGTGCGAAGTCAACTAACTCCTCACCGCTTTCATGGAAGTCGCTATATAGTCCTCTAATTCTCCAGCCATCGAACACACCTAGTTGGCAAACTGTTATTTCGTTCCGTCCTTCATCCATATAGACTTGCATATTCAACCATCGATACTCAACACTAGTTGTTCCTCCAATTTGCTCGCGGCGTGTCTCCTCTCGTCGCGCATCCTCTGTCATTTCTAAGGCAAAACTTAATTTGACAAGGTCCCTAGCAGCCCTGCGTATCTCATGCCTACTTGGGGGAATAGGTTCAAAGCTATTCTCAGTGTGGTGAAACCAATTCCTCACCCATACGGGCAAAGCAATCATTTCACCTTCAGGGTGACGATGCCACTTGTACAAAACTTCCGGGCTCCCTGCATATTCTGCTAACAGGTGGCTCATTCTGCTCAGGGGAACTGCATCGTCTATAAAGCCCTGCGATATTGCACTACGCACTGCGATGCCCCAACTGCGCCAGAACCCAGCGAATATAGAATTCTCGTGGTCCAGTTCATCATAAGGACGAGTTACCATTTTCGAACCCCATTTCCGGTCGTCAAGTGAGTCGAGTATAGGTATGAACAAGTTGTGTAGATATTCTCTGTTCTCTTCCACCTCGACTGTCGATAAAGGAGACACCAATATCTCGTTGAGTATGCATGCAAACCCCCAAATCTCGAGTTTGGTGCCGTAACACGCGACTCGGTAGATTTCTATGTATTGCTCAATGGCTTCAGGGTCAATCTGTTCTGGCTCCTTAAACGTAACAACCAATCCGCTTGGCAGAGTAGTTCTTACCGTTGGCATCGCAATGTCTAGTGGCATTAGCTTCGTCGTCTTCGGCAATATCCAAGTTCGGTCATTGCCTTCCATTATCTTCTCCTACGGCCTCTGGACAGATGGCCCTCATGCGGTGGTCTCCATCGGTGATTGAGTGGCTTGTTGAAATCAACGGCGCTGAACCTGGAAAACCGATGCTATTGAACCTTCGGCACGCTCGACATTCAGCGTGGCACCCAGATTAGGGGCAGTCCCACACTCATAACCGTCCATCTGCGTGAACCGTTTCCCCAATTGGGTATCGTTTCTTTTCGGGTTTCGAGTTCAACTAAACCCCAAAGGAGAACGATACCAATCGCGGCCGCAGCCCGTCTTAGCCGCGCCCTATCAGGGGCATCTTGGTGGCCATGACGGTCATGAACTGCACGTTGGCGTCCAGCGGCAGCCCCGCCATGTAGACCACCGCCTGGGCTACGTGGTCCACGTCGAATGCGGGCTCCGAAAGGATGCTCCCGTTGGCCTGGATGATTCCGCTCTTGAAACCCGCGGCCAGGGCGGTGTCGGCGTTGCCGATGTCGATCTGGCCGCAGGCGATGTTGTATTTGCGCCCGTCCAACGAGGTGGACTTGGTAAGCCCGGTGACGCCGTGCTTGGTGGAGGTGTAGGGGGCCGAATTGGGCCGCGGCGTCATGGCCGATACCGAGCCGTTGTTGATAATCCGCCCGCCCATGGGGTCCTGGTCCTTCATGATTTTGAACGCTTCCTGGATGCACAGGAACGTCCCGGTCAGGTTGACGTCCACCACCGCCTTCCATTGGGCGTAGGTCAAGTCCTCCAGGAGCACCGGGGGCGCGCCCATGCCGGCGTTGTTGAACAGCACGTCCAGGCGTCCGAACCGCTCCTTGGTCTTGGCGAACAATTGCTGCACGGCCTCGGGGTCGCCCACGTCGGTGGGCACCGCCAACGCCTGGGAGGATGCCTCGCCTGCCTCGGTCACCGTGGCCTCAAGAAGTTCGGCCCGCCTGCCGGCCAGCGTCACCGAGTATCCCTCCCCCAAAAGCGCCAGAGCCGTCCCCTTGCCGATGCCGGTTCCTGCTCCGGTGACTATGGCTACCTTGCCCTGTGCACTCATTAGCTTATCTCCTGCAATTGCGGTCAGGCGCCCTAACACCTGCCTACACGTAAGTGTAAACTGCCTTTGGATAGCAGTCCACCTCTGCGGCGGGCCTGCCGCGCCAGACCCCAAGGCGGCGTCCGCAGCCTAGCCGCGTTGACCGGTAGAAGAGTCCGTGGGTATCATTGCTGGGAACAAAGCAGTCGGCCAACCGCTGAGCTGGACACCTGCCAGGGAACCCATGGCCATTGATCTGAATAGCATCTACCGCACTTACGAAGAACTCCTGTCCGACGTGGACAAGGAGTTCAACAGGGTTCGCGACATTTTCATCGAGCGCATGCAGTGCCGCATGGGCTGCAGCAGTTGTTGCAGCCAGCTATTCCCCATCAGTGCCATCGAAGCGGCCTACATCTCCAAGGCCGTGAAGGCGTTGGAGCCCGAGGCCAGGGAGCAGATGCGCCGCAAGGCCCTGGCTTACTTGGCAGAACTGACCGGGGCGCAGGTGGACGAGAATCAGGGCATCGAGGCCCATAGCCAAGTCGTCAAAGAAGCCTTGGACCGGTTGGTGGGGCACCACCACATCCCCTGCCCCGCCCTGGTGGACGACGCCTGCTCGATTTACAGCCACCGGCCAATCATGGCCCGCAAGTTCGGCATTCCCCTGTGGAACCCCCGCAGGCCCGGCGTGCTACAGGCGTGCGAGCTAAACTTCAAGGAGGGCGAGGCCATCGAAGCCGACGGCCTGGTGGAACCGCAGATAAAGCTGGAGCACGACTGGCTGGAGTTCAAAGACCACACCCACCACCAACTCGGCTTGCCCCAGCTGACGGCCACAGTGGCTTCCGCCGTGGTCTTCGACTACGAAGCGCTCTTGGAAGGCAGGATCCCCCGCCAAGCTGAGTCTTAGCCCGGAGCCGGCATCCCCTCAGGAATCTAGGACGATCAACTCCAGCCATGACGGTTGGTCGGCGGTGTGGTGCACCTGCTGTATTGCCACCCTGCCCTCGGTTTCCTGGGCGACGATTCCCCCCGTGTTGCCGTTCCGGTCGAAGCGGGGGAAGTTGGAGCTGCTGACCTCCAGCCTGAGCCGGTGCCCCGCCATGAACACGTGGGCCGTGGCCACCAGGTCGACGGTGTAGGAATAGGCCACGCCCGGCGTAAGCAGTTTCGCCTCCTTAGTGGATTCCCGGTAGCGGGCGCGGATGATGCCGTCGCACAGGTTCAAAGCCATCCCGTCCTCGCTTACGTCCACCAGCTTTGCCGTCCAATCGGTGTCCGGCCCGTCGGTTGTCGCCCACAGGCGCAGCCGCACCGGCCCCACCACGGTCAGGTCGTCGTCCAGCGGCGCCGACGTGTAGACCAGCACGTCATCCCGCTCCTCGACTTCCCGCTGGTCCCAGGGACCCGGATCGTGGATGGGCAGCATGAGCAGGTTCCCGCCGCGGGTCGGCACCGGGCGGTCCGGGTTGTATAGAAATACGTCCGCAGCCTCGGCGGAGTCGGGGGCCTGCCGGTCCAGCACGCCGTCGCCCCGCAGGCTGTTTGCGCTGCCCAGGCTGTGCAGGTACCAGGCCTCAACCCGCCCCTCGGGCGGCGGCCACCCGTCGGCATCCCGCCAGCGGTTGGCGCCCATCAGGTAGTAGCGCACCGGGGCCCCGGTATCCGTTTCCGGCTTGTCAGCGACCCACCGGTCCAGCCAGCGGATGACCTCCTGGTGGACGCCGGAGAACAACGCCGGGCCCGTCGCGCCAAAGTCCATGAGTCCCAGGCGGCGCACGTAGTTGCTGTGGCCCCACGGGCCGACTATCAGCTTCTGGGGAGTACGGCCCGCCTTGGTTAGGCCCACAAAGTTCCGGATTGTCCCAGCCAGGAAGATGTCGAACCATCCCCCAAATGCAGCCCGGCAACGTCCATCGAGCCAAAGCTGTCGGAGACGCGGACGGCCTGCCAGTACTCGTCGTCGTCGGGATGCGCAACCCAGTCTCTCCACCATGGCACCGCGCCCTCCTGCGACACGCCCGGGAGTTCTGCCACCGGCCGGTGCGCCAGGGTACTCGCGGCGTCGGCCAGGGCAGCCCCCAGGTTCCTCACCTGCTCAGGGGTGAGCCAGATATCCGGCCGCATGGCCAGCGTTTGCGCCAGGCCGCCGGCCCAGGTGCCGGCGAAACCCAGTTGCAGGGCGCCTCCATGATAGTTCCAGGTCTCGTAGTATTCGTCGGTGGTAACCGTGGGGACCACCGCCTTGAGGCCCGGGTGACCGCTCCGCGCTCCCAGCATGGTCGTGGCCCCAAGATAGCTCGCCCCCATCAAGGCGACCGCGCCGCTGCTCCACGGCCGCGTCGCTGCCCACTCCACCGTATCGTACCCGTCGTCGGTCTCGTTGACGAAGGGGTAGAAGGTCCCCTCCGAGGTGAACCGGCCCCGGATGTCCTGCATCACCACCGCAAACCCCGCCTCGGCCAGCCTCACCTGGGGCGGATAGGGCGTGATGCCGCCGCCGCCCTCCTTGTCGTAGGCCGTGCGCGTCACCACCACCGGGACGGGACTGTCCAGCAGGGGCCGGTAGACGTCCGCATAGGTCACGACGCCGTCCCGCAAAGTAATCCGCTCGTTCTTCTCGATGACGATCTTGTAAGCATCAGGCATGGGCTTTACCTTCCTCTGTCTCGGGCTTGCCAGCGGGCAAAGGGGGTGGATACCAGAGTGTCGTGTTCAGGGCGGCTGCTGTGGGAACGCCCAACGCAGCCAGCAGGTGTCTTAACCCAGTTCGGCTAGACGCGTGTCCAGGTCCAGGCGGCCCCTGAGGAGTTGCAAAAAACGGTGGGCTTTGTCCGGCGTGGGGGGCGATGCGTGGTCCAGGATGCCGCCCAGGGCCTCAGCCGTTTCCACGGTGTTGGATTCCACCAGGATGACCGGCACCCCTCGCTGCAGCGCCTCGGCCGTGATGTACTGGGCGACCTCTTCCCGTCCGGTGAGCACCAAGCAACGGGTCTGCGGCATGAGCCCGGCCATCTGGATGTCCGGTCGGCCGGCCCGGACTATTACCGCCTGGTTGCAGTGGCGGCCAAAGTAAGTGGGGCCCACGTCCATGATGTTGCCGCCTATCAGGAACCGTTCCACGCTCGCATCAGCGTTCTCCGGCTCCTGCGCCCAGCGGCCTCCCAGGTGGTCTGCGATTTGCTGGACGGTGACCGCCAGCAGCGCTCGGTCTTCTCGCACTGTGCCCCAATAGGGTATGCCTCGGGCCGCCAAGGCCTCCTCGGCTGCCTGGTTGACCTCGCGTACCCGGTACTGCGTAACGCCGTTGATCAAGACCCCGGCCAACCTGTCGATGAAAGGCTCTGCGGCCTTTTCGATGTCTCCCGCGGTCAAGCCCTTGGCGTACCGGACCATCAGCAACACTTTGGAGTCAACCAGGGACGACAACTCCAGGGCCAAGGACGAATGTTGCCCATCCCGCGCGGCGTCGGGTCCTTCCAGAACAACCCAGTCGCACTGGCTTTGAAGGTCAGATACGGCCTGTTGCACTTGCGCGGGCAAGGCCTCGCCGGCTCCGGGCAACGGAAGCGGCTCCGGGCCATGGGAAGCCGTTGCGCCGTCCCCCAGGGGCTGGGTGACTAAAGCGAAATCGTTGTCCTCTCCGGGGTTGCTGGAGAAGGGCTTGCAGTACCCGGCCAGCCGGCCCGACTGGGCCAGGTGGAGCAGCAGCGCACCGGCCAGGCAGGTCTTGCCGGCGGCGGGCTGGTCAGACGTGATTTGGAGGACTGGCACTGGGACCCCCTGCGTGGTTTGCCGGTGATAATTCTAGCATACGGACTGGGGCTAATCCTTAACGTCCCGGTTGCCCGTCCTGTACGGGTCGAAGCCCTTGGGGAAGATGGTCGACTCGTCGAACTTGGCCCCGTCCATATCCGACCGGTGCAGGCTGGCCTTGTCGAAATTGGCCCCTCGCAGGTCGGCCGCAAACCACAGGGAGTCCCGGATCATGGCCAGGGTGAAGTCTGCGCCAATCATGACTGTGCGGCCCAGGTCCGCCCCGTTCATGTTGGCGGAGCGAAACTCTGCCCCCACCAAAGTTGCGTTGCGCAGGTCGGCCTCGATCATCGTCGCCTGGCTGGCATCTGCGCCGGTCAAATCGGCGTTGAGGAAGGACGCCCGCACCATCCGCGACCACCGCAGGGTTGCCCCCTGCAGGTTGCAGTTCTTCAGGTCGGCCCAGAACAGGTTGACGTTGGTCAAGTCAGCCGCCGTGAGGTTGGCCCCCGCCAGGGACCCGCGGGCGATGTCCGCGTTGGCAAGGTCTGCCCCCTGCAGGTCGGCTCCGGTCAGGCTGGCCCTGGACAGCATTGCCCCCGAAAGATTGCAGCCCTCCATACTGGCGTCCCGGAGGCGGGCGCCCCGCAGGTCCACGCCGGACAGGTCGGCCCCCTGCAGTCGAAGCCGAACGTCGGGGTTCCGGGCCCGCCACTCGGCGAATCCTTGGAGGCCAGACCGGGCCGCTTTAATGTGTTCCGCGTCAGCCAAGGGCTTCTCCTGAACCTGCGAGTGAGATGTTCAACGGCGCAAAAATGCAGCCCCGGATAACGCCCAAGGGCTGCATTTCAAGAATTCGCGGCCAGTGTGTGCTAGGAAATTCCGGCTGCTGTCGCCTCTTCGACCTCGAAGATTTTCTCGGCGATGGTCATCTTGAGTTCACGCACTTTGTTCAACTCAGGGTAGCCGCCGTCCGTTTTGCGGTCAAAGATTTTCTCGCCGTCCACGTACACTTCCAGGCGGCCCCCGGCGTTGGGAGTCAGCTTGATTGCCTGGTCCCCAGGCTTGTCCGACCTGAAGAACTCCGTCGCCAACCACGCGGCGACCGGGAAATAGCCTCAAGGCACGCAATAGACGATTTCGATCTCTATCTTCCCAAACTCACTGGCCATGGTCTTCCTCCACACCTATGGACGGATGCTGCGAGTATAATTAATCACAGGCACGAATGCAAGCAGAATTGGCCTCTGCTCCAGCCTATGGCCTGCCACCTTCGGATAACCTATAATAACCGGCAGCGCGTCCCGGCAAGGAAACAGGGGATATGGACATTACCTTCGATAGGGGTGACCCCGACCGTCCCAAGGGCCACGCCCTTCTCTACTTCCGGGTAAACACCGAGCCGGACAAGGTCTATGCCACGTATGTGGTGACACTGCCGGTAAAGGCCGACTTGGCCAAGTATGTTCCTCCTTTCCTTGCCTCTCACCTGGGCAACCTGCCCATGAGCGACTTTTCCGCATTTGCCATGCCCCCCGTCCCGGAGCCTGTCGGCAGCTACGAAGAATTGGAGCGGATGAGCCGGCAGAGGGATGACGACCTGGTCTTCGGCGACAGCATGTTCTCCTTCGATTTGCCGCGGATGATGGAGGCTGTGAACGAGGCCGTGCAAGCCTATTCCCAAAAGTACGCCGAGCGCAGCGACGGACCGGGGGCGTTGGTGGCGGAGTCCTCCCGGTCGGAGACCCAGGCACAGGAACCCGCCGCGGAAGAGGACCGCTCCTACAACGTGAATGAGGTCATGTTCAGCCTGATGAGCGAGCGGGACAAGTTGGGCGAGCTTTCCAAATTGCTGGGCAAACTGAGGTTCGCCGTGGAGGGGGACGACTCCCAGAACGTGGAAGAGGCGGCCGAAGAGATAACCACGCTGGCGGGACACCTGCCGGAGGAATTCCAGGTGTCGTCGCTACTTGCCGTGGCCAGGGACGCCTCGCAGAAAGGCTCCCGGCTGGCCCAGCTTTACTTGGACCGCTGCTTCCGTTTGTCCGACGGCGACGTAAACAGCGCACGGGAACTGGAAGAGCAAATACGCTCCATCCAGGACTCGTCCTAGCCGTCTAGGTGTACCTCTCCCGCCTTACCCTGAACAACTTCCGCAACTTGGTCGAGTTGGACCTCGAGCTTGCGCCCGGCGTGGTGGTGTTCTTCGGACCCAACGCCCAGGGAAAGACCACCCTGCTGGAAGCCGTATACCTGCTGGCCGTGGCCCGGTCCTTCCGCGCCGAGAACGAGCGGGAGGTGCTTAATTTCCAGGCCGCCGCCGAGGGGGGCCAGGGGCTGGTCGGTGGGACAGTAGAGAAGGAGGGCGATCGGGTGCAGGTATTTGTCGGGTACCAAGCCGCCCGCCCCGCAGCCGCGGAGGAACTGCCGTCCGCCGGCGGGACCGCAACCGGGTTCTCTTTGCGCAAGCAGATTCGGGTCAACCGGGTGACCCGCACCGCCGCCCAGTTGATCGGCACGGTAAACGCAGTCCTCTTCAGCGCCGACGACCTGGAACTGGTGCAAGGCTCCCCATCCCACCGCCGGCGGTTCCTAGACATTCTGATTTCCCAGGGGGACAACCTCTATCTCCGGGGCCTTCAGCGCTACCAGAAAGTCGTGCAGCAGCGCAATCAACTGCTGCGCATGCTCCAAGAAGGGCGGGCCGGCGCGGACGAACTGGAATACTGGGACAATGAACTTGTCAGGGAGGGCGCCTGGCTGGTCTGGCGCCGCCGGGAGGTAATCAGGGAACTGGCCGCCGCCTGCGCCGAGCATCACGTCCGGTTGGCAGCGCCCGACGAGGAGTTGCGCGTGGCCTACCGGCCCAGTGTGCCCCCCGGTGATTCCATACCGGCCACCGAAGAGCAGTTCCGCCAGTCCCTGGCCGCCTCGGGCCAACGGGAGCGGGCCACCGCCCACACCGTGGTCGGGCCCCATCGCGACGACATCGAGTTGTTGATCAACGACCTGGACGTAGGCGCCTACGGCTCCCGCGGCCAGGCCCGCACCTTGGCCCTGACGCTGAGGCTGGCCGAGGCGACCTATCTCGCCTCGGTGCGCCGCGAAAACCCCATCGTGATGCTGGACGACGTACTTTCCGAAATGGACGCCGAACGGCGGGGCCGGGTGATGGAGAAAGCAGGGGAGTACGAACAGACCCTGATTACGGCCACGGACCCCGAGCCGGTGCGGGACTATTTCGGCGCCGCGGCCAGGTACTTTCGAGTTTCAGGGGGCGGTGTCAGTCCATGCCCGTGACCAGAGAGACCCTGGAGGAGATCGCCCTCACCCAGGCCGAGTACGACATGATCCTGGACCTGCTGGACCGGGAGCCCAACCCGGTGGAACTCGGCATGTTCGGCGCGCTATGGAGCGAGCACTGCGGGTACAAGCACTCCGCCCCGTTGCTGCGGCTTCTTCCCAGCCGCTCTGCCAGGGTGTTGTCCACGCCGGGGGCCGAAAACGCCGGGGCAGTGGACATCGGCGGCGGGCTGGCCGTGGTCTTCAAGGCCGAGTCCCACAACCATCCGTCGGCGGTGGAGCCGCGCCAGGGGGCGGCCACCGGTGTCGGCGGCATCGTCCGCGACATCCTGGCCATGGGGGCCCGGCCCATCGCCCTGCTAAATTCCCTAAGGTTCGGGCCGCTGCAGGACTCCCAGAACCAGCGGCTGCTGCAGGGCGTGGTCGGCGGCATCTCCTGGTACGGCAACTGCATCGGCATCCCCGACGTTGCGGGGGAAATCTGTTTCGACCTATCCTACTCTCAGAACCCATTGGTCAACGCCATGTGCGTGGGCCTGGTTCCAGTGGACCGGATTGCCACTGCGTCGGCGGGAGAGGCGGGCAACGTGCTGCTGCTGGTGGGCGCTGGCACCGGCCGCGACGGCATCCACGGCGCGTCCGGCCTGGCCTCCCGCACATTTGAAGGAGAGCAGGAGCGACGCCCCACGGTGCAGGTGGCCAATCCCTTCCTAGAAAAGGTGCTCATAGAGGCCTGCCTGGAAGCCCTGGCCACGGGGGCCGTGCAGGGGATTCAAGACCTGGGCGCGGCCGGCCTCACCAGTTCCTCGGTGGAATCGGCATCCCGGGCCGGACGCGGGGTCCAACTGGACATCTCCCAGGTGCACCGCCGGGAAGACGGCATGAACGGATACGAGGTGATGCTCTCCGAGTCCCAGGAACGGATGCTGCTTATAACTTCCCCCTCGGGAGTAGACCGGGTCAAGCAGGTGTTCGACAAGTGGGACGTGCCCTGCCGGGCCATCGGCGCGGTAACAGGCCCTCCCGACGTCCACGTCCTCGACGGCTCTAGTCGTCTCGCCGACCTGCCCGTCCGCCACCTGGTCAACGCGCCCCGTTACCGGAAGAAAGGCGTCCCCGGCCCCGAACTGCGCCAACGCTGGCGGCTGCCCATCTCAGACGTCCCGATGCCCGACCGGGGGGCCGGAGACGTGCTGCTTACGTTGCTGTCGTCTCCCAACATCGCCAGCAAAGCGAGCGTCTACCGGCAGTACGACCACCAGGTGCAGACCAACACTGTCGTCGGGCCTGGCAGCGACGCCGCCGTCATCCGCATCAAGGACTCAAGCAGGGCCATCGCCCTGACCGTCGACGGCAATGGCCGGCTTTGCCACCTGGACCCCTTCCGGGGCGGGCAGATAGCCGTGGCCGAGGTGTGCCGGAACCTGTCCTGCGCCGGCGCGGAGCCGCTGGCCCTTACCGACTGCCTCAACTTCGGCAACCCGGAACGGCCGGAGGTCTACTACCAGTTGGAGTGGGTCGTCCGGGGCATGGCCCAGGCGTGCCGCGCCCTGGGAACGCCCGTGGTCAGCGGCAACGTCAGCCTGTACAACGAGTCCCAGGACCAGGCCATATATCCCACCCCGGTCATCGGGGGAGTAGGGTTGATCGAAGATGTAACACGCCACGCCCAGGCCCTCTTCCCAGAGGAGGGAATGGTGGTGGGACTGTTGGGCCGGCGGGACTGGCGGCAGCGGGCCTCCGACCTGGCGGGCAGCGAATATCTCCACGTTATTCATGGTATGACTGCGGGGCGTCCCTTCATCGACCTGGACCTGGAGCGGCGCGTCCAAGAACTGTGCCGCAGGGCCATCCGAGAGGGGTTGGTGACCTCGGCCCACGACTGCTCCGAGGGAGGGCTGGCCGTGGCCCTGGCCGAGCTATCCATCCCCAACGGCATCGGCTTTACCGGCGAGCCCATCCTACCCCGCAGGTGGGACTCAGCCCTGTTCGGCGAGGGCCAGTCCCGCATCGTCGTCGCCGTGCCCCCGGAACGGTGGCCGCGGTTGCAGGAGATGGCTGCTGACGCTGGGACTCCCCTGCTGCGGCTGGGCGTGACCGGCGGCGGCCGCTTCACTTGGGGCCACTGGCTGGACTTGCCTGTCGGCGAAATTAGCGACGCCTGGGGCAACGGCTTGGAGCGGGCGTTGGCATGACCCCGCCGCTGCGGGTGCTCTTCTTGACGCCCTACTTTCGCCCCTACCTGGGCGGCGTCGAGCGGGCCATCGAGCAGTTGACCTTCCAGATTCAGCAGTCGCCGGAAGTCGAAGCCGTCGGCGTCCTCACCACCAAGTACGCCTTCCCCAGGATTCCCCAGCCCGGTTGGCCCGACCGGGAGACCACTCCCGAAGGCATCCAGATATTCCGACTGTCCGGTTTTCCCAGTTGGTCCCTGCCCATCTATTCGGTGCCCCTAGTCTGGTTCTCTCCCCTGCAAGTCCGGCGTTACCTCAGGGAGTTCAATCCCAACGTCGTCCACTTTGTCAGCGACGGCTGGTTCTGGGGGCATCTCTGGACCTGGTTCTGGCTGCGGGGCCGCGCCCGGTTCGTCTTCACCCCGTCCTACCACGAGTTGCCTGTTATTCGCTGGTGGCTGCGGCCCATCAACGCCTTCCTGTGCCGCGTCGTGGACCGGGTCGTCTCCCTGACCAACCAGGAGGCCGCCCTGGTCAGGCGGGACTACTGGGCGCAGCCGGGCAAGCAATCCGTCATCGGTTGGGGCGCGCCGGAGCCGGAGTCCGGCCGACTTGACTCGTCTACACCGGAAAGGAACACCGATCCCGACTCCCCCGATGACTCAACTAGCCCGTTGACCCTGCTGTGCGTGGGTCGGCTGGGCCGGCACAAGGGACAGGAGTGGCTGCTGGAGGTCTACCGTCAAGCCCGCAGCCGGTTTCAACGTCCAACGCGCTTGGTTCTGGTGGGCCGGGACGAGGACGCCCAAGACAGGATTGCCGCCGCGGTGCAGCAAGCCGGCCTGGAACGAGAAGTGATTATGTTCGGTGAGGCCTCCGACGAAGATCTGGCCCGCTGGTACGCCCAAGCCGACCTCTTTGTCCTGTTCTCCCAATACGAAGCCTTCGGCCTGGTGTTCTTCGAAGCCATGGCCCACGGCGCGCCCGTCCTGACCCACGACGTAGGCGCCAACCGGGAGCTCCTGACCCAAGGCGCAGTGGTAACGCCCCGCTTCGACCAGGACGAAGCCGTCTCCGCCATGGTCCGCCTAGTCAACGACGACGCCTACCGCCATGAACTCGGCCGCCAAGCCCAGGAGTACACGCTGGCCAACTTCACCTGGCCGGCTGTTGCGGGGAAGTACCTGGGGGTGTACCGGGGGTGAGTTTCTATCGAAGACTGCTGACCATTCCGGCTTGGGGTGAAGTAACCAAGATAACGGAGGGTTAAAGCCTTCCACTACTGACGTCCTGTTCATTGCAATGGGTATGCCGGTCATATATATTTGCAGCATAAGCAGTGTGAAGGCGTATCGCTTTACTCTTGAAAGGGATCAATGCCAGAGATGAAGAAGAACGACGGAAACACAAAGGGCCAGAGAAGTCTAGCTGACTTGGAACAACGACTGCGCGCAGCGGCCAAGCAGTCACTAACACCGGAGGAGATTCGGCAGCAAAGCATTTCCTTTACCATGGGAATGCTCTCTCCAGATAGCACGACAACCCGCGACTACGTCGAAAAGCTGGTCAACAGCCAATACGGCTGAGACGTGAATGAACCAGTAGCCCGCCGTCGCCCCAAAATACTTGTAAGCTTACCGGGGCAGTTAGGAGGTGACGGAGGATATTTTGGTTCCAGACAGCATTTCACTTAACATCTGTCCGTGGAGGAAAGCAAAATACGTGGGGAATGCTTCGCCAACCAAGTTGCGAATAAGATAGGGCGTCTTGTTACGTTGCGCTCGCGTCCAATTATAGAACCTGGGGACGGTCTGTAGGTCGGCGCATTCCAAAATGCTAAACACTCTGTTTTCCCAGGGGTGAATCTTGAAGTCGCTGCCTACGTGGCTTGAATTCGTTGTGATGGTGTAAGCTGGTCTTTGAGGATTTATTCTCCGGTAACTTGAGCGGAATCCCCTAACCAGACACGGGACACCGTCCCTTTGGACGTAAGGCCTATTGAGCAAGACACTTTCGCAATAGGGGCATAGTGCCAGACCTTCTTTAATCGGCCGGTACCCACAGGTTGGGCAGGTATCGTTCTCGTAAGCACTCCTGCCCGAGTATGGCGGTATTTCGCTGACCTGTCTGTAGCGGTCCAAGCCGTAAGCGGGAACGAAGTGTAACGGGTGCTCCCCATGGGATGCATTCTTGGACCGGGCATCCAGAGGTTCATAATCCATTTCCCTAAGCCACTGTTCTACGGTAACCCAAGGCAGCAATTCGCCCGTGGATTGTTCCGTGTGTGTTGGCAGTGGCCAAGGTAAGTGTTTATTAGAGATCAATGCCTCAAGCCACGGCTCGTCCTTGTGTACGGCCACCACTAACGCCCGCTTTCTGACTTGAGGGATGCCGTAATCTGCCGCATTCACTACCCCGGCAAACACTTCGTATTCGTGCAGCCCTTTGCGGAGATGCTCTACCACCAGCCCATAGGAGCCTTCATACTCAGCTTCGAGCGTCAACACCTGGCGAACGTTTTCTACCACAATGATTCTAGGGCGTAGCGTTCTGGCGATTGGAATCACTTCTAGTAGTAGCCGGTTCTTCTTCTCCTGTGCTTTCGCCTGTTGGGTCCGTCGTTTGCCCCTACCAGGATTTGAGGAGCTCATCCCTTGACACGGCGGCGTAGCAGTCAAAAGATCTAGCCGTCGCGAACTAGCAGCGCAGAACGATTCTGAGATTGCGGCCCTGCGTTCTCGCACGTCTCCAACTATCCACTTGGAACTAGGGAAGTTGTCTTCCCCTATTGCGGCTCGCCTCTGGTCAACCTCAACTTGTACGAGGAATTCAAACCCGGCCATACGGTAACCCAAATCACTAAGCCCACCCCCAGAAAACAAAGAAACGGCTGTTCTGTGCGCCGCAAAATCAGGACGTTCCTGCATGATGAAGTCTTTGATGGCTTGACCCGACATCTAGACCCCCAGAGGTTCCGCCTCTATTAGCGGAATAAGCCAATGAATGGTTTGCTCCAGCGCGCCTTTGGTGCGAACGTCGTGTTCTGCAATGCGCAGAACCTTCCACCCCAGAGCTATTAGCTCAGTATTAGTTCGTAGGTCACGCTGTTTGGTGGCTTCTATTTTATCCACCCAAGGCTTGCTGCTCAGACCTATGTGTTTGCGACACTCATGGCAACCATGCCAGAAGCATCCGTCCACAAAGATAGCTATACGTTTCTTCGGAAATACAATGTCGGGATGTCCGAGGAGTGATTTGCCATACCTGCTCTTGTAGCCTTGACTGGTAAGGTAGCGAAATCCCTCCTTCCACAAGGACGAAGCCAAAGCGAGTTCTGGCCTAGTCCTGTCCCGATTGTGGGCCATCGCCTTGTATCGTTGATTCGGAGTCATAACGTCCATGGCGATGTATGTGCGCTCCCTTTAGGAAGGATTGGATGTGTTACGAGTTACTTCTAACCAACCTGTGTGAAGCCGCCGGGTATTAGTTATCACGCTGTCCCATGTCTGGAAGTCAAGCCTAACGTCTTGATTCTGTTGCAAGCTTCTTCTTTTTCTATCTGCCCGGCTGGAGTATTCATTTGCAATCATTAGGCCATTAACAGATGGAATTGCAGTGTTGCCAGAGGCATAGTGTTCCCTGACCCCCAGCACGTACGAAAAGAATTTATCGATTTCAGGTTCACTGACCCGGTGGACCGCACCGTTGGACTTAATTCCACGTTTGATTTCTACGACGAGCAGTTGATCCGCAGGGGCCGGTTCCTTAGGCTGTAATATAAACAAGAAATCCAGAATGTCTTTCGTCTCGCGGTCAACAAGTTGCTCGTATCGCTCAGCTATTGTCTCCAACCTTACTTCATCCCCTAGGAGACTCCATCTAGGGTCAAGCAGCCAGGGGAAATCTTTTATGACCTGGTGTATCTCCGGCACCTCAGTAGCACCAGCTTTGATCGCAGCATCAAGGCGCTCAATTGTCTCTAGTCTGGCCTGTATAATGCTATAGTTCCTCCTAGCGTCGATTAGCGAAAATTCCCGCACGAGTTCCCAGAAGTTACTCTGGAACCCCTCGTCTTCGACCCGGACCCTCTCCATGAGTTCTCGCACCGCTCTGTCCTTAAATCCGTTGACCACTTCAACCATGAAGTCGTGGACCTTTGTAGGGTCGGGGTCTCCTATTTTTGAAACCATCTTGGCAATGTCACCAAGATGCCGCTGTTCAGTCTCTGTGAAGTCTTGGAGCAAGTCTACAATGTCAGGTTCATTTATTGACTCCCCAGCCAGAGCTTGACGTTCTTGGAGTCGTTGAGAAAGTGCCCAGTCAAGTCTTCTCCGACCCCACTCCAGCAGTTCTTGTACTCGATCGTCTTCAAGTTGAAGCTGGTCGCGATTGGTCTGGATTATATCGTCCTCGATATCCACACCTGTGTCCAACCAGTCAGCACTCACTTCACCAACGATGTACTCTTGCCCCAGTTGGCCTTCCGCACCTCGGGACCGCTCAAACATGAATGGTCTCTGCAACAGCTTGCCCCGTGCTAAAATAGAAATCCCCCGGAGAAATTCGGCCTCAAGCGGTCTCTCCGTAAAGCCTATCCACCAACGCACCTCCTGTCCATTCGGTAGTGTCTCCCGGCCCCAGCCGTCCGGCTCTACGGCTATGTCGTATCCCGTTGGTGCCTTATCACGCGGGAATCGGAACTGCAATTCCATATCAAACCGCTTAAGCTGGGTGCCGTTTATAAAAACTCGCATCTCGGTTTGGTCGATTGCGAACCGTCGAGACATTGAGGTGATGAAGCGTTCTTCGGATATAGCCCGCTTTAGCCGAAGATTCGTCAGGCGAATCCTGGTTCCGGTTGGCAAGACGACCCTAGCCGGGTCAATAAGCGGTTCCAAGTCAACGTTTTCTTCGACTTCAGAGTCGGTGCCAGGGTCAGACTTACGGATGCTTTCATAATCAAGCCGGAAAGAAACAATTTCTCCGTCTTTCACGGTGAAACAATCAAGAACCTCAGCAGTGCCAAATGCCGCAAGTTTCCCTATACCTTTCCGGCCGTGAACCGGGCGACCACCGGGAGTATAGCCACCGTCCTGAAGCCGTCGCTTCCTTCCAACCAATAAGTAGCGAGCCTGTGCGTCTTCGCGCGTCATTCCATGCCCGTCATCAAGGACTATTATCTCGTCGTGGACCGCCCACGAGTCACCAAATGGGATTGTTACCCAAACGTTGTGGGCATCGGCGTCCCACGCGTTCGAAATAAGTTCTGCTACCGTGGCCGTGGCGCTTGGGTATAACTGGGCTCCTAGCTGCTCTACTAGTGCGCCAACGAACTTTAGTTTGAGGGGTTCTTGGGCCATAGGTACTCCTGCGAGATGCGCACCTTCTAGACAAGCCGGGTTTCGGGGGTGAGCTACAGTATAATTCGTTTAAACTGGAATCGCACTATGCGTTTGACAGGCAGTGTCAGCAAGTTGTACCACGGGACGCGAAAAAATGGTATAAATTAGAGGCGCACTCCCGCCTAGGGAAGGGGATAGAAGTGGTGAATGGCGTCGCCTGCCCTCCGTTAACTTTCACGGATATGTTCTGTGGAATCGGCGGTTTCCACGAGGCTGGTGCTCAACTGGGATTAGAGTGCGTTTTCGCTTGCGATATTGACTACGAAGCCCGAAGAGCATATGGAGCAAATTTCGGCATTGAGCCGGCTGGCGATATAACCGAGATTCCCCCTGATTCCATACCAGACCACAACATTTTGTTGGCCGGGTTCCCCTGCCAGCCGTTCAGCATCATCGGGGCAATGAAGGGGTTTGAAGATGCGCGTGGAACCCTGTTCTTCAACTTAGCAGAGGTCATCGCGGCAAAGCGGCCTGAAGCGTTTGTGCTGGAAAACGTACGACAACTCTCCACGCACAATCGTGGCCGTACCCTGTCCAAGATCGTAGACGTGTTGTCGGGCCTCGGATATCGAACCGACTGGAAATTGCTGAACGCACTTGACTTTGGGCTGCCTCAGAAACGAGAGCGCACGTTTATTGTCGGATTCCTAGACCGCTCAATCCCCTTCACATGGCCTGAACCGGCAAGGGAATCAGCAGCTTTAGAAAGTGTCCTGGAACGAGATGTTCCGGGCTCCTATTGGGCCAGCGAGGCAATACGCAACAAGCGGCGGGAGAAACATCAAAGTCAGTATGCCCTCTCGATTTGGCACGAAAACAAGGGCGGCAATGTGTCCAGTCATCCGTTCTCATGCGCACTGCGCGCAGGGGCGTCATACAACTATCTGCTTGTGAACGGTGAAAGGCGATTGACTCCTAGGGAAATGCTCAGACTTCAGGGATTCCCTGAATCGTTCGAGTTGCCAGGTACATACCAACAGGTCCGTAAACAGACGGGTAATGCCGTACCAGTTCCGGTAGCGCGGGCAGTCTTGGAGAATGTAGCACATGGCATATCAAAAGCCTCGATTGCGCGGCGGTTGGACCAGCGCCACACCCTATCCGCTGGGTCAAATTCCCAACCCTATTATTCTGTCAATCGCCAGCAGTATCGTCTACTTGAGCGCGGTAGGCAGGAAGGATATATCCGGCGATGATTGGGGGGACATATTCGCTGCTGCTCTAAACGCCGAGCATCTCAAAAGCCCCCTGGGAATCGTTGACATCGCATTGGGCAGTACCGCATGGTCAGCCAAGACTGTCCAATCCTCAAACCCAGTCACAGCCAAGCAAGTGCGCCTGATTTCGGCGCGTGCAGCCCCTGTCTTCTCATTCGGAAACGATGACCCGTTTGCCGACATCCAGGAAACAGGCAGGCAAGTTCTGCAAATCTGGAATGCCAGAGTGGAAGAGGCGACCCAGCAGTATGCGCAGTTGCGGACAGTAACACTAATACGAGATATGAAGAAATTCCGGTTCAAGGTTTTCGAACAGGCGACGAGCCAATTTGATCCGGCTGATTATGTCTGGAAACTCAACGCCCGCAATAATCTGGAGGGCCACAGTGTTCAGGGGAACCAGCACACGTTCACATGGCAGCCGCACGGGGCCCAACTGACCATCCTTCGGCCAGTAAGTACTTCAGCCCGCTCTTTTCAGGTAAAGAAGCCGAGTGAACTTGACACCCAGCAAGTTCTTGCTAACCTTGGATATTCCGACGATTGGGTAACCTTCTTGTAACAGGAGTGTATTATTCCTGACACAGTATCGCCCGAAGTCCGCAGCCGGACGATGGCGGCGGTCAAGAGCAAGGATACCTCGTGCGAACTGCGCGTCCGGCGTGCAGTGCACGCCGCCGGATTCCGGTTTCGTCTGCACCGCAAAGATATCCCAGGCAACCCTGATATTGTCTTCCCCCGCTATCGCATGGCCGTTTTCGTCCACGGCTGCTTTTGGCATTGGCACGGTTGCAAACGGTCGCGAATGCCTGTCACCAACGTGGACTATTGGGAATCCAAAATAGGCCGCAACGTCCGGCGCGACTTGGAGAACGCCCAAAAACTGGAGGTTATAGGATGGGAGCGAGTGATTATTTGGGAGTGTGAAAGATCATCTGCCACAAGCGCACTGATAGCAAGACTCACCGGCATGAAAGAAAGCCTTTCCACGAAAACTCAACCAAAGGAGCACGTGATATGACCAGCGCAGAGAAAACCCCTTATACCATACTGAAAGAGTACGCGGACGCATTGGCTGCCTTCGGGGCGACTACTTCAGAAGAAAAATTAGGTGAAATCGCCGACGATCTCTTGCTAATCGAGAGCGATATATCAACGCACGCGAAGGGAGTAGCGCGACTAATCCACAGATTGCTGGAACAAAACTCGAAAGCTGCTGTCAATTAGCCGAATCGCCCATACGGCCGTATCGCCTCGAGCTGTTCCGCCTCCCTTCTCTGGGCCTGGTACAGGTCCCAGCGCAGTTGCAGGTTCACCCAGAAGCCCGGAGAAACTCCGAAGAACTTGGCGAGCCGCAGCGCCGTGCTCGGCGTGACCCCGCGACGACCTCGCACAATCTCGTTGACCCGTTGGTACGGGACCTGGATTGCGTCGGCCAACTCCTGCTGCGTCAGACCCATGGGCGCGAGGAATTCCCTTAGCAGCATCTCCCCAGGATGCGTCGGTTCTCGGTCTGTTGGCACGCGGACCATACTGGGCCTCCTGTTCAATGATAGTCTGTTATCTCGACTTCATCTGGACCTGCGTCCGTCCATACGAAGCAGATACGGTATCGGTCGTTGATGCGAATGCTGTGCTGTCCGCCTCGGTTGCCGACCAGCCTCTCGAGCCGGTTGCCCGGCGGTACTCGAAGATCGTCCAGAACGATAGCTGAATCGAGTTGGTCTAACTTCCTTTGTGCTGCGCCCCATATCGGCTGAGGACACGTCCGCCGGCCCGATGGGGTGATGCGTCCGTTGAAAACGTCCTCCGTGCCGCCATTCTTGAAAGAGACGATCACTGTAGCATGATAGCACGGCTGTCGTGCTACTGCAAGCAGTGGCCGGATATGACCATGCGCCGTCTAAACGGCCACTGTCACAACTCGCTTGACAGCCCCGAAAGCCACTAATTAAACTCGAATCACATGCTTCCATGCAAAGTGCTGACAGCGTTGGGATTTCCCCGACCCGCGGACCTCGTGTGTCGCTCCCGGCCCGCTGGCCAGTCAAAATGGAACGAAATGGGACTCAGTGGGACGCACCCAAAAAATTTCGGCCCCGGTCCATTAGGGTGCTCCAGGCTCTCCACCCGTATGGTTGCCTTCCAACACGGACCGGCCTTGGGCCGGCTAGGGCAATGGACCGCCAAGAACTAGAAGCAAAGGCCAGGCAAATCCTCCTGGGCAACCTAAGGCGCGGCGTCGCCGATTGGAACGGCAAAGAGTACAGCTTTGTCTGCCCCTCGCTGGTGGGCTACCCCTTCCAGTGGTTCTGGGACTCCTGCTTCCACGCCATCGCCCTGATTCACCTGGACCAGGAGCAGGCCAAGGCCGAGATGCGGACCCTCATGAGCGGATCCCTGCCCGACGGGTTCATTCCTCACATCATCTTCTGGGAGATGGAGAAGCAGCCCGATTTCCTCAGCCGCAACATCGTGGGCCGCACCTCGGAGCACTACAGCTCCACCATGCAGCCGCCCATCATCGCCTACACCGTGGAGCGTATCTACCAGGCCACCGGCGACGAGGACTTTCGCCGCGACGCCCTGCCGGTGCTGACCGCCTTCTACCGGTGGCTCCGGCGGGTAAGGGACCCGGACGACGACGGGCTGATCGCCGTCATCCAGCCTGAAGAGGCGGGTACCGACTGCTCCCCCAAGTACGACGGCATCTTGAGGCTGGAGGAGTTGAGCAACCGTGGGTTCATCGCCGCCCTGAAAAAGGTCTACGCGGCCTACGAGCCTTTGCGGGGCGACGACCGGCGCATCCTGGCCGCCGACATTTTCCACGTCGAAGACGTGCTGGTGAACTCAATCTACATCATGGGGCTACGCTCCCTGGCCCGGCTGCTGGGGGATGCGCCCGAGGCCGCCGAGTTCCAGCGAGAGGCGGACAAGACCCGGGACGCCCTGCTTTCCAAGTGTTGGGACGAGGAAGCCGGGGCCTTCTATGACCTGTCCGGCGTAGCCGAGGTCCCGGTCAAAGAGGTCACGATAAGCTCGTTGATGCCCCTGGCGCTGGAAGACCTGCCCCAGCCTATAGTGGAGCGGCTGGTGGGCGGGTGGCTCACCGCGCCGGAGCACTTCTGGACGCCCTATCCCATCCCGTCGGTGCCTGCGTCACATCCCAGATTCCTGCCTGGAAATCCCAGGGGATTCATCTGGCGTGGCCCAAGCTGGATAAACACTAACTGGTTCCTGTCCCGTGGCCTGCGAAGCCACGGCTACGAAGAATTGGCCGACACAATAGTCGCCAAAAGCCTGGAATGCATCGACCGGTCCGGCTTCAGGGAGTACTACCATCCCTACACCGCCGAGGGCCTGGGCGCCAAAGACTTCGGCTGGTCCACCCTGGTCTTGGACTTGTGACCAGGGCCGCTCTTCCCCGCCAGTCATCCCTGCCCCCAAACCCGTCATTCTCGCGAAGGCGAGAATCTGGCCCACGTTTGGTTCGAGAGCCTCACCACGAACGGGGTGTACCCGCGTTCGTCCTGAGCTTGTCGAAGGGCCCCGTCAGTCGCCGCGTCGGCTGCGAAGGAAGCGAGAGAGGAAGGGCACCCCTATCCTGACCGAACCCTTGGTGGACGTTTCTTCCTGCGGGAAACCATCGGCAACAACGACGTCGTCATGCTCTGCGGCGCTGGACCCCCACCGGGACTTCAACACCTGGTCCACCACCGGATGATTGAGGTCCAAAGTGAAGGTGCGCCGGCGTCTCTGGGCGCCGGAAGTCTCATCCCGCCAGGAATGCCAGCCCCTTTGAAACATGTCGGCCGAATTGAGCCCCCGGAACATCCTGCTCACGTAGGCCCTTGAGTAGACCTGGGCCCAACGCCGGGTTATGTCAACGTCCTCGGCCTCCAGTCCCTGTTCAAGGGCCTGGCAGACCTCGCCCACCAGGAAATTAAACGCCACGTGGCTGATTCCCTCCCGGTGCTGTAGGGTCTCCGCCATGACTATCAAGTCGGCAATCCGCTGGGAATCCAGGCCGTCGCCGGGACCCATGGGCATATCCGCGTCGGCCGTGGCCTCCGAAATCGCAGACTCCAAGGACTGCGCTCCATTGGCTTCAGCAGGGGCAGCGGACTGGCTCCCGGCCAAGGGCGGCGTGGGAGGAACTACCGGTGTGTGGTCCTCCTCAGGGGCATCCTGGCTTTCCTCCGCCCCCGGCCTGGAGCGGCGGCGTCCCCGCGGCTGCGCGGGCCGGGCGTCTTGCGGAGCGATAGCCTCGGCTTCCCCATCATCGGGGCCCGGTTCATCGGCCATTATTGCCCAGTCCACCAGGCCGTGGGTGATGAGCCTTATGTTGCCTTCCCTGGCCACCCTGGCCATCAGCTTCTTGAAGCCCGAGAATCCCAGCTTCTTCTCGTCGAAAGCCGGAATGCGGCGCACAACCCGCTGCTTGATGGAGGTCAGCAGCGGGTTGCCCCCGGCCTGCCGCTCCGTCCGGACGATGTCCTCTATCACCCGGATGACCTCGGCAAGTTCCACCCGGCTGGCTTCGTCGCCCCTCACCGGGCCCCGGCCGTTGCCGGCGGCCACCGGTTCCGGCGCAGTCACCGGGTCCACGTCCACGTCGTACAGGATCAGTCCGTCCACCTGGTCCGCCAACCGCCGGGAGGTGGACCAAGAGACCCCGATTATCACCACCTGCTTCCCCATGGTGCGCAGGGTGTTGACCACGTGGATGAAGTCGGAATCGCCGGACACCAACACGTAGGTGCCGATGTTGGGGTAAGAATGTGCGGACTCCAGGCAGTCCGCGGTCATCTTCACGTCGATGCTGTTCTTGATGCGCGGGCCCCGCGGAGGTTCGGTGGGTCGTGAGCTACCGGAGAATATCCGGGTGGGCACGTACACCGGCTCGATGCCCGCGGCGTAGAGGGCGGGCGGGTCGTTGATGAACTGGCTGGCTCCCCTAAGCTCGGGGGCGCGGCTCACCCAGTCGGCGTAGGCCTTGGCCACCACCACCCTACCCAGGTTGGATACTTCTTCTTTTAGTGCGGATACATTGGGGAGTCGGTGCCCCGTGGCCAGGCTGATTTTGAAGTTCTCCCAGTCGATGAACAGGGCCACGTCTTCGCCAGGGGTAAAAGGTCCGGTCATATTTTCAGTACGTCCAAATTAAGCAGTCTGCCGGTTTCAGTGTAAGCCGGGCCTATCGCGTGAGTCAAGAAAAGGGGAAGCTGCAGATTACCGATTTGAGAGGCCGTCGGGCCGAAGTCCTGGCATCCCGGCAAGGATGGCGCGTTTAAGGGCCATGGCTGAATCGGAATCAAAATTGACCGGGCAGCAATCCTGAGAGTACGATAAATCCGGGAACGATGATTTCTAGGCTGTCAATAGCCGCCCGTCTAGTTCTAGCCCTCGGCCTCTCTGCGGCGACGTTGGCCGTCGCATCGCCAGTCTCGGCCAACGGGGCCACCCGCGCCGTGGTTCAAGACGCCAAGGCGGGCCCCTACCAGTTACAGGTGGGTATCCTGCCCGGCAGCCCTACGGTAGGCATCCTGCACCTGAGCATCATAGTACAGGACGCCGAGAACGAAACGGTAATCACCGACGCCGCCGTGCTGGTATCAGCCCAAGGTCCCACCGGATCCGCCAATGTTGCGCCGGTGCAGGCGGTCAACACCCCGTTGGACCCGGAATCCTATGAAGTGGACATACCGCTGGATACTGTTGGAAGCTGGACGATCACCCTGGAGACCGACGGCCGCCTGGGCAAGGCCAGCCTCGCCCTGCCCATGGAGGTCGCGGAGCCGGACGGGCTCCCCGCGGCCTGGCTGGCTGCCGGACTAGCCGCGTTCCTCGCGCTGATTTTTTGGACTTGGCGCCGGGCCAAGCGCAGGCGGCTGTGAACCTGTGATGGCAGCGATATGAGACCAGTGCACCTGCCCATCGTCGTGGCAGTTTTGGCTTCCGCCCTGCTGGCCCAGCCGGTCTACGCTCACGGCTTTGGCCAGCGCACCGAGTTACCGGTGCCCCTGGGCTATTTCATGATTGGGGCCGGCATAGCGGTAGCCCTGTCCTTCGCCGTCCTGGGAATGTTCCTCAAGGGCGCATCGGACCAAGGCTCCTACCGGAGGTACAACCTGCTCCAACACCGGGTCCTGCGGCTGGTCGTGGCTGGTCCGGCGCTGCTGCCGTTAAAGCTCCTGTCGGTGTTTCTCCTGGGCCTGGTTATAGCCGCCGGCCTTGTCGGCGACCCAAGCCCGACTTTAAACTTCGCCCCGGTCTTCGTCTGGATAATCTGGTGGGTCGGAATGGCCTTCCTGTCGGCGCTGGTAGGGAACCTGTGGGCCGTCATGAATCCTTGGAAAGCCCTCTTCGACGGGGCGGAGGCCTTGTACAGGCTATTCCGTCCCGGCCGCAGCCTCAGCCTTAACGTCGCCTACCCACCATCGTGGGGCATTTGGCCAGCCGTGATTCTGTTCATCTGCTTCAGCTGGGTTCAAGATGCGTTCCCCCATAACTCGCTGCCCGACCGGGTCGCGGTGATGGCCATCGTCTACACGGCCATAACCCTGACCGGCATGGCGGTTTTCGGCAAGCACCGCTGGTTGAGGCATGGCGAGGCCTTCTCGGTGGTCTTCGGCTTCTTTGCCAGGTTCGCGCCCACCGAGGCGCGGGTATTGGAGCAGGAACGCTGCCAAGCTTGCCACGGCCGGTGCCTGGACCCCGACGGCGATTGCATCAATTGCTACGAATGTTTTGCCCAGGCCGAGAGCAGGGAACTGAACGTCCGGCCCCTGGCCATCGGCTTGTCCAAGAACCATGGAATGACCAACGACGGCCTGGCCATGGTGGTGCTTCTGCTGGCGACGGTGACATTCGACGGCTTCAGCGCCACCTCGGCCTGGGTAGACTTTCGGTCCTACGTTGTAGATGTCTTCTCCGGGTCGCTCAATTATGCCGCCTTCAACAGCATCACCCTTGCCGACACCATTGGCGTATTGCTATTCCCTGTAGCTTTCCTGTTGGTGTACCTGTTGTTCTCCTACTTCATGTCCAGGTCAGCGGGGCAGGAGCCGGACGCGGCTGAAATAGCACGGACATTTGCCCTTTCGCTGATACCCATAGCCCTCGCCTACAACATCGCCCACTTCATCACTTTCCTGCTGATCCAGGGCCAGTTAATCATCCCCGTTGCCTCCGACCCCCTGGGCCGCGGCTGGGACCTGTTCGGAACGGTCGATTATCAAATCGACATCGGAGTCATCAACGCCCGCGTCGTCTGGTTTCTTTCCGTTGCCGTCATCGTGGCGGGCCACGTATTGGCAGTTTATCTGGCCCACCTGGCTGCGTTCCGGCTGTTCAAGGACAGGACAGCCGCGCTCAACAGCCAGTACCCCATGCTGACCTTGATGGTGCTGTACACCGTGGTCAGCCTATGGATAATAGCCCAGCCGATAGTCGAGTAGGGCGCGGGGCAGCAGCTAAATCGTGGCTGAGCGGGGACAGGTGTCGGCAGCCTTATTGGCTGCCCGGCCTGGATTCGAACCAGGGATTTCAGCTCCAAAGGCTGACGTGCTACCACTACACCACCGGGCAACAGGCCGCAAAACGCCGGTCCAGGGCGGACGGGGGCCAAGACACAGGCCTAGCGTATCTATTCTGCGGTGATAGTTGTGTAGCGTCAAGGGCGGGCGCTTTGACGCAGGCTGGAAGACTCGCTGCTACGCCGGTCCGATTTCCTGGAACCTTTGGAGGATCAATACTGCGGCGGCCTCGTCCACGGCGCCCTTGTCACGGGAGGGCTGCCTCCCCGCTTCCCGCAGCAGGCCCTCGGCCTCGAAGGACGTAAATCGTTCGTCCACGGAATGCACCGGCAAACTGGTAAGTTTCTCGAGGGCGCGTTTGAACCGGATAGCCCGCTTGGCCCCGTCGCCCCCCTCTCCTTGCAACGTATAGGGCACGCCCACCACGAAACCCTGGATGTCACGCTCTTGCGCAACCTGCCTGACCAGTTCCAAGTCCTGGGCCAGCTTGGTGCGCACCAGGTGTCCCGCTGGGAAGGCCCCGCGCACGTCGGAGTCGCCCACCGCCAGGCCGATGCGCCGCTCCCCCAAGTCCAAGGCCAGCACCCTCAGCGCGCCAACTCCCTAACAGCGGGTTCCCAAGTAGCCGGAATCAATATCACGACAGGCTGCTGCGTACCCGCTCCGGCACGCCCCGCAAAGCCTCGTCCAGCTTCTCGACCTGCCGGCCGCCGGCCTGGGCCATCTCAGGTCGCCCGCCGCCGCCGCCGCCCATTACCTTGGCGGTATCCCGGGCCAGGTTGCCAGCGTGGACACCCCGGTCCACCAGGTCGGGCGTCACCATAGCCACCAGGGACGTGCTGCCGTTGATGACCGCCGACAGCACCACCACCACGCTGGACAGCTTGGCCTTGAGGAAATCGCCCATCTCCCGCATGGCCTCGACGCTGCCGGCCGAGGTGCGCCCTGCAATTATCTTGACGCCGTCCACGTCCACGACCTGCCCCAACAGGCTCTCCGCTTCTTCGCGCAGGGCGGCCCGTTCCGACGCAGCCAGGCGTTTTTTCAGCTCCTCCGACTCCTGCAAGAAGCTGTCCAACCGGGCTTCCAGTCCCGAAACAGGGGTCTGCAGCTTTTCCGATATGGCGCTCAGCTTTGCAGCGTAGTCCACGAACAGGCCCTCGGCGGCCCGCCCGGTTACCGCCTCTATGCGCCGCATGCCCCCGCCGATGCTGGACTCTCCCAGCACGAACAGGGTGCCCACCTGGCCGGTGGAGGACACGTGGGTGCCGCCGCACACCTCAACGCTGAACGGGCCATTCCCGGCATCACCCATGGAATCGCCCTCCGACATCGACACCACCCTGACCAGATCGCCGTAGCGGTCGCCGAAGAAGGCCAACGCCCCCTGCCGCACGGCCTCGCTGTAGGTCGTCTCGTGGGATGACACGTTCAGGTTGTCCCGGATGCGTTGGTTGGCCAGTCCCTGCACAGAGCCGACTTCTTCCACCGACATCGGGCCGACGTGGCTGAAGTCGAAGCGCAGCCGCTCCGGTGAGACCATGGACCCGGCCTGGCGCACGTGAGGGCCCAACACCGCCCGGAGGGAAGCGTGCAGCAGGTGGGTGCCGCTGTGGTTGCGGGAGGCGTCCAGTCGCCGGGACGGGTCCACCAGCGCGGTTACTTCTTCTCCCAGGGAAAGCTCGCCTTGCTGGACGACGCCCCGGTGCACGATGAGCCCGGCCACAGGGCTTTGGGTGTCTTCCACGGCAACAACGCCGTTGGGACCCGAAATATTCCCCTGGTCCCCCAGTTGCCCGCCGCCCTCGGCGTAGAAGGGCGTTTCCTCCAGCACCACTTCCACTCGCTGCCCCTGGCCGGCGGCTCCGACGGGATCCCAGGTTTCGGGGCCGGTCTCCGCCAGAAGGGCGGCCACCTTCGTTTCAAGGCCGAGGCCGCCGTAACCGGAAAAATGGGTGGGGCCGGCGCCCAAGCTCTCATAAGCCGTCACCATCTCCATGCTGCCGGTAAAGGCGTTGGCGGCCCTTGACTGCTCCCGCTGCCGTTCCATCTCCTGCTGGAACTCGTCGACGTCAACCGCCAGCGATTCCTTCACTATCTCGGTGGTCAGTTCTATGGGAAACCCAAACGTGTCGTAGAGAATGAAGGCCTCCCTACCGGAGATCATCGACCCCCAGTTGTTCAACGCTGAAAGCGGCTCATCCGCGTCTGCCGCCTCATCGCCGCCGGCTGCCGAAAATGCGGCATAGGCCAACTGGGAAACCGTTTCAGCCGCCATCTCCTGGCCGATCTGTTCGTCCCCATCGAGGTCGGGCTGACGCTTCGAGAACCCGTGTTCTTCCAAGGCCTCAGCCGCCCCGTCGGGTCCCGGCTTTCTCGACTTGGCAACTGCGGCCACCTTGGGCACGGCCTCTCTATGCAGCATGCGGTACTGGACCATTCCGTTCAGGATGCCTATCCCGCGGTCGTAGGTCTCCCCGAACCGTTCCTCCTCCAGGCGGATTACCCGGAGAATAAAGTCCCGGTTCTCTTCCAACTCCCGGTACACCTGCTGGAATAGGGGAAGCACACACTCGGCCACCTGCGTCAAAAACTGCTGGTCCAGGCCCAACCGCCGGCCGTAGCGGATGGCCCGGCGGATGACGCGCCGCAGCACGTAGCCCCGTCCTTCATTGCTTGGGACCACCCCGTCGCCGATGAGGAACACGGCGGCCCGGGAGTGCTCGGCCACCACCCTGATGGCGTAATCGGTGTCCGATTCGGCGCCGTAGGTATTGCCGGTCAGCCCGCAAACCCTGTCGATAATCGGCGAAAAGAGGTCGGTCTCGTAGACGTTGGCCTTGCCTTGCAATACCGCCGAGACCCTCTCCAGTCCCATGCCGGTGTCGATGCCCGGCGACGGGAGAGGCGTGCGCTCACCAGTTGAGTCCTGGTAGTACTGCATGAACACCAGATTCCACAGCTCCACGAACCGCTCGCAGTCGCAGTTGGGGTGGCACCCCGGAACTTCGGGGAATCCCGATTTAACTCCGGCGCTGCGGTGCTCGCGAAGTATTCCGGTGAGGGCATCGGGCGTGACCAGCTCACCGCATCCCTTCTCCCGCCCTCCGTCGTAGTGGAGTTCCGAGCAGGGGCCGGTGGCGCCTTCGTTGCCCGCCGGGCCCCACCAGTTGTCGCTGTCCCCGTAGCGGTAGATCCGTTCCTCCGGGACGCCAATCTGGTCCCGCCATATCTGGAAAGTCTCGTCGTCGTCCAGGTGGATCGTTACGAACAGCCGGTCCGGAGAGAGCTTGAATCCCTGGGTGAGCAACTCCCAGGCGTAACCGGCGGCCGATTCCTTGAAGTAGTCGCCGATGCTGAAGTTGCCCAGCATTTCGAAGAACGTCAGGTGCTTGTGGTCTCCCACCTCCTCCACGTCGGTGGTCCGAAAGCTCTTCTGGCTGCTGGTCAACCGCCGCGCCGGAGGGGTCTGCTCCCCGGTGAAGAAGGGCTTGAAAGGCACCATGCCGGCGCTGGTGAACAGCAGGGTCGGGTCCCCCGACGGCACCAGCGAGGCGCTGGGCATGTGGAGGTGGTCTTTGCCTTCAAAAAAGCGGATGAAGGATTCTCTGACTTGATTGCCGTTCATCAACCAGTCCTGTAGAGATTTTATGTCTCCGCTGACGCGAGCGTCAATCAGCCTTGACCACCGCCTGCGCCCAATTTAAAATTCATATGCAGGGAGCTGACCGGCTCAATTTGAGGAGGTGTCGATGGACTCCAGCATAATCGGGAAGATTGACAAAGCCAGGAAATATGCTGAAGAGCGGGGGCGGGTAACAATAACCAGCCTGAAAGCCACTTTTCAGGGCGACCACAACTCCCACGAGGTCGCTTTCGATTCCGGTTCTTGGATTTGTCAATGCCTGTTCTTCACTTCCCGTGGAGTCTGCAGCCACACCATGGCCCTTCAGCGAATCCTGGAAGACATGCTGGACCAGGAGCAGCCTCACCCCGCAGAAGCCTTATAGCTCCTCAAGCAGGCTTTCCTGGGAGCCGTCTCAAAGATGCCGTCTCCGGCAACGCCGGGCGTTTGTACTGCACCCGCCGGTGTACCAGGAGAGCCGCTACCAATAGGTGAATATTTGGAATTCCTGTTAGTGGGCCTGAACCACCGTACTGCACCCTTGGAAGTACGGGAGCAGTTGTCACTGACCAAGGCCCAATTGCCCCACGCCCTGGAGACCATGGCGGAATACGGCGTTCCGGGTGTTGTTCTCAGCACCTGCAACCGCTCGGAGTTCTACGCCATGGAACCGGCGGACGGGAACGGGGCGCCCCGTCGATGCGGGTCCGGCGAGGAGCGCATCAAGCGGTTCCTGGCCGACCGCTTCAACGTATCTCCCCTGGATCTTGGCAGTTTTCTGTACGTGTATCGGGGGCAGCAGTGCGTACATCACCTCTTCAGGGTCGCATCCAGCCTGGACTCGATGATCCTGGGCGAAGAGCAGATTATCGGCCAGGTGCGGGAGTCCTTTGATTCCGCCAGCCAAACGGACACTTTGCCTGAGCCCCTTTCTCACCTGTTCCAGTGGTCTCTCCGGGTCGGCCGTAAGGTGCGCCGGGAGACGAAAGTAGGCCGGAACGCGCTATCCGTCAGCCGCGCCTGCGTTGAACTGGCCAGGCAAACCCTTGGAGACCTGCGCAAGTGCAGCGTCGTGGTTGTCGGAGCCGGCGACGCCGGGGAGCTCACTGGGAGAGCCCTGGCCCGGGCCGGCGTTCAAAAGATAACCGTCACCAACCGAACGTATCACCGCGCCCAGGAGTTGGCCCAACGCCTGGAGGCCCAAGCGGTATCCTTGGAGGACCTGCCGCGAGTGCTGGAAACAGCCGACATCGTAATCGGCTGTACCGACGCCCCGGAATATATCCTGAGAGAAGCCGAGGTGCGCCGGTCGATGGCTCTCAGGGATCAGCGGCCCCTGTTCTTGATGGACATAGCCGTGCCCAGGGACATAGACCCCGCCGTGGCCGGCATCGAGAACGTTCAGTTGCATGACGTAGACGACCTGCACGCCGCCTCCAACGCCAACGGGTTGGAGACCGCCCAGGAAGCCCGCTTGGCTGAAGAACTTGTTGACCGCGAGACCACCCGTTTTCTGCGGTGGTGGCGCGACCGCGAGGCGTTGCCCCCGGTTACCGCCCGGCGAGACAAAGCCGGGCTAAACCGCTAGGGTCCTGCCGTACCTTGACGGCAACCTAGCTATTGACGAGATTCCCCCTCTAGAAGCTATCCCCAGGGCTGCGATTCTAGGCTAGGCCCCCAGCCAGTCCTGACTGCGCCGCCACGTGCTGTCGGTCGGCGTGGTAGGAACTGCGGACCAATGGGCCAGAGGCGACGTGCTTGAAGCCCATAGTCCTGCCGGCCTCCGCCAACTCCGCGAATTCATCCGGGTGGTAGAACCGGTCGATAGCCAGGTGCTTGGCCGACGGGCGCAGGTATTGGCCGACGGTCAGCAGGTCGCAGTCCACCCTCCGCAGGTCCTCCATGGTCTCCAACACCTCTTGGGTCGTCTCCCCCATGCCGACGATTATCCCGGACTTCGTCACCGTACCCGGGTCATACTCCTTGGCCCTGGCCAGGATCTCCAACGACAGGTCATAATCGCCCTTGGGCCTCACCCTGGGGAAGATGCGCCGGGCGGCTTCGATGTTGTGGTTGAGCACCTCAGGCCGGGCGTCGATTACCTTCTTCAACGCCGGCCCAGACCCCGCAAAGTCCGGTATAAGGACTTCCACCTTGCAGCCGGGGGCCTGCTCCCGGATTTTCCTGATGCAGGAAGCGAAGATAAACGCTCCTCCGTCAGCCAGGTCATCGCGGTTTACCGAAGTGATGACGCAATAGTCCAGCCCCATCCGGTGCACCGTCTCAGCCAGCCTGTCGGGTTCCTGCAGGTCGATGCCCATCGGGCGTCCGGTGGTTACGGCGCAGTAGTGGCAGCGGCGGGTGCAGATGTCGCCCAGGACCATGAAGGTGGCCGTGCCCGCCCCCCAGCATTCGCCGATGTTGGGGCAGTGAGCTTCCTCGCATACCGTGTGGAGCCGGGCCTCCCGCATCGTCTGTTTGAGCTGCAGGTAGCGAGGGTTTCCCGGCGCGGGCGCTTTGAGCCACTGGGGCAACCTGGGCCTTAGTGCAATTTGATGTGAAACTTCCGCCATGCCTTCTCTCTAGTCGTCCAGCCCCTAGCCGTTCATAGAAGCGCGTCTTTGCGGCTTGACTTGTGGGCTATCACTCCAATTGTACCCGGCGGGGAACGACCCTCCGCTTTTCGGCGGCGATGATAGCGTCAATATCCTCTATGGTCTGCTCCAAGCGGCCGTTGCGGTTGACGACGCAGTAGTCGAATTCGTCTACTTTGGCCATCTCGCGGCGGGCCTCATCCAGCCGTACTTCCGTGTCCGCCGCGTTGCCCCCCATTCGCTGGGACAGCCGCAGCCTCAATTCGTCCAGGGACTCTGGGACCATGAACACAGACACCGCCTGCGGGGCTATCTTCCGAACAGTCTCGGCGCCCTGCACGTCCACTTTCAGGATTACGTCCTGCCCGGCGTCCAAGCCCTCCTGCACCTGGCTGCGGGGCACGCCGTACCATCGGCCATACACCTGGGCGCACTCTAGAAACTGCTGCCGGTCCTTCATATCCAGGAACGTTGAATCGTCCATGAAGATGTAGTCCACGCCGTCTCTCTCGCCGGGTCTCTGGGGGCGGGTAGTCGCGGTAACGACGAAACGCCACGGGCGATCCAACTCCTTCAACTTGTTCAGGGCCGCGTCCTTGCCCACGCCCGAAGGACCCGACAGCACCACCAGCAGCGGCGGGGCCTGGTCCACATTCGAGCGACGTTTCAAAGCTAACCCGCCCGTTACTCCGGTTGTTCCAAGCCGGAGAGCTGGTCCAAGTGTTCCCAGAACCCGGGATAAGACACCGAGGCGGCGTCCGCCCCGTGGATAGTTGTTTCCCCCTGGGCCAGCAGCCCTGCCACTGCCAGCGCCATGGCCAGACGGTGATCGCCGTGGCTTTGGCACTCCGCTCCCTGCAGGCGGCCCGTACCGTGAATCACCATGCCGTCCTCGCGGGCTTCTATCCTGGCGCCTAGGCGCAGTAGTTCGCGCACGGTGGTCTCTATGCGGTCTGACTCCTTTACGCGAAGTTCCCCGGCGTCGCGTATCACCGTATCACCCTTGGCGAAGCAGGCGGCCACTGCCAGCACCGGCAATTCATCGATGATGCTAGGTATCATTTCCCCGCCGATTTCGGTCCCCTTCAAGTGTCCTGACTGGACCGCCAAGTCGGCCACCGGCTCTCCGCTGACGGTACGCTCTTCCACTATCCGCAAGTTTGAGCCGGCATCCATTTCCTGCAACGCTTGGATAATGCCGGTGCGGCCTGGGTTGAGTCCCACGTTGCGGAGCGTGACGCTGGCATTGGGGTGGCACAACCCGGCCACCAGCCAGAAAGCGGCGCAGCTTATGTCTCCCGGCACGTCCACGTCCACAGCGCGCAACTGTGCAGGCCGCAGCGTCAAGGTCAGCCCGTCTTCCTGCACCGGTGCGCCCATGGCCGAGAGCATTCGTTCCGTGTGGTCCCGCGACCTGGCCGGCTGGTGCAAAACGGTCTCGCCGTCGGCCGATAACCCCGCCAGCATTATGCTGGACTTGACCTGGGCGCTGGCGACCGGCATGGTGTACTCTATCCCCCGCAACTCTCCCCCACTGATGGCAAGGGGCGCCAGCGTATCGCCCTTGCGGCCTGTGATCCTGGCGCCCATCTTTTTCAATGGCTGCACCACCCTACCCATGGGCCGGGTCTTCAACGAAGCGTCGCCGGTCAACACCGATGTGAAGCTCTGGCCTGCCAGCAACCCGGCCAAGAGCCGCATAGAGGTGCCGCTGTTGCCCGCGTCCAATATATCCTGGGGCTCCTGCAAGGTTGGCCCAGCGCCGTGAACCACCGCGGACCCTGGCGCGGCGCCCGCTTCGATGCGGGCCCCCAACGCCCTGAGACAGCGCATGGTAGAGTGAACGTCTTCCCCGCCAGAGAGTCCAGTGACCTTTGCCGTACCGACGGCAATGGAGTTCAGCAGCAGGGCGCGATGAGAGATTGACTTGTCTCCCGGCAGGGAGATGGAGCCGCCAAGACACCCCGGACTTCCAACGGTCTTGCGCAATGTGGTTTACCCCGTGCCCAACGCCCGCTACTTCTCTTTGCGAGTCCGGTCCCCGCCAAACACTCTCTTCTGGGCCTCCATAATCTTGGTGCCAAGCAGCATCCGTCCCAGGTTCTCGGTAAAGGAGGGAATCTCCGGCGGAACGGGCTGGGTCCGGGCCGATGGGTTGACCGCATTCGCCAGCCACCGGGCCCTGGCATCGGACGCTTCCTGGAACGCCTGATGAATGGCCTCGCCGTCGAGGCCCAGGCCATCTCCCTCCTTGCTTGCAAGGAGCTTGCGCATCTCGTAGAGCTCGCGAATGAAGGAATCGGTCCAAGCCAGTATGGACTCCGGATTGGTAACGCAAATGTCCCGATGCATCACCGGGTCTCCGGATGCCAGCCGGGTCAGGTCCCTATAGCCGGTGGAGGCTAGTTGCGCCATGTCTCCCCAGTTGGCGCTCTTGGACGTGCACCCCACCAGGGCTACCGACAGCATGAACGGCAGATGGCTGACCGCCGCCACGTAGCTGTCGTGCTCGTCCGCCCCGATGAAATATGGTACGGCGCCCAGCGCTTCGGCCAGGGCAGTTACTTCCGAGACCGCCTGGTCGCTGGCCCCGGCTCCGGGGATAATGCAGTAGGCCTTGCCGCGAAACAGCCCCGCGTCCGCGGCTTCGGGTCCGGAAGATTCTTTGCCGGCCATCGGGTGGCCGCCCACAAAATGCGCGCTCTTGGGCAGAAGCTCCTCCGCCCACTCCAGCACCACCCTCTTGGAGCTACCCACGTCCGTAACGATGCAGCCCTCTTGGAGGCTCGGCCCGATGACCTCCATCACGTCCCGCATGGCCATCACCGGCGTGGCCAGCACCACGATATCGGCGTCACGCGCCGCCGCCGGAAGCGAGGCCCCCACCCGGTCAAAGGCCTTGCGCTTCTGTGCTCCGTCCCGGGACCTGCGCTCCAGGTCGGCGCCCACCAGTTCCAGGTTCTGGGCCCTGGCCTGCTTCAATCCCAGCGCCATAGAGGCGCCAATCAAGCCGGTGCCAACTATGGCTATCTTGGGCATCGAGTCCTCCGCGGGTGGGTTGAGTGTGGCCGGACTGGCTCTGGGCGCTACACCGGACGACTGCCTGTCAATGTATCTTACACCATCCCAAGAGAGGCGAAAACCGGGCAGGCGGCGCTCTACGGAGCCGCGTTGACAATGGCATGTCCGCATACTAGAATCCTCCCCATGTCCCCATCCCCCGTCCTCGAGCTTCTTCAGCCCGGCGCCGGCTTCGTTTGAGTCCCTACCTGTGGGACTTGGAGAGGCCGGCAGTCCCAACAGTCGCTTACTTCCTAACCCCCTAACTGCCCCCGCGGCGTGACGCCCGTCCTCCTTTTCCCGCAGGTCTGCCCTGGTCAGGCGCGGCTGTCGTCCGCCCTTCTGAAGGCTTTTCCCGGGAATAGTTACGGAGGTCCAACCATGACCATCAAGGCGTTTACGGCGCGCCTCTTGCTTCTCGGCTGCACCCTTCTGCTGCCGGCCCTGGCAGCCTGCGATGGGGGCACCGATTCTCCAGCGCCCGAGGCGAGCGACACCCTTCCCGCGCTCAAGGTGAGCGGCATACCCGACCAGGACACTACCCGGCTGGCCCGGCGTTACGAAGTGTTCTCCGACTACCTGTCGGAGCAGTTGGGTGTGCCGGTCCAGTACGTTCCCAGCATCGACTACGCCGCGGTGGTCACCGCCTTCACCAAGGGTGACCTGCAACTTGCCTTCTTCGGAGCGCTGACCGGCGTCCAGGCCCGGCTCCAAAGCCCCGACGCGCGGGCCATCGTCCAGCGGGAGGAAGACGCCAACTTCCACTCCAAGCTAATCGTCAGCGCCGACCTGCCCATCTACTCGCTGACCGACCTGAAGGCCCAGGCCGCCGACCGGACAATCACCTTCGGCAGCGAAAGCTCCACCTCAGGGCACCTGATGCCCCGGCATTTCCTGCTGGAGGCCGGAATCGACCCCGATGACGATTTCGCGTCGGCCCCCAACTTCTCCGGCTCCCACGACCTTACCTGGAAATTGGTCGAAAGCGGCTCCTTCGACGTGGGGGCCTTGAGCGAGGCGGTATGGGGGCGGGCCGTCCGCGACGGGCTGGCTGACCCGGACAAGGTTAGAGAGTTCTATACCACCCCCGCCTATTTCAACTACAACTGGACGGTGCAGGGAGGGCTGGACCAGGTGTACGGCGCCGGATTCACCGACCGCCTCCGCTCGGCCCTGCTGAACTTGAACCCGGAAGAGCACCCGGAAATCCTGGACCTTTTCAACACCGAGCGCTTTATCGATACCAACAACGATAACTACCAGGCCATCGAACAGGTCGCCCGCGACCAGGGGATTGTCCAGTGAGAGGGACCATAGGCACAAACGGCTACCTGGTCGTAGCCCGTGACATACGCAAGAGCTACGCCGAGGTCCAAGCCCTGGCGCCCATGAGCCTGACCGTCGCCCGCGGAGAAAGGGTTGCGTTGGCCGGCCCCAGCGGCAGCGGCAAGACCACCCTGTTGTACCTGCTGGCGGGCATTGTCCAGCCCGATGAAGGACAGGTGGCCATCGATGGCCGGTCGCTCTCCGGCTTGACGCCCGGCGAAGAATTGGCCCGATTAGTGTCGGTGATGCACCAGCAGTTCGACCTGGTGCCCAATTTGCCGGTGGTGCACAACGTCCTGGCTGGCCGGTTGGGCCGGTGGAGCCTTATGCGGTCAGTGCTCTCCCTGGTCTGGCCTCAAGAGCGCCGCCTGGCCGAGGATACCCTGGCCCAATTGGGCATAGGCGACAAGCTGGGGGAACGGACATCCCGGCTCTCGGGCGGGGAGCAGCAGCGGGTGGCCCTGGCCAGGCTACTGGTGCAGTCGTCCTTGATCGTGCTGGCCGATGAACCGGTATCGTCGCTGGACCCGGCGCGAGCCGATGACGTGCTGAAGCTCTTGAAGGAACTGACCGAATCCTCCGGAAAGACCCTGGTGGCCAGCCTCCACTCCCCTGACCTGATTCGCAGGTATTTTTCCCGCGTCATCGGCTTGCGGGAGGGGCTGGTCCAGTTCGATCTTCCGGTGGATGAGATGAGCGACGGGGTGCTGCAGCGGCTGTACCAACTGAACAACGGCAAAGGCCAGGTGGCAAGTGTGGAGGTTGTTTGACAACCGGCGGCTGCTGAGCCTTTTCCTGGGGGTCGCCCTGGTCTGGAGCCTGGCCAGCGTTGACTGGGGCAGCGCCGGCGTCCACTCCGGCGGAGGCGGGACCCTGCGGGAGTTCGTCCTGGCCGCATTCCCTCCCGAGCTTTCCCCTGATTTTTTGCGGGTAGGCCTGGCCGCAGCGTGGCAGACCGCCACATTCGCCGTGGCCGCCATAACCATTGCCGTTGTGGTCGGATTGCCTTTGGGCGCGCTGGCCACCGGCCAGGTTGTCTCTTCATCCAGCCGCGGCAGAGCGCTTGCCGTAGGCGCTCGCCTCTTCCTGGCCGTCATCCGTTCAGTCCACGAATTGGTCTGGGCGGTGCTCTTCGTGGCTGCATTCGGCTTTTCTTCGCTTGCCGCGATTCTGGCCATAGCCATCCCCTACGCCGGCATATTGGGCCGGATCTACGGGGAAAGGCTCGCCGACGTACCAGATGAACCCCTCCGGGCACTGAGGGCCTCCGGCGCTTCACCCGTGGCTGTGCTGGCCTACGGACGCATCCCCATAGCTCTGCCGGACCTGCTCAGCTACACCTTTTATCGCTTTGAATGCACCATCAGGGCAGCCGCGATCATGAGCTTTGTGGGAATCCGCGGGCTGGGCTTCGAAATCCAACTCTCCCTCCAGGAACTGTTGTTTTCCCAGGTCTGGACTCTCATGCTGTTTCTCGTCGGCCTGGTGGTGCTTGTCGATCTCTGGAGTTCCAAGGTGCGCCGGAGCCTGGCCGCATGATCCGCCACCGGGAAACAACCCGGAACTACCAGCGGCAACGCCAGCCGTTGACATTCGCCCGCGCCTCGGCCTACGGCTTCTTACTGCTGGCGGCGGTGTCCTGGGGATACATCTTGCTGGGGACCGAAAGCGGCGTCGGCGACCTGGTGTCGGCCCAGACCTGGAGCGATGCAGGCGATTTCTTCGGCCGGCTCCTGGGACTAGGGTCCGGCGTCCAGCCGGCCTATTTCCAGGGCGACCAGTGGGTCGAGAAGGGAAAGTTGGCCTACGACACTTTGGCCATGAGCGTGCTGGCCATCGGCATCGCCGGAATTGGCGCCTTCCTGACCTTCCTGCCGGGCGCCCGCAACGTCAGCAACGGCGGACTGGGCGGCTCCCCTTCCCGCGCCGGGCTCGCCGTCTATTGCCTGGTCCGCTGGGTCTTCACCCTCACCAGGGCAGTGCCCGAGCTGGTCTGGGCAATGGTAATCATCTTCTTTCTGTCCCCCGGGATACTGCCCGGAGCTTTGGCCCTGGCGCTGCACAACTACGGCGTGCTGGGCAAGCTTGCCTCGGAGGTTGTGGAGGATATAGACCCGGCTCCGGCCCGAGCCCTGCGGGCCTCCGGCGCCGGTGGCTTCCAGATGCTGCTCTACGGTATTCTGCCCCAGGCATTGCCCCAGTTCATCACCTATCTCCTGTACCGCTGGGAAGTGGTCATCCGCACCACCGTGGTGGTGGGTTTCGTGGGCGCAACGGGTTTGGGCCGGGAGTTCCGCCTGAGCCTCAGCTTCTTCCACTATACGGAAGTGGGGCTGATTATCCTCTGGTACCTGGTCCTGGTGATTGGCGTCGACTTGATCTGCGCCTGGCTGCGGAGGCTGGCCCGGTAGCCCGGCTGCCCGTCCCCCGACGGGAACGCCTACGGCTTGACCGGGTAGATTACCTGGATGACGTTGCCGTCCCGCAGCGCGTCGAAATACGGCTGGGGAGCGGCCGGGTCTTGCAACCACCTGCGGGCGAAATAGGCGCACATGTCGGCCAACTGGGCTCCAACCGAGTGTTCGGCGTCCACCAAGACCACGTCGTTCAGCAACGTCGCCGAGTCTATCCCTTCATCCGAGTTCAGAAACTCGGTTACCAGGTCCGGTCTAATTGACCTGTCCGAGGCCGCTACTAGGACGAAGTCCCTTGTTCGGAACTCCACGGTCATCAGGTCGCGGGGATCCACTCCGGCTATGTTCACTTCGTCCATTAACAGGTTCAAGGCTGCCAGGAAGCGGCCAACTACCGCTTCCGACACACTTCGCTGTTTAGCCTCGGAGCCTTCGCCGCCTGCATCGGCGAATTCCCGTTTGTCGGCAAATGCAATGATGACCGGAGTCTCCCGGCGAAGGAGTATGTCCAGGCAGTCCCTGATTAGTTCGTGGCGCTTGGCCTGGGGCCAGGAGGAAAAGACGCCTACGCCCTGGAACACTTCACCGGCGCGAATGGCCCTGGGTTCTTCCCGGCCGCCCCGAGCGCGGCCGAAGTGGCGCAGGTAAAGGGCGTCGAACTCCCCGGTAACGGACGTCGCCTGGCTTTCGTGCACCAGCAGGCCGGCGTGGACGCAGTGGGGCTGGCTGGCGTCGTCAAGGCTGTCGCCGGTGTTGCCCGACTGTCCCAAATAGGCTAGGTACATAACCTATCCCCTGATTGACCGTCGGCGGTAAGTTCGTTTGCCGTCAGGCCTGCCGAATTGCGACACCAAGATTCGCGGTTTCGGCCGGCACAACGGACACGAGCCAAGGCCGGCCTTGGGCCAGCCCTTACTCTTGCTCCTCTTCGGCGTCGGCTGCGGGCTCCCCGCCTTCCTCTTCTTCCCCTTCGGCGGGCTCCTCTTCGACCACCTCAACCCTGGGCTGCTCGATGCGGACCACCACCTCGTCTGGATCGGTCAGCACTGTGACGTTGCCGGGAAGGTTGATGTCACTTACCCTGATCGAGCCGTCCGGTTCCGTGAGCGCGTCCAGGTCCACATCCGCCTGGGCGGGCATTTCCAAGGGCAAAGCCTCCACGTCCAGCGTGCGCAACTGTTGCATCACCGTTCCGCCTATCATCCTGGCGCCGGGCGACTCCCCGGTCAGCACGATGGGCACCTGCGCCGTCACCGGGCGGTCGGCTTCCGCCACCAGCAGGTCGACGTGCAGCAGGTCGTCCCGCCGCGGGTCCCACTGTATCTCCCTGGCAAAGGCCAGGTGGTTGCCCTTTTCCCCGCGTATGGTCACCGAGACCGGGGTATTTCCGCCGGCCCTGGCCAGCACCTGTATCAGGCTTGGCCCCTGGCATTGCAGCGACCGCGACTCGATTCCCGGCCCATAGAGGTGGACGGGGACTATGCCGTCGCGTCTCAGTTGTCTCACTTTCTTACCCAGCAACTCCCTGGGTTCCAACTCCAGCTTGATTGCCTCCGTGGTCATGGTTGCCGTTTCTCCTCATTGTGCATGGGCTGCGGCCCGGCGAAAGCCGGCGGCCTCGTTTCCGGGGCTAATGATAGCACCCGCACCGCCGCTAAGGAAGCCTCAGGGCGCCTGGCTGCGCCCAATTGCCGCGTTGACAGCCGCGTTATCATGGCCTAGAAACTGCACAGGGGACTGGAAATGGCGTCTTCTCCCGAGACTGCCCAGGGTTTGACTCTTTATCAGGCGGCGCGCCAGATGGGCGTGCCTTTCTCCGAGGAAAATGTTCCCGCCGACCGGAACGTCGAGGTCAACGGGCTGAATCTGCACTACCTTGAGTGGGGCAACGCCGGCAACCCCACCGTCCTGATGCTCCACGGCCGGAGCCAACAGGCCCATAGCTGGGACTTCGTCAGCCTGGCCCTTTCCGACAAGTTCCACGTCCTGGCCTTGGACCAGCGGGGCCACGGGGACAGCGACTGGGCTCCCGACGGCGACTACTCCATGGAGGCCCAGCAAGAAGACATCGACGACTTAGTTGCAGCCCTGGGGCTGGACGGGTTCGTCCTGATAGGCCATTCCATGGGCGGCCGCAACGCCTACGTCTGGGCCGCGTGCCATCCCCAGGCCCTGAAGGGGCTGGTCATCGTCGACACCGGGCCGGAGACCGGGACGGCCGGCCTGGAGCGGATGCGGGTATTCCGGGAGTTGCCCGACGAGCTGGACTCTTTTGAAGAGTTTGCCCAGAGGGTCCAGCAGTACACCGGCCGCAGCCGCGAGCAGACCTTGGGAGCCCTGAAGTACAGTATCCGCCGGCGTCCCGACGGCAAGTGGACCTGGAAGTACGACAAGCGCCTGCGCGCTGCGGACCGGCGGGAACCCGCCTGGACGCCCGAGCAGCTGTGGGACTGCGTGGGCCGCATCGGTTGCCCCACCCTGATTCTGAGGGGAAGCCGCAGCGACGTGTTCCTCCCGGAAACCATGGAGCGGATGCGGCAGACCATTCCCGATTGCGCCGCGGTGACAATTTCCGGCGCGGGCCACCTAGTGCAGGGCGACAACCCGGTTGACGTGATTGCGGCGGTCAAGGACCTGCTCGGCCGGGTTGCATAAGACCAGTCAGCCAAGGTCCGCTGCGCCGATTCCCATTCCCCTTCAGCCCACATTCGCCTGGTAAGGAGTTGTTCCCATGGCCACGGAAGAGGTCCAGGACTTTCTGGAAAGAATTCAGAGCAGCCGGGGCTACACCTTGGAGATGCACCGGATCATGGCAACGGTCGACCTGGAATGGGCCAGGAAATACAGCGACTTCATCGAGGCGACCTACACCGGCCAGAGGATGCTGGACCGCAAGACCAAGGAACTACTGCAGATAGTCGTCGAAGCCGCCCTGCGGGCCGACGTGGAGCAGATTCAGGCCCACGTCCGGATCGCCCTCCAGGAAGGAGCCTCGCCGCAGGAGATACTGGAAGCTCTGCAGGCCGTCATCGCCCCCATGGGCGCTTTGGCATTCAGGCGAGGCGTGCAGGCCTGGGCCGCCGAAACCGGATTTCAGGTCCCAGAGTAACGGCCTCCGCTGTTTTGCAGCCCGAAACTAGCCGTCCAGGCTCTTCCAGACGAGGGCGGCGGCGCCCGCCATGCCCGCGCCGTCTCCCAGCTTGCTGGTCACAAACCGGAAGTCCCGGTGCCCGTCACTCATGGCGCGCCGCTGGATCATCTCCTCCAAACAGGGTATAAGCCCCAACTCGGTCAGGCCCAGCGTCACCCCTCCTCCCAGCACCAGGAGGTCGGGATTAAACAAGTGCACGGCGTTGGTCAGCCCCACCGACAATGCCTGCACCACGTCTTCGAATATCTCCGTGGCCAGGGGGTCGCCCTTACCGGCGGCATGGGCTGTGTCCTTGGAAGTCACCGATTCAACATCCGCCGACGGCCAGGGAGACGCCAGCGGCCCCCTCCCGGCCAGCGCGGTCCGGGCGGTGCGGGCGATGCCGGTGCCCGACGCGAACGCCTCCAGGCAGCCTTGACTGCCGCATTGGCAAGGCGGCGCCGAGTCGCTGCGGTCGATGCACGTATGCCCTACTTCCCCCGCCAGGCCGGCGGACCCCTGGAACACCTGGCCCCGGTGCACCACACCGCCGCCTATGCCGGTGCTCACCGTTACGTAGACAAGGGTCTGCGGCGGGTTCCCAGCAGCGGCCGCATCTCTTCCGGCCCCGTACTGGAACTCTCCCAGCGCCGCCAGGCTGGCGTCGTTGTCGATCAAGACGGGACGCCCCACCAGCGGCTCCCAAAGGGCTTTCAACGACACCCCGTCCAGGGCGGGCAGGTTGGGCGGCGCGCTGAGCGCGCCGGTGTCGGAGTCCACCGGACCCGCGACCGCAATTCCCACGCCCGCTAGTTCACAGCCGGAGCACCTGGCGATAGCCTCGGTTAGCTGACCGTAGGCCGCCTGCAGAAATGCTGCCTGGGTCGGCTCCGTCGGATTGGCGATCCTGGACTGATGCAGGATTTCGCCGGCCCGGTCCATGACCGCGGTGCGAATCCAGGTGCCTCCCCAGTCCATGACCACCGCCGCTTCTTGTTGCAAACTCATCTATCTACGCTCTAGTAGTTAGTACGGGATGCTAAAGGTTAATCGGGGCGAGACCGCCTGGAGTATAGCACCCGGCTATCGTAGATGGGCCGACCTGGAGGCGGTGAGGGACGCTAGCTCTCTGAAGATGCCCCTTCCAGCAGGCTATCCAGGGTAGCCCGCAGGGTATCGACGTCCATTGGTCCTACGAACTTCTTCCTGATCACACCGTCGGCGTCGATGAATATCTTCTCCGGGATGCCCTTGATTCCGTAGTCGATGATGATGATTCCATCGCTGTCGACGCCGGCGGGATACGGCACGTCGAATTCGTCCACAAAGTCCTCCACCCCCTGGGTACTGTCCCAGACCGCGATGCCTACGAATTCAACCCCCCTGTCCTTGTACTCGCCGTAGACCTGGGCCAACGCCGGCGCTTCCCACCGACAGGGTGCACACCAGGAAGACCAGAAGTCCAGCATCACTGCCTTGCCTCGCAAGTCCGACAATACCACCGCCTTACCGTCAAGCGTTTCCAGTGAAAAGCCCCTGGCTTGGTCCGGCTCTACGGAGACCGTTCTGGGCTTCTCGTTGACTCCCGGGCCGTCGTCAGGCTGGAGCGACACCCAGGCCAGTAGGCCAATCAGCGCCAGCACCGGAACCGCCGAGCCCAGCAGCAGCCAGCCTCGCTTGCTCACTGAGGCTCTCCAGCCGCGTCGTCGGCCGTTTCTGAAATGCCGCGAATGCGTGACAGCAGCGCGTCCCGTTGCCGCAGGTACTCGTCTTCGGGTAACGTCCCGCCTTGGAATTCATCGTCCAGAGCGGCAACCTCTCGGACCAGCCCTTCCCGCCGGGCCAGGTTGACGTCAATCTCTCCGCCGCCGGCGGCAACCAGCGACGGCCCGGAGCGAGGCCTCCTCAAGACGCCAACTAGCAGCAAAACGGCCAGCGCTGCGCCGACGACGCTGGGAATGGCCACCTGCCAGAAGACCTCGCCGGTGATGGCGTCCCACAAGCGGCTGGCCAGGCTTGGCTGGGGCAGGTTGGTCAACTCCAGTTGCACGCCTTGCCCCCGTCCGATTCCCCTCTCTTCCCACACCAGAAACTCCGATTCCTCAATGCTCACCGGCGAGGCGGGGCTAAGCGGCCTCACCCTGACCTGCTCCAAGTCTTGCGGCAGCAAGACCTGGTACACATCGGCGCCCTGGGGCAGGCTCTGCCGGTAAGATAAGCTGTTTCCTTCATAGGGGAACCGGAAGGAGAACTCCACGCTGTGTTCGCCTGGCGGCACCGGCGAGGTAACGGCGAACCCGGTGCCAATCGACAGGATATCGCCGCCAGACAGGCTGGGGCTGGACCTGACGCTGAGCTCCGTTGCAAGTGGCGGCAGGGCAAAGCGCAGAAATGTCGTGGGGTTGCTCAAGTCCGGCAACAGGGTGCGGTCGCCGTCGTTGGTCAACTGCACGAATTCTATGGCCGAGACCTCCCGCTCGCCTCCGTCGGCCCCAGCAATGACCATGATTTGCCGGGTTACCCTGACCTGCGACCCATCCTGGGTGGTCTCGTACACGGTAAGCACGACCTCGTCCCGCGCTTCATGGAGGCTAAGGGATTTCTCATAAGGTACCCCGTCATAATTTACGCGCAGGGCGTAGACGCCGTCCTCCGTCCTGGGAACGTCATCCAGCACAAACCCGCCGTCGCCGTCGACCATCGTCTGCCCAGTGGAAAGCAGTCCGCCGTCGGCATCCGTAACCAGGAGCAACACCTGGAGTGGGTCTCCGAGTTCACCGTCGGTGGTCCCGTTGACCACAGTACCCCGAATGGCGATTGTTTCCTGGGCTGCGGCGGAGCCGTGCCCGGCCATAGTCAATGCCAAGATTCCGAAGGAAACCAATAGAGCATGGAGAGGGAATGGGATAGCCCGGCGGCGAGCCAACGTCACCCCCGTCCCTGAGGGGCTTCCAGTTCCGCTCCACACTCGGGGCAGACCTTCAAACCGGGGCCGGGAAGGGTCCTGCACTTGGGGCAGGCCGCCGCCTCGCCCCCTTCGGAACGCAACCCGCCCCGGGCCGCGAGAATTTCCTGTTCCAGCAGCCACTCGGGCGCGGCCGCTTGCTCCTGTACCTGCCGCCGCAACGCCGCGGCGGCCTGTAACCGGTACTCTTGCAGTTGTTCCCGGTACAGGTGTTGCGGCACCTGGCCCAGTTGGTATTCCAATTGCAGGGTCCGAATCCGGTCGTAGATGTCACCCAGTTGGACCGCCTGCTCACCGGACGGACCGGCGCCCCCGGTGCCGACCCCTAGGCGTGTCTTGAGAAATGGGTAAGCGACTATGGCGATGCAGAACAAGCCCAGCAACGTTCCGATGACCAAGGCCATTCCATTCCCTCAGCGAGTGTCCAAGCTAATGTCGTCTCGGTGGCGTCCCGGGTACGACGCAAAAGAGCATCTTCACGTTCCCCGGACTGTGGTGGGCCTGTCGTGGACTACGCCGGGGCTTCTCACGGCGGCGGGCGACGGCGCAGCCTGAGGCCACAACGAGATTATCGTGCCCAGCACCAAAACCGGCCCGGCCACCCACATCCACCAAATCAATGGATTTACCAGTATCCTCAAGCCAACGCTGCCGTTGGGCAGGTTCTCACTCGGCACCACATACAGGTCCTCCACCGGCGTTGAGCGGATGGCGGCCCGGGTGGCGGCCATGTTGAACGACGGGTAGAAAGACCGGGTGGCTCGAAGAGTATCCAGCAGTTCACCATCGCGGTACGCCTCGACGGACGAAACAAACTCGGTGCGGTTGCCCTTGTCCGTCGCCGTGGTGCTCAAGTACCGGAGTTCATAGTCCTCGACGACTACCGTTTCCCCAGGCGACAGCACCACGTCCTTCTGGGTATCAAAGAACGTCGCCCCGATGACCCCCAGCGCCACCATCACCACGGCCAGGTGCACGACGTAGCCGCCGTACCGGGGACGGTTGGCCGAGATCAGGCGCAGGAAGGCCAACAGGTAGTTTTCCCCCGACGAGCGGCGCCGGGAAACCGCACCGCGCCGCCACTCCAGGAATATCCCCGAGGCCACCATCGCCCCCAGGCCGAAACCAATCAACGCGAAGGGTTCCCTCATGCCCAGTGCAACCAGTACGGCAACAACAGCAAGCCCCGTCAGCGCAGGCGCGAGCAGGGCCCGGCGCACGCTTGCCGGCGTAGCCCTGCGCCAGGGGAGCAACGGGCCGATTCCCATCAGGAAAATCAATCCCAGCAGCAGAGGCCCGTTGACCTGGTCGTAAAAGGGCCGGGCCACCGAAATTTCCTCTCCGGTAGTCCGGTAAATCAGGGGATACACCGTGCCCCACAAGGTCACGAACGCCACGGCCAGCAGCAGCAGGTTGTTGACCAGGAACGCCGCCTCTCGCGACAGCATCGAGTCCAGGGTCTGGGCGCTTCTCATCTTCGGGTAGCGCCAGAAGAACACCAGCAGGGGAACAACCACGCCAACTGCCAGGAAGACCAGGAACGTCCAACCCAGGGCGGACTCCCCGAAGGAATGGACCGACGGGACCGACCCTCCCCGGTTCATGAACATCCCGTACAACGCCAGGCCGAATGCCACGTTGATGAGCACCACGTTCCACATGCGGAACATGCCCCGGCGTTTTTGCACCATGATGGAATGAACGAAAGCCGTCAGCGCCAGCCAGGGCATAAACGCGGCGTTCTCCACCGGGTCCCAGAACCAGAAGCCGCCCCATCCCAGGATGGTGTAGGCCCACCACGAGCCCAGCAGCAGCCCGCTGGCCAGCAGCGCCCAGGAAATGAGGCCCCACACCCTGCCGCTGTCCACCCACTCGTCGCCGGTCTTGCCGCCGAGGTGGGAACCGAGGGCGAAGGCAAAGGGTATGCTGACGGCAATCAGCCCCGCCATCAGGGCCGGCGGATGAAAGAACATGCCCAGATGGGTCAGCAATGGATTTATCCCCTCGCCGTCGGGCGGCACAAAGGGCAGCTTGTCGAAGGGATTGGCCATAAACCCCATGACCGCCAGGAAGAAGCACAGCACCACCATCAGCACCCCGATGGTGTAGGGGAGGGTATCCCTGACTTTGGCCGGCGCGAGCCACACGGCGATGGCCGACATCACCGACAGGGCAAAGGCAATGTACAACAACGACCCTTCGTTGCCGGCGTAGAACGCCACCCAGGTAAATCGGTGGGGCATGGCCAGGTCGCTGTGTTGGGCCACGTAGGCCACCTCGAAGTCCCGGTTGACGAAGGACGCCACCAAGCTCAGCGTCGCCACCAGCAGCGCCAGCACGGTCAGGTAGACGGCGCTGCGGGAGCTCTCCAACAAGACCGCGTTGCCCCTTATCTTGCCCGCTACCGAGCCCACCCCGGCATATGACGCGAGGGCCAGCGCTATCCAGAGGCATATTGCGCCAAGGTCAGCCATTTACTTTCGTCTCATCCTCGTCACGAGTTTCGTCTTCCGGAGGGCCTGCACCCTCCTCCCCCATCGGCAACCCCAGGCCGCCTTCAGATTCGGCCAGGTCCCGGTCCACCGCCTGCAGATAAGGCTCCAAGCCTTCCTCCAAGGGCGGTTCCCCCGCGGCCATCGGCCTGCCGCGGCGGGCCATTGACCAGATGATTAGAGGGACGGCCACCACGCCGGCCAAAACGCCCGCCGCCGGAATGACCCAGGCCAGCAGGTTGAACCCGGACCTGGGCGGGGCCGCCAGCACCTCCGGGCCGTAACGCTCAACGAAGAAGTCCAGGATTTCTTCCCGGCTCGCCCCTTGCGCCAGCATCTCACGGACTATACGGCGCATCTGCCTGGACAGCTCCACCTGGGCTTGGTCGATGGTCTCTGCCGGGCACACCGGACATATAAGCATCCTGTCTATAGACAAGGCCTCTTCTTCGTCATAGCCCGAGTCCGGTTCGGACTCTTGTGCTTGGACCGCGGCCGCGGATAACAGCAAGGCCGCAAGCAAGACCACTCCGACTCCCAAAAGCCTGGGTAGCCTCTGCCTGAACGGAACAGAGCGTTCGGGATTTGCCGGACAGTACCCCAATGTCAAGCTGGGTGAAGATGGCATCCTGATTTCCGCTCCACTGCGGAGTGGTGGCAACTGGAAATGGCGCCCCGTCGGCAAAGAAAAGACCAATAGGCCAGAGATGCGCGGCATCGCATGCTCAACTGATCGAGGTGGTGACTACAAAATCTCCACAAGCGGCAACCTTGCGGCTGGGCTGACGCTTACTGACCCGTAAGCATCGGCAGCAGGGGCAACGGCTCTCGCGAAGCGGTCAGGGCCGGGGTGAGGGCCGACTATGAATCCTCGATGGTCTGAATGTACTCGGCAATCTGTAGTATCTCCTCGTCGCTCAATAGCTTCCCAAAGGGAGGCATAACCGAGTCCGGGCCGAAGAACCGGTTCTCAGAACTGAGAATCAGCACAATGTTGTCCACGGGGTTGTCGGTGACTATGGGCGGGTCCACCACCGGTTTATAGCCGTACTTTTCCTTTAGCGTTTCCACCACCGCTCCGTCGCCCTGTCCGCCCGCGCCGTGGCACATGGAACAATTGACGGCGTAAAGGTGCTGGCCGCTCTGAAAGGCCGTTGATTCCGGCGGCGGGAACCAGGCTACCGAGTCTGCCGGCGCGCTCAAGCGGGGCGGCTCCCCTGCCTTGTACGACTGCTGGTAATGCATCTCGTAGAAAATGTCCACCGGGTATGACCCCTGGGTGCATCCAACCGCTAACAGGCCGGCCAGAATGGCAAGTCCGGTGAGAGGACCCTTCAACTTATTCACGAAGCCGGTCCTTTCCGGTACGCCTGTCCTTAGTGCTGGATGATTTGCCATACAGGTCTACGGCCTCAGGTCTCCCGGACTACGTCTACGGCTCCCGCTTGTGTCAGGATTCCCGACACCTGGTTCAGCTGCTCCTCTTCTACGTTGACCAGAACGCCGATGTAACCCTCGGTGATGCGGGTGTCGTAGAGGCCCTTTTTTATCTTGGGTAGCCGTGACTCGAATAGAATGCCTATGATGGTGAAGATAATGGCGGTCAGCATGGTGCTTTCATACGTGACCACCGCCATGGGCGGAAGGGACAGGATGGGCTTCCCTCCTTGGGTCAACGGGTAGGCCAGTTGGGTCATCGACGTGAGCAGAATCCCAATCGTCAAGCCAATCAAAGCACCCACAAACGGGAAGATGTAGAGCCGGTGCTTCTCGTGACGTTCCCCGAACGCTCCTTCCGGATAAGGTGCATCCGTCAGAAAGTCATAGTCCTGGGGCGAGATATTGGCCCTTTGCAGAGCGTCTCCCGCCTCAGCAGCATAGTTGGGGTCTTCGAACAGACCCAATATCGGTTTTCTTGCCATCGCGTCCCTCTCCTAGGCGGCTAACGCTGGTCCATTAGTCTTGGCAATGTTCAGTCCTCTCGGAAAGTTGCCGGCACCGTCCTCCGGCCTATCTGCACCTGGGTCTTCAGAATGTCGCCCTCTTTTATGTCGTACAGCGGTATCAGCGGCACCACCCGGCTCAGCAGCAACATCAACATGGTCACCATGGCGAAGGTGCCAACGATTATCATGATTTCCACTATACTCGGCGCGTAGGTGTACCAGTTGAAGGTGAACACCTGCTTCCGGGCCTGTGCCGGAACGATTATCAGGAAACGCTCCAGCCACATGCCGATGTTCACCGAAATACAGGCAATGGACATCAGCCACAGGTTGCGTCGCCAACTTCGGGTCAGCCACAAGCCCACCGGCAGAAAATAGGTCAGTCCAACAAAGAAAATCATCCACAGGTTCCACGGCTCTTCCATGAATTGCATCTGCCTGACTGCCAATTCATCAGACTCCATGCCGTAGAACCCGAATATGACTTCCATCACGAAGAAGTAGAACCAGCCGGTGGCCACCACGATCAGGAGTCTTCCCAGGGAATCGATGTGCTCCAACCGGATGTAGTCCTGCCACCCGTAGCACCAGCGCAGCAGGATCATGACGAAGACCACCGCCGAGACCCCGGAGTGCACCGCTCCAACCACGAAATATGGGGCGAAGACGGTGGAGTGCCACGACTTGACCGACACCGCCATGCCGAAGTCCCAGGACACTATGCTGTGCACCGATACGAACACCGGCAAGATCAGAGCCGACAGCAACACCCCGGCGATTATCTGCAGTTTCCACTGCCTGGCGTTACCCTGCCACCCCATCGCCAGGACCGAGTAGATGCGGTGGCTAAGGCCGGTGGTGCGGTCCCGCAGCACCGCAAAGTCTGGAATCAGGGCGATGAGCACGAACAGGATGCTGGAGGTCAGGTAGGTGTACACCGCGCTGGGGTCCCACACTAGCGGCGAGCGGACGTTGGGCCAGATCCCCCTGGCGAAGTCGTAAGGCACAAATGGCAGCGTGTATATCCAATACAGCGTTCGCCAAGGTCGCCCGGTATGAATCAAAGGCATCAACATCGCCGTCATCAGCGAGAAGACGGTAAGAACTTCTGCTGCCCTAGTGGCGGGCCGCCTCCACTCGGCCTTGGAAAGCCTCAGGATGGCTGAGAGCATCACCCCGGCGTGGCTGATGCCGATCCAGAACACGAAGTTGGTGATGAAAAAGCCCCACAGCACCTGGTTATTCAGCCCGGTTACCCCGTACCCGCGGTTGATCAGGAACCCAGCGGTGGAAAAGGCCCCCAGGACGAATACAGCCATGAATGCAACGATTATCCAGAACCACTTGGGCGAGTTCAGGATAGAGCGGAGCAGGTCCGCGTTTATTCGTCTTGCCGGTAGGACTATACCTTCCTGCATGGAAGCTCCAGTTGCTCCAGAAACCCGTCAGCTATTCCGGCTTGGCCAGCACCAGGTACCGGCCTCGCACCAGCGTGTCCATCTTTTGATATTTGGCCCCTTCCTTGGTTTCCCACACAGACAGTATGGGAATCAGCCTGGTCGCCGCTATGTAGATAAACGCCGCGGCTCCCAAACCGCCGATTACCATGAAGACATCCCAAAGGTCCGGCCACGTCGGGCCCGGCACGAACTCGAAGAAGTAGGCGTAAACGTCTCCGGCGTTAAACGCCCCGACAAAGGTCTTAAGGTTGAAGATGAACGCCCCCGACAACGCCGACAGTCCGGCCAGCGTCGGCCCCCAGTCGGTCTTGCGCACCGGGTTCCACAGCAGTATCAAGAAGGGCAGAATGAAGCTGAAGAACAGGTTGGCGGCGAAAGCTCCGCCGTAGGCTTCGAAGAAAAAGTACTTGAGCACGTTCTGCTCGATTTCCAGCCTCCCGTACCAGAACGTAATCAAGAAGGCAAAAGTATGGTAGGCCCAGAGCAAGGTCAGGCCCAGCAGAATCTTGCTGGCCGACCAGAATGCGGAAACGCCGATGTACTGCTCGTATCCGCCCCAGCGCCGCATGATGAAAAGCGCCAAGAGGATAAGCCCCAGTGACGATTGGAAGCTGGTCAGGGTGAAGAGCGGCGGGAATATGGAGTCCTTCCAACCCGCCACCAAGCTCATTGCATAGTCGCTGGCCACGGTGAACTGCACGAAGACCAGCGTCATGAAGTAGAACGCACCCAGCAGTCCCAGGCCCACTTTTTGAATCGTCCACTGCCTCTTGGTACCGTACCAGCGGCCCGCCAGCAGCGAATACAGCCTACGGCGGAACCCGGTGGCGGACAGTCGCCCTTCCGCCATGTCCGGCATCGCCGACAGCCACAGTATCGCCAGGCTGCAGATGGCCAGGAACAGGATCCCCAGGAAGTCCCACGCCAGCGGCGCCCCTATGGGCGTCTCGAACCAGATGCTCCTGCGTATCTCCAGTTCTTCGACCCCGACCTCCGGGTTCTTGATTGACGGCAACACGATCATCAACGGGATGAACATGATGACGTTCAGCACGCCAAGCAGGGCGAACAATTCGGATACCCGGGACATGGGCCTGCGCCAGTGGCTCTTGGTGAACCGGAATGCCACCGCGGCCAGGGGAGCTGCCCCTGTGACCATGAACAGGAACATGAATATCGCGGCGTAGTAACCCCAGGGGCCGTGCGCTCCGAAGCCGTCGTCCAAGGCCCGCATAACGAACCCGGCGATGCCCAGGCCGAACAATATGCCCGTCACTACCAAGGCGCGGGCAATGGCCTTGGGCATACCCGCGGCCTTCTCCGCCATATCCCCGGTAACGGCCTCCGGGGCAGGAAACACCCACATGCCTTCGGAGTGATGTTCGCCAGCCGCCACTCTAGGCTCCCTTCTTCACGGGGAACATGTCCACTTTCTTCAGATAAATCACGTTGGGCTTGGTGCCCATCTCTTCCAACAGCCGGTATACCCTGCTGGGGTGCTCTTCCGTCCGCTCGGTGCGGTGGTGCCGCTCCTCCAGCCGGTGGTTAGCTTCTTCAAAGTAATGGTGCACCGGGCTGCTGGCATCGCCTTGGTCGCCGAAATTCAGCGCGTTGGTGGGGCAGGCCATGGCGCATGCCGGCAGGAAGTTGCGTTCCTTCATCGTATTGTGGTCCAGCTTGCCCTGCTCCTGCCTTTCCACCGTCAACTCGGCCCGCCGGATGCGCTGGATGCAGAAGCTGCACCGCTCCATGACTCCACGGCTGCGAATGGTCACGTCGGGGTTCAGCTGATGGCGCATCCGCTCCGGCCACACCGGCTCCCAATAGTTGAAGAACCTGACCTGGTAAGGGCAGTTGTTGGCGCAATACCTGGTCCCTATGCACCGGTTATAGACTTGGACGTTCAGGCCCTCGTCGTTGTGGTACGTGGCAAACACCGGGCACACCGGCTCGCAGGGTGCGTTCTCGCAGTGCTGGCACATGATGGGAATGAAACGGGCCTTGACGTTGGGGAACTCGCCCTCCCAGTACCGCTCGATGCGTATCCACTCATAGGCGCGCCGCTGCAAGAACACGTCCTTGGTGTTGATGGGCAGGTTGTTCTCCGACTGGCAGGCAACTACGCAGGCCTGGCAACCGGTGCACCTGTCCAGGTCCACGACCATGCCCCACTTGTGGTCTATCCTGGGTTTAGGTGTTGTCATGCTATGAACCCGCTTTCCCTGTTATTTCCAGCGTTCGGCGTCTCATTCTCAGCGTTTTTCAGTCAGTCTTCTTCTGTTCCCAGCCAGCGTCTATAGATCGTGGGGGGCGATGGTCTGAATAATGCGCTCGCCGGGCAAGATTCCCACCTCTACGGCCCGGACTACTCCCTCGAACTTCGACACTTTAACGCTGTCTCCGGTCTTGGCAATCCTGACCCTGGTGCTGGCCCAAGCCAGGCCCCCGGTGCCTTCCACTTGGCGGGGCTCTAAGACGTCCATTACGTTGGAGCTTTCCCAGCCCGGCCTGTCCGTAGCGTATTCCGAACCTTGATTCCGGCCTTGCCCAAGGGGTATAGAAACCGTGCCGGGGGGCACTGCCGGCGTCGGATATGCCAACACTCTAATTGACCCGGCCGCCGATTCCACAAGGAGCACGTCCCCCTCCCGGATACTCAACCTCTTGGCGTCGCGGTCGCTGATTTCCGCCCAGGTCTGCCAGGTGATGGTGGTCAGCGGGTCCGGCGCACCTTGCAGCCACGGCAAATGCGCGTTTCTGCCGTCGTTCAGGGTGTTGTGAGCGAATGGAGTCAGGTAGAAAGTGTCCGGCGACTCCCCACCACTGGAAACCTGCGGCTCCGCGGCCTTGGCGGCGATCCGCCCCAACAGGTCATTGGGAGCAACTACGTTCTTGGGGTCGACGGCTTCCTCGTCCCACCAGCCGCCCCGTTGCAGCAGCTTGTTCCAGAACTCGTCGGCGGACGAGGCTTGAATCGACCCCCGGTTGAGCGCGAAAAGCTCGTCGGAACCTTCTCGCAATAGGTCTCGATACCTGGGCCAGGGCAGTTCCGCCTCTTTGCCCAGTTCCTGGCTCATCGTAAGCAGAACGTCCGGAAAACTTCGGGGCTCGACTTCATACAGCGGGTTTACCACCGGCTGCTGGAACCCCAATACCTGGTATCCCGGCCCCGGCTCGGGTACGTCGTCCCCCCAGTCCTCCAGATACACCCGGTCAGGGAGAATCAGGTCCGCCAGGGCGCTGGTCTCGTCCAGGAACGGTGAGAAACTGACTATGAACAGGTCGCTGGGATCCGTAAGGGCTTGCCTGAACCGCAGTGATCCCGGCAGGCCGTGCACCGGGTCGGCTTGATGCAACAATAGCAGGCGGGTCTTGCCGCTGTTCAGGTCTTGAGCAACACCGGTCCAGTCGGACAGCGACCCTGCCTGCGACCCTGCAGGAACGCTGTCCAAGGGGCTGTTTGGGTTGAACCGCAGCCCTCCTTCCGCTCCAACGCTTCCCACCAGGTAGTTCAGGGCGTAAATCGCCTCCAGGTTGAACAGCCCGTTGCTGTGTGCGCCCGCCGATCCGCCGCCTATGGCCAGGGCCGGAGTCCTGCCCGCGAATTCCCTTGCCAGGTTCTGTATCGCCTGCACCCCCGCCGCGCCCCTGAGGTGCTCGGCCATAAACACCCGGCCGGCCACTGCCTCGGGCCTGAACCGTTCCAGCGCGGCGGCGCCCCGGCCTCCGGTCAGGGCGCCAACGTCTACTCCCGCGGCCTGCAGGTTTTCGGAGATGATGACGTAGGCCAAGCTCAGGGCCAGGTGGCCTTCCCAGCCCGGCCTGATGGGCAGCCACTTGTCCGCGTTGGCTGCCGTCATTGAGAAGCGGGAGTCCACTTGGTACAGCGTCCCCCGCTCCTGTTCCCCTCCGTGTCGGAACTCGCCGTAACCCACGCTCCAGCGAGTGGGTGACACCCACGTGGAAAGGAAGTCTGCCCCGAAAGACAGCAAAAACCGGGTATTCTCCAAGTCGAAGTCGGGCAGCAGTTCTTGCCCGAAAACGTTTTTCACGGCAGCCCTGTAAGTGTTGGCGTCCAGGCTCTCGAAGCCCAGATGACGACCGCCTACGGAGTCGGTGAAGCGGCCGACTAGCTTGCCCAAGTGGCCCCGCAGCGGCTCCGTGACCATCAGCATCGAGTCGCCCCTCTCCTGCAGGCGCTGCCTCAGGATGTCCAGGGCATCGGGCCAAGCCAGAGGGATGTATTGGCCCTGTCCTCGCGGCCCGTTCCGTTGCAAGGGCTGTGCTATGCGGTGAGGATGGTATAGGGCTTGCAGGCCGGCTTCACAACAGGCACTGTGCTTACCTTTGTTCACCGGGTACAGGGGGTTGCCTTCTACCTTCTTGGCCCTGCCATCCATCACCCTGACCACGATTCCCTCACCCGATGAGCAATTGCGGCACAGGGTGGCGTACCAGTTGTCCTGGCCCTTCACCAAGTCTTCGGGGAGCATCACCGGGCTCTGCAGGTCGAACTCGCCCTCGCGGATGCCAAACCCCTCACAAGCCACCGCTCCGGCGGCTGACAGACCGGCCCACGCCAGGAAATTCCGGCGGGTGAGCTTCATTGGGCCAGGCTCCCGCAAACCGTCACTTGTGGCATATCGTGCAGTCCGTTGGAATATCGGTGGTTTCGGGCAACACGTACCCTTCGTCATCCGGCACCAGCGTCAGGAATCTATGACAGTCCAGGCAGGTGCCCATCTTCATCGACTGGAAGCGCTTGGGTTGGACCACGGTGGCGTTGGCGACGTCGCCGTGGCATATCGAGCAGGTCGCCTGGACCTTCTCTTCCGACGTGCGGTCGGAGCCGTCAATCTGCGTCAGGTACCTGACGTGGGCCTCGTGCACGAAACGCACGTGGTCGGGAAGGCGGTGCACCCGCTCCCAGTTGATGGGCGCGCCATCGGCGAAGCTGCCGACGACTATGTCAATTTCCGCCTGCGCCGCTTCCGTATCCCCGGCTATGTCCTTGTGGCAGAACAGGCACTGTTCCACCGCGGGCACCGTGGCCGCCTCTCCCTTGGTCACGTTCCGATGGCAAAACTCGCACTGGATGCCCTGTTCGGCCACGTGCACGTCATGAGGAAACGCTACGGGTTGCGCTGGGGCGTCGCCTAAGGCAAACGGAGGATTGGAAAACCAGGAAATGAGCAACACCACCACTACGAAACCGACTATTACTGCAACTCCCGACCCCACCAGGGTCAGGGCCAGCATTTTCCCCCTCGGTATCCTCACTACATGATCCGTCCGCGTGCCAGCGTTGCTTGCCCCTCCCGCCTGCGTCGGGTTGCGTTCAGAAGGCGCTCTGCTCGAATCAACATGGGACGCCTGTTGCCCGCATGAACGCCTAAATCAGGTATCTGTCCCAAAAATCTTCGATGATCAGCGTCTGGCTGATGCCCAACACCAAGATGACCACGGCGGCTACTAACACCAGGAAGGCAAATCCGCTCAACGGCTTGCGCCACCTGGCAGCGGAGTCCGGCAGGTGTCCCGTTGCGATCAAAGACGGTATGACCGCATGAGCCGTCAGCATAGTCACGGCAAAGGTAACGACCAGCGGCAAATACGTCCAGAAGTACGTGAGCCAAACGTGAATGTCGTGCCAGTTGGCGCTGGTCAGCGCCTTGGGGTCTTCAAACATACTTGCGCCGTTCCGTTGCCGGATTCGGGCCAAGCCTGGGTCTAGATAGGCTCAAAATCAAGTGAAAAATATCACAGGGGCATTGGGGTGTCAAGGGGATTTCATAGTCAATCACGTTGAGCGGACTAGCCCTTAGCCCCATCTTCCTCCGCCCCTTCCTCCTCTCCAACGGCCTGCTCTTCCTCATCCTCCGGCTGTCCGCCCATCGCCTTCTGTTGCTCGGACATCCAGTTGTCCAGCCACCGCCTGAAATCGCCCAGCGCCGGCGGCGCCACGTAAAAGACCTCTATGTCCTCTGGAAACTGTATCTGGTGCCGTTCGTTGACCAGCAGCAGGCCGACCTCGTTCTCCCCCAGGGTCTCGTTGATACGCGCGGCCATGTGCTGATACCGGCTCTTGGCGCTCTCGTTGAGCCAACCCTGGAGCTTGGCCGGCACCGTTTGGCTGGCCAGCGGCATCATCAGGCAGCGCTGCAGGTCCAGGCTCTCAACCAACGACGAGATGTCCTCGGTGGCCTCCAACGCCGCTCCGGCGTCGCACTTGGCCTTGATGAAGGCGTGGCTGCGCTGGTCCGTCTGCTCCAGTTGCCCCAGGCCTTTGTCGCCGCCGTCCCAGACGCTCTCGTGGTATATGTGGTGTAGGCCGCCCAGCGCCCCTTCCAGCGCTTCCACCTGCTGCTGCATCTGGCCCCAATAGTTCTGGAGGATGGCCTGCCCCTCCGCGGCGTCCGCAGGCGGACCGTAGACCAGCGGGGCCAGCAGCAGCTTTCTACGACCCTCGTACTGCGCGGCCGAGGGACGCGATATGCGTCCCAGTTCTTGGGCCATCAGGCAGCCTCAGTCGCCGCCGGTTCCTCCACGGGCTGGCCCGTCGCCGGGTCGACTTCATAGGGGCTGTAGAGTTCCAGTTCCTTGCCCATCTCCCTTACCGCCGGCAGTACTTCCTCGCCCATCAGTCTCAGGCTTCGCATCTGGTCGTCGTGGGTCATCGCCCCGTCGCCGTCCCAGAAGAAGATGCTGCCCGGCCTCAGGTATTCCAGCACCTGGCGAATCTTGGGCAGCACCGTCTTGGGAGTGCCCGTAACTATGCTCAGGTCCTTTATCTGGTCCTCGTATGGGCGCAGGTTGGCACCGTACCTGCCCGCAGGGCCGAAGGCCGTGGCTGAAAGTCGCCGGGACGACCGTGAGGTATGGCCGGGCAAGTTCAGAATGGCCGGGTTCACCTGGCCCTCATTGCCCGCCAGGAAGGGATTGCTCACCCCGGAGAGGTACTTGCGGCCTACCTCGTCCGCCTTCTCCTCCGTTTCGTCCACGTGCACCTTCCACAGATAGGACACGTTCTGCGTGCCCGACTTGTAGCCAAACTCGGCGGCCGTGTCGTGGTATAGCTGGAAGGCCTCCAGCGTCGGCTCCAGCTTGGTGGCCAGCAATACCAGGGGATACCGGTGCGCGGCCGTCCACTTGACCGTTTCCACGCTTACCGTAGACGGAATCCAGATGGGCGGATGCGGCTGCTGCAGCGGCCGCGCCCACGGGTTCACGTACCGGTACTGGAAATGCTTGCCCTCCCACCGCCAGGGGCCGGGCTGGGTCCAGGCCTTGACGATGAAGTCGTGGGCCTCTTGGAACCGCTCCCGGTTGTCATGCGGCGGCGTGTTGTGGGATATGCTTTCCCTGCCGCCGCCGCGTACGAAGCCGGAGACCAGTCGCCCGTGGGAGATCAGGTCTATCATGGCCAGTTGCTCCGCCAGCCACAGCGGGTCGTCCCAGATGGGGAGCACGTTGCCCAGGATGATGATTTTTGCCTTGTTGGTGATGCGGGCCAGGATCGATGCTCCAACGTTGGTGACCCCCTGCATACAGAAGGGGGTACTGTGGTGCTCGTTGAGCATCAGGGCGTCGAAACCCACCTCCTCGGCGTACACCTTCTCGTCCAGGTACCTGTTGTAGAGCTTGGCCCCTATCGCCGGGTCATAGAGCTCGTTGCTCATCCCCAGATCGGTGCCCTGGGCGCCCATCAAGCCCGACGTTTCGTCCTGCCAGGGCTGTTCTGTAAAATGGCCCACCAACATGTCAATACCCTCCTATATAAATCAGCCGTCCAGAAATCCCTTGACTAGACTGACCAACTCGTCGGGCTTCTCCACCTCCGGCCGTTGCCCGCAGTTCTCTATGACCTCCAGCCGCGAGTTGGGAATGGACTCATGGTACAACTGTCCCGCGCTCAAAGACACAATGGGGTCCTGCTTTGGCAGACTACCGTTGGCCGCAGGTGAGACCCGCATGTCTTACCTGCCGGACCTGTCCCGGGGCCTCCTATGGGCTGCTTCCTCTCTCATAGCGGGAGAGGGAATTTTCGAGACACCCTTCCGGGACGATTGTCAACGAGATTCTTTACTCCGTCAAGCGTAGGCCTCGCGGGGTGAAGAATCTCAAGCTCTATAACAGGGCTAACCTGGGCTGTTCCCCAATATGTCACACCGGTCAATCTCACCGATTCCACTTGGATAGCCTGTTTACATTCAGCGCAAGAGGCTTATAAAATGGTGAAGCTCTGCACGAGCCGGTTTTCCACAAGTTAGTCCGTTGGCTAAGGATGGGGCACTTCGTGCCCCCTTAAGGGCTTGTGGAATCCGGTGGCTTGTGCAGAGGCGCCTGATCCTTTGCCGTAAGGGGGCCTCTCTTGTGCCGACTGTTGTTCTTCAGCCTGTGCGTACTGATGCTCCTGGGTTGCTCTAATGCAGCCACCCATCAAGGCCCGTCTACTGCAACACCAACTTCGCTATGCGATCCAGCCTATCCGACTGTCTGTATTCCCCTGGCCACGTCAGACCTGGATTGCGGGGATATTCCCTATCGCAACTTCAGGGTATTGCCGCCTGACCCGCATCGGTTCGACGGGGATGGAAATGGTTGGGGGTGTGAAGGGTAACAGGGTGTGACCGTGGCGTGAAATTGGGACCCTGGGCAGTGAGTGACCCCTACCCCTTCTCCCACAGGGCTTCCAGCACGCTGCCCGGACTCATGGGCAGCTTGGTCATCCGCACTCCCACGGCGTCGTATATGGCGTTGGCCACCGCCGCCATGGGCGGCACAATCGGCAGTTCTCCGACGCCCCTAACCCCGTAGGGATGCCCAGGGTTGGGCACCTCTACGATTACCGTGTCTATCATGGGCAGGTCCAGGCTGGTGGGCATTCGGTAGTCCAAAAAGCTGGAATTCAACATCCGGCCCTGGACGTCCAGGTAATACTCCTCGTTCAACGCCCAGCCGATGCCCTGGGACGCGCCCCCCTGCATCTGCCCCTCCACGTAGCCTGGGTGGACCGCCTTGCCCGCGTCCTGTATGGCCGTGTATCGCAGGATGTCCACCTTCCCCGTCTCCGGGTCCACCTCCACGTCCACCACGTGTACCGCAAAGGCGTTCCCCACTCCGGGGGGGTTGACCGCGGCCCGTCCCACGATGGGGCCTCCCGTCCCGTTCAGGCGGGGCGCCAGTTCCTTGATGGTGGTCCTTAGCTCGCTGTCACCCTTGTGTCTGATTACTCCGCCGTCGTATTGGACGTCCTCCGGGTTGACCTCCCATATTCGGGCGGCCCGCTCGATAACCTGGCGCTTGATGTCCAGTCCCGCCTCGTAACACGCCGTCCCCATCTTGAAGGTCACGCCGCTGCCGCTGGCCCCTGAGCTGTACCCAATGGAGTCCGTATCGCCAATGGTCGGCTTGATTTCCTCCACCGTGATGCCCAGCACCTCGGCCAGGTGCATGGCCATGGCCGCCCTGGTCCCGCCGATGTCCGGCGACCCTTCCACCAGGCTGACCGTTCCGTCGGGATTGACGCTGGCCACCGCGCTGGCCGGCCCTGAACTGTTGAACCAGGCCCCCGCGGCCACGCCCCGGCCCGCGCGCTTGCCCGTGTTGGACCCGCTGATGGGTTCGTAAAGGTGGGGATGGTCCTCGGCCGCCTGTAGGATCTCCACCATACCTATGCGCCGGAATACCGGGCCCGTAGGCTGGCGCGTCCCTTCCTTGGCCGCGTTGCGCAGCCGGAACTCCACCGGGTCCATGGACAACTCGCGGCAAAGCTCGTCGATGACCGACTCTGCGGCAAAGGCCGCCGCGGGCGAGCCCGGCGCCCGGTAGGCCGCCGCCTTTTGGGTGTTGCACACCACGTCCAGGCCCTCTATATATGCGTTGGGGACTTCGTACGGCGCCAGCATTGTGCGGCACCCAGTGGACACCGGAGAGCCCGGAAAGGCCCCGGCTTCGTATATCAACCGGCAGTCGGCGGCGGTGATTTTGCCTGCTTTAGTGGCCCCCAGCTTAACCCGGATGTGCGTCGCCGACGTGGGGCCAGTGCCCTGGAACACTTCCTGCCTGGTCATGGTCAGCTTCACCGCCTGCCCCGACTTGCGGGACAGGACGGCGACCACTGGCTCGATATAGCAACCGCCCTGCCCCTTGCCGCCGAATCCCCCGCCAATCTCCATGGGCACTATTTTCACCTTGGACACGCTGACGCCCAGGATTGCGGCGGTATGGTCCCTCAAGGCAAAGTGGCCCTGGGTGCTGCACCACACGGTTACGCTGTCGTCCGAGTGCCACATCCCCGTCGCCGAGTGGGGCTCTATATACCCCTGGTGCACCGGTTTGGTGTGGAACTCCCGCTCCACCACCGCGTCCGCCTCCTGAAACCCCTGGTCCGGGTCCCCGGTCCGAAACTCGAAACGGTTGGCGATGTTGCTCATCTTCCCGTCAGGAATGTCTCCGTATCCTCCGGGACGGAAGTTGGGGTTGACCAGGGTCAGCAGCCGGTCGTGGAGTATTGGAGCATCGTCCTTCATGGCCTCGTAGGCGTCCAGCGCCGGCGGCAACACCTCGTAGTCCACGTCTATGAGCGACAGGGCCTCTTCCGCAATCGGCACGGAGACGGCTGCCACCGCAGCTATCACGTGGCCCAGGTACAGGGCCTTCTCCCGCGCTATGACGTTCCGGCTGTAGAAGCCGTAGTTCACCATTGCGCCCTCTTCCTGGTCCGCCGCCTCGGCCGATACCATCGGAAAGTCGGCGCCGGTGGCTACGGCCTTCACCCCCGGCAGGGCCAGGGCCCGCGAGGCGTCGATGTTCCTGATTACAGCGTGGGCGTGGGGACTGCGCAACAGCTTGGCGTGAAGCAGTCCTGTCGGGAACACGTCGGCGGCATACCTGGCCCTCCCCACCACCTTGTCCGGGCCGTCGTGCCTGATGGGGCGAGTGCCGACTACGTTATGCTCCCCGGAAGCAATAACCACGTTCGATGAACTGTCAGCCACTGCCTGCCTCCTGGGAATGGATGTACGCGCTCCAGGTTGACAATAACTTACCACATGTCGACGTGTCCGACATGAGACTGGAACAGTCCCTGAATCAAGCGCAGCAAGCGTCTTGGCCGCCTGCTCTTAAGTGGCCGGGCCGCGTCCCGTCTTTGGCTAAGGACCCTGGATGACGAAGTCCGAGACCCGCTCGCCGATTACCATCGCCGTGACGTTGGTATTGGCGCGGACGCAGTCGGGCATGATCGACGCGTCCGCCACCCTCAGCCCCTGCAGGCCGCGGACCCTGCCGCGCTGGTCTACCACGGCCATGGGGTCCGACGACGGCCCCATCTTGCAGGTGCCGGAGATGTGCTGGGACGTAGTCACTTCCCGTCGCAGCCACCGGTCCAGAGCCTCGTCCGATACCAGATCGGCGTTGGTCGGCGCCAACAGTTCCTGGATGATGTCCTTGAAAGCCTCGTGCTCCCCCAAGCCCACGCAGACCCGGACCGCCTCCCGCAGGCGCTGCCGGTCAAACTCGTTCTCCAAGAAGCGGTATTCCAATACAGGCTGCCGGTTGGGGTCGGCGGAGGCCAGCTTCAACTCCCCCGCTCCCTCGGCCAGGTATACCCCAGCGATCATGCGGATTCCCACGGGGGCCATCCGGTTTCCTCCCCGGTTCACCGGCGCCGTGGCATAGGACTGCATGGAGACCTTCATGTCGTTGCGCAAGTGCGAGCCCCCCGCGGTGTAGCGGAGCATCAACTGCGTCCTTGGCGCCAGCCCGTCCAGCTCGAATTCCGGCCTGGTGCGCCAGGTCACCCAGGCGGCGGGGTGGTCCCGCAGGTTCTGGCCCACGCCGGGCCTGTCCAAGACCACCGGTATGCCCAACTCCCGCAGGTGGTCCGCCGGTCCGACGCCGGAGAGCAGCAGTATCTGGGGCGAACCGATGGCGCCGCCAGACAGGATGATTTCGTCACCCTCCACCAGGAACTTCTCGCCTCCGCTCTCCAACTCCACGCCTGTGGCGCGGGCGCCGTCGAACACCAGCCGATGCACGGTGCAGTTGGGCCTGATGGTCAGGTTCAGCCTGTGCCTTGCCTGGTCCAGGTAGCCCAGGGCGGTGCTCATGCGAATGCCGTTGGGGTTGTTCAGCGGGATTGGCCCCACTCCCCAGGAGTCCGGGTGGTTGTGGTCCGGGCAGTCGGCAAAGCCCGCAGCCCTGGCCGCTTTGTAAAAGGCCTCTTGGGGCGCAAGCCAGGCCTCTCGCTTGAAGCGGTGCATAACGATGGGACCCTCGGCGTTGTGGAAATCGTCGGTGCCGTAGTCAGGGTCGCTTTCGATTCTGCGGAAGTATGGGAGCAGTTTGGGGAACGTCCATTCGTCGTTGCCCAAGGACGCCCAGGAGTCGTAGTCCTCCGGCACGCCTCGCAGGAACACCTGACCGTTGATGGCGCTGGAGCCGCCGGTCACTTTGCCCCTGGGCACCATCATGGGCCCGGCTTCCTCGGTGGCCTTGCCGATGAACTGCCAGTTGTGCTCGCTGGTCATCACGTCCGCTTCGGTGGCGTAGCCGAACTTCACCTCTTCGGGCAGGTGTGCAAAGTCGGGATAGTCCGGCCCCGCCTCCAGCAACAGCACCGACCGGTTGGGGTCCTCGGACAGCCGCGTGGACAGGATGGCCCCCGCCGACCCGGCGCCGATTACGATGTAGTCGTACTTCAACTCTGTTCCTCCATGCGGACCTGCCGACGTTTCCTCACGTTTCCGGGAGTATTGCCGATTGCGACCCCATCACGTAGAGCGGCTACCCTTGTGCTACCGGCGGGCGCCCCGGCCATCGATGACGAACGCGAAGGACTGCGACGATGCCGGCGAATGGCCCGCTAGTCCAAGTGTATGATAGCGGTCACTCGGGGCTGGTCGCCTATGATGCGGTATGTGTGGCCGTGGCCCGTCAGGTCTTCACACAGGGTCGCGTCTCCGGGCCCCGATCTGTAGACCGTGCCGTCGGCCACCCCGATTTCGGCTTCGCCGGAAAGGGAGATGACGTACTGCCGCCTGGGAGCGTTGTGGTAGTCTTCGAAAAAGCCCGCCCTGGTTGTCCTGAACATGATGCCCGTAGCCTGTTGCAGCACCAGCCAGCCGGGATTGGTTGCGGGGTCCATCTCCTCGATGTGCGACTCGCCGTCGTCGCCCGAGTAGAGTCTCATCACAGTCATGGTTCAACCTCCAGTGTGTCAGCCGGCTGTGCTGGGATCCCTGGCCCCAAAGGCCGCCCTCAAAGCCGTCGAAGCCTCTAGCACGGCCTGCCTTCCTTTGTCGATGACCAAGGACATGCTGAAGAAACCGTGAATCATGCCGTCGTACCGGCTGTTGGTGGCGGGAACGCCAGCCGCTTGCAATCGCCGCCCGTAGGCCTCTCCCTCGTCCCGCAGGGGGTCGAACTCCGCCGTAATGATCAAAGCCGGAGGTAAACCGGACAAGTCGTCGGCGGTCATAGGCGCGGCGTAGGGGTTGGCCGCGTCCTCCTCCGACCTTAGATAGTGGCCCCAAAACCACTTCATGCTGTCCGTGGTCAGCAGGTAGCCGTCGGCGTTCTCGCGGCAGGACTCGGTATCGAAGTTCCGCTCCGTCGCCGGGTAGACCATAAGCTGGAACACCAGGGGCGGACCTCCCCGGTCCCTGGCCATCAGCGACACCACGGCGGCCAGGTTGCCACCGGCGCTGTCGCCTCCAACCGCTATGCGGGCCGGGTCGACGTTGACGCTTGCGGCGTTGTCCGCCAGCCACTGAGTCGCCGAGTAGCTGTCATCGGCCGCGGCGGGGAACTTGTCCTCCGGGGCCAGCCGGTAGCCCACCGAAACCACCACGCAGCCCGCGCCAGCCGCCACGTGGCGAGCGTTGCCGTCGGCGGTGTCCAGGTTTCCCACCACCCAGCCGCCGCCGTGGAACCACACCATCGCCGGGAAGGGGCCACTGCCGTGGGGAGTATATATCCGCACCGGGATGTCCGGCCCGTCGCCCGGAATCGACCTGTCCTCCACCTTGGCCATCTCCGGCCCCGGCGACCTGGGCCTGGCGTTCAGGTTTATCCTGGCTTCTTCCGGCGACACGGTATGGGCGGGCGGAAGGTTCATCGCCGCCAGTTGGTCCAACACTACTTGCGCCTGCGGGTCCAGCGGCATATCGCTACTCCTTCTCTGGCCTTATTGGGGGCATCGTGACGAGGTTCAGGGCTGTAGGCTCCTGATGTCGCCCCATGTTAGCACGTTTTCTTTCTTGAGCCATTTCTGGCTAATCATGAATTGGACTTGGCCGGTGTTCAACATACCGGCGAGTTTGTCGCCCTCCACAACCAGGAACGGGACTACCCCTTTTTTGATCCTCATCACATTAAGGAGGATGGTTGCCATCACGTATTGCCGCACTAGCTGGTGCACCAGCACATAGTCCCCATTGGTTCCAAGTGCCGCTTCCCCCTTGGCTTCCCCGATGAACAGCCTGTTTGGCGTTTCCAGCACTACATCGATTTCGGTATTGCGGAGGTTATTGAATAACGCCTCCTCCGGCGTCTGTCCTGTTTCAGCGTCTAGTTTAGTTGGCTCATAATTCCAGGGATTGGGCACCTGTAATGGATTCTTGGGGCCATTTCCCTTGAATTTGAGAATCTTGTCGCGGAGATTCCGAAACCGTTCTTCCGTACGATAGGCTTTGACACACTTGGGTTTGAGAACACCTTCTTTCCCCTTCCATTCTTTATCCACATAGTCCCGCATACCCTTCCAGAACAGTTCTATCTTGACCTCATTTCCCGTCGGGCTATCGCTTTCATCCAGTGTGCGGGCCAGCTTCGCACAAGCGTTCCCGTCCCTGAAAAACGGAGCAAATTCATAGGCGGTTTTCCAGTTCTCCGTCCTGTTGTTAATCCCTAGAATCGCCATGCATCCATCTCCTTAACCACGTTTGCCATCCGCCAAGACTCCACCACCCAGCCCTAACTATCCACCCGCCTCGTCCATCAGCCGGTGGTACACTCGCACCATCGCCTCCGTGTCCCGCTCGCAGTAGGCCAGCAGCGCCTCCCGCGTTTCCGCCGCCTCATCCTCATGGACACCGCCGGCTGCCAGTCGAGCGTAGGCGGCCGAGGCCTCCATGCCCTCCTGCACCGCCAACTCGCCGTAACCAAACCCGGGCACGAGGGCAGGCAGCACTTTCTTTATGGAAAAACTGCCGTGAAACCCCGGATGGTAGTAGTTGTCACGCACCACCTTTAGCAGGTCCACTATCCGCGGAACCAGCGCCAGCAGGCCGTCCCGGTACTGGGGAAGCGCCTCAGCCAACCCGTTGATGACGCCCTTCTCGTACGATGAATAGGTCACTATTGCGCCGGCGTCTGGTAACGCTTCCAGCAGGCTGGACGCGAACCGCTTCCGCGGGTCTTGGCCGTCGGGATTCAAAAACTCCCGGTGACTTAACCTACCCGACTTGTCTAAGAGGTGCATAGACCACTGGAAGGGTATCCTTTCGTATGGCCTGGTGCCAGGGTAGTGGGGTAAGGCCGGGCCAAAGGTCTCAAAGTCTATGAAGCTGGCCGGCAGTCCTATCTCCTCCAGGCCGCGCCGCAGGTCTGCACCGACATAGGGAAGTCCGTCGACTACGGAGTTTCTGACCCGAAGCTGCAATGCGTTCAGGCCAGAAAGGTCCGCTGGAATGCCCCGGATGGTGTCGATTCCTGAGCTTCTCAAACGACCCCACAACTTGTCTGAAAGCCAGGGAAGCTCCCTCACAGGGTGCTCCGGTTCGCCGCGGTGGCAGTGGCCGAAAAAGGAGCACGTGTACGGCTTCTCGCAGTGCCTGCCGGTATCTATATCCGGCGCAGCATCTAGTTCCAGCGTCTGCCACATCTCGGCCAACTCCCCCGGAACGCTTTGCGCCGCATACTCCCGCGCTTCCTCGGTCACGTCCTCCAGTGTGAATAGCTGCTGCAGGTCATACTCCCCGCCCTGGTAGACGTACTCCCGGTCCAGGTGCATCAGGTAGGTCCTGTCGATAGCGATGCCGGAACCCTCTGCGGCGTAGAGTTGGATTGCCACGTCAGTGATGTGTTCCGCCTTCAGCCTGGTAGTCGACTTCACCTCCACCAGGTCGAACCTCTGCCCGTCCCGCCGCACCAATACGTCGAACCGTGTCCTGATGCCCCCGAAGGTCACCGCAGCCTCGTACAGGGATGGTATCGACCCGTCGGCCAACAGGGTCCGGGTTGTCTCCACGGCCCGACCGTGTTCCAAGTACGATTCCTCTACCAGCCTGCCGCCGGGAAAGCGCTCTCTCGCCTTCTCGCCCACCGCGTTTCCAGTGTCGAATATTGCCTGCTGCGCCGGGCCGACTGGGTCCGCCAGCTCACGGTTATAGCACTCCAGGTAAAGCCGTTTCTGGCATTGGAGTCCGGACTGGAACCTGGACTTGGACAAACCGGGCATATTACACCGCCGTTAATGAGTCTGGAGAGTTGCCGTGATTCTAACATCCAAGGCGCGGCCCTCAAGGGCATGCCCGCCCTCGTTGCTGGTGAATTGGACGCCTGCTAGAATTGCCCCGAGGCTCAGCATTGCATGAATTTTGAGACGGGCATAGGCTAGATGGCGAAAATCCTGGATGGCTCGGCGCTGGCCAAAGAGATTCGCGGCGAGGTGGCCGCGGGCGTCGCCGAGATGCAGCAGAAGCGCCAGGTCTCCCCAGGCTTGGCCGCCGTCCTGGTGGGCGACGACCCCGCCTCAGCCGTCTACGTTCGCAACAAGCGCCGAGCCTGCGACGAGGTCGGCATGTTCAGCGAGACCTTCGAGTTGCCCGCCGATACATCCCAGGCAGACCTGCTGGCGTTGCTGGACAGGCTGAACGGCGACCCAAGGTTCCACGGCATCCTGGTGCAGCTTCCCCTGCCTCCGCATATCGACCAGCAGAAGACAATAGAGGCCGTCAGCCCGACCAAGGACGTTGACGGCATCCATCCCTTCAGCCTGGGCAGGCTGGCCCAAGGGCAGGCCACCTTCACCTCATGCACCCCCGCCGGCATCCGGGAGTTGCTCCTGCGCAACGGCTACGACCCCGCCGGCCGCAACGTCGTGATTTGCGGCCGCAGCGACATCGTGGGCAAGCCCCTGGCCATTCTCCTGATGCAACGTCAGCCCGGCGCCAACGCCACAGTCACCGTCTGCCATACCCGCACCAAAGATCTGGCCGGCGTGACCCGGCAGGCCGACATCCTGGTGGCCGCCATGGGCCGCCCCAACGCCATCACCGCCGACATGGTAAAGGCTGGCGCAGTGGTCATCGACGTCGGCATCAACCGGGTGGACGACGCCAGCCGCAAGCGGGGCTACCGCTTGGTGGGCGACGTGGACTTCGAATCCGTGGCCGAACAGGCCGAAGCCATTACCCCCGTGCCCGGCGGAGTCGGCCCCATGACCATCGCCATGCTATTAGTCAACACCCTGACCGCCGCTCGCATCAGCATCCACGGCCCCTAGCCATCTATGAGGCAACCCCATCGCTCCGTTCGCCCCGAGCTTTTCGAAGGGCGCCACTAGGCCGCTGTAGGGGTAGGCCTTGTGCCCACCCTCCTCCACCCCCGCGTCCCGACCGTGTAGGGGCGAAAAATCTTGCGCCCTAGCCCGGCGCACCATTCACGTCCGGCCCCCTGAGCCCGTCGAAGGGCCCTCACAAGTCCCTTCCCTTTTGGAAGGGGAAAATTAAGATGGGGTAAAAGCCTCACCTGCAAGATTACTGACATTTCCCCCTTGCCCGCCACCAACCTAATCCCCTACCATGGAATACGTCAGCCCCCATCAGGGACGCCCGTCAATCCCCCCGGCAAAACCGGGATGAAATGGGAGGAAATGATAGGGGATCTAAAATTTCCAGCTAGGGATAACTGACAACCTCCCAACAATGCGCACCAGCGATTTCGACTACCACCTGCCCCCGGGACTCATCGCCCAGACCCCCAACGAACCCAGGGATTCCTCCAGGCTGCTGGTGCTACACCGCGCCTTAGACTGCATCGAGCACCGGCAGTTCACCGAGGTCGTAGAGTATGTCCAACCCGGCGACGTCATGGTGTTCAACCAGAGCCGGGTCATACCCGCCCGCCTCTACGGCCGCCGCCAGGACACCGGCGGCAAGGTGGAATTGCTGCTCTTGCGGCGGGAATGCCCCGGCGTCTGGCTGGCCCTGGGGCAACCGGGCCGCAGCCTCAGGCCAGGAGCCAAGGTCGTTATTGCTCCCGAAGACTCGGCCAGACAGCCAACCCTAGAGGTTGAGGTGATGGCTGGGCGCGCCGACGGCGTCAAGACCGTCCGCCTTAGCTCCGAGGAGGGCATCGGCGCGCTGGGGCAGATGCCCCTGCCTCCCTACATCCACCAGCGGCTGCAAGACCCCGAGCGCTACCAGACAGTGTATGCCCGGGAGTCAGGCAGCGTCGCCGCACCCACGGCGGGACTGCACTTCACCCCCGACTTATTGGACACACTCCGAGCACAAGGAGTGGAACTGGCTTTCGTGACCCTCCACGTCGGCCTGGACACCTTCCGCCCAGTCAAGGGCGACGACCCCGCGGCCCACCAGATACACACCGAGTATTTCGAACTGGGGGAGGAAACCTCTGATGCATTGAACCGTGCGCGGGACGAGGGCCGCCGGATTATCGCCGTGGGAACGACCTCAGTGCGGGTGCTGGAGCAGACGGCCCAGCTAATGTTGCAACAGGAGAAAGACCAGATTGCCCCCGTCAGCGGACAGGCAAGCCTCTACATCCTCCCCGGGCACAGCTTCCGGCTGGTCGACGCCATGATTACCAACTTTCACCTACCCCGGTCCACCTTGTTGATGCTGGTCTCTGCCTTCGCCGAGAACGAGCCGTCGGTGCAGTCCGGGCGAGAGCTGATGCTACAGGCGTACCAGGAAGCCATCGAGCGAAGCTACCGCTTCTACTCTTTCGGCGACGCCATGCTCATTTTGTAGCGGCAGCGTCAGGGCAGTTGCAGCAACTGCAGCACGTTGCCGTCGGGGTCCTTCAGCGTTGCTATCCAGCCTCCCCAGTGCTCCTGCTCCGGCGGGCGGATGAACTCCACGCCCTCGTCCTTCAACCGTTGGAACTCCCCGTGTATGTCGTCCACCCCCAGGTGCGGCATAAACCGGAACGGGTCCCGGGAACGCCCGGCTACCTGGCCGTGCAGCCCGATGTTAAATCGCACCTCTCCCAACTCGAAGGCGATGAAGTCGTCATGCCGGGAGTGCAGTGGCAGCCGCAACACGTCGTGGTAGAAACGGAACATGGGCTCCAGGTCGTCAGACCAGATAGTCACGCCTACAACGCCGGTAATCATGTTGTCCGTCCCCAATCCCAGGTCAACGCTTGGAAAAACTTGACTACCCGGCAATTATAAGCCCGCTTCCATAGCCGCGGCTGCGTCGCTCCCGCCGGCCAACTCTTTCCTAACCCCGCTCAACGGTCCCAGGGCGCCGGCTGCCGCGCAAGTCTTTGCCCACCCGCGCCTCGTAAATCGTGCTTGAATGGGATTCAGACGCTATAATATTCTGGCCGCAGCGTCGCTACGGAGAGATGGCTGAGCGGACGAAAGCGCCGGTCTCGAAAACCGGTATACTCTTTGGGTATCGTGGGTTCGAATCCCACTCTCTCCGCCAGTAGTATTATTTCCCACGCTTTACAGGGCCATCTTCTACCCGCGGCCAGTGTTGTCCGGGTCAGACCCGGCCAGGTGCGTCACCGCCCTTGGCTGACGGCTATTGGCTGGGGCTGGTCTTTATGGGCGCGGTTTCGTCCTGTCGTTACAAGAAGTAAGGATCTCGGCACATCTCTCGTATAGCCGGGATCCCATGGAAATCAGAGGCTCAAGGCCACCTTGTGCGCCTGGTAGGTCGCCATTTCTATGTCCCGGGGCTGGGCGCAGTCCCCCACCGCGTGAAGGCCCGGGACCTTGCCCTGCAACTCATGGTACAAACCGTCGTTGACCTGGCCGCCGCCGAATACCACCACAGTGTCCACCGGCTCTATCCGCCAGGTGATGTCGGGGCTCACGATGTGGTAGACCTCCAGCGAGTCCTCGCCGATGCGGGTAACGCCAGTCATGGGGGTCAAGGTCACGCCTTTGCCCACCAGGCGTCCGTAGAGGTGGTGCCAGACGGCGCGGGCATAGATGCCGGCGCCCACCATATTCATGCCCGTCACTATCTGCACCTGCTTTCCCTGGTCGGCCAGGTAGTCGGCCAGCAGGCAGGCGGGGAGCGTGCCCTGGGTGTCGATTATCGCCACCCGTTCCCCGGTGGGGGCGTCGTTCAGCACGTCGGCCACGGTCAAGACATTGCTCCCTTCGACGCCGGGTATTTCCGGCATGTACGGCGTGGAGCCGGTGGCCACGATAACAGCGTCGGGAGTTTCGGCCACCACGGTCTCAACGCCGGCCTCCACGCCCAGCCGCACATCTACGCCCAGCTTGGGCAACTGCTTCTCTCCGAACAGGATTATCTCTTCGAAGGTCTGGCGGGTGGGAGGCTTCATGGCCAGCTTCACCAGGCCGCCCAGGCGGTCGGAGCGTTCGAAGAGGACGACTTGGTGACCCCGTTCCGCGGCGACCCTGGCCGCTTCCATGCCCGCCGGGCCGCCGCCGACCACCACGACCTTCTTGGGCACCGGCGCGGGCCCTGGGTCGACCCAGTCCTTCTCATGGCCGGTAACCGGGTTGTAGATGCAGGTGATGGGCAGGCCCAGGTTCGAACCCCTGCCTGCGCAGCTCTGGTTGCAGGCGATGCAGGTCCTTATGTCGTCCACCCGGCCCTCTTTGGCCTTGTTGGGGAAGTAGGGGTCGGCGATGAGTTCCCTTACCAACCCCACCAGGTCCATCTTCCCCGACGCCAGCATCTCCTCAGCCAGGGCGGGGGTGTTGATGCGGCCGGCGCCAATCACCGGCAGGTCCACCAACTCTTTTATTCCCGCGGCCAGGCCGGCGAACTCGCCGGGCGCGTTGTAGTGGGGCGGGATGTGGTAGCGATTGGACATCTCGTTGGGCATGTTCCCAATCCAGACGTTCAGGTAGTCCAGCAGCCCGGAGGATTCCAGGAGCTTGGCAATGGTCTTCAGGTCTTCGTAGACCAGGCTGTAGTCCACCACGTCGTAGTACAGGCGCACTCCCATGAGCAGGTCGGGGCCCAGGGCGTTCCGCACCGCCCGCAGCCCCTCCATCATGAAAGTAGCCCGCTCTTCCATGGTGTCGCCGCCGTACTTGTCCTCGCGGCGGTTGCTATAGCCGTGCAGGAACTGGGACATGAGCCCGTAGGAGCCGACGCTGACCTCCGCGCCGTCCAGGCCGCCGCTGCGGATCCGCCTGGCCGCCTGGCCGAAGGCATCGACGATTTCCTCGATCTCGTCGATGCTCATTTCGTGGGGCATGACCTGTTCGTAGCCGAAGCCGGGGTGAGGCACCGGCGACGGGGCCATGGTCAACAGTTCGCCGTTCAGGGCCCGGCGGTGGTTGTTGCCCGCCTTGCCGCCCTGGTGGGTCATTTGGGCCATGACCGGCACCGGGTACTCGTGGACCAGGTCGGCGACCCGCTGGTACCGGGGAATTATGGCGTCGTCGTAGTTCAGGTGGACGGTCCCGCTGGTGGGATGCACCGCGCAGCCGCCGAGGGTCACCAGGCCCGCGCCGCCCTTGGCCCTTTCCCGCAGGTAGTACCCGTAGTCCTCGGTGGGCATCCCCGATTCGAAGAAGTAGCCCCGGTGGCCGGTGACCACGATTCGGCTTTGCAGGGTGAACTTGCCTAGCTGGAAGGGAGTGAAAAGCTGCGGAAATTGTTGCGTCATTTCATCACCAAGTCCGGTATCAACCGAGGAATGAATGGCCTTCTTGGACATTCGTTTTGGGGATGGCCCGGACTATACTTGGGCGGCGTTAGAGAGTCAATTGCTCCGCGCTGCCAGGCAACCGCTTTCTGCCTGGAGAATCAACCGGTAATGGCCCGGCTCTCCTCGGCGGTGGGCTGTCCCGGAGGGTCCCCCACCCACAGGAACAAGCAAGAGCCGATTAATGACACCGCGGCGATTATCCAGAAAGCAAGGTCGTAGCTCTCCAGGATATCCCTCATGATTCCGGCAAAGACGGGCGCGGCGAACAGGCAGATGCTCGACGGGACCCTGGACAGGCCGCTAATGGCGGCGAAAGCCTTGCGCCCGAAGTAGGTGCCCCGCAGGGACTTGCTTACAGGCATGCGCACTCCGAACCCGACTCCCAATAGCACCGCGAATATAAGCACCGTCTCCATGTTCCTGGAGAGGACGAGCACTACCATGGACACAGACTGCAGGGCGGAGAACAGGAAGGCCACCACCTTGATGGGGAATCTATCGCCAATGTAGCCGCCGATCAGGATGAAGGCCGCATAGGTCCCGGTATAGACGGCCGAAACCAGGGCTATGTCGCTCAGAGAGTAACCGCGGTCGTCCAGCATGAGGCCCATGTGGACCAACAGCGTTACGAGCACCCCGGACGAGAGCGCATTTGCCACGCTGATCAGCCAGAAAGACGTCGACCTCATGGCTTCCTGCAGGGTATATCCCTGTTCCTCTATTCGCCCCCTTGCCCGGGTTGTCCCGGCGTCCTCCTGGGACTCGGCGGCCGCAGCGGGCAGGTCGCCGTCGGGCATCAGGCCCACGTCCTCGGGCCGGTTGTGCACCAGCAAGGAGCAGGGGACGGCCAGGGCGATTACCATGACGCCAATGAAGAAAGCCGTGTTCCTCCAGCCGAAACGCTCCGACTCGCTGGGGTCGATGCCGCCAATGGCCCACGCGAGCAGAATGGGGGTGAGAATGCCGCCGATGGCCAACCCCTCGGCCAAGAGTGACATCGCCCGGGTCTTGTAGCGGAGAAACCAGTTGTTGACCACCACTTCTACGGCGATCAAGGCGGACAGGCCCGAGCCGAAGCTTATGAAGAAGAATATTGCGTACAGCTGCCATAGGTGCTGGACCAAGCTGAACAACACCAAAGCCCAGGCCGAACAGGGTCATGCCCAGGAATATGCAGCGCCGGGGGCCCAGCTTTTGCACGATCAGCCCTTCCAGCGGGCCGAAAAAGCCTCCCTCGATTTGGGTGATGGCAAAGGCCCAGGACATCTGCCCTGCGGTCCAACCGAAGGCGTTTCGCAGCACCGGGTTCCATATCGACAGGCCCCAGTAGAACGGAGCATCGGCCACGGCCATGACCAGGGCACCGGTGCCGGCCAGATACCAGCCGCGGAACACACTCCGGGCGCGGCGGACGACGCGGGGAAGACCCAATACAATCATGAGGGAAAGGCCGGAGGCGAGGACCAGCAGCCCAGTGGACGTGACGGCGCGGGCCCCTCGTTATTCATCCTGGCGATGAGCCTCCGGATAGAACCTTAGCTACCCAAACCCATGGCCCAAGAGTACCACAGACGGTCCCCGGTATTACCTTGCCGGATCAGGGTACGCGGAGAGGAATTCGCGGCTTTAACCGTCGGCCCGGATGTCAACCCCGGGCCGGGCCCGGCGTCGACTTGGGCAAGAGAAAGCCCGCGATGATGATGGCCCAAGCGGCGGCCGCCGCCACGGCAAAGCCCGGGATAAAGCTGCCGTAAACGTCGCTGAGCGCACCCACCACCAGGGGGATAGGACCATGCCAAAGCTGCTCACCGAAAAAATAACCCCCCAGGCAATGGCCAGCTTCTCCGGCGTCATGCCGGGCAGCCCCATGGGCAGCGACAAAGTGATGGGACTGTACAGGTGAGTGCCTACACCAAGCACGATTATCGCGGCGTAAATCCAGCCCAGGTCGCCGAATAGGAATGTCCCAGGCCCGCCCAGTACTGCCAACAAACCGCTGGCTATGATGAAGTACCTGGACGGTCCGATGCGGTAGGAAGCGAACCCGGCCAGAAGCAGCGCGAAAATCCCGGCAAAGGGCAGGAGACTGGTGGCGGCGGCTGCCTGCTCCAGAGTCAGGCCCCGGACCTCTTCAAAGAAACTTGGCAGCCAGGTCGTAATGGCCGAATATTGGGTGAGAGCCCCTGTTTCAATGGCCACCAGGAGCAGGACGGTGCGATCGGATATCACCGAAAATATGGCTCGAGGCGAAAGGTTGGGCGGCGCGGCTGCTGCGTCCCTTACGGGCCCGCTCAAGGGAATCCAGGCAACGGCTCCCACCACCGACAACAAGCTGAATACCGCCAGGGCCCATTGCCAGCTTAACGCATCGGCCAGCCGGGGAGCGGAGAAGATCGACGCGGCAATTCCAATGTTCAGGGCCGACATGATCAACCCGTTCATGACCAGCGTCTGCCTTAGGCGGAACCACTGCATTATCAACGGGCCGGCGACAATGCCGGCAAGGACAAGTCCCGCTCCAGCGGCCACCCGCAAGGCCACCAGCGCCGCGAAGCTGCCGGCGAAGGGCGTCAGGACCGGGACGGCCATCAAAAACCAGCTTATTGCGAAGGACTGCCTCATCCCGATGCGGGCAATGATCACCCCGCCGGGCAGGCCCATACCTGCAACCATCAGCAGGGGTAGGGAGATTAGCAGCGAGGCGGTAGTCCGGTTGATTGCATAGTCGTCGATAATCAGGGGCAATAGAGGAGCGGGGGCCAGAATGGCCAGGCCCGCCGCCAGGTAGCCCAGCACGGCGAAGCCGCCAATCACGTAGCGGTAATGCGTGAGGGTGAGCCTCGGGTCATCCTGCGCCTGGTCCAACTCAGTCGCCAACTATGCCCCTATTTCGCATGCTTGGTGAAACCGCGCAGCCGTCCTTGCCAAGCCGACGACGGGCGACGTGGGCTTGGCAAGACGCGCTCTGCGGCCATGCTTATTCGCGCCTTAGGCTATGATAGCAGCCGCTGGTTAAAAGATCGGCCATAGTAGGAGTTGTTCCTTGCAGGGTCCGTTAAGGCAGCCTGCGGTAGACCGACTGGATGAAATTGTGGCTCACTTCGGTGTACCGCTGGGCGTGACCCCGTAGGGCTTAGAAATGTCAGGTGTTTCACTCACTTCTGGACCGCCCCTCGACAACATGAACAATCAACCGCCGTAAAGCTCGATGAACTGGCCGGTCATAGCGGCAGGGGCGTGGGCCGCCAGGTACAAGGCCGCTTGCGCCACCTGCTCCCCGCTCATCCATCTCGGGTCGCCCTCGGGACGGGCAGTCCGGCCCATGTCGGTATCCACCCCGCCAGGATTGATGCCGTTGACTCTAATGCCGTGGGAGCGCAGGGAGCGGGCCAGGGAAATAGTATATCCCACCACTCCCCATTTGGACGCCGGGTAGGCCCCGTAATCAGCGCTGGGCTGCCGGACCGCCGACGACCCTATGTTGATAATAGTTCCCTGTTTTCTCTCCATCATGTGAGGCGCGACGGCCCTGCACACAGCGTGCATGCCCCGCAGGTTGGTGTTCATCACCTCGTCCCACTCCTCCATCGTGGTTGCCCAGACCTCGGTGTTGTAGTTCGTCACCCCGGCGTTGTTGACCAGCAGGTCAATCCGGCCCCGCTTGTTTATGACTTCCTCCACCACTGCGGCTGCGTCATCCGCTCGCCTTACGTCCAGGGTATGCGCCTCGACCTTGCCTCCGCCGGCCCGTATCTCGTCCGCCGTCGCGTTAAGGCGTTCCATGTCCCGTCCAGTCACGACGGCCAAGGCCCCTTCGCCTGCAAAGTACACGGCAATCGCGCGGCCAATGCCCCGGCCGCCGCCTGTAATCAACGACACCTGATCCTTGAGCAGCATACGCTTCCCCCTGCCCCTGTACAGGTTCTCCCGTCAGCGTGCCGGGCAACCCGGTGAATCCGACGCCTGCCGGGGGCGTTGCCGTAAGCGCCTATTCTTTACGTGGCGAAACGCTCCACCGACAATCCAGATGACATTCTTATGGGGACCCTGCGAACTAACGGTGATGAATGTATTATCACAAAACTGGATTCCTTGGAAATAGCAACAACTGCTGGATTGGGTGGGACCAAAAGCAGAGTGGACCAACACAGTAAAGCTGCGGCATTCCCGCCGGTGCTTTAACACCTGTCCCGAAAGATGATAGGATATGCCGTGCCAATTCCCCGGCGTGGGGCAATGGCGCGCATCTCTGACGGATGATGAGGCCTCAGCTACATGGCTACGGCTCCGACCCATCCTCTGGCAATGGCGTTTCAACCCGTTCGAACCCTTCCAGGACCAAGGCTTCACCCAATCGCCCGCGGGCCTCGGGTAAGAAAGAGGTAGCGAAATGACCCAGCAGTTCCCCCTGCTCTTCACTCCCTTCCAGTTGGGCAAATACACCCTGCAGAGCAGGATAGTCGTGACCGGTCACGCCGCCAACTTCTACGACAGGCAGAAACACCCCAACGAGGCCTATGGCTACTACCTTCGGGAGCGGGCCAAGGGCGGCGCCGGCCTGGTGACCATCGGCATCAGCAACGTGCACCCCACGTCCATCGGTGACCAGATGAACTGCGACGACAGCATAATCCCCAAGTTCCAGCGCGTCGCCGACATGGTCCACGAGTATTCTGTCCCTGTGATGACCCAGATTTCCCACTTCGGCAGAAAGGCCGGGGTTGCCCAACGCACCAAGCTGGATGGCGACATCACGGTCATGGCCCCCTCGGCCGTGCCGCCCCCCGCTTTCGGCTACGCCCAAGTTATGCCCCGCGAGATGAACATAGACGACATCGAGGAGACCGTCGACGCATTTGGCCAGGCGACCCGGCGCTGCCGTGAGGGCGGCCTGGACGGCGTGGAGGTAATGATCGGCTCCTACAACCTGATTGCCCAGTTCCTCCACCCCCAGAGCAACCGCCGCACCGACAAGTACGGCGGCAACACCCTGGAGGAACGGTCCACCTTCATGATGGAGGTCTTGCAGGCAACCCGGAACGCCCTTGGCCCCGACCTGCTGCTCGGCGTGCGCCTTTACGACGACCTTGTTAGCTACAGCCTCGACTTCGAAGACCTCAAGGCCATTTCCAAGTTGCTGGACGCTTCCGGTCTGGTCGACTACATCAACTCATGGGTCGGCAGCGTCCCCGGCGAGTCGTCTATACGCCACCACGTCCCGCCCTACTACCACGACCCCGGCGACTCCGCCTGGCGCGCCGAGGGAATAAAGGACCTGGTCAACGTCCCGGTAATCGGCATCGGCCGGATCAACACCCCCGCTCTGGCCGAGGAGATGCTGGCCTCCGGCAAGATGGACCTTGTCGGCATGGTCAGGGAGCTGATCGCCGACCCCTACTTCCCGGTCAAGGCCAAAGAAGGCCGCGTCGACGACATCCGCATGTGCCTGGCCTGCAGCCAGAGCTGCGCCGGACGCCAGGGGTTGGGCCTCCCCATAACCTGCATCTACAACCCCGTCACCGGGCATGAGAAGGAATGGGCCGATCCCGGCCCCGCGCCGGCGAAGAAGAAGGTCGTCGTCGTAGGTGGCGGGCCAGCAGGCATGGAAGCCGCCCGCGTTGCCGCCGAGCGGGGGCACAATGTCGTCATGTTCGAACGTTCCGACCGCTTGGGCGGCATGATCAAGATCGCCATGCTACCTCCCCACCGCGAGTCCTACGAGGAGATTATCCTGTTCGGCGAGAAGCAACTACCGAAGTTGGGAGTCGACGTTAGGCTGGGCGTCGAGGCCGACGCCGGCGCCGTGCTGGCCGAAACTCCTGACGCCGTGATAATAGCCACCGGGTCCACGCCCTACATGACCGAGATACCCGGCGCCGAGGGCCAGAACGTCCTCACCGTTGGCGACGTGCTCACCGGGGCCGAGACCGGCGACCGCGTGGTCATCGTGGACACCCAGGGCAACCCACCGGCCAGCCTCGTCGCCGACTTCCTGTCCGACCAGGGCAAGCACGTCGAGATAGTCACTGGGCTGCCCTACGTGGGCAGCGGCATCCAGGTCCGCGCCGTGTGGCACTTCCTCTACGGCAGCCTCATCGAGAAGGGCGTGGTGATGACCCCTATGACCGGCGTCACTCGCATCGGTGAAGACTCGGTGGACGTTTACCACGTGGTCAACCCCGAAATCACCCGCACCATCGAGTCGGTGGACACCGTGGTCATATCCGCCGGGGGCCAGGCCGACGATGCCCTTTACCACGACCTCCAGGGCAAAGTCCCCGGACTCCACGCCATAGGCGACTGCGCCCAGCCCAGGGACATCGAAATGGCCACCTACCAGGCCCACAAAGTAGCCGTCAGCCTCTGAACTCCCGGCCACCGTTTTCCCGCTTGGCAGATAACATGAGCCGCCTCACCACCTCATTGGGCGACCAACCGGGCGTCCACCTGGGCCCCTGGCTGCACCCTATCGAGGCCGCCCTGGATGACCTGCAACAGCGCCAAATCATCCCCCGCATCTGGAGCGGCGACCACACCGTCTGGAAACCCGACCCCACCGAAATATCCAACCGCCTCGGCTGGCTCACGTCCACCCGCGAAATGCGCACACAGGCCCCGGCTCTTACGTCCTTCGCCGATGAAGTGCGCGACGCCGGTTTCCGCTACGTAGTCATGCTGGGTATGGGAGGCAGCAGTCTGGGCCCCGAGGTGCTCCGCCAGACCCTTGGCAGCGCCCCCGGTTACCCTCAACTCCTGGTGCTGGACTCCATCGTCCCGGCGTGGGTCCATTCCGTGGGCCGGGTCGTAGACCCTGCCCGTACTCTGTTGCTGGTGTCCTCCAAGTCCGGCTCCACTACCGAGCCCAACCTGCTCTACGCCTACTTCCGGGACTTGATGGAAAAGGCTGTAGGCGAGCACAGGGCCGGCCGCAACTTCATCGCCGTCACCGACCCCGGCTCCCCGTTGGAGACCCTGGCCGCCCACGCCGGTTTCCGCCATGTCTTCCTGAATCCCCCGGACATAGGAGGCCGCTTCTCCATCCTGTCCTACTTCGGCCTGGTCCCCGCAGCCCTCTCCGGCCTTGACCTCGCCATGCTCCTTGACCGCGCCGACGCCATGCGTGAAGCCACCGACCCCGAAGTTCCCGCCCGCCAAAACCCAGCCGCCTGGCTTGGACTCACCATGGCCGTCCTCGCCCGCCAGGGACGCTACAAGCTTACCTTGGTCGCGTCCCCGTCCATCGCCAGCTTTGGTCTGTGGGTAGAGCAGCTAATCGCCGAGAGCACCGGCAAAGAGGGACGGGGCATCGTTCCCGTCGTCGGAGAGTCCCCGGACCAGTTTGCGAGTTCCCCCGATAGCTTCGGCAACGACCGGCTGTTCGTCTACTTGCGCGTGGACGGCGACGACAACGGTGCCTGCGATGCCGCCATCCAGGCCGTCCAGGAGGCTGGTCAACCTGTCATCCGCCTGGACCTCGCCGACGAGTACGACTTGGGCGCCGAATTCTTCCGCTGGGAAATGGCCACGGCCATCGCCGGTTCGTATCTAGACATCAACCCATTCGACCAACCCAACGTCCAGCAGGCCAAGGACATGACCGAAAAAGTCCTGGGCCGGTTCGACAAGACGGGGCAGCGTCCAGCAATGGAGGATTCCAGTTCCCTGAGGCAATTACTGGACACCGCCGCCAAGGGCGACTACCTGGCCGTCATGGCCTACTTGCACCAGACACCCGAAGTAGACCAGGCCCTGGACTCACTACGCCGGAGAATAGCCAATAAATGCGGTGTCGCCGTCACCGTCGGCTACGGCCCCCGGTTCCTCCACTCCACCGGCCAACTCCACAAGGGAGGCCCCGGTTCCGGCCTATTCTTGCAACTCACCGCCGACCACAACCCGGACCTGGCCATCCCAGGGACCAACTACACCTTCGGCTTAGTGGCCGACGCCCAGGCCGCCGGAGACCTGGAAGCCTTGCTGGCGTCCAACCGCCGCGCCGCCCGAGTCGCCCTGGGCCCCAACACTGCCGCCGCCATTTTCCGCATAGCCCAATCCTTGGACTAGTTCTCATCCCTTGCAGGCTTGGCGGTGTGGAGACTGATCGCCGGAAGCTACGAAGGACGCTCTTTGCGCTCCTTCTCCCGTTCTGCGGCCTTGTCGCGCAACACCCGGCCCTTGTCCGGCGTCGGGTCCTTCACCAAGCCGTAAATCGCCCGGCCTTCGTGGTCCTCGGGCAGGTACTCGGTGATGGGCATGCCTTCGTCATTCACGAACAGCAGGCAGTGACAGTACTTGTAGATTTGCATGTCGTCGCAGGCGCAAATCCACGTCCGGTGCTTGATTTCCTCGTTCTTGTCCGGGTAGAAGCGGCAGGGGCACAGCGGCCGGCCGATGGTATCCACGTTTTGGGCCAGGCCCAGCACCACCGCCTCCGTCACCCCGGCATCAGGATGGGTGGTCGTCCCCGATTTCTCGCAGTACTTCTCGATGAAGTTGCGCATCCGCTGCATCGCTTTGTCGCTCGGCTGTTCGGGCATCATCGTCCTCCCTTTGGTGAAGCGCTTCCCGGGTCACGCCGTGCCTGCGCGACGCCCGCGTCGTTGCCTCTATACCCAGTGTACCATTTTCTGGCCAATTTTTGCTTCCGGGATGGCCCCGCAACACGCCCGGCGCGTCGGCGGCAACTCCCATCCGGCAATACCATAGCCGGGGGTCTCGGTGGATTATTCTCCAGCCGCCAATGTACAATGGCGAGACCCCGGTAAGGCACATCCAGACCGATTGGAGGTGGCATACCATGGAATTCCGAGCTCTTGGACCCACAGACATCACGGTTTCAGCCCTTGGCATAGGCTGCTACGATGCCTCAGGGTGGCCTGAGGGTTACCAAGGCATGGCCGACGCCATAGACCGGGCCGTCGACCTGGGAATTACCTGCTTCGACACCGCCCCCAATTACGCAGGCGGAGAATCCGAAATCATGCTGGGCCGGGTCCTGGGCCCCCGCCGCAAGGACGTGGTGGTGGTCACCAAGTGCGGCCTGGGCTGGCAGGGTTCCCAGGTCGGCCGGGATAGGGGCCGGGACGGCCGCCGGGAATCCATACTTCCGCTGGTCGACCAGAGCCTGCAGCGGATGCAGACCGACTATATCGACGTGCTGCTGGTCCACTTCCCCGACAAGCACACCCCTATCGAGGAGACCATGGGCGCCCTGGACACGGTCCTGCAGCAGGGCAAGGTCAGGTCGGTGGGCGTGAGCAACTACAGCCTGGACGGCCTCAAAGAGTGCGAGAAAAGTCTGCGGATTGACGTTGTCCAGTACCACTACAACGTCTTCGACCGGCGCATGGAGGACGAAATTCTCCCTTACTGCCGGGAAAAGGGCATCGGCTTCATGGCCTGGGGGCCATTGGGCAACGGCCTGCTGGCGGGGACCTACACCGCGCAGAAGAATTTCAGGGACTCGGACTGGCGGGGCAAGGGCGACGTAGGTGAGATCATCATTGGGATGTTCGCCGACGAGGTCTGGGAGCGAAACATACGGCTGGTCGACGACCTGAAGCCCATCGCCGCCGGCCTGGGCAAGACGCTGCCTCAGCTTGTCCTGCGCTGGGTTCTCTCCAACCCCACCGTGGGCATCGCCATCCCCGGCGTGACCAACGTGGCGGAACTGGAAGACAACCTGGGAGCCTTGCATTGGGCCCTATCCGGAGAGGACTTGCGGCAGATTGATGAAGTGTTTGCCAGGCACGGCATCGACACCAGCCCGCCCCAACTCATGGACCCTTAACAGCAGGCGTCCCTCACCGCCTGCGATACCTCCGCCAGCCGCCGGTCATTGCTCTCCTTGGCCCGGCACCCGTTGGTGATGTAGGCCATCGCCAGGCCGGAGTCCGTGTCTGCCCAGCCCATCGACGTCCCGACGCCGCCGTGCCCAAACGTGTTGTCCGGGTTGCCTGCGGACTTTCCCATCCTCTCGTCGGCTATCACCAGCCCCAAAGACCGCCGCGCAAACAGGCCGGTGATGGCGTCCGTCGCCTTCACACGCACCTTGACTGCTTCTTTAATCGTGTCTTCCGCCAGGACCTGTGCCCCGTCCAGCGCGCCGCCCCGCTCCAGCATCGCGTAGAACCTGGCTAGGTCGCCCGCCGACGCTATACCGCAGGCCGCGGGAACCACCGACCGGTGCATCTCCGGCCGGTTGTACCTCAAGACTACGCCGTTGGGATCCGCTTCCTCCTCCATCAACTCGATCTTGGCTACCCTGTACTCCAGCTCCGCGGGAAGCCCAACGTAGGTATCCTTCATCCCCAGTGGCCCCGTGATTTCCTGGGACAGGAATCGACTGAACTCCCTCCCGTCTATTCGCCTCACCAGCTCCGCTATCACCCAGCCGTAGTTGACCGGGTGGTAGGCGAACACTTCCCCGGGAGCGAACGTGGGCGTCGCATCCTCCATGGCCCGCACCACCTTGTCCCAGTCGCTCCAGTCGGTCCACGGCAGGTCCTTGGGCGTGATCGGAAAGCCCCCCTGGTGGGTCATGACGTGGTATATGGTCACGGCCTCCTTGCCGTTTTTGCCGAACTCCGGCCAGTGCTTGCAGACCGCATCCTCCCAGGCCAACTGGCCCCGCTCTTTCAGCAGGTACATGCAAGCTGCCGCCAGGGGCTTGGTAGACGACATCAGCACGAACATGGCGTCGCCGGAGACCGCCCTCCCCGCATCGGCGTCGGCCAGCCCGCCCTGGATGTCTAGCACCGGCTTCCCGTACCTATACACCGCCAACCCCGCGCCGGGGTGCACGCCCTCCGCTATCTGCCGCAGGAACAGATCCTCCACCCGTCCAAGCTTCGCTAGGTCCATCGAAACCGCATCCGGGGTCGTTAACGTAGCCATAACCTCACCCCAGCCAACAAATTCTCACCGTTTACGGGGACCCTCAGCGTCGCGCACCATTTGCCCGCCCTGGCGCGCCGCACGTACTTGGCCCCCCTACATGGCGGCATAGTAGCATCGCGTAATCAAAGCTGTCTACGCCCAACAAGAGGCTATCCTCTAGTCCTTGTCAACAACCAACGCCGCCGGTATCATACTCGTGGCCTTAGCCTAGGCTCCCCGACAATCATTTGACCCCCGCCCTGAGGAGGCAAACATGCCCGGCGCCCTGGACGGAATCTGTGTAATCGACTTCGGACACTACATCGCAGGCCCATTGACCGGCATGCTCCTGGCAGACTACGGTGCCGACGTCATCAAGGTCGACCCGCCGGGCGGCCCTCGCTGGAAGACCCCCGCCAACGCCACTTGGAACCGGGGCAAGCGCAGCATCCTCCTGGACCTCAAGCAACAGGACGACCTCGCCGCGGCCCAGGCCCTGGTCCGGGAGGCCGACGTCGTAGTGGAAAACTTCCGACCCGGAGTCGCCAAGCGCTTGGGCATCGGCCCCGAGGAAATGCTCCAGGCCAACCCCCGGCTCGTTTACTGCTCCCTCCCCGGCTTCGCCTCCGATGACCCCAGGGCCGGCGTACCCGCCTGGGAGGGCGTGATTGGCGCCGCCGCCGCCACCTTCTTGCTGGAGCCCAGGGACGACGGCGTCGACGAGCCCGTCTACTCCGCCATTCCCACCGCATCCACCTTCGGCGCTTTCCACGCCGCAGTGGCCATCGCCATGGCCCTGAACGCCCGCGAGCGGGACGGCTTGGGCCAGCACATCGAGACTCCCCTGTACGACGGCATGTTCGCCACAAACGCCTACCGAGGCATCAGCTATCACGACCCCGTCGAAGGCCCCAATTTCCCCTACGCTGCAGGCAGCTTCGGCCCCACCCAATACCGCGGGGCCTGGGACGGTTTCTATCGGTGCAAGGACGACCGCTGGCTGTACTTCAGCGGCTATACCAACCTCAACTGGCGCCAGTTCCAGGAGGCCGCCGGCGTCGCCGACTGGCAGCCCAAGACTGCCCTTGATTTCGACGCCCTCGACCGCGACCCCGAGTTCTTGGCCGAGACTTTGAAGCGCGCCCAGGCGCTGTTCAAGACCCGCACCGCCCAGGAGTGGGAAGACCTGGTGGCCCAAGCGGGCAGCGAGGCCGTGGTGTGCCGCACCAGCCGGGAGTGGATGGACCATCCCCACGCCCGGGAGTCCAAGATGGTCATCCAGGTCGACGACCCGACCTACGGCAAAATGCTTCAGCCCGGCATCAACGTCCGCCTGGCCCGCACTCCCGGCCAGGTGCGCGGGCCAGCCCCGCAACCTGACCAACACCGTAAGCAGATTCTCTCCCAGTTGGCTTCCCGCAACTCTGCCGACCCCGCGCCTGCTCCCGAGGCAACCCTGCGCTCCGCCCTGCAGGGCGTTCGTGTAGTTGACTTGTGCATAGAGCTTGCCGGCCCCACGCTGGGCCGTACCCTGGCCGAGTTCGGCGCCGACGTGATAAGGGTCGACAACCCTACCCGCAAAGAGCGGAACTTCACCATGGTCCTGCACAACGATGTAAACCAGGGCAAGCGCAGCATCTTCTTGGACCTCAAGACCGAGGATGGCAAGAAAGTCCTGTGGAAGTTCCTGGAAAGGGCCGACGTGGTAATTCAAAGCTTCCGCATGGGCAAGTTGAAGGGGTTGGGCCTGGACTACGACGAGATACGCAAGCGCAACCCCAACGTCGTCTTCGCCTCCGTCAACGCCTACGGCCACGTCGGTCCTTGGGCCCAACGCCCGGCCCACGACCCCTGCGCCCAGTCCGTCACCGGCATGTCCCTCCGTTTCGGCGGCGATGGCTCGCCCCTGCTGCAGGCCAGCCCCACCAGCGACTACGGCACCGGCTTCATGGCCGCCTACGGTGTCGCCCTGGCCCTGCTCCACCGGCAGCGCACCGGAGAGGGCCAGTCCCTGGACTCAGCCCTGGCCTATACCACCATGACCATGCAGTCGCTGTTCATGCAGTCGTACCAGGGAAAGGTGTGGGACGAGCCCCGGGGCCGGCACGCCCTGGGCGACGGCCCCCTGCAACGCTGCTACCAGGCCCAGGGCGGCTGGTTCTTCCTGGGCGCCCGGAAATCCGACCTGCCCCGCATCTCCGGCATAGACGGCCTCGGCGGCATCCAGGACCTGCGCGGCCAGGCCCTGGCCGATGCCCTGCAAGAACGCTTCCATGCCAAGCCCGTCCAGGTTTGGGTGGACCTGCTCAACGCCGCCGGCGCAGGGGCCCACGCCGTTATCGCTGACTTCGCCGAGCTTATGGTTGACCCCTGGGCCGTGGCCCACGGCCTCAGCCTTACCCGCGACCACGAGGGCATCGGCCTGATCACCACCTGCGGGCCGGCGTTCCGACTCTCGCGAACTCCCGTCCGCCCCGGCAGGCAAGCGCCAAGGCCCGGCAGCAACGCCCGCGAGATCCTGGAAGAGCACGGCTTGGGCGCCGAGTACCAGCGCCTCGTTAACGTCGGCGCCGTCGCCACCAAAAGCATCAACGACCCCTAGTCACGGCGCTTTACGGGTACGAGTCACGTCGCGCGCAGGCAGCATAGTCCTGCATCAGAAGGAGCAAAGCAGGACGGGCAACTGCAACAACACAGAGACTCGATGTTTCACGGTATCTGCGTATAGGTAGGATGTACGGCCATGCGCATTCTGATTGCTGCCTTAGTCGTAGCCATCCTCATAGTAGGTTGCAGAGATTCCCGTCCGCTCATAGAGCGTTGCATCGAGGCATCAGAAACGTACTACGAGGCTTACGGAAAAGAAACCTGTCCTCGAGAGTCTCTACAGGCGCTGATATACATCAATCGGTCCTGTCCGATGGTGGAGTTCGGTAGGCCTTTCATACAGGGAGAGGACCCCAATCCTTGCGCCAAGCACATTCGGGAACATCGTCTGCCTCACTCGGACACCCCTGCAGAGGTCCCGGTCGGTCACCAGTTCCTTGACCGGGAGGACGAACAGGACTGACTCTACGCTAAAGGCTCTATCGCTTATCAGCAGGTGCCAACTTGGAGTTCACGCCGTCCCGCTCTACCGGAGCACAACGCTGAATAGTACACGAGCGTTATCGCAGGCATTGGGGATACAAGTACGAGAACTGGACTGCGGAGCCAGTTCCCTAAAGAAACAGGCGCCCGCTAATGGGCGCCTGCTCCAATCATCCAAACAGGCCCGCCTGTCGCCAGGTCCCTAGTCCAGGTTGTAAACCCTGGTGGCGTTGCCCCCCACTATCTTCGCCTTCTCTTCCTCCGTGCAGTCCTCCAGGATTTCCTCGATGATCTCCCGGCTCCGGGGGAACGTCCCCTCTCCGTGGGGATAGTCCGAACCCCACTGCATCTGATCGATGCCGATGATGTCCCTCAACTGGATGCCCAATGCATCCTCCTGGAAACCCAGGAACACCTGGCGGTGGAAGAAGTCGCTGGGCAATGCCCCGCCCTGGAACCGGTAACCCTTTATCCCCGATGGCCGCTGCGAGTACGTGAAGTCAAGCCTATCCAGGAAGTGGGGCACCCAGGCCAACTCGTGCTCTACCGAGCCCACCTGCAACTCGGGAAAGCGCTCCAAGACCCCGGCGTAGATCATGTTGCCCAGTGACATCCGCACCCAGTGGTCCGCGTTGGCCAGCATCGCCGGATTGTTTCTCTCCATATCCTCGTTGGACGCAAATTTCTGTCCTACGCCGGGGCGGTTGCTGGCAATGTGCAAGCTCAGGGGTATTCCCAGGTCCTGGGCCGCCGCCCATAGAGGATCGTACACCGGCAGGTCGTAGCCCATTCCATCAGGAGGGTGCACAGTGATGAACCCCCCACACAGCCCCAGCTTGGCGCTCCGTTCCAGTTCCTTCACGCTGGTCGTTACGTCGTCCACATTCAGCATGGCGATGCCCTTGAGACGCCTGGGATTCGCCTTGCAGAACTCTGACAGCCAGTCGTTGTAGATCGACGTCATCGACGTCAGCAGATCGCTGTCCGGGACGCTGTACAGCGTTCCGCCGACCGTCGGGTAGATGATGCTTACGTCGACGCCGTCGATGTCCAGGTCCTTGACGTGCTCCTCAGGGATGTAACCCCCCAGCAGGACGTCCTCGATTGTGGAACGCTTGCCCAACTCTTCCGGGTTCTCGAACCGCAGGCCGGGATGAGAGCCTGCTCCGGTGCCCAGCACCCGGTAGCCGTCATAGAACCACCAGTCCCCGTCCTCTCTCGATACAAGGTTCGGCGCTCTGTCTTTGTACTTGGCCGGGGCCCTGCTGGTCCACAGGTCCGCGGGCTCGAATACGTGGTTATCTGAAGAAACGACTCGATAATCGCCCATGCTTAGTCTCCTAGTTCTCCTCTCAGTTTGTCTCGCCGGTCCGCCAGGTAAGGTTTGAGCAGTCACGCTCAACTAATCTGGGCAACTGCCCCGGCGCTAGCAATTTTCCGCTATCTCAGGTGTCGTGTCAATGGGATGCCTTTGGCAGACAGCGCGCCGGCGGGCGGCTTTCATCCGTGGGACTGGGACTCGGCCTCTTGGTGCCTGCACAAGAGGCGCCTCCACTGCGGCGCCGGTGAAGCAGCCCCTAACCGGAGGCCTTTCTCTCTACGAAGACACCCTATAGGTCATCTTGCACTTTATGCAGTAGGCCGTCCCCGAATCGTTCACCTTGAGCACTCGGCCGCATCGGTCGCAGTTATAAGTAGCCATATCGATTACCCTATCGTAGCCCTGCCTTACTCGAGCAGGATGCTCCCTTTACACGAATCGGTTCGCTGTTCTTTCCACCTATGGCCTGCGCGGATCTCCTGGGTATTCCTCCGTAGAGACCTGGTTGGGGCCATCGCAATCGTCCAAAGGTCCGTCAAGTCCCTCGGCGCCCGGCGGTTTGAATGGGCCACCTCCAACTCAGGCTATTCTACGATACCTCTCACCCGCAGGCAATCAAGCGACCTCCACGTAACATCCAGGCGGCAGCTCCGTTTGCCTGTAGGGCCTGGCGTAGTTAGCCGTAGGCGGGCCAAGCCTCAAAAGCGAGATGAACCGCTATGCCCCCCGACAGACGACGGCGGAAATAATTCCCTATGTTTAATTAGTCAACTTGCCCTGCGTGTATCATTCCTATACCAGCCGACGGCCAGCCCATTTTTTAGGGTGCATGAGTTCCTGGGAATCGGCTGGACTAGTAAATATTGATACTCCGCCACGGTTGTCCTGTGCATAATTGCCTAGGTGGGTCTGTTCGTCTTCTTTGTAATTCAGTCTGTAATTGAAACCTAAGGCGCGGAGCTGCCTCAGAACTCTTTTGACATCGGACACATCATTGGCATCATAGGTGTAAACACAGATTAGGCCGACTTTAGAACTAGTGCTATTTGGGTTTGGCTTAGCAGTCGAGGCTTTGGATCCGATACCTAGCAGGCCATCCTCGGTTGCCTTAGCAACTTTGACCCAGGCAGTATCCAGTTCTTCTTTCAGTGGGAATAGCATCCACTTACCGGTGCGACCGGTTTCTTTATATTCCCAGTTCGGGGAAGTGGCAAGAATCCAGTAGGCATCAGTAGTCTTGGAAGGTACGAGAGCAGTCATTGGTGCCTCCGACTATGAAATCGGCTGGAATGTACGGTAGGTACTAATTGGTCAAGCTTGAAGTTGGAGTGCGAGAACAACAGTTAGGTGCCGTTTGCTTGTAGAGTCCGGCCTATCCACAGCCAAGCGTAGCAGCGCCTAAAATCAAACGATACCGAAGCGGCATCGCACCGCGGGCCGGGCAGCCCCATCTCCCCTTGCGAGAGAGGGCTAGGGTGAGGGGGATTAAACCAGTAGTCCAAAGGTCTCCACAAGGTGTCCCCTCCAAAAAACAGGCGCACCGCACGGTGCGCCTGCTCTAGTCGCCCATCAATCCCGCAGGATTAGAAAAACCTATTCCAGGTGATACACCCTCAACGCGTTCCCGCCGGCGATCTTCACCTTCTCCTCCTCCGTGCAGTCCGCCAGCACCTCCTCGATTATCAGGCGGCTCCGGGGGAAAGTGCCCTCTGAGTGCGGATAGTCCGATCCCCACTGCAGGTTGTCCACGCCTATGATGTGCCTGTCCCGCACGCCGGGACCGTCTTCCTGGAACCCAAGAAAAACGTTGCTGTGGAAGTAGTCGCTGGGAAGCATGTCATTCTTGAACCGCTGCTCCGCCATCCACTCCCCGGATCGTTGGGTGTAGGTGTAGTCTATCCGGTCCAGGAAGTGCGGCACCCACGACAGTTCATGCTCCACCGAGCCTACCTGCAGGCCGGGGTACCTCTCGAATACCCGGCCGAATATCAGGTCGGACAGGGACATCCGCGGCCAATAGTCGGCGTTGCAGATGAACGTCGGCCTGTAGTTCTCCAGGGTCCCGAATTCACTGTCGTTGCGGTTGCTGGAAATGTGCAGCCCCAGGGGCATCCCCAGGTCCTGGGCCGCCGCCCACAGCGGGTCGTACATCGGCTGGTCGTACAGCCGGTCCTCCGGCGGATAGCAGGGGATCATCGCCCCCGTGAAGCCCAGCTTGTGGGCCCGCTCCAACTCCTTGACTCCCACGCCCACGTCGTCCACGTTGAGCATGGCAATGCCCTTCAGCCGCTTGGGAAACCCCCGGCAGAACTCACCCGTCCAGTCGTTGTAGACCTTGCAGATGTAGTCCATCAGCAGGCTGTCCGGTACGTTGTACAGCAGACTGCCGATGGTCGGATAGATGATGCTTATGTCCACGCCGTCGATGTCCAGGTCTTTGACGTGCTCCTCGGGAATCCAGCCCCCTTTACGGAGCTCCCCCCCAAGCTTCATGCCCATCGAGCCCGGGTCTTCGAACCTGAAACCGATTTCGCCCGACCCTCCGCCGACGCCGCCATAGGCCTTGCCTTCGCATACCCATTGCTCGCTTCCATCCACGTCCATGACCTGCGGTACCCGGTCCTTGAACTTCGGCTCGGCCCTGCTTATCCACAAGTCCGGCGGCTCGGTTATGTGGTTGTCCGACGATATGATCCTGTAGCTGGACATAACTGACCTCTCACTACTTTAGTTGTCGCGGCATCCCCGTGATTTCGTCCCAACGCGGCACCGGAACAACTTCTACTGCCGTCCAGAACTGCGCCGCATCCTCTTATTCGTAATTCTGCTATAACCCGGTCTCACTGTCAACACTCGATAGGCTGCGGTCCAGAGTCTCCCATGACCCAATTGTGGCAAGGAACCCTGCGGATTCAGGTGCTGTTTCCCGTCCTGTATCGGAGCTGCAGAGGCTCCCTACGGCCCGGCTGCGATGCGATCAAGGGCAGCCTTCGCAAGAAACCCTGAGCGGGTCTCGCCGGCTTCTCTGGCATGTCGGTCGATGTTGTTCAGGACTCGCGAGGGCAGACTGACGTTGATTCTCACCGCCACGTCCGCCGCAAGATCGCCCAGGTCCACGTCCACCACAGCCCAAGTACCCCCCGCGTAGTCCTCGTTGGCCATGTGCTCCTCTAGGGGCCTCATCGGGGGAGCCTCCATGCCTCGCTCCTTCATCACGTCAAGGTGCAGCCGGATGGCCTCTTCCACGCCCTCCGGGCCGAAAACGCCTTCCAGCGTTTCAGCGCCGGAGAAGCAACCCGGCAAGTCGGGGACTGTGACTCCGTAGCTGCTCCCCTCGTCGTGGTGAATGACTATCGGGAATTGCATCGCTCTATCTCCACTGCCATCCGGCTTGCCTGTAAATGTTCCTGAGTGTGCCCACGGGTATGTCCTTGAGAGGGTGCGGGACGGTGACGTGGTTGGCCCTATCCGGATGGACGAAGATATGGTGGCTGCCGCTCGTCCGGTCCAAGTCCCAGCCCTCACGTTCCAACCTGCGAATTACCGTTCTGCTATCCATGTGTATTATCTACACAACGCAACCTTAAGTGTCAAGCGTTTCGGGAGCGTTTGCACTCAACTGGCAGGATTCAGAGCCGGAATCTGGCGGCTGACCCCAATCTCATGGTTGCGCGAGGACTATCGGCCCACTCCCCGCAAGCCAACAAAAGGGGCGCCCAATCTGAAGCGCCCCTTCCACATACCAACTAACCCCACAAAAGGGGAGTCTCGCCCTAGTCCAGGTTGTACACCCTGGCGGTGTTCCCGCCGGCTATCTTGGCCTTCTCTTCCTCCGAGCAGTCAGACAGAAGGTTGTCCAGGATCTCCCGGCTCCTTGGGAACGTGGACTCGGGGTGCGGATAGTCCGAGCCCCATTGCAGCGTGTCCACGCCAATCACGTAGCGGTCCCTGATCCCCAGCGCGTCTTCCTGGAACCCGACAAAGCAGTTGCTGCGGAAATAATCGCTGGGAAACGCGTCGTCCCGGAACTTGATCCTCGACGGGAACGGCGTCCTCTGCGTGTAGGTGTAGTCCATCCGGTCCAGGAAGTGCGACGCCCACGACAACTCGTGCTCCACCGACCCTACGTGAAGCTTGGGGAATCGCTCGAATGCGCCGCTGAATATGATGTCGCCCAGCGCCATCCGCACCCAGTGGTCCAGGTTGGTCACGAAGGCCGCCCTTAAGTTCACCGGATTCTTATAGAACCCCGACCGGTTTGTGCCCGCGTGCAGGCTAAGCGGCATCCCCAGGTCCTGCGCCGCCTCCCACAACGGGTCGTACTCCTGGTTCTCGTACAGCATCGCAAAGGGAGGCTGCACGGTGATCATCCCCCCGATCAAGCCCAGCTTGGACCCCCGCTCCAGCTCCTTCACCGCCGTGCCGACGTCGTCCACGTTCAGCATCGCTATGCCCTTCAGCCGGCTGGGCGCCGCCGCGCAGAACTCCGCTATCCAACCGTTGTACACCGAGCATATCTCCGTCAGCAGTTCGCCGTCCTCCACCCCGTAGGCCATCACGCCCACCGTTGGATAGAGGATGGCGATGTCCGTCCCGTCCAGGTCCAGGTCCTTCACGTGCTCTTCCGGAAGGTAACCTCCCGGATGGTTCTGTCCTATCCTGCCGCCGCCCATCAACCGCTCTGGGTCCTCGAACCTCGCTCCCATCTTGCCCGACCCGCCGGCGCCGCTTATCCACAGGCCGTCGCATACCCAGGAGTCGGATTTCTCCCCGCGCTCCAGGTGCGGCGCCCTGTCCTTGAATTTCTCAGAAATCCTGCTCGTCCACAGGTCTTCCGGCTCTATGACGTGGTTGTCTGACGATATTATCCTGTAGTCGGACATGTCTGGCCTCTCAGTTTCTTAGCCCGCGCTCTGCTAGTCTAGTCCAGGTTGTACACCCTGGCGGCGTTGCCGCCGGCGATCTTCACCTTCTCCTCCTCCGTGCAGTCCGCCAGCACCTCCTCGACTATCTGGCGGCTCCGCGGGAAGGTCCCCTCCGAGTGGGGATAGTCCGACCCCCACTGCAGGTTGTCCACCCCGATTATGTGCCTGTCCCTAACGCCGGGGCCGTCCTCCTGGAATCCCAGGAACACGTTGCTGTGGAAGTAGTCGCTGGGGAGGATGTCTCCCTTGAACCTCGCTTCCGTCCCCCGTCCCTCGGACCGGTGCGTGTGGATGTGGTCTATCCGGTCCAGGAAGTGCGGCACCCACGACAACTCGTGTTCCACCGATCCCACCTGCAGGCCGGGGTACCTCTCGAATACTCCCCCGAAAATCAGGTCGGCCAGGGACATCCGCGGCCAATAGTCGGCGTTGCAGATGAACGTCGGCCTGTAGTTCGCGGGGTCGGCAAATTCGCTGTCGGCCCGGTTGCTGGAAATGTGCAGCCCGATGGGCATGCCCAGATCCTGTGCCGCCGCCCACAACGGGTCGTACTCCGGCTGGTCGTACAAATGGTTCTCGGGAGGATAGACCGGTATCATCGCCCCGGTGAAACCCATCTTGTGGCAGCGTTCCAACTCTTTCACGCCCAATCCCACGTCGTCCACGTTCAGCATTGCGATGCCCTTGAGACGCTGGGGGTTGTAGCTGAAGAATTCCGCCAGCCAATCGTTGTAGGTCTGGCAGATGGCCGTCAGCAGGTCGGTGTCCTGCACGTTGTACAAAACGCTGCCAGTGGTGGGATAGATGATGCTCGCGTCAACTCCGTCTATGTCCAGGTCTTCCACGTGCGCCGCCGGATCGTAGCTTCCCGGACGGTTGTCTTCCGTCCTCCTGACTGACGAGCCCATTTGCCCCGGGTCTTCGAACCGCAGCCCGGCCGTTGATCCCGACGCAGTGCTGCCTATTTGCTGCCCCTCGCAGAACCACAGGTCCCCTTCTTCCATGCTCACCGCATGGGGCATCCTGTCCTTGAATTTAGCAGGCCCTCTACCTACCCACAGGTCCGGCGGCTCTATGACGTGGTTGTCCGAGGATATAATCCTGTAGCTGGCCATGGTTGACCTCCATCTATCCCCCTGTTCTGTTTCGCTGCTTCTCCGTTCCCGGTGCGTTGTGAATTGGCTAGGCTGCCGCCATCAGTAGGTGACGTAGCCGCGCCCAGCGCTGTTGCCGGAATTATCCTGTAGCCGCCCCTGCCTGTCAACATTTTCTACCCCGCGCCGCCGCCTTGATATTCCCAGCCCGCGGCGCGATTATGGGCCACACACCGACGCTCAGGAAATAGTCCCCAGACGGAGTCCCAACACCCGCATGAAGCCCCCCAAATTCCGATACTTCGCCCCAACCAGCCTCGGTGAGGCCACCGCCCTGCTCCACCAACACGGCGTCGACGCCAAGGTGCTGGCAGGCGGCCAGAGCCTCATGCCTCTATTGAACATGCGCCTCGTACGCCCCCAAGTCGTCATCGATGTCAACCGCATCTCCGAACTCCAGTACATCTCCCCTGCCCCCGGCGGCGGCTTGGCCGTGGGCGCCCTCACCCGTCAACGGGACCTGGAGCGTTCCAACCTGGTAGGCGAGACCGCCCCGTTGCTCGCCGCCGCATTGCCCTTCATCGGCCACCTTCCTACCCGCAACCGCGGCACCGTCGGCGGCAGCCTCGTCCACGCCGACCCGGCCGCCGAGTTGCCCGCCGTCAGCGTCGCCCTGCAAGCCGAGTTCGTACTTGCCAGCGCCCAAGGCGAACGGGTGGTGACCGCTGCGGACTTCTTCCTCGACTACCTCACCACCGCCTTGGAGCCTGACGAACTACTGACCGAAGTCCGGTGGCCCGCCCTCGACAGCCGCTGGGGGTGGGGAATCCAGGAGGTCTGCCGCCGGGAGGGCGATTTCGCCCTGGTCGGCGCCGCCGCCTTGCTGCAGCTCGACGACGACGATCACTGCCAGGACGCCCGAATCACCATGTTCGGCGTCGGGGGCGTGCCGGTGCGCATGGAACAGGCCGAGCAGGCCTTGGTGGGCTGTCAAGTCGGCACAGCCGCAGTAGCCGACGCGGCCCACTTGGTCTCCGAAGATTTGACGCCCCAGTCCGACGTCCACGCCTCCTCCCAATATCGCAAGGAGGTCGCCGGGGTCTTGGCCCGCAGGACTTTGCTGGAAGCCCTGGGCCGGGCGCAGGAAACGGCCTTCCCATGACCGAATCGCTGGAAATAACCGTCAACGTCAACGGCCTGGAATACCGGCGCGCCGTGGAGCCCAGGCTTACCCTCGCCGACTTCCTCCGGGAGGACCTGGGGCTGACCGGCACCCACCTTGGGTGCGAGCACGGCATCTGCGGCGCCTGCACCGTGCTGCTGAACGGCGACGCCGTCCGCTCCTGCCTCATGCTGGCTGTCCAGGCCGACGGAGCGGAACTAACCACCGTCGAAGGACTCTCCCCCGACGGCCGGCTAACCGCCCTTCAACAGGCCTTTCAAGACAACGGCGCCCTCCAGTGCGGGTTTTGTACCCCTGGGTTCCTGATGACCGCCACTGCCTTCCTCCGGGAAACTCCAAGTCCCAACGAGGCCCAGGTCCGCGACGCCATTTCCGGCAACGTCTGCCGCTGCACCGGCTACGTCGCCATCGTCGAAGCCATCCTGCAAGCAAGCCATGAAAACGGCGAGTAACCGATGACGGCCGGAAACTACATAGGCTCCCCCGTCAAGCGGCAGGAGGACGTGCGGTTCCTCACCGGCGCGGCCCAATATGTCGCCGATGTGAAGCTCCCCGGCATGCTCCACGCCGCCGTTCTGCGCAGCCCCCATGCCCACGCCAGGATTACATCCATCGACACCTCAGAGGCCCTGTCCCTGCCCGGCGTCCACGCCGTTTACACGTTTCAAGATATAGCTCCCCTGGCCAGTCCCATCCCCGTCAGGGTCTTCCATCTTCCTGGCCTGGAGGACTTCCTACAGAATCATCTGGCCGTGGATAAGGTCCGCTACGTTGGCGAGCCAGTGGCCTTGGTCGTCGCCGAAAGCCGCTACCTGGCCGAGGATGCTCTCGATGCCGTCCAGGTGGACTACGAACCCCTGCCTCCGGTCACCGATGTCCGCCAGTCTTTGGAAGACCGCGTCCTGCTCCACGAGCAAAACGGCACCAACCTGGCCGGTCATGCCGTCGTTGGCTTTGGCGATATCGAGGCGGCCTTCCACGACGCCGACTACACCCGCAAGGAGGAGTTCAAGACCCACCGCCACACCGGCAACCCATTAGAGACCCGCGGCCTGGTGGCGGACTACGATGCCCAGACCGGCGACCTTACCGTGTGGGGCCCGACCAAGGTCCCCCACACCGTCAAGAACGTTCTCGTCGCCCAGTTGGGCATCCCCGAAGACCGCGTCCACCTCGTAGAACCCGACGTGGGCGGCGGATTCGGCATCCGTGGCGAGTTCTATCCCGAAGACTTCCTCATCCCCTTCGCCTCCATGCGCCTGGGACGGCCGGTCAAGTGGATTGAGGACCGCCTGGAGCACCTCATCTCCGCCAACCACTCCCGCGAGGTCCTCTGCGAGGTGGAAGTCGCCGCCGCCAACGACGGCACGTTGCTCGCTCTCCGGGCCAAAATCTACGGCGACATGGGCGGCTACGTCCGCACCCACGGCGCAGTGGTCCCAGCCCTGGCCGCCGGGCTGTTGATCGGCCCCTACCGCGTCCCTGCTTTCCAGGCCGGCGTACACTGCCTGATGACCAACAAGGTCGGCACGGGCACCTACCGCGGTCCCGGCCTCTACGAGGGCTGCTTCATCCGCGAGCGGCTGATGGACATAGTCGCCGGAGACCTGGGCCTGGACGCCCTGGAAATCCGCCGCCGGAACCTGATTCAATCCTCCGAGATGCCCTTCACAGTCGGCCCCACCCGCGTCGACGGCATCATCACCACCTACGACAGCGGCAACTATCCCTCTGCCCTCGACCGGATGCTGCAAGAGCTGGGCTACGACAGCCTGGCAGGCCTCCAGGGTCAACTCCGCGACGGCAAGCGCCACGGCGTCGGCATAGCCTGCTACGTCGAGCCCACCGGCTACGGCCCCTATGAAGGCGCCCGCGTCGTCCTCTGCGATGCCGGCAGCGTCGAGCTTTACCTGGGAATAACCTCCCTGGGGCAGGGCCACGAGACCGTCATGGCCCAGATATGCGCCGACGGCCTCGACCTGCCTATCGAAAGCATCCGCGTCTTTCACGGCGACACCGACTACATGCCCCGCAGCGTCGGCACCTTTGGCAGCCGCGGCACCGTGATGGCCGGCAACGCCATCCTCCTCGCCTGTAACTCCCTCAAAGACCGCATCCTCGACGTCGCCGGCGGGTACCTGTACACCGAGACATCCAACCTCGAATTTCGCGAAGGCTCCGTCTACCGCATCGGGCAGCCCGAGGAAGAACCCGCATTGACCCTGGCGGAGGTTGCCCGACTCGCCCACTCAGGCCAAAACGAAGACGGAACTACCGGGCTGGACGTCACCGAGTACTTCAGGATGGGTGACCGCACCTATTCATACGGGGCCCACGGCGCTCACGTCGCCGTTGACCCGGAAACCGGTAAGCTTGACATCCTCCGGTACATCGTGGTCGAGGACGTCGGCCGCTGCGTCAACCCCCTCTCCATGCACGGCCAGTCCATAGGCGGCGCAGCCCAGGGCATCGGCGGAACCATCCTGGAGGAGTTGGTCTATGACGAAGACGGCCAGTTGCTCACCGGCACCCTCATGGACTACCTCCTCCCCACCAGCCGCGACATCCCCAACATCGAAAGCGTAATCCTCGAAGAAGCCCCGTCCCCTCTCAACCCCCTTGGCGTCAAGGGAGCCGGTGAGGGCTCCATACTGGCCACCGGCGCCACCCTTGCCAACGCCGTCTCCAACGCCCTCCAGTCCTTCCAAGTCAACGTAACCCAACTCCCCCTCAGCCCCAGCCGCCTCCGTGACCTCATCAGGAACAACCAAGCGCCCTGATACCCCCGGCCCCACCGCCATTCCCCTAGACCAAGACTATGGCATAGCCGGGGATACTCGTTCGGCCTGAGGGAAATCGAAGGCCCCACCCCTCGCTCCAAAAACACTCGCCAGACCGCCGCAACGCCCTGCATTCTTGACAGGATGAACTCCAATACATAGGCTAAAAGCAGGCCCAACACGATCTGCCAAGCAAGTCCTCGCCAATCCAAACCACTCCCAGCCGGCGCTAACAAGGAGACTACCATGGCAATCAAGGTCCTCATCGAACGGAAGGTAAAGGCCGGCTACGAAGTGCTGGTCTGGAACATGCTCCGAGACCTGCGCAGCCAGACCGTCAGGCAGCAGGGCTACCTCTACGGCGAGACCTGGCGATCGCTGGACAACCCCAGGGTCTTCATGGTGTCCAGCACCTGGGGCAGCCGGGAATACTGGGAGGCCTGGTCCAACGACGAGTACCGCAAGCAGGTCGAATTAAGAATCAGCTCCTTCCTCAGAAAGCCCACGACTATAAGGGTATTCGAGGAGCTTACCACCCTCCCGGCCCCGGTGTACCCAGCATCCGGCGGCAGAAGAGGCGGCGCTAACTGAGCGACGAGGAGTTGAGACGATGGCTGTAAATTCCTATATACTCATTAACGTCGAACCGGCCATGACCCGGTCGGTGCTGGAACAGTTGCAGGCCATTCCTGGCGCCGAGGTCCACGAGGTACTGGGGCCGTTCGACGTAGTTGTAGACTTGGAGACCGACACGCAGGAGGACGCCACTGCAATCCTCCGCAACAAGATAAGGCATATACACGGCGTCACAAATACCGTAACCTGTGTATGTATCTAGCGCCGTAATCGATTATTCCAAACGGGGTCGAAGGATGAGGTGAACGCAATGAAGGGAAATCAGGCAGTCATCGACGCGCTTAACGCGGCTCTGCTACTCGAGCTTACCGCCATCAACCTGTATTTCGTCCAGGCCAAGATGTGCAACAAGTGGGGCTACCTCAAGTTGGGCGCCAAGCAGGAACGGGAGTCCATCGAGGAGATGCGGCACGCCGAAGCCGAGATTAAGCGGATTGTATTCCTGGACGGCACACCCGTCGCACGCACCGAACAGGTCCGCATAGGGGCCAACGTGCAGGAGATGTTCGAGACCGACCTGGCGTTGGAGATGCGGGGCGTAGAAGCCTATAACAAGGGTATCGCTACCTGCCTGGAAGTCGGCGATGCCGGCAGCAGAGAAGTCTTGGAGCACATCCTCATAGAGACCGAACAGCACGTCGAATGGCTGGAGTCCCAGTTGCACATCATCAACGAGATCGGCCTCGACAACTACCTGGCCGACCAGATTGGAGAGGAAGACGAGGAGGAAGCCGCCTAGCCCACTATCGCCGCGGCTTCCTGAACAGAGGGCCGTACCAGTATCTTCCTCGCCACGTTGTATCCAATCGAGACCTCTTCCGTCGCCGTGGCGATTTTGAACACCCCCAGGTGCGGCGCCGCCTGCGCCACCGTTATCTCCCGGTCCGGGATGATTTCCGACTCCACCAGGAACCGCAGCAGGTCGATATCGTCCTCCGGGACCCGGGCGACCACGTAGGCGTCACCCTCCTTCGCCAGGTCCAACGCCATCCGGTCCGCAGGCTGGTCGTCCCCCGCCATGCCGGGAATCGGCCGGCCAAAGGGCGACCTCTTGGGCCTCCCTAGCCGCTCTATCAGCCGTTCTTGGAACTCAGGCGACATCCCATGCTCCAGCCGGTGCGCCTCCATGTGGGCCCGGTACAGGTCCATGCCTATCAGCCGCACCACCAGCCACTCGGCCAACCGGTGCCGCCGGGCCATGTCCTCCCAGATCTCCAGCCCGTACTCCGTTAGCTGCACCCGCTTGTCCCTGTCAATCTTCACCAACCCTTGCTTTTGCATCCGCCTGATCATCCCTGCCACCGACGGCACCGAGGTGCCCAGGCTCTCCGTCGCCGGAAGCTGCCGCAGATAGTCGGTCAACTGGGTAATCGTCGGAAATTCCTGGTCCTCTCGCATCTTGTACAGGCACAACAGGTAGTTCTCGGTCGTCTGCGATAGCCGTTCTCCTACGAGATTCGGCGCTTCAGCTTGCTTCTTTGGCTTGGCTTTCGTCGCCACTGCCATGTTTCCTCCCTCGGCCCCGGCCAGTGTTCCACAAGGCGTCTCAATGTACCCAAGATTAGGGAATTATATACCTAATTACACAGACTCGGAATCTTCGTCGGCCTCTAAATCCGGCTCAGATTCCTTATTCTGATAGTCCCACTTCTCTTTGGGCGGCCCTTGCATACAGGCGCGGGCTATGTCTTCCGGTGATGCGTCTACCGGGTCCCACAACGTCCCAATCCGCTTGTCTTTAGTAGCAGCCATTATGCCCCCTCGGTTTCTGATTCTCTCTTCCAACGTGCTCCCAAGGCAGCCAATTGCTGGACTCTATCTTTGACATCATCAGGATGCATCCACTCAGGGTAGCAAGGTTCCCTCGACTCCCAAACCGCCGAGTTTTCCATGCGCCGGATTTCCTCCTGGGCAGCGTCGTAGTAGCCAGAGACATTATCGGCAACCCAATTAGCGATTGCACTGTTAACGATTTGGTTTACATGAATCCCATTTACGAATGCCTCATTCTCAATGGCCTCTAGTAAATGCCAGTCGATGGCAACTTTTTGTTCTACCAGGAGATGACGCGCCTCTGCCATTGATGTCTCCTTTCCCTCACGATTCGGGTTAGAGCATTTGCGGTTGACGGGTAAATGCCGGGCCTATCAGTCCCGCGTATGGCAATCGCTTGCCGGTAGTCCCGCGGGCCATGCGGCCCATGATGGCCTCAGTGTCCATTGGGCGGCTGTTGTGACGGCCTGAAAACTCGGTCACGTACCGGCCCAGGTGCTTACTGGAGACGTGGTGATACGTCCCATTGATGCCCCTTTTGAGCAAGGCCCAAAAGGACTCAATCCCGTTAGTAGTTGCTTGACGCTTGACGTACTCCCCTGCGCTGTGCTGGACGGTCCAGTGGGAGCGGTGCGGCATCCCTTCGTATGCCCTGGCTTCGTCGGTGTAAACCACCGCGCCAATCTCCGTTGTCTCCCGGACAAACCCTTGGAGCGCGTCTTTGTCGGTGAAGGGGATATGCTTGGCGGCGATTTGCCCGGTATCCTGGTCGCGAGCTCCCACCACCGCGGACTTGCCAACCGGCCCGCGTCCGGCGTTTAGCTTCTTGTCCTGGTGTTTGTTCCCTTCCTTCCCGCCGATGTAGGTTTCGTCAATTTCCACCGGCCCGAAGAACTGGCCCGGATTGTCCTTCAAGGTCTCGCGGATGCGGTGTGCCAGATGCCAGGCCGTCTTTTGCGTCACGGCCAGGTCACGGTGTAGCTTCATGCTGGATACGCCTTTCAGGTGCGTCGAAAACAGGTAAAAGGCGATGGCCCAGGTTCCGAGGGGGAGCTTCGAGCCTTGCATCAATGTGCCGGTCTTGATAGAGAAGTCCTTTCGGCAATCCTTGCACCGGAAGGGTTGCGGCTTGCGGTTTTTGCGCTCCCTCACGCCGTCCAGTCCGCCGCAGAACGGGCATACTATCCCGGACGCCCAGCGAGTCTCCATGAACCACGCCTCAGCGTCGGCCTCATTGGAGAATCGCTTGATGGCCTCTACTAACGATATTCCCTTGCGGTAAGACTTGCCCGGTGCTGATTTAGTCATCGTCACTATCCTTTCTCTGATAGTAACAGTTTACACAGTAGGGCGGGGAAAGTCAAGGGTTTCTGGACTCAATTGTGTAATTAGGTATATAATTCCCAAAGATTACGTCCAATCCAGTTGCTCCTGGGCCTGTTCAAAATTATAGCATAACTGTAATTGTTAATCTTTTCACAAAACACATAGCGAATGTTGCCGGTGCAAGCCGTTCCATGAACGATAACACTACGGGATTTATTTCACAAATACGAAATCTATTGACACGGCGCGGTTTGACTGCCTATATTATGTAATTACCACGGTTTCCTTGGCAGGCTCCATTCTCTTACCCGCAACTTTGGCTTTCCCGGTCCCAATGGGGATGGAGACTCGGACAACCAGTGAGGTGAAACATGAAGAAATGCGCAGTATATGCGTGCCCCAAAGAGGGCGTCCGGTTTTACATGATTGACAAGTCTACCCGGGTATGGCTGTGCGAGGACTGCGTTGCCCGGGCCGAGAAGGCGGTGAGCCTGGGCCGGGAGAAGGATCTGGCTGCCGTCGGCTGACGGCGCATCGGCCGCGCCCGGAGGCTTACCGCCGTTGGAATCCCCAACCGGGGCGCGGCCCACCCTAGCGAGGACCGTTTTTAAGCGATTTCGGCCTCGCGTCCGGGAGGTGTGAAATGGTGACCCTGGTGTCGACGGATCCAGTCCAGGAATTAGAAGCTCCACAGGCGGTCAGCCAGTCCCAGTCCATGCAGTGGCATCACCGCGTCCCCTGTGCTGGCGTGCGGTACTACGGCTACTGGCCGGCCCCAACCCCTGCCGACGACCTAGACCCCTGGTCTTTGAAAGGCATCCTATCGCCCCCCGACGTTAGTCAGGACTAATACCTTCGACAGGCATCCCTAATCTGCCTTGGAGGTGTCTGACGTGTACGTAAGATTGGTTGGCGGGGAACCCTACCCCCGCAGATGGCAAGCCTACGAGAACATGGTGATTCGCAGCTCCCAGGACCCCAATGTTGTCATCGCCCTGCGGCCCGGCGCCTGGCAGGAATTCGAACGCCAACTCTTTCGCGGCGACGACGACCCAGGTGAAGACTTCTTCGTCATGACCGAAACGCCGGAGGACCTGGCAGCCTACGCCGGCGACCTAGCCGGGGCCAACCTCTAGCCCTTCCCGATAGTATCCTCCACGATTGGCGCAACGCTGCCGCACTAAGTTCATCCCCGGCAGCGTTGCGCCGGGACCGCCCCTCGGCCGACCCCAACCCGTCATTCTGAGCGCAGCCGAGGAATCCCAGACCCCTGCCCTTCAAGTAGGCTATAGGCCGCAACAGAGGAAATCCACAGCGTAACCCCACAAGCAAACAAGATGCCCCGCCAGAATGTCTGGCGGGGCATCGATATGCCGTGGATAGGGGGCCGCTTTGACCGCTACTAACGGTGTCTGGCGAACTCCAGGCCGCTGACCCGGGATGGAATCCCTTGCGACAGGTGTTCCTCCCAGCTATCGACCTTGGGCCCCAGCGGGAACACGGTGTTGACTCCGAAGATGCTTACGGCCAAGGCGTTGTCCCGCATCCACTGACCCAGTTCCGTCTGCAGCCTCCAGCGTTCATCGGGGTTGATGGTGGCTGCCGCCTCCAGCAGGGGCGAGGTGAAATCGGGGTGGTCCCAGCCGGTGCCCCAGGCCCCGTCGGGAACGTACGCATAGCGGTGCAGCCAGATGGGTTCAGGGCCGAATCGGGAATTGTATTGGCACATTATCCCTTCCGCCGTGCGATCCATGTAGGTCCCGTACAGGTCGCCGATGGGCAGAACCTCTATCGTGGCGTTGATGCCCACATCCTGCAGCATGCCGGCCATCGCCACGCAGGCATCATTGGTCGTCGCCGCGCCCACCGTGGTGGCAACCGGCACCAGAGTCACGTCGAACCCATCCGCATAGCCCGCTTCCGCCAGCAGTTCCCTGGCCCGCTCCGGGTTGTATTCCCACGCCCACTCATCGGGCTCTCGGTCCTGGTGACGCGCCCATGCGTATACCGAAGATGGGTGTCCCTCACCATAGAGCAACTCTTCCACCAGCTTTTCCCGGTCTATGGCTATGCTTATAGCCTCACGCACCTTCCTGGCCTGTTCCCAGCCCTCCGAGCCCACCTCGACGTCGCTGGCTGTCCAGGGCAGGTCCGGGTTATACCCCGGCCACTGCTGGTCCGTCCCCACGTATGTATAGCCGTTTTGGAAGATTATCAGGACCAACTCTCCCGCGGCCGGCACGGACATGAACCTGGTGTCCGGGTCTTGGGCCAGCGCGGGCAACGAGTCCAAGGCCGCCGACCAGACGTCTATTCGTCCGGCCTGGAAGGCCGCCAACGCGGTGGCTTCTTCGGGCATTTCTATGAACCTCACCTCGGCAAACTCGGGCGTCTTGCGATAGTGGTCCTCCACCGCGTTGAGGGTCCACAGGCCCAATTCGGTATCCGAGAGGGTGAATGGCCCGGTCCCCACTAATTGGGCAGCCGCCGCATCCTGGTCCATCCCCGAGTCCACCAGCGACTCCCACTGTGCTTTGCTGAACACATGCCCGGAGCCCGGTGTCATCATCCAATCTAGGACCTCCCAGTTGGGCGTTCCGGTGTTAAGTTCTATGGTGAGGTCGTCCAAGGCCTTGAAGTGGCCATCCGGGTTGGTGAAGATGTATTGAGCGTGTGTGCATGAGCACCCACTGTCGTCGGCCACCATCTCCGTGAGGGCGTAGATTACGTCCTCGGCGGTCACGGCGCCCCAGTCCCGCCCATCCGAGTCCGGGTGGAACGGGACCCCTTCTTGCAGCTTGAACGTCCACACCAGGTCGCCCTCCAGTGACCATTCCTCCGCCAATATCATGTCGTACTCCACATCCCGGTTGAGCCTGAACAATCCTTCGTGGAGTTCGGCGGTGGTCCCTATCCCTCCGCCTGCCCCTGACCAGTAGCGGGTATGCCCCGAATACGCCCCCAAAAGAGGCCGGGCGATGTTCAGCGTACCCGTAGGTCCTTCCGGGGCCATAGATGTGGGCTCCGGCGTCTCCGTGGCCTCCGGCGTAGCGGTCTCTGACTCGGGAACCGGTGTAGCCGTCGGCTCCACCGCGGGCTCCGTAGCCTCCGGCGTAGCGGTTTCTGCCTCGGGAACCGGTGTGGCCGTCGGCTCCACTACCGCGGGTTCCGTAGCCTCTGGCGCAGCGGTCGGGTCGTCCCCGCCGCAGGCTACTCCAACCACTAACAGCAGCGCGGCCAGCAAAGGAACCAAGAATCCAAAACTGAACCAAGGATATCGAGACATAATCGGCCCTCCGTTTCGCCCGGACGTATGGACTCAGGTCTCCATTGAAAATCCGCCGGGTTGCGTTCGAACCCCTCGTGAATCGGGCGGCGCTAGATCGCCTACTCCTAGGTGTAAGCGCCAATGTTAACAACGCATTAACAGGCTGTCAAACGACAGCATATTCCGGCATTTGCCCTTACCGTCCCTACTACAACATGTGTTACGATTTCCGATAACGCGGACACCTTCTCCTAACCTCCAAGTCGGCGTAGCAATGCGCCGTCCAACTCCTTCTCTCCAATGTGGGAGAGGGCAGGGGTGAAGGGGATTCAACAAGTCATACAAAGGTCTCGCCAAGAACTGCGCAATGTTCCAAAAATGTACGCTCTGATTCTCGCTGGTGGCCAGGGCGAAAGACTCAGGCCTCTGACCGACAATCTACCCAAGCCCATGGTGCCAATTGCCGGCAAGCCCATCCTGGCCCACCAAGTGGACTGGCTGAAGAAGGGCGGGGTGACCGACGTCGTCTTCCTGGCGGGTTACCGCTGGCAGGCCATCGAAGACTATTTCGGCGACGGTCAAGCCTTCGGCATCCGCGTCCGCTATAGCCTGGAGGACTCGCCCTTGGGCCGCGGCGGCGCCATCCGCCGGGGAATGTCTTTAGTCCCGGAAACGCACCAGACCACGGTGGCGCTGAACGGGGACGTGATTACCCAGGAAAGCCTGGAGACTCTCCTCGTCCGGCACCAGGCTTGCAAGGACGCCAACCCTGAGCACCTGGCCACTATCATGGTGACACCCATGGTCAGCCCATACGGGCTGGTGGATACGGACGATTCGGACCGGGTAGTCGGCTTCCGGGAGAAAGTCCAGATGCCCCATTGGATAAACGCCGGCGTCTACGTGCTGGAGCGCGCTATTCTCCCCGAACTTCCTGAGATCGGCGACCACGAAAACGACGCCTTCCCCCGGTTGGCCGTTGCGGGCCGGGTTTCAGCCTTCAAGACCAGGGAGTTCTGGCGCAGCGTCGACTCTTTCAAAGACCTCAGGGAAGCCGAAGAGTTCTTGGGTCCGTCGGGCTGAACTGGGTCTCTGCCCGTCAGCCGGTCGACTGCATCTCTACGTCAGGCGGGGAATCACGTCACTGGCGACACTTTCCATCACACGGGTAATCGCCGCCACGTCCCTGGTGTTCAGCCCAAGCACCATGTGATCTACGCCGGCTTCCTTGTACGCCGCCATCGCGGCCGTCATGCCGTCAGGGTCGTAGCCCGGCACGGCGCGGCCAATCCCGGACCCGCCGGCGGCTGGGGCCTGGAACCGCACTGTGACGCGCACCGACATGACTATCGACTTGGCGTCCCGCCCCGCCTGCGCGGCCAGTTCTTCCACTTCCCGCCTGCCTTCGCTGAACTTCTCAGGGGTCAACCCGTTGGGGTGCCATCCGTCCCCCACTTTGGCCGCTCGCATGCGGGCCGCCGCGCTGGAGCCCCCGACCCATACCGGAATGTGCGGCTTCTGCACCGGCTTGGGCGAGAACCTCACTTCCGAAAAATTCAAGCTGCCGCCCTGATAGCTGGAGTAGGGTTTGCTCCATAGCTCCTTCATTATCGCTATGCTTTCGTCGGTCAACGCTCCCCTCTTCCTAATCGGGATGCCAAGGAGGTTGAACTCGTCCCCCTCGCCGCCCACACCGGCCCCCAGCGTTACCCTGCCGCCGGAAATCTGGTCCAGCGTCGCCAGGTACTTAGCCAGGTTGACCGGATGGTGCGTGGGCAGCACCAGCACCGACGTGCCCAGCGTGACCCTCTCGGTGGTGGCCGCCAGATAGGATAGTATGGGCAAAGGGTGGTAGTAGGGCTTGTCGTCCAGCCGCTCTTTCAGCGTGCCGACGTTGAACAGGTGGTCCTGCACCCACACCGAAGCGTAACCCAACTCCTCGGCCAGCGGCCCAAATGCCAGCATCTGTTGTGGGTCCTCGACCCCCCAGTGGTTGGGAATGCTAACGCCGAACTTCATGCACACCTCAAGTCAAGCCGGATAGTATGGCTTCAGCTTCCAACTTCAGCCGCAAGTAGGGGGCGGTTGCCTGTCCCCTTCCCTGTTCAATCAGTGAAGTTAGGGTGGGGGCGAGAATCTCCGGGCCCAAGCTGACAGTCGCTCTAGCCCTTTTCGATCGCCTGCACCAGCCGGGCGGTCTCTATGGCGGTAGCGGCGGCAGAGCAGCCCAGATTGCCCGACTTGCCCCCAGCACGGTTTATCGCCTGCTCCATGTTTTCCGTGGTCAACACGCCGAAAACAACGGGCACCCCGGTCTCCAGGGACACCGAACCTATGCCGCTCGAAGCATGTCCCGCCACCATGTCGTAGTGCCCGGTCTCGCCGCGGATGACTGCTCCCAGGCAGATAACCGCATCGTGTCTGCCGCTCTTGGCCAGTGTCCGCGCCAGCAGCGGCAACTCGTATGACCCCGGCGCCCACACTACCAGCACGTCGTCGTCCCGCACGCCGTGCCTTGCCAAAGTATCCAGTGCGCCGGCCAGTAACTGTCGCGTTATCGCGTCGTTGAACCTCGCCGCGACCACTCCTATCCGCAGCCCCTCGCCGTTCATGTTTACCTTTAGCTCTTTAGGCAAGCTACCTTCTCCTGGTTCAGTCTTGGTCCGGCTAGCCTGGACCGGCCTTTGCTGTCTGCATCGCGCCTATCCCGGCTTGGAGCGTTTTCTCCAGCAACTGGGACTCGGTGACTACTCCGGCAAACCTGATGTGTTCGTTGATTACCGTCGCCGGCACCGACCTCACCCCGTAAACCCGGCCAAGGGCCGGGAACTCCTGCACTTCCACTACGTCCGACGTGACGTATGGACATTCCAAGGCGAATGCGTGGGCCAGTTGGGACATTCTGGGACAATCTGGGTCTGTAGGAGTCATGAACACCTGGATGTGCACCGGCCGGTTCACCTGCCGCAGCTTCTTCCTGGTATTCATGCTCAGGGGGCTCACGCCCCTGGACGTGAGCCTGATGCCCTCCACTATCGTCCCCAAGGCCGTAGCCAGTGGGAATCCCGTAGAACTTCGCCCTCGAGTCTCCCTTGGCGCCCAGGATGATCGCCGGTATCCGCGTCGCCCCTGCCTCTCGCGCCCTCTGCGGCTCCTGGTAGAAGTCGACCACGTCCAAGTGCACCTTGGGCGACAGGGCCGACAGTTCCTCCATTATCTGCTGGGTCTCGGGACAATACCGGCATTCCCTGCCTGGCACCGTCACCGGAGACGGCTTCTGGGTGAACAGCCGTATCGTGACCTCCTTGGTCAGGTCCTTGCGGAATATCCGCTTCAGTTGGGCCTTGTCTCTGTCAGCGATCATTGGTTGCCGCATAGTGCCTGAAGCTCCGGGTTATGTGAACGCCTGGCCGCTTGTTCGACCATCCAGTTTACACTCTAACCTGCCGGTTATCCACTCTTGCCTAGCTCGCGGCCTATGGTGAACAGCCGTTGCACCAAGGTCAGGCCCGACACCGCCGCTATGGCCAGGAGTATCCACATAATCTGGCCGCTGATGAGGCCGGCTGCCAGCAGCACCACCCGCTCCGGGCGGGTCATCACTCCGGCTCGTGTGAACACCCCCAGGCCCTCTCCCCTGGCTCTCAGATAGCTGACCGCCTGGGAGAAGATCAGCGCCAGGAGCAGGACCACCATGAAGAAAAGCCGGCGCTCGTCGCTGAATTCGGCTTCCAGGGCGTAAATCGCCAGCCCCAGGAACAGGGCCGCCTCCCCAAGCCGGTCGAACAATGAGTCCAGCAGGGCGCCAAACGGGCTGGCGGTCCCCGTCAGGCGGGCCAGCGCGCCGTCCATCAGGTCCAGGATGCCGCCCGCCAAGAACACGATGCCTCCCGGCAGCAGCCATCCAAAGCCCACCAGGCAGGCGGCGGCCACGGTCAACCCGAAGCCAATAAGGGTCACGGCGTTGGGGGTGAGTTTCAGCGCCCTGAGGAAACGGGCGCCGGGGAGCTCGACGTAGTGCTGTAGTGCCGACCTAAGCTGCTCTCGTCCTGGTATTGCCATTGACCGCTCTTAGGCAGACTTCGTAATAGTCCTCCACCTGGGAGGCCACCTCCGCCCAACGGTATCTCTCCACCATCTCACGGCCCCTGCTGCCCATCTGTCGGGCAAGCTCCGGGTCTTCGATGAGCCGAGCCAGAGCCTTGGCCAGTTCGTCCGAGTTCTTGCGGGGGACCAACATCCCCTGCTCACCATCCGAGACGATGCCTCGATATCCTTCAATGTCCGAGGCTATCAACGGTTTCCCGGCCGCCATCGCTTCCAGCAGCACAATGCCAAAGCTCTCGGCCCCGGTGGCCGGGGAGCAGAAGATATCCGCCGATGCATAGTACCTGGGCAGGTCACCATGCGAAACGCCGCCGATTAGCTCCACGTCTCGGAGGCTCCGGGCCCCTATGACCTCAAACGATCCTTCGTCCGGCTTGCCCGGGCCCACCACCAGCAGCCTGGTGTTGGGAAAGTCCCACTTCAGCTTGCTGTAGGCCTCCAGTAAGTACCTCAGTCCCTTGCGCTTCTCCAGGCGCCCCACGAACAGGATATTGGTCTTGCCGTCCTGGTACTGGGGCCAGGGAACGGCATTGTCGACGAAATGGTCCACGTCGATACCGTTGGGAATGATTTCATAGTCTCCGGGAAACGCCTCGTGCACGTACCGGCGGGCGGCGGGAGAAACCGCTATGGCCCCGTGGAGACGTCTCTGCCACCGCTTGATAATGGGGTGGGTCAGCGTGTACAGCCGTTGGTGGCTGTACGAAGCGTGAAACGTCCCGATGTTCACCGAGTTGGAAAACTCCAGCACGCACAAGGGCAGTATCGGGGCCAGCGGCTCGTGCAAATGCACTATGTCGAATTTTTCTCGCCTTAGAATGGCCCTAACCTTGGGATAGAGCCACCATGACAGGCTCACCCGCGCCGTTGACCCGCCGCTGGGCAGCGGCACCGACCTGCCCAGGGGAATGAATTGCTCCGCGTCGGCGTTGGTCCTGGAAGGGGAATGGGGAGCCAACACCTGCACCTCGTGGCCCGACCTGCCCAACTCCCGGGCCAACTGCGCCACGTGGGTCGTTACCCCTCCCGGCCAGGTAAAGTCGTATGGCGAGACCATCGCGATTTTCAAGTCGTCTCTCCGGTCCTCGCCGCCTGTAAGCGCCCGCTGTTCATCACTGGCATTTTAGCAAGTAGTCTCACTTGCTACAAAGTCTCCAGTCGGATTCGTCGCAAGTCCAATTCGTACCGCACAACATCCGGTCATGGTTTCCTGCGGCCTGTCTAGGACGTTGGCTAGAAAAACCGGAAGATGCCCGTGCGGTCATCCCGTCTGAACCGGCGCCCCAGTTCCTCGGGCATCCTTCCCGGCTGCAGCAACGACTGCAGGGCGCTTTCGACCTTCTGGGAAGCGTCTTCAGCCGATTCCGCCCGCCTCACGATTTCCGCCAGGTCGTCCAGCAAGATATTGTCGCTTAGCCCGTCGGTGGCCAAAAGCAGGCGAAATCCCGGCTCTATGCTCGTTTCCAGCCTGTTCAGGTTCGACAGCGAAGGCCGGCTCCCACGGTGTATCTCACCCCCACGTGGAAGAACCGGCCGCTTCTGCCGCAGATTTCCTCGTATGAGTCGGGCTTTACCAGGAATATGGGACTGTCTCCCGCCCCGACGACGTGCAGCCGGTCATCCAAATACAGCGCCGCCGACACCGTGGTGAGCAGGAACCGCCCGCCGCCGACCTGGTAGAACTCGTCGTTCAAGTCTTCCAACACCGCTACCACGTCCTCGGGCGAATTCACCGCGGCCGATTCCAGGGCCTCTTTCACCGAGCGGCTGGCCTCCTCTCCTCCGTGGCCCGTCACCCCGTCCATAACCGCGTCCAGGAACCCGTTGCCTCCCAGGTCTCTGGTCAGGAAGGCATCGTCGCCGTGCGCCGAGTTGTCTTGCGATGTCGCCACTGTGCTGGGAATCATATTAGCCGGACCTCGATAACAATACTCAATCCGCCCCGCAAATATACTCTGGATGCTGGAATATCTACTCTTCGCTAAATCTGAAACGCCGCCTGCTCCGCATCGTAGTCGAACAGGAACCGCCGCCAGTATTCTCCTCCAAGCCAGCCCAGGGCCACCATCCATACCCGCCTCAGTTCTTGCAGGTTGGCCAGCCCCATATCGTACTCCGACACCGCCCCCAGGTACTCGTTCAAGTCCGAGCGAAAGTCGTCGAAGGACGCATAGCTCCGGTCCCGCACCTTGCCGATCATCGGCAGCGCGGCGTCTCGCAGAGACGGCGGCGCATCGGCGAACCTGTCGGCCATCTCGTCCATTTCCATCTCGAACCGCAGCACCCGTCGCATTCCGTAGGGCTCCCGGTAGCCGGCGGCTTCCGCCGGCGGCTCCTGGGGAGTCGCGTAAAACTTCAGCATCTCCATGTAGAACTGGTGGATTTCCGGCGGCGGCCGTAGTCCGTCGTACGATTGGTCGTCCAAAGACCTCAGGTCTCCACAGTCGATGACGGTGATGCGTCCCTCTGCCGGCTGGTAGAAGATATTCTGCGGCCGCATGTCCAGCAGCACGTACCCGGCGTCGTACAGCCTTTCTTCCAGGTCCAGCAGTTGCCGGTGGATGGGAAATGGCTCTTGGCCCGCAGGCTGGACCATGGGGAACAGCGTGAACAGGTTTTGGCCCACCCCTATCGGGACCTTGGTGATGCGGGCCATCGGGTCGCCTACCAGCGGAATCCCCCTTGCCCGCTCCTCCACTACCACGGTGTACTCTTGCCCCAGCGAGTCCCCGAAGTAGTCGTCGTGGTTGGCCCGCCGGGTGTATCCCAAAACCGGGACGACGGTGGGAACATCGAAGTCGAGGCTTTGGAGAATTTGCAGCGTGCGGTCCGTCCTGGCCTCGATGCGTCCGTGCAGACGCTTGCTGACCATCTGGGGCTGGGGCCGTTTCAGCGCCACTTCCCGGCCCGTCTCTTCGTCCAAGGCCGACCGTACCTGGTAGTCGGCCCCCGACCCCAGGGACCCCAATGGCTTGTAGCGGCTTAGCTCTACCTGTTCAATCGCCACGGCTGCTGTTCGCTGTCGGCAGGTTCGCCGGCGGGAAGATTACCGGAGCCGGCAATACGGTCCGATACTCCCGTCTGCGTAGCTGGCGTTACTGTATCCAAGCGTCCAGTATAGCACTCTAGTCCTTGGCCGCCTGGAACGCCAGGGTCACCCAGTCCTCCCGCGCCCACTCCTGCACCACCGACCAACCCAACCCCTCCAGGGTTTCAACCACCTGCGTCTCCTGGCCTCGCACCATTCCCGACGCTATCAGCGCGCCCCCGGGCCGCAGCGTCGGGCATAAGGACTGGGCCCGCTCGCACACCGCTCTCGCTGAAATGTTGGCCGCTGCCAGGTCGAACTGCCCGGCCTTCGCCGCCGCGTGGGGAACGCTCCCCTGGGCCAGCGTTACCTGTCGCGTTACCCCGACCCGGCGGAAGTTCTGCCGCGCCGCCCGCACCGCCTGCGAATCTATGTCCAGCGCGGTCACCGACCCCGCGCCCAGCCCCAGGGCCGCTATGGACAGAATCCCCGAGCCAACCCCCAGGTCCAGCACCGCGGCCCCCGGCTTCACCCATTCTTCCAGGGCCTGCAGGCACGTGTAGGTCGTCGGGTGGTACCCGGTGCCGAAGGCCATGCCGGGGTCGATTTCTATCACCACTTCGCCGGACTGTGCTTCGTACTCTATCCACGAGGGCTTTATCACCAGCCGGCTGCCGATCTTCAGCAGGTGGAAGTGGGACTTCCAGCTGTTCTGCCAGTCCTCTTCCCTGACCTCGTTGACCATCAAGTCTCCCAGGGGCTCCAGCAGCGAGACCAGCTTTATCCCGACCTCGATGCGGGCAAACCTTTCGCGGGAACCGGCGGGCAGGTAAGTGCGGAGGATGACCCGCTCCGGGCCGTCCGCTCCTCTTTGGGATTCAACGGTCAGGGCGCGGCCGTAGCGGCTGAACAGGTACGAAACGGGCTCAACGTATTCGTGGGGCACTGCGATGCTGAGTTCTTGCCAGGACGCCGCCATGACCTTCGAGACCCCTACGCGGACGTCGCAGTGTCGGCCGCGTTCGACGCTCCGGTCTCAGCCAAAGGTGTCCTTGATGCGGTCGAACAGCCCTTTGTCCTTGTCCGCCTCGTCCTCTCCGGTGCCTTCGGCGCGGCCGTTGGCCGCGCCCTGTCCGTTGGACTTGGAGCTGGCCGCCCCGTTGATCTTGGAGCCGGGGGCCATCGAACGGGCGAACTCCTCCAGCAACTGGCGCTGCTTGGAGTTCAGGTTCTTGGGGACTTGAATATCCACCATCACCCGCAGGTCGCCCCGATGGCCCGAGTTCAGGTGGGGCACTCCCTTGCCCCGGACCCGGAACTCCGCTCCGGGTTGGGTTCCCTGGGGCACCTTGATTGTCTCCGTCCTGCTCTTGCCGTCCCCGTCCTTCTCCAGGATGGGCACCTCTTTGCTGGCGCCCAGGGCTGCCTCGGCCACGTTGATGGGCAAGCGGTACAGCAGGTCGTTGCCTTGTCGCACAAATTGCTTGTGGTCCCGGATGTCCACGTGCACGTACAGGTTGCCGGCAGGGCCGCCTTCCCGGCCCACGTCTCCTTCTCCCGACAGCCGCACTTGCATGCCCCGTTCCACCCCGGCGGGTATCTTCACCTCAATCCGGCGCTTCCGACGCTCCGCGCCGTGGCCCCGGCACGTCGAGCAGGCGGTTTCCACCACTTTCCCCCGGCCCTGGCAGGTTGCACATCCCACCACCTGGGTGAACTGGCCGAAGATGCTGCGCTGGGACCGCCGCACCTGCCCCCTGCCCCGGCAGGTCCCGCAGGTGTTCACCGGCGTTCCCGGCTCGTTGCCTTCTCCGGAGCAGTGGCGGCAGACGTCCAGCCGGCTGACCTCCACCTGACGCTCCGCGCCGAAAACCGACTCCTCGAAGCTGAGCACCACCCGGTGCTGGAGGTCGGCGCCCCGCTGGGCCTCACGGGCCCGCCGCCCGGAAACGTCCCCGAAGAACGAGTCGAAGATGTCGCCGAAGCCGCCGAAAACGTCGAAGCCGTCGAAGGGACGGTCGAACCCGCCGTTGGACCTTACCCCGGCGTGTCCAAACTGGTTGTACTGGGCCCGCTTCTGCGGGTCCGACAGCACCTGGTAAGCCTCGTTGATTTCCTTGAACTTGGTTTCGGCGTCGGGACTCTTGTTGCGGTCGGGATGGTACTCCAGGGCCTTCTTGCGAAAGGCCTTACGGATATCCTCGTCCGTGTTGTTGCGGGATACCCCCAACACCTCGTAGTAGTCCCGGTTCGCCATCAAATACCGCCTTAAGCGACTAGCGCCGCCGCCAGTGGTCCTAACCACGGACCGGCGCGGCTATAACCAAACTATTATAGGCTAACGACCCACACCCCTCAACTTTATGCCAATGGGAAATCAGGAGATGGTCTGGGAAAGGCGGTCTTCAGTCCACGGCGTAGCTGTAGGCGGCCCAGGGGAGGAGGAGGCGCAGGAGGTAGTCCGGATAGGGCTGTTTTCGATTCCCGTTGCAGCCTTCGAGGTAGAGCACCGCACCGGTGAAGGTGGGGAGCCGGAAGCCTGCCTTGGCGACCTTGCGCACGAATTCCCAGGGAGAGGGGAGGGTGCGCTTGAAGGCATTGGCGACAGCCCACTGGTCGCAGACTTCGTCGGTCATGCGCTGAATCATAAGCTGGGCATAGGGTTTGGCCATTTTGCGGCGCAGGGCGCGGACACGTGACTGTAGAGAGCTGAGGTTCATCGGATTTCCTCCTGTGCCTGCCAGCGAGCGTTGGAGGCGCCGGGACTATTTTTTTCTGTGCCATTTTGAGACATTTAGAGCCATGGGGCCTCAGTGGCCGGTTTTTAGATTCGGCAGGGGTGAAACCTGCCTGATTACAGGATAGGGGTGGGGCATGGGGGTGCGCAAGCGCGAAATGTCAGTAGGTTGGGGGGTGGGTGGTCTGAACTGTGATTCACGGGATTCATGGGATAGACAGGATGGGGGCGGTTTCCCCGGCAGTCGGTTCGTCCGTTCGAGTGATTCGACAAGCCCTTCGATTTCCCTCAGGGCGAACGGGGGTGTGGCAGGGTTGGCCGCTTCCTGGTATCAGGCCATGGGGCAGCGCCCAACGTAGGGGCGCCCCTTGTGGGCGCCCTGACCGAGGCGAGGGCAACCACAAGGGTTGCCCCTACGGGTTGGGCAATTATGATGGATGGCCGGGTTGTGGCGGCGGTCCAATTGGTGACACATCAAGGATCCTGCATGATTCCGGTGCAGGGGCGGTTCGCGAACCGCCCCTACGCCCGGCGCGATATACCAGCCGCGCCACCTGCCAACCTAGGGTTGCATGCTCAACGTCCGCTTCAGTGAGGGCAGTCATGCGTCATTCTCTGATTTGTTCATTCTGTATCGCTGTATCGCCCCTCAGTTCAATGCCAGTGGTGTTTGATTGCTGCTTACGAAATCTATCAAAGAGCCACTCTCGTACACGTCTACGGAACTCCATAACCGAAATCCCAAACCATCGGCTTACCAGTGTCAATATCCCAGCGACGATTGCAATGGGAGAAGCAACAGCTAGCGCAATATACGTTCCATTAAATATCCATACCATGAAGCCAGCTACTAAATCGCCAATCAATAGGACCCCAATTAGAACAGCGGCTACATTAGCCCACAACGCGGCCCTCCTGTGGCATTGCCAGTAAATCCGCTCCCGGACGTCTCTGTTGAATTGAAGCGATTCTTTCAGTTTCTCTTGGGTTATCCGATGCGCACTCTGCTCTGCGACCAGCATTCCACTTTCCTCTTCCTTGATCTCTCTAGAAATCCGGTCCAGAGTCTCTTTAACCGTTTCCTCGGTCAAAGTTGTCTCGTCGCCTAGAGTTAGGGCAACCAACTCGTCATACGCCATTGGACTACTTCGGAGCAATTGATGGTCTCTTGGGGAGATATCACCTTGTTGCTCCAGTCGGTCAATTTCTGCCAAATATTTGTCTAGCAACGTCCTTGAAGGTTCAAGAGCAGCGTATGCCAAGGCAATTATTTCGCTGCTGGGGAGAGTTGTAGCTCCCAATGGCGCCTTTAGCCACGCTAAGTTAGCTAAGGTGAGATCGCCTATAACGGTTGATACCTCTCTAGGGCCTCTATTGTTCTGGAATTGCTGCTCATACCTCCATGCCGCATCAGCGAACCCGGTGTTGCTCGTAACCAGAACAGCTCGGGATTTCTCTAGTGAAGGTGGTGATAGGTTCTTCCGTAGAACGTAGATGCTTCGGACAGAGTTAATGTCATTCAGCATAGCGCGAGGATTGGAGTAGGAAACCTCGTCAGCGAGGATATCTTCGAATGTTTGTTCGTCTATCTGGTAAGACTCAGTATATCTAGGAGTGGTAGTTATCTCTATGCCAGCCTTGTTAAGGTGGTTATCTACTTGCTCTGTAACTAGAAGCAGGTCGGACTTTGTAGTCCCTGACCTTCGCGCTTCTATGACTACGGGGCTTTTCCCATCAGGGATTTCCAAGTTCATCGCGGCGGCTTGGATTACCCCTCTCAACTCATCGCGAGAATGAGAAAATGCTTGTACCTTACCATCCAGGTTCTTTAACAAGCGAAGTAGCTGTGTAACAGCATCTTGCTTGGCATTACCTTCAAGACCGAGGAGTTGCACAAGCAATGGCGTATCTAAATAAAATGCTACTTGCTTATAGTGGTCGGACACATGACTTAGGTCAGGGCAAAGCAGGGCATTAGCGAGCATGTGCCCTTGCACCATGATCATAAAACTGTCAAACCTCTCTGGATTGGTTTTCTGGAGATGTATGGCGTACTTACTGACCAGTACGATATCGGTATCTTGTTGGTCGGTGAGGTCTGGAATTGCTGTTCCCCTCCGGTAGGCACGCAAACACGATACATTGAAATTAGCCAGAAACGTGCGTATCGATGCTTCAGTACGGTCTCTGTCAGAGAAGGGCTTCAACGAGCCAGATGAGAATTCCATCAGCCCATTTACAACTGCGTCAACATGGCGCTTTGCTTCCACTTGCTTGGCTGATATACCAGGGTCAGGTATGTGGCCTGTTATACGATATACACCGCGTTCTCTCTTGATTGGATATGCCCTAGATAAGCGTCTCAAGACTATATGAACAGTGCCGTCCGGGATTTCCAATCCAAATCGCGCTCTTATCAGGTTGCTAATGACGGTATCTGAGATTTCGTCTGGTTTCTCTTCTACAAGGACCTGAAGAATGAAAGGCCGGAGGTAGTCAAGATAATCTTTACCTTGATCAATGTTCACCTTCAGGATTGCAAGACTTGTAAGCGTGTCGGTAAGCATTAATCCCCTCTTAGGCACGGTAAGAATATTTCCCCGCTCACCAACCTCGGCAGTAGCGTATCCCGCTGCGCGGCCAAAGTGTGCGATTCATCGGCTATGCGGCGTATTTGTTGAAATAGTGAGCCCGCTATATCTGCAAAGGCTAAACTAACAGCTTGACTTGGAAGCGAAAAGGGAACGGAGCAAAGATTCGTCTGACTGAGCTTTGGTTGAACTGCTCCTGTCACATAAGGCACGATGTTGGTTTGTTTGAGGAACAAATAGAGTTGCTCTAGGCCAACACCATGCTTAGCGCGAAGTACATGAGCATGGTTGTTGACCCAAAACTGCCCCCAGACATATTGCACTACTGGATAACCCTCGTCATTAACAACTGAGCCATCTTCTCCGACCAGCACGTAGACACCATCAAAGAGATAGTCATCAACGTAATCCATGATGCCAGCGGCGCCATAGTAAGGATAAGCACCCTGCCGCTCTGCGCGCTGACGATTGTTCAAGGGAATGCGCTTATTATCGTGAATCTCTATCACTTCCCCCAACGGTTTCACTGCCCACCCCTCCGGGATTTGCCCAAGCTCCGAGTCCACTAGGCGGTCGGGGAAGAGGGCGGCGAGGTCGGGCGGCAGGCCGGCGTCGCGGCCTTCCATTTTGGCGCGGACGGGGTCAAAGTCTACGAACCAGGACTTGAAGATGGCGCGGGCCATTTCCTCAAGGGTCTGGTTCATGCGGCGGTTTAGCTCTATTTTGTCGTCCAGCGTGCCGAGGATGTGGGCGATGGCCTGCTGTTCGGGGAGGGGTGGGAGGGGGATTTCCAAATGGTCTAGGCAATCCACAGGGACCCTTTGGCGCCCCGAAGTGCCTGTCATTTGGCCGATAGCGTAGTTGCGGACTTCTTCCCACTGAGTTAGATAGTAGGCGAAGTCGTTATCCGTAACGCCTGAACGGCCACGAATGACTATGAACTCAGTTGAGCCGTGAGCCTTCTGTTTGTCTCCCATGGCCTGATAGCGGGCGATTTTCCCGTTCTCCAAGCATGGAGTAATGCGAGCCATGAGCGTGTCGCCGCTTTGGAACCTGGAGCCGCTGCCCTTGAAGCCTCGCTCCCCAGTAGAGCTAGTGCTTCTTGAATCGGGAGTCACCGCTGCCATATCTACGAAGGGGTAAACCGCGCCACGTTCAAGTTGTACCGCAGGGTTGATTTGCACTGCTTCACTGAATGGCACCTCGCGCCAGCCGTCTCGCTTCGCCGGCTTGGCCCCCTTCTGCACGACCAAGTAGTCCTGCTTAGCCTTTGGCTTCATTTTCCTCGGTTCGATACATGACTGGCGTAGATGGTGGAGGGCGCAGGGGTGTGGGACTTGAGCACCGGGTAGAGTATCGCATATATGTCATGGCGATTTATAGGACTGCGCTTGGGTTCGAGGGCATTCTGACGTATGACGGGCGGGATGCGGCGGGTCTTCCACGAGGGTGCGCGTTTGAAAATACCCTTTCCATGGTTCGACAAGCTCACCATGAGCGGATGAGGGACTGAGAACGGTTGGGGATTGCTTGCTCAAGACGGGCTGCCGCCAAGGGTCTTAGATTCTCGCCTGCGCGAGGATGACGGGTGGGGCGTCCCTGGTAGGCACCCTCTACAGCCGGGGCTAGGGTAGGCACAAGGCCTACCCCTACAGTGGACTGTTGGAGGCCCTTCGATTTCCCTCAGGGCGAACGGATGGGGGCAGGGCGCGAGATTCCCGCCTCCGCGGGAATGACTGGATGGGGGCGGGAGTCTCGCAACTCCTGGCTCTTCAACCCCGCCCCCACCCCTTGCAAATCCCGGCGGGTTGGTGAAAAATAGAGCCGAACCACAACCGTGGACTTCAACCGCGGATTTCCCGCAAACGGGTTAATTCATATCCTGCGAGGGCCTATGAACATACTCGCCAACCGCAACCGAATCGCCATTACGCTGATAGCCGGTATCATTACTATTGGGGCTATCCTCGCCCGCCCGGCCATTGCCCAGGCCGCGGGCGTCGACGACGAGACCCAGTTCGTCTTAAACACCTTCGCCTTCCTGATTTGGGGCGCGCTGGTGATGTGGATGTGCGCCGGGTTCACCATGCTGGAGTCCGGCGCGGTCCGCACCAAGAACGCCTCGATGATCTGCCTGAAGAACATCGGCATCTATTCCATCGCCGGGCTGGCCTACTTCTTCCTGGGCTACAAGCTGATGTACGGCGACTTGCTGGGCGGCTTCATCGGCTCCATCGACGGCTTGCCCGGAGCTAGCGCCGCCGAGGCCGCCTTGGTGGGCGGCCAGGCGGAGAAGGTGGCCGACGTCGTAAAGGGCGGCTATTCCTCCATGTCCGACTGGTTCTTCCAGATGGTCTTCGTGGCCACCGCGGCGTCGATAGTGTCCGGCGCCATCGCCGAAAGGGTCAAAATGTGGATGTTTTTCGTGTTCACCCTGGCCCTTACCGCAGTCATTTATCCCATAGTCGGAGCCTGGACCTGGGGCGGCGGCTGGCTGGCCGAGCAGGGATTCCAGGACTTTGCCGGCTCCACCATCGTCCATAGCACCGGCGGCTGGGCGGCGCTGGCCGGCGTGTTGATTATCGGGCCGCGGCTGGGCAAGTTCCGGCGCGACGGGTCAGTACGACCCACTCCGCCGTCCAACGTGCTGCTGGTGACCCTGGGGGTGTTCATCCTCTGGCTTGGCTGGTTCGGCTTCAACGGCGGGTCCCAACTGGCCCTGGGCAGCGCGCTGGACGCGGTGTCCATGAGCCACGTGCTGGTCAACACCAACCTGGCGGCGGCGGCCGGAGTGATGGCCGCTCTCGCCATATCCCGTCCCCTCCTGGGCCGCATAGACCTTTTCGCCGGCCTCAACGGCGCCATCGCCGGGCTGGTCTCCATCACCGCCGGGCCCGACATCGTGGACCACTACTGGGCGGTCATCATCGGGGCCATCGGCGGCTTGCTGTGCACCGGGGGCCTGAAGTTGCTGGAAATGGTCAAGCTCGACGACGTAGTAGGGGCCATTCCCGCCCACCTGTTCGCCGGCATCTGGGGCACGCTGGCGGTGTGCATCGCCGCGGGCGGCGAGTGGGACATACAGCTAATGGGCATAGCCGCTATCGGGGCCTTCGTGTTCGCTGCCTCGGGCCTCATCTGGCTGGCATTGGACCGGACGCTGGGTCTGAGGGTGTCGCCCGAAGCGGAACGCCTGGGCCAGGATGTCGTCGAACTGCACATCGAGGCGTACCCCGAGTTCGTAGTTATGCCTGAAGAGTACGACGACGAGGAGAGGGCCGCCTCGGCATAATTCAGTCATTGCCTCTTGGTTGGGCTGACAGACAGACCTGACAAAGCATGATATTGTCTGTACAATAAGGGCATCGAGTACGAATGGGATGAGGCCAAGCGCCAAGACAACCTAGCGAAGCATAACGGCGTCGACTTCTTGGACATGGAGATATTCGAGTGGCAGACCGCCGCCATCTCGCCAAGTCCCCGGCGCGGAGAAGCCCGCTATGTTGCCTTGGGATACATCGGCGACCGGCTGCACTACGTGGTCTATACCATGCGGGGCGGCAAGTGCCGCATTATCAGCCTGCGCAAGGCCAATTCCAGGGAGATTAGGCAATATGCCCAAGCTTAAGCCCACTCACATCAGCCCAACTCCTGAGGAAGAGTTGGAGATCAACAGGGGCATCGCCCTGGACCCCGACGCGCCGGAGTTGGACGACGATTGGTTCGCCCGCGCCCGGCCCGCCGCGGAGGTACATCCTGAGTTGGTCGAGTATTCACTACGGAGGCGCGGCAAACAGAAGGCTCCGGTCAAAGAGCGAATAACACTGAGGCTGGACGCGGACATAACAGCCCATCTCCGGTCCACCGGCCCCGGCTGGCAGACCCGGCTAAACGAATTGCTGCGCCGGACTATTTTTCAGCGGTAGACCGACTCCGGCGTCACACACCGCGCTGGCTGCAACGCCGGCTATCCGTTCGCCCTTCAATTTCCCTCAGGGCGAACGGACAGCCGGCGTCAAGGATCATCAGCGCCCCCCACCCGTTCACCATGAGGCTCTCGAAGGGCCTAACCCTCCAGCCCGTGCGCGGGAAACACCTTCTCCTTCACCTCGGCTACCCGCTCCTCCACGTAACTCCGCGCGTCCCGCGCAATGTGCTGCGGCGCTTCCGGCGCGGTCGAGTCCCGCAGCTTGGCAACTCCATATTGCCGGGCAAAAGAATCCGGGATGGCGTCGGGCCACTCCACTCCCAGCATGACCCCGTAGGCCAGCGTCCACGCCCTCGCCACCGCCATCACGTCGTACCCTCCGCCTCCCAGGGCCAGCCAGGGGATGCCCATCTGCGAGAACGTCGCCACCGCCTCCACGAACCCACGCGTGGTGAGTTGCAGATGGGTAAGCGGGTCGGTGTGATAGCTGTCGATACCCAGTTGGGTCACCAGCACGTCGGGGGCGAAGGCCCGCAGCAGCGGCGGGACCACCGCGTGGAAACTTTCCAGGTAGACCTCGTCCCCGGTGTACGGGTACAGGGGCAGGTTCACCGAATACCCGGCGCCCCTGCCCGTGCCCAGTTCCTGCACGAATCCCGTCCCCGGAAACAGGTATTGCCCCGACTCGTGGACGGATATGGTCAGCACCCGGTCGTCGTCGTAGAAGGCCTCCTGCACCCCGTCGCCGTGATGGGCGTCGATGTCCACGTAGGCCACCCGCAGCCCCCGGCGCAGCAGGTAATGTATCGCCAACGCCGGGTCGTTGAACACGCAGAACCCCGAAGCGTGGTCCGGCGCGGCGTGGTGCAAGCCGCCGGAAATGCTGAAGGCCGCGTCGACCTTGCCGTCGGCCACCAACTCCGCCGCCGCCAGCGAGGCCCCAGTGCTCAGCGCCGCCGCATCGTACATTCCAGGATACGTCGGATTGTCGCCGCCGGCCGAGAAATTAAACCGCCGCGGGTCGTACCCGGCCAGGCCCAGGCTGAAGCTCCGCACCGCCGAAATGTATTCGGCGCCGTGCAGCCACTTTAGTTCTTCCTCGGTTGCAGCCCGGGGCGGCGTCATGGCCGAGGCCGCCAGGTCGAAAGCGCCGTAGGCCCGCAGCAGTTCGCAGGTGTAATGCAAGCGCACCGGCCGCATGGGGTGGTCGCTGCGCAGATGGTGACGCGAGAGGGCGTCGTCGTAAACAAAGGCGGCTTGCCGCATCGGTCAATTCCTTGCTTCCAGAATAGGCCAAAACTCCCGCCTTGTGCAAAAATTGACCAAAACTGGTAGCGGCAACACGTATGCAGCCTGCCGGACGTTGCGGTATATTCCCAGTGGATCGACAGGCGGACAGGCGCGTAACCTGCCCGCCCGCCGATAATCCCATATCGCGTGCACTCCGTAGAGGACCCGGCTGACCGCCGGAGGGGGGTGTACCCAGAGATCGGTGGAGGAGATGACTATGCCGAGTGTATACGCTGAAACCCTGGAAGAAAGGTTGCGGGTCGCTGAACAGGCCGAGACCGAGGTGTCCCGGCTGCAACCCCTGGCTTCCGAAGCCCCTAGCCTGCGCACCGAAAAGGCCAAGAAGGACAAGTCCGCCGAGCAGGAACGGGTCAGGATGTCCCACATGGACCAGGCCAGGCAGTGCGTTGGGACGGCCAATGACAAGCAGGCCCGAGTGCCCGAACTGTTGGGATCCGCGGCCAGGGCCATCAACGAACTGTACACCACCCTGCGCCAAATCGAGAATCTCCACAAAGAAGCTGCCCAGGCGCTGTCGGTTGCGGACAGGGTGGAGTATGAGCAGGAATTGGAAACGGCCGAAGAGCAAGACGATGCCAACGCCCGCGACCATCGGGGCATAGCTTTCGTCCTGGCCGGCCGTCATGGAGAGTCCCGGGTCAAGCAGCTAATGGACGACTTGCATCCGGAGGTCAACTTGCTGCAGGGTTGCAACCTGGACGAGCCGTTGTACCGCGACGTCGCCCACTTTGTGATGGAGCAGGTGGAAAAGGCCAGGTCGCCTCGGGCCGCCAGGAGAAAGTAGTCCCGGCGGTCTGTTCGCCGCCGTTAGCAGGGGATCCACCGGCAACCCCCTCCAGGCGCGGCCCGGCGGTTGCCAAAGTTGAATTGTCCTGCCGTTTCTGGCAACATAGGGCCATGAGAGTGGGGGCCTTCGATATCCATGACCCCGCGCCCGAGTTCCGGGAGCCCCATGTGTTCGCCATGGTCCGGCCATGGGTGGACGTCGGCAGCGTGGGCACTCTGACCCTTAACCGTCTGGAGCGGTTCCTGGTATCCAATGAGTTGGGTCGCCTCTCCCGTCCGGGGGAGTTCTTCGACTTCACAAGGTACCGGCCTACCGTGCGCTTGGCGGATGGAAAGAGGGAATTCACTATTCCAAACACCATCATCCGCTACGCCAAGACGGAAGAAGGGCCCGACTTCCTGTTCTTCCACCTGCTCGAGCCCCACTCCAACGGGGAAGACTACGTCGATTCCCTGCTGGAAGTTATCAAGCACTTCGACGTGAAGCGCTACTGCCGCATCGGCGCCATGTACGACGCCGTGCCGCATACCAGGCCCTTGATGGTCTCCGGCACCCTGGGGCAGGTGCAGCCCAGCAGGGATGTTCCCAACCTAAAGTTGGGGTCCAGTACATACCAGGGTCCCACAACCATAATGAACTTGCTGTCCGAGGGCATCGACGCCCTCGGTATCGAGGCCATCGGCTTCATGGTGCACCTTCCCCACTACGTCCGGCTGGAGGAAGACTACGCCGGCGCCTCAAAGATGATCGAGGCCCTTTCCGCCGTCTACGACAATATTCCCGCAGACCTGGCTCCAATGCGGCGGGGCCAGCGTCAATACCGGGAGCTGAACGCCAGCCTGGAGCGCAACTCCGAGCTCAAGGACGTCATCCAGCAGATGGAAGCCTACTACGACTCTCGAGTGGACTCCTCCAGGTCCGCCTCCGAGAGGTCCGCCCCCACGGCTACCCTGTCCCCTGAAATTGAGCAGTTCCTTTCCGAGTTAGGCCAACGCCTGGACTCCGACCCCGGGCAATAGTCACAGCGCGCGTTGCTGCCACTCCTCCAAACAACCCGTCATTCCATCGCCCCCTCCTGTCATTCCGAGCGCAGCGAGGAATCTAAAACCCCTCGGCTCCAGCCTGGCCGCTCTTTCCCGCCCATCGTCATCCCCCCACCCCTGGATTTCGGCTCGGGTGCCGGAATGACGGTTACGCAAAGGTCTCCGGAGGCAAGAGACTGACCATGCCTTCTACCCGCGAACCCCCCAACAACTCCAAGGGCGTCATCTTCTCCGGCATGCGGCCCTCCGGTCGGCTGCACCTGGGCAACTACCTGGGCGCCCTGCAGAACTGGGTCGCGCTCCAGCAGGACTACCGGTGTATCTACTGCGCCGTGGACATCCACGCCCTTACCACCGTCGACAACCCCGGGGAGACGGCCGAAATCCAGCCCAACATCCACGACATGCTGCTGGACTGGCTGGCCGCCGGAATCGACCCCGACCAGTCCATCGTCTTCGTCCAGTCGCGGGTGCCGGAGGTAATGACTCTCCACACCCTGCTCAGCATGGTCACTCCCCTGGGGTGGCTCCTGCGGGTCCCCACCTTCAAGGAGAAGGTCCGGCAGATGGACGAGAACGAGGAGACCGTCAACTACGGCTTGGTGGGGTATCCCGTGCTCCAGACCGCCGACATCATCCTCTACAAGGCCGACACCGTACCCGTGGGCCGGGACCAGGTGCCTCACCTGGAGCTGGCCCGGGAGATCGTCCGCCGCTTCAACGGCCGTTTCGGGGACACCTTCCCCGAGCCCCAGGCAAAGCTCACCGAAGATGCACTAATCCTGGGCTTGGACGGGCAGCAGAAGATGAGCAAGTCCCTGGACAACCATCTCGAGCTGGCCGCAACCCCGGAAGAGACGCAGCGCCAGGTCGCCACCGCTTTTACCGACCCCCAAAGAGTCCGCCGCGACATGCCTGGCCGCCCCGAGGTCTGCAACGTTTACTCCCTGCACAACACCTTCAGCCCTGCCGCCGAGGTAGCCGTAGTGCATGAGGAGTGCACCACCGCCCAGCGAGGGTGCGTCGACTGCAAACGCCACCTGGCCGCCAGCATCAACGACTACATGGCCCCATTCAGGGAGCGGCGGAGAGAATACGAAGCCCAGCCCGACTTCGTCCGGGACGTGCTGGACGACGGCGCCAAAAAGGCCCAAGCCATCGCCCGCGCAACCCTGGAAGAGGTCTACCAAAAAATGGGCCTGGCCTGAGGCTCTCGAAGGGCCTGGCCTAGCTACTGCCCCGCCCGTTCGTCTGGTTCGACAAGCTCACCACGAACGGGTCCACCCCAACCCGTTCGCCCTGAGCGCCGTCGAAGGGCCGGCCCCCACCCGTGCCCCCTTCCGCTCACCCTGAGCGCCGTCGAAGGGCCGCCCCCAACCCGCCATTTGTATGTTACGGAAGTCCCCGAGCCGCAATCCAGAAATGCGCGGGGACTGGATACCGGCTTTCGCCGGTATGACGGTTATGGGGTGCATCGTCCAGGGCGCCCACCAGGGGCGCCCCTGCGCGCGAAGAGCGCCCATCCCCTTGCGCTCCAGGTATCCTGTAGGCTACAATAAGCTAATGGTGGAGGTTCGCCAAACCGAGGTCTACGCCCGTTGGTTCAGGCGGCTTCGTGACAGGGAGGCCAGGGCGCGAATAGACAGCCGCATCCGGCGGCTGTCCCTGGGGAATCCGGGAGACGTCAGGCCGGTGGGCGAAGGGGTGTCTGAGATTCGCATTGACCACGGCCCCGGCTACCGGGTGTACTACGCGCGGCGAGGGGAGGCCCTGGTTGTCCTACCGGCTGGGGGCGACAAGGACAGCCAGGAGCGGGACATACAAAGAGCGCTTGAACTGGCAAGAGGACTCTAGGAGGCGGCTATGGCAAAGACGCGTACAAGGCCATGGGACCCGGCGGAACATCTGGAAACAGAGGAGGACATGGCGGCATATCTGAACGTCGCCTTGGAGGAGGGCGACCTGGGCCTGATAATGGCGGCCCTGAGGGACATCGCCCGCGCCCACAGGATGGCGGAGGTGGCAAGGGAGACCGGCTTGGGTAGGGAGAGCCTCTACAAGTCGCTGTCAGCGGAAGGCAACCCTGAGTTTGCCACCGTGTTGAAGGTGGTGCGCGCCTTGGGCCTCCGGCTCCAGGCCGCCGCCTCGTCGTGAATGGCGGCGGGCCCGCGCCTAGCGTCCGCCCACCTGCGCCGCGCCGTCCTCCAAAGCGCATAAGGCAGTATAATACGGGAGGTTGACCCAGACTTGGCGACTGACATGACTGACACCTCCCAAGACGTTCTTCCCGTCACCACATCCGGCCGCAGCGCCATGGACGTTGCCCTGGAAGCGGCCCAAGCCGCCGGCGACATCATCCGCGCCGGGTGGGACTCCCAACGGCAAATCGCTTTCAAAGGACGTAAAGACATCGTCACCGACGTCGACCTCGCCGCCGAGAAGGCCGTGCTGGAGCTTCTCTCCGCCGCCTTTCCCGCCTTCGGCGTCCTGGCCGAAGAGTCCCAGCCGGTCGCCCCGTCTGCCGAAGGCGCTTCACCCTACTGAACTGTAATGGTCAGGGTGTAGCTGCCCTCGCCGTCGAAGCCGCTGACCACGACGTAGACGTCTCCTGATTCCGGGGCCGTCCAGACGATGCGGGAAGCCAGGGAGTCCCCGAAGTCGTCGTTGTCCGCCAGATACCAGTCGTCGGCGTCCCGTCGGAGTTCCAGGTACGAGTCATCCAGGGTGTCCAGGGCGACGTCTATCTGATAGATCTGGTCTGCCTGGGCGGTGAAGCGGAAGTAGTCCACGTCGCCCTCGTAGTCCACGGCGCCAGCTGTGGCTTGACCCACCTGTATGCCGGTGGCGCTCCCCGTGTAGTTGCCGTGGTCATCGACGATGTCGGAAAGAGTCACCGTCAGCGTGTAGCTGCCCTCGCCGTCGAAGCCGCTGACCACGACGTAGACGTCTCCTGATTCCGGGGCCGCCCAGACGATGCGCGAGGCCAAGGAGTCTCCGAAGTCGTCGTTGTACGCCAGTTCCCAGTCGTCGGCGTCCCGTCGGAGTTCCAGGTACGAGTCATCCAGGGTGTCCAGGGCGACGTCTATCTGATAGAGCTGGCCTGCCTGGACCGTGAAGCGGAAGTAGTCTACGTCGCCCTCGTAGTCCACGGCGCCGGCTGAGGCTTGACCCACTTGTATGCCGGTGGCGTCTCCAAAGCTGTTGCCATGATCGTCGACGATGTCGGAAAGGGCGACGGTCAGGGTGTAGCTGCCGGTCCCAGACTCCCAGCCGGCGCTCACCACGACGTAGACGTCTCCTGATTCCGGGGCCGCCCAGACGATGCGGGAGGCCAGGGAGTCCCCGAAGTCGTCGTTGCCCGCCAGATACCAGTCGTCGGCGTCCCGGAGGAGTCCCAGGTACGAGTCATCCAGGGTGTCCAGGGCGACGTCTATCTGATAGAGCTGGCCTGCCTGGGCCGTGAAGCGGAAGTAGTCTACGTCGCCCTCGTAGTCCACGGCGCCGGCTGAGGCTTGACCCACTTGTATGCCGGTGGCGTCTCCAAAGCTGTTGCCATGATCGTCGGCGATGTCGGAAAGGGCGACGGTCAGGGTGTAGCTGCCGGTGCCGGTCCCAGACCCCCAGCCGGCGCTCACCACGACGTAGACGTCTCCTGATTCCGGGGCCGCCCAGACGATGCGCGAGGCCAGGGAGTCCCCGAAGTCGTCGTTGTCCGCCAGATACCAGTCGTCGGCGTCCCGGAGTTCCAGGTACGAGTCATCCAGGGTGTCCAGGGCGACGTCTATCTGATAGAGCTGGCCTGCCTGGGCGGTGAAGCGGAAGTAGTCTACGTCGCCCTCGTAGTCCACGGCGCCGGCTGAGGCTTGACCCACTTGTATGCCGGTGGCGTCTCCAAAGCTGTTGCCATGATCGTCGGCGATGTCGGAAAGGGCGACGGTCAGGGTGTAGCTGCCGGTGCCGGTCCCAGACTCCCAGCCGGCGCTCACCACGACGTAGACGTCTCCTGATTCCGGGGCCGCCCAGACGATGCGGGAGGCCAGGGAGTCTCCGAAGTCGTCGTTGTCCGCCAGATACCAGTCGTCGGCGTCCCGGAGTTCCAGGTACGAGTCATCCAGGGTGTCCAGGGCGACGTCTATCTGATAGAGCTGGCCCGCCTGGGCGGTAAAGCGGAAGTAGTCAACGTCGTCCTCGTAGTCCACGGCGCCGGCTACAGATGCCCCTACCTCTAACTCGGTGGCGATGGCTCTAGCGTTGCCGTGTTCTATAGGCTCAGGTGTCTCTGTAGGTACTACCACGACAGGAGTAGGCGACGCCTCCGGTGCAGGTGTAGACGCCGGCGTGGGCGATGCCTCCGGTGCAGGTGTGACTGTTGGCGTAGACGTTACCTCTGGTGTAGGTGTGGCTGTTGGCGTAGACTTTACCTCTGGTGCAGGTGTGCTCGCCGGCGCGGGCGTTGACGTGCTTGTGGGTGTCGGGGTCGGCGTGGGATCTGGCTCATCGGAACACCCGGTCAGCGCCATGACTAGGAGCATCGCGCCCAGTACAGCCACTATCGCCATTGACTTTGACATTTTCGTCTCCCATAAGAGATGACCATCTCGACATTAACTTCCCTATAAGAGATTATCATATAGACATTAACTTCCCTCCCGTTAACGCCGCAAGGTTCGGCTGAACCGAACCTAAGGCGATACCTTTGCACCTATCTCCTTGCGGTACAATTGAACCTTGCCGATGCCGCTGAGCGGGCTACGCTATAGGAGTAAAGGCTTGAAGTCTCAGGCCACATGGCAGGACGATGTTGCGGAGTCTCATCGGGCGTCGGAACGGGCTGACCCGATTGGCCTGCTGTACAGGGTTAGGATTTCGGTATGGGTGCGATGGTTTCTCCTGATAGCCTGGTTTTTGCAGTTCAACTACCGGCCCAACTTCGCGCACCCGGCCTACATACCAACCACGGTGCTGGCTGTGTTGGTCTTGGTCTTCAACGCCTACGTCCACTACCGCATCGAGTCGAACCGACCGATCACGTGGCGCTGGGCGCTGGCTCTTGGCGTGCTGGACGCAGCGATGATTACGGCAGGCATCATAGTCTCGGGCAACGGGTTTCAGAACACCTTCTTCGTGCTGTACTACCCCACCCTCGCCGTGTTCGCAGTAGTGTTCACGTCCTTCAGGTTCAGCTTCGCCTGGGCCACCACGGTCGCCGTTGCCTATGCACTACTGAGCCTGATGCTGGAGCCGGGGGTCGACTTCGATATCAAGGAAGAGAAGGTCCTGTTCACCAGGATCGTAACCATGTACGCGGTCGTCGTCGCAGTCAGCTTGGTTTCCAGGTTCGAGCGCGCCAGAAGGAGAGAGGCTGTGGAACGGGAAAGGGAGCTTCAGCGGGAGAGGATAGAACTCTCGCAGACCATACATGACACCATCGCCCAGTCCGCCTACATGATCGGCTTGGGCATTGAGACCGCCATTGAGCTTGCAGGCGCCCGGGATGGCGAGGACCGCTATGATCTCCTAGCCAAGCTGTCTGCCACACATGCGCTCTCGAAGTCGACTATGTGGGAGCTACGGCACCCCATCGACGTAGGCCCCATCTTCGAGGGACGGCAGTTGAGCCGGGTGCTTCGGTCCCATGCCTCGACGTTCTCAAAGATCACGTCGATTCCCGCGGAGTTGGTCCAGTCAGGCAGAGAGCCTCCGCTTCCCACTGTGACCCGGAGGCTGCTCTTCTCGATAGCTCACAACGCCATGACGAACGCGTTCCGGCACGCACACGCAGAAAAGGTCACGGTCTCACTGAGATTCGAGGATGATGGCCTCCGAATGTCCGTGTCGGACGATGGCATAGGCCTCCCGGAAGGCTACGCGACCCGCGGCCACGGATTCAGGAACATGGGAGAGGACGCCGCGCGCATTGGGGGCCGTCTCGAAGTGGCCCAGGGTGAGACCGGACGCGGGACGACAGTGACCTGCGCCATTCCGCATGACGCTTACCGGGGAGGCGCCTAGCTTGGAGCCGGCCGCACAGACCAGGGTGATACTCGTGGACGACCACGAGATCATGCGTGACGGTCTGCGCGAAGTGCTGCACCGGTCCGGCGACTTCAAGGTGGTGGGTGAGGCCGCAGACGGCGAGGCGGCGGTCAATGTAGCCCAGGAGCTCAAACCCGACGTAATAGTCATGGACGTGATGATGCCCCTCAAGAACGGCATCGACGCGTGCCGTGAGATCACTGAGGCGCTGCCCGACACGAGGGTGTTGATCCTCACGGCCGCAACGGAAGAGGATGCTGTAATCGAGGCTATAGCAGCGGGCGCAGCGGGATACCTTCAGAAGTATTCGGGAAAAGAGGAATTGCTGCGCACCGTACGCGGCGTTGCGGGTGGCGAGTACCGCATACCTACCGACGCGATCAGGCGTGTATTTGCCGAGATACGTGCATCAACTCAGCGAAAGAAGAAATCCGACCTAGGCGGGCTTACGCAGAGGGAGCGGGAGATCCTTGCCCTCTTTGCCCAAGGGCTGTCGTATGCGAGGATCGCGGAAGTCAGAGGCAACCAGCCGGTGACGATCCGAAACGCCATCTACGGCATCCAGGACAAGCTGGGAGTCGCGACGAAGCAGGAATTGGTGGTTTGGGCTGTGCGAAACGGCCTGCTGGATGAGTAGCTCCGGCGCTACCTGGGATAGGACGCAAGGAACCCCACCTGCATCTTCACCGAGCCCCGCGTCGGCTGCCGAGGGCCCCGGGAGAAGTGCAGAGTGAGGAACCGACAGTGACTCCTTGAGCGGGAGGATGTGGGAGAGAATAAGAGGGGATCTAAAATTTCCAGCATCTCCCGGGTGCTCTGCTCACTTGGGCCACAGTATTCGGCCTTGTGATCCTTCCCGCAGATCTCCCTGCGGTACCCACCCCCAACGCACCTAAGGCGTATAATAAGGCGGGTTGACCCGCGGAAGAACGTGACCAGAACGCCTAAAGACACACTCCCTTGCTCTGAAGCCGGCCGCAGCGCCATGGACGTTGCCTTGGAAGCGGCCCAGGCCGCCGGCGAAGTCATCCGCGCCGGGTGGGACTCCCAACGCGAGATTTCCTTCAAGGGCCGCAACGACATCGTCACCGACGTCGACTTCGCCGCTGAGAAGGCGGTGCTCAAGGTCCTCACCGAGGCCTATCCCGGATTTGGCATCCTCGCCGAAGAGTCCGGGTCTGTCCAGGCTTCGTCTCCCTACACCTGGGTAGTGGACCCCCTGGACGGCACCCGCAACTACGCCCAGGGCATTCCCCATTTCTCCACCGTAGTGGCCTTGATGCACGGGGAAACGCCGGCGCTCGGCGTCACCTACGACCCCGTCCGCGAAGAACTATTCTCCGCCCAACTGGGCTGCGGCGCTTTCCTCAACGGGCAACCCATCTCCGTTTCCAAGACTTCAGAACTGCCCCAGTCCCTGCTGGGCTGCGACCTGGGCTACGTCGACGAGAGGGCCGGCCAGGCCATCGACCTTATTCGCTCCCTCTGGCCGGGAATACTGACCATGCGGCTGATGGGGTCGGCCGCCTTGGGCCTGGCCTATGCCGCCGCCGGACGTCTTGATCTGTACTTCCACCACTCGCTGGCGCCCTGGGACATCGCCGCCGGCTTGGTGTTGACCCGGGAAGCCGGCGGGGCCGTGGTAGACAGGCAAGGGCAGCCCGCCGGCCTCCACTCCCCCAGCGTCATCGCCGCCAGCCCCGGCCTGGTCAACCAATTCCTCAAAGCCACCGAGGGCCTGCCCTGGCGCAACTAACACTTAGAGCAACGCAAAGGAGATCCAACATGGACATCGGATTCATCGGAGTAGGCAACATGGGCGCCGGAATGGCCAACAACCTGCTCAGGGCCGGACACACCCTCACCATCCACGAACTGGTCCGCGAGAGGGCCACTCCCCTCCTGGAGCAGGGCGCCAAGTGGGCCGATTCCCCTCGCGAGGTCGCCGAGGCCAGTGAAGTCACATTCACCTCCCTGCCCGGGCCGTTGGAAGTGGAAGCCGTCGCCCTGGGTGAGGGGGGCGTGCTGGAAGGCTCCCGCCCCGGCGCGGTCTACATAGACCTCAGCAGCAACTCGGTAAGCCTGGTGCGCCGGATCCACGATGTGTTCAAAGCCCACGGGGTGGACATGCTGGACGCACCGGTCAGCGGCGGGGTCGCCGGCGCCCGCAGCGGCAGGCTGGCCATCATGGTCGGCGGCGACGAGGCCGTTTACGACAGGGTCAAGCCGGCGCTGGACGACTTCGGCGACAACGTCGTCTATTGCGGCGGCATCGGCTCCGGCTCGGTGTGCAAGCTGATGCACAACTGCATCGTGGCGGTGACCAGCCAGGCCATCTCCGAATGCTTCACCCTTGGCGCCAAGGCCGGAGTCGACGTCAAGCCCCTGTGGGAGACCGTGCGCCGGGGCGCATTCGGCCGAGGAGCCGCCGGGATTCACCAGTTGCCCAATACCTGGTTCAGCGGCAACTTCGAGCCCGATTGGGAACGGGGCTTCTTCTCCATCAGGCTCGTCCGCAAAGACGTGGGCCTGGCCACGGAGCTGGGCCGGGAGTACAACGTCCCCATGCCCCTGGCCAACCTGGCCGAGCAGACCCTGGTCGAGGGCCTGACCCGGGGCTGGGGCGACGACCCCACCGGCAAGATGCGCCTGGTACAGGAGGAACGGGCCGGCGTCCAGCTCAGGGCCGACTTTCCCGCAGGCAACGCCCGCCTGGAAATCATAGACTAGAGAGGGTCGGATAAGTTGGAGTTCCCCCTGCTGCCGTCGTTCATAGCCGCCGCGCTGGCCGGCTATCTGCTGGGGTCCATCCCCTTCGCCCTCCTCGCCGGCAAGTTCCGGGGTGTGGACGTCTTCCGCACCGGCTCCCGCAGCGCCGGCACCGCCAACGTGTTCTGGAATGTCGGCCGCCGCGTGGGCATAGCCGTACTGGTGGGCGACGTGGCCAAAGCCTCGGCCGCCGTGCTATTCGCCCAGTACCTGGGCCTGCCGTGGCCGCTGGTCCTGGCCGTAGGGGGAGCCTGCGTGCTGGGCCACTGGAACTCGGTCTTTTCCCGTTTCAGGGGCGGCGACGGCATGGCTGCGCTGATGGGAGTCGCCGTGACCCTGGAGCCGGTCTTGACGGTCTTGGGCGCTATAGCCGGCGCTTGCGTTCTGCTGCTGCTGTGGCGGTCATCCCTGCGCGGGCCCGCCGCGCTGGCCGTCTGCTTCATGGTCATCCTGGCCGCGGGCCGGTTTTACCAAGCAGACCTGGGCGTTGTCATGGGACTAACGGCCCTGGGTCTCTTGGTGCTCTTTCATAGCCTTGTTTTTCCCAGGCGTAAAGGCGACGACCTGCAAGAACAGGACTCGCTGGCCGCAGACCTGGACTTTGCCGAAGAACCGGACTTGGGAACGGCTACCACGGAAAACAGTTAACCAGTACAATCAGACCATACAGCAGGACCGCCGGAGGAATGCGTTGTGACGGAAGAGAACCAAGTCCCGGTCTTAATCTACACCCATCCAGACTGCGCCTTCTCGGCCGCCGCCAAGATGGACTACCGCCAGCGGAAAATCGAATACGTCGAGATAGATGTCTCCAAGCAGACGGACAAAGTCCCTGAATTGGAGCAACTCACCGGCGGGCAGCGGCTCACGCCGGTCATCGTCGAAAACGGCCAGGTGACCGTGGGCTTCAAAGGCGGCTATTGAGACTTCTAGCCCGGGTCAGTTAGACCCGCCCATTCCCCCGCGCCCCCTTTCCCTGTCCCTCGACCCATCCGGTCGAATTTTGATGACAGAACCCCCATTGGCCGCTCCCACGCGGCTGTGCTAGGATGCTGTCATGAGCCAACGAGACTGATGATGTGAGGAGGATAGTTATGGAACAAGACAAGCAGACAGCGTTGGAAATCGCCTTGGGCCGCATTGAAAAGGACTACGGCAGGGGGGCCGTGATGCGGTTGGGGGAAATGAGCGACCAAATGGCCGGCGACGCCATTCCCACCGGTTCCCTGGCCCTGGACATGGCCCTGGGCATTGGCGGCATCCCCAGGGGGAGGGTCACCGAAATCTTCGGCGCAGAGTCCGCCGGCAAGTCCACTTTGGCAATCCACGTAATGGCGGAAACCCAGAAAGCGGGCGGGACCGCCGCCTACGTCGACGTGGAGCATGCCCTCGACCCCGGTTACGCCGCCAATTGCGGCCTCGACGCCGAGCAGCTTCTTATCGCCCAGCCCGACAGCGCCGAGCAGGCCATGGATATCACAGAGCAGTTGGTCCGCAGCGGCGCGGTGGACGCGATAGTCATCGACAGCGTCGCCGCCCTGGTGCCCCAGGCCGAGATCGAAGGGGATATGGGCGACACCCACGTGGGACTGCAAGCGAGGCTGATGTCCCAGGCCCTGCGGAAGCTCACCTCCACCATTCACCGCTCCCGCACCGCGGTCATATTCATCAACCAGTTGCGGGAAAAAATCGGCATTTCCTACGGAAGCCCGGAGGTGACCCCCGGAGGCCGGGCCCTCAAGTTCTACAGTTCGGTGCGCATAGACCTGCGCCGCGTCGAAGCCATAAAGCAGGGCGCAGAGATTGTCGGCAACCGGGTAAGGGCCCGCATCGTCAAAAACAAGGTCGCCGCTCCCTTCCGCGTGGCCGAGTTTGACATCATGTTCAGCCGGGGAATCAGCAAGATGGGCGGCCTTCTGGACCTGGGTGTGGCCCAGGGGATCGTCAAGAAGTCCGGCGCCTTCTACTCCTACGGCGAGACCAAGCTGGGCCAGGGACGGGAGAACTCCAAGGACTTCCTGACTCATCACCCGGAGATTGCCGATTCCATCGAAGGGCGAGTGCGGGGGACGTTGTCCGGCGCGGAAGAGCCGGACCAAGGCCCTGCCGAGCCCGAGCAGGATGGCGCCGGCAGCATGGTAGCCGGGGCTTCCGAACTCGACTGAATAATTCCACCATTGGGTTAGCGTCTCCACGGGCCCGGTAATGGCCTATGGGAGCGCATACCATCTTGAGCGGTTTGGCCGGATTGGCGGGGTGTTGGCAAGTGCAGAGTGGTGAATGGGACGAGGTTGCCGATTCCCCCAGTCCAATCCGGCCATCGCTGACAGATGCCCCAAGACCCGCCATCGGACCTTCCCTGAACAAGGCCAGGCAAGACGCTCTACGCCTGCTTTCTTACCGCGCCCGGAGCAGGGCCGAACTTCAACGCCGGTTGGAGAAAAGCTACCCCTCGCCGGTCGTAGAGCAGGCGCTTGTACGGCTTGTAGACCAGGGCTACCTGGACGACGCCGCCTTCGCCCTGGAGTGGCGTCGCAGCCGGGAGGAGCATCGTCCCCGCAGCCGAAGGGCCTTGGAACGCGAGCTTCTACGCAAGGGCGTGGAGAGGGAGATTGTCCAGGAAGCCTTGGCCGGCTATGACGCCGCCGGCAACGCCTACCGCGCCGCCCTACGCCTGGCCCAGCGTTTGAACGACTGCGACTATCCCGCGTTCCGGACCAAAGTCTGGCGTCATCTGCAGCGCCGCGGCTTCGATGGGTCCACAATATCCAATGTGGTCAGCCTGCTGTGGCGGGAGTTAGCGAACCCGCATCACCGCGCTGTAGACCCCGATCCCCAGGAACAAGAACGAGAAGACGCTCAGCGGGAACGGGTTAATGCTCCAACTAATGATGAAGGCCAGGGCCACGGATCCGCCTGCAATCCAGGCCAGTCCTGACCCTCGCTTGCGGTTGACGGCCAGGCTGATTAGCTCTCCAAGCCCGTAGCCGACGGCAATCGTAGCCAGGGAAGGAAGAAAGGGAATCCCGCCAAATACAGCGTTGAACAGGGCCCACAGCAGCCCGCCGGCTATGCCTCCCGCAACCGCAACGCCTATCGCCCTGGCATAGTAGGAGGGCGTAACGTCGAACGTCGGCAACGGCACCGCCTTGCCGCACTCCCGGCAACGGATGCCCACCGCCGCCTGCACCATGCACTGGGTGCAGATATGCTTGCCGCACTGGCTGCAATACAGGCCGGTCTCAGCCGCCGGGTGCCAGTGGCAGTAGCCGGTCCCGGTTCGTTCTTGCTCTCTCTGCCCTGATTGGTCCATATCCCTTGGCCTAGACCGCTACTCTACTCGCTACTCCTGGGAATCCGGTGCACCCATTCTGCGCGGTCGTCCACATCCCTGTCCCTGAACAGCCGGTTGAACAAGACCCTGCGCTTGCGCGACCCCTCCGGCAAGGGCGTCCAGTTGGAAAGCAGCCGCTTGGCCACGACCAACCCCAGCAATCCCACGCAATAAAAGCTTAACACAGTCGGCTCGTCGCGCAGAACGGCAAGCAGCACCGCCCAGAGCGGCAGCAACGTCAGCGTGATCAGCACCCATACGCCCATGCTGCGAGTCACCGCCCACCCTGGTAATCCCACCGCCATAAATGCCAGAAACAACCATGGCGACATGGCAAACAGGGTGCCAACGACCACGCCGACACCCCGACCGCCTTGAAACTTCAGGTATGGAGACCAATTGTGGCCGGCAACTGCCAACAATGGGACTCCAACGAGGAGAGGCGAAGAGCGGTCCAGCCCCAGCGCGTATTGCCCGATGTACACCGGCAGCGCGCCTTTGACCACGATCTCTAGTACTGCAACAAGCACCCCCCAGCGCTTGCCTACGTGGTAGAACACGTTGGAGCCGCCCACGTTCCCACTGCCGTAGCCGCGGATGTCCACGCCCTTGACCAGCTTCCCCAGGACAAAGGCGGTGGGTACTCCGCCCAGGAGATACGCCAGGACGTACAACCCCGCGATTTCCATCAGTGCAGCCCGCCCTGGATCTGGTTAGCTCCGGTTGCTCGACGCGGTTGCCTTGGCAGCTTCCTCCAGCCGCTCCACCGTGCCTGGAGGAGGGCCGTTGGCGCCGGGCAGAGCGTCGTCCGAGTTGCCCAACCCGTGGTAATCGCTGCCGCCGCAGGGAATCAGGTCATACTCGGCAGCCAGGCGCCCCAGGTATTCCACCTGCTCCGGGGTGAACTTGGCGTAATGGACCTCCATGCCAGCCAGACCGGCGGCTTTCAACCCGGGAAGGTGAGACTCCAGGTTGGACAGGTAGGCCGGGTGGGCTAGCACCGGTGCCCCGCCGGCGCCCCTCAACAGTTCGATCGCCTCTGAGGGAGTCAACTTCGCCCGTTCGACGTAGGCCAGTCCGTCCCGTCCCAGGTACTCAGGGAAAGCGTCGTTGGGCTCCTTGCAGTAACCCTTCTCCACCATGGCAAGAGCAATGTGGGGACGGCCGACTGCGCCGTCGCCGGCTATTTCCTGGACCCGATCCCACTCCAACTGCATCCCCAGCCCGGCCAGCTTCTCTACCATCAGCCGGGCCCGGTCTATCCTCCCCTCTCGAAACCCGCGCAGGACTTCCTGGAATGCCTCATCCTGGTATTGGATGAAGTAACCCAGCATGTGGATTTCATCGCCCGGTATGTCGGTGCTCAACTCTATTGCCGGAATGATGCTGAGCCCGGAATGCGAGTGGGCTTCCTGAAACACCTCATCCAGGCCCTCGGTCGTATCGTGGTCCGAGATGGCAATCTGCCTCAGTCCCAAGTCTGCAGCCAGTCTAACCAGTTCCGTGGGGGACAGACGGCCGTCGGAGGCCGTGGTGTGCAGGTGCAGGTCCACTGTCGCTGACATGCTAGTTGAGCGTCACGTCCAGGCGTTCTATGGACAACGCCTTCCCCGTGTCTTCCTCGATTTCCAGCAGCACAGAGTTCAACGCCACCGGCCCGTCGGCCACGGGCAGCCTTTGGGGCAGGCCGGTCAGGAATCGCTGCAGCACAGCCTCTGTCTCGCTGCCAATGACCGAGTTAGTGGGCCCGGTCATTCCAACGTCGCTGACGTAGGCGGTGCCGTTGGGCAGCACCCGGCAGTCCACCGTACCCACGTGGGTGTGGGTGCCGACCACGCCGCTGGCCCTGCCGTCCAGGTACCAGCCCATGGCCTGCTTCTCCGACGTTGCCTCGGCATGAAAGTCCACGATAACCACCGGCGGCCGTTCAGGGCCCGCGGCCTGTTCCAAAATCTGGTCGGCAGTACGAAAGGGACAGTCCAAGGCCGGCATAAACGTCCGGCCCATCAGGTTGACTACCAGAACGTTGTCTTGCACCAGGCTGCCGCGGCCGGGAGCGTCGGGATAGTTGGCGGGCCTGATCAACGGAAGGCCCTCATCCATGTAGGGAATAATCTCTTTCTGGTCCCAGATGTGGTTGCCCGACGTCAGGATGTCCACCCCGCTGTCCAGCAATTCGCTGGCCGTGTCCAGGGTGAGGCCGAAGCCGCCGGCGGTGTTCTCGCCGTTGGCGATTACCATGTCTATCCCGTGCTCGGAGCGCATCTCCGGGAGCAGGTGTTTGACGGCGCGGCGCCCCGGCTTGCCGATGACGTCGCCGATCATCAATATACGCAACGGATGCCCCTTAACACGGAGGGGACCCGATCTTCCGGTTACACCGGCTCTGGATCCCCCCGTCCATTTGAGTCCCAGATATTTGTGGCCCTCTTCCGTTCTCGGTAGCCGGCCCTGAAGGCGCGCGCCTGCGTCAGTCGGCCAATAGCCGGAATTGGGAAGCCGGCGGCTATGCTACCGGGCGTATTCTATGTTACGGAGCTCCCGGATGACAGTGACCTTGATTTGGCCGGGAAACACCAAGTCTTCCTCGACTTTCTTGGCGATATTCCTGGCCAAAGAGGCCGCTTCCACGTCGTTCAGGTCTTCCGGCTTCACCATGACCCGGACCTCTCGACCGGCCTCGATGGCGAAAGCCCTTTCCACGCCGCCAAAGCCGGTGGCTACGTTCTCCAGGTCTTGCAGCCGCTTCACGTACAATTCAGCCGACTCTTTGCGCGCTCCCGGGCGGGCGGCGCTGAGGGCGTCGGCCGATGCGACCAAGAACGACTCGATAGTCTCGTGCTCGTCGCTGTGATGTTCCAGGATGCCGCGCACGGAGTTGTAGTTGATGCCATGTTTGGTGGCGATGTCGGCTCCAATCTCCGCGTGGGGGCCGGGCACCTCGTGGGTTAGGGCCTTCCCGATGTCGTGGAGCAGACCAGCGGTCTTGGCGATTTGTACGTCCGCGCCTGCCTCGGCGGCCAGCATCCCGGAAAGCAATGCTACCTCTATGGAATGCTTGAGAACGTTCTCGCCGTAGCTGTAACGGTACTTTAGCTGCCCCAGGAGCCTGATCAGGTCCGCGTCCAAGCCGCTGACGCCGACCTCGAAGGTCGCCTGTTCTCCGGCCTGCCATACGGCCTGTTCGATCTCTTCCCGGGCTCGATTGACCATGTCCTCGATACGGGCGGGCTGAATACGGCCGTCGGCGATGAGCTTTTCCAGGGCAAGCTTCGCGACCTCCCGCCTGATGGGGTCAAAGCAAGATACGGTAACGACCTCCGGGGTGTCGTCAATGATGACGTCCACGCCGGTAAGGGATTCCAGGGTTCTTATGTTCCGCCCTTCACGGCCAATGAGACGGCCTTTCATCTCATCGTTGGGCAGGGGTACAGCAGAAGTGGTTGCCTCGGAGACCACGTCAGTAGCCAGACGATTGATCGCCGTGGTAATGATTTGCCGGGCGTTGTCCTCGGCCTTGGTCTTGAACTCAGACTCCAGCTCGTAGTACCGCTTGGCCAGGTCCAGCCGGGCTTCTTCTTCGCCCTGCTTGACGACCATTTGGCGAGCGTCGGATACCGAGAGTTGAGCTATTTCTTCCAGCCTTTGCCGCTGCTCGTCCTTCAGGCTTTCCGCCTGCTGGATGGCCTGATCAGCCTCGGCTTCTTTGACGGCTAGAGCGCGCTGCTGCTCTTCCTGAGCGTTGATTTTCTTCTCGAGCTGCTCCTCGCGTTGGAGGTGCCGGCGCTCCATCTGGTTGAGTTCCTGGCGCCGTTCCTTCAACTCCGCTTCGGCAGCTGTGCGCTGCTTCAACGCCTCTTCTTGTGCAGTCAGGAGAAGTTTGCGCTTTTCCTCCTCGGCCTCCTCGACTATGCTCTTGGCTACTTCGCTGGCGTTTTGTACCTGCTGTTGGCCCGATGGGCCTCTGCCGAATACCCCGTTCCATATTGCCGCGATGGCGGTCAGGAAGTTAATCTTCAAGGTATCACCCGTTCCTTCCGCCTATTTGGACCCTCATTTTTGGGCCCTATTTAGATTCACCTATCCTAACCAGAAGCACTATCCGTGTCAAGGTTAGCGGGCCGGGGCGCGAGGCATACGAACGGGTGTCGCAGGGGCGATACAGCGCCGCCGGGCGCCAACCGCGACAGGCATCACGGACCCGTCACAACAGGCCCCCGGCTCCGGTATCAGGGTAGGAGCAGGTTAGCCCACTCCCCTGGAACGGTACTGCAGGGCCTCAGCTAGGTGGGCGACCGTTATCTCCGGAGCGTCCTCCAGGTCAGCGATGGTCCTGGAAACCTTGAGAATACGGTGAAACGCCCTGGCCGACAGGTTCAACCGGTGCGTAGCCGTCTGCAATAAGCCCTTGGCGGTATCGTCCAAGGTACAGAACCTCCAGACCTCGGCTGGCCCCATTTCAGAATTGCAGAGAAAATCGCAGTCGCTAAACCGCTGCTGTTGGGTGTGCCGCGCCCGCTCTACTCGTTGCCGCGACTGTTCGGAGTCCTCCGCCGGTTCCTCTTCCACCAGCTTTTCATACTCCACTGGCGGCACCTCCACGAAAACGTCGACGCGGTCCATTAGAGGCCCGCTTACCCGCCTTTGGTATCGGTTGACGGCGGAAGGGCTACAGGTGCAATCGGTGCTCGGGTGTGTATAAAACCCGCAGGGACAGGGGTTCATGGCCGCCACCAGCATGAAGCTTGCGGGGTACGTGACCGAGCCGCTTACCCGGCTGATGGTCACCAGCTTGTCTTCCAGGGGCTGCCTCAAAGATTCCAAGGCGGTGTGATTGAACTCCGGGAGTTCGTCCAAGAACAGCACACCCCGGTGGCTGAGAGTGATTTCCCCCGGCCGCACGGTCTTTCCGCCACCGACCAACCCGGCATTTGAGATTGTGTAATGGGGAGACCGAAAGGGCCGGCGGGAAATCAGCGGGCTTTCTGAGGGCAATGCGCCGCTCACGCTATAGATTTTGGTAACTTCCAACGCCTCTTGAGGCGACATCTTGGGCAGAATCGAGGGCAGGCACCTGGCCAACAGCGTCTTGCCGCTCCCCGGGGGTCCGTTGAACAGCAGATTGTGGAACCCGGCAGCGGCCACTTCCAGCGCCCTTTTAGCATGCTCTTGTCCCCTTACGTTGAGCAGGTTCATGCCGTCGGGCGGCAGCTGGCAAACGTCCGGCAAGGCCGCAGTCCCGGCAATGGGCTCTATCGCCGATTCCAGTCGCAGGTGGCTGATGAGGGAGGCCAGGCTCTGGACCGGGAATACCTGGATTCCCTCCACCAGCGACGCTTCCGCAGCATCGGGCAGCGGAACGTAGGCTTCGGTGTAACCCTGTTCCCGCGCCACCGACACCATGGCCAGGATTCCGTTGGTGTGGCGGAGGCTGCCGTCCAGGGACAACTCACCCAGGAATATCGCATTATCGGGAACGGTCTCCAGTTGACCCGTACTGAGCAGGATGGCTACGGCAATCGGGAGGTCGTAGGCCGGCCCCGCCTTCTTCAGGTCGGCCGGCGCCAGGTTGGCTGTTATACGCCGCATCGGAAACTCGCACCCGCTGTTGCGCAGGGCAGGCCGGACCCGTTCTCTGGCTTCCTGCACCGCCGTGTCCGGAAGGCCGACGATGTTGAACGCCGGCAGGCCCGGCGAAATGTCTACTTCCACCCGTACTATCAGGCCGTCCAGGCCGATTACGGCGCATGTCTGTGCTGAAGCATGCAACTTGATTACTCCTCTCCCACGCTCCACTCTTCAGGAGGACGCTCTTTAAATTTAGATTGCGCTGGGGCGGTCGCCAGGGCGGTGCTTCGCCCTTGTTAGTCAACGACAGGGAAATCACTCGCCGGGCGACGACGGCGATTGCGAAGACCCTGTTTGTTGATCTTCCCGCAAGGCCAGTCGGACCTCCAGGTTTCGTTGCCGCAACGCCATGGTCAGGTCGCCGCGCGTCCGCTCTATAACCCCGCGCTGCTGGTCCGTGCTGTGGCGCAGCCCGCTGGTGACCGCCTCGGGGAAGTCCACGCTCATCAGGATGCTGTAGATTTCATCCATCAGGCCCATGAACTCCTGGCAGCGGTCGAAGGAGTCCCGTCGCAGTTCATCGAGAATGTAGCGGCGGAGTTCGCCTATCACGTCGGCCATGCCGTTGAGAAAAGCGGCGGGGTCGACGCCCAAATCGTCCGGCCGCGGTATCGGGCCACCCTCGATCAACGCAAGGGTGATATTGGCCTCGCTGAACTCCTTGCGAGCGTCGGCCATGAAACCGGCGAAATATATCTCCGGATTCTCCTGGCGTATGGGCGCCGTTTCGGACAGGCGCAGGCCCGCTTGCTCGATCCCTCTGCGGGCTTCTTCGTACTCTCCCCGGTGCACCGCCCTTATGGCGTTGGCCGAATAGCGAATTACCTGGCGCGAGGCGGCAAGGGCCTTCTCCCTGGCCTGGTTGCGCAGCGTCAGTTGCTCTATTGCCTGGGAGCCAATCTCGGCCAGGTCGTCTCCGTAGGTTTCAGGCATCAGGTCCGCCCTCCAGCGTTCTCTATTGCTTGCACCAGGCGCAAGGCAGCCGCCTCCGGTTCCGGCGCCAGGCCGACCGCCGCGGTGACGCACACGGCATCCGCCCCGGCCTCCACCACGGGTGCCGCGTGGGCGGCGGTAATTCCGCCGATGGCGACCAGCGGCAGTTGCGTGGCGTCCCTGGCCTCGCGCAGCCGTGTGATTCCCTGCTCCGGCCGGCCCACGTCCTTGGTGCCGGTGGCGTATATAGGCCCAAAGGCCAGGTGGTCTGCGCCCATCTCCTGGGACTCGACCAGTTCGTCTATTTCATGGTTAGACCGGCCCAACACCTGTTCCGGCGCCAGCACGAGCCGCGCTTCAGCTACCGGAAGGTCGGTCTGGCCCACGTGAAGCCCGGCGCAGCCCGTTGCGACGGCCAGGTCTGCGTGGTCGTTGATGATCAGGTCCACGTCGTTGTCCCGGCAAAGCCGCTGAATGGCCGCGGCCAAGGGCAACACTTCTCCCTTGTCCCTCAGCTTGTCCCGCAGTTGCAGCATCCGGGCGCCGCCCCTGACAGCCGCGACCGCCAACTCCAGGGGATCTCGCCCATCCGTAACCTCGGGGTCGATAATTACGTACAGTCCCCGCACCCTGCCGGCTTTCTCGCGGCGCACCGCACTCGCGGCGTCCCCAAGCACGGCGTCTATGGCCCGGGCCAGGTTTCCGTAGGTCTCCGCGCAGCCCCCTGCCCCGGAATCCGCAGCCGTCAACACCGACAGGGTCTGGCGGGAAGACGCCAAGAGGTCGAGCGTTTGGCCCGAAGTAAGTGGTCGGGATGGCGGCGTAGTTGCGGCAGGTTGGCCGTCCTGGACTTCCCTCGCCAGGTCCAGCAGTTGGCGCAGAGCGGGAGAGGATCCCCAACAGTCCGAGTAACCCCGCGCAGCGGCATCCAATAACCCTACCAGCGAGGAACGACAGTCCTCGTAGACATCGTGCGCCATTGCGGGTCTATACCCGACCGCCATATTTCGGATCCCCTATCAAAGCCTCTCAAACTCTCCCAATATGGCGCTAGGGCAACAGCCGTGTATGGCGAGGAACCTGCGCATTGAGCTACCTACGGCACCAGTTTATGCACCGACTACCTGGGCCGTCAACGGAGAAATGTCAGTAGCTGGAGTCCCAACCCGCAGAGGGGGGCCTGGTGTATAATGCGGCCACCATCTCCACAGGCAAGTGGAGACCCGCCCGCAGCCGTCGAGGTGCCGCTATGGCCCCGGAAAACACCTTCCAATCCCAGCTTTCGTTCGACCAGGAAAACCAGCAAGACAGGCCGCCCTTGCTGATGCTGATGGACGGGCACGCCATGGTGCACCGTTCGTTTCACGCCATTTCCGTCCAGAGGCACCTCACCGTCCGCTCCACCGGCGAAGACGTAACCGGCGTCTACGGGTTCACCAACGTATTCCTGCGGGCGTTGCAGGACTGGAATCCCACCTACTGCGGCATTGCCTTCGATACGTCCGCTCCTACGTTCAGGCACGAGCGGTTCGAGGAGTACAAGGCCCAGCGGGCCGAAACGCCTCCGGAGTTGAGGCCACAGTTCGGCCGCGTCAAGCAGTTGATGCAGGCCTTCAACGTGCCCATTTTCGAGTTGGACGGCTACGAGGCCGACGACGTCATAGGCACCATCAGCCGGCTGGCCGAGGAGCGAGGCGTCGACACCGTAATCCTGACCGGCGACCGGGACACCTTTCAGTTGATCACGCCCAGGGTGCGCGTGGACCTTTCTTACAGCATCCAGGACCGCAAGGTCTACGACGAGGCCGCGCTGGCCGAACGCTACTCCGGGCTCACCTCCGCCCAGCAGCCGGACTTCAAGGCGCTGCTGGGGGACTCTTCCGACAACATACCCGGCGTACCCAAGGTCGGAGAGAAGCGGGCCGTCTCCCTGCTGACCGACTTCCACAACCTGGAGGGCATCTACGAGCACCTGGACGAGGTCAAACCGCCCAGCGTCAAGGAGTCCCTGGCCGAGCACCGTGACCGGGCATTCGAGAACCGGATACTTACCACCATCGACCAACATAGCCCCGTGGAGTTGGACCTGGAAGCCTGCCGCTTCGGCCAGTACGACCGGCGCTCGGTGGTGGACTTCCTGACGGAGTTGGAATTCTTCAGCGTGATACAGCGGCTCCCGGCAGCCGCGCCCGGTTCTGCTCCCGCCGGCGACGGCGGCGCCCAACCCGGACTTGCAGGCCCCTCCACCGACGCGGACTACCAGGTGGTGCAGACACAACAGCAGTTAGAGTCCATGCTGGCCGCGCTGCACGAATCGGGTTCTTTCGCTTTCGACACCGAGACCACTTCGCTGGACCCCATGCAGGCCAACCTCGTCGGGTTAAGCTTCGCCACCGCTCCCGGCAGGGCCTGGTACGTTCCCGTGGGCCACAACGAGGGCGCTCAACTTCCCGCGGAGGAAGTACTGGCTCAATTAAGGCCATTGCTGGAGTCGCCGGACTTGGCTAAGTGCGCTCACAACGCGAACTATGATATGGCGGTGCTGGCCGGATACGGCATTGAATGCCGCAACGTCGACTTCGACACCATGATTGCCGCCCACTTGCTGGGCAGGAACGCCCTTGGACTCAAGAACCTGTCACTGGACGTCTTGGGCCTAGAGATGACTCCCATCTCCCAACTCATCGGAACGGGGCGCAAGCAGCTTACCTTCGACCAGGTATCCATCGAATCGGCCCTGCCCTACGCCGCCGCCGATGCCGACATGACCGGCCGCCTGCGCCGGGAGTTGGAGGGCCAACTGGCCAACGAGGGTTTGACCTCGCTGCTGAATGAGATGGAGATGCCCCTGACGCCGGTGCTGGTGACCATGCAGCGTCACGGCATCAAGCTTGACGCCGGCGCTTTGCACGAGATGTCGCGGGACCTAAACCAGCAGTTGCAGCAGGTGGAGACGGACCTGTACCGCAGCATCGGCCACGCCGTCAACATAAACTCGCCGCAGCAACTGAGCCAGGTGCTCTTCCAGGAGTTGGGCCTGCCCAAGACCAAGCGCACCAAGACCGGCTATTCCACCGACGCCAACTCCTTGGAGATGCTCCGGGGGCTGCACCCGGTTGTGGACCAGATCCTGGAATACCGGCAGATATCCAAGCTCAAGTCCACCTACGTCGACGCCCTGCCCGAGATGGTGAACCCCGTCACCGGGCGCATACACACCAGCTACAACCAAACGGGATCCGCCACCGGCCGCATCTCCAGCAGCGACCCCAACCTGCAGAACATCCCAATCCGCACCGAACTGGGCCGCCAGGTGCGCAAGGCTTTCGTCGCCGACGGGTCTGACTGGCTGCTCTTCTCCGCCGACTACTCCCAGATCGAGTTGCGCGTGCTGGCCCATTTGTCACGGGACGAGGGACTGCTGGAAGCGTTCAAACGGGGGGAGGACATTCACTCGTCGACGGCGTCGCTGATGTTCGAGACACCCATCGACCAGGTGAACTCGGACATGCGGCGCATCGCCAAGGTGCTCAACTTTGGCGTGATTTACGGCCTGTCCGCCCACGGCATATCCCAGCAGACGGGGTTCAGCCGTGAAGAGGGAATCCATTTCATCGAGACCTATTTCGCCAAGTACCCCGGCATAAGCGAATACCTGGAGGGCGTCAAAGCCAAGACCCGGGAATGCCAGTTCGTGGAGACGGTGATGGGACGCCGCCGCTACGTGCCTGACATCAACGCATCCAGCTTCAACGTGCGCGGGGCGGCGGAGCGGATGGCAATCAACATGCCCATTCAAGGCACCGCCGCGGACATAATGAAGCTGGCCATGATTAAAGTCCAGGACCGCCTGGAGCGGGAGAAAATGCGCACCAAGATGCTGCTGCAGGTGCATGACGAGTTGGTGTTCGAGGTCCCCCAGGACGAATTGGACATGCTGCACGAGTTGGCCCTGGAAGAGATGCCCGCCGCCCATGCCCTGGACGTGTCCCTGAAAGTCGACGCCAAGTGGGGCCCCACCTGGGGCGACATGGAATAGGGCCGGGGGGACTCCGCTCATAGCAGTACAGGATTTATGAAGCTTAACCGACAGGGCACATTATTCACGGATCATCAAGCGGTGAGTGAGGCAGAAACAAAACCGTCTGGGAAGCATTCTACTTCTGAAAGGTTGGGCAGGCTCGACGTTGACCTCGAATTAAGTAGCCGCCTCTTGCAATATTGCCGTTTAAATGAGGGGGAAGTCTGGGAAGACCCTGTTCGTGGGCATAGAGTGGGCGTTTTAGATGCTACACAAGCTGGTGATATGGAACGCCTACTCGGCAACGAGAAGGCTGACCTAGTGGTTAACGATCCTCCTTATAACGTTGTCGTTGGCAACGCGAACTCTGCAAGCTTGTCGAAAACCAACTTGGGGAATTATCTAAGTTTTTCGCGCGCCTGGGTTGCCAACGCGATTAGTGCCATGAAGGAAGATTCTCACCTGTATTGTTGGATTGGTGCTGACTATCGAGATCAATTCCAACCTTTACCCGATATCATGATTTTGATGAGGGAGTTCCCTGAAATTCAGCCAAGAAACCTAATCACGTTGAGGAATCAACGAGGTTATGGAACCCAAAAGAACTGGATGTGGGTACGGCAAGAATTATTGCACTACGTTCGTGGCAGACCAGGTTTCAATGTTGTCTACACTGGCATTCCCAAGATACTCAAAGGCTACTATAAGGAAGTCAATGGAAAGCTGACTGAAAACCTTGAACGGAGTAAGTCAAATACGATTAGGCCTGGGAATGTATGGGTTGACATTCAGCAGGTTTTCTACCGTATGGAGGAGAACGTTCCTGGCTGTTACGCGCAAAAACCGCTCAAGGCGATCGAGAGAATCATCGAATCTAGCAGCGACTCCGGCCATTTAGTCCTTGATATGTTTGCGCACTCTGGCACTACTTTGTTGGCTGGGGAACGCCTAGATAGAAAAATATACACTTGCGACAACGATCCCGTATTAGCCGAGTTGACAATCAGGAGGCTTGAACACTTCAGAGCTACCCGGAAGACTGGCTGGCAATGGCGAAACCCATTCCCTGAATTAATACGGCACTAATGGACCAGCGGGAGCTTCGGGCCTACCTAGAAACGTTGATTCCATCTCTGCCCTGCCAAGACCGTAATATATTGTCGGCCAGGCTGGAAGGCCTGATTCCTGTATTCCCGTTTAACGAATATGAATACATCTTGTCCTTTCTCATGGATCGTAAGATTATTTCTTTCACAGAGTACGAACATCTTCGCAGTACATACATATCAGACAACCGTTACCTGGGACTCTTTGGTTTAGCTCCCAGAATTTTCGGCCAAATATGGGGAGAACAACATTTGAGAGATTTGGACTCTCGTTTTCGCAAGCCGGATCGTACAGTAGATCCCAACTACGATGGGCAATATGATCTCCTGTTGGAAACTGTGAAGGTTGAAGTCAAAGCGGCACGTGCCATAGACACGAAAGTGCGAGGAGAGTTGGTCTCTAAGGCTCTACACTACAACTCAGGTGCACCGTTTTGGATGAATTTTCAGCAACTGAAGCTCGACACCTGTGATGTTTTTGTGTTCATTGGAGTATGGGTTGACCGGTTGCTCTATTGGGTATTGTCGAACACGGAGGTTGACGAATATCCAACTCGAAGCAGGCAGCACCGTGGAGGTGTTGAATATCAGATCGGCATAACTGACAAAAATATTGACCAGTTTCAGAAATTTCGAGTCGATGCTGTCTCCATAGCCGACACCGTGTTAGCGAAAGGCAGGTAACTAGCTATGGGCAGCTTGCATTTTAGTGGAATCCTATTGACACCCCAACAATAAGTGGTAGCAGATCCTGCCCTCCAGAATCTTACCGTTCCAATGGAGTAGACGACGCTTGAACTTGCTGCGCAGCCTGATATTCGTGCCCGGCAACCGGCCCAGCATGCTGGAGAAGGCCCTATCCTTCGACGCCGACGTCATCATGGTTGACCTGGAGGACTCGGTGCCCCCGGCGGAGAAAGTCGCCGCACGGGACATGGCCGCGGAGTGGGCTCCCAAGCTCCGCTGCAGCGGCAAAACGGTAATGGTCCGGGTAAACTCCCTGGATACGGGCCTGACCGCAAGCGAGGTGACCGCACTGGCCGGGCCTGACCTGTACGGATTCAGCATCGGCAAGACCGAGTCCGTTTGGGACATGCGGGAATCCGACCGCATCGTAACCGTCGCCGAGTCCTCGGCCGGCCTGGAGCCGGGCGGTATCAAGCTCATTCCCTGGATAGAGAACTCCAAGGCCGTCCTGGCCTGCGAAAAAATAGCCTTGGTGTCGCCCCGCATCGTCGCCATTGCCTTCGGCGCTGAAGACTACACCAACGACATGGGACTTCAACGCACCGACACGGGCCAAGAGGTACACTTCCCCCGCTCCCTGGTCCCGGTGGCGGCCCGGGCTGCCGGGGTGGCCTCCCTCGACTCCCCGTTCGTGCGCTTCCGAGACCCGGAAGGGCTTGGTGAGGACTGCCGGGCGTCGCGGCAGATGGGCTACACCGGCAGGTTCGCCATCCATCCCGCCCAACTGGAAATCATCAACGAGACCTTCAGCCCGTCGCCGGACGACGTCGACTACGCCCGGCAGGTGGTGGAGGCCTGGAACCAGGCCGAAGCCGAGGGCCGGGGATCGGTGGCTCTCGGCGAGCGCATGATCGACGTGCCCGTCCTCAAAAGGGCCCGGAACCTGCTATCCCAGGCCGATGCCATTCAAGCCCGTCAACAAGCCTCCGCTGGCTGACCTGACTCCGGCCACTTATGACTGACCAGCTGCATCCCCCCGACCGCATCATCCTGGAAGGCGTCCAGCTATACGGCTACCACGGGGCCAACCCCGAGGAAAAAGCCCTGGGACAAGCCTACGTCGTGGACTTGGAAGTGGAGTTGGACCTGGGCGCGGCGGGCTCATCCGACCGCCTGGAAGACACGGTAAGCTACACCCAGTTATTCAGGGCAGTCCAGGAAGTAGTTGAGGGAGAGTCCAAGAACCTGCTGGAAGCCGTGGCCCAGACCATCGCCGATAAAGTGCTGGACCAGTTTCCGGTGGACGCGGTCCGGGTGCGCCTGAAAAAGCCGCGGCCGCCAATCCGCGGCTCGGTATTGGACAATGCGTCGGTGGAGATTTATCGGACCCGGGGACATGACGCCTAAGGGTTAGTAACAACCGTTCTCCGGGAACTGGCTTAGCTTGAATTAGACGCGATGGCAGACCAGGTCAATCCAGGCAGTTATCCCGGCCACAACCAACAACATAATGAAGCAGCCACCACGGGTGAATATTCCCCGGGGTTCCGTTTACTTCTCCGCCAAATCCGAATCCATTAGCTATTTTAAAATTGGATAGGCAAATGCAAGACCAAGACCTTGACCTCGACCGCGACCAGTATCAACAATATCTCCCAAGTGAAGGACTCTTAGAACTGTTCCCATGCCTGATCGCAATGAATGAGTATGCTGAACAGTTTGGAGGTTGCCGACACGCTAATTGGGATAACGTGCTCGCTCACGCTCACTCACATTACGGCATCATTTGTGTGAAGGGTCCGCTGAAAAACTTGATGGAAGACCGCAAAGATGGCCTTGCGATTACGTCATTATTCCTGCATGAGTACGCCCACCTCGAACTGCCTGATGAGTGGCACACCCCGAGATTTGCCGAGAGAAACAAAGAGCTTCATAAGCAATTTGGCGTGATGCACGACAGGAAGGCCCAAGCTATCGGTGCGATAGTGGTATCTGTCCTCATCATTGCAGGCGGGATAGGACTGTACGTCGCGACCGGATGGGGATGGATTGGTTTTGGCGCTGGGTTCGCGATCCTCGCGAATCTTGGCTACGCCTTCAACTCATTCAGAGAGGAACAGATTGCAGCGCATGAGCACGACATGCGCGAACTCGAAAAGGAAAAGGAGTAGCGGTTCAACATGAATGGAAAGAGCCGGCTATGGTACGAGGCGAACAAGGGGGCTGGGGCGGCGGCAGACGAGGCGCAAAGGGCCGCTAACCGGAAGCGCTGGCGGAGAATTCAGCAGCAAGCCCGCGATAGGTCTCCGGCCTATCAGAAATGGTTGAAGGAACGAACAGCGGCTTTTTGGGCCAAGTGGGAGGCGGCTCAGACCGGTAAGCCCGCGCGTACTCGGGGTGGGCCTCGCCAGTGGACTCGAGTTCTTGCTTTGTGGGCCCGGGTGAGAAGTTTATTAAAAGGGTCTCCCGTGAGAGAATGGAATAAGCGGCCCTGATTTCAAACTGAGCCAGTAGCGTTCTCAGGGTGTCCTTGTATCGACAGTCTCCGCTGTGGTATGGTGTTGGCGACTTCACAGGATGTGCAAACGACTATGAGATGTGAAATTTGCTTGAAGTCCGGCATGAGCGGCAGCAACGTCAGCCACTCCAACCGGCATACCAAGACCCGCTTTCAGGCCAACGTCCACAAGCAGACGCTGTTCCACGAAGGCAAGGCAGTGAAGGTCAAGATTTGCAGCCGCTGCCTGCGGTCGGCGCAGAAGTCCACCAAGGTGCGGAAGGCCCTCGCCGCTCTGTGAGCAGTCCCTAACCGCGGGTCTCGCTCACTCTTGGAACTACCCCGTCCTCCGGCCGTCTATTAGCTCGGCTTGTTCAACGCCCCGGCGATGCAGCAGCGCATGTTGCCCATGGCCTGCACTATCGTCTGGTCTTTGCTGAAGATACCCGTTCCCGAAACCAGGATGGTCGCTCCGGCCTTGACCGACTCCTCGGCGGTCCAATCGGCCTTGACCCCTCCGTCGACCTCGATCTCCGCCCCGTGTCCACCGTCGTCCAGGATGCCCTTCAGCCGCTTAATTTTGTCCACCGACGCCGGAATATAGGCCTGGCCTCCGTACCCTGGGTTGACCGACATCACCAGCACGATGTCCAGCAGGGGCAGCACTTCCTCCACCGCCGACAACGGCGTCGCCGGGTTGACCGCCACGCCGATCTGATTGCCCTCGTCTTTCACCCTAGCCACCGTCCGGTGCAGGTGGGTGCAGGCCTCGGCGTGCACCAGTATCTGGTCTGTGGGCGCTTTCATGAACGTCGGCAGCAGGTTATCCGGCTCCGAGATCATCAGGTGAATGTTCAGTGGAAGGTGGGTCGCCTTCCTGATGGCGTCCACCACGACCTCGCCCATGGTTATGTTGGGCACAAAATGGCCGTCCATTACGTCTACGTGAATCAGGTCGGCCCCGGCGGCGGTGACCGCCTGCACCTGGTTGGTCAGGTCGCCCAGGTCTGCCGACATAATCGAAGGTGCGATCAGCACGCGCGCCTCAGCCACCGTCAGCCTCCGCATTCAAGATTTCCCTGGCATGGGCGAGTTCGGACGCCACCCGTCCCGGCGCGGTGCCGCCGGGGTTGTCCCGGGCCTCCGTCGCCGACTGGGCGGTTATCTGGTACACGTCCCGGTCGAACATCGGCGAAAACCGCTGGTACTCGTCGAGTTCCAGCGCCGCTAGGTCCTTTTTCTGGTCATCGCAGTAGCGGCACAGCTCCCGGACGATGCCATGGGCCACGCGGAAGGGGACGCCCTTGCCCACCAGGTAGTCCGCCAGGTCGGTGGCCAGCGCCTGGCTCTCGCCGGCCAATGCCGTCACCCGGTCTTCGTTCAACGTCAACCCCGACAGCATCCCCTGGAAGACTTCGAGGGTTGACGTGAGGGTATCCACGGTGTCGAAGAACCCTTCTTTGTCTTCCTGCAGGTCCCGGTTATACGTTAGCGGCAGGCCCTTGAGCACCGTGAGCAGTCCCAGCAGGTTGCCGTACACCCGCCCGGTCTTGCCCCGGGCCAGTTCGGCGAAGTCCGGGTTTCGCTTCTGCGGCATGATGCTGCTGCCGGTGGTGAACTCCTCGCTCAACGCGACGAAGCCGAATTCCCGGCTGGACCACAGGACGATCTCCTCGGCCAGCCGCGACAGGTGCATAGCGCAGATGGCCGCCGCCGCCAGGTACTCCAACACGAAGTCCCGGTCCGACACCGCGTCCATGCTGTTGGCGCTGATTTCCTGGAACCCCAGTTCGCGGGCCAGGAACTCCCTGTCTGTGGGGTAGGAGACTCCCGCCAGGGCGCCGCTGCCCAATGGGAGCACGTCGGCGCGACGCCGGCAATCGGAAAACCGCTGGATGTCCCGCTGGAACATCTGGAAGTAGGCCAGCATGTGGTGGGCGAACAGCACCGGTTGGGCCCTTTGCAAGTGAGTGTAGCCGGGCATGATTGCTTCCCGGTGCCTTTCCGCCAGTTCGACCAGGGCCGATTGCACCCGGCGCAGCTTGGCCGCGGTGTCGTCGATGACCTCCTTGGTGTAGAGCCGCATATCTACGGCTATCTGGTCGTTGCGCGAGCGGGCGGTGTGCAGGCGTCCCGCCGGGGCGCCTATCAGCGTCTGCAGCCTGCTCTCGATGTTCATGTGCAGGTCTTCCAAGGCGGGGTCCCAGGGGAATTCGCCTGCCTCTATCTCCCGGCCCACCTCGGCCAGTCCCTCGGTGATCAGGTCGGCGTCCTCCTGGGTGATGATCCCCTGCCTGGCCAGCATACGGGCGTGGGCTATGGACCCGGCAATGTCCTGGCGGGCCAACCGGCGGTCGTAGTCTATGGACACTGTGTATTGACTGTGGTCGGACATTGCGCTGTTCGCCGGATTTCAAATAGGGCCGGGCCCCTGGCGTCGTCTATTCCGCACTGGGCGATTTGCCCCCACAAACTATACTCCAGAGGTCCAGGCTTGCTCAAGGACCGGAGAGGTCCGCCCGTATGCTAAAATTTCCTTATTGAAACCTGCAAGAGAAGTTCCGGGCGTCGGTTTACCCACCGGAGCGGGGCCGTAACGGTTAGGAGTGCCGAAATGCAACAGCTAAACCGGGAAAAGTGCGTGGCCTGCCGCCGCGACTCTCCCCCAGTCACCGACCAGGAAGCATCAGAGTTGCATCAGCAGGTGCCCGATTGGGACCTGCTTACCGAGGACGGCATAAAGAAGCTGGACAAGCTATTCAAGTTCAGCGACTTCCGCCAAGCCCTGGGCTTTACCGCGGCCGTGGGCGAATTGGCCGAAGAGGAAGGCCACCATCCCAGGCTGACCACCGAATGGGGCCGGGTCAGGGTCACGTGGTGGACGCACAAGATTCGCAACCTGCACCGCAACGATTTCATCATGGCGGCCAAGTCGGACGAGTGCTACCGGGAGGCCGCGACAGAGTAGGCGCGGCCTGCGGCTACAGGTTCATCAGCCGGCAGGCCAGCGATCCCAGGTCGAACGGCACCCGCCGGAACTGCTCGGCGTAGTGCAGTCCCACCGCCTTGCCGTGGCGGGCGGCCCATTCCCGTATGATTTCCCTTCTCCTGATAGGGTCGGAATTCATCTGGCTGGCGTGTTTGCCCAGGGACTCCGCCTTCATGTCCACGTAATCTTCGATGTCCACGTAGGCGTTTGGGGCCTCGCCTCCCCATAGGTAGGCTTCCCTTACTTGGTGAGGCTCCAGCCCCTCGTCGGTTATCTGTTCCGGGAAGTGCAGGTAGCTCCAGGCGTAGGTGAACGCCGCGTCCACCGTTACCTGCCCGCTTATCCGGTGGTCCCGGTGGGTGTGGCTGCGGCTCCGATAGGGGTCGATGCAGACCACCGCGTCAGGCTTGTGGCGGCGGATTTCCCTTACGATCTGGCCGCGGAACAACATGGTGTCTTCCAGGCCGCCGTCGGGATGAGACAGAAAGACCACTTCCTTGACGCCAAGAACGTCCGAGGCTTCCTGCTGTTCGCGCTCGCGGATGGCGGCCAGCCGCTCCGGCCGCATGTCCCGGTCGGAGGTGCCCTTGTCGCCGTTGGTGCACAGCACCACCACGGCTTCGGTGCCCGCTTCCTTAATCCACCTGGCCAGGGCCCCGCCGCAACCGCCCTCGCAATCGTCGGGGTGGGGCGTAACCGCCAGCACCCGGCGAGGCGGGTCGGCAACTATCTCCATATCTTTAATTGTGTCTCCGCTGGTTCACTTAGTGAGGCCGCTGTCGGCTCCGATAATCTCTAAAGGTGCATCACCACCATCTTGAGTTCGGTCATCTCCGACACGGCGTAGCTGGGGCCTTCCTTGCCCATGCCGCTGTCCTTCAGGCCGCCGTAGGGCATCATGTCCACCCGCCACAGGGGCGACGAGTTGATGTGGAGATTGCCCGAATGCACCTCTCTGGCGAAGCGCATGGCCCAGTCAATGTTCTGGGTGAAGATGCCCGCGGACAGGCCGAACCTGGTGTCGTTGGCCATGGAAATGGCCTCGTCGATGTCGTTGAACGCGCTGACCGCCACCGCCGGGCCGAACAACTCCTCTCGCGAGATCAGCATGTCGGGCGTGGCGTCGGCCACCACCGTGGGCGCGTGCAGCGTCCCCTCGTGGTCGCCGCCGGTGACGACGCGGGCGCCCTGTTCCACCGCCTCGCCGATCCACTGGCCCACTCGCTCGGCATCTCCGGCCCGGATCATGGGCCCCATCTTGGTGCCTTCCGCCAGCGGGTCCCCGGTGGCGAAGGCCTCCGTGGGGGCCACAAGGGCATCCAGGAAGTCTGCGTAAATCCGTTGGTCGGCCAGTACCCGCTGGGTCGAAATGCATACCTGGCCGGCGTTGGCAAAACCGCCGGCCACCGTGGCCGCCGCTACCTTGTCCAGGTCGGCGTCGGACATGACGATCAAGGGGCTGTTGGATCCCAGCTCCATCGTCACCTTCTTGATGCCGGCGTTCCGGCAGATTCGGTCGCCGACCTCCATGCTGCCGGTGAAGGTTATCTTCCTGACCCTGGGATCTCCCGTCAGGATGTCGCCGATCTCTGCCCCGGAGCCGGTGACGCACTGGATGCCCTCTTCTGGCAGGCCGGCGTCTAGCAGCACCTCGGTCATCTTCAAGGCCGAGAGGGGGGTGTCCCCGGCCGGCTTGAGCACCACCGAGTTGCCGGCGGCCAAGGCCGGGCCGATCTTGTGACAGACCAGGTTGAGGGGGAAGTTGAAGGGAGCGATGGCCGCCACCACGCCCACGGGCACCCTGATGGTGAACCCGAACTGGCCCTGGGCGCTGGGAGCGGAGTCCAACGGCAGCGTCTCGCCGTAAAGACGCTTGGCCTCCTCAGCCGACAGGGTCATCGTCTGAATGGCCCGCTGCACCTCGACCCGAGCCTCGAAGATTATCTTGCCCTCTTCCAGGGTGATGGTCCGAGCCAGGTCTTCGAGTCGCTCCTCCATCAAGTCCGCCGCCCGGCGCAAGATGGCGTAGCGCTCATAGGCGGTCGTTGCGGCCATCACCTCGGCGCCGCGCGCCGCGCTAGTGATGGCTAGGTCGACCTCGGCTGCCGTGGCCCTGGGTACAGTGTCCACCACCGTTTGATCGTATGGATTGAACACCGGAGTAGATTGCTCCCCCTCCGTCCACTTCCCGTTTACGTACATTTTCATGGCGTGCTCTCCTAAGGTGACTTATCTAATCGTGTTGAACAGACGGCTATTGGCCCAGAATGGCCGACCTGCCGAGGTCGGTAACTGAGTACCGCCCGGCGCGCCCTGGGACTCGTTCCAGCCAGCGGAACCTGTCCCGGGCGGCGTTGCGCAGGGTCTGGGTAAAGTTGTGGGCCCTCCGCCAGCCGGCCAGGTCGAACAGCCTGGCCAGGTCTTCGGCGTCGACACTGACCATCCCCAATATCCGGCTGGCGCCCTCGGCGGCCACCACCACCCGCCGCATGTCCCCCATGGGACTGGCCGAGCGGCAGAACTCAGCAAAGGAGCTTTCTTCTCCGCGTGACCGGAGGTCTCCCACCGCGGTCCTTGGTGCAGGCGATTGTGGGGCCATCTCCGCCGTTCTTGGCATGTCGTTAGTGTTGACGGCCGGAGGCGTCGGGTCTTCGTCCTCCTCGGCAGTGGCCTCTCCAACGCCCGTCTCCGGCTCTGGCGAACCCGCGTCTGAGACCGCCTCGTCACTGTCGGCCCCGTCGTCCGTCGCCTCTGCCGGAGCCGGCGGCGGACCGTTGGGAGACTGGCCATCCGTGACCTGAACGTGGTTCATCAGGTCTGGGGGCAAGTCCCGCAGCACGGCGCCCACCACGCCTTGGGCGATCTCATCGGCGTCGGCCTCGAAGCTGATTTGCGTCGAATTGGGAAGGTTGATGGAAACTTTGACCATGTGCTACGGCTGTCCCGGCCTGCGATGCCAGAATGGTACTGGATGGGTACTCCTTAGGCAACCCCCGCCTTTAGAAGCAGTTCAACCCAGGACCGTACCTGCTGGATCACAGGCCAAGGCGGCATCGCAAAGTCTGCCGGCAACCTGCCGGTCCTAGATGCTCTGCTTCAGGAGAAGGGCCAGCGAGCGGGTCAGGCCCGGCACCGAAGCGATGTCCTCAACCGAGGCCTCTTTGATTCCCTGCAGGTTCCCGAAACGGCGCATCAACATGCGTTTGCGCTTGGGACCTATGCCGCTGACCATGTCGATGGGGGAGCGGAGGCTGCTCTTGCTGCGGCGGTTCCGGTGGTAGGTGATGGCGAAGCGGTGCGCCTCGTCGCGGATCCGCTGCGCCAGGTACAGGCCTTGCGAGTTCCGCGGCAACTCGATGGGCTCCTGGCTGTGGGGAACGAAGATCCATTCGTTTTCCTTGGCCAGAGAGGCCAATGGAATGTCGTCCAGTCCCAACTCCAACAAGACGCCCAACGCCGCGGAAAGCTGTCCTTTTCCGCCGTCGATCAGCACCAAGTCCGGCAGTATTCCCCACGCTTCTCCTTCGCTGGCTCCGGTCAAGGGAGTATCGTCCGCCCCCCGCTGGGACGCCTTGGCCTGGCCGAGACGCTTGAAGCGGCGGCGCAACACCTCCCGCATGCTTTCGTAGTCGTCAACGCCCTCCACCGACTTGACCTTGAAACGGCGGTAATGGGCCGGCTTGGGCCTGCCGTTCTCGAATACCACCATGCTCCCGACGGAGTTGCTCCCCTGGATGTGCGAAATGTCGTAGCATTCCATCCGGTGGGGCAGGGCGGGCAGGCTCAGTTCCTCCTGCAATTCCTCCATTGCCTGCTGCGTCAGGTCGGCGTTGTCCAGCCACTTTACCCTGTGCTGGGCCAGGCCTTGCGCCGCGTTCTCGGCGACGGTGTCGATCAGTTGCTTGTGTACGCCCCGCTGCGGCCGCAGCAACCGCACCGGCTTCTGTCGCAGTCCCCGCAGCCATTCCTGGATGACTTCCGCGTCTTCCAGGGTGTGTTGCACCAGCACTCGCGGCGGTATGTTGGCCGCCGACTGGTAGAACTGCTTGATGAACTGGCCCAGCACCAGGCCTGGCGATTCGTCCTGGGTGCCCTCCATGATGAAGTGGTCCCGGCCGATGAGCTTGTTGTGCCGGATGAAGAACACCTCGACCCAAGACTCATTGGTCCCCTGGGCCACGGCCAACAGGTCCATGTCGCTTATTGGATTGGAATCAACCTTGATTCGTTGCTCTTCGGCTACTTTTTCGACGCTGCGTATCCGGTCTCGCAGCACCGCGGCCCGCTCGAACTCCAGCCGTTCCGCCGCCGCTTCCATGTTCATCCTCAAGTCCTCGGTGACGGCCTCGGCATCTCCCTCCATGAACTGGACTACCTGCTCGATTACCTTGGCGTACTCGTCCCGGTTGGCGTATCCGGTGCATGGAGCCACGCAGCGGTTGATGTAGTACTCCAGGCACGGCCGGGGGTCGGTCCCGGTGATGGTCTTGGTGCATGACCGGTACGGGAACAGCCGCTTCACCAGGTCCATCGTCTTGCGGACCGTCCCGGCGGTGGCGAAGGGCCCGAAGTACCGCGCCCCGTCCCGGCTCACTCTCCGGGTGATGTACACCCTGGGAAACTCCTCGGCCAGGTCTATCTTCAGGTACGGGTAAGTCTTGTCGTCTTTGAGCCGGGCGTTGTAGCGGGGCCGGTAACGCTTGATCAGGGTGTTTTCCAGGATCAGGGCTTCCGCCTCGCTGTCGGTGACGATGTACTCGAAGTCGTGGACATGCCCCATCATGCGGCGGGTCTTGGAAGATTGGGCGGATGGAGCTCCGAAGTAGGTGCGCAGGCGGTTGCTCAGGACGCTGGCTTTGCCCACGTACAGGACGCTGCCGTTGGCGTCTTTCATCAGGTACACCCCGGGCCGTTCCGGGGTGACCCGCAACCGCTGCTCGATGAGGGGGAGGGGCATTGTTCTCTAGACTAATATACCGAGAACGATGATTGCGGCCAGCACCACCGAAGCCAACATGAGTATGCGCCGCAGTTCGCGCCCGACGTAGTTGGAAACGGCCAACCGCTCTCCCCTGTACGTAACCGGCCTTCTGGCTGGAGCAGCCGGCTGGGTTGCCGCAGCAGCGGCCGCGGCAGGTCTGGCCGCTGGGGCAGGAGCGGCCGCGGCAGGCGTCGGCGCCGCCGTTGGCACAGCGGCCGCTTCAGTCTGGTTGCCGTCCGCGTCTACAGGCACTTGGACGGCCGGCTGTGGAACGGGGCCGCCTCTTTGCTGCTTTCTTCTTCTGCGGCTGAGTTGCGCTTGACGTGACGCTACCCGCCGCGCTTTACCAGGCATAGGGACCTACCTCCTGTTGGGTCGGCGGTCAAAAAGCAAGGGGCCTAATGTTCACGCGTCGCCGGCCCGACACCGAATACTATAGCAGCAAATCGCGAAAATGGGCAGCCGCCCATAGTGGCTGCCCATTCTTTCCGGTACATCTCGGATTCGCTGGGATCGCGTGCGCCGTTGCCTAGGCCCTGGGGTGGCTCACCTCGTATTCCTTATGCAGTTGGTGGTCGGTAAGGTGAGTGTAGACCTGGGTGGTGGAAATGCTGGAGTGGCCCAGGAGCTCCTGCACGTGGCGCAGAGAAGCGCCGTTCTCCAGGAGATGTGTTGCAAAGCTGTGACGCAGGGTGTGCGGCGTGATTTGCTGCTGGATGCCCGCCTTGGCCCCGTAGTTCTTGAGAATGTTCCAGACCCATTGCCGGGTCAAGCGCTCACCTCGGTGGTTGACGAAGAGGGCCGTTTCGCCATTGCGATTCTTCAACAGGTTCGGCCTGATAAGGGTCAGGTACTGTTTCAATTCCTTGACGGCCTTGGGGTATAGATGGACTATGCGTTCCTTGGAGCCCTTGCCCCAGCACCGGATATAGGACTCCTGGAGATCGATGTCCGCCACGTTGAGAGAGACCAACTCTCCTACCCGCAGACCGGTGGCGTAGAGCAACTCCAATATCGCCGCGTCTCTCCGGGCTTCGTTGCCGGAGTCCTTGCAGGCGGCGTCCAACAGCCGGGTCACGTCCTCTTTAGAAAGGAACTTGGGCAGAGACCTGCCCACCCTGGGAGATCCCAGGGATTCGGTGGGGTCCTGGTGGATGGCGCCGTTTTCAAACAGGAAGCCAAAAAAGGACCTTATGGACGCTACTTTCCTGGCCGTAGTCGTGTCGCGATAGCCCTTGCGCCCGCGGAGGTCGACTATGTATTCGTTGAACGAGTCCAGGTCTACTGAAGACCAGGGGTAGCCGCCGTTGGATGAGCCGTTGCCGTTGCGTCTCTTCTGGAGGAATTCCCAGAACTGGTTCAGGTCGTTGCGGTAAGCCTCGGCGGTGTTCTGGGAGAAGCCTTTTTCGACAATGAGGTGCTGCAAAAAAGCGGTAATATCGCGGTCCATGGGCCGTATCCTTTCGCCATCGACGTACAAGCCGTCGGCGTAACAAGATGAGATGGCGGCTAAAAGGCCATCCCAGCGTTCTTAATTTCCAGAGTCTAGCACATCGCCGCGGGGGCCCTTAATAGGCGGCATGAACCAAAAATGGCCGGTTTGCGCAATTTTCGGTCGCGCAGGTTTGGGAGAAATCGAGGAGGGGAACGGCGGCTTAGTCTGTCGCCAGGACGACTGTTCCGGTGGAGGATAGGAAGCCGCCGGTGCCGTTGACCACGGCGGTCTTGGCGTTCCGGCTGGCGTCGCTCTTGCGTTTCACCTGCCGGTCTCCGCACTCGCCGCGCAACTGGCGCACGGCCTCCACCAGCAGGAAGATGCCGTACATCCCCGGATGGGTGTACGACAGCCCTCCGCCACTGGTGTTCAGCGGGAAGTCCCCGCCGGGAGCGGTGCGCTGGCCGGCGACGAAATCGGCGGCCTCGCCCGGCTCGCAGAACCCCAGGCCTTCCAGCGTGAGCATGACCGTATAGGTGAAGGAGTCGTAAATCATTGCCAAGTCCAGGTCCTGGTGGGTCACCCCAGCCCTGGCCAAAGCCTTGGGGCCGGTCTCCCTGGCAATCATGGACGTGAGCGACGGCATCTGGCTGACCATGCTGTGGTCGTGGCCTTCCGCTGCTCCAAGTATCCACACCGGCTCCTTGCGGCAGCTCTTGGCCCGCTCGGCGGTGGTGACCACCACGGCCGCGCCGGAGTCGGTCACCAGGCAGCAGTCGAATAGGTGAAAGGGCCAGGAGACCCATCTCGATGCGTGATATTCGTCGAACGACATGGTCGTCTCGTGCATCACCGCCTTGGGGTTCAGGTTGGCCCACTTGCGAGTGGCCACCGCGATTTCGGCCATGCCCTGCCTGGTCCGCTCCTCGCCGTACTCGTGCATGTACCGGGAGCAAGCCAGGGAATAGCTGATTGGAGGGCCCATGATCCCGTAGGGGACTTCGTATTGCTGCGAAGGCTGGTTGGGGTCCGCGCCGGCCCTGCCCCGGTTTGAGCGTCCGGCCTCGCCGTGGGTAATGAGCGCAACGTCGCAATACCCGGCCTTGATGGCGGCCACCGCGTGGGCCACATGAATGACAAAGGAGGCGCCCCCCACCGAAGTGCTGTCGGTGAACCCCGGATGGATGCCCAGGTACTCGCCGGTGGTCAGCGTGGAGAAGCCGGCGGTGAACAGGCCGTTTACGTCGCTTTTGCTGAGGCCCGCGTCCTCCAGGGCGTTGTGGGCCGCCTCGGCGTGGTGCTGCAGGGACGACTTGTCGGGCACGGTGCCCATCTGGTCGGACTCCGCCACACCAACGATGGCGACTTGACGGTCATTCAACGCCGTTGAACTCATGCTTTACTCTCCAGGAGACTGGGCCTGATTGTGCTGCCGGCACAGACGCTGTTGGCCTGGCCTCTGAGCGCGACCAATGTTACACCAAACCGGCTGGCCCGCACAACGATGCCAATCGCCGCACAAAAAGGGCAAACTCCGAGACCATGGTGTCCGGCCCGGAATGATATAATGCCCAACAAAATCCCCGGCGTAAGTGGGCCTGGTTGATGCCCTCGTTTACGCCAGGGTTTGGGTAAGGTTATGGCCCAGAACTATTGGATGATAGTCACCAGCCCCGAGAATTTCGAAATCACCCGCGAACTGGGATTCACCGTCCAGGGCTTGAAGGGCTATCACCGGCGCAAAATCCAGAGAATCGGGTCGGGCGACCGCATTCTGTTCTACGTCTACGGCTCCCGCAGGTTCACCGCCACCGCCACCGCCACTTCTTCCTACGTCGAAGACGACACCCCCACGTGGCAGCCGGAAGGCCGGGCCCGCTGGCCCTACCGCATCAATATCAAGCCTGAAGTGGTCCTGGAAGAACACCAATACATCAACGCCAACCTGCTGGCGCCCCGGCTGGACTACATCCGCCGCTGGCCGCCCGAGGAATGGTACATGGCCTTCCAGGGCAACCTCCACCTGCTGCCCAAGAGCGACTTCTTCCTCATCGAGGAGGAGATGAAGAAGCTCAAGTTCGGCCGCAACTACCAGCGGAGCGCACCCCCTCAACCCCCCGGCGGCAACCGCCGCAAGCGGCGTCGCGGCGGCAGCAAGAACCGGCCCCAGCCCCGCCAGCCGGCGGCGAGGCAGGGGTAGGGCGGGCTATCGCGTTCTACTCTTTTCGAGGAGCCAGAGGAGACAGGCCCCGGCAACCTCAAGGAAGGTGACCCATGACTGACTGGAGCAAGTGCCCTGTGGTGGAAAGCGTTCCCGGCAGGGTGAGCGGGGCTTGGGTGTTCAAGGGCACCAGGCTGCCCGTAGCGGCTCTCTTCGAGAACCTCGAGAGCGGCGCCACTGTGGAGGAGTTCCTGGAATGGTTCGACGGAGCCGAGGAGTCGGCGGTGAAGGCGGTCCTAGGGCACGTGGCGGATGACCTCCGGGCCAAAGCCGCCGATGCGCATCCTGTTCGATAACTTAACCCCCAGGCAGTTGCGCCGCCAACCACCGGCGAGAATCAAGGAAATAGAATGTCCCAACAGTTGACCGAACTCATCGCCCAAGCCCCCTGGCGAGAAGCCGTTACCTTCCGCAACACTTGGCCCCACGAGTACGTTCTCACCGTCAAGGACAATCAGCGCGAGCTTTTAGACGCCATCTCTGCCCGCTTTCGAGCCGGTGAGGGCGTGGCTTGCCGATTCTTCACTATGAACAACACTTACCTGTTCATCGGCGACCACAAATATTGGCTGATGACCCACTGGGACGACCTGAAACCTGGACAAAATTACGTAATAAACCGCGCCCGTCTATACCGGGACCGCCGGGACTTCGTGATTCAGCACGGCGATACGGGTCAGACGGAGGACTACCCGGCGAACCCGGCAAATCAGGGTTGAGGAAGATTGTCCATGCCTGACAACGATACTTTGCTGGCCTATCTGGTCTCCAGCTTCCCTGGCAATACCGAGAACATTGCCACGGAGGCTTTGCGTCACATCTTTGAACATTCGGATGCCTCCATTGAAGCGTTGAATGACGTGATCCAGTCGGGTGTTAGAGGCATAAACCCCGTTACGATTGTGAAATCCCAAGTGGTCCATGCAGATGGAACGCAACCAGACTTGGTTGGATTTGACGAAGACGGAAAGGAACGAGCTCTGATAGAAGTCAAGTTCTGGGCTGAACTAACTCCCAACCAGCCCAACGGGTACCTCAAGAGGTTGCCGAAAGATGGGCCCGCGGTCGTGATGTTCCTAACCCCGGAAGATCGAATACGGTATTTGTGGCCACAGTTACGCGCTCGCGTAGAGCAGGCTGGTATCGGTTCGACCGACATGGATACTGAACGAAAATGCTTTAGCGTGGGAGAGACACAAGGTCATTTGATGATGGTGAGTTGGGGCGGGCTTCTTGACAGCATGGCCGCCAGGAGCAGGGACGCTGGGGAGTCAGGCGTAGAAACCGAAATCCGGCAACTACGAAGTCTAGCTAAGTATGCTGACACAGGGGCGATGAAGCCAGTAAATCAGGGCGAGAAATTCGGCAAAGATTCGGACGTCCGCCTACGTCAATTCAGGCGCCTGATCGACGCCGCTACTGAAATCGGGATTCAGCAAGAATGGGTTAGCCGGAAGGGACTGAACCGAACTCCACGGAGTTATGGTTATGGAAGGTATATCAAACTTCACGGCAACGTAGTGTGGTTCGGTATCAACCTTGCCCTGTTCGAGAAAACTGGCGATACGCCGTTGTGGGTCCAGTTTAGCAATAACCTTAGGCAAAAATTAGCCTCTGCGATGCTCCCTGAGTTGCGAGGCACGTTGGGGATGCAAGATGATACTTGGTGGGCCCCGGTCAACTTGATCAGAGATGCAGAATACCCGCAAATACTTAACGGCGTGGTGGACAGCTTGAAGTGTATTGCCGATGTTCTTCACGAAGCCCACTCTCTCCCTCAATAACGACGGCCTCACTGGCTGAGCTTGGAAACTGTCCGCCTTCCATCTGCGCCCGTTTCCGCTCCGGAGAGGGCGTGGCTTGCCGATTCTTCACCATGAACAACACTTACCTGTTCATCGGCGACCACAAATATTGGCTGATGACCCACTGGGACAACATGAAACCTGGACAGAATTACGTTATCAACCGCGCCCGCTTATACAGGGACCGCCGCGACTTCGTGATTCAGCCCGGAGACACCGGCAAGGTGGAAGACTACCCTGAGAACCCGGCTAAGCAGGGTTGAGAGAGTCCGTATCGAGGGAACGCGTAGAGATGTCAACAATGCGACAAGGAATCCCTATGAACAACATCGAAAAAACCTTCGCCAAGATGTTCAGCACTTGGAACATACAGCTACCGCCTAATGCCGTTGCTCTGAAGCAACCCGGCGAGATCACGCAGGCTGGGTGGTTCATTCGGTACGTGTTCGGCGCCGATTATTTAGACTATTATGCTGACCACCGAATGGCTGGTCCGAGCCATGGGAGGATACATCCTGACGGGCGGCACGAGTCGTTGGAGGCCCCGCAGGTCATGTACGTCGTTCCCGGTGATGCCGACGAATCAACTCGTCAAAAGGCGGAAGAGGAATTCTACGCCAACAACCGGAGAATACACGAGGAGTTAAGAGCTAAGGGGCTAGTGGACTAATAGGCTGATAAAGAAGGCCGAGACACATCGCTCAGAGGCGCTGACCTCACCCCCGGATTCCGGCTCGGATACAGAATTGGCGGCTATGAAACCGCTCCTCGCATGTAATCCCGCGCCGCAGCCACTTCTCCCACCACCCACGGGTCCGTTTCTTCCCCCAAAGCCGCATCCAGCGCCCTCCGCGCCTCAGAACCCCCGATTCTCCCCAAGGCCCACGCCGCGTGCCCCCGCACCAAGGCTTCCCCCTTAGTGAGCACCCGGCATAGCGCGGGAACCGCGTCCGCGGCGTTGAGGTTCCCGAGGGCCACGCAGGCGTTGCGCTGCAAGCCGACCCTCTTGGCCCGCAGGATGGCCGTGCCTCGAAAGCGGCTCCTGAACTCTTCTTCAGACATCTCCAACACTTGTATCAAGTCCAAAGTTGCCGGAGCTTCCGAGTATTGGCCGTCTCCCTGTAGTGGTGACGACGATGGAATCGCATTGCGGTTGACCGGGCACACTTCCTGGCAGATGTCGCAGCCAAACACCCAGTCGCCCATCTGCGGCCGCAGTTCCGGAGGTATCTCGCCACGGTTTTCTATCGTCAGGTAAGAAATGCACCGGGTGTTGTCGATGGTGTACGGAGCAGTGATGGCGCCGGTGGGGCAGTCTTCGATGCAGCGGACGCAGTTGCCGCAGGTCTTCTTCAGCGGCGGGTCGGGTTCCAACTCCAAATCGGTCACCACTTGCCCCAGGAAGACCCATGACCCGTGGCTCGACGTCAACACGTTGGTGTTCTTGCCGAACCAGCCCAGTCCTGAGCGGTTGGCCGCCGCCCGGTCCAGCATCGGCCCGTCGTCCACGTACCAGCGGGCCGCAAATTCCTGCCCCAGGCGCGAACGCATGCCTGCCACGTAGTCCCGCATCATCCGCTTCATAACCTTGTGGTAGTCCCGGCCCCAGGCATACACGGCCACCCTGCCCGCCGGGCGTCGGTCTCGTTGGTCGTCATCCGGCTGCCGGTAGTAGTTCAGCCCCAGGCAGATAACCGAGCGGGCCCCGGCGAGCAAGGCGGCGGGGTCGCTCCCTCGCTCCACCCGGCTTTCGTTGAACCAGGGAAGCCCATCCATCAGACCGGCCCGCATCCGCTCCAGCGTCACCTTCCTGTCTTGGGCAAACTCCTCGGCGGAGGTCACCCGCACCAGGTCGAACCCCAACTCCAGGGCATACTCTTTGGCGATGGCCTTGGCGTCGGCCATGGGAGTTGCCGGCTCCCCGCCGAAACCAGGTGTTGAGGTCGAAAGACTGGACCGCACGGCTACAGGTTCTCGCCTTGGAACCGGCCCTGGTATCCCTGGCTCACCGGCCCGTCCAGGCGGAAGAAGATGAGCTGCATCAATTTGGCGTCTTTCTGCACTCTGTAACCCTGCGGAAGGTGCACCACCAGCAAAGCCTGCGACCGGCCCTGGTAGCCGGAGTCCCACACCGCCGTGTGGATGCTCACCCCGCTCCTGAGCAGGCTGGACCGCGTCCGCCCCAGGGCCATTAGGTCCAACGGAAGATGCACCACTTCATTGAACGTCACCAGGTAGGGGCCCGGCTCCAGCTGCAGCCAATCGCCGGGACCGAAGGCCAGGGCTTCGACCCCCGGCAGTTCCCTTTGCCCGCTGCCGGCGCCCATGCTGCCCGGCGACGCGAGACGGGCTACCTCGCGCAGGGTAACGTCAAAGCCATTGGGCTGGAGTTGGTCGTCGAGAGAGCGGTAGTCCCGGATTAAAGGCGGAGAAGCTTGAATCAACTCCCCGATGGAATCCCGGTCCAAGGGATTGCCATTCATCGGTCTATTCTCCGGTTCCATCCAACCGCCCCACAGGGACAGGCTAATCGTTCATGAAGTCCTGAACGTCGGCCGGCAGCGGCTTTTCCTCGGGGATCTCCGTAATAATGGCCTGGGTGGTAAGCATCATCCCGGCCACGCTGCAAGCGTTCTCCAATGCCGAACGGGTCACCTTGACGGGGTCGACAATGCCCCGCTCAATTAGGTGGCAATAGTCTCCCTTTTCGGCGTCGAATCCCCAATCGCCCTCTGAAGACCGTACCTTGTCCAGCACCACCTCTGCCGAGTGGCCCGAATTCGCTGAGATTCGCAGCAGGGGGGCGCACAGCGACTCCCTGACTAGGCGAATGCCCAGGGCCTCGGCGCCATCGTGCTGCTTTTCCAGTTCATCCAGGACGGCCTCGGCCCTGACGATGGCAACGCCGCCGCCGGGGACTATGCCCTCCTCCACCGCAGCCCTGGTGGCCGATAGAGCGTCCTCGGTGCGGGACTTCCGCTCCTTCACCTCCGGCTCGGTGGCGCCGCCAACCTTCAGCACCGCCACTCCTCCAACCAGGGCGGCCCGCCGCTCTTCCAGTTTCTCCCGGTCGTAGTCCGAGGTGGTGTTGTCGATTTGGACCCTTAGCTGATCTACCCTGTCCTTTATGGCCTCTTGAGAACCCCTGCCCTCTACTATGGTGGAGTCGTCTTTCAGCGCCACCAGGCGGCGTGCGCTGCCAAGGTGCTCCAGTTCAGCGGCGTCCAGCCGCAACCCGGCGTCGGGGGAGATGACGGTTGCGCCCGTCACTATCGCCATGTCTTCCAGCAAAGCCTTTCGCCGGTCGCCGAAGCCGGGGGCCTTGATGGCCACGCAGCCAAGGGTTCCCCGCATCTTGTTGACCACCAAGGTCGCCAGGGCTTCTCCCTCCACGTCCTCGGCGATAATCACCAGCGGCCGCCGCCCACCCTCGATCAGCTTCTCCATGAGCGGCACGATGTCGTTGGAAGCGGAAACCTTCTGGTCGGTCAACAGGAATAGGGGTTCGTCCAGGGCCACCTCCATGCGCTGGGAGTCGTTGATGAAGTGGGGCGAGATATAGCCCCGGTCCACCTTGACTCCCTCCACTATCTCCAACTCGTCGACCAGGGTCTTGGACTCTTCGATGGTAATCACGCCGTCGCGGCCCACCTTGTCCATCGCTTCCGCCAAGAGGCTGGCGATGGCCTCTTCGTGGGCGGACAAGGCCGCAATCCGCTGAATCTGGTCCCGGTCCTTCACCGGGATAGCCATCTTCTGCAACTCTCCGGTGACGGCTTCCACCGCCTTGGCCATTCCCTCTTTCAACGCCAAGCCGTTGGCCCCGGCGGCCACGTTCATAAACCCGTTGCGCACCAGGCTCTGGGCCAGCACTACCGAGGTGGTGGTGCCGTCGCCTACGTTGTCATTGGTCTTGGAGGCGGCCTCCTTGACCAACTGCGCTCCCATGTTCTCGTAAGGGTCGGGAAGCTCCACCTCTTTGGCAATGGTGACGCCGTCGCTGCACACCACGGGCGCGCTGAACATTCTGTTGAGCAGCACGTTGCGGCCGCTGGGGCCCAACGTCAGCCCAACGACCCTGGTCAACTCATCCACGCCTCGCATCAAGCTGGTGCGGGCCGGGTTCTCGAAAGTTACCTGCTTGTCCGCCATCTCTGTCTCCTTGACATGCGACGTAGGCCGGGCAGCCTAACGCAATCGGCGGCCCGCGCCCGTTTTTCCACTATAAAGAATGCGACAGTCTTCCAGTATTGTCAACCGGGATTGTCAACCTGTGCAGAAGGGCCGGGGCTTCTGAGCTCAACCCCTTCCCGGCCGTCCACTTGCAAGGCCAACGCAGCGATGCTGGCCTTCAATACGGGATGCTCCAGGTGCGGGCACAACTCCGCCAGCGGGACCAGCACAAAGGCCCGCTGGTGCAGGCGGGGATGGGGTATCTGCAAGCCGGTCTGGTCAACGACGCGGCTGCCGTACAGCAGGATGTCCACGTCGATACTGCGGGGGCCGTAGCGAACGCTGGGCTGCCGGCCCATGGACTGCTCCACCGCCTGGGCCCGTCGTAGCAGTTCACCGGGAGAAAGGCCGGTTTGGGCCTCCACGACGCAGTTCAAGAAATCGGGTTGGTCCGCGTACCCCCAAGGGGCGGTCTGGTATACCGAAGACACGCGCACGATTCGGAGTGCATCCCCTGCCGGAGCACTGCAATCGAGTCCAGTTGGGGAAGCCAGCAAGCGAATGGCCCGCGCCAGGTTGTCCTCCCGGCGTCCCAGGTTGGAGCCCAGCCCCAGGAAGACCGTTACCCCGTCCAACCCTCGGGCCTCCAGCCGCGGACTACGGCGTCGCTCATGCGGCAAACCCTCGCCATCTCCTTGACGTCGTGCACCCGCACCATGTCGGCGCCCCCCTGGATTGCCAGGGCAACCGCGGCGGCGGTGCCCTCCAGCCGCTGGTAGACGGGCAGGTCCAGCACCAGGCCGATTGTCGACTTGCGGGACGCGCCTACCAGCAACGGATAGCCCATGGCCTTGAATTCCCTCAACCGGCCCAGGATTTCCAGGTTGTGGTCCGCCGTCTTGCCGAATCCGATGCCGGGGTCCAGGATGATTTGGTCGCTGGCGACGCCGGCCGCTTGGGCTGCGTCAGCGCTTCCGGCGAGGCTCCCCGACACCTCGCCCAGCAAGTCCCCGTAGCTGCGACCGTCTTGGTTGTGCATGAGTATCAACGCCGCGCCCGTCTCGGCGGCGGCCTGGGCCATTTCAGGGTCGGCTTTCAAGCCCCACACGTCGTTGATTATCGCCGCGCCGTGTGAGACCGCCCGGCGGGCTACTTCTGCCTTGTAGGTATCGACGCTGATGGGAATCCCGACGTTGGAGGAGGCCGCCTCCAACGCCGGCAACAGCCGCCGCAACTCCTCCTCCGCCGGCACAGCCTCTGAGCCGGGGCGGGTGGACTCTGCGCCGATGTCCAGGATGTCCGCCCCGGCTGCTTCCATTGCCTTGGCGCGCTCCACGATGGCGGGTATGTCGTAGGCTAGGCCGTCGCCGGAGAAGGAGTCAGGCGTGACGTTGATTATCCCCATCACGTAGGTGCGCCGGCCCCAGGCCAACTCCCGCCCGCCCGCCAGGGCCAACGTGGTGGAAGACGGCGTTTTTCCGCTGGCTGAAGGAGTGGTGGACATGGCAGACCCGCTAAACCCGATGCCGGGTGGACATTCTATCACGGCCCTCGCGGCCGGCTCAGAATAGCGGCAGCCTCCAACCGGCGATGACATTTCTCCGTTGACACCCCCGCAAGCCAACGCCTAAACTCAATATGCATTACTGCCATAACAAGACCAACCCCGTTGATTGTCCTAATGCCGGGGCCGGAGGATTTAGCCGGAGTGACCGATTCGTCCCTTATTCGTTCCAACCGTGACGCGAGTCCGCCCCTGCGCCCCGACGTCCAATCCGGCCGCTCCTAGCTAAATGTCCCCAAATGTCCCACATTGTCGCAGGTGTCTAAAAAAGTTGTAGCAGGAATTCAAGGGCTGTCCATCGCCTGCCCTGCGCGCGACCGGTCGTCTGGCGGCTGATTAGCCGTGTTGCGCGTGAAATAGCCGTCTGCTAGGATGTTGCCCATCTGCCGCCCATAGCGGGCACGTCCGGCGCTGCCTAATGGGACGGAGAGGCGGCGAACCTAAATTGCGCCCCCTTCTGGAGTGAAGGTGACCGCGGAAAAGAGACTAATCGACCAGAAGCTGGACTCCCTGGAAGAGATGCGCTCCCAAGCGCACCAGGGAGGCGGCCCCAAGCGCATCGATCAACAGCACGAACGGGGGAAGCTGACCGCCAGGGAGCGGATGGCGCTGTTGATGGATGAGGGGACTTTCGAGGAAATCGACAGCTTCGTAACCCACCGGGCCACCGACTTCGGCCTGGCCGACCAGAAGGTGCTGGGCGACGCCGTGGTGACCGGGTACGGCCGCGTGGAGGGCCGGCAGGTCTTTGCCTATTCCCAGGACTTTACCGTGTTCGGCGGGTCCCTGTCCGAAGCCGTGAGCCAGAAGGTCTGCAAGGTCATGGACCTGGCGGCCAAGACCGGCTGCCCCATCGTCGGCATCAACGACTCCGGAGGAGCCCGGATACAGGAAGGAGCCGCGAGTCTGGCCGCCTACGGAGACATATTCCTCCGCAACACCCTCTGCTCAGGCGTGGTCCCGCAGATTTCGGTGATCCTGGGACCCGCAGCCGGGGGCGCCGTCTATTCTCCGGGGATAACCGATTTCGTGTTCATGGTCAAGGAAATCGGCCACATGTACATTACCGGCCCCGACGTCATCAAGGCGGTCACCGGCGAGGAAGTGACCCACGAGCAACTCGGCGGCGCAGTCTCCCACGCCACCCGCAGCGGCGTGACCCACTTCGTCTACGATACCGAAAAAGAATGCCTGGAAGAGGTCAGGCGGCTGCTGGGCTTCCTGCCTTCCAACAACATCGAAGACCCGCCCCTGGTGGGCACCGCCGACCCGGCCACTCGAGCCGATGCCGGTCTCAGATACCTGGTGCCCGACGACGCCAACCGCTCCTACGACATGCGGGACGTCATCTACCGGGTGCTGGACGACGAAGAATTCATGGAAGTCCACCAGACCTTCGCTCCCAACATCCTGGTGGGGTTCGGCCGTCTCGACGGTCGCGTCGTCGGCGTGGTCGGCAACCAGCCGGCCTACCTGGCCGGGGCTTTGGACATCAACGCCTCCACCAAGGCCGCCCGGTTCGTGAGGTTCTGCGACTGCTTCAACATTCCGCTGGTGACCTTCGTGGACGTGCCGGGTTTCATGCCCGGCGTGGACCAGGAGTACGGCGGGATTATCCGGCACGGCGCAAAGCTGATATTCGCCTACGCCGAGGCCACCGTTCCCAAGGTCGCCGTGATTACCCGCAAGGCCTACGGCGGGGCCTACATCGTAATGAGCAGCAAGCACTTGCGCTCGGACGTGAACCTGGCTTGGCCCTCGGCCGAGATCGCCGTGATGGGGGCCGACGGGGCCATCAACATCATCTACCGGGACCGGATTTCCAAGTCCGAAAACCCCGAGGAGACCCGCAAGCAACTTACCGCCGAATACCAGGAGAAGTTCACCAACCCCCTGGCGGCGGCCAACCGGGGCTTCATCGACGACGTCATCGACCCGGGCGACACCCGCCACCGGGTCATCAAGGCCCTGGAAATGCTGCAAAACAAGCGCGACAGCTTGCCGCCCAAGAAGCACGGCAACATTCCCCTCTGACTCCCTCCGGCGGGGGCCGGCCATGTCATCATCCCAGTCGCTGTTCGAACATGAGGGCCGCCGGCAAGCCCGGAAGCGCGCCCCCCTGTCCGACCGCATGCGTCCCCAGACGTTCGACGACTTCGTCGGGCAGGAGCACGTCGTCGCCCTGGACCGAGTGCTACGCCGCGCCATCGCCGCCGAAAGGGTGCCTTCCTTCATCCTTTGGGGTCCGCCGGGCAGCGGCAAGACCACCCTGGCACGGCTGGTCGCCGGCGAGGCCAATGCCCACTTCGAATCGGTCAGCGCTGTCACCTCTGGGGTCGCCGACCTGCGCCGCACCGTTGCCGAGGCGCGGGAGCGCCAAGGGATGTACGACCGGGGGACCATCCTCTTCGTCGACGAGATTCACCGGTTCAACAAGGCCCAGCAGGACGTGATCCTTCCCCACGTGGAGGACGGCGCGATAACCCTGATAGGCGCCACCACCGAAAACCCGTCTTTCGAGGTAATCGGCCCCCTGCTGTCCCGCTCCAGGGTGTTCACCCTGGAAGCTTTAAGTCCGCCGCAGGTGGAGACCATCGTCCGCCGTGCGCTCACCGACCAGGAAAACGGGCTTGGAAATATGCAGGTCGAACTGGAAGACGGGGCCATGGAGCAGTTGGTCAACATCGCCAACGGCGACGCCAGGGTTGCCCTCAACGGCCTGGAAACGGCGGCTTTCGCCACTGCCCCCGGTCAAGACGGGAGCCGGCTGGTCAGCCTCGACACCATCACCGACGCCCTCCAACGCCGCTCTCCCCTGTACGATAAAGCCGGTGAGGGCCACTACGACACCATCTCGGCGTTCATCAAGTCCATCCGCGGCTCCTCACCCGACGGGGCACTCTACTGGCTGGCCCGGATGATAAACGCCGGCGAGGACCCGCTGTTCATCGCCCGCCGCCTGGTGGTGTCCGCCGCGGAAGACATCGGCTTGGCCCAGCCCCAGGCCCTGGCGGTGGCGGTGGCGGCCCAGCAGGCCGTGCACTTCCTGGGAATGCCGGAAGGGCGCATCCCCCTGGCCGAGGCGACCGTCTACCTGGCCACCGCCCCCAAGAGCAACGCGGCCTACGCCGGCATCGAGCAGGCGTTGGAGGATGCCCGGCAACTGGCCAACGAGCCGGTGCCCCTGCACCTGCGCAACGCCGTCACCGGCCTGATGCGCCAGTCGGGCTACGGCATAGGCTACAAGTACTCCCACGACTACGAGGGGCACTTCGTGGAGCAACAATTTCTGCCGCCATCCCTCAAGGACCGCCGTTACTACCAGCCAACCCAACAGGGGGCCGAAGGGGAAATCGCCGAGCGGCTGAAACGCTGGTGGGGAGACGGCCCCCCCGGAGAATCAGGCCAACGCCGTCCGCCTGATACCTAAGCCAGTCCCCTGACCGCCGCCGCGGTCCTGGCCAGCGCCTCATCTACGTCCTCACCCAGGACCTGCCGGTGGGTCACCATTCGCAACAAGCCCCTGTCGGGAGAGCCTGCCCTGACTCCTTCCCGCGCCGCGTCAGCTGGTGGACGTACAGGACCGAAGGCCAAGCTCGACCAAGTCGTTGTCTCGTATGTCATGTAAGCTATCTGGTATGCACCCGGTCAAATGGTTGCCGTCGAGGTACAGCGCCACTAGGTTGGAAAGGTCGGCAAGTTCAACCGGCACCTCACCAGTCAACCGGTTGTTGTTGAGGTACAGCCCGCCCAGGTTGGAAAGGCTGGCAAGTTCAACCGGTATCTCACCGCTCAACTGGTTGTCGCCGAGGAGCAGGTCCCCCAGGTTGGAAAGGACGGCAAGTTCAGTCGGTATCTCACCGCTCAACTGGTTGAAACGGAGATCCAAGTAGGTCAGGTTGGAAAGGCCAGCCAGTTCCGCCGGTATCTCGCCACTCAATTGGTTGCCGATCAGTCCCAGGTGCTCCAGGTTGGAAAGGTCGGCAAGTTCGGTCGGTATCTCCCCGCTCAACTGATTGTAGCCGAGGTACAGGTAAATCAGGTTGGAAAGGCCAACCAGTTCAGCCGGTATCTCACCGGTTAACTGGTTGTGGCTGAGGCGCAGATACTCCAGGTTGGAAAGGTCGGCCAGTTGAACCGGTATCTCACCACTCAACTGGTTGCCGCTGAGGCTCAACGTCTCCAGGTTGGAAAGGCCGACAAGTTCAACCGGTATCTCCCCGCTCAACCGGTTGCCACCGAGGCCCAGTCTCCTCAGATTGGAGAGGATGGCGAGTTCAGCAGGTATCTCCCCGCTCAACCGGTTTTCGTCGAGGACAAGAAGCTCCAGGGTGGCTAGATTGCTCAGTTCCGGCGGTATCTCCCCGCTCAACCGGTTTTCAGCGAGAACCAGATGCTCCAGGGTGGCTAGATTGCCCAGTTCAGGCGGTATCTTCCCGGTCAACTGGTTGCCGCGGAGGTATAGCACTTCCAGGTTGGAAAGGTCAGCCAGTTCAGCCGGTAGCCCACCGCTCAACTGGTTGGCTCTGAGATCCAGCCTTCTCAGCTTGGAGAGGCTCGCCAGTTCCGGCGGTAGCCCACCGCTCAACTGGTTGTATTCGAGGTCCAAGTCTTGCAAGTTGGCTAGGCTGCCCAGTTCCGGCGGTATCTCCCCGCTCAACTGGTTGTCTCTGAGGCCCAAGTCTTGCAAGTTGGCTAGGCTGCCCAGTTCCGGCGGTATCTCCCCGCTCAACTGGTTGTGGCTGAGGTACAGCCCTTGCAGGTCGGCCAGGCTGCCCAGTTCAACCGGTATCTCCCCGCTCAACTGGTTGTCTCTGAGGTCCAGATGTATAACGCGGCCATTATCGTTCGTACCCACACCGTGCCAATATCCTATGGGCTCATCGCTCAGCCAGTTTGTGCCAGTTCCCCAGTTTGAGCCGTCCGTAGCGTTGTAAAGAGCGACCAGTGCGGCCCTGTCTATGCTGTCGGAGACTACCGGCCCGCAGGACGGGAGGCCAAGTTCGGCCAAGTCATTGATTTGTATGTCATGTAAGCTATCGGGTATGCACCCAGTCAAATGGTTGCCACTGAGGTTCAGCTCCCCCAGGTTGTAAAGTCTGGCAAGTTCAAACGGTATCTCCCCAGCCAATCGGTTAGCACTAAGGTCAAGCGCTTCCAGGTAGGCGAGGTTGCCCAGTTCAGCCGGTATCTCCCCGACCAACTGGTTGCTGTTGAGGATCAGTCTTCTCAGGTTGTAACGGTCGGCCAGTTCAACCGGTATCTCCCCTGTCATCTGGTTGCTGCTGAGGTCCAGCACCCACAGGTTGGAAAGTTTGGCCAGTTCAACCGGTATCTCCCCTGTCATCTGGTTGCTGCTGAGGTCCAGCATCCACAGGTCGGGAAGGATGACCAGTGCAACCGGTATCTCTCCAGTCAACTGGTTGCCGCCGAGGACCAGTCTTCTCAGGTAGGAAAGTTTGGCCAGTTCAGCCGGTACCTCCCCGGTCAACTGGTTGTATCCGAGGTTCAGGTAAATCAGGTTGGAAAGGCCGGCCAGTTCAACCGGTATCTCACCGGTCAACTGGTTGCCGTCGAGGACCAGCTGCTCCAGATTGGAAAGGCCAGTCAGTTCAGCCGGTATCTCCCCGGTCAACTGGTTTTCGCTGAGGTATAGCAATTGCAGCTTGGCGAGTCTGGTAAGTTCCAGCGGTATCTCCCCGGTTAACTGGTTAGCGCTGAGGTCCAGGGCCGACAGGTTGGAAAGGTCGGCAAGTTCAACTGGTATCTCCCCGGTCAACTGGTTAGCGCTGAGGTCCAGATCCCACAGGTCGGAAAGGCCGGCCAGTTCCGGCGGTATCTCCCCAGTCAACTGGTTGCCGCTGAGGTCCAGACCCCCCAAATTGGAAAGGCTGACCAGTTCCAGCGGTATCTCCCCAATCAACTGGTTAGCACTGAGGTCCAGATCCCACAGGTCGGAAAGGCCGGCCAGTTCCGGCGGTATCTCCCCAGTCAACTGGTTGCCGCCGAGGATCAGTCTTCCCAAGTTGGTAAAGTCAGCCAGTTCCGGCGGTATCTCACCGGTCATCTGGTTGCTGCTGAGGTCCAGCATCCACAGGTTGGAAAGGCTGACCAGTTCCGGCGGTATCTCCCCAGTCAACTGGTTGCCGCCGAGGACCAGAGCCCCCAGGTTGGAAAGGCTGGCCAAGTCAACCGGTATCTCCCCAGTCAACTGGTTGCCGCTGAGGTCCAGCACATCCAGGTTGGAAAGGCTGACCAGGTCAATCGGTATCTCCCCGCTCAATTGATTGCCGCCTAGGCCCAGTTGCTCCAGGTTGGAAAGGCTGGCCAAGTCAATCGGTATCTCCCCGCTCAATTGATTGCCGCCTAGGCCCAGTTGCTCCAGGTTGGAAAGGCTGGCCAGTTCAACCGGTATCTCCCCGCTCAATTGATTGCCGCCTAGGCCCAGTCTTCTCAGCTTGGCTAGGCTACCCAGTTCAGCCGGTATCTCCCCGCTCAACTGGTTGTAGCCGAGGACCAGCGTCTCCAGGTTGGAAAGGCTGGCCAGTTCAGCCGGTATCTCTCCAGTCAATTGGTTAACAATGAGGTCAAGCGTCCACAAGTTGAAAAGGCCGGCAAATTCAACCGGTATCTCCCCGCTCAACTCGTTGTGGCCGAGGTCCAAGCTTCTCAACTTGGAGAGGCTGCCTAGTTCCGGCGGTATCTCCCCGCTCAACTGGTTGGCGATGAGGTCCAGGCTTCTCAGCCTGGAGAGGTTACCCAGTTCAGCCGGTATCTCCCCGGTCAACTGGTTGCCGCCGAGGTCCAGACTTCTCAGCTTGGCTAGGCTACTCAGTTCAACCGGTATCTCCCCGCTCAACTGGTTGTCGTTGAGGTACAGCACTTGCAGGTTGGCCAAGCTGCCCAGTTCCGGCGGTATCTCACCCCTCAACTGGTTGTAAGAAAGCTCCAGCCGTACAACGCGGCCATTATCGTTCGTACCCACACCGTGCCAATATCCTATGGGCTCATCGCTCAGCCAGTTTGTGCCAGTTCCCCAGTTTGAGCCGTCCGTAGCGTTGTAAAGAGCGACCAGTGCGGCCCTGTCTATGCTGTCGGAGACTACCGGCCCGCAGGACGGGAGGCCAAGTTCGGCCAAGTCATTGATTTGTATGTCATGTAAGCTATCGGGTATGCACCCGGTCAATTGGTTGCCGCCGATGCCCAGATACTCCAAGTTGGAAAGGTCGGCAAGTTCAGCCGGTATCTCCCCAGTCAATTGGTTGTCGCCGAGATCCAGATACTCCAGATTGTAAAGTCTGGCAAATTCAAACGGTATCTCCCCAGTCAACTGGTTGTCGCCGAGATCCAGATACTCCAGATTGTAAAGTCTGGCAAATTCAAACGGTATCTCCCCAGTCAACTGGTTGTCGCCGAGATCCAGATACCCCAGATTGTAAAGTCTGGCAAATTCAAACGGTATCTCCCCAGTCAATTGGTTAGCACTGAGGTCCAGCGTCCACAGGTTGTAAAGTCTGGCAAGTTCAAACGGTATCTCCCCGGTCAACTGGTTGTCGCTGAGGTCCAGTCTTCTCAGCTTGGAGAGGCTGGCAAGTTCCGGCGGTATCTCACCTCTCAGCTGGTTGGCGAGAAGCTCCAGCACATAAAGGTTGGAAAGGCTGCCCAGTTCAGCGGGTATCTCACCGCTCAACTGATTGGCGAGAAGCTCCAGCCGTATAACGCGGCCACTGCCGTCCGTAACCACACCATGCCATTCTCCAATGGGCTCATCGCTCAGCCAGTTTGTGTTGTTCTCCCAGTTTGGGCCGTCCGTAGCGTTATAGAGGGCGACCAGTACGCCCCTGTCCAATTCGCTTGGTGTAGGAGTTGGCGGGACGATCGGCGTGGGTGTGGGCGGGGTAGTCGGTGTGGGAGTGGCGGTCGGCGTGGGTGTGGGAGTGGGAGTGGGGGTCGGCGCAAGGGTTGACGTGGCAGTCGGGATAGGCGTTGGCGGTGCGGTCGGTGAAGAAGTCGGCGTGGCGACCGGAGCAGGTGTGGGCATGGCGGTGGGGTCCGATGACGTACATGCCATCAACGTAGCAACCGCCGCACAACACAACATCGCCAGGCATACGGCGGAGCTTGACTCTTTTGCAAAAAGGCGGAATAGCCCTGGTAAAGACATCTAGATTTGCCTCTAAGACTTACGTGCTGTCCCGGCAAGCGCTGACCGCCGCCGCGGTCCTGGCCAGCGCCAGGTCTATGTCCTCGCCCGTGATTTGCCGGTGGGTCACCATCCGCACCAACCCCTTGTCGGGAGAGCCTGCCCTGACTCCTTCGCGCGCCAGGGCCTGGATCAATTCCTCGGCGGTGGCCAGCGCAGGGTCCACGGCGAAAATCACGATGTTGGTGTGGACCGATTCCGGGTCCAGGCGCAGCCCGTCGATGTTTGCCAGCCCCTCGGCCAGCTTCCGGGCATTGGCGTGGTCGTCGGCCAGCCGGTCGATGCCGGTATCCAGGGCCACCAGTCCCGCCGCAGCCATAACCCCGGCTTGGCGCATTCCTCCACCCACCATCTTGCGCCAGCGGCGAGCCTCGTGGATGAACTCCCGCGAGCCGCAGAGCATGGAGCCAAAGGGAGTGCTCAGGCCCTTGGAAAAACAAAAAGTAACATCGTCCACGTCTCTCGCCAGGTCTGCCGCCGGCGCCTCCAGGGCCACGGCGGCGTTGAATATCCTGGCGCCGTCCAGGTGCACCGCGGCCCCTGCGTCGTGAGCGACCCTGGCCACTTCGTTGGTGTCCTCGGGCGTGAGTACGCCGCCGCCGCACCGGTTTTGAGTGTTTTCCAGGCACACCAGCGTCGTCACCGGCCCCCGGCGGGGGTCTTTTGGCCGGATGGCATGGGTCACGTCCTCGGGGTCGATGCGCCCCTGGGGGCCGTTGGGAATTAGCCGGGGCTGCACTCCCGCCAGGGCCGCTCCGCCCGCCGCCTCGTTCCAAAAGATGTGGGCCTTGTCGCCCATTATCACCTCGTCTCCCCGGCGGCAATGGGTCAACGTGGCTATCAGGTTGCTCATGGTGCCGCTGACGGTGAAGAGCCCCGCTTCCTTGCCCAGCAACTCCGCGGAGCGTTCCTGCAGCCGGTTCACCGTGGGGTCTTCGTTGGCGTCGTCGTCCCCAACCTCAGCCTCGGCCATGGCTCTCCGCATCTCGTCCGTGGGGTGACTGACGGTGTCGCTTCGCAGGTCAACTACTTTCATTGCCGCCTCCGGGCCTGGGTATTTCCCGCTATTTTAGCAGGAAGAGGTCCCAAGGCCGGCCCGTGTCATTCCTTGCCAAAGCCCGGGCCGTCTCCTAATATGAGGCCAAGACCGGGGAGGTATCAGGGTGCGACAGAGCGCAGTTTCGTTCCAAGTGAATGGGCTGACTTTCGAGGGTGTAGTGGCCCAGCCGGAGGGGCGGCCCAGGAAGTTGCCGGGAGTGGTCGTCTGTCACCCCCATCCGCTGTACGGCGGCAGCATGGACACCAACGTGGTGCTGGCGCTGAGCTTTGCCCTGGCGGAGCATGGATTCGCCGCGTTGCGGTTCAACTTCCGCGGCGTCGGCAACAGCCAGGGGACGCACGCCAGGGGAGAGCTGGAACACCGGGAAGTCCTGGCCGCGCTGGACTTTATGAGCGCCTGGCCGGGGGTCGACGGCGGCAAAGTCGGGCTGGCCGGCTATTCCTTTGGGTCGTCGGTCATCCTGGGGCATGAGGACCTGCAAAAGCGGGCCAAGGCCATCGCCCTGGTATCGCCGCCCCTAGGCGCGCTGGAATCGACGGCGCTGAAGCGAAGCAAGCGGCCAGTGTTGATTGTGGCCGGCGACCAAGACCGGCTGGTCCAGTCCAAGCAATTGGGCGAGGCGCTGGAGTCGTTTTCCAACCCGCCCACTTGCCACATTGTCACCGGCGCCGACCACTTCTGGTTTGGCTACGAAAGCCGCCTGTCCCCGCCGGTGGTCGAGTTTTTCACCGAGAAGTTGAAGTAGCCATAGCATGGACCAGACTCCCGATCAACCGGCGCAGCCGGACCCGCCTCGCCCCGCCATTTACAAAGACCTGCCCCTGCTCCAACTGACCGCTTTAACCTTTGTACTTGACCAGTTCACCAAGTTCCTGGTCCGGGAATTGTTGGAGTTACGCGAGTCGTTCCCGGCAGAGGGCTTTTTTCGCTTCACCCACACCTTCAACACCGGCAGCGCCTTCGGCCTGTTCCAAGACCAGAACTTCGCCCTCATATTGGCCTCCATCGCTGGGATTACCGTCCTGACCCTCATTTACCAAAGCCAACGCCGGCCTACCAACCTGCTGCGGTTGAGCCTGGGCCTGCAGTTGGGCGGCGCCGCCGGGAACCTGCTCGACCGTCTGAGAATGGGTCACGTGACCGACTTTGTCGACGTGGGTCCCTGGCCCATATTCAACCTGGCCGACGCCTCCATAGTAGTGGGGCTGATACTCCTGGTGTGGATATTCATATCGCCCGGCCAAGCCAGGGAGCAAGCCGAACCGCAGGCGGAGACCACGCCTGGGAACGGTGAAACGCCGGCCTTGGCCCACACGGACGCCGAAGTCTGCGAGAGCCGTGAAGAATCAACACCGGCTTCCCCGGAGTCACCAGACCCGCAGCCGCAGGACGCTTCTCCGGCATCGGAAGACCAAGAACTGCCAAGACGCAGCGACACCCCCCAAGCGGGGGAATAGCCGTGACCGCCCCGCAGCGCGCCTCGAGAGAGTTGACCGTCGAGTCCGGCGGCGGCCGGCTGGACTCCTTCTTGGCCGCGGGCTCCACCGGCCTGACCCGCAGCCAACTGCGCCGGTTGATCGACGGCGGGTCGGTCCTGCTCAACGGCTTGCCGGTCAATGCTTCCCAAAAAGTAAAAAGGGGAGACCGGGTTTCGGTGTCCATCCCGCCCCCAAGGGCCCTGGACTTGGCGCCCCAGTCCATGCCCCTGGAGGTGGTCTACCAGGACCAAGACCTGGTGGTCATCGATAAGCCTCCCGGCCTGCCGGTGCACCCCGGACCGGGGCACCCCGACCGCACCTTGGTAAACGGGCTGCTGGCGCTATGCCCCGACATACAAGGCATAGGGGACAGTCTGCGGCCCGGCATCGTGCATCGCCTGGACAAGGACACGTCCGGCCTCATAGTCGTCGCCAAGAACCACCGCGTCCACCAGCACCTGTCCACCCAGCTCAAAGAACGCTCGGTGGTCAAGGGGTATCTGGCGCTGGTGACAGGCCGACCGCCGCAGCCAAAGGGCGAAATCGACGCCCCCATCGCCAGGGACCCCCGGCATCGCAAACGCATGGCGGTGGTGTTGGGAGGGCGCCCCTCCCGCACCGCGTACCGCGTGCTGGAAACCTTGGACGGCTTTAGCCTGCTGGAGCTGTACTTGAAAACGGGCCGCACCCATCAAATTCGAGTACACCTGGCCCACCTGGGCCATCCGCTGCTGGCCGACGGAGTGTACGGAAGACCTAGCCCCATGCTGGGCCGACACTTCCTCCACGCCCACCACTTGCGGTTCCAGCATCCCGCCGCGGGCCGGCGGATGGAGTTCCGTTCGGACTTGCCCCCAGACCTGGCAGACGTGGTGGACCTATTGCGGAGCAAAAACGACGCCGGGAGCCCCAATTCGCCATGACCCGGCGTGTTAAAATGGTTCGCTAGCGAACAGGAGAGGCAATTGGGCGACGAAGTCCGGGTCAGATTTGCCCCCAGCCCCACCGGGTTACCCCACATAGGCAACATCCGCACCGCCTTGTTTAACTGGCTTTTCGCCAGGCATCATGGCGGCAGGTTCATCGTACGCATCGAGGACACCGACCAGGACCGTCTCGTTCCCGGCGCGTCCGACGCCGTTCTCGACGCCCTGGACTGGCTGGGGCTCCAGTGGGACGAAGGCCCCACGGTGGACGGCCCCCACGCGCCCTACTACCAGTCCAAGCGCTTGGACGCGTATCGTGAGACGGCGGACAAGTTGCTGGCGGGGGGCTTCGCCTATCGCTGCTTCTGTACCGAGGAACGGCTGGAGCAGTTGCGAAAAGAGCAGTCGCAGTCAAAGGACCGCCAGGGCTACGACCGCCGTTGTCGCAGCCTCTCCGACGCCGAGCGGGAGAGCCTGGAATCCCAGGGCGGGCCGTCGGTAGTCCGCTTTGCCATGCCGGTCAGCGGCGTCACGTCCGTCGACGACGTGATTCACGGCCAGGTGGCCTGGCAGAATGAACTGCTGGACGACTTCGTTCTGCTCAAGTCCGATGGCTTCCCCACCTATCATCTGGCAGTGGTGACCGACGACCACCTTATGAACATCACCCATGTCCTCCGGGCTGAGGAGTGGCTTCCAAGCACGCCCCGGCACCTGCAGATCTACCAGGCGTTGGAAATAGAGCCTCCCCAGTTCGGCCATCTGCCCATGATCCTGGGGCCGGACCGGGCCAAGCTTTCCAAGAGGCACGGCGCCACCGCGGCCGGGGAATACAGGGATGACGGCTTTCTGCCCGAGGCCATGCTGAACTTCATGGCCCTGTTGGGATGGTCCTTGGACGACAAGACCGAGATTATGGACAGCGGGATATTGACGGAAAAATTCTCCCTGGAGCGGATCAACAAGTCGGCGGCTGTCTTCGACCTCGAGAAACTGGTCTGGATGAACGGCGTGTATATCCGCCAACTGCCCGTTCCCGACCTGGCGGAGCGGCTCCTGCCCTTCCTGGAGCGGGAACTGCCGCCCAGCCTGTTGCCGGTGGACTGGGACTACTTGCTGAAAATAGTCCCGTTGATTCACGAGCGCATCAAGCTCCTGGCCGATGCAGCGCACCTGACGTCCTATTTCTTTGAAGAGGAATTGGACTACGAGGCCCGCGCCCTGGTGCAAAAGGGAATGGGCCCGGGCGACGTTCCGCCGGCGCTGGAGGCGGCCAGGGAAGAGTTGGACCGCGCCGCCGAGCTAAAGCACGAGCCGCTGGAGCAGTCGCTGCGGGCGGTCGCCGCAGCCGCGGAGTTGAAGCCCCGCCAGTTCTTCGGGCTCCTCCGTGTAGCCATCACCGGCAGGGAGGTCTCCCCTCCGTTGTTCGAGACCATGGAAGTGCTGGGAAAGGAGCGGGTGCTGTCCCGAATAGACGCCGCCATCGGCCGGTTCCAGGCGGCGGGCCAGGCTATTAACTAGGCCGAGCGCCCTCGACTGAGATTAATGCCATCGAACCAGCCCCCAAATATCAATGACCCCGCCTCCCGGTCCCCCGGAGATTTCATCCGCAGTATCGTAGCGGAGGACCTCAAGGCCGGGGCCCGCGGCGGCCGCGTGATAACCCGCTTCCCGCCGGAGCCCAACGGCTACCTTCACATCGGCCACGCCAAGTCCACCTGCCTCAATTTCGGCCTCGCCCTGGAAAACGGCGGCGTCTGCCATCTGCGGTTGGACGACTCCAATCCCACCACCGAGAATCTGGAGTACGTCCAGGCCATACAAGAAGACGTGCGCTGGCTGGGCTGGGACTGGGGAGACCACCTGTACTACGCCTCCGACTATTTCGACCAGCTCTACGAATACGCGCTGCAGTTGATCCGAGCAGGCAAGGCCTACGTGTGCAATCTCGGCCCGGAGGAAATCCGGGAATACCGGGGCACCCTCACCGAGCCGGGCCGCAACAGCCCCTATCGTGACCGGACGGTGGAGGAAAACCTGGCCCTGTTCGAGGGGATGCGGGAGGGCAAGTTCGACGAGGGCGCCCACGTCCTGCGCGCCAGGATCGACATGGCGTCCCCCAATCTCAACATGCGCGACCCGGTCATCTACCGGATACTCAAAGTCCCCCACTACCGCACCGGGGACAAGTGGTGCATCTATCCAACCTACGACTTCGCCCACGGCCAGTCCGACTCCATCGAGGGCGTCACCCATTCTATATGCACCCTGGAGTTCGAGGACCACCGCCCCCTCTACGACTGGCTGCTGGACGCCCTGGACATCTATCACCCCCAGCAGATCGAGTTCGCCCGCCTCAACCTCAGCCACACCATCCTCAGCAAGCGCAAGCTGGTCGAGCTTGTCGAGGAAGGCCATGTATCCGGCTGGGACGATCCCAGGATGCCTACCATCGCCGGCCTGCGCCGGCGCGGCTACACGCCAGAGGCCATCCGCGACTTCTGCGACCGGATTGGCGTCGCCAAGCGGGACTCCCTCACCGACATAGCCCTGCTGGAGCACTGCCTCCGCGACGACCTGAACCGCCGCGCTCCCAGGGTCATGGGAGTACTCCGGCCCCTGAGAGTCGTTATCGACAACTACCCGGAGGACCAAGTCGAGGACATAGAAACGGTCAACAACCCGGAGGACCCCGCAATGGGGTCCCGCACCGTCCCGTTTTCCAGGGTCTTGTACATCGAGCAGGACGACTTCAGGGAGGACCCGCCCAAAGGGTTCTTCCGCTTGTCACCCGGCCGGGAAATAAGGCTCAAAGACGCCTACTACGTCACCTGCGTGGACATGAACAAAGACCCCGCCACCGGCGAGGTGGTGGAGCTTCACTGCACCTACGACCCTGAGACCCGGGGCGGCCGGTCTGCCGACGGCCGGAAGGTCAGGGGCACTTCTCATTGGGTGTCCGCCGCCCACTCCCTGGAAGCCGAGGTGCGCCTCTACGACCACCTCTTCTCCAAGCCCGATCCCACCGCCGAGGTGGAGGGCGAGGACTACCGGAGCTGTCTTAACCCCGATTCACTGCAGGTCCTTACCGGCTGCCGCGTGGAGCCCGGCCTGGCCCAGGGCAAGCCGGGGACCCCTTACCAGTTCCTCAGGCAGGGCTACTTCCGCCTGGACTCCGTGGACTCCCGCCCGGATAAGCTCGTATTCAACCGGACTGTCTCGCTCCGGGACTCCTGGGCCCGCACCGAAAAAGCCCGCCGCTAGCGCCTGACCCCGGCCATTTCGGGCCGCCAAAGGCCTCCAGCTTGACAAACCTTTTACAAATCATATATCCTGTCGCAATATTATTTTTGGAAAAGTATAATTTCTTTTCTAAAATTAAGCCTAAAAGCCTTGACAGCTTGTTATGTCCAACCATTATGTTCAACCGCTCTAGAGGGCAAGTGGGAGAAGTCCCACCGAGGCAAGGCCGTTTCCGCGCCTGGCCCGGTACGGAGCCGTACCCCGAATATATGCAGATTTCGAAAAAGGGAGGTGATACCGAAGAATATTGGCTCTGCACCAGAGCCGCATTCCGGGACCCCCGCTAGAGCGGGAGCGCCGCCGGTTGACGCTTCAGATGCTCGGATTCTTTGCACGCTAAATTCTCCATAGTGCATTATTTCCTTTTCTTATATTTGTTTAACATCCACCAAGCAACGTAAGCTGCTCCGACGGGCGCAAAATCAAATTTTTGCAAGAGGGATTGGGTGAAGAGATGATGTCGACAGCTGTAAAGCTCATTAGCGACGGTGTCATCAAATTCGATGGCGGATCAATGTTCGGCCAGGTGCCGAAGATGGCATGGGAAAACAATGTCGTTACCGACCGGAAAAACCGGATGACCTTGGGCCTCAATTGCCTGCTGCTTCAGGTCTGCGGCCGCAACGTCCTGATTGACACGGGCATAGGCTCTAAGGATGTCGAAAACGACAAAGAGAATCTGGGTCTGGTCCCCAGCCGGCTCCTAAAGGGGTTAAAGGGCATGGGGCTAACTCCCAAGGACATCCATGCAGTAGTTCTCTCTCATCTACATTTCGACCACAGCGGCGGCTGCACCAGGCTGGACCGGGCCGGCAATATCGCCCCTACTTTCCCCAAGGCTCGGTATTACGTACAGAGGCCCTGCTGGGAAGAGGCCTGCAACCCCAACGAGCGCTGCTCCGCCACCCACCGGGAAGACAATTTCCTGCCCATCGAGGAACGGGGACAGCTTGAACTGTTGGACGGCGACGCCGAGATTTTCCCCGGCCTCAACGTAATCGTGACCGACGGCCATGCCAAGGGCCACCAGTCTGTGATGTTCAACCACGGAGGCGAGAGGATCGTCTTCTTGGGCGACGTGGTGCCCACACCGCACCATCTGAATCTTGCCGTCATCTCGGCCTTCGACTCCGCTCCGCAGGAAACGCTGGAGCAAAAGCGCGACATGCTCACCCAGGCCGAGCGGCAGGGCTGGCTTCTGGTGTTCTCCCACGGCCACGACACCAGGGCCGGCTACCTGGAACGCCGGGGCGACACCGGCTATCTCAGGCCCGTGGAGCTATAAAACCCTCACGGTTCCTGCCTCCGGCCACCTGCGGCAACAGCGGTTTACAAGACCCTGCAGGCTACCTGTGCGCCGGTCAGTTCCCGTAATTCGGCCGGCGTAACCAGGTTGCCCAGGTCCCTACGGTCCTGCGTGGTTACCCGCACGTAGTTGTCGGTAAGCCCCGTCCAGACCGGCGCCTCATCCCGTCCCCGGGCCGATTCCCAAAGGACGGGCCTGGTGTTCCCCAGTTGGCCCAGCCGGAATGCCCTGAACCCCTCCTGGGATATCTGGGCCATCTCGGCGGCCCTGGCTTTCTTCGACGCCGCTGGCGCCTGCTCTTTCAGGTAGGCGGCGCTGGTGCCCGGCCTCGAAGAATACGGGAATATGTGCATGTCGCTGAACGCCTGCCGCCGGGCGAAATCGCGGCTCTCGCCAAACTCAGCCTCGCCTTCGCCGGGAAAGCCCACTATCAAGTCGGTGGTTATCCCGGCGTCGGGGATCCGCCGGCGGACAAGCTCTACGGCTTGGGCGAACCGGGCCGTGTCGTAACGCCGCCGCATCAGCCGCAAAATCCGGTCGCTCCCGCATTGCAACGGTATGTGAAAGTGGGGCATCAGCCTCGGATTTTCCCAAAGCTCCAGCAACTCCCGGCTGATTTCCTGGGGCTGCAGCGATGATACCCGCAGGCGCGCCACGTCAGTCTCCGCCAGCACGCTCCGTATCAGCGCGGGCAAGTCGGCGCCGTCCAAGTCGAACCCGTACGACCCCAGTTGCGTTCCGGTCAGCACAACTTCCCTGCAACCCCGGTCCACCGCCTTCCTGACCCGCTCCACGATTCCGGCAATCGGTATGCTCCGCTCCCGCCCCCTGACCTTGGGCACGATGCAGTAGGCGCATACCTGGTTGCAACCTTCCTGTATCTTGACCATGGCCCTGTTGCGCCCCTGCGAGAGAGGCAACTCGTCGATCCCGGGCCCGTCGCCGGCTATGCTGCCCAACTCAGGCGGCGGCTCCTGTTCACGGTCCGCCAGCGCCCGGGAGACCAGTCTCACCAGGTCTTCTTTCCCCGTGTTGCCCACCACCAACGAGACCTCTTCCAACCTGGCAATGTCGCTATCGGCTCTCTCCGCGTAGCAGCCCGTGGCCACCACCACTGCATCCCCGTTGGCGCGCCGCGCCGACCGCAGGGCCTGCCGCGCCTTGGCGTCGGCGGTCGCCGTCACCGTGCAGCTATTGACCACTATCACGTCCGCCCCGGCCGTCCTGTCCACCACCAGGTAACCCGCTTTGATGAAGCGCTGGGCCAACGCTTCACTGTCGGCCTGGTTCAACTTACAGCCGTGAGTCTGGATTGCTACCGTCCTCGATGATGCTTTGTTCATGGTGTAATCAAGCCTTGCTCCGCGGCCGGGTTGGCGCAAGATCCGCCTCCCCAATATCAGGAACGCTCTTCTTCCACTTCATCCGGCGACGCCAATTCCCACAGCCGCTTTATCACAGCGCCCACGTCTTCCAACATCGACGCGACGCGGTCCGAGCCGTACCGAGACCTACGAGTACGCTCAGCGGTTTGGGCAAACTCCGCTATCCGGCCAAACGCCTCTCGTATCCGCCTGTCCCGTCGCTCCCTGCCCAGCCCGGCGGCGTACTCCCGCACTGCCTCGTCGCCGTCCAACTCCAGCCCCCGGCTAAGTGCGACGCCCTTAACGGCCAGGGTCAAACTTCCCCACATCAGGTCTTCGACGCGGGCCCAGCGGCCGCTCCGGGCCTGGGCAACCGCGTCTTCCAAAAACCGCATACTCTGGCTGCGGTACCGCAGGATTTTCGGGCGTTCCAACTGCATACGACAGCCCGCCAACGACGACTGCCAGGTATTCTAGCATGTGGTAGTCGCGCGACCGTGCCTGAGCGACCCCCTTCGGCCCATGATGTCTTTACTGCCCCAATTGCTGCGCATGGAGATCTTCGCATAACCGTCATCCCGGCCCCCGAGCCGGAATCTAGAGTGTGGGGTCGGCTAAGAAATGGCCGCCGGTACTCCACAATGTATGTTCCGTGAGGAGTTGTTCAAGGGTTTCCGCATGCAGGACTAAGCAGGTTGTACAAAGTTCGGGGGCAGGTCCATAGGCTGGCCAGGCAAACAGATCAGCCTGACAGGTAGCCCGAGTTCCCTTCAGTGGGCCTAAGTGTACGGTAGATGGTACCATCTTCGAGATGTGGCTCGACAGCCTGTCGGCGTAACGCAGCTTCTCGACTCCTGTAGTGTGACGCCCAGGGACGGAGGAACGCGGGGAGCCTACTTGGGCTAGGATTCGCTGTTCTGCCCTACGCCGATGGTCTGCTGAATGTCCAGCCCTCTGCTGGCACATAATTGTTTGTTGACAGCTACTTGCACGATTGCGCAAGCTATGCTATAAAGACAATCATGGCAGCAGCAGACAGATACAACATCCTCCAAGCAGTCCAACGGCTGTCGGAGGTCTTAGGCGTTTCGACCAATGCGGTAAATGTCAGTTACGAGCCGCGCCTTGGGCGTCGGCGTGTTGATGCGGTAGTCGACAGTGGCTCACATCAATTCGCCATTGAGTGGAAGGCATCTGGATCTCTGGGCCATATCTTTCGCGCGGTCCACCAGTTCCATGCGACGGCCAGCGGCCTTCCAGAGTCGACGATTCCCCTCTTGGTCGTTCCTTTCATGGGGGAATCCGCAAGAGCCTATTGCGACGAAGTAGGAGTAGCCTGGTTAGACCTCTCCGGCAACGCAAAGATAGTGGCACCGGGCCTGTACATTCATACGCTTGGACATGACAACAAGTTTCGCCGGCCCGGGCGCCCTGAAAGTGCATTCGGCCCGAAGGGGTCACGAGTTGCAAGATGGATGCTCATGAATCCGGACCATGTCGTCCGGCAGAGAGCGCTGGCAGATGCCACTGGAATGGATGAAGGGTATGTCAGTCGAGTGGTCGGAAGATTGATGGAAATGGGTCTGGTGGAACGTGATGACAGCGGGGTCAGAGTAACAGACGCGGATAGGCTACTGGATGCGTGGCGTGACGAGTACCGCTTTGACAGACACTCTGTGATCCAAGGACACATTGCTGTTGCCGCGGACGAAAGCGTCGTCCAAAGCATTGTTCGCACCTTTGCACAGTCGGATATGGGCTATGCCGTGACTGGGCTGGCCGCCGCCTGGTACTGGACCAGATTCGCTAGGTACAGGCTCGCAACCGTGTTCCTAAAGAACTCACCACGCAGTGAACTGCTTGAGAACCTGGGGTTTCGCGAGGGTCCACGTGGCGCCAATACTTGGCTTGTAATGCCCCAAGATGAAAGTGTTTTCGATGACTCAAGCAATCTTGACGGTGTCTGCTGTGCCCACCCGGTCCAGGTCTATCTTGACCTCAAGTCACACCCGGAGAGGGCCGCAGAGGCCGCAGAAGAATTACGTGATCGACTCATCCTGAGAAGCAACAGTGACCAATAAACCAGAAACGATAGATGAGTACGGCGAGGACTCTTTGGCTCTCGTACGTTCGACATGCCTGTATGTCGCTACAAAGTTGGGCGACCTGCTAGATGACGTAGTGATAATCGGCGGCCTCGTTCCCTCACTGCTAGTCGACCAGGAAACGTTGCCCTGGAACCTTGATGAGCACGTGGGAACTATGGACCTAGACATGGGCCTTTCTTCGGCTCTTCTCGGAGACGAGCGGTATCGTGAACTTGGCTTGCGGCTGAAGGATGCGGGGTTCGAGCCGGACCGCAATAGGGCCGAGAATCCCACCAGCCAGCGCTGGAGGATTCGTGTTCCACAATCTACGACTGTCGACTTTCTGATTCCCCCGAGCCTGGACACCGACAAAGGAGGTGACCTCCGACACATCGAACCCGATTTCGCTGCGGTGATTACGCCGGGGCTTCATGTTGCCTTTCAGGACAAGAAAATGGTCGAACTCTCGGGGCTCACCCCGATGGGGGAGCAGGCCACAAGGCACATCTGGGTCTGTGGTGCTGCTGCGCTCACTGTCCTCAAAGCGATCGCCTTTCGGAGTCGAGGAGCAAACAAGGATGCCTATGACCTTAGTTACGTCTGGCGTGGTCTAGGGATTGAAGCTGTTGCCCGTGACATCGAACCTTTACGCGCCGATCCTTACGTCGGCCAGGCATTGACCATAATCAGCGAGGACTTTGTGGCCCACGACGCCACTGGCCCTACAAGGGCAGCGACGTTCGTGACAGGCGGGCCTGACGACGATATTCAAGCGGATGTTGCAGGTCTGGCACAGCGGCTGCTATCTCGCCTTTCCTGGTAATGAGCCATGTGTGATGCCAAATCGAAATATGAGACTTACTGAATTAAGACGCTATAGGTGAACAGGACTAGAGTAGGTCACCATCTGGATTGTTCGTGAATGGTGGGCCAAGGCAAGACCTCTTCCCAAGGCTCCCCAACCGCCCCCCACCAAACCACCCAAGCCCCCCTACTGCGCCGTCAACCCGCCGTCCACCGCCATGGCCGACCCTGTCACCATCGACGCCGCGTCGGAGCAGAGCCAGGCCACCGATTCCGCAATTTCTTCCGGCGTCCCCAGCCTGCCGATGGGCTGCCGTAACGGAATCGCAGCCTCGTATGCCGCCTCCCGGCCCTCGATGAGGCGGTCCATCAATGGCGTGTCTATCATGCCGGGACAGACGGCGTTGACCCGAATCCCGTCCCGGGCGTATTCCAGCGCCGCGGTCTTGCTCAGCCCCACCACCGCGTGCTTGCTGGCCGAATAGGCCGACATCCGCCTCGAGCCGACCAGCCCCGCAATCGACCCGGTGTTGACTATGGCCCCGCCGCCCTGCTCCAGCATTTGCGGTATTTCGTACTTCATGCACAGCCACACGCCCTTGAGGTTAATGCTTATGAGCCGGTCCCACTGGTCTTCCGGATATTCGTGGAGACGCCCGGCCATGAAGCCCTCGACGCCCGCGTTGTTGTGGGCGCAGTCCAGCCGCCCGTAAGCCGAAACCACCTGCCCGATCAGCGCCGCCGCGTCGTCGGCGCGGGAAACGTCGGCATAAACGAACATCCCGTCGCCGCCTCTGTCCTTGATAACGCTCAGGGTTTCCTCCCCGCCGTCAGCGTTGATGTCCGACACCACCACCGTAGCGCCCTCCCGCGCCATGGCCAGCGCCGTGGCGCGCCCGATGCCCGACGCCGCTCCCGTGACCAGAGAAATCTTGCCTTCCAGCAGACCCGCCATTGCCCGGACCTCCTTGTTAGTCACAGCATGCGCTGCGTTCCAGGCGCCCTGAAAAATCTCTGCGGCCCCAGCGCCATCGAGTGCGGGCTGACGGCAACGTCAGGCTGGACTAGCCGGTACGGCAGTCCCCGCAACAGTGTACGCAGCCGTTGACCTGGGCATAGTATTCCTTGGCGGCCTCTATTGCCTCGTGGCAGTCCGCGAACACCCCAAGATAGGTCCTGCTGTTGATTTCCGGCAGGTACGAGCAACTTGGCCTATGCACCTCGTGGTCCCCGTTCGCCTGTGCCGCGTTATCGACGTAGTAAACGTCCACCGGAAACTCCTATCGCTGGTTTGGAGCTAATAATACCACTGAGGGAACCGCCCTGAGCGGGGTGGAGCGGCCGCCAAGGCCGCGGCCGGGGCCGGGGATGCACAGAGCCGGCGCGAAGTTCGGCCGGGTCGGCTAGCGCCGTTGCGAAGGAACGGAGAACCCGAATCCCGGCTCGCCAATCATTCCCGCCGCCACGGTGGCGTTGGTTCCTTCGTCTATGAGAATGAAGCTGCCGGTGACGCGGTTGGCCGTGTAGTCGTCCACCGCCAGCGGTGCGCTGACCTTGACCTTGACGCGGCCGATTTCGTTTAGCCCCAGCGAGTCGGCATCGGTCTCGCCGGTCAGCGACGTGATGTTGAACAACGACACCAGGTCGGTGACCACCGCCTTTGCCGTTCGCGTGGCATGTTTGATGCGGTAGGCTTGGCCGGGGTGGAGCTCGGTGCGCTCGTCCATCCAGCAGACCACTGCGTCGAACTCCTGGATGGCTTCCGGCCCGTCGTCCGCTTCGCAGATAATCTCCCCGCGGGCAACGTCCAGGTCGTCGGCAATCTGGACCGTGACCGCGTCGGGAGAACGCGCCTCTTCCACCATGCCCCAAGGCGTTTCAATCGTCGTGATGGAGCTCTCCATGCCCGAGGGCGCAATGCGCACCCGCTGGCCGACCCGCAACACGCCCGACGCCACGCTCCCGGCATAGCCCCGGTAGTCGTGGAACTCCTCCCGGTGGGGACGGACGACGTATTGCACGGGCATTCTCAACGGCAGCGTGTCCAGTCCCCCGCGCACCGGAAGGCTCTCCAGGTGGGCCATCAGGGTGTAGCCCTGGTACCAGGGCATGTTAGCCGAAGGCTCGACTACGTTGTCGCCATTCAGCGCCGACACGGGGATGAAGGTAACGTCGTCCACGCCCAGCCGCTCCATAAACGGAGCGAAGTCGGAACGCACCGCCTCGTAGGCTTGCTCATCATAGCCCACCAGGTCCATTTTGTTCACGCAGACCACGATTTGGTCTATGCCCAGCAACGAGGAAATCACTGCATGGCGGCGTGACTGCTCCACTACGCCGTTGCGCACGTCGATCATTATCAGCGCCGCCTCGGCGGTGGACGCCCCGGTCACCATGTTCCGCGTGTACTGCACGTGCCCCGGCGTATCCGCCAGGATGAACTTCCGCGTTGGGGTGGAGAAGTAGCGGTAGGCAACGTCGATGGTGATGCCCTGCTCCCGTTCGGCGCGCAGGCCGTCGGTGACTAGGGCAAGGTTCACGTAGTCGTTGCGGCGGCGTCGGCTGGCGCTCTCTACGGCGGCGAGTACGTCATCGTCCAAGGCCTTGGAGTCAAACAGCAGGCGGCCGATAAGAGTGCTCTTGCCGTCGTCCACCGACCCGGCCGTGGCGATGCGGAGGAGGTCCACGTTTAGAAGTAGCCCTCCCGCTTGCGGTCTTCCATCGCCGCCTCTGCCGTCCGGTCGTCAGCCCGCGTCGCGCCCCGCTCGGAGATGCGGGTCGATATCGTTTCGGCGATGACCGCTTCAGGCGTGGCCGCCGTCGACGGCACCGCCGCCGTGGAGGTCATGTCGCCCACGGTGCGGAACCGCACGCTGCGCACGACCACCGGCTCGTCGCGCCGGGGCTGCATCACCGGCGACAGCGCCATGAGCATCCCGTCGCGTTCGAATACCTCCCGCCGGTGGCCGTAGTAGATTTCCGGCAGGTCTACGCCCTCTTCGGCTATGTAGCGCCAGATGTCCAGCTCCGTCCAGTTGGACAGCGGGAAGACCCGCATGTGCTGGCCCAGCCCGATGCTGCCATTGTAAATGTCCCACACTTCCGGCCGCTGGTTCCTCGGGTCCCACTGGCCGAATTCGTCGCGCACCGAATACACCCGTTCTTTGGCTCGTGAACGTTCCTCATCCCGTCGCGCGCCGCCGAAAACCGCAGTGAACTTGCCGCGGTTGAGGGTTTCCAGCAGCACCGGCGTCTGCATGCGGTTGCGGGAGTAATCAGGTGAAGGTGGAACCGGAATGAGCCCTGAAGCAATTGCCTCGTCAACCGAGCCCACGACCAGATCCACGCCAAGCCTCTCGACCACCCGGTCGCGGAAAGCAAGGACCTCTGGAAAGTTGTGGCCGGTGTCGATGTGAATCACGGGGAACGGCAGGTGGGCCGGCCGCAGCGCCTTGGCCGCTAGATGAAGCAGCACCGCCGAGTCTTTGCCGCCGGAGAACAGCAGCCCCGGCCGGTCAAATTCCGCCACCACTTCCCGGATGATGTGTACCGCTTCCGACTCCAGGGCATGCAAATGCCTGGACTCGGATTGCGTGTCATGCCCGTTGGCCCCAGGCGGCATCGCCAGTGTACTGGTTGCAATCATGAACGAGCCTCCGCCGCCACCAGGTGCAGCCCGCATTCCTTGGCGTTGGGGTCCGACTCCCACCACCATCGCCCGGCCCGTGGGTCCTCTCCCGGCTCTACGGCCCGCGTACATGGCGCGCACCCGATCGATGGGTAGTGCATGTCGTGTAGTTCGTTGTAGGGAACAGCGTGCTCGTCCACGTACTGTCGTACCTCCTCGAAAGTCCAGTTTGCCAGCGGGTTGACCTTGTAGTTGCCGTGGGGTGCATCCCACTCGACGATTCCTATGTTGCCCCTCTCCATCCCCTGGTCGCGCCGCAGGCCCGTAATCCATGCGTCGACGCCCGCCAGGGCGCGCTCCAAGGGCTCCACCTTACGCACGTGACAGCAGGCCAGGCGATGCTCCCGGCCCCGGTAGAACAGATTGAACCCGTGCTCCCCGACCATTCTCGCCACAGCCTCAGGGTCGGGCTGGTACACCTCGATGTGCGCGTTGTAGCGAAGCCGGGTCTGGTCCATCACCGTGTAGGTTTCAGTAGGCAGCCGCCAGGTGTCCAGCGTCATCAACCGCGCCTGCGGGTTCACTCGCCAGAACATCTCGAACAGCGCCACGTCTTCCAGGCCGAAACTGGACATCTGGGCCGCCGCGGCGCCGAAACGCGCATCGACCCACGCAAGAACCTCGCCCGGCTGGGCCGACTCGAACCGCTCGTTCAAGTCGGCAAGCTCTTCTATACCCAATCTATTTGTCTCTAGTACCGGCATCCTTGCTCCGTCTCAGGCTATCCGGGCACAAAAAAACCCCCTCCGCACTTGGAGGGGGCCAGAGTTCTTTGCTTCTGTTCTGTCTGCGCTAGGTGTTCGCCGCCGCGCGTGTCCGAGCAGAAGGCTCTCTGGCCTCCCATGGACAACAACACAAGCACATAACTGCGAACATCAAGGCGGATATTACCAGCGCCCTGCAGGGTTGTCAAGGCATGCAAGGGAGAGTGAAGTGAGAGTATCCTTGACCTACCCCCCCAAAACTGTTCCAAGAATAATGCGGGCCGTGGAAAGAGCGGCTCTCTCAGTCCGGCATAGGCCCGCCGGTTGCCAAAAACCAACGACGGTGGCAACATAGGTTCCCGGCCCTTTCGGCCCACGTGCCTAGGCTACGGGCGCGACACGGGGCCAATCCATTGCCAGGATAGTGATTCGATGTCCGATTCCAAGAGCAACGTTAGAATTGAGCGCGATTCCATGGGGCCCATGGAGGTCCCTCAAGACGCCTTGTACGGCGCCTCCACCATGCGGGCCGTGCTCAACTTCCCCATCAGCGATCTCCGGTTTCCCAGGACCTTTCTCCGCGCCCTGGGACTGATAAAGCTGGCCGCCGCCAGGGCCAACGCCTCCCTGGGACTGCTGGACCAGAACATAGCCGAAGCCATTGTGTCAGCCGCCGGAGAGGTCGCCGAAGGCCGCCTCGACCAGCACTTCGTCCTAGATATCTTCCAGACCGGTTCCGGCACCTCCACCAACACCAACGCCAACGAGGTCATCGCCAACCGGGCCTCGCAGATTCTGGGGGCCGAGCCGGGCTCCCGGCTGGTGCACCCCAACGACCACGTGAACATGGGCCAGTCGTCCAACGACGTCATTCCCACCGCCATACACCTGGCGGCGTTGATGGCCGTCCGCGAAGACCTGGTCCCGGCGTTGCAGGACCTCAAGGCCGAACTCGAACGCAAGTCTCAGGAGTTCTGGCCCATAGTCAAGACCGGCCGCACCCACCTGCAGGACGCAACCCCCGTCCGCTTGGGTCAGGAATTCCTGGGCTACGCCGGGCAGGTGGAGTACAGCCTGCTGCGACTGGAGCGGCTCCAGGAGGCCTTGTCCGAGGTGGCCCTGGGCGGCACCGCCGTGGGCACCGGCGTGAACACCCACCCCGAGTTCGCCTCCAAGACCTGCCGGACCCTTTGCGAGATAGCCGGCGTCAGCGTCAGGGAGACGGGGAATCACTTCCAGGCGCAATCCACGCTGGACGCCGTGGTCGAGGCCAGCGGCATCCTCAAGACCGTCGCCGTCAGCCTGCACAAGGTCGCCAACGACATCCGCTTCATCGCCTCCGGCCCCAGGGCGGGACTGGGCGAGATAACCCTGCCCGAGGTGCAGCCGGGCAGTTCCATAATGCCCGGCAAGGTCAATCCGGTCATATCCGAGTCGGTGGTCCAGGTGGTGGCCCACGTGGTGGGCAACGACGCCGCGGTGGCCCTGGCGGGCCAGGGAAGCTACTTCGAGTTGAACACCATGATGCCCGTCGCCGCCTACAATTTGCTCCAGTCCGTCTCCCTGCTCGCGGCCTCGGCGAGCAACTTCTCCCGCCAGTGCGTCAGCGGAATCCAGGCAACCTCCGCGGGGCCGGACATGGTGGAACGTGGCTTGATGCTGGGGACCGCCCTGTCGCCGGCCATCGGATACGACGCCGCCGCGGCCATCGCCAAGGAAGCCGCTGCAACCGGCAAGACCATCCGGGAAGTGGCCAAGCTGAAGACCGACCTGTCCGACGAAGAACTCGACCGCCTGCTGAAGCCCGAGGCTATGACTCAGCCGGGCGTGGGCTAGTCCTTAGGCCCGCGGGTCCAGCGGCAGCCCCATGGCCAGGGCCGCCTCCATGCACTCGGCGCACCTGTCGTCCGGCGAGTGGCCTGCCGCGCTCCAGATGTTCTCGCCCCGCAGGCCGCACAGGTATACCGGCTCTATCTCCTCGATGCCCAGGTCTTGGATGTAGTGGACCTCGCCCGTCTTTTCCTCGTTGTTCCACCACCAGTGGGGCAGTTGGCTGTCCAACTCCAAGTAGGACTTCTTGTGCCGGTCCAGCCACCCCTCTTCGGGCAGCTCCACGACCCAGTACTCGCCCTGGGGGCCGCGCTCCCGGAAGGCCTTCAACTCGCCGCTGCGTATCGACTCCCTGATGGTCCGCTGGGAGACGTTCAGCCGGCGGGACGCCTCTTGGATTCTGACCCTAACCACGTCAGCCTCCTGGGGCTGCAGCTACCGGCGGCGAATCCGCTAGCCGCCATCGGTGACGTTAGGAGATTCCGGGCTCGGCCGCCTCAGCGGCCTGACTACAACGACGGGTCTTCCACCGTGTCGGCCAGGGAGCCGCCGGGGGGCACCATGGGATAGACGTTGCCCACCGGCTCGACCACGAACTCGATCAGGAACGGCCCGTCGTACTGTTGGGCCTGGCGCAGGGCCGGAAGCACGTCCTCCGGGTCGGTTACCCGCAGGGCCGGTACGTCGTAGGCGTTGGCCAGCTTGACGTAGTCGGGGCCCGGGATCGGGACTTCTTTAAGATGCTGCTCGAAGAACAGCTCCTGCCACTGCCGTACCATCCCCAGGTAGCCGTTGTTGAACAGGGCCACTTTCACCGGCAGCTTGGCTTCCATGGCCGTGGCCAGTTCCTGCAGGGTCATCTGGAAGCCGCCGTCGCCGGCGATGCTCCACACCGTTGCATCGGGACGGGCCGCCTGGGCGCCCAAGGCGCCGGGCAGCTCGAAGCCCATGGCCCCCAGTCCGCCCGAGGAGACGAAGCTGTTGGTCCGGTTGAAGTCCAGAAATTGGGCGGCCCACATCTGGTGCTGACCGACCCCCGTAACTACGACCGTCTCCGGGTCTTCCTGGATCAGCCCGTTCAGCGCAGTCATGACCTGCTGGGCCTGCAGGATTTCCGACTTGGGTATCTCCAACGACGGATGGTCCCGCCGCTGGTCCCGGATGAAGCCCATCCACTCCGGGCGGTCCACGTAGCTCACCAGGGGCAGCAGGGCCTGCAGCACCGCCTTGGCGTCGCCGACTAAAGGCACCTCCACCGGCACGTTCCGCCCCACCTGTGAAGGCTCGATGTCCAGGTGGATTATCCGGGCGTGGGGAGCGAAGGTGGACGCCTTGCCGGTCACCCGGTCGTCGAACCGCATCCCCAGGCCGATTATCACGTCCGCCTGGTCCACCGCCATGTTGGACCAGTACATGCCGTGCATCCCCATCATGCCCAGGTTCAGGGGATGGTTGGCCGGAAAACCGCTGAGCCCCAGCAGGGTGCTGATCACCGGGATGCCGGTGGTCTCGGCCAGGGCTTTGACCTCGGCCGAAGCCCCCGAACTGAGCACTCCGTGCCCGCTTATTATCACCGGCCGCTTGGCCTCGCCGATCAGCCGGGCCGCGTCGTGCACCGCCGCCATGGTCTCATCGGACACCGGGATGGCGCAGGGCTCAGGGATTTCGGGGAATTCGACCTCCGTCTCCTCCAACTGCACGTCTCGCGGCACGTCGATCAGAACGGGCCCCGGCCGACCGTCCAGGGCCGTGAAGAAGGCTTCCCGGAATATTGTTGCCAGGTCGCCGGGCGACATGACCAGGTAGGTCTTCTTGGTGAAGGCGGCGGCGATGGAGCAGATGTCGCATTCCTGGAACGCTTCCGTACCCATTACCGGCCTGGCGACCTGGCCCGTGATGGCGATCATGGGCACCGAGTCGGACTTGGCTCCCATGATGCCGGTGACCAGGTTGGTGGCGCCGGGGCCGGAGGTGGCCACGCAGACTCCGGGCCTGCCGGTAACCCTGGCGTATGCGTCGGCGGCGTGGGCCGACGCCTGTTCGTGCCGCACCAGGATGTGGCGCAGTTGCGGATAGCTCCACAGAGCGTCGTAGAAGGGCAATATTGCCCCGCCGGGATAGCCGAAGATAACGTCGACGCCCTCCCGCAGCAGGCTCTCGCACATTATCTCGGCGCCCTTTAGTTTCACCTTGGGTTCCACGCTGGATTTCACGGCGGCCTCCGCAGGGCTTTTCCCTCCCAGGGCCGGGAGAGTGGCCCCATCAATTGTGAATGTCCCATCGTCCCGACGACGATGCCTCACCCTGATGCTCAACCTGCTGAGAAGAGCGTCGGGAGGGCCGCTACTTGGACAAAGAAAAATCCCGCCCTTTATAGGGACGGGACTCAATGATTCCCGCGGTACCACCCTATTTGCCCGCCTCAGGCGGGCCTCTCTAGCAGGACACCAACATGCCCCGTCGTTGCTAACGGGCGACGACCCCGTCTCGGCCTACCCAGCCTTCGTTAGAAGGACTTCAGCCGGCGGCTCCGGAGGGATTTTCGGACAAGTTCGGCGCGCCTGCTCACACCAACCCAGGCTCGCTCTCCGCCTACCCTTACCTACTCGTCTCCATCACAGCCTTTGGCGACAAACCTACCACACGGGTGATTGCGTGTCAACAGAAACGCGGGGCATGATTTGCCAGATGGCACAGGGTATCCAAGTTGGATGCGCCGATAGCAAAGTCGCGCAGGTCGGTTCGGGTGACGAGGGTGCGAGAAACGTTGTTCGCCGCCATATCCGTCAGCTTGACGATGCCGTTGTTGACGTACGGGCTTCCGATAAGCATTCGGGAACTGCAAGCCAAAGCGCGCTCAGCCAGCCAATCGAACGTAGGGGTTACGACCACTTGCACGACGTCCATACTCACCTTGGCTAGTGTAGTATAAGCCGATGCCCCAGGCCAGCGGTCGTTGTCAGTAATTCGACTCCTAAACCCTCATACAGACGCGAAATCATACTTCAGGGAAAGCTGCGTTGTCGGTGGCAATTCACGTGGAGTTGCTGATTCCAGAAGTCGGACCAGGCGAGTCCTATCCCGGGGACATAACCCCCGGACTATATTCCCAAAAAGAAATAGCTGAGTTGCTCAGGTTGCACAAGGCCAACCCGGACGCCATCCAGTTCATCGCCGACATGTTGGAAGAATAGAGGCCTACGCAAGGTCGCTCTGCTCTCCAATCACCTTGGCAAGCGCGTCGACACCCAGGCGCCCGTTGCAGTGCGAATTCACCTGCTCCGGTCTGGGCGGAACCTCCGGTGCGTTTTGCTTCTATCCAGACTTAGCCACGATTGACAACGTATAATCGGCTTGATATGTTCTTTAATAGATGGAGGTGCTTATCATGCATCCGCCCGAAGTAATTGCCGAACTGGAAAAGAATCAAGAAGCCTATGACGCTGTCAAGGACCAAATGGAGGCAGAGCATTGGGGTCGGACAGTCTTGCTCCATGACGGCAACGTGGTGGCCATCTACAACGACGAAGGGGATGCCTACGATATTGGCTGTGAAAAATTCGGCTTGGGACGCTTCAGTCTCCATTACGTTGGAAGGCAGCCCGTAGACCTCGGATTCCATGCCCTGTCTTTGAGTCCCAGAGACTAGAGTGCCTTCTTTTGAGCAACAGGTTGTCAATAACCAGATAATCGTTGCTGTTGATGTTTCGCCTGCGCCGGGAGGACCAACACTTTCCGTTGCCGCACTCTTGGACACAGGCGCTCAGGTAACAGCCATATCCCCGAAGGTCGTGCAGGGCCTACAGCTTGTGCCGGTAGCGCCTCTCGGACTGACAGTAGCTTCTGGTGAACCGGTAAACACGGTCCAATACCGAGCCAGAATAGATATCCCGATAGCTTACACCGCGACTCATCCCCCAGGGACTCAGCGTTTCCTGATGGGCAACCAACTCTTCGTTGCAGGTCTTCCATATCAGCCTAGGGGCTATGATGTGATCTTAGGCATGGATTTCATCGGCATCTTTCATATAACTATCTATCGAAACAGAATCATCTTGAGCAACTAAACCCCACCATATCTACTCAATCTCCCCGCTAGCCACCACCCCGCCCCTCAGCGCCCAACCCGTCATCCTCGCGCACACAGGAGTCCCCCCGCCCCCCGTCCCCTCCGTTCGTGGTGAGCCTGTCCTGGGCCATGGGAGACGCCTGGGGTATAGTCGAACAAACCCGGGAGCGAACCACTAAGCTGTGCAAGGGCTGTAGAGCCATCATACGGAGACGCGCTACATCGAGGCATCAGGTAGGCCCCAACATTCGCCTCCCCCGCCTGTGGTAAGATAGCCCTTGCGCCTTCTTCACCCTCGCCGAGTGCTGCCTTCTCACTAAGGCCGGATAAGTCCCTAAGGGAGTGCTTGTGGTCACCACAGGCGTCAATGTTGATAATTGTGCACTCTGCCGCCAGCGTTTTATGATTGCCGTAAGGCGGAAGGACTATCCGGACTCTGTAATGAGCGGTACTTGCGCGTAACGATTCCTGTGTGATTCAATGGCCCGTGGCAGGTGGATTGTTTTGCCCATTAGAACTCTGAAATGAATGACCACCAGGCGATCAGACAGCTTTCAGAGCAACGGTTCTCCACTCCATCACTGATTTATGATTGCGACAGATTGGCCTCGCTTGCGAAGGTGGCGGCCAGTGTCCAGGATTCATGCGGTGCCAAAGTTCTATACGCTGTAAAAGCGTGTGTGTTTCCAGATGTCTTGGACGCACTCGCCGGTTCTCTAACCGGGTTTGCCGTTAGTTCACTATTTGAAGCCCGATTGGTCAAGAAGCTGCACCCTAATCATTCACTACATCTCACCACGCCTGGACTGCGTGAGGACGAAATCGACGAACTAGCCGACCTATGCGACTTCATAGCCTTCAATTCAGAGACTCAACTGCATCGGTTCGGGTTGAGGGTCGATCAGCGCATCAGCGTAGGGATAAGGGTCAACACAAGGATTTCTTACACGCAAGACCCCCGATATGATCCGGCCAGACGATTATCGAAACTCGGTGTGCCACTGGAGTCACTAGCCGAGACCTTGGCATCGTCTCCGGTTGAGGTTAAGGGATTACACTTCCATACCAACTGCGATTCCGAAGACTTGGGGGAACTCGAAGATAACGTAACCGCGCTGGTTGACGACGGCTTAGGTGGCAGCTTTGACTGGATAAACTTTGGCGGCGGATACCTATTCGACAGCACCCCCACACTTGCGCCGCTCAAACGCTCGGTAAAGCTTGCGAAGCGCCGCCTTGCAAACGATGTGTTTCTCGAACCGGGGTCAGGATTGGTGCGCTCGGCAGGGACCCTGGCAACTAGGGTAATTGACTCATTCCAGAGAGATGGTGTCCGGATCGCTGTGCTAGATGCTTCAGTTAACCACCTGCCAGAAGTCCTTGAGTTCGACTGGCAACCGGAGGTGCTAGAGGCGATCGAGGATGGCGACGTTGAATGTCTCCTAGTGGGTAGTAGTTGCCTAGCGGGGGACGTATTCGGTCGGTACCGTTTTAATTCGCCCTTGGTGGTGGGGACGGCAATTACCTTCTTGGAGGCGGGAGCGTACGCGCAGGTAAAATCGAACCGGTTCAACGGAATCAATTTGCCGTCAGTATGGGTCAAGTCCCCTGGCGGTGTCTTAGAAAGGCGTCAATCTCACACTTATGAAGACTATCTCGGATATTGGGTGTCTGATGTCTGTTTATATTAACCAGCGAATAATTGAAATACCCATAAACCTTGAGCGTCCAGACCTAATCAGGCAAATAGAATCCTATCTCAAGCACGAGTTGGATATATCTTGGCCCTCAGTGCCCATTCGTCTGGCTGTGACCAAGTCCGACTCAAGACGTTGGACCTGCGAGTTGGGTGTATCCACCGCAGAGAGTCTCAACCAAGGGCCAGAGATTTTCAAATTCAGGCCATGTGCTCACGAGGACGCCAGCAGCTTCAATGTTGTGATGTTGGTACCAACTGGGATAGGTGCGATGGTTGGTGGCCATGCTGGGGATGCCACCCCCGCCGCAACTCTGATGGCGTCCGTCTGCGATACTCTCATCACTCACCCCAACGTCCTTAACGCCTCGGACATAATCCAAATCCCGCCAAATGCTCTGTACGTAGAGGGGAGTCTGATTACCCAACTGATGATGGGGTCTATTGGATTGCGCCGAGCGCGGAACAACAGGCTGCTGGTCCTTGTCCAATCCCACGAGGAAAGTATGTTCCCGAACGCTGCCATCAACAGCGTCAATGCTGCCCGCGCATCCTATGGTCTCAATGCCGACGTGGTAGAAATCAATCCCAAATTTCGAATGATATCCGAATACACACCAAGCGGCGGCGCGGCGGGTAGGATAGACGGAATTGAGCACGTATTCGACATCCTAGATACTAAGGCAGGGGAATACGGCGCTATAGCGGTTACGAGCGTCATAGAATTACCACGTGAACTCCACCAGAATTACTATCGGCTAGTAGACGAACTGGTGAATCCTTGGGGTGGCGTCGAGGCGATGCTTACCCACGCTCTGTCCCTCAGGTATGGGTTGCCCTCTGCCCATGCACCAATGTTTGAGTCACGTGAGATTTCTGAGATGGACCTCGGTGTAGTTGACCCCCGGATGGCTGCCGAGGTCATATCAGTTGCCTTCCTTCAATGCGTCCTGCGCGGGCTTCAGCGGAGTCCGGGGGTTTCCCTGTGGAGTGAGGTAAGCCCCGCATCCGATATTCAATCAGAGAACGTGTCCTGCCTGGTTATTCCCGATGGGTGCATTGGTCTGCCGACGCTTGCGGCCCTTGCCAACGGCATTCCAGTGATTGCTGTTCGAGGCAACACCAACCAAATGCGTAACGACCTGAGTATCCTGCCTTGGAAAGCAAACCAATTGTTCCAAGTTGAAAATTACCTTGAAGCTGCCGGGGTGGTGTCCTCTTTAAGAGTCGGGTTGAACCCGTGGTCAACCACCAGACCCCTTGAGTCCGCACAAGTTGAGCGGGTTTGCCACGATGGAATGCAGCACACAAAAGAGGTCAGTCGATCAAGCGTACAAGCACAGCTGTGACGCCCACAAGTACGCCTCCAAAAGCCACACCAGTCACCAACGCCTTCTCGTAAGTCACGAACGTCTTGGCCTCCGCCTGCAACGCTGAAATCTTGTCGTGTGCGTCGGTGATGCGATTAATCTGGTAGTCTATTTCGCCGTTGAGTTTTTCAATACCCTCGTAGTGTTTTACGCTTTCTGCTTCATTTCGGGAAATCGATTGTTCCAAGCGGTTGATCTGACCATTGTGGTCGCCTAAGTTCGCCGCGTGCGTTTGGGTTCGCTCTTGCAGCGTAGCCAATTGCCGTTCAACTTCCCTATCCCGTTTAGGGTTTACGGTGAGTTCGACGTTCCTTGTACGTTCTTCCAAAGCGGCTAGGCGCTGCTCAGGGCCACATTCGCACTTGTTTTCCATTTGATACCTCCGGCTTAGAGCCAAATGCGCGAGCCACTATTATACCTTGAAGTTCGCCCGCTCGTTTACTGGGCTATGTTGACTTTTTCACCCCAGCACTCGCCCAAGGTTTTCCCCTAGATGGAAACGTCACCCCGTCTCCGCTTTAAGAGAGGTAGCCTGCCGTTTGCAGGCAGGCTACCTCTGCATCCCGGTTGGGACTTACCGTTGGATCGACCCTGCAGACCGTGAGGATAAGCGGAAGAGCCAACCCCGGCAGCCAAGTCCACCTAGTCATAGAGCATATACTTCTTCGGCAGCAGCCACGCACAGGCCCCGGATTCGCTGGTGGTGTTGGACCGGTAGGAAGCACCGTTCAGTGTCCCCCAGGTCAAGACCTTCTTGTATTTGACCTTGACCCCAGGCGATGTGAAGCCGCAGGGGAAGACATGGGGGGAGTAGCTTGAAACTGTTACACCCACGGTCGCCATGCGAATATCGATTTCAAGTTTGTATCTTAAACTCCTGGCCTTCCCCTCTGTCCGGTAGGCCCGATTTGTACTCACAATCATAATGTGCCCTTTCGCTCAGTAACTGCGCTATCACGGTGACGCTATGCCGGGAACATAGTCCTTTGGTTGACAGCGTGTCAACCGCCACTTAGACTGCCCCCTGTCACACCGCGGGGCGAATCGCCCCACCCCAGTAAGGCCAGAAGTCGCCAGGGTTCAGCTTTTCGCCCCCTTGGCTGGCCTATTGGGGACGGCGGTGTGACAGCTACCGAATCCTAGCCGCAAAGGGGGCACCTTGATGTTTCTCAAGTTCACTGTATTCACGTTGAGCCTGTTAACTCTTGCCGCGGCCGCCTGCGATACCGTTGGACTTGGCGGCAGTTGCTACCACGGCGCTACTGGCGAAGAACTGAAACAGGTCCGGGACGCCAACGGAGACTTGTTCTCGGTATCAAAGCACGACACGGGGTTGACCATGCTGGGGCAGGACCTCGTGTTCTGCGCCATTTCCAAGGACGCCAAGCTGGGCGGAGAAGGCGGCTTCGGCTACTCTGGGTATGTCTACCATCCAGAAACAGGTGAGCGAATAGAAGCTCATGGCCTACAGAGGGGAAAGCGCATCATTGGGGAGTTCGAGTACGAGTGGTACTGAGCATGCTAGGACTACTCCTGCGTTCACCACGGCAGATCTCTTGGACAGGAGGAGCGTATGAATGATGTTGATATGGTGCAGCGTACTGGATATTGGATAGTTAACCGACGGTGTTTTTGCAACAAAGAATTCAGTAACCGCGAGAAGAAGGACAGGAAATATAATCACCGATTAGACAGGGCCAAGGCTACACATGAGGCGGAGAAGGTCCCGTTAGATTAGAGAATACCGACACCAAGAGCATTTTGCCTTTCCCTCAGGGCGTCAGGCAAGCCCTTAAGCCATTCCCAGCATAGCCGCTACAAATGGCTACCCCCTACACCACCGCCTCGATCTTCATCCCTCCCCACCCGTTCGCCCTGAGGCTCTCGAAGGGTGAACAAACCCGCGCCCCATCACCCCTCTGCTCCCAGCCAATCCCCACCCCAACCTACTGACATTTCGCGCTTGCGCACCCCCACACTCCATGTCTATGCTGTCATCAGGCGGGTTTTACCCCCGCCGAATCTAAAAACCGGCCACTGAGGCCCCATGGCTCTAAATGTCTCACAATGGCTCCGCAAAAAAGAATCCTGGTCTCTCCCCGCGCCAAGAAGCCGCCCTCCCCGTACTCGCCTCCGCCCCCACCATCGCCCAGGCTGCCCGCCTTTCTAAGGTGGGCCGACGCACCCTGCACCGTTGGCTCCAAGACCCCGAGTTCCGGGAGCAGTACGCCCAGCAGCAACGCGAGTCCGCCGAGCTTGCCAAGGGTCACCTGCGAAGTCTGGCCCTCCAGGCTGTTCTTCAACTTGGCGAATTCCTGGACGACCCCAAGCCGGAAATCCGCCTCCGTGCTGCCCGCACCATCCTCAGCTACTCCGCCAGGTTTAACGATATCCAGGAAATCCAGGCCCAGGTTCAGGCCCTCGAGGACTCCACCCCACTATGGAAGGCTCAGGAGAAAGCCAGATGAATATCAGCTCTCTGCAAGCGCGCGTCCGCTCTCTTCGCCGCCAAATGGCCCTGCCCTATGCCCAACTCATGATTCAGCGCATGTCCAACGAAGTCTGCGACCAGTGGGCTGTCGCTCGCGCCCTCAAACGCACCCTCCCTAGCCCCTGGGAATTCGTGCGCAAGGTCGCCAAAGCAGGCTTCCGGCTCCCCACCTTCACCAGTGCGGTAGGTTACCTTGAAGCCTGCAACGAGCGTCGAAACCAGCCCTATCCGGACCACCTCCTGCGCCTCCTCCTCCCCTGGGCCTCCTACAGCCACGCCGTGGACTGACCACAGCCCTTGCCCTGCATTCCCATTGCCGCACAAGTCACGTGAGCGGTGCGATATGCCAACATGATGTATTGTGATATGGTAGAAACAGTAATGAGGCCAGGTCACCAAGGAAGGCAACTATGAGGCTGCTCAACAGAAAATCAGACAAGTCCTCGACCAGTGCTGGAAAGCTGTCGCGCAATTTGCAGGTCTTTGAAGCTGTCCGGCTGAGGATGGATAACGATTATGCCGAATTATTGGAGCAGTACCCGAACCGCTGGGTTGCAGTGGGGCAGGATGGTGTGATTGATCACTCAGACTCTCCCAGCGCATTGGTCGCCTCTTTGGAGAAACGCGGCATCGACAACTGGGAGTATGCCTTGGGATACCTTGACCCCGAGGGGACTCACCTGCTGCTGTGATCAAAGGCTCCTTTGACACCGCCGGAAATCCTGTCATTCTTGCGGGCTTGGTAATCCCCGAATTTGACCTCCACCTCCACGGAAGTAGCATAGTTCGGTTCCTCGTTGACACCGGCGCATCGGGTACTTGCCTGCACCCAGCCGATGCCAGGCGGCTGGGTTTCCCATCGACGGACTTCAGGCATCGTTGTCGTCACGAGGAATCGGCGGAAGAGCAGAATATGCCTCGGCGTCGGCTCAAATCTATTTTCAGGAACCACATGGACTCAGGTCACGATTTCGATTGATAGGCTATAACATTGACTTGGCCGTCGCCCTACCCACCGAGGAGAATGCGGTTCTTCCGTCATTGCTGGGAAGGGATATTTTGAATCAGTGGGATATTCGCTACGATATGCAGCGTTCGCTCCTAGAGTGCCGTCCACACAGTTATGACCGGGTGGTGCCCTAGCGTGATAGCTCCTCTAGGCCGCGTTTCTGGTCGTACAAGCACGGCCGGCCGCCGCCTTCATTAACAGTGATAGTATTTGCGGATTAGGGGATGAATAGATTGATAGATAGTTCCCCTGGGTTGGAACGCGAAGCAGGCCAAGTGCGAGAGGTGGAGTTGCTGCCGGGGGAAGCTATAACCTGTGTGTTCTCCCCGGAGCGAGGCCTGGTCCAGGAACCGCCGAGGTCCGGCCGGATGCTGGTTGCAACCAACCGGCGGCTTCTGGCTTTCTGCCGCACCAATGGGCGCGAGGAGACCTTTTTGACCATGGTGGAAGAGGTCCAGAGCGCGTCGGTGAGGCCCGCTCCCCGTCGTTTGGGCAGGTTGCTCCAGGGAGCAGTCCTGGCGGTTGCGGGGGTTGTGTTCTACCTGGTGGCCGCCTACTGGCTGACCGGGGTCTTGGACGGGCCCAGCGTGCCGTTGATCAAAATCGACCTGGGGCCGCTGGCGCTCTTGTTGGGCCTCCTGGGGGCGGCAATGCTGGTGAGCCGTCACTACTTGGTGAGCGAGGACGGCTCGGCGCTGTTCCAGGGAAGCAACTGGCGATTGGCGTTCCCGTACCGGAGCGGGCGTGCCAGCAGGGAAATATACCAGGTGGTGAACAGCCTTTTTGCAGCCCGCCAGCCCAGCAACGGCCGGGCCGCACTGTGGGAGGACTGACGCGGAGTGTTTGGCCGGTCCTTTGCCTTGCGTAGGGGTGGTCCGACAAGCTCACCACGAACGTGGGGCTGGGGGCAGAACGGGAGGCTCGGTCTAGCCCAGGGACAGGCCTGGGTCTACGTCCAGGTCCAGGCCGAAGGGCTCGTCCCGCCGGTACTGGTAATAGGCGCAAGCCGCGATCATTGCCCCGTTGTCGGTGCACAGCTTGGGTGTTGGGATGATGACCGGCAGCGGCGAGCGGCGTGTCACTTCCTGACGCAGGAGAGCGTTGGCGGCCACGCCCCCGGCTAGGACCAACCCGCGGGCGCCGTACTTTTCGGCCATGACCAACACCTTGGCGCACATGACGTCGACCACCGACTCCTGGAAGCCTGCGGCCAGCTCCCGGACCAACTCTTTTAGTTCGGCTTCGTCGAAATCTACGTCGTCCGGCGGGTAGATGCCCCGGTCCTGGGCCAGCCGCAGCAAGGCGGTCTTCACGCCGCTGAAGCTGAAATCCAGGGTGTCCCTCATCCAGGCCCGGGGCAAACGCTCGCGGCCGTCGGCCCCCTCGGACACCCTCTGGATTTCCGGGCCGCCGGGAAAGCCCAGGCCCAGGATGCGGGCAGCCTTGTCGAAGGCCTCGCCCGCGGCGTCGTCCCGGGTGCGCCCCAGCAGCTTGTAGACCCCGTGGCCTTCCATCAAGACCAGGTCGGTGTGGCCGCCCGAGGCAATCAGGCAGGCCAGCGGGAAACCGGGGTCGCTCTCCGGGTCGTGGTCGGTCAGCCACGAAGCGTAGATGTGGCCCTCCAAATGGTTCACGCCGACCATGGGTATGCCCAAGGCGTAGGACATGGCCTTGGCGGAGTTGAGGCCGGTGATCAGGGATCCGGCAAGGCCGGGGCCGTAGGTCACGGAAACGACGTCTATGTCCTCCAAGCCCAAGCCGGCTTCGGACAGGGCCATCTCCAGGGCCGGGGTCAAGTCCCGTACGTGCTGGCGCGACGCCACCTCGGGGACTATGCCGCCGTGGGGGGCGTGAAGGTGGACCTGGGAAGCGATGACGTTGGACAGCATTCGCCGCCCGTCGGCCACCACGCCGACGGCGGTCTCGTCGCAGGATGTTTCGATGCCGAGGATGTTCAGAGCCATGTCTCTTTCACGCGTCCGGATAGGATAGCAAAACTGCGAGGCAAATTGGAGTCCACGTCGTCGAGCAAGGGGCTATCGCCGCGGCCCGTTCGTTTGGTTCGACAAGCTCACCACGAACGGGGGGATATTTTGCGCACTACGAACGGGAGGGGCTGACGGGGTGAGCTTTACGGGCGGGCTGGGCGATGTGCTATTATCGTGACAGCTAGAAACTACTGTTAAACTCCACGTCTAGAAACTATGCCACCCTCGGATTGCGGAGGTGACGCCCCACGATGGATATTCCTGACTTATCGAGGTTGATATTACTGGTCCTGTGCCTGATGCTGTCGGCCCTTTTTTCCTCCTCGGAGACGGCATTCATTGCCCTGCCCCGGGCGCGCTTGATGCACCTGATACGCATCGGCCAACCCGGAGCCGAACGGGTTAGCCGGCTGATTCAAGTTCCCAACAAGCTGCTGGCCACGGTGCTGTTGAGCAACAACCTGGTAAATACCGGGGCGGCAGTGCTGGGCACAGCCCTCTTGGTGAGTTGGATTGGCAACGACTACAGGGCCGCGCTGGCAGCGACATTCGGCATAACCCTGATACTGGTTGTCTTCGGCGAGGCTATACCCAAGACCATTGCCTGGCACCGCTCGGAGAAAGTGGCATTTGCCGCTTCCGTCCCCGTAGAGGCGGCGGGGGTGGCGCTGGCCCCGGCAGTACGGGTGCTGCAAGGGGTAACGTCGGTGGTCAGCAAAGGTGTGGGGATTTCGGGCAAACTGCCAGAGATCGACGAGGAGGAAATCCGCAGCCTTATCGCGGCCGGCGCCCAGACCGGCGCAGTAGAGGCCCGGGAAGCCGCCCTGCTGGAGCAGGTGTTCCATTTCGGCGACCGGCGGGTGCGGGAAATCATGACGCCCCGGCCGGAAATCGTGTGGGTGGAGCGGGGTACGACGCTGGAGAAATTCCTGCCCATTTACCTGGAGAACCTGCACACCCGATTCCCGGTCTACGAAGGCACCACGGAGAACGTGGTGGGGGTTATGGCCATCAAGGACGTGCTCCAGAACATGGGGAGGGAGCGATTGCGGATGGGGGACTCGGTCACCGAGAATTTGCGTCCCGTTTACTTCGTTCCAGAGACCAAGACCATCAGCGGGACGTTCAGCGAGATGCAAAGCGGCAGCTACGGCCTGACGCTGGCGGTGGATGAATTCGGCGGCATCGCCGGGCTGGTCACCCTGAAGCAGTTGCTGGAGGTCATAGTCGGCCAGGTGGAAGAAGAGGAGGGTTCCCAGGAGGAAGTCTACGTGTCCCTGGACGACCACACCTATCTGCTGGACGCCGGAGTCAGCATATTGGACATCAACGAGGAGCTTAACGTGGACCTGCCGTCGGGCGACTACCAGACGGTGGCAGGGTTTATCCTGGACAACCTGGGCCGTATCCCAGAGGAGGGCGACGTGGTGGAGCACAGGGAGTTCAGGTTCACGGTCAAGGAGATGGACGGTGTGAGGATAGAGAAGGTGGAATTGAGCAGGCCCCAGGACGTCGGCCAATGAACCTGGTCCTAGTGCGGCACGGGGAAACGGACTGGAACAAACTGGGCAGGTTTCAGGGCCAGTCTGAGATTGGCCTGAATGCAATGGGAATGGCCCAGGCCAAGGAAACGGCGAGGGCAGTCGCGGAATACGAGCACTCGGCGATTTACTCCAGCCCGCTGCCCCGCACCATGCAAGTGGCCCAGGAGATTTCTCAGGTCAGCGGCAAGCCCGTGGTGGGAGTCCCAGATTTCCAGGAGTTGGACCTGGGGGACCTGGACGGGGCTACGGGAGAGGAGATGCGGGCCAACTGGCCCGGAGTCCTTGCCACCTGGCGCGAGGACCCGGCGGGGGTCTCAATGCCCAACGGAGAGTCCCTGGGCCAACTTCAAGAGCGGGTTTGGAACGCCCTGGTCGAAGTGGAGAAGGCCCATGGGCAAGAAGACACCTTGATCATCGTCTCCCATAATTTCGCCATCCGGGCCCTGGTCTGCAAGGTGCTGGGGATGCCCCTGGACAACTTCCACCGCATGACGCTGAGCCTGGGATCTATTTCCGTCGTAGAGAGAGACCGGCAGGAGCACCGGCTGGTGTCCTACAACTCCACCTCACACCTGTCCCCCGAAAACAGATAGAGGCAGCCCGTGCCCGTTACCGGCCGATTGGAGGGCCTTGCGGCGAAGGCTTTGGCGCGGGCCGGGTTTTCCGGCAACGGGGCGCTCTTGGTGGTGGGCATTTCCGGTGGGCCCGACTCCTCGGCCCTGCTCCATTGCTTGTCCCGTCTGAGCCAACGGCACGGCCTGAGGCTCCACGCCGCGCACTTGAACCACGACTTTCGAGGCGAGGAGGCGGAGGAGGACGCGCGATTTGCCGCGGCGCTGGCCGCAGGCCTGGGCATCTCGGCGACGGTGGAACAGCGGGACGTGGCGGAACACCAGAAGCAACGCCGAATCTCGTCTTTCGAACAGGCTGCCAGGGAGTTGCGCTACTCTTTCCTGGCCCAGGTTGCGGAAGAAACGGGCGCATCCGCCGTGGCGGTGGGCCACACCTCGGACGATTTGGCCGAGACGGTCTTGCTGCACATTCTCCGGGGCTCGGGAATCCAGGGCTTGAGGGGCATGTCGGAGTCGTCGCCGTGGCCTTTTTCCGGCAACAACAGCGGGTTGCGGCTGTTGCGGCCCCTGCTCAGTGTAACCAAGGCGGACACCGCGGGCTATTGCCGGGAGCTGGGCCAGGCATACCGGGAAGACACCGGGAATTTGTTGCACCGGTTTACGCGCAACAGGGTGCGCCGGAATTTAATGCCCCTGCTGGCGTCGGAATACAACCCCCAGGTGCGGGGGTCGCTGGTCAGGCTGTCCCGCACGGCAACCCTGGAGTCGGAGTACCTGGCGGCGGAAGTGGAACGAGTGTGGCCCCAGGCGGCGGCGGAAGTGGAAGATGCGGTGGTTTTCGACCGGGCTGCGCTGGCCCTGCTGCACCCGGCTATGCAGAAGCTGGTGTTTCGCAAGGCCTACGCCTGCCTGGCGGGAGACACTCGGCGGCTGGGGGAGCGTCACTTGGAAGCGATGGCGGAGTTAGCCCAATCGCCCAAGAGCGGCCGCAGCGTGGACCTGCCCAACGGTTTGGTGTTCCAGAGGTCGTACGACTCCCTGCGCCTGTCCCGGCTCCCCAGCGGGGCGAGTCCGTTTCCTGCGTTGCAAGGCGCGTACTCCCTGGCCATTCCTTCATTGGACGCGGGTCCGACGGCGTATCGGGCGGGCCCGTGGCGGGTGACGCTGCGGCGGGTCACGTCGTTTGTTCCTGAGGCAGTTGGAGAGCCAGGCCCAGGCACGTGGACGGCTTATTTCGACCCAGGGGCTTTGGAACAGCCTTTGGAGGTGCGCACTAGGCGGCCGGGCGACCGCATCCAGCCTTTGGGCATGAGCGGGGAGAAGAAGCTACAGGACTTCTTCAGCGACGCGCGGGTCCTGCGGGAGTGGCGGGACCGCGTACCGTTGCTGGTCGCCCGGCGGGGCATTGCGTGGGTTGTGGGTTACCGGATCGCGGAGTGGGCGCGGGTGAAGGCTGGCGGGGTCGCGGTGCGGGTTACTCTTGAGACAGCTGAAGAGGGCGTTAGAGGCCCATGAGCCTGGAGGGGTTGTCTTTGACGAGCATGCCTACTTCGACCTCGTCCATGCCGGCTTGGAGCAGGGTGGCGATGCCCATGCGCAGTCCCTCGGCGGGCATGGGGTGGAAGTCCTGCCCGAAGTCGGTGCTGACGATGCAGTTCTCAGGGCCTACGGCGAGGATGGCTTCCACCAGGTCCTTTGGAGCCAGGAGGTTGGACAGGGGCATGATGGCGTGAAAGCAGTGCTCGATGTAGGCGCCCATGGCGGCGAGGTTCTTCATGTCCTCGATGGTCATCCCGTTCCAGCTAGCCATGGTGGTGGCATGGGTGACCAGGACGCGGCGAATTCCCAGGTCCTGGGCCTCGGAGACCAGGGCAAGGCTCTCTTCGGTGGAAAGGTGGCCGGTGGCCAGGACCATATCGTGGGACCTGACCAACTCCAATATGGCGTAGACCTCGGGCGCCAGGCGGCCCTGGTCGTCGAGAATATAGATGCCGCCGTTGAGTCCCCGGCGTTGGCGGTCGGACCTGGCGGAGAAGGTGGGCATCCAGACGACCCTGCCACCCATCAAAGCTGTGTTTTCCACGGCCATGGGGTTCAAGCCGCCGACCTCCATGTTCAGGGTTACGCCGCCGATGAGGGTGATTCCGGGAACCGCTTGGATGGCGGTGTAGGCCACGGGGTGGGTGGGGTATTCGTGGCTTTTCAGCACCATGCCGCCCATGCCCATTTGCTGGGCCTGCCGGGCCACGTCGATGGCGCTGCCCCGCCTGGCAACCTTGGCGTCGGGAGCGATGTGGACGTGGATGTCCAGGGCGCCTTCCAGTAGGAGGTCTGCGTTACTCACGGTGTCTCCTGCGATCCGGATTCAATGCAACGCCGTCGTCCGATGACGGCTCAGGGGCACCACTAGGCCTTCAGGTGCTGGTCGAACCAGGCTATGGCCTTGGACCAGGCGTCGGCAGCGGCTTCGGGGCGGTAGCTGTCCCTGGACTCGCAGTTGAAGCCGTGGCCGCAGCCGGGATACAAGTGAAACTCGTGGGTCTTGCCGTGCTTTTGAAGCACGGCTTGTATGGCGGCCACGTCGGCAGGACTGGGACTGGAGTCATCCTCGCCGAACAGTCCCAGCATGGGGGCGTTGATGTTGGCGGTCTGGTCGAAGGGAGAGGGGCCGTCGCCGCCGAGGGGGTCCGTAATCATGCCGCCGTAGTACACGACGGAGGCCTTCAAGTCCGAGACGTTGCAGGCCGCCAGGTAGGAGACCCTGCCGCCGAAACAGAAGCCCACGATGCCAATGCGGTCGGCCTGAACGAAGGGCTGGGCCTTGAGGTAGTCGACCGCGGCCTGCACGTCGGCGACGATTTCAGCGTCGCTGCACTTGAACATGTTGGCGATGGCGGTGTCCATTTCCTCGTGGAGACCCATGGTCATGCGTCCCTGGCGGTGGAACATCGCGGGGGCGAGCCCCACGTATCCTTGTGCAGGGAGCTTGTCGGTGACGGACTGGATGTGGGAGTTGACACCCCAAATCTCTTGAATCACAACAACGGCCGGGCGGCTGCCCTCGTCTTCGGGCTGGGCCAGATAGCCCTCCATGGTCTGTCCGTTGACGTCGATGTCTACCCAGCTAGCGGGCATGGGCGTTCCTCCTCAGGCTGAATTACCCCCAAACGTGCGGATATGGGGATGCGGAGTCCGACGACTTAAACCGCCGGATGGCGACATTCTATCACGGTATGCGGTCACGTCGTTTTATTTTGGGGCAGCACACTGTATGATAAGAACAGACCGGTGTGCGGGTGAGGAGGCGATCTGCGGGATGGGGCGCAAGGAAGCAAACGGCGGAGGCGCGAAACTGAGAAACCTGGCGAGCTTTCTGGTACACCTGTTCGGGCGGAACGGTGACGCTGAGGCGGCGCGCCTCTCCACCGTTCATGACCGTTGCCTGCTGTGCGAGGAGGATATACGGGAGTCTTCGGCATACCTGACCTACCGGGTGTGCCCCTACTGCCGGTTCCACTATACCCTGACCGCCAGGGAACGCATCGAGTTGCTGGCGGACAAGGGGTCGTTCAAAGAGTCCCACAAATACCTGAGTTCTACGGAGCCGCTGTCCTTTTCCCAAAGGGGCAAGTACCGCAACCTGCTGAGCCAGGACCAGAGCTCCACCGGGCTGACTGAAGCCGCGGTGACCGGACGGTGTCGAATCGACGACATTGAGGTTATGGTGGCGGCGCTGGACTTCGGGTTTATGGGCGGCAGCATGGGCATCGTGGTGGGAGAAAAAGTGGCCAGAGCCTTCGAGACGGCGGCCCGGAAGAGCCTGCCTGTGGTGGCGATGGTATCGGGCGGCGGGAGCCGGATGCAGGAAGGGGTGCTTTCCCTGATGCAGATGGCCAAGACGGTGACGGCGGCCAACCGCTTGAGGGAGGAGGGGACACCCTTCATCGTGGTGCTGTCGAATCCATCGACGGGCCAGGCCTATGCCAGTTTCGCCAACCTGGCGGACGTAATACTTGCCGAGCCAGGGTCGATGATAGGCCTGGCGCCGCTGCGGGCCCTGCGGGCGGCGTCCAACACGCCATTGCCGTTGGACGCCCACACTGCGGAGGCCCACCTGAGCCACGGGCTGCTGGACAACGTGGTGGACCGGGAGGTGCTCCAATCGCGGCTGGCGACGCTGCTGCAACTGTTTACCTCCCAGGGGCAGGGCAAGGGCAATCACAAGGCGCTGCTCAAAACAGAGTTGGACACACCGCCCGGCGCCGAGGTATGGGAGTCGGTGACCATTGCGCGCCATCCGGAGCGTCCCCTGGCAATGACATATATTCACTCGATGCTAGACCCCTTCGTGGAGTTAAGGGGGGACCGGCTGAACAGCGACGACCGGTCGATAGTAGGAGGGGTCGGAGTGCTGCACGGGGAGCCGGTGGTGGTCATCGGCCAGCAGCGGACTCACCTGCTGGAGGGCGAGCGGTACCACGTCTACCCGGACGGGCTGAGAAAAGCGCAGCGGCTGATCTCGCTGGCGTCACGGTTCAAGCTCCCCTTGGTTACGCTTATCGACACCAACGGAGCGGACCCCGGCCTGGAGGCGGAAGAGCAGGGAATAGGGAACGCGGTGGCGACTACGCTGTCGCAAATGGCAGAGGCGCCGGTGCCCATCGTTTCCGTCATCATTGGAGAGGGCGGCAGCGAGGGAGCGTTGGCTCTGGGATTGTCGGACCGCATCCTGATGCAGCAATACTCGATTTATTCTCCCATATCGCTGAACCGGCATCTGGGGGGGCCGTACCCGGACCACATGCTGGACCGAGAGGCTGCGGAAGCGTTGATGTTGACGGCGCAGGACTGCCTGGAGCTAAGCATTGCCGACCAGGTGGTATGCGAGCCAGAGGGCGGGGCCCATACCAGTCCCCGAGAAGCGGCCAACGAGGTGGGGCTGGCGGCGGGCAAACAACTGGCTGAGTTGTCCAGGATGTCCACGGGCAAGCTGCTGAAGCGGCGCTACCAGAAGTTCCGCAGGATGGGCGAGCAGAGCGCCTATTCCCAGGAAGCGATGAACCTGGAAGTGGAACTGTTGATGAACATCACGGCCGACGGGGCGCGCAGCGGCCGCCTGGTGAGATCTCAGCGGCGCAGGGGCAAGGAAGAGAAACCCGCCAAGGCCAAGAAAGAGAAGAAGGTCAAGGTCAAGGTGGGGAAGAACGGGAAGAAGTAGGGGTCAGGCGGCTTCGCGGCCTAGTTCCTGGAGGCTGGTGCGGACGCCGGAGGCCAGAGCGGCGTATTCCTGGCCCACGTCGGGGTCGGCCAGTGCTGTGGGACTCGAAGTGTCGCGGTAGCTGGAGCGGAGGGCCAGGGATCCCAGGAAGGGGGCGTCTACGTCCTGGGCCAGCCTTTTGCCCGCTCCTTCGCCGAAAACTTCTCCGGTGTAGTTTTCCACTATTCCCAGGACATTGAGGTTGAGCTTGCGAATCATGTTGATGCAACGCTTGGCGTCGATAGTGGCTAACTCCTGAGGTGTGCTGACAACCACGAACCCATCTAACGGGATGGTCTGCATAACGGTGAGGGGGGAGTCGGAGGTGCCGGGGGGCAGGTCCACCAGCAGATAGTCCAGGTCGCCCCAATCGGTTGCCTGGAGGAACTGGTTGATGGCGTTGTGAATCATCGGTCCCCGCCAGATTATGGCCTCTTCTTCACGCTCCTGGAAAAAGCCCATCGACACGACCTTGACGCCCCATTTTTCGGCGGGGGTTATCTGGCCGTCGGCGTATCCCGGCTTGTCGGTTATACCCAGGACTTTGTTTACGTTGGGGCAGTCGATGTCCACGTCGAGCAGCCCGACCTTGCACCCCTCTTTGGCCAAAGTCACGGCGAGGTTGACGGCCACAGTGGTCTTGCCGACGCCGCCCTTGCCGCTGTAGATGCCCAGGGTGGTGCGTATCTTGGACAGCCGGTCGGTTATCTGGCGCTTCTGTTGCCAGCTACGCTTGATTTGCTCGAGGCGGGCGGTCTCCTGGGGGGTCGGCATCGCAGCTAGATGCCCAACTGGGCCTTGGCCTCTTCGCTAATCAGTTCCGGCGACCAGGGGGGATCGAAGACCAACTCTATTTCGACTTCCTCGACGCCGTCCAGGTCCTGGATGGCCCATTCGGCCTGCTGGGCGATGAAGGGCCCCATGCCGCAGCCGGGGAAGGTAAGGGTCATCTGGACGTAGACGTTGCCGCCGTCGTTGACTTGCACGTCGTAAATCAGCCCCAAGTCCACCACGTTCACGGGAATCTCCGGGTCGTAGACGGTCTTGAGCGCCTCGGTGACTGAGTCTGTGGTCAGCGTTGCTTCCGCCATTTTTGTCTCCTCTAGGTCGGACCTGGGCCTATTCCCCGTCGATTGAACCTGGGCTCATTATAGGAATAGTCTAGTGAAGCGGTCAACTGTTAGGGGATAAGCAGCAGCTTGCCGGTGGTCGCCAGTCCCTCCAACTGCCGGTGGACTTCCGTCGCCCCTTGGCCAAGCACGCGACGGAACCTTTTACAGGGAGCGGTGTAGTGGGAGGAGTCTGCTTAGCCGTGGCCTGTCTGCCAGCCGAAGGGATTCTCTGTTATCAGCTTGTGTACCCGAGCCCCTTCGCTTTGTTCGTAGGCCCGCTGTCTCTTGAAAAGGTCGTGACGCAGTTCCTTCTGTCGGCCAGTTTGCCAGGGCGGATTCTCGATTTCAATCCAGGGTTTACTAGTTTTGTCGTTGGCGACACCAATGCGACCAAAAATGTCAATCACCAATTGAGGAGACCGCACGGCTGACTGGGGGCCTCCGCCTTTGCTGAAATCTATTGGCTTGCTCTCGAGGAGTTCGCCATTAGCATCGGAGATTGTCAGAACGTATTTAGTATCAGCTTGCGGCCTTGGGGGTAGACATTCAGACTCAAACGGTTTGGCCGGACTGAAGTTGTAAACAAAATGCCTGTAAGGTTCGTATTCTACTTTGTCCCCAGAAGGTACGTGATGCAGCGTGACTTTAAATGGCAGGCGGCTGACATAAAGGGGTTGGGTTTGCTCTCCCGAAATGTAACATGCCCCCATGCTTAGGCCGGTCAATTCCGGGTCAGCAATATCTTGGGGCACCAGCTGTTCAGCAGGAATCACCATGTCGGCCCCGAAGATTTCCGAGAGTTTCTCGCGGAAAAATGAGGACTTGGTGGGGCCACCAGACAGAATGATGCCATCCAGATCTTTCTCAAAAGCAGTTGGTAACATCTCTAGCCTGCATGGAGGAATGTTGCCGATTGGGGACGCATCCTCTTCCCGTTTCCAGATGACCTTCGCCCAAATATATGCTTCCCGCATCGGAAGCCGAGTCCGTTCCACAAAACGCTTCTTTCTCAGGACACAATCTACGTCTGCACTGGAAAGACTCAATCCGGCATCCACTGCTTGGGTGGGGTTCGAAAGTGAAAGTTGTTCTTTGGCAATTCGTAGCAAGTTGTCTGGCCCAGCATAATCCAATTTCTCCTTGAGGTGCCGGTCTACCTCAGATCCCCCTAGCAATGGGTCTCCATGAGACGCGTACACTACTATGCGCCCTTTCGAATCCACTTCACTCAAGGCGCAGTCAAAGGAGCCTCCACCCAGATCAAATATCATGTAGGAACCACCTGGAGAAAGGACGCCAAATTCCTGAGCCAACGCAAGGAATAGGATCGGTTCCTCAATCACCGATGAAACGCTGTTGACGCCGCCGAAATTGGAAATTGTGCGGGCCAACTCGGAACGGTAGTCAAGACCGGCGTGAACCGGGCACCCAGCCCGCCATTCAAAGTCCCCGCTTAAGTTAGCCCGTCGAAAGGCCTCAGCCAAGATTTCATGCATAATTTTCTCAACAGGAATCTGCTCTCCCCAAACCTCAACACATCGGGTTTCTTGGTTCCACCAAGTCGGACGTGGAATACTTCTGGATTCCAGATTCCAACATACGAAGGGGTCATTAGCAAGAGCCCAGCGTTTGATGTTGCGCAGCACTACTGTGTCGGCGCTATCCACTAGATTATCCGCATCCTCTCCCACTATAGTCGATACGGTGCGTCCCCGTCGCCGCTGGAATGCAACTACCGCTGGCATAGTAGTAGCGTCACCTTGCCCAATCAGACTAGATTTAGGTGGTATATCGGTCTGACTGGGATCCCAGGTTGCAATACGAATGTTGGTTGTGCCGAAATCCACACCCACTACTTTCACAAATGAACTCCTATACCTCTTCTACAAGTGCCTTTACAAGGATGCGGTCACCTGTCAATGAGCCACGGACAATTGCGCCTGGAGCGGATACACGCACCGGTGAGTCGACGGTGATTTCCGTCGACGCTTGGTGGTGCGCGGGATTGTACGGGGATTTTTCCCCCACGACTCCAAATTCCTCGGCTCCACCAGCCCGGAGTGCTAGGATAAGCCTCGCCTCAACGTGGTGAGCTACTCGGTCCTCACTGTCCTGCCATCGGCGAAGGGATTGCAGAGTGTCTGCAATTACAGTCAACATATCTTGGCGGATGTCCAACTTGGATTCCTCGCGACCAGCGGCAATTTGAGATCTGAGACTTTGCACCTGTTTGGTTAGCTCTTCTTTCTGCCGTCGGCTATCTTCCAACTGGCTCTCATAGTGCGATTGCAGATCCCGTACTGCAATACGGTGTTCCCGCCGTAGATCATCGATGTGTTGCTCGGCCTCGGTTAACAAACCACGCCAAATCGGGCGTTGCTTGCGTCCAGAAGGGCTAGCTAGCACTTCTCTAATCTCCTGTGATGCCTGTCTGACGATCGGCCCTGAGCCATCAGTTAGAAGCAGAGACGCTATGACCAACACGTCTAGGCGTTGTCCGTCTGAAGCTGATAGCCGGCCAACGTAGCGGCTGTTTGCAATGTAGTCTCGAAGCCTGTCCGCAGACGAATCTTCTGTTCCAGCTCGAACCATCAGTTCCAAGATGAGCTTGGCTCGGTCGCGTACTGATAACTGGTCCAACAACCGGTCTAGTTTGAAATGCTCGCGTGTTGGGTCGGGTCCTAACAATGCTCCTAGAATTAGGTCCCTGGCAAGCTCGGTGCGGCTTGGAGGCTCAACATGGGCTAATAGGGCTCTCGGCAACTCTGAAGTGTGGTTCTCGGCACCTTGCATAGCCCGCCACATTCCTGCTGCAAATCCTTGCTGCCACACACATGGTCGATTAGAGAAGGAACCGGTCGAGACCAGACACTCAACCGCTTGGGTGGTAAATCTGGCCACTATTACCAGCCGCGCTAAAAGTTCAGCGACAGACCGGGCTCCAGAACTGACGGACTCGAGGTCTTCCAAGTCTCTAAATCTCACAAATGCGCGGCTCACGGACTCCATCCATGCCGTGGCAGCTTGGCCTGAAAGGCTGTCCGATGCCAAGAATTCTCCAGCCCCCCACATTGTCCGCTCTAATGCGGGTGTTATGTCCTTTGTGGGAAGCTTGGTGAGAGCGTTATACGCAGCCTTGGTCGGCCAACGCGCTGGGGGCGGTTCCGGAGTCGGGTTTAGGAACCACGCCCGCCAATCGCCCACCGAGGGCGATTTCTGCCTTGGCTTCTTGGCTGGTGATGGAAGGTGTTCCCAACGACGAGCCGGTATGTCGTCCAATTTTGCCATGAGTCGGATGGAATTGTTGCTGCGGACACTGAAATGGCGTGATTCCTTCACAGCCGGCAGTACCCTGCGCCACCAGGTCTTCCAATTAAAGTCCTGCACCACGTTGCTTGTTATCTTTTCCCTGATAGCCACGGTTTTTGCGGTCCGGCCAGTGGACTCCAAGGCCCACGCCACTAGTTTTAGAGGAGCCTCGGAGACCCAGGAGTCGATGCATCTTGCTCCTCGATCTTCCAAGGGATTAAGTTCAGACTTTAATGGCGGTTCTTGCAGTGTCATCGCTCTCTACTGAATGTTGTTTTTGTGACTTTATAATAGCAGAACCACCTGTCCACTAGCATCGTTTCTGCTATCCCGTCACGCGCCGTTTACTACGTGACCGTCGACAGTACTTGAGATGGGCCTGAGTTACCGACCGACGGCCCAGTGAATGACCGTCAAGGTGATTCCAATTTTGTTCGGCCTAACTGTCGGTTTGCGAATAGCATGTGCCCTGAGTGCTGGGACGTAAATCCTGGGACGATGGAACGATAGAGTCGTTTAGAGTCAAATATACCACTATCAGGGGATCAGCAGCAGCTTGCCGGTGGAGGCGCGCCTGTGAATGCCTGGGGGATCAGGGTATACGGAAACCCCTGTAGAGAGTGCGGGTTTGATTGGTCTATTTCGGTAAAGGCAGCGGCGGCGATAGTGGCTGAAATTCCGGGGCGGTATGCTGGGCTGCTGGAGGGTCGGGACGGGTCGGTGCGGCATCCGGGGCTGCGTTGGTCGGTGGGGGCCTACGTGTGTCACGTTGGCGATAATCTGCGGATTTGGGCCGAGCGGATGTGGAGTTCGGTGGAGGCCGGGCACGTAGAAATAGAAGCCTATGACCAGGACGAATTGGCTTCGGTGCGGAGGTACGAGTCCATCCCCCTGGGTACTGCGCTTTGGGCGCTCTCCCATGCGGCGGCGGCGTGGCAAGAGGCGTTTGAGGCCGCGGTCCGGCGAGAGCCTACTTTCAGCCATCCCGAGCGGGGGCTTATCTCCCTAACGGACCTGGTGCAGTCGAATTGTCACGATGCGGTGCACCATGAGTGGGACATACGGCGGTCATTGGACGTGTAGGGACGGACAGGGACGCGTTGACGGAGGGTCAGGCGGCTGGGACCTTGGCCTTGTCGGGCGCGGCCAGGAGCAACAACGAGGGCAGCACAACTATCGAGGCGGCGAGGGCCAGGAAGACCATAATTGCGGTAAGGATGCCGAAGGCGGAAAACATGGGCATGGGGGCGAATCCCAGGATGGCGAACCCCAGAATCGATGAGATCGCCGAAACCGCGAGGGCCATGCCCGTGCCGTTGGCCGCCCGGCGCAAGGCGTTCATGCGGTCGGCGGACCTGCCCAGTTCCTCCCTGAAGCGCACGGTCATGTGGACGGAATAGTCGATGCCCACGCCGATGGAAACCGCGCCGATGGTGGCGGTCACAAAGTTGAGGTTGAATCCCACCAGGTACATGATGCCATAGAGCCAGGCGGCGACGAGCACCACCGGGACTACGGTCACCAGCGCGTACCTGACGGAGCGCAGGGCAACCAGCAGCAGCGCGAGGGTGGCGACCACCGCGATGGGCAGCGAGGTCTGCAGCGTGCTGGTGACGGCGGCAAGCTGGCCCTCGCGTACGAAGGGCGAGCCGGTAATGCCGAAATCGGTTATGACTGGGGAATCGGCTAGGAAGGCAAGGTCTTGGGTGAGGGCTTCCCTGGCGACCCTGACTGTCGTTTGCTCCCTGGAATCGGGAATGCCGAGGGTTAGCAAGGCGGCGGCGTCTTGGCCGGCCGCCGGTTGATAAGACAGGACTTCCCTGACCCTTCCGGCGTCGTAGACGAGAGTGGCGTCGTCCAGGGGGACCCCATAGGCGACCGCGTAGCCCATGACCGCCGAAACCTGTTCGCGGGTGTCGGGCAACCCGTCGCCGTTTCCGTCATCGATCTGGACGCCGGTCATCTCCTGGACCCGATCCCTGGCGTAGGGAGAGGCGGTTACCCTGGTTAGCACGTCGACGACGTTGGGTTCCTGGATGAACGGGGTCCCGTCGGCGTCCCTGGCAATGTGGGGATTGGCCGCGAACCTTTGAATTAGCAACTGTATGGAAGCCAGCGCCTGGGGTGAGGCCAGGTCGCCCTCCAGATATATGAGGGCCTGCTCGCCGCGCCGCTGGCCCACGTGCTCGTCCAGCTTGTCGAGGCCGACAACGAAGTCGGACTGGCTGTCGAAGAAGTCTTTGACGTCGAATTCGGCTTCCAGTTGAAGGGCGAACACGACGGCGCCGGCGGTGATGCCCGCCGCGGTCAACAACACCGCCAGCCGGAAGCAGGCCAAGCGGACGACCAGGGAAGAGAGCCATGCCTCCAGGGTCCCCTCCTGAGGGGCAACGGTTTCCTGGGCCGGCGGTTCCGGCGCGCCCCGGTTGCGGAAGCGGAGCCAAAATGCGGGCACCAGCAGGAACATGAATATGGACCCCAGGATGAGGCCGACGCCGGGGACGGTGATGCCGACGACAAGCAGCAGAACGCCGTTGGCGGACATCGACGCGACGCCCAACCCACCGAAGGCCCTGGCTGTGTGGCCGAGGATCCCCGGCGGTGGATTGTCGCCGGCCTTAAGCCGGTCAATCTTGGCCAGGGCAAGGGGGGCAACTACGCCAAGGATGAGAAACGACGACCCGACGGCGATTCCGGCGGCGAGGCCGAAGTGGACCACGGCCTCGATGCCCGACGCGGTGTTGGCCAGGAAGGCGATGCCGTCGCTGAGCATGGCCAGCACCAGGGCGCCCATCACCCCGGCGAGGCCTATCCGGAGGGCGGGTCCGGGGGCGTAGCCGGCGCTCTTCTCCTCCTGGTAACGGCGGACGGCGTGAACGACAAAGTCCACTCCCAGGGCCACCATGGCGATGGGGACGATGAAATCTATGACCAGTCCGTCCTTCAGGCCGACCAGGTTGGAGATGCCGCCCAGCCAAATCATCATTGCGCCCAGGCCCGTCCCGGTCAGCGCCATGGCCCAGTAAGACCGGAGGCTGAGACCCACCACTATCACCACGGTGACGACGGTCAACATGATGAAAATCCCGGCTATGCGGCCCTCGTCTTCGGCTTCCAGGTTCTGGTCCAGTGCGATGCCCCAAAGCTCGAAGCTGCGCTGGTCCCCTCGCAGCACGTCCTGGACGTTGCGGTTGAACTTCTCCTTGTCCAGGGCGGCGTCGCCGGCGCCGAGCCCGCCGCGGACGGCGGACTGTCCTCCCAGCTTGTCGTTGTCGGCCAGCACGGTGAATACCAACCCCGGCGAGGTCCAGTAGTCGATGGTCTCGCCAGCTATTTCCCTGCTCACGCTGGAGGCCTTTACGGAAAGGGTGTTCTGCAGACCGCCGGTGAGGGGGTTGGACAGCAGCCGGTGGACCGCCAGCTTAACCTGTTGGTCGGTTGCCGTTTCCAAGGAGGCCTTTAGCGAGGGGTCCTGCAGGAGCGCCTGCTGGACGTGGTCGGCGATGGTGGACACGCCGGTGAAGGGGCGTTGCGTGTAGGTCTGGAAGCTAGAGTATAGATACGGCTGGCGGGGCAGAGAATCGGGAGCAAGCTGCCCCTGGGCGTCCACGTCACGCAACTCCTGGGTGTTCCGGTACAACTCCCAAAGGACGGACTGGGTCAGGACATCACCGTCCCGGGCTTCAAGGATGTAGGCTGAGCCGTGCACCACGGCCTGGAATCGCTGATCGAGGGTGTCTTAGAGATAAAACACCTGACCCTCGGGGTCGCTCGATGCCTCGTCGTCGGGATCCATGGCCAGGAGGGGGATGATAAGCAGCAGCGTCAGGGCTAGGGCGGCCGCGATGACGATGCCGGCGCGCCGTTCCAGGAAGCCGCTTATCCGAAGAGAGGCGTTGTCTTTGCCGGGCCGTTCCGAGACTATGTTGGGCATTTGGAGAGTAGGAACAGGGCCCGGCTATCAGGGAATGAGGAGGAGTTTGCCGGTAGTGGCCCGTCCCTCCAACTGGCGATGGGCTTCCGCGGCATCGCCAAGGGAAAACACGTGCTCGACCCTGAGCTTGAGTTCGCCGGACTGGACCCAATCGAGGACGTCGGTGGAGCGTTTCTCCAGTTCATCCCTGTCGGCCATGTAATCGGCCAGCCCCGGGCGGGTGAGGTAGAGGGAGCCTGGTCCCAGGCGGCGAGGGTCGACGGGGTCCGGGGCCCCGCTGGCCTGTCCGTACAGCACCATGTAGCCGCGGCGGGCCAGGCAACTGACGCTCTGGTCGAAGGTGGTCTGGCCGACTGCGTCGTAGACTGCCTGGACGCCCTGGCCGTTGGTGGCGCTCTTGACCTCCTCGGCGAAGTCCTGCTGAGTGTACAGAATCACGTGGTCTGCTCCGGCGGCCCTGGAAAGCTCGGCCTTTTCCTCGGTGGACACGGTGGAGAAGACGTAGCCGCCGAGACGCTTGACCATCTGGGTGAGGAGCAGGCCGGTACCGCCTGCGCCGGCGTGGACCAGTACGCGGTCGCCCTCCTGCACCGCATAGGTGGAGTGGCACAGGTAATGGGCGGTCATGCCCTGGAGTATGGCGGCGGCTCCCGTCCGGGCGTCGACTCCCTCAGGCCGCTTGACCAGCCGCCATGACTGGACTGCGACCTTTTCTGCGTAGCAACCGGGTGGAAAGGAACAGAAAGCCACGTTGTCGCCCTCGGCAACCTCGGATACTTCGGGGCCGACGGCGCTGACCACGCCGGCCGCCTCTACGCCGACGGTCCAAGGCAAGCTGGGGACCGGGTTGACACCGGCCCGGCTATAGGTATCGGTGAAGTTGACACCTATGGCCTGAACGTCGACCACGGCCTCGCCGGGGCCGGGAGTCGGGTCGGCGACATCCCGGTATTTCAGGACCTCTGGGCCGCCGTATTCGTCTATCTGCACTGCCTTCATGGTGGTCCTCCTATAAGGGATACAGGGCATCTGATGCGGATTGTATTACGGGCGGTAGTATACAACTTGCCGGCGTGGTTGGCTGTTTGCCATCCCATTTGGAACCTGATATCATATCGGATGGCTTCTCACGAGTGATACGTAGGTTCAGCATGTCGCACCGAAAAGCAGTCATTGCGTCGACAATATATGGTGGATTTAATATGCGGCAAAGGCGATTGTGCTGGGTTTCGCAAAGGCTTAGCTTAGGTTAGCAACCTGGCAAATCGCTGGAGGTATTGAAGGTGACCACTGACGCCAAGCCATCCATTTCGCAAGCTTTAACCATGTTCCTGGCATCAAAGAAGAACGGGGCGGGGGCGAAGTTGGACCACCGGGCGCTGACGCGGTTCGTCGATAACTGCGGGCGGGAAAGGAACGTGGTGGAGGTGACGCCAGCCGAAGTAGCCAGCTATGCCGAGAAAGCGGGGCAGGGAGGCCAGGAAGCGGCCCAGCGGCTGAGTTCGGTGAAAGCCTTCCTGGGGTTTTGGAAGGATGAGGGGTGGATCCAGAACGGCCTGGCGTCGCATCTGCGAATTCCCAGGGGACGCAAGGGCAGCGGGAAGAAGAGCGCCCCGGCCAACCGGGAGGAGCAGGGCAGCCAGTTGACGCAAGAAGGGTACGACAGGCTGGTGGCACAATTAGAGGTCCTGAAGGTGGACCGGATCAACGTGATAGAAGACATTCGCCTGGCGATGGCGGACAAGGACTTCCGGGAAAACGCTCCCTTGGACGCGGCCAAGGAACGGCAGGCCCTGACCGAATCCCGCATCCGGGAGTTGGAATCGGCCATCAACAACGCCCAGATCCTGCGTAACGAGTCCTCGCGGCGGGCCAGCCAGCGGGTGGTGGTTGGGGCGCGGGTGACCCTGGAGCACGCGGACACGGGCAAGAAGGCCAATTACACCCTAGTAGACGTCAGGGAAGCGGATGCGGCGTCGGGCAAGATTTCCACGGTGTCGCCGGTGGGCCAGGCGCTGATGGACCGGACGGTAGGCGACGAGGTTACGGTCAACGTACCCAAGGGCACATTGCACTACGTAATCAAGTCAATCAAGGCCTGACCGGGACTTTCCTGAGCGAACCGCACATGGATTGGGCGGGCGTTGGCCCGCCCGTTTCCTTTCCGGTCCCCTAGCCCAGCCCCCGGATGACCTGCAGTATCTCATCGGGGTCGGGCAGAACGCCAGCCTCGTAGATGCGCCGGAATCGGACGACGCCCTGCTTATCTACGACGATCACGGCCCGGTTGGGGGCGCCGCGCTCTTCGTTCCACACGCCGTAGTCGGCGGACATTTTGCCCTTGGGATGCCAGTCGCCCAGGCAGGGGTAGGGCAGTCCACCCATGGACGTGGCCCAAGCCTGGTGGGCGTAAACGTGGTCGCAGCTAATGCCCAGAACCTGGGCATCGCTCTCCTCGAACCGGCCGTTGGCCGACCGGAAGGAGATGGCTTGCGTGGTTCAACCGCCGGTGAAGTCGAGCACGTGGAAGGACAGGACCACGTGCTTTTGTCCCCGGTACTGGCCGAGGGAGATGTCCTGTTGTCCGGTGGCGGGTAGGGTAAAATCGGGCGCAGCGTCGCCGACTTCTGCGGGCATGGTTCCTCCAGGTTAGGTGACGTGTGGGCCGTGCTACGTTGGAAACGGGCCCGGGGGGTATTATACTCCACGGCGAGACGAGATTCGATGGCACAACGGCGGCTGTTCCGTTCCCCCTTCGAGGGCCTCAGGGCGAACGGAACAGCCGCGGCTCAGGCCATGCGATGGTGGACGCGCCTGGAATAAAGGGTGGCGCAGGAATCTATTGCGGTGAGTGAATTCGTGCGGGGAGGGAAGGGTTGGAAGTAGGGTTTCAACGGGGAGTGCATCTTCCCAAGCTGGACCTGTGGCTGGACTCCCGCCGACGGCGGGAGTTCGGGCTTATCTCCCACGCCCACTCGGACCACACCGCAAAGCACCAACGGCCGGTGATGACCCGGAACACGGGGCTGTTGCTGGCCGAGTATTTGAACGGGTCCAGTCCCATGCTACTGGACTACGGCGAGCCGCTGGATGCCGAGGAGTACACCATTACACTGCATCCCGCCGGCCACTGCCTGGGATCGGCGCAGGTGTTGGTGACGGACAAGAACACCGGTGAGAGGCTGCTCTATACGGGGGACTTCAAGCCCCGGCCCAGCCCCACCAACGAACCGCTGGAGCCGGTGTCTTGCGACATTTTGGTGATGGAAGCCACCTACGGCAGGCCGGAATACGCGTTCCCGCCGGAAGAGCAGACGCTGGACACCGCCTGCCGGATCCTGGGCTCGTGGATAGAGCGCGGGGAGAGTCCGGTGATTCACGCCTGGCGATTGGGGAAGGCCCAGGAGTTGCTGCACCTACTGCAGGGCATGGGCTTCGACGTGGCTGTGGAAGAGAGCGTTTACCGGGTGGCCAGGGCATACGAAGAAGGTGGAGTGGCTTTTCCGGGTCCGCTCAAGGCGTTCGATGGCCGGTGGCCCGAGGGGAGGGTGGTGATATGCCCTCCCGGGAAGGCGGGCCGGGACGTGCTGAATGGCGTACGCGGGCTGCGGGTCATGAACCTGACGGGTTGGGCCGCGGACGGCCGAAGCCGCTGGGGCCGTCCGGGCGACGCGGACCTGCCTTACAGCGACCACGCCGACTTCCAGGAACTGGTGGACTATGTGGGTGCGGTAGGGGCCAAGGAGGTGTACACGGTCAACGGGTTTCCCGAGTTGGCGGCGCACCTGCGGGGACTGGGGTACCCGGCGGTGCATTTGGACGGCGCGGGACGGCCGGATGACGGCGGGTTTCAGATGAAGTTGGTTTGAGGTTTTCGTTTCGGGGCGGGCCCGTTCGCCCTTCGATTTCCCTCAGGACGAACGGACAGCCGGGGCTCAGGGCTCACCACTAGACCCATCCTGGATATCCCACTTGGCAAGGGCGAGAGCGGCTCCCCCCACACCCGTTCCCCCTTCGAGAGCCTCAGGACGAACGGGCCCCGGCCCCATGGGATGCTATGGTCTTAGCGAGCGAGCCGGCTGCCCCCGGAGGCGGCGTAGACCTCCGGGGGCAGCGTAGTTACTCAGTCCGGGGTGGCGCCGGCCTGGGGCATGGCGGAGGCCTCGTCGGAGGCCAACTGGCGGTTGACTGCGCTCAGGTAAGCCTTGGCGCTGGCTACTACGATGTCGGTGTCGGCGCCGCGGCCGGTGTAGGTCTTGCCGGCGTTTTCGATGCGGATGGTGACGGTGCCCAGCGAGTCGCGGCCTTCGGTGGCCGCCTGCACGTTGAAGTCGACCAGCTTGTTGACCACACCGATGGCGCGGTCGATGGCGTTGCAGATGGCGTTGACCGGGCCGTTGCCGGTGGCGGCGTCGGTGGTAGGCACGCCCTCGGCATCGAACAGCCGCACGGTGGCGGTGGCGATTCCGTGGTCGCCGCCGCTGAACTGCACTTGGTCGAGGGTGTAGCTCACGGGCTCGCTGGAGATGCGCTTCTCCTCGTCCATGAGAATTTCCAGGTCGCGGTCGGTGACCTCACGCTTCTTGTCGGCCAGGACTTTGAAGGACTCGAAGACGTTGGATATTTCCTCGCGGGAGAGCTGGTAGCCCAGGGACTCCAAGCGGGCCTGCAAGCCGGCGCGGCCGCTGAGCTTGCCCAAGACGAGAGAACTGCCGGGCACACCCACCCGCTCCGGCTGCATCACCTCGTAGGTGGAGCGGTCTTTCAGCACCCCGTCCTGGTGAATGCCGGAGGCGTGGCGGAAGGCGTTTTCTCCGACCACAGCCTTGTTGGCCTGGACGGACATGCCGGTAATGCGGCTGACCAGGCGGCTGGACGGATAAATCTGGGTGGTGTCGATGCCGATATCGGCCTGGAAGAGGTCTTTGCGGGTGTCCACGGCCATGATTATCTCTTCCAATGAGGCGTTGCCGGCCCGTTCGCCGATGCCGTTGATGCAGCCCTCGACCTGGGTTGCGCCGGCCTCGATTGCCGCAAGGCTGTTGGAAACGGCCAAGCCCAGGTCGTTGTGGCAATGAACGCTGAGGTTCACCTTGTCCATGCCGCGCACGTTGGCCTTGATTTGCCGGAGCAGGCCGGCAAAGTCGGAGGGTATGGCGTAGCCCACGGTGTCGGCGATGTTGATGGTGGTGGCGCCGGCCCGGATTACCTCTTCCAGCATGTGGAACAGGTAATCGGGGTTGGTGCGGGTGGCGTCCATGGGTGAGAATTCCACGTCGGGGCAATAGCTCCTGGCCCGTTCGACCATGGCCACGGCCATGTCCATGACCTCCTCCCGGTTCTTGCGCAACTGGTGCAGCTGGTGAATCTCGGAGGAGGAGAGGAAGACGTGGATGCGGGGCTTTTCGGCGTGCTTCACCGCCTGCCAAGCCTGGTCGACGTCGTTGGGCACGGCGCGGGCCAGGGAGGCGATGATGGGCCCCTGGACTTCTCTTGCGATGTTGGAGACGGCCTCGAAGTCGCCGGGGGAACTGGCGGCGAAGCCGGCCTCGATGATGTCCACCCGCATCTTTTGCAGTTGGCGGGCGATTTCCATTTTCTCATCGCCGGTCATGCCGATGCCAGCGGACTGTTCTCCATCCCGGAGAGTGGTGTCCAAAAAGAGGACTTTATTGTCAGCCATTTCTATTCCCTTCCCTAATTTGCTTGGATTCTTGGGCCCCACCCAGATTCCGGCTCGGGGGCCGGAATGACGGTACAAGAGTCTCCCGGCGAGGGCCCCTGGGTCTATTGGTCCCGGGAAGGATGCAGCAGGGTCACGTAGTCCACCACACCCAGCCCTGCCAAGACCGTGGTGCGACGGTGAACTACTCTCAACGTCTCCTGAGTCATGTGTATTCGTTCCTCTAAACCGCTGTTTTCTTAAGCGAACCGGTTATCTATTTGGGGTCCAGCCAGGGCATCATGGCCCGGAGCTGTTTGCCGACGGACTCGATGGGAGCGGTCTGGGCGGCTTCACGCATGGGCGCGAAGCGGGGGCGGCCCTCGTCGTTCTCGGCTATCCACTCACGGGCGAAGGTGCCGTCCTGGATTTCCTTCAAGACGGCCCGCATGTTCTCGCGAACGTGCTCGTCAATGATGCGGTCGCGGCGGCTGAGGGAGCCGTACTCGGCGGTGTCGCTGACGGAGTAGTGCATGTAGTTGTGGCCGCCCTGGTACATCAGGTCGACAATCATCTTGAGCTCGTGGAGGCACTCGAAGTAGGCGATCTCCCTGGGATAGCCGGCTTCGACCAGGGTCTCGAAGGCGGCGTTGACCAAGGCGGTGACCCCGCCGCAGAGGATGGACTGCTCGCCGAACAGGTCGCTTTCGGTCTCGTCCTTGATGGTGGTCTCCAGCACGCCGGCGCCGGTACAGCCGATGCCCTTGGCGTAGGCCAAGGCCACCTGCTTGGCGTTGCCGGTGGCGTCCTGGTGCACGGCGACGAGGGAGGGGACGCCGATGCCGTCGACGAACAGCTCCCGCATGCGGTGGCCGGGGGCCTTGGGGGCAACCATCATCACGTCCACGTTGTCCGGGGGGACTATTTCCCGGTAGTGGATGCTGAAGCCGTGGGCGACCATGAGGGCGTTGCCCGACTGGAGGTTGGGTTCTATCTCGTCCCGGTAGGTGCGGCCCTGGACGTGGTCGGGAATCACCACCATCACCACGTCGGCGGCGGCGGCGGCCTGGGCCACGTCGGCAACTTTGAGCCCGGCTTCCTCGGCCGCGGCGCGGCTGCGGCTGCCCTGGTAGAGGCCGACGATCACGTCGAGGCCGTTGTCCTTGAGGTTGAGGGAGTGGGCGTGTCCCTGGCTGCCGTAGCCGATGACGGCTATTGTCTTGCCTTCGAGGACGCCCATGTCTACGTCGCTGTCGTAATACACATTTACCATATTGCTAACGCTTTTCCCCGATAGTTTTGAGTTGGTTGAGATGCGCGACTGAACCTACGTCGTCGTTGCCGCGGCCGTTGGACTGTCCCCGGACCATGGCCACCACGCCGGTGCGGAGCATCTCGACGATTCCGAAGGGCTCCAGAAGGTCGTGCAAGGCGCTGATCTTGTCTTCCTCTCCGGTGACCTCTATGACCATGGACTGTGCGCCCACGTCGACTATGCCAGCGCGGAACAGGTTGACTATCTGGATGATTTCAGCCCGGGATTCGGCGGTGGCCTTGACCTTGACCAGGGCCAGTTCCCTGGCGACCATTTCTTCGCTGCTGATGTTGGACACCCGGATTACCTCGATGAGCTTGTCGAGCTGCTTGGTAACCTGGGAGACGGTATCCTCGTCGCCGGTGACGACGAAGGTCATGCGGGAAAGGCCGGGCTGCTCACTCTTTCCAACAGCGAGGCTGGCGATGTTGAAGCCGCGGCGGCGGAACATGCTGGCTATCCGGGTGAGGACGCCGGGGCGGTCCTCCACCAGGGCCACTAAAGTGTGGTGCTGTTCGCTGGGGTTCATCTGTTCAATACTCTATTCAGGACTCTATGCAGGACTCTATGCAGGGTCCTATTCGATGCTCTCGGGGATGGGCTCTTCCATCATTTCCTTAACCGATTCCCCGGCCGGGATCATGGGATAGACATTCTCCTCCGGGACGACCACGAAGTCGATGACCGCTGGTCCCGGGGTCTCCATGGCTTGCTGGATGGCGCCGGCCACCTGTTCCTTGGCGGTGACCCTGACGCCGGGGATGCCGTAGGCTTCGGCCAGCTTGACGAAGTCGGGGTTGCCGGAGTAGACGGTGGCGAAATAGTCCTTGTCGTAGAAGAGGTCCTGCCACTGGTGGACCATGCCCAGGCTGCCGTTGTTGAAGATGGCGAACTTGACGTCGATGTTGTTCTCGACGGCCGTGGCGAGGTCGCACATGGTCATCTGGAAGCCGCCGTCACCGGCGATGGACCAGACGGTCTTGTCGGGGCGGCCCATCTTGGCGCCGAGAGCGCCTGGGACCTCGTAGCCCATGGATCCCAGGCCGCCGGAGGTAATCAACGTGTTCGGCTCGGCAAAGGCGCAGAACTGGGCGGCCCACATCTGGTGCTGACCGACGCCGGTGACGATGATGGCCCGTCCCTGGGTGGCCTCGGTGAGGGACCTGAGCACGTACTGGGGCAGCAGGCCGTCGGTCTGCCGAATCAACATGGGCGGATGCTCGCTGCGGAGGGCGTCGACGCGCCGCAGCCAGTCCATGTGGACGTTGGACTCGACCAACGGGAGCAACTGCCGGAGAACCTGCTTGACGTTGCCGACAACGGGGGCGGTGGCCCTGACGTTCTTGTCTATTTCGGAAGGGTCGACGTCGACATGGACTATCTTGGCGTTGGGGGCGAAGTCCTTGAGCCGGCCGGTAATCCGGTCGTCGAACCTCATGCCCAGGGAAATGAGCAGGTCGGCTTCGTCGATGGCAAGGCTGGAGTGGGCCCAGCCGTGCATGCCGGACATTCCCATGTTCAGGTAGTGGTCGGTGGGGAATGAACCGATGCCCAGCAGGGTGGGGGCCACCGGAATCTGGGCCTTCTCGGCGAGCTGGGCCAGCTCTTCATAGGCGTGAGATATGAGGACACCATGGCCGGCGAATATCACCGGGCGCTCGGCCTGGTTAATCAACTCGGCGGCCTTGGCGATTCGCCCGGGGTCGGCCTCTCCGGGGGGATTGTAGCCGGGCAGGTTGACAGTGTCCGGCCAGACGAATTCGGCGCGCTCGTCCAACAGCACGTCCTTGGGTATGTCCACCAAGACCGGCCCGGGCCTGCCGGTGCGGGCGATGTAGAAGGCTTCTTTGATGGCCGGAGCGATGTCTGAAGCATGCATCACCAGGTAGCTGTGCTTGGTGATGGGCAAGGTTATGCCGGTGACATCGGTCTCCTGGAAGGCGTCGCGGCCGATGGCAGCCCGGGGCACCTGTCCGGTGATGATCACCACCGGAATGGAGTCCATCATGGCGCCGGCGATGCCGGTAACCAGGTTGGTGGCGCCGGGGCCGGAGGTGGCGGTGCATACTCCCACCCTGCCGGTGGCGCGGGCATAGCCGTCGGCGGCCATGACGGCGGCCTGCTCGTGCCTGACCAAGACGTGACGAATGCCGGGGTAGCCGGACAAGACGCCATAGAGGGGCAAGACCGCCCCTCCGGGAAGGCCGAACATCACGTCTACGCCCTCTTTGAGGAGGCTTTCACATACGATTTCTGCGCCGGTAATCTCCATGTCGACTCCGTATTCAGGAATACAAAAAACCCGTCCCCTCGAAGGGACGGGCTTATGGTTCCCGCGGTACCACCCCTCTTTTCCGGTAACTTGTCTGCCGGCTCATGGCCGAGGGTTATGTTGCCGGAACGGCTTGGTGACGTTTAACGGTGTCCACCGCCGCGCCCTACTGGTTGGTTCAGGCGGGCCGCTCGGGGGCGAGTTCGGGGCCTTTCCGTCACCGGCTTGCACCAACCGCCGGCTCTCTGGGACGGAGCGCTCCTACTACTCCCTTTCGTAGCGGATATAGTGAAATTTTTAACCTTGCAATCGTAACAGTTGACGGTTGGCTTTGTCAATTGCAGGTAGGCGGCGGGAATAAGCGCCTATGCCCAATGAGAAAAGCGGCCATTCCGTCATGAGCTTTGGAAGCTGGAATACCGGCAGTGACGCCTGCGGGACTATTTTTTGTAGAGACATTCTGAGCCATTTAGAGCCACGGGCCTGGGGCCGAAATTTCAGCGTCGTCCCAGTGAGTCCCATTTGGGCGCACCACCAGCCGCGGCGGGGTTGCTCTGCCTGACAACAGGGTATAGGCAGCCAGGGGAGTAGGCAAGGGGCAAGTTGTCAGTAATTTTGGGGGAGGCAGGGGAAGGCAGGACTTGGGTGGGGACGGGCAGGGCGAAAGATTTTTCGCCCCTACACGGTTTGGGCCGGGCGGGAGATTGCCGGCTTGGTATTTCTTGTCACAGCGGACGGAGGGGAGGGTAGTGGGTAACCCCCAACAGCTACGGTGGCTACCGATTGAGAGTTCTAGATTCCTCGGCTTCGCTCGGAATGACGCGTTGGAGGCTGGGGTCCCATCCGACTTGTGGGGGTTGGGGGGCGTTGATATAATCTCGTGGTCAACAGCGTGGGCCCGTAGCTCAGGTGGTTAGAGCGCGGTCCTGATAAGACCGAGGTCGATAGTTCGAGTCTATCCGGGCCCACCAAACTTGATAGAGTCAAGAACCTTCACGTCAAAGTTTTCAACGACGCTATAGTGACGAGTTTCCAGCGCTTGGTGCGACACGAGATCTGCATGATAGACTCGGTATAGATAACTTGGAGGGTCGCACCAATGCCGAGATCAGACCAAGCCAATGTCCGCGATGCCGCTGGCCCCTGGTACGTAGACACCCGCTGTGTGAGGTGCGACGCTGCCCGGCACTGGGCACCAGGCCTGATTGAGATGGATGACGCAGGGCGCTCCTTTGTCGCTCGCCAGCCCGTGGGAGAGGATCAGGAAGCTGCACTGTGGCGCGCTGCAGGAGCTTGCCCGACCAAGTCGATAGGCAATCGGGAACAGCCCAAGGAGCCGGAAGGGGTATTTCCACATCGGATGACCGATGGGGTCTTGGCCCTGGGTAACAACGCTCTATCTTCCTTCGGCTGCCACTCATACCTCGTATTGCGACCGGAGGGCAACCTGATGGTCGATTCTCCCCGGTTCAGCAGAGCACTGGCTGCCAGCATTAGTCGGCTGGGGGGTATTGCCCACGTGCTGTTGAGCCACCGGGACGACGTGGCCGACGCCGACCGGTGGGCGGCGTGGTATGGAGCCAGAGTGTGGATAGGCGAGGCCGACGCGGACGCCGCGCCATACGCGACTGATTGGCTGGACGGCGCCACTACAGTTCTCATATCGCCTGGCGTTAGCGGCATCCCCGCCCCGGGACATACTCGGGGGCACGTTCTGTATCACGTCGATGACAGGTGCTTGTTCACTGGTGACACTCTGCTTTGGAATCAACGGCGGGGAGAGTTCGACGTGACTCCTAACCAGACGTTCCACTCTTGGACGGAGTTGGCCGCCACCATGGACAGGATCGCCGCGCTGCCGGTGGATTGGGTGTTTCCCGGTCACGGAATGTGGCGGAACACCAACACAGAGGAGTGGACTCGTTTGATGTCAGCGCTCGGACCGGCGATGCGGGACTTGGGCCGTTCCACCTGGGCCCAGCGCCCCGGCACCCCCTACGACTGGTACTGACCACTTGACTGCGCGGCTAATAACCTCTAACCTCGCAAGCAAAAACTCAGCGGGATGCCGTACTACAAACGCCCCACCAACTTGCATGGGGTTAGGTTGCGTCTTCGTCCCAAGTAGCTCAGGTGGTTAGAGCGCGGTCCTGATAAGACCGAGGTCGATAGTTCGAGTCTATCCGGGCCCACCATCGCCATCGTGCGCCGCATACTGGGGCGAGGTCCACATTTCCCCATCTCCTCATGGGTTGTGGATGGGTCCTGAGACGGGGAATCAATTCCCCTACAACAGGCGCTATTCCTCTTGCAAGCGGAGACCTTTGAACAGTTGCCCAAAGGGCCTCGACTTGGAGGGATGGGGATGGCTCTTTCGGGCTTGGCGCCCCACCCTGGATTCCGGCTCGGAGGCCGGAATTGTAGATGTGCAGGTTCCGGCTTGAGGGTCGTAATGACGGTTAGGCAGGTTCCGGCTTGGTGGGCGGTGACGGTTACACAAGGGCCTGCAAGGGATACAATGGCCCCCGTAAGTTGTCGAAGAAAGCCTTGGGCTTTCCCGGGTGAGCGACGCGCCGGTTTGGAGCGGACCGCAGGCCGACGGCTTTCGTTAGTCGCTCCATAGGGACATGTTCTTCGGTAAGAGCAGCCGATACCAACAGCGGAGTCTTATTTGCTGAGCCGCTTCTCTCTTTCGGAACTGGAATACAACCTGCAAACCCTGCGCGGGGACGTTCTCGGCGGCATAACGGCGGCGGTGGTGAGCCTGCCGGTGGCGCTGGCTTTCGGCCTGGCAGTCTTCGGCGCGGAGGAAGGGCCGGCAGCGGGAATGTACGGCGCAATCTCCGTGGGGTTCTTTGCCGCGGTGTTCGGCGGCACCCGCGCTCTTATTTCGGGTCCTACCGGTTCGATGACGGTAGCTATGGCGGTAATTGTCGCCGCCAGCAACCCGGAAAACATAGCCGAAGCATTTACCATCGTCATCATGGCCGGGCTAATCCAATTGCTATTCGGCCTGCTGAAAATCGGGCGTTACGTTACCTACACCCCCTACTCGGTCATATCCGGGTTTATGTCCGGGGTAGGGGTGATAATCATACTGGTGCAGATTCTGCCCTTTTTGGGGGCAGACGTCGCCGCCGGCGGGCCGATAGGCACCATACGCAACTTTTCGGACGTGGTCGAGCACTTCGAGACCAACGCCTTGATCATCGCCGCGATGACCCTGGCAGCAGCCCTGCTCTGGCCTACAAAAATCGACAAGTACCTGCCCTCGACCTTGGTCGCCCTGGCCGTGGGGACCCTGATAGGACTGCTGTGGCTCACCGACGCGCCGGCCATCGGCGTGGTGCCCACGGACCTGCCGTCCTTTCACCTGCCAGAACTCTCTCCCAACGTACTAGTGCGGTCCATCGAGCCAGCCATGATCATCGCTCTCGTGGGCTCGGTAGACACCTTGCTAACCGCGCTGGTGGGGGACTCGATGACCCGGGCGCGTCACGACCCCAGCAGAGAACTGCTGGCCCAAGGCATAGGCAATGTGTTCACCGGGTTCATCCAGGGCCTGCCCGGCTCCGGGGCCACTCCCAGCACCGTGGCCAACATCCGGGCAGGCGCCAGCACCATGGTTGCAGGGGTGATTTCCGTAGCCATATTGGCGGTCATGGTGCTGGCCCTGGGGGATTTCGTGGCGAAAATACCCAACGCCGTGCTGGCCGGCGTCCTAGTGAAGGTGGCCATAGACACAATAGACTGGCGGTTCCTGACACGCATTCACCACGTTCAACGGGAGCACATGGTGGTGATGCTGCTGACCCTTGGGCTGACGGTGTTCCTGGACCTGGTGGCCGCGGTGGCAGTGGGCATGATAGCCGCGGCGGTGACCAGCGCGCGGCAGTTCGAGCGCCTGGAGATGGACAGCGTAATCTCCACGCCCTTGCTGGACCAGACTTTCCTAGGTTCGGTGGTACACGGGAAGGAGACTGATCCGCTTTCGGCCAGGGTCGGCCTGGTGGCTCTCCAGGGGACATTCACCGTTGCATCCTCCAGCAAGTTAATCGACACCATCGGGGCCGACATCCAGGAGCATGAAGTGGTGATTATGGACTTTTCGGACACAGTCTACATAGACGACAGCGCGGCCTTGGTGGTGGAGCGGCTCGTGGAAACCGCCGCAGCCGAGGACACCCATTGCATAGTGATGGGACTGACGGGGATGCCCGCCCGCAGCCTGGAAGCGCTGGACATCCTTAAGCGGGTCCCCTCGAGCCAAATCGTCGGCACCTGGGACGAGGCGAGGAAAACGGCAATCAGGCTACTAGCAGACTAACACAAGCATGGGGGGCGGCATGGCGACAATGCTGAACAAACTGACAGCGGTTTACCTGGTAGGCGTAGGAACGGCGGTGGCGGCGTACTTCATCGTCAACCCGTTCATCAGCGAGGCTTTCGAGTCCTTCGACGCGCCAGCCGTCTGGCACGTGCTGGACGTGCTGATGGCCATTGCGTTGGCGTTGGCCCTGGTCTTCAACTTTTCCCGCAAGCTGGAGGCGGAACGGGCCGCGGAGGGGGCCTCCGCACTCTCGCTGTTGGAAGCCAAAACGGCATTCTACCTGACGGCAGGCGTCACAATCCTGTTCCTGCACAACTGGTTTTCTTTGCTGGCCCTAGGCAATGACAGCCTGGAGGGCAACCATCAGGCCTGGGTAATCTGGGCGGTGGTGGACACGGCACTGCCGTTGATTATGTGGGCCACCGGCTACCGGCTGTGGCGCAAGGCCTCCAGCGGCTAGGCTAAACAACTACGCCGTTGCTCCCAGTCCTTGAATGAAGGGACTGGGAGCAACATCAACTCCGCTTCGGGGTTGCAGCGGGTTGGCCGGGCTAGGGCGTGGGAGCCGATCCCAAGACCTGGTAGCCCAGATTGTCGTCGGTCCGCTCGGCGACCGGCAGCACCTGGACGACCACGTTGGCCAGTCCCACCACGTCGCCGTTTTCGTCGAAACTGTAGTTGTCGCCGATGGCCCCGCTATAGGTGAGGTCGTTCAGGCAGTCCCGGAAGCCGTCGGCGTCCTGGTCGTCTCCGGTCTGCTCCAAGCACTCGGCGGCGATGTAGACGTCGTCGTAAGCTGAGCCTTGGAACCAAGGCAAGGTGGCAACGGAGCCGTAGCGCTCTTGGAAATTGGCCAAGAACTCCTTGCCGGCGGCAGTGGTCAGGTCGGGATTGGGAATGACTGCCTTCAGGCCAGTGGCAGCTTCACCGGATATGTTGAGGGCCTCCTGGCCAGTGGGGACGATTTCCGAGTAAATCGGGCCGTCGAACCCCAACTCCCGGGCCTGCTTGATGACGGTCCCTCCGGAGACCTCGCCTTGAGCCGCCAGGAGAAGGGCGTCGGGTTCCTCGGCGAACAGCTTGGTCAAGTGGCTGCGGAAGTCGGTGGCATCGGACGAGTAGCGTTCCGACCCCACTACTGAGCCTCCCAGTTCCTCGAACCGGGCTACGGCGGTGCTGCGAGCCCCTTCGGCATAGTCGGTGGTCTCGTTGATGGTGGCGAGAGTCCGTACCCCATCGACCCAGAGGGTGTTGCCGATGTCTATGCCCAGATTGAGGTCGTTAATTGCCGTTCGGAAGATGTAGTCACCGGCGAAGGCGATGTCAGGACTGGTGGCGGATGCAGACAGGAGGACAACACCGTCCTTTTCGGCCAGGGGAGCCGCGCCGAGGGTCGCGCCGCTACAGGTGGCGCCCAGGATAATCTTGACGCCGTCAACGTCGGTCAACTTGTTGTAGGCGGTGATGGCGTCCTGGGCGGCACACTTGGAGTCTTCTACTTTGAGTTCGAGCATGCGGCCGTTGATGCCGCCGGCGGCGTTGATTTCCTCCACGGCCAGCAACTTGGCCTGGTGCAGCGGGTTGCCGTAGGACTCGGCAACGCCGGTAAGAGCGTCCATGGCGCCGATGACGTAGGGCTCGTCCTCGCCGCCGCAAGCCAGCGCGGCAAAAGTCAGCAGGCCAAGCAGGACCACTATTTTCCAGGACTTGGATAGCAGCATACACCCTCCAGAAGTCTATATTTGTTCAGGACCGCCGCACCTTATGCGGATGACAGTCCGGTAATCCTTCAATGGTAGAGATATCGTACTCGTTACCCGGATTAAGGTCAACCGCCGCCGCCGACAAGATGCCCCCGGCGATGTTAGACGTAAAGCCAAGTATGCTTGAAAAGGGGTCAACCCTGTTGGATACTAGCTACAGCGTCCATTCCATTCCCGATAAGGAGCTTCCGATGACAGTCGTAGACGAGCTTCTAAGCAACAATGCTCGCTACGCCGAGAGCTTTGACAAGGGCGATTTGCCGCCGCCGCCGGCCCGGAATCTGGCAGTGGTGGCCTGCATGGACGCCCGCCTGGATACCCACAAGCTCCTGGGCCTGCAGGAAGGCGACGCCCACGTGATCCGCAACGCGGGAGGGGTGGTCACGGAGGACGTTATCCGGTCGCTGGTCATTTCTCAGCGCTTGCTGGGCACCCGCGAGATCGTGCTGGTCCACCACACGGGCTGCGGCATGGCGACCTTCCGCGACGACGAGGTGAAAGACGCCATCGAAGCGGACACCGGCATCCGTCCGGCGTTTGCATTGGAGGCTTTCAGGAACCTGGAACAGGATGTCAGGCAGTCCATAGCCCGCATTCAGGCCAGCCCGTTCATCCCCAACAAGGACCTGGTGCGGGGGTTCGTGTATGACTGCGCCACCGGCAGGCTCAACGAGGTTGCTCAGGCGTGACGCGTTGACGCCGGTGGACGAACGGAGGGGTGCCGTGAGGGGATTGGGAATTGATGCCTAGATTGAGGTTGTTCTTGTATCTCGAGACGCCGGCTTTTGGGGCCGGGTTGATGATTTTGATTACTGCGTTGGCCGCGGCGTGCGGCTCCACCGATCCAGAGGAGGTGGAGATTAGCGTTTCGTTGCGAGACAAGCAGATGACGCCCGACACAGTCAGAGTGAGCCAGCATGACACGGTTACTCTGAAAGTCGACAGCGACGCGCCGGGGTCTTTGCACCTGCACGGGTACGACATAGAACAAGAAGTGACGCCAGGAGCGGTTGCGGATTTCATCTTCGTTGCCGACGCCACCGGGCGTTACCGTATCGCCTTCCACCCTGCGGCCTCCGGGGGGTCTCATGCGGGCGGCAGCCACGATGCCATGGAGTCTGAAACACCTGTCAGCATTTCAATCATGGCCGAACAAGAAGATGCGGGCGGAGTAAACGTGCGTATTGCCACCGAAGGCTGGCGATGGGCACCGGAAGAGGTCAACAAGGCCGATGCTCCGGGAGCGGGTCACGCCCACGTTTACGTGGACGGCGTGAAAATCAACCGGGTCTACGGTCCCTACTACCACCTGGCTGACCTGGAGCCGGGGACGCGGGAAATCCGGGTTGCCCTGAACACCAACAGCCATAATGAATTGACGTTTGGCGGGCAGCCGCTGGAGGACACAATCGTGGTTGAGGTAGGCGAGGGCGAGAGGCCGGGCTTCGGCAATTTGCCGGCCGTGGACGCCGACGCTCCCATGTCGGCGGAAGCCATGGCCCATCCCGACTCCCTGGGGGGATACAACCTGCAGGTCATGACGACCGGGTTCGAGTTCACGCCCCGGAACGCGGGCGGTGAACACGTTTCCGGGGAAGGGTTCGGATACGTGTACATCGACGGCGAGTTCCACGCCAGGCTCTATACTCCCTGGCTGAAGCTGCCCGGTCTGGACCAGGGGATGCACGAAATTAGCGTGTCCCTGGTCGGCAACGAGGGACACCCCCACCAGTGGGAAGGCAGCCCGGTGGAGGCATCGGTTATGGTCCACGCCGGAGTAGAGGAGACATCGGGCGGGTCGCACGACCACGACGCGGCGGAACAAGGGAATGGAGCCAGCGCCGAAACTCCGGCCTCGGAAGCTGAGTATGACGTTGGCTACCTGGAGGTGCATCCCAGGTAATCGAGCCGCGGGCGAGAGAGGCCCGGCTAGGGCTAGGCCGACGGGGTCGGGAGGGTGCTAAGGTCCGAGGGTACGTAACCGACCATCTCCACGAAGCCGTTGCCGGACACGGCCGCGCCGTCTTTGCTACCAGCGGCGGCGACGGCTCCTTCCCAGTAGACCACCGGGATAATTTCGCTGATGGCATACTCCGATTCTTCTATTGCCGGAACTAGAGCCAGATCGAGGGCCAGGGAGTCTATGGCCAAGGTCCAGCCCATGGGATAGACGCCGCCGGTGCCGGCGCTGGTCCATGTCCCCGCGGGTTCCAGAGAAATGCCATCGCCGGGCAAATGTACGGGGCTGGAGTCCGGCGGGACGTAGGTGGCGTAGGTCATAATAGGTTTGCCGCCGTCCTGCTCCCAGACCACCGACACCATGAGGTCGGAACCGTCGTCGAGGTTCAGGCTGAGCCAGTCCCAGCCGATGTTGGCGATGGTGAAATCGCCCCACTGGTGGTCCATCCAAGAGGCCCCGGCCACGGGGTGAGCAACGCCGGATATGGATACAGCGCCCGACGTGTTCAAATCCGTGCGGGAATAGTAGTAGGTCTTGCCGGCTATGCCCAGGTCCACCAGCCCCGCGCCATGGTGGAGCACCGCCGGTTTTTCTGATGTAGCTTCAAGCTCCACGGCGTAGTCCTCAATCTGGAAAGAGAGAGCGTAAGTTTCACCGTCGCCGCTCATGCGCCAAGCGTTGGCGGTGAGGTCGAAGCGGCCCGATGACGACTCGGTTGTGGACACGGCGGCCTGCTCCGCGGTCAAGTGCAGATCCTCGCTGTGGTCGGCCCAGCTTAACTGGACCACCCTGGGCGTGAGACCCGAGTCCAGCAGCGACTGGAAGGTCACGAAATGGTAGCTGAATATCCGGCCGTCGTCCGTTGCCAGGCGGCCGTTGAAGTACCACCACTCCAAGGGCGAGAGGTGAACGCCTTCGTCGTGGGGCAGGCGCACGACGCCATCGGGCGCGGAATGGGTGAGGGTGGGTTCAGGGGACATAGTGGGAGCCGGAGTAGGCGACGGTTGCAGCGTGACGGCAGCGGTGGGTGTCGGCGAGGGTTGGGGCGTAACGGCGGCGGTGGGTTTGGGCGAGTCATTGGCGCCGCCGCTGCACGCTCCCAGGATGAACGCCAATATCGTTGCCGCGAGCAGGAACGAGACGGGACGTACCGGACAGGGCTGGTGCATGCATCTATCATATTACGGCAGCGGCCCGGCTGTCGCCGATGGCAGGGGGCTTGTTGCGCTGTGAGAGGGGGCTGATATATTGCTTGCCTGGCGGCTGGGTATCGCCAGGGCAGAAACCGTTAGCCGCGAGGAGAGGATGCATTCGCAGAATATGCATTTACGGAGCGCCGGTCCGACGCCGTCGCGCCCACGACGGGCAACCACGGAAGGGACTGACGTGACGGGGCCTCCGGCGTCTATTGGGATCGTGACCCTGCTGCGGGTTGGCGCGGGAGCGGTGTGCGCGCTGCTGGTGGTTGGTTTGCTTGCGTGCGGCGGCGGGGGGCAACCGACGATGGAGCCGGAGGCGAAGGCCAGTCCTTTGGAGGGGTCGGTTGAGTCCGTGGACGAGGAGACCGTTGGAGCGAAGGATGAAATGGGGGTCGCGGACGAGGGCAGGGACGAACAACAGGATGCCCAGCCCCAAGGGTCCGAGAAGGCCCCAGAATCCAAAACAAAGCCGGTGGACGCCTACAAGGAGGAGTGGGGATTGAGCAAGTCCGATAGTCCATCGCTGCCAAGGGGTGACGTATTGGAAAGGACGGCGGCGTTGGCGGAGGAGGCCGGGGGCACGGTCCACTTCATCGACCATCCCGGTCGAGGAGACCGCTCGGTGTTGGTGACGCCCCGGGAATTTGTTGACGGGGAGACTCCCCTCATCGTCTCGCTGCACGGCTACGGAGGGAATTCCGCCGACCTCTTGAGTTACGCGCCCCTTCACCGGCAGGTGAACAGCCGCGGCTTCGGTCTGCTGCTGCCCACGGGGAGCCTGGACGCCGAGGGCAGCCCATTCTGGAACCCAACGGACCATTGCTGCGACGGGGGCAAGACGGGGGAGGACGACGCCGCTTATCTGACCGACCTGGTGGCGGAAGCGAACAAGTTAAAGGAGTTTGGGCCGGTGTACCTGTTTGGATATTCAAACGGCGGGTTTATGGCCCACCACATGGCCTGCAAGGGACTGCCCGGCCTGCGGGCGGTGGCGAGCGTGGCCGGGACGAGTTACGTGGATGACGCCAGTTGCCAGGGAGCCGGGGCCGGTGTCAGCGTTGCAAATCCATGGCACAGCGGACGGCGTTATCCTGTTCGCGGGCGACGAAAGCGGGCCCCAGCGCGGAGAGCGGAGGGCAGCGGGCGTTCTACCTTGGGGCTTGGGACATCGCGATGCGCTGGAGCCGGTTGGCCGGGTGCGACTGGCCGGAAACCCCCGAGCCTTACGGCGCTCTGGATTTGGACCAATTCTCGCCTGGGGCCGAGACCAAGGCATACCGTCTGGAAGCCGGATGCGCCGAGGGTGTTAACATTGGAGCTTTGGGTGGGCGAGGGCAGCGGCCATGCGCCGGGCTATGGAGACGTCTTCGTGGATGCGCTGTTGGACTGGCTGCTGTCGCAAGACTGATTGGCGGTTGTGCCTGAGTTTCTTGGACGAGCGAGCACAGGGGAGATGACGTAGAGGCAAGAGGAGTTATCCTTGGCGTTTAAGCTCGACAGCCTTCGCCGGACGGCCCTTGTTCTTGTGATTGCCGGCCTCGCCTGGAACCTGGTAGAGGCCGGCGTTGCCTTGTGGGCTGGGGTGCAGGCAGGGAGCGCGGCGCTGCTGGCTTTCAGCCTGGACAGCATCGTCGAGCTCTTCGCCGGGGGCGTCCTAGTGGCCCGGCTGCGGCAGGAGCGGGACGGGGAGGAGGACGCGGCTGTAGAGCGTCGGGCGCGGCGGCTGGTGGGGCTCAGCTTCTTCCTGCTGGCGGCATACATTGCCCTGCATTCCGGGGCCAGCCTGGTTGGGTGGCTGCCCGAGCCGGAGCCCAGCTTGGCGGGCGTGGGTATCGTGGCGGCGAGCACGGTGGTGATGGCCGGGCTGTACGCGGCAAAGATGCGCGTCGCCGTGCGGATGCAGTCCCGGTCCCTGAGAGCAGAGGCTATGGAGAGCCTGGTCTGCGATCTGCAGGACCTGACTATCCTGATTGGGTTGGGGTTCAACGCCTTGTTTTCCTGGTGGTGGGCCGACCCGGTGTGCGCCCTGTTCCTGATTCCGTTCCTGGTCAAGGAGGGCAAGGAGAACCTTTCCGGGCATGAGGAAGAGGACGAGGGCGGAGTCTATGCAACGCTGGTGTGCTTTTGCGCCAGGTGTCTCTTTGCCCTGCGCCAGTGCCGGGCAGTCTGTTGCAAGGCGTAGGCTGTGGGGGTTATCTCCCGCGAGCGAGGAGAGAGTTTCATCACTCTGTTGCGTTCGCTTGCGAGGATGTATACGCAGGGTTGGTCCATATTTGGGACTTTCTGGATTCCGGCTTTCGCCGGAAAGACGGGTTGGAGGTCGACATCTCCCCGCCCTCTGCGAAAGGGGCATCCCCCTAACCCCCTTGCGCTCCGCGAAGGGGGAAAGACCCACGCCCCCTTCGCTCCAGCGCAAGGGGGCGCGAACAAGCGAAACGACGTTAGCGGGGGATGCCCGCCCCGCCAAACGACGTAGGGGCGGGTTTGGAACCCGCCCCTACCGATGGCGACGTGGACGGGCCCACTAGACGAGAACGGCGTCATGCTCGACAATATGGACGGCGGCCCCTTACCTGTCATACCTGAAAGGAAGTGACTATGTCTGAGATCATCTTCGAAGTCAGTGAGGACGAGGTAGACGGCGGATACACCGCCAGCGCGCTGGGATACGGCATCCACACAGAGGGCGAGTCCCTGGAAGAACTGCGCAGCAATGTCAAAGAGGCTGTCGATTGCTACTTCGATGAGACCATGCAACGGCCCAAGCTTATCCGGCTGCACTTCGTACGCGAGGAGGTATTGGTGGCGTGAGGCTGCCCCGCGATGTCAGCGGCGCTGCTCTACAGACCTCGCTTCGACGGCTGGGATACGAAGCTGTTCGGCAGCGCGGTTCTCACCTGCGCGTCACAACACAGGTCAACGGCGAACACCACGAGGTGATTCCTCAACACAACCCTATCAAGGCGAAGACGCTGCTGAGCATCTTGAAGAGCGTGGCGCGGCATCACGGAATGAGCGTGGATGAACTCCTCAGCGAGTTGGAGCTATGAACCCCCCGCTCGTGGTGAGCTTGTCGAACCACCCCCCCACAACCACGTAGGGGCGCCCCTTGTGGGCGCCCTGGGGCGATGCGCCCCCAAACCCGTCATACCGCCCTCTGCAAACGGGCATCCCCCCTAACCCCCCTTGCACTGCGTGAAGGGGGGGCACCCCCCACCCCCTTCGCAAAGCGCAAGGGGGCGCGATGCGCAGCGAGCGGGGGATGCCGCCCGCGCCCCGATGCAGCCAGGTTCCCCCCGCGCCCCCCTGCATCCCCCCTGACCCCCTTGTGCAAGTCACCGCGCCACGCCGCGGCTAGCTTCCCCTCAGCAGCGCCGCGAAACCCGCCTGCTCAAAGTCCCTGTCGTATGCCAACGCCTCGGTGATGCCGCGCTCCTCCATAGCCAGGAAGCTGGCGCAGTCCGTGAGGCTCCACCGCTGGTCGCTGCGAGAGGCATAACGTTCCACGGCGGCCCTGAACTGCGCGTCCGTCTGCGGTATGATCTCCACGTTGGGATTGCTTTCGAGGTCTTCAAGCAATTGAGCGGCATCCAGCCGGAGTACCGGGCCCATTCTCGAAAAGTGGTTCAGGACTTCAGTCAATACCATCTGTGTCGTAACCACTCTTGCCTCGTCATGGGCAACCGCCACAGCCAAGGCCCTGTCGTGCATCTGGTCTCCGGGGAACAATACCGCAATCCAGTAACCGGTATCCGCAAATATGGACGCCATCAGTCGTCTTCTTTGGGATGGCCGTAAAGGTAATGCTTGTGGTTCTTGGCAAGGTCCGTAGGGAGATTATCCCACTCCTCCGGGGGAATATCCTTCTGTCGTTCCTTCACCCTCTCCACGATGGCGGCAAGCCCCTGTTTTGGCGCAGGCTTGCCCCCCGGCGCTTCCGCGGCCGCTCCCTCCACCGACACCATCACCTCAGCGCCATCCTCCAAGTCGAGGGGCTCCAGCGGCGTGAGGACGCCGTTCTCGTACTTTGCTCGCACTGCGGTCATTTGCGTTCCTCCGCCCACGGCGCTTTCATCGCGCTGCCTTGCCTGCTTTCGGGCCATTATAGCCCATTGCGCGCCGGCCAAGAAGATGACCGCCCCCACAACCACGTAGGGGCGGGTTTGAAACCCGCCCCTACCGATGCCCGAATCTCCGCTGCCGCCGACCCCTAATTCTCCGTCGCCGTCACCTTAATCCGCATCGACTGGCCATTGGCCAGTTCGGCCCAATTGACCGACTGGGAGCGCGCCGCGTTGGCGATGCTCCAGCCGGTGCCGGTGGGCGTGAGCGTCTGCGCGTCGCTCGCGGTGCTACTCGGGTAGGAGGCGATGCTGGCGTTGACGCTGACGTGGACGAAGTACGACGTGTTCGCGGCCAGATCGCAGTTGCTCGAGCAGGTGAACTCGGCCTGACCGTCGGCGGCGGTCCCGGTGAGCGTGGCGCGAGCCGTCGCGGACGGCGTACCGTTGGACTGCCTGTCGTGGATGGCCACGGTGACGACGCTGGCGTTGGTGACGAGGGTGAAGTCCACCTTCACGCTGCCCAGCGTGTAGCCGCCCGTGTTGGCCCCAGTGGTGAACTCCTGCGCGTGGGAGGCGCCTGTTTGAACGGTGAACAGGCTGGCCGCGGCCTCGCTCAGGTTGCTCACCGACACCGTCGCGGCCGGCGTCGTGAACTCCGACGCCGTCGCCAGCAGCGTTGAGCACCCGCTGTCGCTGTACGCCGCGAACGTGTACGACGTGTTCGCGCTCAGCGTCACCGTCGTGCTGGTGCTGGAGAGCCACCAGCCGCAGTACCAACTGCGGGTTGTGTCGGGGATGTCCAGGGGGAGCAGTTGCTCCCAGTTTAACGGGTACGAAATCCGGCGGCCGGAGCCCAACCGCATAGACGTGACCATCACCCATCATCGGGTCTCCGACCCGGATGTGGTCTGCACGGCGGACTACCCCATAGTTGAGACAATTGTTCCGTTAGGTGCGGACTTCGAGCCGGGGGTTGAATACGCGGTTAGTGTGAACTCGGGCGACGCCCAACGGTTTGTAGCTCAGTAAATCCTCGTACCGCGTCCCGGCAGCCCAACCCCGGGAGTTAGAAGTTGCCCGGAGCCATCGGGCTACGGTTGGGCAGGCGGGGTCGGCAGGGTGCTGAGGTCAAAGTGTACGTAGCCCACCATCTCCACGAAGCCGTTTCCAGACACAGCCGCGCCATTTTTGCTCCCCGCAGCGGCTACGGAACCTTCCCAGTAGACCACGGGTATGATTTCGCTGATGGCAAACTCCGACTCTTCTATTGCCGGGACCATGGCCAGTTCAAGTGCCAGGGAGTCGATCCCCAAGGTCCAGCCCATGGGATAGACGCCCCCGGTTTTGGGGCTTGTCCAGATACCGGTAGGTTCCAGCGAAATGTCATCGCTTGGCAGGTGTACGGGGCTGGAGTCCGGCGGGATGTAGGTGCCGTAGGTGGCAATATCCGCGCCGTCTTCCTGCTCCCAGACCACCGATACCATGAGGTCGGAACCATCGTCCAAGTTCAGGCTGAGCCAGTCCCATCCGATGTTGGCAATGGTGAAATCGCCCCACTGGTGGTCCATCCACGAGGTTCCGGCGACGCTGTTGGGAATGCCGGATATGGATATGGTGCCGGACGTTGTGAGGTCCGTGCGGGAATAGTAGTAGGTCTTGCCGGCAATACCCAAGTCCACCAGTCCGCCGCCGTGGTGGAGCACCGCAGGCTTTTCTGAATTGGCTTCAAGCTCAACGACGTAGTTCTCAAGCTGGAAAGAGAGTTCGTAGGAGTCGCCGTCGCCGCTCATACGCCAATCGTTGGTGGGGAGGTCGAAATGCCCCGACGACGACTCGGTCGTGGACACGGTGGCCTGCTCCGCGGTCAAGTGCAGGTCCTCGCCGTGGTCGGACCAGCTTAACTGGACCACCCTGGGCGCGAGACCCGAGCTCAGCGCCGACTGAAAGGTGACGAAATGGTAGCTGAACGTCCGGCCATCGACTGTCGCCAAGTGGCCGTTGAAGTACCACCATTCCAGTGGTGAGAGGTGTACCCCTTCGTCGTGGGGCAGCCGCACGACGCCGTCGTGCTCCATAGGGGCGAGGGAAGGGCCAGGAGAAGGGGTCGGCGTTGGCGACGGAGTTGCTACGGGGGAAGGCTCCGGTGACCCGTTGGCCCCGTTGCCACATGCTCCCAATATGAATGCCAATATGGCTGCCGCTAGAAGGGAGGAAACTAGACCTACCAGACGGGTCAAGTGCATGCATCTATCATATTACGGCATTGTCCCGGCTGTCGCCAACGATAGGGACCCCTGTTAACCCCGCGGCTTCCTTCGACCGGCGCAGGAAGAACGTGTGATGAATGGCCGTGGTGGAGGGCGAGCGGGATCTAGCCGGCTTTGACGCCGTCTACGACTATTACCCCGGCGTCCACCAGCCGCTGGTATTGGTCGCCCAGGCCGTGTTCTTCCAGAATTTCGCGAGCGTGCTTGCCGGGCTTGGGCGCGGGGCACCCAGGCCGAACGGGGGTGCGGGACAGGCGGAAGGCCGGGCCGCAGGTGGTGACCAGGCCGATTTCGTCGTGTTCCCGGGTGAGGCTGAGGCCGTGGGTTTTTACCCAAGGGTCGAACATCAACTCGGCGAAATCGGTGACCACCCGGTGGGCCCCGATGCCAGCGTGGTTGAGATCACTTACCCACGCGCTCACTGGTTTTGCCGGGAAGCGGGTCTCCAATGCCTTGGCCAATGCCTTGCCGCGCAGCGGCTCGATGCCCTCCAGCCCATCGGCCCGCACAATCCGCGGCAGGTCCGACTCCCGGGCGCCCAGGAATAGCCATCCGTCCCGGGCGCGGTAGGCGCGGTGCAGGGGGCCACTGCCCAAGGCGTCTTGGCCATGGGGCTCGTCCCAGGTCTTGCCCTGGTACGACTGCATGAAGGGAGACTGGAAGGTCAGGGCGGTATAGGCGAGGGAAGCATCGACTAGTTGGCCCTCGCCGGTCTGCCGCCGATGCAGCAGGGCCAAGGCCACGCCGTATGCGCCCATGAAGCCGGTGCCGTAATCGTTTATCGGGCTGGGCTGCTGCACCGGGACTCCGTCGCCACCGAAACGGACGGCCATGCCAGTAACCGACTGCACGAAGGGGTCGTGGGCCGGGCGTCCTGCCCATGGCCCGGCGTGGCCGTAGGCTTTGAGCGAGGCGTAGATGATGCCCGGCTTGCGGCGGCGCACGTCTTCATAGCCCAGGCCCAGTTCTTCCAGCTTGCCTGCCCGGTAGTTCTCGACCACCACGTCGGCGTCCTCGAGCATCTTCCAGAAGACATTCCGGCCTTGCTCGGTCTTAAGGTCCAGAAGGATGCTGCGCTTGCCCTGGTTGATGTCGTTATGGAGGACGACTACCGGTTCCCGGCTGGGATGGTTTATTTTGATTACGTCGGCGCCGAACTCGGCCATGGTGCGCCCCAGGGTGGGGCCGGCCAGCTCGATGCACAGGTCCAGCACCCGCACTCCGTCCATGGCGGCCCGCATTGTTGTCTCTGTTACCGGGCGGCCGTTGTCCGGCCGATGGGATGCCAGCCAGGAGAGGATTTCCGCCCGATGCTGGTCGAGGACGGGCGCAGGGCCGCTCACCTTACCCGGCGCTTGGGACAGGCGGACGTTGACGTTGGGTTGCAGCATACTGCCGTAGAGCGGGTCATTTACCTGTACAAACATCTTGGACTGCCGGGCGTGGGGATGCTTGGTCCACTCTTCACTGGTGCGGCAGAGCGCGCCCTCGCCTCCCGCCTCGGCCACCAGGTCCTCCCACTCCTGGGCCGTGCGAGTCTTGAATAGCTCCCCGGCCTGCCGGATGGCCTCTTCGGCTACTGCCGGGTCATTGGTCAACAGGTCGAAATCGGTTAGTCCCTGGGCGGCCCAGGAGGTGATGCCGACCGCTTCCACGACCTGTCGCCAGTTCCGGTTGGAGGACCCGTTGAAGTAGAACCAGCGGCCGTCTTTGCACCGGTAGAAACCGTTCCAGGGCCCGTAATGCCGGGGTTCTCCGAACCTGCCGTTGCTGTAGGGATAGGTGACGCCATTGGGGTGGTGGTGGCTCATGGCGCGGTAGGCGTTGGTGGTGAACATGGCGTCGAACAACGGGACTTCGACGTGCTGCCCTGTTCCGTCCCGATGCCGTGCGTTGAGGGCCATGGCGATGCTTATGACGCCCTGGAAGGCGGCAAAGGTAGAGGCTATAGGCAGGCCGGTATAGACGGGCCGGTCGCTGTCTTTATTGCCCGACTTCACGAGGTAGGTGGCGGTGGCGGCCCCGACGACACCTTCGTAGGCTGGCACGGCGGCGCGGGGATCGTCGGACGCGAATCCCGGAAGAGAACAGTACACCAGCCGGGGGTTGGCCCTGGTCATCGCTTCTGCGCCCAAGCCCAGGCGGTGCATAACTCCGGGTCGGAAGTTTTCTACCACCACATCGGCGGTCTGGATAAGAGCGCGGGCGGCAGCCAGGTCGTCTCGCTCTTTCAGGTCCAAGACGATGCTGCGCTTGCCCCGGTTCCAGGTGGCGTTTCCTGGAGCCTTCCAGCGGGGACCTCCCGGCGGGTCGACCTTGATGACGTCGGCGCCCTGGTCGGCCAGGAGCATGCCGGCCAAGGGGCCGGCTATGTAATGGCCGAAATCGATGATGCGGATGCCGCCGAGGGCGCCCGGCATATAGGTCTCCTTGGGGGAATGCGGGGGCCGTTGGATGGGTACCGAGAATCTTACCCCAAACAGGTGTGTGCGGGCAAGGTTAGCCATGGCCTGACAGGTGGGGAGAGGAGGAGGGAGCGAGGGCGAAAGATTTTTCGTCCCTACGTGGTGGGATGACGGGCACGCGGGGCCCTTCAACGGGCTCAGCAACTGTCTTGAATGTCAAGAGCATTGAGCGATAGGGTTCCAATGGCGATTATGCTTGACCATGACGTTGAGTATGGTGAGCAGCTTGCGCATGCAGGCGGTGAGGGCCACCTTCTTGGGCTTGCCGGCGTCGCACAGCCGCTGGTAGAAGGCCCGCAAGACCGGATTGTACCGGGTGGCCACCAGGGTTGCCATGTAGAGAGCAGCCCGCACTTGGCTGAGCCCGCCCCACACCTTGCGCTTTCCCCTGTGGGCGCCGCTGTCACGGTTGAAGGGGGCCACTCCCACCAAAGCAGCGATCTCACCACGGTTCAAGGCCCCCAGTTCGGGCAGGTCGGACAACAGCGTCATGGATAGGACCGGCCCCACACCTGGAGCACTTCTAAGCAACTGGTCTTTGTCCTTCCACATGGAGGAGGAGCGGATGAAGTCTCCCAAGTCCTGGTCCAGACCCTCCAGATTCTTTTCCAACCAAAGGATGTGCTCCTCGACCTTGGGGCGTATACGCCTGGTGGCAGCCTTGAAGCGGTTTTTCTCTGCGGTGATCATCTCCACTAGTTGGCGCCTTCGGGCGACCAGCGCTTTCAGTTCCTGCGTGTCGGTATTGGGCAGTGGTCTGGAGGATGGACGCATGGCCTGGGCAAAGTGGGCCAAGGCGTGGGCATCCAGAGCATCGGTTTTGGCCAGTTTCCCGGTGGCGCGGGCGAAGTCCCGCACCTGCCTGGGATTAACTACTGCAATAGCCAAGTGGGAGCTGGCCAGTTCTCCCGCCAGGGCTATCTCTATTCCGCCGGTAGCTTCCAGCACTACCAATTGGGGAGCCAATTCCCCAAGACATTCCACCAGCCGGCTGATCCCCCGAGAGTCGTGGGAGACCTGCCAAGCCTCACCGGTAGGCCGCACCGCCACATCCAAGCGGTCCTTGGAAACATCGATGCCAACAAACAACAAGGATTCTTGGTTCATACATCCACCTCCTCCAAAGATGTCTCTCCCTAACTCTGGCCCATCCTTGCCTAATTCGGGATCCACTGCCCGTTCAACTGTTCGGGCTCTGAGCAGGCAGGACGTGACGACCCTGCTGAGCCACGGTCTTCAAGACCTAGGACGAAACGGTCTGTCACGTCCATGTTTAAGATACAAGGGCGAGCGGGTGGGGTGTTGAGCAGGTGAGCCTAGATAAAGTCGTGGAGGTAGCGGTGGGGTGGTGCTAGATGAGGTCGTGGAGGTAGCGGTGCAAGGGGCGCGAACGAGCAAAGCGACGTTCGCGGGGGATGCCTGGCAGGTCCGGGAATGGCATAATCCCCTTCATGCTCGACGGCCCTGTGGTAAACTTTCAGCTATGGTGGAGCGGTCCTCAAGCGGATGGCCGAGAAGCGCGGAATCGGCGCCATGAGGAGGAGACACCGACGGACGCTGAAACGAATGCAGGCGACGCCAACGCCGGCGGACATCAGGTGGGAGGAAATTGAATCACTTCTGAACGCGCTGGGGGTCAATCTGGTTGAACGGGCCGGTTCCAGAGTGCAGTTGGTGAAGGGAGCACAGTCTATAGTGGTTCACAGGCCGCATCCGCGGCCGGTGACAAGCCGCGATACCGTCCGCGACATCGTGAAGTTTATCGAGCGTATCAGGGAGGATTGATGCTGGAGTACAAGGGCTACATTGGGGAGGTGGTTTATGACGATGAAGCTGAGGTCCTGCATGCCAGAGTCATCAACAGCGGTCCATATCCCATAGCCAATGCCGAGGCTACCGACGTGGAGGGCATCAAGCGGGAGTTCCGCATCTCAATTGACGTGTATCTCCAGGGGTGCGTCGAGCTTGGAATAGAACCGATTGCCCCTGTCGCTATGCCTGCTGCGACTAAAGCAAGCGACTGATACGCAACTCCAAGCAGCGGCCGGCTAGACTCTCGTTGGGTCACACATACACCTAAAAGGGAAACCATCGCCCCTGTCCTCACCCCAGCACAGCACGCACGCCCCACCCGTCATACCGGCGAAAGCCGGTATCCACCCCCACCCAGCCTGTCATTTCGAGCGCAGCCGAGAAATCTAAAACCCATGCCCCAAAGCCGCCGCCCCGCTATACCAGCGCCCCCACCCCGTCATGCCGGCGAAAGCCGGTATCCACCCCCACCCAGCCTGTCATTTCGAGCGCAGCCGAGAAATCTAAAACCCATGCCCCAAAGCCGCCGCCCCGCTATACCAGCGCCTCCACCCCGTCATACCGGCGAAAGCCGGTATCCAGGAATCCCTGGCCCCAATCCCGCCCGTAGTGACCCCCAACCCATCTCGCCCTCCCTACTGACATTTCCCCGTTGACGCACCCCAACCCCGGCCGGTAAGCTGAAATCGTATGACATATCTACCGGCGGCCAAATCCCAACGGTGTTCCGCCGGCCGACGCTCCATTGCGGTGAGGCCCAAGCGCCAGACGAAGGCGGGATGTCCCAAAATGTCGCGAAATGTCCCAATCGCAAGGATTTCCCGGCTGGGAGCCATGCCGCCTCCGCCCTCACCGACAATAGGAAATGAAAGGGGGCCATACTCTGGACGAACGGATGGGGGGTCGAGGGCTGGGCTAGATGAGGTCGTGGAGGTAGCGGTGGAGCAGGAATTTGATGCAGGCCAGGAGCAGGACGGCGCCGATGATGATGTACAGGGTGACCGGGTCCCAAGGCTTGATGGCTATCCCCAGCACCGTGCCAGCGGCAGGCGGGTGTTCGGTATCGGTGGTGGACATGGCCAACATCAGGAGTCCCAGGGAGACGGCCAGGATAACCGCCCGCAGGGTGGAGGTGATAGAGTCATCCAGCGGGGTAGAAAAGAGGAGCAGGGAGCATGCCAGGCCGATTATCACTCCCAGGAAGTGGCCGCCGACCAGGGCCCGGGGCGACGCGGACCGGTAGGAAGGGCTCAAGAATATGATGATGGCGCTGGACCCCAGGCCCACGGCGAGAGCGGCATCGGAGAGGGAGTCCACCAGCAGTAGGATGGCAAACAGGGCGGCGGTGGCCAGGCCGACCTGTATCAGGTAATTCTTGCGGGAACGTCGGAACTGGGGATCCAATAGCTGGACCCTGGGCGCATAGTGGCGATGCAGGTACAACGCGAGGAACATGAACCGACGGATAACCCTGATACTCGTCGGCTTCCGTATCCTGTTCGGGGTTCCTGCCTGGTCCGTCACTCCGATACCTAACGGCCATGCGGGCGCGAAACGGCCCCTGACCGGTATCGCTCTATCCTACCACCTGGATATCTGGGCAACACGCCTGGGAACGAGCGGCTTAACGGCAAAGGGATAGGACTTGGCGACGTCAAGAGCAACGGAAGGATTACCACAAGCGGGCAGCAGGGCTGTGGAAGGAGCGCGGCCGGCCAAGGGAGAATAGCCGCCCAGCCGGCGCTTCAACTCCGGCAGCAGGGCCGGTTAACCATCGGTCTTTCCGGCTTCCATCCGGGCCAGGATATCGCGGATTTCGGTGAGGATGCCTGCTACGCTTCCGGCGGCGGGGGAGTCAGTTGCGGTCGTATCGGAGTCGAGCAGCTTCTGCCGCTGACGGAGCACCGCATCGCGGAACTCGACGGGGGCAATAACGCCCAGGAGGTCACTGTCGCCGGCGCCGGTCCCTCCGGACTGTCCGGCGGTCTCCACCTTCAATCCGCGCAACCCGTAGCGGCGCATCAGCGGCCCGTCGTGGAGGCGCAGGTCGGTAATCCGGTTGAGAGGGATGGTGGCCTCTGAACGTGTAAAAACGCCCTTCTTTATCTCCAAGGCGTTGGTGGTCAACCGGGCCGAGGCCCGCCGGTAATATTCCGGCCCGTACCAGAGGCTGAACAACCACCAGAAGGGGATGAGGGGAATTCCGGCCACGGTGATGACCAGAAGCAACGATACCCACCATCTGCCGTAGGGTATGATGTTTACGTCAAATCGAGCTTCAAGCAAAGTGCTGCCGGTGACGCTGGAGGAGCCGGGTTGTTCGAGTGGGTTGGCCATATTCGCGTCCTCCTAAACAACGGAGCCAGGGCAGGGGCGGCAAGCGTTGCGCTGGGTGTTGCCGCAACTGCCGTACTCTAACATAATGACAGTCTATGGCAAAGCTCTTGGGACTCAGAGCCAGCATACGCTCCCTGTGGGTTCGGCCACGGCTGAGGATTGCCCTCGTCCTGATTCTGACGGCGTTGGTGGTCCTGTACGGACTCATCTCGTTTTACATGGCCCGCGGCGTCACCACTTCGGAACGGATAGAACAAGAAGACCATCCAAGCGACTACGGGCTGCCGGTCGAGGACGTGGAGTTTCACCCGCGGGACGGAGACTTGCGGCTGAAGGGGTGGTATATCCAAGGAGAACGGGACGATGGCGTTGATGCGCCGCACTTGATATTCGTGCACGGGCTGGGCAACGTCCGTTCCGGGAATGAAGCGGTGGCGCTGGCCGACCACTTGGCAGACCGGGGGTATAGCATATTGATGTTCGACCTGCGGGGGCACGGTTCGTCGGAGGGCGGCCGGGTTTCAGGCGGATACTTCGAACGTTGGGACGTGCTGGGAGCCTACGACTACCTAGTGGAGAAGCGGGGGGCTGTGGCCGGGAAGGTTGGACTAATGGGATTTTCGATGGGCGGGGCAACAGCGATTCTGGCGGCTGTGGAGGAGCCGGGAATTCGAGCAGTGGCGGCGGACAGTCCATACGCGGCAGCATCCGAACTGATTGTGCAGGAGACGGCCCGCCGGACCATCTTTCCCGGATGGGCGGTGCCTGCCTTTATGCCCACGGTGAAATTTATGGCCGGGACGATATACGGCATCGACATCGGCGCGCTGACGCCGGTAAAGGCGGTAACCAAATTGGACTACCCGGTGTTGGTTATTCACGGCGAAAATGACGACCGGGTGCCGGTCAGCCACGGCGAAAGGGTGGCAGCCGCCGGTTACACCGGCACGGCCTGGTGGCCAACGGACGCTCCGGGGCACATCGAGTCGTTCAACACCTATCCAGACGAATACACAGAGCGGGTGGACGCCTATTTTGCGGGACTGTTGAAGTAGGCGCCCCTACCACTGAGAAAGCTGCGGAAGAGATGGGGATAGAGGACCAGTTGTGGTGCAAGACTTCATTGTGATATAATCGCCCGGACGTTAAGAAGAGGATCGAAAATCTAATACAACCGATGCTAGACGGCGAAACTCGCGCGAGTATTACCAAGGACTACCGCCTCCACTCCAAGGACACCGGCTCCACAGAACTGCAGATAGCGATTCTCACCGAGAAGATCAAGCAGTTAACCCAACACCTTCGGGAGCACAAGAAAGACGTACACTCCCGTCGCGGCCTGGTCAACATGGTGTCAAGGCGGCGGAGGCTCCTCAAGTACCTCACCAACGAGGACGTAGGCCGTTATCAGACATTGATTTCCCGCTTGGGACTGCGCCGATAGCGCCGCCGCCAGTAACAACACCCTCCCCGGGTGTTGTTTTCACGTCTAGCCCCAACTTTGATTCCAATATTTAAGAGAGGCACCATAGGTATTGCTATGCCCACAACAGTTGAACGATCCATAGGAAACGAGACCCTATCCATAGAGACCGGCAAGCTGGCCGGACAAGCTCACGGCGCAGTAACCGTCCGGTACGGCGACACGATAGTGCTGGCCACGGCGGTGATGTCAGAAAAGCCCCGGGCGGCAGACATTGACTTTCTGCCGCTGACGGTGGACTTCGAAGAGCGCCTGTATTCGGCCGGAAAGATTCCGGGAAGTTTCTTCCGCAGGGAGGGGCGACCGGGACAGGAAGCCATACTGTCGGCGCGGCTGACCGACAGGTCTATTCGGCCCCTGTTTCCCAAGAGCCTGCACAACGACGTACAGATAACCCTGACCGTGCTGTCGGCGGACCAGGAGCACCCTCCCGACATACTGGGCATGGTGGGGGCGTCGGCCGCCTTGTCGATATCGCAAATCCCCTTCGCCGGCCCCATCGGGGCCTGCCGGCTTTCGTATAAGGACGGCGAATACACCGTCAATCCCACATACCAGGAGAGCGAGGAAAGCCAGTTGAGCCTGGTGGTCGCCAGCAATTCCGAGGCCATCATGATGGTGGAGGCGGGGAGCGACGAGGTGTCGGAGGAGGTCATCCTGGAGGCTATCAGGCGGGCCCACGAAGCCAATCTGACCACAATCTCGCTGATAGAGGAACTGGTCAGCCAAGCGGGGAAGCCCAAGGCCGAGGCTCCGGCGGGCGACGTAGACGCCGAGGCCCTGGACGGCGAAATCAAGGGAATCCTGAACGGCCGCCTGACGGCCTTGCTGGGAGAGAACTCGGACAAGGTTACCCGGGAGACCGGGGAAGCCCAACTGGCATCGGAGGTGTCGGAGAGGCTGGCGGACAGCTACTCGCCGGCCCAAATCGCCGGCGGGTTCAAGAGCGTGCTGAAAGAAGCGGTCCGTGGCCGGATCCTGGACCAAGGAGTGCGGCCGGACGGCAGGTCCCTGGACGAGATACGCCCGATAAGCTGCGAGATTGCGGTGCTGCCGCGGACTCACGGTTCGGGGCTGTTCACCAGGGGCCAGACCCAGGTGCTGTCCATCGTTACGCTGGGATCGATGTCGATGAAGCAGACGCTGGACACGGTGGGGCCCTACGGCACCAAGCGGTTCATGCACCATTACAACTTCCCGTCGTTCTCCACCGGAGAGGCGCGGCGGGTAGGCTCTCCGGGCCGGCGAGAGATAGGCCACGGAGCGCTGGCGGAGCGGGCCATTCTGCCCGCGCTGCCGTCGGAAGACGACTTCCCCTACGCAATACGGGTGGTGTCGGAGGTGGTGAGTTCCAACGGCAGCACGTCGATGGGCAGCGTTTGCGGCACGACGCTGGCGCTGCTGGACGCCGGAGTGCCGATGAAGGAAAACGTGGCCGGGATTGCCATGGGGCTGGTCACCGCCGAGGACGGCCGCTACGCCATCCTCAGCGACATTCAAGGGGTCGAGGACTTCCTGGGCGACATGGACTTCAAGGTCGCAGGCACGGCCAATGGGGTGAACGCCCTGCAGATGGACATCAAGACCAAGGGGCTGACGCCTGAGATACTGAGCCAGGCGCTGGAGCAGGCCCGGGTGGGGCGAATGCACATCCTGGGCAAGATGAACGAGGCCATCGACACTCCCAGGACGGAGATGAGCCCCTACGCGCCGAAGATGCTGCGCTTCAAGATTCCGGTCGACAAGATCGGGGCGCTTATCGGCCCCGGCGGGAGAGTAATCCGGGGCATCATCGAGGAGACAGGCTGCTCGGTGGACGTACAGGACGACGGCTCGGTAACCATCGGCGGCACCGACGCGGCGATGATGGAACTGGCGCGGTCGAAAGCAGACAGCCTGACGCGGGAGCTGGTGGTGGGCGACATATTCACCGGCAAGGTGACGAGGCTGACCAACTTCGGGGCCTTCGTCGAACTGGTGGCCGGGCGGGAAGGCCTGGTGCGCTCGGGCGACATGGGCGACATGGAAGAAGAGGTCAAGATAGGCCAGGAACTGACGGTGATGATCCAGGAAATCGACTCCCAGGGGCGGCTGAACCTGTCCCGCCGGGCGCTGTTCGGCGGAGACGGGGCACCGGCTCCGGCGCCTCGGATGAACTCCAGGCCGCCGTTCCAAGACCGCGACGGCAGGCGCGGAGGCGGCGGATATTCGGGCGGCCGACGCAACGGACCCGGGGACAGGCCCAGGCGTTCGGGCGGGCCCGGCGGTCCCCGGAACGGCGGGGGCGACAGGCGGTTCCTGGGCGGGGGCGACAGGTTCCGTAACCGTTAGGGGGCTTAGAGCCACTTCGTGACAAGCGCTTGCTGCGGGTAGGCGCGGCGGCCTTGGGTAGGCGATGGGCAGGACCATCTTCGAGATGGAGTGGGGGGAGCTTGTGAGCCTGCCTACAATACCGTTTACTGCATCCTTGGGCGGTAGTCCCTGGGGTCCAGGCAAGCGTCGTAGGCGGCCTGGTCAATCGGAACCCAAGACGTACCCGGCACTCCTCTCCGGGAATGGCTGCCGGGACCTAGCGGGAAGCAAGACTCGAACGTGAGCCGCCGGCCCTGCGCCTTGGCGATCTGCTTCGCCAAGCGCACCGCAGGACCGAAGTCCCAGTCCTGGCTGACAATGATGGCGGCTTCATATTGCCGCTGGTAGGTTGCCCTTACCAAGTCCAAGGCCAGGCTGACATCCACTCCCTTTTCCTGGCCTCCAGAGTTCACCCTGCCCCTATAGACGTAGATCCCCCTGCTCCGCAGATACCTGATCTTGTTTGACCAGAATCCGTGCCAGAACAGTTGCGATGGGCCTACTGAAGGGTCGGGGACGCCCGTATAGAAACGGATCTGCTCGAGGATGCGGCCGGCGGTCCTTGAGACCAGTGCGCCGGACAGCTTCTCGATGTCGTAGCTCGGCCAAGCGTAGGGAGAATCCGGGCCGGAGGCCCAGGCCCTCAGCGCCAGATGGTACAGGTTCTGGCCGTCAATGAGTACGAGCGTACGCATAAAAAACACCCGCCCAGGGACTATGGTCGAAACCACAATCCGGCGGGCGGGGAAGAGATTAAGGACACGTTACCACTTGTGCCGGTTTTCGTCAATGATTGGTTCCGCTCCCTTTCCAATCCGTGATAACATCAATACCCATTTCATAGCCAGTGGAAGGCGTTAGAGGGTATCAATGGCCTCCGAAAACGGGGCAGCCATAAGAGTTGTGGTGAACGGCGCGACGGGCAAGATGGGCGTGGAAACCGTGGGCGCGGTCTGCCGGCAAGACGACATGGCGTTGGTAGGGGCTGCTTGCCGCCGCAAACGTGGCCCCACTTTGAGCTTGCCTGATGGCAGCGAGGCGCCCCTCTCGGTAGACTTGGAACAGCTAATCACGCAAACCAAGCCCGACGTGGTGGTGGACTTTACCAACGCCGCTGCGGGCATGGAGGCGGCGTTGGTGGGTGCGGCCCATTCGGTCAACATGGTGATGGGGGCCAGCGGGCTGACGGGGGATGACCTCAAGCAATTGGAGGCCTTGGCTAGTGACAGGAACATTGGCATCATTGTGGCTCCCAATTTCGCCCTGGGGGCGGTGGTGCTGAAACGGCTGGCGGAACAGGCGGCCCAGTTCTTCGAATACGCGGACATAGTGGAAGCCCATCACGAGGCCAAAATCGACGCGCCGTCGGGCTTCGCCATGGACCTAGCCAGGACGATAGGCGGCCAAAAGCGGTTCACACGCAACTACCCGGAGAGGGAGAACCTGCCCGACACAAGGGGCGGAGAATACAACGGCGTGACGGTGCACAGCATCCGCATGCCTGGGCGAAGCGCGCACCACGAGGTGATATTTGGCGCTCCGGGCCAGACGGTTTCCCTGCGTCACGACACCCTAAGCCGGGACTGCTATATGCCGGGAGTTTTGCAGTGCATCAGGGAGGTTGTGAAGCGTCCGGGTCTCGTGGTAGGCTTGGAAAATGTCATAGGTCTGTAGGCACAGGATGTTGGAAGGGCTCAACATAGCAGTCGTCGGGGCCACGGGCGCGGTGGGAACTACGTTTTTCCGAATACTGGAACAGCGTTACGCCGAGTTGCCCAGGGTAAAGGCGCTGGCCTCCAGCCGGTCGGCGGGGAACCGTATTTCCCTGGGTGACAGGGAACTGGTGGTCGAGGAAACGACTGAGGAGTCGTTCACCGGTGTGGACGTGGCGTTCATATCGGTATCCAGCGAAGTCAGCCGCCGTTTCGCCCCCGCAGCCGTAGCCGCCGGGGCCGTGGTCATCGACGATGGCTCGGCATTCCGTATGCGTGACGACGTGCCGTTGGTTGCGCCAGAGGTCAACGGGGCGGACGTGGAGTGGCATCAAGGGATCATTTCCATACCCAACTGCTCTACCACCCCCTTGGTGATGGCAGCGCACCCGCTTCACAAGGTAAACCCAATCACCAGGATCATCGCCGACACCTATCAGTCGGTTTCGGGGGCCGGCGGAGCGCCCATGGAGGAACTCCGGGAGCAGAGCCGGGACTTGCTGGAGGGACGGGAAGCGCAACCGAGAGCCTTGGACCAGCAGATCGCCTTCAACCTGATACCTCGCATCGACAGTTTCCTGGATAGCGGATACACCATGGAAGAACAAAAGATGCGGCAGGAGACCCGCAAAATCATGCACGCGCCGGACATACAGATTTCCGCCACCTGCGTGCGGGTGCCGGTGTACGTATCACACAGCGCGGCCGTACACATGGAGTTCGAGCATCCCATGTCGCCCGAGGAGGCGCGACGGCTTCTGTCGGAGATGCCCGGAGTGACGGTGCTGGACGACCCGGCGCGCAGCGTCTACCCGATGCCGTGGGACGCGAGCGGGACCGACGAAGTGTTCGTGGGGCGCATTCGCCAGGATGCGTCCAATCCCAACGGCCTAGCCATGTGGATAGTGTCGGACAACCTGCGAAAGGGAGCAGCCCTGAACTCGATTCAGATAGCCGAGGAACTGGTGTCCAGGGGGCTTCTCAAGCCCAGGGTCGAAACCGGCGCCACCGACTAGACCGTATCCCCGGGATGAATCACGGCTGGAGAGTTGGCCAACTTAGACACAGCCGGACCCACGGTTAGACCGCAAGGACCAGCAGCACCAAGAGCAGCCCCCGAGGAGGGTTGACATGAAAGAGCTAGGCAGGTTAATCACTGCGATGGTCACCCCGTTCGATGAGCAAGGACGGGTGGACTACGAGCAGGCCAAGCGTCTGGCCAAGGCCCTGCTGGACTCGGGCAGCGACGGAGTGCTCTTGTCGGGGACCACCGGCGAATCGCCGACGCTGAGCACCGATGAAAAGCTGCGGTTGTTCGCCGAGGTCAAGGGCGCCGTGGGCGACAGGGGCGCGATCATCGCGGGGACGGGCACCTATAACACCGCGGAAAGCATTGAACTGAGCAAGCAAGCGGAAAAGCAGGGCGTGGACGGCCTGCTGCTGGTGGTGCCGTATTACAACAAGCCGCCGCAAGAGGGGCTGTACCAGCACTTCAAGGCCATTGCCGGGAGCGTTAACCTGCCCTGCATCTTGTACAACGTGACCAGCCGCACCAGCCTGAACATGACCCACGACACGACCATTCGCCTGAGCGAGATAGACAACATCGTGGGCATCAAAGAGGCCGGAAGCGACATGGACCAGATCACGCGGATCATCGACGGGGCCAAGCCGGGATTCCTGGTGTGGAGCGGGAACGACAACGAGACGTTTTATATCATGGCCACCGGGGGATACGGCGTGGTCAGCGTCGCCTCACACCTGGTGGGAAGCCAGATAAAGCAAATGATGGGTCTGTTGCTGGAAGGGGACGTGGAGGGGGCGGCGGCGGAACACCGGAGGCTGCTGCCGCTGTTCAAGATCCTGTTCGTGGTGTCCAACCCCATCCCGGTCCGGCATTCGTTAAACCACGTGGGTTTCAACGTGGGCCAGTCCAGGCTTCCTCTAGTGCCCCTGGACGCCAAATCGGCCTCCCAGGTCGAAGAGGTGCTCCAGCGTTACGATATTGATGTCCCGGTCCCGGCGTGAGAACGGGAGCAGCACTGCTGCTCTGTTGCCTACCCTCAGCTAAGAGGGAATGAACTGCCCGACGGCGATGGTCTCGTCGCGGCGCGGGCCGGTGGAGATAATTTGGGCCGGGCAGCCCACCAGTTCTTCTATGCGCTTCACGTAGGCTATCGCGTTCTCGGGCAGTTGGGACAGGTCGGTGGCAGAGGCAGTGGGGCGGTCCCAACCCGGCAACTCCTCGTACACGGGCTGGCACTGGGCCAATAGGTTGGTATTGGCCGGGAAACCGTCCACCTCGCGGCCATTGGCGCGGTAGCCAACGCAGACCTTGACCGAGGGGAAGCCGTCCAGGATATCCAGCCTGGTTATGACCATGCCGGTAAGGCCGTTGAGTTGCCGGCTGTACTTGCCCGCAACGGCATCGAACCAGCCGATCCTGCGGGGACGTCCCGTGGTGGTCCCGAACTCCTGGGCTTTTTCCCTCAGGTCGTCGGCCGCCTGGCCAAAAATCTCGGAGGGCATCGGGCCTTCGCCAACGCGGGTGGAGTAGGCCTTGAACACTCCCAAGACTCCGGCGATGGCACGGGGGTCCAGCCCCAAGCCGGTGCAAGCGCCGCCGATGGACGGAGAGGAGGAGGTGACGTAGGGATAGGAGCCGTGGTCTACGTCCAGCAGGGCGCCCTGGGCTCCTTCCAATAGAATGTTCTTGTCCTGGGCCAGCAGGTCCCGGATGATTTCCTCGGTGGAGCTGACGTGAGGAGCCAAGGCATCGGCCCACTTGCGGCATTTCTCCAACAAGTCATCCAGAGAGAGGGGCTCGCCGTCGTAGACCTTGGAGATGAGGGCGTTCTTGGCTGCCAGCGCGACTTTGAGGCGGGGGGCCAGTGTATCCCAGTCCAACAGGTCACTGACTCGTATGCCGGCGCGGGCGGTCTTGTCCACGTAGGCGGGGCCCACCCCCCGGCCGGTGGTGCCAATAGCGTCAGCTCCCCGGGCCTGCTCCTCGAGTTTATCGAGGAGGACGTGGTAGGGCATTATGAGGTGAGCACGCTCGCTGACGTAGAGCCTGCTGGTGTCGATTCCCCGGGACTCCAGGTTGGCGAGTTCGGACAGGAAGGCATCGGCGTCGACGACCACGCCGCTGCCGATGATGCCGTAGACCTGGGGCCAGCAGATACCGGAAGGGACAAGGTGGAGGCTGAAAGTACCCTGGTCGTTGACCACGGTGTGGCCGGCGTTGTTGCCGCCGGCGTAGCGCACAACGCAGTCGACCTGGCTGGCAAGGTAGTCGATAACCTTTCCCTTGCCCTCATCTCCCCACTGGCCGCCGATTACGCCATAGGCCGGCATACGAACCCCTTATTACTTCGCAACTGCGCCACACCAGGCAGCAAGGGCGCAAACCACCGGGGAGTATAACAAAAAGGCCCAACCGCGGGGAAGGGATTTTACCTGAAGCCCAGGCCCGACTCTTTGAGACTGACGAAGCGGTTGCCGCTGCCGATGACCAGATGGTCCAGCACCTCAACCGCCATCATTTTGCCAGCTTCAATCAAGTTCCTGGTTATGGAAATGTCTTCAGCGCTGGGAGTGGGGTCGCCCGATGGGTGGTTGTGTACGACGATTACTGCGGTGGCGTTGTCTCGCACCGCGGGCCTAAAGACCTCGGCGGGACGGACCACGGAGGTGTTCACGTTGCCGACGTAAATCTCCCGAATGCCCATCACCTCGTTCTTGGTGTTCAACAGCAATGCTTTCAGGTGCTCCTGCTCCAGGGCAGCCATCTCGGCCGTCAACAGGTTGGCCACATCTTGGGGGGAGTTAATCACCACCCGTTCTTCCGGAGACAGGGAGACGAAGCGCCGTCCAAGCTCGACGGCAGCCAGCAACTGGCAGGCCTTGGCCTCGCTCAAGCCGCGCTGGGAGCAAAGCTCGGAGAAGCTGCTGCGCCCCAGGCCGGCTAGCCCTCCCAAGGAGGTCAACACCCGGGACGATAGCGAGATGACGTTTTCGCCAGTCATGCCGGTGCGCAAAAGGATGGCGATGAGCTCGGTGTTGTTCAAGTGCTTGGGGCCATGCTGCTTGAGCCTCTCCCGAGGGCGTTCTTCGTGGGGGAGGTCCTTGATCATGGGTTGGTATCGCCCGTTCATATCGGCAGTCATCGCACCAACGTCACTTCCATCTTTGGTATCAGGGCCGCTACCAGAGAATGGTAAGTGAAGGGATCACGGCTTGGGAAGGGGCTGCGTGACAGTAATTTGAACAAGGCCCCAATCTCTGCATGAAAATTCTCCCTTGACACCCCATGGCGTATCTCAGAGAATCTGGCTGGAACCCCCGCAGATGAGACCTAACCTTGGACCGCCTATGTTTTCCGACATAAACGAACTGGAGGCAGAGGGGATATTACCTACTAGGTGGCTGCAAGAAGCGGCCCGCGACGACGTCATCTTCACAGAGAAGTACAAGATCCCTGAAGCCAACTTTCAGCCAGCCAGCCTGGATCTTCGGCTGGGCGAGATAGCATACCGGCTGCGTTGCAGCTTTCTTCCGGACGCCAGCACGGTGATGGACAAGCTGCCCGAGTTGGCGATGGAGAGCATAGACCTTCGAGACGGGGCGATTTTGGAGAAGAACCGGCCTTATTTGATTCCCCTGATCGAGCAACTCCGATTGCCCCAGGGGATACGCGCCAAGACCAATCCAAAGAGTTCCACCGGCCGGCTGGACATCTTTACACGGGTCATTTCGGACCGGAGCCATAAGTTCGACGAAATCAGCGAGGGCTATGACGGCCAGCTTTATCTGGAAGTGGTATCTCGGTCATTCACCATAAAGGTGCAGACAGCGCTGTCACTAAACCAGTTGCGGTTAATCAAAGGCAGCCCTGCTTGCGCCGAAGGGGAGTTACTCCGCACACACCAAGAAGAGCCCATCCTACTGTATCCGGACGGCCAGACCAACTCCCTGCTGGCACCGGCGGAAGACAACACGGTGGCCCTGAGCGCAAACCTTGCTGGGGAGACGAGCGGCGTGGGATACAGGGCTAAGAAGAACAGCAGCCTGTTGGACCTGGGGCGGCAAGGGTACTACGACCCCAGCGATTATTGGGAGCCGGTATACGCAGACCGGGCTCGGAGGCTAATTCTCGAACCAGAAGAGTTCTATTTGTTGACCTCAGCCGAAACAGTACGAGTCAGGCCGGAGTATGGAGCGGAAATGACCGCTTACGATCCGTCGAGCGGGGAATTGAGGACTCACTACGCCGGGTTTTTCGATCCTGGCTTCGGCTTCGGCTTCGGCGGCGGAGAATACATCAAGGGAGTGCAGCCGGTGCTGGAAGTCAGGGCCCACGACGTCCCGTTCATGATCGAGCACTGCCAAAAGCTGTGCACCTTGACCTTTGAACGCATGCTGCAGGCCCCGGAGAAGCTGTACGGGGCTGAAATCGGATCGTCTTACCAGGGCCAGGGCTTGATTCTGAGCAAGCATTTCGCGGCGACGGCCAACCGTGGGCCATAACGCCTCGCCCCCATTGATCCCGGGGCGGGCTTTCACCCTGACATGAAATGGGGCGTTAGGTTGACGTTGGCGCAACGCCCCAGGTGACTACTCGATGGGGCGTTATCTTTATCACCGGGTTGGATTCCAGGTCCATGGCCCTGTATTGAGGGTATTTTCGGCGGAGCGACTGGACTGCACCGTCGCGCTCGTGGCCGTCAAATAGCAACTCGGCCGTACCCATGACCAGGATGTACCCCAATCGACTCCAGTCTTCCTCATAGTGGTCCACGACGAATGAGACCTGCGGGTTCTCCTGGATGTTCCTGACCCGGCGCAGACGCGTAACTTGGGCCTGTTTCGGCTTTTGGTCCAAGACGGAGAACAGGACCCTGCCGTCGGTTGCGAAGCATACGGGTATTACGTGGGGCGCGCCGGAGGCACCAGCCGTGGCCAAGTGGGCACTGGGCGCGGCGGCGAGCCACTGTGCCCAGTCCTCAGACAGTTGCTCTAGCGGAGTCACTGCGTTGCAGGCCGAACAGTCGAGTCATTAAATCAAGAGGCCGACACGATGAATAGGAACACGGACGGTTAAGGGAACGGACTGGGCCGGTTATGGGGAAGCCTACACGTCGGACGAGAAGGCCATGGGGTCTTCCAGCGCCTCGATGTTTTGCAGTTCGATACGGGCGGCGTCTTCCAAAGCGGCGTCGCCTTCCTTGACGCAGTGCAGCAGGACCTTCTTGGCGAGGGGGCTGCCAATCTTACCCAGGGCGTTTATGCCAGCCAATTGGACCTGGTAGTCTTCATCGTCCAACAAAGGGGCCAAATGGGGGACAGCGTCCTCTTCTCCCAACTCTCCGCAGGCGTTGGCGGTCTCGTAGCGAATGGTGGGTTCCGGGCTCTTGAGTTCTTTGATGAGAAGGGGCAACCAAACGCTCTCGCCGGTGCGGCCCATGGCGAAGATGGAGCTTGACTTGAGGCCCAGGTCCTGGCTCTTGTAAGCCCAGGACACCAGCTCCCTAATGGCCTCGGTGTTGAAGGGCGCCACGGCCTCCAGGCTGCGGCGGCGGACGTCCAGGGGCTGGTCCAAGTCGTTGAGGGTTTCCATTAAACAATCATGGACGGATACCCGATCTTTAGGCAGCAGTTTTCCTTCCTGGCATAAAAGGCTGAACTTGCCCAGAGCGGTGGCGGCGGCGGACCGGGCCCGGGGGCTCTTATCGGACCGGAGGGTCTGCAGGAGGCTGGGAATGATTGAGCGGTCCTCTTGTTCCCACAACCCTTCCATGGCCTTCTCCAACACCACTTCATCTTCGCCTTTCAGGCACAGCTTGAAGATAGCTCGAAAATCCAACTCCGGGTTGTCGTCGGCCAAATCCACTAACTTGGAGATTATCTGACGCTGCCGCTCTAAGCCGATGCCCACCCAAGTGCGGGTGAACACGCCCAATTCCTCGGGCGACATGTCCGAGAGTTCGATGAAACCGGAAGCAGGAACGTTGGAGGACGTGTCCGCCAATGATTCCAGGAAGCTTTGCAACGTCATGTCTTGCCTAAGCTCGAGGGCTTCATGTTGGGCGATCGGATGGACTTGGCCCGTCCCGACGGTGGGCGGCTTAGCCGGTGGTTATTGTAAAGTGGCGGTTAGTATAGCATAGCCCTAGAGACCCAGACGATTAGCCTCCGATAAAGGGAAGACAACAAGGCGCCCGGCACTATCCTGTACCTGCGGATTCTCCCCTGAGCCTTTCAATCACGACCGGCAGTTCGTCAATCAAGTCTGAGGCCAACGGTCCCGACCGGCCCAGCTTCTCGCGCACGATTTCTCCGGCCATGCCGTGCAGGTAGACGCCGCAGCAACAGGCATCCCCCGGGGACAACCCCTGGGCCATCAAACCTACGATTATGCCGGAGAGGACGTCTCCCGTGCCGCCCGACGCCAGGGCCGGATTGGCGAAGGGGGAGAGCCTGGCTAGACCACCGGGTTGGGCGATTACCGTGTGCGCCCCTTTCAGGGCCAAGTCGACGTTCCAGTGGGCTGCCCAGCGGCGGGTCGTTTCCACCCGGGCCGCTTGCACCTGGGAGATCGGGATTCCGGCCAAGGTTGCCATTTCACCGGGATGGGGGGTGACGACCGCCCGGCCACGGAGGCGGGACCACCATTGAGGCAGCGAGGACATGCTGTTGAGGCCGTCGGCGTCGATCACCGTAGGTAGTGTCGCGCGGCTGTCATTCAGCAGCAGCCGTTCCATGAATTCGACCGTCCCCTGTGACTGCCCGAGGCCGCATCCAACCAACAGGGCATCGTATTGATGGCGGGCCTGCAAAATATCATCGGCCCCGTCGGGGTGAATTCGGCCCTCATCGTCTTCGGGCAGAGGGAGATGAATAACCTCGGTCAACGCACCGGCGGCGATTTTGTACACGCCTTCCGGGGCCGCCAGCGTGACTAGGCCAGCGCCCACCCTTGCGGCGGCGAACCCAGCAAGGCAAGCTGCGCCCACGTAGTTCCTCGACCCGGCGACCACCAGGGCGTGACCAAAGGAGCCTTTGTGCCCGTCCAAGGGCCGGGAGGGCAGGCGAGGCCCGACCCAGGCCGCGGTCAAAAGCTCCAGGGTTATGGCTTCCTCTTCTTCCAAGTCTGGAGGGAGTCCTATGTCGGCGACTTCAAGCCTGCCAACCATGGCAGCCCCTGGAAACGCCAGCAGTCCGGCCTTGGGGCGCCCCAGAGCGACAGTAACGTCCACTTGGGGGCATGACGGGTCCAACTCACCGGTGTCGGCGTCGAGGCCGGTGGGTAAGTCCAGGGCGACGATTTGGGGGCGGTCTTGGCCCGTCCGGCAGGATTGCAAGTGGAGCATAGCTTCTTTGACTGCGCCCTCCAAAGGACGAGAGCGGCCGGTGCCCAAGACGGCGTCGACGACGACGCGGGAGCGGCGCAGCAATTGCTCAAGCCTATACGTGCCCGGATCGTCTGCCAAAGAGAGAATCTCGACGTCATATTCCCGGGCCAAATCCATCTTGGGGTCTACGGAGGGCCGGCCGGCCAACACACAGACGGTCACCCTGGCGCCCCATCGCCGGAGGCAGCGGGCCGTCACCAGCCCATCGGAGCCGTTGTTGCCGGGGCCGACCAAGACCGTGATAACGGCATCGGCAACGCCACCCAATAGACTGCGAACCGTCTCCGCCACCGCCAAGCCGGCGTTCTCCATGAGCGCGTCGGCGGCGACTCCCCGACGTTCGGAAGCCGACTCAAGAGCCGCCATTTGGGCTGCAGTGACGACTTTCATGGCTGGGGTTCCTGCTGGATAACCACAAAAGCTACGGCATATTCCTTAGAGTGGGACAGGCTCAAGGAGATGTCCTGCACTCCCAGCCGCTGGGCGCGGCGCTTGGCCCTGCCGTGGAGGCGTACTCCCGGGGCCCCGCTTTCGCGGCGGGTAATTTCGATGTCCTTCCAGCCCACGCCGCGTACGCCGGTGCCCAAGGCTTTCATGGTAGCCTCTTTGGCAGCGAACCGGGCCGCAAGGTTGGGGGCGCGCCCGCGGCAGTAGGCGATCTCGGCGTCGGTGTAGACGCGGCGCAAGAAGCGATGGGAATATCGGTCCAAGACCCGTTCTATCCTGGAGATTTCGATGATGTCTACGCCGGAAGAGAGGGTCATAGATGGATGGCCTTGGTCCATATCAGATCACATGCCCGCGGGCCGCGCCGTCGTCACCCGGTCGAGGAAACCGAGGGCAACCTCAGATATGTCAAACGGGTCTTAGTCCTTGCCAGTGTGTCCGGCCAGGCCCAAATTCGCCAGAATCTTGGAAACGGAATAGCTCCTATTGAGCACATAGAAGTGTATGCCGGGCACGCCAGCATCCCACAACTCCCTCACCTGGGCCGAGGCATATTCGACGCCCAACTCGCGGACGGCATCATCGTCGTCGGAGAATTTGTCCAGTTGTTTGTCCAAGGCCTCCGGGATGCGGGCGCCGCACAATGTGGTAAACCGGCGAATCTGGCCGGCGCTCAGGATGGGGAGCACTCCGGGAACTATGGGCACGTCAATGCCTGCCTGTTGGGCACGGTCCAAGAAGGCAAAGAAATCGCTGTTGTCGTAAAAGAGCTGAGTGATTAAGAAGTCCGCTCCGTTCTGCACCTTGAGCTTGGTGTATGCCATGTCCGTGTCGAGGTCGGGAGACTCGGTGTGGCCCTCTGGGTAGCAGGCGGCGGCGATTCCGAAGGGGAAATGCTTTCGGATGTGGCGGACCAAGTCGGTGGCGTGGCCAAAACCGCCTTGGACGGGAACGAATTCCTGCTCGCCCCGGGGCAGGTCTCCCCGCAGGGCGATGACATTCTGAATCCCGGCTCCGTCCAGCCTGACCAACACATCGTGTAACTCACCCTTGGTCTGCCCCACACAGGTCAAGTGGGCCATCACCTCCAGGTCACCTTCGGCCTTGACGCGGGTCGTTATCTCTTCGGTGAACTGCCTGGTGGATCCTCCTGCGCCGTAAGTCACAGATACAAAATCGGGCCTGAAGGCCTTGAGCCGGTCGATGGCGCGCAACACCCCCGGAATCCCCTCGGCCGACTTGGGCGGGAAGAACTCGCAGGAGATGGATCGCTTGGTCTTCAGAATCTCTTTTATCTTCACAATATCAGGACGCCATTTGTGTTTTGAGGAAAGGACGGCGCTGTGGCGTCTATCCCAGAATGGTCCCGGCAACCAAAGGGAGGGGCCGCCCAAGGGCCATAATAGCATCGAGCCAACCTAGTGTCTAACCGAGAGGCCCCTGCGACCCAACGGAGGACGAGGGCCGAGTGTCGTCGTTGCGGGCTAATGTTGTTATACTCCAAGGGCACTATTAGCCCTTAACCGCGGCTAGGAGGACGGCAGTTGACGCAGGTTGAAAGGCGGCTCATCGACGAGATGGTGGCCCACGCCAGGGAGGACCTGCCCAACGAATGTTGCGGCATCCTGGCGGGGCGAGACGGACGTGTGCTCAAACTCTACCGGATGACCAACCTGGCGGCGAGTCCGTTTCGCTTCGACATGGACCCGGCTGAGATTGTCAAAGTGGACTCGGAGGCCGGAGACAACGACTGGGAACTGCTGGCCATATACCACTCTCACACCAGGAGCGAGGCCTATCCTTCCGACACCGACGTCCGGATTGCGGGCGGCACAGCCCAACTGTGGCCCGACGTGCGGTACGTGCTGGTGTCGCTAATGGACGAGACGAATCCGCAGGTGCGGTCCTTCGACATCACAGAAGGGGTTGTCACCGAGGAACGGCTTAAGATCGTCTAGTTCCACCGCGGCAGCGTTGCCGGACAGAGCCTCCAGCCAAAAGTGAACGGCGGCTAAACCGTCGGAGGCCCGGAGATTCCATCCTGCCGGCTAACCGATGCCTGGGCGGAACCTTCATCTTCCGCGGTTCCCAGGCCTGCCACCACCACGGCGCCGGCGATGGTAACCAAGGTCATGACCACTAATGCGGTGTTGGCTGCGACAGCTTTAATCCGGTGTCTACCCAGGATCAAAACCCACCCCATCAGCATCAGGCCGATGGACAGCCCCCCGGCAACGAAATGGGACGCCGCCGCCTCGTTGACCAGAATGCCGTCCCGGTAGAACAGGTCGGAGTAGAACAGGATGGAAATATTGAACATGTTGCTGCCGAACAAGCCAGCTACGGCAAGGTCCACCGCTCCTATGCGGGCGGCGGCGATGGCCATGGACAACTCGGGGAGGCTGGTCACGAAAGACACTGCCAGAATGCCCAAGGTGCTGGAAGCTATGCCGGCGTGCTCGGCGATTTGGTCTGCGCTCCAAGCCAAGAAAAAGCCGGCGACCACCACGGCCAAGGACGCTATGCCAAACAACACCCAGGCGCGCCGCAGGGTCATCTGTTCTTCAGTCCCGTCGTCGTTGCCGCGGCTTTCGTCGGAGCGGGTGACGAAAACAACCCTCATGCCCACAACAAACATCACGAGGAGCACCAGCGAGGACAGCCCCACGTTCCATAGGGCCAGGTCAAGCTTGGTGGCGGCGAAAATCAACGCCGCGCCGGTGATAATCACCGAGGCGGCGACTAGGTAATTCTGGTTTGGCGCCACCCGGCGCAGAAACCCGATGCCCCCGAAAAGCAACATGACCAAGGACAGCTTGAACATGTTGTACATGTTGGCGCCCAATATGGTGCCGACGGCCAACTCGGGGTTGGGAGGGTCCAAACGGACGGCGGAGACGTTGGTGGAGAGTTCCGGGAGCGACGTAGCCAAAGCCACCAAGAGGCTGCCCACGAATACCCGTCCCCACCCGGTCAGGTCGGCCAGGACGTCGCCGTAGACGGCAAGACGGGTGCCGAAGTATATTACTGCGACGGACGAGGCGGCGAAGACGGCAAGGGCTATGGCAAGGTCGTCGCCCATTCTAGCGAGTGCTCCAGTTCAAACCAGGGCCGACGCTATCCGGTCACCCATCTCTACCGTGCCAATGGCTGCGACGCCGGAGGTTGCAACGTCCGCGGTGCGGTAGTTTTCGGCGAGCACCTGGTCTACGGCCCGCTCCACGGCGGCGGCTTCTTCAGTGAGTCCCAGGGAGTGGCGCAGCAGCATGGCTGCGCTGAGTATGGAGCCTATGGGATTGGCGATGCCCTTGCCGGCGATGTCAGGGGCGGAGCCGTGGATGGGTTCGTACAAGCCGGGGGTCTTGCCGCCGGTGACAGGGACTCCGTTGAGGCTGGCGGACGGCAGCAGGCCCATGGAGGCCGCCAGCATGGAGGCCTCATCGGTCAGAATGTCCCCGAAGGTGTTCTCGACTACAATGACGTCGAAATCGGCGGGGCGTTGAATCAACTGCATGGCGCAGTTATCGACGAGGAGGTGGTCCAACTTCACGTCCGGGTAGTCTTCTGCCATCCGGGTCGCCACCTGTCGCCACAGCCGGGAGCATTCCAGAACGTTGGCCTTGTCGACAGAGGTCAGCTTACCCCTGCGCCTGCCGGCCAACTCAAAGCCGACTCGCAGAATTCGCTGAATTTCGTTCTCGGTGTAGCGCATGGTATCGACGGCGGTCCAGCCCTGGGGGGTCTGCTCTCGACCCTTGGGCTCGGCGTAGTACAGGCCGCCGGTCAGCTCTCGAATCACGATCATGTCCACGTTTTCCAGGACCTCCGGCTTTAGGGAACTGGCATCGGCCAGGCCGGGGTTGACCTTCACCGGCCGGAGGTTGGCGAACACTCCCAGGTGGCTGCGCAGCCCCAATATGGCCTGCTCCGGCCTGGCGGCGGCCAAGGGGTCGTCCCACTTGGGGCCGCCTACTGCGCCGAAGAGGACGGCGTCAGCTGATTCAGCAAGTTGCCGCACCTCAGGCAAGAGAGCTTCACCGTGCTTGTCGATGGAAATGCCGCCGACGTCGGCGTACTCGAAGTTAAAGCCGTGGCCGAAAGCGCGGCCGACGGCATCCAGGACCTTTACGCTTTCGGCGGTGACCTCGGGGCCGATGCCGTCTCCGGGGAGGACGGCGATATTGAACTGCAAGAGGTTACTCCATGCCGGGCGGCGCCGTCCGCGAGGCGTCAAGACCCGCCGGGCGTCACCAGGAAGGGGCTTTAAGTCTGCCCGTCAATATATAGGTGTTGGACTGTCAGTGGCAAGAGGGGAGAGGGTGTCAGGGGGATACGGAGGGACTGGGGGCTAATCATCGAGGGCCGGCGAACCGGGTTTTTGACTACTTGAGACAAAGTGGGACATTTTGGGACATTCGAGACCAGGGGTTGGCTGACTGCCAAATGGACTTGGAATGCCCTTACGGTCGCCCACTACTATGCTAACAAGAGGCATCCGGGATGGCAAGGGGCAAATGTCAGTGGGCCGTAAAGGGGAGGCGGACGGGTTGGGAATCGGGCCGGTCAAATTGTTGCCTAATTGTCTTTGCGGCGGGTTTTCTTGTGGTACCCTGTGTGACGCTGCGATCATATCTGTTGGACAAGGCCAACATGCTACGCTCCATACCCTTCATCATAGCGTTGGCGCTGGCGGGCATGGCGTGTAACGGCGCTGGGACACCCACAGGGACAATTCCGGCGACTGAGTCTGCCGCTATCGCTCCTTCGCCGGCGACTGAGGTGGCCGCTACTGCCCCTTCGCCGGCGACTGAGGTGGCTGCTACTGCTCCTCCGCCGGCGACTGAGGTGGCTGCTACTGCTCCTCCGCCGGCGACTGGGGTTGTCGCCACCGCTCCTCCGCCGGCAACCGGGGCTGCGACTGCTGCGCCTGAACCAACCACCGCCAGCCGTTCGCCGGCCGCCATCAAACCGGCCTTCCCGGGGCTTCCTACGCTGACTCTCCCGATGATGCTGGTGGATGTGCCGGAACACGATTTGTACCTCTTCGTGCTGCAAGACGGGCTGGTACTCGCGGTCAATCGCGATGGGCCTTACGACGATCCTCGTACGGTGCACGACCAAAGAGAGAGGACACTTGCTCATGGTGAAGAGGGACTGCTGGCAATTGCGCTGGACCCAAACTTCGCCCAAACTGGCTACGTTTACGCCTATTACAGCTTCCGCCCGAGCGCAGAAAAGCGGGCCGGCAGGATAGCTCGCTTCAATACCACCGGGCAAGGAGACACATTCGCATTCGACGACGAAAGCGAACTGGCCATCCTGGACATTCCACAGCCAGCGGCGAACCACAACGGAGGCAGCCTTCTTTTCGGGCCGGACGGGATGCTGTACCTGGGCCTGGGAGACGGCGGCTGGGGAGGCGATCCACTAGGAAGCGGCCAGGATATTTCTACCCTATTGGGGACGGTGATTCGAATTGACGTCAGCGAGGCATCCGCCGACGAGCCGTACATCATACCTCCGGACAACCCGATGGTTGGCCGCGAGGGGGCTCGCCCTGAGATTTGGGCCTACGGCTTGCGAAATCCCTGGCGGATGAGCTTCGACAGCGAAACGGGCCTTCTTTGGGCAGGGGACGTTGGCCAGAACCACGCCGAAGAGATCGATGTCATCCTGCCGGGTAGAAACTACGGCTGGAATATCACCGAGGGGACCAGTTGCTTCCCTCCGGGTGAGGACTGCGACATGACCGGCATCACGTTGCCCGTCTGGGAATACGGGCGGCCCTCAGGCTGCAGCATTATCGGCGGTTACGTATACAGGGGGGCGGCTATCCCACTACTTCACGGCTGGTATATCTATGCCGACTACTGCACGGGACGGGTCTGGGGAATCCATGCGGAAACCGCAGCGGCCGGGGAGCCGGTGGAAGAAGTCCTGCTCACAGACGATGGGCCACAGTGGATCTTGTCCCTGGCAGAGGACAGCGCCGGGGAGATTTATCTGCTCATTCGTAGAGACGATGGCGACAGCATCTACCGGCTGGTTGCCCGTTAATGAAGCCCCTTGAACAACTTTCCCGAAAGCCTGACTTACGGTGGGGCGGCCTCTGTTGTTCATACTTCGATTTCCCCCTTCGAGAGCCTCAGGACAGGCTCAGCACAAACGACAGAGGCTAGGGTATGCAAAGGTCCTCCCAGCACGAACGACAGGGTTCAGGCTATGCGAATGTCTCCCAGTGTGGCCAGGGAACTACCGTTATTCTGCGGTCTCCGCGGGCAGGAACTCGTCGCCTTCGGAATCATAGGGCGGGACGTGAATGAGGAAGAGAACGGCTGCGTAATCGGTCTCGTTGCGGTAGTTGAACCATTCGTCACGCTGGATTACGAGGAGGTCCAGCGGGCCAAGTTCGATGCGTTTTCCATTGACCTCGAAAGTCGGCGCACCTGAAATGCAGATGTAGAGTTTGTCGTTCTTCGATGATCTTGTGGTGGCGTGAGCGGCTCCAGGCTGAACCTCGACATGGGCGACGGAGGCCGCGGGCAGCAGGCCGGGTATCAGTTCCCTGACTTCCAAACCTTCGAAATTGTATGGTGTTACCTCTTTGGTTTTGACGAAAAGCATGGTCTTTCCTTGAGCTTTAGGCCTTAAGCTCCTGCGCTACCTGTCGTGCGGCAGTTCTGGTGAAACCGAGGCGGCGGGCTTTCTTGCCAGCCGTTTCGGGGATAGTCTATCATCGCGGTTGTTATAGGCAGGGGCAAGACTTGGGACGCTGCTGCCGACGTGCCAACCGTTGAGTCCGCCCTAGGACTGCTATACTCCCCCGGAATGGGACTCTTGCGAAACTACGGCTGTCCGTTCGCCCTTCGATTTCCCTCAGGACGAACGGGCAGCCTGGTCGCTGGGTAAGCGTTGGTCGTCATGCGCGGGGGTGACGGGTCGGGCAGGAGCGAGGGTTAAGGCGAGAGTGACGGGTAAGGCAGGATTCGAGGGAGCGACGAGGCTCCGGCTGCATGGGCAACGAGACCCCTGCTGACAAGAGAACACTATGCCTACAGAGCAATTCATACAGCAGTTGAAGGCCATCGTTGGGGAGGCCCACGTGGTGAGTCATCCCGAAGACCTGGTGGTATTCGAGTACGACGGCTCGGTTGCCAAGGCCATGCCCGAGACTGTGGTACTACCCGAATCCACCGAACAGGTGAGACAGGTATTGGGCCTGGCCTACGAGGAAGGGGTTTCCGTGGTAGGCCGGGGGAGCGGGACAGGACTGAGCGGAGGGGCCATTGCGGCCACCGGGGGACTGCAAATCGCTTTCACGCGAATGAACCGCATCCTGGGGCTAGACAGAGAGAATCGGACGGCGATGGTGGAGCCGGGGGTAATCAACCTGGACTTGGACAACTACGCCCGAAAGTCCGGCCTGCGCTACGCTCCGGACCCTTCCAGCCAGAGGGCGTGCACCATGGGGGGCAACGTGGCCGAGAATGCCGGGGGGCCCCACTGCCTGGCATACGGCACCACCACCAACCACGTATTGGGGTTGGAAGTTGCCCTGGAAGACGGGAGCATAATCAATCTGGGCAGCCCGTCGGAACAGCCGGTCAACGCAACATCGGGATACGACCTGCGGGGGGTGTTTCTCGGATCCGAGGGGACATTTGGGGTCGCCACCAGGATCGTCGTGCGGCTATTGCCGCTGCCGGAGCGGGTGAAGACTTTCCTGGGGATATTTCCTGACGTGGAATCGGCCTGCACGTCGGTATCGGCAATAATCGGTCATGGCATCGTGCCTGCGGCGTTGGAGTTGATAGATTCGGTGGTCATCAAGGCGGTGCAGAACGTGACCGACTTGGGGTACCCGGACAATGCCGGGGCCGTGCTGCTGGTCGAAGTAGAGGGCCTTGAAGAGGAAGTGGAGGAGATCGGGGCACAGGTGGAAGCCGCGTTGTGGGAAACGGGTGCCTTCCAAGTGCGGGCCGCAGAGAGCGCGCAGGAGCGGGTTGCCTTGTGGGCAGGGAGGAAGGGGGCACTAGGCGCCCTGGGCAGCCTGGCGCCGAATTATTACCTGGCGGACGGGGTGGTGCCGCGCACCCAGTTGGCCGCAGCCCACCGACAGGTAGCCCACATCAGCCAGGAGTACAAGCTGACCGTCGCCAACGTCTCCCACGCGGGAGACGGCAACCTGCACCCGTGTCTGTTGTTCAACGAGCGGGAGCCGGGGGCGTTGCAAAGGGTCGCGGAGGCGGGCGCCGAGGTTATGAAGGCCTGCGTCGACCTTGGAGGGGCTTTAACAGGGGAGCACGGAGTGGGCTTGGAGAAGAAAGAGCAAATGCCGCTGGTGTTTTCCGACGACGACTTGAAAGCCATGCTGCGGGTGAGAGAGGCCTTTGCGCCGCTCAATCGGCTGAATCCGGAGAAGGTCTTCCCCGGCGGCTTCGCCTACCAGCCCACCGCCCACCGCGCTGGAGCGGGGATGTTCATTTAGGACTTGCCCGTTGCACTTTTGAGGCCTTTACCCTTAACGGAACCATCAAGTTAGCGGCCACCGGCGAGAAGTATATCGTTGACACCGTCCCTGCCGTCACAGCTAGCCAAATTCTTGCCCATAGGGTCACTAATACCGCCTCCGGGGCTGGAAGACTACGCCGTGGACGGGGTGATGCCCCAGGCGGCGGCCCTGGCATACAACCGGGAAGATACGGCGGAAGTCGTCCGCTGGGCCGCCGCCCAGGGAGTCTCGGTGTTCCCGAGGGGCGGGGGGACCCAGGTTGCCCTGGGAAACGTTCCCGCCGAGGTGGGGTTGGCCCTGGACGTGAGAGGCCAGGACCGCTTGCTGGACTACCAGCCCGACGACCTGACGGTTACCGTGGAAGGGGGTATCTCCCTCGGCCAACTGCAGCGAGAACTGGCCCCAGGGGGAAAGTTCTTGCCCCTGGAAGCCCCGCTCGCCGAAACTTCCACTGTCGGGGGCATCCTGGCGGCCAACACCACCGGCCCGCTGAGATTTTCGCACGGGCAACCGCGGGACTGGCTTATCGGGATCAGCGTCGTCGGCGGGGACGGTGTGGAGACCAGGGCCGGGGGCAAGGTAGTCAAGAACGTTACCGGATACGACCTGAACAAGCTGTACGCCGGTTCCCTGGGGACGCTGGGCATCATAGTCGAAGCGACGTTCAAGCTTGCGCCCATCCCCGCCGAGATGGCTACCGTGCTGGCGAGTTTTTCAAGCCTGCAGGAAGGCATCGTGGCCGGGGGCGGTCTAACAGGGACGGCCTTTGCGCCCAACGGGGTCCAGGTCTTGGACGGACAGGCGGCGCACCGGCTGCAACTGGAGGAAGGCCAGGAGATTCTGCGCCAAGCGGGGGCTGGCAGCGCGCTGGCCATCGCCTTCCTTGCCGGGAGTCCGCGAGGGGTAAAACGCAGAGTGGACGAGACGGCGCGGCTACTTGGACAATGGGGAGCCCTAGACGTAACTGTTTTCCAAGAATCCGAAAGCCAGTCAGTGCTTGAGAGCCTGGCCGACCTGAGTTGGAGCGACGAGACCAAACCGTACCTGAGCATAAGGGTTACTGCGCCTCCCTCGGCAGTGGCGGCGGTGGCGGCCCAGTGCCTGGAGGCCAGTTCGCCGGGCATGGCTCCCGGCGTGATCGCAGACCCAGGCTATGGGATGGTGCAGCTTTTCTGGTGGGCCGAGCCGGTGAGCGAGTGGGTCGACGATTCCCTGATATTGGAAACCCTGCTCCGCGTCAGAAGGGTCGCCAGGAAGGCCGGAGGGCAGGCAGTGGTCGAGCAATGCCCGCTTTCGCTAAAAAAGCAGATTGACGTCTGGGGCGGGCAGCCGGAGGCAATAGAGATAATGCGGCGGCTCAAGCGAAAGTTCGACCCCGCGGGGATCTTGAACCCTGGCCGGTTCGTGGGGGGAATCTAGTGCCGGAAAAAGAGCAGGCACAACTCTCGCTATGGGAAGACCTGACCGCTCCCGATAGCGATGGGGTCGACGCGTCCCCAGGGTCACGGGGAGGGTTCCAGGAGGGAGATGCGCCGGCGGAGGAAGACCTGTACCGCTGCGTCCATTGCGGGCTGTGCCTGAGCGCCTGTCCCACGTACGCGGTGTCGGGGCTGGAGACCGAGTCTCCCCGGGGCCGGATAGCGTTGATGAAAGCGGTGAACGAGGAGCGGCTGGAGATTACGCCGCGGGTGGCGTCTCATTGGGACGCATGCCTGCAGTGCCGGGCCTGCGAAGCGGTGTGTCCGTCGGGGGTGCCCTACGGCCGCATGATGGAGAAGACCCGTTACCAGATGCTGGCGCGGGTAAGTGAAGTTTCGGGCAACAGCAGGACCAGCCGATGGTTCCTGCGGGCGGGACTGCCGCGGCTAGACCGCCTACGCTTGGGCGCCAGGTTGATGAGAGTCTACCAGCGATCCAAGCTGCAGAAGCTGGTGCGCGGCTCCGGGGGTCTGCGCCTGCTGCCCGGCCCCGTGGCCGATTTAGAAGCGCAGCTACCGGAGATACGGGGCCCCATTTTCGGCCCCAGCAGCCGGGTATACAAGGGACGAGAGCGATTCGACGGGCCGGAGAAAAAATTGACGGTGGGCCTGCTGTCCGGTTGCGTGATGCCGGCGCTGCAGGGGGGCACTATGGAAGCAGCAGTGCGGGTGCTGACGCGGAACGGGTGCGACGTGGTCGTTCCCCCAGGGCAGGGGTGCTGCGGGGCGCTGAACATTCACGGCGGGGACTTGGAGTACGGGCGCGACATGGCCCGCCGGAACATCGACGTGTTCCTCGAGGCAGGGGTAGACCGCATCGTGACGGCTTCGGCGGGTTGCGGGTCGGCGATGAAGGAGTACCACCAACTGCTGGCCGACGACCCGGAGTATGGGGAGAAGGCCCGGCGTTTCAGCGAGTTGACTCTAGACATTACCGAGTTTTTGACGTCCCTACCCCTAGAGACTCCCAAGGCGGCGGTTTCCCGCAAGGTGACGTACCAGGACCCGTGCCACCTGGCACATGCCCAGCGGGTGACCGAGGCGCCGAGAGAAGTGCTGCGCTGTATCCCAGGACTGGAGTTGGTGGAGATGGAAGAGGCGGCGATGTGCTGCGGAGCGGCGGGCCTGTATGCGGTGCTGCAAAAGGGCCTGGCGGGGAAAATCCTAGACCGCAAGATGGGTCACATCGCGGCCACCGGGGCGGAGCAGGTGGTCACGGCCAACCCAGGGTGCATGATGCAAATCGAACAGGGGCTGCGTTCGTTGGGGAAGCCAGCCAGGGTGGTGCACGTGGTGGACGTGTTGGATGAGGCGTACCGGGCCGAGGATGGGGCCTGAGGGACACCGGGGGCTACGGCGACCGCAATTGCGTTGGGGGTATGACCTATCAGCCTTGGGGAGCGTGGGACCAGCTTAACCCGATATATGAATGAAGCCGGCCAGATTTACCAATCTCCGGGCCAGCCTGCGGCTTCCTCGTCGGCGTCTAGTGCAGCCTGGATTTTTTCTGCCGCTTCGGTCGTGACCCAAGCGCTCCAAATGTCCGAGTTGGTCTTGAGCCACCAAAGGGCCGTGGCATTCAGCCCAAATCCCTGGTTCTCATACTGCCACCTAACGGCAGCTTTGTAGTCGTCAAGGTTGAAACTCCATTGCCGCAGCATTTCTACGACATCCGGGGCTGAGTCCGGCAAGTCGGAATTGACGGCGATGATGACGTTGGCGTCCTGATAAGCGCAGGCCATCGTCGTAGCCCAACACTCGTCGCTGTAGGGCGGCTCTTCCAGCCGGACCAGATCCAGCCTGAAAGCGGGGGTGTTGCTGCCCCACTGGTAGCCTAGCCAAGGCTCTCCGAGTTCGTAGGCGCCGTACAGGCCAGCGTCTAACTCCGAGCCGTCGTACGGGTTAGCGATATCAACGTGCTCGGAAAGTCCGTATGCCTCGACCTGGGTTGCATTGACTAACTCGCACTCCCAGCCGATGGGGCACGACACCAACCGGGCCTTGCCGCCGGTCTCCGCGGTCTTGAACAGGTCTTTGTACTTTTGGTCTCTCAGGTCTTCCACGCTGTCCAAGCCTGGGTATTGTTCCTGCAGGTAGGCAGGAATCACGAAAGCTGATTGCCAGTCGGAACCCAGGCTCGGGCCTGGGGATAGAACCAAGCCTTCGCCAAGAGCCTTCTCCCAAGCGTCGCCCTGGCTGGGCAACCATATCTCCATTGAGACGTCGGTATCACCGCGTTGCAGACCCTCGAACAGGGGAAGAGCGAGACCAAATCGCACATCGGTGGGATAGTCATAGCCATGTTCGACAATGTATTGGGCGATTCGGTTTTGCAACAGGGCGCTAGTCCAGTTCAGTTCACTAAAGATAATGGTCTGTTTGTCCGACCCGGGATCTATAACCTTGACTTCCGGCGTGGGTACGGCGGTGGGCGTGGGTACGGGAGTCGGAGTAGGTACGGCGGTGGGCGTGGGTACGGGAGTCGGAGTAGGTACGGCGGTGGGCGTGGGTACAGGAGTCGGAGTAGGTACGGCGGTGGGCGTGGGTATGGGAGTCGGAGTAGGTACGGCGGTGGGCGTGGGTATGGGAGTCGGAGTAGGTACGGCGGTGGCGGATTCTGCACCGTTGTCGGTACAGGCAAGGAGGGCAACCGCGGCTACCAGGGCCGTGAGCATCAGCACTGATAAGAATTTATGCTTGGTCAACACTGGCTTGCCCTCTATTCCGTCGAAAATATCGCTGTCCCTTGGGACGGCTACCACGGCATGGGGCTGTAGGATGAGAAAGAAGGGAATTCAGACAGAAGCCGCGTAGGCGGCGAGGGCCTTCTGGGCGGAGGCGAGGCTGGCGCCGAAAGCGACTTCATAACCCAGGCCGGAGAGCACGGTCTCAAGGGCCGACAGCAGGGCGAAGACGTTGGCTTCCCGGGCCGATTCTCCCATTAGGCCGATGCGCCAGACCTTGCCCCTCAAATCGCCCAAGCCTCCGCCAATCTCGATGTTGTAGTCTTCCAGCAATTTGCGGCGGACAACTAGGTCGTCGATGCCTTCCGGGATCAGGGCGGCGGTAAGGGGGGCGAGGCGGTGTTGGGGTTCCGCCAGGACCTGGATTCCCAGGGTGTCCAGGCCAGCGCGGAGGGCCGCGGCGACCCTGGCGTGGCGGTCGAGCCGGTTTTGCAGGCCCTCCTCAGCCATCATGCGCAGGGCTTCCCGCAGGGCGTAGATCATCGATACGGGCGCGGTGTGGTGGTAGACCCGCTGTTCGGACCAGTAGTTGTCCAACTCGGCCAAGCTGAAGTAGAAGCTGGGCACCTTGCTGGCCCGCTTGTTTATGGCCTCCAAGGCCCGGGGGCCCACGGTTATGGGGGCGAGGCCGGGAGGAGCGCCGAGGCACTTCTGGCTGCCGCTGTAGCACAGGTCGACGTCCCAGTCGTCGATGCGTATTTCATGGCCGCCGAGGGAGGTGACGGCGTCCACGAGCACCAGGGCGTCGTGGCGGTGGGCCAAGTCCACGATGTCGGGGAGGGGCGTAAGGACGCCGGTGGAGGTCTCGCCGCTGACCAACCCAACGGCCTTGACCCTAGGGTGCTTCTTGAATTCTTCTTCCAGAGCGTCAACATCTACGGGGCGGCCCCACGGGCTGTCGACGGTGTACACGTCTGCGCCGCATCGTCCGGCGATTTCGGCGAAGCGGTTGCCGAAGAAGCCGTTGCGGCAGACGATGGCCGTATCTCCAGGCTCCAGGAGATTAACGCAAGCGGTCTCCATGGCGCCGGTGCCGGTGGAAGACACCGGGAAAGTGGTGGGGTTGGACGTATGGTAGACCTGCCGCAGCATTTCGCATACCTCGTCCACCACCTGGAAGAAGGCGGGGTCGAGGAAGCCGATTACCGGCTCGGTCATGGCGCGGAGGACGCGAGGGTGGACGGAACTGGGGCCGGGCCCAAGGAGGGTCCTCTGGGGCATGTGCAGCCCGTCTAGTTGAGACTCAAGCATTGGTCACCGCTATTCTGAAGATGCAAGTTGTTGCGGCTCCGCATGCGGCTGATGTTTACACCACCGCCGACGCGCCGCCGTCGATGTTCACGGCTATGCCGGTTAGATAGCTGGCCCGCTGGGAGGCCAGGAAGGTTATGACGTCGCCCGCTTCTTTGGCTTCGCCCACGCGGCCCAAGGGGATATTCAGGCGCTGGGCGATCTCGGCCCAATAGCCGTCCATGGTCAGGCCGGGGTCCGCTTCTTTCCTGCCGGCATAGAAGCGCTGGGTCTGGCCGCTCTTGATGGTGCCGATGCAGACGGTTGAGACTAGGATGTTGTCCCTGGCCAGGTCCTTGGAGAGGGCCTTGGTGATGGCTATGCCGGCGGCCCGGGAAATGGAGGTGGGCATGGAAGCGGGGCCCGGAGCGCGGCCTCCCAGGTTGGTGACGTTGATGATGCGGCCTCCACCGGCCCGGCGCATGTGGGGAATTACGGCGCGGATGAAGCGTACTGCGGCCCAGACTTTCAGGTCGAAATCTCCCTCCCAGTCGTCGTCGGAGACGCTCTCGAAGGCTTTGGCGTTGGACCTTCCGGCGTTGTTGACCATGACGCCGACGCCGCCGAAATTGTCCACCGCAGCCTGGACCACGCGCTCGGCAGTGGCTGGGTCGGCAACATCGCCGGCAACGGGCAGCACCACGCCTTCGGTGGCGGCCCGGATGTCTTGCGCCGCCTGTTCCAGGAAGTCGGCGCGGCGGGCCACGATGACGACCTTGGCCCCTTCCTGGGCAAGGCTTTGGGCGGCGGCCTTGCCGATGCCGTCGCTGCCGCCGGTGACGATGGCCACCTTGTCTTGGAGGCCCAGGTCCATGGACTGACTCCCTGGAGGCGAAATTTAACCGAGACCCATTATAACAACAGGCCGTATTCGTTTACATTGAAGGATTTGCCCGATTTAACTGTCTGGGCCCGATGCTTCGGCAACGATGTGGATGTCTTTGTCGCCGCGGCCGCTGAGGCAGACCAAGATGGTCTGATCCGGCGATAGCCGTCCAGCCAGTTGGGAGGCGTAGTAGACGGCGTGGGCGGGCTCCAGGGCGGGGATTATGCCCTCGGTGCGGGACAGCAGGTGAAATCCTTCCAGGGCTTGGGAGTCGTCGACGGCGACGTATTCGCTGCGGCCGGAGTCTTTCAGGTAGCTGTGCTCGGGGCCGACGCCGGGATAGTCCAAGCCGGCGGAGATGCTGTGGGTCTCGGTAACCTGGCCGTGCTCGTCCTGCAGCATATAGGACATGGAGCCGTGGAGCACGCCTGGGCTGCCGGCGGTGAGGGAGGCGGAGTGATTGCCCGTGCCGAGGCCGTTGCCTCCGGCTTCCACGCCCACCAGCTTCACGGACTCGTCGCCGACGAAACGGTAAAAGGCGCCGATGGCGTTGCTGCCGCCACCGACGCAGGCGATGACGTAGTCGGGCAAGCGGCCCTCGGCTTCCAGGAACTGGCCGCGGGCCTCCCGGCCGATGACCGCCTGGAAGTCACGCACCAGCATGGGGTACGGGTGGGGGCCGACCACGCTGCCGATGAGATAGTGGGTTGTCTCCACGTTGGTCACCCAGTCCCGTATGGCCTCGTTGATGGCGTCCTTCAGCGTTCGGGTGCCCGACTCGACGGGGATTAGCTCCGCACCCAACAATCTCATGCGGAATACATTCAAGGACTGACGCTGCACGTCCTCTGCCCCCATGTAGACGATGCATTGAAGGCCCAGCATGGCGCAGGCGGTGGCAGAGGCCACGCCGTGCTGGCCGGCGCCGGTCTCGGCGATGATCCGGTCTTTGCCCATGTGCTTGGCCAGCAGGGCCTGGCCAAGGGCGTTGTTAATCTTGTGGGCGCCGGTGTGGGCTAGGTCTTCTCTCTTCAGGTAAATCTTGGCGCCGCCGCACTGCCGGGTCAGGTTTTGGGCGAAGTACAGGGGGGTGGGGCGGCCGGCATAGGTGTGGAGCAGGTGTTCCAACTCCGACTTGAAGGTAGAGTCCTCCCGGACCTCATGGTAGGCTTCTTCCAACTGGGACAAAGCGGCCATCAACGTCTCTGGGACGAACTTGCCGCCAAAGTCGCCGAAACGCCCTCTTTCGTCCGGCAGGCTGTGTTTTTCGCGAGCTATCATCGTGGGCCTCCCCTGGCGTTGTCGATGAACTGTCTAATCTTATCGTGGTCCTTGACTCGGTCGGTCTCTACGCCGCTGGATACGTCAACGCCCCATGGAGCCGCGTGGGCGATGGCCTGGGAGACGTTGTCCGGGGTCAGCCCTCCGGCCAACAGGAAGCGCAGGCCCCGTTGGGAAACTTGGGCGGCGACATCCCAGTCAAAGCCTTGGCCAGTGCCGCCCGGGACTCCCTTCATAAACCGGTCAAGGGTGACCAGGTGACCGGCATTGGTGTAACGCCCCACGCGTTCCGCCAGGCGGTCGGTCGCCGTCTGCCCGGCATTGACGTCTACGTGAATTACCTTGATAACCTGTGCGTCCACGCTTGCGCAGTACTCGAGGGACTCTTGGTCGCACAGCTGGGCCGCGTCCAGGTCGCAGGCATGGATGGTCTCGTTCACGTAGTCTAGGGGCTGGTCGGCGAACAGTCCCACTACCTGGGGAGGTTCCGGGCCGGCTGTTTTCACCGCGGCAACAATTTGCTTGGCTGAGGCAGCGTCCACCCGGCGAGGCGTCCCCGGCACGAAGGACACGCCAATGAAGTCGGCCCCGGCTTGGGCGGCGACCAGGGCGTCCTTGAGCGTGCGGAGGCCGCAGATCTTGACTATGGGCTCTTTTTCCGGCATTAGTGCGCCGACCCTAGGGACAACAACGCGTTCTCTTGAATCATAGGCCCGCCTGGGCAACGGTCTGCCCGGTGAACTCCCTGACCTTTTCGCCAACATCGTCGGCGGTAACCAAGGATTCGCCAACCAACACGGCGTTGACGCGGGCCGGGCGGAGCCGCTGCAGGTCTTCCCGGCTGCCGATTCCGCTTTCGCTGACGATAACCTTGCCCCTGGGAACCAGCGGGGCCAATCGCTCGGTAACCGCCAAGTCCGTGGTGAAGGTGCGGAGGTCGCGGTTGTTGATGCCGATTATCTCCGCCCCGGAGTCCAAGGCCGTTTGCAGCTCGTCTTCATCGTGGACTTCCACCAGGCACTGCATCCACAACTCTTGGCTCAGGGTAAGCAGGTCCCGCAGTTGTTGGGCGGAGAGAATCGCCGCGATTAACAAGAGAGCGTCTGCGCCGGCGGCCCGGGCTTCGTAGACCTGGTATGGGTCGAAGAGAAAGTCCTTGCGCAACACTGGCGCCCGCCCGGACGCTCCGGAGGTCTTGACCAGGGTCAGGTGGCCCAGTTCCCCTTGGAACCGCGGGTCGGTGAGGACGGATATGGCCGCGGCGCCATTGGCAGCGTAGGTCCCGGCCAGGCGCACCGGGTCGAAGTCTGGGCAGAGCAGGCCGCGGGAGGGAGAGGCTTTCTTGACCTCGGCGATGAGACGGATTCCACCACCCATCAAAGCGCCGGACAGGTTAAAGGGCCGCGGCTGTTCCGCTGCCTGTTGCTGCAGGGCGTTCAGGGGGACGGCCTCTTTTTGGAGGGCCAACTCTTGCCGCTTGGCGGCCACTATGTCGTCGAGAATGTTTGGCATGTCAGCGAGTCATTGCCGGTACGGCGGCACGGGCAATCGCTCAGGCACTAGTGCCGATTTGCTGGCTCAGCGCCACCAAGTGTTCCAGTTTTTGCGAGGCTGCGCCGCTGTCGATGACCTCTGCGGCCAACGAGATGCCCGCATCAAGGTCGGAAGCCAGGCCACCTACCAGCAGCACGGCGGCGCTGTTGAGCAGTACAAAGTCCCGCCGGGGCCCCGGTTCACCCTGGAACAAGCGGCGCATGTCGGCGGCGTTCTGGTCTTTGTCTCCGCCTCTTATTTCTTCTATCGAACGGCGGGGGAGCCCCGTCTCCTCCACTCTAAGCTGCCATTGCCTCAGTTCACCGTCCTCGACTTCCCAGACCGCGGTGTCCCCGGACAGACTAATCTCGTCCAGGCCGCCGTCGCCGTGAACGATTATCGAGTGCTGAGTATCCAGCAGCTTGAGAACGGCCGCTACTCTAGCTCCCAACTCAGGGTAGGCGACGCCGACGAGCATGTTGCGAGCGCCCGCCGGGTTGGTGAGGGGTCCAAGAATGTTGAACGCCGTCCGGATGCCGATCTCCCGGCGGACTGGGGCGGCATGGCGCATCGCCGGGTGGAAAATGGGGGCGAACATGAACCCCATGCCTACTTCGGCGATGCAACGCTCGACGCCCTCCGGCGGCAGGTCGATTTTCACCCCAAGGGCCTCCAGCACGTCGGCGCTGCCGCAGGCGCTGGAGGCGGCCCGGTTGCCGTGCTTGGCCACCTTGAGTCCAGCGGCGGCGGCCACGAAAGCGGTGGAGGTGGATATGTTGAAGGTGTTTTGCCCGTCGCCGCCGGTGCCTACGGTGTCCACCACTGGTCCGTCCACCCGGACCTTGAGGGACTTTTCTCGCATGACCTGGGCGAATCCGGCCAGCTCTTCGACGGTCTCTCCCCTGACCCTCAGCGCGCCGAGGAGGGCGCCCAGTTGGGCCGGGGTGGACTCCCCGTCCATAATCTCGCGCATGACTGCCGCGGCCTCATCCATGGCGAGGAACCGTCCGGAAACTACGGCTTCGATGGCTTCGCGGACCGTGGTCATGGTTAGCTGCCCTCCGGGAACGCTGTCGCGCCGGCAACCTTGTCCAGGAAGTTTTGCAGCAACTGCTTGCCTTCCGGGGTCATGATGGACTCGGGATGGAATTGTACTCCTTCGACGGGGTGTTCTTTATGGCGGAGGCCCATTACCAGGCCGTTGTCGGTCCAGGCGGTGACCTCCAGGCTGTCGGGCAGGGTCTCGGGATAGACCACCAGCGAGTGGTAGCGGATGGCCTGGAAGGGATTGGGCAGCCCCGCCAGCACGCCTTGGCCGTTGTGGTGAACCATGGAGGTCTTGCCGTGGCGGATTTCCCCGGCCCGATCCACCGTGGCGCCGTAGGCGTGGCCGACGCACTGGTGGCCAAGGCACACGCCCAAGGTGGGAGTCTTTGGCCCAAAGTGACGAATCACGTCGTTGGATACGCCGGCCTGAAGGGGCGTGGAGGGGCCGGGAGAAACTATGATTCCCTCCGGGGCCATGTCCTCGATTTCTTCCAGCGTTATCTTGTCGTTGCGCACCGTTACTACCTCGGCGCCCAACTCGGAGAGGTACTGGTAGAGGTTGTAGGTGAAGCTGTCGTAATTGTCTATAAGCAGCAGCATGATTTGCTATTCCCGGCCCTCGGCGAGTTCGATGGCCCTCAAGAGGGCGCTCGCCTTGTGCCTGGTCTCCTGGTATTCGTCCTCGGCGACGCTGTCGGCCACCACTCCGCCGCCGGCCTGGACGTACATGACGCCGTCCTTGTAGATGCCGGTGCGGAGCACCAGCGCGGTGTCCATGTTTCCCGAGAAACTAAAGTATCCCACGGCGCCGCCGTAGGGGCCTCGTTTTTCTCCTTCCAGTTCGGCGATGATTTCCATGGCGCGGATCTTGGGAGCGCCGGAGACCGTGCCTGCGGGGAAGCAGGAGCGCAGGGCGTCGTAGGGCGTGTATTCGGGCTTGAGACGGCCTTCCACGTGGGAAACCAGGTGCATCACGTGGGAGAAGCGTTCGACGTCCATCAACTGGGTGACCGACACGGTGCCGGGGAGGCTGACCCGGCCTATGTCGTTACGACCCAGGTCTACCAGCATGATGTGCTCGGCGCGCTGCTTCTCGCTGGTCTTGAGCTCATTCTCCAGGGCGTCGTCTTCTTCGGGGGTGCGGCCCCGGGGCCTGGTGCCAGCGATGGGGTGGGTGGCCGCTATACCGTCCTCGACGGCGACGACCGTTTCGATGGCGGCGCCCACGATGTTGAACCCGTCAAGGTCCAGGTAGTACATGTAGGGTGAGGGGTTGATGCTCCTCAGGGAACGATAGACCTGGAAGGGGTGGACGTTGGTGCGACGGGAGAACCGCTGGGAGTTGACCACCTGGATCACTTCTCCAGCGTAGATGTACTCTACAGCCTGCTCCACCGCCGCTCCGTATTCCTCACGGGTGAAGTTGGAGCGGACTTCCCCATCGCCGGCAGACTCGGACGGCCCCCGGAGGTCCTGGGACAACTCCAACGGCTGGGCTAGGCGGCGCACCATGTCGTCGATTTTGGCGGTGGCCTGGGCGTACGCCGCGGGGATGTCGCCGTTGAGCCTGACGTGGCTGACCACCTTGATGTCGTGCCGCAGATGGTCGAAGACCAAAAGAGTGTCTACGAAGGTAAACACCGACTCAGGCAGACCCTGGGGGTCGGCGGGCATGGGGGGCACCCGGGGTTCGAAGTAGCTGATGGTGTCGTAGGCCAGGTAACCCACGGCGCCGCCGTGGAACCTGGGAAGGTCATCGACGGGTACCAGCTTGTACTGGTCCATCTCGGCCTGGACAAGAGTCAGCGGGTCGATTTGGCCGTTAGGCTGGCCCGGTCCGGTCTTGATGACCTTATAAGGGTCGGTGCCGATGAAGCTGTAGCGGCCGATGCGCTCGCCCCCGGCTACGCTCTCCAGCAAGAACGAGTAGGGAGGGCGGGCCACCTTGAGATAGGCGGAAACGGGGGTTTCCAGGTCGGCGTTAATGGAGCGGTACACCGGGACCAGGTTGCCCCTTCCGGCCATTGCTTTGACTTCTTCCAGACTTGGGTAGTACATGGATTTCTCCAAACCGGCGGCGGCACGGCAAACAAAAAACCCGTCCCTCAAAGGGACGGGTCCTGGCCGCGTTGCCACCCTTGTTTTCAGCCCGTCCCCATGCTCTAGACGGGACCGGCCGACATCTTACCCGGCGGGAGGGACCTTAAGTCTAGGCGGTCCCTGTGCCGTGGGCCTTTAACGGCGCCCAACCGTCCCAGCCTAGCGCCGGATAGCCTTTGATAGCTCTCCGGTGATCGGCCTGCGGCTCCGGGGTCCATTTGTGCTTCTGCGTCCGGCGCCGGCTCCCACCTAACCCGGCTCTCTGGGCCTCGCTCGAAGCCTACTACTCCCCTTCACAGCCTTTGAGTATTCGATTTCGCGAGTGTGAGTATAGAGCAGGTGTGGCTAGGGTGTCAATTGGGGCGGCTTGATGGCAAGGGCAGATTACTTCCTGAAAGACATATCCGCTCTTGATTGGTGATGGCATTATTGCTATCATTTTTGCGTGGACAAGCTCGTGGAGGCGCTGAAATGAACGACTGCGAGCGATACACCTACCGCGTATTCTGGTCCGACGAGGACCAAGAGTACGTGGGTACTTGCCTAGAATTCGAGGGCCTCAGCCACTTGGACGACTCACCCTACAAGGCATTGGCAGGCATAAGGGACTTGGTCGCCTTCTCAGTCGACTGGTTACGGGAGGAAGGCAAGCCAGTACCGGAACCGCTATCAACACGGAGGTACAGCGGGACAATTACGCTCCGCATTCCGCCGGACACTCACCGGGCGCTAGCGATGGACGCGGCGGAAGCGGGTGTCAGCATGAATCGGCTGGCGGCGGAACGACTGACCTTGCGGCGTTAGGTATTGGGTAGAGCCTTTGGTGTCATAAGTTCGCCAGTAAGTCTTATCGCAGCCGCAATAGGGAGACCTTAGGTGCAACGACGGTTGTCCGTTCGCCCTTCGATTTCCCTCAGGGCGAACGGGCAACCTACCCGCGGGCCTTGCAATGGTCTTAGGGCAACGCAACGACAGCTTGCATAGGCTTGCAATAAGCGGGGGTAGCTCTGCCCGATCATACGGTTGATGGGCCCAGGCCGCCGTGTCCGGCGTCCTGGGCTTCTTCGGGGCCGGGCCATGGAGGGGACGTGTAGCACAGGAACCTCAGCGGTGCGTCTGCGCCGGCGGCGAACTGGAAACGCCAGCCGGTTGGTATGACCAGGGCATCGCCTGGGGCGACGGATACCGGGGCCACAGACTCGGCGGGAGCGCCTGGCGGGCAGCGCCACACCTGGCCGCGGCCTTCCAGGACGTACCAGATCTCTTCCACAGTGCGGTGCCAGACGGGGCGGGAGACCTGTCCGGCGGGCAGGGTAACGTGGACCATGCTGGCGCGGCGGGCGCCGTGACGGTGGTCGATGAGGAAGCGAATCTCGGAGCCGTCGGGCGCCGCGGCGTCTGGCTCCAACCCGGCGCGGCCCAGGGGCAACCGTGGGACAGTGGGTTCCTGGGACATGGCTGGATCGGGTTAGGCCCGCGGCTTGCGGCCCTTGCGGTTGAGAAAGTCGGCGAAGCCTTCTTCCACCGAGAGTCCCTTGAAGCGGTCTTGCCGTCCTTCGACCTCGGCCATGTATTGTTGCTCCAGGGATAGTCCCGTGTGTTCCAACAGAATCTGCTTGATGTTGGCCACGGAGGCGACGCGGTTCTTGGCGATACCGGAGGCGGCCTCCACCGCCTTGTCCAGCAACTCGCCGGATGAAACCAGGTGGTTGATGAGGCCGATGCGGTAGGACTCCTCGGCGAACACCTCGCGGCCGCTGTAGAGTAGTTCTTTGACCCGGGGCCAGCCGAGTATGGTGGGGAGGCTCCAGGTGGCGTTCATCTGGCCGTAGTTGACGGCCAGGAACCGGAAGCTGGTGCGCTCGCAGCCAATAAGAAAGTCCAGGGACGTGGCGAGGACCGTGCCTCCGCCGTAGCACAGCCCGTTGATGGCACCGATAATGGGCTTGGGATAGGTGGCCAGTCGCCAGGTGTGCTGCGTTCTTTCGGCGGAGTACCGGGGCCGTTCCTCGTCGGTGATTTCCCGGTTCTCGTGAATGTCCGCGCCGGCGGAGAAAGCCCGCTCTCCCGCCCCGGTGATGATTATCGCTCCCACGCCGTCGTCGTGTTCGAACTCGGTCAACGCGATGTCCAACTCTCGGACGAGTTGGAGGTTCATGGCGTTCAACACCTTGGGGCGGTTCAAGGTGAGGACTGCGACGCGGTCCGTCTTGTCGACGATGACAGCCTGGGCGCTCATAACGATGCTCTCCTCCGTGCGGGTAAATCCATGCGGCAGCGACGCCCATTAGTACACCACACGGGATGGGGCATGTAAACTCTGCTGCATTGCCGGCCGGCTTTCCAGAAGCGCCCATTTCCTGTACTCTTTCGGGGAGTCGGACACCCTTGTTTCAGCGGAGGCGCAATGAAAACCGTGAGGATCCATGAGACGGGCGGGCCCGAAGTGCTCTTGTACGAGGATGCGCCCGATCCCAGCCCGGGGCCCGGAGAGACTTTGGTCGACATCAAGGCCATCGGGGTCAATTTCACAGACGTTGCCAGCCGCCGAGGGGCCACGCCTCCGGGAGACCTTCCCTGGACACCAGGCCGGGAGGCCGCGGGGGTGGTCACCGCGGTGGGTGAGGGTGTCAGCGAAGTTTCTGTGGGAGACCGGGTGGCCTACGCCATGTACACGGGGACCTACGCCGAGCGGCAAGCGGTCCCGTCCTGGTTGGTGGTACGGCTTCCTGAAGGCATGGAGTTTGCCACAGCGGCGGCCACAATGATCCAGGCGATGACCGCCCATTTCCTGGTGTTCGACATCGTCCGACTGAACCCGGGGGACGCGGCGCTGGTGCACGCCGGAGCCGGTGGAATGGGATCGATGCTCATCCAGATGCTCAAACAGGTGGGGGCCCAGGTGTTTACCACGGTTTCCACTGATGCCAAGGCTGAGGTAGCGCGAGGCCTCGGCGCCGACGTAGTGATCAACTACACGCAGCACGACTTCGAGGAGGAAGTGAAGAGGGCCACCGGTGGGCAGGGGGTGAAGATCGTGTACGACTCGGTGGGGTTGAGCACCTTCGCCAAGGGAATGAACTGCCTGGGGCGGCGGGGGTACATGGCACTGTACGGGTCGGCCAGCGGGCTGATCCCTCCCGTCGACACGACCATACTCTGGAACGGCTCCCTGTCATTGACCCGGCCCACACTGGCGGACTTCACCGCCACGCGGGAGGAGCTGTTGCGGCGGGCTAACGAGGTCCTGGACTGGGTAGCCACGGGACAGTTGAAGCTGAACATCAGCCTCAATCTGCCGCTGTCAGAGGCCCATGAGGCACATCGGCAGTTGGAGGGCCGCCTGACCACCGGGAAGGTGTTGTTAACGCCCTAGGCCGGCGGAAGAGGGACCGAGAAGGGGGGCACACACGAAATTCCAATATCTACCCAAGGGTATATTCACGCTGCTAGCGGCGGGGGCCGTGGCTGGCATGCTGCTGGCAACGGCCGGGTGCGGGTCAGACACTGATGAGAAGGACGCGCCAACTGCGGCGGCTACGCCCGCTACGGCGGCAGCACCAACAGCGGTGACAACACCCACTGCCGCGGCGACGTCTGCTCCAATGCAGGAACAGCCGCCGGCGACGCCAACACTGGTTGTCGAAATCGACCCCAGCGATGCATTCTTTGCCATGGAGCGGGTGCTGGAGGTCGAAATTGAGATTGCGCCCGAAGACTGGGACACGCTGCGACACCAGACCAGGACCTTCGAGGACGTGCTGGCGGAAATTGAAGAATACCAGCTATCCCGGCCCTTCTCGGACATTTACACCTGGTTCTCCGCCACGGTGACTGTGGACGGTGAGACCCACACTGAAGTGGGCGTCCGCAAGAAGGGGTTCCTGGGCTCGCAGAGCGACACCAAACCGGCGCTGAAGCTGCGGTTCGACAAGTACGTGGACGGCCAGTCTCTGAGCGGGGTCATGGAGCGGATGACCCTGAACAACAGCGTTCAGGACTCGTCAATGATCAACACCTGCCTGACTCTCCACGTCTTCGCCTCCGCCGGTTCCCCTGCGCCACGGTGCAACTTCGCCACGGTGACAGTCAACGGCAAGGACCTGGGCCTGTACGTTCACGTCGAGGAAATCAAGGTTCCGTTTTTGGCCCGGCACTTCGACAGCGCAGAAGGCAACTTGTACGAAGGAACGGTGAGCGACTTCACTCCCGAATACCGGGGAACGATAGAAAAGAAGAACAACGAGGAGGAAAACGACTGGTCGGGCATCAATGCGGTGGTGGCCGCCCTCCAGGACCCGTCTGACGCCGGCCTGGAAGCACTGGCTGCGGTGGTTGACCTGGACAGATTTCTGTCGTTCTGGGCCACGGAGGTGCTGGTGGGGCACTGGGACGGGTATGCCGGGAACCGCAACAACTACTGGTTCTACCGGGAACCCGGCGGCAAGTTCGTGTTCATTCCCTGGGGGGTGGACAGCACCTTCCACTTGGAGGAAGACCCCAACGTGTTCGATCACGTTACGGAGCCTCCGCCCTCGGTGCTGGCGCTGGCGGCCATCGCCAACCGGCTGTATAACGACGCAGAGTGGCGGGCCCGGTACGTCGCCGAGTTGAAGGAGATTCTGGACACGGCTTGGGATGAGGAAGAACTGCTGGCCTTGGTTGACACAATGGCTGCCATCGTGGAGGAACACTCCTTGGCCGAGGCGCGGCCAGGCGCGGCGGCGGATGCGGGGCGGGTGCGGCAGTTCATCAAGAAACGCCGGGCGGAGATACTGGAGGATCTGACGCCGCCGCCGGAGTGGCCGGACCCACCGCCGGCAACGGGCGAGTCTGGCACGTTGGAGGTCAAATTCGAGACCAATTGGGGAAGCAATAAGAGCTTCAATCCCTTTGGAGAGGGCGAGGTCGTCTACCTGTCAGTTGGCGGGGAGGAACAGCCTCTGGACGGCATAGGGATAATCGCCGGCCACGCCAGCCCGGAGGAGATGGGTCTTTTGCCAGGGTTGGACAACTTGGCCTCTTTAGCAGGCATTGCGTTGGAGGATGACGGCTCGATTGGCGGCTTTACCCTGGCGATGCCCATAGAAAGCCTGACAAGCGGCGCAACACTGGTCATCGGAAAGGACAAGATAGCGGGAGGGGTATGGTCCATTCCAGCCGGGGCCACCGAGCCGGACAGCTTCACGCCGTTCACTGAAGGCAAGCTGGAATTGTCCGAGGCGGGCGTGGACAGCGGCGCGGCGATTTCCGGCAGCTTCTTTGGAGTTTTCGGCAGCTGGGGAGACGATGCTGAGGAGCCTGTTTCCATCGCGTATGAGTCTGACGCAGGCTTGGTGATCAACGAGGTGGCCTCTAAAGGGGATCCGCTGGACTGGTTCGAGCTTTACAACGCTTCGGACTCGCACCTGGTCCTGGCTAACTTCACCGTGGCCGATGACCTGAAGGATCCAAGCAAGCGGGCGGCCTTCCCGGATGGACTGGTGATGGCGCCTGGGGAGTACCTGCAAGTCGAATTGGACAAGGACGCCTGGCCCGGATTCGCCCTGGGAAGCGACGAAGAGTTGGGAGTGTGGACGGCCGACGGCGCTTTGGTCGATAGCGTGGACTGGAACGATGGGCAGGCTGGGGAAGGGTTGAGCTATGCCCGGGTCCCGGACGCTACCGGGGATTTCCGCACGGTAGACAACCCGACGCCGGGCGCAGCGAATTAGGGTGAGGGCTGGACCAGTGGGGCTATGCGACCACGTTGCTGCCTGCCGGTCGTGCGCCAGCCTGCTAAAATGGACAGCCTACGGTAACTTGGAAGGTGACCGGCCTGAACTCGATTAGAAAGACAGCGACACAAGCGCACCGGGGCCTGCGCATAGCGCGGCTGACGGCCAAGGGGTTGGTCTGGACTCGCAATCCGATATTGGTCCACCTGGTGGCAACCCGGCGGTGCAATCTTTCCTGCGCCTATTGCAACGAATACGACCAAGTGTCTGACCCCGTCCCTGTAGAGGCTCTATTGGGGCGCGTCGATCGCCTTGCTTCCATGGGCACGTCGATAGTAACTCTCACTGGCGGCGAGCCGTTGCTGCATCCCGACCTGGATGAGGTCATTGCCCGCATCCGCAAGCGCGGCATAGTAGCGACGGTGATCACCAACGGGTACCTTTTGACGAAAAAACGGATTGCAGGGCTCAATGCGGCGGGCCTGGACTATCTGCAGATATCCATCGACAACATAAACCCCGACGAGTTCTCGATGAAGAGCCTGAAGGTGCTGGACCAAAAGCTGGCTTTGCTTTCCGAGCACGCACAGTTCGGGGTGAACGCCAATGCGGTTATAGGCGCCGGGATTTCCGAGCCGGAAGCGGCGCTGGCGGTGGCCGACCGGGCCAAAGAGTTGGGCTTCAACGCTTCCCTGGGAATACTGCACGACGGGCAGGGGCGCATGAAGCCCCTGGACGAACGGGAACGAGTGGTCTACCGGAAAATCAAGAAGCGGGCGGGTATGGGCTTCGGCCTGGTGGACTCGTTCCAAGAGAACCTGGCCCGGGGCAAGCCCAACAACTGGAAGTGCCGCGCCGGCTCACGGTTCCTGTACGTGGACGAGTTCGGGCTGGTGCACTGGTGTTCCCAGCAAAAGGGTTATCCCGGAGTTCCCTTGGAAGGCTACACCCGTGAGGACATGCGCAGAGAACACTTCTCCGAGAAGCCCTGCGCCCCCTACTGCACCCTGCAATGCGTACACCGGGCGTCGCTTCTGGACAGCTGGCGGCATCCACAAAACGGGGCAAAAGGCCTGGCGTCTCGGGAGAGGGTCAAGCAGGGACGGGGGACGTAGCCGGCAGGTCCACCCAGGCAGGGTTCCACTTTTGCTTGCGCGGGGTTGGTGATTGTGATAGCTTGGCCGACGTGAGGCAAAGCCCGCCAAGGGAGGGAAATCATGACTTACAAGCCAAAGACCCTGGGCCACATCAACGTGTACGTCCGCAACGTGGAGCGTTCTAAAGGCTGGTATGAGGACCTGCTGGGGCTGCACACGTACATTTTCGAGCCCGGCTCGGCGGCCTTCATGTCGGCCGACCTGGATATCTCCCACGAGATTGCGCTGATGGAAGTTGGCGACGACGCTCCCTTGCAGCAGAGGGGACAGGTGGGCTTGAACCACATGGCCTGGTACATGGAGAGCCTGGACGACCTGAAAGAGCTTTACTACCGAATCAAAGAGAAGAACATCCCCATCGAGCGGGTGTCCGACCACGGCCTTTCCATTGGCATCTACATCCGCGACCCGGATGGCAACGGCGTCGAGGTCTCGTATGAACTGCCTCCGGAGAAGTGGGGGCGGGTGCAGGGCCAAAGGACCACCGAGAAGGGCCGGATGCCGGGTCCTTGGGACGCGGAACTGGCCCAACAGGCGGCCGCCGGCGCCTAACACACCGCGCCTGGGCTTCCGGTACAGAGAAACCCATTGCGGGAATCCGGGAACGACTCCGACGCGGAGCCGCAGGCAATACCCCACGTTTAACCTGGGCGACCTATGCGAAATCAATAGAGAGGAACAAAATGGGACCTAAGCTGGTGGACCATCTCCTGTATGAAAAAGAAGAATCTGGCATCCTGTGGATCAAGTTCAACCGGCCGGAACGGATGAACGCGTTGATCGGCAATTCCGAAGAGAACGGCACCGTGGCCAAGGTTGGCGAGTACATGCGGGCCGGCGACGACGACCCGGACGTCCGAGTCATCGTGCTGACGGGAGTGGGCCGGGGCTTTTGCTCGGGCGCGGACATGAAGGGAGACGTGCCGGCAGAGGTCAAGGGGGAGCTATTTCCCGGAAACCGGGGCGCTGGAGAAGGGCCGGACAGGACGCGTCAGTTCTTCTACCACGGGTTCACCAAGCTGCACAAGGACATATCCCACATAAGAAAGCCGACGATTGCCATGATCAACGGTCCCGCCGTAGGGTCGGGTATGGACATGGCGCTGCACTGCGACATCCGCCTGGGGTGCGAGAACACCCGGTTCATCGGCTACCAGCAGCTAGGGCAAATCATAGAAAACGGCGGCAGCTACTACCTGCCTAAGATGGCCGGCCTGGGCAGGGCGTTGGAGTTCGCTTACACCGGGCACCTGGACGCCCAGCGGGCCTACGATTGGGGGTTGCTGAACTACCTGGTGTCTTCTGAGGAATTGGAGGAGAAGACCAGGGAGTTGTGCACCCGCATCATTCGGACGCCTCCGCTGGTGCAGTGGGTGGGCAAGCGAATCATGCGGGCGGCCGTGGACAGCACCCTCGAAGGGACAATGGTGTTGACCTCCAACGCCGGCGGCATCCTGGGCACTTCTGAGGACGCCAGGGAGGCGCGGGACGCGTTCCTGGAGAAGAGGGCGCCGTCGTTCAAGGGGCTTTAGGCGTTCCGGGCCTGGGCCCAGCTCTGCTCGAAAGGGCTGCTGAGGACCGCCGTCGCAACCTTGCTCTTGAACCTCCATTTGCCGTCGACGCGTACATACTCCTCGTTGTCGATGCTGGCCCTCCACAATGCCTGGTTTCCGTCGGCTGCGGTGCACGGCATGAACAGGTACCACTTGGCGCGGGCGGTGTCCCCGGTGACTTCTATCTGGGGATTCAAGCTGTAGTGGATGGCGAAGCTATAGCTTTGCGAGGCGGTCTGGAATAGAGCCCGGATAGCCTCGCGTCCCTCAATCCTGCCCCTCGCGTCGTTCTGCCAAACTGCGCCCTCGACAAACAGCTCGGCGATTTTGTCCGCGTCGTAGCCGTCGTCGCAATAGGCGGCGTAGGCCGCTTTCAAGTTCCGGATGGCTTGAACGTCCTCTACTACTTGTAGCCGCTCTTCCAGATCTCTGAGCCTGGACTCCAAGTCAGGTGATGGTTGTGCCGGCATGCTGTTCCTCCTTAATCCGATGTTTCCAGTGGTTAGACAACGCGGACTGGGTCGATATCAGGGACGCCAGGACACGAGGGCAGGCTGGTGGGGTTGGGAACCCTTAATCGTCAGGGCGCCGTCTACTTCTTCCAGCAGGTCAGGCAATATTCGTTCCAGGTCAGCCATCTCCCCGCTACCTGGGGCCAAGTAAAGGCGGCGGGACAGTTCTTCCAGGGCGTGGCCGCGGTTGTCGAAGCCGCGGGCCTGCTGGGGCGGCAGCATTTCCACCTCAGGGTCGATGCCCAACTCGGCCAAGACCTCCAGAAACTCGGGCAGGGCTGGCAGGGGAAGCCTGTCCTCCCCATGGACCCGCTTCCAAATTGGGTATACGGACGCCTGGGGAGATGAATCAAACAGCGCCACCAAGACCTTGTCGCGAGCGTGGGCCTCCAGCTTCCTAACGAACCCCTCGATCTCTTTCACCACGTACACGACGTGGCAGCAAAGAACTATGTCGGCAGGGTCTACCGAGGAATCTTCCCACGTTGCCTGCATTACCGACACGTTACGGATGGACAGGTCGGCCACCTGTTGGCCGAGGACTTGGACCATGCTTGGGGACGGCTCCACGGCGACTACTTGGCGGCAGTGAGATGACAGGGGGAGGCACAGCCTGCCGGCGCCGGCGCCGACGTCCGTGAGGGTGCGGTCGGGTCGCAACTCCCGTTTCAGCCGTTCCAGCAATGGGTCGTTGGCATCCCGGGCATCGGGCTTGAACCGGTGGGCGTGGGCCTGCCAGTGGTCGGCGGGCGGCGGCTCGTGACGGCGCATCCGCTCCGACTGGGCGTGCTCGGCCTCGACCATGGAGTTCCACCGCTGGACTGCCGACATTTCCCGGCCTCCACGCAAGAAAGGTTTGTCCGAAGTTAACGCGTCCATTGTAGTTGCCACCAGGCTGACGCTCAACGCAGGCGGCAAACTGCTCACGTGCCGTAGGCTGGCTGTGCACATCTTCTTGACAGGTGCCGCGGCTTCGTGATTTGCTGTGCCCTGGCGGGTGTTGAACGGATTGGACTCATACATCCCCAACTGCTGATTGCGGATTTGAGATAGATGCAAAACTCAGGAACAGACCAAAAGAGAATAGGACTCTTCTTATCGGGCAAGAAGGCTGCTGAAATCCAGACGGATATCGAGTGGGCTGAGCACTTGGGCATTCAAGCGGCTTGGGTGCCCACCGACGGGGCGCGTATCGACGGCATCACCACTTTGGCGGCGGTCGCGGCCCGCACGCGGGACATCATGTTGGGCACCGCCATTGTGCCGACTTATCCCCGGCACCCACTGGTAATGGCGCAGCAAGTACAGGTGGCGGCGCAACTGGCGCCGGGGCGGTTCAGGTTGGGAATCGGGCCCAGCCACCGGCCTCTGATGGAGCAAATGGGGATCGATCTACGGAGTCCCATGGGCCACCTCCGGGAGTACGTGAGGATACTGAAGGCGCTGCTGCAGGAAGGCAAGGTGGACCTGGACGGAGAATACTACCAGGCCCACGAGACTATCCCGGAGCCGGTGGATGTTCCGGTCATGGTGTCGGCCCTGCAGAAGGGGTCGTTTGCGCTGTCCGGCGCCGAGGCGGACGGGGCCATCACCTGGATATGCCCCCACGATTACCTGCGAGACGTCGGCCTGCCCGCCATGGCCCAGGGCGCAGAAGAAGCAGGACGGCTTGTGCCTCCGCTAATCGTACACACCCCGGTGTGCCTGCACGACAACGCGAAAGAGGCCCGGGCCGCATTCCGAGCAGACCACGCCGGCACCCTGACCCTGCCCTATTACCAACGCATGATGGAAGCTGCGGGTTATCCAGAGGCGTCCGATGGGACCTGGAGCGACGCAATGATCGACGGGCTGCTGGTGCACGGGGACGAAGCGCGTATCGGCGATCGCCTGCGGGAGTTGCTCGACATGGGGGCGGCCGAAATCATGGTGACCCCGGTGCTGGCGGGGGATGACAAGCCGCCCGCCCTGGACCGCACGCTGAGGCTGTTGGGCCAAGTAGCCCAGTCCCTGGCCTAGCGGAGCAGGAAACAAGTCACCGGACGGGCCTTGCTACTTGCGCCGCGGGCTATCGCATCCAGTCTTGGACTATAGGGGGAGGACGAAATGGCCAGAGTACCCGCGGTAACGAGAGACAGCGTCCCTGCAAGTCAGAGGTCCGCGTTCGATCAGGTGGTGGAGCGGCGAGGCGGGATACCCGCGGGCGGGCCCGGCTCGGTGCTGCTGAACGCGCCGGAGGTGGCGCTGCGAGTGGGAGGCCTGGCCTTGTTCATGCGGTCGAAAACGTCCCTCTCGCCGCGCATCAGGGAACTGGCGATGATCTTGACGGCTCGGGAAAATAATTGCCAGTACATCTGGAACGCCCACGCTCCGCCGGCCAGGGCCGCGGGTCTGCGGGACGACATAGTAGACGCCCTCAGGGACAACAGGGAGCTTTCCGGGCTGGCCCTCGACGAGGCCGCGGTAGTTGACTACGGCAGGGAGTTCTTTCGCACCCGCCGGGTGAGCCAGGCGGCATTCGATGCTGCGCTGGACCAGTTCGGGGTCCTGGGCCTGATCGAGCTCACCAACCTGATGGGTTGCTACGCCATGCTGGCTTTCAACGTGAATGCATTCGGGGTTGGACTGCCGGAGGAGAGGACGGAGAAGGAGTTGCCCATCTAGGCCCCACGGGATACTGAGAAGCATCGACGAGGTTAGGAGCAATGGACGTTTACGAATGCATCCGCACACGGCGCACGGTGCGTGACTACAAGCCCGACGCGATTCCCGAGGAGGCCCTGTACAAGATTCTCCAGGCAGCCCGTTGGGCGCCAAGCTCCAGCAACACGCAGAAGTGGCACTTCGTCGTAGTCCAAGACAGGGAAACCCTGGCGACCCTGGGAGAGATCGCCACCCAGGGCACGTTCATCGGCCAAGCGCCCCTGGCCATCGCGGTGGTCATGGACGACGCGCCCAGACCCCAGTTGGACGCGGGCAGGGCGCTGCAACAAATGGAGCTAATGGCGTGGGCCCAGGGCATCGGCATGTGCTTCGTGGGTGTTCGCGACCCGGAGCAACAGCGGACGGTCAAAGAGCTATTGAACATCCCGGAATCGATGGAGTTGATAACGGTGCTGCCCTTCGGCTATCGAGACGAGGGGGTGAAACGCCAGGGAACTCCGCGGGTCCCCATGGAGGATATTGTTCACTGGGAACGATTTTGACATAGGGGGGCGTACGCTGCAAGGGTATAATGGAGTGAAGCAACCTGGTGCATCCGGGACCTTAAGACCGGGAGTTGAGAAATGAGTCGGGTCGTAGCGTTGGCGGCGGACCACGGCGGGTTTCCGTTGAAGGCCGAGTTGGCCCCGTGGCTGCAGTCCCGGGGATATCAAGTCATGGACTTGGGCGCCCACGGCCTGGACCCGGACGATGACTACCCAGACTTCGTGGATGCGGCAGCGCAGGCGGTGGCGTCGGGCCAGGCGGAGCGGGGGATACTAATCTGCGGGAGCGGAGTTGGAGCTTCGGTAGCGGCGAACAAGGTGCCGGGGATACGGGCTTCGGTCTGTCACGACGTCTATTCAGCCCACCAGGGTGTCGAACACGACAAGATGAACGTGCTGTGCCTGGGAGGCAGGGTAGTGGGGATCGAGGTGGCCAAGGAGCTGGCGACGGCTTTCCTGGAGGCCCGGTTCAGCGGGGAAGAGCGCCATCTCCGGCGTCTGGACAAGGTCTCGATGATGGAACGCCGGGCCGTTGACGGCGGCGCCTAGGGGGTTGCCTCCGGGGCTGCAGGTTAGCCGTCCCCCTTTCTCTCAACCCGGCTGAACAGGTCCCCGCGCCGGAGTCCGGCAAACGCCAGCCGCAGTATGTGCACCAAAGACCTCACCTGCTCATTCAAATTGAACTTGCTATTGCCTGCCAGCCGCCGCTCAAATGCATAGGGCAGGGAAGTAACCTGGCGGGCTTTACCCCGGACAAGCACCTCCAAGAGTATCTTGTAGCCCACCAGCTTCAACTCCACGCCGTCCACGACCTCTCTGCGCAGCAGGAAGAACCCGGAGAGGGGGTCGGGAGTCTTTCTGGCGGGACTGACGACTGTCCTGGTCAGCAGGGCCGCCGACTTGGACATGCATCTACGGACAATGCTGCCTTGGTCGGCTCCGCCTTGGCTGTAGCGGCTGGCGATTACCAGGTCAAATCCCTGGTCGATGGCCGCCAGTATTTGAGTGAGGTATTCCGGGGGGTGTTGAAGGTCGGCGTCCATCACGCCCAGGACCCGGCCGGTTGCGCGGTGGAATCCGGCAAGCACCGCCGTTGCCAGGGCCCGCTGGCCGGTTCTGACCACCAGCTTCAGGGGAAAGTCACGGCTAAGCTCGTTGGCAACCGCTGCGGTGCCGTCGGGGCTGTCGTCGTCCACGACGATAAGCTCGAAGCTGTAACCTTCCAACGCGTTGTATACCCGCTCAACTAACCGGGGCAGGTTTTCCGCCTCGTTGTAGGTGGGGATGACCAGGGAAAGATGCGGTGGTCCTGGTCTCTCCGGGGGCGCCCGTGTTACCCGAGCAGACAATCTGTTTCACCCTGCATTGACCAGGGGACTGGCCCGGTTGGACGGAGCGCCCAACCCCATAGAGTGTAGTCGATTGACGATTATCCGACCTTTAGACGGCGGGAACCATCGGCTTGAAACTGGGGCTGCTGCAGGTAGCGGCGTAGGCGGGGCACGCTGCGACGTTTGCCCCTGTGCTTCTGATAGGCCTCACTGATGGCGGACGCGAGCCGGTCTGGATCATGCCGCGTGGGCTGTTCCTCGTCGATGACATCCGCCGAAAGGTAAATGGCATCGTCGTCCCAGCCAGCCTGGTGGGGCACCAGTTCAAGGGCGTCGGAGTCGCCGGACTGGGCAACGTTGCTGTTGGCGATAACGACGTGTACTGCTTCGCCGATATAGTGGCGGACGACGTTCAGGTGGTCTGCGACCGAGTATCCCACGGTGGCGCCGGGCTCGCCGGCGACATTGCAGATGTACATCTTCAACGCTCTGGACCGCGAGATGGCGCTTGAAATGTCCTGAACCAGGAGGTTGGGTGCGATGCTGGTAAAGAGGCTGCCTGGGCCCAAGATAATCAGGTCCGCTTCTTCGATGGCCTTGACGGCGTCGGGATGCCCCGGAGCATCGGATGGAGCCAGCGCCAAGGACCGCAGCCGCTCTGCGGACGTGCCGATGCTGGACTCCCCGATCAGTTGCCTTCCGGATACGGTGCTGCCCACCAGGGTAACGTCAGTGAACGTGGAGGGAATCACCCTGCCGCGGACGGCCAGCAGCCTTCCGGCAGCCTCGACGCCCTTGTAGAAATCGCCACCGATGCTGGCCAACGCCGCGATCAGTATGTTGCCGAAGCTGTGCCCGTCCAACTGCCCGTTGGTGGAGAAACGGTAGTCCATCAGCTCTTGCATCACGGCTTCTGAATCCGCCAGGGCGACCAGGCAGTTGCGGATATCGCCGGGGGGAAGCATCCCCAGTTCGGAACGCAGCCTGCCCGAGCTGCCGCCGTCGTCTGCCACGGTGACCAAGGCGGTGAGGTTGGTGGTGTAGTGCTTCAGTCCTCGGAGCAGGTTGGGCAGGCCGCTGCCGCCGCCAATTGCGACGACCTTTGGTCCGCCGCTCAGCACCCGCTCGACGTACAAAGAGTCCAGGAAGTTGCCCCGGCGTTCTCGCAAGCGGGCTGCCGCGGGGGAGGCCGCCAGGCCGGAAACTGCAATGCCGATGGCGGCAACGCCAACAACAACGAACACCACTCCCCGAACCGCGGGGGCCGCGTCGCGAAGGCTCAGCGTATCGATGAAGGAGTTAAAGTCCGGGCCCAGCGACAGTTCGAGGGCAAATATTACGCCGCTGGTGACGGCCGCAAGGCCGATTATCCCAAGGCATAGCCAGCGCTTCAGTGAGAGGCCCGGCATGAGCAGCAGGAGCAGGGATCTGGCTGCCGGGCGCCTGAGCAACGCGTCGCCGAGTTTCCTTATTGTCATCGACCAACGCACCCCGGTAAACCGGCATGAAAGTCTGTCTTGGTCTGCATGAGGGGAGTTAACGGGAAGCTGACGGCATCACAGCGGAAGAGGAGTAACGTTGGCAATTCCGTCTACTTCACGGCGCAGTGCCGCCCACCTGAATCTTGGGAGATTCTAGATAGTGGCCTATGCAAAGTCAAGACAACCGCCGGCCTGGAGGGGCCGCTTCTTCAATGCCTCGCCTCTCCTCGTCTCCAAAGTTGGAGCGGGCCAGAGGACGGGATATAATGGCCGCTGGAAGATGCCCACAGATGCGCGGGCCTGCATTACACCCCGGCGGCCGGCCGCACGGTGACGAATCTCCGTGGGACGTTAGGCACCGGCGCTGCCGATGGCGTTGGAGCAAGGTTCTAACCAGCGATACTATGCCTCGACAAATGCAACATAATCTCGACGACCCGGAAATATATCCTGAACTGGACCCCTCGGGTCTCCGGAAACGGCTCAGGGACCTTCCGAGCCATTGCCTGGCGGCCTGGCGGCAGGCGAGGACCGCTCCTTTGCCAAGTGACTGGGCTGATAGCGACAAGGTGATTATCGGCGGCGTAGGCGGGTCGGCCATCGCCGGAGACCTGGCCGCGGGTCTGGCGGCGGCTAGGGGCAGCGTTCCGGTACTGGTTGTGAGGGACTTGGCCCTGCCGCACTATATGTCTGAACGGACGTTGTTTATTGCCTGCAGCTATTCCGGCAACACCAAAGAGACCCTTTCCCTTTGGGACCAGGTGCGCAAAAGTCCGGCCAGAGCGGCAGCCATAACCGGCGGCGGCGCCTTGGCGGCAAAAGCCCGGCGGGACTCGGCGGCTATGCTTAGCATTGAGGCGCCGATGGAGCCCCGCTCCGCGGTGGGCTACAACCTGATGCTCCTGCTTGGCGTTCTGGAACGGCTGGGGCTGTTGCCCTTGACCGACGTCGAGGTCGACCTGACCTTGGAGTCCCTTTGCCGGAAGATCGCCGTCCTGAAGGAGGACGTCCCGACGGCGGAAAACCCGGCGAAGCAGCTGGCGATGGGGCTGAGAGACAGGCTGATTCTGGTGTACGGCGGCGGCCTGTTCGAGGGCGTAGCCCGCCGCTGGAAATCGCAGTTCAACGAGAACGCCAAAGCCTGGGCCTACTATGAGACCATTCCTGAAATGCTGCACAACTCGGTGGAAGCGTTCCCCACCACATTTTCCATTAAGGAACGGGCTGTGGCCCTGCTGCTGGAACCCCACGGTCTCGACCGCGGCCAACAGCAGCGCTACGCGGTTGTCGCAGAGCTCCTTGAGCGCAACAATATCTTATGCCATAGGCTGCAAGCAGATGAAGGGCCGCCGCTTAGCCAGCTTATGAACATGCTGATTCTGGGCGACTATGTAAGCTATTACCTGGCTTTGCTCCGAGGCATAGATCCATCGCCCAATCCCTCCATCGATGAAGCCAAAAAACTACTGTCCGGGAAGCCCTCGGCAGAGTCGGGGCGGCGGCAGGCTAGTCCTTCGTAAGCCGCTCTTCATCCGGCGAGCCGAGAGCGATTTCAGCGGCGTAGTATCATATTCCGTGGTGACAAACTTGTCTTCGAGTAGCAAGGCCAATGGTTGAGGACGGCGTTCGTCAGAGGGCGGCGCGGCTGCGCGACGAACTCAACTACCACAATCACCGTTACTACGTCCTGGATGATCCGGTGGTCAGTGACGGCGACTATGACGCCCTTATGCGGGAGTTGCGCGGGCTGGAGGAAGAGCATCCCGAGTTGGTCGGCCCGGACTCGCCCACGCAGCGAGTAGGGGCAAAGCCTACAGAGGGGTTCGCCCAGGTGCAGCACACCACGCCGATGCTCAGCCTGGCCAACGCCTTTGACCTGGAAGAACTGCAGACCTGGCACCGCCGCGTCAAGGGCCTGTTGGACGACGCCGACTTCGACCTGGTGTGCGAGTTGAAAATCGACGGGCTGGCGGTGAACCTGGTCTACGAGGACGGCGTGTTGACCCAGGGAGCCACCAGGGGCGACGGTCAGGTGGGGGAGGACGTAACCCAGAACCTTCGCACCGTCCGCAGCATACCCATTGCGTTGCAGGGCCAGCCGCCGGCGCGCCTGGAAGTGCGGGGCGAGGTCTATATGCCCCTGGAGTCCTTCAGGCGTCTTAACGAGGAACGGGCGGAACGGGGGGAGCCCCTCTACGCCAACCCCAGGAACACGGGGGCAGGAAGTATCCGGCAGTTGGACCCCAACGTGACCGCCTCTCGCAACATGCAGATCTGGGTCTATAGCCTGGGCGGTGTAGAGGGCCAGTTAGGGCCCAACGGTCAGTGGGAGTCCCTGGAATGGCTGAAGTCCCTGGGATTCCGAATCAACCCTCATAACAAGCTGTGCCGTACTTTAGAGGAGGTCTACGACTTCTACCAGTCGTGGCTGGAACGGCGGCACGACCTGTCTTACGAGGTGGACGGGGTCGTGATAAAGGTGGACCCCTTCGCCTTGCAATCGGCGTTGGGCGTCGTGGGGCGGGAGCCCCGGTGGGCCATTGCCTTCAAGTTTCCGGCCCAGCGAGCGGTAACCCAGCTCCTGGATATCGGCATCAACGTGGGCCGAACCGGCAGCCTCAACCCGTACGCAATCCTGGAGCCAGTGATAGTCAGCGGAGCCACGGTGAAGCAGGCATCGTTGCACAACGAAGAGGACATCCACCGCAAGGACGTGCGCATCGGCGACTGGGTGAACATCGAACGGGCGGGGGACGTGATCCCCCACGTCGTCGGGCCTGTCCTAGACCGGCGCGACGGCCGTGAAACGGTGTTCGCCATGCCGTCAAACTGTCCGGTGTGCGGCAACGAGGTCGTTAAGCCGGAAACTGAGGCGATGCACCGCTGCCCCAATACCGCCTGCCCGGCCCAGTTTTTCGAGTTGCTCAAGCACTTCGTCGGCAAGGGCGCCATGGACATCGACGGCTTGGGCGAGCAGTGGTGCCGCATTCTCATTGACAATGGACTGGTCAGCGACATTGCAGACCTTTACTTCCTGCAGAAAGAGCAACTGCTGGAACTGGAGCGCATGGGTGAGTTGCTGGCGACCAAGATAGTCGACAACATCCAAGCCAGCAAGACTCGCCCGTTGCCCAGGCTGGTGTTTGCCCTGGGGATTATTCACGTGGGGTCGGAGGTCGCCGACCTGTTAGTGCAGCGTTACGCCGACCTGGACCAGCTAGCCGGAGCAACCGAAGAGCAGTTGACCGAGATCCCCGGAATAGGGCCCAAGATTGCCGAGAGCGTCGCCGCATATTTCAGGGTGCCACGCAACCGCGAGGTCATCGACAAACTGCGGCAAGCAGGAGTGAGGCTGCACCAAGAGGCCGCCGAAGCGGCGACAGGCCCGCAACCTCTGCAGGGCCTTACCTTTGTCGTTACCGGGACCCTGGAATCGTTTCCGCGGCGGGAAGCCGAAAACAGGATCAAGTCCCTGGGCGGCAGCGTCACGTCCTCGGTCACCCGCAAGACCGACTACCTGGTAGTGGGAGAGTCTCCGGGCTCCAAGCTGGATGCGGCCCAGCGACTGGGCACCGCCGTTTTGGAGGAGCAGGCATTCCTGGAATATCTGGAGGCGGCATCCGCCGCGCCGGCCGAGCCTGTGGAGACCCAGGGTTGACCTTAACGCGGAGTGCATCCCGGACGGCGCCGATGGCGGCCCCGGCGCGCCGGTTACTGGGCTGGGCATGCGCCTGATCATCGGCCTGGGCAACCCGGGGCTGAAGTACCGGGGCACCAGGCACAATCTGGGGTTCCGCTGCGTGGACCTGATGGCCGAAAAGTGGTCGATTCCCATCAAGGAGCGGCGGGCCAAGGCGGTCCTGGGGCAGGGCGTCCACGCCGGTCAGGACGTAGCGCTGGCCAAGCCGCGTAACTTCATGAACAACAGCGGTGAATGCGTCGCCTATTTGCAGACCCGTTTCGGCGCCGACCTGGAGGAAATCATGGTGGTCTACGACGACATGGAGTTGCCCCTGGGCCGCCTGCGCATTCGCCGGTCCGGCAGCGACGGCGGGCACCGGGGGGTGCAGTCCATAATATCCGCCCTAGGCACTGTTGAGTTTCCCAGGATGCGCCTGGGGATTGGCCAACCAGCCTTGGAAGAAGACCCGGTTGATTTCGTACTTGGACGGTTCTCCAGCGAGGAATCCGAGGTTGTCGACCCTGCCGTACAGGTTGCGGTGACGGCGATGGAGTGTTGGCTGGCAGAGGGCATAGACGCCGCCATGAACCGGTTCAACCGGCTGGAGGCGTAGGGCTGGCCGCTGCTGGAAACCGGCACAAGTCACTGGGGAATCCGGCGGCTTGATGAATCGACGGGGAATGCGCCCTTACCACTACATACCCGTCATTCTCCTGGCCGTCCTGCTGGCCGGGTGCAATGACGCCAGTGGGCCCGCCGCGACCCCGTTAGCTGCTCCTACCCAGACCGATACCCCGTCAACCGAGACGGCGGCGGATACTGTAGTTTCTACAGTCCTCCCGACCTCTCCCGCGCCCTTAGCTACCTCAATACCGGTAACGCCGTCGCAGTCGTTGGCCGCCGCCGCCCCAACTCCGGCGTCCGCAATCCCGGAGCGGTTCCCGGGTACTAGGTTCCCAGAACCTCCGGAGCGGGACCTGTACCGGCTGACGGCCGAACTCAAAGGGGTCGACGTGGGAGATGGAGACAGGGTGGTGAATCCTGCGCCGGTGAGCTATGCCGCGGGTAGACAGGACACATTCTGGCTGGTGGACATATTGGACTTGGAGGTGTATTCCAGCAGGTTCGAGTTGCGGTTGGTGACGCCCCACGCCTACTGGTATTTCGAGGAGGGGCTGCCTGTTCGCCAGGCCGCCCTGGAACGGACTGCCGAGCGTTTCGAGGATGAGATTTACCCCAAGATCGCCAGCGCCTTCGGCCGCGAGTGGACGCCGGGGGTGGACAACGATCCTCACTTGAACATAGTCAACGCCCGGTTGAGGGGGGTAGGAGGCTATTTCAGTTCCACCGACGAGTATCCCACCAGCATCAGGCCGTTCAGCAATGAACGAGAAATGATATACATCAACGCCGAAGCGATTCCCGTGGACTCTCCGGCGTATCTAGAAGTACTGACCCATGAACTGCAGCACGCGGTGCACTGGAATGCCGACCCTTCCGAAGAAACGTGGGTCAACGAGGGGCTTGCGGAGGTGGCGGTAACCGTTGCCGGGTTCGGCCAGTCCAGCATCTACCGCTTTTTGCGGTCTCCACCGACTTCAGTGGTGCACTGGCCGCTGTCGCCAGTGGGCTCGAGAGCGAACTACGGGGCTGCTTCCCTGTTCATGCATTACCTTGTCGATCACTATGGGGACTTCAGCAACGTGAGGCCGCTGCTGGAAGAGCCGGCGGACGGCATTGCGGGGGTCGACGCCTACTTGCAAAGCTCCGGTCACGGAGCTACTTTCTCGGACTTATTCGGGGACTGGGCGGCAGCCAACGTGCTGGATGAAGACCATGGCGTCTACGGCTACTCCGCGCTGGAGGTGGGAATTGGACGCACCAGGTCCATCACCAATTTCTCGGCGTTGAGATCGCGCATCCCGCAATACGCCGTGGAATATGCGACGTTGGACTCTTTCGACGAGCCGTTGGAGATACAGTTCAATGCGCCAGCGCAGAACCGGCTGCTGCCAGTGGAAGTAGACTCCAGAGGCTGCTGGTGGAGCAACCTGGGGGATTCCATTAGTTCCACGCTGACTAGGCCGGTGGACCTAACAGCGTTGGGCCGGGCTACTCTGGAATACCAGATATGGTTCGAGGTAGAAGAAGACTGGGACTACGGGTATCTGGAAGTATCAGTGGATGGCGGAAAGAGGTGGGATATCTTGGAGACGCCTCATACCTCGGCTGATAATCCAATCGGGAACAACTTTGGGATGGGCTATACTGGCGACAGCCGCGGCTGGATCGACGAAAGCGTCGATCTCACCCGCTACGCGGGGCAGGAAGTCCTGCTGCGGTTCCACTATGTTACCGACGATGCGATACACGGTTCCGGGATTTGCGTGAGAGGTGTTTCCATCCCAGAGTTGGGCGTTTCGATGGACTTGGATGGATGGACCGCTGAAGGGTTCGCGCTTACCGACAACAGCGTGGAGCAGGACTATATCGTGCAAGTGATCGAGGCAGGGCAGGTCAATAGAGTGACTCAGATGCGGTTGGACGAGAGCAATTCGGGTTCGGTGGTCATTGCCGCGCCTGCGGAGTCGGAGAAGCTGGTGGTGGCGGTAGCCGCCGTGGCGCCGAAGACGCGTCAGGAAGCGGAATATACACTGGCAGTGAGGCGGGTGAACTAAGTTGCCGCGCGGGAGCCAAAGCATAAAGCTGTCGTTGTGCGTAGTGGGATGCGGCAGTTTCGCCAAGACCTTTGCTCGGGCAATGGGGTATATGAGGGGCGAGGTGGAGTTGTTCTTTGCCAGCAGGGACTTGGGCCGCGCCCAAGCCTTTGCGGAGGCCTACGGCGGCAGCGGGGCCTTCGGCTCATACGAGGAGGCCGCGGCGGACCCGAGGGTGCAGGCCATGTACGTTTGTACGCCCCACCACTTGCACCGGGAACAGGCCGTCATGGCGGCGCGGGCCGGCAAGCACGTCTTGGTGGAAAAGCCCATAGCCCTGTCTATTGAAGAGGCCCGCGACATGGTGGCGGAGGCGCGGCGGGCGGGCGTGACACTCATGGTCGCTGAGAACTACCGTTTCATGACCGGGGTGCGCAAGGCCAGGGAGATTATTGAATCAGGCGCCCTGGGCGACCTGCGGCTGGTCCAGCTCCAGGAAGAAGCGGCAATGGTCTCCGAAGAATGGAGGGGCCAACGCAGTTCGAGCGGAGGCGGGGTGCTGATAGACGGCGGGATTCACAAGGTGGACATCCTGGTCTACCTGTCGGGCATGCCACGGCAGGTGTTCGCCGCCTCTCTGCCGGCCGGCCCAGCAGCCGGAGAGGTCGAGAACGGCGCGGTGATCGTGACCAAGACAGCCGACGGTGTGGTGGGGGTAGTCAACCATTCCTGGACCGCGGCCAAGAGTCCGGGGCCGCAGTGGGTATCCGTATCGGGGATGCGGGGGCGTCTGTACTTTGAAATGGGCGCGTTCCGGCTGGCGTCGGGTGACGGCGAGGAACAACTTACGCTGACGTGGGATGACGGCCGGGAACAGCGCACGGTGGCGCTGGAACCCGCCCATTACGGGTTGGTCCCAATGGTACGGGAGTTTCGGAGCAGCATCCTGGAAGGGAGGGAACCGCTGACCTCTGGCGAGGCGGGGATTGCGGCGCTGTCGGTGGTGCTGAAGGCTTACGAGTCGATGGAGCGCGGGGTTTCCGTGGAAGTGGGGTAGATATTCTCGCGGAAGTCTTGTAAAGCTACAAGGTGCTTGAAGAGCCAAGCGGCGGGCGTTTGGACAAGATTTCCGAATCACGTACAGGGTGGGAGGAAGGGGTGATTGCAAAGGAGCGGTCGAGGTAGATGAACATCAAAGGTGTCAATTTCCCGGACCAGTTGCTGAACGCCCTACGTGACAGTGATCTGGTTATTTTTGCCGGCGCCGGCGTCTCCATGGGAGCCCCAGCCAACTTGCCGGACTTCCCCAAGCTCACCCACCAAATATCCGAAGGAAGCGGACATGCTATCGACGAGCAAGAGCCGGAAGACCGGTTCTTGAATCGATTGAAAACCACTGGCGCCGATGTCCACAAACGCGCTGCGGAACTGTTGCAGAAGCACAATCCTGAGCCGACGGAACTTCACCGCGACCTGCTGAAATTGGTCAGGAGACCCGAAGATGTGCGAATCGTCACCACCAATTTCGATTTGCTGTTTGAGCAGTCCGCCAAAGAGCTAGGCACCTCATCAAGAGTGTTCCTAGCCCCGGCACTGCCCTACGGCCGGCGATTTCGGGGCATTGTGCATGTCCACGGGTCGGTGACCGAACCTGAAGAAATGGTGCTCACCAGTCAAGACTTTGGCCGGGCTTACCTGACCGAATCCGACGGTTGGGCGCGACGCTTCCTGGTAGACCTTTTTGCAAGGCACATCGTACTGTTCGTGGGCTACAGCCACAATGACACGATAATGACGTACTTGACTCCATCTCTGCCAAGGGATGACAGCGACCGGCGCTATGCCCTTGTTGGCAGTCGGAGCGATGAGCCGGAGCGTTGGCGCAATTTGGGCATATATCCCATTGTATTCCCACAAGAGGACGAGGACGACTACAGCGGACTGTTCGAGGCGGTATCAGGCCTCGCAAATTACTTACGACGCGGCATACTAGACTGGCAACAAAAAATCACCAGTATTGCCTCCGGGCCGCCACCCCTTGATGAAGAATCCGTTGGCGTAATAGAACATGCCCTCGCCGATCCGGTATATACCCGCTTTTTCATTGAGAAAGCGAAATCGCTGGAATGGGTCGATTGGCTGGACAATCGCAATTATCTCGATGCCCTGTTTTCCTACGGCGACCTTACAGAAGAAAAGAGTTTGCTGGCCGCGTGGTTGGGCAGCTTTGCCGCTAAGGAACCCAAGGCACTGTTTTCTCTTATAGAACGCCACGGTCCAAGGCTCAATCCGGCGTTGTGGAATAAGATTACGTGGCAGATGGGCGTAGGCGCTGAACGCCAGGCGGATGAACGGACCCTTTCCCGATGGGCCCATTTCTTGTTAAGCGCAGCTCCCTCGGATTTTTCCAAGTATATCCTGTTGGAGAAGATGGCCGAAAACTGCGCCAGCCAAGGGTTGCTGGTCAATTTGTTGCAAATCTACGACTCGATGACAGAAAGCCGCGGCATAACCAACCCGCGGTCTTTCAGACGCAACTCAGACCTCTTTGACCACCACATCCAACCCTTATGGGAGAAGTGCCTGAAACCCAACTTGCCGAAAATAGCTGAATCGCTGCTCGAGAAAACCGCCTTTAGATTGGAAGAGCGTCACTCGTTAATAAACGCATGGGAAGGTAAGCGCCTACTGGATTCCGACACGTTATCGCGCTCCGCTATCGAACCCCACGAACAGGACAAATATCCTCGAGGCGTTGATGCACTTATAGACATTGCAAGGGACTGCCTCGAATGGCTTGCTGTCAACCAACCGGATATGGTGAAGTCGTGGTCTGAACGCTACAACGACTCAGAAGCACCGCTGCTACGCCGACTGGCGATTCACGCACTGTCGTGGATTGATATGCCAGCAGACGAGAAAATATCCTGGCTGCTGGAGCATTGTAACTTGCATGACATAGTTACCCATCATGAAATCTTCCAAGCGATTGGCAAAGCATATCCAAAAGCGGGCTTTGCAGTGAGAGAGACTCTTATCCAGGCTATCCAGTCGTTTAGGCGACCAAACCAAGAGGATGAGCACAAAGAGGGCGAGGAGGATTATAGCCGTTTCACATGGCTGCACTGGCTATTGGACGCTGATCCGGATTGCTCTCAGGCTAAACAAGCTGTGGAAGCCATCCTTATTCGCTACCCGGAATTTCTCCAACGCGAGCATCCGGACCTCCTGATGCATTGGACGACAGGAACATGGACACGAGCTAGTAGCCCTCTGTCAGTTGAGGAACTACTAGCGAAACCTGCGAAAGAATTGTTGACGGAGTTACTTGAATATCAACCAACGGTATTTCTCGACAGTGGCAGCAGAGTAGGTTTGTTGACTACTGTTAAGGAAGCTGCGCAGGAAAACTTTGATTGGGGTTTCAATTTGGCGCGTGAAATGGCCAGTATGGGCCGGTGGGATGCTGACCTCTGGCCTTGTCTTATGAGTGCTTGGGCGAACGCGGAGTTAGATGAGGATGACATTCGCCAAGTTCTGGACTGTCTCGATAACGACGAGCTATGCCTAAATCACACTAGGGAGATGGCCGATGCAATATGCAGCATAGCCCCAAAATTCACTGGCTCGAAGATCTCAGAATTTCTTTCCCAGGCCAACGCTATCGCCATGAAATTGCATAGTTATGCAGGCACGGTTGACGCACCCGAAATAACTCGATACGTCGGAGGAGTTCAAGAAGAAGTAGATTGGCTTACCAAAGCCATGAACCACCTTTCAGGAAGGCTCGCTCAATTCTGGCTGCATAGCATCGCCCTATGGAGGAAACACCAAAGGGCGTTGCCGGCAGCGCTCAGTATCGAATACCAGGATGTACTGGCGACGATAATGGCGGACCACGAATTGCCTGGAAAGCTTGCCAGGGTAATATTCACTTCACAAATTTCGTTTCTAACGGCGGTGGACGAAGAGTGGTCTAAGCGAAACTTGATACCACTACTGGAACGTAACCACCAAGAATTCGAAAGCGCATGGGAAGGCATATCGTACGCGTCGCAATTCAACCCAACGGTCGCCGAACTGCTAAGAGACCCGTTCTTAGAAACAGTCAAATACATCGACGACAGGATGACGCCAGCAACGAAACAAAGATTTATCACGAGATACACCTCGTTGCTCACTTGGTTTGTGTCCGGCCCTTCCGACCAATGGATTACCAAACTAATAGCAGGCACCGACCAGGACGTCAGGCAACAATTTACACGTGAAATCGTATTCCACCTACGGTCTCTGGACGAGCCCGCACAACTAGAATGGTGGAACACCTGGCTCAGAGGATACTGGGAAAATCGTCTTGACGGTATTCCAGCGCCACTGGACCATAAGGAAATAGAGATGATGCTCGAGTGGACCAACAGCCTAACGGCGGTCTACCCGGAGGCAGTCGGGTTAGCGCTCAATATGCTTGTGGTGCCGATGCCGCCGGATCACCTGCTCTTCGGGCTTACCGACTCTGACATACCCTCTAGGTATCCGTGTTCACTCGCGAAGCTACTAATCCGACTTGGCGAGGCGGACGCCGAAAAGTTTATGTGGCACGGAGCGAAACCTATCATTGACCAATTGCTCCAAACGCCCTTGGACGAGGAAACGAAGACAGAACTCAAAGGAATCATTGCGAAATTCGGTCTGTAGCCTTACCAACCTAGGTACGCTTCCCCTTCACAGTGTAAGAGCCGGCCAACCAGCGAATCAAGGAGGGATCAAAGCACGGTAGTGCCTCAATTTGATTGACACTAGAGGTAACTTATAGCTATACTCCCCTCGACTTAGCCGGTCATACAGTAGCCAATTTGCGCAGATTTACAAGGGGTTGTGCTTCATGTCCCCTCGTAATCTGCGCTGGGTTTTGGTGACCGGCTAAGTCTCCACAACTCTTTGTTGCGAGGGGGCCTTGTTTGCAGTCACCACTAAAGACTGGATGCCTTGTAATTATTGGGGGCATGGTACTGCTGTTTATCATAGGATTTATAACTGCTGATAACAGCAATGACAATGAAAATAGTGCAGTAGATGAATCAGTAGAAGGAGAGCACTGCCTAAGTTTTAGTGGAGACCATGAGAGCTTTATAGGCCTCATACGCATATATGGAGAAATAGTGCCTCACAGTATGCGTAATATTAAAACTAATATTGCAGACAGAGGTGGCTCTTCAGGTGACAGGATAATTAGAGTAGACTTCACAGCAAGAGATATACGTGGATACGATGCGGAATACTACGCATTGGGCACTATTAATATCTATGACTGCTCATCCGAGCTTACTTTTGTATATCAAGTAAGCTAATATCTAGTTGGCGGCGAGGACGGCACCCAGCTAACCCCATCACTCCGGCTCGGAACCGAATCCAGGGAGCGGCGGCGGGGCTAGAGTGTCGGGAGGTAGCGGGCGACTTCGTAGTCGGTGACGGTGGCCCGGTATTCTTCCCACTCCATTCGCTTGTTGCGTATGACGCTGTTCAGGATGTGTTCTCCCAGGGTGTTCCTGAGAAGTTCTCCGTCTTCGGCCTCGGCTATGGCTTCGCTGAGGCTCCCCGGCAGGGTCTTGATGCCCCGGGCCAGGCGCTCGTCGTGAGTCATGGCGTTGACGTCGCCCTCCACCTGGGGCGGCAGCGGGTACTCTTCCTCGACGCCGCGCATTCCCGCGCCCAGCATGGCGCTGAAGGCCAGGTAGGGATTGCAGGCGGGGTCTGGGGCGCGGTATTCGACGCGCATGGAATTCTCGTAGCCCGGCTTGTATGAGGGCACCCGGACCAGGTCCGAGCGGTCCACGTGGGCCCAGGACACGTATACGGGGGCTTCGTAGCCGGGGACCAGGCGCTTGTAGGAGTTCACCCACTGGTTGGTCACCAAGGTGATTTCGGGGGCGTGGCGGAGCAACCCGGCGATGAAGCGTTTGCCGACGAGCGACAGGCGGTGGTCGTCGTCGTGGTCGAAAAAGGCGTTCTTGTTGCCTCGGAACAGGGACTGGTGGGTGTGCATGCCTGAGCCGTTTTTGCCGGCAATGGGCTTGGGCATGAACGACGCATGGGCGCCCCGCTGCTGGGCCAGTTCTTTGATGACCAGCTTGGCGGTCATGACGTTGTCGGCCATGGTCAGGGCGTCGGTGTACTGGAGGTCTATCTCGTGCTGGCTGGGCGCCCCTTCGTGGTGGGAGTATTTGACGGGAATGCCCATGTCGGCCAGGTTGAGCACGGTGTCCCGGCGCAGGTCGTTGGCGGGTTGGCTGGAGAGCTGGTCGAAGTACCCGCTGGAGTCCAGGGGCTGGGCGGAATCGGAGTCGCGGAAGTAGAAATACTCCAACTCGGGACCGACGTAGTAGGTGAACCCGGCTTGGGCCAGCCTTTCCAGGTTGCGCTTGAGGGCGTATCTGGGGTCGCCGATGAAGGGGTCGCCGCTGGGGGAGCGGATGTCGCAGAACATCCGGGCCACGGCGTTCTGGCGGGGCCTCCACGGCAGCACGGCGAAGGTGGAGGGGTCGGGAAAGGCCCGCATGTCGCTCTCACCGATACGGGCGAAGCCTTCAATGGCGTTGCCGTCGAAGCCCACGCCCTGCTCAATGGCGTCTTCCAGGTCGTCTACGTCGATGGTGAAGCCCTTGAGGTTACCCAATATGTCGGTGAACCAGAGGCGGACGAACTTGACGTCGTTTTCCCGCGCGCTCCTCAGGACGAAGTCCCTCTCGGCGGCGCCGTTTTCTGCCATTGCGAACCCTCCTTGGGGGAAGCCCAGGATGCCACTATTGTACCCGCCAGCGAATTTAGAGGAAACCTCAGGGCTACGCCGGCGGCGGCATGGTTCCCCTCATTCGCTCTCATTTGGGGCCTGGGGAGCCGGCAATGTGTCTCGGTTCAAGGGGTTTTCTTGCGGCTGGGACATTCTGGGACATTTTGCGACATTACAGGTTGGACTCGTTAATGGCTAAAATTTTTACTTCCGTCCCACTGGGTCCCATTTCGCCTTTCCGGCGAATCCGGTGTCGCCGCGGGGTATTCGGCCCTCGATAGAAGGGACAGGGATGATTCCGGCAGCGGGCCGGCAGGCACGCCCTTGCGGGTTGGTGGTTGAGGTGCAAACGACATGATACTAGCTTATGGCCTGGGCCTGGGGTGCGTCAACGAGGAAATGTCAGTGGCGGTCTGAACTGGGATTCATGGGATTGATGGGATAGACAGGATTGGGGGCATTTTCCGGGGTGTGGGTTTGCCCTTCGACACGCTCAGGGCGAACGGGTGGAGAAGGCACGCGGCGGACGGAGAGGAAAGATGCGCGGCGGGCAAGGGCTTTAGACCCCTCGGCTGCGCTCGGGGTGACAGTGGGGGTAGGTCGGGGGAGCAGTGGGGTATGGTTCGGGGTGACATGGTTGTGTTTTTCCCAGCCGGGTCATGGGCTATAATGCTGTTCTGACACCCGCAGGGCGCGACCGCCAAGGGAACCGCGGAAGTGGAGGGCAAGGCTGGCATGGAAGACCGGATCGGCAACCTGGAAGAATTCACCCGGTACGCCACCGACATGATTGCGCTGATAGATGAGGACCAGAAGCGAACGAGAGCAGCGGTGGAGCGAATGATTGAGGCTGTACGACGAATGAATGAAGCGGTCCGGCGAATGGATGAAGCGGTCCAGCGAACGGATGAAGCAGTCCGTGGAACGGATGAGGCTGTCCGTCAACTACAAGATTCCAGCGCGCGCCGGGATGAGACGCTGCAACGGATGATGCAGGCCATGGCGGTGATTCAGGCCGACATAGTCCGCATCGACCAGACCCACGACGGGTCTTGAATTTCTCCGGCCTGCGGCGGGGTTTACGCAATCTCCTCCGTTCAGCGCCCAGGGCTTCTTCTCTACTTGCTGCTGGCGTCTTCATCAGGCCGTGTTGCGGTTCCTCCCCGATCTCCCATCGGCTATAATAAGGCAGGGACCATAGTCATCGCGATGCGTTGCGGTTCCTCCCCGATCTCCCATCGGCTATAATGGCCAGGGTAAGGCTCATCACCATTCCGGTGTTGCGGTTCCTCCCCGATCTCCCATCGGCTATAATCAGGCCGTCGAGACCTTGACCGGCCAGCTAGTTGCGGTTCCTCCCCGATCTCCCATCGGCTATAATCAGGCCGTCGAGACCTTGACCGGCCAGCTAGTTGCGGTTCCTCCCCGATCTCCCATCGGCTATAATCAGGCCGTCGAGACCTTGACCGGCCAGCTAGTTGCGGTTCCTCCCCGATCTCCCATCGGCTATAATGGACCGGAGCACAGGCATCACGACCTTTAGTTGCGGTTCCTCCCCGATCTCCCATCGGCTATAATGTCGCTAACCGTGGGGACGCTGATTGTAGCGTTGCGGTTCCTCCCCGATCTCCCATCGGCTATAATGGACCAGCTTGAACCCCGGCTCATAATCCAGTTGCGGTTCCTCCCCGATCTCCCATCGGCTATAATCGCTGGCCAATCCTTAAAGTCACACAGGAGGTTGCGGTTCCTCCCCGATCTCCCATCGGCTATAATATCGCCCAGTGCGGCTACCACCGCGGTGAAGTTGCGGTTCCTCCCCGATCTCCCATCGGCTATAATCCGGCCGGCGCGGGGTGCCACATGAGGACCGTTGCGGTTCCTCCCCGATCTCCCATCGGCTATAATGCGGCCAAGGACAAGCGCCTGATGATTTGGTTGCGGTTCCTCCCCGATCTCCCATCGGCTATAATGGCCTTGGCGGACCATGCCTCACACGATGGGTTGCGGTTCCTCCCCGATCTCCCATCGGCTATAATCAGAACTATCGAGACGGAGTAAGCCTAGTTGCGGTTCCTCCCCGATCTCCCATCGGCTATAATAAAGTAAAAGCCTAGCGTATCCCGTAACCTGTTGCGGTTCCTCCCCGATCTCCCATCGGCTATAATATGCCCGTATTTCCCCTAATACTTGGCGCGTTGCGGTTCCTCCCCGATCTCCCATCGGCTATAATGAACCGATGGCACGACCATGAGAAAGCTGAGTTGCGGTTCCTCCCCGATCTCCCATCGGCTATAATGAACGGCCCGAACAAGCAAAACTATCTGAGGTTGCGGTTCCTCCCCGATCTCCCATCGGCTATAATTTGCGGCCCACGCTAACCCCCGAAACTGCTGTTGCGGTTCCTCCCCGATCTCCCATCGGCTATAATTCCGCAATGCTAGGCAGCGCAGCCCGGTCCGTTGCGGTTCCTCCCCGATCTCCCATCGGCTATAATCAGCCCAACTACCGGATGCCGTCGGACATCGTTGCGGTTCCTCCCCGATCTCCCATCGGCTATAATAGAGGGTGCCCGGCCCAGCTTGGCGACAGGTTTGGCCGGGTAGCTTTTTCCCTTTGAAAAACCGTCCCCAGCGGCGTCAAAACAGGGTGAATTGCTCCGGATTATTGTTGGCCGGTCGCCGCCTTGGCCCGCTGAAACTGACGATGTTTTCGTACTGCTTGTCGGTGAAGTAGATAATCTGGACGTCGCCTGATTCGGGCAATGCCCCCTGGACCCGCTTGGTATAGACCTGGGCCTGCTCTTTGCCGGCGCAGAAGCGCAGGTAGACGGACAACTGGCAGCGGTCGAAACCCTGGTCCATCAGGAAGTTGCGGAACTTATTGGCGGCCCGCCGCTCCTTATCGGTGAGGACCGGCAGGTCGAACAGGACCATCATCCACATGAGACGGTAGCCGGAAAGCACGGCCTAATGCCTCAGCCGCTGCCCGGCAGAACGGAGACATTTAGGCAATTTCTCAAGGGCATGAATTTGGGAGGGTGCATGGGCGTCTTTCAACCTGGGGTCCAGTTCCTAGATTCCGGCTTCCGCCGGAAAGACGGTTACGCATGGGGATTCCCTGGATTCCGGCTCGGGGGCCGGAATGACTGGAAAGTGGGGGCGGGGCATCCCCCTAGCCCCCTTGCGCTTTGCGAAGGGGGGATATACACACTTCCTTGCGCTCATTGAGGTGATGGTTTATTACGCTTCTGGATTCCGGCTTCCGCCGGAAAGACGGTTGGGCATGGGGATTCCCTGGATTCCGGCTCGGGGGCCGGAATGACGAAAGAGTAGGGCCGGGATGACGGCTAGGCAATGGCAGGCAGGCCGCGGGAGATGAGCCGGTCGGGTAGAACCAGTTCCGGCTTGCCGGTCTCGAAGGACTGGGCCAGGGACTGGGCGGCGCGTTCCAGGCAGGTCTGAAGGGGAGTGGTCCCACGGTCAGTAGCGAGGTCCATTACCAGGACCGAGGCGAGGTCGCGCCTGACCTCGATGGTCATTTCCTCGCGCTGGTTGGATACCAGCACGGAGACGACGTAGTCCACAAAGGGGCGGAATGGCTCCATGAGGTCGTCCACCAGGCATAAGCTGTTGGTACGGTTGCTGTGGTGGATGCCCAGGGAGGGGTGGAGACCGGAGGCGACCAAGGCGCGGGCGGCGGAGGCGCGCAGGACGGTGTAGCCGTAGTTGAGGAGGGGGTTGGGCATGGGGCCGAAACGTTCCCGCCTGAAGTTCCTGCCGAAGAGCATGGGCCAGTACAGCCTGGCGGCCTGGGCTTCCACGTTGCCGGGGTCGCCGGACTTGACCCGCTGCGCCAGGGCATCAAGGCTGCCGCCGGAAACTTCCAGCAGCTTCAACACGTTGGACTGCTGGGTGATTTTTCCCTTTACGAGGGCCTGCCAGAGGCGCTTGCGAAGGGGGAGACCAGCCTCCAACTGGCGGCGCATCCGCAGGGCCTGGACGTGGTGGCCTTCCAAGGGCCAGACCCAGGCCACGGGGAGGAACCTGTCGCCGCACATCACCACCGAGGCGCCGCGGTGGGCAAGCTCGGTCATCAGGTCGTTGGAGTAGGTGAGGCCGCGGGCGTTGCAGAGGAGGACGCCGATGTCGTCCAAGGGCACGCGCCCGACCTCAGCGCCGTCCTGGGAGACGGTCATCAGGCCACGGCTGCGGGCGAGGTGGCGGCCCTCGCCGGCTATTTCGATGACGCGGCCAATCATGGGTTGCGGGGGCCGGGGTCCAGCACGCGGCCGATTTCGTCTACGCCGACTTTGCGGAACCCCAACTGCTTGAGTTGCCGGGCAGAGTACCTATTTTCTTTCATGTCTTTTCCTACACGGTCTGCCACATTAGCTTGATTGTGTTCATCCAATACTACGAATGCGCCAGATGTTGCGTTGGTGATTTTCCTGACGCGCACAATACGGCGCTCAGCTCCATCGCCCAGGGCTCCCATGTCGTCGATTTGAATTCTGAAGAGCTTCTTGGCATCGGCGTGGGGGCGGAACTGTTCCAGCTTAAAACCCGGCTGATTGGCATGAAAAGTTGGCACTACGACCATCTTCCAGGTTTTTTGCTTGTCGGGCATCTGCCACATGTCGGCCCAGGCGTTGCCCCCTAGCAGGTAGCCCTTGTAGGGTTTTCCGACCTCAGGGTGCCCCTTGCCGCGCTTGATGGGTATGACGGTCTGTTTATCGAGCACACGCACCCGACGCACCGTCTGACGGCGGCCTTTTTCGAGCAGCACACCTTCTTTGGCGGCCCGGTCTGAGAAACTCCCCACTTCCCCGCCTTCTCTTGCCACGTCATCCCACAGCTTGAGCAGGGCATCCCGCATTACAGAGTCGCGCACGGACTCCAGGTCCTTTCGCTTCTTGACGGCGTCCAGCTTCTTGCGAGTAACCACCTTGGACGGGCCGTTCTCTGAGAATTCGACCAACCCGTAGGCGGTCTCTTTGTGGAGTTGGCCGGTAGTGGACTTGGTCTTTGCGCCGCGCGTGCCGTGGTCGGGCTTGTAGGAGACGACTATCTTACCGAGGAAGGGCTTCAGCTTGTTTCGGTCAAAGCCTTCCCAGGGAGGGGTTTCACCGGCCAAAGCAGCCAGCCTTTCCTCGGAATTGTGTGACGCTCCGGCGGCGCGGGCGAACTTCTGGAGCAATCCCTGGGTCGTGCAAGCGACGACAAAGGCATCGACGGCATGGTGGCGGTGGTCGTCGCGCTGCTTGCGAGTTATCTCTCCCTCGGGCGACGTCCGCAGCATCCCTTCCAAGCACCACCCGCGGCGGAGCAGGGCGGTCATGCGGCCAGGCGCGGCGCGGACGCGGGTGCGGCCCTCGCCTTTCTCGTCGTAGAGGTAGGCCAGGTAGTTCTTTGCGGTGCGGGATAGGTAGCTAGTCTCGTTTAGCTGGCGGTCCAGGAACCGGTCATCTTCTTCAAACCGCTTCATGGCGTCGGGCTGGAAGCGCCATTTCTTGTTGTCTGGGAACTTGGCTACGCGGTCCAGGATTTCCTGGTAGCTGTAGTTCTGCGGGTTGCTGCTAAAGGCTTCATCGGGCGAGCGATCGCCCTTAAAGCGGTTGGCGGCGGCGATGCAGACCACCATGTTGGACGGTGAATTGTCCAGGGTTCTAGAGTAGGGCAGGATGTGGTCAACTTCGGTCTGCTCGGACACGACCATCTCGCATGAAAGTCGCCTGCCAGTATAAGGGCAGACTCTGGCCTGGGGCGGGCCCTGCTCCTCCCAAAGGCGAAGCTTGCGGAGTACGTTGGGGGTGACGTCCTGTCCCATTGACTGCAACATTTCGGTAAAACGAATGTTGCTCTGGCCGCCTTCTCGTTGCTGTTTGAGGAGGTCTCGCTTCTGCTGCGGGTTCAGCTTCAAGTCGCGGGTCAACTCGACAACAACGTCCTGGGGCTTGCCGTGGGCTTCAATAAGCCGGTTGACGACGCGGCGGAGTTGGTTGAGGCCGATGTGGACTGTGGGATTGGGGAAGCGTCCATAGCGGGCTACTTCGCCGTCTATCTCCGGGGCTTTCTTGGAGTTGGCGCCCACGGCGTCTCGGGGCAGGACTTTGCCGTAGTAGGGCAGGCTGTCGTGGGCTTCTTCGTTGCGGAAGTCGGAATGGTGTTTGTACTCCTTTTTGACGGCCTCGTCATACCGCATCCCGCCTTCCAGGTGAGGCAGGAGCTTGTTTATGGCCTTTTCACTAAGGCTACCGTAGCCGGCCACCAAAGACACGCGGGCAACAGCGTCGGCTTGGGCGGTGTTAAGTCCCCATTCTTGAATTGCTTTTTCCCGGACCTTGTCCGGGTCCTCGGTATTCAGGAGGAACTTTACGATTTCGTTGCGCCGGTCAATGGGGAGGTTGAGCCACTTATCGCCGAACAACCCGGGCTTAGCTGGCTTGTCTCCCTTGGCCGGCTGTGGGGATGAGGCGAGCCTGGCGGTTGTCTCATCTCCCTTTATCTTCTCTCGTCCGCCCAGAGCCAGGTTGAAGTCAGCTTCCGCCAGCAGCTTCCTCAAGTCTCCGGTAAGCTTGCCGAAGTCTATGTCCTTGCCGGAACGGAGCCTCGCCAGAACCGCCCCTCGTTCTCGTTCATCGAGACGACGTTCCGGCTGGGAGCCAACCCGCACCCTGATGTTATTGACTTCCTGGAGGATGCGAAACTCCTGGAAGACCGGCAGAGCCTTCGCGGCCCGCTTTTCGTCGTTTTCGTACTCGAACTGGCACCAGCCGGGGTCCACAGGTTCGAGGGGACGCTGGTGGAAAATGATTTCTTTCAGCTTGTCCCACTGATCGGGCGTCAGGGGCTGATGCGGTTTTTGGGCAGCCCGGATTTTGCAGAACTCTTCCAGATACATGGCGCGGTCGGGATAGAGTCTGAGGTCGGGACGGGCGCGGACCGTCTCGCTATTTACGCGGCGGCGATACAGGAACTCGCCCAAGGTGCGAGCGCTGGTTTCCTGCATTTGGCGGCGCAGTTCGCCGATTCGCTCACTGAGCGATCTTCCTTCGACCTCGTCAGTGTCTGCTTTTCGGTTGGACTTGAAGCCGCGCCGCTGGTTCAAGTGGAACAGGGCGCGGGCCAATTCGGAGGGTTCCAAGGGTTCATCAAGGGCCTTAGCCCGGAGCGCGTAAGGATCGAGGGTCTGCAAGTCTTTACGTTGCTCCGCATCCTGGGGCATGAGGCCAAACTCGACCAAGGCATCCATCAAGTCGCGGCGCCGCTCGAGGTAGCGGTCGCGGCGGCGGCGTTGGCCACGGGCCATGCGGCGGTCGACGGCGTTGGAGGTCTTGCTTTGAGCATCGCGCCCGTCGGGGAAGATGCGGACGCCCATGCCCAGCACGCCACAGGGTTCGTCATTGTCGTCCAGGCTAACCGCGGCCCAGCCGATGGAATTGGTGCCCAAGTCGAGGCCGAGGCGGTACTTTTTGTCTTTGACGTTTGTCATTGCCGTCACCGTTTGCAGTTAGATTTAAGCGGTGGTATACTCACCAAGTTAGAGGCTTTGCCGAGAGGCTGAAACGGTATTATATCCGATGGGAGATCGGGGAGGTTCCGTTAACAAGCCTTATGGCAACAAATGAGGGGGCAGGCTACGGCCTGTCCTCTACTTTTTTGGGCGGGATGGCGGCGGACCCTTCGATTTCCCCCTTCGACGGGACCAGGGCAGGCCCTTCGAGAACCTCAGGGTGAACGGAAGGGGGCAAGTATCAGTGAGGGCGCAATTTCGAGGTTGGAGGGCGGGGTTTGAGATTTCTCGGCTTCGCTCGAAATGACAGGGCGGGGTGGGGTTACTATGGGCAGGATTGGGGCCGGTATTTCTGGATTCCGGCTCGGGGGCCGGAATGACGAGTGGGGGCGCTTCTCAACAATGTTAACTGTGCTGTAGTCACGCCAACTTGTAATGTGGGCCTCATGCGCCTAGAATTATCTGGCGCAAAGCTGTAGTGGGTTTCTGCGTCCGTTGACACTTGCCAAGGAGTTCCGACATGGCCGACCAACTCTTGGACCGAATCGACAGCCCCGAAGACCTGAAAGGGCTCAACTACCGGCAGTTAGCCCAAGTTGCGAAGGAGGCCCGCCAGGCCATTATCTCGGTCATAACCGAGCGGGGCGGCCACCTGGCTTCCAACCTGGGGGTGGTCGAGCTTACGCTGGCGTTGCACCGGGTCTTCGACAGCCCCAAGGACAGTATCGTCTGGGACACGACCAACCAGACCTATACCCACAAGCTGGTGACGGGGCGGAGGGAGGGCTTTCAAGCCATTCGCCTGGAAGGGGGCCTATCGGGGTTCGGAGAGCCCAACGAGAGCCCTCACGACACCCTGTGCGCGGGCCACGCAGGAACCGGTCTCTCCATAGCCCTGGGCATAGCCGAAGGCGCAGCCAAGCGGGAGGACGGTTCCTGGACCATCGCCGTCGTCGGGGACGGGGCAATGACCTCGGGGTCCAGCTTCGAGGCGGTGAACAACATCGTGCACCTGAACCCTAAGGGGTTGATAGTCATCCTGAACGACAACGGGATGTCCATCTCGGAGAACATCGGCTTTCTAACCAACTGGCGAAAGCGCTTAATCACCCACCCTGAATACCAGGCCATGGTGGGGCGGGTGAGACGCATCTCCAAGAAGGTGCCCACAGGGGAACTGATGTACCGGCTGGTCAAGCGGTTGAACACCGGGCTGGCCGGAGCGATTGTTCCGACGATGTTCTGGACCGAGATGGGCTTTCAGTACTTGGGCCCGGTGGACGGCCATAACTTCAAGCAACTGGAACAGACGCTGCGGCAAGCCATGAAGTCCACGGGCTCGGTACCGCTGATACACGTGGTGACCCACAAAGGCCACGGGTACGAACCGGCGGAGGACGATCCCGTGAAGTTCCACCAGCCCAGTTCGCCGCTGGGCGATAGTTCGGGAGCTCCCACGTACTCTAAGGTCTTCGCGCAGACCATATCCCGCATCATGCGGGAGGACGACGGCGTGGTAGGCATAAGCGCGGCGATGCTGGAGGGTACCGGCCTGGCCGAAGTGCGGGGCGAATTCCCGGACCGGGTCTTCGACGTGGGCATAGCCGAGCAGAACGCCGTGAGCATGGCGGCCGGAATGGCGTCCCACGGGCTGAAGCCGTTCGTGTCGATATACTCGACGTTTCTACAACGGGCCTTTGACCAGATAGTGCACGACGTGTGCCTACAGAACCTGCCGGTGGGGCTGATAGCCGACCGGGCGGGGATAGTGGGTGAGGACGGCAAGACACACCACGGCGCTTTCGACATCTCTTACCTGAGGTGCCTGCCCAACGCGGTGGTTGCGGCGCCGAGGGACGAAAACCAACTGCAGCACCTGGTCTACACCGCCTACAAGCACCAAGGCCCCTTCGCTATCCGTATTGCCCGAGGGGCCGCCGTCGGCGCGGCGCTGGACGGGGAACTCAAGGAGTTGCCACTTGGCAAAGGAACGGTTATCAGGGAGGGCCAGGACGCGGTGATCTTCGCCTTGGGCAAGTCGACCTCGGCCGCCCTGGCTGCGGCGGAAGAACTGGAGAGATGCGGCGTTTCCTGCGGCGTCGTAGACCCGGTGTTCGTAAAGCCGCTGGACGTTGACCTGCTCCTGGATGCGGCCAGCAGGACCCGCCGAATCGTGACCGTGGAGGAAAACGTGCTGGCCGGCGGATTCGGCTCGGCGGTGCTGGAAGCCCTGTCCGACGCGGGGATGGACGACGTATCCGTCCACCGTATAGGCATGCCGGACGAATTCATAGAACATGGCACCGCGGCCGACCAGCGCCACCGGTTGGAGTTGGACGCCGACGGAATCGCCCAACGGGTGCTGCGGGCCTTTTTCCCTGACAAGGCGGCGGCAACCTTGGGCGAGGGGGCCCAGGAGATTCCGGCGACGGCCTAGGCCTCTGTCCACTCTGACAACCATCGCCTGGCGGGTTGGCCGGCAGTGATCTTCGTTGACCGGGCGCGTCGGCGAGATTCTGACTGAGGGAATCAACGTTGCGACCCGGTCCATCAAGCCTTGTAGCGAAAGACTGAACGGAGGGATTGGTCATGGCAGAGTATACGCACCCAGAGTCCTTGGTGAGCGTGGAGTGGGTGGCGGCACACAGCGGCGACTCCAACGTCCGGTTGGTGGAAGTGGACGTGGACACTGCCGCCTACGACACGGGACATATAGCCGGAGCCGTGGGCTGGAACTGGCAGAGTCAATTGCAGCAGTCGGTGCAGCGGGACGTAATCAGCAAGGAGGAGATGGAGCAACTGCTGGGCAATTCCGGCATCGGCAACGACACTACCATCGTCCTTTACGGCGACAACAACAACTGGTTCGCCTGCTGGGCGTTCTGGCAGTTGAAGTACTACGGGCACAAAGACGCGAAGATAATGAATGGAGGGCGGGCCAAGTGGGAGGCGGACGGACGGGCGCTGACCACCGAGCCGGCCAATCACACTCCCCAAACGTACAGCGCCGGCGAGCCCGACCAGTCGGTGCGGGCCTACCGGGACCAGGTGCTGGCGTCGGTGAACGCTGGCAACATTTCGCTGGTGGACGTCCGTTCTCCCGATGAGTATTCCGGGGCGTTGCTGGCGCCTCCGGCCTTGCCGCAGGAAGGGTCGCAGCGAGGCGGACATATCCCCGGCGCGGCCAATATTCCCTGGGGTCAGGCGGCCAACGAGGACGGCACGTTCAAGTCCGCCGATGAGTTGCTGGCCCTGTATGGCGGCAAAGGAATCGACGGCAGCCGGGAGACCATCGCATACTGCCGCATCGGGGAGCGTTCTTCCCATACGTGGTTTGTGCTGACCCAGCTGCTGGGGCACGAAAACGTGCGCAACTACGACGGGTCGTGGACCGAGTGGGGGAGCATCGTCGGCGCGCCTATCGAGAAGTAGGACTCGGCGCGGCGAGCGCGGCGGGTGGCTTGGGCGTAGGCGCAACGGCAGCGGGGTTATGGCAAGGCCACACGTTGAGGTTGCCACGCGCCCTAGATTCCTCGGCTTCGCTCGGAATGACGCGTTGGGGGCGGGGCCCCTTCGAGAGCCTCAGGGCAGGCCCTTCGACTGACTCAGGGCGAACGGGGGGCAGCGAATTGCCCGTATTTTCGCTATCCGCCTTTTTGCAATTTACGAGGCGCTCCGGTAAGATAAAAGCGTAGCTTCAGACACAGCCCGGCTATAGCTTGGGCAGAGGTACTAATGGGCAGCAACCGCTGGCTGCGGAACGGGTTCGTCTATTTGCTGGTGATCATCGGGGTCATCGTAATCTTCTATACCCTGCTGCCCAGCTTTGGCGGAAGCAGCGAAAGGTCGTTGTCCACGGTCATCGCGATGGCCAAGAGCGGCGAAATCCGGGAAATCCAGGTCGACGGCAATAAGCTTACCGTCTATCCCAACAGCGGGGAGCAGTACACCAGCAGAATCAGCGGCGAGACCGACGTCGTGACCCTGCTGCAAAACAGCGGAGTTGAGCTGGGGACTCCCGGCGGGATAGAGGTCTCGTTCAAGGGCTCCAGCGGACTGAGAAGTTTCTTCGGGCTGCTGCTCAACTTCCTGCCCCTGATATTCTTCGGCGGCCTGATCCTGTTCATGATGCGTCAGGCCCAGGGCAGCAACAACCAGACCCTGAGCTTCGGGCGCAGCCGGGCGCGGATGATGCCCATCAACCGGCCTGGAGTTACGTTTGCCGACGTGGCGGGGGTCGAAGAGGCCAAGAACGAACTGCAGGAAGTGGTGGAGTTCCTGAAGTACCCCGAGAGGTTCCTGTCACTGGGCGCCCGAATCCCCAAGGGAATTCTGCTGGTGGGACAGCCAGGCACCGGTAAGACCCTGCTGGCGCGGGCGGTGGCCGGGGAGGCGGGAGTGCCCTTCTTCCACATCAGCGGCAGCGAGTTCGTGGAGATGTTCGTGGGAGTGGGCGCGGCGCGGGTGCGGGACCTGTTCGAGCAGGCCAAGCGCAATGCTCCCTGCATAGTGTTCGTGGACGAAATCGACGCCGTGGGCCGGCACCGAGGCGCAGGGCTGGGCGGAGGGCACGACGAACGGGAACAGACGCTGAACCAAATCCTGGTGGAGATGGACGGTTTCGAGACCAATACCAATATCATCGTGGTGGCTGCGACTAACAGGCCGGACATCCTGGACCCGGCGCTGCTGCGGCCGGGGCGGTTTGACCGGCGGGTGACGCTGGACCTGCCCGACGTGGTGGGACGCACGGCGATTTTGAAGGTCCACTCCGCGGGCAAACCGCTAGCGCCGGAGGTGGTGCTGGACACCCTGGCCAAGGAGACTCCTGGATTCAGCGGGGCCGACCTTTCCAACCTGATTAACGAGGCTGCCCTGCTGGCGGCCAGGGCCAACAAGAAGGCCATCTTCATGGACGAATTCGAAGAGGCCGTCGAGCGGATTATCGCTGGCCCCGAACGAAAGAGCCGGGTAATCAGCGCCAGGGAAAAGGAGATGACGGCCTATCACGAGGCCGGGCACGCTCTGGCGGCCTGGATCCTCCCCCACGCAGACCGGGTACACAAGATTTCCATCGTGGCCCGGGGAGCCATGGGCGGCCATACCTCGCTTTTGCCCGACGAAGACCGTTACCTGTGGACCAAGAACCAGTTCCTGGACATGCTGGTGGTAACCATGAGCGGGCGGGTGGCGGAGCAGTTGATCTTCGACGAGATAACCACGGGCGCGAGCAACGACCTGGAGCGGGCCACGAAAATCGCATTGAGCATGATCAAGCGGTACGGCATGAGCGAGGGCCTGGGGCCGAGGACTTTCGGCAAGCGGGAAGAATTGGTCTTCCTGGGCCGGGAAATCAGTGAAGAGCGGGACTACGGCGACAAGGTGGCCGAGGAAATAGACGACGAGGTCAAGGAGATATTCGGGGCGGCGTACCGCCGGTCCGAGGAGATACTGGTCGAAAACAAACCCAAGCTGGTGCAGCTTGCCGAGTACTTGATTGAGTACGAGAGCATCACCGGCGACAGCCTGAACAAGCTGCTAGGCGATGAGGACTGGGGCGACGAGCCGGCAACCCCGGCGATCCCGCCTGAGCCTCCTCCTCACTCACCGGCTCCGGCGCCTGACCCTGCGCCAGGGCCCATTCCCCACCCGGCGCCCACCTTCTCCAGCCAGAGGGGGCAATCGCCGCCTTCGGGCGGCTAGACCCGATCCGGGTTAGTCCTCTATCTCATCCAGGGCGTTCTGCCTTCGCTTCAGGCCGTAGGCCCCCCTTTGTGCTGGGCTGTCAGTTCGCCTTGGACTGCCCGTTTACTGGGTTGACGAATCCTGGTCTGGAGCGTCGCCCTCTGCCGTTGCGATGGGAAGGGCCCGGTAATAGACCCCCCAGTCCTGCATTAGCTGCCGCACCGCTGGCTCCTGCAATGCGGCCAATTCCCTGAAAAACCCGGCCATGGCGTGAGCAGACAACCGTTCACTGGAGCAGACCCAGCTTCTCTCAGCAGGCACGATGTAAATTAGGCCGCTTTGGTGTTCGCACGAGACTTGTATCCGGGTCATGTCGTTGCCGGTTGTTACGTTCATGCCGTAGTCAGCCATCAGGACTAATCCTCCAATATATGGCAGTATTCCCAGGGAATATTTAGCCAGGTTTCTGGCCGATAGTAAATCCCTGAGCCAATCGGATTGTATACGGGTTGCCGGGAACAGGCAGCAGTCATTGACGCAGATATGGTACATCTCCGGTGTTAATGGTAGAATCTACCGGGTTGACGACATCCGTTAACCCAACCGGCGAATACCGTTGCCGGTCTAACTGACCAATCGCGAATAAGGACGCTTGACTATGTACCCACAGGGAGGACGGCAACCCGAATTCGACTTCGAGCAGGTGATGGGCCGGGCCCGAGAAGGGTGGGACCGGATCAGCCGGCGGCTGGGCGGCGGCGGCATCGGCCTGGTGGCCGTCCTGCTGGTCGGGTTGATTTTGGTCATCTGGCTGGCCACCGGCATCTATACCATCGGCCCTGGGGAGCAGGCCGCTCTCCAAAGGTTTGGGAGCGTCTGCGACAGCGTAGTCGGCCCTTGCGACGAAGACGGCGGGCTGGTGACCAACACGGGGCTGCACTGGTGGTGGCCCAGCCCCATCGGCAAGAGGCAGGTGCTGCTGGTGAACGAAGTGCGCCGCATGGAGCTTGGGTTCAGGGCCGAGGAGGGAGCAACCGCCCCGGTGCTGGACGAGGCCCTGATGATCAGCGGCGACCTGAACATCGTGGACGTGCGGATGGTGGTCCAGTACAACATAAAGAACTTGGTGGACTATCTTTTCCGGGTTGACGACCCGGGGGAGACGGCTGGTCCTGAGCGCAACATCTCTATGGGGAGACCCGACGGCCGGACTCTAAAGGACGCAGCCGAAGCCGCGCTCAGGTTGGTTGTGGGACAGAGGTCAATCGGGGCGGTGTTGGCAGAAGAGCGTACTGAAGTAGCGCAAGCGACCAGGGCTAGGCTGCAAGAGATTCTGGACAACTACCAGACTGGCATCAACATCACAGGCGTCGAACTTCAGGAAGTGCAAGCCCCAGAGCAGGTCCGAGACGCATTTGCCGACGTGGTGCGGGCCAGGCAGGATAAGCAGACGGCGATTAACCAGGCCCAGGCATTCGAAAACCAAGTAGTCCCCGAAGCTCGGGGTCAGGCGGCACAGATTGTTCAGGCGGCGGAGGCGTTCAAGGAAGCCCGAATAGCCAGGGCGGAAGGTGAGGCCGATCAATTTACCGCCATCCTCACGGAATTCAAGGAATCAGAGGAAGTTACCCGCCAGCGGCTCTACCTGGAAGCGATGGAGGCTATCCTGCCTGGCATAACCAAGATCATCGTGTCCGAAGATACCGAGTCGGTATTGGTCCTGGGAGGCCAGGATGGCGCCGTAGCTCCCATTCCCATAGGTCCCAACCCCTAGGGTGAACGGCTTCTCCAGCACTGTGAGGTAAAGAGGTATTTATGCGAAACTTGCTGCTCATAGGCGGCTTCGTGATTTTCGGCATCATCATGTTCAGTTGCTCGGTTTACACCGTCGATGAGACTGAGCAGGCCATCGTAACCCGATTCGGTGAAGTCCAAGGGGATGTCAAGACTGTGCCTGGCCTGTATTTCAAGGCGCCTTTCAACATCGACCAGGTAACCACCTATGAGAAACGGCTGTTGAGAGTCGACGCCCCTCCCCAGGCGATGCCAGATAGGAACTTGCTGCTACTAGATATCGACGTCTATGCCCGTTACCGCATCACCGATGCTATCCAGTTCCGTAAGACTTTGAATTCGGAGAACAGCGCCCGCGAAGTATTGGGACAGATAGTGAACGATGCGCTGAGGGCGGAAGTGGCGCAACTGAGGCGGTCCGAGATCATTGGCGCCGATGTGCAAGTAGATGACGAAGGATTCGCCGTTACGGACGAGGATGGCAACAGTGTTGTTGTAGCCTCGGAGTCCCGTAGTGAGATGCTAGACAGGGTGCTGGAGGCTGTCATACAAGATTTGGCAGACGAGCCGGAGCCCTACGGCGTGCAGGTGGTTGACGTGCGCATCAAGCGGGCCGACTTCCCGGTTGAAGTTTCAGACCGGGTGTTCGCTCGTATGACGTCGGAAAGGGAAAAGATAGCTCGGCGCCTCCGCGCTGAAGGAGAAGAGCAATCGCGCAACATCAGGGCCGATGCCAATCGACAGGCGGAAGTGATCCGGGCGGATGCCGACAAACGGAGCAACCAGTTGAGGGGCGAAGGGGAAGCCAGCGCAATTGCCATATTGGCGGAGGCCTTGGAACAAGACCCTGAATTCTTCTCCTTCAGGCGCAGCCTGGAGGCCTACCAGAGTATCTTCGACCCAGGAACTACCGTTATCCTCTCGGCGGATTCTCCTCTCTTCCAGTTCCTGGACACGTCCGGGGGTGAGCTTTCCGGGCAAGGGGATGGGGCGGCGGCGCCTCCAGATGATCAAGGGACGACCGGAGAGTCTGAAGGGACTGGGGAAGCGCCGGATGACGGGGCTACGACCGACGATTCTGAAGGGATGGAAGAAGCGTCGGAGGGCGAGGCCACGGCTGACGAAGGGGAAGGCCAGTAACCCGAGAGGTAACGGCCGGCCCCAGTCCCATATTGCTCTTTGACTATGCCGCATGCTTTCTGCCGGGCATCAGGGCGATGCTGGCCCGGCAGGTAGCGTCTTGACGCAGCGATGAGGATTCACGAGTACCAAGCCAAAGAGATTTTTGCCCGCTATGGGGTGAAGACGCCCAATTCCGTGGTCGTGAGTTCGCCAGAGGGAGCGCGTGCGGCAACTCATGACCTGGGAGGACAGGCGGTGCTGAAGGCGCAGGTGCACGCGGGCGGGCGAGGCCTAGCCGGCGGGGTCAAGGTGGTCCGATCTCCTGACGCGGCGGAGGAAACGGCCCGCGCGATGCTGGGAACGCCGCTGGTGACGGCCCAGACGGGCGCTGAGGGCTCCCCGGTGAACCAGTTGCTGGTGGAGGAACTGCTGGATGAAATAGGCCGGGAGCTCTACCTGGCCATCACCGTGGACTCGGTGCAGCGGTGCCCGGTGGCGCTGGTGAGCGGCAAAGGGGGCATGGACATAGAGCAGGTGGCGGCGTCGAGCCCGGAGGAGATACACACCGAACCGATAGACCCGGTGTTGGGGTTCATGCCGTTTCAGTCCAAGCGGCTGGCAGCCCGGCTGGGGCTGGACGCCAAGCAGGCCCGGGAATTGTCGCAGACCATCGATGCTCTCTACCGCATATTTCAGGACAACGATTGCACGCTGGTGGAAATCAACCCTCTGGTGACGTCGACCGACGGTAAACTGATCGCTCTGGACGCCAAAATCGACCTGGAAGACGATTCGTTGTTCCGGCAACCCGAACTGGCGGAACTCAGGGACCGGTCCCAAGAGAACGCATTGGAGGCCCGGGCGGTGGATCTCGGCATTTCTTACGTCAACCTGGAAGGGGACGTGGGCTGCCTGGTCAACGGGGCCGGGCTGGCCATGGCTACCCTGGACGCTGCCACTAACGCCGGGGCTTCCCCGGCTAACTTCCTGGACGTCGGCGGAGGAGCCAGCGTTGAGAAGGTGGCCAGCGCAGTGGAAATCATCCTGTCCGACGCCAAGGTCAACAGGGTACTGGTCAACGTGTTCGGCGGGATTCTCCGCTGCGACATAGCCGCCGAGGGGATTGTGCAGGCTTACCGGAACAAGGGCAGCAATCTGCCCCTGGTGGTGCGCATGCTGGGCACCAACGTCGACGAAGGCAAATCGATTCTGAGTGATTCCGGCCTGCCCGTCACTTTTGCCGACACCTTGGCAGAGGCAGCCCAGGCCATTAGCTACAAGTGATTGGGCCGACGGCGCCGTATTTCCTCCTCTTGATTTCGTATGATGGATCCGTAGTAGAGTAGCCGCAGTATGTCAGTTCTGGTAGATGAGAACACGCGGGTAGTGGTCCAGGGGATCACCGGCCGCGAGGGAAGCTTCCATGCCAGGGCCTGCATAGCCTACGGCACCAACGTGGTAGCGGGCGTTACGCCAGGAAAGGGCGGCCAGATATTCGACGATGCGGTGCCGGTCTTCGACTCCATGGAAGAAGCGGTGGGCCAGACGGGGGCCAACCTATCGCTAATCTTTGTGCCCCCTCCGTTCGCTCCCGACGCCATCGTGGAGGCGGCGGACGCCGGCGTTCCGCTGATTGTGTGCATCACCGAGGGTGTGCCGGTGTTGGACATGGTGCGGGTCGGGCGCTATTTGGAGACCAAGCCGGTGCGGTTGCTGGGCCCGAACTGTCCCGGCCTGATCAGCCCCGGCGCCCGCTGCAAAGTGGGAATCATGCCGGGAGCCATCCATCTGCCCGGGAAAGTGGGCGTGGTGTCACGCAGCGGCACGTTGACCTACGAAGCGGTGGGCCAGTTGACCGCGGCGGGCATAGGCCAGTCCAGTTGCGTGGGTATCGGCGGCGACCCCATAGGGGGGACGAACTTCGTGGACGTCCTGCGACTTTTCGACAAGGACCCGGAGACTGAATTGGTGGTGCTCATCGGCGAGATCGGCGGCACCAAGGAGCAGGAGGCGGCGGCCTACATCAAAGAGGAATTCAGCAAGCCTATTTGCGCCTTGGTGGTGGGGAAGGCGGCGCCCCCAGGCAAGCGCATGGGGCATGCCGGAGCCATCATCACCGGAGAAGCAGGCCAGGCGGATACCAAGGTGCAGGCATTGCAGGATGCGGGCGCGAGGATAATTCCCACACCCGCTGACATAGGTTCAACGGTACAGGAAGCCCTCGGACAACGTTAGCCGACGCGTTCACTATCTGTGAGACCACGTTGGTACGGTCTGCTAACTTGGAGACCAGCAGTTCCTCTGTAAAGGCCGCCTCAGCCGCCGGGGCTGAACAGCGAGACGACTAGGACCAAGGCCAGGATTGCCAGCAGCGCCCCGCCTATTACAGGCCATATTCTCTGGTCCATCCCCGCCTGTCGCTCTACGCGCTCGTCTTCCGTCCCGCTGGGGGTCAACTCCAGAAGCTGTCGGGCCGGGGCCTCGTCGGAGGCATAGACGTAGAGGTCGTGGGGCAGGTTGTAGGCCGATCCCCACAGGCCGGGGCCGCCGCGCAGGGAGCGGATGAAGCAGGGTATGCCCGCTTGTCGGAGCCTCTGCTCGGCCAGCCTGGCGATTGGCTCGTTGTCGAATACGGTCAGGCGGACTTGCTTTTCTCGATTGCGTCGTGAGAAGGGCATCAGATGACTGCGCGGGCGCTTCCTTAAGTCAGGGCCTATTGGCTAAGAATTTACAACCGTTATTCTACGCCATAACTACAACGCCGTGGGGGCGCGTGGAGGCTGGATCGCGGCTGTTTCCGGGCGGGGTACGTGATATAATAGGCGCCTCTTCGGCGGGCCGAGGTGGTGGAATTGGTAGACACGCGGTCTTGAGGGGGCCGTGGGCGTGCGCCTGTGTGGGTTCAAATCCCGCCCTCGGCACCAGGCCTAACCAGGGGCGACGTAGCCAAGTGGACTAAGGCGGAGGTCTGCAAAACCTCTATTCGGCGGTTCGAATCCGCCCGTCGCCTCCATTACCTGCCCGCACTTGCTGTACAACTTCCACGAGTCCCTCAAAGCTTCGCCCAGTGCGCCAGGATTGCCAGACTAGGGAGTATGGCAGTCACCGTGCCGCCTCAGATTCGCGCTGTCGTTTAGTGCGCTGCTATCCAAGGACGGACTGATCGTAACGAAATAAGTTTATTTGGTGTCTATTACCGAGCTTCAGATATTCGTACCACGGTTTCTTCGGGTTTCTATCCCACCGCATATACTGACCTGACAGCATTTCATTTACGTTGTTGTAAGCTTCCCAAATAGCGTCCCGCTTTGTTGCGCCATAACCCTCCCAAACCTTGGGCCTCAGGAACCAATTCTCGCAGAATAGAATTAGCTCTGCTGATATAGCAGCTTCCAACTCCGAGCCTTGCACCTCGTTGACATGCGTAAAATACGTCTCGGCGGCGCTTCCTTCTAGCCAAGAGAACAAAGCCATGTGTGCATCCTCCTGAGGAATTATTGTTAGTCCCCAGCATGTGTATGGCTCCATACTCAGGTGTGAGCGTGCATAGCTATCAGGGAGCAATTCCCCAGTCTGGGCATCCTGAAGTAGCATTGAGCCGCCTGATGCACAGGACGCCGCAAGTATTGGATAAGGGCTTCTCACTCGTCGGACCATGTGCACCACTCGGGGCATATCCTCGGTGCAACCCCGATTAGCCAATGAACGCATCACAGCGTCTCGCAGATAAAATAAAGTCTTTAGTCGAGTTTCTGGATGTATAGATGAGCGGTGTAAACTTGGTAATGCTTGGTCTGTAGATTTCGTGCTAGGCCGTAGTGCGAACAACCGCCATATCTCCCGTATGACTGCTCGATATAGGAGCAGGTTGCGAATATTTGGGTCCTCCAGATCCATGAAAACGGTGTCTATCTCCTTAAAGACGTTGTCATGTCTCTGGCAAGCGAAGGTGCCTGTTGAGGCTACCCCTATCCCCTCCAAGTTGAACGTAATAGCCGGTCGAGAGCGCCCTTCCGCATCCTTATCGTCTTTCACCTCTGGTTGTATGACGTGTCCGTCGTCTTGAATCGTACGAAGGACCGCTCGCGGAACTGAGTGAGCATCAATCACTTTCTCGGTGCATTGATTGGTAAATAGGCAATTGCGGTGTTCTCCTTTTCTGGCGAGGTTTAGTAATTCATGGATTCTTCTGTTGTACTCGGAAACGGAATAAGCAGCCATAGGGTTAGAAACCCTCATGGGCCAATTGTTGAGTCAACGAATCAAGTTTAGTACGTAGCTTTTTGAGTTCCGATAATTCACTAGCCAGTGCTCGTATAGTATCTGGAGAGACTGGTTTACCCCGCTCAGCAATCAGTCCTCCGTCTTCCAAGATATGAATCGAGGCAGGATCTTTTTGCAGACCCGTAATTAGGTTGAAGAAGGAGGCCACTTTGGTCTTAATGCGGCTCTCCAAGGCTTCAATCTGCTTAGCAGTTTCACTTCGGGACCTCATCTTTCTGCCCAAAGTGGCATCGTCCATCAGCATACCAAGACTCCTTTATCCCTCCATCTCTTTCAAACGGGCCATGAGGTACTCTTGGGGACGGTCGCCCTTAACGCGGTTGCAGTTGGTGCAAAGCAACTGCAAGTTCTCAAGGTGGTCGGTGCCGCCCCGCTTCTGTGGGACAATGTGATCAACTTCAAATAACTTGAACGGAAAGTCCCCCTTGCAGCCGTTGCACAGGCCTTCTTGTTGACCAAAGAGGATGTGCTTGTTCTGTCGATAAGGGATGGGGGCCTCAATATCCGTCCGCTTAGGTATGTCGGTACGATGGGTTACCTGCCGCCCCATGAAGTGAACTTGTTCTTCCGCCCCTACTGCGACCTCTTTGAATAGTCTTTGCCTAACCAACGTATAGGCCATTGGAGAAAGGTCTATCCCTACCCACTGCCTGCCCAGAACTTCCGCAGCCACACACGCTGTGGCACAACCGCAGAACGGGTCCAAAACTACATCTCTAGGGTTGCTGCTGGCCTTGATGATGCGCTCTACAAGGGCTAAGGGTTTTTGAGTGGGGAACAGTTGCTTGATGGGAGCAACCCTGCCGATTTCCCAAACATCATCTTGCCGGACCCCTCTAGATTCATTGGATTCAACTTGTGAGGGGATCCGTTGTCCAGATTCATCGTGTCCAGAGACAATTTGGGCCATGCCGAATCTCTTAATGGTGGATGGGGCCCGGTCCATATAAAGTTGGTTGAACACTCTATCCCGCGTTTGCGAGCGGGAATAGAACAGGATGATGTCATGATTCCTTTGAAACGTGAATTTACCAGTTGGCCATTTTCGGTAATGCCAAATTATCTCGTTGCAAAAATTCTGGTCTCCGAAGATAGCGTCCATCAGCAGCTTCAGGTAATGGCCGGCCGTCGGGTCGCAGTGGAGGTAGATGCTTCCAGTGTTTTTCAACACTCGTCGCATCTCCATGAGCCTCACCGCCATCATGCAGAGGTAAGACTGCATCCCCTTGCCATGTGTCCGTCCAGCTGCTTGAAGCACCGAATAGACGCCTGGCTGTTCGTCGGCAATCAACCCCATCCAAGCCACGTCCAGATCCGATAGAGTCCACGTGTCCTTGAAAGCTGCCCCGGCGGCCTTGCTGCCCACCGGGGCAGCATAGTCGCGGTTGGAGTTGAATGGCGGGTCCAAATAAATCAGATCCACGCACTCCGAGTTCATACCCCGGAGGATATCCAGGTTGTCGCCGGTCCAGATAGTCTTGTCTGCGAAGTTGGGAGCGATCATGAGGTTCCATTGGGCTTGGACGGATCGTATATGGGCTTTCCCATGGGGCGTGTACGGAGTTGTCCGGCGTAATACCCGTGCACTCGCCCCCTGGCAACATCCACATAGTCCTGCACTATGTCACACCCGTAGGCGACGCGGTCGTGCATGAGAGCGGCGACAACGGCTGATCCAACTCCCATATAGGGGTCAAATACCACGTCGCCTTCATTGGTCATAGAGAGAACTAGGCGTTCCACCAGTTCAACGGGAAATTGGCAAGGATGGATTGTCTTCTCCGGGTGGTTGCTTTTGACATTGGGGAATTCCCATACGTCGCTGGGGTTCTTGCCCTTGGGATTACCCGACAACTTGCCGATGTTGGGTCCCTTGAAGTGGCGCTTGCCCGGATACTTGGACGGGACCCTGATGGGGTCCAGGTTCCAGGTGTAGTCGTCGGTCTTCGTCCACCAGTTGATGGTCTCGTACCGCCCGGAAAGTCTCCTCGACGAATGCAAGCCGTGACCGAAGTGCCAGACTATCCGGTTGCGGAGCTTGAGTCCCTGATCCCGGAACAGCGGGTAAAGCACCGCGTCCAAAGGAACGATTTCTCCGTTATTGACGTAGTTCCCGACCTGCCAGCAGATAGATCCCCGGGGATGGAGAACCCGGACGCATTCGCTGATTACACGCCTCTGGGCCTTGAGGTAGTCGTCAAGTGAAGTCTTGGCCTCGTAGTCTTTACCAAGGTTGTAGGGTGGCGACGTGACTATAAGCTTTATTGTTTCGTCGGGCATCCTTGCCATGAAGGCGAGGTTGTCTTCACAGGCCAATATCACAGAATCCGGTTCAGGCAAATTCATACCCCAGAGGATGTCTTGGCTGCCACGGGCATAACTCACGGCCAGGGCTATCCAGTCAACAAAGCGGCGAATGCAGTGCGGTCCGAGGGTTGAGAAGTACGGGCATCCAATTCGGCGCCAATCGCCTGGAGGAACTCAACTCGCCATTCTTCGCCGAGCAGCATAAACGAACTTCTGGCGAGGGAGGTAATCGATGTTAATTCTTCTTCAGTCATGGTCGAAATTGAGCCAGAGGGACTCTTGACGGGGTTGACGGACGGAGTTGGCAGTTCGCACGGGAGCGTCTATCCGCCTCCAATCTCGGAATAACTGGTCATACAGGGGAGTCCTATATCCAGACAGAACGGCGCGCCCACGAATCAACGAAAGCGCATCAGCCAGTTCAGCGTGTTCATCGTCAGTCATTTCGTTTTCGTACGCTGCGGTATCGCCTCTAGACGAGTGAACGTAGGGTGGGTCCAGATAGAAAATCGTTTCTGGGGTGTCATAGCGCCTTATGACATCTAGAGCGGGTGCATTCTCGATTTGTACCCTTTGCAGCCGAAGTGTAATCTCTGCAAGTCCATCGACCGAACCGAGCCAGCGGGACACTGCACCAGCCATGCCAGAGCGTGACGTTAGAACGCAGTGCGCCCATCGGCCCTGGCTGCTCCGTTGGGCTAGTCCAGTCCTAGTCTGGCGCGCTCTCACGAAGAAGCGCCTGGCTCGCTCCCGTTTCGACAGTCCAGTCTCAAACACACACGCTCGCGCAAGTTCTTGCCTAGAAAACGGAGTCAGACTGATTGCACGTACAAGTTCATCTCCATCATCTCTAAGCACTTCAAAGAAATTGACGAGCTCCGAGTCTATGTCGTTGTACGTCTCAACAGGGGCAGGTTCGCGATTGATGAGTACCGCAGCGGAGCCGCCAAAGACGTCGCAAAAGTGCCGTCCGTCCGACGGGATGTTGGGTAGAATGAAATCAAGGTGGCTGAATTTGCCCCCGTACCACCCGAAGGCAATCTTTCGGTCTCGACCACCCCTTCGGTGAACAGCAATTCTACGGCCTGTTCCCGTCGAATTGGCCTGAGGCGCTACTTCCACCATCGCTTCACTCCCCTTTCAACCATCTTTGCAAGCACGACTACCATACCAGCGAGGGTTATGACAATAAAGCCCCTTCTGTCATGGGGTTCCGTATGCCGGCGCAAGCAAGCGCACGATCTCGCCCACGTCGCTCACCGTCTCCAGGTTGTTGACCATTTCTATGACGCGGTCGGCGTTGGCCGGTGCGACGGGAGAAGCGGAGAAGGAGACGCAGTCGCGGAATTTCGATTCCAGCAGGTCCTGGCTGGCGGGATTGCCCGGCGCTCCAGGAAGGGCCTCAACGCGCTGGAACAGCCGCCGGCCGTCGCGGGTGTGAATCTCGATGCCGGGCACGAAGTGGTTCTCTTCAGGCGGCAAGGGCTGATAGCGGACTCTATCGGCCATCGCCAGGACCTCGGGGTCGTGCAGTCCCTGGTCGGTGTAGGCGCTCAGGGTCACGTTGCCCTTGGCCATGGCGACAGCGGATGTGAAGGGAATGCTGTACTTGGCGTCGATGCTGGTCTCGGGCCGGCGCTTCAGTTCGATGGGCTCGGACAGCAACTCGGTGTGCATGTTGCCGCCGAGGACGACTACCTCGTCGATGTCGCCAGGGTTCAGGTCATGTTCACGCCGCAGGTTGAGGATGGCGGCATTGCTAGGTCTAGTTGCGGCGCAGGCCGGCCAGACCTTGAAGGCGTGGCACTGGAGCAATGGGAAATAGTCGCCCAGGCCGCCGGTGAGCTGGCCCCAGTCGGGCTCGCAGCGGACGTAGGTCTTGTAGAAGCCGTACCGGCCTTCGAGGATTTGTTTGGGGCCGGTGACTCCCCTGCGGGCCAAGTCTGCCGCCATGACGGCGCCCTGGCCGGTGAATCCCGCCTGCATGCTGCGCATGTGGGTGGCTTCGGCCACGGCCATTTGGCGGCTGCCGCTGAGCTGGTTGAAGGCAATGCCCAGAGCGTTTTCCAACTGTCCCTCGTTCAGCCCGTAGAGGCGTCCGGCTACGACAGCGCCGCCGAGATAGCCCAGGAGATTGGTGGGGAACCAGCCCTCGTTCATGGTCCACTCGGGAATGGTTATGGAGAGGGCGATGCGCGCCATGAGGTCCTGACCGGCGGCCACGACTGCAATCATCTCCCGTCCGCCGATTGCGCCCTCCTTCTCGGCTGCCGCAAAGGCCACGGGAACGGTGGCGATGCTGTGGTGTCCGCCGCCGGGCTCCACGTCGTCGTAGTCCAGCATGTGGCCCAATGAACCGTTGACGAAAGCCGCCCACTGCGCCGGCGCCTTTCCGCCAAAGCCGAGGATGGTGCTTTCGGGAGCGCCTCCCATGTCCCGCACGTACTCGAAGGCCATGCGTCCCTCGGGGGCGAGGCCGCTGGCGCCGGTGGTGACGCCCAAAGTGTCCAGGATGCACTGCTTGGTCAGATTCACCAGTTCGTCGGGCAGTTCTTCATAAGACAGGCTTCCAGCGTGGCGGATGAGGTCGATGGATGCGTCTTTTCCTGAGACCGAATATGTCTTTGTGGCCATGGCTATGTTTCTTCTCCTGGCGGTGCGGAATCGGCTAGGTCGACGGGTGGTTATTTGGCGGGGCCGCCGGACTTTAGATTCCCGCTCGGGGGCGGGAATGGCGGGGCGGTAGGTCTCAGTTTAGGTATGGGGTTTCGGGCGTGTCAAGGGCAGAGTGACAGGGGGCCTTATGCTAGAATAGACATGCCTTCGTAGCTGGCGCTATGTCAGTGTCGGCCAACGGAGGCGGCCAGGTGGCCGGGGTGGCGGAACGGTAGACGCGGCGGACTTAAAATCCGCTACCTTGACCGGTGTGTGGGTTCGATTCCCTCCCCCGGCACCAAACATTTCCCTCGATAAACCATAAAAGAGCTCCATCGGCCGCGCATGCCCAGCGGCGGCCCAAATCGACTCCTAGCTCATCCGCTAGTGTATTCGGGGAGTCTCACGCGGACTTCCGGGGTCAACGGCGTAGGAAAGTCCAACGGAGTATGATTTCCGGGTTAGGGCCCGTCGGACTGCTGGCGCCGGTCTGCAAGTTTCCAGCCGAAGCCTACCACCAGCGACGCGATCATCAGCTTCACCAGGTCTCCGGGGATAAACGGGTACATTCCGCCGCTGAAGAGTTCTCCCTCGGCGGGCCAACCGAAGTCAAAATAGTGCAGCCACAGGAGACCAGGGACGTAGATGAAGAGGCTTCCCAGGAGCATGGGCCACAGGGAACGGCCGCGATTCCAACCGCGCTGGGACAGGTAGCCCACCAACACGGCGGCGGCGACAAACCCGATAAGATAACCTCCAGTGACTGAGCCGGTCACGTAGTCCCAGCCATTGCCGCCGTCTTTGAATACTGGAACCCCGGCCATGCCCAGGAAGTAGTAGACGAGGATGGCAAAGAGGCCCCACCGCAGCCCCAAGACTCCTCCAATGAGGAGTACGCCGGTGGTCTGAAAGGTGATGGGTACGGGGTTATCCGGCAGGTAGAACGTCGCCCGCCCGAAGGCTACCAGCAATCCCACGAACAGCAACGATATGGCCAATCTCTGGAGGGTATTGATGGACGGGAAGAGGGAGTCCATAAGGGAGTTGTTGAACGGGCCTATCACCGACCACGGCTTGGCCTGAACCACAAATTCGCCGGACCTGATTACATTCTGCATTATGCCGACTCCAAACCGAGGGTGGGCTAGAGTTTGCCTGCATTCCAACTGGGGACATCTAAGGCTAACGGAGGCGAATGCAGGCGCAGACAGCCGGTGAAGTGTAGGCTTGGCCCGTAGCTCTTGTCAACGCAACGTAAGCCTGCAAGATAGTTGGCCTGTGGTCTACGGTATCTTGGGCAGTTGCGTCAGCGACGAGACCGGGCAATCCAAATCAGGTCCAAGGCCACGATGGCCGCAGCGACGAACCACAGGATGGAGCCGAGGGTAGGGCTGATTTGCAGTCCTACGCCAAGACCCACGTAGAACACAACAACCGCCAGCACGAACAACAGGGCCTGGGCGACGATCTTGACTCTGTTGGCTGTCATTTCCAGATCATTGTACTACTGCAATGGTCATCGCTAGAACTCTATGCCCTGTTGGGCCTTGATGCCCTTTTCCTGGTAAGGATGCTTAATCATCTTCATTTCGGTGACCAGGTCGGCGCAGTCTACAAGCTCTTGCGGGGCATACCGGCCGGTGATGATTACGTGCATGGTGTCTCTCCGCCGCTGCAGGGCGTCAACGACGTCGGCAACGGGGACCCAGCCGTAGTGCATGGCGTAGGTGAACTCATCGAGGATGATGATGTCCTCGTCTCCGTTCAGGATGGCTTCTTTGCAGCGGTCCCACTGTTCGACGGCGAGGGCCGCGGTCCTGTCCATGTCCTTGGAAAGCCAAGTGAAGCCATCGCCCAGGGCCTCTATGGGTATTTCCAGCCGTTGGGCCGTCCGATGCTCTCCGAATCGAGCTCCCGTGTGCTTGATGAACTGGAACATGCGTATGCGGAAGTCCCGGCCCCAAGCCCGAAAAATAACCCCCAGCGCCGCGGTTGTCTTGCCCTTGCCCTCGCCTGTATTGACGATGACCAGTCCATGACGGACGCGACGACGCCTGACCGGCGCAGCGGGCTGAATCTCACTCTCTTGTTTGCTCATACGGCGTCCCTCCAAGTCAGGTGGATGACCCATCTCTTTCGGCAACAGTCAGCATCTCTGACGCCCCCTTGGACCCCGACCCATTTACCCCTGTCGAATGTTCGTCAGCCGGTCCAATGAGGCTGATTGCCAGCGACCGAGTTGACTCACAATAGATGTTACCGAAATGGGTATCGTTGCCTCGCAACTAACTAATGTTACCGGGAGGCGTCACAACACCCGTACCGCCTGTTCAATCGCCTGGGTGGCTTCCTGGTAGGACGCGCTTGGAGAGAACGTCAAGGGCTCGCCGAAGCGGACCTCAACGTGGCCCCGCTTGAGGACGGGAAATCGCACAGGCGCGCCGAGGCGGTAGATGTGCAGCTTGACGGGGACTACGGGCAGACGGCCTTCTACGGCGACCAGGCCGGTACCGTTCATGAACGGCTTGATGGGTCCGCCGACGGTCAGCTCCCCCTCAGGGTAAATCAGCACGGACCAGCCGCTGTCGAGAATCTTGCCCATGTTCTCCAAGCTGGGGCGGACGGCGCCTTCATGAGCGAGGGGGAACCCGTTGCCCAACAGGGGGTTCATGACCCAAAACACGGGATTTTTCCACAAGGCGGCGGCCCCGGCGATGGCCAACCGCCGACGCCATGCCGGAGGGACTGCCTTGATAATCAGGGGATTGTCGAGGCCAAGGCTGTGGTTGGAGGCGAACAGAACCGGGCCGTCGATGGCGCGGAGGTTTTCCTGTCCGGAGACCTTCAAGCCGTAGGGGAGTTTGAGGAGGGGGAACACCAGCAACCGTTGAATCATGCCCCGGGTCATACGGCACCACCAGTCCATGCCCCAGTCAGGGAACCGGGTGAGCGGCGGGTTGTTGGCGCCCTCTTCCAATACTTGCTCAAGCTCCCGGACGGTGGTCTCTGGCCCGACCTGGCTCTCGTCCAAGTAGGTACCAAGGTCCGCCTCGACGGCCGACAGCAGCTCGACCCGGCCAAGGGAGTCCAGGCCGAGGTCATCGCCCAAGGTCATGCCCGGCGTGATTTCAGAGGGGTCAACATTGGCGACCTCGGCGATGACGTCCTCGAGGCCCCGGTCTCCCGGACGGCTGCCCGACGCCGCCGGGCCGGCGCCGGCCGCGGGGACAGGAGGGGCGTTGCCCTGGAGCGCGTCGATGAGCAGTTGCTTCTTCACCTTCATGGTGTGGGTGCGGGGGAAGTCTTCGCCCGGCCAGACGGTGTGGCCCCTCACCATCTGATGCTCGGCCAGCTGTTCGTTGGCCCACGAGATGATTGATCCGGGGTCTGCATCATCGTTGATAATCAGGGCGGCGTGCACCTCGATGGAGCTCCCCCTGGGCAGGCCCACCACCGCAGAGTCGGTGACATTGGGGTGCCGGTTGAGCACTGCCTGGATGTCGTCGGGGTACACGTTCTGCCCACTGGACAGGACAATCATGTCCTTGACGCGGCCCTTGATGTGGAGGAATCCCTCCTCGTCGAAATAGCCAATATCGCCGGTGTAGTACCAGCCCTCTTTGAAGGCGGCAGCCGTCTGCTCCGGGGCGTTCCAGTAGCCTGGCGATATGCTTTCTCCCCTGGCGAGGATTTCGCCTTCCTCGGTGATTTGGACCTGGACGTTGGGCAGGGGACGGCCCACCGAGTCGTGCCTTCGCTCGCTCAGGGTGTGGTTGCTAATGACGGGGGATGCCTCGGTGGCCCCGTAGCCTTGTACGATTTTGACGCCGAGCAACTCCCACTTGCGGCCCAATTCCGGGTCGAGGGCCGCGCCGCCGGAGACGATGAAGTCGAGCTTTCCGCCAAACTGCCGGTGTACGCGGCCGAAGAGACGCCGGCGCAATGGGAAGGGAGTCTTACCGGCTATCTTCAGCAGTTTCAGCCAAAGCCCTTCTTTTCCCTGGCGCCTGACCTCCCGTTCGATGCCGTTCATGAGCAGTTCCAGCGCCTGGGGGACAAGGAGCATGGTGGTGACTTTGCGTTCTCGCATGGTGCGGGCGAGGACCGTCGGCTGCCTGCTGGTGGGATAGGTGACGCTGGCCCCGAAGTGCAACGCGGTGAGCAGGCCGCCAGTCTGCTCGTACATGTGGCTGAGGGGCAGGATGGAGAGGAGCCTGCTGGACGGCTGGCAGGTGATGTATTGGGAGATGCCTTCGATATTGGCGGTGATGTTGCGATGGGTCAGCATCACGCCCTTGGGGTCGCCCGTGGTGCCCGAGGTAAACATGATCTCCACCAGGTCGTCCGGGATCGTTTCGACGGGGTCGGGGGCGCCAAGACCCAGAATACGGTCCTCCAGTTCCTCGAAGGTAATCTCCGGCGCGTCAAGAGTTACGTCTCCCTTGGGCGTGTAGCGCGAGGTGAAGGCGACCTTGGGCGACACCAGCGAGACGACCCGCTGGACGTAATCCGGCGCGCTGCGTAGGTCCAGCGGCACAACAATGACGCCTGCCCGCAGGCAGCCCAAGAAGATGAGCACCCACTGGGGAGAATTGGGCCCCCAGAGGACGGCTTGGTCTCCCTTGGACAATCCCCGGCTTTGGAGAAGGGAGGCCACCTGTCCCGATTCTTTCCAGAGGCGGTCATAGGACCAACGCTGGTAGCGGAAACCCGGCTTGAACAGCAGCGCATCGCGAGGGCCGTGGGCGTCGACGCATTTCTTGATGAACTCGATGACAGTAGTCGCAGTCGCGGCCCCGTCTTTACCGGTTGGCATTACTTCAATCTCCTGAATGGAGGCTGCCGGGCTAGTCCGTGGGACTACGTTCCGCCATTTCGCAGCTTGGCCGGAATCAAGGGACCCGCCGGCGGAGCATTGCGCTGAATGCCTCGTATGCGCCACTGCGCATTGGGGGGAAATGACTGAAGCAGAGCGCGTCGAAGTCAAGGGCCAGCAGCTTTCGCAGCGACTGCAGGGCCAGCGCCGGGTCTTCGGTGACGCCGGCGGCGGGGGGAGTGAGCCTGCGGCCAAGCTTGTACTGCAGGGCGTCTCCTACGATGACCAGTTTCTGCTCCGGTAAGAACAAGGCTATGCTGCCGGCGGTGTGACCCGGCAGGTGCACTACGCGGACAAGATACGAGAAGGGGATGGCCTGGCCGTCTTCCAATTCGGCGTCCACGGCAATGGGGCTGCCACTGACTGCGTCGAGGACCGGCTGGGCAACCTGTGCCGCCAGTCTATTCTGGAACGGACTGGGGTGACGTTCAGCGCTGCCCAGGATGCTGGCTTCGAGGGGGTGGGCCATGACTGCGATTCGTCTGCCGGCTACAAGTTCCCCGACACCGGACGCGTGGTCCGGGTGACGGTGGCTGACGACCACGACCTTGACCGCGTCGAGGGAAAGGCCCAAAGCCTGCAAGCCGCCGGCTATGAAGGGAGAGCTGCCCCTCATGCCGGCGTCCACCAGCATTGCTTCGTCGCCTGCAGTAAGCACGGTGACCCTGGCGCCGATGGCCCGTACTTGATAGACGCCGCCGGTGACCCGAACCGGGTTTCCCAGCTTCACTGACCTGCCTCCATGTGCAGCGGTCAGTACAGTTTCGGCCCCGGGCATCTGATTCGTCAACCGGTCTCGCCGTTCCAGTCGTTCCCCCGGATGGAACTCCCCGCTTTGGACTGCCACTGCGTAGCATAGCGGCGCAGCGAAGTTGTGGCATGACACAGGGCCAAAACTATCCAGCCTTAACCTGGACTGTGGTATAAATGGTGGGAAGGCCGCTGCGACGGCGTTGGTCCACTCTCCCTACACGGGACGTCTGCGATGAAGTTCAGACCAGGCGTTGATTGGAGATGAAAGATGGCAGTTACGGGGATGTTCCAATGCGCCAAGTGTTCTAACGGGGAGTACGAGACCAGCGAGTTTCGGGCTACCGGGGGATTTCTGTCAAAGCTGTTCGACGTTCAGAGCCGGAAGTTCACCACCGTCACCTGCAAACGGTGCAGGTATACGGAGATTTACCAGGCCGACAGCAGCGCGCTGGGCAATATCTTCGACTTTTTCACCGGTTGACCGCGTCAAAGTCTGGGCCGAGACGTTTGCCCATCCACCATACCTATTGCTTGTCCACCAATGCAATTACAAGTCCAGCCGGTAAGCCATCACATTCCAGTTGGAGCCGGTACGGAAGTCGAACTCCGGGACCCGCACGAATCCCATCCTCTCATAGAGACCCCTGGCCACCTTCATGATGTCTGACGTGTGCAGGCCCACGGCTACAGAGCGTCGCCCGCGGGACCGGCGCAGGCATTCATCCATCAAGACACGCCCGATACCCTGCCCCCTGGCGTCGGGGTGAACGGCCAGCAGCCGGACGCCGGCCCATCCAGGAGGCCAGTCCTGTTCGGCGTTCTCCAGATTGGGATAGAGGGTAACCGAACCCACCACGCGTCCGTTGCGCTCGGCAACGATCAATTCGGAGACATCCAACCGGCTGCGGACGTCCATGATGTTTGCGGCATACCGCTCCCACGTGTCAGGCGGGAAATAGGCCTGGTATTCTTGGTAGGCATCCAGCATCATTTGGGCGATTTGGCCTAACTCGCCGACGCGGGCGTCGCGCACCGACGTGTTTTCCCTACCGGTCGGTCCTGTCGATTCGGATTGTCCAGAGGCGGGGCGCTCAACCATGCAGACATTATATTGGCTGGGCATTGGGTTGAGAGCATGACGGCAACCGGGATTGCAGGCTGGGAGGATATAGTCTAGCCTACTCGGGAATGGCAGGTATGCAATAGGAGGCGAATACAGTGGACGGAAGTTTAGCCGGCAAGGTGCAGACCGTGACTGGCCCCATCGACCCGGAGCGTTTGGGGGTGACCTTGACTCACGAGCACCTGCTGATAGACATTTCGGTTGTACGCAGGCTACCGGAAAGCGCAACGGCCAAGGACTTCTTTTTCCAGCCTGTCACCCAGGAAAACGTGGGCCAGATACGCCACTACGCCGCCTCCAACCAGGACAACGCCCGCCTGTTCGACGTGGCCACGGCCATAGACGAGGTGATGCTGTACAAGCAGCACGGCGGAGTCTCCCTGGTGGACGCCACCAGCATCGGCCTTGCCCGCGACCCGGTGGGGCTGTTCCGAATCTCCAATGCCACGGGGGTGAACGTCGTCATGGGAGCGTCCTATTACGTGGGCGCGGCCCATCCGCCGGAGATGGACCAGCTTACGGAACAGGACATTGTCCAACAAATCGTCCGGGACGTGACCGAAGGGGCCGACGACACGGGCATCAAAGCAGGCGTAATCGGAGAGGTCGGCTGTTCTTGGCCGTTGGAGGACAACGAGCGCAAGGTATTAAGGGCGTCGGCCAGGGCGCAGAGGATGACCGGCGCTCCCTTGCTGATACACCCAGGCAGGGATGAAGCTGCGCCTATGGAAATCATCGGAGTGCTAGACGAGGCCGGGGCAGACCTGAACCGGACGATCATGAGCCACCTTGACCGCACGGTGTTCCTGAAAGAGACCCTGAGCCAGATAGCCGAGACGGGATGCTACCTGGAGTGGGACCTATTCGGCAACGAAAGTTCCTACTACCCGCCCAATCCAAATATCGACATGCCCAGCGACGCCAAGCGCATAGACGACATCGCCTGGATTTCATCGCAGGGATACGGTGACAAGGTGGTGGTTGCCCAGGACATCTGCGCCAAGCACAGGCTGGTGAAGTACGGCGGCCACGGGTACCACTACATACTGGGCCACGTAGTCCATAGGATGCGGGCTCGGGGGTTGAGCAACGAAGCAATAGACAGGATTCTGGTGGACAATCCGCGGGATGCACTCACCTTCGTCGAGGCAAAGACGTGAGACACCGGGCGGAAGGCACACGCCCCAGGGAGGCGAGGACGGGCCCGCTCGGCCTTTGTCGTTAGGCCATGCAAAGGCGGCCCTGGAGACCCTTGAGCCACTCGCCAAAGAGCAGAACTTAGGGATGGCCGGGGCATTTTTCAGCCCAGCCCCCACGGTTAGATTCCGGCTTCCCAGTTTCCACCAAGACAGGCTTGGTCGGAAAAACGGTTATGCAAGGGACTCCCCTGGGTGAACCGCCGGGCTTACCCCCTGAGAAAGTCCCGGCTTACTCCACTAGTTAACAGTATGTTAACAAGTTGTTGCCGGCAGGCAATATGCCTTGAAGCGCTGCGCGGCCTTGATATACAGTGGTGATAAGTAATATCAAGAGCCAAACTTTGACGTGCGCAACCAACCTCCAACCCAGCCCTTGACCCAAAAGATTGCCAAACTGCAAGGGGACCTAGGCACCTTGGTGCAAGTCCTCGTCAAAGGGCTTAACAGACAGCTTTCTCGCTATAATGTGGACGCCGTAGAACATACGATTCTCGGCGCATGCATGGCCGCGGGACCGATTGCGATTAGAGACCTGAAAAAGCTGGTCCCAATTGATTCCGGACACATGAGCCGGACAACGACCGAACTCCAGAACAAGGGACTAATGCAAAAGATGCGCCTCATGGACGACCAACGCCTGGTGCGCCTCAGGGTTACGGAAGAAGGGGCTGCCATAATACCTGAGTTAATGAGGCAATCGCAGGAATACTATGCCCTTCTCCTAAGGGGCATCGGCCATGAGCGACTGGCAGGCTGCATTGCGGTCATGGAGAAGATGATTACGGCGGATGATTCGTCCGAGCCTCCTTCGGATGGAGAGGGGAAGGCGTCCGGAATGGCAGAGCCGCCTCAAAGTCAGTCGATTGAGTCGCTCATCGGCAAGCTGCAGAGCGACATGACGTCGTTGATAAACGTCCTGTTCACCGGAATTCAAGAGCGCGTGTCTCCGCACGGGTTTGCGGTTGCAGAATATTCGGTTTTCGCAACCTGTTTCGCCAACGAACGAATCACGATTTCGGGCCTTGCAGAACATATCCCAGTGGACGTCGGACGAATAAGCCGCATGGTGTCCAAACTGGAAGACAGGAGGCTAATCCGAAAGGTGCGCGTCAAGGGAAACCGGCGCTTGGTGAGGGTGGAGGTGACCGACAAGGGCCGCGCTCTTGCGCTGGAACTCATGGGGAGCGTGGGGGAGCACTATTCCAGCATCGTGAGCAAGGTCACCGAACAGGAACTGACCGACCTGATGGGAGTCATCGAAACGATGACGACGAATGCTACTGAGTCTATCTCCGCCGGTGAGGAGGGCGGACGTTCGTAAACTGCTGTAGGCGCCCGGCGGCGGCGCTTAGTACACGCCGTCCAAGAACCGCCAAAGGGACTGGGTGGCGCTGTCGACGGCTTGGACGACCGTCTTCTGCTCTTCAGGCGTGGACGCCAGGGCTTGCACCATGTCCCTCTCCGCCTGGGAGTGCTCAACGTCCAGGGTCTGGTGGACCGTGAAGAACTCTCCGGCCGGACCGCCCTCGATGCCGTAGAAGTCCCGGAGTCCCTGCAACTTGGCCGCGGCCACCTCGGGTATTTGCGACTCGTAAGCGTACAATGCCGCCGCGCCGGCAGCAATAGGAGCATCCGAGGTAAGCTCTCTATAGGTCCCTATCAGGGCAGAAGTGGCCTCGTCCTGCGTCCCAGCCTGGACCTCGTTCCTGTCCATTCCCAGGCCTTCGCAGAACCGGAGCCACAGTTCGAGATGGTTCTCCGCTCCGTGCTCCTCGTCCCACAGGTTGTCCAGCAATAGCTGCCGGATTTCGCGGTCGTCGCAACGGTGGTGCAGGCCGCTGAGGAAAGTGGGGTATGCCATCTCGAAGTGGTAGTACTGGCCAGCGTAGTTGACCAGCGACTCCATGGGGAGAGTGCCGTTGCTCCATGCCTGGTAGAAGGGGTGGCTTAGCAGGCTCCTCTTGTCAATGATTTCCTCTATTCGGTCCAAGTAACTGGCGGACACACCATCCTCCATCGCGCTATTGATATTGGGCAAAGTTTCGTGGGGGTTTTGCGGCTTTTCGCCAACGGCGAGTTTACCAACGGCAATAGGCTCAGTCAAGGCGTGGGCCAAGAGTCGCGGAAAGCCAATGTGTTGCACTTCGTTTGTGAGTTTAGAGGTTGCGCACAAAGCCCCGTCAAACTAGAATCGGCTTGAGACAGCGGTCGGAGGTGGCCAACAGTGACAACGGTAGGCACGGGCGCGTACAGGTACACGGCGGTCATGGACTGGGCCAAGCTGCCCCCCGGAGAGAGCTTTGCCATGGTCAGCGCCGTGGCCACCGATTCCAAGGGCCTGGTCTACGCCTTCCAGCGCAAAGACCCTCCCGTGGTGGTGTTCGGCCAAGACGGTGAATTCCTGACTTCGTGGGGAAACGGCTCGTTTGTGTTCCCTCACGGGTTCTATATCGCCGACGACGTCGTGTACGTCACCGACCGCGACACTTCGGTGTGCATCATGTATACCCTGGACGGCAAGCCCATCCAGATGCTGGGACGGCACGGCGAGCACTCTGACACGGGGTGCGAAAACCCCGGAGACTTGGTGCCGCGAGCGGCGGGTCCCTTCAATTATCCCAGCGAACTGGCGCCCGCGCCGTCGGGTGACCTCTACGTTTCCGACGGATACAGAAATGCCAGGGTGCACCGCTTCTCGCCCGACGGCCAACTCAAGTCCTCGTGGGGCCAGCCAGGCAAGACCGGGCCGGGAGAATTTCACCTGCCCCACAGCCTGTTGGTAGGCGGTGACGGCAATGTTTACGTTTGCGACCGGGAGAACCACCGCATCCAGGTGTTTTCCGCCGACGGAGAGTTCCAGGCAATCTGGACGGACATCCAGCGGCCTATGGACATCTCCCAAGACCAGGACGGGACCTTGTACGTAAGCGAAGGTCCGGTTGATGGGTCGCCGGCCCGGGTCAGCGTGCTGGACAGGCAGGGCAGCGTTCTGAGCCGGTTCGAGTGCCGGGGAGGCCACGGAAGCTGGGTGGATGCCAACGGGGATATCTACGTGGCCACCCCACAAGGAGTCGACAAGTTCGTGCGCAGGCGTTAGGGCTAATTACTGCTGAAGGCAGGATAGGATAGACAGGAAATGAACGTTGAGATTCTGGACGACAGGCTTCTGGAAATAGTAGACCGCGACGTCGAGATAGAGCAGGTTGCCGCGGGCTTCGGATTCACCGAGGGGCCGGCATGGGACCACGTTGAGAAGCGCCTGGTCTTCAGCGACATACCGGGAGACATCTTGAGGCAGTGGACCCCCGACGGTCAGGTGGAGACTTTTCGGCAGCCCAGCAACATGGCCAACGGCAACTGTTACGACCGCCAGGGTCGCCTCGTCACCTGCGAACACGCCACCAGCCGGGTGACCCGCACGGAGCCGGACGGCTCGGTCTCCGTCCTGGCCACTCATTACGACGGCAAGGAACTCAACAGCCCCAACGACGTTGTGGTCAGGAGCGACGGCTCGATTTACTTCACCGATCCATATTTCGGCCGGCTGGGATCCCCCCACGGCGTGGCCAGGGAGCGGGAGTTGGACTTCTGCGGCGTATTCCGGCTTGAACCCGGCAGTGGGTCCCTAACGCTGCTGGTATCCGACTTCACCCTGCCCAACGGCCTCTGTTTTTCGCTGGACGAGTCGCAGCTATTCGTCGACGACTCCCGGCACAACCACATCCGGGTGTTCGACGTGCGGGACGACGGGTCGGTGACCGGAGGCCGGGTATGGGCGGAGTTGCAGGGCGACCGCGAAAGGGGGGTGGCCGACGGGATGAGGGTCGACAGCCAGGGGAACCTGTACTGCTCCGGCCCCGGCGGCATCCACTGCTTCACTCCCGACGGCGCCAGCCTGGGGGTTATCCTCACCCCCGAAATATCGGCCAACCTCACGTGGGGCGATGATGACCTGTGCAGCCTGTTCATCACGGCGTCGACGTCGCTCTACCGGGTGCGGGTGAAGGTCCCCGGCAGGCCGGCGTTCTAAACCGGCGGGCTGGCGGTGGGGCCTTCAATTGCCTGCGGCCCTAAGGTTTGATGACAGGCCAAACCGGGACTACCGCCGCTTGTGGGTTGGGCGTCGTCTTGATTGTCTTGGCGGCCGCCGCCTGCTTTGGGTCGATATCTATCCAGGAATACCCCACTGGACTGCGTTGCCCGGAGTGCTCGCCGTTGCACGTCTCACGCGTAATCGACGGGGACACCCTGGACACTCCCGAGGGCCGGGTGCGTCTCTTCGGAGTGGACACGCCTGAGAGAGGCGAAAAGTGTTACGGCCAAGCCGCTTCTGCTCTGAGGCAGCTTGCCGGGCGGACGGTGCGGGTGGAGCACGGGACCAGAGCGCTGGATTCCAGCGGCAGGCTATTATTCTATGTGTTCACGGAAGGAGGCAACAGCATCGACGAGATATTGGTGGAACAGGGGCTGGCCCGCGCCTGGGACAGGGACGGGCAGCACCGCGACCACCTGATTGCCTTGGAGCGCGACGCCCGGTGGAACGGGGTCGGATGCCTGTGGTAAAGAGAAAGAGACCGCCGGTGCAACGCTTGGTTGAAGCATCGGCGGCCTCTTTGCAAGAGGGTTGGGATTAAAATAGTACCGGGGAAACCCGGCGCCGGTCAACGGCCAAATGTCAGTAGGGGCGGCGGCGACGCCTGGATGCCTCCTCGCACCCTTTCCAGTCCTAGGGATGGCAACTCAATTGCCACAGCGGGGTTTGCTCCGTTTCATCCGGCTGTATTCCGATGAGACTTCGGCACCCACAATCAAGATAAAGGCACAGAAATAGGCCCAGACCATTAGAATGATAACCGAGGCTACGTTGCCGTAAAGCTGCTCGAATTGTGCAAAATTTTCGAGATACCACAAGAAGAGGGTCTTGCCCACTTCAAAGAGGAACCCGGCCAGGAGGGCACCCAACCATACGTCTCCCCAGCGAACCTTGATGCTGGGCAGGTACTTGTAGATGATCAGGAAGATCGAGAAGCTAATGAACAGGGCCGGCACACGCAGGGCCAGGGCAGAGACCTGTCCCCCCAGGATGCCTGAGATAGATTCTCCGTCGATCTCAATGCTGCCGGCCCATTGCAGCATGCTGGTCAACGCGACCGAGGCAGCGAAGAGTAGGCCCACGCCGAGGGCCATGGCCAGTTGCCGGGGCTTGTTCTTGTAGAAGGGCGGACTTCGTTGGCCCCAAGCCAGGTTCACAACGCGAGTTATGGACCCGAACACCGTGCTTGCAGCCAGGATCAACCCCACCGCCGCCACAACTCCCAAGGTTTCTCGATACTTAGTCGTGCCTTCGACTGTCTCTCGCACAAATTGCTCTGAGCCGGGGAGATTTTCGACGAAAAAATCCACCAATTGGTCTTGCCTGGACTCTGGGCCGGCGACCCAGCCGATGACAGCGCTCAACGCCAACACTAGGGGAAACAGGGAGAGGACAGCGTAGTAACCGACGCTGGCAGCCATATGGGGAGCATCGTGCTCTCCCAATCTATGGAAAACCCTGGCCGAAAGTATGAACGGCCAAGCGCGGCCCGGCTGGTCGCGCCGCCATCCCATAACGAGCCACCTGCCAAGACGGACCAACGCGGCGGTGCGGCGCAGCATGGACATTAGCCTTGAAACGAGCATCGGACTAATCGAGCACCAATGGCAAGGCGGCGAAGACCGTTCCCCCCGCCGCCCTTAAATTAACCTTGTCAAATCATATCCCATACACTGGAGCATTGACACGCGCAAACCCCAAGGGGCCGCCGGCAGCGAAACCAGTGTGGACGCCGGACTGGGGCGGCGGTATCATCTAACCGTAAGTTGATTGCGTGCGTCCGGGGGCGAGAGTGACTCCTGAAACCCAAGACCAACTGGCTGATTTGAGAAACATCCTCCACGAGATGGAGTCGGTGGTCGTCGCCTATTCCGGGGGCGTCGACAGCGCCCTGGTTGCCGTGGCCGCCCACCAGGCGCTGGGCCCTCGGTCACTGGCTGTGACCGCAGATTCCCCAGCGTTGGCCCGGCGGGAACTGGAAGAGGCCGTTGGGCTGGCGCAGAGAGTTGGCTTCGCCCATCGCGTTATCAACACTGCAGAGATGGCCAGGGAAGGATATGTCGCCAACTCGCCGCAACGTTGCTATTTCTGCAAGACAGAGTTGTATTCCCAACTCCAGGATCTGGCGGCGCAGGAAGGCTACCGGTGGGTCGCCAACGGCGCCAACACCGGTGACCGGGGGGACTACCGGCCGGGCATGCAGGCCGCGGCGGAGCACACCGTGCGTAGTCCGCTGCTGGAGGCCGGACTGGACAAGCCCGCGGTCAGGAACATCGCAAAGGCGCTGGACATACCGGTCTGGGACAAGCCCGCCCAGCCGTGTCTTTCCTCCCGTATTCCCTACGGCACGCCGGTGACCGTCGAGACCCTTTCCAAGGTCGAACGGGCGGAGGACTACCTACGGAGCCTGGGCCTCAGGGAAGTCAGGGCCAGGCACCATGACCGCCTGTGCCGTGTCGAAGTCGGAGAGGGGGACATGGAGACCGCCTTCCGGCACCGGAAAGAGATAGTCGATAACCTGAAAAAGATCGGCTATCTGTGGGTCTCCCTGGACCTGGCAGGGCTGCGGTCTGGGAGCTTGAACGACCAGCTTCTACTTGAGTCCACGACCCGGTCCGCCTGACCGCCAACCGACGGGAGCGGGTCTACCCACGTTTCGCTATTGTCAGCCCAATACCGGAGGTAAAAGCCAAGCGGCGGCGCTTGGGATGGCGCAGTCCATGTCTAACCGGGTAGCTTACATCCAGTCTATCGGCGGAGCCAGCGGCGATATGCTGCTTGGGGCCCTGGTGGACGCGGGCCTCCCCCTGGAAGTCCTGCGCCAAGAACTGGCAAAGCTTGGCATAGATGGCTACAACCTGGAGGCCAGGCAGGAAAGCCGCTGCGAGGTGCGGGGCACTTTTGTGAATGTGACGCTGGACAACGCCGCTCGGTACTCCCCGCGGCACCTGCTGGAAACGGTGGAAGCCAGCGCCCTTCCAGACAGCGTGACAGAGCCCGCCCGCCGGGTGTTGAAGTCCCTATGGCGCGCCGAAAGCAAAGTCCATGGCCAGCCGGAAGAGGCCCTGGAGTTGGAGGAACTGGGCAGCATAGACACGCTGGTGGACGTGGTCGGGACGGCGATTGGGCTGCACCACCTGGGAGTGGAGCAGGTCTTCGCGTCGCCGCTGGTGCTGGGCAATGCTGCGCCCCCCCAACGGCCCGGCGGCTACTCCAATCCGGCTCCCGCCACGTTGGAGTTGGCGGCGGCGGCCAAGGCGCCGATGATGGCGGACCATCCCATGTACCAAGACGCCGGGGAGCTTACTACCCCCACCGGAGCGGCGCTCATCACCACCCTGGCTGCGTTCCAACGCCCCGCATTCACCATAGACCGCATCGGAGTGGGCCTGGGAGCCAAGGATCCCAAAGAATTCCCTAACGTCCTCAGAATCTGGACCGGCGAAATGGCGGACCGTGGACTAGTCCCCAGGCAAACAGATGCCGTGCTGCTGGAGACCAATTTGGATGACGTGTCGGGGGTTGTGCTGGGCTATGCCCAAGAGCGTCTGTTCGCCATTGGCGCCCTGGACGTTTGGTGCACTCCCATGCAGATGAAGAAGAACCGTCCTGGGACCGTATTGTCGGCTTTGGTTCCTCCGGAACTGGAAACCGCGGCGGTGGAGCTAATCCTGCGGGAGGCCCCGACGCTGGGCATCCGCACCCGAGTAGTCGAGCGCCATGTGGCTGACCGGGCAACCGTCACCGTAGACACCGACCTGGGCCCCGTCAGCGTCAAGGTCAAGTACTTGGGCGGAGTCGCGATGGGAGTTGCTCCGGAGCCTGACCAGTGCCGGCGCGTCGCCCTGGAACGGGGAATCCCGTTCCAAGAGGTCTACCAGCGAGTAACGGAGGAAGCGCGGCGGCAGCTGCTGCGCTGAAATTTCGGAACCCGCCCATCCGGGCAAGAGCCGCCAAGGAGGTCAATCATCGACGAGAAGCGTCTGCGTCAATTGCTCCAGGACTTCAAGGAAAACGGCACGACCGCGGAGCAAGCCCTGGCGCAACTGAGGGACATGCCCTACCAGGAGATCGGGTGGGCCAAGATCGACCATCACCGCCCCCTGCGCACGGGGTCGCCGGAAGTCGTCCTGGGAAAAGGCAAGACCCCGCAGCAGGTGGCCGGGATAGTGGCCGCCATGAAGGGCAGGGGCCACCCGGTGTTAGTCACCAAGACGGACCGGACCGCCCATGAAATCGTGACTAGAGAGACCCCGGACGCTGTCTTTAACGAGCTAGCCGGGGCGATCGTTGTCCCTGCTCCGGAGCCAATAGCCAAGCTTGATGGTGTCCTGATACTCACCGGGGGAACGGCGGACTTGCCCGTTGCTGAGGAAGCGAAGATTACCGCCGGTCTGATGGGCAGCCAAGCGACGCAGGTCAACGACGTCGGCGTGGCGGGGCTGCACCGGCTGTTGGACCACGTAGACGCGCTCCGGCAGGCGCGGGTGATCATCGTGGTTGCCGGAATGGAAGCGGCCTTGACGGGGGTGGTGGCAGGCCTGGTCTCAGTTCCGGTGGTAGCAGTTCCCACCAGCACGGGCTACGGTGCAAGCTTCGAGGGACTGGCGGCCCTGCTGGGTATGCTCAACAGTTGCGCTCCCGGCGTGGCCGTGGTGAACATCGACAACGGCTTCGGGGCGGGCTACCTGGCGGCGCAGATCAACCGGATGGCACAGCTGGGCTTACAAGAGTCTACGAGCGATGGCCTTGATTGAAATGGTCGGGGTGAGTGGATTCGAACCACCGGCCTCTACGTCCCGAACGTAGCGCGCTAGCCACTGCGCTACACCCCGACATTGCCGTAGAAAGAAAAGCCGAGAAATTGCTTCCGGCTAGAATATTATACCCCAAGGCAGCCGCCGGGGCCGGAAGCAACGCACGCTATTTTATGCGACTGGCCTGGCGAATTCCTTCGTCACCTTTCCAAAATGGCCAATCAGCCCCGGTGCTAGTCTGCCCGGGCTAAAGTTTCTGACTCGCCCAGCATTGCAATGGTCTGCTCCCGCAGGATGTTCAAGTTGAGAGCGCCCTGCCAGTGCTTGAAGATACTGCCATCCGCGGCGATGAACGTAGTCGCCGGCAGACCGAGAATTCTGTAGGCCTGCATGACTGAATTGTCGTCGGTGGACGCTGCCGGATAGGTAACGTCCAGTTCTTCCAACAGGCCCTTGGCGTCTTGCAACGACCCCAAGCCGGTAAATTGCCCCAGGTCCACGCCCACCAGGTTCACCCGGTCGCCGAACTCTTCGTAGAACTCCTGGAAGTCCGGTAACTCGGCGCGGCAGGGAGGACACAAGCCGGCCCAGAAGTTTATGACCAGCGGCTTCCCCTGCAGGTCGCCGGGGGTCAAAGGCCCATCTCCCAGGATATCCTGCCCTTGGAACAGGGTGAAAGTAAAGCTGGGCGCAGGGTCCTCCGACGGCGGAACAGGAGTTTCGGTAGATTCGGCCGGGGTACTGACCGCTGTGGGCTCCGGAGCAACCGTCGGCTCCGGTGGAGTCGGAGCATCCGATCCCCCGCCGCAGGCCGCCAGGACAATTCCAATCATCAACGTCATAAGCGCCAGCGAAATTCTGCGGGCCCATCGTGTCACAACCCGGCGTCGCTGCCTGCCGGTGCTCATTTCACCCGGTGTTCTGCTGCTTGCCATGACTTGTCCTCCCAACGTAGAAGACATTGTATCGAGTTTACCCTTCCTTGTGCCGGGCTGAGGCCGCTATCACTAACTATCCCACCAACTGCTTGAGTCTCTCCTGGAACGCAGCAAGTCGTTCCAGCATCATTCTCAACCGCGGCGGCCAGTCATCGCCCAGACGCCGCCAGGGAAGGTTAATCTGCCGGTTGCCCACAGAGGCGGAGGGTCCCAGGGCCTGCTGCAGGGGCGCCCTCGCGCCCCCCACCGGCAGGTTGAGGGTCAGCGCTATGGCCTCACTGGTATGGGCTATAGATTCTACGCCGACAGCAAAGGCCCGGATTCGAAGCTCGGCAACAAGAAGCAGGTTCTCCACCTCTTCGGGGATTGGGCCGAACCGGTCTCGCAACTCATCGCGGAGGGCGGTAACCTCCTGCCCTCGCGTGAGACGGGCCAGCCGCTGGTAGATGGCCATCCGGGTGGGCAGGTGGTCGATATACGATTCGGGTATGCGGGCCTGCAGCGGCAAATCGATCTTGGGCAGTTCATCGGCGGCAGGCTTCGGGTCCGGGGAGTCCTGTCCCTGCTCCTCGGCCAATTCCCGCACCGCCTCCTGGAGCAATTGGCTGTACAGGTCCAGGCCTACCTGGTGAATGTGGCCGCTCTGGGCCGCGCCCAAGAGGTTGCCCGCGCCGCGAATTTCCATGTCGCGCATGGCGATTCGGAAACCGGACCCCAGTTCGGACGCCTCCAGGATGGCTTGGACTCTTTGCTCCGCCGCCTCGGTAATCCTGCGCCCCCTGGGCACCAGCAAGTAGGCGTAGGCCCGGTGGTCTCCTCTGCCTACCCGGCCCCGGAGTTGGTAAAGCTGGGCCAGGCCAAAGCGGTCGGCCCTGTCGACAATCAGCGTGTTCACGTTGGGCATGTCCAGGCCCGACTCGATGATGGTGGTGCATACCAGCACGTCGGCCTCCCCTCGGGAGAAGGCCACCATGACCTCCTCCAGGTCGCCTTCGGCCATCTGGCCGTGAGCAACCAACACCCTAGCCTGGGGCACGAGTTGGGAGATCTGCGCCGCCGTCTGCTCGATGGTCTTGACCCGGTTGTGCAGAAAGAATACCTGGCCGTTACGCTCCAGCTCTCTGAGCAACGCTTCCCTTATCACGTCTTCGCTGTACTCGGAGACGAAGGTCTTGACCGGCAGCCGCGCCTCCGGCGGCGTATCCATTGTGCTGAGGTCGCGAATTCCCGAAAGCGCCTGGTTCAACGTGCGGGGGATGGGCGTGGCGCTCAGGGTCAGCACGTCCACCTCCTGCCGGAGTTTCTTGAGCCGCTCCTTGTGGCCGACGCCGAACCGCTGCTCTTCGTCAACCACCGCCAGTCCCAGGTTCTTGAACTTTACGTCCTTCTGCAACAGCCGGTGGGTGCCGATGACGATGTCGACCTCGCCGTTGGTCAGGCCCTCGATGATTTCCTGCTGTTCCTTGGCCGTCCTGAAGCGGCTGAGGACCTCTACCCGGACCGGATAGGGTTCCAGGCGCTCGGAGAAAGTGGTGTAGTGCTGCTGGGCCAGCACGGTGGTGGGCACCAGGAGTCCCACCTGCATCCCGTCGTTCACCGTCTTGAACGCCGCCCGCAGGGCCACCTCGGTTTTTCCGTAGCCCACGTCTCCGCAGATGAGCCGGTCCATGGGCTTCAGCCGTTCCATGTCCTCTTTGACCTGGCTTATGGCCTGTGCCTGGTCGGGTGTTTCCTCGTAGGGGAAGGCGTCTTCTAGTTCCTGCTGCCACGCGGTGTCCGGGCCGAACCCGTGGCCGCTGGCCTCCTGCCGCGCGGCGTTGAGCTTCACCAACTCCATCGCCAACTCCCGCGTGGCCCCTTTGACCCGTTGCTTGATCCTGGCCCATTCGGCTGCGCTGAGCCGGGTCAGGGCGGGAGGCCGGTCTGCAGACCCCACGTAGGCCGAGACCCGGTCCAGGTGCTCCGTGGGCACGTAGAGCTTGTCGCCTTCGGCATACTCCAATACCAGGTATTCCCTTTCCTCGCCATCCTGGCCCATCTGGGTAGTCCCGGTGAAACGGGCCACGCCGTGGTCGATGTGGACCACGTATGTCCCCGGCGCCAGGTCCGCCAAAGCCACCTCAGGCCCCTGTCGGCTCCTGCCGGTCCGGCGGTAACGCCGCTCTTTGACCGTCCCGAACAGTTCACCGTCGGTCAGCAGGACTAGGGAGCCCTTCCCTCCGTCTCCTTCTGAAGCGCCGTTGTCGGTCGGCGAGGGAAGGTTCAGGGCCCAGCCTTCCTGCAGGGAACCGGATGCCAGGTAGACCACGCCCGGCGGAGGCGGCTCATCGACGGCGTCGCGAAGGGAGACGCCGACGCCGGCCCCTTCCAGGATCTCGGCCAGGCGTCGTGCGTGTTGGGTAACCGCGACCACGCTGTTGCCCGCCCGCTGGTGCCGCCTTGCGTCGCTGGCCAATTGCTCCAGCCGGCCGTAGTAGGGCACTGCGGGCTGGAATATGCGGTCGTCCTCCCCACTGACCCAGCTGTTGAGCTCAATGCGGGGCCGTCGGGCAAGTAAGCCGTGGAACTGCTCCCATTCCAGGTACGGAGAAGGGAATCCAACGGGCAGTTCGCCACGGCCTTCCCTGCCGGACCTCATGCGGCTGAACCTTTCCTCCAACTCCTGGGCCTCGGCCTCAATGCGGCTGCTTCTCTCCATCACGATCAATCCATTTTGCGGCAAGTAGTCCAGCAGGCTCGACTGGTTGAGCAGCCCGTTGTAGAAAGAGAGGCTTTCGGCATTGGAATCGGCGAAGAGATTGGCCAACTCCTCATCCATGCGATCACGGACTTCGTGGCTGCATTGGCTGAAGTCCATGGCTTCCGTAAGCCGCTGAATGCTGTCCCGGCAAGCGAGGCCGGGAAGCTGCTCCCGGGCCGCAATGATTTGGACTTCTTCCGCAGGACCCACCGACCTCTGGCTGTAGGGGTCGAATGCCCGGATGGTATCCACCTGGTCATCCCACATTTCGATGCGGCAAGGCAACTCGGCGTTGGGAGGGAACACGTCGATGATACCGCCCCGGCGGCTGAAACTCCCGGGTGACTCGACCAACGGCTCGTTGCGGTAGCCCAGGTCGACCCATTGGGCAAGCAGGGAGGTAAGCCTGAGCCGCTCTCCCACGGACACCCGGTAGGCGCCGGGTTGTCCGTCGTCAGTCCCGTTCCCGACCATTGTTTCCGGCGTCACCGTCTTGCGTAGGGCCGCGCCGACGGAGGCGACCACCAGCGGCTGGGGGCCATTCGAGCCGTTTGAACTGAGTTTGACCCCAGCCAGGGCAGCCAAGGCAGCCAGGCGCTGGTTGCCGGTATTGGCGTCCACCGCCAGACGCTCGAAGGGCAACACCTCAGGCTCCGGCAGCAGGTATACGGGCTGGCCCTCTCCCACGTAGGTCAGCAACTGGTCGTGGAGCCGCCGTGCGTCTTCCGGACGGGGGGTGATGACCAGCAGCGGGGCGTTTCGGTGACGCCATAGAGCCGCTATGTATCCCGGACGGCCTCCCTGCCGCACGGTGATTCGCGGCGGCGGCCCGCCTGAGTCCAGCAGATCCAGGTGGCGGTGGTATTCACCGTTGCCGGCGATGAGAGACAGTATGCCGTTAAGGGCCATTTGACGCGCAACTAGAGGGGCCTAATCTCCAGGATTAGCCCCGTCAGAACATTCTATGGGGTCGAAAGCCCGCCGCGCAAGGCGTGCCTGGTACCAAGGGGAGCGTGTTATAATTTGAGTTGACCGGGAAGTTGCGGCTTCCCGCTTTGTTACTGCGAAATGACCCGCTCCATGTCCAGCACCAGCGGCCTTCCTGCATCCTCCATTGCGCAATCCCGGGCTTCAGAGCGCCCGGGATACAGGCGCGTGGTGATCAAGGCCGGCACCAGCGTGCTGACCAACCCGCCGGACCACCAGGGCCTGAACCTGGAAGTCATGAGCAATCTGGCGCGGCAAGTCTGTGGCCTGGGGGCAGAAACTTTGCTGGTGACCTCCGGGGCCATCGCCGCCGGCCGGGAGGCCCTGGGCGCCGGCAAGAACGAGGGAACGCGCGACATCAACAACCGGCAGGTGATGGCTGCGGTGGGCCAAAGCCGCATCATGCACACCTACCAGGAGTTGTTCGCCGCCCATGGCCGCCAGGTGGCCCAGACCCTGCTGACCATTAAAGACCTTTCGGACCGCCAGTCGTACCTCAACCTGCGCAACACGCTGCGTGGCTTGCTGGAATCCGGCGTGGTGCCGATTCTCAACGAGAACGATGTGGTGGCCGTCGACGAAATTGGCGAGGTCTTTGGCGACAACGACCGCCTTTCGGCCCTCGTAGCCAACCTGATGGACGCTGACCTCCTGGTGATCCTGACCGACATCGATGGGCTTTACACCGCCGACCCCCACGTCGATCCCAACGCTCAATTCATCCCAGAAGTGGAACACGTGGACGCCTCTATAGAGGCGATGGCCGGCAAGAACCGCCACCCATGGGCCCGGGGAGGAATGGCCACCAAGTTGGAGGCGGCGCGCTTGGTGACCACTTCCGGCATCTCTATGATCATGTGCAGGGGCATGGATGAAGACGCGGTATCCAAAGCTGTCCGCGGTGAGGCTATTGGCACCCTCTTCAAACCGGCGGGGAGCAAGCTGGAAGCCCGCAAGAGGTGGATGCTGGGCAACGTCTCCCACCAGGGCGGCGTCGTGGTGGACGCCGGGGCGGCCCAGGCCCTCCAACAAGACCATCGGAGCCTTCTTCCCGCGGGCGTCGCCCAGGTGAACGGGGACTTCGGCCGAGGGGATATAATCTACGTCAGCGATGACTCGGGCCGGACAATCGCCTGCGGCATCGTCAACTACAGTTCAGGTGACGTGGGGCGTATCCGGGGACTGCGCTCCCGGCAAATCGCCGAGACCCTGGGCTACCAGTACGGCGAAGAGGTCGTGCATCGCAACCACTTGGTGTTGCTGTAGGCCCGACAGTGATAGTGAGACAGTGTCAGACGGGACATGACTAACCTGAAAACAAAGGCAGTGGACCAGTTATTGTCCAAGGGCGCGGCGGCCCGCGCCGCCGGCCGCCTGCTGTCCCGCACGCCCAGCGGCGTAAAAGACCAGGCGCTGCGAAACATCGCCCAGGCCCTGGAATCCCAGCAAGAGCAAGTGCTGGAGGCCAACCAACGAGACTACGATTCGGCCAAGAACAACGGCCTGAGCGACGCCCTGCTGGACCGGCTGCTGCTGACCAGTGACAAGCTGCAGGCCATGGCCGGCGGTGTGCGCCAGGTGGCAGACCTACCCGACCCCGTGGGAGAGGTCCTGGAGATGGCCCCGCTGCCCAACGGGCTGCTGGTCGGCAAGCGCCGGGTTCCCCTGGGCGTGGTGGGCAGCATCTACGAAAGCAGGCCCGACGTAACCGTGGACATCTCGGTCCTGTGCCTCAAGTCCGGGAACGCCTGCCTGCTGCGGGGCGGCAAAGAGAGCTTGAACTCCAACCTGGCCCTGGTCGGACTGATACGCAACAGCATTTCGGCGGCCGGGATTCCCCCAGAAGCGGTGGAGTTCGTCGACAACACCGACCGCTCCCTGGTGAACGCCATGCTGGGCATGAAAGAGTACGTGGACTTGATAGTCCCGCGGGGAGGCCCGGACTTAATCCGCTTCGTGGAAGAAAACGCCGCCATGCCTGCAATCACCGGCGGCATCGGCGTTTGCCATACCTACGTCGACCAGGCGGCGGACGTGGAGAAAGCTGCCGGCATAATCTACAACGCCAAGGTGCAGCGGCCCTACGTTTGCAACGCCCTGGACACGGTGCTTGTACACGCCGATATAGCCCCCCAATGCCTTCCCCGCATAGCGCAGGAGTTGGGAACGGCGGGAGTGGCGCTGCATTGCGACCACCGCGCCCTGGCTGTCTTGGGTCCCAACCCCGGCGCCCAAGTGTCGCCCGCCGGTGAGGAAGACTGGGGCCGGGAGTTCCTGTCGTTGACCGCTGCTGTAAAAGTGGTGGACTCCCAGGACGAAGCCCTGCAGCACATCGAGGCCTACGGCTCCGGCCATTCCGAGGCCATAGTGACCGAGGACTATTCCGCAGCCATGAGGTTCCTGGACGAGGTCGACGCCTCTGCGGTGTTCGTCAACGCCAGTACCCGGTTCAACGACGGCGGCCAGTTCGGGCTGGGCGCCGAGGTGGGCATAAGCACCCAGAAATTTCACGCCAGGGGCCCCATGGGCCTGCGGGAGCTTACGTCCTACAAGTGGGTGGTCATGGGCAGCGGCCAGGTACGGGGCTAGCAGGCAGGGATAAGGAAGGCGGAAAGTGTCGGACTTCAGTTTCGAGCGGGAAGTGCGTACTCCATACTCCGAGGCGTACACCATCCGGGAAAACGACCGCCAGGTGGGCCGGGTGGACATCCATTTCGCTGACGGGCTGGTCCATCTTTCCGTGGCCGTCGACGAGAGCCTCACCCAGGACTCCATCCAGGAAATAATCGACACCGTGGACGAAGACATGGTGGACGCCGTGGGCATTTACCGCGAGGGGTTTGTCGTCCACGTGTTCCAGGGGAGAGAGACCGGGGTCTTCAGCGACGAGGGGATGACCGAGAACGGCAACGACCGCTGATGGAGCCTGCCCGTTGCCTTTTAGCCTTGCTTGCGCTTCAGGACCTTTAGCGCCGCGGACTTTATCGAGTCTGCGCTGAGCCCGCTTCTGACCATCAACTGTTCCGCCGGCCCCGATGCCGTGTATCCTCGCAGGGCAACCATTTCCAAGGGTGTCGGCTGGTTCTGTCCCAAGACCTGCGCCACGATGCTGCCCAATCCGCCGTGGATGTAGTGTTCCTCCGCGGTTACGATGGCCCCTGTCTCCCGCGCGGCGGCCAGGATGGCTCCCTCGTCGGCCGGCTTCAGGGTGTGCATGTTGACCACCCGGGCGTTCACCCCCGATTGCGCCAGCAAATCGGCGGCGTCCAGGCTGACCGCGACCATTGCCCCGGCGGCGATGATGGCCAGGTCGTTGCCCTGCCGTAAGGTCTCAGCCATTCCCAATGTGAAACGGTACGACGAATCGTGCACCACCGGCGTGGCGGCCCGGGACAGGCGAATGTAGAACGGGCCCTTGGCCGCGGCGGCGGCGCGGACCGCTTGCGAGGCTTCCTCGGCATCGGACGGCACAACCACGTTAAAGCCGTCTAGGGAGCAGGCCAGGGCCAGGTCTTCTATGCCATGGGCCGACATGCCGTCCTCTCCCGTAAGGATGCCGGCATGGGTGCACACCAGTTTCACGTTGAGATGGGGCTGGGCAACCAGCACCCGTAGTTGGTCGAAGGGCCGCTCCACGCCGAACACGGCAAAGGTGCTGACGAAGGGAATCTTGCCAGACGCCGCCAACCCGGCGGCCACACCGATCATGTTCTGCTCTGCTGGCCCAAAGTCGAAGAACCGCTCCGGGTACTTGTCCCGCCAGAGATGCGTGAAAGTTGACACGTTCAAGTCGCCGCCCAGCACCACAATGCCTGGATGCTTCTCCGCCAACTCCAGCAGGGTGTGTCCGTAGGCTTCCCGTGTGGAAGCCGTCGCCGTTGGCGCCACCATCAGGCCAGCTCCTTCATAGCTTTGTCGTACTCCTCTTGATTGGGAGAGCGTCCGTGGAACGCGGGGTTGTTTTCCATGAACGTAACGCCCTTGCCCTTGACGGTGTGGGCTATGACCACAGTGGGGCGGGTGCGCCGCGCCCTGGCTCTGTCTATGGTGGAGAGAAGGGACGGCAAGTCGTGGCCGTCGGTCTCCAGCACCCGCCAGCCAAAAGAGCGCCACTTGGAGGCCAGCGGTTCCAGCGACATCACCTCGTCGGTAAACCGATCATTTTGAATGCGGTTGCGGTCCACTATGGCGATCAGGTTGTTGGCCTTGTGGTGCGCCGCAGCCATGGCCGCCTCCCAGACCTCTCCCTCGTCGCACTCCCCGTCGCCCAATATGGCGTACACCATGTAGTCTTTGGCGTCCAGCCGGGCGGCCAGAGCGCAGCCCAGGGCGAAAGACAGCCCCATTCCCAGGGAACCGGAGTTCATCTCCACTCCGGGAGTCATGGGATGGGCGTGTCCTTGCAGCCGGCTGTCCAGCTTCCTAAACGTCTCCAACTCGTCGCGGGCGATATAGCCGGCCCGCGCCAGCACGGCGTAAAGCCCCGGAGAGGCATGTCCCTTGCTGAGGACTAGGCGGTCTCGGTCCGGCCAGTCGGGCTGCGCCGGGTTGTGGCGCAACGCATAGAAGTACAGGGAGACCAGGATTTCCAACTCGGACAGTGAACCACCGGGGTGACCGCTGCCTGCGGTGAAAATGGTCTGGAGTATGTCCCGGCGCAACTCCTGCGCCAGGGCTGCAAGTTCTTGAACGCGGCCTGGGGCCTTCCATGACGCCCCATTGGCGGTAATATCGGGCACAGCGCCTCCCTAACTCCTACACTTTGCGGGCCGGACAGGTCGATAAACGTGACCTGAGGCACAGGGACGAAATCCGGCGCCAAGATTATAATCCGGCGCTCTGCAGGTGTCTAGGCAAATTGCCGTGAACCCCCAAATGTGATATGAATGCCGGGAGGGCGCCGTTGGCCCGGTCAACCGAGACTAAATTGGGAATTATCAAGAATGTTACCCACGCTGGGCAGGTTGAGGCTTCTTGATGGGAGTCACCAGGGCCTTGATTATCGCCTTGAAAGGCCCATGAATAGGCGGGATTAGCTTCTCTGGTCGCCCTGGCTTGGGTTTCCTCTTGCGCCCCATGCCTACCTCCGAAGTCACATTACCATCTTAGTCTATGTTGCGCCTACCAGCGAACGAGGGTCTGGCGGCGGCAACTTGGGCCGTTCGCCCTTCGTAAGCATTTCCTCGACGCTGAGAGCCTGCATGACCGGGTAATCTTCGCCATGCAGGTCGACGCGGCCCTGTTCGGCTGCAAAGCTCCGCAAGTTGCGGGGGGGGGGGGGGGTAGAGACTGACCATTAAAGACATTGGAGCATGGATGCCACGGTTGTTCATGGCGGTCTGTGCTCCAAGCAACTTGTCCATGTCCGGGCGTCCCACTGGCTTGCGGTGCATCTTGACCTGAATGGGGATTACCTCTTTAGCCGCGCCGTAATAGCGAGCGTCCACACCACCATCCCCGGTCTTCTTGCTGTTGGGGATGGCGTTCAACAGACCAGCGACCTTATCCTCGGCCCAAGCCCAGCCCGGTACGCCATCCTCGGCGTCATCCCGGCCCATCAAGGCCCGCCGTTCAAAATCTGCCCATTCGTAGTCGCTCCATTCCAACATGTAGACGGCTGGCTTGGTAGCGTTCCCCCGTGACATCAGGCGTTGTTCCATGACGCGCACGGCGATGGCGCTCACGTCAATACCGAGATAACCCCGGCCCAGCTTGGCCGCAGCGTCAACGGCGGTCCCGCAGCCACAAAACGGGTCCATTACTATGCCGTTCTTGGGGCTGCTGGCCTCTATGATGCGCTCCATAAGGGCCAGGGGCTTCTGGGTCGGATAACCAATGCGCTCTGCGCCGGAGACCCTTGGAATGTCATACCAGAGATTGTTGACTTTGGCACCAGGGCTTGCCTCTGAGGGTCGTATAACCGAAGGTCTCCCATTGTCGGACCACGTGATCAAGCCAGCATCGTCCAAGGCGTCCAGGCGTTTATGCGGGTCTTCAATAGTCAAGTACCCAGGGACGCGGTTCTCAGCTATCCAATGGGCAAACTGGCTGTTTCGAGGCACGGCCCAATGGCGGCCATAATCTGTTGGGTTGTAACCTTGCCACTCTTCACCCGAGGAACCGTTGCGGATTTCCGCGGCGGTAAGGTCTCCCGTAGTCTCTTCAACGTCGAGAATGCGGTTCTTGTAGACGTTCGCCCACTGGTAAGCATTGGACTTTGTGTAGAACAGAATCGAGTTAGTAACGTTTCCCCAATGTCTCCCGTCTGACCGTCCACGGGTGCTCTCCCAGACGATTGCATTCCTGAACTGCTCCGAGCCAAAGATGGCATCCATAATCAGACGCAGGTAATAGTTGGCGTAATCGTTGCAGTGCAGATAGATGCTTCCGGTTGTCTTCAACACCCGGCGCATTTCCAGTAGCCGCCGAGCCATGAATACACAATAAGCCGACATGGGAGACGTTGGGCCAGCCTGCAACTGGATACCCTTCAGGGTGTCGACCAGTTGGCCGTGGGGCAGGCGGTTGAACGTCCGCATGGTCTCGGTCGTCCACCGCCAAATGTCCCTAAGCTGTTCGTCTACGCGGCCCTTGTCTCCGAACACCGCAACATAGTGGGTGTCCGACTGGAATGGCGGGTCCAGGTAAATCAGGTCAATGGAGTTATCAGGGAGAGCTTTTAGTACGTCCAGGTTGTCCGAGCAGACCAGCGCGTTACCGGCAAGGTATTCGTCGCGGTGCTCAGACGCCATGAGCGGACTTTGCATGGTCGCTGTTCCCCCACCAGCTTGACGCTGGATATGGGTATGCCCCTCACCGGGTAGCAATGTACCAGACGTTCCGGCTTTTGCCAAATCAGTCCGCCGCCGTCGTCAATTCCCGGTAGGTCAGCCGCTTGCCTTCCATGCCCCGGATTAGGCTCTGGATTTGCGCCTGTGTGTCCTGCGCCCGGCTGTTGTGCCGTCCGGCAAACTCAGAGGCGTAACGGGCCGTATGCTTGGGGCTGATATGGTGGTATGTCCCATAGACTCCCCGCTTCATCATTGCCCACAGACTCTCTATGCCGTTGGTGTGACCGTCCCCTTGCACGTACTCACCGGCTGAATGGGCGACCGTCTCGTGATTGACCATCCCCTGATAGCCAGCGTGTTCGTCCGTGTAGACCGTTGCCGTCTCGTGGGTATGCGAAGCAACGAAGCCGATTAGGGTTGGCCGGTTGGCGTGTTCCACCACTTCAACGGCAACCTGATTAGTCTCCCTGTCTTTTGCGCCTACAACGGCGGTTTTGCCGACAGCCCCGCGGCCTTGCCGGAGCTTCTTGCTGGAATGTTTGTTGGCCTCTTTGCCGCCGATGTAGGTCTCGTCCACTTCCACCGGGCCGGAGAATAGGTCGCCGTTAGCTTCCCAAGCCTTGCGGATTCGGTGAGCCATGAACCAAGCCGAGGGCTGCGATATGCCCAGGTCCCGGTGTAGCTTCATGCTGGATACGCCCTTCAAACTGGTGTTCATCAAGTAGGCGACGATGGCCCACTTGCTCAGTTTGAGGTTTGAGCCTTCCATGACCGTGCCAGTCTTGACGCTGAAATCCTTGCGGCAATCCCGGCAACGGAAGGGCTGAGGCTTGCGGGTAGGCCGCTCTTGGATGTTCACCGAGCCGCACTTGGGGCAGGCTATCCCGCTGGGCCAGCGAGCCTCTATGAACATTTGCTCAACGGCGGCTTCGTCGCTAAACTGTTGGATGGCCTCTACTAGGCTGATTCCCTGTCTGTAACTCTTGCCTGGCATCCTGCAATCTCCCTATCTGTATGGGTAATATTGTACAGGAAACTAGGCACGAAAGTCAAGGGTTTTGGGTAACATTCTTGATAATTCCCACTAAATTGCCAGGTAACACGACCTGAGCATCGCTTCGATGATAATAGACAGCCACTGCCACATCCTGCCGCCCCAATTTCAAGAGCGGCGCACCCAACTGCTCGCCCTGGATGATACCTTTGCGGCCCTCTTTGCCAGGAAAGGCGCCGCCATGGCCACGGCGGAGACGTTGATCGATGCCATGGACGCCGCCGGGGTATCCCGATCAGTGGCCATGGGCATGGGGTGGACCGACCCGTTGGTTGCCAGGGAAGCCAACGACTACATCATCGATGCGGTGCAGCGTTACCCCCAGCGGTTGACGGGGTTCTGCTCGGTCAATCCCGCCTGGGGAGACGCCGCGTTGGAAGAGGTAGAACGCTGCGCTGCCGCCGGCCTGGCGGGCGTCGGCGAGCTTCACCCGGACACCCAGGGGTTCGACATTACCGACCGCCCAGGCATGGCACCGCTCATGGACGCCGCCCGGCGGCTGAATCTGCCCGTCCTGGTGCACAGTTCAGAGCCGGTGGGCCACGTGTACCCCGGCAAGGGGGCCACCACTCCTGACAAGCTCTGCCGGTTTATCGAGAATTTCCCGGAGAACACAATCATCTGCGCCCACTGGGGGGGCGGGCTGCCCTTCTACGCGCTGATGCCGGAAGTGTCGGACCTGCTTAGAAACGCCTACTTCGATATGGCCGCATCTCCGCTGTTGTACCGGCCCGAAGTGGTGCCGGCGGCCGCCCAACTGGTTAGCCCCGAAAGAGTCCTGTTCGCCACCGATTTTCCCCTCATCCGGCACAAACGCATGCTGCGCCAGGTGACGGAGTCCGGCCTGGAACCGGCCGCGCAGGAGGCCATCCTCGGCGGCAACGCGGCGCGGGTGCTGGGGCTGGGTTAGGGGGTTACCCATGGTGGCCGCTCACACCCGCCCCATAAGCTCCAAAGCCTGCGCCACTTCCTGGGGCGAGTCCAGCCGGTAGCGGGCCGCGGTGCCGCTCCCGGCGGGGCCCACATACACGCCAAATCCGCCCGCGCCCTGGACCCAGGCGAACCCCTCCTCATCCACCAGGTCGTCACCGAAATACACCGGGAAGGAGTCCGGGATCAAGCCTGCCCGGATTTCCCGGAGAGCGTCCCCTTTGCCCCAGGCGACGTTGGGCAGGACTTCTACCGACATTTTGGCCGGGCTCGTTTTCAAAGCCCCTGATTCCAGGAATGGATTCACGACCGCATCCACTACGCGGTTGACGTCCGGTACCGATTCACTGGGCACCAAGCGATGGTGAACGGTCAGAGACAACCCCTTGTACTCGATCACCACGCCGCCGAATCGCTCCAGGGCCTCGTTTAGCCGCGTGGCGGCCTCGTCAACCTGCTCCCTTAGCTCCAAGGCTCCCGGATGGACAAACTCCATACCCCCGCCGCTGATCTCCATGCCCCGGTTGCCGGCATAAATGAGGCCGTCGATCCCTGCCTTGCCTTGTACGTCCTCCAAGCTGCGGGCGCTGATGATTGCGACCAGGAATTTCTCATAGCGGCTGATGCTGAGCAGCGACTGCCTGGTCTCGGCCGGCAGCACGGCCAGTTCAGGCCGGTCCACGGTGGGCGACAGCGTCCCGTCGAAGTCCAGGCCCAGTAGGACCTGCTTGGCGTCGCTCAGGAGGCGGCTTGCTTGCGGCCATGCCTTCAGGAGGTGAGGCATTGGAGGAGAGGTCCCGGAGACAAGAGAATCGCGGAGCGGGCGGCTAAAGCGTTTGGATGGGCCGCTTGGAGCGTCGCGCGCCCTGCATCAGGTCTACCAGGAGCCGGGCGGCCCATTTGTAGATGTTGTTCTCCTGGACAATGGCCCGCATGTTCACCATGCGGGCGCGGCGCTGTTCCAAGGGCATCATGACCGCGTCCAGGATTGCGCCGGCGAATCGTTCCGTGGCGTAGGGGTTGACGATGAGGGCATCGGTCAACTCATGCGCGGCCCCCGTAAAGGGGCTGAGAATAAGCACTCCGTCCTCGTCGGACCGGCTTGCCACGTATTCCTTGGCCACCAGGTTCATACCGTCGTGAAGGGAGCTGACCACGAAGAAGCGGGCCAGCCTGCGCAGGGCCATCAAGGTCGTGCTGGGAAGATCGTCGGGCAGATAAATTATAGGCTGCCAATCGCCGCGGCTGAACCGGCCGTTGATGTCGTCCACAATCTGTTCTATCTGATCGCCAAGCTGCTGGTAGGCGTCGATATTGGTCCGGCTCATGACCCCGGCCTGGATGAACACCACCCGGCCGGCGTACTCCGGACGCTGCTCGAAGAACCGGCCCACGGCCCGCAGCCGGTGGGGAATGCCCTTGGTGTAGTCGATGCGGTCGATGCCGAGGCCGACGATCTTGCCCCCAAGATTCAGCTCGTCGGTGAGGCGCTCCATTTCCCCGGCAACGTAACTGCTGCCGGCTTCGTCGCTGATCTGCTCGAAATCGACACTGATGGGAAACGGCCGGACCAACGTGTGGTCGCTTTGGTAGCTAACCAGGCTGTAGTCGTGGTCCACCCGGGCGTCGACGCAACGGTCCACCGTATTCAGGAAGTTGTTGCAATGGGCGCCGATGTGGAATCCCAGCAAATCGTTGCCCAGCAGCCCGTGAATCAGTTCTTCCTCCCACGGGCATATCTGGAAAATCTCCGGGCTGGGCCAAGGAATGTGCCAGAACTGACCGGTAATGACGTCGGGGTCGGCATCCCGCAGCAGCCTGGGCAGCAGGGCTAGGTGGTAGTCCTGGGTGAAGACCGCCGCCGGACGGTCGCCGATTTCGTCCAGGACTTGGTTGGCGAACTCCTGGTTCACCGCCTTGTAGCTTTCCCAGGCGGTGGTGTCGAATACCGGCTCGGTGTAGGCATTGTGGCACAGGGGCCATAGGGCCTCGTTGGAAAAGCCGTAGTAATAGCCCCGCTCTTCCTCCTCGGTCAACCACACCAGCCGCAGGGTGTAGGCCGGATCATCCGGCGGCACCGGGACCTTGTTCTGCTCGTCGACGGCGTACCAGTCCCCCTGTCCGCCCCCGTGAGCCACCCAGGTGCCGCCGCTCTCCTGCATTAGCGGGTCCAGGGCGGTAATGAGGCCGCCCGACGGCACAGCGTACCGCAGTTCCCCGTCCACCAGTTCGTGGACGTAGGGCTGACGGTTGGATACAACGATGAGATGGTAGTCGCCCATCTCCCGCTGGGCCAACCGCTTCAAGTCTTCTTTGCCCCAGGTGGGTGTCCTTATCGCCATATTAGACCCGCGTCCTGGAAAGCAGACACAGTCGCCATAGCGACGCTCCGTTCCGGCATGAAACAGGGTTGCCTGGTAGTGGTGGGAGCCATTGAGTGGGGCACGGCGGCTGCCGCCTGAAGAATGATCGACGCACTTGGATTCTTTCATACTCAGCGGCAATGGTCAACCGCGCCGTGACGGCGGCGCGCCAAATTGACACTGTTAGGGGTTGCCGGTACTATGGCGACACCAACGCGGCCATCATCCCCAACGCCTTATGCTCAGGGCCCTATTCCCGACAGAAGCGTCGCAAGCCGGCAATGGAGCGCCATGTTCGTTCGCAGAGACTTGACCGATTTCGTGCCGACCCCCGAGGGCAACATTCACTTCGTCAAGCAGGGCGACGGCTATCCCCTGGTCTTGTTGCACCCGCTTGGAACCTCCACATGGGCTTGGAGCGGGGTCATCGACGCCCTGAGCGAGCATTACACCTGCTACGCATTTGACATGCTGGGGCACGGCGAGTCGGACAAGCCGCCGCGCCATTTCAACTTGCCGGACTACGCCCGCTCCCTGGACCACACTTGCCAGGTGTTGAACATCCACCGGGCCCACGTGGTGGGCAACTCCGTGGGCGCGCTGCTGGCCGTCGAGACTGCGGCCAGCTTCCCGGAACGGGTCGACAAGCTGGTTCTGGTGGGATGCCCGGTCGGGGACCCCGACACCGCGGCCCAACGCCTGCGGGAAAGCGCCGGCAACTTTGACGAGCACGGCCTGCCCAAGCCGCGCACCGCCGAAGACATGAAGGCCGCCACCACTTTCGTCAACCCCAAACCCAAATGGGTCCAGGCCATCAACGAGACCCGGGCCCAGGCCGGGGTCTGGGTGCACAAGGTTTCCGAAACCCTGGCCTATTACAGCATCGTTTCCCGGCTGCCCCTCATCAAGGCCACGGCGACGTTGTTGCTCTACGGTGAAGCCGACAGGCTGCGCGTCTCCGAGGACATCCTGCACCACAACATCGTCGGGGCGCGAAAAGCCGTGCTGCCCGGCCTGGGTCATCTGCCTCAGGTCGAGGGCCCCCAGCAGTTCGTCGACGCCCTTCTCCCATTCTTGCAAAGCTGACGGCTATAGCCAGGCCCTCCAACCCTGCGGCATTTTGGGGTCAGAGGCATACCCAGCCGGGTGATGCTCCCCCGGCCGCTCTTCGCCGCTCTCTCCGGAACGCTGCCGCCCCGCTATACCGGCGGGAAGTTGTTTGCGCCGGTGTTGGCCCGCTGATATAATTTTTATAATCCGAAAGTACGATAGTAACCATTGCAATTCAGATAGCCTCCGTTCATGTTAAGTTGCATAAGGAGGGAGTCATGTCGCCGCAAGTAGCCCTCCTCCCGCCGACTCGCGACGACGTCCAGCGGTTGGTCCAATGGCTGGACGACGACGAGGTAAACTCCCTGTGGTATGGGCGGGACCAGGACGGAGCCCCCCTCCATATCGGCTACTCCCCCCACGAAATCTTGGGAGCTTCCGACGAGGAGTGGAAGCAGGTCTTCGAAGACGAAAGCCGCAAGATATTCGCCCTTCATACAGGCGAAGGGGTGCACATCGGCGAAGGCCAGTTGGACATCGAATGGGCGCTGGAACAGGCCCAGATTTTCATCCTGATAGGCAGGAAGGACCTCTGGCACCAGCATTACGGCACCATGGCCTTGATCCAGCTCTTGGAAGAGGCCTACGAGTCCTACGAGTTGCACCGGGTTTGGGCCGACGTTCCCGAGTACAACGACCATGCCCTGGAGATGTTTCGCCACTTCGAATTCGTGCTCGAAGGACACATGCGCAAGTCTCACCGCAAAGACGACGTTTGGTATGACTCCTTCGCCATGGGGCTATTGACCGACGAGTTCCGCAGGCGCCGTTCCAAGCTCGTGGATCCTGCCGCCTCCTAGACCCGGAACGGTTTCTCGTTGTTCCCCTTCTCCGATTCCGACGTCCGGCGTAAGTCTTTCCCCGCAGTAACCCTCGTCCTCATCGCAGCCAATATCCTCGTCTTCTTGTATGAGTTGTACTTGGGAGGATTCGGCCTGCTCAGCGGCGGCGGTGACATGGACATCGTCGCGTTCTTCGCCAAATGGGGATTCATTCCCAACGAGCTGAGCCAGGGGATAGCCCGCACCCATCAGCTAGTCCTTACTGAAAGCGGGTTAGCACGGATGGACATAGAGACTCCCCTGCCCACGTGGGCCACACTATTCTCATCCATGTTCATCCACGGCGGCTTCTTCCACTTGGCCGGCAACCTGATGTTCCTTTGGGTGTTCGGCGTCAACGTGGAAGACTGGCTGGGATCCTTTAAGTTCCTGGTCTTCTACCTGCTGGCGGGAGTGACAGGGGCCCTCAGCCACCTGGCCATCGATCCCGACTCCCTACGGCCCTTGATAGGGGCAAGCGGGGCTATTTCCGGGGTAATGGGCGCATACATGCTGCTTTACCCGTTCAACCGGGTAAACACATTGATCGTCTTCTTTATCATCACCGTAGTCCGGCTGCATGCCGTGGCCCTGTTGGGACTGTGGTTCGCTTGGCAGTTGGTCCAGGGGTTCGGGTCACTGGCGATATCGGACGACGTGAACGTAGCTTTCTTCGCCCATGTGGGCGGCTTCGTCGCCGGAGCAGTCATGGCGGTGGCGTTCAAGCTGGTGTCGCGGCAGCCGGTCTGGCCGTCCCGGCAGCGCGCGCAACCGTGGGACTATTGGCGGCGGACCGGGCGAAGTACGGACTAGTCTAACGTCCCGCCGCCCGACTGTTGGGAAGGGTGCACCCGTAATGCGGAAAGACGGTCAGGCGTTGGCCCCGTGGCACCGCTTGTATTTCTTGCCGCTGCCGCAGGGGCATGGAGCGTTCCGGCCTACTTTCGCGGTCCCCACCGGCGCCGCCGCCCTTCCCTTGGCGGTTACGGCTTCCATGGGAGATGCGGTCGCCGAAGCTTGCCTGCGGTTGCCGTTCCTGGGCCTCTGTTCCACGGTCACGTGGAACAGAGTGTGGGCAATGTCTGACTGCATCCGCTTGGTCAAGTCCTGGAACATCCTCCGCCCCTCGGTGCGGTAGGCCACCAGGGGGTCCCTCTGACCGTAGGCTTGCAGGCCTATCCCGGTCCTCAGGTTTTCCATTGTGGTCAGGTGGCTGACCCAGTGGGTGTCAATGGCCCGGAGCAGCAAAGCCCTTTCGACGATTCGCATCTGGTCGGCGCCCAGTTCGTTCTCCCGGCGGTCGTACACTTCCTCGGCGTAGTCCAGCAGCCTCCGCTGCACCTGGTCCCGGTTCAACCGGTAGACCTGTTCTTCGGCATCCAGGTCGGCCGGCAACGGGCATATGAGGCTGAGGGCACCCAAGAATTCCGGAATCGCCCAATCATCGGAATGAGCACCCGGAAGATGCCTGCCCATCAGGTCGAGGAACTCCAGGCGCAGCATCTCCACGACTCTTTCTTTGAGGTTGTCCCCGGCCAAAGTCCGGCGTCTGTCGGCGTAAATGACCTCTCGCTGATGGTTCAGAACGTCGTCGAATTCCAGGAGGTGCTTCCGGATGTCGAAGTGGTAGCTCTCCACCTTCACCTGGGCGTTTTCTATCGACTTGGTGATTAGCCGGTTTTCAATGGGGGTGTCCTCGTCGATCCCCGTCCAGCCCATCACGCTCTTGATGCGCTCCCCACCAAACCGGCGCATCAGTTCGTCCTCCAGCGAAACGTAAAACTGGGAACTGCCGGGATCGCCCTGTCTGCCGGACCGGCCCCTCAACTGGTTGTCGATGCGCCGGGAATCGTGGTGGTCCGTGCCGATAACGTGCAACCCGCCCAGTTCTACGACCTTGTCGTGGTCGGCCTGCCAGTCGGTCCGGTCCGTATCGCTGCCTCCCAGCACTATGTCGGTCCCCCGTCCGGCCATATTCGTGGACACGGTTACCGCTCCCGGCTGGCCCGCCTGGGAGACAATCGCCGCCTCGTGTTCATGGTTCTTGGCGTTCAGCACCTGATGGGGGACTCCCATCCGTTTCAGCTGGCCGCTGAGATGTTCCGAAGCCTCGATGGACGTGGTCCCCACCAGCACCGGTCGCCCTTCAGTATGCATGTCGGCGATGTTTTCGGACACCTGTCGCCACTTGGCGTCCTCAGTCTGGAATACCAGGTCTGGGGCGTTTTGGCGGACCATCGGCATATTGGTGGGTATGACCGTTACTTCGAGGCGGTAAATCTTGTGAAACTCGTCGGCCTCCGTCTCCGCCGTGCCAGTCATCCCGGCAAGCTTCTCGTACATTCGGAAGTAGTTTTGCAGCGTGATCGTTGCGTAGGTGATGCTCTCCCTTTGGATTTTCAGCCCTTCTTTGGCCTCTACGGCCTGGTGCAGCCCGTCGGACCAGCGGCGGCCGAACTGGAGCCTGCCGGTAAACTCGTCCACGATGACCACTTCGCCGTCCCGCACCACGTAGTCCTTGTCCCGCTGCTTCATCACCTGGGCGTTGAGCGCGTTCTCAATGAAATGGACCAGGTGGAAGTTCTCCGGCTCGTAGAGGTTGCCGACCTTGGTCCACCGCTCCATCTTGGAGATGCCTTCCTGGGTCAAGGATACCGTCTTTGTCCGCTCTTCGATGTTAAAGTCTTCCTCGAATTGAAGGCGGGGCGCCAGCTTGGCAAAGGTGTAGTACTGCTGGACCGGCTCCTCGGCCGGGCCACTGATGATCAGGGGGGTCCGGGCCTCGTCGATGAGGATGTTGTCCACCTCGTCCACGATGGCAAAGTGCAGGTCCCGCTGCACCTGCCGGGACGGCTCCGTGGCCATGTTGTCCCGCAGGTAGTCAAAGCCGAACTCGTTGTTGGTGCCGTAGGTGATGTCCGCCATGTAGGCCTCGGCCCTGGTCACGGGCCGCAGCGACTTCAAGCTGTCGCCGGGGCTGCCGGCTTCCGGGTCGTAGACGTAGGCCGCATCGTGCTGCAAGCAGCCAACGGTAAGTCCCAGGCCGTGGTAGACCGGGCCCATCCATACCGGGTCACGGCGGGCGAGGTAGTCGTTGACCGTGACTACGTGGACGCCCCGGCCGGCCAGGGCGTTGAGGCAAACGGGTAATGTGGCTACCAGGGTCTTGCCTTCCCCGGTCTTCATTTCGGCGATCTCGCCCCGGTGCAGGGCCACTCCCCCAATGAGTTGAACGTCGTAGTGGCGTTGGCCCAGGTTTCGCTTGGCAGCCTCGCGCACCGCGGCAAACGCCTCGGGCAACAGTCGGTCCAGCGACTCTCCCTCGCCCAGCCGCGCCTTGAACTCTTCGGTCTTGGCTCTAAGCTGATCGTCGGTCAGCTTTTGGAAGTCTGCCTCTAGATCGTTGATCTTGGCGACGGTAGGAAGGATCTTCTTGACGGCCTTCTCGTTGGCATCGCCCAACAGCTTGCCCAGAACGGAGACCATATTTATCACCTCCATGCGGAGGGGTGCCGGCGGTTGCCGTGTTAAGGCCTAGCCGCCGAATTCTAACTGTGAAATTTCGCTCTCGTTGCTTCCGCGCTGGGGGTCGAGCAACCAACAATGCAACCTATGCTACGCCGCAACTGGCTGCGCGCTGCCGACCAACTCCCCTATGCTGCGGACTCCCGAAGCCTGTAGGTACTCTGTAAGCTCGTCCAGTATGCGGAAGGGGGCCCATAGCCCCGTCAGGTTGGCGCTGCCGACCTGAACGGCGGAAGCGCCCGCAACGATGTACTCCAGGGCATGCTTGGCCGAGAATATGCCTCCCACGCCGATGATGGGTATGTTTACGACCCGGGCCGTCTGGTACACCAAGGCTACGGACACGGGCCTAAGCCCGTGCCCCGACAGTCCTCCGGTGATCCCGCCGAGGACCGGCTTGCGGGTGTCTACGTCTATCGCCATAGCCGGCAGAGTGTTGGAGATGGTCAACGCGTCGGCGCCGCCGGCCTCGGCGGCTCTGGCTATCTCGGTAATGTCCGGCACGTTGGGCGCCAGCTTGGCTATTACCGGCAACTCCGTGTTGGACTTTACCGCCGCCACGGCTTCCTGGGTAAGTCCGGCCTGGTAGCCGAACATGGCCCCGTTTTCCACATTGGGGCAGCTCAGGTTGAGTTCCAGGGCCTGAAATCCGCCGACGCCCCGGGTCATCGCCGCCATCTCGCCGAACTGTTCCGCGCTGTCGGCCGAGAGGCTGAGCAACACCGTAGTGCCGTACCCTTGCCAGACGGGAGCCAAGTCGGATAGGGTCGCCTCGATTCCCGGATTGGTCAACCCTATGGAGTTGAGGAGGACGGTCTCCCCGTCTTCCATGCCTTGTCTGAACGAAGCCGGGTGCCACTTGGGCTCGGGGTTCCCCTGCCGGGGCAGGCGCGTGACCGTCTTGGGGATGACCGCTCCCAGCCGGGACAGGTCCATGTCTGGGGTTAGGCCCCGGCCGTAGCCGTCGTAGCCGAATGTGCCCGAGGCGATCATCACCGGATTGCGGAGATGCAGATGGCGCCCGTGATGAGGGGCAAGGTCCACCGAAAGGTCTACTGGGGACCGGGCGTCCGCATTCCTGGAACCGCAGGACTTGTCTATGGTTTGGGGTGACGGGCCGCGCCGGGGATTCGGATTGCCCGTTCCCCTCGCTTGCTCATTCACTCCTGCGGCTCTCCATCCGCCGGGCCGTCATCGGCCTCTGAGTCCTCAGAAGGAGCGGCCAACTCCACGTCGGGGCTGTCGTCCTCCTCCTGCTCCTCTTGGCCCGATCCGTTAGCGCCAAGCCCTGCCACCGCCACTGAGGCATCGCCGTCTTCTGGCTCGGCAACTTCGGTCACCGGGGACCCATTCTCGGCTCCTATCTCGGCAACGTTCCCGTTTTCTTCGAGGTTGCCGAGGGCTGCCTCCGCCTCGCCGCCGGAGAATACATCCCCGTTGGACGCGGCGACCGCTTCGGGGAAGGCCAGGTCCAAGTCGCCGTCTTCCCTGTCGATTGGCACTCCCAGCCAGCCGCCCGCGGCCAGCTCCGGCGCAGGCTCCGGCTCCAGCAACTCGGCCATTCCCGGTATCTCCAGCCGGGACGGGATCAGCCGCCCGATGATGACGTTCTCCTTCAAGCCAAGCAGCCAGTCGTGAGAACCGCTGATGGCCGCCTGGGTCAGCACCCGGGTGGTCTCCTGGAACGAGGCGGCAGACAGGAAGCTGTCGGTAAGCAGCGACGCCCTGGTTACTCCAAGGAACACCGGCGTGGCCGTGGCAGGCTCGCCGCCCTCCGCCAGAATCTTTGCGTTCTTCTCCTGGAACTCAAACCTGTCCACCATCTGCCCGGGTATGAAGTCGCAGTCCCCGGTGGATTCCACCTGAACCCTGCGGAGCATCTGTCGAAGGATGATCTCGATGTGCTTGTCGTGAATTGTGACGCCTTGGGACAGGTATACCTGCTGCACCTCGTCAACGAGGTAGCGCTGCAGAGCGTCCTTGCCGCGGATGTGGAGGATGTCATGGGGATTCAGCGGCCCTCCGGTGAGGGCGTCCCCCGCTTTCACATCGTCTCCATCGGAGACCAAGATATGGGCGTGGGCGGGGATAACATATTCTCGCTCTTCTATGTCTTCCCAGATTATGGAGACGGCGTCGGGGGCTAATTCGACCTGACCGCCGATGTTGGCTACCACCTGTTGGCCGGGTTCGGGTTCCTCGGCTTCGGACCCGTCGTCCCCGGTGGGCGTCGTGGGGCTTCCGGCCAGGATCATGCCCGGCTCCACAGTCTCTCCCTGTTCCACCAGCACCTGGGCGTCATCCGGGAGGGGGTAGTCCTCGCGGAACTCCTCTCGGCTTACCATTCGCAACCGCCGGCCTTCCTCACCGGTATTGATCTCAACGACGCCGTCAATGTCCGCCAAAATGGCAGCGCCCTTGGGGACGCGGGCTTCGAACAACTCTTCTACCCGGGGCAGGCCGCTGGTAATGTCCAGTCCGGCGACGCCGCCGGTATGGAAGGTCCTCATGGTCAACTGTGTGCCAGGCTCCCCAATGCTCTGGGCAGCTATAATGCCCACGGCCTGGCCGTTTTCGACTAGGTTCCCCGTGGCGGGCAGCCTGCCGTAACACATACGGCAAACTCCCCTGTGGGCTTCACAGGTTAAAGGCGACCGCGCCGGAACTTCAGTCACTCCGGCCTCCACCAATTGATGGGCCAGTGTTTCGGTGATTTCTTCGTTGCGGTCCACCAAGACCTCCCCGGTTTCCGGGTGAGGAATCGGGGCGGCGGCCAAACGGCCCAGGATCCGGTCTGCTAGGGAAGTCCCCTGGTGGTCATCGGCCCGGGCGGCTATCCAATAGGCGTCAAGGGTGTCACAGTCCTCTTCGAGCACTATGACCTCCTGGGCGATGTCAATCAGCCTACGGGTGAGATATCCACTGTCGGCGGTCCGAAGGGCCGTGTCAGCCAGGCCTTTGCGGGCTCCGTGGGTGGAAATGAAATACTCCAGCGCAGTCAAGCCTTCCCGGAAGCTGGACTTGATGGGCAAGTCGATGATTCGGCCTTTGGGGTTGCTCATAAGGCCGCGCATGCCAGCCATCTGCTTTATCTGGGAAATATTGCCCTTGGTGCCGGACATTGCCATGACCGCAATGCCGCCGTAGTTGGTCAGTTCTTTTTCCACCTCCTCGGTGGTCCGGTCAGAAGCCTTAGTCCACGCTTCCACCGTTTTGTCATAGCGTTCTTCCTCGGAGATGAGGCCGGACAAGTATTGGTCTTCCAGCCTGTCAACCTCCTGGGCGGCTTCGTTCAGTATTTGTGGTTTTTTGGCAGACACCTGAATGTCATTGATGGCGATGGTAATCCCGGAAACCGTGGCGTAGTGGAAGCCCAAGTCCTTGATCTTGTCCAAGGTCTCGGCCGTTTCCTCGTTGCTGAGGCCGCGGTACAACTCGGCAGTGAGGTCTTTGAGGCTGCCCCTGTCCATTACCCGGTTCCAGTACTCCGGGCCAACGGAGTCGGGGAGGATCTCTTTGAACATCAAACGGCCCAGAGTTGTTTCCGACGCGTCGTCTTGCTGGTGTCCTTCAACGTAATTGACGAATATCTTGGCTTGGAGGTCAATCAAGCCGGAGGCATGGGCTATACGAGCCTCGTCGAAATCGTAAAACCGGGAGCCTTCGCCTTGCACGCCCTCCCGCATCTGCGTGAGGTAGTAACATCCCATTACCATGTCCAGTGTCGGAGCCACCAGCGGATCGCCGGAGGCGGGGGAGAGCATGTTGTGGGTGCTGAGCATAGCCTCGCTGGCTTCCAATACGGCCATCTTGGACAGGGGAACGTGGACCGCCATCTGGTCTCCGTCGAAGTCGGCGTTGAACGCCGAGCAGACCAGGGGGTGAATTTGGATGGCGTTGCCTTCTATCAGCACCGGCATGAAGGCCTGGATGCCCAAGCGGTGCAATGTTGGCGCCCGGTTTAACAACACGGGCCTGTTTTTGATAACGTCTTCGAGAATATCCCAAACCTCCGGCCTGGCACGTTCCACCATCCGCTTGGCGTTCTTGATATTGGGAGCAATGCCCAACACCGCCAGCCGGTGCATGACAAAGGGCTTGAACAACTCCAAAGCCATCCTCTTGGGCAGGCCGCATTCATTCATCTTCAGTTCCGGGCCCACGACAATGACGGAACGCCCGCTGTAGTCGACCCGTTTGCCCAGCAGGTTCTGCCGGAAGCGCCCCTGCTTGCCACGCAGCAAGTCGGAAAGGGACTTTAGCTTGTGGTTGTGGCTGCCCTGGATAGGCCGGCCCCGGCGGCCGTTGTCTATTAGAGCATCCACCGCCTCTTGGAGCATCCTCTTTTCGTTGCGGATGATAATCTCGGGCGCGCCCAAGTCCATCAGCCGCCGCAGCCGGTTGTTGCGGTTGATTACACGGCGGTAAAGGTCGTTCAGGTCGCTGGTGGCAAACCGGCCGCCGTCAAGCTGGACCATGGGCCGCAGTTCCGGCGGCAGCACCGGCAAGACCGATAGAATCATGTTCTCGACCCGGTTGCCGCTGTTGCGGTAGGACTCAACGACGCGAAGGCGTTTGATGGCCTTTTTGCGGCGTTGGCCAGAGGTGGACTGCATTTCGTAGATAAGCTGTTCGCGTAGCGCCTCAAGGTCGACGGTCTTGAGAATGTCCAAGATGGCCTCGGCGCCCATGCCAGCCTGGAAGGCCTCACCGTACCGGTCCTTAAGCTCACGGAACCGGGACTCGGCAATCAACTGGTGAACTCTCAGGTCTTCCAACTCATCAATGGTCGATTGTAGTTGATCTTCCAGTTGGGCCTCTTCGGCTTCCAACTGGGCGGTGAAGGCTTCGATTTCCGCTTCAACGGCCTTAAGCTCGGCTTCGGCAGCCTCGTCTTCACCAGCCCTGGCGGCTTCGGCCTTCTGGTTCAGTTCCTCAAGACGCTCTTGGGCAGCCTCGCGGAGTTTGGCGATTTCTCGTTCGGTGGTGGCCTGATGTTCCTCAATGGTTTCTGTGCGGACCTCTTCATCCACAGAAACGATGATATGTTGAGCGAAATAGAGCACCCGCTCCAGGTTTCTTGGGGAAAGGTCCAGCAGCAGCCCCAGGCGGCTGGGAGTGGTCTTGCTGAACCAGATATGGGCCACCGGCGCGGCCAGCCGAATATGGCCCATGCGCTCCCGGCGTACTTTAGAGCGGGTTACTTCGACGCCGCAGCGGTCACATACGACGCCCCGGTAACGGATGCGCTTGTACTTGCCGCAGAAGCATTCCCAGTCCTTGGTGGGGCCAAACAGACGCTCGCAAAACAGGCCGTCTTTCTCCGGCCTTAGCGTGCGATAGTTGATTGTCTCGGGTTTAGTAACTTCACCGTGGGACCAGTTCAAAATCTGTTCCGGCGAGGCGACGGAAATTCGGATTGCGTTGAAGTTGGTGCTCTGAGTATCCGTTCTGTCAGCCAGTCTGACCATTAAAGAGCCTCCAGCGGTTGGTACAGGTCGGTTTCATCGGGAATGCCCTGGGTTAATGACGGCCGTTCATCCTCGTTAAGCAACTCCACAGATAACCCCAAGCTCTGAAGCTCTTTGAGGAGAACGTTGAAGGACTCGGGCACGCTAGGTTGGCCGATAGACTCGCCCTTGACTACGGACTCGTAGGTCTTCACCCGGCCCACTACGTCGTCCGATTTGACGGTCAACACTTCTTGGAGGTTGTAAGCGGCGCTGTAACCTTCCAAGGCCCAGACTTCCATTTCGCCAAAGCGCTGGCCGCCGAATTGGGCCTTTCCGCCAAGGGGCTGTTGGGTAATCATGGAGTACGGCCCCGTAGAGCGGGCGTGAATCTTGTCTTCGACCAAGTGAATGAGTTTCAGGATGTAGATGCTGCCGACGGTCACCAGTTGGTCAAACGGTTCGCCGCTGCGGCCGTCGAATAGCTTGAACCTTCCGAAGGTGGGCGGGGCCATCTTCCCCTCCCGGTGAATCTCCAGCACCAGTTCTTGGATTTCCTCGGGAGACAAACCTTCCGGGTCCTTCCCGGCCTCTTCTTTCAGCCAGATTCGCAGGCATGCTTCCCGCGCTGCCCCCTGGACGGAATCGTCGAACAGACTGTTGGCGTCCAGGCCCCGTTCGGTCATCCAGGCGTCCAACTTGGCGTAATCGACCTGGGGCGACCCGTCATCGGGCCCTGGGTTGAGGGCTCCAGCTTGCTGGGCGAACCAAACTCTGGCCAGAGCGTCCTCTATGGAGTCATCCCGGGCGCCGTCGAAAACGGGGGTGTTGGCCCGGAAGTCGAGGTTATGCGCGGCCCAGCCCAGGTGGGTCTCCAACACCTGGCCTAGGTTCATGCGGGACGGGACGCCGATGGGATTCAAGATTACGTCAACGGGAGTCCCATCGGCCAGGAAGGGCATGTCTTCTTCCGCCAGGATGCGGGCAACCACCCCTTTGTTGCCGTGACGGCCGGCCATTTTGTCGCCAACCGAAATCTTGCGGGTCTGGGCAATCCACACCCGCACGGCGTCGTTGACCCCTGGGGGAAGATCGTCCCGGTTTTCCCGGTTCAGGACTTTGACGTCGATTACCTTGCCCCGCTCTCCGTGGGGCACCCGCAACGACGTGTCTTTAACGTCCCGAGACTTTTCGCCGAAAATTGCCCTGAGCAGCTTCTCTTCGGCGGTGAGTTCCGTCTCTCCCTTGGGGGTAACTTTACCCACTAGGATGTCTCCGGGACCGACCTCGGCTCCTACACGGATGATTCCCATCTCGTCCAGGTTGCGCAGGCTTCCCTCTCCTACGTTGGGAATGTCCCTGGTGATTTCCTCCGGACCCAGCTTGGTCTCCCGAGCTTCCATCTCGTGCTTTTCGATGTGGGTGGAGGTGAAGTAGTCGTCTTTTACCAGCCGTTCGCTGACGATGATGGCGTCTTCGTAGTTGTAGCCCTCCCACGACATGAAGGCGACCAACACGTTCTGGCCCAAGGCCAACTCGCCGTGGTCGGTGGAGGAACTATCGGCCAGGATGTCGCCCTCTTGCACCACGTCGCCTTTTGACACGATGGGCCGCTGGTCGAAACAGGTGCCCTGGTTGGTGCGGGCGAACTTAATTACCGGGTGGACAACATCTCTACCCTTTTCGTCGGTGACCACCACCTCGCGGCCGGTCACCGAAGTCACTGAGCCGGCAACTTCGGACAGCACCATTTGGCCGCTGTCCCGGGCCACCCTGTCTTCTATACCGGTGCCCACCACCGGGGCCTGCGGGCGCAAGAGCGGCACCGCCTGACGTTGCATGTTGGAGCCCATCAAGGCCCGGTTGGCATCGTCGTGCTCCAAGAAGGGGATGAGGGCCGCAGACACGCTCATGATTTGCATGGGGGAGACGTCGATCAGGTCTACAGCGTCGGGGCTCGCCTCGGTATAGGTCTCGCCGACCCTGACTTCCACCCGGTCGTCGATGAACTGGTTCAGGCGGTCCAACCGGGAGTTGGCTTGGGCCACCCGGTGGGTTTCTTCCTGGTCGGCGGAAAGGTAGACCACGTCGTCATCGTCGCCGGCGACGAAGGGCCTGACCTGTATTTCCGTGCCCTTAGGCAACTCGTTAATCTCGGCGGCCCGTTTCCGGCTAATGATTCTCCCCCTGCGGACCAGGACCCGGCCCGACTCGTCTTTGACTTCCGCGGTTACCGCCCGCCCTGCCAAGTCCGGGGAGTCCGCCGGCAGGGACTTGCAGACGCGGCGGTAAGGCGACTCGATGAATCCGTAGGCGTTTATCCGGGCATAGGACGCCAGCGAGCTTAGCAGGCCGATGTTGGGGCCTTCCGGCGTTTCTATGGGACAAATACGGCCATAGTGAGAAAAGTGGACATCGCGCACGTCGAACCCTGCCCGCTCCCTGGATAGTCCTCCAGGCCCCAGGGCGGATAGACGGCGCTTGTGGGTCAACTCGGCCAGTGGGTTGGTCTGGTCCATGAATTGGGACAACTGGGAACCTCCAAAGAACTCCCTGACCGCGGCGACTACCGGGCGAATGTTCACCAGGCCCTGGGGGGCAGCGGTCTCCGGGTCCACCAGGGTCATCTTCTCTTTGACCATCCGCTCCATGCGCAGCAGGCCGACCCTTACCTGGTTCTGCACCAACTCGCCCACGGCCCTGATGCGACGGTTGCCCAAGTGGTCGATGTCATCGGGGGCCCCGTCGCCCTGGTTGATGCGAATCATGGTGCGGATCACCGCCACCACGTCATCCCGACTCAGAATCATAAGGTCGGCGTTGTCGTCCTGGCCCAGGCGGCGGTTCAGCTTATATCGGCCCACCCGGCCCAGATCGTAGCGCCGCGGGCTGAAGAACAAGCTCCGTATCAGGTTGCGGGAGTTTTCAAGGCTGGGAGGCTCGCCGGGCCGGAGGCGGCGATAGAACTCGATTTGGGCGTCGGCGATGCGCTTGGCCAATTCGGAGTCGTACTCGTCGTCGGGCCTCAGCCAGTCCCAAAGCAGCCGCAGGTCGTCGTTCCGGTATGTCAAGTCCCGGGTATCGGGCGCAGGGTCCCGCTCCAGCGTCGATTTGATGTACTGATGGTTCTCGTCGTTGTCTACGTCCTCAAACAGGGCCAATATCTCCTCATCCGAGGCTACGCCCAAGGCCCTGAGGAAGGTGGTCGCGGAGACCTTGCGCTTCCGGTCCACCTTTACCGACAGTAGGTCTTTATTGCTGGTCTCGAATTCCAGCCAGGCGCCCCGGGACGGAATCAACTTGGCAAAGCACAGATTGCGGTCGCTGACCAGGTTCTTTTCGTGAACAAAGTAGATGCCGGGCGAGCGCACCAACTGGCTGACCACCACCCGTTCGGCGCCGTTGATGATGAACGTGCCGTTGGGAGTCATCATGGGGATGTCTCCCATGAAGATGTCCTGCTCTTTAATCTCCCCGGTGTCCTTCATGACCAACTGGGCTTTTACGTACATGGGCATAGAGTAGGTGGTCTCCCGCTCCTTGCTCTCCTGGGGCGAATATTTGGGGTCCCGGAAACTATGGTCTATGAAGTGAAGCTCGTACTTCTTGCCGGTGTAGTCCTCGATTGGGGAGATTTCCTGGAATACCTCGTCCAAGGCCTCGGTCTTGAACCGTTCATAGGAGTTCAACTGAGTCTGAATGAGATTGGGAACGTCCAAGCCTTGCAGGATTCGGGAGTAGGACTTGATATCAGGCAAACCAATAGGATGCCCCTTCTTGGCGGGAGACAAAACCATCTAGATAGCTCCTTAGGGCAAGTTGGTAAGAGGGGTGGAGAACCCAGGATAACGGCAGAAAAGAGGCAAAAGTCGTCTGAGGCCGTTCAAGGGGGAACTAGAAATCGTCACTTGCGGCATAGACTGGCAAACGGTCATTATACACCGAATATATAGCTTGTCAAGGCCCCCTTGTTCTCTCACAACATATAGTACAGGGCGGGTAAAATGATATCTGGGACTGCTGGGCGGCGTGTTTCCGCCGCGGGTCAGGTGATACAATACGGTTCCTGTGAAGCCTGGCGCTGGCCGATTCAGGTCCGCGCCATCTCTCTTGGGGAACTTGGGCCGTTAGCTCAGTTAGGCAGAGCACCGGACTTTTAATCCGGGTGTCGTGGGTTCGATTCCCACACGGCCCACCAGTGAGTCTGCGCCTCCGGGTTCTCCTGAACCGCCACCTCGCATAGGTCCAATAACTCGTGAGGCGGGCATTACGGCTGGTACAACGTATGGGGCAGACAACGACACAGAAGCGCCAACGTAAAGAGTGAGTTGGCCTATGAGTACAGTTACGGTGGCATGAAGGCATGACGGCCATTGCAGTGATAGGAGAGTTCGACTCAGGGTATGAGCCGCATAGCGCCATCAGCACCGCGGCGGCGGATGCTCAACCTCTCTCTCGGCACGACGTGGTAGAGATCGTGTGGCTGGGTACCGAGAGTTGCAAGGGTCTCGGCGATTCGGACCTCAGCAGCTTTGACGCATTCTGGATTGCGCCGGGGAGCCCGTACAAGAGCATTGAGGGGGCTCTACGGGTCATTAGGTATGCCCGGGTGAATGATGCGCCGCTGCTGGGAACCTGCGGTGGATTCCAGCACGTGGCGCTGGAGTACGCCCGGAACGTGTTGGGGTTCAGCGATGCGCAGCACGCCGAGTACGACCCCTATGCGTCGAGGCTGTTCATCAAGGAACTCGATTGTTCCCTGGCAGGCCAGTCTATGCAGGTGAACATGCTGGCGGGCAGCGTTGCGGCCGGCGCTTATGGGGCAACGGCAGCAACCGAGCGTTATTTTTGCGACTTCGGCCTGAACATGGACTATCTGGATGACCTGCGAGCCGGCGGCATGGTGATTTCCGGGGCAGATGCCGATGGAGATCCCCGGATCGTCGAACTGCCGGAGCTTCGGTTTTTTGTAGCGACATTGTTTGTGCCGCAGACGAGGAGCACCAGAGAGCGTCCTCACCCGCTGGTGGTTGCTTTCCTGAATGCCGCGTAGACTGTCCGTTTGCCCCTCGATTTCCCCTTCGACAAGCTCACAGGACAGGCTCAGCGAACGGGGCCCAAATTCCGGCTTCCGCCAGGGTGACGTGTTGGGAGTTGGGGTTTTGAGATTCCTCGGGTGGGCGCGGGGATGGCACCGGAGGTGGGTTCGGGGCGCGGGAATTTTTGTATAGATTATGTCTTCCTATGCTGGTATACTCCGGTCATTCCAGGCCGCATTATCGTTGGGAAACTTTATCCTGATTCCAGCCTCAGGGGGGAGATATGGCAAAGATTCCGATACGAGTTACGGTTAACGGCCAAGTCCGGCAGTCCGAGATAGACCCTCGCTTGCTCCTGGTCCACTACCTGAGAGAGGAACTGGGACTGACCGGCGCCAAGGTCGGCTGCGACACCAGCCAATGCGGCGCCTGCGTGGTCCATCTGAGCGGAGCGGCAGTCAAGTCGTGCACCCTCCTGGCAGTGCAAGCCGACGGCACGGAGGTCACTACGATAGAGGGGCTGGCCGCCCAAGGCGAGTTGCATCCGGTTCAAGAAGCATTCTGGAACAACCACGGGCTGCAATGCGGCTACTGCACGTCGGGAATGATCATGACGTCGGTGGAACTGCTGCAACAGAATCCAAGCCCGACGGCCCAGGAGGTCAGAGAGGGCTTGGAAGGCAACATCTGCCGCTGCACCGGGTACCAGAACATCGTCAAGGCAGTCCTGGCGGCTGCCGAGGCAATGGGAGGTAAGCAATGACTACCAGAATTTTCGGCTCTGGCATCCGCAGAAGAGAGGACCCCAGGCTGATCACCGGCCAGGCTACTTATACCGACGACATCAAGCTACCCGGCACGGTACATGCCGCCATCAAGCGGAGCATCTACGCTCACGCCAGAATCAAGAGCGTGGATACCTCTGCGGCTGCGGCTGCGCCGGGCGTTTTGGCGGTGTACACCGGGGCGGACACCGACGGGGTGCTAAACCCCATACCGTGCGCCTGGGTGGTTCCAGATTCGGACGTCAAGGCCGTCGCCTATCCGGCCATCGCCAAGGACGTGGTGCGCTACGTGGGAGACGCGGTGGCGGTGGTAGTAGCCGAGGACCGCTACCAGGCAGAGGACGCCCTGGAACTGATAGAGGTAGAGTACGAACCACTGCCGGTGGTGGTCAACCCAGAGAAGGCGATGGAGTCAGGGGCGCCCCAACTACACGAGGACGCTCCCAGCAACCAGGCCTTCCACTGGGTGGCAGCCGGGGGCGACCCCGACGCTGCTTTCGACTCCCCGGATGTAGTGGTACGGGACACCATTATCCAGCAAAAGCTAATTCCGACTCCAATGGAGCCCAGGTCGGCCCTGGCCAGTTGGCTGCCGTCGATGGGTGAGCTGACCCTGTGGAGCACCAGCCAGAACCCCCACATTTGCCGGTTCGTGACCTCGTTGGTGACCGGGCTGCCGGAACACAAAATCAGGGTGATAGCCCCGGAAGTGGGCGGCGGGTTTGGCAGCAAGATAGCGGTGTATCCGTGGGAAATGGTGACGGCATTCTGCGCCATGAAGCTGGGCCGGCCGGTCAAGTGGACGGAGACCCGCTCTGAGAACTACGTAGCCACCACCCACGGGCGGGACCACGTGGAGCACGTGGAGCTGGCGGCGACCAGGGACGGCAAAATCACCGGCGTACGCTCGGTGGTCTACGCGGGCATGGGGGCCTATCTTTCCACCGCGGCCCCAGGCATCCCGACCATACTCCACGGCCTGATGTACTGCGGCCCCTACGAGATACCAAACGTCAAGGCCGAAGTCTATGGCGTGTTCACCAATTCCACGCCGGTGGAGGCGTATCGCGGGGCCGGGCGGCCCGAAGCCACGTTCCTGCTGGAGCGGATGATCGACCTGCTGGCGGCCGAGTTGGATCTGGACGCCGTGGAGGTGCGACGACGCAACCTGATCCCCAAGTTTGAAGACGGCCACGACATCGCCCTGGGCCTGACCTACGACAGCGGGGACTACCAACTGGCGCTGGACACCGTGCTGGACCATGTGGGCTACACGGCGCTGCGCCGGGAGCAGGCCCGGCTGCGTCAGAATAACCAGTACATGGGCATCGGCGTCACCACCTATTGCGAAATCTGCGGCATCGGCCCCTCGCAGGTGGCCGGAGCGGTCGGTTTCGGCGGCGGGCTGTGGGAAAGCGCCATAGTCCGCTTCTACGCCACCGGCAAGGCCAACATCTTCGTGGGAACGTCACCCCACGGGCAGGGTGAAGAGACTACTTTCGCGCAGATACTGTCCGATGAACTGGGGGTCGACGTGGACGACGTAGAGGTCATACACGGCGACACGGACAACACCCCGATGGGCTGGGGCACCTACGGCAGCCGCACCACGGTAATAAGCGGCGCGGCCATTGCCTTGAGCGCCCGCAAGATAAAGGACAAGGCCAAGGCCCTGGCCGCTCACTTGCTGGAAGCAGCCGAGGAGGACATAGAGTACGAGGACGGAAAGTTCTTCGTGCGGGGGTCCCCGGACCAGAGCAAGACCATCCAGGACGTTGCCCTGATGGCTAACGTTGCCTGGAACATGCCCGAGGGCATGGAGCCGGGGCTGGAAGCCACGACGTTCTACGACACACCCAACTTCAGCTTCCCCTTCGGGGCGCACGTTGCGGTGGTGACGGTGGACGCGGACACCGGCCACATCCAATTGCAGAAATACGCATGCGTGGACGACTGCGGGCCCCAGATCAATCCTATGATCGTGGAGGGCCAAGTTCACGGCGGCGTGGTGCAAGGAGCGGGTCAGGCCCTCTGGGAAGGGGCGGTGTACGACGAAAACGGGCAGTTATTGACCGGCTCCATGATGGACTACGCCCTGCCCAGGGCCCACCTGGTGCCCGACATAGAGACCCTGTCTACGGAGACGCCGTCGCCCCACAACCCGCTGGGAGTCAAGGGCATAGGCGAAACCGGCACCATAGCTTCTACGCCGACCATTTACAACGCGGTGATCGACGCGCTCAGGCCCCTGGGAGTCACCAGATTGGAAATGCCCCTCACCCCGGAGCGGGTGTGGCGGGCCATTCACCAGCGGTAGAGGGAGAGCCATGTTCGCCACGGAATTTGAATACCACAAAGCCGCCTCGGTGGACCAGGCGGTGCAACTGCTGAACGCCAACCAGGACGCCAAATTGCTGGCCGGGGGTCACAGCTTGATTCCCCTGATGAAGCTGCGGCAGGCGGCGCCGGCCGTCGTGATAGACATCGGCGGGATAGACGCGCTCAAGGGAATCACGGCCAGTGACGGGGTCATACGCATTGGAGCGTTGACCACCCACGGGGCCATAGCGAGGTCGGCCAGGGTCCGAGAGGATTGCGCTATGGTGGCCGAAGCCGCCGGAGGTATAGGAGACCCCCAGGTGAGGAACCTGGGAACTATAGGCGGCAACGTGTGCCACGCCGACCCGGGTTCCGACTGGCCTCCGGTGTTGTGCGCTCTAAACGCCCGCTTCATGATTCAAGGACCGGGAGACTGGGGACCCCAGGGAACGCGCACGTTGCAGGGGTTGGAGTTCTTCACCGACCTCTTGACCACCGCCCTGGCAGAGAACGAGATATTGCTCGCGGTGGAAGTCCCTCGCCTGGCAACGAACCAACGGGCCGCATACGCCAAGATGCCCCATCCGGCTACCTCTTTCTCCGTTGTGGGAGCGGCGGTGGTGGTCACCGTCGAAGACGGCCAGTGCACGGCGGCCAGCGTGGTCGTCGGCGGCTTGGTCCCATCCCCGGTGCGGGCAAGCTCGGTGGAAGACGCCCTGGTGGGACAGGAACTGACCGCAAGCGCCATCGCTGCGGCGGCGGAGAGGGTCGCCGAAGACCTAGGCGACGACGTTGCCGGCGATAGCGTCTTCGCCTCGGCGGACTACCGGCGGGCCATGGCCCCAGTGCAGGTCAGGCGCGCCATCAGCCGCGCTGCCGGGTTGTCTCGCGATTAGAGTCTCTCCGTGAAAGTCCTGTTGACCAACGACGACGGGGTCTGCGCCCCCGGGTTGTGGGCGGCCGCGGAAGCCCTGCGCGAGGTGGGAGAGGTCTTTATTGCGGCCCCAGCCAAAGAACAGAGCGGCGTGGGCGCCGCGCTCACGTTGCGGTCCCCGGTCCGAGTCACATCCCTCCCGACGGATGGCAGGTTGACGGGCGACGAAAACGGCCGTTACCCCGTGGCCGCCTATTCGGTCGAAGGCACGCCAGGCGACAGCTGCATTCTAGGCCTGGAGAAGCTGGCGGGGCCGGTGGATCTGGTAGTGTCGGGGATAAACGCCGGGTCTAACCTGGGCTGGGACGTGATGATGTCAGGAACGGTTGGGGGCGCGCTGCAAGGTCACGTGCGGGGTTATACCGCCATTGCCATATCTGTTGGCGCCATCGTGAACCCCCGTTACGACTGCGCCGCCCGCTTGTTGCGGGCGATGGCGCAGCGGCTGAATGACCGTCCCTTAAACCCGAGTTGTTTCTTGAACGTCAACGTCCCCAGCACGCCACCGAAGCAAATAAACGGACTGAGGGTTACCCGGATGGGGGGCCGCGCCTATGGAGAATCGGTCCGGGAAGAGGCCTCCGGCAGCGACAAGCTTTACCGGATTGACAGGGACCGGCAGATGTTTGGACAGCCTGCCGGCGATACCGATATCTGGGCGATGAAGAACAACTACATCTCGGTGACGCCGCTGCAATTCACCGCCGGCCAGCCGGACAGGGCGGACGAGGTCGAGGGGCTGCTGCGAGAGATAGCGGACGAGGCGCTGGACGACCGGGAGTGAGTAGGCGGTGTTCTTGCGTTGTTGGCGGGGTAGGGGTGGGGTCCGTTCGTCTTTTGGAGGATGCGGCTCCTCCGTAGCAGTAGCCGTGCACTAAAGTGGGCTTAATCAGGCATGTCAAACGGGGTTGAGTCCGACAGCCATTCCACTAAGACTTGCCTAGTCCGACCGGCCAGCAACCAGGTACTCTGGAATTTCTACATTGATTCTATACTCAATGTCATCACCTCGAACCGTCAAAGCGCACTCTTCGTGTCCTGGCGACAACAGCCATGGCTTGGTTGTCATGCTGTATCGAGAAATCTCAAAGGTTTTCTCATCGACAACAATCACGATATACCTTGAGTATCCCTCCCGAACTACCGAAGCTTCAATAACAACCCGCCCATCATTGAGACGCAGCACGCTCACTTCATCATCACTGCTTGCAGCAAACGCCGCCCTAATCGCAACCAAGGGGTCAATCCAATATGGCCACCACCCAATAGAGTCAGCGAACTCTTTATACTCGACCTTCTCCCATACCCCGCTGGACTCCTTCCACATCGAGTCTCCCTCCCAATGCAGGAAGCGATTGAAGCGATCTTGGTAATGCACTACGCCTGTGTTCCTTCCCTTGAAGTCGCTGATTTCGTAAACGCCCGGCACGAGTTTGTGCCTGCACGGTGAGCCGCTTCCGGTTAGATTGAAACGCGCTGACCCGGCATCTTCAAGCACCGTCACAACATTATTCAACACGGCCCAGACTTCTTGGTATTCGGTTTCAGGCAGTGAGTCAGCGAGCTCGTCATTGAAGACGATCAGTTCTTCAACCTCATCCATCGTCATGCCGGGTTCGATCAGCCGATGGCTGTGCAGGCGGATCAACGCCTCGTCAAAAAGAGAAAGTCTCGCACCTTCCCCCATCAGCGTGTCGAAAGTATGCCTATGCACGATAGGCACGACCACATGGAGCAACTCGTGAAGAATTACTCCCTTGACCCCCTCATCCGGCTCCCCCGCATCCCAAACAACGATAAACCCATACAGCACGTTTCCGGAATCACTGATCCTGACATCTGCGCAACCACCGTAATCGATACAACCTCGCCAATCTATCTCCGGCGCTTCCTCTTTATCAGCCCCCAATTGAATCTCAATATCGGCCTCCCTTTTGGAATACACTCTTTCAAATTCCAGATTTACTAGGGGAGCAACCTCTTCCATGACCGTTTCGAGAATTTGGATGTAGTCGGTCCTTCCGTGTGCCCAAACCCTCACGGGCACATCGTGGTCCCACTTAGCGACGGTCTTACGAAACCATCCGCCGCAGCCTTCCCGGCCTGCTCCCTTACCTGGCCTGTCGCTGTAACACTCCCACACATCCCGGTCCACACCCAAGATACTTTCTGGAACCTCGAACCTGAAAGCCTCGCGCCCCTCAGACCCCAAGTTGACCTGCAACGCGCTGCCCATCGGCGCTCTAACCATTGTGGTAGATGCGGCGCTTTGGTATCCGTCGGCCATCCTGAACGATGTCTCCGCGCCGCAACCGTTCACCGGTTCGTTGCCCCGTAGGCAAACTACTGTAACAGGCTGAGGCTCCTCGACCTTGCGATAGCCCTCGTTGAGCAGGGACATGGTGAGTTCTACGTCGGCTGTCCCATCAGACCAGTACTCTCCGACGTTGGCGGCGACACTGAGAGCGAGACTCACTGCGGGCTTGTGCGGAACGAAGATGGTTGCCTGTTGGACATTCTCATTTCCCCAGCGGTAGCCGTCCTCGTTTGCTCCTGCGAAGATGGACACCGTCGTCTCACCCTGGGGCAGCGAGAGAGCCGCGGAGACGGACGCGCTGGTCCCGGGAGCTATTGAGTCCACAGCGATTTCTTGTGAACAGCCCTCAATTTCTTCGTCCACGCAGGCCAGTCCGATACTGATTGGCCCACTGGGCGCTACTCCCATGTTCCCGACCGACAGGGTGACTTCGACTACGCCGTCGCCGTCGGGTCCGTAGCCGAGGGTTGCCGTTGACTGGACGGAGGGGACGAGCAGCACGTAGTCGACCTCGACCACGGTCTCCACAGAGTTGTTGTCCTGCCGAACTTCGATGGTCTCAGTTTCGGCCCTGAGCGTGAAAGCGTATGCTCCCGCGGGGATGTCAATGGGCACGTCAACTATCCGGCTTTCCCCAGGGCTCACTGCATCGACGACGGCAACGGTGGTCGAATGCCTAGAATCAGGGGTTTCTGAGTCTGTCATGGAGGTCGTCCAATCCGCCGATACAATAATCGCCTCTGCAGTAAGGTCTCCCTGATTCGCGACCCTGACGGGAAGTTCAATGGAACCGTCTCCGGTAATGGTATGTTGCAGCGGTTCGAGGACTAAATCAGCAGATCTCACGTAGATGTCAATACTCTGCACAGAGTCGCCAACCGTGAATGAAACAGCGCGCTGTCCAAGAGCCAGGTCTCGAGTAACGACATAGGAGGCCGAGTCACCACCCGCCAGACGGGCGAGTTCGTGAACCAACATGACTTCGTTCTCGTCGACCTTCGACATAACCGGCGCCCCAGCAAGGCCGCCGTCGCCGCCTATGTTCCTGACGGTGATTGAGAACTCGGTTGAAACCATCCCATTGACCACGCCGACAAATGCTGCATCTATGGACTCGATTACGTAGGCGGCGGGTTCAGGATTAGGGGTCGGGGTAGGCACCGGAGTAGGGGTAGGAATCTGAGTAGGCGTCGGAGTCGGAGTAGATGTTGGAGTCAGAGTGGGCGCAGGGGTCTGGGTAGGTGTTGGAGTCAGGGTGGGCGCCGGAGTCGAGGCAGGAGTAGGTGTTGGCGCTGGCGGGGCGGTGGGAGTGGAGGTTTCGATAGTTGCCGGAGGAGTGGCGCCAGTCGGCGCCGGGGCGGACTCGCTCGAACATCCCACTAGCAGAGCGGCGCCAAGCAAGCAGAGAAGCAGAAGGAGGTGGAAGATTGGTCCAGGCAGACTTACTCGCCCGTCTATCCGGTTACCCACTGCTTGTCTCCCCGCGGCCGGATTGGCCGATTATAGCCTATCTCGGTCTCCAGGGCAGTGGCCTTGCTTTTCCTCTGTCCCATTCGGGCTCGGCGCGGCAGGGGATGGACGCCAGCGACGCATCTCGTCAGTCGACTGGATATGCCTCAGGCTGAGCAGATGCCAGCAAAAGCGCGGGAAATCCCTCTCTCGTCCCATCCAGCTTCATTGCGGGCACTGGAACCGTTGACCCTGACCAGAATGCCAAGTTCATGTCCGCCAACGACAGAACCCGGATTAGCTCTTGGCCCCCCAAATTTACGACAACTATAGCGGTCCTGATACTCCCTGTTCCGGGGGGAAATATAACCGTGGGGTCTATGATCAATGTGCCGTCTCCTGAAGTAGATCCCTTAACTGTTGGAGAGTCGTTGAATACCTTATGGCCTAGCGGGAAGGCTTTGGGAGCAGACGCAATGCGTTGGACCACTGGGGCTTGACCTCCGGCTCCATAGTCGGCGGCGTTCCAGAAAGTCGCGTCAAGGCCCTTCGACTCCTCGTCCGGCGTCCAAAGCTCCCCATCCTGGAACTCCCTTAATCCGATGGGGTCCGGAGAGCACTGGGCGCACTCGTAGGCCATCACGAACCGTTGCCCGCCATACACGTCAAAACTGTCGAGTTCAACAAGGATGGGGTAGCGCCGGTTTCCAGACAGAGTGATGGCGTCGGTCCAGAACTGACTGTGTCTAAATTGCCATCCTGCTACGCTAGAGGTATCGTCCCCTCTCAGCACTATTTCACGTCCGTCCGGATTGACCAGTTCTTGAGCGTCCACAGAGACTCTCACGTTCCCCAAGCTATATGTCAGGAAACGGTAGCTGCCATCTAACGGAGGTTCGAACCACCCCTCCCATCGCACAGAGAAAGGCACTCCAACCTCCCGCGGGAATACGCTTTCTTCCGGTACGGCCACAGAGCTATAAAGTTCAATCTCTGCGCCGGCCACCGGATTGCCGCCTTCGTCCACCACAGTGAGAACCACTTCATGCGGCTGTTCATATTCCACCCAGTCCCATACGTTTCCCGTTCCATAGGAATCCCAGTAGTTTCCAAACATCCCGGGAATCTCGTTTCCCCCTCCTCTACCGATTGCGCCGATCCGGGAGGGGACATTCCGGCTCGGTATGTGCTGAAAGCGGTAGGCCATGGTGTGGGCAGCGTACCTAGACAAACCCAAGGAATAGTCACCGTTCTGCATAACACCGAATACCTCATTCACGTCCCCGCTGAACATGAAAGGCGGCTCAATAGCCCACGAGCCATCTTGCAACTGGATGTCAGACGAGCCGGGAACAATCTCAAACTCCCCGTATATCTCCATCTCATGACGCAGAGCCATGTGATGCCCCAGTTCGTGAATCAAGGGGTCTTCAACCGTCCGAAAGTCGGGGTTGTAGTGCCCAAGCCAGGTCCAGGCTCCTTGAAAGCCGGGTACGCGACAAGATACCGGGAAATGCTCCTGGGGGAAGGTGGCTTGGAATCCCCATACTAGGTCGAGATATCCCCACGCTCCAACGGCGGGAAGGCCTGCGTTGTCGTGCACCATCTGTTCGTGGGACACCACCGGCACGGACTGTAGGGCCACCCGAGGCAGGCTGTGGCGTATTCCGCCAAAATAGTCGTCCTCCGCCTTTCGGAAGTACTCGTTTATCTGTTCCACATGACGCTGGGCCCAAGATTCGGCGCCAAATACCCCGGGCCGGTGGGGAGGGCTAGATAGTTCGCGGGTGAACCAGTAGAACCGTCCCACGTCGGGTTCTCCATTCATCACCGAGTTCATCCAGTCGTAGAAAGACTCTTCGAAGGCCATGCCGACCAAGAGGGCGTCGGTGTATATCTCAATGGAGTTGTTGACCGCCGTCCATTCGGGAACTTCGGCCTCCTGATTAACCCTGAATGTCAAGCGGTTTGGGCCGTCCTCCCATATCCAGCCCAGCTTGAACTCCGCTATGGCGTTGGGCGGCAAGGACAGTTCATAACGCCTGGTAAACTCAAGCAACACCTCCCCTGAGGGCGAAACCATCTCCCAATAGACCGCTATCTCAGAGGAAGACTCTTCCGTGCTCACACCACCCTTGTTGGCCACATAAGCTGTGTAGGTGACCAACTCTCCTACGTCGGGCCAAGTCTTTGCTTGCCTGTAACCGTAAACCGGGTCGCGGGCGAGGTAGAGCGCATCCAGGTCTATCATTTCGTCAATACCGGAGTCTTCCCTTAGTTGCAACGGTGGGGCCTCGCGAGGGCAAGCCGGTGTAGCGTAGGACATTTGCATCGTCCGGTCCGGCGGACGACCTACTAGCACGTTCACCTCGTCGAACAGGAAGGGTTCGGTCGGCGTCGGTTCAGGCGTCGGCGTGACTACAGGAGTCACTGTTGGTGTAGGCTCAGGTGTTGGCGTGACCACAGGAATCTTTGTCGGCGTAGGCTCAGACGTTGGCGTGACTACAGGAGTCACTGTTGGTGTAGGCTCAGGCGTCGGCGTGACCACGGGAGGAGTCTCCGTCGGCGTAGGCTCACGCGTCGGCGTGACCACGGGAGTCTTCGTCAGCGTAGGTTCAGGCGTTGGTGTGACTACAGGAGTCTTCGTCGGCGTAGGTTCAGGCGTTGGTGTGACTACAGGAGTCTTCGTCGGCGTAGGCTCACGCGTCGGCATGACCGTAGGATCTGGCACCTGGGTCGTAGTTGATTCAGGTTCGTTGCACGCCGAAAGCAGGGCGACGGCAATCAAGCATACGAACCCGATGCGTATAGCCTCTTTGGCCGAGTTCCGCAAGAGGGAAACCGTATATAAGGGGTCATGCACTAAAAGCAAACGACCCTAAACCGTGATTACGTCGAGGCCGGTGTAGGAGCGCAGGACCTCGGGTATTACCACTGAGCCGTCGGCCTGCTGGTAGTTTTCCAGAATGGCGATTACCACCCGTGGCAGGGCCAGGCCGGAGCCGTTTAGGGTGTGGACCAGCCGGGGCCGTGCGTCGCGGTCGGGGCGGTAGCGGATGCGGCTGCGGCGGGCCTGGAAGTCGGTGCAGTTGGAGCAGGAGCTGACCTCCAGCCATTCCTGGCAACCGGCGGCCCAGGCCTCTATGTCGTAGGTCTTGGCGGAGGGGAACCCCAAGTCCCCGGAGCAAAGCTGTATCACCCGGTAGGGCAACTCCAGCCGCCGGCACACGTCCTCGGCGTCGGCCAGCACCCGCTGCAGTTCATAGTCAGAAGTCTCCGGGGCCACCAGCTTGTACATTTCCACCTTGTCGAACTGATGCACCCGTTTGATGCCGCGGGTGTCCCGCCCCGCGGCGGCCTTTTCCCGCCGGAAGCATGGCGTGTAGGCAACGTAGTTGAGGGGCAGGGTATCGGGGGCCAGTATTTCATCACGGTGCAGATTGGTCAGGGGCGCCTCGGCCGTGGGAATCAGCCAGAGGTCGTCTTCTTCATCGTGATACAGATTCTCGGCGAACTTGGGCAGGTTGCCAGAGCCTACCAGGGATTCCTGCTTGACTATGAGAGGCAGCATGACCTCGGTGTAGCCGTGCTCGCGGGTGTGCAGGTCCAGCATCCAGGAAATCAGGGCCCGCTCCAGCTTGGCCCCCGCGCCGAACATGGTGAAGAAGCGGCTGCCCGACAGCTTAACGCCCCGCTGGAAGTCGATGATTCCCAGTTGCTCGGCCAGGTCCCAGTGGGGCAGGGGAGTGAAATCGAAGGCGGGGACCGTGCCCCACCGGCGCACCTCTACGTTGTCCTCTTCGCCTTCTCCGGGGGGAACGCCGGGCGCGGGCAGGTTGGGCAAGTCCAGCAGCATGGTGTTGGCCTGTTGCTCCAGGTCCTGGGCTTCCTGCTCCAGCCGCTGGATTTCGTCGCCTACGCGGCGCATTTCCTCGATGACCTGGGGGGAGGGTTCCTCGCCCTTGGACCTGGCTTGTCCCACCTCGCGGCTCACGCGGTTGCGCTGGGACCTGAGTTCGTCGGCCTGGGTTATGGACTGGCGTCTTTGGGCGTCCAATTCCAACAACTTGGTAAGGGAGTCGGCCTCACCCCTGGCTTCCAGGGCTTGACGCACTGCGTCGGGTTCTCTGCGTATTTGGTCTATAGACAGCATGGCAACGCTATTTGATCGGCATCCAGTAGCCGACTGGTGGTTCGACAGGGCAATACGGGTTCGGTTCACATAGTCGGATATCTCGCCACCGCGGATCCTTCTTGTACATAAACCAGGCGGCGTACGCTGCCGTTCTGGCGTCCCGTTCGTCCTCTGCCTCTCCTTTACATCGTTCCAGTTCTGGTGGACAGTCTTGAAGCAAATTACGCAGTCCGCTGGGGAATACTTCGGTGATTGGTAACTTGGCAAACCGCTCGCGAAGCAACACTGCCAACAGAATGCCCTGTACAACTACAGACCCCCTCAACCCGTTAAGCGATACCGGAGAACCACCACCGTACCGTTTTATTATTTTGTCTGCCTTCCTCCAAGGATTCCCTGCCTTATCCCAAAACATGGGGGCATCAATACCCGCGCCTAGAACACGGGCGTTGGGCGGTAGGTTACAATTCACTTCTTTGACCGCATCTGTGGCACACCACACTGTACCGGAACGATCCTGCTTAAATTGCCCTGCATCAACCGTACATATGCTCCACCCGAATCTGCCCTTCCCACCCGGGTCGAACCCAAGAAAAATGCCTCCCCGCTTGGTCATTCCTCATCCCTCTCAAGCGTTCGCATCTGGGGGAAGAGGACCACGTCGCGGATAGACGGCTGGGAGCACAGCAGCATGACCAGGCGGTCTATGCCCATGCCTAAGCCCCCGGTGGGTGGCATACCGTATTCCATGGCAAGCAGGAAGTCATCGTCCCTGCGGTCCACTTCTTCGTCGCCGTGGAGTTGCCGTATGTCCTCCTGGGACTGGAACCTCTCCCGCTGCACGTCGGGGTCGTTGAGCTCGGTGTAGGAGTTGGCGATTTCCATGCCGGCGGCGAAGGCCTCGAACCGCTCCACGTAGCCAGGAAGGCCCGGCTTGGCCTTGGCCAGGGGGGACATTTCCTCGGGATAATCCAGCAGGAACGTGGGCTGGACCAGGTAAGGCTCGACAAAGGTGGAGATAAGCTTGTCGATTAAACGGCCGCGGCTTTCTCTGGGGCCTGCGTCCAGGCCTGCGTCGGCCGCGCGCCTGGCAAGGGAAGTGTAGTCTGGACAGGCATCGACGTCGATGCCGCTCCGCGTGATTAGTTCCTCTCGCAGGGACACTCGGCGCCACGGCGGGGCGAAGTCGATTACCTCGTCTCCGAACGGCGCCTGGGTCGTCCCCAGGACTTCCTGGACTACTGAAGACACCATAGACTCGACCATTTCCATGACGTCGTTGTAGTCGGCGTAGGACTGGTAGCTCTCCAAGAGGGTGAACTCGGGGTTGTGGTCCTGGTCGATGCCTTCGTTGCGGAACACCCTTCCCAGTTCGTAGACCTTGTCGAAGCCGCCGATGATAAGGCGCTTCAGGTACAGCTCGGTGGCGATGCGCAGGTAAAGTTGCTGGTCCAGGGAGTTGTGGTGGGTGGTAAACGGCCGAGCATGGGCCCCGGCAGCCACCGGGACCAGGATGGGAGTGTCCACCTCCAGGAATCCTCGCTCGTCCAGGAACCGGCGAATGCCGCTGATGATGCGGCTGCGGAGAGCGAAAACGGACATTACCTCAGGGTTGGAGACCAGGTCCAGGTACCTCTGGCGGTAGCGGGCCTCCACGTCTCTAAGGCCGTGCCACTTTTCCGGCAGGGGCCGCATTCCCTTGGACGCCAGGGTCAGGTTACGGGCTTCGATGGAGACTTGGCCGGTGCGGGTGCGGACCATGGAGCCTTGGACACCCAGGTGATCGCCGACGTCCAGGTTCTTGAGCAAATCGAATTGGGGGCCCAGGACGTTCTGCCGCAGCATGGCTTGAACGACGCCGGATGAGTCGCGCAGGTCCAAGAAGGCGGCGCGGCCCATGCCTCTTATGGACACGATGCGGCCGGCCACGGAGAGGCCTTGGGCGTCGGTCTCCGGCGCTTCCCCTCGTTCCACCGCCTCAAAGCGGGCAATGGCGGTGGCGGCGTCGCAGGTGCGGCTCAACCGCGGTGGATAGGGATCGATGCCCAGTTGACGGAGCCGGTCAAGCTTGGCCCTGCGGCTGGCCAGCAGGTCGTTTTGCCTGTCCGGCATTAAGCCCAGCCTCGCGATAGACCCACGGCTTCCCCGACAATGACGATAGAGGGGCCGGACGTAACTGGGTAGTTGCGGTCTCTCATGATTCGGTGAAGGCGCTTACCGTTGGAGTTTTGTCGGGAGTCCAAGCGATTCTCGGCGGCGCAGCCAGGACATATTTGAGGCCCGATGCATCAAGCCTGCAATATGGGCGCTTTGATGGGAATGGGCCCAGCGGCCGTGGCCTCTATTGTTACTCTATAGCTACGATTTCGAGCCTGATCTTGCCCGATGGAACGCTAATCTCGGTAACCTCGTTGAGCTTCTTGCCCAGCAGGCTCTTGCCGATGGGCGAGACGTTGGAAATTTTGCCCTGGGAGGGGTCGGCTTCGGCGCTTCCCGTGATGGTGTATTGCTGGGTCTTGCCGTCCTGGCCTTGCACCGTCACCGTCGCACCGACTTCGACCATGTCCCTGGCCTTTCCGGTGTTCTCAATGATCATGGCGTTGCGGATCAGGTTGTCGAGGGTCAAGATGCGGCCCTCGGTGAAGGCCGACTCGTTCTTGGCTTCCTCGTACTCGGCGTTGCTGACGGTGCCGCCCCGCTCCCGGGACTGCTGGATGCGGTCGGCCACGGCTTGCCGGCGAACCGTCCTCAGGTACTCCAACTCTTCCCGCAACTTTTCCAAGCCCTCTTGGGAAAGGTATATGGGCTGGGCCATAACCACGTCCTCCAGGGAATGCCGGAAAAATAACATAAGGGAAATGGCAAAAAGCTCTGCCACTTCCCGGTACGGGAATTGTAATCCTGGCCGGTGCGCTTGTAAAGCGGAGTCTACTGAGTGACGGTGACTGGGACACGCTGGATGCCCGACAAGGCGCGCACCTGGTCCATCAAGACGCCGAAGTTCTCGAAGGTCAAGGACTGGGCGCCGTCGCACTTGGCCTGGTCGGGATTGGGGTGGACCTCCACCAGCAGCCCGTGGGCGCCCGCGGCGACGGATGCCAGGGCCACCGGTGTAACCAGGTACCATTTGCCGGTGCTGTGGCTGGGGTCGGCGATGATGGGCAGATGGCTCAAGCGCTGAATCACCGGAATGGCCGCCACGTCCATGGTGAAGCGGGTAAACTGCTCGAACCCACGAATGCCCCGCTCGCAGAGCATGACCCGCTCGTTGCCGGCGGCCATCACGTACTCGGCAGCCAGCAGCCACTCTTCGTAGGGAGCGGCCATGCCCCGCTTTATCATGACTGGCTTGCCCAAGGCTCCCACCTCGTCCAGAAGGTTATAGTTCTGCATGTTCCGGGCGCCGATTTGGAGGATGTCGGCATAGCGGGCAACCGTCTCAACGTCGCCTGGAGCCATCACCTCGGTGATAATAGGCAGACCGGTCTCTTGCTTGGCCAGGTCCAAGAGCTTGAGACCTTCTACACCCATTCCCCTGAAGCTGTATGGCGAGGTGCGCGGCTTGAAGGCGCCGCCCCGGAGCACCGTTGCGCCCGCCGCCTTCACCGCCCTGGCGGTGGACACCATCTGTTCTTCGTCTTCCACAGAACAGGGCCCGGCCATTATCACCGGCTCGGAGCCGCCGATGCAGGCGTCTCCGACCTGCACCGTGGTGGACTGCGGATGAAAGTCCCGGCTGGCCAGCTTGTAGGGCTTGGAGATGATGACGACCTCGGAGACTCCCGGCAGGAGCTCTAGTTCGTCTTTGAACTCTGGCGGGATAGGAGATCCCAGGACCCCAACGACGGTGCGCTCGACTCCCTGGGAAACCTGGGCCTTTAAGCCCCGGCTTTGGATTCGCTGTTGCACCTGCTCCAGTTGCTGGGGGGTGCTGTCCGTGTTCATTACCGCGATCATGTTATCGGTCACCTTTGCTTGATGTTTGCATCCCGGCCGCATTGCCGGATGCCCACACAACCCTTATGCAGATTCTACACCGTGAAGGCGCAGGGCCTCAGTACCATTGAGATACAAATTTATCAATTCTTGAGGTTTTTTGTCGGTGTTGAGGAGTATAAGAACCCTGATACACCGCGGCAAGCTGCCGGGCACGTCGGTCTCCACCGCCCCCAGCAATGCAGTGTCGTTCCATCCCAGTTGACGGGCGGCGGCAGCGGGGAAACCGGCGTTCAAATCGGGCGTCATGGTGAAGTAGACAGCGGCAACGTTGTGTTCTTCAATGTGATTGGCGTCGATCAGTTCGGTCAGGAGTTCCTTGACGGCTGCGTAGATGGCTTGCGCTGTGTTCTCCCTGGCAACCGTCGCGCCTCTGATACCTCGGCAAACGGTCACTAACCGGAACCTCGCAATACCGGCTCCGCCATGCCGGACAATTCGTATACCAACCGACCGGCCTGCTGCACCAATTGGTCTCGGGGCGACTCCAGCATCACCTTTACCAAGGCGCTGCCGACCACAGCCGCTTCGGCCCTCTCGCCCACCTTTTCCACGTGCTCCCGCCGGGAAATGCCGAATCCGAATGCCAGCGGCAGGGAAGTGTAGGCCCGTACTCGTTCGATCAAGCCAAAGCCCCGCTCCGATACCTGTTCACGAGTGCCGGTGACGCCGGTGACGCTGATGCAATAGACGAAACCCGAGGCATGGGCGCAGGCTGCCTGGATGCTTTCGTCGGTGCTGGTCGGCGCCAGCAAGGGGATGATGTCGATGCCCCTGGGGTCGCACTGGGCCGCAAGGGGCGCAACCTCGAACTGGGGAAGGTCCACCACTATGACGCCGTCGACGCCGGCCGCTTCAGCGTCTTCGGCAAAACGGCTCAGGCCGTAGCGGTAGATGGGGTTGTAGTATCCCATCAGGATGAGGGGAGTGTCAGGCACATGTCCCCGGAGGGTTCGGGTCATGTCCAGGCAGTCCGTCAGAGTGACACCCTCTTGAAGCGCTCGAAAGGACGACTGCTGAATTATCGGGCCTTCGGCCAGGGGATCGCTGAAGGGCACGCCCAGTTCCACCAAGTCGGCGCCCGCGGACACCAACTCCGGCACCAGTTCCAAAGTGGCCTGCTTGTCGGGGAAGCCCGAGGTCACAAAGACGACGAGACCCGTCTTCCGCTGTTGCCGAAGCGCTTCAAATTTTCGCTGTATCCGGTCCGTTTTCATTCAACGCCTTGCCGAATAGTCGCCAAAATACATTCAGGGAAATGTATATCACATCCAAATACTTGTCTAGACCCCGTAAATACCGACGGCCAAGGCCAGCATGTTTTGTCCGGCATGGGCCAAGACGCCGGGCCAAATGGACCCTGTCCGATGATAGAGCCACGCCAGGAGCAACCCCGTCACAAATATCGGAATGAGCACGGCCAGGCCCAAATGGAACGCGCTGAAGACCGCCGAACTGACCACCAGGGCACGCCACGCCCCCAGACGCGACGCCAACCCGGCAAAGACGAATCCCCTAAAGAAGATTTCCTCCACCATAGGGGTCGTCACCGCCAACGCCTGGAACGTGAACACCGCGGCCAGTCCGGGAAAGGCAATGTCTGGACTGATGTCAGGAGGCGACAGGACTTCAGCACCGGTGAGGTCAACGATAGCGACGTAGACGAACGACGCGGCGAGGCTGGCCGCCAGTGTTCCTACAGCCCAAAGCACCGCCCTGGGCCAGGGGACCGCCGGCGGTCTAAGCCCAAGGGCGCTCCAACGGGCGTCGAAGGCCCTGATTCCCAAGTACCACACCGCCCCTATCACCACCAGCCCCACGAGATGAACACCCAGCCAGGTGCTCAGCGCCTCTTCGTACTGTTCAACTTGTCGACCGATATAGACGGCGACGTAGGCTGCGGGTACGCTCAACGCCCCCACCGCGACGATGCCTAGGCCCACGTGCCGAGCGTTCCAGGGAACCGTTCCTGGACCTTCGGCCTCAGCCGGGCTGTCCAACTGAGGCGGCTCCTCGGGAACACCCATGAAGCCGCCGCAGTTGTAACAGTAAGCAGCGTCAGGGGCGCCCTGTTGTCCGCAGTTAGAGCAGTAAGCCAAGCGACCTCCCATAGGCTGGATGTACGCGGTCGAAGCCGGTAAACATGATAATTGGGAGGCCGCGGTTTTACCAACCGACGCAGCCAGGATGCACGCCTGAATCCCCGCAGCGGCCAGATTGCATGTTGCCTGCTTCCAGGCCATAATTGGTTGCGCATTGCTGGGGTAGCTAAAGGCCCGTACAATTTCGCCCTTAGAGATATTGGACGCATGCCGGAAGACAAACGCCTGACCCATGACGCCTTCCTGGCACTGGCTGACGCCGTTGGCGTGGACGTGGGCGGCAGGCACGGCGAAGAGCTCTTTCCCATAGTCCAGAACATACTGTCGGGCCTGGATGCCCTGAAAGACATAGACGCGGCAGGGGCAGAGCCGGATATGACGCTCGCTCCGCCGGGGAGCTAGGCCCCGGCGCAGAGGGCATTCCGCCCTCAAGCAGTTCGGAGTCTGCTGTGGGTTGGCCTTGGGCCTGAGCCCTTTTTCAACACTGCGGCGCGGGCCGGATTGACGAGTGGATCTGGATGAACTCAATAGAGCTGTGCCACATGAGCGCCGGGCAACTGTCCCGGCTGTACCAGGCCGGGGAGGTGTCGCCGGTGGAGGTGGTGGACGCCCACCTGGCCCGCATCAACGCCACCGAGCCGGTGTTGAATTCCTTCATTACCCTCTTGCCCGAGGCGGCCCAGGCCGCGGCGCGTAGGGCCGAGAGCGAGATTCAGGCTGGAAAATACCGGGGGCCGCTTCACGGCATTCCGGTCGGTCTCAAAGACCTGTATAACACCGCCGGGGTGCGCACCACGTCGGGGTCAAAGATATTCGACAACTTTGTCCCCCAGCAGGACTGCACCGTAGCGGAAAGGCTGCTCCAGGCAGGCGCAATCCTCCTGGGGAAGTTGAATATGCACCCGCTGGCCTACGGCCCCACCGGGGAGAACTCGGACTACGGCCACATGCACAACCCGTGGGACCCGGAGGTTGTGGCCGGAGGCTCCAGCGGCGGCTCGGGTTCGGCGGTAGCAGCGGGGCAATGTACTATAGCCACGGGCAGCGACACCGGCGGATCAATCCGAATACCGGCAGCCCTTTGCGGCATCGTAGGCTTCAAACCGACCTACGGCTTGGTGAGCAAATTTGGCCTGACGCCCCTTTCCTGGTCATTGGACCATCCGGGCCCCATGACGCGAACGGTGGAGGACGCCGCCCTGGCCATGAACGCCATCGCCGGCCACGACCCCAGGGATTCAGCCTCGGCGCGGGCGGACATCCCCGACTACGCAAGCGGCCTGACGGGAGACATCCGCGGCCTGCGGGTGGGCGTTCCCCGGGAGTTCTTCGAGGCCCCACTGGACCCGCAGGTGGAGAGGGCCGTGCGGACCGCCATCGACGCGCTGGCGGACAGGGGAGCGGTGGTCACCGAGGTGTCGTTCCCCATGTTCGTTCAGTCAGACCCCATCTCCACCGCCATCATCATGGCGGAGGCCGCGGCCTACTACCGCGACCTGCTGTCTACCGACGCGGACAAGATATATCCTCCAGTGCGGCTGCGGTTGGAAGCAGGCCTATTCATATCAGCAGCCGACTATTTGAGAGCCCAGCAAGCTAGGGCGATGTTCAACGACCAAGCTCGCCGCCTGTTGGAGGAGGGAGACTTGCTGGCGGGGCCAACCGAGCCGGTGACGGCCCCTAAACTGCTGGCCAACAGCGTCCGGGCCGGGGAGCACAAAGTGGGTACGGTAACGGCGTTGACCCAGTACACGCGGGCCTACAACATTACCGGATTCCCGGCGGTCTCAGTTCCTTGCGGATTCGACGAGTCCGGGCTGCCCATAGGTCTGCAGTTGGCGGGTCGGGCCTTCGACGACGCGACCGTGCTCAGGGCGGCCCACGCCTACGAGCAGGCTACGGATTGGGGGCAGCGACGGCCGCCCGTGTGACGTTTCCAAAACGGGCATCGCAGGTTGAGCCCATGTGCGGACGGCACCCCATATAGCCCGGCTTGCCAGCGTCCGTGCGCTCTCTGCTCCAACTTGGCCGTTGGCATTCCAGCGGCAAGAATGGGATTGCATGGGTGTTTCGTGTAGAATCAACGGGCGGCCCGGAGACCGGGCTCTACACTTGCTTCCACCGGAGAGAGCTTTCTTGCTACCCTGCGCGTCATGGGAGTCTCGCCGCACCAAGCAGCCCGCCTGGGAGCCGACTTGGTGAACGACGCGGAACTACAGGAGTTGTGCGACTCCGTACTCTCCAGGCGTTCACTCATCCTGGCGAGCAACCGGGGGCCGGTGGAGTACCAGATGACTCCGGCGGGGCGTCCGGAGGCGCGTCGCGGGAGCAGCGGCGCGGTCACGGCGTTAAGCTCCCTGGCCCAGAGCGTGGAATTCACCTGGGTGGCCAGCGCCATGGGCGAAGGAGACCGCGCTGTAGCCAAAGGCAGCGAGGGGCGTAGGTTACCGTCGCCCCTGCCCGGCCACAAAATCAACCTCCGCTACGTGGTGTCTCCTCGCCGGACGTACCACAAGTACTACAACATATTTTGCAATCCCCTACTCTGGTTCCTACATCACTATATGTGGAACCCGCCTTACAACCCCAACGTGGATGCTTCGGTCCATGATGCCTGGCAGACCGGGTACGTGCCGGTAAACCAGGCATTCGCCCAAGCCGTGGTAGAGGAGGCTCGCGAGGGATCTCTGCCGCCGATCGTCATGGGGCACGACTATCACCTGTACCTGTTACCCGGATACGTCCGACAGGAGGTCCCGGAGGCCATCATCCAGCACTACGTGCACGTGCCCTGGCCCGCTGCCCGTTACTGGCAAATGGTCCCCAGCTATATCGTCCGGCAGATATGCCGCAGCTTGTGCGCCGCCGACCTGCTAGGGTTCCAGACCCCTCAAGACCGCGGCAGCTTCCTGGATACCGTCGCTCATTTTCTGCCTGAAGCGGAAGTCGACTACAACCGCGGGGTAGTTGGCCTACAGGGCCGCAGCGCCCACGTCAAGGCATACCCGATTTCCATTAACGTCGACGAAGTCCAGCGAATCGCCAACTCCACCAGAGCCTTGGAATATGAAAAACGGCTGGCGGCCATCTGCGGCGAGCATACGATCATGCGCATCGACCGGGCCGAGCCCAACAAGAACATCATCCGGGGATTCAGGGCGTATGAGTTGCTGTTGTCACGGCATCCCGAACTGCAGGGCCGGGTGAAATTCCTGGCTTTCCTGGTCCCCTCCCGCACTCACATACGCCAGTACCAAAGATACCTGGAGGAAATCAATCAAGTTGTCCGGCAAATCAATGACCGCTTCGGCAGCGAGGATTGGCAGCCCATCACCACTTTCGTCGAGAACAACTACACCCAGGCCATAGCCGGGATGAAGCTATACGACACCTTGTTGGTCAACACGATAATCGAGGGCACGAACCTGGTGGCCAAAGAGGGACCGGTGGTCAACACCAGGGACGGAGTGCTGGTGCTATCGGAAAACAGCGGCGCGCATCACCAACTATCTGAAGGGGCCCTATCGGTAGCTCCCACCGACGTCGAGGGCACCACAGACGCGCTTTACCAGGCGATTAACATGCCCGTGGAAGACCGGAAGCTACGCGCCGCGAAGCTAGTGTCGGCAGTGTGCAACGCAGACAATGCCGACTGGATTGCCCGGCAGTTACGGGACATAGCAAGCTGCACCGGGGGGTGAGGCCTTGGTGGAAGGTCCTGGGACGGGTTAGTCCGGCCTAGAACTGCAGAAGGGGCGACACTTCCAGGAACACCGGGGCGAACACCAAGGACACGATGGCCATCAGCTTGAGCAGGATGTTCAGCGACGGACCGGAAGTGTCCTTGAAGGGGTCTCCGACCACGTCGCCCTCGACTGCGGCCTTGTGGGCCTCGGATCCCTTGCCGCCGAAGTTTCCCAGTTCCACGTACTTCTTGGCGTTGTCCCACGCTCCGCCGGCGCTGGCCATCATGATGGCCAGCATAAACCCCGCGGCCACTGCGCCGATGAGCAGGCCGCCCAACGCGGCCTCTCCCAGGATGAAGCCGGTGGCGATGGGGGCAACGACGGCCATTACGCCGGGGAGGATCATCTCCCGCAGTGCGCCGCGGGTGCTTATGTCCACGCAGCGGGCGGAGTCCGGCGTTGCCGTGCCTTCCATCAGTCCGGGGATTTCCCGGAACTGGCGGCGGACCTCTTCTACGATGCCCTGGGCGGCGCGGCCCACGGCCTGCATGGTCAATGCCGAGAAGAGGAAGGGTAGCATTGCGCCGATGACCAGGCCCACGAGAATTTGCGGCTGCAACAGGTTGATTCCGCCGGCGTCGGCCAGCAACTTCCCGTCGTCCCCGATGGTGATTAGCTCGGCGCTGACCGAATATGCAGCCAGCAGGGCCAGGGCGGTAAGGGCCGCGGAACCTATGGCGAAACCCTTGCCGGTGGCCGCGGTGGTGTTGCCCAGGGCGTCCAGCGCATCGGTGCGTTGCCGAACCTGGGGGTCTAGGTTGGCCTGTTCGGCGATGCCGCCGGCGTTGTCGGCCACGGGGCCGTAGGCATCGGTGGCCAGGGTAATGCCCAAGGTGGAAAGCAGCCCAACCCCGGCCAGGGCCACGCCGTAGAATCCGGCAAACCAGTAGGCCAGCAGGATAGCCACGGACACGCAGATGACCGGAATCAAGGTGCTCATCATGCCGGTGGCTATTCCGCTGATGATGACGGTGGCGGCCCCGGTCTGCGACGACTCGGAGACCTTCTTCGTCGGGTTGTAGCTGTAGGAAGTGAAGTATTCGGTGGCCAGGCCGATGATCGTTCCGGCTACCAGTCCGGCAACGACGCAGCCGAACCACCACCAGTTGTCGGTAAGGGTGATGGTAAGAATGGCGGCAAAGACGACCAGGATCCCGCCGGCGGAAAAAATTCCGTAGCGCAGCGCCCAGAGCAGCTTTTCGAAGTCGGCCTCCTCGCCGCTGCGGACCACAAAGGTGCCCAGGATGGCGGCGACGATTCCGGCGCCGGCCAGCAGCATGGGGAACACCGCCTGGGAGTCTTTGAAATCGGAGTCGCCGGCGCCCACGGCCAGGGCCACCGCGCTGGCAGACAGGGCGACCGCGGAGATTATGCTGCCGACGTAAGACTCGAACAGGTCGGCCCCCATGCCGGCCACGTCGCCTACGTTGTCGCCCACGTTGTCGGCGATGACGCCGGGATTGCGGGGGTCGTCCTCGGGAATGCCAGCCTCGACCTTGCCCACTAGGTCGGAGCCAACGTCGGCGGCCTTGGTGAAGATGCCGCCGCCCACGCGGGCGAAGAGGGCGATGGAGCTGGCCCCGAAGCCGAACCCGGCAACGGCGTTGATGTTCTGGAAGACCAGGTAGAGGATGGTGACGCCCAGCAGCCCGATGCCCACCACCGTTATTCCCATCACGGACCCGCTGGAGAAGGCGACGCGGAGGGCTGGGTTCAAGCCCGTCTGGGCCGCGGCGGCGGTGCGCACGTTGGCCCGCACCGCCACGTTCATCCCGACGAACCCGGTCAAGGCCGAACAGATGGTGCCGGCCACGTAGGAAATCGCGGTGGCTGGGGCCGCCAGGTCGTGGGTGAAGACGGTGTAGTCCAGAACGCCCAGGACGATGGTCACGATCAGGGCGAAGGGTAAGAGGGTCATGTACTCGCGGCGGAGAAACGCTCCGGCGCCTTGGCGGATGGCGGCGCCGATGGCCTGCATCCGCTCGTTGCCTTGTTCGGTCTTAAGGACTCGCAGCGTGGTGACCGCGGCGAAGAGCAAGGCCACGGCACCGGCTGCAATTGCGACGATGAAAGATTCCACTAATCGACTCTCAGTCAGCTTTAGTATGGCTAGGACGTGAGCGTGAGAAATTTATCACAATCGCCAAGAGAGTGTCAAGAAATCCAACTAGGGCTGCACGCCACCCGATACCCAGACCAGGGGTGCTATAATACCGCTCGTCAAGCCGGGCACAGCGGAACTTGACCACAAGATTCCCCAAGTTCTTTACACGGCCTTCTGGCAACCGGCAAAACCGCACCGCCCAATTCCTGATGCCATATCCCTTACTGCCCTTAGGGTCTTTACATGAGCTATGACGTTATAGTGGTAGGCGGCGGCCCGGCGGGGAGCACCACCGCCACCATGCTGGCGCGCCAGGGCGCCAGGGTATTGCTCCTGGAGAGGGATCGCTTTCCCAGGGACCACGTGGGAGAGTCGCTGCTGCCTGCCAGCGTGCCAGTGCTTGAGGAGTTGGGAGTCATGCCGGCGGTGCAGCGGGCGGGATTCCTGCCCAAGTGGGGCGCGACCATGGTGTGGGGGAAGGACAGGACGCCTTGGAGCTGGTACTTCCAAGAGACCAACGCCCAGTACCCCCACTCATACCAGGTATGGCGGCCGCAGTTTGACCAGATTCTCCTGGAGAACAGCCGCTCCGCCGGCGTAGACGTGCGAGAGGGCTGCCGGGTTACGGACGTGACGTTCGACGGGGACCGGGCTACCGGGGTGCGCTATGAGTCGGCGGACGGGGCCCGCTTGGCCGAGCCGGCCCGATTCGTTGTCGACGCCAGCGGCCAGGGCGGGCTGCTGGCCCACCAGCTTGGGATGCGGGAGTGGGACGATTTCTTTCGCAACCTGGCGGTGTACGGCTACTTCGACAACTTCCAAAGCCTGCCTGAGCCGGACCAGACCAATATCTTCATCGAGTCCTACGCCAACGGTTGGCTGTGGGTCATACCCCTGCACACCGGCTGGGCCAGCGTCGGGGCCGTGGTGGACAGCGCGGCCAACCAGGAGGGAGTGCAGCAATCAGGCCCCCGCAAGTTCCTAATGGACCAGATCGCCCAGGCCCCCAAGACCGCGGAGATGCTGAGTGAAGCCAGACTGACCGCCGGGCCCTCGGTGCTCAAGGACTGGTCCTACGTCTGCCGGCGGCTGGTTGGCGACGGGTACATATTGGCTGGAGATGCCGCATGCTTCGTGGACCCATTGTTTTCTTCAGGCGTCCACCTGGCCTTGATGTCGGGCGTACTGGCAGCGGCATATGTCACGTCGGCATTGAAGGACGCCGGGCTGAAGGCCGCGGCGGCCCCGGTTTACCAGGAGTTGTTCCTGCAGGAATACAACCAGTTCCGGGAGATGGCCCGGCTGTTCTACTCCAGCAACCTGAGCGTGGACTCGTATTTCTGGGAGGCGCGCCGCCTGATCGACGGCGGCGCCGAGTTTTCGCCGCGCCACGCCTTCATCAGGGCGGTGGCAGGTCAGCCGCCCAGAGGCTACGAGCGAGCGGTATTGGACCGCGGGATGGCGCCTCCGGCCTTCTTGGCCAGCGTCGGAGCGGTGGAGGCGGACCGGGAGCGGCGGCAGGAGCGGGCGGCTGAGCTACGCTGCAGCGGCGACGGAGACAGCGTGATGAGAAGACTGACGCCGGTGCTGGCCGAAGGCGTGAGCGTGGAGCGGCAGCCCATCGTTGGCCAGGGCGAATTCGTATGGGGCTATGCGGTAAAGACTCCCGGCCATCCGGAGGGCACGCCGTGCAGCGGGCTGGTGGCGGTGTTGGTGTCCCTCGTCGACGGCAATACCGCGGTGGGGGACCTGCTGGCCAGGCTCAGCAGCGGGACGGAAGGAGAGCAGAAGGACCAGGTTGAGCGAGCGGTGCTGGACACGTTGACGATCCTCTACGTAGAGGGCGCCATCGAAGACTTGCAGGACCCATAGCGCAACGGGGCCGAGGGCCGGGACAGGTGAGACTGGGGATTCTATCCCAGAGAGCAAGGAGGCAGAGATGGCCGGATTGAGCCCGGAAGAAATCACGGAGTTCATCGAAAGAGGGGCCCACATAGCCCACGTAGCGACTGTACGGCCCGACGGTCGCCCCCACGTGGCGCCGGTCTCCTTTGGGGCCTGGGACGGAAAGGCCTACGTGGCCGTCTATGAAGGGACGGTGAAGCTCAACAACATCCGGCATAACCCGAAAGTGGCCCTGTCCATCGCGACAGACGAGCGGCCTTACAAGTACGTGGTGCTGGAGGGGGAAGGCCGGATTACGTCGGAAAACAGAGACCAGGTACTGGAGCGCATACTTGTTGGCTACGTGGGGGAAGAACGAGGCGCGGCCCTTACACAAGAGGTGCTAGCCAGGACCGGCAGAACGGAGTTGCTGGTGCTGGAAGTAACGATCGACAAGGTGTTGTCGATGCACGAAGTCGAGTTTGAGACGTTAAGGGGAAGGTCGATAATCACCGAAGGCCGGGAGTTCGGCCAGCCATGGTTGGACCCCGAGCCTTAGCGTTAACCCAAACCTGCAGCCGGAGAGGCTAACGGGAGGCTGCCCCGCGTAGGGCATTCGGGAGCCAGCCGTTGAATCGACTATTTTGAAGAATCGTTGAGGGCTTGCCATGCCGGTTGAAACGGTCGCCATCATCAGCCCCGGCGACATGGGGCACGCCGTGGGCCGCCTGCTGCGGGAGAACGGGCTGCGGGTCATTACCTGCCTGGCCGGTAGGAGCCCCCGGACCCGGGGCTTGTCCCAACAGGCGGGGATTGCCGACGTCCCGACTCTGGACGAGCTGGTACAGGAGGCGGACATTCTCCTGTCCATCACCGTTAGCGAAGCGGTGCCCGGCCTGTGCAAGGAAGTCGCCGGCGTGCTGCGACGCACCGGCGCCGACCTGCTGTTTGCTGAGTGCAACGCCATCGCTCCCCAACTGTCCCGCGACATGGAAAAGATCATCACCGGAGCCGGTGGCCGGTATGTCGACGCGTCGATAATCGGCGGACCGCCAAAAGACGGGCACTGCCCCAGGTTCTACGCTTCGGGCCCCAATGCGGTGGAGTTGCAGCAGCTGGAGCCCTGCGGGCTCGACGTGCGGGTTATCGGGCCCGAGGTCGGCCAGGCATCAGGAATCAAGATGTGCTACGCCGCACTGACCAAGGGGTCGGCGGCGCTCCAAGCCCAACTCCTGATGGCGGCGGAGATCATGGGCCTGTCCAAGCCGCTTCAAGAGGAATTCGAGAACAGCGAGCCCACTGCTTGGAAACGAATGGAAGGTTTTATTCCGGCGCTGCCGGCCAGGTCTCGCCGCTGGGTCAGCGAGATGCTGGAGATCGAAGCGACGTTCGGCGGCCTGGGGCTAACGCCCCATATCTTCCAGGGAGTTGCGGAAATGTACCGGCTTATTGGAAGCTCGCCGTACGGCGAGGAAACTCCGGAAACTCGGGACTTGTCCCGGACCTGCGACCAGACCATTCGCCGGTTGGTGGAGCACCTGCAGGGGATGGGATAGCCGCCGAGGGCGGCCAGCCGGCATTCACCGGGCTTACCGGTACATGGGCTTGAAGAAGCTGTGCAGGTAGTTCCTGCGGTGGGCCCAACTGTGGGCCCGTTTAATCACTGCATCCGGTATTTGATCCGGGCCCTGGTGGGTGATGCGCACGGTCTCGTACCGGCTGAGTTCCGGGGGGCCATCAGCGGTGAACGCCACCTCGCAGCCCTGGGCTTCCAGGTAGGCCTTCAGGGACTCAAAGCCCTTGGCCCTGGTGTTGGGAGTCTGGTAGATGTAAAGCTCGGTGCTGCCGAACATGGCGTCCACGTGGTCGCCGCCGTTGCCCCGGCCGCCGCCTTGGCGAATCTGTCTTCTGTTGAACCCGTGGTCGTGTAATGACATCGCTGCATGTACCTGGTGAGGCGAAAGCCGCGAACAGCCTCTGGGCGATTGTAGCAAATGTGCCGTTTAGACCCAAACGGATGCGGCGCATCCGCCGGTACAGCGGGCCGCCGGGTGTATAATTTTCCTAGCGTCGCCCAGGATGGCCGGTGGCCGTCCGAAGGGGCTCTGGCCCCCAAGCAGGTCATGCCAGGGGCCGCTTGTTTTAGTTATCCGACCCAGTTGAGTAGCATTGTGAATCCGGGCTGCTGGCAAAGATGATTTCGCGCGTTGCGAGGGAAGCGGTCGAGGCCGTGGCCCTGGCCCTGGTTGTGTTTCTGCTTCTGCAGATAAGCGTATCCAACTTCAAGGTCGACGGTTCGAGCATGGAACCCACGGTGGAACACGGCCAGTACCTGCTGATAAACCAGCTGGTCTACTTCCAGATAGACACCGGCCGCTTAGCCCGAGTGATTCCCTTCTGGAGCGAGGAAGAGCCGGAATCGCACTTTGCCGTTCACCCTCCTGAACGGGGCGAAGTGATCGTATTCCGCTTTCCCGGGGATCCCGAGAAAGACTTCGTGAAAAGAGTCGTGGGGCTGCCGGGAGAAGAGGTGCAGGTGCGGAACGGGATGGTGTACATCGACGGCGCGCTCCTGGAGGAGCCGTACTTGACGGAACGTGACCGCTCCAATGATGGGCCGACGTTACTGAAGGAGCGAGAGTACTACGTGATAGGCGATAACCGGCGCAACAGCCGGGACTCTCGCACCTGGGGCCCGGTTCCGGAGGAAAACGTCCGTGGGAAGGTGTGGCTCGTTTACTGGCCCTTCTCGCAGGTGCAGCTACTGCACCCCACGTCGTCCCTGTTGCCCCACCTGTTCGAGTAGACCGCCGCTGGGAGGCGAACCCATCAGGGCCCGCCGACCTGTACAAGGCAGTGAACGGGGGCTGAGTTCCCCAGTCTGGGACCGAGAGGAGTTACTCCTTGGCCGGCCCCAGAAGAATGTCCGCTCCTTCGACCCGTACTTGGTAGGTCTTGATGCTGTCGAAGGCCGGCGGGGTGAGGGCCTCGCCGGTGGTCACGTTGAAGGCCGACCCGTGCAGCGGGCACTCGACCTCCTCCCCGCTCAGGTCGCCCTCGGAGAGGGAGGCAAAGGCGTGGGAGCAAATGTCGTCGCAGGCGTACACGTTGCCCTCGACGTTTACCAGAAGAACCTGCTCGCCTCCCGACTCCACCGTCATCATTTCTCCCGGGGGAAGGTCGTTCACCTCTGCAACCTTTACAAAGCCTGACTCGGCCATATTTCTTCGCTCCTAGTCACATTGTCCGGCCTGTTGCGGCAGCCAACGGCAAGCCGAGGCCGGCAGCCATGGAATGCTGGGACATTGCGGGACATTATAGGCCACCACGGGCGGCGAATGAAAGACATGGTGCGCTTGTCAAAGCAGATGGAACCGGGGCGGCCCTTCGACTAGCTCAGGGTGAACGGAAGCGGTGGACAGTGTTAATAGGCATTGAATATAATGGCGCCGGCCAGCCCACGGCCTTGCAGCCAACCCCCTTGGCTAAGACGCCCCACTAATGCCGGGCTGTGGCTGCTGCGCCGTCCTGGAGAGGTGCCGGAGTGGCCGAACGGGCGCGACTGGAAATCGCGTAGAGGTCAACAGCTTCTCGCGGGTTCGAATCCCGCCCTCTCCGCCACAGGCTGTTTCCCAGAGCCGGCCGTCACCGTCCATATTGTTCTAATTTCCCCATCCATCAACTGCGTTTTCCCAGAACACACCTGTCCATCGGGGTATTGCGCCATGCCCCGCCGCCTGCCAGGGTGTGAGACATGGGCGGCATGACCGTGTGCCCTGATCGGTCAATTCATCCCTGATTGTATCCACGAGAGGCCTCTATTAGAATATTTCAAGAAACCAATTCGCCGCATAAGAGAAATGTAAAGCGGCAAGTCGGACGCCGGACCACTCGCGACAGATCCCTGCAATGGGAGTGTGAGGGCGGCAAGCGTCTCTACCGAAAGAAGACTTAGGCAATAGCTTGGCATGAGCGCCTTGAACATCAGCAGCTTCATCTGGGGCATAGCGGACGACGTGTTGCGGGATGTGTACGTCCGGGGCAAGTACCGCGACGTTATCCTGCCTATGACCGTCATACGCCGCCTGGACGCGGTTCTCGAACCGACCAAGGATGCCGTACTCCGCATGAAAGAGCAGTTGGATGCCGCCGGCATAACCAACCAGGAGGTCGGGCTGCGCGGGGCCTCCGGAGAGGCCTTCTACAACGCTTCCCCGTTCAGGCTGCGCGACCTGACTTCCCGGGCTCACCAACAGCAGATGCGTTCCGACTTCCTGGCATACCTCGACGGCTTCTCACCGAACGTCCAAGAGGTCTTGGAGAAATTCGAGTTCCGCAACCAGGTCCCACGACTGGTGGATACCCACGCCCTGGGCTTTCTGCTGGAGAAGTTCCTGGACAGTTCCATAAACCTCAGCCCCCGGCCCGTCCTGAACGGCGACGGCTCGGTGCGACTGGATGGTCTGGACAACCACGGCATGGGCACCGTCTTCGAGGAGCTCATCCGGCGTTTCAACGAGGAGAACAACGAGGAGGCCGGCGAGCACTTCACCCCCAGGGACGTGGTGCAACTCATGGCCCGTCTCGTATTCCTCCCGGTGGCCGACGAGATAGCTTCCGGCACCTACACGGTCTACGACGGGGCCTGCGGAACCGGCGGCATGTTGACCGTCGCCGAGGAGGCGCTGACCCAGATGGCCGCGGAACGGGACAAAGACGTATCCGTGCATCTGTACGGGCAGGAGGTCAACCCTGAGACCTACGCCATCAGCAAGGCCGACCTAATTCTCAAGGGCGAGGGCGACGAGGCCGACAACATGAAGTTCGGCTCCACCCTCTCCGTCGACGCCTTCCCCGGCGGCGAGTTCGAATTCATGCTTTCCAATCCGCCCTACGGCAAGAGTTGGAAGAGCGATCTGGAGCGCATGGGCGGCAAGTCCGACATCAAGGACCCCCGCTTCGTGGTGGAGCACGGCGGCGACCCGGACTATTCCCTGATCACCCGCTCCAGCGACGGCCAGATGATGTTCCTGGCCAACATGCTGAGCAAGATGAGGTCCCCGAGCGAACAGACTCCAATAGGCAGTCGTATCGCCGAGGTGCACAATGGAAGTTCCCTTTTCACCGGCGACGCCGGGCAGGGGGAGAGCAACATCCGCCGCTGGATAATCGAGAACGACTGGCTGGAGGCCATCGTCGCCCTGCCCCTCAACATGTTCTACAACACCGGCATCGCCACCTACATCTGGGCGCTGAGCAACCGCAAGCCGGAACACCGCCGGGGCAAGGTGCAGCTCATCGACGCCACCCAGTGGTTTCGCCCGCTGCGCAAGAACTTGGGCAACAAGAACTGCGAACTCTCGGAAGAAGACATCCGGCGCATCAGCGACACTTTCCTGGCCTTCCAGGAGACGGAACAGTCCAAGATATTCCCCAACGAGGCCTTCGGCTACTGGAAGGTCACTGTGGAGCGGCCCCTGCGCATCGAGGGCATCGACCCTGAGCGTGCCTACACAGCCAAGGAGATTAAGGTGCTCAAGGATAACGGGAATCGCTCCGAGACTGCGCCGCCCGTCATCAAGAAGGTCCACAAGGGGGTTGATGCCGATCCCCTTCACGGTCTTTCTTCCGCCGTCATTCAAGGCAAGTCCGCCGTCGTCGAGTACGAGCCGGACGCCGACCTGCGGGACACCGAGCAGGCGCCGCTTCTTCACGAAGGCGGCGTCGATGCCTTCCTCCGCCGCGAGGTCCTGCCCTACGCTCCTGATGCCTGGTACGTCCCAGACAGCGTAAAAGTCGGCTACGAGATTAGCTTCACCCGCCACTTCTACAAGCCCCAGCCCTTGCGGCCCCTGGAAGAGATACGGGCGGACATCCTGGCCTTGGAGCGGGAGACGGAAGGGTTACTGGCGGAGATTGTCAGGTAGCCGCTTTATTGCGAGGAGTATATGGCCATCCTCAACATTTTCGTGAGCTTCGAGTTCGGCAAAGACCAAGACCTACAGAACAACTTTTACCGGCAGGCCAAAGAAGAAACCAATCATCGGATTCGCGACTGCTCGCTCCATGAATCTTATCCGGACGCGGCTTGGAAGAACAAAGCTGGGAACGCCATACGCCAATGTGACGTAGTGGTCGTCCTGATTGGCCAAGACACACACAATGCCCAAGGGGTTATAGTGGAAACGGACATGGCCCGCAGTTTTGGGAAGCCCATCATCCAGGTCAGGCCACAGGGCAGGCCGTACAATGGGATAACCCGTCTTGGGGAGCCGATTCCGTGGCGATGGAGCCGCATCAACGCCGAGTTGGACAGCATAGCGAATCGGAGAGGCTGAACGTTCTTGGCGGATGCAATGAGCCAGCCAAATGACTGAACAATCGCCGCTAAACCACGAATCATCCGCCGTCCAGAAGCACCTGGACATCATACAGGGCGTTATTACGCGGATGGCTGAGAATAGCCGCTCATGCAAGGTGTGGTGCGTCACGCTGGTTGCAGCGACTCTCGTACTGGTAGCGCGCACCGGAGAACCCAAGCATGCGCTGATAGCCTTGATTCCGACCATGTTGTTCTTGTTCCTGGATTCCTACTACCTAGCGCTTGAACGAGCCTTCATCAAGTCTCAGAACGAGTTCGTCAGTAAGCTGCACAAGGGTGCATTGGTACCGACCGATGTCTACAAGGTAATTCCCATGGGAATGGGGATGCCGCTCGTGGGACGATGTCTATTCGGCTCGGTATCCATATTGCCGTTCTATGTCTTGGTCGCCGCCACCGTGTTGGTTTCATGGGGCTGGATCTTATAGTCCGAGCTAAACCCGTGGCTTCTGACATACCCAAACACAAAGTCTTTATTAGTTACTACCACGCGGATGACGAGGAGTACAAACGCCGGTTGGTCCAAGCGCTGGACAGCAAAGCCATAGACAAGTCTGTCAGCCCGGGAGACATTCACGACGAGAGCCTCCCGCTAGACGAAATACGCCGGAGAATCAGGGATGACCACATCGCCGACGCCGTAGTCACCATAGTGCTGATTGGCTGCTGCACTTGGCAGCGCAAACACGTAGATTGGGAAATTTCAGCCAGTATTATCGACCGGCGCAACAACGAGCGGTGTGGGTTGGTGGGCCTACTACTTCCCACCCACCCGGACTACGACAAGCTGCCGGAGGACCGCAACCCTCGCCTGATTCCGCCGCGGCTGACCCGCAACATCTGTGGCAAGGACGCCTTCGCCGCGATTTACAAGTGGCCTCGGAGGCGCGTTTCCAAGAGAGTTATGCCGAAGGTTCATCGGGCATTTCTCAGGAAAGACGAGACGCCCTGGCCTGATGACGGACTTGATCTATTCGGAGACAATCGCAGCGGCGATTGCACCAGGGGTTGGCAGAACTAGCCTAGGGTCTTCCTCTCCTCCAATCCCTGAAGAAGATACTGACAGATATCCTGGCATTGGAGCAGCAGACGGAAAGGCTGGTGGTGGAGATTGCGCTAGGTGGCGGGAGAATATAAGCGCGATGACAGACGCAACGATACAAAGACTGTCCCAGTCAATAAGAGATATTCTGTTTAACGCGATAACTGGGCATCTGTTCTTGAAGAGCGTTGACAATCGGTTCCAGATCGTAGCTTGTCTAGATACGATAGAAGATGTTCAGCTTGCCTTAGACGAATACCTCCGAATAGATCTTTCGGCGGACGAGAGCAACACAGGAAGGTTGTATCTTACCGTTTATGGGGTTTTGCAAGGAATGTTTCTCCAACAGGATGCGCTAATGAACCTGGCAAACACCATTGGCTTTCCCTTTCGACTCGATGACTACCCCGGCCTTGGGGATATCCGTGAGATAAGAAATCAGATTGCTGGTCATCCAACGAGCTATAAGAGAAGGAAATCTGAATCGTACTACACCATTAACAGAAATTCGTTGTCATTGAAGCGATTTGACGTGATGGAGTACAACAATAAGGGTGGGCAAGTCCAAATAGCTTCAGTCGATCTCACGCAAAAGCTCTCTGAAAACGAGTCGCTAATAGTTCGCGCATTGAGAGAATTGAGAGGCAAATTGGAAGGCGATATAGCCAAACATAAGGCCGAGTTTCGTGATAAGCATCTAACCACACTATTTCCCGAGTCCCTTACCTATATGTGCGAGAAGTTGCTGACAGGAGCATTAGACTCTAGTGGAGAAAGTGACCGCTATCAGTCTGCAGCTGCTCTTAAGGTCATAGATGGCGTGTTGACTGACCTTAACAACGCGTTGTCAGATCGAGGCAAGCCTCTTGAGGCGTGGGCGGGTGTGGATTTGGTCCGGAATGAACTCCGGTACCCGATGGAGGCATTGAGAGCCTTCTATTTGGATGAAGATAATGGTATCCAAGCCCCAGATCCTGAGGCAGTAGGAATCTTCGCGTGGTTTGTGGAATCAAAACTACGCGAACTGCGAGACATTTGTTGTGAGATTGATGAGTACTACGATAGTGATCAAACTACCTAAGCCAGTAAATTTACAGTCCATCAACAGCGACAGGGAGAAAGAATGGACATAGGACGTATCCCCTGTCCCTACCCCGCCTACAAACCCTCCGGTGTCCCCTGGCTCGGCGACATGCCGGTCCATTGGGGACTTGCCAGACTAAAGGGGCATGCTGCGAATGTCGTCGACCTTGCAAGAAGCAAAGACGACGATCATATATACCTCGCGCTTGAGAACGTTGAAGGTTGGACAGGTAGGTACCAACCTGCGGGCGAGGACATCACGTTTGACAGCCAAGTAAAGCGCTTTATGGTTGGTGATGTGCTCTTCGGTAAACTGCGCCCATACTTGGCAAAGGTGACTTGTCCAAAACGAGGTGGCGTGTGTGTCGGAGAGTTCTTGGTCCTTAGGCCTTACAGTGGCACCGTGTTGGCAAGTTACTTGGAACAGTTTCTAAGGTCCAAGCCAACCATTGATGCGATAGACACCTCAACTTTTGGAGCAAAGATGCCTCGCGCGGATTGGCAGTTCATTGGAGATATGACTATCCCCCTCCCATCCCTCCCCGAGCAGCGCGCCATCGTCCGCTACCTGGACCACGTGGACCGGCGCATCCGCCGCTACGTCGCTGCCAAGCGCAAACTCATCGCCCTGTTGGAGGAGGAGAAGCAGGCCGTCGTCAACCAGGCCGTCACCCGCGGCCTGGACCCCAACGTCCGCCTCAAGCCCTCCGGCGTCGATTGGCTCGGCGATGTGCCGGCGCATTGGGAGGTTACACGTCTCCGAAATCTAGGTGATGCGTTGATAGGGCTGACCTATGATCCTCAAGACCTGGTGGACGAGGGAGACGGTGCATTAGTTCTGCGCGCTTCGAACATCTTGAATGGCCAGTTGGTCTATGGTGATAATGTCTATGTCAGTAGCTCCATACCGTCCAAGTTGATCACCCGTGAAGGAGACATCCTCATCTGCTCTCGGAGCGGAAGCAGGGCATTAATCGGGAAAAACGCCCGTATCGACTCAGATTCGGCGGGCACAACATTTGGTGCTTTCATGACCGTGTTCAGAGGCCCAAATAACGACTATCTGCACCAAGTATTCAACTCAAAGTTTTTCGAGTACCAATCCGCTGCGTTTTTCACATCTACGATAAATCAACTAACGCTGGGAATCCTATACGACATGAAGGTTCCGCTCCCTCCGAGAGAAGAACGCCGATCGATTTTGCAACACATTGAAGACAAGGCAACGCCGATTGACAAAGCCATCACCCGCACCCGCCGCCAAATCGAGCTTGTGAACGAGTACCGCACCCGGCTCATCGCCGACGTGGTGACGGGCAAGCTGGACGTGCGGGAGGCGGCGGCCCAACTACCGGAGGAGGTAGAGGCGGAGCCGATGGACGGCAACGGCGTTATACTGGACTATACGGACGGCGGCATCTTCGGCGAGGCCACGCCCACGGAAGGGGAGACCGCCATCGAAAGCGAGGTGAGACTATGATCGACTGGAGCAAATGTCCGGCGGTTGAGCAGATCCCCGGCAAGGTGAGCGGAGCCTGGGTGTTCAAGAACACCCGTCTGCCCCTGTACGTCCTTTTCGATAATCTGGCGGGGGGAGCGACCGTCTACGACTTCATCGACTGGTTTGGGGGAGTAGCGGAATCGGAGGTGAGAGAGGTCCTGGAGTTCGCGGCACGGGAACTCCGTGCCGATCTTGTGGTCGTTGATGCGCATACTGTTCGATAACGGCACGCCCAGACAGCTGCGATCTCGCCTCTTCAACCACGAAGTCGAAGAGGCCAGGGAGCGCGGCTGGGACGTCCTGTCGAACGGAGAGTTGTTGGACATGGCTGAAGAGGCTGGTTTCGATGTCCTGCTGACTACCGACCAGAACCTCCGATCCCAACAGAACATGTCGAATAGACGAATAGCAGTAGTGGCGCTGATGAATGCCGATTGGAATCGCATATCGCGGCAAACGGAACGCATCCGCTCCGCCCTTGAAGGGCTTGAGCTGGGAGAGGTGCGGGAAGTCCCCATACCGACGAGAGGCGAGACGTAGCGTGACCACCGACACCACCGAGAAGGGTTTGGAGGCCCTGATTTGCCAGGCGTTGACCAGCGGCGGGCCCAGCGACTCGGCCCAGGTCCGCATGGCGCGCCAGCGTCCGGCAACCTACGGCGCCGGCTGGATTGGCGGCGACCCCCAGGACTACGACCGGGAGTACTGCGTGGACCTAGTCCAGCTTTCCGCTTTTCTCCGGGAGACCCAGCCCGACGCCGCGGACTCGCTGGACCTGGGGCAGGACAGCCCGACCCGGCGCAGGTTCCTGGCCCGGCTGCAGGGGGAGATTTCCAAGCGCGGGACCGTCGACGTGCTGCGCAAGGGCGTCAAACACGGCCCGCACCAGATAGACCTGATGTATGGCTCGCCGTCGCCGGGGAACCCGCAGGCGGCAGCCCTGTACGAACAGAACCGGTTCAGCGTGACCCGGCAGCTACGCTACAGCAACGACAACGCCCAGCTTGCCCTGGACCTGGGCTTGTTCGTCAACGGCCTGCCCGTCGCCACCTTGGAGCTTAAGAACAGCCTGACCAAGCAGACGGTGAACGATGCCGTGGAGCAGTACAAGAAGGACCGCAATCCCAGGGAAAGGCTCTTCGAGCTTGGCCGCTGCCTGGCCCACTTTGCCGTGGACGACCACGAAGTGCAATTCTGCACCCATCTCAGGGGCAAGGCCTCGTGGTTCCTGCCCTTCAACAAGGGCCGGGACGATGGCAAGGGCAATCCCGACAACTCCAACGGCCTCAAGACCGACTACCTGTGGAAAGAGGTCCTAACCCGCAAGGGCCTCACCGACATCATCGAGAATTACGCCCAGCTTCTTGAGAAGAAGGACGACAAGACGGGCCGCAAGAGACGGGAGCAAGTGTGGCCCCGCTACCATCAGTTGGACGTGGTGCGCAGGCTGCTGGCAGAGGCATCCGGCAAGGGAGCCGGCCACCGGTACCTGATTCAGCACTCGGCGGGAAGCGGAAAGTCCAACTCCATAGCGTGGCTGGCCCACCAGTTGACCGGGCTGGAGCGGGACAATGCCGCCGTCTTCGATACCGTGGTGGTCGTCACCGACCGGAAAGTGCTGGACCGGCAGATACGTGACACCATCAGGCAGTTCTCCCAGGTCGGGTCAATAGTGGGCCACGCGGAGACTTCCGCCCACCTGGGAAAGTTGCTGCAAGAGGGCAAGCGCATCGTCATCACCACCGTCCAGAAGTTCCCCTTCATACTGGACGCCATGGGCGATGAGCACCAAGACCGCAAGTTCGCCATCATCATCGACGAAGCCCATTCCAGCCAGGGCGGCCGCACGTCGGCGTCGATGTCCAAGGCCCTGGGAAAAACTGGCTCCGAAGAAGAGGACGAGACCACCGAGGACAAGATCAACAAGATCATCGAGAGCAAGAAGCTACTGACCAACGCCAGCTACTTTGCCTTCACCGCCACGCCCAAGAACAAGACCCTGGAGCTATTCGGAGACCTCGTTCCCGAAGGGGACAACACCAGGCACGTTCCCTTTCACTCCTACACCATGAAGCAGGCCATCCAGGAAGGGTTCATCATCGACGTGTTGGAGCATTACACGCCGGTGGACAGCTACTACCGGCTGGTCAAGACGGTGGCGGGGGACCCGGAGTTCGACACCAAGCGGGCCAGGAAGAAGCTGCGCCGCTACGTGGAGGACCACGAACACGCCATCGGCCTGAAGGCGGAGATCATGGTGGACAACTTCCACGAGCAGGTGTTGGACCAGCGGAAGGTGGGCGGTCAGGCGCGGGCGATGGTGGTAACCAGCAGCATCCAGCGGGCCGTCGCCTACTTCCACGCCATCAGCGGCTACCTGGTCCAGCGCAAGAGTCCCTACAAGGCCATCGTCGCCTTCTCCGGGGAGCACGAATACGGCGGGGCGAAGGTCTCCGAGGCGTCCCTCAACGGCTTCCCGTCCAACCTGATTGCCGACAAGATCCAGGAAGACCCGTACCGCTTCCTGGTCTGCGCCGACAAGTTCCAGACCGGCTACGACGAGCCGTTGCTGCACACCATGTACGTGGACAAGCCGTTGTCGGGCGTGAAGGCGGTGCAGACCCTGTCCCGTCTCAACAGGGCGCATCATCTTTTGAAGAAGCACGACACTTGCGTGCTAGACTTCTACAACGACGCCGACGCGATTCAGAGCGCCTTTGCCCCGTACTACCGGACCACCATCCTGGCGGAGGAGACCGACCCCAACAAGTTGCACGACCTCAAGGCGGCCCTGGACGGGCGCCAGGTCTACAGCGCGGCCCAAGTGGACGAATTGGTCGAACGGTACCTGTCGGGAGCAGACCGGGACAAGCTGGACCCCATCCTGGACGCCTGCGTCTCGGTCTACCGGGAGGAACTGGACGAGGACGGCCAGGTGGACTTCAAGGGCAAGGCCAAGGCGTTCCTCCGGGCCTACGGGTTCCTGTCTGCCATCCTTCCCTACGCCCAGGCCGAGTGGGAGAAGCTTTCGATTTTACTGACGTTCCTCGTTCCCAAGCTGCCTGCGCCTCAAGAGGACGACCTGTCAAAGGGCATCCTCGAAGCCATCGACATGGACAGCTACCGGGTGGAAAAGCAGGCCATGCAGGAAATCCAGCTTCCGGACGAGGACGCGGAGATTGACCCTGTGCCCACCGCGGGCGGAGGGCAGAAGCCGGAGCCGGAGATGGACCAGCTCTCCACCATAATCCGGGACTTCAACAACCGATTCGGCAACATCGATTGGAAAGACCAGGACAAGATAGAGAAGGTGATTACGGAAGAGTTGCCCGCCAAGGTTGCGGAGGATAAGGCGTACAAGAACGCCATCGCCAACTCAGACAAGCAAAACGCCCGCATCGAACACGACAGAGCCTTGCAAAAGGCCATGGTCGAAATGGTAGCCGACCACACGGAGTTGTTTAAGCAGTTCAGCGACAACGAGTCGTTCCGGCGGTGGCTCTCCGAGATGATCTTCGCCGCAACTTACTTGGGAGCAGCAGGGGCGGCCAGCAAGCCCGGCAGCAAGGTGGACTGAGCGATGGGGAGATTTGGCCATTAACCTGCACGATCATACCTAATATTGGTATAGTCCAGTCCCCGATATCTCCGCCGTTTCAGGCCATCTCCAGGCGCTTGCGCTTGCTTCGTAATTTATCGAGCAGGTCACAGGCCCTGGGACTGGTATAGCTCCGGGTTGGCGCAATGCTCCATGGGGTGGCCGGTAAGCCCCGCCAGCAGGTTGCGGGCCGCCAGCATGCACATCTCCTTCCTGGAAGCGACCGAGGCGCTGCCTATGTGCGGGGTGATGACCAGGTTGTCCAAGGTCAGCAGCGGGTCGTCGGGGGAGATCGGTTCCGGGTCGGTCACGTCCAACGCGGCCGCTTGTATCCACTTTTCTTTGAGGGCGGTGTAGAGGGCCTGGGAGTCCACCACGGGACCCCTGGCCAGGTTGACGAGGATGGCCGTGGGTTTCATGGCCTTTAATTCACGTTCCCCGATGAAGTGGCGGGTCTCCGGGGTCAGCGAGAGGTGCACCGACACGAAGTCGGCAGCGGCCAGCAGTGCGTCTAAGTCGGCGTATTCCAGGCCGTAGCGTTGTTCCAAGTCCGGTTTGCGGGTGCGGGAATGGTAGAGGACTTTCATGTCGAAGCCAGAAGCGCGCTTGGCCATTTCCAGCCCGGTCTGGCCCAGGCCCAGGATTCCCAGGGTGGCCCCGTGAACGTCGGTCCCCAGCCAGTACATGGGGTGGAATGCGATCTCCCATCTCCCTGAACGCACCCACCGTTCACTCTCACTGACCCGCCGGGCGGCGGACATCAGGATGGCGAATCCAAGGTCGGCGGTGGCTTTGGCCAGCACCCCAGGAGTGTGGCCCACGAGAACCCCACGGCGGGAGGCGGCAGCCACGTCGATGTTGTCCAGTCCCACGGCTATCTGGCTGATGACCCGGAGCTTGGGAGCGCGGTCGAGCAGGTCGGCGTCCACCCGGTCCATGATGTTGGTAACCAGGCCTTCCACGTGGGTTACCTTGTCGGCAAGCTCTTGCGGGGTAAGAGGCTCATAGTGAGGCCAGACCTCCACTTGGGCGGCCTGGCCAAGCAGGTCCAGCGCTTCCGGGAAAATCTGCCGGGTTACGAACACCCGAGGACTGTTCATGGTTCGACTGCTCTCACCGTTACTCCGCCGCGCCTTGACCGTCGGACTTACGCACCGCCGACGCCGCCCAACCCCAGCTTGCCCGGATTCATGATGTTGGCCGGGTCCAGGGTCCGCTTCAGTTCCCTGAGCACGCCATGACCCGCGCCCATTTCCCGGGCCAGCAGGTGGTCCAGCTTGACACCGACGCCGTGGCAGTATTCCATTGCGCCGCCCATGTCCTGGGCCAGCTTCAATACCTGGTCCACCACCTTGGCCAGATTGTCCCGGTAGTCGTCTCCGGTTTCAGGATCGGCGACCATGAGCATGGAGAACAACTCCGGCCGGCTCCAGATGGCGTACTCCACCACCCTGACGCCGCTGCCGGCCATCAACTCGTCGCAGCGACGGCGGTATTCAAGCACCCTGGAAATCGGCAGCGCCAGGTGCAGGTAATCGAAGCCGCGGCCCCAGCTGCGGTCCCATCTGACCTGGCGGGGCAGCCCCAGGAACGACTGCTTGTAGGTTAACCCTGACTGATGCCGGTCTCTCCAGTAGGCCTCGGTGGGTGCGGGCCCGATATCGCGGCCTCCGAACTGGGCGCAGACCTGGGCGGAGCGCTGATGTTGGGCGGCGACGCCTTCACGGTACCCCTCGAACAGCAGGAAGAGCCGGATGCCGGACTCCTCTTCGGTCAGGTCCAGCAGCGTGGGACGCACTCCCAGGGCCAGCAGCTCGGCGGCGGCATTGAATCCGTGGGCGAAGCTGTCGAACGAAGCCGCGGCGAAGACCTGGGATTCGGGGCGGCGATGGACCCGAATCGTGGCCTGGGTAATGATGCCGAAGACGCCCTCACTGCCGACGAATAGCTGGTTGAGGTCGGGGCCTGAGGAATACTTGGGCAACGGGCGGGTGCTAATGATGCTGCCGTTGGGAAGCACGGCTTCCAGGCCCAGGACCTGGTCCCCCATGGGGCCGAAGGCCCCGGCGCGATAGCCAACGCCGTTGGTGGATATGGCCCCTCCCACGGTTGCGATGGGAACGCTGTAGGGGTCGTGGCCTTGCATGAGGTCGTGCTCCGCCAGGGCATCCTCCAAGTCCTGCAGCACCAGCCCCGATTCAACCCGTGCGGTCAGGTCTGCGCTGTTGACGTCCAGCACTCGATTCATGCGCCGGACGTCTACGATGATCCCGCCGCAGACGGGGAGCACGCCGCCCATGACGCCGGTGCCTCCGCCGTAGGGCACCAGGGGTATCCCGCGCCGGTTGGCCAGGACTACTATCCGGGAGACCTCTTCGGCGCTGCCGGGACGGATCACCAGATCGGCCAGCCAGTCGAACCTGGCTTCGGCGCCGAATGCACGGAAGGGGGTGAGGGCGTCGGCAGAGTACCGGTCCAATTCGTAGGGGTCGGTGAGAACGTTGGGCATCCCGACGATGCGAGCCAGGGCCTCGGTGGTCGAGCTATCCAGCACGGTGTGTCAGGGCCGGCGGCGGAACTGCCAATGGGTGCCGTCGGGGGAATCTTCCAGGGACACCCCTTGGTCGTCCAGTCCCTGCCGGATGCGGTCCGCCAGCTCGTACTGCTTGGCCTGCCGCAACTGGGCCCGGATGTCCAGGAGCAACCGGACGAAGGGCTCCGCCGGCAGCAGGTCTCGCTCCGCGGATTCTTGGCCTTGGAAAGTGATCCCCAGGACCTCTCCCAGGCGTCGCAAGCAGTCCTGGGCTTGGCAGATGTTACGGCCGTCGTCCCCTGCGCGGTTGATTTCCCTGGCCAGGTCGAATAGGGCGGCCAGGGCACGGGGCGTGTTCAGGTCGTCGTCCATGGCTTCCAGGAACCGCTGTTGGTGCGGCTCCGGATCCAGGTCATTCCCTGCACCGGAACCGTCGCGGCCCAAGGCCTGTTCCAGCCTCTGGACGCTGCGCTCCATGGCGGCGCATCCTTCGTCGCTGAACTGGAATGGGCTGCGATAGTGGGAGCTCAGAAAATAGAGGCGCAGCCCGTCGGGTGAGTATTTCGCCAGGGCTTCTTCCACCGGCACCAGATTGCCCAGGGACTTGCTCATCTTGTCTTCGCCCAGCCGCAGCAGGCCGTTGTGGACCCAGTAGCGGGAGAAGGGCTCGCGGCCGGAGGCGGCCTCGCTCTGGGCTATCTCGTTCTCATGGTGGGGGAAGATCAGGTCCTGCCCGCCGCCGTGGATGTCCAGGCCTTCGCCCAGGTAGGTGGTAGCCATCGACGTGCACTCGATGTGCCAACCGGGCCGTCCGGGGCCCCACGGACTGTCCCAGGCCGGCTCGCCGGGCTGGGACGCCTTCCACAGGGTGAAGTCCATGGGATGCTCTTTGCGCTGGTCCACCTCTACCCTGGCGCCCGCTTTCATGCCCTCCAAGGTGCGGCCGCTCAACTTGCCGTAGCCCTTGCTGCGGGTGACCCGGAAGAACACGTCGCCGTCTATCGGGTAGGCGAATTCCTTGTCCACCAACATTGCTATGGTGTCGATGATGGGGCCTATTTCCCTGGTGGCCCTGGGATAGACGTGGGCCCGCTGCACGTTCAAAGCGTCCATGGATCGAAAGAACTCTTCGATGTACCGGTCGGCCAGTTCGTCGACGGGCACGTTCTGCTCATCGGCCTTCTGAATCAGCTTGTCGTCCACGTCGGTGAAGTTCTGGACGTGGCGTACTTGATACCCCCGAAACTCCAGGTAGCGGCGCAGCACGTCGAAAACGACGTAGCTAAGGGCGTGGCCCACGTGGGTGGCGGCGTAGGGCGTCACTCCGCAGACGTACATGTTGACGCCGGGCGGGTTGACGGGGGTGAAGGGCTGAGATTCGCCGGAGAGGGTGTCGTAAAGCTTCATATCTCCGCTACTATCGATGCCACGGCGTAGGCGGCGATGCCTTCTTCCCTGCCGGTAAATCCCAGGTGGTCTGTAGTGGTGGCCTTGATTCCGACCCGACTGGCCTCTATGGAAAGGGCGGAAGCCGTTTGCTCCCGCATGGCTTCCACGTAGGGGCCCAGCCTGGGCGCTTGGGCCACCATTGTAGCATCGACGTTGGATATGCGCCATCCGCCGGCGTCCAGAACAGCCTTGACCTGGGACAGCAGCAGCAGGCTTGAAATGCCCTCGTACTTGGCGTCGTCGGGGGGGAACTGGGCTCCGATGTCGCCCAGCCCGGCGGCGCCTAAAAGGGCGTCCATGACGGCGTGGAGCAGCACGTCGCCGTCGCTGTGGCCGGCCAGGCCAAGGTCGTGGGGTATGTGCACCCCGCCCAGCACCAGCCGCCGGCCGGGGACCAAGGCATGGGCGTCGAAGCCTGTACCCACCCGGAAATCTATCTGCGCCATGACTTCATACCCAGACTCTCTCGCCTAAGAATCGCGGCGGGCCGCCAGAAAGGCTTCGGCCACCGCCAGGTCTTCCGGCGTGGTGACCTTGAGGTTCTGGTAGGAGCCCAGGAACATCTTGACCGGCTTACCCAGGCTCTCCAACATGGAAGCGTCGTCGGTAAAGTCCCCCTGGCACCGCTGGTGGGCCTCCCAAAGCAGGGGATACCGGAACACCTGGGGCGTCTGGGCGGCCCAGAGGGTTTCCCGCGACGGCGTGTCCACGACCAACCCTTGCGGAGAGGCGACCTTGATGGTGTCCTTGACCGGCACCCCAGCCACGGCTGCTCCCCATTCCCGGGCGGCTTCCAGGCCCCGGGACAACATGCAATGGTCCAGGCAGGGGCGTGCGCCGTCGTGGACCGCGACCAAATCGCAGGGGCCCAGGGCTTTCAGGCCCAGGCGTACCGAGTCCTGGCGACGCGCGCCTCCAGGACAGACTTTGACGACCTTGCGGTAGTCGCCCCGGCGCACCAACTCCTCTCCCTGTTCGACGGAGTCCTGGTCCAGCACCAACGCCACCTTGGTCACCGGAGCAAAGCTCTCCAACTGGTCCAGGGAGTAGGACAGGAGGGGTTGCCCCAGGACGGGCGCGAAGATCTTGTCCAGGCCGCCCATCCGGCTGCTCTTGCCAGCGGCCGCCACCACCGCTCCTATCGTTTCTACAGAAGTCATTCGCGGACCAACCCAGACGCCGGCTCAACCGCCCTTGGGCTGGGCGAATATTATGCGGCCCGCTGCCGTCTGCAGCACCCTGGTGACCGTCACGTCGTGGAAGGCGTTGAGATACCTTCTGCCACCCTCCACCACCACCATGGTGCCGTCGTCCAGGTAGGCCACCCCCTGTCCGGCCTCTTTGCCTTCCTGCACGATGTTGACCCTTAGATCTTCTCCAGGCAGCACGATGGACTTAACGGCGTTGGCCAGCTCGTTGACGTTCAACACCTGCACCCCCTGGAGCTCGGCGACGCGGTTGAGGTTGTAGTCGGTGGTGAGTATGGGCGATTTCATGCTGCGGGCCAGTTGCACCAGGCTGGAGTCCACCTCGTCGCCCCTGGCGACGCCCACGTCCAGCACTTCCAGCGGAACGGCGGTGTCGTTGCGCAGGCGGCCCAGCACCTCCAAGCCCCGGCGGCCCCGGGCGCGCCGCAAGGGGTCGCTGGAATCGGCGATGTGGCGCAGTTCGTCAAGGATGAAACGGGGCACCACAAAGGACCCCTCCAGGAATCCCGTCGTGGTCAGGTCGGCGACGCGGCCGTCGATGATGGCGCTGGTATCAACCAATATGCTGCCGTTCCGTTGGGATCTCGCCTTGCCGCCGGCGCTATCCAGGCCGGGGAAAAGGGCCTGCACGTCCCGCCTTCGGTTGACCCCGGTCCACAGTCCCAGGAGCCCCAGGCATGCGGTGACGATCGCCGGCACACCCCAACCCAGCCACCCGTCCAGTCCGAACAGGGGAATCGACACAAGAGCAGCCACCACCAGGCCGACCAGCAAACCGGCGGTGCCGCTGATGAGCGTGGAGCCGGAAACGGCACTAAGGTACTCGCCGCCCATGCGCCACGGTTTTACGGTCAGATAGGGCGCCAAGAGAGCGCCCAACGGAATTCCGGCGACGGTTAGGGCCAGGCCCCAGGGGATGAAACTTTGCTCACCTGAAGACAAATCAGAGATAATTACGCCCAATCTCCAGCCAATGACACCAAATCCCCAGGCGCCCAATGCCCTGAGCATCCAAAGGGCTACCACCGTTGTTCACCTCCCTTCCAGCGGTGGCGAAATAGAACAATCAGGTTGGGAATACGGATGAATGGATGTCCTGAGCATAACATAGCCGGTGGGCTTGCGAAAGAACGACGCCTTCAACCGCTTGGGTATGCAGCGAACGTAATCCGACTTGGAACGCGGAGGAAGGCGGGAACGAGAACCAAGAATGCGACAAGCGTCCCAGTCCAGGGAGGGCGTCCTAGAGCTATCAGGTCAATCCTGGCGGGGCGGGGGCCGGCCTAGCCGGGCACCTCGTCGTAGAAGTCGGTCTCCCCGATGACCTGGTCTTCGCGCAAGCGGGCCACGTCCTCCGGCGAATAGCCCAGGATGTCGCAGAGCACCTCCTCGTTGTGCTCGCCGACCTTGGGGGTGGCGCCTATGACCACGGGGGTCCTGCTGAAGTGCCAGTAGTCGCCGGAGACGGCGATGTTGCCAGCCAGAAAGTCGGGGACTTCCACCATCGCCCGGCGCTCCCAGGGGTGGGGGTCATCGGCGGCCATGGGGATGTCGTTGACCGGCGCGGCCACCACGTCGTACTCGGTGAAGTAGTCGATGGCCTCCTGCATGGTCATCTTGGACAGCATCTCGTTGAGGACCTCGTCGACGACGGCGGCGTTCTGCGTCCGCGCGTGGCGGGTGGTGAACCTTGGGTCGTGCTCCCACTCCGGCTTGCCCAGGGCGTTGCAGACGCGGTACCAGTGGTGCTGGTCCCCCGAGGAAAGCATCACCCAGCCGCCCTTGCAGGGATAGATGCCGTGGGGAGGCGCCGCCGGGCCGCCGCGCTTGGGCGGCACCCGGGTGCCGTGGAAGGCGGTGACGGGAATTTCGGTCATGCTGTAGCCGGAGTCAGCCAGGCAAACGTCCATGGCCTGGCCCTCGCCGGATATCTCACGCTCGTGAAGAGCCGCCAAGGTGCCGATGGCCCCGTGCAGGGCGGTGATGCGGTCGATGAAGGGCACGCCGGTGGGGATGGGCGGCATCCACTCCTCGCCCGTGACCATGGTGATGCCGGCCATTGTCTGCCCGATGGGGTCGTAGCCGATGTTGTCCCGGTACGGCCCGAACTGGCCGTAGGCTGAAATGTTGACCATTATGATCCGGGGGTTGAGCTTCTTGAGAACGTCGTAGCCGAAGCCCATCTTGTCAATTGTCCCGGGCCTGAAATTCTGCACCAGAACGTCGGAGATCTTCACCAGCTTGCGCAGGACCTCCTTGCCCTCTTCCTTGCGCAGGTCAATGCTCAAGCTCTTTTTGCCGGAGTTGTACTGGACCCAGTAAGAACTTTGCTTCTTCACCCAGGGGGCGTGGTAACGGGTCTCCTCGCCTCCCAATCTCTCGACCTTGATCACCTCGGCGCCCATGCGGGCCAGCACCTGGGCGCACCGCGGGCCCGCCTGGTGCCTGCCCAAGTCTATAACCCGGATGTCCTGCAGAGGATGCTCGAATCCTGCCATCGCCCAGGGACCCCCTTCTTGTTGTTGGGCCATTTTACGGCCTGGCTGGCGGGAAGGGCAAGGCGGACAATCCTTACCGGAAGGGCGGGAGTATGTTATCTTCTTGAAAGACAGGCTTGGGTCGAGGTAGGGGATATGGAATACGCCGTCGGCAACGTCCACCGAGGGCCGGGGCTCCTGCTGCGGGAGAAAAAACCCGGGGGCAGGCCCATGCCGGAAAGCCTGCTGGCCAAGCTGTGGAGCAAACGGGCCGCCCGGCAGGCCGAGTTCCGCACCGGGAACGGAACGCGCTTTCGGGTGCTGTATCCCGGCCATCCCGGTGTCGGAGCGGGCCCGGACTTCCGGGACGCTCTGCTCCAACTGGACGGTGTGGGGCTGGTGCGGGGCGACGTAGAAATCCACCTGCACCAGAGAGACTGGCGGAGCCACGGCCACGGCAGCGATCCCAACTACAACGGGGTGGTGCTGCACGCAGCCCTGGAGGTGGAATCGCCCGCCACCGAGCTGCAGAGCGGCCGGCAAGCACCGGTAGTGTCGTTGCAGGCGCTGCTGGATGGCGAGGACCCTCCGGAAGCCGGCGCCAACGCCGCCCTGTGGGAGGCGCTGGCCGGCCACGGATATACACAGCCGTCCACTAAGAACGAGTTAGAGTTGCTATTGGAGCGGGCCGGCGAACGGAGATTCCTGGCCAAGAGCGCCTGGTTCCAGCGACTGCTCGCGGAGCAGGAACCGGACCAGGTCCTGTACGAGGGGCTGCTGGAAGGCCTGGGCTACCGCTTCAACCAACAGCCCTTCTTGAAGCTGGCCCAGCGGGCGCCATACGACGCACTGGCCAAAGCCGCCGCCCGCGCTTCCGGGGCTGAACGGGCCAAATTCGTTGAATCGCAGTTGCTGGCGTTGGCGGGGTTCCCTGCCCTGGACGGTGGCAGCAAGCCTCTTTCGCGAGGAGGAGGGTTCGGCGCGGCAATGTCGGTCAAGGAGTGGCGGCTGTTCCGGGTGCGGCCCTCCAACCATCCCCGGCGGCGCATCGCCGGAGCGGCCCGGATACTGGACCGCTTCATGGATGCGGGGCTGGCCCGCGGTTTAACTCGGGCGGCCGCGGGGCCCAGGGAGTTGACGGCGGCCCTTACTGTTGAGGAGGGACCCGGCGGCAAGGGTTCGCTCATCGGCCAGGACCGGGCCCGTGACCTGGCGGTGAACGCGGCGCTGTCCTTCATGCACGGGCTGGCCAAGATAAAGCGGGAGCCGGATGCCTCGGACGCTGCCCTCGAGCTTTACGCCCGCTTCCCCAAGCTCCAAGAGAACGAGCTTACCCGGGAGATGGCGGCGCAGCTAGTCGACCCGGACTGGGCCGGTACAGTTTCCACGGCCCGCCGGCAGCAGGGGTTGCTCCACCTGGCTTCGTTACTAAGGGGTGAAGGGCAGCGCTGAGGGCCTTGGCAAGCCGGGTCTGACTTGAGTCCCCACTGTGGGGGCGGAAACCCGGCCGGATTACGCTAGCCAGCCAGGGGAATGGCCAGGTTCACCTTCAGTCCCTCGCCCAGGTTGCGGGTTTTGTGCCCGCGTCCGGTCAGGTCCTCGGAAATCACCACGTCCCCGGGCTCCAGCCGCCGCTTGTCACCGTCGGACGTCTCGAACTCGGCAACCCCGTCCAGGTGCACTATGCATAGGCGGCGGGGAGGGTTATGGTAATCGCCGGAGGTGGGCGAGGGCATGCGGACCAGGACGATGTCCCCCTGGGCGCCGGCGGCGGCAATCTGGGCGAACTGGTCCAGGGTCAAGTCCTGGAAATGGGACTCGCCGTCGTCACCGGCATAGATCCTGACTATTTGCATGGTCGTTCCTCCAGACCCCCGGTTCATGCAGGGGGCGTCTCAGCTCAAATACTTGGCCGCGGTGCGTAGATCCAGCCTTCCAGGCGGGCGGCAGCCTCTTCGCTGTCCTGGGGATGCCTGAAACGGTCCGGGCAGCGTTGCCAGGCGGCAGCCGCAACTGCGGCGATCACAGAATCCAGACAGTTATCGTCCTGGAGGCATTCGCCCCTAACGCGGCCGGACAGGTTTAGCTGGATGTCCAAGGGTTTAACTTTATCCGCAAGGCACTCAACGACGTATTTACGATTATCCCGGTAATTCTTGGCATTCTTGTAATATTTGGTAACTGTGCGTGGAAAGCCGATGCTGTTTAGAAACGCCCCCGGCATTACTTCCAGCAGGCAGACGGTTGAATCGCTAGAGGTTTTCAATGGCGGAACGGACCACCGGGTCGGATTCTCCAAATGGAGGCGGTGAAGCATCTGCATTCCTCGAAGTGTCATCCGGTACATCCGCAGGTTCAGTGGTGACATCGCCTCGCTGTAATGCCGTTCATCGCCCACTCTCTTTACTTCGACATGCTTCTCTCCCTTGTCATTACGTTCCGATGCCAGCTTTCTCACATCTTTCCGAAATTCTTCCGGAGTGGTACAAGAAAATCTCTCCCAGACGGCTGGCATCGTGCTCGCCTCGCAACCATGAAATTTCAAGAACTCCCTAGGTACGCCAAAGGGGAAGTCGATAGCGGCGACTGAACCCGAGCCTGTGGTTTCCAGATGCGATGCGAGGGTTGCTCGGCTGACGGCCTGCGGGATCCCCATGGACAAACGGTCCCCATCAAGAGTTCCGTTTGCCACCCAGGTGTTACCTACGTGGTCGTCGTCTCCACCTCCGCTAAAGTCCACGCCCAAAATCTGCGTCTCTGCCACCGCTGCTCCGCTCATGCTAGAATTGGCCCGCAGTCACGGGCATCTTAGCATGAATGCCGTTCAGCGAGGTCAGCAGATGAACCCTACCCCACGTCGGGAGCGGCTCCGCTCCATCCTGGACGGAGACCGGTGCGTGTACGCCGCCTCGGTGTTCGACCCTATCTCAGCCCGCATTGCCGAGGACCTGGGGTTCGAGGCGGGGATGCTGGCCGGGTCAGTGGCCTCGGGGACGGTGCTGGGCGCGCCCGACCTCGTCGTTTTAACGCTGACCGAGCTGGCCCAGCAGGTGCGCCGCGTCTGCCGGGCCGGGGAACTGGCCCTGATGGTGGACGCCGACCACGGCTACGGCAACGCGCTGAACGTCATGCGCACCGTGGAGGAACTTCAGAACGCCGGGGCCGCCGGCCTGACCATCGAGGACACCATGCTGCCCAGGGGCTTCGGGGGCGGCGGGCGGCAACTGGTCTCGCTGGAGGAGGGCCTCGGCAAGATGAAGGCCGCCGTGGCCGCCAGGACCGACCCAGTCATGGTAATCGCCGCCCGCACCAGCGCCCTGCGCTTCTCAGGAGTCACCGAGACGATTAGGCGGGCCAAGGCTTACCGAGAGGCTGGGGTGGACGCCCTGTTCCTGGCAGGGGCCCGCTCCAAGGAGGAAGTGGAGGCGGTTCGGGCCGAGGTGGAGATTCCCCTGCTGCTGGGGGGCGCCAGCGAAGAGTTGCTGCACCCTGGGTTCCTGGCCTCCAACGGCGTGCGCATCGCCCTGCAGGGCCACCAGCCGTTCCGGGCGGCGGTGAAGGCGGTGTACGACACTCTGCGGGATATGAGAGAGGGAGTCCAGCCCGGTGAACTGGCGTCCCGGCTGGCGCCGGCGGAGCTCATAGCCCAGGTTACGCGGGCTGAAAAGTACGGCCGGTGGCAGGACGAGTTCCTGGCTTAACGGCACCGGGAGATCCGTCCTGATGCAAGACCGGGGCCAACACTGGCCGTTTCCGGGCACGGTAACCGTTGGCGTTTTCCACTCGAAGAGAGTAGAATTCCGGCAAGCATCCGCAACGCTCTTTCCGACTTTGGAGCATTCCTGGTATTATCGTCTTATACACTGGCTCTTTAGAAGGCAGCGCAAAGGCCGCCGGGCAGTGAGTCGCCAAGCGGGTCAGGCCAGACGATTGGAGACCGTTGGCTAACACCAAGACTTCCACCAACGGAGTGGTAGAGGACAACGCCGAGGAACTGATCACTCGGGTCTCCTCCTACCTGCCCGAGGAAAACACGGACCTGATCGGGCAGGCATACCGTTACGCCGACCAGTGCCACCGGGGCCAGACCCGCAAGTCCGGCGAACCCTATATCGCCCATCCCCTGGAGGCCGCGCTGTTCCTCAGCGACCTCCGCCTGGACGCTCACACCATCATAGCCGCCCTGCTTCACGACGTGGTAGAGGACTGCGGCGTTACCCTTGAAGAGGTGGAGTCCCAGTTCGGACCCGAGACAGCCAAGCTGGTGGACGGCGTGACCAAGCTGGCCCGCATGGACACCCGCTTCCAAGAGCCCAAAGGCACGGCCCAAGACAAGCCCGACGACCAAGACAGCCTGCAGGCAGAAAGCCTGCGCAAGATGCTGGTCTCCATGGCCGAAGACGTGCGAGTGGTGCTGATCAAGCTGGCCGACCGCATGCACAACATGCATACCCTGGACGCTCTGCCCGAGGAGAAGCGTAAGCGCATAGCCCAGGAGACCCTGGACATATACTCGCCGCTGGCCCACCGGCTGGGCATCTGGGAAATCAAGTGGCGGCTGGACGACATGGCCTTCCGCCACCTGGACGAGGAGCGGTACCACGAAATCTCCAAGATGCTGGCCGCCAAGCGCGTTGAAAGAGAGGAATACGTCGAAAGGGTCGCCGGCATCCTGCGGGATACCATGGAGAAGCTGGGACTGAAGGGCGAGGTGGTAGGCCGTCCCAAGGGCATATACAGCACCCACCGGAAGATGCAGAAGTACGCAGAACAGGGGCAGGAATTGCGGGACATTTACGACCTGTACGCGCTTCGGGTTTTCGTGGACACTCAGGAAGACTGTTACAAGACCCTCGGCGTGGTCCACCAGCTCTGGCACCCGATTCCCGGCCAGTTCGACGACTACATAGCCAATCCCAAGGAAAACATGTACCAGGCCCTGCACACCACGGTGATTTGCGAGGGCGGCAATCCCCTGGAGGTGCAGGTAAAGACTTACGAAATGCACCAGATTGCCGAGTACGGCGTGGCGGCCCACTGGCGCTACAAGGAAGGCAACTCGGGGGACCTGCGCTTTGAAGAGAAAATGACCTGGCTGCGCCAGCTCTTGGACTGGCAGCGGGAGGTGGCCGGGACCGACGAGTTCATCGAATCGGTCAAGCAGGACATCTTCCACGACCAGGTGTTCGTCTACACTCCCAAGGGAGACATCGTGGAGCTTTCCGTGGGCTCCACGCCTGTGGACTTCGCCTACAAGATTCACACGGAACTGGGACACCGCTGCATCGGCGCCAAGGTCAACGGCCGCCTGGTGTCCCTGGACACACCCTTGCAAAGCGGCGATACCGTGGAGGTGGTGGCATCCAAGTCCGAACGGGGCCCCAGCCTGGACTGGCTCAACCCCAGCCGGGGCTACGTTGCCTCGGCAAGCGCGCGGCAGAAGGTGCGCCACTGGTTCAGGCGGCAGGCCCGCAGCGCCAACATCCGGCGGGGCCGGGAACTGCTGCGCCGGGAAATCAAGCGGTTCAACCAGCGGTTCGACGAGTCCGAAATCCTGGCCTTGTGCAAGTACGACGACATGGACGAGCTGCTGGCCAGCCTGGGTTCCGGAGTCCTCACCGAGAGCCAGGTGGCCCACCGGCTGGCCCAGGCGCGCCAGGACTCCCAACCGCCGGCGGAACTGGTCAGACCCAACCTTCCGCTGTCCAGCCCCAGTTCTGGCATTTCGGTGCTGGGGGTCGGCGACCTGTTGGTCCGCATCGGCCGGTGCTGCAATCCGATTCCCGGCGACGAGATACTGGGCTTCATCACCCGGGCCAGGGGAGTCACCGTCCACAAGAAGGACTGCCCCGGAATCCGCAACGAGGACGAGCAGGAACGGGTGGTCAAGGTAGAGTGGGGCACAGCCCGGGAACTGCATCCGGTCAGGGTAAGGATCCGGGCCTACGACAGGGTGGGACTGCTGCGGGACGTGACCGTCGCGGTGTCGGAGGAGCACGTCAACATCGCCGGGGTGGTTACCGACGAACACCCCGACGGCACCGTAACCATGGACTTGACCCTGCACACCACCGGGCTGGACCAGTTGGGCAAGCTATTCTCCAAGCTGGAGGGAGTCCGGGGCGCCATCTCCGTCACCCGGGACCAGTCCGGCCTGCCCGCCCCAGCCCGCGCCCCGTAGGGCGTCCCTTGTGGGCGCCCTACCCCTCTCGGGCACCCGGAATGCTGCCCAAGCAGCCACCAGCGTTGCCCCTGCGTTTCAACCGCACTCCAACCTTGCAATTGGACGCATATCAACCTTGCAATCAGACGCACCCAAACATTGCAATTGGACGCACACTGAGGTTACAATTGGACGATGCGTCAACCCAGTCTTTACCTCCGCTACGCCGAAGGTCCCCTGGCCGAAGCGCTGGCCGACTCGCCGGCGGTGCTCATCCACGGCCCGCGCCAATGCGGCAAGAGCACCCTCGCCCGCGTGGTCGGAGACCCCAGGGGATACGGCTACATCAGCTTCGACGATAACGTCGCCCGCGCCGCGGCCGAGTCCGACCCGTCTGGCTTCGTCGCCGGCTTGGGGGAGCGGACGGTCCTCGACGAGGTGCAGCGCGTTCCCTCCATCTTCACCGCTCTGAAGCAGGTCATAGACGCCAAGCGCACCCCCGGCCGCTTTCTGCTCACCGGTTCGTCCCAGGTGCTGCTCGTGCCGGCCCTTTCCGATTCGCTGGCCGGCCGGATGGAAATACTGCGTCTGCATCCCCTATCCCAGGGCGAAGTGTACGGCGGGATACCCAGCTTCCTGGACGACCTCTTTCGCGGGGAGTTCCAGACTTCCAACACCCTGCGTCTGGGCGATGATCTGGCGGCGCGAGTCGCCGCCGGCGGCTATCCGGCCGCCCTGGCCCGTTCAACCCCTCGCCGCCGGGCAAACTGGTACCGGAACTTCATCGACACGCAACTCCAGCGGGACGTGACGGACATGGCCAGGATCAGCGCCCTGGACGCGCTGCCCCGGCTGCTGGCGGCGGCCGCCTCTCAGACCTCCCGCCTCTACAACCTGTCGAACATGGCCTCCCCCTTCCAGTTGAGCCGGCCTACCATTGGCGACTATATTGCACTGTTGGAACGGCTGTTTCTCATCGAGCGGCTGCCTCCGTGGCACACCAACCGGTTAAGCCGCATGGTCAAGACGCCCAAGCTCCACGTCGGAGACACCGGCATTGGCTGCGCCCTAGTCGGCGCTGGCCCCGGCAACCTTGCGCAGAACCGCGAGCTGCTCGGCCAGTTCTTGGAAACCTTCGTATTCCAGGAGCTAAGACGCCAGTCCGTCTGCCAGGAGACGCCCCTCGAGTTCTTCCACTACCGCGACAAGGACCAGGTGGAAGTCGACATTGTCATCGAGCGGGGAGCGGGCGAGGTGGCTGGTGTGGAGGTGAAGGCATCGGCCACGGTAACCCAGTCCGACTTCCGCGGGCTGCGAAAGTTGAAGAAGGCTACGGGCGACCGCTTCGCCGCGGGGGTGGTGGTGTATGACGGCGAGGTTGGCGCCGGATTCGGCGACGGGATGTTTGCCGTGCCGGTCAGCCTGTTATTGCAAGGCCGTCCGGTAGGACTGGGATCTTTCGTCCCGGGCAGGGACAGGCTGGCGGTTTAGGAGACTGCCGGCAGCCTGCGTACCGCGGCCACCACGGCGCCCCTCCCTCAGCAAGTGCGTAAGTTGACCCGGTTTTCCAGGAAGCCTTAGAATACGCTTCGCCGCATCAAGTAAGCGGCGCAGACGGAGGCTTTCAGGTTGGCTAGGCCATGACAGAGTACCGGGTTATCTCGTCGGACTCCCACGTCGTCGAGCCGGAGAATCTTTGGGCGGAGCGGATAGATTCCCGCTTCAAGGAACGGGGGCCGCGGCTGCTGCACGAGGACGGGCAGGACCAGTGGATATGCGACGGTCTTCGGTTCGGGGCGATTGGCATCAACCAACAGGCCGGACTGCGGTTCGAGAACCCGGAGGCGCTGACCACCGGAGGCAGCATGGAGACGGTGCCCCTGGGGGGCCTGGACCCCCACGAGCACGTAAAAGACATGGACGTGGACGGGGTGGCCGCCGGGCTGCTGTACCCGTCCCAAGGCCTGACCCTTTTCCGGGTGCCCGCCACCGACGTGCTGTCGGCGTCGTTCCGGGCCTACAACGACTACCTGGCCGAGTTTTGCCAGCCCTACCCGGACCGACTGAAGGGCATCGCCATGATCAACCTGGACGCGGTGGCCGACGGCGTGGAGGAGTTGCAGCGGGCGGCGGGCCTGGGCCTGGCCGGGGCCATGATCTCGGTGAATCCGATATTGCCCTACTCCCACTCGGCCTACGACCCGTTCTGGGCGGCCGTCCAGGACTTGGACATGCCCCTTAGCCTGCACGTAGGGACGTCCCGCTGGAAGCCCGGCATGGACACCGGCGGCGTGGTGCTTCAGAATCCGGTGGACTTCCCCAACCGGGAGTACGACCCCCGGCAGTGCATCAACGGCATGATCTTCGCCGGGGTGTTCCAGCGCTACCCCAGGCTGAAGGTGGGCGTGGTGGAGTTCGAGGTGTCGTGGGCGCCCTACTTCATGAGCCGCATGGACAACTTCTACCAGGAGCGGGCAGTGGGCGTGCAGGGCGACAGGTTCAAGGACGACATGCTGCCCAGCGACTTCTTCCGCCGCAACGTCTTTTTGGGGTTCCAAGAGGACGCCCTGGGCATGCAGCTACGTCACTTTATAGGGGTGGAGAACCTGCTATGGGGGTCGGACTACCCCCACGCCGAGTCGACCTTTCCCAAGTCCAGGGAGATACTGGAGGAAATCTTCCGGGGCGTCCCGGACGAGGAAAAGGCATTGATCGCCGGGGAAAACACCGCCCGATTGTACAGTTTCGACTAGACCAGGCCCAGGCCGGTCAGCGCTGCCGGTAGCGGTTGACTATGGGCAGGCGGCGGTCCCTGCCGAAGGCCCTGGGCGTAATCTTGACCCCGGGAGGCGCCTGCCGGCGCTTGTATTCGGCGAGGTCGACGGCGCGGATCACCTGGCGCACCACCTCGGGGTCGAACTTCATGTCCACCATTTCCTGGTAGCTGCACTCGTCTTCCACGTAGGCCTTGACCACCCGGTCCAGCAGGTCGTAGGGGGGCAGGGTATCCTGGTCAAACTGGTCGTGCTTCAGTTCGGCCGTGGGAGGCTTGTCGATTATCGCCTGAGGAATCGCCGGCCGTGGGTCGCCGTTGCGGTTGCGCCACTCGCATAGCCGGTACACCAGGGTCTTGGGCACGTCCTTGAGCACGGCAAAGCCGCCGGCCATGTCGCCGTAGAGGGTGGCGTAGCCCATGGCCATCTCGCTTTTGTTGCCAGTGGTGAGGACTATCCACCCGAACTTGTTGGACACGGTCATCAGTACGTTGCCCCGTATCCGGGCCTGAACGTTCTCCTCGGCCACGTTGGGCTCGGTGCCCTGGAAGTATGACTCCAGCATGTCAGCGAAGGCGGCGTGGGCGGGCTCTATGGGAACGTTCCAGAGACCAATGCCCAGGTTGTCGGCCAATTCGCGGGCGTCGGTGAAGCTGCCTTCCGACGAGTACCGGGAGGGCATGGTTATGCCCACCACGTTCTCCGGTCCCAAAGCGTCGGCGGCCACGGCGGCGGTCAACGCGGAGTCGACACCCCCGGACAGGCCCACCAGGGCCTTGGTAAAGCCGCACTTTCTCACGTAGTCCCTGGTGCCCAGCGTCAGGGCAGCGTAGACCTCGCCCACCTCGTCGTAGGTCTTGGTCTCGCGTGGCGGTATCGCTGGCCTTGAGTCCGCAATGGCTGTTTCGGTGAGATCCACAAACCCCGACGCCGCGGTCTGTTCCAATTCGAGGTCGACTACGATCATCTCTTCCTCGAACTGGCTCCCCTGCGCGGCGGGCTTGCCGTCGGGGCCGAAGACCATGCTTGCACCGTCGAAGACAAGTTCGTCCTGCCCCCCGACCAGGTTCACGTAGGCCAGGTGGAGGTTGTACCTTGAGGCCAAGCCGGACACCAGCTTTTCGCGGGTGGCCTTGAGCTTGCCGGCGTGGTAGGGAGAGCCGTTGATGGTGACCACCAGCTTGGCCCCGGCCCGGCCCTGGGCTACCAACGGGTCGTCGTCCTCCTCGAACCAGATGTCCTCGCAGACGTTGACAGCAAAGGGTACGCCGCGGAGACAGTAGACTGGGCAGTCGTCGCCGGGCACGAAGTAGCGGGCCTCGTCGAAGACGCCGTAGTTGGGCAGTCGTTTCTTGTGGTAGACGCCGGCGAGACTGCCGTCGTGGGCGACGGCGGCCGCGTTGCGCAGGCCGCCGCTGTCGTCGACGAAGCCGTAGACCGCGGTGATGCCTTCAGTGGCGGCGGCGATCTCCCTGGTACGTTCCAGGTTCTCCTGGACGAAGTGGGGCCGGAAGACCAGGTCCTCGGGCGGATAGCCGGTAACGGCCAGCTCGGGGAAGGCAACGAGGTCGCAGCGAAGGGAGCGGGCCCGCTCGATGTCCTGGACTATCCTGGCCGCGTTGCCCGGTATGTCCCCCACCGTGGTATTAATCTGGGCCAGGGCCAGCCGGAAGGTTCGCGCCATGTTCAATCCACCAGTCCTTGACGCCGAGTATACAGACCGGGGCTGGCTTATGCCAACGGAGTTATTCCGCTGTGGCCGGGCCCTTGCGGCCCACCACAGCAAAGAGGGGGTCGCCAGGCGGGCTGGAGCCGGGGTTGACGAAGCCGGAGCGAACGTCGTGGAAGTTGCCGGCGGCCTCAAAGTACGTGGTCACCAGGTCGATGTGGCCTCGGTCGGTGGACTCCCGCCAGATCCGCACCGCCTTGGTCGGGAACATGCGGTTGGAAAAGGTGACCACGAAGATGCCGCCTTGCTTCAGCACCCGGTTGACCTGCTGGAAGGTTTCAACGGGCCTGGTGAGGTATTGGGCCGAAACGGTCAGGGCCACGGCGTCGAACTCATCGTCCTGGAAGGGCAGCACGGGGTCGATGTTCAGGTCGTGGACGACGTGTTCGTCCAGGTCGGGGTTGTCGACCATCTCCTCGGCGTTCAGCCCCAGCCCGACCATGCGGTCCTTGGGGTGGCCTGCGGGCCAGTGGGACCGCCAACTGCTCATCAGGTCCAGGACCGTGGCCCCGGCAGGTATCAGGTCGCGGAACAGCCAGCCCACTGCCTCGATGGCCCGCGCGTCTATGTGCACCACCTTGCGGGGCCAGGAGTAGAACAGGCTGTCGAGGCTTTCGTTCACCCGCTGGAAGTCTCCGGGGGTGAACATGGGCCCCTGAGGTGAGGAGTAAGGTGATGCCGTCATGTGTTGGGAGAGGCGTGGTGGGCGACCATGCGCCATCCCTGGGGAGTGCGGACGAAGATGTTGGTGGCCAGCACGCCGAAGTTATCAGCCTTGCCCTGCAGGACGCTGGAAATGTTCTCGACACAGGTCACCCATCCGCAGTCTTCCTGCACCGCCGCGTTGACGTACTGGACGTTGAAGTGCATCAGGGTGGCGTTGTCGAAGATGCGCCGCCAGCTTTCTCGTATCTGCTCCCAGCCGGTCAAGGGAGGCCAGCCGGGATGGACGCAGAGGGCGCGTTCAGAGGGTTCCCAGGCAGCCTCCATTAGGTCGATGTCCAGGGCGCCAAAGGCCTCGTAGAACCTCTGGTTGGCCTCTTTAACCGCCTGGACGGCTGCCTCGTCTGCCTGCAATGTCGCTCTCGAGGGCTCGATTGAGCTGGAGCCTAGTGCATTGGCGAGAAGGCCGAGGGCTCCAGCAGCTTGTTCTCCTCGCTGACCAGGAACTCACCGGTGGGCGGGGGCCAGTTGGGGTTCTCGCGGGCCTTGGCGCGGACCTCCGCCCGGTGCTCCAGGCTCTGATAGGGCCAGATATGGACCCACACGTTGAGCTTGCCGAGTTCTGAGTACCAGGCGGCGGCGATGGGCGAGTACGGCACGCGGTGGGGGATGGCGGCCTCCCAACGCCGGATCACCTCTGGCATGGAGCCTACTTTGTAGGTGTAAATGCGCATCTCGTAGATGTTGCCCAGGGCCTGGTCGCCTCCCAGCGGGGGGCTGCCCTGCGCGGGAATGAAAATCTCCGATTGCATGTTCCTGTAGATGTCCAGGTCGTTCTTGGGCGGCCAATGGGGGTCCTTGGCGGCCTCGGCCCTGATCCGGTCGCGCTCGGCCAGGTCTTCGTAGGGCCACACGTGAATCACCTGGTTCTGTGGGCCGAACTCAGTATGCCAGAAGGCGCCCAGCTTGGAGTATTTCTCCCGGTGAGGAAGCGCCTCGGCGAAGGTCCTCTCGAACTCGGGAATCCCGCCGGGCCTCAGAGTATAGGTGCGGACCTCGTAGATCATGGTCTTTCTCCTTAACGGTGTTGTCTAACCGGGGCCTCAGGGTCCCGCGGCAACAGGCGGGACGAGAGAGCCACGGGCCAGTTTAGCAAAATCCGGTGCTAGTGGGAATAGAGGCCGCGGGGGCGGGACGCTGGTCTATACTGGGGCTGCAGGGATCGTTGCTAGTAGGAGTCGCGCCATGAAAGTTATGCGGTTCGAATTGCCGGGGCGTCCCGGGGAGAGCAAAGTGGGGTTCGCGGACCTGGAGAACAACCAGGCGGTGGACTGCGCCGCCGTGCTGGGGCGCTTGGGGATCGCGGAGCCCCTGGATCGGGCGGTGGACGTCATAGCCTACAACACCGAGCAATCGGGGGCGCTGTCCCAAGGGATTAGAGAGCTTGACCGGCATGACGCTCCCAGGTGGGGGCTGGACGAGGTGGTGTTCCTGCCGCCGGTGGAGGCGACATCGCTGCGGGATTTCATCGCCTTCGAGCAGCACATCAGGGATGTCAGGTTCCTCAGGGGCGCTGAGGTGCCGCCGGCCTGGTACAAGATGCCCGTCTACTACAAGGGCAACTACCGGACATTGCTGGGCCACGAGCAGGCGCTGACGTGGCCGCGGTACTCGCAGCGGATGGACTACGAACTGGAGTTGGCCTGCGTCATCGGCAAGGAGGGCGTGGACATCAGCGAGGAAGGGGCGGCGGCGCACGTCGGCGGGTACACGGTGATGAACGATTGGAGCGCGCGGGACATCCAGATGGAGGAGATGAGCGTGGGCCTGGGCCCCGCCAAGGGCAAGGACTTTGCAACGTCGCTGGGGCCGTGGCTGGTGACTCCCGACGAGTTCAACCCGGCCGATGCCCGCATGACCGCCAGGATCAACGGGGAAGTGTGGTCGGACGGGAACATCGGGCAAATCCACTGGAGCTTCCCGCAGATGATCGCCCACGCATCCATGGACGAGCCGCTGTACCCCGGCGACGTTCTCGGCTCCGGCACCGTGGGCGGCGGTTGCGGGCTGGAGCTGGACCGGTGGCTGCAATCGGGAGACGTGGTGGAGCTGGAGGTGGAGGGCATCGGCGTGCTGCGCAACCGGGTGACGCGGCGGGAGTGAAGAAAGCCACGCTTGACAGTAGGGTAGGCGCCTCCTAAATTAGGCGTCAGGGCAGCGCCTGCTGCCGCAGTCCCGTAGACGTAGAGGTAAAGCCAATGCCGAGGCTGGAACTGCTGGCCGAAGTACAGCGGAAGATGCTCCAGATGTTCCCCTGCATGGAGCACGACGATGCTCCGTGGACTCCTTTGGCCAAGCCGCTGTCGGAGTCCAGGCTGGCCCTGGTCACCACCGCGGGGCTGCACCTGCGGGGCGACAAGCCCTTCGTGTCCGACCACCGGCGCAGCGACACCAGCTACCGGGCGCTGCCCCGGGCCGCCAAGACCTCGGAGATATTGCAGAGCCACACCAGCATCGGCTTCGACCACGCGGCGATCTACCGGGACATCAACGTGACGTTCCCGGTGGACCGGCTGCAAGAGCTGGTGAACCGGGGCGTGGTGGGCTCACTGGCGGATAACAACTACTCGTTCATGGGCGCGCAGCGGGACATGTCGGAGATTCTAAACAGCACCGCCCAGGAAGTGACCTGCCGGCTGCTGGACGATGGCGTGGAGGTGGTGTTCCTGACCCCCACTTGACCCCTGTGCTCCCACGCGGTCAGCGTGCTCGGCAGGCACTTCGAGGAAGCGGGAATGACGACGACCGGCGTGGTGTTCGTTAAAGAGCACGCCGCCAAGGTGAAGCCTCCCCGGATGCTCTGGGTACCCTTCGGCTTCGGCAATGCCCTGGGGCGGGCCGACGACCCGGCCTTGCAGCACCGGGTACTGGGAGCGGCCCTGGAGTTGCTAGAACGGACGACAGGGCCGGTATTGGAGGAGTTCCCCGACGGCACGGCGCCGGAGATACTGTTCCATGCGTCGGCGGCTCCGGCGGGCAACGGCTCGCCGCTGAACCCGGCGGACGAGCTTACGGGGCTGCGCCACTACTACGAGCGGTGGGTCGATAAACACGACGGACGCACCAGCGTGGGGCTTTGCGGAGTGCCACAGCGCCGGTTCCGGGGCGTGGTGCGCTTCCTGGAGGCGTATGCCGACGGTGAGAATCGGGATGTCGAGTCTCGGCCAGAGGGGGTGCCGCTGGCCCAGTACATCCGGTTCTGCGTGGACGACCTGAAGGCGTTCTACTACGAGGCCCGGATGGAGCAGAGGCCGGACGCGGATGGGGACCAGTTGCACCAATGGTTCTGGAGCGAGACGGCCCTGGCGAAGCTGGTGGTGCGGGTGGCCGAGCGCATGGAGGCGTCGGACGACCCCTTGACCAAGTCCATCCCCTACGGCCTGGCCAGGTAGACGCGGGGGTTAGCCCCGCTATTTGCCGACTATTCGAAGGTCGAGGCGTCCTCGCCCACCCACTTGATGATAATGGCATTCAGGGAGCCGTCGGCCTTCATGGACTCCAGGGCCTTGTCGAGCTTGCCCTTTAATTCGCTGCCCTTGCGGACGCCCATACCCAGGCCCCGGTCCAGAAGCACCCTGGGGCCCACGATGGCCAGTTGGCCGGGGAATTCCTCGAGCCTCTCGACGCCGTAGCCGTGGTCCACCAGGACGGCGTCCACCTGGCCGTCGAGCACTGCCTCGACTGAGTCCATCGAGTTATCGAGGGACACAAAGGGCCGGCCCAACTGGGTGAAATAGTCGGAGTATATGGTGTTTTCCGAGGCGCCAATCGTGCCCTCGGCGGCTTCGTCGCCCCTGCCGGCCGCGGCCACGTACACGGAAGGGGTGGGCGGGTAGTAGGCTTCGGTGAAGTCTATCGACTCCTCCCGCTTGGCGGTGATGCTCATGCCGGCGAGGATGACGTCGAACTCTTCCGCCATGACATCGGGAATCATGGTTTCCCAATCGCTCAGGACCCACTCGCACTCCAAGTCGGCGCGGCGGCACAACTCGTCTCCCATCTCGCGTTCGAGGCCGTCTATTTCGCCATCTTCGTTGACGAAGTCAAAGGGATGGTAATCGCCGGTGGTGGCTATGGTCACCGTCTCCGTACCCCCGCAGGCGGCCATTAGAAGCGCCAGGGCGGTCACCAACAGGAGCACACCCAGCCAGTGTGTGGAGCGGCTTTTCAAGGTTAACCTCACAATCTCTACGTCACTAGAATGAGCGCTTTACAAGCGCAGCCCAACGTAGGAGAGGATACACAGTTAGAAGCAATCATTCAAGAAAGATTGGATAATCGCAGCGACGATGCGCTGAACAAGGAGAGAGTTTCGGCCTGGGTCTCGGTCAAAGTAAGGTTTCCATTGGTTTTTCCAGGGTAGACTTCCGCCCTATCCCAAAGTTCGCTCCGGACGCTGGTTGCCACACCGATTTTCAGGTTTCGTTCCGCGAGACTATGCAAGAGGGAAGCGGTTTCGAACAGATAGGCCGCTTCGATCACCCAGGGACGAGTCGCCCCGCGAGAGGACGCTTCTGACGCTCTGGGACCGGTTAGCACCAGGTAGAAGTCGGGATGGCCATCGGTCTTTACGTCGAGCATTCCTTCACGCTTCGGGTAGTACTTAATCTCGACACTCTTGCCAGCCAAGGGTCCTGCCATGAAACGGCCGTCGCTGCCCTTGGTCACCCCGGAGGGGTGCAATTCGATGTCGAAGACCCTCGCGGCGATGAACTCCCCGAAATGTCCAGGAAGAGCGGGGCGTCCGATCACCTTGGCTATTTCCTTGTCCAAGGCATTCCGCTGCGCGACGAGTTGCGCCAGCCGTTTGGTTGAATATTCCACGCTAATGCGCCATTTCTTCCAGTTTCCGGCAGGCAGAGACCACCTTTGGACAGGCGTAGGAACGACTAGGATTCTTTTTTTCCTGAGACATTGTGAGACATTCTGAGCCATTGGCCGGGGCGGCGGTTGATGGGGCCGGCGCCCCGGCGATAGCCGTCTGATGGCCTGTTACCAGCTTAGGACATGGAGACGTTGGGGCGCAAGGGGCAAGTGTCAGTGATTCAGTTACACAGGGCAGGGACGGAAGGCTCAAGGCAAGTCTGTGCGAGGGGCGTTCGTTGATGCGGTTCGAGAGCCTCACCACGAACGGTGTTGGGGCACTAATTGCTACCTTGAACACCACAATTGTCACCCTGAACGGAGGGAAGGGTCTAAAGTTCTCCGCGCCAGGGGCGTTGCGCGTACCCCAGGATTTTAGATTCTTTCGTCGCAAGCTCCTCAGAATGACAGGGTGAGGGCCTTTACCGCCGTTCATCCAGTCCATCCTTTGTGGCTCTCCACAGACAAGTTATACTTGGTGGCCGCGACTAGGCATGGGCGAGGAAGGTGCAGTGGGCGTCTACTTTTTCGTAGGGAGATGTAAATGGAAGCCTGGAAAGTACGCAGCGGAGGGAAAGGTCGGGACGTATCAGACGCCTTCTGGGACAAAAAAGTTGCTGCAATCGGTTGGGGATTAGGGGACCTGTCCGGAGTTAGCACGCGGGAAGAAATCAGAGACAGACTTCGAGCCGAGCGCCCGGATCTGGGCGGACGTAGTCTGATTAATGTGACAGGCAATCTTCACCGCTTCGTGAATGAAATTCAGGTGGGTGATCTAATACTTACGCCACCGACAGAAAATCGCGATTTCTTGATCGGCCGATGCCAAAGTCCATATAAGTATTTGCCCGGGTTGTTGCCTGAGGGGTACGAGGACGTGAGGGAGGTGAATTGGCTAACGAGAATTCCTCGTAGTGCGTTATCAGACGGATTGAGAGCTTCCTGTAATGGGGAAATAACCGTATCCAACCTCAGTAAGCACATCAAAGAAATTGAGGCTCTTCTAGAGGTTCTTCTAGGAGAGGCCCGATGGGACGAGTTCATAGATTGGGCAAAGCGTTTTTACGAATGGGAACAATTCGATGAGCACGAGCGTGACTATAAATTGCGAGTCGGCGAGCGATTGGACACCGCAAAGCAAGCCCTCTTGAACGGCAGTTCCAACTGGCAAGACTTGCTGAGAATGGTCTTCCGCGCCCCCGACAGCTACTTGAGAGATTGGCGGGTCAATGACGCGTTCTTGAAACTGGACGGCCCTCTGATGGAAGAAGCATTGCTCAAGATATGGGGGCAAGATATCTTCGATTCCCTGGCGGATCGAATGCGGGGTTTCCAAGAACTTAGCCAAGTCGGACCTCCTGGGGTTATGGCATCGATATTATTGATGGCTGACGACGCAACACAACACCCAATGTATCGCTACAGACCCTTGCAAGAAGCGTATCAATTGACCGGCTACCCTTCGGCTGCAAATGACTCCAGCGATCCCTGGGAACGATACGAGCACGCCATCGGTTTCTTTGACAAGTTCATTGAAGAAGCATCTTCCAGCGGACTCCGCCTCAGAGACCGGCTTGATGCGCAAGCTTTGACATGGTGCGTGACCCATTACAGCAAGCAAGACTTGCCAAAGGATTGGCCGGACGAGGTTAAGGAGAAATTCATTGCATACCAGCGGGGAGAGATAGTCACACCACCACTTCCGGCCGGAACGGAAGACCCGCCACGAGTAGATGACCCCTGGTCACCAGAGAAGATAGCCTCACTGGCTGAGGGCCTTCTGTGGGAAACCGACGAGTTACAGAAGGTGGTTGACGGGCTGAAAGACAAAAAACAGGTGATCTTTCAGGGGCCGCCGGGGACGGGCAAGACCTACGTGGCCAAGCGCATAGCCGAGTGGTGCCGAGACCATGGCGGCGGCTTTCAGATAGTCCAGTTTCATCCGTCATACTCCTACGAGGACTTTGTCGAGGGGTTCCGGCCCACCTTGAGCGACGGCCAAGCCGGATTCAAGCTTGCCAAAGGGCCTCTTCGAGTCATGGCAGAGAAGGCTGATGCCAACCCCGAGGCCACATTCATTCTGGTGATAGACGAGATTAACCGCGGTAATATCGCGAAAGTCCTGGGAGAACTCTATTTCCTCCTAGAGTACCGGGATGAAAAGGTGGGCCTCCAATACAGCAGCGAGCCGTTCTACCTGCCCAAGAACCTCTGGTTCATCGGCACGATGAACACTACGGACCGATCAATTGCACTAGTGGACGCGGCCCTGCGCCGCCGGTTCTACTTCTTCGGCTTTTTCCCGGACCAAGCTCCCATCGAGGGCCTGCTGGAACGCTGGCTGGAAGGTAACAATCCGAAGGAGAAGTGGGTATCGGGTCTCGTCAACTTGGCGAACCGCAAGCTGGAAGGCCGACATCTGGGCATCGGCCCCAGTCACTTCATGAAGAAAGACCCGCCTCTGGACGAAGACCGGGTACGCTTCATCTGGGAGAGGGCGGTCATCCCTTATATCGAGGAGCAGTTCTTCGGCAATGAGGCCAGACTGGAACAGTTCGCCTACGATAGGCTGAAGCGGGAACTTGACGGCACAGCCCCTGACTCGGATGGCGGCGCTCAGGCGGGAGGCGCGGCGAGCGACGACAACGGGCAGGCCGGGGGATAAGCCGGGCAACCACAAGGGTTGCCCCTACCAATGGCGGAACATTCCGTAGGGGCGTCCCTTGTGGACGTCCTTGTCATTGGGACAGCGACGCGATGCGCAGGCTTGAGCTACAAGAGTACGGGCCACAAGACTGGAAGGGATCCCTCAACGGGGAGCAGATACGGGCGCTGACGGACTACGCCCAGGGTAGAGGTGACGCCCTCGCCAGACGAGGGAGGGCGCGTACACTCTCAAGCCCGTCGTCCTACGTCGGGACGTAGCTAAGGTTGGCGACCTCGCCTTCGTCGTGCGCCCCAAGGTCCCCATTGACCGCGTTCATGTTCCTGATTGCCTACGCAATGGACCCAAAGAACTGGAGGAGCGATCTTGCCGAATGGAGCCGCGCCGATGACGTCCTTGAAGCTATTGCCCTGGCCTTTACTCACCGCACCCGGCAAGCCATCCGGCACGGCTTACTCAAGGACTATCGGCGGGAGGAGGATGCCCTCAATACGGTGCGAGGCCGCATCCGATTCGACGAGCAAATAAGGCGGCGTTTTGACTTCCCATTGCCCATAGAGGTCTCCTTCGACGAGTTCACCGAGGACATAGAGAAAAACCGGCTGCTCAAGACAGCGATTCACCGGCTGGGGCACACCAGTATCCGCTCCGAGGCTGTCGGGCTGGAGGTCCGCCGCCTACGGCCCTACTTCGCCCTTGGTCGGGCTTGGCTCGTACCAGCAGGGTACGCTGCCCGAAGTGCGCTACACACGGCTGGACGAGCACTACCGCCCAGCGGTAGAGGTGGCGCGGCTCATCATAGGAAAATTCAAGCCTAGAGCTCCAGCGCGGCGACACCGTGGGGGCCTCTTTTCTTTATCAACATGAACAAAGTATTTGAGCAATTCCTCTACGTGGCGTTGGGGGAGATCCTAGGACTCACCGAAACCCAATGGAGGCACGGGGAGCGACTGACGCTGGACAAGGGCGGTCATATATCGATGTATCCTGACCTGTCCGGTTGGAACGGGTCACAGCCAATCTTCGTGGGAGACGCGAAGTACAAGAACATCACCGGCAAAAGTGTTCCAGAGGACGACCTGTACCAAATGCTTGCGTATGTTGACCGCGATGGACTTGCCTGGCGGCTTGCTTGTCTACGCAAAGGACGAGGCTGAAGAACGGATCTACGAGGTACGGAATGCAGACAAGACTGTAGAAGTCGCCAGTCTGAATCTCCGGGGCACGCCAGAAGACATCCTCGGTGAAGTTCGTCGAATAGCCCAGCGGGTGAAGGCACATTCGTACCCGGCGATTTACGGGCGCGCGGCCTAGAGAAGGTGGTGCGGTGGGGAAGTATGGTCGGGGCGGCCCGATTTGAACGGGCGGCCCCCTGCACCCCATGCAGGTGCGCTACCTGGCTGCGCCACGCCCCGACTGGTTGGATTATATCATGCTGCGGGGAAGGGGTCTTGGAGGGGCTTTCCCAAAGGCCATATTCGCGGGGAATGGATGGCTGGGGCCGCAGGGTCCTGGATTCCGGCTCGGAGGCCGGAATGACGGGTGCGCCACCCTGGTGGGACAGGCCGGGGGTTGCTATAGGCCGGCGAGGAACTCTCCGACTATGGCGTGGAATTCGCTGGGCTTTTCTATTTGAGGAGAGTGGCCGCAGCGGTCGATGACCTTAAGGGTTGCGTTGGGCAGGGCCTGTTGGTATAGCTCGCCGCATTCCAGGGGGACGATGGCGTCTTCTCTGCCCCAGACGATGAGGGAGGGCGTGTTCACGCTGTTGAGGTAGTAGGGCAGGCTGGGGTTGTGCATGTAGGGCCGCCAGCAGAGGCGGTAGGCCATCACGGTGTTGTAGTAGATGGTCTCCGACTCTTCAGGGGTCGGCTCCTTGGTCTGTTCCTGGTAGTTGGGGACCTGCGAGGGGTCGTAGAACCTCAGCTTTTCGCGGGTGGACTCGCCCACCATGAAGACCTCGGTGATTTCGCCTTCTTGCGGCTTGATTCCCACGGGGTCGACCAGGACCAAGCCCCGCAACTGGTGCTGGTCCATGGCAGCCATTTCAGCCGCTACCCAGCCGCCCATGGAGTGGCCAGCCAGAACGTAGTCGCCCAGGCCAAGGGACTGGATGGCGGCCTGCATGAAGTGGGCTGCATCGTTGACGGTGTAGACCCAGTCGGGCCTGGCGGTGCCGTTGAAACCGGGGATGGACGGGGCATAGACCTTGTGGGTGCGGGCCAGTTCCTCGTGGTGGGCTTGCCATCCGAAGTTGCCCCTGGCGCCGTGGAGATAGACCAGGTCAGGGCCGGAACCGCCGGAGAGCACCTCGACGTCGGTATCGCCGACTTTTACCGTGGACCTGTTGGCGCTGGCTGTCGATGTCATGGTGTAGGCCTCGTTTCAGAATTTGTGCGTCGAATCCGGTCAATCATGGGCCGAGAATCGACGCCGAATGGTCTAAAGAGCGGTCACCCGGCTCAACCAAGTGATTCTGGTGCAAAAGGCTATGGTTGTCAAGTTGAGCGAAAGCCCTGCCCTTGACAGGGTTGGGGGCCGTTACTACTATGATTTATCTGGCGCAGGCGCGCCGCGAAGGTCGCCTATGGGCGCAGCGGAAACCGCCTGACGCCGAGGTACAGTGGGGATTAGTCCAGTGGCAGGACGCCTGACTCTGGCTCAGGAAGCCGAGGTTCGAATCCTCGATCCCCAGCCAATTGCTGCTGAAGTTCTTCGGTTATCGCCCCTTCTGACTTCCCGTTGACGATGAGGGTCTGCGCGCGGGTCCTGTCAAGGGCATGGCTTTGGGAGAACACGGGTTCCGCAGTTCGCCCTTCGATTTCCCCTCAGGGCGAACGGGGGCGTGGGGGCCTAGATTCCCGCCTGCGCGGGAATGACGGGGTTGGGGCGGGGGAGCCTAGATTCCCACCTGCGCGGGAATGACGGGGTTGGGGCGGGGGGCCTAGACTCCCACCTGCGCGGGAATGACGGGGTTGGGGCGGGGGAGCCTAGATTCCCGCCTGCGCGGGAATGACGGGGTTGGGGCGGGGGAACCTAGATTCCCGCCTGCGCGGGAATGACGGGGTTGGGGGCGGGGGAGCCTAGATTCCCGCCTGCGCGGGAATGACGGGGTTGGGGCGGGGGAGCCTAGATTCCCGCCTGCGCGGGAATGACGGGGTTGGGGCGGGGGAGCCTAGATTCCCGCCTGCGCGGGAATGACGGGGTTGGGGCCGGGGGAGCCTAGATTCCCGCCTGCGCGGGAATGACGGGGTTGGGGCGGGGGAGCCTAGATTCCCGCCTGCGCGGGAATGACGGGGTTGGGGCGGGGGGCGAGTGCGCCAGGGCAACCACAAGGGTTGCCCCTACGAATTTCGGGGTGACGCCATCCTAACCTTCCCATTCGCAAGGGGAGGGGATTTGGAGGCGGCCGGGGCCTAATTGGGCAGCAGGCTCAGGCGGCGGAGGGCTGCTTGGAGCCGTTGACGCGCTGGTATTCGAGGCGGGCGGCGACGTAGCTCCAGTCAACGTAGCCGGTCTCGAAGTCCCTGTCTCCCGAGGCGGGGTCGTATTGGCTGCGGCTGTGGAGGACCCGAAAGTTCTGGAAGATCAGGCAGTCGCCCCCTTCCAGCCGGAACCGGTGCCGGTACCGGGGGTCGTTGAGGAAGCGGGAAAAGAGCCTGTAAGCCCGGTAATACTCGTCCACCTGGTCGAAGGGAAGCTGCCAGTCCATGTTCTTGGGGCAGTAGTAGACCGCTTCGACCTCCCCGGCGGTGTCGAGGAGCACGAGGGGCGTGGAGTGCTTGAAGAGATATCCGTCCTGCCGGTCATGCTGGCGGAACTGGACCCGGGTGGAGGTCAACAGGTCGAACTCGCGAGGATGCTGCCGGCGGAAGTCCTGTGCCACGCGGAAGCCGTCTACAAGGACCGAGTCGCCGCCGGAGGCGTCGTTGGAGTGGGCGTAGAGGAACTGCACCAGTCTTTCGCCCCACCGGTAGGAGCCGTCGGTGTGGGGCGGCAGGCTGTCGCCGGCGTTGGACAGGGCCAGGTCTTTGGCCTGGGGCGTGGGCCTGACCCGGCAGGTGACGCCGTACTCGGTCTGGTGTATGGGGGCGACGTTGCCAATCCAGGAGTGGAGGTCTGGGCCGCTCAGGTTGTGGACGACGGCAAAACCGAGGGCGGGAATTTGACCGGCCCAGGCCTGGAAGGGAGCGGTCGCGGCGTCGAAGTATCCAGGCGGGTGAGCGTCCAGGCGGGCCGCATCCCAGAGGACGGTTTCGACGGGCGGATGGGAATCCGGCGCGGGGTCGTAGGAATGTTCGAGCAGCCAGCTAATGGGGAATACGCTTTCGTGACGCCCAGCGCCGTTCCAGGAGATGCGCAACTCGGAAGAAGTCTCGTCCACGGACACCGGCTCTGCGGGAGCGGGGTCGACGCCTATGTCATAGATCTTTTGAGAGGAGTCGTGGTGGAAACACTCAGGGCACAAACAATGGTCGCGCAGCCAGGAGTAGTGAAAGCGCTTGCCGCGTATGGTCAGGTGCATGCCGTTTTGCATGAAGATTTTTCTCCTAGTCCGCCGGCGGCCTGAGCGCCCAGGAGGAGACGGGAGCGCCGGGCCAAGGCGCTGCCGGCATGGTTGAGGACGCACAGCGCGTCGGCGACGCCTCCGTCCCTGGCGCAGGTTGGCAGATTGATTTAATGCGGCGCGGGTCTCGCGGGTCCCAAAACAGGGGGACCGGCTGCCCTGAAATGGAAGGGCGCCGGCGGAGATGATTGTCAGACGAGAGTTCCACGAACTGTTAGACCAGACGTTGACGGGCAGCCGGACTCCGGCTATCCAACGGGGCCGGTTATGGTGATGTGGGACATGTAGGAATCGGCGGCGGCGCCGTGCCAGTGGTTTTCGCCGGGCAGGATCTGCACCACGTCGCCCACGGCGACTTCCAGTTGCTCGTGTTCGTTGGCCACGTAGCCGTTGCCCAAGGTGATGACCAGAATCTGGTCGGTGGTGTGGGTGTGCCAGCCGGTGGTGGCGCCCTTGTCGAAGTTCACCACGCTGGCAGCGAAGTGTTCGCTGGCCCCTCTAGGCAACATGGGCTGACGGGTGCGGTGGGCTTCATCGCCGGTCCAACCGTCTACGGGATGGGCGGGGCCCAAGGGCACGGGGTCGATGGCCGAGATTCTGAACCGCTTCACGATTGCCTCCGTTGTCTTTTGTCCGCCGGGGGGAGCGTAAGGGCGTTGTTCCCCAGGCAGTATATACTAACCGCGGATGGCCGAGAATATACTACGGCGCCTTTGGCGGGTCAATTTGAGGCGCGACCCCCTTAAAAACGCTCCGCCGCCTACTTAAGAAGGCCAACCTGCGGTCTTAGATTCGAGCCAGTGATGTAATAATGATGATATTATTGTGTGGGTATGCTTGAACCGCCCGGTAATTGAGCTAGAGGGTTTTTGCTTTGACCAAATTTCTGGCCCGCATTAGCGCGCGAAACGCCATCGTGGTCGTCGCCGTATGGGGCGCGCTGGCCATTGCCGGGGGAATCCTGGCCGACGACGCCGGGCTGGGGCTGAACTTTGGGTTCACCGACGCCCTGGACAACGCGACTACGACCGAAATGAAGCTGGGTGGGGGTGCAGAGTCGTCTAAGGCCGAAAGCCTGCTGGAAAACCTGCGGGGGCCCAAGCCGGTTACCGAAATCGTCATCGTCCAGTCCGACTCGTTCACCGTGGAGGATGCCGAGTTCCGGGACAAGGTGGAGGCGCTGGCCGGGGAGTTGGGGGGCCTGGAACTGGTGGCCACGGTCGAGCATTACTTCGTTCCAGAGGCGTTGCTCCCGTTGCTGACCGATGAGCAGCAGGCCCTGCGGGAACAGACGGTTTCCGCCGACCGCCGGACGACGATAATGCGGCTGACGCTGGCCGGCGACTTCGACCACACGCTGGAGAACATCGAGGAAGTCCTGGAGGTGGTCCACCAAGCAGGGACAGGGGATGGCTTCGACACCCTGGTGGTGGGCGACGCCAGCATAGCCCTGGAGCAGAACGAACTGGCGGAGAGCGACCTGCGGCAGGGGGAGCGGGTGGGCATTCCGGTGGCCCTAATCATCCTGGTAGTCCTCTTCGGCACGCTGGTTGCGGCGTTGATGCCCATCGGGCTGTCGCTGGTGTGCGTAATCGTCGCCCTGGGCATAACGGCGCTGCTGGGGCAGGCATTCGAGTTAATCTTCTTCATTACGCTGATGATTATCATGGTCGGCCTGGCGGTGGGTATCGACTATTCGCTCATCATCGTGTCCCGGTTCCGGGACGAGTTGGGCCCGGGGGCTGGACATACCGGCGGCCATAGAGCGGGCCGGGGAGACGGCCGGCCGCACCGTGCTGTTTAGCGGGCTGACGGTGATCATTGCCCTGTTCGGGATGTTCCTGGTGCCCTTTTCGTTCTTCCAGTCGTTGGCCACGGGAGCGATTCTTGTGGTGTTCGTGGCGTTGGCCGCCACCCTCACCTTTTTGCCGGCCAACCTGGCGCTGCACGGCAAGAGAATCAACCGGCTGGCGGTGCCGTTCCTGGGAAAGGCGGGGGGCGGGCTTTCCGGCGGGTCAGGGGCCTCGTCGGTTCCAGAGCATGGCTTCTGGCACCGGACCACACGGGTGGTGATGAGGTTCCCCCATATCAGCATCGTGGCTGTCGGCGCGCCGATGGTGGTGGCCATAGTCTTCTATTTCCAAATCAACACCGGACTGAACGGCGTGGACGTGTTCCCGGAGGGCGCAGAGAGCCGGGAGGCCTTCTTCGTGATGGAGAGGGAGTTTTCATTCGGCCTTGTGAATCCCACGGAAATAGTTATCGAGGGAGACATAGACAGCCCGCCGGTGCAGTCGGCCATTGAGAAACTGCAAGCATCATTGAACGGGCATCCGGCAATGACGGTGGCTTCGCCGGAGCCCGAGGTGAGCGAAACCGGCGACCTGGCGCTGGTCACCGTTTACATCCATGGAGAGCCGCGCAGCCACGAGGCCGTGGACGTGGTGAACGAGATACGAGACGAGTTTATCCCCGCGGCCTTCGAGGGCGTGGAGGCCAAGGCCCTGGTGGGCGGGGTGTCCGCCATTGCGGCGGACGTATTCTCCACGGTGGACGTGTACACTCCCATCGTCTTCGCCTTCGTGCTGGGGTGCAGCTTCCTGATATTGATGCTGGTGTTCCGGTCGATAGTCATACCGATCAAGGCCGTCATCATGAACTTGCTGTCGGTGGGCACGGCCTACGGGCTGATGGTGCTGGTGTTCCAGAAGGGCGTGGCGGCGGACCTGCTGGGGTTCCAGCAGGCGGAGGTCATCGACGCCTGGATACCGCTTTTCCTGTTCTCGATACTGTTCGGCCTGTCCATGGACTATCACGTGTTCCTGCTGAGCCGCATCCGGGAACGTTACGACGAGACCGGGGACAACGCCGAAGCGGTGGCCTACGGCTTGCAATCAACGGGGGGGATGATAACCGGGGCGGCCCTGATAATGGTGGCGGTGTTCGGCGCGTTCGCCTCGGGGAAGACTATAATCAACCAGCAAGTGGGGTTCGGGCTGGCCGTGGCCATATTCCTGGATGCAACGCTGGTGCGGTCGGTGCTGGTGCCGGCGACCATGGAAGTGCTGGGGAAGGGCAACTGGTACCTGCCGTCCTGGCTGCGATGGCTGCCCGATTTGAGGGTGGAAGCCGAAAAGCCCTGAGGCGGCGAAAGTTATGGCGAATGATAATTACCCCCCCCCCCCCCCCGACTTTCCTATGAAAGAGCCGGCTAACATACCCACCGACTACCGGGCGGGGTACGAGAAGGCGCGTAAAATTGCGCCGGAGACGGCCGCGAACTACGTCGCCCACACGCTGATTGGGGACCCCCTGGCCGACGCCATGATGGAAGACCTGTCCAGCGTATCGAGACAGGAGCAAGCAATCTTGTTTCAAGCGATGCTGCACGAGCGGGACTGGGACAGCCTCGCGGACGCCCCGCCATCGGCGCGGGAATTCTTCGAAGACACGGAGAAAGCGCCGGACTGGGTGGATTTTGACTCATTCATCCCCGGCATCCGCATGTTCCACCGGAACTCACATCTCATCCTGGGAGCATTTGTCGGCGGCACGTTGGTGGAAGGGTTCGCCACCAATATCGCGAAGTCTTTCTTCATCACCGGGCGGGTGCGGGACCAGGGAGTGCGCAGGCTGCGGCAAAACAACCGGCACATGATCGAGGTATTCATGCCCGACGGCTTGGGTAGGGACGGGGACGGTTGGAAGCTGTCGGTGCGGATACGGCTGGTACACGCCCAACTGAGACGGCTGCTGGGGGGCTCCGACGAATGGGACTACGCGGCGTGGGGCCTGCCAGTCAGTTCGGCCCACCTGGGATTCGCCATCACGTCCTTTTCGGCCAGGCTGTTGGACCACATGAAGCGCCTGGGGGCGCACTACACTGACGAGGAGCGCAAAAGCTTCATGGCCGTTTGGCGGTACACCGGCCACGTCATGGGCATACCTTCCTCGATACTGTTCCGGGACGAGAAAGATGCCCGGCACCTGCGCCGAATCGGGTTCATGTGCGAGCCGCCACCCTCGCCGGAGTGCGTCGTCATGGCGAATTCGCTGGTCAACTCTGCCCCCCTGGTCATCGACATCAACGACCCGGTGGAGCGCCGCAGGCTGGCGAGCTACGTGTTCAAGGTCTCCCGCGCCCTGATCGGCAACAGGATGGCGGACCAGTTGATGTACCCCCCGGACCTCAATTTGGGGACGTTGTTCATATTCAGGATGCAGGAACGCTACAAGCACCTTCTGGCCAAGTTGAGCCGAGACAGAATGGAGAACTCCAACTTCACCAGGTTCACGTCGCTGCTGGAGGCCTCGGTGCTGGAAGAGGCGGGGATCAGCTACAGGCTGCCCGACCACGTATATTCGGAGGAGTCCTCCCAGTGGTGAAGCGGGCCGGGGCCTAGGGCCAAGCCGGCGCGGGCAGGCGCCCGAATAACTTGTGGGGGAGGTTGTCCATTAACCCTTCGATTTCCCTCAGGGCGAACGGACAACCCGGGTTATGCAAAGCAGGTCAGCGCGCTGCGCCCGTGGGTTGGTGGGCCAACAGAAATTCCCGCACCTGTTCTATGGTCCTGGCGTACACGTCTTCCGACTCTTTCCAGGGATACACCGTGGCCTGGGCTTTGGGCGCAATAGCCGCTAGTTCCATGGCCGCCTCGTAAGAATGGGCGGGGGTGTCGTCGGGCATAATCAACATGGGCGTTTGGCACGAGCGGGCGAATTCCCGGGACACGCTGTAGAGGAAGTCGGGCTGGACGCGGTAAAGGTTGTGCAGGTACTGCTCGACGATCTCCATGGTCACCTCGGGCCGCCGGGCGCATATCTCGGGGCCCCAGTTCTCCAACCCTGAGTCATACATGTAATCCGGCGTCTTGCTCGCGTGCCCGACGGGCTGGCAAAGCACGGCTGCTACAACCCTCTCCGGCGCCCGCTCCATGAGCTTCATGGCAAAGGGCCCGCCGATGCAGTAGCCGATGAACAGGAACTTATCTATGCCCAGGTGGTCCATCAAGATAAGCTGGTCGTCGGCGAAGGCGCCCCACGGGTCATCGACCTCTACTGGGCCGGTGGAGTGTCCGCCGGGGGCGTTGCGCTGGTCCATGGTGACGCAGCGGAAGTCGTCCTTGAACGCCTCCATGGCGTTGAACACCTGGGTGGGCCAACCGGTAAGCACGGAGTTCAAGCCTCCGCCGGGGATTGCCAGAAGCGGGAACCCCGACCCGTGGTCTTCGTAGTGAATACTGACGTCGCCCCTGGTGCAGTATGGCATGGCGGTCCCTCCTGATTGACACCTGCGCTGGCTTTAGGGGCGATTGTAACCCTGGGGGCGGGGGTGTCAAGGTTGGAGGCGGCGGGACGGCTGTCACCTGCGCTTCCACCGCAGTAGTCATCCTCAATTGACCATTTGACTCGGGGGGGGGGGGGGTACAGGGCTGAGTGTTGGCAAAATGCACACATAGTGCGACAATATCCACATGGATGTTGCCTTTGAATGGAGCATCGAGAAAAACCAGCAACTCGTTGAGCACCGCGGTATTTCGTTCGAGGGCATCGTATCCGCCATAGAGCAGGGTGGGTTGCTCGATGTACTGGAACACCCGAACCAGAGCCGCTATCCTGGGCAGCAGATATACGTTGTATCAGTTCAAGAATACATTTATCTTGTGCCGTTCGTGATAGAGGCCGACGGCGCCCGTTTTCTCAAGACGATTATCCCCAGCCGGAAGGCGGCCAGAGATTACAGAAGGAGACTGTCATCGTGAACGTCGAGTTGAGCGAGGAAGAGCGAGACATTCTGGACCGATTCGAGCGAGGGGAGTTGCCCTCTGCTCCTGAGGCTGACCGCGAAGTCGGGGCGGCCCGTCAGGCGGCGCGCAACACTTTCAACAAGACCCGGCGAGTGAATCTGCGGGTAACCGAGCGAGACTATATGCTGGTACATGCGCGTGCCAGGGAAGAGGGGATACCCTACCAGACGTTGCTGTCCAGCGTCATCCACAAGTACCTGTCCGGCAGGTTGACCGAGAAACGGGGCTAAGGGGCTTGACCCCCACCGGACAACTGATAGTCACAGCCTTGCGGTAGCCTCTGCAAGCCGCGGGGAGCGGGCCCGCCGGCCATTGAAGCGGCCCGGATAACCCTGTATACTCCACAAGGTGAAAAACGGCGGGTCGGGCCCGCCACAGCGCAGAAATCTATAAACGGGCAGACAACTTACTTTGGAAGCAGCATCGCTGGTCAAGCCAGAAGCCAACGAGAAAATCAGCCCATTCGGGCCGGGGGACACCGTTAGAGTAAACTTCCGCATTCGCGAGGGCGAGCGGGAGAGGGTGCAGGCATTTCAGGGAGTGGTCATCCGCCTGCAGAACGGCAAGGGTCCCTCCGCGAACTTTACGGTGCGGAGGATCTCAGGGGGGATAGGAATCGAGCGGATTTTCCCGCTGTATTCGCCCCTGATCGATTCACTGGAAGTCACCCGCCGGGGCGCAGTACGCCGGGCCAAGCTGTATTACCTGCGCGGCCTCCAAGGCAGGGCGGCGCGCATCAAGGAAAAGACGACCTTTCGCAGGCCGCAGAAGCAAGCTCAACCGCAAGAGTAGCCTCAATTCCCCGGTACTCCTTACGGCGCCTCGGCCATCGGCGACAGCCTGGCTTTGCGCGTCGGACGCTTGGAGAAGTTGGATAGGATGAGGTATGCAGAGGTGGCGGTGGACGCGCCGGTGGCCCACTCTCGCACCTTTTCCTACAGCATCCCCCCTAATTTCAACGTGACGCCAGGACAGCTAGTCTGGGTCCCCTTTGGCCGGCGGACGGCCCAGGGGGTGGTGGTGGAACTGGCGGCGGCCCCGCAGGTAGAACTCACCAAAGACATCCTCCAGCCCATCGAGCCCGCCCCGCTGGTGAGCGCGGCGCACCTGGACCTGGCCCGTTGGCTGAGCCGCTATTATCTGTGCTCCCTGTTCGCTGCGATAGCGCCGCTGCTGCCTCCCGGATTCGAGCGGCAGGTGCGGTCCCGGGTCTTTCCGGCATCAGGGGACAACGTGGACCTGTCGGGGCTGCGTCCTGAGACACTGGAAGCCCTTCAAAAGTTGGAGACCGCCTCCGTACTGACGGAAGAAGAACTTGCCCGTCTTTTGGGCCGCAACGGCAACCGGGAGTTGTCCAGGCTGTTGCACAAGGGACTGGTGCGGCGACGGGTGGAGTTGCCGCGGCCCAGGATAGCGCCCCGCTACCAAAGCTACCTGCTGGCCGGCCCTGCCTACCATGTCCCAGGGGCGTCGGATGAGAAAAAGTTGTCTGCCCGGCAGCAGGAGTTGCTGGGAGCGGTGCGGGAAACGGCGGCGCCATATCCGGCTACCCTGGCCAACAAGCAGTTCGGCAATGGCGTTGCGGAAGCCCTAATCACGAAAGGGCTATTGGGAAGAGAGTGGGTCAGAATCGAACGCGAATATCCGCCCCCGACGGCCTGGCCTGAAGTAGCCCCCCAGCCGACCTTGACTGCCGAGCAGGCCGACGCCGCGGCGCGAATAACCGAGGCCATGGACAACCGGGAGCGAACGCCCAGGGTGTTCCTGCTGCACGGGGTGACCGGCAGCGGCAAGACCGAGGTGTACCTGCGGGCGATCCAGCACGCGGCGGCCCGGGGAGAGCAGGCGGTTTTCATGGTGCCGGAGATCGCGCTGACGCCCCAGACGCAGCAACGGGTCAATGCCCGGTTTCCGGGCCGGGTCGCGGTGCTGCACAGTGGGCTGACGCCCGGGCAACTGTTCGACCAGTGGTGGAAAATTCGGGACGGCCAATGCGACGTAATCGTCGGCCCGCGCAGCGCGCTGTTCGCCCCGACGCCCAAGCTGGGGCTGATTGTCATCGACGAGGAACACGAGTGGACCTACAAGCAGGAAGAGGCGGCGCCCCTGTACCACGCCCGCACGGCGGCATTCGAACTGTCACGGCTCACCGGCGCTCCGGTGGTGCTGGGCAGCGCAACGCCGGACGTGGAAAGCTACTACCATGCCCGGCGGGGCCGCTACCGTCTTTTGGAACTGCCGCGGCGCATTGCCGGGGCCAACAGCGGCAATGGCCGGGGACTGGCCAAGGTGCAGGTCTGCGACATGCGGAAGGAACTTAGAGAGGGGAACCGCAGCATTTTCAGCCGCGAGCTTTCCCAGGCATTAAGGGACTGCATAAACGGCGGAAACCAAGCCATTCTGTTCCTGAACCGCCGGGGCAGCGCGCCCATGGTCCAGTGCAGGGACTGCGGCCACGTGGCGACCTGCCCGCGCTGTTCGGTGTCGCTGGCCTACCATGCGACCCACGGACGGCTCCTTTGCCACCGGTGCAACCGGCTGGCGCGCATGCCGGGCCGCTGCCGGGGCTGCGGCGGAAAGAGAATCCGCGGCCTGGGCGTCGGGACCCAGAAGGTGGTGGAGGAAGCATCGGCATTGCTGCCGGGGATCGGTATCGAGCGCTGGGACGCCGACGCCACCCGCGCCGGCTCCAGCGCCGAGGACATCATGGGGCGCATGCAACGAGGCGAGACCCAGGTGCTGGTGGGCACGCAACTGGTGGCCAAGGGGCTGGACCTGCCCAACGTGTCCCTGGTGGGGGTAATCCTGGCCGACATCGGGCTGTACCTGCCGGACTTCAGGTCGGGGGAACGGGCCTTCAGCCTGCTGTGCCAGGTTGCAGGCCGGGCCGGAAGGGGGCCGACGCCGGGGCGAGTCCTGGTGCAGACCTACACACCGGACCACTACGCGATAGCCGCCGCCGCCGCGCAGGACTACCCGGCAATGTTCGAGCGGGAAGTCCAGTCCCGCCGGGAGTTGGGAAACCCGCCATTCTCCCAAATGGCCCACCTGGTGCACCAGGACGTCAACGCCACCATGTGCCAGCGCCAGGCGGTCGCCATGGCGCGACAGCTCCGCCACCGGGTGTACGCCGAAGGACTGACCGACGTTGAGGTGGTGGGGCCGGCGCCGGGCGTCCCCTCGCGCTTGCGGGGGCGGTACCGATGGCACCTGCTACTGCGGGGGCGCAACCTGCACCGGTTCCTAGAGGGAAGCGCGGTTCCCAAGGGAACGACGATAGACATGGACCCGGCGCACGTGCTTTAGCCCGGCTTTACACCCTGAAATTGGCTTGGATATAATTTTCGCCTTGATGCGACCAGCATAATCGGCGCCGGCAAATGCGGCCTTCGGGACTGCGTTGCGGCCGGCGGGAGGTGGCCCACAGTGACGGTGTTGCAAATGCGTACTCTGCCCGACCCCATCTTGCGCCAGCAGGCCAAGAAGATCGGAAGAGACAGGACGAACCTGAAAAAATTCACCGACGACATGGTCGAGACCATGCACGCCCACTTCGGGGTGGGCCTGGCCGCCAACCAGGTGGGGTCTCTGCAGAAGGTTGCGGTGATACAGCTTCCCGATTGGGAGGAAGCCATTGTATTGGTCAACCCCGAAATCATAGAGCAAGAAGGTGAGAGGGAGGTGGTGGAAGGCTGCCTGAGCATTCCGGGCTACCGCGGCATGGTCAAACGCTCGGTAAAGGTGCGGGTCAGGGCAGCGGGGCTGGACGGCAAAGTGAAGCGAATCAAGGCGGAGGAACTGTTCGCCCAGGCCCTGGAGCACGAGATAGACCACCTGAACGGAGTATTGTTCATAGACCGGCTGGCCTCGCCGGACAGCCTGTGGAAAGTGACCCCCGCTGAAGAAGGCGAGGAGGACGAAGAGGAGGAAGCAGAAGAAGAGGCGAGCCGCACCCCAGTCTCGTCCGGGACAGGCGATGGGGACCAGTGACGCGGCTTTCGGCACCACTTTGATTACAAGGCTGAAAGCGTACTTTGCGGGCTTGGGTATCCCCGCCTACCTGGTGGGCGGCTCCCTGCGGGACTCCCTGCTGGCGCGCCCTCAGGGACGGGACGTGGACATAGCCTTGGCTGCCGATTCCCAGTCTGCGGGGCGGGAACTAGCCGGGGCGCTGGGCGGGTCTTTCGTGCCCCTCAGCCCGGAACGGGGCATCGCCAGGGTGGTCGTGAAAGACTCCAAGGCCGGGCGGTGGACGGTGGACCTGGCGGCGCTGCCGGGGGGCATCGAAGAGGGCCTGGCCCGGCGTGACTTCACCATCGACGCCATGGCTCTCCCGCTGTCTGCCTGGGAATCCGCGGCGCAGGCCGAGCAGGTCATCGACCCCTTCAACGGACGGCGGGACCTGCTGGAAAAAGTGGTCCGGGCCGTCAGCCTCGGCGTCTTCCGTGACGACCCGGCCCGGCTGGTGCGTTCGGTGCGGCTGGCTTCATCCTTAGGGTTCCGCATTGACCCGCAGACGGCGCAACAGGCGAAGGCCGACGCGTCCTGCATCTGCCAGGTCGCGCCGGAACGGGTGCGGGACGAATTCCTGGCCATACTTGCCCTGGATAACGCCAAGCGCAGCCTTGAGGCCTTGGACCGGCTGGACCTGCTGTGCCGGATTATCCCGGAACTGGCGGAAGCCAAGGGTGTGGAGCAGCCCCGGATGCACTATTGGGACGTTTGGGGGCACCTGATGCATTCGGTGGAAAGCGCTGAGAGAATCACCCAGGGGCACCAGCACTCGCCCATTTACACGTTGGTGTATTGGACTGCGGAAACGGCGGAGCATTTCAGCCAGGAGGTAAGCGGCGGCATTTCCAGGCGCACGCTGCTCAAGCTGGCCGCGCTGTTTCACGACATCGCCAAGCCCAGGACGAAACAGGTGGACGAGACCGGACGCACCCGCTTTCCAGACCATTCCGAGGTCGGGGCGGAGATGACGTCCCGGAGGCTGTCACAGTTGAGAGTCGGCTCCAAAGGCGTCGAGATGGCGGCAAAGATGGTGGAACATCACCTGCGCCCGGCCCACATGATGCAAGGGGTGGAATTTCCGACAAATCGAGCGATTTACAGGTATTTTAGAGACCTGGAGGACACGGCCATAGACACGCTCTACCTGTGCCAGGCCGACTATATCGCCGCGAAGGGCCCGGAAATTGACCCGGAAGACTGGGCCGGCCATGCTAGAATGGTCACGCACATTTTGCAGACGGGTATGCAGCCGACGGTGTCCGGCCGCATCAAACCATTAGTCAACGGGAACGAACTGATGCAGCATTTCAACCTTGGCCCCGGGCCGATGATCGGAACGATACTGGACCGGGTGGAAGAAGCGCGGGCGGCTGGGGAAATCGCCACCCGTGAAGAGGCCCTGACCCTGGCGGCCGGAACGCTGACTGAAGGACAGGCCGGCGAATAGCGTATGCTCCTCAAGCTGTTGTCCGCACCCATTCGGTTCCTGTTCTGGGCGTTTTTTCCGCCTTCCACGCGAGACCGAAGCATCCGTCTGTCTGTCTTGGTCGTGCTGATGTTCGGACTGGCTTTCGCCGCCCTGGCCTTCAAGCACATAAACATCGACCTTCCCGGCGTGGGCCTGCAGCGAGAAGGCACGGGCCCGCTGGGGCTGAAGCTGGGCCTGGACCTCCGGGGCGGCGGGCAGTTGATTTACCAAGCCGATACGGGCACCCGCATGGACATTAGCTTCCAGGAGCCCATCGACGCGGAATTGCTCACGGAGACGCTCACCGGGCTCGGTTTCGGTGATGATGAAGCGCCGCTGGGAGAGTTCACTTTGCTGCCTCGGGGCGGTGATTTGGCGTCAATTGTGCGAGTAAGCGCCGCTTCGCTGGAAGAGGACGACCCGAGAGTGACGGACTTTCGGTCATCCTTGGGAGGGGCGCTGAGCACCCTCAAGGACTGGCCGGTGGAGATCACGTCGTTGCGGGCGGTCAACGTCGACTCCACCACGCAGTTCCACGTAATCTTCCAAGATGATCCTTCAGTCGAGGTGACCGTCGAGGACGTGGAGAACGCTTTGGCGGGCCTGCGGTTCGGCGAGGAAGACCTACAGTTGGAAGCTACTGTCGACCAGTCCATCGGGTTCACCGGGTTCCGCCTGGAAACGCCGGAAGTCTTGGACGCGGGCGACCCGAGGCGGACGGGATTCCAGGAAACGGTGGAAGCGCACCTGGGCGCCATCACCTCGTTTGAAGCAGACACCATCGATGTCCCTACCTCGGACCAAATGAACGGAGCCCTGGACATAATCAACCGGCGGGTCAACCTGTTCGGTACCGACGAGCCGGTGATTCAACGCTTTGGCGACGACCGGATAATAGTCCAGCTTCCGGGGGCCAGCGGTTCGATCACCTCGATAGTATTCGCGGAGCCAATCACAACCATAGACGGCGGCCCGACTGTGCAGTCGGTGTTGGCCGATGCCGGCTACGAGGACGTGGAAATAGAGCAGTTGGACAGCCGCACTTACAGGGTCGAGTCGGCTACGGTCAATGCCGCAAAGCGCGAGGCGGCCCAAGCGGCTTTGGCGGAGAACTTTGGGGGGCTGGCGGAGAATGGGTTCCAAGTCAGCAGCGCCATCGACGACGCCAAGGCCTTGATAGGGGAGACGGCCCAACTGGAGTTCAAAGAACGGACCTGCGTAGACCCGGTAACCTGCACCCAGTTCACCGACCGCGACATCGGATTGACGGGGGATGACCTTTCCGATGCGTATGCCCGGGCGAGCCAGGTGGGAATCGAATGGGAGGTGGTCGTCCACTTCAACGGCCGGGGCACCGAAATTTTCAGCGACCTGACCGGAGAGATATGGACTCAACAGGACACGAAGCGCATAGCAGTGTTCCTAGACGACCGGGAGATTTTGGCCCCGGTAGCACGGGCGCACATACGAGACGGTGTGACCGTAATCACTGGCGGTTTCAGCCGGGAGCAAGCCCGCAACTTTGCCATACAACTGGATGCCGGACGCCTGCCGGTGCCGCTGAAGCTGATACAAGAAAACGACGTAAGCGCCCTTTTGGGCGCCGAATCGCTGCGCAACAGCCTCATCGCCGGGATTATCGGCCTGGGGCTGGTGATAGGGTTCATGGTGACCTACTACCGCATGGCGGGCGTGGCGGCTGCAGTCGCCCTGATATTCTACGCGGTGGTGGAACTGTCGATATTCAAGCTGGTTCCCATCACGTTGACCCTTTCCCACATCGGGGGCTTCATCCTGTCCATCGGAATGGCCGTCGACGCCAATGTGTTGATATTCGAACGCATGAAAGAGGAGATGCGCGTAGGCAGGACCTTGGCTTCTTCGATGGAGGTCGGGTTCAACCGGGCCTGGCCGGCGATTCGTGACGGGAATGTTTCCACGCTCATCACCTGCGGGGTGCTGCTGTGGTTCGGCGACCGGCTGGGCGGCGGGCTGGTCACGGGCTTCGCCATAAGCCTGGGCATAGGAGTGCTGCTCAGCATGTTCACCGCGGTGGTGCTCAGCCGCAATCTGCTCCAATTGATGGCTTGGGCCGGCTTTCGCAATAAGGTCAGCTTATTCACCCCGGAAGGCGTCTCACGGGCTGCTCCGACGCCGGGCAGAGGGGGTTAACCATGATAGACGTAGTAGGAAAACGGGCATGGTATTTCCTCTTTTCCGCCCTGATTATCCTGCCGGGATTGGTCTTCCTGATTGCGCCGCCTGGGTGGCTGTCCGGCGATTCGGGATTGAAGGCCGGCATCGACTTTTCCAGCGGCTCGATACTGATAGGCGGCTTCGACAGAGACGTGAGTGAAGAACAAATCAAGGTGCGAATGGACCAGTTGGGCCACCCCGAGGCACTGATTCAGGGGGTAGGCGGGGGGGACTTCCAGATAAGGACCACCCTGCTGGAGGACGGAGAACGGGAGGCCATAGAGAGGGACTTGGAAGAGTCCCTGGGCCTGGACCGGAGCAAGGTGGAGTTCGCCTCGGTATCGCCCATCGTGGCCGCGGAGACGGTGCGCACCGCGTTCTATTCGGTGGCCGCGGCCTCGGTGTTCATACTGCTTTACGTCTGGTACGCCTTCCGGCGGGTGCCCAAAGCCTACCGGTACGGAGTCAGCGCCATACTGGCCCTAGTGCATGACGTGATTATAGTCTTGGGGGTATTCGCCATCCTGGGCAAGGTCATCGGCATGGAGGTCAACTCCATGTTCATCGTGGGCATCCTGATAGTGGCCGGGTACAGCGTCAACGACACCATAGTGGTGTTTGACCGCATCCGGGAAAACGTGTCCCGTTCCCCCGACCGGGACCTGGGGGCCGTGGTCAATCTCAGCATCATGGACACCATTGGCAGGTCTTTGAACACCAGCTTCACCACCCTGTTCGTATTGCTGGCGATGCTGCTCATCGGCGGCCCCAGCATCCGGGGCCTGCTGCTGGTGGTTGCCATAGGCGCGGTGGTGGGGACCTACAGTTCCATATTCATCGCCAGCCAGTTCCTGGTGATGTGGGACCGGGGCGACATAGGTAGGTTCCTGCGCCGGGGACGCCGGGCGTCCGCCGCGGCTGCGGGGAGCCTGCTGAACCTGATTGGACGCTAGGACGAGGTAAAACTACAACCGGGGGTCGAGCAGCATCCGGCCCAAGACGCCCCGGCCGGCGATAGTCTCGAAAGCCGCTTCTGCCTGTTCCAAGGGCAGGGCGCCGGCGACAACGGGCTTCACAAGCCCTTGGGACATCATCTCCGCAACTTGCCGGACCGCGACCTTGGAGACTCCTGCGGATCCCACGATTCGAGCGTCGCGGAAGATTATCTCCGCGGGAGGCAGTTCCACCCTGCCGCCAGCCACCTCTCCCAGCATCACCCAGCGGCCGTATTGGGCCAGGCTGCGCCAGTTGGAGGGGAAGAGGGCCGACCCCACGGTGTCCAATACCACCTGCGCTCCTTCATCCTCCGTCAGGGCCAGGACTATCTCGCTGAAGTCCAACTCTCCAGTCTCGACCACCTCGTCCGCGCCCAGGGCGGCCAGCCGCGGAGCCTTCTCGGGAGACGACGTGACGGCCAAGACGCGAGATCCCAACGCCGCGCCCAGTTGCACCGCATGGACACCCAGGCCGCCGCCGGCCCCGGTGACCACCACGGTCTCGCCGGGTTGCACCTGCCCGGCTTGTTGCAGGCCCTGCAACGCAACCCCCATGGGGCAGGCGTAGAGAGCCGCGGCGGGCAGGTCCACGTCATCGTCCAAGGTCACCAAGCTGAACTCGGGAACGACCGCATACTCGGCAAAGCCACCGTCATGACTATGGCCGATGCCATGCCCGTTGCGGCAACGGTGCTCCAGGCCGTTAAGGCAGCGGTCACACTGGCCGCAAGCGCCGGTGAGAATAGCGACCACCCGGTCGCCGGGGTTTACGGCGGCAACCCCAGCTCCCACTTCAAGGACAGTACCGGAGAACTCGTGGCCCAGGACGACCCCGGTCTTGATTCCCCGGCGGAGGATTCCCTTGGCGGCCAGCAGGTCGTGGTGGCAGACCCCGCAGGCGGCGACCTGCACCAGGGCCTCACCCGGCCCTGGAACGGGGTCGGGCGCCTTGACGACGGACATGGGAGACGGCCCGCCGGGATCATTCAGCACTAGCGCTTTCATTGCTGGCGGCATTATAGCTTCACGCCGTTGCGCAGCCAAACGTTCGTCGCTGTATAATCACTGCCGGGCCAGGGGGCTTTGGGGGTAGTCCCAGTGGTTCCGGTTGCTTCTGGGGTCTGACGCGCTTACCGCTAGATAGGCCATGCCCTGAAAACAAACTGATCCCTCACATGACATCCCACAAAGGAGGTTCAAACATGGGCACAATATCCGTGAATCGGCTGGCGGGGCTGTCCCTCATATTCGGCCCGTTAATCGCCTTCGTCTTCTTTCTCGTAGAGCCGGGTGGGCTACTGATAGACAGCGCCGAGACGTCCGACGCTGTTGGCACCATAACAGCCAAGAGCGGCAAAGCCGCGCTGACCAATGTGACCAACATCGCGATAATCCTTAGCCTGAGCCTAATCCTCTCGGGCCTCTATGCGCTGATGCGGAACGTAACCTTGCAGGGCAACGGCAAGGCGTTGGTTCAGATGGGCTTCTTCATGGTCTTCGTCGGACTGACCGGCTGGATTCTAGCGGGCGGCATAGACTTCATTCTGGCAGACTCCCAACCCAGTGACCTCTCGGTAAGCGTTCCCGTCTACTATACCGGCTCCGCTCTCCTCTACGCCGGTGGGATTGCTCTTGGGTTTGGCGGCTTCATTTTCGCTCTGGGCCTCTCCACTAGAGACGACTTCAATCGGATAATTTCCCTGTTGGCAGCCCTTGTCAGCTTAGCCGTTATGGTCTTCTTCATGATAGCCATACTCAACAACGACGCCCGCGACGCCTTTATCGCCCTGGCCCGGGGCTTCTACGTGCTGCTGGTTATCTGGTATGGATACCTGGGCTTCGGACTGATGAAACGACCCGACCCCGACCTGTGGCAATAGACAGAATCTAGGACGCGCCGGTGACTCCGGCAGCCGCTCAATGGCCCGTTACCAACATTGCGGTTGGTACAGCAATGGGGCAACTTCATATTGCCCAAGACTAACATTTCTTTTGGACCAGCTATCGGTGGCAGGTGATTGAGGCGGTTGATACCTGTACCGATACACGGTATAATCTCCTAATGATTCGGTCGTTTCGCCATCGAGGGCTCCGGCGTCTCTATGAGCGGGGCGACCCTAGCAGGATTGGCGCCGACCAGTTAGACCGGATCGCTCTCGCCCTAGCGGACCTTGATGCCGCCAGCAAGCCGAGCGACATCGATCTGCCGGGTTACAGACTGCATCCCCTAAGGGGTGACCGAAGAGGATTGTGGAGCATTGCAATTTCGGGCAACTGGCGGCTCACCTTTCGATTTGAAGATGGCGACGTGTGGGACGTCGATCTGGTCGACTATCATTAGTGAGAGGGAAAAGACCATGGCTATGAAGAATCCGCCTCATCCCGGCCGCAGCATCAGGGAGAACTGCCTAGTGCCCCTTGACCTGAGCGTCACTGAGGCGGCGGACGTTCTGGGTGTTGCGCGTCACACGCTCTCGCGGGTATTGAACGGCCATGCCGCGATCTCGCCCGACATGGCCATACGCCTTGAGAAGGCCGGATGGTCCAGTGCAGACTTCTGGCTGCGCCGTCAGACCTCGTACGACCTTGCACAAGCGCGCAAGGGTGAAGACCGGATACGGGTCGAGCCATACCAGCCGCAGCCCACCGCGTAGAGAATCCAGGCAGGTCTCACTTCGGCCTATGCCCACAACGACAACCGAGGCGGGGCAGCATAGCCGGTAGGCTCTGGCCGGTCGCCAAGCACGGGCAAGCGGCTCCGGCGGAGGAGAGCATGAAAATAGGCGCGCATGTATCCACTGCCGGGGGTATCAGCAAGGCGGTGGGCCGCGGCGTGGAAATCGGTTGCGAGGCCCTGCAGATATTCGGGTCCTCGCCCCAGGGTTGGGCCTTCAAGCCGGTCCCCGGAGAAGAGGTGGAGGCCTTTCGCCAAGAAATGACCGAGGCCGGAATGGGGCCGGTGTTCCTCCACGCCATATACCTGATCAACCTGGGCACGCCCAAAGAGGACGTGCTGGCAAAGGGAGTGCAGTCGCTGATCAACTACATGGGGCTGGCCTCGACCATAGGCGCCGCCGGGGTGATCGTGCATCCTGGCAGCCACGGCGGGGCAGGCTACGAGGCCATCTTCCCCCAAGTGGTGTCCAGCATTGAAACAGTGCTGGAGAACTCGCCGGAGGGGCCAGTGCTGGCCCTGGAGAACATGGCCGGCATGGGCCAGCACATAGGGGCCAAGTTCGAGGACCTGGGCCGGATTTTGGAGGCGATAGACAGCCCCAGGCTGAAGGTATGCCTAGACACCCAGCATTGCTTCGCCGCCGGTTACGACATGGCAACCAGGGAAGGGATCGACGCGATGATCGCCGAGTTCGACCGGGAAGTGGGAGTGGCAAATCTGCTGGCGGTCCACGCCAACGACTCCAAGCGGCCCCTGGGCTCCGGCGTAGACCGGCACGACAACATCGGTGACGGTTTCATCGGCGAGGAAGGCTTTGCGGCCATCATGGGCAATCCGGCGTTCCAAGACACGCCCTTCCTGCTGGAAGTGCCCGGGTTCGAGGGCAAAGGCCCCGACCAACAGAACATCGACATCTTGAAGAAGATACGCCGGGAGGTCGCGCCCGCAAGTTGATTCACTTGTCGCGCCGGGAATTCGTCCGCCTGGTCCACGAGGCCTACCAACGGGTGCCACAGCGGATCCTGCAATCCGTCCGCAATGTGGACATCGCCGTGGAAGAGTGGCCCGACCCCGATGCCCTGGGCCTGGGACCAGAGGCAGGCAACCTGCTGGGGCTATACGTGGGGGTGCCGCTGCCGGAGAGGCATGGCGGCGAGCCGATGTTGCCCGACCGCATAGTCATTTACCGCCAACCCATCCTGCGGAGTTGCTCCACCCGCCGGGAGGCGGAGCGGGAGATCGAGACGACCCTGCTGCACGAGGTGGGCCATTACCTGGGCATGGACGAGGACGACTTGCACCGGCTGGGATATGGTTAGCCCACCCGCCGCCCACCGGAAACCACTCCCGGCTGGACAACTCCCATGGGCTTGAACACAGGTCCGTTGGCAGCTGCTGCTGACAAGCTGGCCTGGGTGATTGGCGCCGGCTTTGGCACGGGGTTGGCGCCGCTGGCCCCCGCCACGGTCGGCGCGCTGGCGGCACTGCTCATCTACGCTTTCGCCCCCATAGCCGAAGACTCGGCGGCCCTCTACGCCCTGATCAGCGGCGGCTTCCTAGTGGGAGTCTGGGCGACCGGCAGGATGACCTCGGACGAGGACCCCGACCCCCAGAGGGCGGTGTGGGACGAGTTCGTGGGCATGTGGGCCACCTGCCTGCTGCTGCCGAAAACGCTGCCCTGGCTGGCCGCCGCTTTTATATTGTTCCGTGTGCTGGACATAGCCAAGCCGTGGCCCATCCGCCGGCTGGAGAGGCTGCACGGCGGTCTGGGAATTATGGTCGACGACCTGCTGGCGGGGCTGTACGGCGCAGCTATATTGAACGTGGTGCGCCTGGCCTTCTTTGGCTAGCGGATGGCGGGCGGCGTAGGAGAAACACGCTTCCAGCGCCGCCCTGTTTCGTTGCTGGCGTCCGGCCCCTATGATATACTTCCACCCGGCAGTCACCGCGCTGGATAGTCACCGCGGGGCGGTGTCATTTGTCTTTTTGACAGGCCCCAGGCTGCCGCCGGAGATTAGTCCGGCAAAACAAAATCGAAAGCTAATTCGCTAGAAAGGCAGGATATATGGTACAAGCCCCAGAGCGGCCCCCGGAGCCACAACCGGCTCCGGCCAGAGAACCGCTCACGATGAAGTCCCTCCTGGAGGCGGGTGTGCACTTTGGGCACCAGACCCGCCGCTGGAACCCCCACATGCGGCGCTACATCTTCACCCAGCGCAACGGCATTCACATCGTAGACCTGCAACAGACGCTGGGCATGATCAACGACGCCTACCGGGCCATGGTCGAGGTGGCGGCCTCGGGAGGGAAGGTGCTGTTCGTGGGCACCAAGCGGCAGGCCCAGGAGGTGGTGCAGAGCGAGGCCGAACGCTGCGGTATGTGGTACGTGAACCAGCGCTGGCTTGGCGGCACGCTGACCAACTTCCAGACCATTCGCAGCCGCATTAACTACATGATCGAGTTGCAGCAGAAGCGGGACCAGGGATACTTCAGGGTGCTGCCCAAGAAAGAGGGAGTGAAGCTGCGGGACACCCTAAACCGCCTGGAAAAGTATTTCATCGGCATGCGGGACATGAACGAGTTGCCTGCGGCGATGTTCGTCATCGACATCGGCAAAGAGGATATCTGCATCGCAGAAGCCCAGCGCATGGGCGTGCAGATATTCGCCATCGTCGACACCGACTGCGACCCGGAAAAGGTGGACCAGATCATCCCCGGCAACGACGACGCCGTCCGTTCGATAAGGCTGATAACCAACAGGATGGCCAACGCCATCCTGGAAGGACAGGCCCAGCGTGAAGCCGCGCTGCAAGCCGAACGGGAAGCCCTCGGGCTTACGGAGGACGCTGAAGAAGGGGAGGAATCCGAAGAGAGCGAGGGCGAAGGCGAGACGCTGAGCCCGGTGGACCTGGTGGAAATCGAAGAAGAGATGCTCTCGGCGGAAGCCGAGGCAGCGGAGACCGAGGCAACCGAAGAGGCTCCTACGGACCAGTAGAAAAGCTATTCCCTGGGCTGTGTACGCCAAGCCGGGACTGTACCGGAAACCGCGTTGGGCAAACGCCTGACGGCTGCGGACGATGCCTGAATAATAGACCGTCAGCCTATAGACCACCGAACTGGGCGGGCGGACGCGCCCAACTATAGACACTCAGGAGGAAATACTTGGAGGTCACCGTCGAATCAATTCGGGCCCTGCGGGAGAAGACCGGGGCCGGTGTAATGCAGTGCAAAGAAGCCCTTGAAGCCAACCAAGGCGACATAGAACAAGCCGCCGAGGCGCTGCGCATCAAGGGCGCCGCCAAGGTCGCCAAGTTGGCCGACAGGGCTACCAACCAGGGCCTGGTCGAAGCCTACGTCCACACCGGCGGCCGGGTGGGAGCGATAGTGGAACTGGGCTGCGAGACCGACTTCGTGGCCCGCACCCCGGAGTTCAAAGACCTGGCCCACGACGTAGCGATGCAGGTGGTGGCCATGGACCCGGCCTACATCGACAAGGACCAAATTGCAGAAGAGGACAGTCGCCCCGCCGCCCAGGTGGCGTTGATGCAGCAGCCGTTCATCAAGGACAACTCCTCGTCGATAGAAGAGGTAATCCAGGAAGTAGCGGCCAAGCTGGGCGAGAACGTCAGGGTGGTGCGATTCAGCCGGCTGGCGCTGGGAGAATAGCTGACAGCAGACAGTAAACCCCAAGTCCGTTACCGCAGGGTGCTGCTGAAGATAAGCGGTGAGTCGCTTCAGGGCTCTGCTCAATACGGTATTGGCCCCGACGCCGTGGGGTACGTCTCCCAACAAATCAAGGAAGCCCACGAGATGGGCGTCGAGGTTGGGGTAGTCATCGGCGGGGGGAACATCTGGCGGGGCCAGTTGGCCGAATCACAGGGCATGGACCGGGCCACCGCCGACTTCGCCGGGATGCTGGCGACGATAATCAACGCCCTGGCCCTGCAGGACGGGCTGGAGAAACGGGGAATCGACACCCGGACCCAGAGCGCCATCCAGATGCAAGCCGTAGCCGAGCCCTACATTCGCCGACGTGCCATCCGTCACTTGGAAAAGGGCCGAGTAGTCCTGTTCGCCGCCGGCACGGGGAACCCGCACATGACCACCGATACCGCTTCCGCGCTGCGGGCGCTGGACATCGGGGCCGACGTGCTGCTGATGGCCAAGAACAAGGTGGACGGCGTCTACGACTCCGACCCCCGTTCCAACCCCGATGCGGTGATGTTCAAGACGCTGGACTACATGGATGCCCTGAATCTGCGGCTGGCGGTGATGGACTCGACCGCGATATCGCTGTGCATGGACAATGAAATACCCATCATCGTGTTTGACATCTTCCAGCCGGGAAGCATCTCTGCCATCTTGACCGGCGAGCCTGTAGGCACAATCATCAGCGGGAGGGAATGACCATGGCCGCCAATAGCGGAAGCCAAGCAGCGTTGACTCCCCAGAAAGTCCTCGACGAGGTGGAAAGGAAGATGGCCCGGTCCATCGATGCCCTGAAACGGGAGTTAAACACTCTCAGAACGGGCCGGGCGACGCCGTCGTTGATAGAAAACATTTCGGTGGACTATTACGGCGTCCCCACTCCCTTGAAGCAGATAGCGTCGATCTCAGCGCCCGACGCCAGGGCCATAATGGTCCAGCCCTGGGACAAGCAGTCGCTGCGTGAAATCGAAAAGAGCTTGATGAAGTCGGACATGGGCTTCAACCCGTCCAACGACGGCAACGTGATAACCGTGCCCATACCGCCCTTGAACCAGGAAAGGCGCCAGGACATGGTGAGGCTGCTGAAGCGGAAGCTGGAAGAGGGCAAGGTCTCCGTCCGCAACGTGCGCCGGGAGGGACTGGAAAACCTGCGCAAGCTGGAAAAGGACAAGGCCATCTCTCAGGACGAAAACCGGCGGGCCCAGGAACAACTGCAGAAGGCCACCGACAGCCACACCAAGACCGTGGACGAGGTGGGCACCGCCAAAGAAACCGAGATCATGCAGGTCTGAGCATGCAAGTCCGGACCGCCTCGCCGCAACTGTCGTCGGAGCATTCGCCCAAGGTCCCCGCCCACGTCGCCTTCATCATGGACGGCAACGGGAGGTGGGCCACCCAGCGGGGATTGCCCCGGCTGGAGGGGCACAGGGTTGGGGTGGACCGGGTCCACAAGGTGCTGGAGACCCTGGGCAACAAAGGGGTCCGATACGTCACCCTGTACGCCTTCTCCACGGAGAACTGGAACCGTCCGGCGGACGAAGTGCAGGGGCTTCTCGAGATCCTGTACGACGCCCTCCAAAACCAGACCCGGGAACTCCACGACAACAACGTCCGCATAGTCCACATCGGCAAGACGGACGGGCTGAGCCCGGAACTACAGGAGGCGGTGGCCGACGCCCAGGAATTGACCCGGGAAAATTCGGGCATCACCCTGAACGTGGCCTTCAACTACGGCGGGCGGGACGAAATCCTGGAGGCGGTGAAGCAGGTGGTGCGGGACGGCGTTGCGGCGGACGACGTAGACGAGGCCCTGTTCGGCAGCTACCTCTTCACCGGCCGGACGCCCGACCCTGACTTGATAATTCGCACCGGCGGCGAGATGCGCATAAGCAATTTTCTGCTGTGGCAATCGGCTTACAGCGAGTACTACCACACCCCCACCCTCTGGCCCGACCTGGATTCGGCCGAATTGGAACAAGTCCTGGCGGACTTCGCCAACCGCCAACGGCGCTTCGGCAGGGTTAATCCAGAGGACTGACCGTTGCTCCTGCGGACTGTCACGGCGCTGGTGGGCCTGCCGGTCATCCTGGCCGCCGTCTGGTGGGGGGCGCCCTGGCTGACGGCCCTAACGCTGCTGGCGGCGATACTGGCCGTCCGCGAAATCTACCGGCTGTCGCCTCCCGGTACGGACTCGTTGCCCTGGCTGTTGGGCGCGATGTGGGTTGCGGCATGGGCGCTTGGAGCGCAGGTTGCCTCGGGGTTGAGCAATTTCCTGATTATCTCCGGGGGAATCCTGGCCGCGGGCGCCTTTGTAAGCCTGCTGTGGCTGGTGGCCTTTTACCGGGGCGAGCGTTTCCTGACCGCCGCGGGCTTTCTCGCCGGCGGCCCGGTGGTCGCCGGGTTCCTGCTGGGCCACGCGCTGGCCCTGCGCAATATAGGTGACTCCGGCGACGTTGGCCGGGACTGGCTGCTGCTGGCCCTGTTGACGGTGTTTGCCGCAGACACGGGAGCATTCCTGGTGGGGCAAGTCTTGGGAAGGCATAAATTGGCCCCCAGCATCAGTCCAGGCAAGACCTGGGAGGGCGCCGGAGGCGGCCTGGCCTGCGCGGCGGCGGCCCTGGCGCTGGGATTTCTGCCCGGCCTGTCATCTCCGCTCTGGCAACTGGCAATCATCGGTGCTACAGTAGGTGTGCTTTCCCAAGTGGGCGACTTGCTGGAGTCCAGGGTTAAGCGGGCGTCCAACGTAAAGGACGCCGGGAGCCTGATTCCAGGTCACGGCGGGCTGATGGACCGGCTGGACAGCATCGTTCTGTCCGTTCCCGCCGTGTACTATCTGCTGGCGACGGTGTTCGAGCCATGAAGAAACTGGTAATCCTCGGGTCTACCGGGTCCATCGGGCGCCAGACCCTGGACGTAGTCAGGGCCTTCCCCGACAGATTCGACGTTGTCGGCCTGGCGGCGGGGACTAACCTGGACCTGCTGCAACAGCAAATCGAGGAATTTCACCCAAAGCACGCCTGGTGCATTAACCCCCCAGCGCAGTGGCCCAACGGCGTGTCCCTCACCCCCATGGAGGACATGGTGTGCCTGGAGGAAGTGGACACCGTGATGATGGCCACCATGGGCAACGTGGGCCTGATACCGACGCTCAATGCCCTGAAACACGGGAAGCTGGTGGCGCTTTCCAACAAAGAGCCGATAGTGATGGCCGGCGAGATGATCAAGGAGTTCGAAGCATTGTACGGCGGGGCCGTGCTGCCGGTGGACAGCGAGCCCAGCGCCATCTGGCAGTGCCTGCGGGGTGAGGACAATCCCATAAGCCGCCTGATGATAACCGGCTCCGGCGGTCCGTTCCGCACCAGTCCGTTGGACGAATTGGACGGAGTGACGCCGGAGCAGGCCCTGAAGCACCCGACGTGGTCAATGGGCCAGAAGATAACAATTGACTCGGCGACGCTGATGAACAAGGCATTCGAAGTCATCGAGTCCCACTGGCTGTTCCAGGTGCCCTGGGACCGGATAGAGGTGGTGATTCACCCCCAGAGCACCATCCACTCCATGGTGGAGTTTGAGGACGGCTCGGTGAAGGCCCAGCTTGGCCCTCCTGACATGCGCCTGCCCATACAGTATGCCCTGTTCTACCCCCAGCGTTTCCCCAACGACATGATTCCCAAGCTGGACACCGGCATCAGCCACTCGCTGAATTTCCAACCCATGGAGCCGGAACGGTACCCCTGCTTCAACCTGGCGGTGAACGCAGCCCAACAGGGCGGGACCTATGCCACGGTGCTCAGCGCCGCAGACGAGGTGGCGGTGGACGCCTTCCTGCAGCGCAGGATCGGGTTTACCGACATCTACCGGGTGGTGGAGCGGGTTCTGTCCGACCATGAACCGCTGCCGGGCCGGAACGCGGAAGAGGTGTTGGCAGCCAACGATTGGGCGTTGGCCCGGGCCGGCGAACTGACCCAGGGCTAAGGGCCAAGACCCCATGGAAACCGTCCTAATCGCCGTCGGCGCTCTGCTTCCTATGCTGCTGGTGCTGGTGGCGGTCCACGAGTTCGGCCACTACGCCACCGCCAAGGCCCTAGGCGTCAAGGCCCTGGAGTTTGGGTTTGGCTTTCCGCCCCGGGCCTTGGGCTTCTACACCGGCAACACCACGGTCGCCATGGACTCCTTCACCCAATTCGTCAACGTCGAAGGTCCCGGCGGCCTGACGCCCGGCCAGATAGTGACCCTCTATTCCAGCGAGGACGCCTCCGGGAACCTGGTCGCCAGAATCATCGACGGCGCGGGGCCCAGCCGCGGCTCCCAAGGCGCTGGCTCCGCTGCGGCTGGGCAGAGCGAGCTTGCCATCCCCGGCGGGCTGCTCAAGCACGAAGGAAAGGTCAAGGCGGTGGAGGCGGGCGGCGGCTCGCTGGTCCTGGCGGACATGCTCTACTCGGTAAACTGGCTACCCCTCGGCGGGTTTGTACGGCTGGCCGGGGAGAACGACCCCACGGTGCCCCGGAGCCTGGCTGGTAAGGGCCCCGGCACCCGTTTCATAGTGCTGGTCTCAGGCTCCCTGATGAACGCCATCCTGCCCATTATCGTCTTCGCAATATTGTTCATGGTCCCTAGGGACGTGGCCGTCGGCAGTGTAGTGGTCGGTGAGGTGAACCCAGGCTCGCCCGCCGCCGTCGCAGGACTGCAGACCGGGGATATTGTCTTGGAAGCCGGTGGAACGAGCATTGAGAACCGTTTCGACCTGCAACGCTCGGTGTTCCTTAACGGCGGCTCAGAAATGGACTGGTTGATCGAGCGGGATGGAGCGCGGCAAGTAGCGCCGGTCAAGCCCAGGTTCGAACGGCCCCCCGGACGCTGGATTGTGGGCATCGGTATCGGCGAAACTCAGGGCAAGGTCGTGCTGCGGGAGGTTGCCAGGGACTCGCCGGCGGATGTTGCCGGGCTGCGGGCAGAGGACATAGTGCTCCAGGCCGGGGGCCAAGCCATCCAGCAAGCCGAGGACCTGACGTCGGCTATCCAGGCCAGCCAGGATTCGATGATGGAATGGCTGGTAGCCAGGGGCGGGCGGGATCTGTCAGTGCAGGTGACGCCGCGGTTCCAACAGGGCGGATCTCCCACCTGGTACACCGGCGTCTCCACGGTGGTGGCCGACCTCCGGGTAGAAAGCCGCTCTCAGCCTATATGGGACGCCATTCCCCAAGGGTTTGTCAGCACTTGGGAATCACTGGTGCTGATGAAGCAAGGGATATTCGGAGCAGTGTCCCAGGGCTCCGCCCCGGAACTGTCCGGACCCATTGGCATCGCCCAGGTAACCGGCGAGGTGACCAGGGACGGCGGCTTCATCGGCTGGCTGACCATCGCCGCGCTGTTGAGCATCAACCTAGCGGTGCTGAACCTGTTGCCCATCCCCATGCTGGACGGTGGACGGCTGGTGTTCGTGGTGTTGGAGTGGCTCCGCCGCGGCAAGCGGGTGCCTGCGGAGAAAGAAGGCCTGGTGCACCTGATTGGCCTGGCCCTGCTGGTCAGCGCCATCGTAGTAATCAGCGCCGGCGACATCAACCGGCTGATACAGGGCGCGAGCCCGCTGGGCGGGTAGCGGGGGCGTGTCTGCTTTTTGGGTTTGGTGTGACTACTCTTCGTCTTCATACCAGAACCCTGGCGGGTGCGTCGGAACCGTCATACAAGCCTTGGCCTCATCCTTGAATCAGGCCGGATCGGAAGTATCTGAGATGATGGCGTGGCCCTTGACACTCCAGCACACGACCGTTCCGTCATGTCGCAGGCCGCAAGTGTGCCAGCGACCGCTGCTAATGGACGCGAACGCTTCGCCTTTAGAGGAGCTTGACTGACCATAAAAGTAACCCCAGTGACCCCCCAATCGTATCTCGCCCCAGCAGAGAACCGACGCATCTTTTCGTAGCCCGCACGTGTGTAGGAAACCGCGGCTAATCGACAGGAACTTCTCGTTTTCAAGCAGCTTTAAATCTTCAATCACTTTTCGTCCGCCCCAGCAGAGGACCGTTGCATCTCTTCGAAGCCCGCACGTTCGATCACCCCCGCTCGCTATGGACGTGAATGTTTCTCCCGTAGGCGGGCTTGTCCAGTCATTCCCCAAAGACTCTCCCCAGCACACAGCCAAATCATCTTCTCGCAGCGCGCACGCGTGATTGCTGCCACTGCTAACGGACACGAACGTTTCGCCCTCAGGTGGATTTGATATGTAGCCCCAGCAGACAATTGAACCTTCTTCCGTTAACCCGCACGCGTGCCGGCCGCCGCTACTAATGGCTGCAAACTTCTCTCCTGCATAATAGAGGGCGCCCCAGCAGACAACCGAGCCGTTTTCTCGCAACCCGCAAGTGTGGAGACCACCGCTGCTGATGGACATAAACTTCTCTCCTAAAGGTGGGACTGCTTGACCGTACGGGTTCACTCCCCAGCAGACAGCCGAGCCGTCCTTTCGCAATCCGCACGTGTGGAGGCCACCGCTGCTGATGGGCGTAAACTTTTCTCCTGGGGGCGGATGACCAGCATATAGTCTCCCACCAGCGTCTGGTCGGCTCCATTCTGGGTCTCCCACGGAGCCCCAACAGATGACTGAGCCGTCTTCTCGCAACCCACACGTAGAGTCAAGACTGCTGCTAATGGATACGAATCTCTCTCCTATAGGCGGGGTCGACTGACCTAAATACTGATCACCCCCAAACGCGTGGTAGTTCGTGCCCCAGCAGAGAATCGAACCGTCCTCTCTTAGGCCGCAGATATGTGCGCCTCCACTACTGATAGATGCGAACTTCTCTCCTTCGGGTGGGATCAAATCACCGGCATCGTCCCAGCCCCAACAGACTGGCAAACCGTCTTCCGGCAAGCCACAGGTATAGTTTCCTCCAATGCCAATGGACGCGAACTTCTCCCCTTCGGGCGGGGTCGATTGACCGTCATCGTCCCGACCCCAACAGATCGCCGAACCGTCCTCCCGCAGACCACAGGTATGGTATACCCCACTGCTAATGGACGCGAGTTTCTCCCCCTCGGGTGGGCTTGATTGTCCAGCGTTGTTAAAGCCCCAACAGGCTGCCGAATCGTCTTCTCGCAGGCCGCAAGTGTGGTAATACCCGCTGCTAATGGACACGAACTTCTCCCCTTCGGGCGGGGTCGATTGACCTTCATAGTTCCGGCCCCAACAGACTGGCGAGCCGTCCTCCCGCAGGCCACAGGTATGGTATCCCCCACTGCTAATGGCCACGAGTTTCTCCCCTTGGCGCGGGAGCGACTGACCCTCTTCCTGACTGCCCCAACAGACTGGCGCTCCGTCTTCCCGCAAGCCACAGAAATGTGCTCCGCCTTTACTAATGGCGATAAGTTTAGGCTCGTACTCAATCGTCCATAAGTCCAGCAATGGCGGATAATGACCGTTGTGAAAAGAATCGTATGAGGCAGTAGGCTCAGGAGTGTCCGTGGGAACGGGCGTTGTTACCGGCACAGCAGTGCCCGCGCTACCGGGCGTTGTTACCGGCACAGCAGAAATCATAGTCTCTGGGGCTTGAGTAGCCGTCGGGAAGACCTCGGGTTGAGACCCATCGTTGCATGCTGCCAGGGACATGACGACAAGTACAGTCAATAGGCCGATTAGCACGGCCCGGCAAATCGCCGTCTGCCGATGGTGGATTACGCGGTCGTCTCCAAAGTGGGCCAAGTCGACAAACACTCGTTCGGTTGAGCCAAAAGTCTCAAGAGCAGTCACTTGTCAAACCCTTAGCCCCTAGGTCCAGTGTGACAATGCCGGAGGATATCAATGCAGCGTCGTTCACGACTCAGGAGGTTGTCGCGAGCACGTAGACGGCCCCATTAGCTTTCTGAGTATACCCTATACGACCGCAGGCACGCCCAATCCCCTAACGACAGGCGCAACCGGGTAGCGTGGGTGCCGTGTGGCGGGCCTACCGCCCGCCGGCGGTGTCGATGGTGACGCCGGTTACGTAGTCGGCGGCGTCGGAGGCGAGGAAGGCGATGACTTTGGCCTGGTCCTCGGGCTGGGCGGGACGGCGCAGGGGTATGTTCTGGATGGTCCGCTGCTTGTGCTCCTCGGACTTTTGCGCCCACAACTCCGCAATGCGATCGCTGAGGGTCAGGGCGGGAGCGACGGCGTTGCAGGTTATTCCGTAAGGCCCGACTTCCGTAGCAACCTTCTTGGTGAAGGCCGTGATGCCCGCCTTGGACGCGGCGTAGGCGCTGCTGGAGTCACTGACGCCCCTGGCGGCCCTGGAAGACAGGTTGACAATCTTGCCGCATCCCTGCTTCTTCATGTGCTCCACGGCGGCCCTGACGCACAGGAAGGTGCCCCTGAGGTTGAACCGGACTACCGTGTCCCATTCCTCCGGGGTAAGCTCGTCTACCTTGGCTTCGCCGTCGGGAATGATTGAGCTGCCGCCCACGGCGTTTACCAGGATGTCAACGCGGCCGTGGTTGGCGACGACAGAGTCGAACATAGCCTCTACCTGCTGCGCGTCCAGCACGTCAACCCGCATGGCGCTTACTTTGCCGCCGGCAGCTTCAATTTCCTCGGCTACGGCTGCCAGGACAGGCTCGTTTATGTCCACCGCCACCAAACTTGCACCCTCGGCGGCCAGCAGCTTGGCCGTGGCCTTGCCTATGCCGTGGGCGGACCCGGTAACGATCGCTACTTTATCTTTGAACCGCATAGTCCCATCGCATTGTTTGACGAACCCGGCGAAGCATTGCTGAGCAGTCCCGTCGGCGCCGCCAATTCTACGCTCCACCCACCAAGGGCGCAAGGCTCGCCGCAGCAGGCTTCAGCTTCAAAACAGTGGCAGGCGTGGCGGGTTCCCCTAGCGTCAACACTCAAATTTCTGTAACATAGGCCCAAAGCTGATTGCGGAAACGAGGCTAGGCAATGAACAAAAGACGGCCAACCAAACCGGTCTACGTGGGCGGAGTGAAGATCGGCGGCGGCGCCGACATAGCAGTGCAGTCCATGACCAAGACGGACACCCGCGACGTCGACGCTACCGTGCGGCAGATACATGAGCTTGAAGAGGCCGGATGTGACGTCATCCGCAGCGCGGTGCCCGACATGGACGCCGCACTGGCCATGGCCGAAATCAAGAAACGGATCAACATCCCGTTGATCGCCGACATCCACTTCCACTACCAGCTGGCCCTGGAATGCGTTAAAGGCGGCGTGGACTGCCTGCGGCTGAACCCGGGCAACCTGCGGAACGAAGACCAGGTGCGGACGGTGGTGCGGGCGGCCAAGGAGCGGGGCATACCCATCCGCATCGGGGTGAATTTCGGCAGCCTTCCCCCGGTGGGCGGCATCGGCCGCACCAGGGGCTTTTCCCGGCACATGGACCTGGTGAACAAGCTCCCCAAGGCCGGAGAGATCAAGGAAGGCGAATACAGCATCATCGACCACATGGTGGCCACCGCCCTGTGGGAAGTCAGCCTGCTGGAAGAGCAGGACTTCGACGACATCAAGATTTCCATGAAGGCCTTCGACGTGGCCACCACGGTGGAGGCCTACCGCACCTTGGCCCAACTGGTGCCCTATCCCTTGCACTTGGGCATCACCGAGTCGGGCACGGTGCAAGCCGGGTCGATTCGCACCGCCGTCGGGCTGGGCGTGCTGCTCTACGAGGGAATCGGTGACACCATCCGGGTGTCGCTGAGCGGCGACTCGAAAGAAGAAGTCTTCGCAGGTTACGAGATTCTCAAGTCCCTCAACCTCAGGCAGAAGGGGTCAGTCCTGGTGGCCTGTCCCAGTTGCGGACGGGCCGACGTGGACGTGGTCAAGCTGGCCAACGACGTTGACGCCTTGCTCAAGACCAGCAACAAGCAGGTCACTGTGGCCGTGATGGGGTGCGAGGTCAACGGCCCCGGAGAGGCCAAGGACGCCGACGTGGGCATAGCCGCCGGGGCGGGCCGGGCCGTGATTTTCCGCAAGGGAGAGAAGGTGCGCGTGGTGCCGGGAGACGAGATGCTCTCGGCGCTGATGGAAGAAGTGGAAAAGACTCCGGCGGCTTCATGAGGTTCACCCGGCTGGTCTCCAAGACCCTCCGGGACGATCCCCCGGAGGGCGAGACAGCCAGCCATCGCTTGATGCTGCGGGCGGGCCTGGTGCAGCAGGTGGCCTCCGGCGTCTATTCGTACCTCCCCCTGGCCTGGCGTTCCCTCCGCAAGATAGAGAACATCATCCGCGAAGAGATGGACGCCGCGGGCGGCCAGGAGTTGATGATGCCCGCCCTGCAGCCCACGGAACTGTGGGAGCAGACCGGACGCCGGGCAGCGTTCGGCGACAACCTCTTCTCCCTGGAAGACCGCCGGGGCCGCCCCATGGTCCTGGCCCCCACCCACGAGGAGGTGGTGACCTCCATCGTGCGGGCCAACGTGCAGAGCTACCGGGACCTGCCGGTCATCCTCTACCAAATACAGACCAAGTTCAGGGACGAGCCGCGTCCCCGCGCCGGACTGGTGCGGGTGCGGGAGTTCGACATGAAGGACGCCTACAGCTTCAACGCCGACGACGACAGCCTGGACGAAAGCTACCAGGCTATGGCCCAGGCCTACCGCAACATATACCGGCGCTGCGCGCTGCCGGTGCTGATGGCCGAGGCCGACAGCGGCGCCATCGGCGGCAAGGACTCCCACGAGTTCCTGCTGCCCACTCCAACCGGCGAGGACACGGTAATCACCTGCTCCGCCTGCGGCTACACCGCCAACGCCGAGAAGGCCGTCGGCGTGTACCAGCAGCTTACTCCGGAACCGGAGGCGGCCCTGCAAGAGACTGCAACGCCCGGAATCAAGACCATCGACACCCTGGCCCAGTTCCTGGACGTCCCAGCCGAGAAGACAATTAAAGCCGTGTTTTACGCGGCCGACGGGGAGGTGGTGTTCGTCTCCATCAGGGGCGACCTGGAAATCAACGACGTGAAGCTGAAGAACGTCCTGCACGTCAAGGACCTGCGGCTGGCCGACGACGAGGAGGTGCGGGCCGCGGGGCTGGTGGCCGGTTCGGCGTCGGCAGTGGGGCTTTCGGGAATGCGCAAGATCGCCGACAGGTCCATCACCCAGGGCAACAACTTTGTCGTGGGAGCCAACAAGCCGGACACACACCTGACGGGGGCCAACTATCCCAGGGACTTCCAGGTGGACGTGCTGGACGACATAGCCATGGCCCAACCCGGCCAGCTTTGCCCCAACTGCGGGGCAGCGTTGGAGTCCTGCCGGGGCATCGAGGTCGGCCACATCTTCAAGCTGGGCACCTTTTTCAGCGAGGCATTGGACGCCCTGTACCTGGACAGCGAGGGGCGGCAGCATCCCATCATCATGGGCTGCTACGGCATAGGCGTGGGACGCTTGCTGGCGGCGGCCATTGAGCAGAACCACGACGAGAAGGGCATCGTCTTCCCGCCGCCGGTGGCGCCCTACCAGGCGCACCTGGTGGCCCTGAACATGTCGGACAGCGACGTGGCGGAAGCGGCGGACCAGCTCTACCGGGAACTGTGGGACAAGGGCGTGGAAACCCTCTACGACGACCGGATAGACCAGGCCGCCGGCGTGAAGTTCAACGACGCCGACCTGCTGGGCCTGCCCCTGCGGCTGGTGGTCAGCCCCCGCAACCTCAAGAACGGACAGGCCGAGGTCAAGGGCCGCACTGACGCGGAGGCGGAGATGATCCCGCTGGGCGAGGTCGCTGATGCAGTGGCGGCGCGGCTTGCGGCGGGGGAGCGGGAGTAGCCTTATGCCGTCATTTCGAGACATCGCACGCGAGCGTCAAAGTGACTTCCGGAATACGTCCTCAACTATCAGTGCCAACGGGCGCAACCCGACAGACGACAAAGGGCAACGACACGGCCACTTGTTGGCGTTAGGCCATGAAGACGAGAATCTCTATGAAACGTTGCGAGGGAACCAAGGAGCGAAGCACTTCTTCCGGCAGCGCGCAATAAAGTGGTGGCGCGATACCAATCGGACTGGCGATACCCGCGACGGAGACGGGCCGACCCGCAACATGGCCAGCTCACAAGTCGCCTGCGTCAATTTCCTGCTTCCGCTACGCGATTTTAGCGGCGCGCTTTTGGCAATCCTGCGCGCGCTCGATACCGACGTCGAGAGTGTCGTGGACATCAAGCACGACAGTAATGTGTCGCCGGTCGAGTTCGAGTGGATTGGCAAAGGGGAGCCCTTGGAACGGGGCGCTGCACCGACCAGGGGTGCAAACACCACTAGCGTTGATGCTTTTATGGTCGCCGAAACCGCCAAGGGAAGGCGAGCATACTTGCTGGAATGGAAGTACGTCGAGGAATACAGACGGGGAGCCTATCTGGGTGCCGGCCGCAGTGGCGAAACTCGCCTAAAGCGTTACTCGGACCTGTATAACTCCGAATCGTCGTCTTTTAACGGCAGAGTCCCAATAACTGACTTGCTGTATGAACCCTTCTACCAGCTAATGCGCCAACGGTTGCTGGCGGATCGCATGGTGAAACTCGGAGAGTTGGAAGTATCGGAGGCCAAAGTTATAGCTGTCGTTCCCGAGGGGAACAAAGCCTACCGTGAGCGCATCACATCTCCACCCTTGGCTGAGAAATTCCCGAATCTCAAATCAGTCTCAGGCATGTTTCGCTCCACGTTGAAACGGCCCGACGATGCCTATAGGATTGTTTGCCCGTCCCAATTGGTCGACGCCGTAGAGCAAGCGTGCGGCAACGCGACGGCAGATTGGGTGAAGTATCAGCGAGAGCGGTACCGGTTTCAAGGCCAGTAGGCTGGTAATGAGTCATAAGCATCATATGCCAATTTACGCTTTGTTGGAGAGGGGGCACCGGCCGTGACCAAACCTCAGATATCTTGGAATGTGAGGACTTGCCCAAAGTGCGGATTGGAACTCAAAGAGAAAGCAGATGCTGTGCCGTTGAAGTTCTGCCCCAGTTGCTCGTACTCAATGTCAAAGGCTTATGAAAACCCTTGGCTTCAGGTGCTAGTAACAGCCGTGGTAATAGTCGTTCTATTAGTCGTGGTGCTTTAGCGAGACACGGGTGCGGTGGTCAAGTGATTGGGTGCACAATTCTCTAAGTTATCCTGGCTAAGACCAGTCAACCAGCGTCGTCCGCAGCATCCTGCCGCGGCTCCAGATACTGAGACAGCAGGGCCAGGTTCTCCTTCAACTGGGGGGCCATGCTCTGCTGGTAAGACGTCGATAGCAGCAGGAGCAGCCTCAACTGGGCGGCCAGGTCTGCGGCCAATGCCCGCTTTGCGCCATTCCTGGTCTCGTGCTCAACGGGGACCCTGAGGCCGCTGAGGGGCAGTTGCGTACGCGACTCGGCGGCCCAGTACTTGTCCAGGCTGTCGATGATGATGATGGGGATGTCCCGGACTATGCGGAACGGGGCTTCCGGAGGCGAGTCCGACGGCCGCAGCACGTCCACCATGACCCGTGTAACGTCGCTGTGGGTAAGGTGCATCACCGCCTTGCTGGGCTGGCTGGCGCCCACAAGACGCCAATTCCAGTCCGGCGGAGCGGCGTAGTCCACGCCGGGTTGGACCGGCACCGGCGCGGCGGAGTCCTCGGCCAGCGGGCGGTCTTGCGGCGCCTCGGTCATTCCTTCTCGGGCTCCAGTTCCCAGGCGGCGTAGACCTGCTCCGGCAGGGTGATGGGCCCCACCGCCTCTTCGTACTCCCGCACGTGCTTGGCGGAGAGCAGGGCGATGGCCTTGAGCATTTGCGGGCTGACCTTGATGCGGGCCCGCAGTATGGGCTCCCGCTCCTCCATCTGCTCGCCGAAGAACAGGACCGCCGAGTAAAGGCTGCTGAAGATGTGCATCGAATCGCTGTAGAAGGTGATGGGGTCTCCCGACCCGCCGGCGGCGGCCTCGGGGTCGCCGGGATTTACGAAATTCTCTTCCTGGGGGACCTGGTCCTCGGGAGGGACGTAGGGCCGTTGAATGATCGGCATTGGGGCCTCCTCACGCGGGTGCGCCGGGCTAGGCGGCGATGCGCCCGCGGCTTGCCTGGAATGTCCGGCATCGAGCTTATTGGCAGTCAATTATACACGGGCGATAGCCGCGGACATGACACACGCTATACGCATGCGACAGCGGGCGAACCGCCTTGACCCAAGGCAGGCGCCGTTCCTATAATGGCTTGGCCGCACATGACCATTTGCGGATATGTCAATTGGCGAAGCGAGAATAGGCTAAGTTGTCAGGAGCCACAGCCCAGTCCATCGATGAGTTGGCCCAAGGGGCGCTGAAAGAACTCCAAGAATTAGAGAGCCTGAAATCGCTGGAGGACTGGCGGGTCGCTTACCTGGGCCGCCGAGGACGCCTGACAGCGCTGCTGCGGGGCCTGTCCCAGTTGGACATGGCAGAGCGCCGCGAGGCCGGCGCGCTGGCGAACCAGGCCAAGCGGGACCTGGAAGACCGGCTGGAAAGCCGGGCAAAGGAAATCACCGCAGCCGAGCGGGCCCGCACCGCATCCCAGGAAGGGCTGGACGTTACCCTGCCGGGCCGCCCCAACTCTCTGGGCCACCTCCATCCCACCACCCAGGTCGTCCGGGAGATTTGCGATGCCTTCACCGGCATGGGTTTCAGCGTCGTCGAAGGCCCCGAGGTGGAATGGGACCGGTACAACTTCGAGATGCTCAACATCCCCAAGGGCCACCCGGCGCGGGACATGCTGGACACCCTGTGGGTGGACTACCTGAACGAGGACGGGGAGCGGCCCATGCTGCTCCGCACCCACACGTCCCCGATGCAGGCGCGGGTCATGGAGGCTGGCGAGCCCCCAATTCGCGTCGTGGTGCCGGGAAAAGTGTACCGGTACGAGGCCACCGACCCCACCCACGAGTGGCACTTTCACCAAGTGGAAGGCCTGGCGGTGGACGAGGGCATCACCTTCGCCGACCTGAAAGGCACGCTGTACGAGTTTGCCCGACGGTTGTTCGGACAGGAAAGAAAGGTGCGGTTCAGGTGTGACTATTTTCCCTTTGTCGAGCCAGGGGTGGACATGTCCATAGACTGCTTCGCCTGCGGCGGTGAGACCACGGGCTGCCGGGTGTGCCGAGACAGCGGCTGGATTGAAATCATGGGCGCCGGCATGGTGCATCCCAAGGTGTTGCAGGGGGTTGGCTACGACCCGGAGAAATACACCGGGTTCGCCTTCGGCATGGGCCCTGAGCGCATTGCCATGCTCAAGTACGGCATCGATGACATCCGCCACTTTTACGCCAACGACCTGAGGTTCTTGAGGCAATTTTGATTAACGAGACCCGTCCAGCCCAATGAAAGTACCCCTCTCCTGGCTGCGCGACTACGTGGACGTGGACCTGCCCGTCGATGAGCTTGCCCACCGGCTGACCATGGCCGGCGTCGAGGCCGGCGAGATTCACCGCATCGGCGACTGGGGCGACTGCCTGCTGGTGGGACAGGTGACAGCCATCCGGCCCCATCCCCAGGCCGACCGCCTCCGGCTGTGCCAGGTGAACACCGGCAGCGAAGAGGTGGAGGTGGTGTGCGGCGCGCCCAACGTGGACGCCGGGCACAAGATTTGCTTTGCCGGGCCCGGAGCTATGCTATTCAACCCCCACAAGGGCGCCAAGGAGCCGTTGAAGCCGGCCCGCATCCGCGGCGTGGTGTCGGAAGGCATGATTTGCTCCGAACTGGAGCTGGGCCTGGGCGATGACCACACAGGGATAATCGTGCTTCCCGACGACGCCCCTCTCGGCGCTCCCCTGGACGGCTACCTGGGGGACACCATCCTGGAGTTGGAACTGACGCCTAACCGGCTGGACTGCCTCTCGCTGCTGGGCGTGGCGCGCGAGGTCGCCGCTCTCACCGGGGCTGCCGTCCGCGAGCCGGAAATCAACTACCCGGAAGAGGGCCCTGCCATCTCAGAAGAGGTGTCTATCAGCATCGCCGACCCTGACCTCTGCGGCCGCTATACCGCCAGCCTCATCAAGGGCCTGATAGTCGGCCCGTCGCCGGCCTGGCTCCAGGACAGGCTGACCAAAGCCGGGCTGCGGCCCATCAACAACGTGGTGGACGTGACCAACTACGTAATGCTGGAGTACAACCAGCCGCTCCACGCCTTCGACTACCATCGGCTCAAGGACCGCACAGTCATAGTCCGTAGAGCCGGGGCTGGGGAGACCCTGGTGACGTTGGACGGCGTCCAGCGCAAGTTGAACACCGAGTCCCTGGTGATAGCAGACGCCCAAGACCCCATCGGCCTGGGCGGCGTCATCGGCGGGGCCGCCAGCGAGATAAGCGCCGGCACCACCGCCGTGCTGCTGGAGTCGGCCAACTTCGACCACCTTAACAACCGGCAGACCGCCCGGAGCTTGGGGCTGCGCACCGACGCCACCCTGCGGTTCGAGAAGGGGCTGAGGCCGGAGCTTGCGCCCATTGCCCTGCGCCGGGCCACCCAGCTGATACAGCAGGTGGCGGGCGGCGTCGTGGCCAAGGGAATAGTAGACGTGTTCCCCGGCGGACGGGACTTGCCTAAGTCGGTCAAGCTGACCACCGCGCGCTTGAAGAAGGTGCTGGGCATGGACGTGGACCTGGATACAGTGGAGCGGGTGCTGGGTTCATTGGGATTCGAGGCTAAACGTCTGGACTCCGAGAGTTTAGAAGCCGCGATACCCTACTGGCGGAGCGACGTCGCCATCGAGGACGACCTGGTGGAAGAGGTGGTGCGTATCTTGGGATACGATTCTGTGCCGGTGACCATGCTGTCCACGCCAATTCCGTACCAGCAGCCTGACCCCGGGCGGCGGCTGGCGGACGCAGTGAAGGACGCGCTGGCCGCGGGCGGAATCCAGGAGGTCATCAGCTACCCCCTGGTCAATCCGGACGACCTCGCGCAGGTGAGCGCCAACGGCGCAACCGAGACCTACCTTACCGTTGCAAACCCCTTGAACTCCGAGGAGAACAGCCTGCGCACGTCGCTCAGGCCCAGCCTGCTGAGGACACTGGCTGCGAACCAGGGCCACGGCGAGGGCCCCTTTCGCCTGTTCGAGTTGGGCCGCGTCTTCCTGCCCCGGCCCGGCGAGCTTCCAAAGGAGCAGCAGATGGTGTGCGGCCTGCTGGCGGGGCGCCGCTGGGAGCCGTCGTGGCTGGCCGAGAGCGAGTCCCTGGGCTTCTATGACGCCAAGGGAGTCGTCGACGGCCTGCTGCAGCGTTTGGGGATACATGCCGAATACACGCCGGTCCAAGACTCTTTCCTGCGCCCCGGGCGAGGGGCTGCGATAGCGGCGGGCGGCGCGACGCTGGGTGTCGTGGGAGAATTGGACCCGGCCATCGCCGAGAAATTTGACGTGCGGGTCGAGCCGGTGGCCTTTTTCGAACTGCAATTGGACTCTCTCTTGACAGCGCTTCCCACGGGAAGCCGCGGCTTCGTTCCTTTGGCACGTTTTCCCGCAGCCACCCGGGACTTGGCCTTGGTGGTCCCCGAAGACGTACCTGCGGGAAGAGTCCTCGACGTCATCACCCGACACCGGCTGGTGGACCATGCCGATTTATTCGACATCTATTCCGGCGAAAACGTGCCGGCAGGCACGAAATCTCTCGCCTTTCACCTGGCTTTCCAAGCGAAGGACCGCACCCTGACCAATGAGGAGGTGGACCGTTCCCTGAACGGCCTGATGCGGACCCTGGAACGGGAGGTGCAAGCTTCGCTGCGTACTTAACGCAGGGGAGGGGAACATATGGCAGAACACGCTCACCGACACGCAGCCCACCACTCACACGGCCACCGGCACGTGGGACAGGACATGTTGAGCGTGGAAGACGCCTACCAACGCATTATGGCCAGCTTCAGCCCGCTGGAGCCGGTGTCCATGCCGATACTGGACACCCTAGGCCATGCTCTGGCCCAAGACGTGACTTCCCCTCACGACATACCCCCCATGGCCAACTCGGGCATGGACGGCTATGCGGTGCAGGGCGGCGACATCGTCGATGCATCCCCCGACAGTCCCCGGCAGCTAAAGGTCATAGGCCTGGTCGCCGCCGGGCAGCTCCCGTCCCGGAGCGTGCAGCCCGGCACTGCAGTGCGCATCATGACCGGCGCGCCCGTTCCCGACGGGGCCGACACCGTGGTGCCCTTCGAGGAGACCGACGAGGTGGAACGCCGCAAGGCCGGAAGGCCGCTGGAAGAGGTGGCCGTCATGGCCGCGCTGCCCCTTGGGGCCAACGTCCGGCCGGCGGGGGAGGACGTTGGCGAGGGCGAGCTGGTGTTGAAGGCAGGTACGGTGATGCGGCCGGCGGAAGTTGGAGTCCTGGCCTCTTTGGGACTAGGAGCGGTCGAGGTAAACCGCAAGCCCGTGGTGTCGATACTGGCCACCGGCGACGAGTTGACCCCGTTGGGCGCAGCCCTGGAGGGCGGCAAGATTTACGACAGCAACAGCTTCACCGTTGCCGCCTCGGTTGTCAGTTGCGGCGGCATCGCCAAGACCCTGGGAATCGCCAGGGACGAACTGGATGACCTGAACCGGAAGCTGGAAGAGGCCGTCGACGCCGACTTGGTCATTACCTCCGCAGGGGTTTCCAAGGGCGACTACGACATCGTGAAGGACGTCCTGACCCAGCGTGGAGACATCAACTTCTGGTCGGTTCGCATGCGGCCGGCCAAGCCCCTGGCCTTCGGGCATCTGAACGGCGCCGACGGCAAACAGGTGCCCATGCTGGGATTGCCGGGCAATCCCGTGAGCACCATGGTGGCCTTCGAGATGTTTGCCCGCCCGGCCATCAGGACCATGCTGGGGCGCAGGCGGTTGGCCCGTCCCACGGTGGAAGGGGTGCTCGCCGGGCCCATTCACAACTTCGACGGCAGAAGGGTGTACGCCCGGGTGGAAGTGACCAGGAAAGACGGCGTTTACTACGCGGAGCCCACCGGCCCGCAGGGATCGAACATCCTGACATCCATGTCCCGGGCCAATGGCCTGGCCGTATGCCCCCACGACGTGCCCGCAATGACCCAAGGAGAAACGGTCCAGATAATCATGCTGGACTGGAACGAAGAGGTTGACGTATGACCACTGCTGAGTCCGAAGCCCCCCAGGAACCCCAGCTGGTGTCCCAGTACCAGATCAGCTTTCCGCGGCTGGCCCAACTGAACCGCTCTGCGGTGACCTTGGTTGCCGGCCGGCGGCCGGCGGCTTGCCCGTCCCTGCAGAAGCCGGACCAGGAACTGCCCGAACTCACCAAACTGGTGAGCGAAATCGCCAAATTCAGCAAGAACGACGAGGACTTCATCCGGACCGAGATGCCCATTCAAGAGATTGTGTTCCGGATATTGCTGAGGCAGCGCAACCGGCCGACGCTTCTAAGCGCCATTCACCACGAGCTAACGGAGAAGTGGGCGACCCCGGTGCGCCCCATCAACATGAGCGAGGAGACCCTGGCCCAGATACTGGACGCAGATACCTACTACGGTTTCGTCAGGAAAGAAGTGGAACCCAAGTAGTCCAGGTCCAAGGGGTCAAGGCCGAGTGTGCCCCATCCGGCGAAAGGGGCATCAGGCCCCGGCATGCTCCGCAGCGATGCCTACCAGCTTCTGGAAGGCGGCTTCATCCCGCACCGCTAAGTCGGCCAACACCTTGCGGTCGAGTTCCACGCCGGCCTTTTTCAACCCGTACATGAACCGGCTGTAGGTGATGCCGGACTGACGGCAGGCCGCCCCGATGCGGACAATCCACAGCCGCCTGAAATCGCCCTTGCGTTCCCGGCGGTGACGATAGGCGTGGTCCCATGCATGCAACAGGGCCTCTTTGGCCCACTTGTAGTTGCGGTGGGAGGACGCCTGAAATCCCCGGGCCGCCAGCAGCACTTTCTTGTGCCGCCGGTGCTTGGTGACTCCTCGCTTTACTCTAGGCAATTGCTGCTCTCCGTTGCAGGGCGCTCTGCCGTTAGCCGTAAGGAAGCAGCTTGCTAAATCGGGGCAAGTTGCTGCTGTCCACCAGAAGCTTCTGCGCGTACTTGCGAGTAACCTTGGTGGGCTTTTTGCGCCGAAGGTGGCTGCTCATCCGTTTGCGGCGCATCAGTTTCCCGGAACCGGTAACGTGGATGCGGGCTTTGGCGCCTTTGTGGGTCTTAAGTTTTGGCATCGGCTAGGTCTGCGGCTTTCTCTGTCTTTTCGCTGCGTTGGGGTGCAGGCACCAGGATCATCGAGAGCGCCCTCCCTTCCAGCGCCGGCGGCTTCTCCAAGCGGACTTCATCTTTCAATTCGTCGGCCACGCGCTTGAGCACCGACAGGCCCAGTTGTTGATGAGCCGCCTCCCTCCCCCGGAACCTCACGGTCAATTTCACCTTGGAACCGTCGTTAATCAACTCCTTGACTTTACGGGTCTTCGAATCCAGATCGTGGGAACCTATGTTGGGCCGAAACCGCACTTCTCTAAGGTCAGTGCTCTTCTGACCCTTTTTAGACTCTCTCTCCTTCTTCGAGCTGAGGTACCGTAGTTTCCCGTAGTCGAGCAGGCGGCATACCGGTGGGTCAGAGTTTGGAGCTACCTCGACCAGATCGATGTTGGCGTCCCTGGCAAGCTGCAAGGCTTGCCGCACGTCCATCACGCCGAGTTGCCCGCCGTCTTCGCCGATTACCCGAACCTGAGGAGACGTTATCCGCTCGTTTACCCGATACTGCCTGGCGATACTGCACTACCTCCGGTTGAATCCTTAGAAAATCGCCCTTGCCAAGAAGGGGCTACTCTACCATAAGGCCCCCGCAACGTCAATCTGTAACAGGCTCGAATGCAGGCCGGTATAGTCCTGTCCCGGTCAACCCCCGGCCCCCGTTAATCTTGCTATGTGCAATCATGCTTTACCGGCCGAAGGACGCGCCCGTGGTATTCCCTAAGCTGGGGAAGGTCAGGCATCCTCCGACGATTGGAAGTCCTGGTCCAGTTCGTGCAGGAACTGCTCTATATTGGGAGATAGCGGCGCAGGTGGGATTTCTCCCTTCTGTTCTTTATCATACCGTTCTTCCAATCGGTGCAGTAACGAGGAGACCTCAGAAGTCTCACCCACGATGTCGCGGAGGGAGTCGTATTGCTGGCGGCCGCGCTCACGGTCCATCAACCGCTTGGGCAACTGATAAAGATTGCATAGTATCTCCGTCAGCCTGGCCGTACCGGTGTAGTCTTCCTCCACCTGGAAGTACTGGGGCAAGTGCACCACAAAGGTACGCGTCTCGATGCCCATTTCACCCGCTTGTTGGGAAATCAAGTAGGTGATTGACGTTGGGCCTTCGTAGTTGCTGGGACGTGCGCCGATCAAGCTGTATTCTTCGTCACCGCTGGACTCGCTGCCTGCGGCGGACACCAACAGGGGCCTGGTGTGCGGGACCATGTCATACATGGCTCCGACCACGGTATACCGCCGTACGTCAAAGAACTTCAGGACCTCCATCACCGAATCGATGTAGTCCTCTCCGAATGCGTGCGGTTCCAGCAGATGGAGCAGGATGAGGTCCCTGGCTTCTTCTCTGGGGGCGCACCGGATCACCGTATTGGGAATCGAAAACTCCCGCTGCCCGTGGTTTAGATAAGAGCGGGGCCGGTAACGGGTAAAATCGTAAAATCGCCCAGGCCGGGCCAGCCGCCCTACTTCACGAGCTCGCAGGTGTCTCTCTACTCGGCTCAGGCTTAAAGAACCAACGTTTCCCACGTCGATCCAAGGCCTCAGCACAGCCAGCACATGCGGTTCTTTCAATTCGGGGGCCGGATCAGCGATCTCGAAGTCGCCCAGCTTCATGTCTACAGTTTGACAGTCCGCCAAACCGTTTACAAGGAAAGCCGCCAACGGGGAATCACCATTTTGACGCGGCCCGATTTTCGTCCTGCGCCAATCCAGTCGGGGACTGCTGCGCGTACCAATACGTGGGAAGATGGGATTTTGGTATGATGCTCCGTAGCTATGTTGCGCGTTCAAGTATCTCTGGCCTTGCTGGCCGCGATTCTACTGGCAGCCTGCGGGGGGGCCTCCTCATCTTCGACCGACGCTCCGGAAGCGGATGCCGGCGAGGCGTCCCTGTGGCGGTATGTCAACAGCGGGTGGGTGTACCCGGACGCGGCGGACGACCTGCAGGTGTTCAGCGAGGAACTGAAGGTGTTCGTCATCACCAGCCAGGAAGAGCTTGACGCCTTCCAGCAGGGATTCACCACCAAGCGGACGCTGGGCACCACGACTACCCTGGCAAGAATCGACTTCCCTAACTCGATATTGCTGGCCGCCTACTACCTGTGGCGCCCCTTCCAGGGAGACCCGTTGTCGGTGGAAGGCTTTTCCGTGGAGGGCAACCGCGCCGTGGTCTTGCTGGAACTGGACGACTCGCCCCAGGGCAAAGAATACCCCTACCTGTTGGCGCCGATGGTCATGGTGGCCGTGGACCGGGCGCAATTTACGGCGGGAGAGGCCTTGGACTTCGTCTTTCACCTGAACGGGGAGCCCCACACCACCGTGGCCGCCACCGTGGAATAGACGCTGCGGCTCAGCACTCTCCCATGTGGCCGAACAGGTCGTCCTGCCAGACGACGGCCCCGTCGCGCACCGTGACGTAGGGCGACAGCCGCATTTCTCCACGCACCGTGTGCCCGGCCATGTCCTGCCAGGCGAAACGGCCTTCCCGCATCTCGAAAACCGCGGCGTCGCCGGCCATTCCCGGGGCCAGGGATCCCAACGACTCCTGCAGCCCCAGCACCTGCGCCGGCCTGCACGTGGCCGCGGCCACCGCGTCCTCGAGAGGCAACCCCAGGGCGTGGAACTTGCTGACCAAGTCGTTCATCAGGTAGACGGTGCGCTCCGGCGGGTGGTCGTGAATATCCGTGCTGATGGTGTCTGGGGCCAGCCCCTGATCCATGGCGGCTTTGACCACTTCCACGTCGCAATGGACGCCGGCGTGGGCCACGTCCATGACCACGCCACGTTCGGCGGCGGCGCGCACCTCCGGCCGGAGCTTCCCCGCGCCGTCCAGCATGCCCTCGGGGTTGCCGTTGAAGGCATGGGTCGCGATGTCGCCGGGGGCCAGGTAATCCAGGACCTCAGGCAAAGGTATGGGCGTTCCGCTGACGTGGACCATCAACAGGCTGCCCGACTTATCGGCGGCCTCGCGGGCGGCTTGCATGGCCTGGTGGGCGTTCCAGCGGGCCACGGCGTTGAAGTGCATGCGCACCTTGACGCCGAACAAGAAGCCCGGGTTCTGCTTGATGGCCTCCGCCGTCTGGTCGACGTCAATCACCCTCATGTCGTGGAGGCCGCCGCCCAGTATCCGGTTGAGGGACAGGCCCCCGGCCCCGATGTGGAGAAAGGCCAGCAAACGGGTGCGGTGGGCGGGGAACACGTAGTCCCGCATGGCGCGGTAGGTGAGAAACCCGGCGGTACCGGCGTCGACGCCGGTAGTGGCCCCGGCAGGCAAGCATTTCTGGTCGGCGTGGACCGCCGAACCCGCGCCGCCGTGGTAGAAGTGGCCGTGCAGGTCGATCAGGCCCGGAGTAACCAGCTTTCCGGAAACGTCGACGGACGTTGCGGCCGAAGCGGGGTCGATGCGGTCGGACACCTGGGCCACCACGCCATCTTTAAAGGCAACGTTCCTGCGGTCGTGGACTCCCTGAGCCGGATCCAAGAGAGTTCCCCCGGTCAGTACCAGATCGTAGGCAGGCGCGTCAGCGGCCATGGGGCAAAGGGGGTTCATCCTCAGGCGATACGTATTCCAAGCGGCGCAGCCGGGGGTAGACCATCTCCTTGGGCGACTCCAGGTCGTCGTCGGATATGTCGGGCGACGGGTCCACGGGGCTGGATCCCCATTTCTTCAGCGCCTGCTGCACCAACCTCCGCACCACCTGGGGCGACCTGCCCTCCAATCTCCCCAACTGGTAAGCCAGGGTAACGGCAAGCTGGTTCCTGGTGATTTCGTCGAAGGCTTCGGGCTCCGTCAAGTCCTCGGGCATGCTGCCGCACTGCTCCAGGAAGTCGTCGAGCACCTGGCCAATGACGTCGGGGACGCCGCCCAGTTGAATCTCGGTCATGTACCCGGTGAGCTTGTCGGCCAGTTCGATAATGCCCTGGTCCGGCAGCACCAGGCCTTCCAGGTCCAGCCCCTCGGAGTTTGGCCGGTCGCCGGTAGCCACGCTAGGACCTCGATTCCCCTGGTTCAGGGGAGAAGCCGCCGGGGAACGCTGACGTGGGCACCACGGCCGCGGGGCGGTCCCGGCGCTCGGACTTCTGGCGGGCATTTCCTGCAAGGCATCTTTGAGCGCCGCCAGTTCCTTGGCCTTCACTGCGGCTACGTCCAACACCAGACCGTGTACGCCGACGTTGCGCAGGGCCTCCAACTCTTTCTGGCCGGGCGGTTGGGACACCTCGACCAAAATATACTGGCTCACCCGGCGGCTGAATTTGGCTATGGCCGCCAGGTCCTGCAAGGTCCAGGGCGCTGCGACATCGCCCATGGGCAGCAGCAGCGCGTCCACGGGAAGGGCGCCGATAGCCGGCAGTTGGTCTGCTTCAACGTCCAGTCCAACGCAGAGCACTCGCGCCATGTTCTCCGACGCCGCGGCCGCGACGGTTGTGCCCTGTAGCGACAGGGCAACCAGGTCGCAGCCGCCCTCTTCCAGCGCCTGGGCTTGTTCTTCGTTCAGGGACGGCAGCCGGACGCCCCAGGGCGTTTCGCCGCCCAGGCCGTTGGCCAACTCCTGGACCGCCGCGGGGTCGTCCAGCCCCGACACTAAGGCGGCGTCGGGCCCTGCCTTCGCCAGGGATTGGATGCCCTTGGCGTGGCCGCCGGAGACCAGTCCCACCAGGGCCATTCCCGGCGGCTTCTGGGTACGGGACACCCCGAATCCCATGGTTGCCGTAGTGCCCAGGTTGATTTGCTCCAGGCGGTCAAGAAACTTGCTCATCGACTACATCCCATGTCCAAGGGTCTTAGTGGCATTCGGGCGGCCGAATCTTCGCGCCGCGCCCTGGCAAACGCCGTGCCGGCGGTTTCACGATTTGGCCACGGGAATTATAAACCATGGATGGCGGGTTGCGGGCGGCGTGGAGAGGCCGGGATTCTGGTGCACTGGGACATTTTAGGACATTTAGGGACATTGGGCCTGGGTGGTCCGCTGATAGGCCCGGCAAGGGCGTTCCACGTCCTGCTTACAGGATAAGGGCGGGGCATGGGCGCGCGCAAGGGGCGGGTGTCAGTAAATTGGGCAGGCCCTTCAAGTGCCTTGGGACGAACGGACAGCCTCGTTGCCGCTAATACACAGGTGACGTATAATTGGCGTCTATAACAGCGGGTCCGCCCTATGCTGCTTACCATCGATATAGGCAACACCACGGTAACCATCGGGGTATTCGACGGCGAACGCCTCACCACCACGCTGCGGATCGCCACCGACAGCCGCCAACTGGCCGATGAGTACGGCCTGGTGTTGACCAACCTGCTGCGCATCAAGGGAGTCGACCCTGCCGCAGTCGACCAGGCATGCATCTGCAGCGTCGTCCCTCCCCTTACCGTGGTCTTTGACCAGGTATGCCGCTCTTACTTCTCGGTGAAGCCGTTAGTAGTCACCGTGGGCACGCGCACCGGCCTGAAGATTCTCTATGACAGCCCCCGGGACGTTGGCTCCGACCGCATCGTGGACGCCGTGGCAGCCATAGAGCTGTACGGCCCGCCGCTGATTGTGGTGGACATCGGCACCGCCACCGTGTTCGACGCGGTGACCCGGGAGGGCGCCTACCTGGGCGGGGCCATCGCCCCCGGCATCAACCTGGCCGCCGAGGCCCTATACCAGAACACGTCCCAACTGCGGCGGGTGGAGCTTACCGCCCCCAAGACGGCCATCGGCCAGAACACCACGGCGGCAATGCAGTCGGGCCTGGTGCTGGGCTATACCGGCCTGGTGACCTACATGGTGGGACGCTTCAAGTCCGAGTTGGGCCAGGACGCCAAGGTCATCGGCACTGGAGGCCTGATAGAACCCATAGCCTGCCAGACCGAGATTTTCGACGCCATCAACCCCGACCTGACATTAGTCGGGCTGCGGCTGGTGCACGAAATCAACCAGCAGCGCCCCAACCCCGCCGTCCCCGCGGCGCAGGGCACGGACTAGCAAGCCAATGGCCGCCTCACCGCTCGCAGATCGGAACATCGTCCTGGGCGTCACCGGCAGCATCGCCTGCTACAAGGCGCTGGACCTGGCCAGCAAGCTGAAGCAGGCCGGGGCCCTGGTGGACACGGTGCTTAGCTACGGGGCCACCAATTTCGTGGACCCGCTGTCATTCCGCGCCATAACCCACCGGGCCGTTGTCACCGACGGGTTCGATCCCCAGTCGGAGTTCGGCATGGACCACGTGGCCCTGGCCCGGCGGGCCGACCTGATAGTCATCGCGCCGGCCACAGTCCACTGCATCGCCAAGCTGGCTGCGGGGCTGGCCGACGACCCATTGACCACCACGGTCATAGCCTCCAATGCCCCGTTGCTGATTGCGCCGGCCATGGACGCCAACATGTACGACCATCCGGCAACGCAGGAGAACCTGGCCAAGCTGCGGGAGCGGGGCGTGATCATAGCCGGCCCGGCCTCGGGCAGGCTGGCATCCGGGCTGACGGGCACGGGCCGCCTGGTGGAGCCATCGGAGCTGCTGGGCCACATCGCCGCCGCCCTGGGCCAGGAGGGCGACCTGGCCGGACGATCCATAGTGGTAAGCGCAGGAGGGACCTGGGAGGCCATTGACCCGGTGCGGGCCATCACCAACCACTCGTCGGGAAAGATGGGATATGCCATCGCCGAAGCGGCCCGAGACCGGGGAGCGGCGGTGGTGCTGGTTGCCGGGCCCACCAGCCTGCCCGACCCGCCGCTGGTGCAGACGGTGAAGGTGACGTCGGCCCATGAGATGTCCGAAGCGGTGCTGGGCCAGGTGGAGGGGGCGGACGCCTTGATTATGGCCGCGGCCGTGGCGGACTACCGGCCTGCCGATGCGTCGCCTGAAAAGATAAAGAAGTCAGCCGATGCGTTGTCCATCGACCTGGCCAAGACCGAGGACATCCTGGAAGCGGCGCAGGGCGACTTCGTAAGGGTCGGCTTCTCCGCCGAGAGCGAAAACCTGCTGGCCAACGCCAAGGCCAAGCTCCAAGGCAAGGGTCTGGATTTGATCGTCGCCAACGACATTACGGCCCCCGACAGCGGGTTCGGCGCCGACACCAACAAGGTGGCGTTAATCGGCCGGGACTTGCAGGTAGAGGAACTGCCCCTTATGAGCAAGTACGAGGTCGGCAACAGGGTGCTAGACCGGGTGCGGGAGTTGTTCAAGGGATAGAACTGTGTCGCAGTTAAGCCACCGCTAGGCGGCCATAAATCTACCCACGAATGGCCAGACCCGTTTTAACTCATTATCTCCTCCACCTCCGCCGGTTCTAAACCCTCCAGATGAGGGCGTCAGATATCCGGTGAGTATGGGGATGGAGTAACCATGTGCGGTATTAACCTCTGTCGAATAATCTTGCAAAAATCTTCGCCAATCTGAATCCAGCGGGGAGTTGCCGACATCGAACCATTCCGTGTCGGGCAACCTTGCGACCGCGTCCCGGTGCTGGGAATATTCTTGAAGAAACCGCTGAACGCCATAAAATGCTTGCTTCACTTTGCCGGTATTGTTGTTACCATCCAGGTTGCGAGCGATACGAAGGATATCGTTAGCCAAAGAACCGTCGAAATCATCTAGGAATCCAAGAAACTCACCGTAGGACAAGAGGGGTTCAGGGCCAAGACTTGGCGGCGGCATCTCCTCTCGAATTAAGGCCAGTAGCGCCTCTTGCGAATCAATCTTTGCGGCGCATTGGGAAACGAACTCCCTAAATTGGTCTAAAGCCACTTGAGTTAAACTCGGCCTCAATGAGCCAATGAATGTCCTGAGTTGACCCAGTTCACTCCCTGAAACCCGTCGAACTACCTCTAGGTTACCGCCAAATCCACCACCGGTGATGTTTGCGGACCCAGCCATTGCTTGCGGCCCGTCTGAGGCTACAATTTTGGCATGGAGCCTGGGAGATTGGCGCATCGATACGCTTTCTAACTGGGGCTGAACTTGTTCGATAAAGTCGAGTAGTCCCTCCGGGTCAGTTGCGCCGGTAAGCCAATCGTGAGGGTCGAGCTTTGTCCAAATCTCGATCCGATTCACTGTAGAAGGCAACGCTCCAGCGATGATGTTCAATCCCGGTTTAGATATATACGGACTACAGAGAAGCAACTGGCCCTCAGCTGTAGCGACCACATCATTCAGGTCATTGAGGCTTGGAGAAAGCCACTCGCTCATAAGGCTAACCGTGGTTGATGACTTTCTTCAACCGGGGGTGGGGCACCGTCAGCAGGGACATACTCCTCCGAGTTCGCCACTTGGGTTGTGATTCGGCGGGTCGGAGAAACAAACGTCAGCGCATCGTGGTCTATCTCGAATGAAGATGGTTCCTGGCTGGCAATCCTAGCAATGTATGAATTAGCTTGGTCCATAGTAGCAACATTGAGAGATACGGCGCCGAGTGCTGTCAGAGCGGACTTAAATCGCGTAACTCCGTTGAAACGCCGTCTTAATTTATAGCAACGACAAAGCATTTGATCGGCCTGGGCAACAGGGTCACCAGAATGCGCTTCTCCCAAGCGGGCATCGTACTTGGTCCATACATTACGTTTGGTATGGTTTCGGCCGGTGCCATCGTCAAATACGGACGCCACATCAGATTCAAAGGCTTCCAGTTGCTCACCGATAGATGCCTGATATAACCACAATTGAAGTCTCTCGCTTACTTGACTGATATTAAGTGTGCCTCGCCTACCATGGAAAGCCAGCCTTTTCACTAGCTCCGCTGCCAAAGAGTCCGATTCTCCGGGTTGCTGGAAACCTACGCGAACCGCAGCTTCACGAGCGTACAGAGGTGAAATCTCTATTCCAAACCAACGGCGGCCTAGTCCTTGCGCCACCTTGGGTACAGTACCGCTACCTGCGAATGGGTCTAGCACCAGATCTCCCGGCTCAGAACAAGCCCGCACTATTCGCTCGGTTATTTCCTCCGGAAACACTGCTATATGCGATGTCTGCTCGGTAGAACCGAAGGCAACCCGATCCACTTCCCACACGTTCCCGGGGTTACGTCCCCAAAAGTTGTTGCGCTTGTCATACTCTTTAGCTTGTTCCCTAACAGAGTCAACAGCAAATTTCGGCTGCCCGCCGGGCTTAACGAACCAAAGAATGGATTCGTGCTTGTTCGTGAACTTTCTTGTGAAGGCGTGACCACCCCAATACCGCCAAATGATTCTATCCCACAGCAAAAACGGGTTGGCTCCACCATGGAAAATGCGGTAGCTCATGATGTCGATAGGGACTATCTCTCCTAAGCTGCCACCGTTCTGAGTATATCCTGTCTGCCAGAATACTGATCCGCCGGGACGGAGAACGCGTTTCAATTCATTAATCGTTGCTTCAAGGAAGTCCTCGTAGGCTTTTGCCGAGGTATTATCGTCGGCGCTCGATTGGTATGGTCGAGAAATGTTGTAGGGCGGACTGCTATGAACAAGATCTACACAGTCAGGTGGCAGCCTTCTGAGGACATCCACGGCGTCCCCACAAATGATATGCCGAACCGACTGATTCAATGTTTCCGTCGGTTGCGACCCGAAATGTAGGCCATCGGCCCGACACATATATCGCGACACTGCTGGATGCATAGCGTCCTTGGAATTTACTTCGTCCATCTCGCCCGCTTTAGTTGCCGTGCCCCCAACACAGTCTACACCGAATACTCTTCCTTGAACCGGCGGATGGCCTCTATGTGCTGGTCCGGCCCCTGCAGGCCCAGGTTCATGGTGTTGAACGACAGGTGGGTAGCTCCCAGGTCCGTCCAGGCCCGGGCCTCCTTGTGCGCATCGTCAAGGTTGAGGGGGTCTTTCGCGTAGACGAAACCGTCGATGCCAATGGACATAGGGTCGCGGCCGATTTCGGCGGCGTACTCCCGCATCCGGGCTATGCGCTCCCGCCCCGCGTCGTCGGGGGCAAACTGGGGAATCAGGCCGTCGCCGATGCGGGCAGTCCGGCGCAATACCTGGTCGGAATAGCCGCCCAGCCAGACGGGGATGGGACGCTGGACCGGCAGTGGATTGATCCCGGCGTGGGTCACCCGGTGATACTTTCCCTCGAAGTTCACCACGTCGTTGGTCCACAAAGCCCGCATAAGCTCCACCTGCTCGGTGAAGCGGCGGGCTCGGTCCTGGAAGTTCTCGCCCAGGGCCTCGTACTCCACCGCGTTCCAGCCGATGCCCACGCCCAGGCGCAGCCGGCCTCCAGTCATCAAGTCCGCCTGTGCCGCCTGCTTGGCCACCAGGGCCGTCTGCCGCTGCCCCAGTATCAGGATGCCGGTCACCATTTCGATTTTTTTCGTGACCGCCCCCAGGTACCCGAACAGCACAAACGGCTCATGGAACATGTCAATGTGGGACAGTCCTTTCCAGCCCTCATGCCTGGAGGCGTCGGCGCCCAGCACGTGGTCGTAGACCAGCAGGTGGTCGTAACCCAGGTCCTCGGCGGCCTGGGCGTAGTCGCGCACCGCCGCCGGGTCGGCCCCGATTTCTTTCTGCGGGAAAATGGCTCCTAGACGCATGTGGGTTCTCTCACGCCGGTATCCCCATGGACGGCCGGCGGCTATCCGGAGACAGCCTCTTTGAACCGGCGGATGGCTTCAATGTGCTGGTCGGGCCCCGTAAGCCCGGCGTTCATGGTATTGATGCTCAGGTGGGATGCCTCCGCCTCGGCCCAGATATTTACGACCCTTTGCCAGTCTTCGGGGTTGGGGCTTTCCGAGAGGCGGACCCTGCCCTCTACTCCCACCGACGCCGGGTCCCGGCCGGCCTCCCTGGTGTACTCCCGCACCCGGGCGACGGCCTCCAAGGCCCCGGCATCCAGGCCTAACAGCGGGAACCAGCCGTCGGCGATTTGGCCGATTCGCCGCAGCACCGCCTCGGCGTGACCGCCTATCCAGACCGGGATGGGACGCTGCACCGGCAGGGGATTTATGCCGGCGTGGGTCACCCGGTGATACTTCCCCTCGAAGTTCACCACGTCGTTGGTCCACAACGCCCGCATAAGCTCTATCTGCTCGGCGCAGCGGCGGCCGCGGGTGCGAAAATTCTCACCCAGGGCCTCACACTCCGCCGCGTTCCAGCCGACGCCGATGCCCAGCCGCAGCCGTCCCCCGGTCAACACGTCCACCTCGGCGGCCTGCTTGGCCACCAGGGCCGTCTGACGCTGCCCCAGTATCAGGATGCCGGTCACCATCTCGATGCTCTTGGTCAGGCCCGCCAGGTACCCGAACGTCACGAAAGGCTCGTGGAACATGTGGGTATGGTTGTACGGTCCCGCAAAGCCCGGATGCCTGGAGGCGTCGACGCCCAGGACGTGGTCGAAGGCAATCAGGTGCTCATAGCCCAGGTCTTCGGCGGCCTGGGCGAATTCCCGCACCGCTCCCGGATCCGCACCGATTTCGGTCTGGGGGAGGATGGCTCCAATTTTCATAACGGTCTCCTTGGCGCTGAAATGCCGTAGGTAGTGAGAAATCCAGGCGGCTAAACGGAAACGGCCTCTTTGAACCGCCTGAGGGCGTCTATATGCTGGTCAGGCGACGTAAAGCCGGCGTGCATGGTGTTAAGCGACAGGTGGGTGGCCCCGGCTTCGGTCCAATCGTTTGCCGCCTTTTGCCAGCCGTCCGGGCCGCCCGGGGCTCCAAAGCTAATCCACGCCTCTATGCCGATGGACAGGGGTTCCCGCCCTGCTTCCCTGGCGTACTCCCGCATCAGCTCGATGCGCTCCCGGGCCTGCTGGTCCGGTTGTTGGAACATGGGGAACCAGCCATCGGCGGTCTGGGCGATGCGGCGTAGCACCGCATCGGCGTTGCCGCCCATCCACACGGGGATGGGACGCTGCACCGGCAAGGGGTTGATCCCGGCGTGGGTCACGCGGTGGTATAGGCCCTCGAAATTCACCACTTCCTGGGCCCACAAAGCCCGCATCAGCGCAATCTGCTCGGCGCAGCGGCGCCCGCGGTTGCTGAAGTCTTCGCCAAGGGCCTGGTATTCGACGGGGTTCCAACCGACGCCGACGCCCAATCGCAGGCGGCCCCCGGACATCACGTCCACCTGTGCAGCCTGCTTGGCGACAAGGGCGGTCTGGCGCTGGCCCAGGACCACCACGCCGGTTGTCAGTTGGATTTTCTCGGTAAAGCCAGCCAAATATCCCAGCACGACAAAGGGCTCGTGGAACAGGTCGGTATGGGTATAGGGCCCGTCCCAGCCCGGATGATTGGCGGCTTCGGCCCCCAGGACGTGCTCGATGACCACCAGGTGCTGGTAGCCCAGCGACTCGGCGGCCTGGGCGTAGTCTTTTACGGCTCCGGGGTCGGCTCCAATCTCCGTCTGGGGAAAAACAACGCCCAACTGCACGTGGCTAGCCTCCTGGAATCGATGGTGGGGCCGGGTGAGCTTGCGCCGCCGGTCAGCGACGCCCAACGGCCAGTATCCCGGCTTTGGCCGAAGTCGTCAATAGCGGCGCCCATCGCGGCGGCGGGATGCGGCCCAGCCGGAAAGTAGGTGCGTGTTCGTTCTTTTGCACACACGGTTTAAAATAGCGACAGCCGGCTCAGAGAAATCTGTGCCCAATAAGGAGGTGGCTCCATGGTCAAGGATGCTCACCGGTTGGACCTGCTGGGTCAAGACGTAGTCGACTTTGAGGAGCGCGTAGACATCCCCCGTCTGAAGAAAGAGCGTCTGGAGCGGGTCCAAAGGGAGATGGCAAAGGCCGACCTGGGCGGTTTGCTCATTTTCGATCCCCTCAATGATCGCTACGCCACAGGCCGTAGAAATTCCGGTGCGGGGTATATGAGAAGTTTCCTAATTTACGCCATCGTACCCCGCGTAGGAGCCCCTTGGTTGGGCGGATGGTCCCATCACGATCAGGGCGTCCCCCTGGAAGGTCAGGAAGGGCCAGTGGAGTCCGATTCGACAACGAGGAAGGGCAGTTTCTGGGAATTCTTTACTTGCGGGAGAAACGTGGAGAAGGCGGCCCGGCTCTGGGGCAAAAGGATAAGAGACCAGATGAACGAGATGGGTATCGCCGGGGAGCGCCTGGGGGTCGACAAGCTGGACTTCTACGCTATGGAGTCGCTGAGAGCCCAGGACATCATCCTCGCCGACGGTCGAGTGCCCATGGAGAAAGCCCGCGTCATAAAGACCGTGGACGAAATCAAACTGATCCGGCAGGCGTGTGCCATCTGCGACGTAGCCGTCACCAGGACCAGGGACGCCATCGAACCCGGGGTTACCGAGAACAAGCTCTTGTCCATCCTCACCGCCACCAACCTGGAGTTTGGTGGAGAGTATATAGAAGCCCGCTACTTGACCGCCGGCGGCAATACCAATCCCTGGCTCTCTAGGACCGCCAGTGACCGGATAGTGCGGCCCGGAGACCTGGTGGCGTACGACACCGATATGGCGGGCCCAATGGGATATTTCGCCGATATATCCCGAACCTACCTTTGCGGCGATGGCAGACCCAATGCAGAGCAACTGGAAGCCTACAAGTTGGCTTACGACTTCGTCTACGAGTCCATGGACCTCTTCAGGCCCGGCATGGGTTTCCAGGAGATTGCCGAGAGGTGCCCCCCGCTTCCCCAGGAGTACAAAGACCAACGATTTAACCTCATAGCCCACGGAGTTGGCATGTCCGACGAGTGGCCCGCTATCCACTGGCCGGACCAGAGTTTGAGCGGCTTCGGCAACGACCCAGACGTACTAGAAGAGAACATGGTAATCTGCATTGAAGGACTGGCCAGTAAGACCGGAGCCCGGGAGAGCGTCAAGCTGGAGGAGCAAGTCCTAATCACCGCCAACGGTCCTGAGATACTGTCCAAGGCGCCCTTCGACGAGCGGTTCCTGGCCTAGTCTTTGGTCGAAGCACAATCTAAAGGGCCTGGTCTTGATCCAGCCTGGAGGCAAAAAGACTGCGGCGCCGGCCCACTAACGCGTAAGCCGGCGCCGCAGTTCATTCTCGCCGGGTAAGCCGGCCCGAAAGTTGATTCGCCGGCGCGTTGTTGCCGGCGCTTATTTTTCCAGCCAGGCGTTCTTGAGAGACCTAGCGCGGACAGGAGTGGGACCCGCATCTTGTACGTTATTGCGAGCGCCGTATATCAGCGGCGGGCTTCCGATGACAAGACGCGGGACATCGTCTACCAGAATGCGCTGAATCTCCGCATAGGTCACTTTTTGCTGTTCCGGTGTCTCTCCCCTGGCCCTTTCGATCAGCTCGTCAAGCGTATCGTTATAGTAACGCGGTGCGTTATAGGCCGATTCGCCGTGATACACCTGCGTCAGCATGACGTCCATACTGGGCCTGGGCGCCCAATAAATGATGACGAAGGGTTCTTGCATGAACACTTCGGACCAGAAAGCGTCCGATGGCTGCCTCTGGATATCTACCCGAATGCCCGCGGGCGCGGCGCTCTCTTTAAACGCCACCGCCAACTCGATCATTCCAGGCGCGACGTCGCCTGTATGAAGAACTATGTCGATACCATTAGGGTAGCCGGCCTCCTCCAAAAGCGACTTCGCCAACTCTGGGTCGTATTCCGGGGCATACTGCGGCGCGAAGCGGGAGTCGTTGCTCGGAAAGGGATGGTCGTAGGTGATACTGCCCAGCCCCAGCGTCGCCGCTTGGTTGATGAGGTCCCGGTTCGTCGCGGCTTGAAAGGCCTGCCGGACCAGCTTGTTGTCGAAGGGCGGTCGGCTGTTGTCCATATCAATACCATAGTGGCCCGCGCTGGCCACGCTCACCACTTTGGTATCGGGATGGGACTCGATACCCTGGACGCTCTGAGTCTCCAGGAGATATACCACGTCCACGTCGCCGCTCTTGAGCGCCTCGGCTCGGGTTACCGGCTCCGAGATACCCACGAAGACTATTTCATCCAGGTAGGGCCTGCCTTCCTCCCAGTAGTCGGGGTTCTTGACCATTGTCGCCCGTTCGCCCGGCAGCCACTCCTCAAGCATGAAGGGCCCCGTGCCGAAGGCCTCCAGGGTCAACCGATCGACATCCACGTCGGCGGGGAGGATATGCATGGGGTAGATCGAAAAGACGTCCAAGAAGAACCCATTGGGGCCATCTAGGTCAAAACGGACGGTGTAGTCGTCGACAGCGACTATATCCTCAACGGATACTAACAAGGCGGCGTTCGGATTATCCGCCTCGGGATCACGAATCCGGTTCATGGTGAAGAGCACGTCCTCTGCCTTGAACTCTTTCCCGTGCTGGAACATCACGCCCCGACGCAGGTGGAAGGTGTAGGACGAGAGGTCGTCGTTGGTCTCCCAGGACTCGGCCAGCACCGGCGCATAGGTAAAGTCAGGCTCGATACGGAGCAGGGGATCATAGAGATTCTCTATCATGGCATTCTCGAACGCTGACACCGACCAGGACGGGTCCAGCGTCGAGTGATCAGACCAAAACGCCATCGTCAGCGAGCCACCGTACTTAGCCTGCTCGGCAGCGGGGGCCTCGGTAGCGGGGGCCTCGGTAGCGGGGGCCTCGGTAGCGGGGGCCTCGGTAGCGGGGGCCTCGGTAGCGGGGGCCTCGGTGACAGGGGCTTCGGTAGCAGGGGCCTCGGTAGCAGGGGCCTCGGTAGCAGGGGCTTCGGTAGCAGGGGCTTCGGTAGCAGGGGCCTCGGTAGCAGGGGCTTCGGTAGCAGGGGCCTCGGTGGCCTCTCCGCCGCAGGACACGGCGAAGAGCACAGACACCATCGCCACGGCGAGTATGATCAGAAACGGATGCAGCCTAGCTTTCTTGTATGTCATCACCGTGTTCTCCTTGTGTTCGACTCACTTACGATTCCGGGAACATATCTCCGGGGATATGCGACTAGTGGTTCACTAATCGGCTTCTGGCAGTTAGAAATAGTTTAAGCAGCGATTGGGTACTAGTCAATCAACCGTATTCTCTCACAACACTGGGTATTTGGCTGCTCACCCGGCTATCTCACGAGGCAGGCCGCTGGCCTGTTTGATGCCGTCGCTCAGCATATTGACGCCCACGACCAGCGAGGCGACCGCGCCTGCCGGCGCCAGCGTCATCCACGGCGCGGAGGCTATGTACTGGCGGCCCTCACCAATCATCAGGCCCCAGTCCGGCGACGGCGGTTGGACGCCCAGGCCCAGGAATCCCAGGGAGGATACGATGAGTATCGAGTAGCTCAGCCGCACCGAGAACTCCACCGCCAGCACGGTCATCGCGTTGGGCAGTATCTCCCTGAAGATGATGTAGGCCGCCGGTTCCCCCCGCAGCCGGGCAGACATCACGAACTCCTGGCTCTTCGCCTTCAAGACAACGCTCCGCATCACCCTGGATACGCCGGGTATAAAGACGGCGCCAACGGTGGCCACGATCAGCACGGCCTCCCAATACTGATTGAGCCATCCCCACGGCGCGTCAGCAGCGCCCAGGGTCGACAGTATCAGAAGGGCCAGCAGCAACCCCGGGAAGGCCATCATCCCGTCCACGATGCGCATCACAACCTCATCCACCTTGCCGCCCTGATAGCCGCTGCCCATGCCCACCACTGTGCCCAGGAAAATACCCAACAGCGTCCCGCACAGGGATATCAGGATCAGGGACCGCGCGCCGGACAAGACCCGGCTGAAAACGTCGCGCCCAAACTGGTCGGTCCCCAGCCAATACTCTGACGTCGGACCAATGAGCTGGTCCTCTCCAGAGTTTTGCAGATGGAATTCAGTGGGGGGGAAAGGCGTCAGGAATGTTCCGAAGATTGCCACAAACACGTGGACCGCGACGATGGGCAGCCCTATTCGTCCCGCCGTAGTGCCCAGGGCGAGCCGGAAAAAAGTGCGGGCGCCCCGGCCTGAGGCCGACAGCGCGGCCCGCGCGGCCCGAGATCCGCCTGCATAGAGCTCACCCGTATTTGCCGGTGCGGCCATCAGGCGTACCTTATCCGCGGGTCCAGGAACGCATAGGCCAGGTCAGCCAACAGGTTGCCCATGGTATAAGCCACGGCGATAATCAGCGTCGTAGCCTGCAGCAAGGGGGTGTCGCGCGTCTGTATCGATTGCAATAGCAATTGCCCCATCCCCGGATAGGCAAATACGTTTTCGACGATGATGAGCCCGCCCAGCAACCACCCGGACATCTGGGCCACGACGCTGATAGTGGGCAGCATCGCGTTGGGAACTACGTGTCGAAAAATAACCCTGCGCATCGGCAGGCCTTTCAGGATCGCAGTCCGCACATAAGGGCTCTCCATCACTTCGATGACGTTAGCCCGCATCATCCGCATAACGTAAGCGAATACAACGGCAGTGAGAGTGAGCGTGGGTAATATCAAAATCTGCGGGCTTGTAAGGGGGCTCTCGCCTCGGGGTATGCCGCTGGTAGAGGGCAAAAGGTCCAACGTTGCAGAGAAGAGGATCATGAGAAACAGTCCGGTGACGAACTCGGGCAGAGATATCCCCACCATACCGATGGTGCTCACGATGCGGTCGCCCAAGCTGTCCGGGCGCACGCCGGCCCAGATCCCGATTAGCACCGCCGTTGGGACTGATATCAGGAAAGCAAACACCGCAAGATAGATCGAGGGACCCAAACGGTGCTGCACAATGTCGGTAATAGGCCGCTTCTGGATTAAGGAGTTGCCGAAATCGCCCTGCACCACGCCGCCTATCCAGTCCAGGTACCGCACGGCAGCGGGGCGGTCCAACTCCAACTCTTCGCGCAGGTATTGGAGGTTCTGTTCCGTCGCCCACTGCCCGAGGATCTTCGTCGCCACGTCGCCTGGCAGCACCTCGGACACGGCGAAGATGGTTACGGAGACTACCAACAGGGTGACCACGATCAAGCTCAGGCGCACTGCCACAAAGCGCAACATGAAATCAACAGCCTCTCATGTCAGCAGCGTTTGATCAGGGCTAACTGCAAGGTGAACCCCTGATCGCTCGGCAAATTGTTCTGTAGAAACGTACGGCTCAACGGATAGTAGTCTGCACCTTGTACGTTAGTCTTACGACGCTCAACTCCTTCGTTGGGTGACAGGCGCGCTATTTGGGGAAGCTATGTCGGGTCATACGGGAATCTCAAACCGGCGGATTGGCGGGCCCCCAGCACGAGTTCTCGGTGAGCCTGCTGCGCCGGTCAGCGACGCCCAACGGCCAGTATCCCGGCTTTGGCGAAAAGCGTCAATAGCTAGACCCAGTCGCGCCGGCGGGATGCGGGCAAGGGAGGATGCGGTTTCGAGCAAAAACGTCCATCGATCCTATGGCTGATCCCGATAGGGCCTCACCCGAGGAATAGATACTATTGACTCACTTCTAAGGCTGGGGTAATAATTGTGACCAGCAGTGACGATTGGAGATGCGCCGGTGCAGAGATATCGCTCCGGTAGAGAACAGGACGGTGAGACATGGCTAATTACAGGGTAATATCCTCGGACGACCACGTTTTCGAGCCGGTTGATCTCTGGACTAGCAGGGGCGAGTCGAAGTTCAAAGATCACCTGCCTCACGTTCAAAGTTTGGAAAACGGAGACTGGTGGGTATCCGACGGCCTGAAACTACTTCATGTCAGTGGGGGGACCCAGGCCGGACTCAGGTTTGAAGCGCCGGAAATGCTGACTACAGAGGGTAGGGTCGAGGACTTGCTTCCAGGCGGTTACATTCCTGAGGAGCGCATCAAAGACATGGATATCGATGGAATTGACGTAAGTATCCTTTATCCAACAGCCGGTCTTGGGTTTTACATAGTGCCGGATAGCCAGCTGCTATCCTCTATATTCAGAACCTACAACGATTGGCTTGCCGAGTTTTGCAGCGCGGTCCCCCGGCGGCTCAAGGGCATCGCCATGGTCAACGTCGATGACGTGGGGGATGGCGTAAAGGAGTTGGAACGCTGTGCCAACATGGGCTTTGTGGGGGCCATGATCACCGTCTATCCACCCGAGGAAATGCCCTACGATATGCCTGAGTACGAACCCCTGTGGGCTGCGGCCCAGGATTTGGGAATGCCCCTTAGCCTGCACATTGGCACCAATCGTCCGAGCCCAAGTGTGGAACCTCAAGGTAACGATACCACTACGGCCAACTTTATGGCTAACATTGACCATTGGGTGCGGATGTCTCTTGGCAGTATGATCTATAGTGGAGTTTTTGAGCGCTATCCCAACCTTCAGGTGGGATCGGTGGAGATGGAACTTTCCTGGGTTCCCCACTTTTTGGACCGGATTGACTACAACTACACCAATAGAGAGCAAGAGTTCTCCCAGGCCTACCGATTCAAAGAGGGCGCCCTCCCCAGTGACTTCTTCCACAGAAACGTGTTCCTGGGCTTCCAGGAAGATGCCTTGGGTATAGAAATGCGTTACCGTATTGGAGTGGACAAACTGCAATGGGGCGCCGATTATCCCCACCCTGAATCCACCTTTCCCAGGAGCCGGCAGATCCTCGAGGAGATTCTGGTGGACTGCACCGGGGAAGAGAAGGCCAAGATAGCGGGTGGAAACACCCTCAGAGTATACGGTTTCGAGTAGAATCTGACATCCGGTCAGCCCGGACTTTCGCTCTTTTTCAGCAGGTACTCCTTGGGGAGTACCTGCTGTTCTTATGTGCCGGGCATGGTACGAGAGCCGGCGCCAGGACGCGCTTGATTTGGCATGTTGGTCCATTCGAAGCAACTCCTGCCCCTATTGTGCGCTGGGGCCTGACAGTACATAATGGCCCGGTGTAACCGCGCCTCAGGAGGGAAATATTCATGAAGTTTTCGATATTGTTCGAGTGCCAGCGGCCGTTCCAGGGAGACGAAGTTGACTGGAACAGCCTTTACAAAGAGACCCTGGACCAGTGCGAGCTTGCCGACCAGATGGGGTTCGACGCCCTCTGGTTCGTGGAGCACCACTTCCTGATGGGCTTCTCCGGCTCGCCATGCCCCGAGGTCCTCATGGGCGCCCTGAGCCAGCGGACCAAAAACATCAGGATCGGCTTTGGGGTATCCATCCTCCCCACCCAGAACCCCGTCCGCATCGCCGAGCGGGTGGCCATGGTCGACCAGTTGACCAACGGCCGCGTCGAGTTTGGCACGGGGCGCTCCAACGCCTACGAACAGACCGGGCTGGGCATCGACCCGCGGGAGACCCGGGACCGGTGGGAAGAGTCCCTGTCCATGATCATGAAGATATGGCAGTCGGACCAATTCTCCTGGGATGGTAAGTTCTGGAGCGTGCCGGAGCGGCGTATCCTGCCCAGGCTCTACCAGAAACCCCATCCCCCGGTTTACCTGGCCTGCACCCAGGTCGACAGCTTCCGCATGGCCGCGAAAAAGGGCATCGGCGTCCTGTCTTCCGCCTCTTATGCCGTCAACGTCCTGGCCAACCACGTGAAGGTCTACCGCGATGCCATCAAGGACGCCGAGCCGGTGGGGCAATTCATCACCAACTTCTGGGGCAATAACGTCCACGCCCACTGCGGCAAGGACGACCAGGAAGCCAAGGAGTTGTGCGCCAAGTCGATGAAGACCTTCTTCGGTCCCGACAAGCCCTATATCGTGGGCCGGCTCGATGCCTATTCCCAACTGGTGGAGGACTGGGGCGGCATTCCCGAGTACCTGCAGGCTGAGTTCAGCCGTTGGATTCACCAGTCGGACGCAGCTATCAAGGAGCAGGCGATTCAAGCCGGGGTCTCTCCCGACACCGGGCCCTGGGCGGCCCGCACCGCTTTCGCCCAGTTGGACGCCAACACCCTCTCCGACCGGGGCGTAATCATCGCCGGCAATCCTCAGAGTTGCATCGACACCATCCAGAAGTATGAAGACATCGACGTGGACATGCTGTCGCTGGTGATGCAGACGGAGACCATCCCCCACGAAAAGGTGATGGAGTCCATCGAGATGTTCGGAAAAGAAGTAATCCCGGCCTTCCGCAAGGAGCGCGCCCCAGCCGCCGCCGACTGAGTACCGGGCGAACCCGGGCATCGCCGCTCGCCGGTAGCGGCCTCACGTTGTGCTATGATGGACTCAGGCCCCTTTGCCGAGAGCTTTCTCGGCAGGCGGGGGCCATGCGTCCCAGTAGCTCAGGGGACAGAGCGGCTGCCTTCTAAGCAGCGGGTCGCGGGTTCGAATCCTGCCTGGGACGCCACTTCAGGCGCGAATAGCCTCAGCTTGGGCACAGGAAGCCATCCTTAGGGCTGCATTCCCTTTGACCCTGTGTTCGTCAGACTGAAAATGAAAATCCTTCAAGTTATCCACGGTTATCCGATGCGGTACAACGCAGGGTCCGAGGTTTATAGTCAAGCCCTTTGTCAGGCCCTGGCTGAGCGTCACGAGGTGCATGTCTTCACGCGGCAGGAGAATGCATTCCTTCCCGAATACTGCGTGCAGTACGAGGAGGACCCGTCCGACCCTCGCATCACTCTCCACGTGATTAACATGGCGAGAGCACGGGACGGCTATCGCCATGCAGCCGTGGACAACGAGTTCGCCCGCCTGCTGGATGATATTAGCCCGGACGTCGTCCATGTCGGACACCTGAACCATCTATCCACCTCTCTCGTGTTCAAGGCGAGCGAGCGGAAGATTCCCATAGTGTTCACGCTCCACGACTATTGGCTGATGTGTCCTAGGGGCCAGTTCATTCAGATGTATCCGCAGGACCCTGGCGATGTTTGGGCCGTCTGCGACGGGCAGGACAACAAGAAGTGTGCCGTCCGTTGCTATGCGCGCTACTTCTCAGGCGATGAGAACGAGTATGAGACGGACATCGCCTATTGGACAGATTGGGTTGGCAGGCGAATGGAGCACGTTCGAGAGGTGTGTGACGCCGTCCATATGTTTATTGCGCCGTCTAAGTACCTTCTGCGGCGGTTCAGGGACAACTTCCAACTCCCCACCCGGAAGCTCACATATCTAGATTACGGCTTCCACCGGCAGCGCATGGAGGGCCGGAGTAGAATGCGGGGTGAGTCGTTCACGTTCGGCTACATCGGGACTCACATACCATCGAAGGGAGTGAACCATCTCATCGAGTCGTTCGGCAGAGTGTCCGGCAGTCCCAGGCTCCGAATCTGGGGACGCGAACGAGGCGTCGAGACTGCTGGACTGAAAGCGTTGGCGCAAAGACTGCCCGACTCCACGGACAAGCGCATAGAGTGGATGGGAGAGTACAGGAACCAGAATATCGTCGCCGACGTATTCAACCACTGCGACGCAATCGTGGTGCCTTCAATCTGGGCGGAGAACTCACCCCTTGTCATTCACGAGGCGCTACAGGCCAGGGTTCCCGTGATTACCGCCGACTATGGAGGGATGGCTGAATACGTTCATCACGAGCAGAACGGGCTGCTGTTCGCTCATCGCGACCCTGGCTCCCTGGCGAGGCAGATGCAGCGATTGGCCGACGATCCTAGTTTCGCAGAGCACTTGGGCAGGCGGGGCTACATGCAGTCGGACGACGGGAACGTCCCGGACTTGATCGACCACTCCCTTGCAGTTGAGAGCATATATAGTAGCCTGATAAATGAGAGTGGTCTACCATGAGTAAGGGTGGAGTCGAACAGACGAGAAAGGCAGCGGCCGTGTCGGCGCAGGGTCGGCTTGGACCTTGGCGTATCACGTTCGACACCAATCCTGACGACTGCAATCTCCACTGCATCATGTGCGAGGACCATTCCCCCTACAGCACGACTCAGAGTGACAGGCGAAAGGCGGGACACCCCAAGCGTCGAATGGGCATCGACCTGATCCGCAGGGTGTTGGAGGAGTCCAGAGGCGCGGGCCTGCGGGAGATCATACCCTCGACGATGGGTGAACCTCTCCTCTACCGGCACTTCGATGAGATTCTGGACTTGTGTGCGGAGTACGGCGTCAAGCTCAATCTAACGACCAACGGGACTTTTCCGCAGCGGAGAGCCAGGGCATGGGCGGAGCGAATCGTACCCGTCACGTCAGACGTGAAGGTGTCCTGGAACGGCGCTACAAAAGCGACCCACGAGAACGTCATGCTCGGATCCAACTGGGAACTCGTTCTTGAGAACGTTCGAACGTTCATTACCGTGAGAGACGCCCATGCGAAACTGGGCGGAAACCGTTGCCGCGTAACGTTCCAGTTGACATTCATGGACATCAACGTGTCGGAGTTGCCGGGCATTGTAAGGCTGGCCGCCGACCTCGGCGTGGACAGGATCAAGGGGCATCACCTGTGGGTCCACTTCGCCCAAATGCGCGATCAATCGATGCGGAGGAGCCGGGAGGCCCTCACTCGTTGGAACGCCGTGGTTGACTTGGCGTATGAGACTGCCGAGTATGACAGGCTGCCAAGCGGTGAGCGGGTGCTGTTGGAGAACATCTTCAAGATCGATGAGGAGATCGAAGGAGATATCGCTCCCGACGGTGAGTGCCCGTTTCTTGGACAGGAAGCCTGGGTGGCATCTGACGGCAGATTCAACCCCTGCTGCGCTCCTGACGCCCTGCGGCGGACACTCGGATACTTTGGGAACGTCAACGACACGAGCCTCTACGACATCTGGGAGAGTGCGGAGTACCGGGACCTCCAGATCCATTACATGCAAAACGCGGTGTGCCAAGGCTGCAATATGAGGCGTCCGGCAGACTAATGGAGGAGCGGTGGACGAAATATAGGATCTCGAACGACGCATCCCACCACATCTATCGAGGACGGCCCGCCTATCGGGCGAGATTTGACGAGGTGTTGAAATTCCACGAACCTGGACTGGCTCCCGTTCATGACTCGTCGGGTGCTTATCACATCACACCCGACGGACTGGCAGCATACCGATCACGCTTTGTCAGAACATTCGGATTCTACGCGGGCAGGGCGGCGGTCCATTCGCAAGATGGATGGTTCCACATCCTCACGGATGGAACTCCGCTGTATGAAGTGCGCTATGCATGGTGCGGCAACTTTCAGGAGGGCCGGTGCGCCGTCCGGCTGCCCGCTGGCAGCTACTTTCATATTGCAGACGACGGCTCACCGGCATATGAGGAACGCTACCAGTACGCCGGGGACTTCAAGGACGGTTACGCAGTCGTTCAGCGGGAGGACGGCAAACATACCCACATAGACTTTGCTGGCGTCCAACTCCATGGCCGATGGTTCCACAATCTGGACGTGTTTCACAAGCGGTACGCCCGCGCTTGCGACCCAGAAGGTTGGCACCACGTGGACATGGCAGGAGAACCCCTGTACAAGCAGAGGTTCAGGAACGTGGAACCCTTCTACAACGGTCAAGCTCGTGTCGAGGAGTTCGACGGCTCCCTGTCGGTCATCGACGATGCCAGTCACGAAATGGTGGCTCTCAGGCGGCCTTCGCAATCGCCCCTCCAAATTCTATCCGGGGATATGGTCGGTGTCTGGCGGACACAGACGGTCTGCGCCGCCGTGGAATTGGGAATCTTTGAGTCTTTTCCTGGTACCGCGGAAGATATCGAACAACGATCTCACCTGCATAAGTCGGTTGGTGCCAGGTTGATGAGAGCGCTCATGGAGTTGGGACTCGTATGGACGGACGGGGAGGGCATCTACAGGCCAACCGAGCGGGGGGCGCTCCTCACGACAAATCACCCACTCTCGCTTGCGAATGCGGCTCGACACTGGGGCAAAGAGTCCTATGCGGCTTGGGCCGGAGTTACGCACTCACTTCGCACTGGAGAGTCCAGCTTCGAGAGTATGCAAGGCAAGAACTTCTTCGACTGGCTGCAGCAGAGACCCGCCGATTTGCAGACCTATCACGCGGCCATGTCAACATACGCCCGGCACGATTACAGGGCCATTGCCGGCTCAGTGGACTTAACCGCTCACGAGAGCATCTTGGACGCGGGAGGCGGCACAGGCGAGTTGGCATTCGCGCTGCTGCGTTGCTGCCCGGAATTGAAGGCAACGGTCATGGATCGGGCAGAGGTAGTAGAGGCTGCCAGACCGCCAGCAGACCTTGGAGGACGATGCGGGTTCGTTGCGGGAGACCTCTTTCAGCAATGGCCGGTTACCTCGGACGCCGTGATCCTAGCGAGAGTCCTCCACGACTGGCCTGACCCCGATGCTGTGCGAATACTGAGACGCGCCCGCGAAGCAATGTCGAAGGGGGACACCCTCTACGTGGTAGAGATGGTGCTGGACGACGCTACCGGCGGGGGTGGTCTGCTGGACCTGAACATGCTCGTGATGACCCAGGGCGCTGAACGCACTGAGACTCAGTTCAGGGACATCCTCAATAAGTCGGGATTCGCCGTGCTCGATGTGATCGACACAGGCACTGTAAGCTCCATAGTCCGCGCTAAAGCAGTATGAATGAGCCTTGCGAGACGGCATGGGTCGCAAGGCAGCTTGCCTGCATACCGGCCAAGACCGATACATCATTGATTCTGAGACATGCTGAGCGGGAGGACATTCCTCCAGGAACATTCGGGGGCAACGTGCCACTGACAGCGCATGGGGTATCCTCGGCAGAGAGACTTGGAGCGATGCTCTCTGCCAGCAGGCCGCAGATTAGGGCTACAGCCAGTCCTGTTCCAAGATGCGAGTCGACGGCGCGGGCAGTACTTCGCGGCGGAGGACGGCCTCAAGACGTTACCTTGGACTGGCGACTAGGAGGCCCCGGACCCTTTGTAGTGGATAAGGATGTCAGCGGATCCCTGTTCCTGGATATAGGAATATTGGAGATTGTGAGGCGCCAACTTACCCATATCGAGCCACCCGCTGGCATGAGACCAACCCCAGAGGGTGTCCACCTCCTACTCGACCTTGCAACCAATGACCTCGGATCCCTGGGGCGCTTGAACATCTACGTGACCCACGATTCCATATTGGCGGTCTTGGTTGCTTATTTGTACGGGTTAACGGTAGACGAGATTGGCTGGCCTGATTATCTGGATGGTCTGCTTCTGTGGCGGCGCGAGGAACAATTCTACTTCATTTGGAAGGGACTAGAGCAGCGTTCTTACCCACTTGGCGGTCAGTTCTATCGCCTCTCTGGGTGAGACCTCAGGAGTATAACCGAGCACCCTCCGCGCCTTGTCTACAACAAACGCCTCCCTATGGCCCTCTTCTCCGGGACGATAACCCACGTGCTCGATCGGAACGTCATTTCCTATGCTGTCTCGGCAGAACATCGCAAGGTCGTCGATGCAGTGCTCCTTGCCGGAGCCTACAAAAAACTTCTGTCCCACTACCTTCTCAACGGGAGCTTCAATAGCGACTGTCCAAGCCCTAACGACATCGTCGATGAACGCCACATCGCGAGTCTGCTTCCCACCCTCGACTAGTATGGGGTTGCCGTGCAGCGCGTTCCACAGCCACTTGAATATGAAGACCTCCCTGCGCATGTTGGGGCCTATCACAACGCCCGTGCCCATAATAATGGACGGGATGCCGTAGGCGAGCCGCCACGCCCCCAATGCCATCTCTGCCGCTGCCTTCGAGAACCCATAAGGATTGTGAGGGGTCAACGGATGGTCTTCGTCAATGGGTAGATACATGGCGCGCCCGACCTCATTGCCGGATCCTGCGAACATTAGCTTCGATACGCAGTCCGCTTGGCGAACGGCCTCCAACAGAGCGACCGTACCTTCAATGTTCTGCATGACCGTGTACCTTGGCGACTCAAAAGCGAGTGGCGTGTCGGGTTGAGCCGCTAAGTGAGCCACCACCGAGTGGTCGGCCACGTCTGATGGTTGGATGTCCTGGATACTCTTCCAAAGATAGCGGAAGCCTGGGTGGGACAACTCTTGAATTAACAACCCGGCGTGGTTAGGCGGGGTCACGTCTAGCCCCGTCACGCTGTAGCCGAGATTAAGCAATGCCCCCGCTAGACGAGAACCAGCGAATCCGGCAACTCCTGTGATCAAGACCCGCTTCTCAGCAGTCATCCTGGCCGCCGATGACTGCTCCGCTACCGTTGATTTGGTGTGTCCTAGCAGTAAGGCCACTCACGCTAATGCTGTTTCTCCCTATTCCCCTGTATTCGAATCCCAAGCGGCGCATTTCGCCGGGGTCTAGGGCATTCCGTCCGTCGAAAACAAAACGTGGTGATGCCATTCGACGAGCCACTGTAGGCCAGTCAGCACTCACTATTTGGTCCCACTCGGTGCACAAGCACAGTGCTTGTGCACCTTCCGCGGCTTCCTCCACGCCAGCGACCAGCCGAGTTGAAGACGGAAGTTGCCCTTGGCCAGGCTTGCCGGCTTCGGGGTCAAAGATAGTCACCGCAGCGCCCTCAACTGCGAGAACCCTTATAAGTTCCAATGCCGGCGCGTCTCGTATATCTTCCGTGCCTGGCTTGAAGGCCATACCCAAAACTCCGATTCTAAGGCCATCAAGACGACCACTAAATCTCTCCAGTAGGGCACGCAATGGCAACAGCCTTTGCCGACTATTCACGCTGGCTACTGCCCGGAGCAACCCAACATCCACTCCAGCAGTGCGAGCAAGGAGGTCCAATGCCCGAACATCTTTAGGTAAGCATGACCCCCCAAACCCTATCCCGGCGTGGACTCTGACCCCGGTCCTAGAATCCATCGCCAAGCCTTCGCTAACAGCCTCGATGGAGGCTCCGAATGAATCGCAGAGGGCCGCAATCTCGTTGATGAAGGAAATCCGGGTAGCCAGGAAAGCATTGCTGGCGTACTTGACCATCTCTGCGCTGGCGACATCAGTAACCAGAAACGGAGCGTCGACACCGGAGTACATTCGCTTAACTCTCTCAGCGGACCATCGAGCATCTGAAGCAGTTCCGATGACGATACGGTCGGGGGAGTCCCAGTCACGTATCGCCCACCCTTCACGGAGGAACTCCGGGTTGGCCACATAGCCGATTCCCGTCCCTAACAGTTCCGTCGCCGCTAACTCCAAGCCTGTACCGGGAGGCACCGTGCTTTTCATGGCGATGACCAGGTTCCGGGGCTTCGTGGACTTGATCCAGGAGACTGCGTTCCTGACTTGCCGAAGGTCGGGGGCGGATTCCGGTTCTGAAGGCGTATCGACGGCTACGACGGCAACATCCCCCAGGTCCTCCATCACTTCGTCTCGGTGCAAGAACCGAATTGCACTTCGTCGGGATGCAAAGCTGAGGCGTTCTACCAACTTGGGTTCGTGAAATGGCGGGCTGCCCCTCTGAAGAGCGGTCACCCGACAATGATCGATGTCCACCCCCAACACCTCGTGGCCTGCCGATGCCAGCCCTGCGGAGACAACCGTTCCGACGCGGCCCAATCCTACTATCGTTGCTTTCAGCGCCTCTTCCTCCTGATGATGATTTCGTAACGGGAGGGGTAATCGGGGTTCCGTTTGCATTTAGGGTCGGGCCTACGTCACGGGAGGAACCCCGAAACGCAACGGATTTGGATCACTTATTCCCCAGTATCTGTCACCACTGGCACTTGTCACAGGGGCAAGGGTGTAATCAGGCAAGTAAGTGACGGGGGACATAAAAAACCGGAACGCTGCCTCGCTGTGAATACCGACTCCTTCTCACAAATACTCGTATCTGAAATGCCCATCAGGCAAGGGTTACACAGGATGTGATCTTCTAAGCAGCGGGTCGCGGGTTCGAATCCTGCCTGGGACGCCACTTCAGGCGCGAATAGCCTCAGCTTGGGCACAGGAAGCCATCATCTAGTTCTCAACGACGATGGGAATGCCGCAGGCCTCCTGCGCCGCCATTATCTCGGCCACGGCGCTCAACATCTCCGGCTCAGGCGTGGGCTCATCCATGCCCGTATCCAGGGTGACCAACGCCTGGTATACGATAAACAGGTTCTCCAGGTCGGTCTGCTCGGATATGCAACGGAGTTGGGAGGGCGGTGGGAAGGGGTCGCCGCCGCCGGAAGCGTCCATGGCCATGGCTTCTTCATCGGTCAAGCAAAGTCGCATGGTAATGACCAAGCGCATGGCGTCTGTCTCGTTCATCGCCGCTCCCAGCATGCCATGCTCTGCGAAAACGCCCTTGACGCAGGCCAGGCTGTCATCGGACAGGCCGCCCGCCTGCAGCGACATCATGCCCGCACTCAAATCGATGGCGTTGGCCGGCTCCAGGCATTGCAGCGGGAACACATCGATTCCGGTGAGACTCTGGGCCAGTGTCATGCCTTGCATGGCCTGGTAGCCCTCATCTCCCACAGCAGTGCGCAGGCAATCGACTTCACTCTCGGAAAGAACCGCAATCAGGTCCGCTCCTGTGGTGGTCTCGTCGATGTCACTCAGAGACGTCAGCGCCGGGGTGGGAGTGGGCGCTGCCGTGGGTGTGGGTGTTGACGTGGGTGTCGGCTCTGACGTGGGCGTCGGGGCCGGAGTTGCGGTGGGTTCGGGCGTCGGCGTCGCGGACTCGCCGCACGCCGCTAGGACCATAACCCCTGCCGCCAGCGCCGCCAGCAACACCAGCCATCGCCAAGACAACCACTCCCCTGTTCTGCTGTGACCAAACAATTCTTCCTCCAATACCGGAAACCAACATAATGCTTCTTGGATGCGATGGGAACAACTTTACGCCCGCGCCAGCGTAGATACAATGACATTGAGAGCCGATTGCGGCCAGTTCCAAAGGCCGGGATACCGACGTTGTCCAGGCCCCCCGCCCTACTGCCGGGCCTTCTTTTCTTCCAGGGCTTCCAGGATGCTGCCGGGGGTCATGGGCAGCTTCCTGAGGCGTACGCCCACAGCGTCGTAAATTGCGTTGGAAAGGGCCGCCAGCGGGGGGATTATGGGTGTCGGCGCCGTACTTGGCGGCGCCGGTGACTTTGTCGCGGCCGTCGTGGCGGATGGGCCGGGCGCCCGTAGGCAATCTATGTCGTTGGGCAATGGGTGTCAAGCCGTGGGCAACCTGGGTAGCGGCCCGGTTTAACGACTTTCCATTTCCCTCGCATTAACCAGTGCAAACCCCGGGAAACACCCGAGGAAGTTCGCATGTCCAGACCAACGGATATTGGTAAGGGTCCCACTGAGCCTGCGGAAATGGCGATTGACACCTTTATCAGCCCTGGTACACAATGGATTTATCCTAGCTAGACCAGAGTGTACGGAGGCATCCCGTGGCTGAAGGCTATATCATCCTGACACTGGTGGTGGACGAGGAAGACGGCCAATTTGCAGCCCATTGTCCTGAATTGGGAACAGCCACCTGTGGCGACACCATTGAAGAGGCGCTGGCTAATCTTCGAGAAGCCGTGACGGTGCATCTCGATGCTCTAGAGGAAGTAGGCACCAGGGAAAAGGTATTCGCCGAGAGAAAGATTAAGGTACATGAGAGCGCGACCGAGGTCCAGTGGACTATACCGGTCGGGCAAGTCTTGGACAAAGTCGTCCAACCCATTTGTCAGAGGGTTCCCGCCGGCGCCGGCGCATAGGCATGGCATTCAGCCGATTGCCCTTATGCTCCAGCAACCGGATAGTCAGGGCCATCAAGAGACTCGGAGCCTATGAGGGCAGGAGCAAGCGTGGAAGCATCGATCCCTCCGCGACGGGTATATCGGCAGGCTGAGGCGCACCGGGAGGTTGACCAAATGCTTTGAGCCATTTGCGCCGCGGGAGCAGTGTTGCTCTCCATGGGATTTGCGGCGTCCAGCCTGCTGAGGCGGCCCCCTGCGGACGAGGACCGGGAGAATGCGCCCGAGGAATCCCCGGAACAGCCGCCTACTCAGTTGGAGGGGCAGGCGGACTAGCCGGCCCGGCCCCTCGCTGAGGGGCTATCAGGAACTTTCCCCCGCCGGGTCTCCCAGCAGCAGGTCGTGGACCCATACCCTGCTGCGGCGCTCAGGGTCGGTGGAACTGGCCTCCCTGAGGGCGGCTACGGTCTGCTCTACCAGGCTTTCGTCCACAATGGCTTCAATCTTCACCAGTTGCATGAAGGCAACCTGGTACTCGGCACCCCGGTAGACTTCGGTGTGACCGAACATTTCGCCATACCCTTTCGCCTCGATGGCCGTGACGCTGCTGACCCCGACCTCCAACAAGGCCGCGTACACAGGGTCAAGCCTGTGAGTCTGAATCCTTGCTGCGACCATTTTCATAGCCATTAGCGTTCTCCTTCCCTACAAGTCGTACCCTCGTTCTCCGTGGGCTGTCAGGTCCAGCCCCTCCAGTTCGGCCTGCTCGTCAACCCTGATGCCGCCGGTTATCACTGAAGAGGCCTTGACGATGATGAAGGTAAAGCCGGCGGCCCAACCGACGACCGCCGCCAGCGCCAGGGCCTGTACGCCCAACTGTTCCAGCATGGAGCCGCTATCCACCGAGACGCCGCCGCCCTGGAGAGCCGTCGCCGCCAGGAAGGACACCAGCAGCACTCCGATGGCGCCTCCGACGCCGTGGACCGCAAAAACATCGAGAGAGTCGTCAACCTTCAGCCGCTCCTTCACCACGTCCACCGCAAAGAAGCAGACCACCCCGGCGACCGCGCCCAGAATCAGTCCGCCGGCCGGACCGACAAAGCCCGAAGCCGGCGTCACCGTAGCCAGTCCGGCTATGACGCCGGTGGCTGCTCCCACCAGCGAGGGCCTGCCGAACTTGAGCCACTCGACCGCCGACCAGGAGGCTGCTCCGGCGGCCGCGGCGATGTGAGTTGCAGCAATAGCCATCCCCGCGCCGCCGTCCGCGGCCAGTTGGCTGCCTCCGTTGAAGCCGAACCAGCCCACCCAGAGCAGGGCCGCGCCGGCGGCGGTCATACCAGGGTTGTGGGGAGGTTGTAGCTGACCGGGGAATCCCTGCCTTCTCCCCAGCATGGCGGCTATGACCAAGGCCGACACTCCGGCACTGAGGTGCACCACCAGGCCGCCGGCAAAGTCCATCACGCCCATCTCCTGGAGCCAGCCGCTGCCCCACACCCAGTGGCAGATGGGGGAGTACACCAACAGGACCCAGGCGGCGCTTATCAGCAACACCGCCGGAAACTTTATGCGCTCCACGTAAGCGCCTACGATGAGGGCCGGGGTGATTATGGCAAAGGTCATCTGGAACATAGCGAACACGATTTCCGGAATCGTCCCCTGCTGGGAGTCCGTGTTAACGCCGTCGAAGAAGACCTTGCCTGCGCCGCCCAGGACTCCGCCAAGGTCGTCGCCGAAGGACAGGCTGTAACCTATAATCAACCACAACAGGCTGGCCGCGGCGGCAATGCCGAAGCACTGCATCATCACCGATAAGACCGACCTGGAACGGACCAGTCCGCCATAGAACAGGGCCAGTCCGGGCAGGGTCATCAACAAGACGAGGGCCGTGGACGCCAGGATCCAAGCTGTATCGCCAGAATTCATCGTTGCTCCTGTCAATATGAAGGCTTGGGGTTGAATAATACAGCGTCCAATTATACTCTCTAAATCAACCATACGCCGGTACGAGAAGCCCGCCTGCACCGACGCTGAGATGGAGTGAGCAGCCATGCGATACAAGAAGTTCGGAAATTCAGACCTGGAGACCTCGGCAATCGGATTCGGCGGTTGGCCCATGGGCAGCGGCCACTACGGGTCCTTCGACGAGCAACAGGTCATCCGGGCCATACACCGCTCCATAGAACTTGGCGTGACGCTGTTCGATACCGCCGCCATCTACGGATGGGGAGAGGGGGAGAAACTGCTGGGTAGAGCTATTGCGGGCAGGCGCGATGAGATTGTGCTGGTCAGCAAGGGCGGCCTGGTGTGGGACCAGCCCGGCCTGGACGGGGGAATCCGCCCCAGGGACAGTTCCAGGGAGACGCTGGCCAAGGGCTTGGATGAGAGCCTGGCCCGCCTGGGCACGGACTATCTCGACCTCCTGCTGATTCACTGGCCGGACGAGGAGCGCCCGATGTCCGAGCCAATGGAAGCGTTCGTCGAATTTCAGAAGCAGGGCAAGATCAGGTACGGTGGCGTCAGCAACCACAGCCCGCAGCAGATGGCGGAATGCTTAGACGTATTCCCCATCATCACCAACCAGGTCGGCTACCACCTGTTCGATCTCAGGACAGAGCCGGAAATCATCCCGTTCTGCCGGGACAACGGCATGGGAATAATGGCCTACGGTTCCCTGGCCCACGGGCTCCTGACGGGGACGATGACTCCCGAGACGACCTTTGAGAACGGCGACTGGCGCCGGGGCCTGAGCGCCTTTGGGCAGCCGCTCTTCCAGGGCGAGCACTTCCTTGCCAACCTGAAGAAGGTGGACACGCTAAAAGAGATGGCGGCGGACAGGGGGTTCTCGGTGGCGCAGCTCGCGCTGGCGTGGGTGGCGTCGGAGCCGACGGTTTCAGTAGCGTTGGCTGGGACGCGCCGGCCGGAAGAGATGGAGGAGAACGCCGCAGCAGGGGACTGGGACATGACCGCGGAGGAGCGGGAAGAAATCCGGTCAGTGATGACAAGACGTGGATGAGATAAGGTGACGCCGACTCATCATTAACTGTAGCCGGTGCTAGCGCGGCTAGCTGGAATAAGCATACAATGGCTGTGGAACATAAGGATTTCAATGAGCCGCTTCGCTAAAAGATTGAGGTTTCGAGCCCTGGCTTTAGGCTTGGCCTTGGCCGCCAGCTTCCTCGTTGCCTGCGGCGGCGATGATGCCGGCACCGAGGCGCCGACTACCCACTCGCCTACAGAAGGGGCTGTCACTACCTCACCGGCTACTCGGCAACCCACGCAAGAAGCCGCTACCCCCACATCGGCTACCGAGCAGCCCACGGAAGCGGTTGCCCCTACCTCGCCGCCTACCCAGCCACCCACACAAGAGGCCGCCACTGCCGCGCCAGCTACCCAGCAGCCTACGGAGGAAGCCGCCACGCCCACACCGGCTACTCAACAGCCCACAGAAGAGATCGCCACTGCCCCACCGCCTACCCAGCCACAACCTGAGGTGGGACACGAGACGGGACAGCGGGCCCCGAATTTCATGCTGACTACCTCAGATGGGGAGCAGTTGACCCTCGACAGTTTCCAGGGCCGTCCGGTGCTCCTCTACTTCTTCACGACCTGGTGACCAACCTGCCGCGCCTCGTTGAGGCAGCTTAAGGACATATACCCCGAGCATGCGGACCAAGTGGACTTCCTTGCGGTGGGCGTTGATCCTAACGAAGGCGCCCCCGTAATCCGTTCCTACAAGTCAAGCGAGGGCTTCAGTTGGCCGATGACCGTCGCAGATCGGGACATGCTGGAAGACTACCGTGTAACGCGGCAGGCAACCTTTGCAACCATTGACGCCGACGGGATCATAGCCTCCAGCATCGCCTCCGGCAGCATGTCGGACGACGGCTGGCGCGAGATATTCGAGAGCCTGCGCGACTCATGAGGGCCAATGGGTTGCTGCAATAATAACGACTCATTCATCGCTTAGCATTCCCACATCACGCTGGCAGGCCCGGGGATCAGGCAAACCCTTCCAGTCTTTTTCGCAGATCCGAAACGCTCGCGTCGATATCCCGTCCGGCTGTATCTACGACAATGCCTGCCTGCCAGGATTCATATTCGCGGTCGCACACCTGCCGCCACGTGGGCGATTGGCGCCCGGCGATGTCGGACACACGCGTCTCAACCCTCCGCCGGTGCTCCTCCCGGTCGGAACAGACAATCTCAATCTCGACGTAACGCTTCCCAGCCCGTTGCGCTACTTCGCGCCAGGCGGACCGGGTTTCTTCCACCGGGTTCACCGAATCGGCTATCACCGTGTGTCCCAGTCTCAGGTTGTCCTCGGCAAGCGCATAGGCGACGGCATACCCTTCCGGCCCCGACATGGCCACATGGGAGTTGCGCAACGCCTGCTCTATGGAATCGATGCGCAGATGCACGGCCTCAATGGCCCTCGCCAGGGCAACAGCAATTCCTGTCTTGCCCACTCCGGGAAGGCCGCCGAAAATCAACAACATGAGGCCGGGGTCAAAACAGCACCACCGACCTGAGCACCTCGCCGCGCTCCATCTTGTGGAAGGCTTCTTCCACGCCGTCCAGCGGAATGGTCTCGGAGACGAAGCGGTCCAAGTCCAGCCGGCCTTGGAGGTACAGGTCGATATACATCGGGAAGTCGCGGGTGGGAAGGCAGTCCCCGTACCAAGACGACTTGAGAGCGCCGCCGCGGCCGAAGACCTCCAGCAACGGAAGCTCGATTTTCATGTCCGGGCTGGGTACGCCCACCAGCACCACCGTCCCAGCGTGGTCCCTGGCATAGAAAGCCTGCTCGTAAGTCGCCGGGTTGCCCACCGCCTCGATGGCAACGTTGACGCCGTTGCCCCCGGTAAGGCCGCGGATGGTTTCCACCGGGTCGGTCTGGGAGGAGTTGACGGTGTGGGTCGCGCCGAAGTCCCGGGCCCACTGGAGCTTGCGGTCGTCGATGTCCACTGCGATGATTGTGTGTGCCCCGGCCAGCTTGGAGCCAGCGATGGCGGCGTTTCCCACGCCTCCGCATCCTATAACGGCCACGGAATCGCCGCGGCTCACCGCGCCGGTGTTGATGGCCGCGCCCAACCCCGCCATGATCCCGCAACCTACCAGCCCGGCGGCGGCCGGGCTGGCCTTCGGGTCAACCTTTACTGCTTGCCCCGCGTCCACCAAGGTAAGCTCGGTGAAAGCGCCAATACCCAAGGCCGGAGACAACGATGTGCCATCGGCCAGGGTCATCGGGTTCTTGGCGTTCCGGCTGGCGAAGCAGTACCAGGGCCGCCCCCGCAAGCATGACCGGCAGCCGCCGCAGGGCGCGCGCCAGGCAATGACCACAAAGTCACCGGGTGCAACGCCGTCCACTCCGCCGCCCACGGCCTCCACCGTCCCCGAGGCCTCGTGCCCAAGAAGAAAGGGGAATTCGTCGTTTATCGCCCCTTCCCGATAGTGCAGGTCGGTATGACAGACCCCACAAGCCTTGACGCGCACCAACGCCTCGCCGGGGCCCGGGTCTGGAACAAGAATGTCCCGCAGTTCCACAGTTGCGCCCCTGGCGCCGGCAATGACTCCTGTAACCTTGTGCGGCATCGGCTGTCCTCCATCTATTTCGTTGGTCGTCCTGGCATTCCTGCCATTACCTGAGCCTGGAGCATCCTAGCCCCGATGGTGGAAGAAGACGGCGCCATGAACGGCGGAGGCGAAGGTCCATCCTCACGACATGAAGCGCACTTGCGCCGACCAGTGATTGCTAACTGCGGCGGCCCTGGACCGCGTCCAACGCGGCAGTGACATCTGCGTGGATGGGTATGAGCTTGTCGAACCCGATTGTACGAAAAACTTCCAGTATATATGGCTTAAGAGCACAGACGTGGAGGTTGCGGTTATCGGCGTTGAGGTCCCTCCAAATGCGGATAAAAACCCGCAAGCCTGCACTGCTGAGATAGGTCACGGCCGAGCCGTCAATAATGACATCCCTGCGATTGCCGGCACAAGCGTCCCTGACATCGGCCTCGAACGAGTCGGCGGTGAGAACGTTTATCCGGCCTTTAGCCCTCAGCAGGATCGCGGGGCCGTTGGACTCGACTACGTCTATCGTCATGGTACGATTCCTTCCTCAGGAGCCGTGAAAGCGCCCCACTTTGAAAGAGACTTGGACAGGTTGCACAGCTGCCGCCCTCAGAGGGGCATCTGCCAGCCAACACAACCACTGTTCGCCCCATTGTATTCCATTGCGGTTGACGGTCACAAGGATGCTGCCTTGAGCCGAAGGAGCCATTTATTCCGGTGAGTGTATCGCGAGGTCAGTCTCGTCAACCCGCCTCGGCTGGGATCCCTGGATATAGGCCGGGAAATGTGCGTGCCGCGTAGTCTACAACGAGAGCGGCGGGCAGGATACCTCCGGCTGTACGAGTAATCTCCATGGGATCGCGTCTCGACCGCAGCAGGCGCTTGACAACGGGCCGCGGGAGTATAATCAAGTAGAAGGCGTATCTAGTCTATGTCCAGACCAGTGAGTTATTGAGGTCGTCCTATAGTGCTGCGAGGACTCGCCCAACGCGATGTGAATTTCTGGCGTAGCTTGGTCCTGCCCGTGGTTGTGGCGGGAGCAGCCCTGGCCGTCGCCATCGTCGGCGCCGCAGTCGTAGGAGGAGGCGGCGGAATAGACAAAATCAACCTGTTCGTAGAGGGGACGCTATCGGGCAATTCCCAGCAATGGCTGGGTGGCCTGATCAGCGCCTCGGCATTCTTCGCTCTCGCCGCCGGCATGGCTTCCGCGGTCAATCCATGCGGCTTTGCCATGCTTCCGGCTTATTTGGGCCTGTACCTGGGGAGCAACGTGAACGAGGACGAGAGCCTCCCTCCGGTCAGTCCCTCAGACCGGGAACGATTAGTCGCGGGGGTGGTCTCTGTTGGGTTCTCGCTCCTATTCCGAAGGGTTGTCAGAGTGTCGGTCTCCTTCGTCCGGACTATGGGCCGAGCGCTTCTGGTCGGCGGGGCCGTCTCCGCCGGGTTCATACTCCTGTTCGGAGTGGTTGGCGCGATTGTCGGGGCGTCGGCCTCCTTTGTCGGCAGCGTGCTGCCGTGGCTTGGCCTGGCTATAGGGATCGCGCTGGTGCTGGTAGGGGCTTGGATGGTAGGCGGGGGCAAGCTCTACACCGGCCTCGCGGCCAGGCTGGCCAGCCGCATGGGCGACCCCAGCCAGGTCAACGCCAAGGGATACTTTCTGTTCGGTTTGAGCTACGGCACCGCGTCCCTGAGTTGCACTTTGCCCATTTTCATCTCGGTAGTGGGTATCGGGGTAGCCGGGTTCAGCCTTCAGAAGGTCGTGGGCAACTTCTTCCTCTACGCCCTGGGCATGGGGATGGTGATAGTTGCCATGACCCTGGGAATGGCCATCTTCAAGGGAGCGATGGTCAAGGTCATGCGCAAGGCCCTGCCCTTCATACAGCCGCTGGCGGCAGGGTTCATGGTGGTCGCCGGCGCCTACATCGTGTTCTACTGGCTGACTGTCGGCCGCGACTTGCTCTAGGCCCCCATACCCAGTCTCAGTTTCCCACAGGCCAATGGACAGCCCGGCATGCCTCATATTCCCATTAGGTGGACACTGGCGCGGCTGGGTTATAGACTAGCTGCAACATTCCCCACGGAGGCCTGGGCAATGCCTGTTTTTACCCCCGAGTACCTGCACAAAGTCTCCTATCACTGCTTTCGAGCCAAGGGAGCATCGGAAGAAGAAGCGGAAATAGTAGCCGCTCACCAGGTCAAGGCCAACTTGGTGGGCCACGACTCTCACGGTGTCAGACACATACCCGAATACGTCAACCGTATAGACCTGGGCCATATTGTGCCCGGCGCCCCCTTCGTGGTGGAAAACGAGACCCCCAGCACGGCGGTGATCGACGGCAATTGGGGCTTCGGCTTCGTGGTCACCGAGCGGGCCATGCGAATAGCCATAGAGAAGGCCAAGGCCCACGGCGTAGCGGCGTTGACCATTCGTCAGCAGAGTCACATCGGCCGCCTGGGAGACTACCCGGCGATGGCCACCCAGGAAGGGATGATTGGCCTGATTACCGCCGACTCGGGCGCGGGCCCCAAGTCGGCCGCCCCATTTGGCGGGTCCGACCGCCGCCTGGGCACCAATCCTATCTGCATCGGGGTCCCCAGCGACCTCCCTGCGCCCGTGGTTATAGACATGGCGACCAGCGCGGTGGCCGCAGGCAAGATAGCCCTGTACCGCAGCAGGGCCGAGCAGGTCCCCCAGGGATGGATTGTAGACAAAGACGGCCAGCCCACCACCGACCCCAACGACTACTACGCCGGAGGCTCCATCCTGCCGGTGGGCGCCGACCAGGGACACAAAGGCTACGGCCTCTCCTTCATGGTGGAAGTCTTGTCGGCGTTGCTCACCGGCCTGGGATTCGGCCAGGACCCCTACGCCCGGCACAACGACGGGTGTTTTGTCAGCGTCTTCAACGTGGAGCACTTCAGGTCTCTGGCCCAGTTCAAGCAAGACGTGGCGGAGTTTGCCCAGTTTATGAAAGACTCGCCGCCAGCCCCCGGGTTCAGCCAGGTGCTCTACCCCGGTGAAATCGAACACCTCACGGAACAGACCCGCCGCAAGGAGGGCATATTCGTCGAGGACAGCACCTGGGAGGAAATAACCAGCCTCATGCAGTCTCTGGGCATAGACAAAGAAGTAGGCTTGCCCTGAAACAATCCAAGAAGACTATTCGGGGAAACAATCTGGGAACGACCTCTAACTTTGGAGGGCCACAATGGCCACAGCCAGCAAAAACCTGAACATGAAACACCGCAGCAAGGAAATCACCGAAGGGTCGCACCGCGCCCCAGCCCGGGCGATGCTATGGGCCATGGGGCTGTCCCAGGAAGACATGGACAGGCCCTTCGTCGCCATAGCCAACCTGGCCAGCGACGTTACACCCTGCAACGTCCACCTGGACCGCTTTGCCCAGGGCGCCAAGGACGGAGTCCGCCAGGGCGAAGGCACCCCCTTCGAGTTCGGCACCATCACGGTCAGCGACGGCATCTCCATGGGGACCGAGGGCATGAAGGCGTCGCTGGTCAGCCGGGAGGTCATCGCCGATTCCATCGAGGTCGTGGCTTTCGCCGAGCGCATGGACGGCCTAATCACCATCGCAGGCTGCGACAAGAATATGCCCGGCTGCATGATGGCCATGGCCCGCCTCAATATCCCCTCGATATTCATCTACGGCGGCACCATCATGCCGGGCCGCTTTCAAGACCGGGACGTCAGCATCCAGGACGTCTTCGAGGCCGTGGGGGCTTACGCCAAGCAGGACATGTCCCTGGACGAGTTGCGGGACCTGGAGCGGCGCGCCTGCCCCGGCGAGGGATCCTGCGCCGGTCTGTTCACCGCCAACACCATGTCCACCGCCATAGAAGCCCTGGGCATGTCCCTGCCGGGCGATGCATCTATTCCCGCTCCCGACCCGCGTAAGTTGGAGGACAGCCGGAGGGCTGGGCAGGCGTTGATGCGACTGCTGGCCGAAGACGTGCGTCCCCGGGACATCCTGACCCGGCAGGCCTTCGAGAACGCCATAACGGTAGCGGTTGCCATGGGCGGCTCCACCAACGTGGTGCTGCACCTGCTGGCCATCGCCAACGAGGCTGGCGTAGACCTTAGCCTGGCGGACTTCGACCGCATCAGCCGCAACACCCCGTATATCGCCGACATGAAGCCGGGGGGCCGTTACGTCATGGCCGACCTGGACCGCTACGGCGGCGTGTCCTTGGTGATAAAGCGGCTGCTGGAGGCGGGCCTCCTCCACGGCGACGCCATGACGGTAACCGGGAAGAGCATCAGGGACAACGTTGCCGGGATTGCCACCGTCGACGACCAGCCGGTGGTATGCACCGTGGACGCGCCCCGGAGCCCCACCGGCGGCTTGGCCATTCTCTACGGCAACCTGGCCCCCGACGGCGCGGTCATCAAGGTGGCCGGCCACCAGGAGCGGGTCTACGAAGGCCCGGCTCGAGTCTTCGAACAGGAAGAACCCGCTTTCCAGGCCATCCAGCGCCAGGAAATCAAGTCGGGGGACATCGTGGTCATCCGCTACGAAGGGCCCAAGGGCGGGCCGGGGATGCGGGAGATGCTGGCGGTGACCAGCGCTTTAGTTGGCCAGGGCTTAGGCGACGAGGTTGCCCTGCTGACCGACGGCCGCTTTTCCGGGGCCAGCCACGGCCCCATGGTGGGCCACGTCGCCCCCGAGGCGGCGGTGGGAGGTCCCATAGCCCTCGTGCGAGAAGGCGACATCATCCGGCTGGACATACCGCAGCGGACCTTGAACGTCAAGCTCACCGACGAGGAGTTGGCCACTCGCAAGGCGAACTGGCAGCCCCTGCCGCCCAACTACACCAGCGGCGTCCTGGCCAAATACGCCAAGCTGGTTTCCACCGCATCAGAGGGCGCGGTTACGGGGTGATGGGGAACAACAGCGGGTTCCGCGGGGGCCGTATCAACCGTCGCGACTAGAGTATCGCTCGGAGGCACCTTCCTTGATGCGGGCGGGTTCTGGGGATGGCCCAATCTGAGGGATTGGCGCCGAGGTCTCATCTCCGTCTGGTGGGGCCGCAGCATCACGTTCAGGCAATAGTTGGAGCTGCTGCCCTGGGAGTTCCACTCCAGAGGATGGATAGTCGCCTGTTAGTACTGCCCAAAACTCCTGAGGAGTTTTGGGATTAGGCCAGGGTCTGGCGCCTTTCCTCCGGAGCGCCTGTAGGCCGGGGCCGATCTCGCCCTCTGAACGAGTGTAGACCGGCGCCAGATGCAACTTATCCAGTTGCTCGATTGCTCCAGCCCACGTGCCGCCCTCACCGTTGCTGGACTCAATCACCAGCCCCGCATTGGCCAGTGCGTAAATCAGCTTGTTGCGCTGCATTGCGTGTCCAACGTTAAATCCCACCTTGGGATCGTAAGAAGAAATCAGAACCAATTGACCCTCTATAAGCCAGTCGCGATGTACACGGTTCAACGCTTCTCTTTCCAGGTCACCCGTGAGCACTCCGGTTGCTGTTCCATCAGATGTCATCGCCCCGAACATTGCGGCCTGGTCCACGCCCTTGGCTGCGCCGGATACGACGGCGCAGCCGGCACGGGCCGCCATTCGGCCAATGCCCTCCGTGTATTCCATCAACTCGTCACTCACTTTGCGCGAGCCAACGACTGCAAGGCCACCTCTTTCCAGCAAAGACAGGTCTCCACAGCCATAGAGCACGGTCGGCGCATTCATGCCGAGGCGCTTCTTTAGCCGTCCCGGATATTCGTCGTCTGCTCTACTCACCGTCCAGATTGCCTTTGACTGCCAGCGCTCAATGGACTGGCTAAGGAGAAATCCGCGCTCCAACAGCCGCATAATGCGGCTACTGTCGAAACCGGACTGCCATTCGCTCAATATTTCATCCGGACCTGTGTTCAGTAAATCGGCGGGCTCACTTCCAACCTCCGAAAGTCGTCGAGCCAGTTTGTTGTACTCCGAAAGCGTTAGCGGGTTGTCGGAGCCTTTACTTTTGCCCACAAGCAACGGCGCAGTTAGTAACAGAATGGCCTTCGTGTTGTCCGAGACATCGAGAGTCATCTGGTTTATCCTGTGCCAGCGTCTGCTAGTGCGAAGGGGAGCACGGCAGGACACCCGCTGTTGCGCAGCAACGAAGCAGCAACAGTGAATGTCCATCGAGAGTCTACTATATCGTCCACCAGCAGTACCGGGGCGGACATTAATTGGGCTGATATTACAGAAATGGAATCTATCACATTTCGAGCCTGTTGAGCGCTGTTGGCCATTGTCTTTTGTTCTGGGCGGTTCTCGGTCTTGTCCAGCGCGGCCCGGAACGGCAGTCCAAGTCCGGTGGCAAGCCGCTCAGCAAAGTCCCGCACCAGGGTTGGGTGCCTCAGCGAGGGTATGCAGGTCACCCAACTTGGTGAGGGCTGCGGCTTCCACTCCCTGACCAAGGCAACAGAAGCATCAACCAGTTCATCTGAGAAACGATTATCTTCATACTTACCCGACCTCACAATATGTCCCCATCCCGCATCGCCCCACACGCAAAGGGCACGACCCTCATTCGCCTGCTGCTCTACAGGAATATTCTGGCGCCTCGGCCATTGCCATTGTTTGCGCGGTTCAATTGGCAAACTGGTTCGTTGCAGAAACTCGACGGCTTCCTGCACGGTTCCTTGGTCCACAGAAGTCGGTAACGGTGACAAATCAGGTTGTTGAATTCCCTCGGGGTTCCCGTCCAGCGCCTGAATGAGAAATGCCATGTGCCCCGATTCCAGCGCCAGATACTCCTGCATTTCGGCTTGTTCTTCATGCCGGAGCGCAGTAAGGCGCCCGGCTCGTTCCCAAACGGCATCGTCCAAAGTTGCTGTAGTGAGTTGCCACCTGGGTCCCTGCTTGACTATGGGAGGCGGGGATTCTAAAGCCAGCATTTTTATGCTCTGATCAAGCCGGGCACGCCTGATATTCACTGCTTCCAAGATTTGAGGCACTGAGAGGCCTTGTGATTCGCTCTCAAGGGCGGCAATAATTTGCATAACTTCTTGCCTGGTCGGAAAGGCGCTGTTGATGAAAAAATCAGTAATATCAGTATCTTCTGCGCCGCTCAGCAACACCCCGTAAGCAGCGTCCACGCCTCGCCCGGCCCGTCCAGCTTGTTGGTAATAGCCTATCACGGAACCAGGAGTTTGGTAGTGGATGACGAAGGTTAAATCTGGCTTGTCGTAGCCCATACCCAATGCCACCGTTGCGACCAGCGCCTTGACTCGGTTCGCAAGCAACGCTTGTTCCAATTCCTCCCGGTTTTGGGAACGGGCAGTGTAGGCTTGGACATTGAGCCCTTTGTATTGAAGCCAACTTGCTACCCGCTCGGCGTCGCGTATGGTCAAAGTGTAAATGATGCCGGAGCCTGGGATCTCTGCCAATCTGTCAGCAAGCCAAGCCATCCGTTCGGCTCGATTGGGCAGCTTAATAGTTTGCAACAACAAAGAGGGACGGCTCAGGTCGCCCCGTGTAATTTTGGTGTTGGAACCAAGCACCTCGGACAAGTCCTCCAGCACACGGTCGTTTGCGGTGGCTGTAGTTCCAAGTACTTGGACGTTTCTAGGCAAAGTACGTACGATTCTCTCAATTCTACGATAATCCGGGCGGAAATCGTGGCCCCAATCAGAAATACAATGCGCTTCATCTATCACTAACATGGCAATCCTTCTCGCCATGGCAGGAAGGAAGTTCTCTCGAAAATCGTCGTTAGCAAGCCGTTCCGGGGATATCAAGAGTATGTCTATTTCATCTTTCTGTGCTTTCGATTCTACGTCCACCCACTCATCGGTGTTAGTGGAGTTTATGGTCACTGCCCGTACACCCATCCGCTCCGCCGCAGCTATTTGATTCCGCATTAGCGATAGTAACGGTGATATTAGTAGCGAAGGTCCCGTTCCACCTTCTCTCAATAGCTTGGTTGCAATGAAATACACAAAACTCTTGCCCCACCCAGTCTTCTGGACAACCAGAAGATTCCCACGCCCTTCCACGACATGCCTGATGGCTTCTTCCTGTCCCTCCCGGAACTGGGCGTCGGGAATCCCGGAACCCATACGGAGCAGATCGAGGGCCCTTTTGTCGTCGTATTTCATTCTCTACGGTCTCTAATCGCGCGCTCCATTTTGCCGCGATCCTTGGGACACCGGCACCACCCTCAGCTTCACACCTATCGGTTCCCCTGATTGTACCGTAGACTTCCGGCGACAACACCCAACACCTGACAGTAACCACCCTCGTGCTGAAGTGTTTCCCAGGCCTGAACGGAGAATACTGAGTGTCCCACCCCCTCTGCGTCCCAAGGCCTACCTCAACCCCACCTCAGTAACACCGTCGCCCCCCGGCCCATCCCCAGGCGTGACCGAACCCACCTGCGGGTGTCCCTCCAGGTGTTCCCGCACCGCTTGGCGCAGTGCCCCCGTCCCCCTGCCGTGAATAATCCGCAGCGATGAAGCGCCGTCCAGGACCGCGGCGTCCAGGGCGGCGTCAATACGGATGACGGCGTCCTCGACTCGCAGGCCGCGTAAGTCCAACTCCGTGGAGGCGCTGCGGGGCACGGACCGCTGGAAATGCACGCCGTGCCGGGACGCGGCCGGATGGCCCGCCGCTGGGCGTTCCAGTTCGTACACCGGCACCGTGGTCCGCATGGCCCCCAGGAGCACCTCCACCCGGCCCTGTGGGTCGGGAGACGTGATGACCTCCACGGGCCGCCCGATGCCCCGGATGAACACCCTGTCGCCCTGTTTGATATGCTCCTGCCATTCAGGCCGCTGCACCTCGATGGGCTCCCACTGGGGTGAAACAACCTCGCGGCGCGCTTCCTCCAGGTAGGCCCGGTCTTCTTTGCGGCTCGGCGGGCTTTCGGGACGGTCCCAAGCCTTCTCCATCTGTTGGAACCTGGCCAGCATCCCGTTGATACGTCCCAGCAGTTCCCGGCGGGCCTCCTCCAGAATCTCGACCTTGGAGGCTTCTACAGTTGACAACTGTTCTGCAACCTCGGCCCGCTGCTCCCTGGCTTCCAGCAAGGCCGCCTCGGCCTCTCTTCGGAGGTTCTCGGCGGTCATTCGCTCTTCCTGCAGTTCCCTGAGCAGGTCCTCGGCGGCCCGGTCCTGGGGCGACAGGGACTGCTTGGCCCGGTCTATGATTTCCGGCGGCACCCCCAAGCGCGCCGCGATGGTCACGGCATAGCTGCGCCCCGGCAATCCCAGGGTGAGGTGGTAGGTCGGGTCCAGAGTCTCCGGGTCCAGTTCCACGCTGGCGTTGATCATCCCCGGCTGTTCCTGGACGTAGCGGGCGACGCTGCGGTGGTGGGTGGTGGCCACCGTCAGCAGTCCCTGGCGCTGAAAGTGGTGCAGAATGGCCTTGGCCAGGGCCGAACCCTCTTCCGGGTCGGTGCTGGCGCCCAACTCGTCCACCAGCAACAAGGAGTCGGCGGTCGACCGCTCCATGATGGTTAGCAAGTTCCCGATGTGGGAACTGAAAGTGGAAAGGGAGTGTTCGATGCTCTGCTGGTCGCCGATGTCGGCGTAAATGCCATCGAAGCAGGGAAAGCGGGCCTCATCGGCAGGGACGTGCAGCCCCGCCTGGGCCATCATGGCCAGCAGGCCCACCGTCTTCAGCGCCACGGTCTTGCCGCCGGCGTTGGGGCCGGTGATGAGCATCACCGTGTGGTCGCCGCCCAAGTCCAGGCTGATGGGCACCACGTCCCCGCTGAGCAAGGGGTGCCGGCCCCTTGCTATCTTGAGAGAGCGGCCTTCGGCTCCCGGCTCTGAAACGAGGGGGCAGGAGGACCGTGTCGCCGCCGCGTACCGGCCCTTGGCCACGGCCAGGTCCAGCCGGGCCATCAGGTCCAGCGTCAGCAACAGGTCCTCGCCCTGGCGGCTCACCAGATCCGACAGGACCCGCAACACCCGCTCCTCTTCACGCTGCTCCGCCAAGCGCACTTCTCGCCAGCGGTTGCCCGTGTCGATGGCCGGCATGGGCTCCACAAACACGGTGGCCCCGCTGTCGGAAACGTCGTGGACGATGCCCGGGACCTGGGGCCTCATCTCCGCCTTGACCAGCAGCACCATGCGGCCGTTGCGCTGGGTGATGATGGGCTCCTGGATTACCTCCATCCGCTGCAGCCGGCGCAGGTTGCGTTCCATCACCTGGTTCAGCCGGTGCTGCACCCGCCGGGACTCCTCCCGGAGCCGGCCGAGGTCCGGGCTGGCGTGGTCCAGCACCTCGCCGGCCGGGCCGACGGCCGCGTCGATGGCCCGCTCCATGACCTTCAGGTCGGGAAGGTTATCCGCTATGCCCGACAGGAGGGGTATTTCTTCGTGCCGGGAAAGAGCGCGGCGGCTGTGATTGGCTGCGGCGACCAGTTTGCTGACGGCGTGCAACTCCTGCCCGTTGAGCAGGCCGCCCAGCAACGCCCTGCGGATGAATTCGCGGAAGTCAATGCCCGGCCCAAACTCCAGCCCACCGCCGCCCGACAGGAACCGGCAGGCTTCGGAGGTCTCCTGCAGGCGGGTCGCCACTTCCAGCGGGTCCGCCGACGGCGTCAGGCCCAGGGCCGCCTCGCCGCCCATGACGGTGCTGGTGTGGCCCGCCAGAACCTGTCGAATCCGGCCGAACTCCAGCAGGTCCACCGCCTGGGCAAACCCGCCCGGCGCCGCAGTCGCTTCAGGGTTCCCAGCGTCAGACTCTTGCACGCTAACGGGTTTCACCACTCAATGGGATAGACTCTGCTTGAGGTCAACATCCGCCCCACCGCTTCCAGCGTGTCGCGTTTAGGGTCTCGTACGTTCAATCTCCGGCCAAGAATCTTGTCCTGCTGCCGCTGCAAATATGGACACTCCTTGAGCAACCCGTCAACAGTGAACCTCTCTCCGCCCAACAGGATATGGTCCAGGGGTTCGAACTCGCCGAACTGGTTCTGCACGGCTTCGCAGGCCTTCTGGTGCAGCTTCCTGGCCTGCCCTTCCCGAATGCGCTGGAACCGCAGTTGCGAGGTGCCGCCGGCGTGGTGCCGCCCCTTCACGTAACGGGAATCGGTCTTGGATGAGACCAGTCCCTCGCCCCGGTACACGGCCACCGAGAACCTTCCCAGCCGGACCAGGACCACTCCCACCGTATGCGCGACGGCTAACAGCGCGTGTAGCGGCAACAGGTCCCACGCCGCAATCAGCCGCGTCTCGGCTATGGGAAATGGCGGGACCACCACCAACCCCACATCTCCCCGGCGGAGGCAGGCCAACCCGGTGTCCGACTCCAATACCCGGCGTCCCAACGCGCGCAGCCGCGACAGCCAAGCCTGCCCCTCGGGGCCAATGGACTCCAAAACCGCCGCTTCAACGCCAGGGGCAACGTACAGGCAGGAAGTCGGCTCACCCGGCTCAGGGGCCCAACTCTCGAGCAGGGATTCCAGTCCCGTCCTGCTCAATTGCTGGCCCGGTTTAATGGCGGAGAGTACTTCTTGGCTCATGGAACAGCGTTGCTCAGAGGCCCCACCGTGGTGATAGACCAGTGGAACTCACCCCACAAACCGGTCGTCGAAGGGGGCCAGGGACAGGAGCTCAGGGCCGTCGGCGGTGATCAGGACCTGCTCCTCCAGCTTCACGCACTCCGGGGACCCGGCCTTGCTGGCCAGTCCCTCGACAGACATCACCATGTTCTCTTCCAAGACGCCGGAATCGCTTTCGTAGCCGCTCCAACTGTGGTCATACCAGAAGATGCTGGGCCACTCGTTGCACATGCCGTCGCCGTGGGCGATGCAGCCGTACCTGTTGGCCCGGTATTCTTCGGGGTACGGCGGGCACTTCTCGGCGATCTCACGGAAGTTCATGCCGGGCTTGAACAACGGCATGGACTCGTAGATGAAGTTGTAGGCGAACTTGTACGAGTCCAGTTGGTCCTGGGTGGGCCGGCCGTCGCCGCAAAGGTAGGTGCGGGAGATGTCGGCGTAGTACCCCATGGGGCCCGCCATGTCGGTGTCGTAGGCCACGAGGTCGCCGTAGCGCACCAGCCGGTCGCTGTGGGTCTTGGACGACCACGGTTTGGTGTTGCCGCCCGCCGACATCATGCGGGCGTCCATGTGCTCACCACCGTACTCCAGGTTGGTGGCAGTCATAATCGAAAAGAGCTCGTTTTCGGTAACCCCCGGCTCGATGGCGTCCCGCACCCGGGTGATGGCCACGTCGGCGACGGCGCAGGCCTGGCGTATCAAGATGATCTCGTCCACCGTCTTGATGGCCCGGGCTTTCTGCGCGGGCACCCGTCCGTCGGCGACGGCGATTTCCTGGTCTCTCAGGGCCTCCATGCCGTAGTAGTCCAGCCGGTCGAATCCCAGGCGTTCCCCGGCGATGCCCAGTTCGTTCATGTGGTCTTTGATCCGCTGTCCCCAGAGCCTTGCCGCCCCCGGCACGTTCTCCCCACAACCCAAAAACTCCCAGGTGCTGCCCTGGTACCTTCTGCAGTAAGGCCCTTCCAGGCCATCAAAATAGGCGTCGTCGAAGTGCTCTTCCGGGATATAAGGCGCGCCTTCCCGCGGCACCAGGACGTAGAGAAAGAAACCTCTCATCGTCAGCATCCCCGGCGACCGGCGGCCGGTGGCGTAGCGAATGTTGAGGGGGTCGAAAAGCAGCAGGCCCCCCAGGTCGGCCTTGGCCATCTCCGCCTGCAGCCGTTGCAGGCGTTCTTTCTTAAGCCGGGGGACGTTCAGCCGCTCCTCGAAATCGACGATGCCCTGCCCCAGCAGGTCAAGCTCGTGACTGGCTTTGCTCATGAAACCGCCTCCTACGGTGTTTCCTGGTAGAAATCTTCCCAGTGGTCAGGTCAGGAAACGCTCGTCAAATGGCGCCTTGGAGAGAAGCTCCGGGCCGTTGGCAGTGATCAAGACCTCTTCCTCCAGTTTGACGCTCTCCCGCGCTCCGACCTTGCTGCCCAGGCCCTCGATGCTCATCACCATGTTCTCTTGCAGCACGTCGGGGTCGTTGCCGAAGCCGCTCCAACTTTGGTCGTGCCAGTAGATGGTCGGCCACTCGTTGCACATGCCGTCGCCGTGGGCTATCACGTCGTACCGCTGCTCCAGGTATTCTTTCGGCAGCCTGGGGGCCTTCTCGGCGATTTCCGGGAAGCTCATGCCTGGCTTGAACAGGGGCGTGACCTCGCGGATGAAGTTGTATGCCACCTGGTAGGCTTCAAGCTGCTCCGCATTGGGCTTTCCGTCGCCGCAGAGGAAGGTGCGGGACACGTCGGCGTAGTACCCCATGGGGCCGGACATGTCGGTGTCGAACGCCACCAGGTCGCCGTGCCGCACTATCCGGTCGCTGTAGGTCTTCATGGCCCACGGATTGGAATTGCCTCCCGACGCCAGCAGGCGGGCTTCCATGTTCTCCCCGCCGAACTCCAGGTTGGTGGCGGTGAGGACGGCGAAGAGCTTGTTTTCGGTAACCCCCGGCTCGATGGCGTCCCGGGTCCGGGTGATGGCTATGTCCGCTACCGCGCAGGCCTGCCGGATCAGCATTACCTCGTCCACGGTCTTAATCGACCGGGCCCTCATCGAGGGCACCCGGCCATCGCCAATTGGAATTTCCTGGGCCTTCAAGGCCTCGATACCGTAGTAGTCCAGGCGGTCGATGCCTATTCGCTCCCCGTAGATGCCCAACTCGGTCAGTTGCCCCCGCACCGTCTCTCCCCACATCCGGGCCGCCTCGGGCACGTTGCGCCCGCAGGGGAGGAATTCCCAGACGCTGCCCTTCTTGCGCCGCCGGTCCGACTCGGCGAATCCTCCCTGGCCTTCCAGGGGGGTGTCGTCGTAGTGGTCCTCAGGGATGTACGGCTCGCCTTCCTGGGGCACGATTACGTAGTGAAACATGCCCCTCATCGCGTATATGCCCAGGGACCTGCGGCCCGTGGCGTAGCGAATGAGCACCGGGTCGAAGAACAGCATCCCTCCCAGGTCGGCCTTGGCCATTTCCGCCTGCAGGCGCTGCAAGCGCTCTTGCTTCAGCCGAGGGATATTGACCCTCTCCTCGAAGTCGACGTTGGCCTGCCCCAGCAGGTCTAGCTCGTGCCTGGCTTTAACCATGAAGCCGCCTCCTACGGTGTGTTCTAGTCAATCCATGGCCTCTCGCCCAGGGCAGCCGGTGCGAGTAACCCTGGCTTCACGTCAGCAACCGCTCGTCGAACGGCGCCTGGGACAGAAGCTCCGGCCCGTTGGCCGTAATCAAGACCTGCTCCTCCAGCTTGACGCTCTCCCGGCCCCCGGCCTTGGCGGCCAGTCCCTCGATGCTGAGCACCATGCCCTCCTCCAACACGTCGGGGTCGTTGCCGAAACCGCCCCAGCTCTGGTCCGGCCAGTATATCGCGGGCCACTCCTGGCACATGCCGGCGCCGTGGGCTATGACCTCGTACCTCTGGTCCCTGTACTCCGGGGGATACGGCGGGCACTTCTCGGCAATCTCCTGGAAGCTCATGCCTGGCCTGAACAGTTCCATGGACTCGTATATGAAGTCGTAGGCCAGTTTATGGGCGTCCATCTGCTCTTCGCTGGGCCTGCCGCCGCCGCACAGGTAGGTGCGGGATATGTCGGCGAAGTACCCCATGGGTCCCATCATGTCGGTGTCGTAGGCCACCAGGTCTCCGGGCCGCACCATCCTGTCGCTGCTGGCGCTCTTGGTCGACCACGGCTTGGTGTTGTCCCCCGACGCCAACATGCGGGAGTCCATGTTCTCCCCGCCGAACTCCAGGTTGGTCGCGGTCAGGATGGCGAACAGCTTGTTTTCGGTAACTCCCGGCTCGATGGCGTCCCGGGTCCGGGTGATGGCCACGTCGGCGATGGCGCAGGCCTGCCGGATCAGCATTATCTCGTCCACGGTCTTTATCGACCGGGCCTTCATCGCGGGCACCCGGCCGTCGGCGACCGCGACCCCCTGGGTCTTCAAGGCCTCGCCGCCGTAGTAGTCCAGGCGGTCGATGCCCAGCCGCTCCCCATAGATGCCCAGCTCGTTCAACTGCTCCCGCACCGTCTCCCCCCACATACGGGCCGCCTCCGGCACGTTGCGCCCGCAGGGCAGGAATTCCCAGATGCTGCCCCTCTTGCGCCTCCGGTCCGACTCGGCAAGGCCCCCCTGCCCTCCCAGGGGAGTGTCGTCGTAGTGGTCCTCTGGGATGTACGGAGCGCCTTTCTGGGGAACAATTACATAGTGAAACATGCCCCTCATTGCATATATCCCCGGATACCTCACGCCGGTGGCGTAGCGAATGAGTATCGGGTCGAAGAAAAGCATTCCCCCCAGGCCGGCCTTGGCCATCTCCGCCTGCAGCCGTTGTAGGCGCTCCTTCTTCAGCCGCGGGATGTTGACCCGCTCCTCGAAGTCGACGTTGGCCTGACCCAACAGGTCTAGCTCGTGACTCGCTTTAACCATGAAACCGACTCCCGCTGTGTGCCCTGGTCAAGCCTTGCCGTAGGACCCGCAGGCGCGGGACTGGGAGAAAGAGCATCGGCCGCATTATGCCTGTCACGCCGGGAGCAGGGGCGCTAGACGTAGTCGCCGGTCTGGCCTGATAGCTCGACGTCGTCGTGCTCTTTGCGCATGGCCACGATCAGGTCTTCCTTGAACTTGGCCAGCAACTCGTCGCTTACAATGCCGCCTGCCGCAACCGCCCTTTCCTTGAACTGGGTGAAGGCCCACTCGCTGTAGTCCCCCTGGGGCATCGAACTGAAGAAGTCTCGGTCGAAAACCGGCATCTCGCCTGGCCCGAAGTAGCCCTTGTGTTCCAGGGTGTAGCCCTCCAAGTCGTGGGTGCCCTTGCCCAGCACCTGGCCTGTCTCGGCATAGTGCTCCATCACGTTCTTCATGCCGTATTTTTGGATGGGGCAAACCTTCATGCAGACGCCGCAACCCAGGTAACGGGCCATCACCGGCCGGCAGCGCTTGAAGTACAGCTTGTTCTTCTCTATTCCCCGCCACCAAATCTTGTCCCGCATCAGGGCCCGGCCGGGGCACCGGTTCACGCAGACCTGGCACACTTGGCAGAAGGCGTGTATGCCGTAGTCCACCGGCTGGTCGTAGGTGACCTTGGCATCGGTGGTTACCATCATCAGGCGGCCCCTGGCGCCTTCGTGGGGAGTGAGCAGGTAGCCGCAGGCGCCCAACTGGCCCATGCCGGCGTTGATGAACATGGGAATTATGGGGCCGGTGGAGTCGTTGGGGTGGATGACGTGGGCGCGGTAGCCCAGCGATCGAATGAAGTCGCCCAGTTCCAACCCGGCCGCCGCCTCGGTCCTGTAGGTGCTGGAGTGGACGATCTCGGCGTGCAGGCTGGGAATGGTCTGGGTGGCCTCGTAGTCCTGCTCGTACATCAGGCAGATGGCCGTGGGGAGCTCGGTAAAGCCGCGCTTGGACTGGTACTCGTAGCGGATGTCGTAGGCGGTGAAACCCACTTCCAGGTAGCCCAACTGCTTGGCCCTGTCCCGGATTAATTCGGTAACGTCTTCCCCGGTGGGTTCGACCGTCGGCCCCAATGTAGCCGTCGCCCGCCCCGAGGCCACCAGCTTTTCGTCCAGCCTGTGGTGCTCTTTGCGAATCGCCCGCATCTCGGGGTTGGAGTCCCGAAGAGTGCCGGACCAGTCGCCGGAGGCCCGCTCCGACTTGATCGGGCTTTCCAGGGGGTGTTCCCTGGCGTACCAGTCCACCTCACGGTCGTTGGTCGGAATGCCGGGCGCGGTTTCCAGCTCTTCCGGCACCGCAATGGTTACCGGGGCGTCGCCGTAGGCTTTGCCGGGCCTCGTTACCTCGTGGCCAATCTTCAGCATGATACTTCCTCCCCAAGAGATCTAGAGCCGCGAATACTCTGGAAGTTACTAGAACAATAAAAGCCTGCCAACTTGATTGTCAACAATAATACCCGTCCAGGGCGAATACGGCCCGCCGGGGGAACCCCGTCTACAGGTTCAACTGCGGCACCAGGTAGCCCGACAGCTTGTTGTATATCTGCACCCGGCTGCGCTGGGTGTCCATGACCAGCAAGCGGCTGTTGGCGGCGTCGAATACCACCGCGGTGGGTTGGGCGAAGGTCCACTCCGGCTCGGTGCTGCGGACTTCCCGGCGACGCTTCATGTAGTCGGGATTCGCTTTCACGGTCATCTGGCCCCACTTGGAGAGCTGCTGGGCGTCGCCCGCCAGGCTGGTCAGGAACCGTCCCTGAGCATCAAAGATCTGGACGCGGCCCAGGCCACAGGCGTTCTTGCTCCAGTCGCATACGTACACGTCGCCATCGGGGTCCACGGCCACGTCGTTGGGCCAGGTCAACTTCCCTTTCTTTTCGCCCGGCTGTCCGAACTCGGCAACGAAATCGCCGTCCCTAGTGAACTTCTGCGCCCGGTGGTTCCGATTGTCGGCCACGAACACGAAGCCTTCGCCGTCAACGGTAATGCCCCAAGGGGAGTCCAGTTCGCCTTCCCCGTTGCCCTTGCGGCCCCAGGCGCCCAGGAAGCGACCGTCGGTGGTGAACATTCGAACCTTGTGGCTGCGGCCGTCGGTGATGTACAGGGTGTCTTCAGCGTCGATGGCGATGCTGCTGATGCCGTTGGGCCTGCCGTCGCCGTCCTGTACTGCGTCCCAGCAACGCAGCAGGTTGCCGTCATTGTCAAAGACCGAGACCCGGTTCAGCCAGGCGTCGCTCACGTACACGGTTCCCCGGGAGTCGATGGCGATGCCCGCCGGCCAGATAAACTGCCCCGCGCCGTCGCCAAAGCTGCCGAACTCACCGATGTACTCTTCCTCGCCGGCCTGGCCGCCCAGGTCCAACATGGTGACCCGCTGCCCCAACCCGGCGCCGTTGCCTCGGTTGACCACGTAGGCCCTTCCGTCTGTGCCCAGGGCCAAGTCCACGCCGAAGTAGAACCCCGGGCCCGTCGAAGCGCCCTGACCCACGTTGTGGCTGTAGTCATAGGTGCGGCCGGCGACCGTTTCCGTCAGCATGGCCCGCCTCTTCTTGCCCGGCGTTCGCGAGATGTCTCCCGCCTGGCGCCGATAATAAAATCGGCATCAAGTCCGCTGAGCGTACCTGTCACACGCTGGCATTATAGGTATGCCGCCGTATCACGGTCAACGAAACCGGCTCGACGACTATACAAAAAAGCCGCCTTGGACTGTGCTTAGTCCAAGGCGGCTGGTTCCCGGTGTTGGTGGAGACGGGGGAGGGTCGAACTCCCCGTCCAAAAGGCCCCCTAGCTCGATATGCTACAAGCTTGTCCGGTGGTTTGTTACTCGCCCTCCGGAGCTTCCGCCGGCAGAATTCCCGAAAGGCCAGCCGATTTGACTTTGGTCACTACTTATCGGCGTCGAGGCAACCGCATCCCGGACTTTTGGCGCCTGCTCCCCTTCCTCCGGGAATAGCTGGGGGCAGACGTAGCCACACTTTAGGCGGCTAGAGCGAATTCACGATCGCCAGTTATTGGCTGCCACCTGGATTAACGAGGGTGATGGCGTCCTCGGCTTGCAATCGGCTACGAGACGCTCCTGTCGAACCCACGCGTCCCCATTGCTATCTCATTATCTCACGCCGCGGCGGCGAAGGTCAACGCGAGGGGCGCTTATGCCCTAGGATCCGCATGGGTTATCTTGACTTCCCTTCTCGCCCGCCGCTACAATAGCCTTTTCCCTAGCTTGACCGAATTCATCGGACGTTACTCTCAAGGGAGCCGTTATGCCGATCACACAGGATGGCGTGGAACTGGGCGTTGCCATTAGCGCAAAGGCCGCCGAGAAGATAAGGTACTTTGCCGGCAAAGACGGCATCACCGAAAACGTCGGCGTCCGCGTTGCGGTCAAGGGCGGCGGCTGCTCCGGCCTTACCTACGACCTCTCCATCACCGACCAGGAGCTGCCCAGCGACAAGATCGTGGAGCAGCACGGCGTCAAGGTGATGGTAGACAAGAAGAGCTACATCTTCCTGGTGGGGACCGAGTTGGAGTTCTCCGACGGCCTCAACGGCAAGGGCTTTGTGTTCTCCAACCCCAATGCCAAAAAGACCTGCGGCTGCGGCACTTCCTTCAGCGTTTAAACCCCCGCCGCCAGGGAATAACTGACGCCGCCTTCGTTCACGTCGAGGCGGCGTTTTTGGTAGAGTGACCGCGAGGAAGCCATGACAGCACAACGTTCGGCGCTAAAGGCCCAATCCGCCGCGGCTGAGGAGTACCTGGCCCTCACCGGCGCCGCCGCCATCTACGACGCTGGGCACCACGGGCGGCTGAAGGCCAGCGGAGTCGACGCCCTGGACCTGCTCAACCGCCTGTCCACCAACAAGGTCATCGACCTGCAGCCAGGGGAAGGCGCGCCGACGATCCTAACCACCGACCGCGGACGCATCTTGGACCTGATCACGGTCCTCAACACCGGCGACCACGTGCTTCTGCTCACCAGCCCCGGCCTCCAGCAGCCGGTGATTGAATGGCTGGACAAGTACACCATCCTCGAGGACCTTACGGTGGAAGACGTCTCCGGCTCCACGGCCATGTTTGGTTTATATGGCCCCGAGTCCCGGGCTCCCCTGGAGACCGCCGCAGGGTTGTCCCTGGGCGATGTCCCTCTCCACGGCTCGGTCGAAACGTTGATAGGGGGCGAGACGGCGTTGATAGTCTCTGCACAACTGCCCACCTGGCCCGGCTACTACGTCCTCGCCTCCGCGGAAGCCTCCGCCAAGGTTCGACGGGCCATAATAGAAGCGGGAGCTGCGCCCATCGGTGCAGAGGCCTACGAGGCGGCTCGCGTCAACGCCGGAATCCCGTTGCACGGAGCCGAAATGGGCGACGACTTTAACCCGCTGGAAGCTGGCCTCATCGGCTGCATCGACTTCGCCAAGGGGTGCTATATCGGCCAGGAGGTCATCGCCCGGCTGGACACCTACCGCAAAGTGCAGAAATACCTGGCGAAGCTTGCCTTTGACCCCGGCGTCGCAGTCGCCCAGGGGACAACTTTGGTCCAGGATGGACGGTCGGTCGGAAGGGTCACCTCGGCAGCCGTCATCCCCACCACCGGCGAGATCGTCGCCCTGGCCTACGTGCGGACTAAGAACGCCGTTCCCGGCGCAGTCTTGGAGTTGGAACCGCCGGCGTCGGGCCAAGCCCGCATAGAGGAACTGCCCCAACTGTTCGGGCCGGGCGAGGAATAGCCATCCCTTAGAACGGTGGGATATGGGGTCGTGGGAAGTAGTTAGATCCCGTTAAACCGAAATATAACCTCACCCTGGTCAGTGCGACCGACGGTGAAGAGCGCCCAAAACTTGTAGCCCCTCCGCTCCACTTCTTCCCTGCCCCCTTCGTCTCTATCCACCAAGACAAAGGCGTTGCTAACGCTGCAACCTTGCTGCTCGGCCGCCTCGATGGCATCTAGCAGCGACCTTCCCGTGGTCACAACGTCATCTACAATTGCGACCCTAGCCCCGGAGGAGGGGATTTTGCCCTCTGCCATCTTGTCGGTTCCGTGGCCTTTGGACTCCCTACGGACATAGAACGCGGGGACCGATGTACCGCCTCTCACTTTGCTATATAGGCATATATGGGAAACGATGGGGATAGCACCATAGGCGGTGCCACCGACCACCTCGATGCCCTCTTCGTCTATTTTCTTCAAAAATTGCGCTGCGACAAACTCTGCGCCTTCCGGATCCAGAGTCAACTCCTTGGAATCGAAGTAATAATCGCTTACTTCGCCTGACGCCAATCTGAAGCTTCCGAACAGTACCGAACGGACCCGCTCAAGTAGCTCCCGAGCGTCCGCTTCGTTAGTTCGCGCCACCTCGACCTGAATCATGGTGCCCCCGCCTACCTCAACTACGTATGTTCTATAGCTGCGGTTCTATTCCAAGCGATAGAGTTTGTAACGGCGTCAGAGCATCCTCGGGCGTCAGGTACAAACAGGACAATAATTTAACATACCCCGCTTGTTTTGTGTACTCGCCCTCAGGGAAAAGCCCCACCTACCCCGCTTCCATCCCCTGGGCAAGCCACCTCCGTCTGACTCTCTATGCCATTCGCCGGACAGAATATTATTCAGAATAATAGAATAAACTGCCGTTACCGTCAAGTGATGATTGTTCTCGCACCTGGTATAATCAGCCTCGCGTGGCACCTCGTGGAAATGCCACAGTTATTCTATATAAAAGAATAATATGCGTCCATCAAAGCCTCGCCAAGAAGAACTTGGCAGATACATGCAGGAACTCCGGGCCGATCTGGATGGGATGACAGTTGCGTCCCTTGCGGCCAAGGCTCAAGTCGCCAAGAGCAGTGTCTCAGAAATCGAACGCGGGCTCCGTACGCCACGCCGTAGAACCTTACGTAAGCTGGCCGGACCCCTCGGGGTCGACCCAAACGAACTATTCGCCAGGGCGTTCCTTACTCGGGAACTACGCCCAACAGTGATCCCGGCTCCTGGAAATCAAATTACCTTCAGTTGCGAGGTCACTCCCGAGGAATATGAGGCATTGGAGGAGTTTCGTTTGTTTTTGCGCTTCCGACGAGCCATCACTCGGAGCCCGTAGTCTATCAGGCGCACTAAACCCGGCTCAGACGCGCGCCTTGAACCTTTGCGGGCATAGATCCCTGTAAAGCCCCTGCTCCTCGATGTACTCGGCCACCGCGTCGGGGACGTGGTAGCGCAAAGATACTGCCGCGGCTGCCCTGCGCCGGACCTCCGTGCTGCTGATTCCCATCGGCGGCATGGACATAACGACCTTGTCCTTGGCCGCTGGAACCCCGCCGACGATCTCCGACACGTCCACGGCTGCGTGTCCCAGGCGTTCAACTACCACCAAGGTGCAAAGGTCCAGCACCTTCAGCGGTTCCTTCCAGCGGTGGAAGTCCTGCATGGCGTCTTGGCCGACGATGAAGAATATCCTGGTTTCCGGCCTCAGTTCCTCCATGAGCTTTTGTAGCGTGTCTACCGTGTATGTCGGGCCGGGACGATTGACCTCCTCCAGGCATATCTGGAAGTGGGGGTTCGAGGCAATGGCCAGCCTCAGCATCTGCACCCGGTCTTCCGCCGGACTCAGCGGCTTGCCGTCTTTCATCCACGGCTGGCCCGCCGGCAGGAACATTACCCGGTCCAGCACCAACTGCACCCGCGCCTCCTCAGCCATCGCCAGGTGGCCTAGGTGCACCGGATCAAAGGTCCCGCCGACCACGCCTAACCGCATGTCAGAACCATTCCACTTCCACCTGGCCGATTCTGATGGTGTCTCCCGCCTCTATCCCCGCGTCAGTCAACTGCCGGGCCAGTCCCCTGCGGGTCATCTCCCGCCATAGCTGCAGGATCACCCGCTGGTCCCTGGTGTCGGCCCGGGCCGACAGCCGCTCGAGGTAATCCGAGACCACCACGTACACCCCGTCCTCGGTGTAGACGGTCTCAGGCTCTTTGCGCCGCCGCGGAGCCGCAGACACAGGCTCATCCTCCACCGCAGGAGCAGGTTCGGCCGACGGGGTATCCAGCAGTTCCACCACCTTACCCAACAGGGCATCGACGCCCTCCCCGGTGGCGGCCGATATAAAGCTCACCGGCACGGCGGCGCCAATTCCAGTGTCTGAGCTTTCAGCGTCCAGGATTTCCTCCATTTCTGGCCGCCGTTCCCTCACCTCGGTCACGTCTATCTTGTTCACCGCAATTAAGAACTGTTTGTCACCCAACACCGGGTTGAACTGCAGGAGTTCGTTCCTGAGCATCGTCAGATCATGCCGTGGGTCTTCTGACAGCCCGTCTATCAGGTAAACGTATACCCTGGTGCGCTCGGCGTGCCGCAGGAACTCGTGTCCCAGGCCTATCCCCTTGTGAGCCCCTTCCAGCAGCCCGGGGACTTCCATCATCACGAAGTCCTTGCCCCGGCTGCTTGCCACCCCGAGCACCGGTTCCAATGTAGTGAAAGGGTATTCGGCCACTTTTGGCTTGGCCGCCGAGCAGCGGCTGAGCAGCGTCGATTTCCCGGCGTTGGGCCTGGCTATCAGGCCTACGTCAGCAAGCAGCTTCAACTCTAGGAAGAGGACGGCTTTTTCCCCTTTCTCTCCCTTTTGGGCCAGCACCGGCTCTTGATTTACTGACGATACGAAGCGGCTGTTGCCCCACCCGCCGACACCGCCTCGGGCTACGATGCTCTGGGAACTGTCGACCACGTCGGCTATGAGCGTCTTCTGGCCGTTACCGTCCATCAAGTATACCGACGTCCCTAGAGGCACCCGAATGACTGTGTCATCACCGTCGGCGCCCCGCTTGTTCTTACCCTTGCCGTGGGCGCCGCCGTCCACGTAGATAGTGCTGTTGAACTTCAGATGCAGCAGCGTGTTGAGCGAGGGGTCGCCGCAGACGTAGGCGCTGCCGCCATGCCCGCCATCACCTCCGTTGGGCCCACCCATAGGGCGGTACTTTTCCCGCAAAAAGCTGACGCAGCCGTTCCCGCCGTTACCTGCTTTTATATTAAGTCTTACAGTATCAATCATTTATCTGTTTGGAAGTAATAAGGGTAATAAGGGTGTGGAAGGTAGGGATAAGCGTATCTGTTCACGCTGAGCATCCTGTGGAGTCTGTATATTTTAGCATGGAGAACGCGCTCTCAGACCGGGATAAGTTAATGAACATCGTGGATAAAATTCTGGGGCGCTGTAGGATGGCTGGGCCGAGGAAATTGATTGGGTCGGATGTTCACTGCATTATTCAGACCGTTCACGAGAGTGCAGCGGTTATCCACGGAGAATGGCAGTTATGCACAAATAGTGAGGGGATATCCTGAGAGCACTGCGCTCGGAAGGAGACTGGTGCAGTTGCCAGGACGCTTTGCCGTTGGAGCCTTGGTAGTGGTATCCTTGGGCGACCGTCGCTAGCTCATGTGAGGCTCCGGCATGGACTGTTGTGACGCCTATAGTAAGTGGCGCCATGCACATTGGCGGATGAAGTTGGGCGGCCTACTGGCCTTGCTTGTGGGGGGGCTCCTAGTGGCCGCGGCATGCCAGGGGAATGGAGGGGGTCAGGAAGCCGCCAGCGAATTGTCCGGGGGGACCGACGAGGCTGCCGGCGAACCGGCGGAAGACCCAGGAGCAGCCGTGGACAGGATAGCGTTTGTCAGCGCCACCGGTGAGTTGTTCACCATAAATCCGGAAGGCAGCGAGATCCGTCCGCTGGCAGGGGAAGTCCGCCGCGTCGGGGGGACAGCCGGGTCTGTGCTGGCGCAGCCCCTCGAAGTGGCCCGCTACTATAGTTGGCCGACATGGTCGCCCAGCGGGTCTAAGATCGCCGCCTCTTATGTGCAGGCCTCAGATAGTGAAATCGACGTTTCGTTGATGGTAATCGACGTAGAAACCGCCAGGGCCAGGACCGCCTACACGAATGAACTGGCGGCGCAGATTGCCCCTGGCGCGCCCCACTATATCTATTGGTCGCCGGATGACAGGCATCTGGCGTTTCTGGCCACCGCTCCCGGCGGGCTTAGCCTGTTTATCCTCGACTCTCTCGGGGAAAATGAGACCGTCTCTCCCGCTATAGTGCCGCCGATCTATTACCAGTGGGCCGCCGACGGAGATTCACTGCTCGTCCATCACAGGGAGGACGTCAAGCTGCTCAGGAAGCCCTCTTGGGACCGCCCCCCCAGCCTGGTGACGACTCCAGGAAACTACCGCGCGCCGGCCTTGTCCCCCGACGGACGGCAGTTCGCCTACATGGATGTTGTTGGCGGGGAGGGTTCTTTGGTTGTGGCCCCGGTGGACGCCCCGGAGAATGGGAGAAGCATTCTGGACGTGGGGAGACGGGCGGCCTTTATCTGGTCGCCCACCGGCGAGGAGCTGGCGGTAGCTGACCAACTGGGGTCGGGGAACGAGGTCTTCGAGCGAATAAGGATAGTCTCGTCGGACGGGCAGGAAGTTCAGCTAATTGGCGAGGGTCCCATCTTGGCCTTCTTCTGGTCTCCCCAGGGGGACAAGCTGGCCTGGTTCGTGCTGGACCTGGAGTCCCGGCTCTTCGACGTGAAAATTTCTGACGGGTTTGGCGGGTCAGGCGTGTCCGGGGAGGCGTCCAGGCAGGTGTTCCGGTTCCGGCCCTCGGCCGACTCCTTCACCATGCTCAGCTTCTTCGACCAGTACGCGCACTCCCATTCCCCTTGGTCGCCCGACGGGACGCAGTTGGTGGTGTCCGGCATACGAGAAGGCGCCGCGAGCGGGGGCAATGGCGCTGCGCCGACGGAGGACAAGGTGTTCGTGCTGGACGCCGTGGGGGATGAAGCTCCCCGAAGCATCGCCTCCGGGGTGCTGGCCGTCTGGTCCTGGAACTGAGCCGGCGCCGGCCGGCTCAACACCGCGGCGCGTATCGGATTGCAGGTTGCGGGCAGCGGGGCCCTGGAAGTCCCTCAGAGCGGTATCTGTATGTCCCATCACCGGCGCGCCCAGGCGTGGAATTTCAGACAACTGGGACATTCTGAGACAACCCGGGACATTTGGGACACCGGCCCGGCGACGGTCTAACTGATGCGGCAATGGGTCGGCGTCCGCCTGTTACCAGCATACGGGTTCCCGCCCCAGGCGGCAAGGGGCAAACTGTCAGTAATCTCCCACAGGCAGTGAAAGGACGCGGTCACGGCGGGTTCCAGGAAGCGAATCCCGGGAAAAGGCAAGGGCGCCGGTATACCCGGCGCCCTTGCTGTTGTTCCTACCGGAACGGGTAAGGCTGGAACTGAGGACTATTCCGAGGGCCAGCCTGCGGCTTCTTCATCGCCGTCGAGGGCGGATTGGATAGCATCCGCCGCGTCGGCCGTGACCCAGCCGCCCCAGATGTCGGAGTTGTTCTTGAGCCACCAGGTAGCTGTGGCGGCGGGGTCGGTCACTCCGGTCTCGTCCTGCCATTGGACGGCGGTCTTGTAGATGCCAATGTTGAAGTCCCACTTACGCAGCATTGCGACCACGTCGGGGGCCTCCAAGGGCAGGTCGGGGTTCACAGCGATGAGGATGTTGGCGTCCTCATAGGCGCAGGCCTTGGTGGTGAACCAGCACTGGTCGCTGTAGGGCGGCTCTGCCAGCCGGACCAGGTCCAGCTTGAGGGCCGGGTCGTTGGTCCCCCACTGGTAGCCGAGCCAAGGCTCTTGCCGCTCGTAGGCGCCGTAAAGGTCGGCGTTCAAAGCGGCCCCGTCGCCGGGGTTGACGATGTGTACGTGGTCCGAGAGACCGTATCCTTCAATCTGGGCGGCGTTGACTTCCTCGCAAGCCCAGCCGATTACGCAGGAGACGAGGCGGGCCTTGTCGCCGGACTCCGCGGTCTGGAACAGTTCCTTGAACTGCGGGTCTTTAAGGTCTTCTACGTTGTCCAGGTCCGGGTACTGTTCCTGCAAGTAAGCCGGAATCACGAAGGAGGACTGCCAGTCGGACCCCAGGCTGCGGCCCACGGACAGGACGGCGCCCTCGCTGCGGGCTTTGTCCCAGGCCTCGTCCTGGTTGGGCAGCCATATCTCCATGGTGACGTCGGTGTCCCCGCGCTGGAGACCCTCGAACAGGGGCAGTGTGGCTCCGAACTTCACGTCCGTCGGGTAGCCATAACCGTGCTCGACGATGTATTGGGCGATTCGGTTCTGCAACAGGGCGCTTGCCCAGTTCAGGTCACCGAAAGTGATGGTGGCCTTGTCCTCTGCGTCGTCGTCGCCACCGCAGGCAGCGAGGGCGAGCATGGCCGCCATAACCGCAACCACCGCCATTGCCAGAAACTTGTGCTTGGATAACACAGTGGGTCCCTCCGTTGATACAAATAATATTACCGGGCGGCACAGCCCGGTTGACATCGCCGCTATTTATAGCACTACCGTAGCTGCCGTGTCAAATTTGGTGCCTGCGAGAGCCCGCCTGAGATTGGCGATTCGTCCCCAGCCCCGGGGTCCTGGCCGGGCAGCTAGCCGACGCTCCTCATGGCCTCCTGGCGGCCCTTGGCCAGAGCCTGGGTAAGCCGGTCGATGATGATGGCCAGGAACACGATAGAGAGACCCGCGATAGCCCCATTGCCCGGCTCATTCTTCTGCAATGCCCGCAGCACGTTGTCCCCCAGTCCTCCCGCCGCCACCATGCTGGCAATGGTCACCATGGCCAGCGCCATCATGGTGGTCTGGTTGACGCCGGCCATGATGGTTGGCAGCGCCATTGGCACCTGGACTTTGGTAAGGAGTTGGATAGGCGATGCCCCGAATGACCGGGCCGCTTCCACCGTCTCCGCGGAAACTTGGCGGATTCCCAGGTTGGTCAGGCGTATGACCGGAGGGACGGCGTAGATGATGGTGGCGAAAATTCCCGCCGGTTTCCCAAGGCCAAAGAAGAGAATACCCGGCAGCAGGTAGACGAAGCTGGGCATTGTCTGCATGCCGTCCAGGATCGGGCGCATGATGTTGTCGGCCTTCTGGCTGCGGCCGCCCAGGACTCCCAGGGGAAATCCGACGGCCACGGAGAGGACCACGGCGACCACCATCAGGGCAATGGTGTCGATGGTGTTCTCCCACAGTCCCATGAAGCCGATAAAGAGCAGGGCCAGCGGCGTAAACACCAGGAGAGGCCAGCGGCCGACGGCGAAGGAAACCAGCGCCAGGCCGCATACAAGTGCGGGCCAGGGCAGCCATTTCAGCCACTTCTCAATGTTTACGAGGGTGTGAGTGACCGCGATGCTGAGTCCATCGAATAGCCCGGAGCCTTCCCGCGTTACCCATCCAACGGCGTCGTCGATGGCGGTGCCGGTCGCGTCTCGCACCGTCTTGGTGACTTCAACGGAGCCTCCGCCGGTCGTGGAGACTTCGGAGGTGGATACGGTGGTCGGGTAGTCCATTCCCGGCCCCCATATTGCCAGGGAGACTATCAAAACTACGACGACCAACGCCGAACCCGTTGCCCACCAGACAATGGGAGGGACGCTCTTCAAGTCCAGCCTTCTGCCGGGCTGCTCCCCGGAGATTGTCTGTTGGTCGGCGGTTTCCGGTTGTGCTTCCGTGCTGTCGCTAGTTGTTGTAGCCATGGCGGCTCCGGCTGCTTGGATTTCTAGGGTGATGCGGCGTTGGCCGCGGCATTGGCTTCATAGTCGGGGTCGGCGGAAGCGGTTTCGGCCAGGGCTTCCGCCAATGCGCTGCGGTGCACTTCACCCACCAGGACGTTGTCTTCGTCCACGATGGGAATGGGGAAATTGCTGGCCATAGCGATGGGTATCAATTCGTCGAAAGTGGTCGCGGGGGTCAAGGCGGCGTATTCCTGGTCCACGTAGTCCCAGGCTTGGTCGAAGCGGCTGACTGCGGCCCGCAAGGCCCGTTGAGCGTCGGTAATCGTAAGCAGGCCGATGTAGCGCTCTCGCCGGTCGACGACCCAGGCGGCGTCGCCGTCGCTCTCGCCTATGGTATGGAGGGCGGCCCGCGGCCCCTGGTGCCCCATCAAAGTTGCCTTGGGAGCGACCATGACCTTGGCGGCGGTCAATACGCTCTCCAACCGCACGTCCTGGGTGAATTCACCGACATACTCGTCCTCGGGCCGCAGCACGATGTCCTCCGGTGATCCTATCTGGGCCACCGTGCCGTCGTGCATGATCGCAATGTGGTCCCCCAGTTTCAGGGCTTCATTGAGGTCGTGAGTGATGAAGACGATGGTCTTGTGCAACTCGTCCTGCAAACGCAAGAGTTCGTCCTGCATCTGGCGGCGGATGAGGGGGTCGAGGCCGCTGAAGGGTTCGTCCATCAACAGGATGTCGGTGTCGACGGCCAGGGCCCGGGCTAGGCCCACCCGCTGCTGCATACCGCCAGACAGTTGCCGGGGATAGGCGTCTTCCCAACCGGAGAGTCCGACCAGGTCGAGCACTTCCTGGGTGCGCGCGTAGCGGGCTGCCTTGTCAAGCCCCTGCACCTCCAGCCCCCAGGCGGCGTTGTCCAGAACGGTGCGGTGGGGCATCAAGCCGTAGTGTTGAAACACCATTGCTATCTTGTGCCGGCGGAACTCCGTAAGGTCTTTGTCGTTCATGTCGGTGATGGTTTCGCCGCCAATGGAAATCTCCCCGGCGGTAGGTTCGATGAGGCGAATCAGGCACCGGACCATGGTGGACTTGCCGCTGCCGGACAAGCCCATGATGACGAAGGTCTCGCCTCGTTGCACTTCAAAGTTGACGTCTTGAAGGCCGACCACGCAGCCCAACTCATCCAGGATGTCGCGCTTATCCTTGCCGGCGTACTCCGGCGTCAACGCCCGTTCGGGCTTGTGGCCGAAGACCTTCCAGATCGACTTGACGCTGATGGCGGTCTCTGAGCCTGCGCCGTTGCTTTGTCCCATAGACAACCTCCTTCAAGCAACCCCTGCATCTCCGGTTCAAAAAATGCTCCCAAATGAAATCTTTCAAAAAAGACAATGCTGGAGCGGGGCGATAAGGGAAGAAAAACCGGGCAGACGAGGGACTAGACCGAGGATTGGTTTTTCTGCGGTTACGACTAGCGACTGGTGTTCGTACTTGGGGTACAGTACAAAAGCCCCGTAGATTTGTCAACCTGCCGGAGTTGCGCCCAGCCATCCGGCACAGACGATGGCGCGTCTTGCCGCCAGTTTACCGCCGCCGGGGCCGGCGTGCCATAATAGCCACAGTGCGACCACAAAGACCAATAAACGATTGTCAGGGGTGAAGTCATGGAGTTCGAAGATGTCCGTACATTCATGGAAAGCCACCACCGAGGCGTGATAACCACCTATCAGCCCGACGGGGGAATGCACAACAGCCTGGTTTCCAGCGGCGCCTACCAGGGGAACGCGGCGTTTGTAATCGTCTACCCCAGGGCGGTAAAGGCCCGGAACCTGCGCCGGGACCCCCGGTGTACCGTAACGACGGTGGACAACCACTGGCGGAACCACGCGGTGGTGGAGGGGCAGGCGAGCCTGTTCGACGCCGGCAACACCGAGGCCGAGGAACTCAGGCTGCTGATGCGGGCGCTCTACCGGGCCTGCGGCGACAAGGAGCATCCCGACTGGGAGGAATTCGACCGGGCCATGGTGGACCAGCAGGCCGTGGTGGTGCTGGTGAAGCCGGAGCGGGTCTACGGCCGCGTCGACCTGCCGTGACGGCCTTGGATAGCCAGGGACTATTTTGTGCTGACCGGCATGGGCCGGTCCAACGGAGGAAGCGATGAAAGTGGGCTTTATCGGCCTGGGAACGATGGGCGGCCGCATTGCGTACAACGCGCTGCGGGGCGGCAACGAGATGGTGGTGCACGACATCCGGCGAGAGGCGGCCACGCCGCACCTGGAAGCGGGCGCAGTGTGGGCCGACTCGCCGAGGCAGGCGGCGGAGGCGTCGGACGTGGTGTTCACCTCGCTCCCCGGCCCCACCGAGGTTGAGGCCGTGGCCCTGGGCGAGGACGGCCTGCTGCAGGGGATGAGCGAGGGGACGGCCTATTTCGATTTGAGCACCAACTCCCCCGGCGTAATCCGCAGGATTCACCAGGAATTTGCCGCCAGGGGCATCGACGTCTTGGATGCACCGGTTAGCGGAGGGCCAAGGGGCGCCGAGTCGGGCAAGATGGCCATCTGGGTAGGGGGAGATCGCGCCGTTTTCGACCGGTGCAAACCGGTGCTGGACAGCATGGGAGACCAGGTCATGTACGTGGGGCCCATCGGCAGCGGGGCAATTGCCAAGCTGGTGCACAACTGCACCGGCTACATCATCACCTGCGGGCTGGCCGAGGTGTTCACCATGGGGGTCAAGGCCGGGGTGGAGCCGCTGGCCCTGTGGCAGGCGGTGCGCCAAGGCGCCGCGGGGCGCAGGGGCGTATTCGAGGGGCTGGCGGACCACCTGCTGCCGGGGAACTTCGACCCTCCCGACTTTGCCCTGCGCCTGGCCCGCAAGGACGTGGACCTGGCGGTGGCCGCGGGCAGGGAGTTCGACGTTCCCATGCGGCTGGCAAACCTGGCCTTGATGGAACTCACTGAGGGCCTGAACCGGGGCTGGGCCGACAGGGACTCTAGGATCATCCAGACGCTGCAGGAAGAACGTGCGGGGGTACAGGTGCGCGTCCCCCAGGATGTCCTGGCGCGGGCATTGGAGCAGGAGCGGGGCTAAGGCGTCGTCAGGCCTTGGGCTTCCAGCGCAGGTCCGGCTGGCGCGCCGCCAGGGCCTCGTCCAAGCGGGCCACGGGGGTGGAGTGGGGCGCCTGGCGCACCGTCTCCGGGTCGCTGGAAATTTCCTCGTCGATGCGCTTCAGGGCCTCGATGAACGAGTCCAGAGTCTGCCGGGTCTCCGACTCCGTCGGCTCGATCATCAGGGCTTCGTGGACTATGAGTGGGAAGTACATGGTGGGGGCGTGGAAGCCGTAGTCCAACAGCCGCTTGGCGATTTCCAGCCCGCTGACGCCCCGGGCTTTCTGCCAGTCGGCCGAGAACACCGCTTCGTGCATACATACCCGGTCATAGGGTAAGTGGTAGGTGTCCTTCAGGGCTTGCATCAGGTAGTTGGCGTTCAGGACGGCGTTGCCGCTGATGGCCTTGACGCCCTCGGCGCCCAACGTCCGTATGTAGGTATAGGCCCGCACCAGGACCCCGAAATTGCCGTGGAACCCGCCCATGCGGCCGATGCTGCACGGGGGTCCCGATAGCGTGTAGCCGGAGCCGTCATCGCCTTGGGCCACCACCGGAGAGGGCAGGTAGTCCCGCAGGGCCGGTCCGGCGCACACCGGGCCTGCGCCGGGGCCGCCGCCGCCGTGGGGGGTGCTGAAGGTCTTGTGCAAGTTCAGGTGGGCAACGTCGAACCCCAGGTCTCCCAGCTTGGCCCGGCCCAGCAAAGCGTTCATGTTGGCCCCGTCGCCGTAGACCAGCCCGCCCGCTTGGTGCACGGCCTGGCACACCTCGACGATGTTGGGGTTGAACAGCCCCAAGGTGCTGGGCAAGGTGATCATCGCTCCGGCTAAGTCGGGCCCCGCCGCGGCGCGCAGGGCTTCCAGGTCGATGCTGCCGTCTTTGTCCGAGGGAATGTCCACCACGTCGAAGCCGGCCATGGCGGCGGAGGCGGGATTGGTGCCGTGGGCGCTGTCGGGGATGGCCACTTTCTTTCTGCCGGCGTCCCCGCGAGCCTGGTGGTAGGCCCGGATCATAAGCATCCCGGCCAGCTCCCCGTGGGCCCCGGCCATGGTGGCCAGGCTTACGTTCTCCAGCCCGGTGATTTCCCCCAGGAACCCCTGCAAGCGATAGAGCAACTCCAGCGCCCCCTGGGACACCTGGCTGGACTGCAACGGATGGATGTTGGCCATCCCGGGCAGAAAGGCCATCTCGTCGTTGACCTTGGGGTTGTACTTCATGGTGCAGCTGCCCAGGGGATAGAAGTTGGTGTCTATGGAGAAGTTCAACTGGCTGAGGGCGGTGAAATACTGGACGACTTCCGGCTCGGATACTTCGGGCAGGTCCAGCCGGTCCCGCAGCAGGGCGGAGTCGGGCAACGGCTGGGCGGGAACGTCGCAGGGCGGCAGCACCGCGCCGACGCGGCCCGGCTCGCTGCGGTCCATCAGCAGGCGTGAAGTGTCCCTGGCAGGGCTGGCGGGCATCAGCCTATTTCTCCCAGCGCATCCACCAGGGCATCAATGTCCTGGCGGGAGCACATCTCGGTGACGCAGAGCAGCATGCCGTTGGGCACGGCGTCGCTGACGTCCAGGCCTCCCAGGATGTTGCGCTCCAGCAGCCGGCGGTTGACCTCGGCGGGAGCCACGGGACACTGCACCACGAACTCCTGGAAGAAGGTCCCGCTGACGGGCAGGGAGTAGCCGGGCAGTCCAGCGATGCGGGAGGCGGCGTAGTGGGCCTTGTGGTAGCACAGCTCGGCCACCTGCCGCAGCCCCTGCTTGCCCAGGGCCGCCAGGTAGACCGTGGACGCCAGGGCGTACAGGGCCTCGTTGGTGCAGATGTTGCTGGTGGCCCGCTCCCGGCGGATGTGCTGCTCCCTGGTCTGCAGGGTCAATACGTAGCCGGGATTTCCCAAGCGATCCACCGTGCGCCCGGCAAGGCGGCTGGGCATTTGGCGGACGTACTGCTGCCTGGTGGCGAACAGGCCGACGTAGGGGCCGCCGAAGCTGGGGGGAATCCCCAAGGGCTGGCCCTCGCCGGTGACGATGTCGGCCCCGTACTGGCCGGGCGCCCGGAACATTCCCATGGCAGTGGGGTCCGCCGACACCACGAACAGGGCCTTTTTGTTGTGAGCGGCCGCGGCGTGGGAGACCAGGTCTTCTACGTATCCAAAGTGATTGGGGTACTGCGCGACCAGGCAGGCGGTGGCCTCGTCGACGTCGGGCGCGGCTGCGGAAACAGTCGTCGTCTGGATGTCCTGGCCCTGGCAGTAGGTCTGTATCACCTGCCGGTAGGCGGGTGACAGGGTATCGGCCAGCGCCACTTTCTCGCGCCGGGTCACCCGGCAGGCCATCAGCGCCGCCTCGGCCAGGCTGGTGGCCCCGTCGTACATGCCGGCGTTGGCTACTTCCATGTCATACAGGTTGCAGACCATGGTCTGGAACTCGAAAATCACCTGCAGCGTGCCCTGGCTGGCCTCCGCCTGGTACGGGGTGTAGGCCGTGAGGAACTCGCCCCGGGTCACCAGGGCCTTGACGATGGACGGGATGAAGTGGTGGTAGGCGCCAGCGCCTAAAAACGACGGGCCACTGCCCAGGGGCCGGTTGCGGGATGCGAGGGAGCCTAGCTCCTGCTGTATCTCTAGTTCCGACAGGGGGCCGGGCAAATTCAGCGGCGGGTTGCGGTGGCCCTTAGGAATGTCCTGGAACAGGTCGTCCAGGGAGGACAGGCCCAAGGTAGAGAGCATATCCGCCTGGTCTGCGGGGGTGTTGGGGATGTAGTGAGACTGGAAAGCACCGTCGGAAAGGCGCGGCTGGGCCTGGCCTGGGAGCGTCATGACAGTCCGGAGATATAGGACTCGTAATCGGCCGCGGTCATCAAGCCGTCCAGTTCGGCGGGGTCGCTCATGACCAACCGCACCAGCCAGCCGTCGCCGAAGGGGTCGTTGTTGGCGACCTCGGGGTTGTCGGTGAGCGCGGCGTTCACCTCAACCACCTCGCCGCTGACCGGCGAGAACAGGTCGGACACCGACTTGACCGACTCCACTTCACCCATCTTGCCCAAGTGCGCAACGGTGGAGCCTGGTTCGGGCAACTCGAAATAGACAATGTCTCCCAACTGCTCCTGGGCGAAGTCGGTAATGCCCACAAGCGCTTGCCGGGAGTCGGCGTCTTCCAACTTGACCCACTCGTGTTCTTCGGTGTATTTCCGGTCGTCGGGATTCAATGTCCTTGTTTCTTCCTGGGCCTGGCGTAGAACGGCAGCGGAACGATTTGGCCCTGTGTGATACGCCCCCGGACGTCCAGGTCAACAGTGCTGCCGGGGGAGGCGTGGCCTTGCAAAACGTAGCCCATGCCAATGCTGGTGTCAAGGGTAGGAGAGTAGCTGCCGCTGGTGATGCGGCCTATGTTTTGGCCCTCGCGCAGGATGGCGTAACCCTGCCGCGGGGCACTGCGTCCCGGCACGGCCAGACCCACCAACCGCCGCTCCGTTCCTTCGTCGCGCTGCCGGAGCAACACCTCTGCGCCCACGTAGTCCTTGTCGAAGCGGACGAAGCGTTCCAGCCCGGCCTCTACGGGAGTGGTGTGCTCGTCGATTTCGTGGCCGTGGAGGGGCAGTCCGGCCTCCAGCCGCAGCACGTCCCTGGCGCCGAGGCCGCAGGGCAGCGCTCCCGCGTCCAGGAAACTCTGCCACACCGCCGAGGCGCGGTCGGAACTGGCGGAGACTTCGAACCCGTCCTCGCCGGTGTAGCCGGTGCGGCCCATGAAAACAGCGTCTCCGGCCAGCTTCCCCTCGGCCCAGGCGAAGGGCCGCAGGCTCGACGGCGGCTCTCCGGAGTCCAGGGCGCATAGCCCGTCCATGATTTCCACGGCCTGGGGTCCCTGCAGGGCGATCAGGGCCGTGGCCTCGGTGCGGTCGTCGATCAGGCATTCTCCGGGGAATTTGGTGCCTATCCAGTGGTGGAACCAGGCGACGACGGCGTCCCGGTTGCCGGCGTTGGGAATCAGGAGATAGCGGTCTTCGGCCAGCCGGTAGAAGATGGTGTCGTCTATCACGCCCCCGGCCTCGTTGCAGATCATGCAGTAGCGGGCGCGGCCCACGGCGAGGCTTTGCACCGAGCCGGTCAGCACCCAGTCTAGGAACTGGGTGGCCTTGGGGCCGGAGATGTACAGGCGGCCCATGTGGGAAACGTCGAACACGCCGGCGCGGGTGCGCACGGCGTTGACCTCTGCCAGAATGCCGGAGTACTGCACCGGCATGTCCCACCCGCCAAAGGGCATGGTCCTGGCCCCGAGGTCAATGTGGGCGGAGTACAGGGGCGTCCTCAGGTTCGTTTCAGTCAATGCTCGTTGCTGTCTCCGGGCGGCCGCGTGTGTGCGATTTAGTTGTAGCTACACTTAAAATCATAGCCCGACGCCGGTAGCGGCGCAAGGCGGCGGGCGGGGGTGGCGGCAAGCTCCATTGGGCCGCCGGCAGCCCCGCCGGATGCTATAATCCGCGCTTCTGCACACACGTCTTTCCCCGGCATAGGAGGCAGACCATGGAAAATGAAATGACCACCCAGGACATGTGGGACTTCCTGGAGAAGGGGGCCCACGTAGCCCACATTGGCACGACCCGCCCCGACGGCCGGCCCCACGTGACGCCGGTGTCGTTCGGGGCCTGGGACGGCAAGGTCTACGCCGTGCTGGTCGGCGGCTCGATAAAGGTCAAGAACCTCCGCCGGGACCCCAGGGTCTATATTTCCGTCGCCACCGACGAGCGCCCCTACCAGTTCGTGCTGGTGGAGGGGAAGGCGAAGATTACCGCGGACGGACTGGAGCAGGTGTTGGAGCGCATTCTTACCGGCTACGTCGGCCCGGAACGAGGACGCGCCCTTTGCGAGGAGTCGATGGGCCGGCTGCCGCATCTGCTGGTAATGGAGGTCGTGCCGGACAAGATGCTGTCCCATTACGAAGCCCCGTTTGCCACGCTGCGGGGCCGGTCCATAGTCACCGACGGGCGGCAGTTCGGCCAGCCCTGGCTGTCGACGGACCCCGACGAGGAGGAAGGCAATGGCTGAGATGACCCCGCAGGAAATTTCGGACTTTCTGGCCGAGAGCCACGTGGCCCATATTGCCACGGTGCGGCCCGACGGCCGGCCCCACCTGACGCCCATCTCCTACATCGCCGAATTGGAGAACGGGGGCAAGGCCTACGTGATGGCCCCGGAGAACACGGTGAAGTTCCAGAACATACGCCGCAACCCCAAAGTGTCGCTTTCGGTCGCCAACGACCAGCGCCCCTTCGACTACGTGCTGCTGGAGGGAGAGGGAAGGCTTACCAAGGACAACATGGAGGACGTGCTGGAGCGCATGTGCCTCCGTTACTACCCGGAGCGAGGGGTGGCCTGGGCCCAGCAACTGCTGGCCGCCGGGGGCCTGATTGTCCTGGAAGTCACCGTCAACAAGGTCCTTTCCAGGAAGGACGACTAGGGCGTTTCCCTACTCCAACGGCGGGAGCGCCGCCGCCAGCCAGGGTTTCAGGTCGCCGATGACCTCAGGCCGGATCTCGTGGGCCATGTCGTATTCGCGGTACTCGGGGCTGTAGCCCGCATCTTCCAGGAACCGCCAGGCCTGGACGCCGCTGTCCAGGGGCACCATGGAGTCGTAGCGGCCGTGGGCTATGAATATGGACTGGCTGCGGTCGCCGGGAAGCCGGGACTCCAATTCTTCAGGTCCCGGGAACGTTGCGCTGAGGGCCGCCAGGCCGGCAAACATCTCCGGGCGCTGTAGCCCACAACGATAGGTCATGCCCCCGCCCTGGGAGAATCCCAGCAGCCCGCCCCGTCCCGCATCAACTTGGAATTCCTGCAGGACCTCGTTGAAGAATTCCCCCAGCAGCCGCTCCGCGTTGGCCACTTGTTCCGGCGTCGACTGGCCCCGGGGAGGCATCCAGCCGTAGCCGACCTGGCCGAATCCCAGGTCGAAGGCGATGGGCGCGTTGGGGCAGGCGTAGACGTAGGCGGTGGAGTTTATCGCCGGGGCCAGTCCCGCCAGGTCCGCCATGTTGGCCCCGAAGCCGTGGAGCATGATGACCAACGGATAGCGCGACTCAGGGTCGTAGCCGTCGGGGAACACCGCCAGGTATTTCAGGTCAGCGCCCTGGCGCACCTCGCTTTGCATGGCCGGGCCGCTAGCCCAAGGCGAGCGCGCTGTCCACCGCCATCGCCGCGAACAGCAGGGCCAGGTACAGCAGGGAGTAGAGGTATAGCCTCTTGGCTTGGGCCGTCTCCGGGTTGAGCTTCAGTTGCCCGGCCATTGCGATGAAGACCGCGCCCAGCGCAGCCGCCGACCCCAGGTACACCCACCCTGCTTCGGGCGTCGCCGCCAGCAGCAGGGACAGGGCCACCAGCACCACCGAGTAGACCAGGATCTGGGACACGGTCTGCGCCCGGCCTGCGACCACCGGCAGCATGGGAATGCGCGCCTCTTCGTAGTCTTTTTGTATCAGCAGGGCCAATGCCCAGAAATGGGGAGGAGTCCAGAAGAAGACTATGCAGAACAGGTACAAGGCGGGCAGGTCCAGGCCGCCGGTGACCGCCGCCCATCCGACGACGGGGGGGATAGATCCTGCGGCCCCGCCGATGACTATGTTCTGGGGCGAGCTCCTCTTCAGCCACCCGGTGTAGACCAGCACGTAGAACAGCGTCGCCGACAGCGTCAGGCCCGCCGCCAGCAGGTTGACCCAGGTGGCCAGAATCCCAAAGGCCGCCGCGTTCAGCAGAATCCCGAAAGCCAGGGCCCATATCGGGGGAATCCGCCGACCCGGGACGGGCCGTTTCCGGGTGCGGGACATTACCTCGTCGATGTCCCGGTCCAGGTAGTGGTTCAGGGCGTTGGCCCCGCCCGCTCCCAGCGCTCCCCCGGCGCAGACCAGCAGCACCGTGGCCACCGCCGGACTGCCGTTGGCCGCCAGGAACATGCCGCCGACCGCCGTGACCAGCAGTAGGAGGATGATGGGCGGCTTGGTCAGGGCCAGGTAATCGGCGAATACCCGGAAATTCCAGGAGGGCCGTGCGAATCGAGGGCGGGCCAGTCGAATCTGGTCAAGCATTGGCCGGCTCCCCATCGGGGACTGCCCGGCCGGTGAAGTTCACGGCTGCCAGCCACACGGCCATGGCCCACACCGCCGTGGCCACCGCCTGATGCAGGCCCCGCATGTCCGTCGGGAAGTCCCTCCGGACCGCTTCGTAGCCGATCAAGATCTCAACCAGGAACAGCGTTACTATCGCCATGGCGACGTACCGGACGGGCGAAGGCCGGTGCCTTCCTCTGATGGCTAGGTGTAGGACGTAAATCACGAACACCCCGATGATGGCGGCCACGAACCGGTGGGCCATGTGGGTCGCCTGAAGTTCGGAGCCTGGAAATACGTCCCCGGCCGATAGCGGCCAGTCCCAATTGCACGTTGGCCAGTCCAGGCAGGCGCCGGTGGCCCCCGAGGTGCTGACGTAGGAGCCGGACAGGAGTAGCAGGTATATCCCAACCATCGCCGCCAGCATCAGGACGGGGAACCGGTCAGGCCGGCCGTCGGGCAGCGTGCCCGAGGAGAAATTCAACGCTCCCCGGCTGGCGACCACCCAGATAAGCACCAGGCAGGCCAGCAGGGCCTCTCCCAGGGCCAGGTGGGCGGTAACCAGCGCGCCCGGCAGTTCGTTCATCACCGTTATCCCGCCCAGCACGGCCTGCGCCACCAGCATGACCAATGCCACGGTGGCGGGGATTACCAGCCAGGGCACGCGGCGGTACAGTATCCACGCGCTTATCACCGTTGCCAGCACCAGCGGCCCGACCAGGACTGAAGCGACAACGCGGTGGCTCCACTCGATGATGGCCTTGGACTCTGCCGGGGGCAGGACTCCGCCGTGGCAGAGGGGCCAGTCGGGGCAGCCCAGCCCCGAGCCGGTCACACGCACCACTGCGCCCAGCACCACCAGCGCAAAGGTGCACAGCACCGACGCCAGGGCCAGTCGCCGGAACCACGGCGCGGCCACGTCGGGCCGAGCTTGCTCCCCGCCAGCGCCGGTCAGCGCCATCCGGCCCTCCAACTCCCAGACGAGGGGCCAGGCAAAAACTCGCGCGAATTACGGCTGCAAGACGCAGCGTTGGGGCTAATCATTGGGGTATTCTCGGAACAACTAAGGGACGGTCCGGCGCCGGAGCCCAAGCCTCCGGGCGCGACCTTAATGGCGATTGTGGGCCGGACGACGGCCGCAGGAATATCAACAAGGTAATTCCAGTTTAGGTATCGGCTTTCCGGCCTGTCAAGAGAGGCGCGGGGGTGGCCGGGGCCGTGTCATTTTCTTGACGATTGTTTGCGAGCCCCGTTCGAGTCGAGCGTTGAACTACATACGAACGCCTCAAATATATTGGTTAGGCCGATTAAGAGTCACTCATCATGCTTTTGCGCAGGACCTGCTTAGGGTTCTGACGTGGGTAATCGCTCCCAGCGAAAGGCTCGACCACCGGTCGGCGGGCGGAGAATTCCGGGTTAAGGACTGTCTATTGGCTCGACCGCGGAGGTCTATGGGACCTATTCAGGTTCTGTTACATTTGCAGGGTGTAGCTGGCTTTGATGCATAAATGCCTAGCTGATCTAAAAAAGGCAGGCCGATGATGCGGAATGCCCGCACCTAGAACCTGAGAGGGATTCAGAGATGCTATTTGGAGAACCCGGCAACCTTATCGCAGCACTGGTCGTTGTGTCGATTAGCGGGACCTATTGGCTTACACAGATCACGCTACGCACCAGACGAGCCATACTACGCCGCTCACAAAGGCAATCAGCCACGCCCACCCCGCCCACGGATTTCGCATCGCTGACCAAGCCGCCGCTGCTATAAGGCTGCCCACGGCTAAAGCCAGTAATATAGCGTGTAGCAGGCCCAACATGTGTCAGTGGAAGAGGGCGGCGACCCAGCCAGCGACAACGCGCAGCGCAACGATGCCCACCGGAATGCCGACCACGTACCACCACCACGGTCCCGGCAGCCACCAAGCCGCGGAGTCGGTCAGAAGGTCGATCAGGGGCTCCAGCCAGCCGCGGCGCCTCCGAGCCAGAGGCACGAACAGGTCGGCGATAACCGCCGAGTCTATCAGTCCCATTTGTATTAGTCCCAGTCGTAAGCCTGGTAGATGTGAAGCTCAGATAGTAGACCCTTAGCCTCATCAAGCCACTCAGCCGCCCGCGTAGCCAACCTTTCACGAGCACCGCGTCTATCCTCGCATGAACGCCAGTTAGACCCGTCTGGTTCTTTGATATAAATCAACGCCCACTCCGTCGCTTCACAATACCCGGTCGTCCGACTGGGGTTGTTCGCGTGGGGCGGATACAACTGCCACGCTTGGCCATCGTCCGGTAGACTTCCAGCGTAATGCGCGTCGCCGCGCTCCGGGATTGTCCAGGTGAAGGTATAGGTATCCTCGATCCCTTCGACCCGGAACTTGTCGGGGAGAGGGATAACGAAGTCAGGCACCGCTGGCCTGTGCGCCATGCCTTCGGCGTAAGCTATAGCGTAGGAGTGTACCGGGCCTGTTGGACCTTGGATGCCCTGTGGGCCCTGTTCTCCACGAGGCCCCATCGCTCCAGTCTCACCCTTCGGACCCTGTGGACCTTGTTCACCGCGAGGCCCAGTCTCTCCGCGCTCACCCTGCGGGCCTTGCTCTCCGCGCTCACCCTGCGGGCCTTGCTCTCCCCGCCCACCCTGCGGGCCTTGCTCTCCCTGGATACCTTGGATGCCCTGTTCCCCTTGAGGACCCTCTCGGCCTCGTTCACCTGCCGAACCCACCGGCCCCCGTTCGCCCTGTGCTCCCTGCGGCCCCTGTGGGCCATCCTTCCCCACCGACCCTTCGCAGGCCAAGAGCAGGAGTACAAGCACCATTACTGCTGCCAGTGGAGCGGGTTTCAGCCAAGCACCAATAGCGTTCATGTGGAACCCCCCTGAACAGATTTAGGATCGGTGCTTGCTGAAGGTCCCGAACCACGTGGGCTGAACAGGGAGGCGCAGTGGGCGCCACGATCCTGTAAGTCCCACGTGCAGCAAGCAACCAGGGCGATACGAGACCTTCAGCGACAGGTAGTATAACAGGCTTTTAGGTGCTACTCGCGGCTCGTCGTGAGGGGCTGTGAATTACTGGCTAACTGTGGTAGATCGAGCGGAAAGGCACCGGAAGGAGTGCATCATGGTTACTGAAACCCGTGCAGAAGTCATTATCAAGAAGTTGGAGGTCGCCGTTGAATTGACTATCAAGCTGTATGGCAGCTTGGGCTACAATGGGTTTGACGATGCTCTAGATCGCTTTAAACGAGTGTACAAATCCGTGAGCGAAGCAGTGGATGAGAGCCAATGATTGCTCACCCCACCCACTTGACTATCGCCTGCCAGGGCGCGGTTGACACAGCACCGGCTACTGTCTAAGATTTCGTCACAATGTCCCAGTTCTGGAGTTGTGGTCGCGCGGGCAAGCTCGCTATAATCGTGACTAAACAGAAAGCCTATTCAGGTGTTTCTGCTGCCACGCTGTTCGAGTCTTCGGCATGGTGGTCCAGATAAGCCCGTATTTCCTCCGGGAATCCTTCGACGAACCGCGCGGCGTTTTCGTACAACATGACCACGTCGTTAACAGTCTTGTTCAGTTGGAAGTCGGCGTAGTTGCCGTGTACCATTTGGTTCCTGAGGTTGCCGATTTCCAAGAACGCCCTTACGTCTTCGCTAAGTTGAAGGTCACTGCGTACTTTCGCCGTCATGTGGGCATAGAACCCATCGCCAAACAAACGGTAGAAGGAATTCGCCGTCGAGTCCCCCCAACGGAACAACTGCGCAAACCTTGTACCGATGGCTTGTTTTCGGACGAACGTGGTTAGAACATCTGCGTCTTGAGTAGCCTCTCGGTAGAGATCGACAATAATCTGGGACAACCGCACTTCAAAGTAGCTGGCGACAGCGATTAGCAGTGTTTTGCTGAATCCCTCCTCGACCCTAGAAAGCAACCCAAGCTCTCCATTTGATCGCAGGTGGCTTGCAAGTTCGATATGGTCGGCCCGCAACGCCTCTATACGGTTGTTGATGGCTACGGACAGTTGGTCTTGCATGCCATCACGTCAGTTTTATCAGCTTGCGCGCCCTTGTCAACCGTGTCTTTACGTTGGCAGCATCGCTGGTCTTACTTAGTGTCGCATTTCTAAACTCAGCGTCATCCTTTAGGGCCTTGAGAGACGCTAAATCAATAGAGCCATGAACCTCAGATTGCTTACGATACGCATCTTCACACGCGGCAACGAACACCGACTCGAATATCATCGGACTAAACCTGCTTTGTGCGCTGTGAAAAGAGTCTGAGGGTAGGGCTTTGCAACTCTTAAGAAAAGAATCTAGAAGCGTCTGCAATCGTTTAAGGTAGTTGCTGTCGAACGATTTGGCATCGCGTGAAAAAAGGTTCAGAAACTTGACCATCGACGGGCGATAGTCCTCCCCGTTGATCAGCATGGCGAATCCCCGTAGAAGGATTTCCACGTCCTTCATGTGGATGTCCGGCACTCGCGCTCCGACTAAGTTTCGCCACTCCTCTTGAGTATTAGTTTCGTACAGCATCTCGTAGAAGTTGGAGTCGTACATACATCGCCGGATTTCCTGGGGAGTCAAGTTTACGCCGCCGGAATTTAACCGGTTAAATATCTCGTACATAGCGTCATCGCCTTCAGGGCGAATCTGCCGCACGAGGATATTTCGGATAGTACGAAGGTCGAAAGAACTCCGATGAGCTTCGTCCAAACTTGAATACCGGCGCTTGTGGAACTTGTTCTGTTGGCCCGGGGTAGTTTCCGGCAGGTTAAGCTGGAAATCGATGAAATGCTCGTCGTTCGATAACATGTCTGCGGGCAAATTACTCTTCCCAGACATTGTCAACCGTAGTTCGGCCAGCTTGTCTTTTCTGGGGAATCGTTCTTTTACGAAGTAGTAGATGGACATCAACCGTTGTTGGCCGTCTATCACCAAAAATTTGTTTCTCTCTTGCTCGTATAGAAAGATTTGTGGAACCGGGAGCCCTACAATGATGGATTCGACTAGTCTGGCCGCTCGTTTTATGTCCCACACATAGTTGCGTTGGAATCCAGGGATGATCACAACTCCTGAGTCGATAAAGTCGACCAAAGTTTTGGTATTGAAATCATTGGGTGAAGTCACGATTTCATATTGGTCAATCCGGTATGCATCATCTTCAACCTCTGTATCGTCGATGATATCCGGCTCGTATCGATTTGCCTCGATTTCAACGTCTGTTGTGGTAGCGGTCATGCTATTGCTCCTGTCATATGGCCTGCGAGATACTCGTGAAGACTAGGTCTGCGCGAATTTTCTACTCTATTATAACGTGATCGCTTTTGCCGCGCGCTCAGATATAGGCAGTAGTTCTGGGACCCGTAGTTGTAACGTCAAACATCGGCTGAAAGGCAGGAACTCTATGTCCAAAACAATGAACGCGGGTTACACCTCCACTAGAGAGCGCCCTGACGCAGTCTCTGCCGGAGACGTGGAGAATGCCTACAGTGGATGCAAGTCGTCAGCACAAGAGGCAGCGGCGCAGAGGCCCCCACTGTTCAACCGACCTTAGTCCAGTCAGCCCCCTAACGACGCAGTTGCGAACTAGCGTCAATCAAGTCTGGAGTTAGTGGCGAACCGGAAGCCAATCTTGGGTCCCTTGGATTGGGCGATTGAGATTGTGATAAAATGCTCAATGCTGTCATGGAGGAAGCGGTCCAGGTAGACGGCCTGGTCAAACGGTTCGGTCCTGTGACCGCAGTTGACGGGATATCCTTCGCCGTCAAACGCGGCGAGATTTTCGGCATCCTCGGCCCCAACGGCGCCGGCAAGACCACCACCCTGGAGATAATCGAAGGGCTGCAAAAGCCCGACCAGGGCAAAGTCACCGTGCTGGGGATGGACATCCTCGCCAAGCCCGCCCAGGTCAAGGCCAGAATCGGCGTTCAGCTCCAGTCCTCCGCCTACCACGACTACCTCTCCCTGAAAGAAATCCTCGCCCTCTTCGGGAGCTTCTACCCGCAGCGGTTGGACCCCAACGACCTGCTGGAACAGGTCGGACTGGAGGACAGGGCCGACAGCCGCGTCAACCAGCTATCCGGCGGGCAGAAACAGCGCTTCACCGTCGCCGCCAGCCTGGTCAACTCACCGGAGCTGGTAATCCTCGACGAGCCCACCACCGGGCTGGACCCCCAGGCCCGGCGCAATCTCTGGGAACTGGTGCGCAGCATCCACGGCCGGGGCGTCACTGTGGTGCTGACCACCCACTACATGGAGGAGGCGGCAGAACTGTGCGACCGGCTGGCAATCATGGACCGGGGAAGGCTGGTGGCCGTCGACGCTCCCGGAAAGCTGGTCAGCCAGTTGCAGGCAACCTACACCGTGAAGCTGGTGGTGGCCAGCCCCCTGACCGACGCTCAACTGGCCTTGCTCAACGGGGACGGCGAGGTGGTCCATCTCACCGAGAAGAACAGTTACCTGCTGCGGCTGCGCAACACGCCCAAAGCCCTGGGAGCCATGCTGGACGAACTGGCCCGCAGCGACATCAGCCTGGACCACCTGGAAGTCACGCCGGTGACCCTGGAGGACGTTTTCCTGGAACTCACCGGCAACGAGCTTAGGGACTAGCCATGCTGGCCCTGACCATAGCCAACGTCAAGATGCTGGCCCGCAACCGCCAGGCCGCCTTCTGGGCGCTGTTCTTTCCCCTGCTCTTGGTAGTCGTCTTCGGGCTGATTGACGTCCGCGGCGTGGGCTCGGGCAGCCTGTACGTCGTGGACCAGGCCGATACCGCGGAGTCCCAACGGCTTACGGAAAGCCTGGCGGCGGTGGAGATATTGGAATTGGAGTCCGGCCCCTACTCAGAAGCCGAGGCGCGGCGGCGGGTGGACGAGGGAGACCTGGACTACCTGGTAGTCATCCCCCGCGGCTTTGCCCAGGCGGAGGGCGAGTCTCCCGCAGCGGTCACCCTCATGTACCAGTCCAAAAACGCCGAACGCAATCAGCTGGTGGACGGCGTGGTCCGCAGCCAGGTTGCCGAGGCCCGGGAGGGCCTGACTCAAGCGCCCCTGTCCCAACTGGTGATTTCCGAGGTAGTCCAGGTGCCCGACGTGGACTACTTCGACCACGTGCTCATGGGGCTTATCGGGCTGGGCGTGATGGCCAACTCGATAATTTCCATAGCCGTCCGGGTGAGCACCTACCGAAACCAGGCAATTCTTAAGCGGCTGCTGGTCACGCCCCTCCCCATCTGGAAATACTTCTTTGGCGAGGTCGCCGCCCACCTGGCCGTGGCCGCCGTGCAGGTGGCCATCATCATGCTGGTGGGAGTCTTCGTCTTCGGCGCAAACATCCACGGCAACATCGCCTGGATATTCCTGATAGCCCTGCTGGGCAGCCTGGTGTTCCTGAACATCGGGTTCATCCTGTCGGCCTGGGCCAATTCCCCGGCGGCGGCCTCGGGGATGGGCAACGCCATCGCGCTGCCGATGATGTTCTTCGCCGGCGCCTTCTTCTCCACCGCCAGCCTGCCCTGGGTCCTGCCCTACGCCGCCCAGGCCCTGCCGCTGACGCCCATGCTGGACGCCCTGCGGGAGGTGGCCATCGACAGCGGCCAGTTGTGGGACGTCTGGCCCCAGTTGGGAATCCTGGGCCTGTGGACGCTGTTCACCGCGGCCATAGCCGGCAGGGTCTTCAAGTTTGGCTGACTTGGGTTCCGGGGGTCCGCCGGGCTAAGTTGAGGCTGGAGCAGTCGCGGGAATGAAAACCCAAGCCGGCCTGGGGCTAATCGCAGTCTTGGCCGTGGCGCTGGCTCTCACTTTGGCGGGCTGCTCAGGACAGCCCCGGGAACAGGTGCGGGGGCACGTGGTCGACGTGGTGGTGCGCAATTTCACCGAGGTCAAGTCCCTGCGCATCCGGGACGAAGCGGGAATGATTTGGGACTTTAAGGGCGCCGAGGGATTTATCGGCTTCACCCCGTCCCACGTCAAGGAGCACCAGCTTCAGGGCTTGAGTGTGCTGGTCTCGTATGTGCGAGAGGGCGACGCCTTGGTGGCAGTGCACCTGGCCGACTAGCCTTCCAGCGCGTCCTCAAGGGCCTCTTCCAACTCCTCGAAAGTAACGAACCCCTCGAACTTGGCCCGGATTATGCCCGCACTGTCCACGACGAAAGTCCAGGGCTCGGTAGGCAGGCCCCATTCAGCCACGGCATCGACCAACTCACCCAAGGCCTGGCTTTCCCCGATCAGGTGAGGATTCTTGTACACCTCGACGTGGATGAAGTTGGCCCGTGCCGACCAGCGGTCGTTTAATTCCGAGAGCACCGCCACCTGGGGCCCGCAGGTGGCCGTGGAGCAAAAGGCCGGCGTCGCAAACACCACCACCAGCGCCCTGTCGTCGCCCAGGGCCTCGTGGACCGAGAGACGGTAGAGGTCAGCGTCCGGCTCCGGAGAACTCGTGATGGTCCCCAGGTCGTCCACCTCGTCTCCCGTGGGGGTAACGCTGGCCGGGGCCTGGTCGCCGATGGCCGGGGTCGACGTCTCGGGCCTGACCTGGATATACGCCGTGGCGGTGACGGCTTCCCCGCCGGACCCGGCGGCATCCACCTGCAGCTCCCAGTACCCCGCCTGGTCGAACTGCAGGGTAGTGGCGAAGACGCCCTGCCGCCCTATCGGCCACTCCCGAAATTCTGCCGTGGCAGTGTCCCGCACCTCCCCCGCGACGTCACTGTCGGGCAGGTACAGGGCCCTAACCGGCACGCCGCCAGAGGGCTGCACCTGGTTCCCTTGACGGTCGATTAGCCCAAAGACGACGCGGTTGGCGCCGACGCCGTGGTCGGTAGTGCCGACCACCAAGCTCAACTCCGGCGCGTCAGGCAACGGCGCGGTGGTGGGGAAAGGTGTGCTCGTGGGTACGGGAGCGCCGGCGGGGGATGACGAACAGGCAACAGCCGCGGCCAGGACGCCGAGAGACAACAAAGCCCAGAGGAGGCCCATCAGGCGCGTTCCTGCCATCTGTCTGGGCCTGTCTAGCCAGGTATGCATTGCCTGATCAATGGGCCCACCGAATCATGCTCCTCGAGGCTTGCCACGGTCTGCACGATGGCATCGAGGCGCTGCCGCGGCCAGGGTATGTCGTCGAACAAAGCGCTGATGCGGCGGGTCTCCGCGGCTAGGTCCCATTTCAGTTCGTCGCCGTTGAACTCGTCCATGTAGCGGGCGCCGCCTTGCATGACTACGGTGATGCGCGGCGAGAAAGCCGGACGGTCTTTGTGTCCCACCACCTTCACCCGCTGTATCAGGCCCAGCACCGCTTGGTCTGAGGCTCCGGAGTCGCTGTCCGGGTACAGTCGGGGAGCGAGAGGCGGGTAGCCGCCGTGGACGCAGGTGTAGGCGGCGAAGTAGTGGGTGCTGCCCACCCCGGGCTCAGCCGGCTGGGGCCGGGGAAACGCCGGCGACGGGTACAGGGTCTCCAGCCAGTTCATGTCCACGGTGATGCTCTGCACCCGGCTGGGCGAAATCTCATGGCTGGCGCACATCTGGGTCATAAGCTCGATGACCGGGCAGTTGTAGCCGGCGGTGGGGTAAATTTTAGGGGTCACGTGCATCAACTCCCACCGTGAGCCCAGGTCTGCTGCAACGTCGGCCAGAGACGCCTGTAGTGGGCCCGTAAAGTTGTAGGTCAACTCGCCCCGGTTGTTGCCGGTGAAGGCGTGGTAGAAACCCGCCTCGCCTTCTAAAGACGTCTCCGACCCCCGCAGGCCCTCCCGCGCCAGCAGGGCGGCCATGACCCCGTTGCGGGTGGCGTTGGGTTCGTGGAACAGCATCTCCCCGCCCCCGGAGCGGGGCCCCTCGTTGGTGCCGGCGGCAAAGGTGCAGGCCAGGGCCAGCGCGGTGACCATCTGGTCCTCGTTCAGCCCGATGAGCTTCCCGGTGGCAACGGCTGCGCCCAGGGTGCCGTAGACGGGACTGGAGCGAAATCCCCTGGCCTGGGTCGTGGGTATGAAGTCCCCTGCAATCCGGGTCTCCACCTCGTATCCGGCGACCAGCGCGGTAAGCAGTTCTTTGCCGCTGTTGCGGCCCAGCTCCGCCGAGGCCAGCGCCGCAGGAACGATGCAGGGGCCGGGGTGAAGCAGCATCCGGTAGGAGTCGCTCTGGTTGGTGGCGTGCATCAGCGCGCTGTTGGCGTAGGCCGCGCCGGCGCGGGTGGCCCTGGCCCCGTCCGCCAGGATGGTTGCGCCGTCTTCTTTGGACTCTTCCTGCTTGGCCAGCGCGATGGCCGCCCTGCCGTGCTCGGTCCCGGCGCCGACTATGCCGATTACCAGGGCGTGCAGCAGTGAAGCCTTGATTTTGTCGACCACCTCCGCGGGCAGCGCATCGAATTCCAGCGACGACGCGAAGCGGGCCAGGGATCGGGACAGGGAATCCGGCATGGCCTAGCTTTGCTTTGGGGGAAGCAGCCCCTGCTCGGTGAACACCGACCCGGCGATTTGTATCACCGTGCTGGTGGAGAAGTATCCACCGTACATGAGCACTTGCATGAACACTTCCATGATTTCCGCCGGCGTCAGCCCGACCAGCAGGGCCCCTTCGATGCGTCGGCGCACCCAGCGGTCGTACCGTCCTTGAACGCTCATTGCCGACAGGGCGCACATGGCCCTGGTCCTGGCGTCCAGGTGGGGCCGGTTATATATGGCGCCCCAGTGGTACTCGTAAATCAGCCACTGGATTTCCTCGGAGATGGGGTGGTCGTTGGCGTAGACGTACATCTCTCCCAGGTTCTGCTCGTAGGTGCGGGCGCCCTTGTACGAAAGGTCCCTCGGCGACTGGCTGGGGTCGTACGACTCGGTGGGAGTGAACTGGATGCCCCGTTCCTCGAACACCTCTTTCGTTATCCGCAGGGCCGTTTCCACCGCCGGGACGCCGACGTAAAACGTCATCAGGATGAACACTTCCACCAACTGCTCCGGCGGCAGCCCCAGGTTCAGTCCCCGCTCGATGTGACGCCGCAATGGGGGGATCTGCCCCAGCGCCATCAGTGCGGCCAGGGTGCAGATGCACCGCTCCTTGACGTCCAGGCCGGGTCGGCTCCAGATCGAGCCGTACAGGGACTCGTCGATGATGCGCTTCAGGTCGGGCGCCAGTTGGTCGATGCCCGGCAGCGCGAACAGGCTGGGGTCCCCATGCGCCATCTCGGCGCGCACCGACTGGCCTTTTTCGTATCTCTCTTCCAATTCAGACAACCTATAGCCTCCTAGACGCCGGACCTTGGAGTGCGGCCTCGGCAACTACCATGATACAACTGCCCTCGGCACAAGGCGAGGGCAGGCAGTTGTTGTGGGGGAGACGGCGGCTTGGGGAGCTATTGGGCCGCGGACTCGGCCTCGAACCCGCACCGCATGTGGGTGCCGTCGCAGAAGGGCTTCTTGCCCGACTGGCCGCACCGGCACAGAGACACCCAGCGGCCCTCGGGTACGTTGTAGGCGTTCCCGTCCTGGTCTACCAGTTCGATGGGCCCGTACACCCGGTTGGGCCCGTTGGCTCGCACCTCGATCTTTACGTCAGCCATAATCTTCTCCATCAATCGCCCCGCTCTGGCCAGACCCGGCTCAAACAGCGATTGCCGGGAAACAGGCATGGGGCGCGGGTAGGTAGTCTGACACCGGGGCCGGAGAGTGTCAAGCTTGCCGGGCTACCTGACAGTCCCGGCCTCCCTTGCCTGTGCCGGACGGCCCGCAGGCGGCGCTGCCGCGGCCCGCTCTCCCCTGGCCAGGCAGATGACCGCGCCCACCAGCAATAGCCCGCCCAGCAGATAGAAGGCCCGGTGCAGGCCCGCCACGAAGGCGTCGGACACCGCCGGCGACACCACGTCCAGGCTTGGCTCCACGCCCATCGACCCCATGGTCACCACTACCACGGTGGTGGTTACGGCGACGCTGGTCACGTTGGCCGAGTTCCGCACCAGTTGGGTCAACGCCGACACCACTCCGTACCGGGAACGCTCCACCGCGCTCAGCACCGCGTTGTTGTTGGGGGACTGGAACATCCCTATGCCGATGCTCTGGAGCATCAGCGCTCCCACTACCAGGGCCGCCGACGAGTGGGGGGTTAACTGGGTGGCCATAATGAACGCCCCCGTGGCTGACAGGGCCAGGCCGCCGGTGGTCAATCGCCGCCACCCAAAACGGTCAGAAAGGCTCCCGGCCAGTGGCCCCACGATGACCAAGGAGAACGCCGAGGGAATCATGAACAGTCCCACGTCCCGCGGGCTGTACTCCAACACCCGCTGCAGGTAGAAGGGCATCATGAAGCGCCCGGCCGCTCCTCCCAAATAGGACAGCCAGCCGGCAATAACCCCCAGGCTCACCGCCTTGCGCTGGAAAATCCGCAGGTCCAGCATTGGCGATTGCGCCCGCAGTTCCCACCAGATGAACGTTGCCAGGAGCAGCGCCGCGGCTGCATAACCCGCCAGCACCTGTTCAGACGCCCATCCAGCCCGGTGGCCGTTGCCGATGATCAGCAGCGCCGCCAGCAGGAACAGGCCCGACAGCACCGCTCCCAGCCAGTCGAATCCGGCGCCGTCCTCCTCTGCATTTCGTTGGGATTCCTGGCCGCTCCTGATGATCAGGGCCGTGACCGCGATGGCCACCAGGCCGATGGGCAGGTGCATCAGGAACACCGCCCGCCAGCTGAACGCGTCGACTAGGAACCCGCCCACCGCCGGGCCGGCTATGGCGCCGACGCCGACGAAGCTCAGGTGCGAACCCAGGGCCTTGCCCCGCTCGCTCGCCGGGAACACCGAGATTATTAACGCCATGGCGTTGGCCTGGATCATGGCCGACCCGACGCCCTGGATGACCTTGGCGCCGATAAGCACTTCCAACGTCGGAGAGAAGCCGGCGACGGCCGAGGCCGCTACGAACACCGAGAACCCGGCGATGTATACGTTCTTGCGCCCTACCATGTCCCCCAGGCGTCCCATGGGGAGCAGCAGGGCGCTGATGGCCAGGGCGGAGCCGATGACCACCCACTGGACCGTGGGCAAGTCGGTGCCGAAGTGAAGCTCGATGTTTGGCAGGGCCACCAGCGCGCTGCCGTGGTCCACCACCGACAAAAAGGTGCTGATTCCCAGGGTGCCGAACACCCACCACTTGTAATTGCGGCTCGCGGCGATGGCCCGGATCACCGGCCTGTTCCTCGAGTCGGACCTGGCCTGGAGGCGGCCCCCAGCTTGACGCGACCGGCTCCTCCGGGTACATTCATTGAGAGGTCATTTGCCATTAACCAAGTGACGAATTTGATAAGGTAGCTCCCGGCTCTAGAGGGAACCCCGATATGCCAATCTACGAATACGGATGCGACACCTGCGGGCACAAGTTCGAAAAGCTCCAGCCCATGAGTTCCTCGGGCGCTGATTGCCCCGTCTGCGAGCAGCCCGCCCGGCGGACCTTGTCGGTGTTCGCGGCCATTACTGCCGGCTCCGCAGGCGACGATGCCCCGGACCCGCTGCCTCCCATGGGTGGAGGAGGCGGGCATTGCGGCGGCGGTGGCTGCGGCCACTGCCACTAGCCTGCTTCCTCCCGGCCGTCCGACTCCCCGGACGCCTGTAGCCGCTTCCGCCGCAGGTACACCAAGTACCCGCCCGCCCCCGCCCCGATAATCACCGCGCCTATCAACGCCCGCATAGCCACCCACATCGTCGCGTCGAACCAGAACTGCTGCGGGAAGAGCATCACCAGGAAGTCGGTCCTGCTGTCCAACTGCCAGAAGTCGTTGGTGAAGCTGATCTGGTGGAACTTGAGGAACAACGTGTCGAACCCCACCAGAGCGAACAGCCCCACCGCCAGGATCAGGGCCGCGGTCAGCGAACCTCCCCACAGCATCAGCCAAGCCAGGTCCGCCGCGAACCGCCGCCTGTGCCGCGCAAAGCCCACGCCGGCATAGGCCAGCAGGTACACTGCCGTAACCGCGGCGACGATATACACCCCCTGCACCAACCGCTTCACGTCCCGCATGTGCACCACTTCCTTGGGCTTGAACAGCGAACGCTCCACGCCGTAGACCCGCGTCCGCACCTCCAGCGGCTCCTGCCCGGAATTGAAGTACCCGCGTATATCCGCCGCCACCTGCCGCAGGTCTTCGTCGGTGATGCCGGTGGTCCGGGAAACGTCGTAACGCTCGAAACCCCCGTGGTACAGCCCCGGGCTGTTGAAAGCCCAGGTGACCGCGCCGGTTATCAGGAACAGGGGTATCGCAACGACGAACAACGCGGGGGGCGCCCGCGAAATTAGGCTTACTCGAATTCTGGGCAAACGCATTTGAGGTTCCCGCCGCAGCGGGCGGGGCGTTTTTACGTTAGCATTGCAGCCCCTTGTGAGGCAACCGCATCCCTGTCTATAATCCGCTCATGGCCGGGGACCAGTACACTGACGACCAACTGGGCAAGTTCCAGACCCTGGTCGATATCGTGGAGCGGCTCCGTGCCCCCGGCGGCTGCCCCTGGGACCGGGAGCAGACCCACGCCACCATGAAGCGCAACCTCTTGGAGGAGTGCTACGAGGTCCTGGAGGCCATCGACCAGGAGTCGCCCCAGGCTCTCTCCGAGGAGTTGGGAGATCTGCTGGCCCAGGTGGCGTTCCACGGCCAGATTGCCAGGGAGGCCGGGACCTTCCAGTTGGCCGACGTGCTGGCCCACATCAACCAAAAGCTGGTGCGGCGTCATCCCCACGTGTTCGGCGACGTCGACATCACCGACGCCTGGGATGCCGAGCGCAACTGGGAGAGGCTGAAGCAGGCCGAGAAGAAGGCGGAAGGCGGAGCGGCTTCGCCCGTGGACGGCATCCCCAAGGACCTGCCTGCCCTGGCCTACTCCCAGTTGATGCAGGACCGGGTGGCCAAGGTCGGGTTCGAGTGGGACGACGTCTCCGGCGTGCTGGACAAGGTGGCCGAGGAGGTCGACGAGCTGCGCGGCGCGGCGAGCCAGGAAGAGAAGGTCCTGGAGCTGGGCGACTTGCTGTTCACCATGGTCAATCTGTCCCGGTGGCTGGGAATCCGCGCCGAGGACGCCCTGCGGCAGGCCAACCGCCGCTTCCAGGCCCGCTACACGACCATGGAGCGCCTGGCAACGGAGCGGGGACTCGACTTCGCCCAGATTCCCTTAGACGCCAAGGAAGAGCTCTGGCAGGAAGCCAAACGGGTCGAATCCCAGCGGGCCTGAGCACGCTCATCGGTCCAATGACCTGGACCGTCATTCCCGGCTAGGCGACCTCGAAAATCCCATAGGTGAAGGAAGTCCATGCGCGTTTTGCTGGTCGGCGGCGGCGGGCGGGAACACGCAGTCGCCGCAGCGTTGACCCGGACCCCCGGGCTGGAGTTGTTCGCCGCCATGGGCAACGAGTCCCCGGGGATTGCCGACCTGTCCAACGACTGGCTCCGCTGCCCCGAGACCGACATTCACCGCATTGCTCAATGGGCCCGCGAGCAGCGCATCGACTGGGCGTTCATCGGCCCCGACGACCCCATCGCCCTGGGCCTCTGCGACGAACTGGAAAAGCTGGGCATCGCCTCCGTGGGACCCAGGAAGGCCGCGGCCCGGCTGGAAAGCTCCAAGCTGTTTGCCCGCCGGCTCATGGAGAAGCACGACCTGCCCGGCAGGGTCGAATTCCACCACTTCCGGGAAGCAGGTCAACTCACCGCCTTCCTCGCGTCCACCGGCAAAGACTACGCCCTGAAACCCGACGGCCTCACCGGCGGCAAGGGCGTGAAAGTAATGGGCGTCCACCTGGACTCTAAAGCCGAGGCCATAGCCTACGGCCGGGAAATGATCCAGCAGGCGACCGGCGGCGGCGGCGGGGTCATTGTGGAAGAGCGGCTAATTGGCGAGGAATTCACCCTGCAATGCTTCGTCGACGGCCGGACCGTCGCGCCCATGCCCGCGGTGCGCGACTTCAAGCGGGCTTTCGAGGGCGACCTTGGCCCCAACACCGGGGGGATGGGGTCATACTCCCAGGCCGACGGACTGCTGCCCTTCCTCAGCCAGGCCGATTACGACTCTGCCCTGGACATTGTGCGCCGGGTGGTCCAGGCCGTCAAAGAGGAGGGAGCCGAGTACAAAGGCGTTCTATACGGCCAGTTCATGCTGACCCCGGCCGGCGTCAAGGTCGTGGAATTCAACGCACGGTTGGGCGACCCCGAAGCCATCAACGTCATTCCCTTGCTGCAGACTAACTTGGCCGACGTTTGCGCCGCCGTCATGTCCGGCTCCCTGGACAAGCTGAACATCGGCTTCGACGCCAAGGCCGCGGTCTGCAAATACGTGGTCCCGCCGGACTACGGCACCGACCCCAAAGTCGGCGTCCCCCTCCGCGTAGACAGCGAGAAGATAGCTGCCCTCGGCGCCCAGGTCTACTACGCCCGCGTCAACCGCGACGGGGGCCGCCTATTGACCACCACCTCCCGCTCCCTCGCCATACTGGGCACGGGCGAAACAATCCCCCAAGCCGAAAACGTGGTCGAGCAAGCCCTGCACCACGTTCACGGCGACTTCTACGTCCGCCGCGACATCGGCAAGCTGGACCAATGTTAACTCAGCTGCGCCTCCACCTGCTGCGCCTCAGAGTCGCTCATAATTCGGAAGACGGTGTACTGGGGAGCATCTTTGGCCCGGCCCCGTACCGCCTTGCGGCCATTTTTCAGGATCACTACGCGGGGCTCCAGTATCTCGCACCTCCTGCGCAGCGCTAAGCAGTAAGCAGTTAGTCCTTCCATAGGACACCTCCGTCAATCTGTTGGCCGTTTCCCTGGCCTGGCCTGCATCCCTTGTCAGGCCGCGAGAACCGTCTTGCTAGGCATGGCCCTCCTGCCCGCGTCGGGCTGAGGCTATGGCAGCGACGTCACGGTCCAAGTACTCTTTAATCAACTCGTTGGCCTGGCTGATGGCTTGGTCCAGGGCTTTGCGGGCAAATTCTGGCTGGACGCGGCTGACTTGAAACCCCAGCCACTGCTCCCGCTGCTCCCCGTCATCCTGTACTATCAATTGGACGTCCTTCCAGCCCTGGGCCAGCCGCCGTAACCGGTGCAGCGCCCCCTCCCACCGGCTGGGACTGGTCACCAGGCACAGGACGAAAGCCGTTCCACCAGTGGCCTCCCACCAGTCCGGCAACTCCGGATGACCTTCGCAGGACGAGAGGGTTTCTACCAGGTCGGTCTGGTTTAACGTCCGCACCAGCTCCCTGACCCCTGGCTCCAACCGCTCGTATTCCAGGAACCAGGAGTGCATCGCCTGGACGTCAGCGAAAGTCGGACGGAGTACCGCTTGTTTGAACCACCACATAGTGTCTCCTCAGGAGCCATCGACCTCAGGCGCCTGCAAGGCATCGTACTGTTGTTTGCTGACAAACCTGACCAGCTTGGTGCCGCTTTCTTCCGCGGTAACGGCGTAGGTGCGCTTGCCGTTCTTCTGCACCATGGTGCGTTTCTTCAGGCCGCCCTCCGGTATGTCCACCTTTTGCTTGGTCTTCACGTTATAGAACTCCATGTTTCACCTCCTGCATCGATCTTCAAGCTCTAGTTCGCTAATGGATTCCTGTCCTTCACCCCCCAGCCCCTCAGTCACGACGCATCACTCCCCTCCTTGTTCGTTCTGTGGCCACAATAGACCGCTAGTAATTGATATAGCATATCAATTATGTGCGGCTCGTTAGCTCGCTTGTCTACCGGTCGGAAATCCCTGGCGGTTTGTCAATCTTGCCTGGCAGGGCATAGAGACAAACCGCGTACAGCGTCACGCCCCCCAGCCGCAGGTGAACTTCACACTGTCGCCAGTAGGTCCGCATTCGATGGCTCCGTGTGATGATACATCATCTCAGAAATGTTCACGCGTGCGAGAGTAGCGGTTTTCTCTTGGGCTGTCAAGCCTGCGCAGCCGAGGAATCCCACCCCCCCCACGCGTCATTCCGGCGGAAGCCGGAATCCAGGAGGCCCCAGCCGGGAACCTCGCGCCATGCCCCCCCACGCGTCATTCCGGCGGAAGCCGGAATCCAGGAGGCCCCAGCCGGGAACCTCGCGCCATGCCCCCCCACGCGTCATTCCGGCGGAAGCCGGAATCCAGAAGGCCCCAGCCGGGAACCTCGCGCCCCCGCCCCCCAACCCGTCATTCTCGCGCAGGCGAGAATCTAAAACCCTCGCCACCAGCCCATCTCGGCCGATCCCACCCGCCCGTCCGTGATCCCCCTCTTCCCCCCGTTCGTGGTGAGCCTGTCCTGAGCCAGTCGAAGGGCCTGTCGAACCACACCAACCGCCCCAGCCAACTGTCAATCCCATGATGCCCAACCACCGGCAAATGGTGTAACCTAACCCGTGCACCCCAACCCATTCCAAACCTGAGCAACTCCCCCATGACCAAAAAGCAGGAAGACTTCAAGAACCGCGCCCTCGCCAAGCTCCTGGGCCGGCATGGACTGGAAACCGACTATGAGCAGCGCGCCGGCCGCAAGCGCATGGACATCGTGGCCGACGTGGACGGCCTCAATATCGTCCTGGAGGCGGAAACGGGCTTCAACCGCAAGGCCCAGGCCATCAAGGACGCCGACGCCCGGCTGCGCCAGGGCCTGACCGTCGCCGTATTCGCCCTCTGCTACCCCGAAGACGCAACCGAGGACAACCTGTCCGACGCCGCGCTGACCTGGACCCTCCGGCTCAAGGCCGGGGAGCCGTCCGGCGACTGGAGCGTCGGCGGCGTAGCCCAATTGGCCCAAGCGGTGCGCCAGGCTCCCAACTCCCTCAGCGGAGCGGATAAAGCGGCCCAAAAGCTGTCCGACGCCCTGGACGCCGCGGTGAGGCAACTCAGCTTTGACGACCACCGCAGCCTTGCCCAGGCCCTGGACCTACCCGCCAACAAGCCCGGCACCGGGGAGAAGGGCAACACCGGCAGCGGCTATCGCGTCGCCGCCAAGCGCGGCCTCTTGGTGGCGGCCACCGCCATGCTGTTCCATCATCGCTTGCAGGGCCATCTCCCGCCGAGCCGCCCCGATGGCTACGACGGGGAATGGCCTCCCGCTTCCCCCGCTGCCTGCGCCGGGCAAGGGGCGGTCATAAGCGCATTTCAGGAGGCCTGGCGCGGCATCCTGGCCGTGGACTATCGCCCGGTGTTCGAGACCGGCCGCGCCGCCTTGGCCGCCCTTGCCGGCAATCCGAACACCGCCTTGGCGGTGGGGAATATAGCCAGGGTCGTGTCCCAAATCTCCGAAGAGGTCGCCGGATTGCGCCACGACCTCCTGGGCCGCATCTTCCACCGGGTTCTCGACACCGCCCGCTACGACGGTTCCTACTACACCTCCACCGCGGCCGCGGTGCTGCTGGCGTCCCTCGCCATTCGCCAGCAGGACGCCGACTGGTCCGACCCCAACGCCGTCGCCAAACTGCGAATCTGCGACCCCGCCTGCGGCACGGGGACCCTGCTAATGGCCGCCGCCGAGCGCATCCGCGACCTGCGCAACGCCGCCAGCCAGCGTGCCCCGGAGGACGAAGAAGCCTTGGACTTGGCCCTGGTGGAGGACGTGCTGTGGGGCTACGATTCCAACCTTACCGCCACCCACATGGCGGCCAGCACTGTGGGGATGCTGTCGCCCGCCACCCAGTTCAACCGCATCAACATTCACCGCGTCCGCCTGGGAGTAGTCGACGGCGTGCCCTACGTCGGCTCGCTGGAATTTCTCACCGGCCAGGCCCGGCTGGCCGAATGGCCGGAACTGGCGGAGAAAGTGGAGGGCGACGGGACGGCGCCCTTGCCCCCGTCCATGGACCTGGTGATTATGAACCCGCCCTTCACCCGCGACAGCCTGCGCTATGACCAGTTCAACACCACAGAGGAGCTAGAGGTCAAGGAAAGGGAAAAGACCATATTTGGAGCTACCACTGCTCATTTGGCCGGCAACAGCGGCTCATTCTTGGTCTTGGCTGATCATGTATGCAAACCTGATACGGGCGTCATCGCGGCGGTATTGCCGTCGAGTGGAATTACGGATAGAGCCGGCTATGGGGTTCGCAGGCTGTTTGGAAGTCGATATCACGTCGAGACCATTATAAGTTCCCACGACCCGGACCGGATTTACTTTTCGGAGAACACCACCATCGGCGAAGTGTTGATAATCTGCCGTCGATGGCAGGGTGACGGCCCTAAGCCACCGACCAGCGTATTCAACCTTGCCCGCAACCCGGAAACTCCCTTGGAAGCCTTGGACACCGCCGCCAGGATTGAGCAAGCTAGAGATAGTGACAGCCGCGCTGCCCGTGATTTCACGGTTCAGAAGGTCGACCCTCAGCGCATCGCCCGCGGCGACTGGTTCGCCGTCAACTTCCTGTCGCCTTTTCTGGTTGAAGGCTACCGCACTCTAAGCGAACAGCAGCCGTTCAACGTTCCAACAGTCCTGTTGAAGCAACTTGCCGCCGTCGGGCCGGCAGGGCAACGAATACGTGATGCTTACACCAACTCGGAAATGCCGACGGCGTCAGGCCGCCGCGCCCTCTGGCATCACAAGACGGAAATAACTCAGTCGATGGCAGCGGAGACCGACGTATACATTGAGCCGAAGGCTAAACTTCGACACCTCGCAGACAAATATTGGGGGCAACGCGGCAATCTGTTATTACCAACTCAGTTGCGTCTTAACTTGGCAAAAGTTGCCGCGGTTATGCTGCCGGAACGGACCGTCGGCTCCCGTTGGGTTCCTTGTCACCCAAATGACCCCGGCATAGCCAAAGCCCTGTGCCTGTACCTGAACTCCACCCCCGGCCTGCTGTCGCTGCTGGGGCAGCGGGACAACCGAGCGCCATCGTATCCGTCCTTCTCGCTGGACACCCTGCGCTCGGTCCCCGTCCCCGACTTCACCGCCTTGGGCGAGTCTGAGCTAGAGTCGCTCACAAGCTGGTTCGACCGGCTGCAACACGACACCTTGCAGCCCTTCCCGCTGATGGCCGACGACCCGGTGCGGGCGCAGATGGACGCCGCCGTGGTCCAAGCCCTGGCCCTCGACGCCGAGTGGGTAGCCAACGTCCGCCGCGAACTGTCCCGCGAGCCCTCGGTGACTGATAAAAGGGTGGGGTAGGCAAGTTTACGTTCACCACGCCCAAATGTCGCCGCTTTCTACCTGCGGAGAGCGATGATTGATTCACCTTCCCCAGTGATACACTGGATTAGTGCATGCTATAACAGCGTGATTCCGGTTCCGAGGCCGCAATGAAGAACATAACCCTAAGCGCCGACGAGTCCCTGATAGAGGCGGCCCGCAAACGCGCCTCCACGGAGAATACGACGCTCAATGAGCAGTTCCGCCAGTGGCTCAGCCGCTACGTCCACCGCGATGGGCAGGCCGAAAAGGCAATGCAGGTAATCCGCGAACTCCAGGTCGCCGTTGACACCGGCGGCCGTAAGTTTACCCGGGATGAGATGAATGAACGCTGAGGACTTCATCGACACCAACGTCTTCGTCTACTCCCGTGAAGACGGGAATCTCCCGCCGCCCTGTGCCCCTGTCATTTCGAGCGTAGCCGAGAAATCTCAAACTCCCCGCCCCCGCTCACCCTGAGCGAGTCGAAGGGCCTGTCCTGAGGGAAATCGAAGGGCGAACCGACAGCCAGGAAACATCCCCATCCTGTCAATCCCATGAATCACAGTTCTGACCCTCCCCCCAAACTACTGTCATTTCCCCCCTTGCCCACCCCCACCCACTCCCCTTACCATAAACCCAGGTCAGGTCCACGCCATTGCGCCGGATCAAATCAAGACCTGCCACTGAGGCCCGTGACATGTTGTGACCAAACGCCGCTCCAGGCCCGCGCCCCCTCCCTCCAACTCTCCTGCGCGAGAGGAAATGGGAGGAAATGAGAGGGGATCTAAAAAATCCACCCTCTCCCGCCGCCAACAGCCCCCGCTGCCCGTCATCGCCCCAACCCCTCGCCCTTCCATTCCCCCTTCGATTTCCCCCAGGACGAACGGACGGGCTACGCCCCCCACCAGTCATTCCGGCGAAAGCCGGAATCCAGATAGTCTCAAATATGAAACAACCCTGCGTGTACATTCTCACCAGCAAGCGGAACGGCGCCCTGTATGTTGGCGTTACCTCGAGTGGCGAGACTTGTATGAAGACCTGGCTTGAACTGGATTCCGGTTTTCACCGGAATGACGGTTACGCAAAGGTCTCAGGAGGCGGGAATGTCGCAACCCCCCACTCCCCACTGAGAGCAAATGGGAGCAAATGAAAGGCGTCCAAAAATTTTCAACCAGAGGAGAATCTAACCAATGAACCAGATAGGCTACATAAGGTCCCGCATCAACGCCCTCCGCCGCAAGTTCGCACTTGAAATATCCCACAACCAGATCCGGCCCATGGTCGAAGACTTTTGCTCCGAGTCCTATTACGCCGCCATGGCCCGCAAGCCCTTGCCCGACCAATGGGACTTCTTCCCCAAAGTGGCCGCCGCCGGATTCCGCCTCCCCACCTTCACGGCCGCCCACTCCTACCTGGAGCGTTGCCTCGCCCAAAAAGTCCTACCCGGCGTCGAGCATCTCCTGGCCGCTCTCCTTCCCTGGGCCGCGCTTCGAGGCCTCGTAGTGCCCTCCGCCGACGGCCCGCCCGTCCCCATCCCCCAAACCGCATGATGCGTATCCATGCGGCAGGACGGGGGTCCGTTAGTCATCAGGAAGCCCGTCCGTTCGTCCTGAGGGAAATCGAAGGGGGAACGGACGGGCGGGGGCTGTTGGGGGCGTACCCTCTCTCCCCTCCCACCAACCCGTCATCCCCGCCCCAACCCGTCATTCCCGCGGAGGCGGGAATCTAGAGGACTTGACACCAGTCACCGCAGGGCATAGATTCCCTTTGGTTGGCGTTTTCTTCCACCGCCGGGCCCATCGCCCGGCCTAACTACTGCGTGAGGTAAGGTCCATGACTACTACCGTTGAGCGACAAGGCGAGTCTGCGGGCAAATATCGAGTGGTGGGCACCCGTCCCATCCGCCACGACGGCCACGACAAGGTCACCGGCGCCGCCAAGTACGGCGCCGACACCCAGCTGGCGGGGATGCTCTACGGCAAGATCGTGCGCAGCCCCTACGCCCACGCCCGCATCCGCTCCATCGACACCAGCAAGGCCGAGGCCCTGCCCGGAGTGGCCGCGGTGACCACTTCCTTTGACTTCCCATTGATCGATTCCCGACCTATCGACTTCGGCGAATTGATGGGTAATACCCGCATGATGGCCGAGCACGTCATGGCCCGGGAAAAGGTTCTCTACAAGGGCCACGCCGTCGCCGCGGTGGCCGCCGTCAACGCCCACGTCGCCGACCAGGCGGCCCAGCTCATCGAAGTGGACTACGAAGTCCTGCCCACCGTGCTGACCCTGCACGACGCCCTGGACGACAACGCCCCCATCATCCACGACAATATGACCACCCACTTCCGAGTGGCCCGTTTCGCCAGGGGCGAGGACACCGGGGTCAAGGGCAACATCGCCGGCCACATCCAGCACAAGCTGGGCGACGTGGAGAAGGGGTTTGCCGAAGCCGACCTGATAGTAGAGCGTGAGTTCGAGACCGAGACCGTCCACCAGGGCTACATTGAGCCCCACGCCTCCACGGCCGTCTGGTCGCCCGAGGGCCGGGTGACCGTCTGGACCTGCACCCAGAGTTCCTTCGGCGTTCGCGCCGCCACGGCCGCCATCCTGGACCTTCCCGAATCCATGGTCAAGGTCATACCCACCGAAATCGGCGGCGGGTTCGGCGCCAAGCTAACCTGCTACCTGGAGCCCGCGGCCGCGGTCCTGTCCCGCAAGAGCGGCCGGCCGGTGAAGATTGTCATGGACCGCAAAGAAGTCTTCGAGGGCACCGGCCCAACCTCGGCGACCTTCCAGCGCTGCAAGATCGGCGCAACCAAGGCCGGCAAGATTACCGCCATAGAACTCTACATGGCCTTCGAGGCCGGGGCCTTCCCCGGCTCCCCCGTCGGCGGCGGCGCCATGGCCGCCACCGGCCAGTACAACGTCGAAAACCAGTTGATTAACGGCTACGACATCGTCTGCAACAAGCAGAAGGTCCAGGCCTACCGGGCCCCGGGCCAGCCCCAGGGCACCTTTGCCGTGGAGCCGGTCATCGACGAACTGGCCGAGAAGCTGGGCCTCGACCCCATGGAGTTCCGGTTGATGAACGTGGCCGAGGAAGGCGACCGGATGCCCACCGGCGTGCCCCTGGCCAAGATCGGCATCAAAGAGATGGAAGAGGAGATGAAGGCCCATCCCCACTACAGCGCGCCGCTGGACAAGCCCAACCAGGGCCGCGGCGTGGCCGTGGGGTTCCGCATGCAGTCCGGCCAGCCCTCGTCAGCCACCATCAACGTCAACGGCAACGGGACTATCAACCTGATTACCGGCTCGGTTGACATCGGCGGCACCCGGACCGCGGTGGCCATGCAGGCCGCCGAGGTCTTGGGCCTGAACGCCGAGGACATTTACCCCACCGTGGTGGACACCGACGCCATCGGCTATACCGCAGGCACCGGCGGCAGCCGCATCGCCTTCGACACCGGCCTGGCCGCCATCTCCGCCGCCGAGGACGTCAGGGACCAGATGTGCGCCCGCGCCGCCCTGATATGGGAGGTGCAGCCGGAGGACGTGGAGCTGCAGGACGGCGTCTTCGTTTGCAAGAAGAACCCTGAAGACCGCCTGACCTTCAAAGAGTTGTCGGCTAGACTGCTGGGCACCGGCGGCCCCATCACCTGCTCCGCATCCTGCCCCAACGGCACCCCCTTGGGCCCCGTCATCGCCGGCAACATCGTCGACGTGGAGGTGGACGAGGAGACCGGCAAAGTCGACATCCTGCGCTTCACCGCCTTCATGGACGCCGGCACCGCGGTGCACCCCAGCTACGTGGAAGGCCAGATCCAGGGCGGCACCGTCCAGGGCATCGGCTGGGCCCTCAACGAAGAGTACTTCTACAACAAAGACGGCGCCATGCTCAACGCCAGCTTCCTGGACTACCGCATGCCCACCAGCTTGGACCTGCCCATGATCGAAGCGGTGATTACAGAAGTCCCCAACCCGCAGCACCCCTACGGGCTCAGGGGAGTGGGCGAGGCGCCCATCATCCCCCCGCTGGCGGCCCTCTCCAACGCCATCTACGACGCCGTGGGCATCCGCCTCAGAAAGCTCCCCATGACTCCCGGCAGCGTCTTAGAGGCCCTCGAGGAAAAAAGAAGTCCGAGAAATAGGGCGTAGACGCCCTCAGCCGACGGGCTTGAAGTAAGGCACCGTCACCTGGTCGGTCGCCCGCACAAACGTAACTTCGACGGGCATCCCGATGCTCACCTCGTCGGGATTGCACTCGACGATGTTGGTGAACAGCTTCACCCCTTCGTCCAACTCGACCAGGGCCAGCACGTAAGGCACGTCGTCGATAAAGCCCGGGTCCCGGTTCAGGCGCGTCACAGTGAACGTCCACACCGTCCCCTTGCCGCTGGCCTCGACCCAGTTGACGTCCGTGCTCCAGCAATTTGAACAGATGCCCCGGGGATAGAACTGGTACTCCTGGCAACGGCCGCACCTCTGCAGCAGCAGCTTCCCCCGCTTGCAGGCGTCCCAGAAGGGCAGGGTCTCGCCGGCAATCGTCGGCAGCGGCTTCTTCCAAGTCGTCATGTGACCTAGTCCCTCCCCAGGATTACCGTGCCGCCGCTGTGGCGGGCTCCCAGGCTGCCCCCAGTGCCGTGGCACAGGGCAATCTTGCAGTCCGGCACCTGCCGCGGCGTCCCCTCGAACTGGTGGCGGAGCTGCCGGGTCGCTTCCATTAACAGGAAGATCCCCCTCATGCCGGGGTGGTTTGACGACAGGCCCCCGCCGTCGGTGTTGATGGGCAGCCCTCCCCCGATCTGCAGCCGGCCTCCGGACACGAAGTCGCCGCCCTCTCCCTTCTCGCAGAAGCCCAGGTCTTCCAGCGCTTCCAGCACCGTGATGGTGAACGAGTCGTAAATCATAGCCATGTCGATGTCGTCGTGGGTAACCCCGGCCATGGCGAACGCCGGCCCGCGGCTCTGCTTGGCCGCGGTGTAGACCAGGTCCCGCTTGCCGGCGCCCTGATGGGCCGCCGCTTCGCCCGTGCCCAGCACCCAGACGGGCCGGTGGCGGCAGTTGCGTGCCACTTCCGGCGAGGCCACCACCACCGCGCCGCCACCGTCGGTGATCACGCAGCAGTCCAGCAGGTGCAACGGCGACGAGATTATTCGTGACCTGACCACGTCCTCCACGGTGATGGGGTTACGGAACAGGGCCTGGGGGTTCATGGAGGCGTGCTTTCTTACCGCCACGGCGATTTCAGCCAGGTGTTCCGGCTTGGTGCCGTACTGGTGCATGTGCCGCTGGGCGATCAAGGCATACAGGCCCACGGTGGTGATGCCGTACAGGTACTCGAAGCTGTCGGGAGACGGCACCAGGCCGGCTTGCGTCCACGCCGCTGCGCCGGTGCCCATGGACAGCCCGCCGGAGCGGGTCATGGCGCTGTAGGTGATGACGGCGCAGTTGATCCGACCCGCGGCGATGGCGTTAAGGGCGTGGCCCAGGTGGAACTCGAAAGAAGCGCCGCCCACGTTGGTGTTGTCCAGGTAGTCGGGATACATGTCCAGGTAGTCGGCCAGATTCAGTGCGCTGTCGCTCGCGCCGGACGACGCCGTCAGCAACCCGTCCACGTCCTTCTTGGTCAGCCCGGCGTCCTCCAGGGCCTTCACCACGCTCTCGCCTTGGATTTGCAGCTCGCTCTTGTCCGGCGCGTAGCGGGTGACGTGCTCGTGTATGCCCACAATGGCCGCGCCGCGCCTCAGGTCAACCATAGGCTATCCCGCCTCCTTGCCAAAGTCCCCTGGGATTGAGCCTGTGGATTATATCCTATTCCAACTGCGGGGGGACCTCTGTAATCAAGGCGTGGCCGTGTCAGTCCTGGGGCTAGGTTCTGTCGTCCGACTTACTCCGACAGACGCCCGCTCTTTCCCCCATAACAAGGCGCGGTGTATAGTGTGCCAGGCCAAAATAGACGTGTTTGCTGAGATGAGGAGTTGTTATGCTGGCGTTCCTGGGAGGCACCGGACCCGAGGGCAGAGGCTTGGCGCTGAGGTTGGCTATGGCAGGGGAATCGGTGGTCATCGGTTCCCGGGACGCGGCGCGGGCCGCCAACGCCGCGGATGAACTGCGCGCCCTGGCGCCCCCGGCCAAGATAGAGGGCGCCGCCAATGCCGACGCCGCGGGGTCAGCCGACGCGGTCTTCTTGACCTTTCCCTACGAAGGCCAGCGGCCGACGCTGGAGCAGTTGGGGACAGAGCTGGCGGGCAAGACCGTCGTCAACGTTATAGCTCCCATGACCTTCCAGCGGGGCCGGGGCGCCAGCGCGGTAGAAGTCGAAGCCGGGTCGGCCGCCCAGGAAGCTCAGGAGTTGCTGCCGGACTCCCTGGTAGTCGGCGCGTTTCAGACGGTCAGCGCAGAAGACCTCCAGGACCCCTCCAAGACCCTGGAAGGCGACGTGATTATTTGCTCCGACCACCAGGACGCCAAGGACCTGGTCATGGGCCTGACTCCCAAGATTCCCAACCTGCGGCCGGTGGACGGCGGCATCCTGGCCAACGCCAAGTACGTCGAGCAGATCACCCCGCTACTGGTCAACATCAATCGGATATACAAAGTCCACGCCGGGATAAAAGTGGCGGGGGTATAGAGCCTTCTAAAGCCAGTCCTCTTCGTCCTCCTCCACCATATCCATCTCTTGAGCCGTGTACCCAAGCCCCTCCAGTTCCGTCCTCAACCGTTCGGCAAACTCCTCCACCGTTCCGCTTTCAGGAATGGTGATTTCCACCATCCCCCCGGCGTCTTGTCCCACGACCCCGGGGTCTTCCTTCACCAGCTCCACCCGCACCGACTCCCGGTGTATGCCCAGGGAATCGGTAACCGAGAAAATGACTTCCATGTCCTGCATGTCGATGATGCCCTCGGCCATCATTGCCTCCCCTGGGGCTGAGTAGGGCGTAACGGTCAGCCGACCCCCCGTGGTAGTTTGACAGCGGAGATACAGGTTTGGCAATGCCCGCCGCCGCCCCGCGGGAGCGCTAAGCGTCCCCAACCGCCCGTGCTAGAATGGTTTGGGTTCAAGGGCATGGAATGGAGGGCTCTACGCATTGGCTTCAGGTGATTCAGGACCGTATCTGAAATACGCGCTCTTCTGCCGGGAAACCGAGGAGGGCCCCGGCGACGAACTGGCGCTGAAGGGCGTGGTCGACCTGGTAGAATTCTCCTTTCCAGAGGGAGAGCGGAAAGACGGCCCAGTGCTGGGCGAGGTGGACCTGCACCTGGCCTTCTGCATCGCCGGCGCCGAGCCGGGACCCCATCACCTGCTGGTCGCCATCAAGGCCCCCGGAGCCCCGCTGGACCCGCCTCCCCCGCAGCGCATCGAGTGGGAGGAGGGCATCCTGTTTCAGCGGTGGATTCGGGTCTTCCGCATCCCCGTTCAAGCGCCGGGCCGCCATACCGCCGCCATCCTGTTCGATGGCTACCCCCTGGGCGAAGCCAGCTTTCTCGTCCGCTTCAAACCCCAGGCGTAGCCCGCGCAAGCGCCGAGTTGAATCCATGCGGCCCCCTGCGTATAATTGCCAAGTCCAAACTCAGAGCCTGTAACCGCGGAGATTAGACCCTTTGGCCAACGAGACCGGCAAGCGGTACGCCTGCGGCAAGTGCGGCGCAGAATTCATCGTCACCAAGGGCGGGAACGGCGCCATAGCCTGTTGCGGTGAGCCGATGCAGATTAAGAAATAGCCGGCGGTAATCAGCACTCACCCAGCCTTATGCCAAGAAGCAACTGTTCATGGCCAACCAGCTAGGCAAGCGCTACCTCTGTTCCGTCTGCGGCAGCAGCGTCCTTTGCACCAAGAGCGGTGAGGGCGTCATCACTTGCTGCGACGTTGAGATGGAGCTTCAGCAACCGCGCCAGTTGCCCTCCTCGGACTAGCCCGGCGGCCGGGTCATATCGTTTCTAAAGCGCCGTTCTAGCGCAGTTTTCGGTTGACAAGCCTACCCTGCCCATTACATACTACTGCCTGTGGTGAATCTGTAGCGCCCCTTGTATGGGGCAGATGGGACTAGGATCCCAGACCGGGGGCGTCACCGGCCATCGACATCACAAGGACTGTTGTCGGCTGGCGGACAGCCCCGGCCGAAAGGACAAATTACGCGTGAACGACCCCTTGTCCGGCCCAGGCTATCTCTATTGTTCGCGAGTGCAACGGTCGGCGCTGGACAACTGGCGTAGCTGAGCATTTCTCCATTGGCAGGCAACCTGCCGCCCCCGGGACCTTTAAGACCATACAAACCGCGTCGCCCTGTGGTACGCCGTGCGACGCAAAAGGAGCAACCCAAGGATGATCAAGAGGATTGGCAGCCTTTACGCCGGCAACATCGACATGGACAACATTGGCCTCGATGGCACGCCGGTTAACGCACGCTTGTATTCAGACGATGACCTGTTCGAAGGCTTTTACAAAGGCCAAAGAATATGCCAGCTAATGGACCGGGTGGGCTACGACACCTTCTGGATTGCGGAGCACCACTTCCAGAGGGAGGGTTACGAGGTAATTCCCAACATCCTCCTCTACGGCCTCCATCTTACCCACGTTACCCAGCAGATCAAGATTGGATGCGGGTTCAATATCAACCCCATGTGGCATCCCCTGCGGTTGGCCGAAGACTTCGCCACTGTGGACCGCCTGACCGAGGGGCGCATCGTCTTCGGCTTGGGCCGAGGCTACCACAACCGTGAGGTGGACACCTTCGGCGTCCCCAGCACCCAGTCCGACAGCGACGCCAACCGGGAGATGTTCGAGGAGCAGGTTGAGATCATGTACAAGGCCTTCAACCAGCAGTCCTTCTCCCACCAGGGCAAATACTTCACCGTGCCCGCCAGGGTTCCCTATCGGGGTTACACCGTAGAGGAGCTTACCCTGGTCCCCAGGCCTCGCACCATTCCGGTGGAGACCTGGCAGCCCATGGTGACCGCCAGCCAGCGGGCCATGGACTTCATGGTGAAATTCGGCATCAAGGGAATGATGGGAGGCGGCGCAGCCAGCCACATGGGACCCAGCTACGACACCGCGGTACGCTGGAGAGAGACCCTGGCCCGGCATGGCAAAGAGACCGAACTGGGCGGCGACCTCATGTTCGGGTTTACCGTATTCCTGGACGATACCGAGGAGAAGGCCGTCAACCTGGCGCGTCCCTACTGGGAAGAGTTCATGAAGATGTTTGCGCCGTTGGGATTCATGCCCCAACTCAGCCCTGACCAGATTGACGGGTTGGGCGACCCCAAGCGGGCCCGGCTGGTCGGGCTCCCAACCGTTGAGTCGGCCATAGAGCGGGGCAGCTTCATCTGCGGCCCGCCGGACTTCGTCAAGGAAAGGCTCATGGAAATCCAGGAGGCCTATCCCGGCGTGGAGGAAATCATGGTCAGCGCTCCCGCGGCCACCATGCCGGAGAGCCTTATCCTCGAGCAATTGGGGTGGTTTGCCAAAGACGTCATGCCGGCGTTCAAGGCCCAGGCGAAGGTCGCCGCCGCCTCAGCTGACTAGCCCCTAATTTCCCAGGAACGAATGCGGGCGGCCAACCGCCCGCAAGCATCCCCTTCGCCTCGATGCCTTGAGAAGCCGCATCGGGGCGTTGCTATCGCAGCCTTTGAAGCTCGTCGTCCCAGTCCCCGGGGACCAGCCTGGCGCCGCGAATAACCACGTCGAAGTTGTCCGCCAGAAAGGACCCCAGCACCGACTCGTGAATGTCCTCGTCGATAGCGTCGGTGAACTTTTGCGCGCCGGTCAATGTCCCGGACAGCAGCACGAACCCTATGGCAAGCCCCAGCGCCAGCCCCCCCAGGCGGTTGGCCGCGCCCAGCACGGGGAGGGCTCGCAGCATGGCGCCAAGCCAGAAGCTGAGTATCGCTCCTACGACAATCAGGGCCACGAAGATGACGATGAAGGCGGCCACCGTCCGAGCGCCTTCGTCATCGGTGAATCTCGCAAACAGGGAGCCCACGTCGTCGGCGATGCGGCTGGAAAGGGCCAGACCCGCGACAATCACCACAAAGGATATTGCCGTCCGCACCAGCCCTGCCGACAGCCCCCATGCCGCGGTCAGGCACCACACAACCACCACCGCCACGTCTATCCAGTTCACTGCCTCACCTCGTGCAGTCCGGGGGCATCCTATGCTTCCCCGCAGGGCCGGAGACCTTTGCATAACCGTCATTCCGGCCCCCGAGCCGGAATCTAGAACGTGGGGAGTAGGCTAAAAATGGCCGCTGGCGCTCCAAAGGTATGCTCCGTAGGGAGTTGTTCAAGGGTCTCCATGACCGCGGGAGACCGGCCCCTGTTGCGCCGACATCATGTTTCGCAGGTAGCCCAACCCCATCAAAGCCACTCCGCCGAACAGGTACCCGCCGATAACGTCGCTGGGCCAATGGACTCCTAGATAAACTCTAGATGCTCCTATGGCCAATATCAAGAGAATCAGGGACAGTTGAATGGCTCTTCGGGCTGGCGCCGGCGACACCGCCTCCCCAATGAACACAATCAACATGCCTCCGAAGACCATTGCAAAAGTAGCATGCCCGCTGGGGAAGCTCAGGCCGCTGGGTTCCGGCCCCGTGAGCCACAAATCTGGGCGGGCCCGCCCCACGAGCTCCTTCAGCAGCAGTCCGAACAGCAGGGGAACCGCGCTGACCAACACCACGGCGGCGTCAACCCGGCGGCCCCTCGCCAGCAGGAACAGCAATAGCCCCGTCATCATGACCAAGGCGGCTATCCAACCGCCCAAGCTGGTGACCACCAGCGCCGCGGTGTCCAGCCAGCCGTCCCGCTGGCCCCGCCACGCCAGCAACCCCTCCATCGCCCCCCTGTCCCCCGGAAACGTCGGGTAAGCCCACGCCAGCACAAACACCGTCGCCGTGACCGACAACCCAACGGCCAGCCACCACCACTTGACGGAAGCACTGCTTATCATCGGACGATACTATACCGTATCCCTGTGTGTTCACACCCAGCCACACATGGTTTCCTTTGGTGTTGGCGTTTGGCCGCTCATTGGACTAAGCTGAACAAATCCAGCAAGCGGTCGCGTGCTACACTGCGAGGTGCTTGGAGGTTGCATGCGGATATTCGCGACATTGCTGCTGGCGAGCCTAGCGGTCTTCACGCTGGGCTGCGGTGGCACCGCGCCGGAGCCAACTCGGATACCGACTCCTACACATGAAATAACCCTGGAAGAGGCCGTCGAATATTCATGCGCCCTAGAGACGGATTACGATGTCACCACGGTCATAGATACCCAAGGAGAAGATGCAGCATGGTTCGACCCCGGCAAGATTGTAGTGGAAGGCAGAGTGTCTCAGGGGAAGCACTTCCATGAAATCGTCCATCATTACGACCTCGACGGGACGCTACTACGGAAGCAGGAATTCGTGTGGTTAGATAGAGTTCACTACAAGCGGAACACTCATCCAGATGCTCCACACTCGTGGGATGACTGGACGATTGATACTGGGGTTCCAACCTTTCCTGATCCCTGCTTCCGTGAAGGAATGGAGAGTCTGGAGCGTGTGGGCACCCGCCATTACGTTGTTCGGGAACCTGAAGAAGACTTGACGGCAGAGATTTGGATTGATCGGAAGGGGCGTCCCACCAGGATGCTTTTGACACTTCCCCCCAATCAGACCAGCGTCACCTTCACCGGCTACGACGAAACCAACATAATCACCGCACCCGTTGTCGAATAGCCATCCATCACTGGGCTAACCGCATCGGGCTGTGCCTCCGGAGTCAGTACCACGCGGGTGTCTTAATTGGCCTGACCTGCCGTGGCCCTAATCTGCATTTAAGCCTGACGGTAGACGGTATCCCCGTAACCATGGCTCTCAGGACCGCTCCGCCCTGTCGAGACCTTTTCCGTTGAGTTCTCCAGACCGCCCATTGGTCAAGGCGGAGAAAGCGTCGTCCAACTGCGCAGTGCCATCCCTATGTCTCCGGCGACATCCTGTACTCATGCAGTACTATAGTGATGGCGACGACGCTAGCGACAACGAGGAAAGGCGGCGGTACTGCAATGCAGAAAGCGCCCGGAGCACCAGAGGGGACCAGGCTCCGGAGGCCTTAGATCTGGCGGCCTGGGTATGGGATCAATGACCCGCGAAACTAGCATTACGGTTGGTACAAAGAATGGGGCAGGACCAAGTTAATACGGCGAGCTAAATTGTATGCTAAGTCACAAAGAGCGAATCTACATCGCAGAACTGAGGGTGCCTACTTTTTTCTATGTGAGTGCTGAAACCAGGCAAACGCTGCCTAATCCTGATGTATTTGAAGTGAACAAGGGTTATTGGGTGGTCCACCCTCAAGATGAACAATCAAATTCGGAATGGTACGCTGAGGTTTTCCTAGTAGTTGAGTTCTTGGCCGCAACTCTCAAAGACGCCGAAAACCACGCATTGAAAGTAGGCAAGACATTCGGTTCCATAGTCTCAGCTTACGGAGGACAACCGCTCGGGGCAACTAGGCTCCACAGAGTTGCCTGTACCAGTTTCTTAGGGGAACTGAAGTCTCAACACAATTACTGGTATGGAAACAAATCTCATATGCTTTCAGTGTTCAACCCTACCGTAGATGAACAATTTCGAAGTTATGTCCAAGTCCTCTCTTCAATGGACGACCAAACGAGATACCGAGTCCTGGCCGCTGTCCATTGGTATGGAATATCCTTAACTGCCAATGATCCAACAGTAAGTTGTGTTGCGGCATGGACTGGACTAGAGAGCATTGGCCTAGCTGTGAATAGCGTGGTTCATCCCAGTGGGACTAAAGCTCTCTGTCAGATTTGTGAGAATGAACCGGGTAGGAAGAGAGACCGAAAATTGGCTGGTATTGAACATGCATTCCGTTTTCTCGCAAAGGAACCCCCACCTGAGGCTTTCCCAGAAGGAACCAAGGGGCTAATTGACGACGATCTCATTGATGGCTTCTTTGCGGAAGAAGCTAGCAACTTGCGCAATAACGTTGTTCATGGCTTGAAAGATATCGAGTCTCTTTCACGAAGGTGTACGGAGGTCGGTCGGCACTTGATCCACGTTCTGAACGCATCCATCCTCATAGCAATGGGATCGGCAACCTACTCATGGACAGCTGGACACTATGAATCACATCCGGGCGGCCGTGTTTCAATCAGATTCAAAGACGGGTTGGCTAGATCACCCTTTCTCGGCGAGTGGGTGGATGGGTTCGGTTTCACGACTCAGCCAGGAGATCATGGTAACGGAGAAATTTACGTGGCGACAGCCGAATTCGAATGGCCAGTACCCAACAGCATAGCGGAATATATTGAGTCTAAAAGCGAAGAATTGTTTGAGAGGGATGCCGGTATATTTAGACTCGACGATAGATCGATGATCACTGGACTTGCCAAATGGCATAGCAGACCTCCGGAGCCTGTGTGGGAAGACTTCTCTCCCCCTGGTTCTATGAGAAAGGGGCAAAACCCGTGACTTGCCCCCGGACCTGGTACATCCGGAGATGTTTCCTCGGCAAGCGAGAGAACTGGGGCAGTGGATTTGCCACTAGTCGGAATAGGCTGGCTCAGGCACCGTCCCGACTACCCAATGCCAGAAACAAAGCCGCAGCTCCATCCCACTTCCTAGGGACCCGTGCCCGGTATCCCGCAGGCAGCGTCATACGGTGAGCCCCCGCTCTACCTGTCCTAAGCGGAGTGCGGCCCGCCGCACTCCCAACCCCCGCCCACCCCGTTGCTATAATGCATAAACAAACCTCGGCATGGCAGGCGCAATGGAAAACATCGTCCAGGTAATCGCCATCGACGGACCGGTGGCCGCGGGAAAGACCGTGGTCGGCCGCAGCCTGGCCCAGAGGCTGGGCTGCGACCACTTGGACACCGGCAACATGTACCGGGCCATTACTTGGCTGGCCTTGCATGAGAACGTCGCCGTCAGCGACGATGAGGCCCTGGGGAAGCTGGCTGAAGACAACCCCATTGGGCTGGACGGACATGACGTTGACCATGTAGTCGTCGGCAGCCACCGGTTGGGACCCCAGTTGCGGGCCCCAGAGGTCACCGGCCAGGTGTCGCTGGTGGCCAAGGTCTCTCCGGTGCGCCGCGCCCTGGTCCGGCAGCAGCGCGAACTGGCTGGCAAGGGAAACATCGTAATGATCGGCCGCGACATCGGCACGGTGGTCTTACCCGACGCCGATTTGAAGGTCTACCTGCAGGCGTCGGCTGAAGGTAGGGCCAAGAGGCGGTGGCTGGAGATGCAAGAGCAGGGCTCTGACGTGTCGTTCCAGCAGGTGCTGCGGGAGACCCAGGCTCGCGACGAAATCGACACGGGCCGCGAGGACTCTCCTCTTATGCAGGCAAAGGACGCCTTTCTTCTGGATACCGACGGCCTCGATGTCGAGCAGGTGGTGGACAGGATCATGCAGCGCATCCGGGACATATCCAGAGCAAGCCGGCCATGACCGTGGTCTACAGCCTGGGACGGCAGACCGCCCGGCTCTGCTTCAACACCTTTGGCCGGCTGGACGTCACCGGGCAGGAATCGGTCCCGCCCTACGGCCCCCTGATCGTCGTGTCCAACCACCTGTCGTTCACCGACCCGCCCCTGCTGGTCGCCGGCATTCCCCGCCCGCTGCACTTCATCTCCAAGCGGCCATGGTTCTCCGGCCCGCTGGCCAGGTACGCCATGGGCCAACTCCACGTGTCGCCCTTCGACCGTTCCAGTTCCCGCGTCGACGCGGTGCGGACGGTGTTGGGCCTGCTGGACCGGGACCAGGCCGTGGTGGTCTTTCCCGAGGGGCACCGCAGCCCGGACCATACCCTGAAAGAAGGGATGTTGGGCGTCGTGTACATCGCCATGAAGTCCCAGGCCCCCATACTGCCAGTGGGCCTCACCGGCACTGAAAAGCTTCGGGCCTGGCACATGCCCGTGCCCTTGTGCCGTCTCAGCGCCAACATCGGCCAACCGTTTACCCCGCCGGTGATAGAAGGGCGGCCCAGCAGGGAAGTCATGCACAGCATCTTGGACATGATTATGGGCCGCATCGCCGCCCTGTTGCCTGCTGAGTACCGGGGGGTCTATGCCGATGCTGTTTCCCCGCCGGCCGCGGCGCCTGAGACGGGAACAGCGGCTTCCGCGCCGCCGACCAGTGCCCCCACGCCTGACTAGAGAGTCCTTCCGGCAGTCCCAGGGGGTGCGCGCCGCCATCGGAAGTGGTATCCTTCCCGGCGGCCCGACCAAGTAGAAGAGCAAGGAGCAACCAATGCAGCAGGCGTCCAAGTTTGGAATCTACTTGAACCCCAAGGACAACCTGGCGGTGCGGATTAACTCGCCCTACTGGATTCCCGAGGAGCCTGACTGGGTGTTTCTTACGTCCGAGGTAAACGCGACGCTGCTGCAAATCCGCGATCTGGCCAAAGAAAAGGCCGCTTCGCAGGACCCTGGATCTATCACTTGGGGGCGGATCCCTCTGCTGGACTAACCCGGGCCAATCCGCGTCGCCGTGGGGAGCGGAGCGGGCAGTGGGTTACGAGGCAGCGGTTTAGTTTGCTTTTAGGGTTTTGCCCATGTGTGTCATTTAGAGGCTGTGATGATAAGGCCATTTCCGTTTATCGTCGCCACTGCATTGATGGTGGCTCTAGTCCTATCAAGCAGCCTATCTTGCACCGAGGGACCAGCAAGCCCGTTGCCCAGATTGGAGGGCGCGACACCAGCTCCTACTCACCTTCTACTGCAAGTTCCATTTGTGAGTGATGTTGCATCGCAAGACGTTATTGATGAAATTGACCGAGGAAGAGAGTTCCTTAAACAGGGTAACTACGGATTGGCAGAAGTGGCGTTCAAGTCAGCGATTCAGCGGCATGGCGAGCCGTCTGCTTCAATCGAGAACAAAATCGGTGGGATTTACCGCCGCTTTGGTGAATACGAAATAGCTATTGAGCATTACCGCAAATCACTAAGTATGTCGGAAAGTCTAGGCACCCATATAAGTCTCGCTCAGACGGCTATCTTTTATGTAGCACCGCCAGCCTGCACATTAGGCATAGAGAGTGCCCAGATTGTACTAGAACATCCTGCCGTCCCTCTGGCAGGCGGGCAACTGGACTCTCATTATGACGCCCACTTGGGGCTTGGGATATGCTCCTCCCTTGCTGGAGAGTCATCCGTAGCCTTAGACCATCTTGTGGCTGCCTTAGAACTGGCTCAGTTGGTGTACCATCCAAGCACACTGATAGTGGAGCGGTTGAAAGAAGACGTGGACGCCATCAGGAGAGGGGATGTCACACGGTGGGTGAGCGCTCTGGACAAGGGGTTATCGGTGGCTGAATGGATGGAGCAGTAGGGTGAAGGCGCAAACCCTAAATGAGAACGGAACCGAGGCGCCTAGCTCCCCGAAAAAGCCGGCATAACCTCTTCGGCGAACATGGACAGTTGCTCCTTGAGCAGCTCCCGGGGCATGCCCATCGCCGAGCCAAGGTTCACCCGCTCGATGCCCGGATAGTCCTGTTCCACCTGCTTGAGGTGTTCGACTATTAGTTCGGGCGGGCCGCACAGCCAGGCGTGCCCGGCGGCCGCGTCCTCCAGGGTCGGCAACACAACCCCCCGGGTTCTGCCGCGGTTTTCTATAGCCGCGATCTGGTCCGGCGGCATGTTCATTATCCCCAGGGGAGCGCCGAACTTCATCCCCTCCTCGAAGTAGGGCCGGGCCTTTTCAATGGCCTTTTCCTGGGTCTCCGCGATGAAGAAGCGGTAGCCTATAGCCGCGTCCTCGCCAAGCTGCAGCTCCCGGCCGTGGTCCGCTGCCGCCTGCTGGAACATCTCCATGCGCTCCCTCAGCACTCTGTCGGGCACCGTGGCGATCAGGGGCTTAATTTCGTTTCTGGCCATGAAATTGACGCCCCTGGGGTTGGGGCTGACGAAGGGCTGCCACACCTCCACCGGCTGGCTGATGGGCCGGGGCACCAGGCTGAGCTTCTCCAGGGTGTAGCCCCGGTACGGCACTGGAGGCGGAATCTGGTAGTGCTCGCCTTGGTGGGAGAACGATTCCTCACGAAACGCCTTGAGGATGAGTTCCACTTGCTCCTCGAACAGGCTGCGGTTGGCGTCTCCGTCCAGCATCGGCGCGCCGAAGGTCTCCACCTCCCTGGTGTGGTAGCCGCGGCCAACCCCGAATATCACCCTGCCCTTGGTCAGAATGTCCGCAACGGCAAAGTCCTCGGCCAGGCGCAGCGGATGCCACATGGGGACTATGTTGAAGCCGCAGCCAAAGCGCAGGTTCTTGGTCTGGGTCGCCAAGTACAGGCCCAGCATCAGCAGGTTGGGGATGCCCTCATAGCCCTCGTGCTGGAAATGGTGCTCGGCCATCCAGAACTCTTTGTATCCCAGCCCGTCCATGTGCTGGGCAATGTCCAGGGCCCAGTCGAAGGTCTGCACCAGCGCCTCGTTGGAGTACCAACGGTCGTTGGCCAGTGTGCCTTCAAACCCGACGTTGTCGTCGACGATGCAGCCGGCGTAGGATGCCGAAAAGTTATGAATCATGGTCGTATTTCTCTTAGGAGGCGGGCGTCTGGTCCGGGGCCGGGTTGTGCAGTTCGAACCCTATGGTGACGGGCATCACTTTGGCCAGTTCCTCCACCGTCCATTTCCCCGGTTTGTTGATGATCTTGACCGGCTCAGGCTCGTTGAGCAGCGTCACCAACCCCTCGGTTACGTGGAACACGTGGCCGTTGACGTGGGCCGCCGCGTCCGAGGCCAGCCAGGTCGCCATCGGCGCAATGTCGTCGGGCCCGCCCCTCATTGTCGGCGAGGCTCGGCTGATGCCCCGGGCGGCCCGCAGGCTGGCCGCGTCCTCGGGAATGCTCCCAATCATGCGGGTGTTGGCCGTGGGGGAGATGGCGTTGGCCGTGACCCCGTAGCGGCCCATGTCCCTGGCGACCACCCGGGTGAACCCGGCAATGCCGTCCTTGGCCGCGCCGTAGTTGGACTGCCCCGAGTTGCCGTATAGGCCCGACGTCGAACTGAACGTGATTATCCTCCCGGAGCGCTGCTGCCGGAACAGGATGCAGGCGTGCTTCACTATCGTGAACGTGCCCTTCAAGTGGACGGCTATTACGTCGTCCCATTCTTGTTCGGTCATGTTGAATATCATGCGGTCCCGCAATATCCCCGCCACGGTGACCACGATGTCCAGCTTGCCGAAGCTGTCTATCGCCGTCTGGACGATCTTCTCTCCCCCTTCCATGGTTGCCACCGACTCGGTGCAGGCTACGGCCGTCCCACCCGCTTCCTCTATCTCCGACACCACCTGCTGGGCGATTGAATGGTCCGCCCCGGAGCCGTCCACGTTTACGCCGGGATCCACCACCACCACCTTGGCCCCTTCCTCGGCCATCAGCATGGCTATGCCCCGGCCGATGCCGCGGCCTGACCCGGTCACGATGGCTACTTTGTCCTGTAAAAGGTTGCCCATTTATACGCTACCTCACGGCAAATTAGTTTAACGGGGTGAACTGGGCCCATCCGGCGGATTGGACCCCTGCTCTCGCATCAAGAGCGCTCTGGTAGGCAACAGGCGCTTACCCACCGGGTCCACCGCCATGGTGACCCCTTCCAGGGCATGAGCGCCCATTAACGGGAGTGCATCGTCATCGGCGAAAACTACGATGGTCGGAGCAGTCACACCTTCAATGCGTACCGTGGCGAACCCGATTGCCTGCTCGATGACCTCCCCGTTGGCCAGCTCGAACTCCAGGTGACGCTGCTGGACTACGCCTAGCCGCGCCAATAGTGAAGCGGGCAGCGAGGTGTAGGTTGCCCCGGTGTCCACCAGGGCTTCCACCGTCTCCTCCCGGTCTCCGTCGGCGCTCAACACCGTCAGCGGCCAATGGAACGTTCCCATCAGCGGGTCACTCCCTCGGCGCGGTCGCCGGCGCCGGGTTGAAGATGTCCTTGGTCAGGAAATTCTCGGCCAGCGGCGCCAGGTCGTCCAACGACCAACGGCCCGACGGCTCGTAGATGGCCTTCTCTGGCCGCGGCTGGGACATCAGGGATACTTGGCTGCCGTACACCATGAAGGTCTGGGCGTTGATGTTCGCCGCATAGTCGCTGGCCAGGTAGCAGACAAATGGGGCCACGTCGTCGGGGTCCATTTCCTGGATGGGTGGGGCGCCTTCTATCTTGGGGAGCTGGCCCCCCTGGGACCTGATTTGGGAGGACTCGGTCGGTATGCTCCCAATCATGCGGGTGTTGGCCCTGGGGGCAATCGAGTTGGCGGTCACGCCGTAGCGCCCCATGTCCCGGGCAACGACCTTGGTGAACCCGGCTATGCCCGACTTGGCCGCCCCGTAGTTGGCCTGGCCCGAGTTGCCCATCAACCCGGTCTCGGAACTGAACGTGATGATCCTCCCCGACCGCTGCTGACGGAACAGGATGCAGGCGTGCTTCACCACCGTGAACGTGCCCTTCAGGTGGACGGAAATAACGTCGTCCCACTCCTGCTCGGTCATGTTGAAAATCATCCTGTCCCTCAGGATGCCGTGGCAGGTCACCACTATGTCCAGCTTGCCGAAGTTGTCTATGGCCGCCTGGATTATCTTTTCGCCGCCTTCCATGGAGGTCACCGACTCGGTGCAGACCACCGCGGTCCCTCCGGCGTCGTTTATCTCCGTCGCCACCAACTCGGCTACGGACTGGTCCGCTCCGCTGCCGTCCACGTTGACGCCGGGGTCCACCACCACCACCTTGGCCCCTTCCTCGGCCATCATGATGGCTACCCCGCGGCCTATCCCCCGGCCGGCGCCGGTAACAATGGCTACTTTGCCTTGCAGAGAGTCTGTCATGCCGTCTCCTTAGGTGATATCGCCTGCTTCAAAGCCGCCGTGCGCGGGCGCAAACCGGGCCTGAATGTAGCGCTTCTCCGTTCATGAGGGTTTTTGCCGGGACGGTCGCTCCACGGCCAAGCCGTTGGTCCCCTTCGAATGGCCCGCATCAACGCGTCTATTGCCGGTCTTGCCGGGACTGTACTCGGTCAGACCCCGGCGGACAGCAACTAAGGACTGCCGGCCGCCGAGCGGGACGGCAGGGACACGGTGGCAGACCCCGGAGTCGTCCGTTGCGACTCTGGATTTTCCATCCAGACGTCGCAGTCCACCAGGTTCTCTCCGTCCTGCTGGTATTTGCGGGTCACTGCGCCCCTTATCGTCGCCGTCTGACCGGGGAAGTCCATGCCGCGGTACTGGCAGGCCAGCCGCTTTAAGTTGCCCTGCGGCCCCATCCATTGGGTCACCATCTGGCCTAGAAAAGCGTTCTTCAGGGCCCCGTGGATGATTACGTCGTCCAGGCCCGTGCTTTGGGCGAAGTCCTTGTCGTAGTGAATCTGGTAGTAATCGCCCGAGGCTCCGGCGTATTTGACCAGTTGCTGCGTCGTCGGCTCCTTCACCAGGGCCGGCAAGTCCATGCCCTCTTCAACGTCTTCCCAGTAAATCTGCTCCATAGTGTGCCTGCCCCTAATACTGTATCGAGGTGGTGGTCTGGGTGGCCGCTACCTGGCCGAATTGGTTCCGGTAGGTCGTGGTCGCAGTTATCAGGACCATCAAACCCCTGCCGCCGGTCCGTTCCTTGATGTCGGTGATCTTGGCGGTGGCGGTGATCCGGTCGCCCGCTCTAACGGGTTCGAAGTACTCCCACACGCTGCCCCCGTCCAAATGCCGTTCGAAGGGCAGGGTAAAGGGCAACGGCGGGCGGGTTGATACCACAGTCCTCAGGAACGTCGGCGGAGCGATCAGGCCGCCGTACCTGCTCTGGCGGGCTGCCACCTCGTCGTTGTAGAGCGGATTGTCGTCCCCGATGGCCTGGGCGAACTTGATTATCGCCCCCTTTTCCACCTCTAGCGTCACCGGGGAGCCTTCCAGCCCTATGGCCTGCTGCCGCATCTCGTCGGTGATCAATGGCGTTGTCGTAGACATGAAATTCCCCTGAGGCTAATTCTGGGCAAAGTCTACCGTTAGCCCTAATTCGTGTCAACAATCGGCCCGCCTGGGGGCCGCCCTACCCCAGCCGGTGCAGCCTGCGCACCGCCCGCGCCGAAGCCAGCCGCTGCGCCGCTATATGGTCGGCCGCCCTAGCCGTCGATATCTCCTCGTGTTTCGAGATTCCGATGACCCGCCCCACCGTCTCGTAGATGCGCTCGGTCTGCTCCCTCGCCCTCTCCTCGCTGTACGTCGCTCCCACTTCCGCCGCGGCGTTGATTATGCCGCCCGCGTTCACGATGTAGTCCGGCGCATAGAGGATTCCCCGCCTGTGTATCTCCTCACCGTCCTCCGGGCTCAGAAGCTGGTTGTTGGCCCCGCCGGCTACGACCCTGCATTGCAGCCGCGGGATGCTCTGGCTGTTGAGCACGCCGCCCAGCGCGCAGGGGGCCAAGATGTCGCACTCAGCGCTTATGATTTTCTCCGGGGCGACCACGTCTATGCCCATGTCCCGAGCCCGGTCCAGTGCCTCTTCCTGCACGTCGGTCACCAGCAGCCTGGCATCGTCTTCCAGCAAGTGCTCCGACAGATGCACGGCCACCTTGCCGAACCCCTGCACGTTCACCCTTTTGCCCGCCAGCGAGTCCGACCCCCACACTTCTTCGGCGCAGGCCTTCATGCCCATGTAGATCCCCAGGCCCGTCATGACCGACGTGTCGCCGCTGCCTCCCTGCGTGACCGGCAGCCCCAGCACGTGGCTGGTGGTCTGCCGGATGTATTCCAGGTCCTTGGTGGTGGTGCCCACGTCGGTGGTTGTCAGGTAGCGTCCGCTCAGGGTCTCGACGAATCCGCCGTAGGACCGCAGTAGCGCCGGGGTCTTCTCGGTGCGGGGGTCGCCGATGATCACGGCCTTGCCGCCGCCCAGGGGCAGCCCCGCCGCGGCGCACTTGTAGGTCATGGCGTGGGACAGCCGCAGGGCATCGTTGACCGCCGCATCTTCCGATTCATAGGCCCGCATTCGGGTCCCGCCTGCCGCCGGACCCATCGCCGTGTCGTGCAGCGCAATCACGGCCTTCAGGCCCGCCTCGGGGTCCGAGCACATCAACAACTGCTCGTGGCCCGACTGGTTCATGTATTCTAGAATCTCCATCCCTTGCTCCCTGCAACGGACCCCTTGGCTATGTCCTATTTCCATTATAGACCCGGCCATTGTTGGGGAAAACACCGGGCTAGGTCTATGTTCCCGTGTCCAAGGAGCCGAAGATTGAAGGTTCTCCCCCCTCGAATCCCGCCGCGGAAACTCTTATGCCCAATTACGATTTGTTGCTGGGGCTGCTGAGACCATCTTCGCCCTCCTCTCCTGTTTCCGGCCCCGACAGTTCCTCCGGCAATGCCTCCTGCACCTTCAACAGTGCGTCTTCTCCGGAAGCCGCAGCCGCTTCTAGAATACCCTCAGCCATCGCTCTTGCCGCCTCATCACTCTCCATCCCCAACTCATCCGCCGCCTGTCGCGCCGCCTCCAACGCATTTGTAGCTGCTTCGGCCGCATCATGCCCCGCCTCGAACGCCCCCTGCACCACGCCGTAGCCAGCCCCCCGTAGCGCCTCCTCATTCGCCACCGGTTGGCCGTTCAACGCTCGTAACGTGCCTAAAACAGACCCTTGCACAACCCGGCCGGCCGGGCCCGCCAAGTCGCCGCCCGTTTGTACCGCTCCCCGGGTTGCGTGCCGGGCCAATTCCGTACCCTGTGACCCTATGTTCTGGACGTCGTCCACAGCTTGCTCCACTACGGACCGCACCGACCTGGCCACGTCCCGGACCAGCATCCTTCCCCGAGTAGCCGACCTCGCCGCCGCCTGCGCCGCCGCCGCTATCTCGTAAGCCGTCACCCCAATGGCCACGTCCGCTCCCGGCACCCGCTTCAGGTACCCGTAGGAGAAGGCCGACGCTGCTCCCAAGCCCGGTACCGACGACACCGCCCGCGCCAGCGGCTCGATACGGCCCGTTAGCTCGCTCAAGGCCATCTGCCTCGGCAACTCCCCCTCCTCCTGTAGTGCTATCAGCAGGTTCAGCGACAACAGCCCCACGGCGAAAGCTATCACGAACAGGAAGTCGAATCCTCCCAAGGACACAGCTTGCAACTCCAGCGCTCCGCTGGGCGATATCCAACTGAAATCGACGGTCAGCGACCTTACCGAGAAGAAGTCTGCCAGCAGCCCCCCGGCGATTGGCCCAATGCCTGCCCCCACGTTGGTTGCTATGCTTGATGTCCCTAGAAACGCCGTGGCCTTTTCCTCCGGCGCGACCTTGAGCGCGATGGTGTTGACCGCCAGCGTGACCCCGGCGGCTGCAACTCCAGCGAAAAGGTGCAGAACTCCCAGGAGAGGCAACGTCAACGAGTGCCGCTCCGGGTACGCCGTAAACACCCAACCCAGAATAACCAGCAAATAAAGCGATGCCGACAGTGAAAGCACCGGCTTGCTGCCAACGCGGTCCGCCATCGGGCCCCACACTCGCACAAACGCTATGTTTGATACTTGCCCAACCACCGTAAATGCGATCACCACGGGCAGCGACAGTCCCAGTTCCGTAAGCATGTACACTGCAAAGAATGGGATCGCCAGGTTCGACGTAATGCTCCAAACGAATAGAAATCGCACCAACTGAGAAAAGTTCTTGTCCCGCAGCGGCTCGACCAGGATGCTGATTGCCGAACGCCCCGACTCGGCTGCCGCCGGCATCAACGGCTCTTTGGCCCTGCTTGCCGAAACGGAGCTGAAAACGCCGAATACCAGCACTCCCCCGATCAACAGTATCGAGTACCCGAATATGGCGTTCTCTGGAGATACCGCCCCTTCCCACCATCGGACGAAGAAGCTCCCACCTAGCCCCACCACCGCTACGGTTCCGGCTATGATCGCCAGCCTTCTCCCCTGATAGCGCCCCAGCGCACCCTGTGGCACCACGTCCCGTATCCAACTGGCCCACGACGTTACCCACACCGATGAAAACAGGCCGCGAATCGCCAACAGCACGATTACAGCTGTAATCGCCGCTGTCCCTGGCGTCTCCAACACAAACGGGACGGCGCCAATTGGGACCCACATCAAGTGCATTGCGGCCAGGGCCGGGACCCCCAGCAGCTTTCTCGCTCGAAACCTCTCTATCGCCAGAATCACCGGAAACTGCAGAATCTGCGCCAAAAGCGGCAACGCCGCGAGAATCCCCACCTGCAGGTTGCTCGCTCCCAGCGCCAGGGCGTAGGCCGCCATGAACCCGCCGCTTCCCAGGCTGAACATCGCGCTCGACCCGGCGCCCTCCCACACCAGCAGGGTCATGCTCCGCCTCACGTCCCCGTCCGTCAGCGTCGGGCTTGGTCTAAGAAACTGCATCATCCTTGCCAACAACTAGAGCGCTCCTATGGCAGCAGTGGCGATTCCAAGGAACAACAGGAACCCCAGCACGTCGGTGAACGTAGTGACTATTACCGCAGACGCCACCGCCGGGTCCACGCCTATGCGCTTCAGCAAAAGGGGCACCCCGGCCCCGACCGACCCGGCAATGACCATGTTTCCGAACATCGCCAGTCCCAGCACCAGTCCCAAGGCAAGGTTCTGTTGCCAAACGACAGCCACCGCCGCCACCAACACCCCCAGGATTAGCCCATGCAACAGCCCCAGCGACGCTTCCCTAGCCAGCAGCCGCACCGCCTTTACTCCAACCAGTTCACCCAGGGCCATCGCCCGAACTATCAACGTCAAGGTCTGGGTTCCCCCGATGCCTCCTTGCCCTGCCACCACCGGCAGAAACGCCGCCAGCACCACTACCTGCGCCAAGGTCGACTCGAATAACGCCACCGTCACCGCCGAGAGAAACGTTGTTGCCAGGTTCACCGTAAGCCAGGGCAACCTTGCCCGTACCGACCCCTGCAGCGGCCCGTCCACCGTTTCTCCCGCCACGCTGGCCACCTGAAGCATCTGCCTTGTGTCTTCCTCCACAGTCGCCTTCAGCAACGACTCCGCCAGGATAACCCCCACCAACCGCTCCCCGTCCTGCACAGGCAACTGGGTCAGGTTGTAATGCCGTTGCAGCCGGGCGCACTCCTCGTCAGGAGTTTCCACCGTGGCCGTCGCCACCGACGGCAACACGAATGAACGGACCGGCGTTTCATTGGCCGCCAACGCTAGGTCTGCCAACGCCGCCTCTCCTGCCGGCTGGCCCGCGTCATCTACCGTTAGTACGTGGGTGAATTTGTACCTGTTGTCGCCCTGTAACCTCAAGCTTTCCCTCGCCGCTCTAGCATCGGCGTCTATGCCCACCACCGGAAACTCCGATACCATCAACGAGCCCGCCGTGTCGGGCGGATGAGACAGCAGGTGCGGGTCTTCCAGTGGAGCGTCCAGGGCCTCCACCACTTCGCGGGCCCGCATCCTCGGCAGCCTCCGCAGCGTTTCCATCGCCACCCGCGGGTGGACCTGCCCCAACGCCGAAGACAATATGTGAGACCCCAGCCGCGCCCCCACCCGTCCTGCTTCTACCGGGTTCATCTGCCGCAATATCCATGTGACCGTTTCCGGCGACATCACCCGCACAAGTGCTTGCCTGCTCGTGCTTGGCAGACCCGCCACAATGCTGCCGATGTCCGCCGGGTGCAGCCTGCGCATCCGTTCCCACGCCGACGTAGCGTCCCCGGCCTTGATTAACTGCTGAACGTCATCGGCAATCTCTGCCGCCTCGTCCAAGGTTATGGCCTGTGGCTGCTCCCCGTCCGCTGCCAGCCCCGGTTGTTGTTGCCGTCCCATGTCGCTGTTCTGAGTCATTGCTCTTATACCCCCTCGAAAAAAGCCGCCGGGCCTCATGCCCTAAAGCCCAACCGCCGCCGCAGGCGTCACATTGTATTACAGATGCTCTAGAGGCCAGAAAGGTGAAGGCCTCGGCTGAACTTGGTGACTCTCCAATAGGTGTTAAGTAAGCGGAACACCGGGCCCGAATTGCGCCTTGGACAAGGGGGTGTTAGAGTTGCCGGAGTATTGTGCATAGCAGTGTCCAACGAGGAGGTCCCATGCCCCAGCAGTATCCCAACCCGCCGGAATTGACCATCGACCCCACCAAGGTCTACACCGCGACCATCAAGACCGCCAAGGGCGATATGTCCCTGAAGCTGTTCGCCGATGAAGCCCCGGCCACCGTCAACAACTTCGTTTTCCTGGCCCGCGAGGGATTCTACGACAACGGCGGGTTTCACCGGGTCATAAAGGATTTCATGATTCAGGGCGGCTGCCCCCGCGGCGACGGCACCGGAGGGCCGGGCTACCGCTTCGCCGACGAGCCGGTGAAGCGGCCGTATGTGAAGGGAACACTGGCCATGGCCAACGCCGGACCCAACACCAACGGCAGCCAGTTCTTCATCGTCCACGGCGACGACGTCGGCCTGCCCCCCAACTACACCATTTTCGGCACCCTCAGCGACGGCGTGGACGTGCTTGACGCCCTGGCCGACTCGCCCGTCGCCACCGGCCGCAGCGGCGAACGTTCAAGCCCCACGGAACGGCTGGAGATACAGACCGTAGAGATCACCGAGGGCTAGTCAGCCCGCCGGTGCCCGCCCGCCTCGACCCACAACCGGTAGACGCGGTTCTTGGGCAGTTGCAGCGCCTCGGCCACCTGCGCCACCGCCTCCTTGGCCCTGCCCCCGCTCGCTCGCAGCCGCGCCAGTTGCTCCAGGGCCTCTTCCTCCTGCCTCGGCTGTGTTGCCTCCGGCTGGGTCGGCCCCCACGAACCCTCGACCACCAGCACGTACTCCCCGCGCGGAGCCTGAGCCCACTCCAGGGCTTCTGAAATCGTCCCCCGGAACACCTCTTCGTGCAGCTTCGTAAGCTCCCGGCACACCGCAATCCTGCGGTCGCCCAGTTCTTCCAACAAGTCCTGCATTGCCGTCTTGACCCGGTGCGGGGCCTCGAACACCACCAACGTAGCCTCCAACGCAGCAACGGACTGCAGCCGCAGGCGACGCTCCTTGCGTCGCCGGGGCAAGAACCCCAGGAACATGAACTGGTCGGCAGGTAAACCCGACACCGCCAGCGCAGCCGTGAGCGCCGACGGCCCGGGGACCACCTCCACCGGAAATCCCGCCTCTGCCGCCGCCGCCGCCAGCTCGCTGCCCGGGTCGCTGACACCCGGCATCCCGGCGTCGCACACCAGCGCAACGTCGCCGCTTTCCAGCGAATGCAACACCGTGGACATCTGCGCCTGCCAGTTGTGCTGATGGTAGCTCAGCAACCGCGCCCGTATGCCCAGGTGCGCCAGCAGCCGCCGCGTAACCCGCGTGTCCTCCGCGGCAATCAACGACACCCGGCCCAGGACCCTGACCGCGCGCGCAGTCACGTCCTCCAGGTTCCCAATAGGCGTCCCGACGACAAAAAGCGTGCCTATACCGTTCCTCCTGACCGGTTACTGCTTCATGGAATCATAACACCCTGGGGCCAATGGTCGGCCCCGCCGCAGCCAAGCGCCGCCGCCCAGACACAGGATTAACTCTTGCACATGATTCCATGACGGGAATATAATGGGTCCATGTCTTGGGAGGTCGAGTACACAGACGAGTTCAAGCAGTGGTGGCAGCAACTTTCAGATAGTCAGCAGGACGCAGTGGCCGACAGTCTCTACGACGAGCACCTAGAAGAACTGAGAAAGGAGGGGCTGATCGAATGAGTGGACGACATCCGTTTAGTGAGCTAACTAGTGACTTTACGCTGGAGCGCCGTCAGCGCATCGACGACATGAAGAGGGATCTGCTCGCCGAGATGCCGCTGCACGAGCTTCGCCGGGCGCGGGCGCTGACCCAGCGGGACATGGCGAAGATGCTGAAGGTGAACCAGCCCGCGGTCTCCAAGCTAGAGCAGCGGGCCGATGTATACGTGTCCAGCCTGCGGTCCTACATCGAGGCCGTGGGAGGGAAGCTGAAGATCGTTGCCGAGTTTCCCGAAGGAGAGGTAGCCATCACCAACTTCTCCGATGTGGGAGAGGCTGAAGGCGGGTAGGAGGAGCAACGTCCAGACCCTAACGCCGGCGGCGCTCTACGCCAGAGTGCCGCACCGAGCGCTAGCAGCCCGCCCAACGCGTTGACAACCGCCGCAGCCCAAGGCTATGGTCTAAACTCAGCCAAACGTCAAAGTACACCCACCCCATTTCGGGAGAACACACATGCTCAAGATAGGCCACCAGGTGGTCAGGCCCGGCAAATCCTACGGCGACCAGCCCATAACCATTCCGGTTGCCGAAGAACTGGAAACGGTCCCCGGCATACCCACCAACGACCGTGAAGTGGACTGGTACGCCCGCGAGTACCCCCTGGAAAGCCACACCACTTCCGAGCGGGCCTCCGGCGACTGGTACAGCTCCATCCAGGACGCCCACCCCGGCATGCGCAAGCTCCGGGACGAGCACTACGAACTGGACGGCGACCTGGTTTCCGCCGGGCGGGCCTCCGCCGATCTGGATCCCATGGCCGAACCCACCGGCGAGGACGTAACCGACCTGATCAAGGACCGGGCCCGGCAATTGAAGTTCGTCGAAGTGGGCATTACCCCCTACGACACCCGGTTCGAATACAAGCACAAACGAGGCTTTACCTCCCTCCCATCGGCCATTTGCCTGGTGTGGGAGCAGGTGTTCGAGCCCACCCAGACCATCCCCAGCGTCGCTGCCGAGACCGTCCACTACGGCGCATACCGCTGGCAGGCCGCCGCCGCCCTGGAACTGGGCAACTACATCCGCTCCCTGGGCTACCGGGCCCACGTCATCCACTCCAACGACGCCACCGGGCCGGTCATCCCCATGTTCGTCGCCGCCGGCTTGGGTCAGCTTGGCGCTTGCGGCTACCTGCTCACTCCCCACGAGGGCAGCAGGATACGCCTGATAATGATTACCACCGACGCCAACATCACCTACGACCAGCCCATCGACTACGGCATCCACGCCTTCTGCCAGGTGTGCCAGGTCTGCGTCAACCGCTGCCCCGGCAGGGCCTTGATGCGCGACAAGATTTGGTGGCGCGGCCACGAAAAGAACAAGCTGTACTTCAAGCGCTGCCGCCCCGTCATGGCCCACTACTTTGGCTGCGGCGTCTGCATGAAGGTCTGCCCCATCCAGAAGTACGGCATGAAGAACGTCCTCGAGCACTACGCCGAGACCGGCCAAGTGCTTGGCAAGGGCACCCACGACCTTGAAGGCTACGAGCTTGAGGGCAAGGGCTATTTCGGCCCCGGCGAGATGCCCGTGTTCTCCAGGGGCTTCTTCGATTTCCCCCACGGCGACGCCACCCAGTGGGCCTTTACCCAGTTCAAGAGCAAGGCGGCAGCCGCCGGCGGCGCGGTCAGCGACGACCTGCTGGCCGAGTTCAAGCAAGAGTTAGGCGAGGCCATGAGCAGACAGAACGCCGACATCGAGCTAATGGGCGACCAAGCCGTCAGCTAGGGTTAAACGCCGCGGTGCTTCTCCAGGCAACACTGCCTCATTTTCACTTGACAACCCAATACGCCGCGAGTATGGTTACCCTTGGGTAGCGCCCGCTAGCCCTTCTATCCATTTCCGGGAGGGAACGGCATGCTGAAGATAGGCCACGAGGTGGTCCGCCCTGGTAGGCACTTAGGGGACGACCATATCACCATCCCCGTACCCGAAGAACTGGAAACGGTCCCCGGCATTCCCCTCAACGAGCGCGAGGTCGACTGGTACTCCCGGGAGTATCCGCTGGAGACCATGGCCATCACCGAGCGCGCCGGCCGCGACTGGGCCAACGCCCAGCGAGACAAGCATGTAGAGATGCGGGAGATCCGCAAGGAACACGACAAGCTGAACCAGCCGTTGATCAAGGCCGCCCGCATGTCCGGCGACCTGGAACCAACGGCCGATCCCACCGGCGAGGACGTGACCGACCTGATCAAGGACAAGGCCCGGGCCCTGGGCTTCGTAGAGGTCGGCATCGCCGCCTACGACCTTCGCTACGCCTACAAGAGCAAGCAGGACTGGGTGGAGGGCCTCCCCCACGCTGTCTGCCTGGCCTACGAGCAGGACTTCGAGCCCACCCAGACCATCCCCAGCATCGACGCCGAGATAGTCCACTCCAGCACCTACAGGACCCAGGGCGCCGCCGCTCTGGAGCTTCACAAGTACATCCTCTCCCTGGGCTACCACGCCCAGATACACAGCGCCAACGACAACTCCGGCCCCTTCATCCCCATGTTCGTCGCCGCCGGGCTGGGCCAGTTGGGCGCTTGCGGCTACCTGCTCACTCCCCACGAAGGCAGCAGGATCCGCATCATGATGATTACCACCGACGCCAACGTCCGCTATGACGAGCCCGTCGACTACGGCATCCACGCCTTCTGCCAGGTGTGCCAGGTGTGCGTCAACCGCTGCCCCGGCCGCGCCCTCATGCGTGACAAGATATGGTGGCGGGGCATGGAAAAGAACAAGCTTTACTTCAGGCGCTGCCGCCCCGTCATGGCCCGCTACCTGGGCTGTGGCATCTGCATGAAGGTGTGCCCTATCCAGAAGTACGGCATGAAGAACGTCATGGAGCACTATGCCGAGACCGGCCAGGTGCTGGGCAAGGGCACCCACGACCTGGAAGGCTACACCATCGAAGACAAGGGCTACTTTGGCCCCGGCGAGTTGCCGGTCTTCGACCGAGACTTCTTCGACATGCCCCAGGGCGACACCGAGCAGTGGGCCTTCGAGAACCTGAAGAAGAAGGCCGTCGCCGGCGGCGAGATCACCGACGACATGATGGAAGAATTCCGCACTGCCGTCAGCCGCGGCCTGGCCCAAAGCCGGGACAACCTGGAGATGATGGAGGACCAGGACTACATCTAGCAGTCCTCCCCTGCCTCCACCTCCCACAAGGGCGCCATCAACGCCCTCCACCGGAACAACAGGCCCCGTCTTATATGGACGGGGCCTTACTTATTCCCGCTTCCAACCCGTCATCCCAGCGCAGGCGGTAATCCCGCACTCTGGGATCCCACCCCCGTTCGTCCTGAGGGAAATCGAAGGGCGAACGCGCCCCCAACACGTTACCCCCAACTCGTCCTCCCCGCCCGCCCCGTCATTCCCGCGGAGGCGGGAATCTCGCGCCCCAACCCGATACTCTTCCGCACAAAGCTCACTACCCAGCCCGAGCCTAGCCTGTCCGTTCGTCCTTGTATATTAATGGGGATGGCGGGGCAGACCGATTCGTCCCAGGTTGTAAGACCGTGCCTCAGCGTGGTCGCCCCGCCGAGCGCCCCATGGAGCCCGAACAGTTGCCAGGGCCGCAAAGAGCCCGAATCACAAGGCAGGGCCGGAGGGAGGAGTAGATGAAGCGTTCCAAGGAAAGGCAGGTTGTGGGTATCGACGTGTCGAAGGACTGGCTGGACATAGCAGTACACCCCGGAGGGGAGGAGTGGCGGGTCAACCAGGACCCTGAGGGCTTGGTGGAGTTGGTCCAGCGCCTGGCGGTACTGGATCCGGACCTCATCGTCTTGGAGGCATCCGGAGGCTACCAAGGGGTGGCGGTCTCCCTGTTGGGCGAGGCAGGGCTGCCGGTGGCGGCGGTGAACCCCCGCCAAGTGCGGGACTTCGCACGCTCCCAGGGGATCCTGGCCAAGACAGACCGTCTGGACGCAGGGGTCATTGCCCGCTACGGCCTGGTCAGTGACGTCAAACCCCAGCCGCCTGCCGCACCGGAAGACTTGGATATGGCGGCATTGGTGGCTCGGAGGCGCCAACTGGTCCAGATGCGCACGGCCGAACGGCAGCGCCTGGCCCGCGCCCGGACCAACGTCCGAGGGCGTATTGAGCGAGTCATCGATATGTTGAACCAGGAACTGGCTGACTTGGACCGGGACTTGACCCAGCACATAGACCAGTCTCCCCATTGGCGGGAACGGGAGCGGCTCCTGCGCAGCGTGCCTGGAGTGGGTCCGACGCTCAGCATCACCCTGCTGGCGGAGCTGCCGGAACTGGGCGCCCTCAGCCACAAGGCTATCGCCTCCTTGGTGGGCCTGGCCCCCATGGCCCGGGACAGCGGCCACAGCCACGGGGCCCGATTCTGCTGGGGCGGCAGAGCCCGAGTGCGCGCCGCCCTCTACATGCCCACGGTGGCCGCCCTGCGGTGCAATCCGGTGCTTCGAGACTTCTACCAGCGATTGCTGGCTCAAAACAAACCCAGAAAGGTCGCCTTGGTAGCCTGCATGCACAAGCTCTTGACCATTCTCAACGCCATTCTTCGTCGCAACACCCCTTGGAACCCCAACCGCCTTGCCATACAAAACAGTTGCTGAGGCTCTCGAAGGAAGAACGGACAGCCGCCGTCATACAGTGTCCTCCCCCAACCGTCCGCTACAACTCTGGCAACTCTGGCGCCCCTGCTGACGTCGGCTGCGACGACTTCAGCGCCTCCGCCAACCGGGCAACCTCAACCCCATAAGATTCAGCACCCGAGTCCCAACCCCGTAGGTCGAACACCACGTGCTCGAAGCTCAGGTCCCGTGCCAGGCCCCGACCCCTGGGCTGCACGACCGTATCGTCCGCCGCTGCCAGGAACAGCAGCCACCTGTCCTCGCCCTGCTGCCGCTCCTTGGCGCCGGTGATGTCGTTGCGCACCGCCTCGCTGTCCAATGCCGCTTGGGAGCACACCACCACCAGCTTGTCGTAGTCCCTCACCCAACGTTCCACTTCCTCCTGGTCCGAGGTGCTCAGCCGGTCTACCAAGGCGTTGCCCCGGGCGTTGTCCGGAAACAGCCAGCAACGGATTCCCTGGCTGCGCAGTTCTTGTTGCAGCGTTTGGGAGAAGGCAAGGTCTGTCGCCGCGCAGGAGATAAAGCAGCTTTCCCAGGGGCCTCCCACGCCCGGCAGGGAACTCTGAAACTCGATCATGGCCTGTGGCGCGCCCGTTCCCACCAGGAATCCCTCATCCACGTTGCCGCCGGAGCGGTACAGCGTGTCGATTCCCACCGTGCTGGGGGCGTCGTGGCGCACTTGGTCCAGCCCCTCTACCCTGCTGACGTCGCAGTCTTGGAAGACCGTGTAGCCCATCATGCTGCCGGCGAACCTAGCCCCGGTGAGGTCGGGGTTGTGGAACACGGCGGCGTAGAAGTCGGCCCCCCGGCAGTCGGCGTTCACCAGGATCGTCTGGGCTATCCCGGCGCGGCTCAGGTCTGCGCCGGCCAAGTTGGCGTCGGTCAAATTGGCGCCCGTCAGTATGGTTCGAGCAAGGTTAGCCCCTGCCAGGTTGGCTCCCGTTAGGTTTGCGTCGGAAAGAACGGCCCTGTCCAGATCGGCGTTGCTCAGGTCTGCGCCGGTCAGGTTGGCCCCTCTCAGGTTGGCCCCGTTGAGCAGGGCTCCGCTCAAGTTGGCCTGAGTCAGGTTCGCGTGGTACAGGTGGCTGGGGTTCAGGTAGCAGCCGGTTAGGTTGGCCCTGGGCAGCATCGCTCCCATCAAGTCCGAGTCCCGCAGGTCCGCGCCGCTGAGGTTCACCTGGGGCATGCGGGCGTAACTCAGGTAGGCCGCGTTCAAGTCCAGCATCTGGTTGGGGTTTTCTTCCCGCCACCGGGCCACCGCGTCCCGCCCCCGTTTTACTAGCTGGACGTGCTCCATGTTCGCCATAGTCTTTACACCACAGGACGGTTGGATGTCATAGCCGGGCCTTGCCCCCCGGGACGTGGTTCTCAGCGCGTCAACGTCACCGCGCAGCCGTGGAAAACAGGTCTGACGGACGCGGCAGCAAGATTTTAGCATAGGCCCCCATCTGAGCGTAACGGAGCCTGATTATTCTTGAACTGCAAGTACGTTTGAGATATGATGCTCCGCGCTATGGCCAGTAAGAGAGACATCCTTTCCGTGACTGACCTGAACGCGGACGAGACCCTGGAAATAGTCCGCCGCGCCAAGGAACTCAAAGGCCAGCGCCCCAACGACGCCCTTGCCGGCAAGAACGTAGCGTTGCTGTTCGAGAAGCCGTCGCTACGCACCCGCGTCAGCTTTCAGGTGGCCATCCAGCAGTTGGGCGGCTACTCCATATACATGGGTGGGGAAGAAGTGGGGCTGGGCGTGCGCGAGCCTGTTGCCGACGTCGCCAGGGTCCTGTCAGGCTACGTAGATTGCATCGTGGCTAGGGTGTACTCCCACAGCCATCTGGAGGAGCTTGCCGCATACGCCAGCGTGCCGGTCATCAATGCCCTGTCCGACTGGGAACACCCCTGCCAGACCTTGGCCGATCTGCTGACCATCGACGAACACCTGGGCAAGCTGAAGGGCGTGAAGCTCGCCTTTATAGGCGACGGCAACAACGTGGCCCGGAGCTTATGCCTGGCCTTGGGGCCCCTGGAAGCAGGCTTCGCCATCGCCGCGCCCGATCAGTACGGCCTGGACGCAGCGTCCCTCGAACTGGCCCGCCGACGAGCCCCGGGCGGCGAAGCGAGAGTACTGGCGTTGCGGGAGCCGCAAGAGGCGGTGCAAGGGGCAGACGTCGTCTACACCGACGTGTGGGCCAGCATGGGCCAGGAGAAAGAAACGGCCCAGCGGCTTCGGTCCTTCCAGGGATACACCGTCGACCCCGAACTGCTGGCCCGCGCCAAGCCGGGAGCCCTGTTCATGCACGATATGCCCGCCCACTACGGCCAGGAGGTGCCGGCGGGGATGCTGGAACACCCCCAGTCCGTCGCCTATCTCCAGGCCCATAATAGGCTCCATGCCCAGAAGGCCCTGCTAGAGTCCATCCTGGCCTGACCATCCAGACCAACCCGGAGACCCGCTTTGGCCCTTCCCATCGTCGCCATCATCGGACGGCCCAACGTCGGCAAATCGTCCCTCTTCAACCGCATCCTGGGGCGGCGTCATGCCATAGTCTCCGAGGTGGCGGGCACCACCCGCGATCGCCTGATTGCCGAGGCCCAGTGGGATGATCGCCGCTTCATCCTCATCGACACCGGGGGCCTGGAGTCCAATCCCGAAGGGGCCATCCGAGAAAAGGTCCAGGAACAGGCCGACATGGCCCTCTCCTCCGCCGACGTCATCGTCTTCGTCACCGACGTTATGGAAGGCCTGACCCACGGCGACGAGGACGTTGCCCAGCGCCTGCGCCGCACCGACAAGCCGGTCATCCTCGCGGTCAACAAATCGGACAACGATAACCGGGAATTGGGATCGCCCGAGTTCTTCCGCTTGGGGCTGACCGACCCCCTGCCCATCAGCGCCTACCACAATTTCGGCATCTACGAGTTGATGGACCGCGTCGTCTCCCACTTCCCAACCGAGCCGGACCAACTGGAGCCTGAAGAAGGAGACGCCGAAGAACAAGCGCCGCAAGCCCGGCCCGGCGCGCCCGCCGCCGGCGAACTGAAGCTTGCCATCGTCGGCCGCACCAACGTGGGCAAGTCCATGCTCCTGAACGCCATTCTTGGCCAGGAACGCTCCATAGTCAGCCAGACCGCCGGCACCACCCGCGACGCCCTGGACACCGACCTGGCCTACGAGGGCCGCGACCTCGTCATCATCGACACCGCCGGCATCCGGCGGCCCGGCCAGGTGCAGCGCGGCATAGAGAAGTACAGCGTCATCCGGGCCGTCAGCGCCGTCAACCGCAGCGACATTACCCTGCTGGTCACCGACGCTTCCGAGCTGGCCACGGCCCAGGACGCCCACATCGCCGGGCTGGCCTGGGAGATGTGCCGGGGCTTGATAGTCGTGGTCAACAAGTGGGACCTCGCCGAAGAAGACGACCGCGCCTCCCGCGCCTGGGCCGTCGCCCGAGTGCAGGAGCGGCTGCACTTCATGAGCTACGTCCCCATCTGCTTCACTTCCGCCTTGAACGCCCAGGGCATCGACGACTTGATGCAGACGGCCCTGGACCTTTGGAAAGAGCGGCTGCGCTTCGTGCCGTCTCGCGAGCTGCAGTACATGCTGGCCGACGCCCTGGCCAGCCACGCTCCGCCGCCGGTGAAACGGCAGCGCAACAAGCGATTGCGTATCACTCGGCTGAGGCAGGTCGACGTAAATCCGCCCACCTTTGTGTTCGCAGTAGACAACCCCAAGCTGGTACACTTTACCTACCAGCGGTACCTGGAGAACCGGCTCCGGACCGCCTTCGGCTTCGACCGCACCCACCTGAGGCTGCTGTTCAAGAAGCAATGAACAAGATCTTCACCCCGTTGGTGTTCGTTCTGGTCGTGCTGCCGGCGTTGGCGGCGGCAACAGTCATCGTCTTTCTGATGATGGAAGACCAAGGCGTCGTTGCCCGTTATGCGGTAGTCCTGGCCCTCGCCTACTTCCTCGGCTCCGTCCCGTGGGGCTACTTGCTGCTCCGCTTGCGGTCAGGAGTGGACGTCCGGGAGTTCGGCAGCGGCCGCACCGGCATGTCCAACGTCCTGCGCACCGGCGGCGGCAAAGTGGCGGGATTGGTGCTGGTCCTGGATGTCTCCAAGGGAATCCTGTCCGTCATGCTTGCCCGTGAGGTGATCGGCACAACCACCGGCGAGGTGACTGCCGGGCTTGCGTCCCTGATAGGCCACAACTGGCCGGTCTTCCTCCAGTTTCGAGGCGGCCGGGGCATACTTACCGGCCTGGGCAGTCTGTCGGTCATGGCGCCCATCGCCGGAGGCGCGGCCGCGGCAACCTTCCTCATCGGGACAAAGGCCAGCCGTTACGTGTCCCTGGGCAACATCCTGGGTGTCTTTATGAGCGCTGCCGCATTGCTGGGACTGTGGCTGGCCGGAGAAAGGTCCGGCATCTACGTCTTCTACGGTCTGTTCGGCGGCCTAATTATCCTCTGGCAGCACCGGGACAATATCAAGCGCATCCGCGAGGGCAACGAGCGCAAATTGGGCCAGCCCGCGGCCCCGGTCAGCTGAAGCGACGGGCCCCGCCGTTCGGAGCGATAGTCATTTGACCGAGAAGGTGGCCATAGTCGGCCCCACCACCTGGGGGACCACCCTGGGGATTATCCTGGCCCGCAACGGGATCCCCGTCACCATCTTGGCCCGCACACCGGCCGAGGCCGACCAACTCAACGCCGACAGGCAAAACCAACGCTTCCTCCCCGACGTCCCCTTCCCCGACGGTCTGGAGGTTGCCGGCGACGCCGAGAAAACCCTGTCTCCCGCCAGCTTGGTCATCATCGCCGTGCCCTCCCATCGTCTCAGGGACAATATCCGCTCCATCCGGGACCATCTGTCCCCCGACGCCACTATCCTGAGCGCCAGCAAGGGCTTGGAGCTTCCCCAGGGCAAGCGGATGTGCCAGGTGTTGGAGGAAGAGCTATTCGGCAGATACCACGCCGCCATCTGCGCCCTTTCCGGCCCCAACCTGGCCAAAGAAATCGTCGATGGCAAGCTGTCGTCGGCTGTGGTGGCCGGACCCGACCCCGAACGCGCTCGCCGCGTCCAAGCAACCCTGACCTCCAGTTCTTTTCGTGTCTACACCAGCAGCGACGTCGTCGGTGTCGAAATGGGCGGGGCTCTGAAGAACATCATAGGCATCGGTGCCGGAATGTCCGACGGCCTGGGGATGGGCGCCAACGGCAGAGCGGCCTTCATCACCCGCGGCCTGGCCGAAATGACCCGGCTGGGAGTAGCCGCCGGTGCCCAGGTCCAGACCTTTGCCGGCCTGGCCGGATTGGGAGACCTGGTTGCCACCTGCACCAGCCCCCTCAGCCGTAACCGCTATGTTGGCGAGCAACTGGCCCAGGGCCGGTCCTGGGAGCAGATTCGGCAGTCTATGAACAACGTGGCCGAAGGCGTCAACGCCACCACCGCCGCCCTGGCCCTGGCCTCCAGGCTGAACGTCGACATGCCCATAACCCAGGTCACCTACCGGGTGCTGTTCGACGGCCTGCCCCCTATGGAAGCAGCAGCACAGTTGATGGAACGGCCGGCCCGGCCCGAGTGACCTACCGGAAAGCCCTTTAGCGCAGGCCGCCGGACTTCAACCCCGGTATCCGCTCCAACAGCCAGTTCGCGGCCACCCTCCTGTGGCAGGGCTTCCCCTCCCTCTCGAAGCACAGCAGCGTGACCTGTTCCAAGCCCGCCAGCGACAACACCCACTCCTGGAACTGCTCCGACTGGCCGTACGCCGCATCTAGCCCCTGCCTGTATTCCAGCGCGAGGGCTGCAAAGTCCAAGTCTCCCCTCCGGTAGGCCCGGAGCAGTTGCCGGTCCGGGTATAGGAACGGCGCAACCTCCCACTGGGCCCGCCGTCCCCGGGGATGGGACCGGGACACTCGGTAGCATTGGCCCTTCCAGTCCTGCGGGTCGTAAAAACTGGCCGTGTGCAGCATCATCTCTACGCCTTCTCCGCCCGCTGGACCGCCGCCGGTTGGGCCGCCGCCGTCAGTCGCCGGAACGCCTGCCGCCCCAGGAACACAGCCGCGCCCAGGACGATTACGCTCAGGTAGGTAATCGCCCGGTCTACTACCACCATCGCCAGGGCCGCATCGGCCGTCAACCGCGACAGCCGCACCGCCAGCCCGGCCACCCCCGGCTCCACTGCGCCGAAGCCTCCGGGCGTCGGCACTAAGCTCAGCAGCGAGTTCGCCATGGTCAGCACGATAACAAGAGGAATGCCGACGTCCAGCCCCAGGGCCTGCACCACCAGGTACAGTCGTCCCACTTCCGCCGTCCACGCCAGTAGCCCCAGCCCCGTGACCGGCGCCAGCCTGCGAAAGCTGGCCAGGGTGCCGTGGTGCAAATTCTTGTACCCCTCGGCCAGCCAGCCGGGCAGTCTCCTCTGTGCCCAAGATCGTGCCCACGTCATCAGCGAGACCACGGCAGCCATCAGCGCCACACCTGTCACTGCAAATGCGAGGACGGCCCAGGCTGCGCTGCCTCCCTGCCCCACCAGGAATGGCACCGCTACCAGCAGCAGCACCGCGATCAGCACGGCCTCCAGAGTCCGCTCCGCCAGGATTGTCCCTACCGTGCTGGCGAAAGAGGCCTTCTGCTCATCGTGGTACACGTACGCCCGGTAGGCGTCGCCCATGCGGAACCACGTGACTGCGTTGACAAACCAGCCCAGCAGCACCAGCTGTCCGCAGTACAGCGTCCCCGGCGGCGGCTTCTCCGGCTCCTGGGTGTTCTCCAGCAGCAGTCGCCACCTGGCGCCCCTGAAAATGAATGCGGTGTAATGCACCCCGAAGGCCGCCGCCAGCAGCCAGCCGTTGGCGCCTTTTACCTGGTCCCAGGTGTTGCCCAGATCGATGTCGAAGCGGGTGACGAGAAAGACGAGGAAGGCGGCGACCAGGGCCGCCGATACCAGTGAGGGAAGGGAAAGGAGACGCCGCTTGATATCCCTGGGGTCGCCAATGCGCCTGTCGTGACCGGCCATTATTGCTGAGAGGCGTCCACAGGCAGCGGACGCGGCACAGTTAGCGCAACTCCTTGGGCAGCGTGAAAGCCACGTCTTCTTCCACCCCGCTAAGGAGGGTCACTTTTTCCGGGGCCAGCGCCTCGATGACGCTTTCCACCAGCACTTCCGGGGTGGAAGCGCCGGAGGTGATGCCCACCTTGGCCTTGCCTTCTATCCACGACGGCTGGATTTCTTCGGGGCCGTTGATCAAGTAGGACGTGGTCCCTTCGGCCTCGGCCACTTCCCGCAGCCTGTTGCAGTTCGAGCTGTTCTGGGCCCCAATGACCAGCAGTAGGTCCACCATGCCGGCCATCTTGGTGACCGCCTCTTGGCGGTTGGTTGTGGCGTAGCAAATGTCGTTGCGCACCACCGCGTTGTAGAACTTACCCTGGATGGCGTCGATGGCCCGGCCTGTATCCCTCACCGAAAGGGTGGTCTGGGTCAGCACCGCCACCTGTTCGTCGGCCTCCCAGTCGGGCAACTGGGCGCTGGAGTCGTCGGGGATCAGCGTCATGTCCACCTGCCCCATCGTCCCCCGCACCTCTTGATGGCCCCGGTGCCCCACCAGCAGTACCTTTTTCCCTTCCCGGTGGTACTTCTTGGCCTCGTTGTGCACTCGCGTGACCAGGGGGCACACCGCGTCGATGACCCGCAGGCCCCGTTCCTCGGCCATGCGAAAGTCCTCCGGCGGGGAGCCGTGGGCCGAAAACACCACCAGCGAACCGGGGGGCACCTCGTCCACCGTCTCCACGGTGATGGCCCCCTTTCGCTCCAGGTCGGCCACCACGTGGGGGTTGTGCACTATCTGGTGCTTCACGTACACCGGCGGCCCGTACCGCTCAAGGCAAATCTCCACAACCTCGATGGACCGGACCACTCCGGCACAGAACCCCCGGGGCGAACTCAGGATTACTTCCAAGACCGTTCCTCCCGCGTCATCGCGTACCTGACAGCATATCATACCCTAAGGTGGCTTGTGCCAGAAAGCTCGGTTGATTCAAGGACCTGGCATCTGTTCCAAATTGCTGTTCTGGGACTTTGGCAAACAGTTGGGGGCAATATTGACTGCCCGTCCACGGAAACACGGGGAGCGCGGACCGTTCTGAATTGACTCTAATTATCGACTACCTGAAGATCGTTGACATCGCCGCGGATGCTCAAGTCTGCCCTTTGAGCGGTGAACGTCAATCGGTCTCGCGGTTTGTCGTGGACCATGCGCCAATGTTGAATGATGTCCTGCCCCAAGAGGGAGGGGAAGCCCATATTGTGCTCGCTTGGCCTGGGGATAGCCGTTATCACGTAGTAAATGCGCTCGAGGCTCCCATCCTCGAACGCGATGACGGCAGGTTCCTCGTGAGCGTAGTCGACCCCTCCAATCCCCATCTGCGGGCGCGTGGCTGGGCCTAGTTGGGGATAGTTGATGCCCATTGTTTGGGTGTCTGGCGGATGAATGGTGGTAGTATCTGCACCGGTGTCAACCAGGAAGTCAATATTTCTATCGACCCCCAAACGGGGCAAAAACAGACGGCCCTGAACGTAGGGCCGTCTACGGACTCGATCAAAGCTGCCCTCAATCAAGCGGCTATCTCACTACAGGATCATGGTCCGTTCCTCAGTGTCCAGGAATTCAACAACAGCATCCCTTCTGGGGATTCCGCGCCGGTCCATTTCTTCTAGGAGGCATTCCAAGGAATCTGCGGTCACCGCTATTTCTTCGTTGTACATTGCCACCCACTTGTTTGGGTACTGCTCGGTAAGTTGAGGCCGTATGGCATCCAATGCGCGGACACTGCTTGAAAAGGCCCGAAGTCCAGCCTGTACCTCCTGCGCCCCACCCATCTGTTCGATAACTCGCCGTAGCTCTGGCTTTCCAATCATGGCTCCCCTCTCAGGGTTCTCCCGCTGGGCCTGCCTGCCGCGTGTGGGACTCCCCCCTCAGCCTATACTATTTGCTAGTCACCATTATAACTAACGTTTGGCGTATCTGCTGTCAACCCTCCCGGCGTGATGGGCCGTGTTCATGGTTCCTACGGGACTTGTTCCGGTACCGACTCGTGCACTTCGAGCACACTCCCGCCCCCGCGACTCCGTTGCCCCCCGCCTTATCCCCCAGCCGTTCCTATGCTATAATCCGGTGGCCCCTTTACTCCCGGCTGGGCACTGCCTTGCCAGTCCGATTCTGCTGCTACACCGGTTTGCGAGGGTCGACGATGAAACCAGTGCTCGATGAACTGAAGATATTCAGCGGCACCGGCCACCGGGGCCTGGCCGAAGACGTCTGCCAATACCTGGACATTCCCCTGGGCCAGGCCGAGGTCTTCAAGTTCGCCAACGACAACACCTTCGTCCGCATCCAGGAAAACGTGCGCCAGCGGGACGTCTTCGTCGTCCAACCCACCTGCCAGCCGGTAAACGACAACCTGATGGAAATGCTGATCATGATCGACGCCTGCAAAAGGGCCTCGGCCGGTCGCATAACCGCGGTCGTCCCCTACTACGGCTACGGCCGCACCGACAAGAAGGACCAGCCCCGCGTGCCCATCACCGCCCGCTTGGTCGCCGACCTCCTTTCCACGGCCGGCGCCGACCGCCTGCTCACCGTCGACCTCCACGCCGGGCAGATTCAGGGCTTCTTCAACATTCCCGTTGACGAACTCACCGCCCTGCCCATTCTGACCGACTATTTCCAGGCCAAGGAGATTCCCGACCTGGTAGTCGTGGCCGTGGACATCGGCATCAGCAAGAAGGCCAGGGACGTGGCCGAGCGGCTTGGGGCCCCCCTCGCCATCATCGAGAAGCGGCGATTGGGCAACGACGAGCGCACCGAGACCATGAACGTCATCGGCGACGTGCGCGGCAAGGTTGCCCTGACCTTCGACGACGAGATAGACACCGGCGGCACCATCGTCACCTCCGCCCGGGCCCTGGCGGACCATGGGGTCAAAGAGGTGTTCTGCTGCGTCACCCACCCGGTGCTGTCCCGCAACGCTCCCGACGTCATGGCCAAAAGCGAGTTCACCGAGGTTGTCGTCACCGACACCATCCCCATGTCTCCCGAGAAGCGCAACGGCAAGTTCACCGTCCTCTCGGTCGCTCCCCTGCTGGGAGAGGCCATCTACCGCATCCACCGGGGAATGTCCGTCGGCGAGATGTTCACCTAGCCCCCTGACTTTGGCCCAGCCACCCTCACCGACCGCTGTTCTCATAGAGAGGTATGCCCATGTACGACCTGTTGATTAAGGGCGGAACGGTCATCGACCCCGCCGGCGGCGTCAACGGCCCCCACGACGTTGCCGTGGAAAACGGCGCCATCGCCCAGGTGGCCCCGGACATCGCCTCCGACCAGGCGCGACAGACCATCGAAGTCAAGGGCAAGATAGTCACCCCCGGCCTCATCGACGTCCACACCCACGTCTACGACGGCGTTACCGGCAGCGGGGTCCAGGCCGACTTGGGCGGCGTCCGGGCCGGAGTCACCACCATGGCCGACGCCGGCAGCGCCGGATGCGACACCTTTGGCGGGTTTCCCAGCCACATCATCCCCAACAACCACACCGAGATTATCTGCTTCCTGCACATCTGCCGCACCGGCTTGGCCACCAGGCCTGACATCTTCAGCCCCGACAGCATCGACCTCGACGAGACCATTCGCGTGGTGTCCGAAAACCGGGACATAATCGCCGGCATCAAGGCCCGCATGGTCTCCCCCGCCCTGGAAATCATGGGCATGGAAATGCCCCGGCTGGCCAAGCGCGCCGCCCAGGAAGCCGGCGTCAAGCTCATGGTCCACATCGGCGACACCGAGCACCGCTACGACCCCAACGTCATCCGCCAGCTTCTTCCCATCATGGAAGAAGGGGACATCGTGACCCACCTCTTCACCGCCAATCCCGGCGGCGTAATAGACGCAGATGGCAAGCTGGTGCCCGAGGCGCGAGAGGCCCAGGAACGCGGCGTCTGGCTGGACACCGCCCACGGCAGGTTCAACTTCAGCTTCGACATCGGCGAACGGGTCCTCGACCAGGGCGTTATCCCCCACTGCATCAGCACCGACCTGACCCTCCCCGGCCGCACCCACACCGTCCACAGCATGACCGAGATGATGAGCCGCTTCCTGGCCCTTGGCTTCACCATGGACGACGTTGTGTCCATGTCCACCATCAACCCGGCCAGGGCCCTGGGAATCGACGACCGCCTGGGCAGCCTGGAGACAGGCAAGCAGGCCGACATCTCAGTCCTGGAAATACTGGACGGCGATTGGCTGGTCTACGACGCCCTGAACCATTCCCGAAAAGTCGACAAAGCGGTAGTCCCCACGCTCACCGTCAAGAAGGGCCAAGTATTCGAGGCTGGCTGGGGTCCCCGCCCCTGGGGCTGGGAACCCGACCGGGCGTAGCTATCTATCCTGCCCTCAAACTGCCACTCGTATGACAGGTTCCGTTTGATTATGTGGCCTGCCTGATGCTACGATTGAGCGGACTAAGCGGGTTCGCGGCACCGCTCTACATTATTTCTTCCTCCGACTCTCCGAGTGTAGCGGTATGCAAGTCACTTAGAACAATAATGTGAGGAGCTCTGTGGGGTCGGACAAACCAGAAGTTCACACACACGCCAAAGAACTGGCCATCGTGCGGTTGGCGTCTGCGATGGGTGCGCTTGAGACCGGTGGCCCGCTTTTCCCCGATGAGGAACGTCTAGTAGCGATGTCCCTCACCGTTCCGCCCCCATGTGGAAGGGAACTCGACGACGCTCGGGAGGAGATCCGCACAGGTCGCGACCCACTCGGAGATCGCATAATAGAGGCGCGACCCCAGCCTGATCGTCGCCTACTAGGTCAGGTCTTTACCCCAGACAGCATCGTTACACCGATGGTCCAATGGGTGCTTGAACAGTCGCCGAGCCGTGTTATCGATGCCGGGTGCGGAAGTGGGCGCTTCACGATTGCCGTATCCCGGTGCTCTCAAGCGCAACTCGTCGCTTTCGACACTGATCCGCTCTCAACTCTCGTGACGCGGGCAGGTCTAGCCGCCATCGGCGAACGCAGGGCGACGGTAATCTGTGGCGACTACACACAGTCCATATTGCCGCCGCACGACGGCACGACGGCCTTTGTTGGCAATCCACCCTATGTCCGTCATCACAGCCTGAGGGCTGAAGCAAAGGCGTGGGCTCACTTGGCTGCTGGCCGCGCTGGCGTACCGATTTCGGGCCTCGCTGGATTGCATTCGTACTTCTTCCTAGCAACGGCTCTGCATGGCCGCGTTGGTGATGTGGGCTGTTTTGTGACGAGTTCCGAATGGCTTGATGTGAACTACGGGGAGGTCATCCGCCGTTTGCTCCTCAATGGCCTTGGCGGACAGTCAATCCACGTCCTCGAGCCGAAGTTGCTGCCATTCGACACGACGGCTACGACAGCAGCGATTACCTGTTTCCAAGTGGGATCACGTCCATCTTCGATTCGCCTACGCATGGTCGATGACGCCTCAAAGTTGGCCCCTCTTACGGGAGGGCGACTGGTCACTCGTTCGCGGCTGACGGACTCCAACCGCTGGATCCCGCTCATACGGTCCGCGCCGAATACCCCCGAGGGATACGTAGAACTCGGTGAGATATGCCGTGTCCATCGTGGCGCCGTCACTGGTTCCAACTCGACATGGATAGCCTCTGTCCAAGGTGAACAGCTAATCCCGGCGCGCTACCTATTCCCGACTGTCACGAAAGCGCGGGAGCTCTTCGCAGCAGGTGGGCGGCTGGAAGCAACGGCGAATCTACGCCGAGTGATTGACCTACCGCATGACTTGGACGAACTAGACCACCACGAGTTGCTTGCAGTTGAGCAATTCCTGAAGGTCGCAAAGGCATCTGGGGTTGCTGATGGCTACGTCGCTCGAAATCGCAAGTCGTGGTGGTCGGTGAGTCTACGCGAGCCTGCCCCTATCTTGGCAACATATATGGCGCGCCGGCCGCCTACGTTTGTGCGCAATATCTCCGGCGCGCGTCATCTGAACATTGCACATGGCCTTTACCCTGTGACGCCTTTGTCCAACGCGGCGCTTGACCGACTGGCAGCCGCCCTTCGAGAGTCGGCCAGCACCAGTCTAGGCCGTACGTATGCAGGGGGGTTAGTCAAGTTCGAGCCTAAGGAGATGGAGCGAATTCCAGTTCCATCATTGGATCGGTTGCTGGAGGCGTAATGCCTGTTCAACCCCAGAGGTGGAACGACGAACGCCTTGAGGCAGACCGCAGGCGCGGGATTCAAGACTTCAGGGATGAGCGGCTCAACGAGTCACTTGGTGTCTACTTGGAAAACTTCAGGCATTACCGCGACGCCGTCGAGAATCTGCTGGAAACTACAGTGGACCTTACGATGTTGGCCGAACAGGCTACGAAAGTATTGCTTGACGCTGACTTGCTCTATGCAGTTCGCTACGTAGCTGGCCCACCGATCTCTGTTGATGACATACAGCTATTGGCGGATACGCCCTTAAGTCCATCCCGAATTAAGAACGACCCAGAATCCGCAAAGCGGGTGGTTGAGACTATCCTGCTCGGCCTCGACCGCGAGCGGTTTCCGTGGCTCGCCGAGAAACGAGCGCCGACGAGGGAGGAACGGAAAACAGCGGTGGTCGCCTCGGCTGTACTCATTGCATCCCAGCGAGTCAAAACCAGCCGAGCCAATGAATCGCCGGCCCGTCAGCAAGCCCTGGTGCGAAGCACACTGACATCGAACGGGTTTGTTGAGGACAGTCCGAAAACGATACCGAATGTTTCAGCAGCGCCACCGATTGGCCATTTTTGTGGCGAGTCGGTCTTGGGAACTCGGAAGGCCGATGTAGTCGCGCGCTTGTGGGACGGCCGAATTCTCGCAATTGAGTGCAAGGTCAGCAACTCGCAAGTGAACTCAATCAAGCGTCTCAATAACGACGCTGTTGTCAAAGCCAACGTATGGCGGCACGACTTTGGAGAGGCAAACATCGTGCCCAGTGCTGTGCTTGCAGGGGTGTTCGGTCTACGCCATTTGAAAGAATCGCAAGAGCGCGGCTTATCGCTGTTCTGGTCCCATTCTATCGAGGAAATGGTCACCTTCGTCGAGGCGACCCGGACATAACTCGCCAAGGTTCTATGTTAGGAAAGTGCCTACTCTTGGTGCAGAGAGAACCGGCTGCCTGAGCCAGTCGAAAATACTGTCTGTAACCCCTAAGGCAAACGAAATCAAGGCGGGAGAGGTCACCGTCGCCCAAACCCCCGCGCCAGCCACCCCAGCCGCGCCAGCGGCCTGAACCGCGGCCGTATATTCTCGGCAACCAGCGGCGCCACCTGCGGGCCCCCCGCCACCAGCGGCGCCCGCCAGTTTCTCAGGTCCTTCATGCTCGGCCGCTTTTCGTCCCAGTCCGGCGTCAGCGATTCCAGGGGATGCCACCGCTTTTCCTTGCCCAGCCTGGTCATCACCGTCCCCTGGGCCTCCATCACTGCCAGCGCTCCCGCCAGCATGTCCCACACGTGGCACGCCCCGATGATCGAATACTGCAGCGACCCCCGGGCCGTCATCGCCAGCTCGTAGGCGATGCTGCCGGTCACCCGCATGTCCCCTGTCTTTCCCCGCAGCCGCGCGCCGAACTTGGCCCCGTAGGGAAAGTATCCCGGCAGCCCCGCCAGCCGGTTGTTCGCCGGCTCCTCTGCCTGGTACACCGACGCGGGCTCGCCGTCGGCAAAGCACCCGTGTCCCCTGCGGCAGTGCAGCACGAACCCGCCCTTGGAGTTGGGCCACGGAATGAACAACGCCCCGGCAACGGGCATTCCCCGGTGCAGCACGCCTATCGACGCCGCATATAGCGGTAGCCCGTTCAGAAAGTTGGTGGTGCCGTCCAAGGGGTCCAGCGCCCAGATGAAGTCCGGGGCCGGCGTATCCGCCTCGGCGTCGTCCGCGCCTTCCTCGCCAAGGATGCCGTGCTCGGGAAACCGCTTGGCTATCTCCGACGACAGGAACTCCTCGCTGGCCTTGTCGGCAGACGTCACCGGGTCCTTCTGCGCGTCGTCCTTGTATTCGACGTCTATCTTGCGCCCGAAGTGGCCCAGCAGTATCTCCCCGGCGCCCCCGGCCATCTCCTCCGCGGCGGCGGCTATCTGCCCCGCCAGCGCGTCGTCGATAGCGCCCGGGGGCTCTTGGGCCATGCTCCGACCGTTCGCAGACGTGGCCAATCTGGAGCCTCCGCCTACCCCGCCTCGAACCGTTCCGACTCCGGCGGACGGCTCCACAGTTCCTCGGCCCCCGCCATGGCCGCGGCCCGCTCCGGGCTGGCCCGCCACGCCTCGTAGATTTCGTTGCTCTCCCAGGTGACCAAGGTCGTGATTTTGGTGGGATCGTTAAGAGAGTACAGCGTCTGCCGTCTGCCGAATCCGGGGGCCTTGCTCTGCGCCAGCCCGTTCCGGTCCAGCAGCTCGCGCGCTTCCTGCACCTTGTCCGGCTTGGCCCAGTGATGGGTCAACACTCCTATCATCGCGCGCAATCCCTCAGGCTAAACATCAATCGAAATTACCGGCGCAAACCGGCGTCCGCAGACTCAACGCCGGTGGCAGTATACCACCGGCCGGCGGAAACACGGTTAATGTTTCGATTGGTCGGAGTCCCGGAGCTTGAGGGCCCGCCCAATGCCGATGGCCAAAAAGGCGACCAACCCGCTAAGCACCGCCCCCATCTTGGCCGGGTCCTGGAATACCGACTCGCCGGGGAACGCCTTTCCGGCGACGAACAGCGCCACCGTCAGCCCCAGTCCGGCGATTAGCCCGGTGACTGCCAAGTGTCTGATCCCCATGTCCGGAGGTAATGGAAACCCGAAGCGTGTGCCGACCCAGGAGAACAAAGAAATCCCAATGGTCTTGCCCAGAACGAGGGATGCCAGGACTATCAGCGTTACTTGGTTGATGCTCCCGAATGCCACCCCGGCGTTGGCAAAAGCGAAGAAGAACAACCCCAAATCGACGATTAGCTTCAACTGGTGCTCGAACTGTTCCAGGGGGCTATGATGATGGACTAGGTGGCCTGCCGCTGCCGTCGGCTGGACCTCTGGATGCGGGTCGGCATGTGAGCGCACCAGGACCGGGTCCAACCGCGGGCCGGGCAGGAAGGGCACGATGACCACCAGCGCCAGCGCCGGTTCCACGCCCGACATGGCCAGGCCCGACCAGCTTAGCCCGCCGCCAATCAGCACGTAGACGGGCCAGGGGCCGACGTGCATCCGCCGCAGGCCGTAGGCCGCCGCCATGCCCGCCAGCGTGAGCAGCAGCCATATCGGCTCCACCGGGTGGTGCGGGTCCGGGTAGAACACGGCGATGATCCCCAGGCCGATGGCGTCGTCGGCTACTGCCAGCAGCAGCAGGAAATTGACCGCCGAATGATGGCTGCCGAACACCACCCGTGCCACCAGCCATGCCAGGGCAATGTCCGTCGCCGTGGGGATGCCCCAGCCGTTGGCTACTTCCGAGAAATTATCCGTCCCGCCGTAGAATATCGTGGTGAGCAGAAAATAGACGCCCACCGGGCCCAGAATACCGCCTATCGTCGCCATCAGCGGATTCACAGCCTTGTTGGGCGGGTTCAGCGCCCCCCCGGGCAGCACCGAGTCCGTTATCTCCTTGGCGGCGATGCCAAAGAAGAAGACCATGAAGACTTCGTTGATGAGGAAATGGACCGTTATCCCGTTGCCGAAGACCTCGGCGTTCTCGCCGAACGGGTGAAACTCGACCACCTTCTCATAAAAGCTATGGTCGATGTTCGCCGTCGCCAGCCCCGCCAATACGCCTATGATGAGGGGAATGGAAAATTCCTGGAAGATATTGGTCAGGCGGGCTGCTTGATACAAGACGCTTCTACCGGAATTCTCGGTCTAGTGCCCTTGCCCAGTGTTGCGGCTGGGCCGGGACCCCTTTGTCAGGACGGCTTTGCTGGAGCCTCGATTACGTCTTGGCGGCGTCCATACAGGCGCCAGCAAACGCCACGGCATTATATCACCGCTCCGCACCCCGGGGCTAAGCCCGCCCCAGGCCTGTCGTCCCCGCTCTCCCCCCGTTCACCCCCAACCAACTCTCATTCCGAGCGGAGCCGAGGAATCTCAAATGCTTGTCCTGAGCCTGTCCTGCGGCTCACGAAGGGCCTGCCCTGAGGCTAACCGGAGCCAACAACTTCTAGGCCGCAACGACGCTGACCGTTCGCCCTGAGGCTCTCGAAGGGCCCCGCCCCCAAATTGCTGACAACCCGCCCCTTGCGCGCGCCCGTGCCCATCCCCTATCCTGTAAACAGGCAGTGGGCCACCCCCGCCGTGTCTATCAACCGGCCACCCAGACCAATGTCCCTAAATGTCCCAGTTCACGAGAATCCCGGCCTCTCCCCGCCGCCGGCAATCATCGGCAGCATCCACCAGCGGGTTGTCGGCCTAACTCAGCTTGACAACCCATAAGCCCTTTGTGTTACCATCACTCACGCTCGGGCCGCTACCTGGGCTTAGTGGCGGGCCGGTATTTTTTATTTTGGGAGGGTGCGACTCCCGTGGCCTTCGTCGTCGGAATGAAGTGCCGTGAGTGCGGCCGGGAATACCCCGCCGACCCCTTGAACGTCTGCGACTTCTGCTTCGGCCCCCTGGAAGTCGTCTACGACTACGCCACTATCTCCGAGGTCACCAGCCGCGACCGGATCAGCCGCGGCCCTCTCAGCATCTGGCGTTACAGCGACCTCCTGCCCGCCAACAACGGCAACCCCGTGGACATCCAGGCAGGCTTCACCCCCCTTATAAAAGCCGACAATCTCGGTAAAAAGCTGGGCCTGAACAACCTCTACATCAAAAATGACAGCGTAAACCCGTCCTATTCCTTCAAGGACAGGGTCGTCTCCGTGGCCGCCACCAAGGCCGTGGAGTTCGGCTTCGACACCCTCGCCTGCGCCTCCACCGGCAACCTGGCCTGCAGCGTCGCCGCCCACGCCGCCCGCGCCGGCATCCGCGCCGTGGTCTTTATCCCCTCCGACCTGGAACAGGGCAAGATTATCGGCGCCGCCGTCTACGGCCCCACCGTCGTGGCCGTGGACGGCACCTACGACGAGGTCAACCGCCTCTGCAGCGAGATTGCCGACAACTACCCCTGGGCCTTCGTCAACATCAACATGCGGCCCTACTACGCCGAGGGCAGCAAGACCCTGGGCTACGAGGTCGCCGAGCAGCTTGACTGGCGCCTCCCCGACCACGTGGTCGTCCCCACAGCTTCCGGCGCCATGTTCACCAAGATCTGGAAGGGATTCAACGAGCTCGCCTGCCTGGGCCTGCTGGACGGAGTCGAACCCGCTCCCTTTGGCAGCGACCAGACCAACGTGCACCATCCCGCCGTGTCCACCAAGATGCACATGACCCAGGCCGCCGGCTGCGCCCCCATCGTCAACGCCTGGGAGACGGGGCAGACCCACGTGCGCCCCGTGCGCCCCGACAGCATCGCCAAGTCCCTCGCCATCGGCAATCCCGCCGACGGCATCTACGCCGTCAAGGTCATCCAGCGCTCTGAGGGCACCGCTTCCGCCGTGCCCGAAGAGGAAATCGTGGACGGCATCCGGCTATTGGCCGAGACCGAGGGTATCTTCACCGAGACCGCCGGCGGAGTCGTCGTGTCCGGCCTCAAGACCCTGGCCGAGAGCGGCGTCATCAAGCCCGACGAGCTGGCGGTGATTTATGTCACCGGCAACGGCTTGAAGACCCAGGAAGCAGTCGAGTCGGCGGTCAACCCCCTGGCCGTAAAGCCGACAATGGGCTCTTTTGAAACCGCATTCAACCACGTATGATTCCGGGGGAGGGAGCCGGGCCATGGTCAAGCAGCGGGTAAAGTTCACCTTTCCCACTGCCCTGGTTAAGGAGCCGATAATCTACCGCTTGGGCCGGGACTACAACGTGGTGACCAACATCCGCCGCGCCGACGTTCGGGAGGAAGTCGGCTGGGTGGTCCTGGAACTGGACGGCGACGAAGCCGAGATACAAAAAGGGCTGGACTGGGTCGGCTCTACCGGAGTCCGCGTCGACCCGGTGGCCGGCGACGTAATCGAAGGTTAATCCCAAAGCCCGATGGCTTCCACAAGGGAGACCGCCGGGCGGTCAAATACCGGAGGATGTCTCAAATGAGCGTCTTGGTTCGCATCCCAACGCCAATGCGGCGCATCACCGGCGGCAAGGGCCAGGTGGAAATGGAGCCCGGCGCCTTGAACCAGTTGGTCGACCGCTTGGAAGAGTCCTACCCCGGCTTCAAGGCCCGCTTGCTGGACGAAAACGGGGAGTTGCACTACTTCGTCAACATCTACGTCAACGGCGAGGACGTCCACTTCCTGCAGGGACTGGAGACTGCGACCAAGTCGGGCGACGAGGTTAGCATCGTGCCCGCCGTCGCCGGCGGCTCACCTAGCTAGTCCCCCGGGCCTTTAGCCACCGGGTCTTCTGTTCCTGCCGGGCCGCTTCGTCCGTCGGCTTGTAAGCCCTGTGGAACTCCGCCCGGAACCGGTCGAACCGGTCCTCGCTGATGGCCTGCCGCATCTCTTCCATCAGCCGCAGGATAAACCGCAGATTGTGGATGCTGGCCAGCCTCGGCCCCAGCAACTCCTTGGCCTTGAACAAATGCCACAGGTAGCCTGCAGAAAACCGCTGGCAGGCGTAGCAGTCGCAGCTTTCGTCCACTGGCCCCGTATCTTCCATGTAACGCCGCTTGGTTATGTCCAGCCTGCCCTCCCGGGTATAGAAGCCCCCGTTCCTGCCCACTCTGGTCGGCAGCACGCAGTCGAACATGTCCACGCCTTGCGCTACGCACTCCACCAGGTCCTCCGGCGACCCCACGCCCATCAGGTACCGCGGTTTGTCCTCCGGCAGCAGCGCCGTCACCTGCCCCGTGGTCTCGTACATCTGCGCCTTGGACTCCCCCACCGCCAGCCCGCCGACGGCGTAACCCTCGAACGGAATCCCGGCAATAAAGTTGGCCGACTCCTCCCGCAGGTCCTCGAACACGCCCCCCTGCACGATGCCGAACAACGCCTGGTCCTGTGCGTATTGCGACGAGGCGTGGACTTGGTGGCAGATTTCCGCCCAGCGGTGGGTGCGCTCCATGGCCTGCCGCACCTCCGGCTTGCCCGCCTCATTGTTGATGCACTGGTCCAGGCACATGATGATGTCGGCCCCCAGTAGTTGCTGGTTGACCGTCGCCAGCTCCGGGGTCAGGAAGTGCTCGCTGCCGTCCAGGTGGGACCGGAACCGTATCCCCTCGTCGTCCATCCGGCGCAGCGAGCCCATGCTGAATGCCTGGAACCCGCCGCTGTCGGTCAGCGCCGGCCCGTTCCACTCCATGAACCGCTGCAGGCCCCCCATGCGCTGCACCGTTTCCACGCCGGGACGTAGATAGAGGTGATAGGCGTTGGCCAGCACTATGTCCGCGCCGACCCCCCGCACCTCGTCGGGAGACAGCCCCTTGACCGACGCCTGCGTCGCCACCGGCATGAACGCAGGAGTGGGCACAGAGCCGTGGGGAGTCTGCATCTCGCCGGTCCGCGCGCCGGCGAGGCTGTACTTCAGCGTAAAGGAAAATCGGCTGCTGGACATTCTCGCCGGTCGTCTCCCTGGCGCGGCTGGCCCAACCAGGTCAGACGGTCAGTTCCTGCAAGGTTGCTTCTACCAGTTCCTGGGGCACGTCGCCCCGCACCACGGCCTTGCCGGCTCTTTCCAGCAACACGAAGCGCGCCTTGCCCCCCACCGTCTTCTTGTCCAGCGACATGGCCTGCAGCAACCCGTCCACCGCCACCCCTTGGGCGCGGATGGGAAGGTTGAACCGCTCAAGCAGCCGCTTCTGCCGCTCCACCAGTTCCCCGGGAATCATCCCCAGTTCCTGGGCAATCCGCGCCTCCCCCATCATCCCCACCGACACCCCCTCGCCGTGGAGGTACTCGCCGTAACCGGTGGAGGCTTCGAGAGCGTGCCCTATGGTATGCCCGTAGTTCAGCAGTATCCTGATGCCCAGCGTCTCCCGCTCGTCCTGGCTCACTATCTCGGCCTTTATGGCCGCGCTGCGACGGATCACCTGCGTGGAGATTTCAGGCTCCACAGCCATCAACTCTTCGGCGTGCTCCTCGAAGACGTCCACTAGGTCCGCGTCCAGGATGAACCCGTGCTTTATGGCCTCGGCCCAGCCCTCCGCCAGCTCCCGCTTGCCCAGCGTCGACAGGGCCTGCACGTCGCAGAACACCCCCCTGGGCTGGTAGAAGGCCCCCACCATGTTCTTGGCCTGGGGCAGGTTCACCGCCACCTTGCCGCCTATCGAAGCGTCCACCATCGCCGCCATGCTGGTCGGCGCCTGCACGAATGGCACGCCCCTGAGGTACGTCGCCGCTACGAACCCAGCCAGGTCTCCCACCACTCCGCCGCCCACGGCGATTATGGCGTGGCCCCGTTCCGCCCGGAGGCCCGCCAGCCAGTCGTAGATGGCCTGGGCCGCGGCGAAACTCTTGCTGTTCTCTCCCTGCGGCACGATGAACACGTGGGTGGCAATTCCCGCTTTCTCCAGAGCCCGCTGCGCCTGCCGCCCGTAGGGATTCATCACGTTGTCGTCGGTGATGATGTAGGCCGTGCCCCCGATGCCCAGCTCCGATAGCCGGTCTCCCAGGTCATCCAAAATACCCCAGCCGACCACCACCGGGTAGCTCCCCCCTGAGTGGTGCACCGTTGCGGCCAGGTTCGCGCCCGCCATGACCTAGTCTCCCTTCACCGCCGTCATCGCCGAGCAAAGCTCCAAGATGCGCATAGCCGCCTGCTCCGGCGTCAACTCGTCCGTCTCAATCGTGTGGTGGGCCTGAGCGTAGTCCTCAGCCCGCTGCGCCAGCAGCGATTCAACCCGAACCCTGAGGTCGTCCCCCGCCAGCATCGGCCGCCCGTCGGCCCCCGACGCCTCGGCCCCGTCTGCAGGTGCTTGTGACAGCCGCTCCAGGATCGTCTCCGGCCGCGCGCTCAGGCAGAACACCGCGCCGCTGGCCAGCATCGCGTCCCGATTGTCCGCGTCCACGAAAGCGCCCCCGCCGGCGGCGATGACCTGCCCCGTCCCGGCGCACAGGTCGGCGATAACCGAACGCTCCAACTCCCGGAACGCCGCCTCGCCGTCCTCTTGGAATATCTCTCGAATGGCCCTCCCAGCCCGCCGCTCGATCTCCTCGTCGGCGTCAACCAGAGGCATCCCCGCAAGTCGGCTCAACGCCTCTCCCACGACGCTCTTGCCCGAGGCCATAAACCCCACTAGGACAATGTTCCGCGGCGTAGACATATCGGGATTCAACGTACACCCTGGCTATAAGGGTGTCAACGACGGCAGGCTGCCCGCAGGGATAGGGCGAACTTGCCCAAGGCCGGGGCTCAGGAGGTGAAGACCCGGCAGGGCGGCCCTACGCCTGGCGTGCTCCGCAGGCGTCGATGATTGACTGGAAAATCAGGTTGCCGTCGGTGCTGCCCAGAATATCCTCGCAGCTACGCTCCGGGTGTGGCATCATCCCCAGCACGTTCCCAGCCTCGTTTACTATCCCGGCAATATTCCGCGCCGACCCGTTGGGATTGGCCGCCTCAGTCGCTTCCCCTTGGGCGTCGCAATACCGGAACAAGACCCGGTTGTTCCTTTCCAGTTGGTCCAGCGTTGCTGGGTCGGCGAAGTAGTTGCCCTCTCCGTGTGACACGGGCACCCGCAACACCTGAGACGGACCGCACCTCGAAGTAAAGCACGTGTCCGCCCGCTCGGCCCGCAGGTTGGTCCACTGGCAGCGGTACTCCAAGTGCTGGTTGGCCAGCAGCGCGCCGGGCAGCAGCCCCGCCTCGCAGAGGATTTGAAACCCGTTGCAGATGCCAATCACCGGCTTGCCCGAGTCGGCAAAGCGTATCAGCGACTCCATCACCGGCGAAAATCTAGCCATGGCCCCTGCCCGCAGGTAATCGCCGTAGGAAAACCCGCCCGGCAGGATCACACAGTCGTACCCCGACAGTCTGTCCTCTTTATGCCACACGTACTCGGCGTCCTGCCGCAGCACGCCCTTGACCACGTGGTAGCAGTCCGTGTCGCTCCAAGTCCCCGGAAAAACCACAATCCCAAACCGCATCTAAAACAGCCTACCCCCGCCACCCAACAACTCATCCACCAGCGCATTCACCTGCGCCCCGTCGGCCTTCCCCCGCACCTGCGGCATCAACTTGCCCATCACCCGCCCCTTATCCCGCATCGACGACGCCCCCACCTCCTCGATAACCTGCCTCACCAGTTGCCCCAATTCCTCCTGACCCAGCTGCGGGGGCATGTACGCCTCCAGCACCGCCAGCGCCTCCGACTCCTTGGCCACCAAGTCGTCCCGGTTGCCCTGCCGGAACATCTGGATGCTCTCTCGGCGGTCGTTCACCTGCTTGGCGATCACCTGTATCAGCCCCGCCTCGTCCAGGTCTGACCCCTTGGTCTTCTCCTGGGACTGGATGGCGCTCTTCAAGAACCGCAACGCGTCCAGCCTCCCCTGGTCCCGGCTGCGCATAGCCGCCACAATGTCGCTTTCTATCTGTTCCCTTAGCTTAGTCAATAGACTCTCCTGGCTCTCCCTTTAGCCGGTGGCCCACGGCCGCTGGCCTACCCGCTGATTATAGGCGTGGCCTATCCTTCAGGGACTTCTTGCAAGCACAAAAGCACGCTCATGTGAACTCGTAGGAGAGCACGTAAGAGTGATGACCTTCATTGTTGTCAATCTCTAACGTACCCGATATGCCAACCAGTTCTCCAGTACCCGAGTCGGGCACGATTGTGACCGTAAGTTGGGCGTCGCCCTTGTTCATCACCCCGCTATGCTGCAGCACGAACGAACCCGACCTACCGGCCAACGATCCCTTAAAGTGCTCAATGGCTACGTATCCCGCTGAACCGGGAGTGTCAGTAAAGACTGCAATCATCTGCGCCTCCGAAGTGCCGACCAAGTCGCCGGAGAACTCCTTGCGCACGATGTTGCGATTTACCTTCAGCCCGTCCTGCTCCAAAAACGGTGGCTCGGCTTCTGTGTTGACAATTAGGGGTCCACGGGCATTGAGCATGGAGTCTCCTCGGTTCCAGCCCCAGCAGGCTCTAGACAGGGATTATAGGCGTGCCCAAAATCGGGTGTCAATTTGGGCCCCACTCGTATTCCCAGCTTGACCCGCCCCCTGCATAAAACTATATTCCACCCGTTGTGGTTGCTATGCTAGTCCGCCAGGCTCGAAGTATTTGGGCCAAGGAGTGGGTCCAGTTCCTCGCTCCAATGGCCCGACAGTTGCTGGATTCGCTGCGAGACCTGGCCCCCATCATCCTGGTCATCGGCTTCTTCCAGATCGTCGTCCTCCGGCAGCCCTTTCCCGACCTGGGCAGCGTGGCCATCGGCATGGTGTCCGTCCTCGTGGGACTGGGCCTGTTTATCAAGGGCCTGGAGAGCGGCCTCTTCCCCTTGGGCGAATCCCTCGCCCAAAGCTTTGCCAACAAGGGCAACCTGCTGGCCTTGCTCGCCTTCTCCTTCTGCCTGGGCTTCGGCGCCACCGTGGCCGAGCCCGCTCTGATAGCCATCGCCGGCGAGGCGGCCAACATGGCGGCGGAATCGGGAACCATCGCCGACAACGATTCCGCCCGCGGCTCCTATGCCCTGACGCTCCGTCTTGTCGTAGCCGCCGCCGTGGGCATAGCCATCGTTCTGGGCGTCCTGCGCATCCTCAGGGGCTGGCCCATCCACTGGCTGATAATCGGCGGCTATCTGCTGGTGACGATAATGACCCTGTTCGCCCCCGAGGAAATCATCGGCGTGGCCTACGACTCTGGAGGAGTGACCACCAGCACCATCACGGTGCCCCTGGTCGCCGCCCTCGGCGTGGGGTTGGCCGCGTCCATCAGGAGTCGAAACCCAATGGTCGATGGCTTCGGTCTCATCGCCTTTGCCAGCCTGACCCCCATCATCTGCGTCCTCGGGTACGGAATGGTGGCCTGACCATGGAGTTGCTGAACACTCTGGGATCGACCTTCCGGGACGTGCTTCCCATCGCCGCGGTCCTGATATTCTTCCAGGTCGTTGTCCTGCGCCGTCGGCCGCCCAACCTACGACGCATTGTCGGAGGCTTTGCCTTGGTGCTGGTCGGCCTGGCCCTGTTTCTCGTCGGGTTGGAGCAGGCCCTCTTCCCCATTGGAGAGACCATGGCCCAGCAGTTGACCGCTCCCGAAAGGGTTGGGCTTGGAAGCGCCGATGGCGAGGTCGACTGGCGCAACTATTGGCTGGTCTACCTCTTCGCCGCCGCCATCGGCTTTGCTGCCACCGTGGCCGAACCCGCCTTGATTGCCGTGGCCCTGAAGGCCGAGGAGGTTTCCGGCGGGACCATCAAGTCTTGGGGCTTGAGGCTGGCCGTGGCGGTTGGCGTGGCGGTCGGCGTGTCCTTGGGATGCTTCCGCATCGTGACCGGCACCCCGCTGCCCTGGTACATCATCGGCGTCTACGTCGTCATCATCGTGCAAACTTTCCGGTCCGCCAGGACCATCGTTCCTCTGGCATACGACATCGGAGGAGTGACAACTTCCACCGTTACGGTCCCGGTGGTGGCAGCCCTGGGACTGGGATTGGCGACCAATATCCCGGGTCGCAGCCCCCTGATTGACGGGTTTGGGCTGATTGCTTTCGCCTGCGCCTTCCCTATAATATCGGTACTGGCCTACTCCATGGTGGCTTCGTGGTGGATTAAGTGGCGCGGCAGTGGGCCTTCCTCCGAGAGCAAATCACGTGGAGACTTAAGTCATGAGACTGAAGCTGATTATCGCTCTGGTTAACGACGACAAGACCGAGGCCGTCATCGACGCCGCCCGTGCCGGCGGGGCCACCGGCGCCACCATCGTCAACAGCGTCCGGGGAGAGGGCCTGGCGCCGGAAAGGACCTTCTTCGGCCTGGGCCTGGAGCACAAAAGGGCCATCATCCTGTTCTTAGTGGTCGAGCAACGGGCCCGCTTAATCCTGGAACGCATCGGCGAAGCCGCCCGCTTCGACACCGAGCATGGCGCCGGCATAGCCTTCCAGCTAGACATAGAAGACGCCGTAGGCCTCTTCACCCAAATGCCGACCCTCCAGGAAGAAGCGGAGCAGGGGACCTAGGGCAAGCATCGTCGGCCGCGACAAAGGCGGGGTGGGCGCCCGACCCCTTGGGCCGCGAACCTCACCCTTCCCCTGCCGGCAAATCTGAACACTCCCACGACGGCTCTTTACCCAAGCATTTGGGGACAGGTCTAGGAGTCTAGGTTGGCAGCTTTTTTGTATACGTCACGCCGGTGAGCTATGAGACGTATAACCATATCGTCGGCTTCAGTGTCGTAAGTATATATGATGCGGTAATCGCCAACTTGCCGCTTGAAAAAATGATTGAGGTCATGACGCAGGGAAGTGTGCGTCAGCATATGCCTATGCGTCCACAACCATTCACACTTTCGAACTAATCGCCGGCGTTCTGACGAAGGCACACCTCCAAACGCGTCAGGATCATATCGAAGGGACATGGGTCCTTCACAAATTCAGGCGTTGCCGCATGTCCTCCGACGTAAGGAAGGACTCCGTGTCCTTTTCCAGCGAGTCGCTCAACCGTTCTACGATTTCCTCGTTGATCTCTAGGCCGGCGTCCGGGTCGGGCAACTTGTCATTTAACTCCTCGACGAGTGCGGTAAGGCGAGCAACGTTTTCTCGCAACGTGGGAATTTCTGCTAGGCTTGTCGTCCTCGCTGATAGGATGTACGTCTTCTGGTCTTCGGGGAAATCGTGTTGGTCTTGATGAGATCCCTCATAACCCTGACCTAGCTCAACCGGCTCATCTAGTCGTTCGAACGTAGCCGTAAAGAATGGTCGGTCTAATTCTATGGTTATGGGTTCGGGTCCTACGTTTTGCAGACTAACTATCAAACGCCCTCTCCAGCCCGGGTCGAGATGCGGGCCACCAAAGCAATGAAGCCCCATTCTGGCAAATTCGGAACGAATGCCAAAGCTATTGCTGCAAACGTCCAATGGCAGCTCTATCCACTCTTTCGACATGACAGCTACCATCTGACCAGTCTGGATCGCATACTCTGGCTTTTGTTGGTTTAGTTCGATTTCTCGGCCGAGCTCGTCAGGTCCAAGGGGACTCGCCAGGATCTTCGCTCCGAGTCGGAAGTCAAAGGACGCAGGCTGGACTAACTGGTCATCGAAGGGTCTTACGACTAATTCGCCAGCGCTGACTAATTTCCTAATTTGATTTCCATTCAAAGTGCCCATTTGCTGCCTTCCTCCGCCCTAGTATATTGACATAACACATACTAGGGTGTACTCTAGTCTTGGGTGGAGAGCTAGAGGGACACCCTCAAATAAAAAATCAGATTGCGGAGCCGCTTTGGAAGAGCGGCTCTTTTCATTTATTGTACACTCAGACATTGACGCCCGCCACCACCTACGAGGCTACAGACTGGGTGATGCGGACAGGATGCGGTCTACGGAGCGGGCCCGCAGCATCCTCAAACGCATTGAAGAAGCCGCCCGCTTCGACACCGAACACGGCTCCGGCATCGCCTTCCAGCTGACATCGAAGACGCGGTAGGCCTCTACACCCAAATGCCCACCCTCCAAAAAGAGGCGGAGCAGGGGACGTAGGGCAGGCGAGGGCGACCCGCGATGAAGGCGGGGTGGCTGCAGCTAGTGACAACGCCCCCGCTACTCGCTTTCCGGCTGTTTATAGGCGTGGCCCAAAACGGTCGGCAATTTGAGTATTGCACATATTCCCCGCCAGCAGAGAGTGTTCACTCGGTGTCCGCAGTCTGCCGCCAAATGGGCCGCTGACAATGGGCATAATTGGTTACTAGAGACGCGCTAATCGATCGAGGGTCTTCCGGAATTTTATGATAAATTCACCTGCCGCAGCTGGAGCGTTATCGTAGAATGAAGCGGAGTCGATTCCATTAGGTTCGTCAAGCTGGAGATCCTTCCTTATTTTTGCAATGGACGTCTTTCTTAACTCCCGGCCCTCGTCCCTATAAGAGGTTTGGGTGCTTACCGTTTGTTTACGGACCTTGCTAAGAATCCCCTTTTTCTCGATTGTCCTGCTGATGTAGATCTGAGTGCCTTTGAGAGGCCCATACGTACATTCATACCGGGTGAGCAGCTTACGCAATCGCCTAAAGGGAATTGGCCGATCCCCTAACTCTATGGGTCGTGAATACTGGCGTATCCACTTCGCTATCTCCAAAACCTCGCGATCCGTATATTGATCAGGTTGAGATGGAACAATCGAGTGCTGGGCGATTCGAATAACAAATTTGAATAGAGCGTCTTCTGCGCACGTAACGATCAGCCTGTTCAAATCTAAGAACGCCAGCATCGAGACAAGCGCGGTTCGTTTGTTTCCGTTGTGGAAAGGATGATCGTGAATCAATGCATGCAACAATGCTGCAGCTGCCATCTCTACAGACGGATACTTTTTGATGTCCCCCATTGACGTATGGGGACGTGATAGTGCGGATCCTAGCAAGTTTCCGTCCCTAACTCCTGGAGGAGAGATAGGATCCTTATGGCTGGCGAATTCGTCAACTAACTCTTCGTGGATGGAGCGAACATCATCGTCGGTAAGATATGCGAAGTCGCGCTCTTTCCCTATTGTCGTCCAAACTAAAGGCTGGCTAACAGGCTTGGCGTGAATCCTGGAAGGTTCGGTTTCGATTGTGGCTGGAGTCTTAGTGGTGACCGCCTCGGCCCAAGACAGCCCTCTGCTATTTGCTTCGGCGCGTAGCCTATTTATGGCTTTCCCGGGAAGTTTGCGAGACCCTGGATCTGCTACATCCAGTGTCTGAAGTAGGCTTCTAAAGCTATCTGCATCGTCCAGCCTAAATATCCGCTGCCATGTCGCCTTGGACGCAAGCTCCCGTCTAGTAGCTAGTCCTACTAGGCTGCGAGCCCTGTTTGTATCTCGTCGCCGCACATTACTGGTCGGCCCATTGATATAGTCCATCCCGCCATCCCATAGAACGATAAGTGCTTCATCAATGTCTATGTTGGCTTCATGGGCTAGTTGCCCGACGGTGAACGTTGAACGTGCCATGGCTAGACCGTTGCCTTACTCCGAGGTTATGGTCATTGTCCTGAATCCCATTGTGTTGCCGCAGTTACAAAGTCGTGGGGGTCGCGGTAATAGTTCCGAAAATCGACTTCCCCAATGGCTAGATATTCCTTTAGTTCTTCCCGGGTAAACTGTAATTTGGTCAGATGAAACTTGACCAAATTGAACGGCCAGTTGGGATCTTCAATGGGGGGGTCAAGTGATTCTGGTTCTCTTTGGCGATAGCCTGCCTTGCTTAAGCGGATGAACATTCTTTGGCGTTGCTGTTCATTGATTACTCCCAGGCGATATGCTTGCATCACCAAGGCCTGCATAGAGATTTTCCATTCTCGCTTCAATGCAGCCAACCGTTGAAAGTCTAAATTCCAAAGCATGGGCTTCAATTCGTGTGCGGGAGCAAGGAATTCTCCTGCAAAAATGTCAGCCTGCTGCTCTGCCTGCTTCGGGGTAATTTCGGATTCACCGAGTTCGCCGTGCATCACGACATGTCCCAGTTCATGGGCCAATGTCCATCTCCACCGATCAGGGAGTAGTTCGGTATTGATGTGAAAGATTGGGGGCATTCCTGAAGAACGGTGGCTGAATCCGTCGAGTGCGCGCGTTTGGAATTTGTGAGCTACGATGATGCAGCCGTTGTGTTCAAGCGTCCTAGTTACATTGAACAACGGTCCCATAGGAACTTGCCAGGCAGCCCGCATCGTACGCGCTATCTTGGCTGGATCATCATCGAAGTCCTCCACGGGCAAGGATGGCACCCGTGGATAATCCTCTTCGCAAGATTCCAGCAACTTGGCGATCTCAAGCCGTCGAATCTCTGCCAGAGCATAAACTTGGTGAAGTAAAGCCACTCTCATCTTTGAGCGCTTCCTGTGGAAGAATTCGTTAATTCCTGGCCCTTTGATGGTCACCGCTTGCCTAAAAAAACGGAGGGGATAATCAAGGGCGATCGCGAAACGCGGCAGCACTTCGTCATCTATCTGCTGGACTCCGGCCTCGTACTTCGATACTGTCGCCTGAGTGACACTAGCATCCTTAGCAAGCTGCTTTTGAGTCTTGCCCCTAGACTTTCTGGCAAGGATAAGCATTTCAGGGTTGACATCACCCTGTCGCAAAATCATGTTTCGCCCCCTTAGGAACCGTAGTTGTTATAGGCAACCAACTCTAAAGGTTCTTCTGCTCCACTGACTGACAGTTGCCGCTGTACCGGGAACGTGTCTATGCGATCCCCCATAACCTGCCAGATCCACAGAAATACTCCCCCTTTACGGAGTAGAATGAATGCGTCCTGAATGGCGGTACCAGTAATATCCATCCTGTAACCGAATTCTAGACGGTCCCATGGTGGCAAACCCGGTAACCTCAATTGGCGGTTCCAGTCGCGCGCCCTCTTGGTGGGATAGTTCATCGACATTAGATTACGGTCAAGGTGTTTGAAGCGAAGGGCAAAGCAATCGTCAATGACAAAATAGGATTCTCCTCCAGAATTCTTTAGCCTTCGAACCATCGGGTCATCCGACAGTGCCATCTGGACACCGTGATGCCACTGCCGGTTCAAGAATATCCCGCGAGCCTTGGAGTCAAGACTAACTTGCCATGAAACGGGTCTGGAATTCCACGTTTCGATGGACAAGCGCAACTGGTTCGTAAGCACTCCCATACGTGAGTCAAGGACGTTCCGAGCTTCTGCCAAACTGATGTTATCGCCCAAGAAAAGCACCCCCAATCGCCCAACGCGATAATGCGGCAAAAAATATGCGCCAAATTATACTGGAAAATATTCCGAGTTCGCAAGTACGGCTGTGACAGTGTATTGATAGGCTTCAACTTATTCGGCGAACCACATATGGTGACGGGTCGGGAATATTCAGTGTTGCAGGCTACTGGATAGTTAATCGCAGTTAGATTGCGCGCAAACCTAACACCCCACCCCCCGTGACACCCCCTCCCCCACCCGCTATAATCGCCCGTGGCCGACCAGCCCCGACTGTCCCAACCCAGCCCCACACCCACAGGAGGCTCCGGCGATGCAACAAGGCACCATCGTCAACCTGCACCTGGCCCAACAACCCCGCTCGCCGGCCACGCCCGTCGAGAACGCCAACGTCATCTCCGGCCAGGGACTGGAAGGCGACCGCTTCTGCCGCGAGGGCCACCTGCGCCAGGTCCTCCTAATGGACAAGGAGACCCTCGACGAGCTGGAACTCTCACCGGGGCAAATCAAAGAGAACGTCACCACCTCCGGCCTGGACCTCTCTCAGACCGAGGCTGGTCAGGTGGTATTCATCGGCGACGATGTCACCCTGGAAATCGTGGGGGAGTGCCTGCCCTGCGAGCGAATGAACGCCATCCGCCCCGGACTGCGGCAGACCCTGGAGCACCGCCGGGGGATGCTGGCCATGGTGCTCAACGGCGGCCCCATCAAGGTGGGGGACCCTATCCGCGTCGAGCCCTAAGCGCCCTCTTCAGCCTCAGCCATTCACCAGGGTCTTCCTGATGGTCCCCGCCACGTCGGCCACCTGGGCGATGTCCGACCACGCCTCTACTGCTTCCTCTGCCCCGCCGTCGGCCAGAGCCATCCGAGCATTGGCCTGGAACTTGTTCTTGATGTTTTCGAACCCCCACGGGTTGTTCTGGCTGCCCAGCACCTGCGTCCTGTGGGTGGAGTGCTCCAGCACCCGTCCGTCCTTCAGGGTGATTTTCACCGGCGCCTCCGCCAGCAGGTCGTCGCCCTGAGACTGCGACATTGTCAGCACCCTGGGGTGGACCTTGTCCATCGTTTCCTCGATTGCGTCCTGGACCAGTTTCTCGTCCCGGAACGTCTCCACTCCCACCTCGCCGTCAACCAGGCCCGCCGCCACGTTGTAGGTGACGCTGAACTTGGCCTTCAGCGGGCTGTCCGGGTCCAGCATCACCACCGACGTGTAGTGCTGGTCGAAATCGGCGCTGGCCACGTCCTCGTAGCTGAAGTTGTGCTCCCGCATCAGGCTGAACAGGCTGTCCAGTATGGCGTGGTTGCCCCCGCAGCAGGGGTACTTCTTGATGATCAGGGCGTCCTGCACCCGGAAGGGATTGCCCAGGGCCTCCGCCATCCTGTTAGCGGCCTCGCCGTCCCCCCGGAGTATCGTCGAGATGAACCCGTAGGGGGCCTCGATTATCCGCTCCCCCGCGGTCAGGCCCTGCTGCGCCAGTTGCGCCGCCATCACCCCGTCTCGGCAGGCCAGGCCCGCGTGCAGAGGCTTGGCCATGGTCCCGAAGTTGTGGATTAGCCCGCCGGCCATCGACCCGGCGATTCCCAGCGCGGCTACGGTCTGTTTTTCATCCAGCTTCAGCAGCTTGGCGCACGCCGCCGCCCCCGCCAGCCGGCCAATGACCGGCGTGCTGTGGAAGCCGTTCTGCATCTGCTTGTACTTGGTGGCATGCTGCAGGGCCAGTCCCACCTCGCAGCCCACGACGTAGGCTTCCAGCAGGTCCCGGCCCGTCGCTCCCACGCCCTCTCCCAGGGCCAGCAACCCCGGGAAAATTGCCACCGTCGGATGGCCGAACCCGCCGAAGTCGTCGTAGTCCAGCGCATGGCCCATCGTCCCGTTGGCCAGCGCCGCGTTGGCCAGTGAAGTCCTCTGCCCCGAAGCCAGGACCGTCGCCTCGGGGTTACCCCCCTGGTCCGCCACGAACTGCCGGATAATCTCCCCAACCGGCTCCGTAGACCCGGCCAGGATCACCCCCAGCAGGTCAAAGCACGACTCGTTGGCCACCGAAATAGCGTCCGGCGGAATATCCTCATAGCTCGTATTGACTATCCACCTGGCAACGGTCTCTGTCGCTCCCATAACGCGCCTCCAAGCCAGCCTAACGGCCCAAAAATCTAAATAGTCTCAACACCCGCCCAACGGCCAAAATTCAAACCGATTTCAACCGGCGGGCCACTCGCTCATTATATACACCAGTCAACCCGCAGCAACACCACCCCCCCCAACGCGCCACCCCCGCCCTTAACCCACCATACCCGCCCCCAACCCGTCATTCCCGCGGAGGCGGGAATCTCGCAACCCCGGGGAATACCTCCACCAAGCCCCCCAACACCTTACCCAACCAACCTCTCGCACCAACATCGTTGTCTGGCCTGTGCCCCGAGGCTGTCCGTTCGCCCTGAGGGAAATCGAAGGGCGAATGGACAGCCGCTCCCAACCCACCCCACTGACAGTTTGCCCCTTCCCAAATCTCAAGCCAAGCCCTACCATGAAGACAGCAAAAACAACAGGCAGGCGTGCCGCGCCGGCCCCATCGCCGGAACGGAACGAAATGGGACTCAGTGGGACGGACCTAAAATTTTCGGGAACCAACCGCCCAACCGCCCAAATGAGCGAAAATGAGCGAAAATGGCAGGGGATCAAAAAATCCCTCACCCCACCCCAAATAGGAAGCAACCATGAAGGTCACCGCAAGCTATCAGTTCGACGCCCCAGCCGCTGACGTCTGGAACACCCTGACCGACACCATCGCCCTGGCTGGCTGCATCCCCGGTTGCGAGGGCCTGGAGTCCATTGGCGATGACCAGTACAAGGCCGTCATCGTCGCCGGCATAGGCCCCGTCAGGGGTCGGTTCAACGCCAAGATATCCATGCTCGACCAGATGCCTAACCGGTCCTACCGTCTGGTCGTCGAAGGCTCCGGCGGTGGCGGCTTCATCAACGGTGAAGCCAGCGTCACATTGGTCGAGGAGAACGGCAAGACCACCGTGCAGGTGGACGGGGACTCCCACGTGGGCGGTCCCGTCGCCAGGGTCGGGCAGCGCATGATGGACAGCGTCGCCAAGACGATGATGGACCGTTTCTTTGGCTGCCTTCAGGAGGCGGTGAAGTAGGCTTTCCCTTAGCGATTGCCGACGGAGCGGCTGGACCCGACTAGTCCGACTGGACTCTCCCCAAGAACACCTGGGTCAGCACGTCCGTCTCACGTACCGACTCCGGCGTGCCGTCGTGGGCCACCCGCCCCTTGTCCAGTACGTAGGCCCGGTCGGCGATGTCCAGCACGCCCTTGATGTTGTGCTCCACCACCATGATGGCCGTCCCCAGCCTGTCGTGGATCTCCGACACCTTCTGGAACACCTCTTTGACGATGATGGGCGCCAGCCCCAGCGTGGGCTCGTCCAGCAACAGCACTTCCGGGTTGGCCATCAGACCCCGGCCCAGCGCCAGCATCTGTTGCTGCCCCCCGGACATCTGGCTGGCCAGGTCCCGCCGCTTCTCGTGCAGGATGGGGAACAGCTCCATCACCGAGGCCAGCCGCCGCTCCTTCTCATCCCTGTCGTCCAGGTACAGGCAGCCCATCTCCAGGTTCTCTTCGATGCTCAGGTGGGTGAACACCCGCCTGCCCTGCGGCACGAAGGCAATCCCTTCCTTCACGATCTCGTGGGTGGCCGCCGCCAGCTCTTCCTGCCGCCACAGTACCGTCCCCGCGGTGACCGGAGCCAGCCCCATGATGGCCTTCAACACCGTGGACTTGCCCGCCCCGTTTGGCCCCATCAACGCCGCTATCTCGCCCCGGTCCACGCCCAGCGACACCTCGTCCAGGGCTCGCACCGCCCCGTAGCGCACCGATATGCCGGTCAGCTCTAGCAGCCGCGGCTCTCGGACCTCGTCGCCGTTTAGGTTCTCTGCGTCGTGGCTCATGGTCAGGCGCCCAGGTAGGCGTCAATCACCTCCGGGCTGTTCAGCACCGCTTCCACTTCCCCCTCGGCCAGAAGGGTGCCGCTGTCCAGCACTATCAGGTAGTCGGGCACTTCTCTCACGATGTCCATGTTGTGCGATATGAAGATGAGCGTACGCCCTTCGTCCCGCATCCGGTTGACTATGGCCTTCACCCGCTCGATCATCTGGGGGAACAGCCCCGCGAACGGCTCGTCGAACATGTAGGTGTTCACGTCCAATGCCAAAGCGCGACCTATCTCTAGCAGCTTCCGCTGGCCGTACGACAGGTTCATTGCCAGGGCCCGCCGGTGTTCCCACATGCCCACTTCTTCCAGGATCCTCTGGGCCTTTTCCCGGTAGGCCTGTTTCGACCGCTCCACCAGCGCCGACAGCAGCGGCCGCTTGGTCAGCACCACCATGATGTTGTCCCACACGCTGATTTGGTCGAACAGCCGCACTTCTTGAAACGTCCTGGTCACACCCCGGCTGGGAGACTCATGGGCCTTCACCACGCGCAGGCCTGTGCCGTCGATGATGACTATACCCCCGTCCAGGGGCAGCGTCCCGCTCAGCAGGTTGATCAGCGTGGACTTCCCCGAGCCGTTGGGCCCCACGATGCTGGTGATGCCCTTCTTGGGAATCGAAAGGCTCAGCTCGTCCACGGCCCTGACCGCGCCGAAGTGCTTCGACACCTTGTCCGTCTTCACGGCGAACGGCCCCCTCGACCGGTCTTGCTCGGCGCTCATAGCCTGTACCTCCCCACCAGTCCTTGCGGCCTGAACAGCATCAGCGCCACCAGCAGAATCCCCAGCACCACCTGCCGGGCCTGGCCGACGTATTCGGTGGGCAGGTACGGCACAAAGCGCATCCCCTCTTCCAGCAGTACGAACGCCATCGCCCCCAGCAACGATCCCCAGATTGACGCCAGCCCCCCCAGGATTACTATCGAGACCAGCAGCACCGACTCCAGCAGGATGAAGGAGTTGGGGTCGATGAAGCTTGTCCAGCTGCTGAACAAACCCCCGGCAAGCCCCGCCATCATGGCCGACATCACCCACACCGCGAACTTGTAGTGCGTCGTTTGGTACCCAAATACCTGGATGGCCTGCTCGTCTTCCCTGATGGCTGTCAGCACCCGCCCGAAAGACGACGTCACCAGGAACCAGGAGACCAGCACCACCACGGCCAGGAACACCAGGCACAACGCCAGGAACTCGAACTCGCCGTCGAACACCCACCCGCCTATCACCGGCCGCGCCACTTCGTGAATGCCGAAAGCGCCCCTGGTAAGGTCTCCCCAGTTCAGGAATACGTTGAAGGCGATGATCGTGAAGCCAAACGAAACCAGCACGAAGATATCGTCCCTGAACCTGTTGAACACCACGCCCACCACCACGGCCACCAGCCCGGCCAACACCATGCTGACGGGCAGCGCCGCAAAGAACGGCCAGCCAAAGGTTGGGATGGCTTCCGTGCGCAGCAGCCCGTAGTCGGTGCCCGAGGTCAGAATCGCCATCGCATAGGCGCCCACGCCAAAGAAGCCGATGTGCCCTATCGACAGCAGGCCGGTGAACCCTACCACCAGGTTGAGGCTCACCGACAATATCGCCCAGATGGCGAACACCGTCCCCACCGTTATGGCAAATCCCACCCCTTGCCACAGCATGAAGCCCACGGCCCAGGATATGATGATCAGGTTCGCCCAAAGCTCCAGGTTGAACTTGCCCGACGGCGCAAGCCCCTGGGGGATGCCCGCCAGTCTCCTGAGATTGCTGGAGACGTTTGCGCTCTTCAGCACCGGCTCACTTCCTAGGCAACAGGCCCTTCGGCCAAAAAGACAGGAACAGGATCAAAAGCACGAAAGAGATGACGTCTCTCCACTCGCCGGCCAGGTCCCAGATGCCGAACTGCTCTACCAACCCCAAGGCGAATCCGCCCACAATCGCCCCCTGCAGGTTCCCGATGCCCCCTACCACCGATGCTATCCAGCCCTTGAGCAGCAGCAACAGACCCATCCGCGGCTGGATGGCTGTGTCGTGGCCGTTCAGCACTCCCGCCAGGGCGGCATAGACCGCCCCGATAAAGAACACGATTGCGATGACTACAGTCGTATTTATTCCGACTACTTTGGCCACTTCCTCGTCGTCGCCTATCGCCCGTATCGCCCTCCCCAAGGACGTGTACTTCAGGAGCGCCAGCAGTCCTATAAACCCGGCTATTGCCACCCCGATGGCGAAGACGTTGAACCCCTTGATGTTGGCGCCTCCAATGGTCCAGGGACTGCTGCCGAAGGCCTCCGGCAAAGGACGCGGTGCGCTCTCGAACACTATCGAAATAAAGGCGCTGATAGCCAGCAGAATGCCTAGAGAGGCTACCAGCATCACCAGCGGAGACTTGGCGCGCTCCCGCATGTTGATGTACAAGCCCCTGTACAGGGCCAGCCCCACCGTTCCCGCCAGCAGGCACGACACTCCCCAGCTCAAATAGAGGCTGGTTCCGGGCTCGTTTGCCACCAGGTAGCCGCAGTACGCTCCCAGGGCCGCTCCCGAGGCTCCTGCGCAAACAAGGGCCGGTGCGGCCGCCAGCGACACACGCCGGCAAACTCTAAACAACGCCCAGCCCGCGACAACCGCCGCCAGCGCACCCACCGCCGGGCTGAGTATGACGTTGAGCTTGTCGGTGAGAGTGAGGACGAACCCGGTGTAGACCCCGGCCGATGCCGCCGCCAGGATTCCCGCGGAGGCCAGAGACATGCGGCTGAACCGCTGCCGGAGCCGGGAATGAAGGCCGGTGTGCAGCGCCCACCCGACTACGCCTGCCACCACCAGGGCAAAGACGACGTTGACGTAAAGGTTGCTGACCTCGTATTGCCCGTGAAGGGCCTGCTCAGACCGAAGGTAGAACACGCCGTAAGCGCCCAGGGCCGCGGCCGCGCCGTAGAACAGGTCGAAGAACCACACGGTGCTGTAGACCAGGGTGAACCCGATGGCCAGCAGAGCGTAAATGGCCCCGACCGACAGACCATTGAAGGTGAACTGTAGGGCCTGGTTGGGAGACTGGCCGATCTTCCAGGCGACGTAGCCTATGACCACGCACGCCAAAGCTGCTGCTATGAGATTGCCCCGGCTTTCAAGGCGCACACGCATGGGGCTACTCGATGGGCGCCGCTCCCAGCACTTTGTAGCCGTGGTTGTCGTCGGTCCTCTCGTCCGTCGGCAGAATCTCCACCACCACGTTGGACAGTCCAACGACCTCGCCGTCTTCGTCGAAGCTGTAGTCGTCCCCGATGCTGCCGCTCCAGGTGATGTCGTACAGGCAGTCCCTGAACCCGTCCGCGTCCTGGTCGTCGTTTGTTTCTTCGAGACATGCCGCGGTGATGTAAACGTCGTCGTATGCCGACCCCAGGTACCACGGCAAAGTTACGTAGTCATAGCGGGCCCTGAAGTTGTTGATGACTTCCTGGCCCTTGGCGTTGGCCGGGTCCAAGTCCGCAATTATTGCCTTCACGCCCGTGGCAGCATCCCCGGCTATCTCCAGCGCCGTTGTCCCAATGGGCACTATCTCGCTGTATATCGGACCGTCGTAGCCCAGTTCCCGGGCCTGCTTGATGATTGTTCCCCCGGCAAACTCGGCCTGGGACGCTATGTGAAGCGCGTCCGGCTCCTCGTTGAACAGCTTGGTCAGTTGGGTCCTGAAGTCAGTGACCTCCGACGAGTACCGCTCCGCGGCTACCACCTCGCCGCCGCGTTTCTCGAACTGGTCAACCGTGGTCCGCCTCACCCCTTCGGCGTAGTCGGTGGCTTCGGTGATCGTCGCCAGCCTGCGGATGCCGTCGCTCCACAGCACGTTGCCGGTGTCGATACCCAGTTGGGCGTCGCTCATCGCTGTCCGGAAGATGTAGTCCCCCGCGTTGGCTATGTCCGGGTTGGTCGCCAGCCCGGAGAAGAGCACCACGCCGTCGGCTTCGGCCTTGGGTGCGGCCCCCAGCATTGCGCCGCTGCACGATGTTCCCAGGATTATCTTCACGCCGTCCACGTCGGTTAGCTTGTCGTAAGCGGTGATAGCGTCCTGCGCGCTGCACTTGGAGTCTTCGATAATCAGTTCCAGCATCCGACCGTTGATGCCGCCCGCCGCGTTTATCTCTTCCACCGCCAGTTGCTTGGCCTGCACGGCCACTGTGCCGTAGGTCTCGCCGGGGCCTGTGACCGATTCCATCACCCCGATTCTGAAGGGATCATCCGTGTCATCGTCGCCGCAGGCCGTTGCTGTCAGGACCGCCAGCAATAGCAATGGGACGATCCCCAATAACACAACGCGCATGGAACTTTTCTTGAGCAATGTAGACATACGCGTCAGCGCCCCCGAAACAAAGTTGTCATTTAACCTACAGCCCCGGCGGCTGCATTGGCCGAGTGGTCGTTGTAGTCGGCCAGTATATCAACACGTTTCTGACAGTGTAAAGCTAGGCGCCGCTCCGCGAAATTCAGCCCCGCTTTCGACATCCCGCAACGGCAAGGGGGTGCAGTTTATCTGCTTTCTCATGCCAGGATCTGGGATAGGAAAAGCTTGGTCCGCTCTTGCTGGGGGGTAGCGAAGAAGTCCGTTGGCGGAGCCTCCTCGATGATCCTGCCTCCATCGAACATGATCATGCGGTCGGCCACCTCCCTGGCGAACCCGACCTCGTGGGTAACCACGATCATCGTCATCCCCGAGGTGGCAAGTTCCCGCATCACGTCCAGCACCTCTTTGATCATTTCAGGATCCAGAGCTGACGTCGGTTCGTCGAACAGCATTATCTTCGGCTGCATGGCCAAGGCCCGCGCGATGGCCACTCGCTGCTGCTGGCCGCCGGAAAGCTCGGCGGGATACTTTTCCGACTGCTCTGGAATCCCCACTCGTTCCAGCAGTTCGTCGGCCACGTCGTCGGCCTGCTTTCGGGGCCATTTTCTGACCTTCATTGGCCCCAACGTGATGTTCTGCCTTACGCTCAGGTGAGGAAAGAGGTTGAACTGCTGGAAGACCATGCCCACCTCGCGGCGGATGGCGTCGATGTTGCGCACGTCGTTGGTCATCGGGACCCCGTCCACGATTATGTCGCCGCTCTGGTGCTCTTCCAGCCGGTTAATAGTCCGGATGAACGTGGACTTGCCCGATCCCGACGGGCCCAGCACCACCACCTTCTCCCCGCGCTTCACCGAGGTGGTCACCCCCGTCAGCACGTGAAACTCCCCGAACCACTTGTTCACATCGCGGCAGATGATGATGTCGTCCGGGGCCGCAACGTCGTCGTTTGTCGTAACCATCTTGCACCTCGTGTTGTCGGCGGCTACCGTCGTCCCACGCCTAGGTCGTGTTCGATTCTCCTGCTCACGTAGGACATGGTGTAGGTGAAAATCCAGAAGACCAACGCCAAAAATATGAACAGTTCCTTGGCGCTGGGCAGGTACTCGGTATTGCCTTGAATGAACGCTCGTCCGAATTCGACGATGTCCAGCATTCCGATGATGTACACCAGGCTGGTGTCCTTGAATAGGGCGATGAACTGCCCCACTATCGCCGGTATGACGTTTCGGATGGCCTGGGGCAGGGAAATGAACAACGTGGTCTGCCAGCTGGCCAGCCCCAACGCCCGCGCTCCCTCGGCCTGGCCCGGGTGAAGCGCCTGCAGGCCGCCCCGGACGTTCTCCGCCATGTAGGCCGAGCTGAACAGGGTTATCACAATCGCGGCGCGCATCAGGGAATTCAACGGGAAGTCTTCGGGAAAGGCCAGCGGCACCAGCACCTGGGACATGAACAGCAGCGTTATCAACGGGACGCCCCGGAATACCTCGATGAATACGATGCACAGCAGCTTCACCACCGGCAAGTTGCTTCGCCGCCCCAGCGCCAGCGCTATGCCTACGGGCAGGCTGACGACGATGCCGAACACCGCCAGCAGGATATTCAGCATCAGGCCGCCCCAATAAATCACCGAGACCGGTTCAAGCCCGGGGACCCCCGCCACCCCGCGCAGCAACGCCAGCGCAATCAGGAACATGGCGATGCACCACAGAACCAGTCGCGCCGCCGCCGTCAACGGCGGGCGGACGATTATCCAGCCCAAGCCCAATGACAGCAGGTTGGCAACCAGCAGCAGGCGCACGCCCAAACCCATGGCGTCCAGACCGACGGGCAGGAACGCGAGCAGGGCCAGGATGATTGAGGCCCCAATGGCGGCGAGCTTGGCGAGGTTGTTGCCGGTGATTCTCCATCCCAAGGTCAGCAGGAACGTCGCCGGCAGGCAGGCTAGGGCCATCCAGTAGACCGCCGATACAGCCTCATAGCCGGGACTCTCATGCAGGCCTCGCATCAGAGCTAGGGCCATGAAGAAAGCCCCAGTGCACAGCAGGACCAACCGCGTAGGCGTTCCCCAAGGCGCGTAGCGGCCAATGGCCCAGCCTAGGAACAGGCTCGGCAAGTTGGCAGCCAGCAACAGCCGCACGTCCAGCCCCATGGTATCGAGGCTATAGGGGAGAAAGGCGAACAGGGCTAGGACCACCGCCACGCCAATGGCGATGCGCTTGGTGGCGCGCCCCCCGGTGACGCCCCATCCCATGCCCACCATGAACGTGGCGAGCAGCAGGGCCGTCTGAGGTCGCCAGAAGCAGTTCTGGTCTGCGCAGGCCGCCACCGTGTTGTACGGGCCGATGGCCAACTTCCCGCCCAGCACCTGGATTACCGTCCAGTCGGCATCGACGAATATCCACTTCAGGCCGAACCACAGCGCCAATATCACCAAGGTGCCGCCTATGATTGTCAGCCCGCTGTTGAACTTCGAACTGAACAGATTGGCGTGCGCCCACCCCAACATACCCCTCTCCAGGCGGGGCGGGGGCAGCGCTATCCTCTGTTCCGCATTAACGTTGGTCGACATTTCAGACGCGTAACCGCTTGTTATACAGGTTTCCTATCAGCGAGTAAGTCAGGCTCATTGCCAGGTACGCCGCCATGATAAGGATGAATATAGACACCGCCGGAGCCGTCTGGGTCATGGTCTTCGCCACGTTGGTCAGGTCAGAGTAGCCGATTGCCCCGGCCAGGCTGCTGTTCTTGGTCAGGTTGAGGAACTGGCTGATAAGCGGCGGCACTATCACCCGCAGGGCTTGGGGGAAGGTCACGTTGCGCAGCACCCCGCTCCAGGGCAGTCCCAGGGCCCGCCCGGCCTCGGTCTGCCCCCGTCCCACCGACTGTATTCCGGCCCGGACGATCTCGGCGATGAAAGACGACGTATATATCACCAGCCCTATCAGGAGGGCTATCAGCCCCCCGGGCAGCGTGAATCCGCCCGCTATGCGCCCGAAAGTGCCCTCGGGAGCCGGGCTCGAGATCACCAGCGGAGCTTCGCCGAACCCCCCGCCGACAGCGAACCAGCAAATGGCGCTAATCACCACTGTTGTCGCAATCCCCAGCGCCAGCGGATAGGATGCCGAGCCGGTCTGGGTTTCTCGCCAGCTTAGCCGGCGGTGGGCTGCAACCCCGGCCAGGATGGAGACGATGGCCAGGGCAATCCAGGCCCCGGCGGCGGCGGATGTGCCGGCTGCCAACATCGGGATGGACACGCCGGCGTTGTTGATGAACAGCCCGTCCAGGATGACGTACCCCTCTCGCACCGGCGGCAACGCCAGCACGATGTAAAACCAGAAGAACAACTGGACCAGCAAGGGGACGTTGCGAAAGAATTCCACGTATACCAGCGCAGACCGGGAGACGATCCAGTTGTTGGACATCCGGGCCACGCCCACCACGATGCCCAGCACAGTCGCCAGTATTACCCCGATGACCGATACAATCACCGTGTTGGTCGTCGCAACTAAGAAGGCGTGGAGAAAGGTGTCCGAAGGCTCGTAGGGCAGGAAGTGGTGCCCGATTGGCGTCTGATATTCACGCTGTAGGAAGTCGAACCCGGCGGGGATATTCCGGTCCTGGACCGCGTTGGCAATGTTGCCGAAGAACCACACCACCAGGACAACCACCAGGATCCCCGACAGGATCTGGGTGGTCCACTGGATGACCTGGACGTGTCTCCAGATCGGTATGCCCTGGTAGGTTAGTCTACTAGGCGTTGACGCCATAGGCGTTTACTCACCGGCAGCATTTGATTGGGCCGGATTGTACCCTATCCCAAACGGGTTTGGCGATTGGCCAAACTAAAAGAGGAGGCAGCCAGCGTCCAACTGACCGCCTCCCATATCGCTGGCCGTTCCGGGCAGCCCGGCTCCCGGACTACCGCAAAGGCGCTGCGTAAATCTGTCCGCCCTTCGGGCAGTCGGCGCAGGGCGCGTCTGCCCACAAGGCGTTCCGGCCGTTCTCCCGCGGCAGGCCGATGCCGTCGGGGCCAAGGTTGCGCTCGTATATCTCGCCGTAGTTTCCGACGGCCTTGATAACGGTCTGGGCCGCGGTGTTGGACAAGCCCAGGCTTTCCTGGCCGAACGAACCCTCCAGGCCGAACAGGCGGTCGACCTTCGCGTCGCCGGTCTTGGCGGTGGGCACGTTGCCGCTATTTACGTCATAGGCCTCGGAGTAGATGAGAATACCCATCACCGTCTTGACTATGTCGAACCACTGGTCGTCGCCGTGTGGGACTACCGGACCCAGGGGCTCTTCAGAGATGGTCTCCGGCAGTATGACGTGGTCGTCCCGGTTCTGGAACGCGCTTCCAATCGCCGCAAGCTGTGACCGGTCGTTGGTGAAGGCGTCGCACTGGCGTTCCTCGTAGGCCGCCACCACCGCGTCGGTGTCTTCGAAGGTCACGGCGTTGATGTTCAGGCCGTTCTGCCTGGAGAAGTCAGCCAGGTTCAACTCTGTGGTGGTGCCCAACGTGACGCAGACGTCCGCATCCTGCAACTCCAGGGCGCTGGATATGCCCAGTTCCTTGTTGACCATGAATCCCTGGCCGTCGTAGAACATTGTCTGGGCGTAGTTACCCCACTGGGCATCCCGGGAGGTCGTCCAGGTGACCGTGCGCACCAGCATATCGACCTCGCCCGACTGTATCGTCGGCCCGCGCTCGGCGGCGGTGATCAAGCGAATCTCGATGGCATTCGGGTCTCCCAGCACCGCGGCTGCCAGGGCCCGGCACAGGTCGATGTCGAAGCCCACGTTGTTGCCCGATTCGTCAAGATAGCCGTAGCCCGGCACGTCGTTGCGGCTGGCGCAAATCACGTTGCCCCGGTCCTTGACAGTGTCCAGCCGGCTCTCTACGGCGTCGCCATCGCCGCCGTCTCCGCAAGCGGCAACTGCCAGCAACGCCACAACCGCTGCTATCCCGATAATCAAAAGTCTCACCCGGCTCATGTGTCCTCCTTACCAGTCAGTTCCGCCCAGGCCACAGGCGGCATTTCCGCATAGTAAACACATTAAACCACAAGTCACAGAAAGTAAAGGGTTTATCAAAAGTTGTCCCCAAAAAACACCAAGAACAGGCTCCATAACCGCCACGCCAGCCACCTACTCCCGTTCATGCCAGCCAGCCCCTCCCGCTTGCGAACCACAACTCCCCATTCCGCGCAACCCAACCTCTCCCGTTCGTGGTGGCCCTTCCCGCTTGCGACCCCCAACCCCCCGTCCCTGCTTGCATACCCCCTCCCGTTCGTGGTGAGCTTGTCGAACCACACTAACGGCCCCCACCCCCCTGCACAGGAACGATTTTGCGTAACGGTCATGCCCGCCAACCCTTCCCGTTCGTGCCAGCCAGCCCCTTCCGTCCGCGAACCCCAGCCTCTCCCGTTCGTGCCAGCCAATCCCCTTTCGCGAACTCCATCCCCCCGTTCGTGGTGAGCTTGTCGAACCACACGAACCGCCCCAGCCCGCCGCCCCTCGGGACCCACTGACATTTGCCCCTTTCCAACCCCACAGATGATGCCCTACCATATACGTCAGGCAGGCTCGTACTATCGCCGGACCCAAGCCCAACCCTTCGGCCCCCCGAAATCGGAGGAAATGAGAGGGAATGAAAGGGGATCTAAAATTTTTGCCCGCCGCAGCCGGACTCAGATAAAGCGCGGCGTTTCTTCGTTGTTGTCTACCCGCATCAGCAGCGCCGGCAGGATGGCTATCAGGGACAGGAACCCCGCTATGGTAAACAGGTTCTGGAACACCGTCACCCCGGCCTCTATCAATGGGGCCTGGGTCTCCTCGAACGTTTCCCCGATGCTCGTCACGTGGCCGGTCAGGCTGTAGAAACGCTCGATGCCCCACGCTGCCAACGCCGACAGCCCCAGCGCCATCCCAATCATGCGCGACGCCGTAATCAGCGAGGCCGCCGTGCCCCAATAGTGACTTGGCGAGGCGCTCAGGGCGGCGACGCTGATGGGCGGGATGACCAGCCCAAATCCCAGGCCCGCGGCGGCCAGCGGCACCGACAACTCGATTTCCGCCACGTCCGTTTCCCAGCCGCTCATCCTCAGCAGGCCCACCCCCATGAGGCCAAGCCCGGTTATGCACACCGCCCTCACTCCCGTCCAGCGCAGGATGTAGCCTCCCAGGATCGCCCCCACCGGAATGGCCGCGGTAAGGCGCACCAGGTGCAGGGCAGACTCCCAGGCCTTCTTCTCCATAACGGTGCTGGCCATCAAGGGCACGCACACCAAGGATATGATTAGGGCGACCCCAACCAGGAACTGGGTGACGCTGGCCGACACGAAGACCCTGGAACTGTACAGGAAGGACGCCAGCAGCGGTTGAGCCACCCGCCTCTGCACCACTATCAATACGACCACCAACAGGATGCCCAAGGCTATCATCAAATACGGGGTAACCGAGTCCATCGCAAAGAGACTCCTCTGGGACAGGGCCATGGTCAGCACGGTCAGGGCTGCCACCAAGGTCACCGCTCCAAAGTAGTCCATCTTGGCCTCGGGGTTGGCCCGGTTGGGCAAAAGCGCCAGAAGGGCAATCAGGACGAAACTCTGCGGTATGTCCAGCCAGAATATCCACCGCCAGCCGATCCATTCGATGATCCCGCCCCCATAAAGCGGCCCCAGGACCGAGCCCGCCTCGGCCGAGGCGGCCACCAGGCCCAGGGCAACCCCTCTCTTCTCCGGGGCCACCGCGCCCGCAGCCAGGGCCAACCCGATGGGCACCGTAGCGCCGCCGCCGATGGCCTGCAACACCCTGGCGGATACCACCCATTCGAAGTCCGGGGCAACCGCCACCAACCCCGACCCTATTGAAAACAGGACCAACGCCCACTGGAACATCCTGATTCGACCGTGTACGTCCGACAGCCGTCCCGCCAGGGGCATCGCCACTGTGTACGCAACCAAATACCCGGTGACAATCCACGAAGCCCGGTCCAGGTCGGTAAGGGGAATCTCCAGGTCCACCATTACGCTGGGCAGCGCGGCGACCACTACCGTCTGGTCCAAGGCCGTGGAGAATACTCCCAGGCAGATGATGCCCAGGACTACCGACTGGGATGAACCCAGCGAGGCGAGGCGCGCCCTGGCGCTGCTCGCGGTCACTGGCCGGATGCCACGTCCGGAAGTTCGATTTCAACGGGGTCGTCGATGCCCGTGATGCTTAACAGGCGGCTGGTTTCCGGCCCGTCGTCGTCGTATATTTGGCCGTCGATCCTCAACTGCCGCAGGTTAATCTCGTCTTCGGTAATCCACAGGGTCAAGTCCACCCGATGACCAGAGTCTACCGTGGTGATAAGGTTGGACAGCTCCTCGGACTGGACGTAGCCTTCGACCCGAATGGTCTGGTCGCCCTCTATCGACTCCCGGCCGGTGATGCCCGTGTCCTTCATCAGGGGAAGCAAGTCCCGCAACGTGGGCCCCAGCCCGGCGAAGTTGAAGGGGACTTGGTCCAGGGGCAGCGAGACCCAAGGCGAGTCTTCGGAGAACTTCATGAACGCCTCTTCCCCTACGGCCAGCATGCTGATTTCCACGAACCCAAAACCCGGGTTCTCCACCTTCACCACCATCCGGAAGCTGGCTGGAGCTTTAATCTCTCCCTCCAGGCTCTTGAGGCTCATAGTGAAGAATGGCGCTCCCGATTCATACTCATCGACAAGTCCGAATTTCACCGTTTCCATGCCTGCCAGGTTCCCACCCAACTCGGAAAGCAATTCATCCAACGACAACTCCGGGGTCGCTGTGGCATCGGCCGCATCATCGGTGGCGGACGACCCGCCGCAGGCAGCGGCCGAAAACAGGAAGGCCGTCACCAAAGTAACGATTAACAACCCGTTGCGAATCGTTTTGGATAAGCTCATTCCCTAATCTCCTTCATGCTGTAACAGGTGGAGGATTCTCACGGGCGGCCACAGTGGCGCCCTTCCGTTAGTCACGCCAGGCCGGACAATGGCCAAAACGCGAACATTTTAACAGATTCTCCTCCTCCCCTCCCGCCATTGTTGCGGTTCTTAAGGCCAGGCTGTCCCAATGGCCTCCAGGCAACACCGGAAGAAAATTCCCGTTCCGTTCGTTGCATCGCTGCGCTCCGTGGTGTTACATTTAGCTACATAAGAAGCCTCACTATCCAGCATCGCTGTGCACCACATCAAGCGTGTACGACTACGGACTGATAGGCAACATGTCCTCGGCGGCGCTTGTCGGTATCGACGGCTCGATTGACTGGTGCTGCTTTCCGCGCTTCGACTCCCCCAGTGTGTTCGCCGCTATCCTCGACCCCGAAGTGGGCGGCCGTTTCCGCATCAACCCCACTGAACCCGTCATTGAGGCCAGGCAGGAATACGTAGCCGACACCAACGTCCTGCAGACCACCTTCCGCACGGCCTCCGGGATTGTATCCCTTACCGACTTTATGCCCGCTCCCGCCGACCACGACAACAACCCAGAGACTCCTCCAATAGCCCCCAACGAAATCCACCGGATAGTCGCCTGCCGGTCGGGAAGCGTTGCGCTGCGCTGCGATTTCCAACCCAGGCACGACTACGCACGCACCGTCCCCAGCTTCCGCTCTGTGGGCGGCAACGCAGGGAGAGGCGCGGTCCAGGCCAAGGGCGGACGGCAGACCATGACGCTGCTGGCAGACATCTCCCTGGGCTGCGACGACCGCGGCGTCGTGCATGACTTTCAACTTACCGAGGAACAGACCGTAACCTTCGTGCTTTCCTACGGCCACGGCGGCCCTTCCAGCTTGGAGGGCAGCCGCACCGCGGAAAAGCTGGAGCACACCCAGCGCTATTGGCGCGGCCTGGTGGCCAGAATGAACTACGAAGGGCTGTGGCGGGACTCGGTGGTACGTTCCTTCCTGGCCCTTCACCTGATGATGTACCAACGCACCGGGGCCATAGTCGCCGCTCCCACTACCAGCCTGCCCGAGACGCTGGGGGGCTCCCGCAACTGGGACTACAGGTTCTCCTGGCTGCGTGACACTGCATTCACCGTGGACATCCTCTACCGTCTGGGTGACGCCTATGGGGCCGACCGCTACATGCACTGGCTCCTGCAGCAGTGCCAGTTGGGGCGCCGCAAGACTCGCATCGTCTACGGCATAACTCCCAGTTCGTCCCTGCGCGAATGCACCCTCGACCATCTCAGCGGCTACGAGAACTCCGGTCCCGTCCGCATCGGCAACGCTGCCGCCGACCATCTGCAGATGGACGTTTTCGGCGAGGTCATCCTGTCCATCCATTCCCTGCTTACCCTCCACGGAGAAATACCGGAAGCCGCCTGGGAACTGGTCAGTTCCCTGGCCGAAACGGTTATGGGCAATTGGCATCGAAAAGACCGGGGAGTGTGGGAGGTTCGGGGCGACCAGCAGCACTTCGTATACTCCAAGGTCATGTGTTGGGCTGCCCTTGACCAGGCCGCCTACATCGCCGCCGCCCGCGGGGAAAGACGGTTGTACCGGCGCTGGTCTTTGGCCGCCGACACCATCAAGACCGAGATACTGGACTTGGGATGGAGTTCGGATAAGCAGGCCTTCCGGCAGCGGTACGGCTCTGAAGCGTTGGATGCTTCCAACCTGGCCATACCCTTCCTGGGTCTAATACCGCGTGACGACCCGCGCGTCCGGCAAAACGTGGATGCCATAGAACGCGAGTTGACCGACGGCCCCTTGGTCTGGCGCTATCTGCCGGAGGAGACCGACGACGGACTGGAAGGCCAGCGGGAAGGCGCATTCACCCTCCTCAGTTTCTGGCTGATTGGAAACCTGATTTACACCGGGCAGACCGACAAGGGAATGGACTACTTTCACGAGATGATTACCAAGCGGGCCAACCACCTGGGCCTTTTTGCCGAGATGTTCGACCCGGACCTGGGTAGGCAACTGGGCAACTTTCCCCAAGCCTATTCCCACACCGGGCTGATCCACACCGCTCTAAACTTGTCGGGCTACATCGCCGACACTCCCACGCGAAGAAGGGCTCCTGCTGAATAGCCTTCCGGCGGGCTGCCAGTCTGCGGCGGATGGAGTTGCAAGGGCAATTCCCTGATCATTCAAGGCTTGGTGGTAGGTAAGCGACAACAACCCCGTACAGTGAGGTGAGCAATGGGCAGACTGGACGGCCAGGCAGCCATCGTCACCGGCGGCGCCCAGGGCATCGGCGGAAGCTGCGCCCGCCGGCTGGCGGAAGAGGGGGCGCAGGTGCTGATTGCCGACATTGACGAGGCCACTGGCGACGCCAATGTTGCCGGCATTCGCGCCTGGGGCGGAACGGCCGAGAGCATCAACGCCGACCTGTCCAGGCACCAAGACATCAAGTCTATGATTGACTACACGGTCGAGTTGTGGGGCCGGTTGGACATCCTGGTCAACAATGCCTACAACCCCAAGCACGGCAGCGGGGCCGAAGGAGCGCTGGAAACTACCGAAGAGGACTGGGACTTTGGCATGTCCCTGCTGGTCAAGGCCATATTCCTCGCCGCCAAGTACGCCGTGCCCGAAATGCGCAAGACGGGAGCGGGCAGCATCATCAACGTCTCCTCGGTCCACGGCCTGCTCGCTGCTCCCGGCAAGATGGTCTACGAGGCAGGCAAGGCGGCGGTTATTGGGCTGACCCGCCAGATGGCCACCGACTTTGGGCCCATGGGCATAAGGGTCAACGCCATTTGTCCCGGGCACATCGTCACGGAGCGTATCCGGGCCGGCTGGGACCAGAATCCGTCGGGGGAGTGCTTCTTCCAGGACCAATACCCATTAAGAAAACTTGGCAGACCCGAGGACATAGCCAATGCCGTGGTGTTTCTAAGTTCCGACGAGGCGGCGTTCATCACCGGCCATTCCCTGGTGGTCGACGGCGGCCTTACGATTCAACTCCAGGAGGACTTCGGGGTCCGGCAAGCCCACTACCTCCGCGACCACCCCGACACCCAGCTGCCGGCCTAGTCCCGGCGAGTACACCGCGAATGGCTTGTCCCGCCCACAGCATCTGACATCCGGCACACTCAGCGTCACTAAAACCGACCGTAGCTGGTCAACGTACAGCAGTTGTAACTTGCCGTAGGACAGCGACATGGCGCACCCTTGGGCCAACGTTTTCATCCTGTTAGTCGGCGGGACCTCCTTAGTCACCGGGTTTCTGGGGCTGATCGGAGGCTCGTCCGACTGGACCATCGCGCTCCACGTGCACCGTGTCTCCGGCTACGCCTTGGCCGCCCTGCTCCTGTGGAAGGGCCGCAACATCCTCATGTCCCTCACCAACCTGGCCATGTGGCGGCAGAAACCCGCCCTGATGCTCGGCTCCATCGCCATATTCATGTTGCTGCTGGCTGCCATGGGCCTCGGAATATACTGGAGCTACGGCGGTTACTTCACCTATCTGGGCTTCAGCGGGGTAAGCTGGCACATATACCTGTCGTTGCTGCTGGCGCCCCTGGTGGCCTGGCACACCTTCACCCACTCCTGGACCCTGCGCCCTCGATTCTGGGTGCAGCGCCGTTCCTTCTTGAGGCTGGCCGGACTAACCGTCGCCGGCCTGGCCTTGTGGCGCGCCGGGGACTTTACCGCCGATGCCGTGCAGCTTTCCGCGGACGGCCAGAGGTTCACCGGGTCCTACGAGCGGGGCAGTTTCACCGGCAATGCCTTCCCCACCACGTCATGGCTCAACGACAATCCTGACCGGGTCAACGGCGACTCCTGGCGGCTAAGCGTCTCAGGTCTGGTCGGCAACAACTTGAGCTTCAAGCTGGAAGACCTGGCCGGCCGCCGGGAAAAGCTCACCGCCCTGCTCGACTGCACCGGCGGCTGGTATTCCACCCAGGAATGGGAGGGAATGCCCTTGAGGGAAGTCCTGCAAGCCGCAGGCGTCAAGCTCGGCGCAGGCAGCATTACCGTGCGGTCGGTTACCGGATACCAGCGCCGCTTCTCCCTGAAAGAGGCCGACGGGTACCTGCTGGCCACCCACGTCGGTGGAGAACCCATCTCCCACGGACACGGCTATCCGGTGCGGTTGGCAGCCCCCGGCAAACGGGGCTTCGAGTGGGTCAAGTGGGTGGAGTCTATCCGCGTCAACGACACCGGCAAATGGTGGCAATCGCCCTTCCCGCTTACCTGATCCCAGCGCCGTAGCAGCGATTACCGAAGGGCCATCTGCGGGAGCATGTCAGTGCTGCGTCTCAATATGCTCGTTGATGTCAGCTTGCATCTTCGTCGTGACAGTCAACATTCGGCTGACAAGTTCATTGCTCGCTGTTCGGCTTCGCTCCAACTCTTGTAGACGTTGTTCCGCGTCTCTGGCCCAACGGTCCAGCCGTTCTTGGTCGCGTTCCGCCAGCGCGGCCCATTCGCTAGTGATGCGAGCTAACTCTTCAAGAGCTTGTACGCGATCTTCTAAGCGGCTGTCACCGTTGGTCATATAGCCTCCTAGGGTTTCCCGGTGAGAACATTAGCGACCCTAACTGCATTGGCATGGCCTGCTGTAGTCGGTCGTACCTGTCGGTCTGGTATTAGCCACGTCCTACCTTCTGGATGGAGACATTGAAACATGCTTTGCGGACAACCGCAATATGGGGAGCGTCATGCTCCGTTCGAGGCGCCGTTTGTTGGTTTGGTAGAATCCTGTCCTTCACGGCATTACTCCCGATAGCCATCGTCAAGGTAGGGTGCTGTGCGCCCTTATTAGCTGCGGGGGTAGGACTTGCTAACCAGCCCTTTTTCTTGTAATCTTGTGCCTGCTCCAAATCTCACACAAGCGAGGAAATGAATATGTTTAACCCACTGGGGCTGTTGAATGCCCAGATAGCCGAAGCCCACTGCGACATTCCCTGCGGGATCTACGATCCGGTATCAGCGAAAATCGCCGCCCAGACCGTTCAGAAGATGGTGCTGCGGATGCAGGCCCTGGAAGAAGGCGATGACCACGTGGCCTTCGCCAATACTATGGCCCGCTACATAGCGACCAAGGAGGAGCACGCCGAACTCTGCAAGCGCGAGCTCCGAATCCTATGGGCCGACTACGCCTGGCCCAATACCGACGCCAACGATCTGGCCGCCAAGTTCAACGCCGCCCTGAAACTGGCCGGCCGCTGCCGCCAGACGGTTGACATGGCCGCCTGCGAAGAACTGGTAGCCGCGGTGGACGACATCGCCACGGCCTTCTGGGCCACCAAGAACGTGGAATACAGCGACCCCAATGCCGCAGCCCGCTACGGCACCTAGTCCACCATATCCTTGGCACAAATCGACGGCCCGCCGATAACCAGGCGGGCCGTTTTGGTTTAACGCAGTTGTTCTCCTGGGCCTATTCCGCGGCCCGGAAACTTCAGCCGCTCCCCACTTTCCTCAACGCCCCCTCCGCTGCCGTCAGCGTCTGGTCTAACTCCGACTCCGTGTGCGCCAGCGAGACAAACCCGGCCTCGAACTGCGACGGCGCCAGATACACCCCGTGGGCCAGCATGGCGTGGAAGTACCGCCGGTACCGGTTGGTATCCGACATTTCCGCGTCGGTCAGATTCTCCACCGGACCCGGATTGAAGAATCCGCAGAACGCCGACCCCACCCGGTTTATCGTTCCCGGAACTTCCAGCCGCCCAAAAATCTCCGAAAGCCCACCGGTCAACGTGCAGGATGTAGCCTCCAGCCTCTTGTAGGTCCCCGGCTGCGACAACTCCCGCAGAGTTGCGATGCCCGCGGCTACGGCCAGGGGATTCCCCGACAGGGTCCCGGCCTGGTACATGGGTCCCAGCGGAGCAACCATTTCCATTATGTCTCTGCGCCCCCCATAGGCCCCCACCGGCAGCCCGCCGCCGATGATTTTACCCAGGCAGGTAATGTCCGGCGTCACGCCGAAGATGCTTTGGGCCCCGCCGTAGGCCACCCTGAATCCCGTGATTACCTCGTCGAATATCAATAATGCCCCTGCCCCAGCTGTCAACCGGCGCAACCCTGAGAGGAATCCGTCTACGGGCGGCACCACTCCCATGTTCCCCGCCACCGGCTCCACGATGACCCCCGCAATGTCGCCGGCATTGGCGTCAAAATACCGTTCCACCGACGCCAGGTCGTTGTAGTCGGCCACCAGGGTCTCTTTGGCATAAGACTCCGGCACCCCCGCGCTGGTGGCGATTCCGTGGGTCAATGCTCCGGACCCCGCCTTGACCAACAGCCCGTCGGCATGGCCGTGATAGCACCCGGCGAATTTGATGATTTTGTTTCGCCGCGTAAAAGCCCGCGCCAGCCGGATCGCGCTCATGCACGCTTCGGTGCCCGAGTTCACCAGCCGCACCGTCTCCACCGAAGGAATGGCCTGGCATATCGTCCGGGCCAACTCCACTTCCCCTTCGACCAAGGCGCCGAAGCTCACGCCCTTTTCAGCGGCCTTTCTCAGCGCCCCCAGCACCGCCGGGTGGGTGTGGCCCAGCACCAGCGGCCCCCATGAGCCTACATAGTCGATAAACTCGTTGCCGTCAGCGTCCCATATCCGCGCGCCCTCGCCTCGAGTGATGAACAGGGGCGTGCCCTCCACGGCCCGGAAAGAACGCACCGGGCTGTTCACGCCGCCGGGAATGTACTTCTGGGCTTCGGCGAAAAGCCGCTCAGATACTGTAAGCTCCATTCAGGAATCTTCCCTCAGCCAGCGGGCGACGTCCTTGGCGTGATAGCTCAGGATTATGTCCGCCCCGGCCCGTTTGATGGCGGTCAGCGCCTCCAGGGTGACCGTCTTTTCGTCTACCCAGCCCTGGGCCGACGCCGCCTTGATCATGGAATACTCGCCGCTCACGTTGTAAGCGGCCAGGGGATGGTCGAACCTGTCCCGCGCTTGCCGGATTACGTCCAAGTAGGCCAGGGCCGGCTTGACCATTACGATGTCGGCCCCCTCCGCAATGTCGCCCTCTATCTCCCGCATGGCCATGCGGGTGTTGGCCGGGTCCATCTGGTAGCTGCGCCGGTCGCCGAACTGGGGAGCCGACTCGGCCGCCACCCGGAAAGGCCCGAAAAACCCCGAGGCATATTTGGCTGCGTAGCCCATTATCGGCGTGTCGGTGTACCCCTGGCCGTCCAACGCCTGGCGAATGGCCCACACCTGTCCGTCCATCATCGCCGAAGGCGCCACCAGGTCGGCCCCCGCCTGAGCGTGGGATACCGCGGTCTGCGCCAACAGTTCCAGCGTCCGGTCGTTGTCTACCCGGCCGTTGTCGATTACCCCGCAGTGCCCATGGTCGGTGTACTCGCACATGCAAACGTCGGTGATGACCATCATGTCGGGCGTGGTCTTCTTGATGGCCCGGATGGCTTCCTGCACTATGCCTTCCGGGTCGTACCCCTCCGTGCCCAGAGGGTCTTTTCCCGCCGGAAGCCCAAACAGCAGCACTGCCGGCACGCCCAACTCCCCGGCCTCCGCCGCTTCCTCGGTCAGCGTGTCCAAAGAAAGGTGGTAACAGCCCGGCATCGGCTCTATGGGCGCCCTCACCCCGCTCCCGTGGGTAACGAACACCGGATAAACGAATTCCTTTACCGAGAGCCGCGTCTCCCGGGCCATGTTCCGCACCTGCGCCCGTTCCCTCAACCTCCGCAACCTTACGTCGGGAAAGTTAGCCATCTGGTCTCCTCTCTTGAATCTCCGCGGCGTTTACCATCCTCAGCCTCGTTGCACGTATCCAACCACCGACTCTGCCAGGCCTTCCACGTTGTGCCTCTCCGCCACCAGGTCCACCCTTAGTCCCAACTCCCTGGCTGTCGCCGCCGTGGTCGGGCCAATGCAAGCTACGATGCTGGACTCCAAGCGGGAACCGTCGCCGTTCAGTGCTTCCACCAGATTGCGTACCGTGGAGGAACTGGTGAAGGTCGCTATGTCTATCCCCCCGTCCAAGGCTTCTCTGGCGAGGCGGCCGATGTCCGGGGCTGGGGCGGTCCGGTAGGAGGCTACCTGCTCAACCTGGGCCTCCAATGATGTCAACTTCTGGGCCAGCAGGTCCCGGCCGATGTCGGCCCCAGGTAGGAACACTGCCACGTTCTTCCAGTCCCAGGCTGAAATCTCATCGGCCATTCCCTGGGCTGTGGCGTTGGTCGGCATGTAGTCGGCGACGATGCCCCGCTGTTCCAACGCCTGGGCTGTAGCAGGCCCGACAGCCCCCACCTTGGCGGCCCCGAACGCCCTGGCATCCCGGTCACTGGCGGCCAGCCTGGAAAAGACAGCGTCCACCGCATTGGCGCTGGCGAAAAACACCCAGCCAAAATCGGCCAGTCGTCCCATTGCCTCGTCCAGTTCAGCGTAGTCGTCCAAGGGCATGGTCTGTATCGTCGGAAGCTCTATCGGGTTGGCGCCCATGCCCTTCAAAAGCTGCTTTAGCCGCGACGCCTGGCTCCGCGAGCGGGTAACCAAAACTTTCTTCCCCCAAAGGGGCTTGTCATCGAACCAGCGCAGTTGTTCCCTAAGCTCTACCACCTTGCCCACGATGGCTGCCACCGGCGGTTGCAAGCCCGCCTCACGGCCCCTGCTAACGATGTCCTCCAGTCGGCCGGTAATGGTCCTTTGCCTGGGCCACGTGCCCCACTGCACCAGGGCCGCCGGGGTCTCCGGGTCCATCCCGTTGCTTTGCAGTGAACCTACAATCCCCTCCAGTTCTTTCCAACCCATGAGCACCACCAGGGTGCCTCCGGTGCGGGCCAGCGCATCCCACGGCACGGCTGAGTCCGATTTGGATGGGTCTTCGCTGCCGCTCACCACTGTGAAAGTCGAAGCCACCCCCCGGTGAGTCAGGGGTATCCCCGCGTATGCGGCCGCGCCCACGGGAGACGTCACTCCCGGCACCACCTCGAACGGGATGCCGCGCTCCGCCAGGGCCAGAGCCTCTTCGCCGCCCCTGCCGAATACAAACGGGTCACCGCCCTTTAGTCGCACCACTTCCATGCCCGCCGCAGCCCCGTCTATCAGTGTCTGATTGATTTCGTCCTGGGACATCGCCTGTCTGCCCCGTTCCTTGCCCACGAACACCCTCTTCGCCGACGGGGAAGCGCTATCCAACAACGAGGGGTCCAGCAACCGGTCGTAGACCACCAGTTGCGCCCTTTCCAGGCAACGAAGCCCTTTCACGGTGATGAGCCCAGGATCTCCGGGGCCAGCGCCCACCAGGTAAACTCTGCCGGTCAACTGCTACTCTTCCAGCCCGGGTGTATGTTGTTCCACGTGCTCCAAGTTCACCAGTTCCATTCCTCCCCGCTCCGCGACGGCCAGGTAGGCGTCGCTGGCCATTTGCAGCGGGTCCAGGGCCAGTCCCTCCAGCTTGGACCTGAAGACCTTGCTTCCGTCGCCCGAGGCAACGAACAGGGTCATCAGCATCAGTTCCTCTTGGCATTGGGCGTAAGCGCCCACGGGCAAGCGGCAGCCTTCTCCCAGCTTCTCCAGGAACGCCCGCTCCGCCGTGACGGCCAGCCGGGTCTCTATGTGCTCTATACGCCGGAGCATCCCCAGCATGCGGTCATCGCCGGCGCGGATTTGGACAGCCACGGCCCCTTGCCCCGGCGGAGGCACGAACCGCTGCGGCGACAGGTACTCCGCTATTTCCTCGCTCAGCCCCAAGCGGGCCAGGCCAGCCGCCGCTAGTATGGCGCCGTCGCATTCCTCGCCCCGGACCTTGCGCAGCCGCGTTTCCACGTTTCCTCGCAGGGCTACCGGAGTCACCTGGGGGCAGTAGTATTTGAGCAACGCCTGTCGCCGCGGGCTGCTGGTCCCTATTCGCGCCCCTTCCGGCAAATCAGCCATCGGGCAGCCCCAACGGTTGACCAGCACGTCCCGGGGGTCCTCCCGACGCAGCACCGCTCCCACCGCCAGGTCCGGAGCCATCCTGGTGGGCAGATCCTTCAGGCTGTGCACCGCCATGTCCAACAGGCCTTCCTGCAACTGCCGCTCGATTTCCTTGACGAAAACACCCAGTCCCATTCCGACCAGCGAGGCGTCGGGATTAACGTCCCCGTGGGTACGGATCTCGACCACGTCGAATTCCAAATGAGGGTTCATCGGCCGCAGCCGCGAAAGGACCTCGTCGGTCTGCCGCAGGGCTAGGGCGCTTCCCCGGCTTCCAATCCTTATGACGTTACTCTTAGCCAAGACAAGTCCCAACGGCGTCGCGGCTTCGGACGCCGGTTGCATCAATTGCTGGGTGCGAGAAGATATATCCCATGTCTAACCCGGTTTGCGGCCGCAGCCGCTGGGCTGGCATCGGGCCGCGTCCGGGCAGAGGTCGGTGTCGCCGCCGCTCAACCGGGACAGCAGGCAGGTCAGGGCCTCTTCTTCATTGCCACTCTGTGCCAGTTCCAGCAAGTCGGTCGTCAGGCAGCACTGCCACCTCTGCGGGTCCACCGCCAACCCCCGCTGCTTCACCTGGCCCCGGGCCTGGGACAGCATCCCCGCCAGGTCCGCCCAGTCCATCACGGGACTGCCCGTAAGTTCCTCCCGGAATTTCCGCGCCAGGGCCGGGCTCGCGCCCCCCGTGGATATGGCCACCGTGACCGCTCCGCGGCTTACTATCGACGGAGCGATAAAGGAACACTGGGCCGGCACGTCAGCCACGTTGATTAGAATGCCCGCATCTTCAGCTTCCTGGAAAATCGCCTCGTTCACAGTTCGGGCGTTGGTCGTGGCAATTACCAAAAACGCCCCTTGCACGTCTCCCGCCTGGTACTTCCGCTCCAGCCAGTTGACCTGCCCCTGGTCCGCCGCCTCCAGAATCGCCGGTGTAACCTCCGGGCTCACCACGGTGACGTTGGCTCCGGCATCCCTGAGCTGTGCGATCTTGCCTTCCGCCACCGCGCCGCCGCCAATCACGACGCAGTGCCTGTCTCTGACGTTCAGGTACGCCGGGTAATAGGACGGCATCTGTGCCCCGCCTATGCCTGGGCCGGGGAGGCCGCAGAAGTCGCCTCCCGGTATCGGTCATAGTCCTCGACAAAGTAGCGCACCCTGGTCTTCTTGTATTCCCGGGTGCTGTAGAGAAACAGCCGGTCGCTGATCCCGGTTGCTTCCTCTATCTCCTTGCCGATCTCCTCGCAACCCTCCTGGGAGGTGGCGTGGACCATGGTGAAATGCGTGTACGGCCAGTCGGGGAACGTCGGTCGTTCGTAGCAATGCGTCACCGCCCGGTGCTGGGCCATGATCGACCCAACCTCCTCTGACCGTTCCGGCGGCACCTTCCAAACGATCATAGCGTTGGCCTTGAAGCCCGACCTGCGGTGGTGCAGCACCGCGCTGTACCGCCGCATTATCTTCCGGTCTTGGAACTCCGCCGCCTTGGCGAACAACTCCTCAGGCGTCATGCCCAGCCTGCCCGCCATGTCGTCGAATGGCCTGGGTATCAGGGGCAGGTCTTCCTGCAATTCCCGAATTACCGCCTGGTCGGCTTCGCTCACGGCCACGACTTTGTTCCAGTCGCCGGCCGACTGGCCCGCCTGTCCTCCGTCCGGGTTGAAGTTGAACGACGATCCCTTCTGCCGGACCATGTCGAAGTTGACCCCAATCTTGAAGAACCGGATGGTAGGCATGATCCGGGCTGTCAAAGCCCCCGTTTCCCTGGCCATCTGGTGCACCGTGGCCTCCAGGTCGTGGTCCGGCGGCACCGCTACGGTGAACCAGAGGTTGTAATACGACCCCTCTCTGGCGTAGTTGTGGCTCACGCCCGGGTGCTGGTTAATCTTCATTGCCCCTCGGTGGAGCTTTCCCGGGTCATAGGCCATGGCCGCCAACGTCGTCTTGTAGCCCAGCCGGCGGGTGTCGAATATGGCGCTGACCTGCCGCAAGACGTTTGACTGCTTCAAACGCCCCAGGCGGTCCATTACTTCCTGCTCGCCTATTTCCAGTCGCTCCGCCAGGTCCAAGTAGGGACGGTCCACCAGCGGAAAGTCTCCCTGCACCATGTTCAACAGTTGGCGATCAATCAAGTCCATTGACGGTCAATGCCTCCCGAAAGTCTCTCTAACGTCACGAATTAGCCGGAGCAGTGTTGTCCGCGGCTCGGTTTTGGTAGGAATCCGTAACTCCCAGCAGGACCCGGTCGGCCATTTCCAGGATTCTCACCCAGTGGTCCGCCGTCGCCGAGTCCAGCACCATGTTACGGAAGAAGATGAACGCCTCCACGGTCTCTTTCAGCGTCACGCCCCTGTCCGACATCTCGCTCCCGTATTCCCGCCCCAGCAAATACGATTCCTCCAGGGCCCCCTGCCGCTGCTGTCGCCTTACCGGCTGTTGCGTCAAAATGGACAGCAGCCGCCGGCCGAACAGCCGCATCCGATCCCGTCCCTGGGTTTCGACGCTGCTGTACCAGGCCTGGTTGGCCACGGTCACTTGCTGCAGCCTGCGGCGGATCCGGCGCAGCGCCGAACCCTCCATCTCGCCGTTCCTGTCCGTATCCAACGGCGCCGAACCCGCGTCGGTCAGCGCATCGAGGTCGTCCCGCAAGAACCGTCGGTGCCCGCCTGGAGTGCGGTACACCCGCAGCAAGCCTCCGTCGGCCCACTGGCGCAATGACGCTTGGCTTACGTCCAGATAGCGGCACGCTTGCCCCAGCGAAAGCCATCGAGACTTGTCGTTTAACTCAACTTCCACCAAGTTAAATCTACTAAAACCTATATAATGCTGTTGTCTAAGCCTCGAACCTGTCGAGATTAGCACACGGTCACATGGGAGTCAACCAACTGCCGGCCGCCGCGTTGTGGCTGGGTAGCCCTCGTGCTATAGTGAGGTTGTTCATGGGTCAGGCGCATGGATAAAGCCCTCACCAAGGCTAGAACAAACCTCTTCAGTAGCCTGCGGCGCAAAGTGGGCGCCGAATCCGTCATCCAGGCGATGGAGAGGGTGCCTAGGGAAAGATTTGTGCCTGCAGAGCACCGCCACATGGCCTACGCCGACACGCCGGTTAGCATCGGCGAGGGCCAGACCGTCTCCCAGCCCTACATCGTCGCCCTCATGCTGGCCGCTCTCGCCCTCCAAGGCCATGAAAGGGTCTTGGAAGTCGGCGCCGGCAGCGGATACCAGGCGGCCGTCCTATCCTTGCTGGTTCCCCACGGCCGCGTGTGCGCCGTAGAGTTGTTGCCGTCCCTTGCCCAGCGCGCCGAGGCTTTGCTCGACGAGTTGGGACACCATAACGTCAGTGTCGAGTTGGCCTCCACAACATTGGGATGCCAAGACCACGGCCTATTCGACGCCATCATCGTCGCCGCAGCCTCACCCAAGATGCCCGAATCCCTGGTGTCCCAACTGGCTGTCCGCGGCAGGCTGATTATTCCCATAGGAACACTGGAGCAACAGGACTTAGTCCGCGCCGTCCGCACCGAGGAGGGCCTTTCCATCAGCATGCTGGGCCCGTGCCGCTTCGTGCCCCTCATCGGCCAGGAAGCCTTTTCACAATTCCAGTGATTTCGAACCTCCCTATCCCCTAGCTCCATCCGTCCCTTGATTCGGACGTTATGCGCTTGCCGCTGCTGGCAGTCCCAATCCCCGTCGCTCCGGATCAAGAATGTTATAATTTTCCGGCAATCTGGCCGGGTTCCCCCACCAACGTGACCAATGTTGCCCCTCCCGGCCATGCAGGCGCTTGACCATGCACGTAATTTTGGCCCGCTTCGGACTCGGCGACCCGGCCTGGCTGGACCCGGCTGCTGTCGCCGTCGGCATTCTCGCCACCCTCGTCGCCGCGGTAATCTTCCATAAGCTCCTGTTCCCTCTGTTTGTGCGCATAGCCGGTAGGACCTCCACCGACCTCGACAACCGCTTGCTCTACGCCACCCGCCGGCCCCTTGACTTCGGCGTCGTTCTTCTCGGCGTATATCTCGTGCTCACGTTGCTCTTGGACCTCGAGCCGGCACATCAGGCATGGGTCGACCGGGTCATCGGACTCCTGGGCGTTGTGATGGGTGTGATGTTGGTGGTTGCTCTGACCTCCAACGCCATGGACTGGTACCTGGATAATCTGGCGGCCCGGACCCAGCACGTGGTCGACCTGAAGCTGTTCCCCCTTCTCAAGCGCGTCTCGGTTGTCCTCATCTACGGCCTCGGCGGCCTGTTGGTGCTCGACCTGCTCAACATCAATATCACCCCTCTCATCGCCGGACTGGGTTTGGGCGGCCTGGCCGTGGCCCTCGCCTTGCAGCCCACCCTGGCCAACCTGTTTGCCGGCACATACGTGATGACCGAAGGGGTCATCGCCCCCGAAGACTACATATCCCTGGAAGGGGGGATCACCGGCTACGTGGTGGAAGTGGGTTGGCGCAGCACCCGGATTCGCACCTGGGAAAACAACCTGGTCGTTGTGCCCAACAATCGCTTTGCTGAGACCATCATCACCAACTTTCAACAGCCGGTGTCGGCGGTTAACGTCTACCTGGTGTGCGGTGTCAGCTACGACAGCGACCTCCGCCGCGTGGAGCAGGTCTGCCAGGAGGTCATGGACGAAATCCTGGATACCGTCCCCCAGGCCGTGAAGGAGTACGGCAGCTACTTCGGCTACGAGAGCTTTGGCGACTCCAACATCAACTTCTGGCTCTTCCTCCAGGCCAAGAACCGCCTGGACAGCTTCATCGTGCAGACAGAGCTGGTTAAGCTGCTGCACGCCCGGCTGGTCGAAGAGGACATCACCATCAACTACCCGGTGCGTACTCTCCAGTTCCCCAAAGAATGGGGTCCCGAGCAGGTGCCCCTGCGAAACGGCGGCGGCAAAGCTGGAAGGTTCGCTGGCAGGAACCTCCGCCGCAGGGCCCGGCGTAGCAGGCCGGGCAAGGGAACCGACGGTGACTCAGGCGGGGACGGCGGCCCGGAAGACGCTCCCTTCTAAGGCCGCCGCCGAGACGCCTCTTTCTCAGGGTTCCAAAGGTATTGATTACCCAAGACTTGACCATTAGAATTGTTCTTCGCTGCTAGACCAGTAATCCTGAAGCAGGAGGGCAGGTGATTGAATGGACTAGGACTTCATCTTTTGCTGGAGCTCAACGACTGTAACCCCAAGCTCCTTAACGACATCGACTACATACGGAGGGAGCTACTCAACACCGCCCGCGAGGTGGGCGCCACCGTCGTGGGCGAATCGTTTCACCGGTTTAGCCCCCAGGGAGTAAGCGGCATCCTGGCCATAGCCGAGTCCCACATTTCAATTCATACCTGGCCCGAATTGGCCTACGCCGCAGCCGATATCTTCGCCTGTGGTCCCTCCTTCAGGCCTAGGGAAGCCGCCGACATCCTCGTCGGCAAGCTGGAATGCCGGGACCCGGAGATCATCGAAGTCCCCCGGGGCGTTACCCAGAAGGCCGCTGCCGGCTGAGCGGTCAGTCCAACGAGAATATGGACATATCTGGCAAATGGTATTTGGAGACAATATGCCCGAACCTGGCTGTCATGCTCCAGGTGCGGCAGGTTCTCTATTCCGGTAAAACGGCCTTCCAGAAAGTTGAAGTCCTGGACTCCAGCGTGTTCGGCCGCAGCCTGGTCCTCGATGGCAAGACCCAGTCCACCGAGAGGGATGAGCACATCTATCACGAAGCCCTCGTTCACCCGGCCATGCTCCTCCACCCCAACCCCCGCTCCGTCTTCATAGCAGGCGGAGGCGAGGGCGCTTCACTCCGCGAGGTCCTGGCCCACAAGTCCGTTGAGCGCGCCGTCATGCTGGACTTGGACCGCGAGGTGGTGGAAATCTGCCGCCAATTCCTGCCCCGGCATCATCAGGGCAGTTTCGACGACCCCAGGGTCGAACTCAGCCACCAGGACGCCAGGCAGTACCTGTCCGGCGGCGGCCAGACCTTCGACGTGATGATAATGGACCTGGTCGACCCGTTAGAGGCTGGAACGGCCTTCCTGCTGTACACCCAGGAATACTACGAGATTGCCCGCTCCAGGCTGAACCCCGGTGGCATTCTCGTAACCCAGTCTGGCCCCTCCGGCCTCCTGAGCTATCAGGAGTGCTTCACCGCCATCTTCAACACCCTGAGCACCATCTTCCAGCATACGGTCCCTGCCCAGGTGCACGTTCCCGCGTTCGGGACCTTGTGGGGATTCACCCTGGCCTCCAATTCTCCCATTCCCCTGCTTACGGACGGGGAGTTGGACGACATGATTGCTCGCCGGGTATCCAAGCCCTTGACGTTCTACGACGGCGAGTCCCACCGGAGCATGTTCGCCCTGCCCAAGTTCCTGCGAGACGGCATCCAACAGGAGCAGCGCATCAACCGGGACTCCGCCCCGGTGTTCATGGTCTAACCCCGGCCGTTCCCGCTGGGCTGGATCAGCACCCTCACCGTGCCGTCCGTCTCCTTCCGCTGGCTCAGCAGGTGATGTCCCGCATTCTCCGCCCATACTATGACGTCGTATATGTTCAGGGCATCCGCCAGGATGGCCTCAACAATCGACCGGTTGTCCCCTTGTAGTTGGTAAGAAAGCGCGGCAATAACCCCCGCGCAGCTCTTGCCCCGGCCGTCGATGATCACCCAGCCGCTGCTGCCGTTCCCAGTTCCGTTCCCCGATACCGTGGGCTGGTCGGCGTGCACCGCCACTTCACCGCTCTTCCTCATGTCCAACTGCCGCTTGAACTCCGCCACCGCCTCCCAGGCCACCGCCCGGTCCCGCTCCCCCTGGCTGCACACGGCCCCGCGCACCCCTACGATGTCCGGGTTGATCCGGGCCAGTTCGTCCAGGTCTGAAATTTTCAGATGCCCCGAAAGCGACGTGCTGAGCCCCAACTCCTTGCCTTCCAGCACGATCTCTTTCAGCTTGGCCTCGGGAATGAAATCGAACAGGTTCCGGCCGTCCTTGCTCAGGGTGTCTATCAAGAACCCGTCGCACTCCCCCTCATTGGCCAGCTGCACCATGCACAGCGGGTCCAACCCGTTGTACAGGTGGTTGTCGGCAAACAGCGAGCCTATCAGCTTGGTGTTGAAGCCCTCCATAGCCCGCCGTGACTGGCGCAGGGTCTCCACCGCCGTCTCGTAGTCGGTCTGGCAGAACCCCACCTTTACCGACGTGGCGTCCAGGGCTGCCGCGGCGTACGCAGCCATGGCCACCGTGCCCGGCTGGCTGGGCACTACGCCCAGCGTCACGCTCACGTGCTTCTCCGGCGGAATCTGCCCCTTCACCTCTCTGACCACCGAGGGATGGCCAGACCCCACCAGGGCTTCTTGCAGGTTCTTGATGTCCACCACGTCCGCTCCGCCCCGTTCCGCTTCCAATGCCTCGGCCACGTTCTGGACGCTGACCATCAATAGCATCCCGGAAAAGAAGCTGTTGTTCCCGGTAAGCCAAGCAACCCGCGGATTGGGGACTGCTGCCACCGCAGGAACCGGCGCCTTGGGCTTCAGGGGATCTAGTTCCTCCCGCAGTGTCTGCTTTTCCTGCAGCGTAAGCTCGGCCAGCGGCGGCCTCACCGGCCCACCCGTCATTCCCATCAACTCGCCCCAGTACTTGACCATCGACACCGGCAGCGCGCCGTTGTACTTGTTCACCGTCCTGGTCCACCAGGTGTCGGAAAGCTCCTTCAGCCGCCGCAGGTGGGTCTCGTAGAACTGCTCGTCCAGGTCCCCTTGCGTGGCCCGCTCCACGAACTGCACGTAGTTGTTGCACTCCGGAGTGTCGAACCGCCAGTCCGACGTATTGGAAAACATCACCTGTTGCTGGAAGCCAAGCTCCTTGCCCTTCCAGAATATCCACTCGTCCGGGGTGCTGATTACGTAGTCCTTGCCCAGCGACAGGTGCGTCTCAATGGACAGTTGCTGGTTGAAGCTGGCTTCCTTCAGTCCCACCACGTTGGGTATCCGGCACAGCCGCTCCAGCCCCGAAGGACTCATCACGATGCCGAACTGTGGCGAGTTGTAGAACATTATCGCCAGGTTGCTGTTCTCGGCCAGCAGTTGGACATATTCGATGACCTGCTCTTCGGTCTTGGTTACCATGTAGGGCGGGGCGACTATCAAAACGTCGAAGCCCGCCGTTTCGGCGTGCCGGGCCAGCGACAGCATCTCCGGTGCCGAAGTATGGGTCACGTGGGCGCCGATGGGCCATCCGTCCCTTGCCTCATCGGCCAGGACGTCCATGATCTGCGTTCGCTCGTCATGGGTCAGGCTCCAGAACTCCCCCATGCCCCAGGTGCACCCGGCGCCCCGGGTGCCCAGCTTGCGGACGTGCCGGATGTTGCGCCTCAGCCCCTCCTCGTCTACGCGGTTGTCCTGCGTAAACGGGGTGATCAGGGTCGTCCACTGCCCCTTCAGGTTCTCCCAGGCCCATTCCTGGGCCTCGTGCTTGCTATAGGTTGCCATACTATGCGTACTCCATCACCAGCATTTTAATCCTGCTTCTTTTCTTCGGTTTCTCACCCGCTGCAAGAGCATACGACGGACTCTGCCAATGGTTCTATTGCGCACATTATAGGCCTACTTCGGCGTTGCGCCGTTGCCGACCTCGTTGGGTAGCAGAGCCAGAATCTGCTCGATAGCCCGCTGAATGCCTGGCAGCAAATTTTCAACGTCTTCCATTTCGATTACAGGGTGATAGAAGTTATCGTGAAGGCCTTTCGCAGACGCAAAATTGTTCGGGAAATAGGGGGCGTTAATCTCCCGGCCAATCCGCGTGGCAAAGTTAAGCAACCCCCGGTGGTCGCCAATCACTGGTCCGCGCCAAGCATCAACGGCATGTACGGCTTGGGTAATGCTGCCCCAAATCAGTTCTCCGGCCTTCCCGGGGTCGTTGTTTCTCAAAGCCTCCAGGGCGTTTTCCATATACTGCCGGCAATGAGCAACATGGTTCCGGGTAGCTTCCGGGTCGGGGGCGGGTGCTGTTGTCATTGGTGAACTCTCCGTTAAATTCCTTGCGGCTGAGTTTCGTTTGGGTCAGGGAGCACTGATGTGCGCCGCTACACGATTGTGTCTAACTTACATCGGGATACGGCCATATCTTCAGCGCCCGCTCAGCCAACTGCTTGCCCCGCTTTTCCATCTCAACCGCAGTCCACACCGGCTGTTCCCGGACGAACTGGGTGAGGCGTAGCGGATTTTCGTTGTAAAAAGACTTCTTCTTCGTGAAGGAATAGTTCGACATCTCGGGGTTGTAACCTGTCAATGTAAGGTTCCCTAGCCGATGTAGCCAATCGGAATGAACCTGTTCCCAATCCTCGCCGAGCATATCCCTCCATTCTTTGTTTAAAGTCTGAGGCATGATATGTTCGATCTGGAGTTTGCTGGTGGAGACTTCCTCTTTACTCTCAAAGCTCTCTTCCAACCGCTCCAGTATACGATTGCAGATTAGGCCAAGTTCATAGATATCCCTTTCGCGGAGTGCTTTGGCAAATTCTACATCGCCAGGGAATCGCCACGGCCAATACCATTCCGCCTGACTTCGAAGGGACCACTTTATCGTCTCAATAGGCGATTGGTCTATGTTGCGAGCCATGTCGGCAAATTTGCTCCAGTAGCTGCTCCACCGGGTCTGAAATCCCATGACGGCCCGACGTAATAGATAGCTCTCGATGAGTACCAACGCCTGTATGAAATCCTCTTCCGTGAGCGTATGCTGGCGGTCGTAACAGTCCCAGAGTCTCATTACAAGGGTCGTTGGCGTAGTTCCGCGGCGGCGCACGTAAAGCATTGCATCGGCAAGCTTCTGGGACGGAATCAGTTGACGGCCCCGGAAGGCAGCGAAATACCCCGCAAACCGCCTGACATCCGCTAGCAATTGCTCGAGGTTGGTCTCCCCTTGGATCTTCTCTTTGTAGTTCTTGAACTCTTCGTAGAGGAGGTTCTCAGGAATAGGCCGTTGCTCCCTTCGTTTGAGAGCGAGGTAGTTTTGCAGGAACGAGTTGAACCCGTCATCGTTCAGCTGGCCGCCTGGATCCCTGAAGTACCCTTCGATGATCCTCCAGTATTCCGTGTATAACCTGGTTTGTTCTTGTTCCTCAAGGCCCATTAGGAGATAATTGCGCACCATGTCGCCCGGAGACAGGTCTACGCCGGTGTTGTTGAGGCTCTCGAAAATGAACTGCGGATCATCGTAGTCGCGTTTTAGGGTGACCTCCACAATTCGCAGCGAGGCGATGCTATTGTAGAGTGCGGCAGGGTCGCAACTTGGTAACTGCCCCACAAAATATTTGTAGGCGTCCGCTACTTGCTCCGATAGACTGCCATCGATATTGCCTAGGTCTTGACCGTCGACTATGGCATGGAGCGTAGCGTTGTCGGCGCGTCTGAGGGACAGCTTGTACCTTGCATCCCCTCTAGCGTGCCGGTTCCTGAGGAACAAGTCATTCAGCGATTCGACCGTCAGATCAGTTCCTTCCCCATCCCAACCGGCGGCCTCAATGTGATCTCGGAGCGCTGACAAGAGAAGTGTCAAGGTGGCTAACCTTTGCTGGCCGTCAATGACTAGCCAACTGCTAAGAGCTGGTGTGGTATTCCCTGTATCAATCTGGACGAGAGAACCAAGGAAGTGTCCGGCGTGGGGGTTCCCAGAACCGGCGCGATTGACATCCCCCCACAGACGTTGCCACTCTTTGGGTCCCCACTTATAGTCTCGCTGAAAGACTGGGACGATAAACTCGATGCTATTGTTGATGATTTCCCTAAATGTTCTATCGGTTGCCTGCATTACCAGATCCTAGCGATTAGACCACTGCGCCACCTACTCGTCGTCCCCGTACTGCTCTTTCAGCGACTCCACAACCGCCGGGTCGGCCAGCGTCGTCGTGTCGCCCAACGCCCGCCCCTCGGCCACGTCCCGCAGCAGACGCCGCATGATTTTGCCGCTGCGGGTCTTGGGCAGCTCTGCGGCGAAATAAATGTCGTCCGGCCGGGCCATGGCCCCGATTTTCGCCGACACGTGCTGCTTGAGCTCGGCGACCACCTCGTCCGACCCCGCTACCTGGTTCTTCAACGTTACGAATCCGACGATGGCCTGCCCCTTGATTTCGTGGGACTTGCCGATGCACGCCGCTTCCGCCACCTTGGGATTGTCCACTAGCGCGCTCTCCACCTCCATGGTGCTTATCCGGTGGGCCGACACGTTTATCACGTCGTCTACCCTGCCCAGCAGCCAGAAATCGCCGTCCTGATCGATTTTCGCCCCGTCCGACGTGAAGTAAATGCTGGGATAGCGTGACCAGTACTGCTCCACGAACCTCTGCGGGTCCCCGTAGATGTTCCGCAGCATCGACGGCCACGGACGCTTTATCGTCAGGTAGCCGCCACCCCCCGGCCCCACCGTGTTGCCCGCCTCGTCCACTATCTCCGCCTGGATCCCCGGGAAAGGACGTGTGGCCGAGCCTGGCTTCAGCGTGGTGATTCCCGGCAGCGGGGCAATCAAGATCATGCCCGTCTCCGTCTGCCACCAGGTATCCACCACCGGGCAGCGTCCTCCGCCGATATGCGTCCAGTACCACATCCACGCTTCCGGGTTGATGGGTTCCCCCACCGATCCCAGCAGCCGGATGGACGAAAGGTCGTGACGCTGCGGGTACTCCTCGCCCCATCGCATGAACGTGCGGATGGCGGTGGGGGCCGTGTACACGATGCTGACCGCGTACTTGGCCACTATGGCCCAGAAACGGTCCAAATCTGGATAGTCCGGCGAGCCTTCGTACATCACCGACGTGGCCCCGTTGGCCAGCGGCCCGTAAACGATGTAGCTGTGCCCGGTGACCCACCCTATGTCGGCGGTGCACCAGTAAACGTCGTCGTCCTTCAGGTCGAATATCCACTTCGAGGTTATATAAGTCCCCAGCAGGTATCCCGCGGTGGTGTGGACTATCCCCTTGGGCTTGCCCGTGGTCCCGCTGGTGTACAGCATGTACAGCATGTCTTCGCTGTCCATATGCTCGGGCTCGCAGGTCATGGGCTGGTCCGCTACCAGGTCGTGCCACCACACGTCCCGGTCTTGAACCATCCGGTCGTCGGCGTGTTCGGTCCGGCGCAGCACCACCACCCGCTCTACGCTTGGGGACTCGGTCAACGCCTCGTCGGCGTTCTGCTTGAGCGGCACGATGCCGCCCCGGCGGTAGCCGCCGTCCGCGGTGATTACCACTTTGGACTGGGAGTCGTTCAGCCTGTCCCGGATAGACTCCGCGCTGAAGCCGCCGAAGATTACGCTGTGGGGAGCGCCGATGCGGGCGCAGGCCAGCATCGCTATCGGCAATTCCGGCACCATGGGCAGATAGATGGTCACCCGGTCGCCCTTCTGGACCCCCAGGCTCTTCAGCCCGTTGGCGAAGCGGCACACCTCCCGGTAAAGGTCACCGTAGGTGTAGACCTTCCAGTCGCCGGGCTCTCCCTCCCAAATCAGGGCGGCCTTGTTGCGCCGCCCCGCGGCCAGGTGCCTGTCTATGCAGTTATAGGAGACATTGAGCTTGCCGCCCTCGAACCACTTGGCGTAAGGCGGGTCCCAATCCAGCACCTTGTCCCACTTCTTGAACCAGTGAAGCTCTTCGGCCAGCTTGGCCCAGAACCCCTCCGGGTCCCTTAGTGCTTCCTCGTACACCTTGTGATCGGCTATGTTGGCCCGCTCTCGAAAGGCATCGGGCGGCGGAAAAGACCGGTCTTCTTGCAGAAGCGCTTCAATACCGCCACCGTTCTCTGCCATGCTTATACCTCCAATATACGGTCGCTACCAGACAGTGTACTCGCCCCTGCCCTCAGCTTTGCCCTTGTCAGTGCCCCTACAGGCAATTTTCACACACGGCGGCCCCCTTGTAAACGGTGACTCCAGGAGCCTGCACTGCCCCACACCCTCCTACATGCCCGGAAGTTAGGCTGTCCGTTCGCCTTGGGCCTGTCGTAGGGGCGACCCTTGTGGTCGCCCTGGCAACGCCGGCCCCCGCCCCCCAACCCGTCATTCCCGCGCAGGCGGGAATCTGGCCCCCTGTTTATGGGCACCATCCCGACTCCCCAACACCTTACGCCTGCAACCGGTAGGGGCGAAAAATCTTTCGCCCCAGCGCGTCTCTTGTACCTGCGACTAGGCTGTCCGTTCGTCCTTGTATCTTAAACATGGACGTGGCAGACCGTTTCGTCCCAGGTCGGAAGACCGTACCTCAGCAGGGTCGTCACGTCCTGCCTACTCGGAGCCCGAACAGTTGACCGGGCAGTGGAGCCCGAATTATGCAAGGATGGGTCAGAGTTAGGGAGAGACATCTTTGGAGGAGGTGGATGTATGAACCAAGAATCCTTGTTGTTTGTTGGCATCGATGTTTCCAAGGACCGCTTGGATGTGGCGGTGCGGCCTACCGGTGAGGCTTGGCAGGTCTCCCACGACTCTCGGGGGATCAGCCGGCTGGTGAAACGTCTTGGGAAATTGGCGCCCCAATTGGTGGTGCTGGAAGCCACCGGTGGAATGGAAATGGCCCTGGCGGCAGAATTGGCCAGCTCCCAACTGGCTATAGCGGTAGTCAATCCCCGGCAGGCGCGGGACTTCGCCCGCGCTGGCGGGAAACTGGCCAAAACCGATGCCCTGGACGCCCACGCCATGCGTCCGGCCCCCAGACCCCTGCCAGGCCCCGACGCCCAGGAACTAAAGGCTCTGGTCGCCCGAAGGCGCCAACTGGTGGAAATGATCACCTCAGAGAGAAACCGGTTCAAAACTGCCACCAAGCGTATACGCCCCACGGTCCAAGACCACATCCTTTGGTTGGAAGAGAACCTGAAGGGTCTGGACCAGGACTTGGGAGACTTCATCAGTTCTTCCCCCATGTGGAAGGACAAAGACCAATTGCTTAGAAGCACTCCAGGTGTGGGGCCGGTCCTATCCATGACTCTCTTGTCCGACCTGCCCGAACTGGGCGCCTTGAACCGCGGTGAGATCGCCGCTCTGGTGGGCGTGGCGCCCTTCAACCGGGACAGCGGCGCCCTGAGGGGTAAACGCCAGGTATGGGGAGGGCGCAGTCAGGTGCGGGCTGCACTCTACATGGCGACCTTGGTGGCCACCCGGTACAATCCGGTCATGCGGGACTTCTACCAGCGGCTGTGTGACGCCGGCAAACCCAAGAAAGTGGCCCTTACGGCCTGCATGCGCAAGCTGCTCACCATACTCAACGTCATGGTCAAGCACAATCGCCACTGGAGCCCTATCCCTCAATCTTCTTGGCATTAAAGACAGTTGCTGAGGTTCTCGAAGGGGGAACGGACAGCCGCCGTTGTGCTAAACCATCCCCTCAAATCTGCCCTCACCGCCCAGGTGCCTGGTCCCGTCCTGAGCGTCGCGCAAAGGCTCCCCGCCCCTAATTCCTCGAAATAAACGACCCCATCCCCCGCGACTGCTCGCTGACCAAAAACGCCGCCTGGTCCTCCCCTTGCGATGTCTCCAATTTCGCGTCGAATCGCTGCCCGCCCAGCGCCCCGATCACCTCATACTTCCTTTCCGTGTACAGCTTGCCATCGAATCCGGCGCTCTTGATCTCCCGTTCATCATCCCCGGCCAGGTACATCTCCACCGCCTGGACCATCAAGTCCTTGATTTCCTCGCCGTCCAAGTAGGCCGCGCCATGTAGAAAGACGTATCCCCACCGTATCCCCATGTGCTCCAGCATGGCGCCATTGAACTCCTAACCAAAGGTGTACCCGCCCGGCCGCTCTCCGAAGGCGGCTAAACCGTGGCACATTGTAAGGATTCACCATTGGTGAGACAACTGCCGCGTAAACCCCTCGCCGCTAAGGTTGATATAATCCCGCTATCCCATGTAATCAGCATACCCGGCCCGTCGCCGGTCAAGACTAGGAGAAACGCAATGCCACAAGAGGGAGACAAAGCGCCGGATTTCACCACCGTCGACCACACTGGTAACGAAGTCAAACTCTCGGACCTCGCGGGCAAGAAAGTCTGGCTCTGGTTCTTCTCCTCTCCCGGCGGCGGAAATTGAACCCGCCACAGTCACGGGTACCGTGACAACCACGCCGGTTTCCAGGACAAAGGCATCCAGGTTTTCGGAGTCAACGACCGTGACGGGCAGGCCAACCGGGACTGGGTCGAGCGGGAAGGACTCCCCTTCTCAATCCTCCTCGACCCCGGCAGAGAAATCGCAGCCTCCTTTGGCATGTCCAAGCCGGGAGACGAAAGATACCTGGCCAATCCCGCCGAAGGGCGTCGCCCCGCTGTAGTCATCGACGAAGCCGGATACATCCTGAAGCTGTTGCCCGACCTGGCTACCGTAGACGGGCAGTTGGAAGTCCTGAACAGCTTGTAGTGACAGGGCAGTCCTGCTCTAAGCCGCGAATGTCCACGCTCCCAGTGGTGGAGCGTCAATTGCGTGAATCAACTACGGAGGGTTTCCCATGGCAAGGTTAGACGGCAAAGTGGCCATAATCAGCGGCGGAGCCCGCGGTCAGGGGGCCGCCGAAGTCCGACTCTTCGCCAACGAGGGCGCCAGGGTGTGCTTCGGCGACATCCTGGATGACGAGGGCATGAAGCTGGAAGCGGAAGTCAGGGAGTTGGGCCGCGACGTGACCTACGCCCACCTGGACGTAACCCAGGAACAGGACTGGCGACAGATGGTCCAATTGACCGAGAGCACATACGGCAGGCTGGACATCCTGGTCAACAACGCCGGTATCACCTTGGGTACCCTCGGCATCGATCAGATCCCGCTCGAAGAATGGCAAAGGCTGATGGACATCAACGTCAACGGCGTCTTCCTGGGCACCAAGCATGCCATCCCCGCAATGCGCCGTAGTGGCGGCGGCTCCATCGTCAACATCTCCTCCACCGCCGGCATCGTCGGCATCGGCCGCTCCTCCGCCTATACCGCCAGCAAAGGCGCGGTCCGCCTGTTTACCAAGGCCACAGCCCTCCAGCACGCCAACGACAACATCCGCTGCAATTCGGTCCACCCCGGCCCCGTCGCGACGCCCTTCCTACAGGAACTGCTGGACAATCCCGACAAGCTTGAAGAACGCTTGTCCCGGGTCCCCCTCGGCCGGCTGGCCACCCCCGACGACGTCGCCTACGGCGTCCTCTTCCTCGCCTCCGACGAATCGTCCTACATGACCGGCTCCGAGCTGGTCATCGACGGCGGCACCACCGCCGAATAGCAGGGTTTTTCACTTGTCACCCCGAGCGTCAGCGAGGGGTCTAAAATCCTTGCCTCCGCTGGCGCGTGAGTAGCGAAGCTCTCTTGTTTTCTAGGTGCTCAATCCCTCGAAACAACCAGCAGTGAAGGCTTTCGCTGGTCCTGCCCAAGAACGATCCCTAGAAGCACAGCCAAGCCCACAGGCCCGCTATCAGAGCGGATCGGGGGTGAAATGTCGCGAAAAGGCCCTGCCGATCCCTAAACCTGCGCCGAGGCTACCGCCGCCTCTCCCGCGGCCGGACTCGTCCCCTTGGCGTCGCAGCCGTGGGAGGCTACAAAAGCCAGCAAAAGGCCGCCTGTCAAAAGGGCGGCCACCATTACTCTACTAGATGTCTTGAAGTGCCGTCGCATCTCTACCGTCGTTTCAGCAGTTTTCAGGCCAACCAGTATATCACCTGCCCTACGCTATTGCTCGTCCCCCGCCTTGTCCCGCTGGCATACCTCGGACAATAAAATCAGCCCATGGCATCCGTCTTGACGCACATGGACTGACCTCGGGGATTGGTAACTCCGGGCTATTCCGCCGGAGTTGCCTTCTAGAGTCTACTTGCGGAGGAATTTCCGGGGCAATACCACCCACATCCCAAACAACCCTGCGAATGCCGCTGCCGCTATGATGATTTCCATTTCCTTACTCCCGTCCGGTTCGTTGGATACTACTTTCGCATTCATGTGTTACATGAATTTTTCAATGTTGTTAAATCTTTGTTACATAATTCACTACTTCGGATACCGGAAAACAAGCAACCGCCCGCTGCAACAGGCGGGCGGTTGCTTGTTCCATCGACCGTTTCACGGCCTGAGAAGCCGGGGCTTAGCCCCCTAGTCCGAGGCCGACTCCACCGGGTAGGCCGGCAGGTCGTGCTCAGAAACGTCCATACCTGCCAGTTCCTCCTCGGGCGTGGCCCGCACTCCCATCGTCGCCTTCAGTATCAGGAACATGGCAAACCCGGTCACCAGGGCCCAGGCCAGCACCACGCCCATGCTGATTAGCTGCGACACGATCTGCAGGCCCTCTCCTGCTACCAGTCCCTCCACGCCGTTGTTGCCGCTGGCGAATATTCCCACCGCCAGCAAGCCCCAGAGTCCGGCTGTGCCGTGCACCGAGATGGCGCTCACCGGGTCGTCGATCTTCAGGACCCGGTCAATGACCACGACCGAACCCATCATTATCGGCGCCGCCACTCCTCCGATTACCACCGCAGACCAGGGCTCCACGTAGGCCGCCCCCGCGGTGATTCCCACCAGTCCGGCCAGTGCCCCGTTGCAGGCCATCAGCGTATCCGCCTTGCCCGTGCGCATCATTTGGATGTACAGGGCCACCACCGAGCCGGTGGCCCCGGCCAGCAGCGTGTTCACCGCGTTCAACCCTATCGAGTCGCTGCCGCCGATATTGAACCCGAACCATCCGAAGAACAGGATGAACGTGCCTATGATTACGTACGTGGTGTTGTGGCCCGATATGACGTTGGACGAGCCATCGGCGTTGTACTTGCCGATCCGAGGCCCGACCACCGCCGCTCCCGCCAGGGCTATGAACCCGCCCACCGCGTGGACGACACCGGAGCCTGCATAGTCCGCTGCTCCGGGCAGGTCGATCTTGTCCAGGGCTCCCAGCCATCCCCCGTCTCCCCAGACCCAGTGGCCGTACAGAGGATAGATGATGGCTCCTATCATGAAGCTGTAGGCCAGGTAGGCCTGCGTCTTGGTCCGTTCCGCCACTGCTCCCGCCACTATCGTCGCAGCGGTACCGGCGAACACCATCTGGAATATCCAGTCTACGTAGACCTGCCAGTCGTCCGCCCCGTCCGCCAGGAAGAAGTTGCTGGTTCCCAGGACACCCGCTGCAGAGGTGCCCATCATGATGGCGAAACCAAAGGCCCAGAAGGACAGCGACGCTATGGCGAAGTCCATGAAGCTCTTGGTCATGTAATTGGTCGTGTTCTTGGACCGTATCAGTCCCGCTCCAAGAAACGCGAAGCCAGCCTGCATGAAAAACACCAAGAAGGCGGCAATCATCGTGGTCAGATTGCCGATGTCCGTGGTATTCCTCTCTACGGCGACATCGTCCGTAGCAAAGGCCACGTTGTAGCCCGCCAGGACTCCAGCCGCCAGCAAGCCGGCTATGATGAAGGGCAACACCCTCCGCAAGTTGAATGAAGGCAACACCCCTTGCAACATGAAGCACCCCCAATAGATTTCAAGTTATCCGGCGGTAGTCTAAAAATCGCTTATTAAATCAATGTTGCCAGCTTGTAAACGTTTTGTTACGCCGTCGAACCGGCAATCCAAAAGCCCCCCATTGACTATTAACGAAAAAACCGTTATCATCCACCCCATGAGCAACGCAAAGCAGATAATCGAACGTTTCGGTGGTCAGTCCGCACTGGCAGCCCTCCTCGGTAAGCGCCAGAGCACGGTTCAGCATTGGGCAGGCACGGGCAGAATCCCGTCCCAATGGCACCAGCCGCTCTTGGAGCTTGCTCGCAGCCAGGGCGTCAGCTTGGAACCCAAGGACTTCGTCGCAACCGGCGCGCCCGGCATCAGCCCCGCCGGCGGCAAACTTGGTGTCCTCCTCGTCGGCCTGGGCGCGGTATCCTCCACCTTCATCGCCGGCGTCGAGCACGTCCGCCGCGGCACCGGCATGCCCGTCGGCTCCGTCTCTCAACTCGGCGCCATCCGCCTCGGCAAGCGCACCGACGGGCGGTCGCCCCTCATTCGAGACTTCGTTCCCTTGGCCGAACTGGACCAATTGGTTTTCGGAGCTTGGGACCCCATCCCTGACAACGCCTACGCCGCCGCCGTAAAGGCCGGCGTCCTAGACCGCCACGACCAGGTCGAACCCGTTGCCGATTTCCTCAAGTCCGTCGATCCCATGCCCGCCGTCTTCGACAACGACTACGTGCGCCGCATCAATGGGACCAACCTCAACGACGCCGGCTCCAGGCCCGCCTCCGTTGAGGCCATAAGAAACGACATCCGGCGTTTCAAAGAGGACAACGGCTGCGACCGCCTGGTCATGGTCTGGGCTGCCTCCACCGAAAAATTCATTACCGAGACCGACGTTCACCAGGACATCGAAAATTTCGTTGGCGGTCTCCACGACGAGAACGAAAGCATCGCCCCCTCCATGCTCTACGCCTACGCCGCGCTCATGGAAGGAGTCCCCTTCGTCAACGGCGCGCCCAACCTCACCGTGGACATACCCGCCATGGAAAGGCTGGCCCGAGACCAGGGTGTCCCCGTATGCGGCAAGGACTTCAAGACCGGCCAGACCCTGGTCAAGACCGTCCTCGGCCCCATGTTGAAGGCCAGGATGCTGGGCCTCAACGGCTGGTTTTCCACCAACATCCTCGGAAACCGCGACGGCGAGGTCCTCGACGAGCCTGAAAACTTCAGGACCAAGGAAGAGTCCAAGCTCGGCGTCCTCGAATACATCCTCCAGCCCGACGTGTACCCGGAGCTATACTCCGACGCCTACCACAAGGTGCGCATCAACTACTACCCGCCCAGGGGCGACAACAAAGAAGGCTGGGACAACATCGACCTTTTTGGCTGGCTTGGCCGCCGCATGCAGATCAAGGTCGACTTCCTGTGCTCCGATTCCGTGCTTGCCGCCCCCCTGGTCCTCGACCTGGTCCTGTTCATGGACCTCGCCCAACGCGCCGGCATGGCGGGCATCCAGGAATGGCTGTCCTTCTACTTCAAGAGCCCCCATCACGCCCGGTCCGTCTATCCCGAACACGACCTGTTCATCCAGCAGACCAAGCTCAAGAACACTCTCAGGTGGCTGATGGGCGAGGAGCAGATAACCCACCTGGGCATGGAATACTACCGCAGCGACTAAACCCTGGCGCGGCGCTTCCCAACCGGCCCGGACTCTGGCCACCCCTCGGCCTTCAGCTACCTTTCAACCAGCTGACCAGCTCGCGTATTCCCTCTATGTCCTCGCCGGTGGATGCCCCTTCCAGGAAATACTCCAGGTCCTCCAACGCTTCCCGGCGGTGTCCCAGCTGCAGGTGCATCAACCCCCGGTCCCGCCTTTCCTGGGCCGACTGCGGATACAACGCCACCAGCCGTTCGCTCATGGCCAGGCCCCGCCTGGGGTCTTGGCCCCGCCAGTAAATCGCCTTCAGGTTGCGCAGTATCCGGGCGACGTACTGCCGGTTGTTCAACGGGGTCAAGAACCTCGCGTCCCAGGCGATTTCGGCCCCGGTTGCCTGCCTCATCCGCTCCGCGCATTCTTCTTCTGAAAGCAGGACGCCCCGGTGGAACGGGTCGATGAACAGCCCCTTCACTTCCGGGTGCATTAGCAGCAAATGCCCCGGCATTCCCACTCCCAGCAACGGTACGCCCACCCGCTTGCCCACTTCAATGAACACCAGCGCCAGGGTGATGGGAATGCCCAACCGGCGGCTCAATACCTCGTTCAGAAAGCTGTTCCGAGGGTCGTAGTAGTCCTCAGTATTGCCACTGAACCCAATGTCGTCGGACAGGTATTCGCTGAGGGTGTTGAGGCAGTAAAGGGGGTCCTGCTCCGGCGACAGGCGGTCTGTAACTCCGGCCGCCAACGAGTCCAAGACCCCTAGCTGGCCGCGTATGTCCAGGTCAGGGTACTCCGTCGCCGCGATCAGCAGGGCTGTGGTGGCCGGGTCGATTTCTTCGTCGCGGCGGCTGGCTACTTCGACGAACTCCGCCAACTCGGCCGAGTCCGGAGGCTCGCTCATTCCCTGGCCCTCAACCGCTTCACGACCATAGAACGGAAAGGCGTTCCGAGGCGGACACACAGGAGCAAGGCATCACAGGTCAGGCTTAGGCTGGACCCCGCTACCTCTCCAAGTCCTCCACCGTCATGTCTCCGGGCAGGACGCCCTCGTAGGTTACCAGATCGCCGAAACGCACCCACCTGCCCCCTTCGACCCGTACCAGGAACGCCCCTTGCAGTGGGTCGTGGTCAGTGGCGCTCATGTTGACAGGCCCCAGGCATATTGAGCACCAGAAATCGGATATCGACTCCGCGGCTTCTATCAGGCCCTCGCGGGTAAGGTCCCTGCCGGCCCGCCTGAGGGCTTCCTCCACCAACTCGCCGATGTACTGTCCGTACAGGGTCAGCGTATTGCCGTTCTCTGCTCCCATGTAGTCCTGGACCAATTTATGGTGCTTGGCGACATTGGGGTTGTCGATTTCAAAAGCCGAGTTGAGATACCCGAGGGACACGGTGCCTTCGATGACCTCCGGCCCGGACAAGAGCACGGTCAATTCGTTGGCGCTGACTATGCTCAACACGAAGGGCACGTCCCAGTTCAAGTTCAACCGCGCGTGTTTGACCGCTGTGGAAAAATGCTGGGGTGTGGCCCAAATTGCAATCACTTCGGCTCCCGCCGCTCGGAGCCGGTCTACCTGGGAGGATAGGTCCAAGTCCACGGCCTCGTGCGTCTCCTCACCCACGATGTCCAGGGCGTCGCCCACTCCCCGCCTGATGCCGGTCATTCCGTCCGCGCCGAAATCGTCGTTCTGCCGCATCAAGCCCAGCTTCTGCCCGGGGTAGGTCTCGGCAATATGTTGCCCCAGGATTATCCCCTCGGCCACGTAGTTGGGAATCGACCCAAAGACCGTGGGCCGGGCCTCCGGGTCCTTCACCCACTCCGTCGCGCCGGTGCCTACGAATAGGTCGGGCACCCCCTTCTCTTGGAGATAGTCCACGACTTGCAGGTGGGTAGGCGTTCCGAAGCCGTTGACCAAAGCGAAGATTTCGTCCTGCTCCACCAGCTTGCGGACTAGGTCCACCGTCTTGGGCGGTGAGTAGGAATCATCTTCTATCAGGAACTCGATTGTCCGCCCGTTGACTCCTCCCTTGGTGTCATTCACGTAGTCGAAGTAGGCCTTGATGGCCGCGGAGATTTGGGCGTACACGGCGGCTGGTCCGGTGAGGGCCGTATGGGTCCCCAGCACCACCTTGTCGTCGGTAACCCCTGGGACCATCGCGTCCTCGCTGGGCGTCGGCGCCTCGGTTGCCTCCGGGGCCTCTGTTTCCTCGACGACAACCGTGGCCGTAGGTTCCTCAGTAGTCTCCGGGGCCTCCGTTTCCTCAACGACAGCCGTGGCCGTAGGTTCCTCTGTAGCCTCCGGCGCCTCTGTTTCCTCGACTACGACCGTGACCGTAGGTTCGTCGGTAGGCGACGGTGTGTCCCCGTCGCCGTCTCCGCAAGCTGCCACTAGGAACACCGCGGTGAGCAACGCGGCAATAACCCATGCCCAAGCTCTGTGCGAGAATCTCATGCCATCACCTTTCAACAGGCCTATCCCTTCGGTTTTCGGTTCGTACCCGGCGAATTAACGGCGGATTATACCACACGCCGGGGTATCGCCTTGGAATGCCGTAGCGGTCTCGTAGTCTGGCCTGGCTGCTTAAGGTCGGCGGGGGCCCGTTTGCCGCAGCCTGAAAACCCAACGCCGCGGCCAGTGCCTCCGCAGTCCGCCCAGGCTCCACCCTTGGAATCTTTGCCACCGAGGTTTTTGGATAAATCCCGCAATGCCCCTGGGAAACAGGATGATCGCCCCTATCAGGGCCGCCCCGAACAGGACGTTCCGCAGGTCGTTGACCCCCGGCGCGACCTTGGACAATTCGCTGATGGCTTCCGACTGAAAGGTTAAGAACAACGCTGCAATTACAGAACCCAATACGCTGCCCAGCCCTCCAATCACAATCGCCACCAGGAAGAAAATCGAGTCTATTAACCCGAGGCTGTCTGGAGACACGAATCCCTGTACGGCAAAGAAAAGCCCTCCCCCAATACCCGCATACAGCGAGCTTATGCCGAAAGCCATCGCCTTGTGCCTCGGCACGTCGACTCCCATCTGTTCTGCCCCTATCTCGCTGTCCCGCAAGGCTACAAGCGCCCGGCCTACGCGGCTTCGTGTAAGGTTCACGAACACCACCGTCATAACCACCGCCGCCGCTACTGCGACGTAATACATCCACTCCCGGCCGTCTAGCACGCTTGCCAGAAGGCCGGGAGTTTCCACCGCGCTTCCCCTGATGCCCAATGCCCCCTTGGTCCACTGGGTCAAGGCCTGCAGCTTTAGAATCTGTGGAAAGGCCAGCATTAGCCCAAAAGTGGCAATTGCCAGGTAAGGGCCCCTCAGGCGCACCGCGGGAATACCTATTACCACCCACCCAACGACGCCGGTCGCTGCCGCTGACAACCCTATCGCGCCCCACAAGGGAAAACCGTATTGCTGGGACAGCACCGCCGTCATGTATGCGCTGACCAGCACCAGCGCCGCGTGTCCCAGCGACACCTGCCCGCTGTAGCCCGTCAGTAGGTTCATGCCAAGCAGAATCAGCAGCCAGACTGCGAACATGGTGGCGTTGAACGTCCGGAACTCCCCCAGGAACGTGCTGAAGAAGGGCCACTCGTGAAGAAATGGGAACACCGCCAGGAATACTGCCAGCAGCAGCAACCCGACCGCCTTGGGTTTGAGCAGGACAGCTTGCACCGGCTACACTCGCCTCCGGGCGGCCCGCCCAAAGATGCCGGTGGGCCGCAACATCAGCACCAGCACGATGACTGCAAAGGCCACGGCCAAGTCGATGTTGCCCACGCTGGAGGGCGTATAGGTGCCCGCCATATTTTTCACAACTCCGATTACCAGCCCGCCGACCACGGCTCCTACCGGGCTGTCCAGGCCGCCTAGCACCGCCGCCGCCAGGGCGAAAAGCAAAACAAAAAACATGGTGCGAATGTCCAGCCCCAGGCTTTGCGCCGCCAGTATTCCGGCAATCGCGCCCACTGCCGCCCCCAGCGCCCAGCCCGTGCTCAACATGCGCCCCACCGGTATGCCTACCAACCGGCTGGCCAACCGGTTTTGCGCCGTCGCCCGCATCGCCAACCCAAACTTGGTGCGCTGGAACAGCAAGTACAACAGGGCCATAATGACGACCGACGTCGCCAGGATTCCCAGGTTCAGCCGCCCAATGCACACGTCCCCGGCGCAAGACGCGCCCCCACTGAAGACGCTGAAGGGGCCGAACCCCTTGGGCAGCGCCCCCCAAATATAGAGAGCCAAGCCGTCGAACACCAGGAAAAGCCCCAGAGCGACGATAAGGGAGTTGAGGTCGGATGTCCCCTCTACCCGTCGCACGATTAGCCACTCCACCAAGGCTCCCATCGCCAGGGCCGACAGCAGTGTCAAGAAGAAAGCCGGCCAGAAGCCCATGGCCGTGCTTAATGCCGACCAGGCGACGAACGTCGAGAACATGGCCATCTGGCCTTGGGCGAAGTTAAGGGTCCCGGTGGACCGGTAAATCAACACTATCCCCAGGGCCAGGATGGCGTAAAGACTGCCGCTGGCGATGCCGCCGATTAGCTGTTGTAGAAAGAGTTCCATATCGTGCCCTTTTAATGCTCAGGCCGTGCGCACAGGCCCACGCTCATAGTCCCAAATAGGCGCTGCGCACCTCGTCGTTGTCCAGCAGGTTCCGGGCCGTGTCCCCCAGCGCCACCTTGCCCCCTTCCAATACGTAGCCGTACCCGGCGATGCCCACAGCCAGGTTCGCCGCCTGCTCCGCCAGCAATACCGTTATGCCCTCCCCGTCGCTCAGGCTCTTGATTCTGGCAAACATATCCTGGGCCAGCAGCGGCGCCAACCCCAGCGAAGGCTCGTCCAGCAGCAGCAGCCGGGGCCGCGCCATCAACGCCCGCCCGATGGCCAGCATCTGCTGCTCCCCTCCGCTCAACAGGTGAGACGCTATCGACAGACGCTCCTCCAGCGCCGGGAAGTACGAAAGCACCCGCTCCATCTGTCGGCGGAAGTCCTTTCCTTCGCCGCTGGTATAGGCTCCCAGCCGCAGGTTTTCCAACACCGTCATCTCGCCGAATAGCTGCCGCCCTTCCGGGACCGCGCAAATGCCGAGCCTCACGATGGCCTCGGTAGACAGCCCGGCGATTTCCCGGCCTGCAAACTCGATGGACCCGGCCAGGACCGGCAGCAGCCCGGCCACAGCCCTGATAGTGGTGGTCTTTCCCGCTCCGTTGGCCCCCAGGATAGTCACGATTTGGCCCTCCGGCGCCTCCAGCGACACGCCGTGCAGGGCGGGAGCCTGCCCATACGACACATGAATGTCCCTAAGCGTCAGCATTCGACGTCCCCAGGTATGTCTGGATTACCTCCGGGTCGCGACGGACCTCTGCCGGCGTCCCGTCGGCGATCTTCCGGCCGAAATCGAGTACGCACACCCTGTCCGAAACAGACATCACTAGCCCCATCCGGTGCTCCACCAGCAGCACGGCCACCCCCAGTTCCGTCCGGATTCTTTGAATTAGGTGGGCTATCGAATCTACTTGCTGGTGGGTCAGCCCGCCCGCCGGCTCGTCCAGCAGCGCCAGCCTAGGCCGGGAGACCAGCGCCCTGGCTATCTCAACCCGCTTCTTCACGTCATACGGCAGCGCATGGACGGGCGTGTCCCGCACCTGCTCTAGCTCCAAGAGTCCCAGGGTGTCCTCCGCCCGCGAACGGGCCTCCCGCTCCTCCCGTCTCTGCTTGGGCAGCCGAAACACCGCGTCCAAGGCGCTGTACCCTATGTTCGAGTGTTGCCCTACCAGCAGGTTTTCCAACACCGTTATCGACGAGAACAGTTCCAGGTTCTGGAACGTCCGCGCCACGCCGTTGGCGATGACTTCATGAGGGCGCATCCTGAGCAAGTCGCGGCCCATGAACCGTATAGACCCCCTCATGGGGTCGTAGACGCGGGTGAGACAGTTGAACACCGTCGTCTTCCCGGCCCCGTTGGGGCCGATAATCGACACAATCTCCGCATCGTCCACCGAGAACCCCACCCCGTCCAGGGCCAGAATCCCCCCAAACCGGATCGAAAGGTCTTCGACTTCTAAAAGAGCCAACCCAAACCCTCTAAGTGACGCACCCTAAACCCACCCCCTCCGCAATATACCCCTTCGCCCAACTCGTCATCCCGCCTCCCACAGTCATTCCCGCCTCCCACACGTCATTCCCGCGGAGGCGGGAATCTCGGCCCCAACTTGCCAATCCCTGCACCAAGGATATTACATACTCTAACCCCAGGCTGGGGTGTTCGTCCTAAACCTGTCCTGAGCTAGCCGAAGGGGAAAATCGAAGGGCGAACTGGGCTGCCTGCACCTAACCATGTAGCGCGTAGGGGCGAAAAATCTTTCGCCCCTACGCGGCGCCCCAACATCCGACGTCCACCCGTGCACCTCCCGCCCCCAACTCGCCAATCCCCCGCACTAAGTCCATCACATAGCCTGGGCCCAAGCCGTCCGTTCACTCTGAGGTTCTCGAAGGGCCTGTCCTGAGGAAAATCGAAGGGCCTGTCCTGAGGGAAATCGAAGGGCGAACGGCCAGCCGCAGCAACGCAAATTCCCCCTAGCCCCGAAACCCCTCAACTTCACGCGCCGCGTCCACCCCCGCCAAGAAGTCCATCGTCGCCTCGTTGAACGCCTCCGGCTGGTCCCGGTTGGAAAGATGCCCCGCATCCCGTATAACCACCAGCCTCGACCCCCTTATCTTCTCGTGGATCCACCGGCAGGCAGGCAACGCCGGGTCCTTGTCTCCCGCCAGCACCAAAGTCGGCGCGTCGATGCCCTCCAGCAGGCTGCTGTCGAAACCGTCTTTCAGCAGCATCCGGCAATTGTTGGCGTACCCCACTGGATTGAGCGACGTGTACATCCGCCGGATGCGCTCGGCCCGGCCCTTGCTCCTCCCCGGACTGCTCGTCACGTTTGGGTTGTGCTTTATCGAAAACTCCGCCACCGCCGCCATCCCTTCCGTCTCGGCCAGGCGGATTATCTCCTCCCGGACTCTTCGGGACTCCGCGGTCGGGCCCCTTCCCGACGCCGTTGCCGAATCGAAGATTAGCAGGGCCGCAACGCGCCGCGGGTACAGCGCGGCGAACCGCACGGCAATCCCCCCGCCCATCGACAGGCCCCCGACGTAGGCTTGCTTGATACCCAGGTGGTCCAGCAGCCCCTTCAGGTCGTTGGCCGAGATATCCTGGCCGTAGTCGCTGGCCTCTGGGGGAGAATCGGTGCCGCCGTGCCCCCTGGGATCCCAAAGTATCAGCCGATAGCGCTTGGACAAGGCATCAACCTGCGGCTCCCACTGCACCGTGCTGCCGCCTAACCCGTAGGCCAGCGCCAGTGGAAACCCCTCTCCGTGGCTCTCGTAGTAAACATTGACGCCGTTAATCTTGGCTGTAGGCATGAGTCTCCAGCGGCACAGAGGCTAGGAACGAGGCGATGCCAGTATGCCGCCCATTAGCTTGGGCAGTCAAGGTTGACCCACCCCGCCGCCCGACATCAGCCCCTCTAGTCAACCCGTCCCGCTACTGACAATTTGCTGTTGACGCGCCCCAACCCCGACACCTAAACTCAAACTATGTCGCGGTCATGGCAATTACGAATAAACCTTGTATGCAGCCGTTAGCTGGCCGTCGGACGATCCCTATCGGGAGTAGAACCGAATTCTTTGTTGCCCAAAACTGACGGCATACGTCGACAGGCAGGGGTTTGCGTAGAGTAGTCTAGATCAGTGAGAAACACTCGGAACGACATATCCAAGAATTCGCTGGTTGCCACAATAGTCGTAACCTTGACACTGCTTGCCAGATGGCTAGAATGTCGGCAAATTCCACGGGCAAGCGGCCCACCTCACGCCGAACTTGTCGGCCCGCAGACAACCAGAGAACCACTGATGCTCTAAATGGGAGTGGACACCGTGTTGGAGACAGAGCGGTTACCCTGGGTTGATCGTATTATAGAAGGTGACGCACGTAATGTTCTAGAGACATTGCCCGCCGACAGCGTAGACCTTAGCTTTTGGTCCCCGCCGTATAACGTCGGAAAGTCCTATGAACGTGATATGACCTTTGATGAGTGGGCCGATTTGATGCGCTCGGTCATTCAAGCCCATATTCGTATCATCAAGCCCGGCGGCTTCCTGGCCATCAACATAGGGGACATCCTCTGCCATCCTGCGCCTGAAATCCCCCGCTTTCAGGCGGATAACGTCCGCGGTAAGAAGGTCAACATTACAAGGGAACAGATTCTAGAGGTGAAGGCCAGGCATCCAACCGCCAATCGGCATGAGCTTGCCGCTTTATTGGGTTGTAGCGAACAAACCATCCAGCGACGCCTTGAGAACAACAACGTTCGTGGGGGCAAGCACACAGTGCCGACTAAGGTATTGCTGACAGGTGCCCAGGTCTCCGCTTGGACGGAAGAGGCTGGCTTCTACCTGTACGACCAGCGGATATGGCATAAAGACCCCTGCTGGAAAAATAGCCAATGGCACTCCAATTCCTATCGTGCTGTGGACGAATTTGAGCACATCTACATCTTTTGTCGACCAGGAATTACGGAGTACGACAGAGCACGGCTTAGCCCGGACGATTGGTCCGAATGGGGTTCAAGAGGCGTATGGAAGATACCGTCGGTTACGAGGCACAGCCGTCATGAGGCCGAATTCCCAGAGGAACTGGCCCGCCGGGTCATCAAACTATTCTCACCGCTTGGAGGCGTCATCTTGGATGCCTTTGTTGGCTCAGGAACGACAACTGTGGTCGCAAAGCAGATGGGCCGGAGGTGGATTGGTATTGACATAGACCCCGAAAGCGTTGCAATGGCTGATACGCGAACCACATGGACCTTGATCAGTTAGAACGCCTTGAACAGGTAGCGATGTCTATGGTGGTTCAGGCTCTAATGGACTATCGCCAACAGGCGTTGACCATCTTCCGTGAAGAGACTGACAAGCCTCAGGACATCGCCGAGGACGTTACCAGAGAAGCGCTGGAGTTGATGGGTGTCCCTAGGCTCAATGAGCGGCTGTACGGGAAGGTGGACATCAAGAAGGCCATTTATGTGTTTCTACCGCGAGCGCAACCGGTGGCTCTCATGGTGGACTCCAAGGCTGAGAAGGCAAACGGGGACCGGACGGCGACGATCCAAATGTCGCAGACCTCGATGCGGGTTAAGATGAAGCGCTCCGGTGCTATCACGGATGTCGAAGGGGGTTTGGAGCCAGTCATAACCCGAGGGGATCGCTCTCTTTACGTCGCAACGGTAGTAGCCAAATATGCGTATGTGGAGTCAGAGGAAGCCCAAGAGCTTAAGCGGCTTATCGTGGCTTGCATACCAAGTGGATTGTTGCAGGACCGTTACAACCCAAACGCAGATGATGGCATTTGGTTGGCTGGGCGTAATGCACCATCGCGGGGCGAGGATTTCAGGGTTCGCCTAAATTACAGGTCTTTGGCCGAGAAAGCCAGTTGGCGCGTGCAGGAAATCGCATTAGAAGATTAGGAAGGAACAATGCCACGCCGGAGGAAAACCAGAGGCTGACCAATCGAAACGTCGCACCGGAGATGATTCCTGACAAGCCGGTGAACATCTAACATCCCCCGGTCCTCACCCGTTCGCCTGTGCTTGTTGAAGCAACCCGAACGTAGAATGGCTCAAAATGACTCACAATGTCTCAGAAAATAAATACCCCCGTCCAACTGAGCCTCGCCCCCTCTCCCCAAAACGGGAGGAAATGAAAGGAAATGGAAGGGGAACTAAAATTTTTGGCTTCCCCGCGCCACCCCCCAACACCGCCACCGCCGGCCCGCCAACTTTCTTGACAACATCTTCAACCGCACCCTACAATCGGCCCATTCACCGTGACTGCGCTGACGCATCAAGCCTATGGACTGAAGCGCCGCCGGTGAAGCGTCCCACCGCCCCCTAAGGAGAAGACAATGCCAGACTGGCCAAAGCTGAAGTACAAAGAAGAAGGCATGCGCGAGGGCATGCAAATTGAAGACGCCGAGATATCGGTGGACGATAAAGTGGCTCTGCTGGACTCCCTGTCCGAAACCGGCCTCAAGAACATCGTCGTCGGCTCCTTCGTCAGCCCCAAGTGGACGCCCCAGATGACCCGCATCGACGAGATTGTCACCAGGTTCACCCCTAATCCCAGCGTCACCTACACCGCCCTGGCGTTGAACGCCCGCGGCGTCGAGCGCGCCAAGCAATACTCCCCGCCGCTCACCATCGAACGAGACCCCTACCCCAGGCTCAATGTCCACATGTGCGACGTCTTTGTCCGCCGCAACGCCAACCGCTCCCAGATGCAGGAAATGGAGCGTTGGCCCCAGATAGTTGCCCAAGCCCAGGAATTGAACGTCCAGGCCGCCGGCATCGGCACCAACGCCAGTTGGGGATCCAACTTCCTCGGCGAATTCCCCGTCGACTACCTGATGAACATGTTCGAAAAGCAGCATGCCATGTGGGACTCGGTGGGCATCCCTGTCTATAGCGTGTCCATGGGAGACCCCATGAGCCACTGCACCCCCGCCAAGGTCGAGGAGAGCGTCTACCGGGTCAAGGAACGCTGGCCCGAGGTCAATCACGTTCGCCTCCACCTCCACAACGGCCGCAACATGGCCATCGCCTCCGCCTACGCCGCCATGCGCACCCTCACTTCCGAGGACACTCTGGAGCTCGACGGCTCCATCGGCGGCTTCGGCGGTTGCCCCTACTGCGGCAACGGCCGGGCCACCGGCATGGCCCCCACTGAGGACATCCTTCACATGATGGAGGACATGGGCGTCGAGACCGGCGTCGACATCGACAAGGTCATCGACAGCGTCTGGATGGCCGAGAGCATTATCGGCCGCGACCTCTACGGCCACGTCTCCAAGGCCGGCCCCAGGCCTAAGAAAGTGGAGCAGCTTTACGAAATCAACGCCCCCTTCATTGAGACCCTGGAGCAGGCCAAGCACTTCAAGAAGGGCCCCGAGGTCTACGAGGGCGGCATTTACCCCTACAAGGAGCCCATTGCCAGCCCCTACCGCGAGCGCGTGGAGCAGGGATTGCCCGCCTACGACTCGGCCAACGGGGACTTCCCCTGGAAAGAGGACTGGTTCCCGTCCGATGAGTAGACGCCTCGGCGTCCGACCCTGACTGATTCAGCACGGAGCCGCTCAGCCTAGCATGAGTGGCTCCGAATTTTGACCAGCCAATTTTAATTGAATGGAGAGCTTCAACCCATGACGGCGTCGAATACCATCAGGCCCACCCAGATCCAACTTACCGGCGAGAACTCGTTCATCCGCTTGGCCCAGGAAGAGGGCGGTACCCACACCACCAGGGTCAGCCATTGGCGCGTCCTCTATTCCCCCAAAGGTGCCGGCCACGTCCTCTTCATCAAGAGCGACCTTATCGACGATGAGATTCGGGTCTACTCCGACAACATCGCCCTGGCCCGCTGGCTCCAGGCCGAGATCGAGACCATGTTGTTCCCCGAGTTCGCCGACCAGGCCCTCCCCGTCACCGAGGCCGAGTTCAGCAAGTCCGGCGACGCCCGTTCCTTCTGGACCGAAAGCGTGGAAAACGACGACGACGTCATCTCCCTGACCTGGTACGACTTCATTGACCCCTTTATGCTGGTGAACCCGCCCGGCGCCGGAGGCCGCCCTCTCGGCGTCTACTCTTGCTTCATCCCCGCCCTGAGGGCCCAGGTAACCATCAACGGCGACGTCGTCGACGGCAACGTTTACCGGGAAATGCGGGGAGACAACCCCACCAGCACCGCCTGCCTCGCCTGGTCCGAGACCTGGGTGAAAGCCGCTTAAGCCTCCCGCGCCAAGGCTAACCCCCACACCGACGCCGCTCCGGCCCCCTTCAAAGCCGCGGCGCACGAAGCCATCGTCGCCCCGGTAGTCACCACGTCGTCGATCAGCAGCGCCCGCCGCCCGGCAACGTCGCCGGTAACCTCGTAACTCCCCTCCACGTTGGTGCGGCGTTGCGCCCGCGTGGCTGCTTCCACCTGCGGCGGCGCATCCTTGACCCTGACCAACATGCCCTTCGCCCACGGCAGGTCCGTGAGTTTCGACAATTCCCTGGCCAGCAACTCCGATTGGTTATACCCCCGCGCCCTCAGCCGCCGCCGGTGCAGTGGCACCGGTACGATAACCTCACCCGGAGTCGTGTGGCTGTCCAAATATACGGCCAGCAGTTGGGCCAACGCCGGCGCCGCAGCCCGTATCCCTCTATACTTCAGGCTGAATATCGCCTGCTGCACGGCTCCCTCCATCAAGAACGGCGCGCGGACCCTGTCAACCGCCGGAGCCTTCTCTTCACACCAGCGGCATGGGGACTGGCCGTGGGGCGAAGCGCAGATGCGGCAGTAAGGCGGCGTCAGCTTAGCCAAGCCGGGAATGCACGTCTCGCACAGGATGCCCCCTGCGCGCCTGCACCCGGCGCACTCCATGGGAAACAGCAAGTCCACGGCCTCTTTGCCGAGCTTGGCCAGCAAGCCGTTTATACCCGGCAGGTTCACGCGGCGGGTTTCACTCAGCGGGTTGACTCCCGTCCCAGCGTTGGATCTTCCACCCGTCCAGGATCGACAAATCTCCGGCAAACGCCAACGGCGGCAGGTCGTCGAGAGAGAAGAATCCCACGTCCAGGGATTCCGGACCGGCCTGCAGTGTCCCGCCCACTTCCCGGGCAGTGTAAGCAGCCACGATGACCGGGTGGCTCTGCTTGGAGAACAACCCCACCAGCCGCTCCACCTTCACTTCCAGGCCCGTCTCCTCCCGTACCTCCCGCACCGCCGCTTCCTCTACCACCTCGCCCCGGTCCACGTAACCGCCGGGCATGCTCCAAAGGCCGATGCCCGGCGGGTTCCCCCTCTTCACCATCAGCACCTTCAGGTCCCGCTCCACGATGCAGATGGCCGCCACCTTGGGATCGTGATAGACCACGTGCCCGCACGCCGGGCAGACCGGCCGCTGGCCGCTGGCCACCTCGCGGACTTCTAATACGGCGGCGCACCGCGAACAGTATTTGATATCCGGCGACATGGCTTCCACAGCATATCACGACGGGCTATCATGTCCCATATCCTCGCATTGAGCGTTGGCCGTGACTCCCAATTTCTTCCTGAGACCTCGCACATATCTGGCCGGAGTGGCCGTCTCGTTGGCGGCGGCGCTGCTGGTCCTGCTTGTCATGGCCGTCTTAGGCGAATACACCAAGACCAGGGGCCGGCTGCTGCTCACCGCATTGTCCCTGGCAGGGTTCTGTGCGCTTGCTTTCCCTTCCGCAGCGCTGGCAAGCCGCGGCCGGCATCCTAGACTAGCCGCCGTCGGCGTATCGGCCGCAGCCCTGGGATTCGTCCTGGTGGCGGCGGGGCTGTGGGCCACTCCCGACTCCGACGCCTTCTGGAAAGCCGCGTCCATCGCCTCCATCGCGGCTGCGTCAGTCGCTTACTCTAGTTGGGTCCTGTCGTTCAGGCCGCAAAGATTGGCGTCCCAGATCGCCCGATACGCCGCGCTAGGCGTGGCCGCCCTGGTGTTGTTCTTGACCACCCTCGCCATCATCGTGGAGATACGGCAATCTGCCTTCTGGTGGGCGGTGGTGCTGTTGATCATCGCCCAAGTAGCCTGTGCCATTGCCGCCGCCGCGCCGGCTCGTTGGACTACCGACCCTGCGGACCGGGATGCCCGCCCATCAGACAAGAGCCAACCCCCTCAGCCTCCCATGCTATAATCCCCGTTGGCCTGCCAACCCTCACCAATTCCAAGCACGTTCAGAGGTGACGATGCCCCCGGCGCTCGAAAACGTCAAGGTGGTCGACCTCACTCGCACCCTTGCCGGGCCCTTTTGCACCCAGATGATGGGCGACCTGGGCGCCGACGTAGTCAAAGTCGAAGAGCCGTCGCTGGGGGACGAGACCCGCCACTGGACCCCCTTCTGGGACACCCTCAGCACCCAGTTCGCCTCCTTCAACCGCAACAAGCGCAGCCTGTCCCTAAACCTCAAGGAACAGGAAGGCGTGGAGATTGTGCTGGGCCTGGCCGCCAAGGCCGACGTCATGATTGAGAGCTTCCGCACCGGCGCCCTCGACCGCATGGGCTTGGGCTACGACGCGGTGCGCAAAGTCAACCCCGGCATCGTCTACTGCTCCATTTCCGGCTACGGCCGCACCGGCCCGCTGGCCGACAAGCCCGGCTACGACTTAATAATCCAAGGCTACAGCGGGTTGATGGACCTCACTGGAGAACCCGACGGACCGCCGTTGAGAGTGGGATTCTCCATGGTGGACCTGTTCACCGGCATGCTCGCCTACGGATGCGTCATGACCGCCCTCTACCACCGCGAGCAGACGGGAGAGGGGCAGTGGATCGACACCGCGCTCTTGGACGGCCAGGTCGCCGCCATGAGCTACCACGGCACCGCCTACCTGTCCAACGGCAAAGACCCCCGCCGCATGGGTTCCGCCCACCCCAGCCTTACCCCCTATGAACGCTTCCAGGCGGCGGATGCGTATTTCATCCTGGGATGCGGCAACCAGGGCCTGTGGGAGCGCATGTGCCGCGCCATCGGCTGCCCAGAGCTAATCGAGGACCCCAGGTTCATCACCAACACCGACCGTGTAGCCAATCGCCCCGAATGCGTTGAGGTCCTCAGCCAGGTCTTCCGGCAGAAGCCGGTTGCCCATTGGATTAAGGTCATTTCCGATGCCGGAGTGCCCTGCGGCCCCATCAACCGCGTGTCCCAGGTTCTCAACGACCCCCAGGTGCAGCACCGGAACATGGTGATGGACGTTCCCCATCCTGAGGTCCCGGACCTCAAAGTCCCCGGCTCCCCCATCAAGCTGGCCGCCAGCCCTCCGACCGTCCGCCGTTACCCGCCTCTCTTGGGTGAGCACAACGACGAGATTCTCGCTGAGTCCGGCTATAGCAGCGACCAGATTGCTGACTTGAGGCATCGGGGAGTCATCGGGCCCAAACCCTCCTAGCCGCCCACTCCCACCTCGCGGTAGCGGCTGCTAAACGCCCCGCACCGCCGGCAGCACCTTTTCGCCAAAGGCCCGCATCGACTTTTCCACCAGCTTGCGCGGCATCTGCCCCACGTTCATGTTCATCAGCAGGTTGCGTACCCCGGCTTCCTTCAGTTCCGCTATCTGCTCTGCTACTCTTTGGGGTGTGCCGGCCAGAAAGGCTACTTCCGGGATTTCCGCGGCCCGGGGCGGCTGGCCTGCCGGGACGTGGGTCTCACCCCCCGGGTTGTAGTTGATCCTGGCCTGCAGCAGGTGGTGCGTCGACTTGCTCAGGGCTGCCGCCGCTACTTCCTGCGCCTCTTGATCGCTCTCCCCAACGTACAACCCCCGTTGTGCCCACGTCTGGTCCAGCGCGTCCTCCACCGCCTCTTCGCCAAACCCCGCTTCCAGCATCGAGTCTCGGTACATCTGGAACCGCTGCCGCAGCGTATCTATCGTCTGCACGCCTATCAGCACCGGCCTGCCTATACCCGCCATCTGCTTCAGCGAGCCCTCGGTCGCGCATGCTCGTACCAATGGCGGATGCGGCCTCTGATAGGGCTGCGGCCGCAGCATAGGAAACGCCGACTTCCAGTAACGGCCTTGATGGTCCACGTCCTCGCCCGTCCACGCCTTGATCAGCAGCTCCTCCGCTTCCGCGATCATGTCCCGCCCCTGTTCCATGGAGACCCCAAAGCCGATGTACTCGTACTCGTTGAAGAGCGATCCCCGCCCTGTGCCGACGATCAGCCGCCCCCGGCTCAGGTGGTCTATCAGCGACGTCTGCACCGCCAGCCTCACCGGGTGGTGCAGGGCCATCTCCACCACCGCAAACCCAATCTTGACCCTGTCGGTACGGGCCGCCACCGCCCCGGCGAACACCAGCGGATCGGCGTACGCCACCGTCCCGTCGAAGTGGTGTTCCGTCAGCCACACTGCGTCCAGCCCGATTTCCTCCGCCCTCACCGCATCCTGCAGGGTGCTGTGGATGATCTCGTGGTCCCGCTCCCGCTCCGGGCTGATGGAAAATATCATGCTTCCGAACCGCATCAGACCACCGCTGCTCCCTTCAGGTGTTTGTCGAAGAAGTTTAACGTCCTGGCCCACGAGGCCTCCGCAGCCCGCTTCTGGTAGCGGGCCCCCGTGAAATCCATGAACCCGTGGTCTGCCCCCGGGTAGGTGTAGAACTGGTGTGGTTTCCCCAACCGGGTCAACTCCTCGTCCAGCTTTCGCATGTCGTCCTGCGACGGGTTGGCGTCGATCTCCCCAAAATGGAACAGCAACGGGCACTTGCTGCCTCCGGCCAGCTCGAAGGGGGTGTCGGTGGCCCTGCCGCGTGCGACCATGATGTTCCCGCCGTAGTACGGGGCCGCGGCGTTGAAATGGGGGTTGGTGCACGCCGCCAGCCAGGTCACCCGGCCTCCCATGCAAAACCCCGTGACCCCGATGGTTGCGCCGTTCACCGCGCCGTGGCCTTGAAGATACTCCACCGTGGCGTCGACGTCCGACACGATGTCTGGATCGCTCAGGTGGTTAAATCTCTTGGACCCGTCGGCCAGCATGTCCTCCGTAACCCGGTGGAACAGGTCCGGCGCCGCCGCCGCATAGCCCCCCGCCGCCAATCGGTCGGCCATCTCCCGCGTGAACTGGTCCACCCCGGCCCCGTGGTGGGCTACCACCACTGCCGGAAAAGGCCCCGGCCCGTCGGGAAGACTCAGGTACACGTCCATGCTCTGGCCGTTGACCGTGGTGCTTTCCCACGATGCTGCCACTAACAGCCCCCTGCCTGTCCAAGAGCGGGAACACCCCGCGCCAAGGGCCAAGTGTCCTCTAACACAGCTTGGACTGTCAAGGTAAGGGCCCCCGCCGATGGTGCGATGCCCAGTCCGTCCCTTTGGCACAAGCGAGAGAAGGGAGACCGTCCGACTGGATCTCAAGTCTCCCCTCTCGAAGCGTTGGACGCTACTGGAAGCCCGCGCCTAGTCGGTCACCGTAATGGCCCCTCCCATGGTCTCGCCCCGGTACTCCGGCCGGTAGTACGAGTACACCTGCGACACCACGTCCTTAGCCCGTACCGGGAAGCTGGCCCTAGCCTTGAACTCGAACGACAGCGTTTGGCCCGGAGTCATGTCCTCGATGTAAAGGATCACCTTCCGGCCCGCAACCTCGAACCGCTTCAGGTTGGCGTTCGCCTCCACCAACTCCGCCACCGTTCCCCGCACCGGCGCAAAGCCTGTGGGCACGGCTACGTCCAACACCACCATGCCCGCCTTGGCCCAAACGGGAGGATTGAACGTGACCGACGCCGACACCGTGATTAGGTCGTCCACCTCCACGTTCTCGGTGCCGTAGTCCACCTCGATGTCGAACACGTCTTGGATTTCCAGCCGCCTCTCCGGTACGTTGAACCGCAGCACCAACTGCACCACTGCATCGCCCTTGCCCTCTGCCGTCACCGTTACCGTCTCTCCCATCGGCAGTTCCACCGTCTGCATCACGTCCGAGTTCTCCGGCGTGATGCGCACCTCTTTGCTCCAGTCGCCGGCTTCCAGTGTTACGGTCATGTCGACATTGCTCCGCACCTTGGTCGAGAACGCCGTCAGGGCCTGCAGGCTGACTATCGTGTCCTGGGTCGAGCCGTACCCGCCCAGCGCGTTCCTCTGCCCCGCCAGCCACTTGGCGGCTCGCGACGCGCTCAACAGGTCCTCGTGGCCCAGCAGCGCCAGCAAGGCATAACCCGTCGTCTCTATGGCCGCGCTGGCGTTCCCATGCCGGGGCTGGGTCTCCTCTGCATAGGGCTCGATGGCCGCCCCGCCCCAGTACAAAGCGCCGTTGTCGTCCACCTGCGCCATCGACATCAACTTGTCGTAGGCGGCGGCCCTGAACTCGCTGTCCGCCAGCCCCAGGGCGTACGACGTTATTGCCATCGTGTACGGATCGTCCATGTCCCTCAGCTTGCCTTCCAGGTACCGGATGGCCCTGGTGCCCGAGGAGACGTTCCCGCTCTCCAGCAGCGCCGCGGCCACGTAGGCCGTCAAGGCCTCCCGCCCCTGCAGTCCTCCCAGCAGTTCCTGGTGATGCAGGAATCCCACGTTTTCGAACGACCCGTCGCTGCGCTGGTGGCTCTCTATCCAAGCCGTGGCCGAGTCTATTACCGCCGGGTCCACGTACATCAGCGCATTCGCTTCGGCAAAAGTCTTGGCCACGAAGGCCGTCAGCCACAGGCTGCCTTCCTGGTCCGAGTCGCCAAAGGCCGAGAAGCTTCCGTCCTGCCGGCGGTATATCAGCTCCCTCTGGTAGCCCACCGTCATCAGGTGCTCGGCCTTGGCCATGATTTCCGGCTTCAGTTGCTGCGTCTCGTTCAGGTACCGCGCCACGTACACGTTGGGCGCAAACAGGATCATGTTCTGCTCGCCGCACCCAAAGGGCATCCTCAGCAGTTGGTCCAGTCCCTCTATGCTCTGGGTCAGAAGGCTCCCGGTGATGGCTGCGTAGGCCCTGCCGGACCCTGCAATTGCGTCGAACGGCAGGCCGGAGTGGAACTGCTGCCGGTGCCCGTCCGAAACCACCTGGTTGTCCACCGTCTCCACCGCCAACCCCTCCGGCTCCACCAGCAACTCCTTGATTACCGCGTCCGCCGCTTCCGTGCTTTGGGCGGTAATCTTCACCGGGCCCTTGCCCAGCCCTGTCGGCCGGATCTTGAACTCCACCCCGCCAATGTCGTTGGCCCTGATTTTGACCGACTTGGACGTCTCGTCCAGCAGGTCGAACCAGTCCGCTTCCTCTATCTCCACGAATACTTCTTGTGGCGTATTCAGGTAGTTGAACAATGCCACCTTGACCGGCAACTCCTCCCCGCGGATGGCCGAGAAGGGCAAATCTAACGTCAGGAAGAAGGGCTGGAACACCCGCAGTTGGCTTTCCCCGATGCCCAACCCGTGCTCCTTGGACAGGCCCACCGCCCTCAGCATCCACGTGGTGATGCTGTCCGGGGCCTCGACAGGCACCACCGCGGCGCCGTCGCTCCCGGTCTGCACGTCCTGCCATATCCAAGTCTCCGGGAAGAATTGCCTCACCCGCTGCACCTCCGCCAGGCCCCCTGGAGCGCCGTCGGCAGGGGGCGCTGGCGCTGCTATAGGCTCCGCAGCCGCTATGGCAACGTCGAAGCCGTCATCCATCATGGCTTCCTCGGCCGCCGCTTCCATGACTTCCCAGGGGTACTCGTGGTTCTCCCCCGTCGGGACATCTTTGTTGGTCAGGACAATGGCCCCCGCGTCCTCGAACGTCTCCCAGGCGCCCCTGGTGGTGATCTCGCTGTAAAAGTCCACGTCGTGCAGTTCCACCTGGGGATCCAAGTACAGCCTCTCCAGATCGTTGAACACCTGCTGCAGGTTCAGCCGGTTCTCAGCCAGGATGAACACCGACTTGTCCACCGCCACCAGGCCCACCCGCGCCTCGCCCTGGGTCTGCACGCCGATGTCCACCGGGTCGCCGGGCCGGACCTCGTCCGAGTCAAACCCGACCCGCACGTTGTGGGCATAGGACCCCGCAACGCTGAACGGTAGGTAGTCGGCTGCTATCTCGTTGTTGGGCAGGATCTGGTACACCAGGATTCGCGACGACGGCGCCATTAACTGCGTCGCCGTGAACTCAATGTCCGGCCCTGAAGACACGTCGGTGAAGAGCACCGTTCCCCGCGACAGCACTTCATAGTAGAAATTGCGCGCCTCCCGGGTGGAGTTGATCCGAAATCTGATGGTGTCTCCGACCTGTACGCCGCCCTCGGTCACCTGCTCCAGGTGAATGAAGTTGCCCGATGGCGAATGGCCCGACTGCAACACCAGGGAGGTGTAGGCCTCCCCTACATCCGCGTAAAGGGCCAGCCGCACCGCCTCCGACGGCGGAGAGGTTTCCACCAAGGCCTTGCCGCCCGACGTTGCTAGTCCGATGGTCCTTTGGTGGACCAAATCGAACTCGCGGTCCAAGTATTCGATGGTTAACCTCACGTCCGTATCCACCGCCGTTCCGTCAGGCTCCTGGGCAACCACCAAGTACGACATGTCCAGCCCGGGCTTGAACACGCTGTTCTCCGGTATCACCTTCAGCACTACCGGGGCCGCTGCCACGGTCAGCAGCCTGCTGGTGGCCTCCTCGTATCCCGTGCCCTTCTCCCTTATGGTCACGTCCAGCCGCACGTTGCCCTGACCCCCCGCGGCCGGCACCCCGGCCACGTACCTCACCTGGGGAATGGTGAACCGGGCATCGCCGTCTATCGAGCCGCTGGCCCGGGCGTACTCCTCCCACTGTCCCACGTAACGCCAGGCGACTATCTCGTATTCGCCCACCACCGGTTTGCCGAAGGAATACTCGCCGGACACGGCCCCCTGTATGGCTTCGTTGGTCAGCACCCAGTCTTTGTCCGTGTCGACCACGACCTCGTACTTGGGCAGCACGTACTCCTCCACCCGCACGTCCAGTTGCGTCTTCTGTTCTCCCGCCAGGGCTGTCAACTTCCACACGCCCAGGTTCGGCTCCGTGGACAGAGGCAGGTCCAGCGTGGTCATGCCGTAGTCGTCTGTCGCAACCTCCCTCTTGAAAACCTTTAGTCCCTTGGCGTCCTGTACCTCCACGGTGGCTGTGGACGGCCAGGGCTTCAACAACGCGTCCAGGGTCATCAGCCGGATGTGCACGGTCTGGCCCGGCTTGTATATCGGCTTGTCTGTCTCCACGAACAGCAGGAAGCCTTCCTCGACTTGGACGGAGGAGCTGCGAATCTCCGGCACCCCCGCAACCTCTACCTCTATCAAGTAGAGGCCCGGCTCTATGTGCGGAACGGGAAGCTCCAGGTTGGCCGCCCCGTTGACCCTGGCCTCCACCGAGGCCGCCAAGTCCTCTCCGTCGAACAAGCTCAGCCTCACCTCGCCGGCCACCGGGCTGTCGCCGTTGAAAAGCGACACCGACACCCGCTCCGCGTACCCTGCCCGCAGCCTCTTGGGCACGACCGCGATGAAGCTGTCCGCAGGCAGCCCCGGGATCACCTCCACCTTCGGCGTTGGCCGCGGAGTCGGACTTATCGGGCGGACGGTCGCAGAGGGTGAAGTGGGCGTGGCCCCCGGAGTCGGCGGCTGCGTAGGCCCGGCCGTCGGCGGCGGGGCAGTCCCGGTGGTAGGATGTTCAGTAGTCCCGGGCGTCGAGGGGCCTCCACCGCAGGCCGCCAGGGCCAATAGGGCCACCGCCGCCGCCAACATCATTGCCAACGTCAAGAGCCTGGTCATGGTGCGTCCACTCCTCGTCGTCGATTCAGCAGTCCCCGCCTCATACACCGACATAGACGCACCCCGCCCCCCAAAAGTTCCCCGCCATCCCGTCCCCGCGCCGCCCCCGTCATTCCGAGCGCCGCCGAGAAATCTCAAACCCCTGCCCCCGCACTCGTCGCCCTTCCCCAACCAACCCCCGCACCCCAACGCGTCATTCCCGCGCAGGCGGGAACCTCGCGCCCTGAGGATCCAACCCCCGTCCGTTCGCCCTGAGCGTGTCGAAGGGCCTTCTCGAACCACTCAAACGGACGAACCAACAGCCATGAAACCGCCCCCATCCTGTCCATCCCATGAATCCCACGAATCACAGTTCATACTCCGCCCCAAAACTACTGTCATTTCCCCCCTTGCCCATTCCCGCAACCTCCCCATATCATAAATGCAGGTCAGGTCCGCGCCACCGCCGGACCAAATCCAGACCTGCCACTGAGGCCCGTGACATGTTGTGACCAAACGCCGCTCCAGGCCCGCTTCTCCTCCCGCCAATTCCCCGCAACGGGAGGGAATGAAAGGAAATGATAGGGGATCTAAAAATTCCAGCCTCTCCCGCCGCCAGCAGACCGCTCTCCCCATCGTCGCTGTGGCCCCCACCGTGGCCCAAGCCGCCCGCTCCTCCGGCATCGGCGAAAGCACCCTCTACCGCTGGCTAAACGACCACCGCTTCCGCGACGAGCTGACCCGCCTCCGGGAAGAATCAGCCGACCTCGCTAAGAGCGAGCTCCGGGGCGTTATGCTCCGCAGCGTTTCCGTCCTTGCCGAAGCCCTCGACCACCCCGATATTGCCGTCCGTCTCCGGGCAGCCCGCTACGGCATGTCCTTCGCTGTCCAGATTTCCGAGGTCGAAAAGCTCAGGGCCGACCTCCAGGCCCTCGAGGACGGCATCCCCCAATCGACCCCCCACCGTTCCCCAAATTCTCGCAACTAGAGGTGTATTACCCATGAACCAGATAGGCTACATCAGGTCTCGCATCAACGCCCTCCGCCGCAGGTTCGCCCTGGAAGTATCCCTAGTCCGCCTCCGGCCCATGGTCGACGACCATTGCCTCCAATGGACCATCGCCCGCGCCGAGCGCAAGCCCGCCCCGGATGACTTCGCCTTCTTCCGCAAGGTCGCCGCCGCCGGATTCCGCCTCCCCACCTTCACGGCCGCCCACAGCTACCTACAGCGTTGCCTCGCTGAAAAAACCGTGCCCGGCATCGAGCATCTATTGGGGGCCCTGCTACCCTGGGCCGTGGCCCGCGGCCTTGTTGTTCCATCCGCCGACCCGCCTCCCCTGCCGGCCCCCGAACCCGCATAGGGCGTATAATGCGGCAGGCAGACTGGTTCCCGTTCGCCCTGAGCGAGTCGAAGGGCCTGTCCTGAGGTTCTCGAAGGGCCGCCCCCAACCCGTCATTCCCGCGGAGGCGGGAATCTCGCGCCCCAGACGGGCGGGGCATGTCGGAGGTGCCCCCGCTGGAATTCCAGCGCCCAACCCGGTATATTGCCCGCATACGGCGCATCACCCCATAGCCCCGCCCCGCCGCCCAAGGTGAGCGCAAAGGAGGACCAATGGCTGAGACCATCCGAGAAGCCTATATCCGCAGGAATCCCAAGTCCGCCGCCTTATTCCCCAGGTTCAAGCAATACTTCCCCTCCGGCGGCGCCGGCCACGACAGCCACGTGTCCGACCCCTTCCCCATCATGCTGCAACGGGGCCTCGGCCCCCGCAAGTGGGATATCGACGGCAACGAGTACATAGACTTCGGCATGGGCGCCGCTTCATTGCTCTTGGGCCACGCCCACCCGGAAGTGGTCCAAGCGCTGACCGAAGCCGCTCCCCGCGGCTCCTACTACGGAGGCCCCTTTGAAAAGGTGCTCGAGTGGGGCGAGCGCGTCTGCAACCTGATTCCCTGCGCCGACAAGGTCCGTTTCGTCGGCTCCGGCACCGAGTCCACCGCCTTGGCCATGAGAATCGCCCGGGCCTACACCGGCAAGGACAAAATCGTCCGCTGGGAGTCCCACTACCACGGCTGGCACGATTACGTCATGCCCGGCAACCTGGCCCCCTTCGACGTGCCGTCTTCCACCGGTGTCCCCAAAGCCGCTCTCGATGCCGTCGTGGTCTTGCCCCCCGACCTCGACGCCCTGGAGCAAGCCCTGGCCGCCGACAGCGACATCGCCGGCGTCATCACCGAAGGCTCCGGCGCTTCCTACGGCACCGTCCCCCTCCAACCGGGGTTCTTGGAGGGCGTCAGGCGGCTTACCAGCCAATACGGCGTAGTCATGATTCTCGACGAGGTCATAACCGGCTTTCGCTGGAGCCCCGGTGGGCTGCAACAGAAAGTCGGCGTCACCCCCGACCTGTGCACCATGGGCAAGGTCCTAACCGGAGGGATGCCCGGTGGAGCGGTTGCCGGACATAGCGACATTATGCAGGTTATGGAGGAGACGGGAGACCCTCATCACGACCGCTTTGAACGGGTTCCCCACGGCGGCACTTTCAACGGCAACCCCTACGCCGCCGCCACCGGCAGCGCCGCCATGCGCATAGTCGCCACCGGCGAAATGCAGGACCAAGCCGACCGCATGGCCCAGCGCCTCCGCGCCGGCCTGGGCGACATAATCAACCGCCACGAAATTAACGCCTGCGTCTACGGCGACTCTTCCACCTTCCACCTGCACTTCGGCCACAGGTCCATCGAAGGCCTCGCCGCCGACGCCCTCAAGAGCACGCCCGCATCGCTCCAGCGCAGCTTCCGCCAGGCCCTGCAGGTGAGGGGAGTGGACAACATGTCCCGCACCAGCGGCGTCCTCTCCGGCACCCACACCGAAAGCGACATCGACCAGGCCCTGGAAGGCTTCGACGGCGCCATCAAAGCCCTAATCGACGAGGGCCTCATCACCTGACCCCCGCCCGGCGGCCCTATGACTCCCACATTCCGCAAGGAGAACCAAGAGAGAACAACGATGTTTCCCCACTCAGTGTTTCCAGATACAGCCCAAGTCAACCCACAGGGGCAGTTGGTCATCGGCGGCTGCAACACCGCCGACATCGCCGCCCAGTACGGCACCCCCGTCTACGTCCTTGACGAGCAGACCCTGCGAGACCGCTGCCGCAGCTTCACCCGCGAGTTTCAAAAGCTCCACCCAGCTTCCCAGGTGAGCTACGCCTGCAAGGCCTACATCAACCCCGCCCTCGCCCGGATATTCGACGAGGAGGGCCTGGGCCTGGATGTGGTTTCCGGCGGCGAGTTGGCCGTGGCCGTCAATGTCGGCTTCTCCATGGAACGAGTCTTCTTTCACGGCAACAACAAGTCGGCCGATGAGCTTGCAACCGCCCTGCAGGAAAACATCGGCTACATCGTGGTGGACAGTTTCCATGAGTTGAAGGAGTTAGACCGGCTGGCGTCCGCCGCCGGAAAGACCCAGGACATTCTGGTCCGGGTCTCGCCGGGAGTGGACCCCCACACTCATGCCCACACCACCACTGGCACCCTGGACTCCAAGTTCGGGTTCTCCATCCAGACGGGCCACGCCGCCGAAGCCGTGCGCCGCGCCCTGGCCTCGTCCAGCCTGCAACTCAGGGGAATCCACTTCCACCTGGGATCGCCCATTTTCGAGCTTGAGCCCTACCGCGTTGCCACCGATCTGGTGCTGCGGTTCGCCGCCGGCTTTCGAGAGGAGGGTCTCGACCTCCAGGAGTTCAGCCCAGGCGGAGGCTTTGCCATAGCCTACACCCGGGACCAGCGACCGCCGCCCGTAGCCGACTACGCCGAAACTATCGTCAGCGCCATGACCTCCACCTGCGAAGAACTGGGCATGGAGTTGCCCAGGCTGCATATCGAGCCGGGGCGTTCCATCGTCGGCCCCGCCGGTGTCGCCCTGTACAGCGTGGGCGCCATCAAGGACATACCGGGGGTGCGCAAATACGTCAGCGTCGACGGCGGCATGGGCGACAACATCAGGCCCGCCCTCTACCAGGCGTCCTATGAAGTTGTGGCCGCCGGCAAGGCCGACGAGAAGCCCGTGGACGCCGTGACCATCGCCGGCAAGTTTTGCGAGTCGGGCGATATCCTCGCCGCCGACGTAATGCTTCCCCAATTAGAGGCGGGAGACCTGCTGGCCATTCCCGCCTCGGGTGCCTACAGCCCGGCCATGGCCAGCAATTACAACCTCAACCCCAGGCCGCCCATGGTCCTGGTCAACGACGGCCAAAGCCGCCTCATCCGCCGCCGCGAAAGCTACCAGGACCTAATGAGCATGGACGTGGGGTGAATGGTTTTTGGCGCTGGGATAGAACGGGTGGCTTGCCGACTGGTGCTCGGTAGCTGACCATGTGGCAGGTACACGGTCAGGACCACATCCTGCGTCAACTGGAAACAAGTTTAAGGCAGGGACGCCAGGCCCACGCCTACCTACTGTCCGGCCCTCCCCACGTGGGCAAGATGACCCTGGCCCTCAACCTCGCCCAGGCCGTCAATTGCCTTCGAGGCCCCGGCGAGCCCTGCGGCGAATGCTCCCAATGCACCCGGATATCCATGGGCCAACATGCCGACGTACAGGTCGTTGGCCTGACCCAGGGGGACTCTGGGATCCCAACCCGCACCGTCATCGGCATTGCTGACGTCAAAGAAGTCTTGGCCCGAGTCCACCTGAAACCCTTCGAAGGGGCCAGCAGCGTCATCATCTTCGATTCGGCGGAACGGATGAGTGAAGAGGCGGCCAATGCCCTCCTGAAGACCCTGGAAGAGCCCCCTCCCCAGGTCTTGATCCTGCTCTTGACCGCCAACGAAGATTACATATTGCCGACAATACGGTCCCGGTGCCGCCGCCTGTCGCTGCGCCCCCTCCCGAAGGACCAGCTTATCGACGTGCTCGTCGCGAGATACCAGGCAACTCCTGAAGAGGCGGACTTGATGGGCCGGTTGTCCAGAGGGTGCCTGGGTTGGGCGATTAGCGCCCTGCAACAAGGCGCTAGTGATCTTGAAGAACGAGGCGACCGCCTGGAGAAACTGATGGAAACCTGCCGGTCCGGCCTGGACGCACGTTTCAACTATGCGACTGAACTGTCCAGCCTGTTCTACAAAGACCGGGAGCTTGCCAGGCAGTGGCTGTTTCTCTGGCTGCGTTGGTGGCGAGACCTGCTCCTGATCAAAGAGGGCGGTGAGGCCTTTATCCACAATACCGATAGGGAAACCGAGCTACGTCTTCAGGCCGCCCAGTTGGGCACACCCGAAATCGTCGGGTTCATCAGGAAATTGTCCGAGACCGTGGAGGCGCTGGACAGCAACGCCAGCGCCAGGCTCGCTTTAGAAGTGCTGATGCTGGACCTGCCGGCGGTTCCCGTTCCCGCTCAATAGCCAGGGCCCTAGCCCGCTGTCCTGCTAGGTTTGGTCCCTGATAGTCCAGGGTATGTAGGGCTCCCACTCTTCCAATATCGAGCGGTGCAGCAGAATCTGGTAGGGATTGGGGGCCGGAGGCCGGGGCTCCTTCACCAGCTTCATGTTGGCTTCCACCGGAGTGCGCCCCGCCTTCCTCAGGTTGCACTTGGGGCAGGCGGCCACCACGTTTGTCCAGGAATGCGTCCCGTTCTGCCTGCGTGGAACCACGTGGTCCAATGTCAGGTCTTGAGTCTTCTTGTTGCAGTACTGGCAGGTATACCGGTCCCTGAGGAACACCTCTTTCTTGGAGAGCTTGCGTGGCAGAAAAGGCCGCTTTACCAGGTAGGCCAGCCGGATAATTGACGGGGCGTCGATTACTGCGCTTGGCGTGTGGACCTGGCCCCGGTGATTCTCCAGATGTTCGGCCTTGCCTTTGCCGAGCAGAACAATGGCGCGCCGCACCGTGCAAATGTTGATGGGCACGTAGTCGAGGTTGAGAACCAAAACAGGGGATTGGATGGACCACGCCCGCAAGACCCCGGCCCCGTTTCCACCAGCGTGATTGTCCGGCTCTTGCGACTGGGATGGCCTTACTTTGGTTTGGCTGACGGCTGGCACCGATACCTCATTGAGTCAAGAACGGGCGGTCGCGCTGTCGATGTTTCCCGTTAAATCAGCGGCTATTGTACCAGTTGCCCAGTGGGTTCAGGCGCGCTATTCGCCCTCCCGAGGGTTCCTCAGGATATCCTCCAACGCTCTATCCAGCGCAGGGTCCAACTCCACCGTTTCCTCGAATGGGTTGTAATTGTAGTCCGACCTCACCCGGTCAATGACCTCTTTGGCATCAGGATTTGAGTCTGCCAGTTTCTCCAGCGCCTGTTGCAGTTCCCTGGACTCCCTATCGCCCAGGGTAATCAACTCACTTAGGTCGATGTCCAGCTTGAACATCGCTTTGACCCGCCGCATTATGTCGTAGTAAGCCCGATGGTCCTTGCTGATGCCCAGGGGATCGCTGTCGCGGGTAAGGAATGGGTACATCGGTGCCATAGCCCCTAGTCGAAAGATGTCGATTTCCGGGTGTTGATAGTGGGCTATGGTAACCAGGGCCATGCCTATGGTCGGGCCGGCTCTTGACTGGCTGCCGTAGTTGGAAAACCTTAGGCCGAACTTCTCCAGCCGTTCTCTCATCCGGGATTGGCTGTAGATGCAGCTTACGCTTCGCTCCACGTCTGGAGGCGCCGCTCCGTTGTATCCTTCCACCGCCGCGGTCTCCGAACCCCCCAGTTCCTTGATCGCCTCGAAAAAAGCCTCGCCGTAAATGTCCAGGCGGGACCAAGGCTCCTCCCCCAGGAAAATGATTAGGCCGTCGCCGGCATCATAAAAGTGGTTCCCCCGGCGCAAGCGGCTTGCCGGCAGCCCATCCTGGAATGTCACCCTCGGGCGGTACATGTCATGGGTCCCGGGGACTTGGAACGGGTAGCACATCCTGAGGACTTCCGGGCCAAACTCGCCTATCCGCTTGGCCCCGGTCCGGTTGATCAAGTACCGGGGAAGCCCACTGGAAATCTCTCCACCGTCCGACCAATTACGGCGCCATCCGGCAATCATGTATTGGGCGTCGGGTTTCTGTCGAAACGTGACTAGCCGGTCACTCATCTGGTGTCACTCCAGTCAAGAGCATCACAATCGCTATTTTGACAGACGCCTCAGCTCTTGGCAAACCGCCTCGCGCCGGCCTGTAGCCTCGGCCCGGCCCCGGTCTTCTGCTCCCCTCTTATGGTATAGTCACTTGGGCCTTACAACACTGTAGGACAGGGGAACATGGTCAAAATATTGGTGGCGGACCGCATAGCTAAAGAAGGCCTGGAGTTGCTCAAACCCCAGGCTGAGGTGGACGTTAAGACAGGCCTCAAGCCCCAGGAATTACTTGGAGTCGTAGACGGCTACGATGCTCTCATCGTTCGCAGCGAGACCAAGGTTACGGCGGACGTAATCAAGGCTGGCCGCCGCCTGCAGGTAGTAGCTAGGGCCGGCATCGGCGTCGACAACATAGACGTGGACGCCGCCACCGAAGCAGGGATTGCCGTGGTCAACGCCCCCACCGGCAACATCGTCGCCGCGGCTGAACACACCTTCGGACTCATCCTGGCCCTCTCCAGAAACATAGCTCACGCCCACCAGTCCTTGCGACAAAGCGAATGGAAGCGCAGCGAATTTGTCGGCATAGAGGTCCAAAACAAGACCTTGGGCATCGTCGGCCTGGGCAGGGTCGGCTCGGAAGTTGCCAGGAGGGCCCAAAGCTTTGGCATGCGCCTGATCGCCTTCGACCCTTTCGTGGCGCCTGATTATGCGCGCAGGATGGGAGTGAGCGTAGTACCGCTGGACGAACTACTGTCCGAATCGGACTTCATCACCTTGCATACCCCGCTCACCGACAGCAGCCGCAACCTTATCGGGGCCAAAGAGCTGGCCCGGATGAAGCCGACCGCCCGGCTGATAAACGTGGCCCGGGGTGAACTGATCGACGAAGAGGCATTGTTCGAGGCATTGCAGTCGGACCAACTGGGAGGAGTGGCTCTGGACGTTTTCGCCCAGGAGCCTCCCGGGTGCAGCCCGCTGCTGGGTCACCCGAAAGTCGTGGCCACGCCGCACTTGGGCGCCTCCACCAGGGAAGCCCAGCGGGAAGTGGCCATAGAGGCCGCTGAACAGGTCCTGGCTGTCCTGAACGGCGAGCCCGCCCGCAACACCGTCAACGCCCCCTTCATGCCGCCCGAAGTTCACGCCGTGCTGGCGCCCTACGTCAACGTGGCCACCGTACTGGGAAGACTCCTGAATTCTCTGGCAGAGGGCCAGTTCATGGGAGTGACCATACGGTACGAGGGCGAGATCACGCGGCACGATACAGCTATCCTCAAAGCTGCGGTGCTGACCGGACTGCTGGGCCCCGTGACCAGCGGCCAAGTGAACTTGATAAACGCCCCCCGGTTGGCCCAGGACCGGGGGCTCGAGGTAGCCGAGCAGCAAAGCGCGACTGCCAGGGAATACACCAACCTGGTGAGCGCGACTGTGGATACTACCGAAGGCCCCCTCACGCTGGCCGGCACTTCCATGCGAAACGAGATCCACATTGTCAAGATAAACGACTATTGGTTGGACATCGTGCCTTCGGTGCCATATCTGCTGTGCGTCGACAACCTGGACCAGCCCGGCACCGTTGGAGCGGTGGGCACCGTCGCCGGACGCCACAATATCAACATTTCTTTCATGGAAGTGGGACGTCTCAGCCTCCGGGGACAGGCCATGATGGTGTTGGGGCTCGACGACCCGGTGCCTCCCAGTGTCTTAGAGGAGATCCGCGCCCTGCCCCAGATAAACAGGGCCCGCCTGGTGCCCCTTTAGGGTCAGACCACTGCACCAAGTTTAGGTTTCCCCATGGGCAGGACGGGCCTCAGCAGCGTTTTTGGTTCGTAGCTGTTTAGTTAACATAAAACATACCAATGTCCCGCCGCGCCAAGCTTGCCGCCTTATTGGGCATGTACTACTATTGAAGTCGCCCGAAGTAACCAGACGGCGCCCAACGGGGACTATGAGCACAATGGTTTGGCAATCGTCCCTCACGGCGGTCTGACCCAATAGGCAAGGAGGCTCCAGGTGCTAATCGAGGTAGAGCCGGCAGACTTCTTTATGTACCGGGTCAAGCTCTTATATGACTTGGATAACCCCGACCCTGAAGACCAGGAGGTAAGGGACTATTTGGGCGAACATGAGTTGTTGCCTAGAGCTCAGAACGCGGGCGAGGTTGACGGGAAGCGGAAAGAGGTTATGGTGTTCGGCGGTTGTTATTTGGGCAAGCACCTGAATGAGATCGGCCTCATACAGCGCCGCGCCGTGGAAGTAGAGTTACTTACCGAGGAGATCGAGCGTCATCTTGCCGCTTCTGCCGAGACCCTGGTACAGGCAGGGGACGCAAGGCAACAAGCCATCGAGGAGCTGGTAAGGTCCTTTAATCAGGAGAGTTCTTTCAGGACCAACGAGAAGGGTGAGTTGGAAGCCAGTCTGGATAAAGACGCCGTCGTGGAGGCGGCCCGCCGGCTTGAGTCCGATTAAGCACCTGCTCTCGCTGCGCTGACCAGAGCGGGATTAACGGTTGGAGCGGGCGATGGGAATCGAACCCACGTAACTAGCTTGGAAGGCTAGGGCTCTACCACTGAGCTACGCCCGCATACTGCAATGAAACCCGCCCAATTATAAACCGCGGCGGGTCCCCTTACTAGAAGGGTGCAATCCAGGCCCGCCGGACCGGCGGCTATTGGGAACGAAGTCTTGATGAGGAGGCTGCGTTGTGTCTCAGGAAGGCTTGACCGACGACTCGCTAGGCAGTCATCTGTTTCCGGAATTCTGTTCGCTGTATGGCATGATCGCCTCCGAGGTCGATGGCCTGACCGAGGAGCAACTGGACTTCGAGTCTCAGGAATGGGACTGGAGCAAGTGGAGCATACGCCGCCAGCTTTGCCACATGGCGTCAGTGCCAGTGGGCTGGCTCCTGGTCAATTGGGGAGAGACCCTTTTCCACGACGCGAGCGCTCGCTCCCAAGGGTTCATGACCCGGACCCAATCCGATCTGCCGACCGCGGCAATCATGCAGGAACTCAAGGATTCGATAGACTTGGTCCAAGCCGTGCTGGCGGAGCGGTCCGTCGCTTACTTGCGAGACCAAGTCTATGTCTTGCGTTGGCGTCCCGACTGGAGCGACTCCATGAGCTGGGACCTGATGTTGAAGGCCCACGCCACCGGCCTCACGCCTACCGGTGACCCAACCGTGGCGACTATGACCCTTGAGGCCACTATTAGGCACCTGTACTTCGAGGAGACGACCCATCTCTACAACATCCAACGGCTCAAGCGGGCCCAGGGATTGCAGTCTGTTGTCGATCTTCCAAAGGTGGGATACTGGGCCGTGGAGGGCTGGGACACCAGCGAGCCAGCATGACACCCGGCGGAGGATAGGCTAAACTCCTCACAGTAGCGGATCGGTAGCGATGTCCCACGTCTATTCACGCCTGTGGTCTCTCCCTTAGCATCGGATGTTCATGCCAGGTCAAGAAAAGAACGGTCAGAATCCCTGAAGCTTCTATGCCAAGCAAAAACAGAAAGCAGTGGCTGGACAATACCCTCGGCCCATCGGTACAGAAATTCGGCCAGCGGCGGGACGAGTTCCTTACCGATAGCGGGATACCCATCGAGCCGTTGTACGGCCCGGACAACCCGGCGGCTGCCGACCGGGACTACCTTGGGGAGTTGGGCTACCCGGGAGAATTTCCGTTCACCCGGGGAGTGCAGCCCAACACCTACCGGGGCCGCATGTGGACCATGCGTCAGTATTCGGGCTATGCCACTGCCGCGGATACCAACCGTCGCTTTCTCTATCTGCTGGAACAGGGGCAGACCGGCCTTTCGGTAGCTTTCGACCTGCCCACCCAGATAGGCTACGACTCCGACGATCACCTCGCCCTGGGAGAAGTTGGCAAGGTGGGGGTGCCCATTTGCACCCTGGAAGACATGGAACTGCTGTTCAAGGGGATCCCCCTGGATAGCGTTAGCACTTCCATGACCATTAACTCCACGGCATCTATCCTGCTCTGCCTCTACATCGCCGCGGCCAAGCGCCAGGGCATCCCCAGGGAAAAGCTGAGCGGCACAGTTCAAAACGATATCCTCAAGGAATACATCGCACGGGGCACCTACGTCTACCCGCCGCGGCCGTCCATGCGGCTGGTCGTGGACGTGTTCAAGTATTGCGCGGAATTCGTGCCCCGGTGGAACACCATCAGCGTCAGCGGATATCACATGCGGGAGGCAGGCGCCACGGCGGTGCAGGAGCTGGCCTTTACCCTGGCCAATGGCATCGCCTACGTCCAGGCGGCCGTCGACGCCGGGCTGCCGGTGGACTCCTTCGCTCCCAGGATTTCCTTCTTCTTCGTCGCCCAGAACAACCTGTTCGAAGAGGTGGCCAAGTTTCGGGCTGCCCGCCGCATGTGGGCCCGAATCATGAAAGACCGGTTCGGCGTCGCCGACCCGCGCTCCATGATGCTCCGTTTCCATACCCAGACGGCGGGCGTCAGCCTGACCGCCCAACAGCCGGACAACAACGTTGTCCGCAGCGCCATGCAGGCCCTGGCGGCGGTGCTGGGAGGCTCCCAGTCCCTCCACGTGAATTCCCGGGACGAGGCCCTGGCGCTGCCCACCGAGGAATCGGCCCAGCTTTCCCTGCGCACCCAGCAGATATTGGCCCACGAAAGCGGCGTCGCCGACGTGGTGGACCCGCTGGGCGGCTCGTATTATGTTGAGACCCTCACCGACGAAGTCGAAAAAGAGGCCAGCCGGTATATTGATCAAATCGATGAATTTGGCGGTGCGGTGGCCGCCATCGAACAGGGCTTCCAGGCCCGGGAAATCGGTGAGGCTGCCTATAAGCACCAGCAGCAGGTCGAGGCCGGAGAACGGGTCATCGTCGGCGTGAACCGGTACGTTGCGGATGAACCGCCCATTGCAGGGTTGTTGCGGGTGGACCGTCAAGCGGCCCACAGCCAGGTCGAGAGGCTCCAACGAGTCCGCGACGAGCGGGATGACAGCCAAGTGGCGGCGGCCCTTGCCCGGCTGGAAACCGTTGCCAGGAGCTCAGATAATACCGTGCCGGCTATCCTCGAATGCGTGGAAAGTTACTGCACTTTGGGCGAGATTTGCCAGGTGTTACGGAATGTCTTCGGGCAGCAGGAGCAGATCGTTGGTTTCTAGCCCTTGCCGTTCTGCCCGTTAGCCGAGATATCTAGGAGACGAGAACCGTGGCCGACGTGATACTTAGCGAAGATGAACAGATGCTCCAGAACCTGGTGCGCGACTTCGCCGACCGGGAGCTGGCTCCCCGCGCCAAAGAAGTGGACGCCCAGGCGGAGTTTTCCTGGGAAAACTGGCAGGGAATGGTCAACCTGGGGTTGACCGGGGTTGGGGTCGACCCCAAACACGGTGGTGGTGGCGGCGGCTACCGCCAGGCGGCCATCGTGATTTCCGAAATCGCCCGGGGAGACGCCTCGGCCAGCGTCTGCCTGTTGGCCCACCTTTCCCTCGGCACGGCCACCATCCAGAGCTTCGGCAACGAAGAGCAGCGCCGGCGGCTCATTCCCACTTTGGCTGCAGGAAGAGGGATCGCCGCCTGGGCCTTAACCGAGCCCGGTGGCGGATCCGACGCCGCGGCCCTGAAGACCACGGCTGTCGAACGGGACGGAGTCTATTTTCTCAACGGCAGCAAGACGTTCATCACCAACGCGAGCGAAGCTCAGGTCATCGTCGTGTTCGCCACCCAAGATCCGTCCGAGGGATACAAGGGCATCAGTGCTTTTGTCGTGCCCAGTGACGCTCCCGGCCTCCAAATCAACCCGCTTCACGGCAAGATGGGCATGCGGAGTTCCAGCACCTGCGAGATCGTCTTTCAAGACACTCCGGTGCCTGCAGAGAACCTACTGGGTGAACCGCATCGGGGCTTCCGCTACGCCATGGAAATCCTGGACTCCAGCCGGATAGGCATCGCCGCCCAGTGCGTGGGCATTGGCCAGTCTGCCCTGGACGCGGCGGCGCGATATGCCCTCCATAGGGAAACCTTTGGGCGCCCCATCGCCCAACATCAGGCCATCCAGTTCATGCTGGCGGACATGGCCGCCGATGTGTACGCTTCCCGGACCGCCACTATGAACGCAGCAACCCTGAAGGACAACAACCAGCCTTTCATAAACCAGGCTTCCATGGCTAAACTCATCGCCTCGGAGATGTGCGTTCGGGTGGCCTATCAGGCAGTGCAGGTCTTTGGTGGCTATGGGTACTTCAGCGACTCCCCGGTGGAGCGCATTTTCCGAGACGCCAGGGTGACCACGATTTACGAAGGCACATCGGAAATCCAGCGCTTGGTCATCGCCCGGCAACTCCTGGGACAGTACCAAGCATGACCCTGGGACACCTGACGCTGCCCTCTCGGTGTCCTAGCTGCTCTTCCCATTCTGAATGGCTTGCAGGCAAGGCTCTATGAATAAATACTCGCAACTTGAGAGAAGCAGCGCCGGGTGAGAGAATAGGCCAGATGACGGTCTGCAGCGTGTCATACATCGACCACGTGGGGTTGGCGGTCAAGGACATCCAGGCCGCTCTAGCCCTGTTTCAGGACCTTTTCGGCGCCCCCCAAGTCGAGACCACCGACCTGCCCGACCAGGGCGTGCGCGCAACCTTGGTCCCGATCGGGCAAACTCGCCTCGAGTTGCTGCAGCCCCTGTCTGCGGACACGCCGGTTGGACGGTTTATCGAAAGCCGGGGTGAAGGCTTGCACCACCTGGCTTTCAACGTGTCCGACCTGGCTGGAAAGCTCGAGGCCCTGGGCGTCGCCGGCATACGGTTAGTTGACACTCAGCCCAGGGAAGGATTGTCGGGGAACATCGCCTTCATACACCCGCGGTCGGTGTTCGGAGTCCTGACCGAGTTGGTTGAGAATGATCCCCATGGACAATAGACACCCTGTGCGCGTGCTGGTGGCCAAGCCCGGCCTGGATGGGCACGACCGGGGCGCAAAGGTCATTGCGCGAGCCCTCCGCGACGCTGGAATGGAAGTCGTTTACACGGGAATACGCCAGACGCCCCAGATGATCGTACAGGCGGCAATGCAGGAAGACGTGGACGTGGTGGGCCTCAGCATTCTCTCGGGAGCCCACATGGAGATACTGCCTGAGATCATCCGCCTGCTCAGAGAGCAGGAGATCGACGACGTGGCCACAGTGGTCGGGGGCATAATCCCGGAAGCCGACCGGCAGCCTCTGCTGGACCTCGGCATCGCCGCGGTGTTCGGCCCCGGCACTTCCACGCAGTCCATCGTTGAATTTATCCAGCAAGCCGCCGCAGACCGGTCCCAACGCTGATTGCGTGTTCATCATCGGGCGCGGGCTGAGGGTAATAATCGGCTAAGCCTCGGGTGACTCCCGGTAGGTCAAAATTCGTGCCATTATCGGATAGTCCCCCTTGACAGCGATGATACAGAGGCTCTTATAATTACCCTCGGCTTTTTAGGGGTGGCAACCCGCAGAGTTCCTATGCGTTATAATCTCGCACAATTGCTGAAGGAGCCCATTGGCTCCAGTCGTGAGTACCAGCTTGATGAGAGCTTTACCGGCCCTGAACGCTTCGCCGAAGACGCTTGTGGGCCCGTGAACTTTGTGCGTACTCACAGAGGCGTACTGGCCAGGGCGACGCTCCAAGTCCACTCGACCTTGGTTTGCAGTAGGTGCCTGGGTGACTACGGCCATTTTTCCAACCTTTCCATAGAAGAAGAGTTTTTTCCTACCGTTAGCGTCCAAACTGGGCAAGCTCAGTTGGTTCCAGTCGAAGCAGATGACAACTCCCTCATTGACCGCAATCATGTCTTGGATCTTGCTGATGTCATCAGGGAGTACGTTGTAACCGATATGCCGATGAAACCACTGTGCAGCCGAGAGTGTATGGGACTGTGCCAGTGGTGCGGGGCCGACTTGAACCTCAAGGGTTGCGATTGCCACGATTCACCGGAGGACGGCCGCTGGTGGGCCCTTTCGGGCTTGATGAAGCATGGGTGCAGTACCAAATAAAAAGCTGACCAGGGCGCGCAAGGGACGGCGGCTCAGTTCCCACAAGCTGAAGCCCGTTAACCCTGCCTATTGCCCGCGTTGCCGCAGCGCCAAGTTGCCCCACGCCGTCTGCCGTCAATGCGGCTTCTATCGAGGCCGGCAGGTCGTTGAGGCCTCGGTGTAGCCTGTCTGAAAGCCGGAAGAGGATACAGGATTTCGTTGACCTTACGTCTTAGATTCGCCCCAGTTGACTCGCTTCTGGGAAGCGGTTCGGTGCAGTAGTATGAAAACTGTAGTAGACAATCAGGGCGCCAAGAAGCAGGCTTATGTTTTCCCTGGGCAGGGTTCCCAGTCCGTTGGAATGGGCTGGGAACTTTTTTGCGCCTCTCCTGCTGCTAAAGAGGTCTTCCAGGAGGCCGACGACAGCTTGGGCTGTGATTTGTCTGGATTGATCTTTAACGGGCCCGGCCCGGAACTCCAGGACACCATCAACTCCCAACCCGCCATCATGACCGTCAGCATAGCTGCCTGGAAGGCCTGGGAGGAGATGGCGGGGCCCGCCGCATCCAAACCAGCTGTGTTGGCTGGCCATAGCTTGGGTGAGTACACAGCCATGGTAGTGGCCGACGTAGTCGAGTTCAAAGACGCCGTGACGCTGGCCCGCGAACGCGGCCGGCTTATGCAGCAGGCCTCCAAAGACCATCCCGGGAGCATGGCGGCCGTAATCGGCTTGAACGAGTTTGCCTTGGAGCAAATCTGCTCCGAGACCGGCGTGGAGTTGGCCAACATCAATTCCGACGATCAGATCGTAATCAGTGGAGACAAAATGGCGGTGGCTCGGGCCGTTGACCTCGCCTTTGCCCGGGGAGCCAAGCGGACTATTCCCTTGCCAGTAAGCGGCGCATTCCATTCGTCTTGCATGCAAGACGCACGTGTGGGGCTGACCCACGCTGTCGACGCCCTGCATTTCAGGGATCCGCAGATTCCCATCATCGCAAATTCCGATTGTTCCACCCTCACCACGGGCGACGCTGTCAAGCAAGAGTTAATTCAAGGGCTGTGCCGGTGCGTACACTGGAAAGAAAACGTCAGGCACATGGTAGCCTCTGGAGTGTCCCAGTTCTTGGAGTTCGGGCCAGCGGGAGTGCTGGCCGGCTTGATCAAACGAATAGACAGGGGAGTCGAGGCAGTCGCGCTTTCCGACCCTGAGTCTATTGGCAAGCTAACCTCGGACACGGTTTAGGACCTGCCAAGCGCCGTTCAGTGCACGCAATGCCCGAGGTAAAGCTGAAGGACCTGAGACGCAGGGCTAGAATGGCGGCCCTTCAATCATTATTCGCGTCAGAAGTTAAGGCTCAGGATGCCCAATCGTCCTTGGCCTGGCTCACCGACGAAGACATGTTGGAAGCGGCTACCGTCGACTTCGCTGCCTCCCTGATTCGGGGGGTAACTGACAGCCGGACGGAGCTAGACAAGGTGATACAGCGTTACGCCCCGGCTTGGCCGGTGCCGATGCTGTCGGTGGTCGACCGGAACATTCTTCGCATCGCTTTGTTCGAATTGCTGCACACCCCCAACGTGCCTCCGAAGACTGCCGTAGACGAGGCCGTGGAGTTGGCCAAAGTGTTCGGTAGCGACAGTTCCGCCCGTTTCGTTAACGGTGTTCTGGGATCCGTAATGACCGAGTTGGATCAGGCGGCAACAGTCCCCGCCAATACCCGGCAGGAAGGGAGATGACGGCTTGTCCACTATCTATGAACGTGTAAGAGCAATCGCTGTAGATAAGCTAGGGGTTGACGAAGAGAACGTGACCGAAGGGTCCTCCTTTGTTGAGGACCTTGATGCCGACTCTTTGGACTTGGTTGAGTTGATTATGGCATTCGAGGAAGAGTTCTCCACCGACGACCAGCCGTTGGAAATCTCTGACGAAGATGCCGCAAACATCGCTACCGTCGGCGACGCCGTGGCTTATTTGAAGGAACATGGCGTCTCTGATGGCTAGAAGGGCTGGCCGCCAGAGTGTCGGGCCAAATCGGGCGGGTTTGGCCACAGCGCATTGGACGCTATAGCTTAAAAATCACAACCGGGGTGACGGGGCGATGGACAGTTTGCATGAGGTTGCTCAACTGGTCCAACAGTGTACTGATTGCCCCTTGTCGCAGACCCGCACCAATGCCGTGCCCGGAGAAGGCCCCGACGACGCCGATTTGATGTTCATCGGAGAGGGCCCGGGTTTCCACGAAGACCGGCAAGGCCACCCCTTCGTCGGCCCGGCCGGGCAATTCCTGGATGGGCTGCTTGCTTCTATCGGCACCAACCGGCGGCAGGTGTTTATTGCCAACATGATTAAGTGCCGCCCGCCCGAGAATCGCGACCCTATGCCCCATGAAATCTCCGCTTGCCAAAAGTACCTGGAACGGCAGATAGAGTTGGTCAACCCTCGCCTCATCGTGACTTTGGGCCGGTTCTCACTGGGATACTTCTTTCCCGGCGAAAGCATCAGCCGGGCGCGGGGCAAGGTGCGGGAAAAGAATGGCCGCAGGGTTTATCCGGTCATGCACCCCGCGGCCGGGCTGCGCCGCCAGGAGTTGCGTGCCTCCATAATTCAAGACTTCCAGGCAATTCCATCGCTATTGGAAGAATCACTGCATTCCACTCAGGTTCACGCTGAAACTGAACAGCGGGATACCTACTCACCAGAGCAGTTGAACCTCTTTTAGGATTTAACCGTACCTTGACGCCTCACCTACGTATCATCCCCCTGGGCGGGCTCGGGGAGATCGGCAAAAACATGATGGCCCTGGAGTGCGGCGGCGATATCGTCGTCATCGACTGCGGGCTCCAGTTCCCTGATGAAGACATGTTGGGAGTCGACCTGATCATTCCCGACGTCTCCTACTTGCTGGAACGCCAAGACCAGGTCCGCGGCATCCTCATCACCCACGGGCATGAGGACCACATCGGCGCCCTTCCCTTCATACTGCCGCAGCTCGATGTTCCGGTATATGCTCCCGGTCTGGCCCACGGGCTTATTTCCGTTAAGATTAAAGAGCGGCGGGCTGCCCGCGGCGCCACTCTCGAAACTATCGAACCGGGAAGACCGTACCAATTCGGGGACAACATCCGCGCCAGTTGGTTCCGGGTGTGCCACTCCATCCCAGACGCCATGGGTCTGGTTATCGAGACCTCCGCCGGCACGGTGATACATACCGGCGACTTCAAAATAGACCACACTCCGGTGGACGGCCGCACCATAGACCTGGCGACCCTTGCCCATTACGGCTCCCAGGGAGTGCTGGCGCTGCTGTCCGACTCCACCTATGCCGAGAAGCCGGGATACACCCCTTCTGAGAGGGTGGTGGGGGAGGCCTTGGACCGGGCCATTGGGGATGCGCCCGGCCGGGTCATGGTGGCCTCTTTCGCTTCCCTCGTCTCCAGGGTCCAGCAAGTGCTGGACGCCGCCAGTAAGCACGGCCGAAAAGTCAGCATCATCGGCCGCAGTATGGTGGACAGCGTTCAAGTGGCGTCTGATACCGGCTATCTCAAGATCCCGCCGGGGGTGCTGTTGCCTCTTGCCGAGACCCGGCGCATGCCCCCCGAGAAAGTGGTCTTGATGACCACCGGCAGCCAGGGCGAACCCACATCGGCCTTGGTGCGCATTGCCAACGGAGACCATCGGGACGTGCGAATCATGGAGGGGGACACCGTAATTATCTCGGCGACTCCCATACCCGGAAACGAATTGGCCGTCAGCCGCACTATAGATAACTTGCTCCGGCAAGGCGCCAAGGTACTGTACGACCGGGTGTCATTGGTCCACGTCCATGGCCATGCCAGCCAGGAAGAATTGAAGATGGTGCTCAGCCTCGTGCGGCCGCGGTATTTCGTGCCGGTGCATGGCGAATACCGTCACCTGATGGCCCACGCCCAGTTGGCCTGGGACCAGGGCCTTGCCGAATCGGGCATCTTCGTTCTGGAAGACGGCGACGTGCTGGAGATTTCCGGCGACTCGGCGCAAGTGGTGGATAAAGTGCCGGCCGGCCCCATTTTCATCGATGGCCTCACCACTCGGGATGACCGCAGCCAGGTGCTCACCCAACGGAAAGAACTTTCCAAGGACGGCGTCGTAGTGATCGTTATCTCTGCAGACCAGGACACCGGTCTGCCCGCGGCCCCGCCAAAGATAGTCAGCAGCGGCTTTATCGACGAGGAAGAGACCACTGAACTGTACGAAGAAATAACTGGAGAGGTGGAAAGAATCCTCCATTCCTCCCCCGAAATGCTGGCCTCCCACGGGCCAACCAACGACAAAATCAGGAAAACTGCCCGCGGACTCATAGCTAACGCCACCGGCCGACGCCCTATGATTATTCCAGTGGTTCTGGAAATATAAGCGGGCTGTAGTCCGTTCCGGCTCCCGCCTTTTGCTCTGACCATGGAGGTTCCCATGGCCCGGTCCCCACGTCGGCCGACGCGCGTTTCACGTTTTTCTTTCATTGAGTTAATTCGGAGAGGCCCCTCATCCGCTGCTAAGGGCCTTCTCCTGGCAGCCTTGGCTATCGCCGCCGGTGTGTGGTTTTGGTGGTCGCCAGGCTCCAGGGGATGGTTCGTGGAATCCCTCGGTTACGGCTGGATTCCGGTGGGAATATGGCTGGCCGTAGCCCTTACCGCAGTGGTCCACTACCGCAGCGCCGTGCGCAAGACCTGGCGGTGGTGCGTGGCCGCGGCTGCTCTGGCCGCTATCTCCATAGGCGTGTTGTCTCTGTTCCACACCGGGGGCGGGACCTTGTCGGAAACCGGGCTCAGCGGACGCTGGGGCCAGCTGTTGGGTGGGTCGTCCCTCGGTTTGGCCGTAGCCAAGTTGGCCGCCATTGCTCTTCTTTCGCCTTTGGCCCTCCTTTCCCGGCCGGTTGGACGGGTCTATTGGCAAGGCTTGATTTACATGGGACTGGCTTTCTATTACACGCCCATATACATCTACAAGGGCCTTCACCATGGCTGGGTGTTCATGGACCGGCGCATACGCCCGTTGTTCACCTACGTCTGGCGTTTCATCGCCCGACCAGGAGCGGCGATGCTCCACTGGGTGCCTGGCCTGCGCAGACACCGGCAGGACACTCCTAAAGCCGCGGGTGCCCCTGAACCGGCCCAATGGGCTGACGCCGAAGCTGGAATGATTCCCAGTTGGCCGTCCGATGAAGAAGACCCTCTCCCTGTGGTTCCTGCCCGTGCCGGTCGGAGATCAGACCAGCCGACAGGCCCGCATTGGCAACTTCCCAGCATTGAATTGTTGAGCCCACCTGAGACCCGCGAGAATTCTCAAGCCGAGTTGCAAGAGATGGGCCGGAACATCGAAAACACCTTGACCGACCACGGCGTGGTGGTCGAGGTCAAGGAAATCAAGGCGGGCCCCAGGGTCGTCCAATTCGGATTGGTGCCCGGGTGGCTGTCCAAGAAACGGGACGCTGCCAAGGGCGAAGACGACGAGGAAAACGGGCAGCGCAGCCGGATCAAGGTAAGAGATATCTTGGGCAGGGAGCAAGACCTTGCCCTTGCCCTCCAGACGCCCTACCTTCGCATCGAGGCGCCCATACCCGGAGAGGGGCTGGTGGGGCTGGAAGTACCCAACCCCTCGCCCGCCAAGGTCCATCTGCGCGAGGTAATGTCCAACCAGTCCTTCAACTCCCTCGTCGCCAAGAACGGCCTTCCCATGGCAATAGGCCAAGACGCCGGCGGTGCCCCCGTCTCTTTGGACCTGGCGGCGCTCCCACACATGTTGATTGCCGGAGCCACCGGCAGTGGCAAAAGCGTCTGTATCAATTCCATTATCGCCTCTCTCTTATTGACCAAGCCCCCGGACGAACTGAGGTTCTTGATGGTGGACCCCAAGAGGGTGGAGTTGACCCCCTTCAACGGAATCCCTCACTTGATGGCTCCGGTAATTACGGAGATTGACGAGGTTAACCCTGCTCTGCTTAGCCTGATGCGCGAGATGATGCGCCGTTACAAGGTCATGGAAGACATGGGCGCCCGCAACTTGGACAGCTACAACAAGAAGGCTCCGGAGCCTTGGCCATACCTCGTACTGGTGGTCGACGAGTTGGCCGACCTAATGATTGCAGGCGGATTCGAGGTGGAGCAGAACTTGGTTCGCCTGGCCCAATTGGGCCGCGCCACCGGCATCCACCTCGTATTGGCCACCCAGCGCCCGTCCGTCAACGTGGTGACCGGATTACTCAAGGCCAATATCCCTACGAGAGTAGCCTTCGCTGTGGCGTCCCAGGTGGACTCTCGGGTTATATTGGACACTATTGGCGCCGAGAAACTCTTGGGCAAGGGGGACATGCTCCTCTTGAACAACGAGTCTCCCAAGCCGCGGCGCGTGCAAGCAACCCTGGTCTACGACAAGGAAGTTGAAGAACTGGTCGACCACTGGGTCAAGCAAGAAGGGCCGCCCCTCCCGGTTATCTCCATGAGCGACCCGGAGGCCGAAGACGGGGAAGACGGAGACCCGGATGACAGGTTGATGGACCAGGCTCGCGATCTGGCTGTCCGCCTGCCCAATTTGTCCTCATCCCTGTTGGAACGGCGGCTAAAGATCGGCGGTTCACGGGCTTCCCAGCTGATGGAATCGTTGGAAGACGAAGGCCTGCTGGTCTCTCGTTAGTCCCTGCCACGATTCTCCCCGCGGCGGGTGTGGCGATGCCGTCCCCTCCTTTGGTATCATGGCTCCGCCGCCGGGCTTGCCTGCGGTTCGAACCCGTACCGAGCCGGCCTGACGGCGCCGACAAGGGGACTCATTGGTAATCGACCTCCACTGCCACACCTACCCAAAGTCCGATGACAGTTTCATGGCTCCCGATGAGCTGGTTGAAGCAGCAAAATCGGCCGGCCTCAACGGCATCTGTATTACCGAGCACGATGCCTTCTGGACCGCCGAGGAAATAGAGGCCCTGTCTCGCCGGCACGACTTCTTGGTGCTGCCCGGCTCCGAAATCAATACCGATTCCGGTCACGTGTTAGTCTTCGGCCTGAGCCGCTACGTCTTTGGCCTGCATAAGCTCTCGTTTCTGGAAGCCGCCGCCCGGGAGGCGGGAGCGGTGTTGATTGCCGCTCACCCTTATCGCCGGCGTTACCTCGACGAAGCAGCCCAGGAGCCGGACGCCAGGGCCGTAATGCTTGCCAGGGCCGGCGCCGATCCGCTGTTCAAGTTGTGCGACGCCATAGAGGGAATCAATGGCAGGAGCACCCCTGAGCAAAACCGTTTCTCCCAGGACCTTGGGCAACTGCTGGGCGCTGGCGCCACAGGCGGAAGTGACGCCCACCGGGTGAAACACGTAGGGGCCGCCGCCACCTATTTCCCTGGCGCCATAGAGAACCTGGACGACCTCAAGCGTGAGTTGAAGGCCGGCAGGTTCCAAATGGTGGACTTGGCCAAAGATAGTTGATCCGGGCCCGGAGGACGCTGGCGCTTTAGCCCGCGGGAAGGAAGACCGGGGTGCTAAGGATCGAAAACCTGCACGCGCGTTATCAGACCCGGCAGGGCGACGTCAAAGCCCTCAACGGCATCGACTTGGCTCTGAATGAAGGTGAGGTCTTTTGCCTGGTGGGGGAAAGCGGCGCCGGCAAGAGCACCCTCGCCTTGGCCATCATGGGCCTGTTGCCCCCTTCCGCTTCCGTAGACCAAGGCTCGGTTTTCTACGATGGAGTGGACCTCCTCCGGGCCGACCCGGAGTACCTGCGGCGGCTACGGGGCCGGACGCTCTCCTTGGTTTTTGAGGACGCCCAGTCGGCGTTGAACCCTCTGAAACTGGTCGGCGACCAGATTGAAGAGGTAGTACGCCTGCACACCGACGCAGCGCCGCGCGCGGCCTATGGCATGGCCCAGGATGCTCTGCATGAACTGGGCATCCCCGATCCCCGGCGCATCATGGGCCAGTACCCGTCTAACTTGAGCGGCGGAATGTGCCAAAGAGTCATGCTGGCCATGGCGCTCGTCCTGGGCCCCCGGCTGTTGATAGCCGACGAACCCACCTCCGGCTTGGACGTAACGCTGCAAGCAGAGGTGCTTGACCACCTCCGGCGTCTCTGCCGGGAGCGGCGCGCATCGATATTGCTGATAACCCATGATATGGCGGTCGTAGCCACCATAGCCCACCGCGTCGGTGTGATGTACGCCGGGTCGATAGTCGAAACCGCCGACGTCGTTCCTTTGTTTCAGCGGCCGCGGCACCCCTATACTTGGGCCCTGCTGCAGTCCATCCCCCGGTTGGATGACCCGGGCAAGAGCTTGCGCCCGTTGCCCGGCAGCCCGCCGGACATGATTGCCTTGCCCGACGAATGTCCCTACCTGCCCAGGTGCCACAAAGCCCTCAACCAATGCCGGGCGACCCCGCGGCCCCTATTGCGTGAACTCGAACAGCCGCACGCCGTCGCTTGCTACAACCCGATGCAACAGGGTGGATAGACGTCCTGGCGTCGCGAGCCTGTTCTGGTATTGATCCTTGACGCTATGCCGCGGCGCTTACGCTACCGCTACTTCTTGTCCACTGTCCGACGCTTCCTGGATGCTGTCTATCAGCCGGTGCAACTCCACGGCCGTGTTGAAGTCCGGCTGACAGTCATTGCCCAAGAGAATGGACTGCCTGAACCGGTCGTGCATCTGCCCCACGTTATAGACCGAACCTCCTGGCATTCCTTCTGGAGCGAAGCGGTACTTTCCAGGGACGTCCAAGTCTTCCGGATCGCCTGTCCCTTTGACGCCGCGCACCCGGAGTGAGCCGGCGTTGGGAGGGTCGTCACCGGAAACGAATAGACTTCCTTCCCGACCATAAATCTCGATGTCATAGCCGCTGCCCGCCCACGGAATCGTAGCGACGTGCACCGACGCAACGCCGCCGTTTTCCAATCTGCCGTTGATCAAGACGTTGTCCGGCGAAGTAACCGGCAGTGTCCGCCCGGTGTCGGTCTCCAGCCATTCCTTCAACTGGGTGCTGACCACGGCTGAGACCCGGCTGAAGTCTCCGACGATGTAGCGCAGGGCGTCTATCGTGTGGCCGCAAGAAATGGTCATGGTATTGGCGCCCAACTCCTTGTCCCGCTGCCAGCTGCGGTCGGACCCCCGTTGCAGCCCGCCTGCTCCGATCCGGCTTACCCGGCAAGACATCACCTCGCCCACGTAGCCCTCTTCCACCAGGTCCTTGGCGTACAAGATTGCCGGGTCGGCGCGGGCCTGCAGCCCCACCATATTCCTAAGCCCCTTAGACCGGGCCAGGGCGGCCATCTCCTCCGCTTCCGCCGTGGTCCGTCCCAGCGGCCACTCGGTATACACGTGCTTCCCGGCGTTGAGCGCGGCCATAGTCGGCTCGTAGTGGCCGGGCACCTTTACGCTGACGACCACGGCGTCGACGTCCGGATGGGCCACCATTGCCCGGTAGTCGTCAAAAGCCAACTTTGCCCCGAACTTTTGCCGGGTCTCCTCCGCGCTCCCCATCCGGGTGGTGCACACTGCAGTCAACTCGAAGCCCGGGCTGGCGGCAATGGCCGGCAGGTGGGACCGGTACGCCCATCCCCGGTGTAAGTTAGCTCCGATAATGCCCAGGCGTATCTTGTCTGCCATGACGCCCTCCTACTGGGGGATATTGTCCTCAATGCGGGACATTTAACGCCGGAACCCCCTACACAATGTCTATTGACTCAGCCGGACGTGAAACTGCGTAGGGTCCCGTCCAAATTCGCTAATCAGTTTCTCGCAGTATGAGGCGATCTGCTCTCCTGGCCATTTAGTTTCGACGTATAAGCCATTTGACAGTGCTTGTTTAGACCCGAATTTCCTCCCGTCCGGGTGTTCGGGCTTGATGTCAATAAAAATTCTGTCCCTTTGGCGCGGCAGCTTCACAGGGCATACATCCCTGGTCAGCAGTCCTTCCATTATCAACCATTCACACGTCGCCTTGAGAAGGTTAGCCCAGTACTTAACGGAAATTTCCTGTGCATCCGGGTATTGAAGACCAGAGGGTTTAATCGAGCGGCGTTGGTCTCGGTGGCGTTTTACATATTCCTCCAGCTGAGCGAACGTCATCCATGGGCCGCTATTAAGTGAAGCATTCGTAGAGCGTTCTTCAACAGGCTCTTCAAAGGCCCTTTCCCAAATCTGTGTCTGCGGAAGTAGGCCGGCCTCTATTGCTTCAGCCTCCAATAGCCGCAACATACGGTCTCTAGCGTTGTCGAAAATCAACTGTCCGTCGATATGTTGCGATTCCAGTCTGGCCAGTTCTTTTCGCCACTCGTCAAGTTCCTGCTTTAGGGTGCCTTCCCACTTGTTGAAGAGTCGGCGTTCTTGTGGCCTAGTCTGTGGCCGTTCTGCTTTTGGTAAATCGGCGAGGTGGCTCTCGAACAATCTGTCCAGTCGATAATCGTCGGCCAATTCCGATTCCCTGCCGTCGATCAATGAACGCAGTTGCTCTTTGCGTTCCTCGGCGCTGCCTACGACGCGACGCCGCTCTTCCTCCAAGAAGTTCTTGAGGAATGGGTCCCGATGGGGCGGGAGTGCATCGTCGCTTCTCAACATGGACAACTCCTTCAGTTCTTCGGTAACTGGCAGCCGCGCCTGGATATGTGCGTCGTAGTGGCACAGGTCGCAAACAGGGTCGTGTTCCTGGCAGCAAATGGTTTTAAGGCTCCATCTTTTCTAGACCCTCCACGCGCCGCAGCGGTCGCAGTGTTCACCTAAGGGCGCGCCGCAGTTGCTGCATTGATGGCTAGCCGCTGGAGACAAATGTTCACAGATGGAACACTCGGCCACCCAGGCTTCTCCAATGGGCGGTTTTCCTCGTGGTTGCAACGACCATTCCCGTTCTTCTTCCGGCAATCCGTGCCTTTCTGCATTGCCCGCCAAGTCCAAAATTACGCAGTCGCTCTCGTCCTGTTTCGGCCGCAGGCCGCGGCCGACCATCTGCAAGTACAATGCCAGGCTCATGGTGGGCCTAGTTAAGATAACGCATCCGGCATCCGGGAGATCAAACCCCTCGGTGGCGACTGCCACGTTGATCAATGCCCTGAGGGACCCGTCCCGGAATTGAGCTATCAACTTGGCCCGCTCCGCGGTTGGAGTATCACCCAGCAATAATCCGGCTGGTACGTCGGCGTCTTTAAACACGGCAACGAGGTTTTGGGCGTGTCCTACTGATACGGCGTAGACCACCGTTTGGCGGTTTTCTCCGTGCTTTTGCCAGAACTGCAACGCTCCGGCAGTCCAGACATCACGGTCTTCGTTAGCCAACTCGATGCCGGACTCACTGTAATCGCCCGTATAGTCAACCTGTCCGCCTTCAACCCGCTCCCCCTCCGGTGGTAGCAGAACCCGCGCCTTACACAACCAGTCTTCAGACTGTAAATCCTTTACTTGCGGGCCGCAGTGCAACTCCCGAAACAGGTGGCCGAATCCTTCTTTCTGGGAGAGGCGCCATGGGGTGGCAGTCATTCCCAGAACTGGGCCGGGCCATTGTTCTATGGCTCTTGCCCAGCCGTCCGCGGTGGAGTGATGGGCTTCGTCTATTATCAACAGGTCGGTGTGGTTGTATCCATCCCACACATTTGACTTGGCGTTGCGGCGGCTCACCGTTTGGGCCATCAATATGACAACTCCATTGACTATCATTGGAGCGTTGGTGCGGGGCGTCCACTGGATGTTGGCCGTCGCCGGAACACCGGCTTCCTGTAACATGCCTTCCGTTTGAGATGCCAATTCTTTGCGATGGGTCAGCCAGACTGCCTTACGCCCGCCTCTCAGCCAACCGCTAAGCAACGCCCCGGCAATTAGGGTCTTTCCGCCGCCAGTAGGTAGCTGCAGCATGATTCTGGCCGCCAAAGAGTTGGTGACCGCCGTTCGCGTTCGCTCGAGCAAATCTTGTTGATAGTCGCGCAGTTCAATCAAATGCAATCTCCTGAGTAAGTGGACTCACATAGCACAAGAAATAACTCACATCACGGATAACCTCGTTCCCCTCTCCCGTTCCTCCGCTTCCTAGGCCGCGAACGGTCACCGTGGGCGGCTTGAAGCCCGGTCCGTAGCCAGTACTTCCAGGGCCAATGCGGGCTCCAATATTCCCCGCTTGATTGCCAGGTCCGCCTCCAACAGCCTCCGGTATTGGTCGGCGATTTCCTGCCGGGTTACTCGCTGTGCCTGCTCGATGGTCTTGCGCAGCACGAACTGAGACGACACCCCCAGCCGGCTGCCCAATTCTCGCTGTGGCGTCCCGCGGTCCAGGTAGTCCCGGGCCAACGCCAGGAGACGAAGCTGGCGCTCGGTCATCGCGATTATGTACGAAACGTCCCGCCCGTCTTCCAGCAGTTGGTGCAGCAGCCCCAGCGCCGCGCTTGGACGCCCCTCTATCAGGGCGTCAACCGCGGCGAAAATGTTGGCCTCCCGCACCTGGGTGACCATCTCTTGAACGTCGCTTTCTTCTATACTGCGCCCGGAGGCGAACAACGACAGCTTCTCCAGTTCCTGGTCCAGGGTCCACAGATCGCTCCCCACCAAGTCGCTCAGTCGCCTGACCGCTGCGGGGCTGATGCTGGCGCCCTTATCCTGCGCCGTTGCCTTGATCCACCTAGCCAACTCGGTGCCCGATGGCGCAGCCAGCGCCTGCACTTGGCATATCGGGCGCAGTAGCCGCAGCATCGGGTTCCCGTCAGTGACGGGTCCGTCGGTGAATACCAGTACCGTGGACTCCGGGAATTGGGGAACGGCGTCGGCCAGGGCTTCCCAGCCGCCCAGGCTCTGCGTTGCGCGCCCTGAGTCCCTGGAGCGGCCCCGCCGGCCGCCGGAGCGACGCTCGTATACGGCCAGCAGCCCGGCTACCGTCACCAGCCGCCGCGAGTCCATGAACGGCAACGCGTTGCAGAGGCTGATTAACTCCGCGGGTTTGACCTGGCTGCCCTGCAGACTGTGGCTATTGGACTCCAAAAGTCCCGCCGCGCCTGCTTTTTCGGCCACGGCTCTTAACGCCCGGGGTACAAGGAAGCTGTCTCCGTACAGAAGGTGCGTTGACAAGTGTCCGCTCCGATTGGGGGATCATGCACCGGAAGGGAATGGTTGTGTGCCCCCGTCCTGAAGCCGCGATTATAGCATTGGGGCTCCGGCCATTTGCTTCGTAGACCAAGATTCCTGGGAACTGTCGGGTATTAGCCGGTGCCGCCTACAAGTCGGTGCTCCGGCTACGAAATCGCGTTGACATGCGTGAGTCGGCGCAGATATACTCCACACCCCCAACCTGGAAACGAACGGCGGGCGCGTTTTGTGCGGAATAGTCGGATACGTGGGCTATCAGCAAGCATGGCCCATCATCTTGGAAGGCCTGCAGCGGCTGGAATACCGCGGTTACGACAGTGCCGGTATCGCTATCGTGGACCCCGCTGGGGACCTGCACTTTCGCAAGACCGTGGGCAAAGTCGGCGCCCTCACCTTGGACTACCCGGAAGACCCTATTCGAGGCCTGACCGGACTGGGACACACCCGCTGGGCCACTCATGGCCGGCCCTCCGACGGTAACGCTCACCCCCACACCGATTGCAGCCGCCAGATTGCCGTTGTGCACAACGGCATCGTCGAGAACTTTCTGGAGTTGAAGTCCGACCTACAGGCTGCAGGCCACTCCTTTTCGTCCGACACCGACACCGAGGTCATCACCCACCTGATTGAAGAGGGCCTCAACCGCGGCCTCAGTTTCGAGAACGCCTTCCGCCGCATGGGGAGCCTCATCGAAGGCTCCCAGGCCGTCACCGCCACCCTCAGCGGTCAGAGCGGGTTGCTATGCGCCCTCCGTTTGGGACACGCCGGCGGCATAGTCGTGGCCCACCGCGACGGTGAAGCCATCGTCGGCAGCGACCTTCCCGCCCTGCTGCCCCTGTTCCGCCAGCAGTCCACGATCGGCGGAGTCGGCTTCCTGGATCCCGGGGAGATGGCCGTCATCACCCCCCAGGGCGCCAGTTACTCCGACCTGCAAGGCCGTCCCATAAACAAGGAGACCCGCACCATCTCCCCTGAAGACGTAATCATCGACCGGGGTGGCTACCGCCATTTCATGTTGAAGGAAATCATGGAGCAGCCCCAGTCGGTGGCCAGCGCCATGCGGGAGCGGGTGGACTTTCGCCGGGGCCGTATCTCATTGCCCGACTTTCCCTTGTCATCCGCCGAAATTCAGGACCTGCAGCGAGTTGTCCTTATCGGCTGCGGCACCAGCCTCCATGCATCCCAGGTGGGCCGGCACTTGATAGAACGCCTGGCCGGCTTGCCCGCCGAGGCCGAAAGCGCGTCCGAGTTCCGCTACCGCGACCCTTACTTGGACCGTCATACCCTGGTGGTCGCCGTGGGCCAGTCGGGAGAGACGGCCGATACCGTCGCCGCGATGCACCTGGCCCGGCAAAAGGGCGGCAGGCTGGTCACTATATGCAACACCGAAAACAGCCAGGCCGCCCGGCTGGCCGAAGGCGTCCTTCACATGAGGTCTGGCATCGAAATCGGAGTTGCCAGCACCAAGACCTTCATCGCGTCGTTGACCACGTTGGTACTCCTGGCGGCGCACCTGGGCCTATCCAGGGGCGTCCTGGCCCCGGAGCGCTGCCGGCAGTTGGTCGATTCCCTGGCCCACTGTCCCCGGTTGATTGGTGACCTGCTGGCCGACGCAGGAGCTTACCGGCGCCTGGCCCGGCAGCTTTGCTCCTTTGACAACTTCCTCTTCCTGGGCAGAGGCATCAACAGCCCCATCGCCATGGAGGGGGCCCTCAAGCTCAAGGAGTTGAGTTATATCCATGCCGAAGGCTACCCCGCCGGCGAAATGAAGCACGGCCCCATTGCGTTAATCGACCGGGGCATGGCCACCGTGGCCCTGGCCCCCCAAGACTCCATGTACCCCAAGGTCGTCAACAATGTTAAAGAGGTAAAGGCGCGGGACGGCCTGGTTGCCGCCGTTGTGACCCAGGGCGACCGCGAACTTCCGGACCAGGTGGACCACGTCCTATCCATCCCCCAGGCGCCGGAAATCCTGACTCCCCTGCTGGCCGTCGTCCCTCTGCAACTGCTGGCCTATCACATCGCCGAGCTCCGCGGCTGCGACGTGGACCAGCCCCGCAACTTGGCCAAGTCGGTCACTGTGGAATAGCCGTTTCGTGCGTCGTGTCCTCACCTGCCCGGCGAGTTTTGTGAATTTTGGAATTAATCGCTGTTACCCCTTGCATTTATCCCCGGCAAGTGAAATTATACTAATATGAAATTTGCCCCAACCAGCGGCTCACTACGCCGAAGGTCTCAGGCGCGTCGCTGATATGTTTTTCACCGTCCCCGCTGCCGCCGTTCCTTATGACCGTTACGCCCCCCTTGCCCCCCCTGAAACCACCGAAGAACTTAAGTTCATAGCCCAGGAACTCAAGGGCCTCCGCGTCCTCCACGTCAACAGCACCGCCGAGGGCGGCGGCGTGGCCGAGATACTCCAGTCCATGGTGCCCTTGATGAAAGGGCTGGGCATTGACGCCGACCGCATTGTCGTCGACCCGCCGCCGGAGTTCTTCCAGGTCACCAAGCAGATTCACAACCTGCTCCAGGGGGCCGAGGGCGGGCTATCCCCCGAGGACCTGCAATTGTACTTGGGCAGCATCCGGGAAGTGGCCGAAGACATGCGCCGCAACCGGCTGGCCGCCGACGTTTGGTTCGTCCACGACCCCCAGGTTTTGCCCCTGGCCCGGTTCCTGCCCCGCGGCGTTGACCAGACCTGGATATGGGCCATCCACATTGACCTGACAACGCCCAACAAGGACACCCTGGACACCCTCATGCCCTTTACCAGGGACTACGACCGGCTCATCTTCTCCCTGGACTCCTACGTGCCAGAGGGGCTGGACAAGTCCCAGAGCGTGTCCATCGCTCCCCCGGCCATCGACCCGCTCACGGTCAAGAACACCCCCATGGACCGCCGGGCCGCCGTAAAGCTGGTGTCGGCTATGGGGATAGACACGGCGCGGCCCCTGGCCTTGCAGGTGTCCCGGTTCGACATTTGGAAGGACCCCTGGGGGGTAATTGATGCTTTCCGGCAGGCTCGCCGCGAGGTACCCGGCCTGCAGTTGGCCTTGCTGGGCTTGACCCAGGCCAACGACGACCCCGAGGCTGTGGAGATCGTCGCCAACGTTGCTGCGTATGCCGAACAGGACCCGGACATCCACCTTTACTTCGACCCTGCGGGCCTTCCCGCCGGCAACGATGAGATTGTCAACGCCTTCCAGGTGGCCGCCGACGTGGTGCTCCAGAAGTCCCTGCGCGAGGGCTTCGGCCTCACCGTGTCCGAGGCCATGTGGAAGGGGCAGCCGGTCATCGGCGGCAACGTCGGCGGCATCCGCTTGCAGATAAAGGACGGCGTCAACGGATATTTGGTTGACTCGCCGGAGCAGGCCGCCCGCCGCATGGTTCAGTTGCTTCAAGACCCGGCCCTGCGCTCCCGCCTGGACAAGGCGGCCCGCGAGACCGTGCGGGAGCGGTTCCTCATGCCCAGCCTGGCCCTCGACTACCTGCGGGTCGTCCAGGCCCACGTCCACCGGGCCGCCGTCCCCGCTCCGGGAGCGCCCTCGTGGCAGACGACGCCCCGCTACAGCCTGGCCTGATTCCCGTCGCCCCGGCTTGGGTCTAAGATGACGCCGCCGCCGCTGCGCGTGCTTGCTCCAGCCACCACTGCCAACCTGGGTCCGGGCTACGATTGCCTGGGGCTGGCCTTGGACTTGTGGAACGAGTTGGAGGTCTTCACCGGGGATGAGGCGGCCGCAGGCGGGCCGGTGGTGGAGGTGGAAGGCGAGGGCGCCGGCGAGTTGGCCCAGGACGGCGAGAACCTGGCGGCCCGGTCGATGGCTTTCCTGTTCCGGGAGGCCGGGCGCGACATGCCTCCTCTGCGGATTCGCTGCCGCAACGAGATTCCCCTCAGCCGCGGGCTGGGCAGTTCTGCCGCCGCCATTGCCGGGGGGCTGGTCGCCGCCAACTCCCTGTGCGACGGCGTGTTCGGCGACGATGAGCTACTGGAGATGGCCGCTACTATCGAGGGACACCCCGACAACGTCGTCGCCGCCCTGCGCGGCGGCCTCCAGTTGGTGGTCACCGATGAGGAGCGTTTGTACGCCGCCCCTGTCCCGGTTCCGGACGGGCTGTCCGCGGTGCTGTTCATTCCCGACTTTCGGATTGCCACCGCCGACGCCAGGGCGGTGCTCCCGGCCCAGGTGTCTCTGCAAGACGCCGTGTTCAACGCCGGCCGGGCCGCGCTGCTCATCGCCGGCATGGCGTCCGGCAAGCCCGAGTACTTCAAGCTGGCCACCCAGGACCGGCTGCACCAGCCTTATCGAGAGTCGCTGTTCCCGGCCATGAAGGTGATCTTCCGGGCGGCGCTGGACTCCGGGGCGTTGGGGGTGTTCCTGTCGGGCAGCGGCTCCACGGTGCTAGCCCTGGCCGCGGGTCGGGAGATGACCGTGGCCTACGAGATGGCCGAGGCCGCCAGGCAGGCGGGCGTCCAGGGCCAGGTGCGGGTCACCGGCATCTCCGCCCGCGGCGCCCACGTCGGTTAAGTTCCCCCCAAGCCGGAAATTTTAGATTCCCTTCCATTTCCTACCATTTCCGCCCATTTACCTGGGGCTAAGCAGGTTCGGTCAGCGGAGACAGAATGGCAAGCAACTCTGCGATGCTATCCAGGTCCTTGCCGATGATGTCGGCATCCAGGAATATCTTTCGTTTGTAGTAGTTGCCGTGCAGCAGTTCAGCCCTGGCCCGTAGATCCAGCAGCCGATCGTTGCTGGTCAACCGGCTTGCCTGGTGCATGACCAGGCTGAAGTCCCGATGCTTGTCATACTCCCAGCCTTGGGCCTCGGCCAGCGCCTTGGCCATGTGCGCGGCGGCGCCCCAGCCCTTCTCGGACGCCTGGTGTAGATCGCCTTGGGCCAGGTACTGCCTGCCCGCGTCCAAGAAGCTCCAAGCCTGGTTGCGATGGTCGGTTATCACTTCGTGGGTAGTCATGGTTTGCCTCTTGGGAACAGGCTACGGCTGGGCGGCGGCGGTTGTCAACCGGGTTGTGACATCCCCCAACCCCCTTGCGCTTCGCGAAGGGGGGACTTCTCACCAGTCATTCCGGTGAAAACCGGAATCCAGGGGAGGGGCGGCCTTTCGACGAGGCTCAGGGTGAGCGGGGCGGGGCATCCCCCCTAGCCCCCCTTGCGCTTCGCGAAGGGGGCGCGATGCGCAGCGAGCGGGGGATGCCCGGCCTAGGGTGCGAGATTCCCGCCTGCGCGGGAATGACGGGTTGGGGGGCCTTTCGACCCGGCTCAGGACAGGGGGTTTGAGATTCCTCGGCTACGCTCGGGATGACATGGCTGGGGTTGACCCCCGGACTTTCTCCCGTCACCCCCGCGGAGGCGGGGGTCTAGGCCCAGGGACTGCCCGGGCCTGGGGCGCGAGATTCCCGCCTGCGCGGGAATGACGGGTTGAGTATGGGAATGACGGGTTGAGTATGGGAATGACGGGTTGAGTGCAGGGATGACGTGGGCGCGGGATGGGGGATGGCGGTTTGTCAATGAATTGGCTAACACATACAATTGTGGGCGCGCTGGATGACCGGCAGGAGTGTATAGACTGGACATGGCCTTGGTTGTGCAGAAATATGGCGGGAGTTCTTTGGCCGATGCCCAGCGCATCGTTAGTGTCGCCCGGCGCATTGCCGAGACTCGGCGCGGGGGGGCGCAGGTGGTCGCGGTGGTGTCGGCTATGGGCGATGCGACGGACGAGCTTATCGATCTGGCCCATACGGTCTCTTCAGACCCCGACCCCCGGGAGTTGGACCTGCTGCTGTCCACCGGCGAGTTGGTGTCCTGCACGCTAATGACCATGGCCCTGCGGACTCTGGGTTGCCAGGCGGTCAGCCTCAGCGGGTCGCAGGCGGGCATCCACACCGACACCATGCACGGCAAGGCCCGCATCCACAGCATCGACACCGCCCGCATCCAGGACGAGTTGGCCCGGGACCGGCTGGTGGTCGTGGCCGGGTTCCAGGGCGTTGGCCAGGACAGCGACGTCACCACGTTGGGCCGGGGCGGCTCCGACACCACCGCCGTGGCCCTGGCCGCCGCTCTCGGCGCCGACCGGTGTGATATATATACCGACGTGGAGGGCATCTACACCGCCGATCCCCGCATCGTGCCGGACGCCCGCAAGATCAGGGAGATAGGCTACGAGGAGATGCTGGAGTTGGCGGGCCACGGGGCCAAGATGAGCCCCCGGTCGATAGAGTTGGGAGCGGTCTATGGGGTGCCCATCTTCGTCGCCTCCAGCTTCGGCGACGCCCCCGGCACCCTCATCCACCAAGAGGCAGGGACCCAGGACATGGAAAACCGCATCAAAGTCACCGGCATCGCCCACAACGCCAACGTGGCCAAGATTACCCTGCGCTCGGTGCCCGACCGGCCCGGCATCGCCGCGGCCCTGTTCGAGCCCCTGGCCCAGATCGGGGTCAGCGTCGACACCATCGTGCAGAACACCAGCGCCGACCGCACCACCGACATCAGCTTCACCACCACCCGCAGCGACCTGCCCCGGGCGCTGGCGCAGATGGAGGCCGTCGCCGCCGAGCTTGGCGCCGCCGGGTTCGACAGCGACGCAACGCTGGCCTCGGTGAGCATCGTGGGCTCCGGGATGCAGAACACCCCCGGCTACGCCTCGCGCATGTTCCGCACGTTGGCCGACGCCCAAATCAACATCGACATGATCACCACGTCGGAAATCCGCATCTCCTGCATCATCCGGGAAGACCAGGCAGCCTTGGCCGTGCGCGTCCTCCACCGCCACTTCCAACTGGACCAGCCGGAGTAGGGGGCGGCGTTTGGACTGGGGATGGCGGGGCGGGAGTGACCAGGCCGAGGGCTTTTTGTCAGTTGAGACAAAGTGGGACATTTGGGGACATTTCCCCGGGGGGGTGTCCCTGTGGGCCCGGCAGGCAGCCGGTCGCCTACAGTTAACAGGATAGTGCTCTATAGGCCGGGGCGCAAGGGGCAAATGTCACCCCTCCCCCGCCACCTCTGGATTCCGGCTTCCGCCGGAAAGACGCGCTGGGGGCGCAACCGTCATTCCGGTGAAAACCGGAATCCAGAAAACCCCAACCGCGAACCCCGCCCCCCGGCCCGGGCATCCCCCGCTCGCTGCGCATCGCGCCCCCTTGCGCTCCGCGAAGGGGGAGTACGTCTTCCCCCCTTCGTGAAACGCAAGGGGGGTTAGGGGGGATGCCCCGCGGGGGTGACAAGAGAAGGTATACATTGGCCCTGACCTTGCCCTAGTATGGGATTAAAGGCTGGGGAAATGAAAAAACCGCCGGACCATAATCCGGCGGCTTGGCTTTCTAGGGGGAGTCACCCCTCTTGGTAGAGGGCCGGCGCCGAGAACGCCTGGGCCGCTGCTCAAACCAGCGGTACGGTTCGACTCCGTGGCTCCCCGCCTCAGACCGTATACCTAATGTTACCGCCGACCGCCCCTGCGCGTCAACCGGTTGGCTGCCCCCTCCCCCGTTCGTCTGGTTCGACAAGCCTGTCCTGAGCCACGCCGAAGGGCTCACCACGAACGGACCCCATACCCCCGACCACCACGAACGGGCTTTACTTCTTCCGTTCACCCTGAGCCACAGTCGAAGGGCCTGTCCTGAGGTTCTCGAAGGGGCCGCCCCCGCCCCGTTCATCCTTCGATTTCCCTCAGGACGAACGGATGCCCCCACCCGCGTCTTTCCGGCGAAAGCCGGAATCCAGAAAGTCCCAACCGGGAACCTCGCCCCCCCCCGCCCCCAACCCGCTCACCCTGAGCCGGGTCGAAGGGCCTGTCCTGAGGTTCTCGAAGGGGCCGCCCCCGCCCCGTTCATCCTTCGATTTCCCTCAGGACGAACGGATGCCCCCACCCGCGTCTTTCCGGCGAAAGCCGGAATCCAGAAAGTCCCAACCGGGAACCTCGCCCCCCGCCCCCAACCCGTCATTCCCGCGCAGGCGGGAATCTCGCAACCCCCGGCCCGGGCAGTCCCTGACTTGGGCCTAGACCCCCGCCTCCGCGGGGGCGACGGGTAATAACGGCCCCCCAACCGTAGGGGCAACCCTTGTGGTTGCCCTGCCCCCACCCCCAACCCGTCATTCCCGCGCAGGCGGGAATCTCGCAACCCCCGGGCCGCTCACCCCGATCCCCGTCGAAGGCCCCCAAAAAATTCCCCCAAAAATTCCCCCCTGCGGGTATTGACCGGCCCTGTATTTTTGTTGTACCTAATCACCTATCGGCGGCGCAGGCTGCGCCACGAGTGATTGGGCCTCAAATTTACACTTGAACAGGAGCCCCGGGGAAGGGCGGTTGGAGAAGAGATGGACACGCAGCCGGGTCAAATAGCAACGGGGCCGGCCAATAACAGCGCCAAGCTGGTGCGCAACCTGGGCCGCGACGCGGTCGCCCTGGCCTTGAAGGGCGAATGGGAGCGGGCCGCACAACTCAACCGGGCGATTCTCAAGCTGTCGGGCGGCGACGTCGAGGCCATGAACCGGCTGGCCAAGGCCCTCATCGAGCTGGGGCAGTACCACGAGGCCAAGGAAGTCCTGGCCAAGATAGCCGCCATCGCCCCCTACAACACCATCGCCAAGAAGAACCTGGCCCGCCTCAGCAGCCTCGAGTCGGCCGCCGCCGCTCCCAAGGCCCCCAAGGCCGCGGTCGCCCCGCGGGTATTCATCGAAGAAAGCGGCAAGTCCTGCGCCACCGTGCTGCACAAGACCGGTCCCGCCGACGTCCTGGCCGCGGTGGCTCCCAGCGACCCGGCCAACCTGGTCGCCCAGGACAACCGCCTGGTGGTCTACACCCGCGACGGCGAGTACTTGGGCCAAGTCGAGCCCAAGCTGGGCAGCCGGCTGCTCCGCCTCATGGCCGGGGGCAACCAATACGAGGCGGCGGTCATCTGCGTCAAGTCCCAGGGCCCTTCCATAATAATAAGGGAGACCCACCGCGACTGGAGCCTGCACGACGTCTGCTCCTTCCCCGGCAAGGCCAAGGAAGAGCACCGGGTATACATGGGCGACGCCATGGCCCGTCACGCCGCCGACGACCTGGACGACGACGAAGAAAACATCATCGACGAATACGCCCTCGACACCAACTGGTCCGACAACGAGTAGGCGGTTCGCCCCCGCTCATCCTTCGATTTCCCTCAGGACGAACGGGCCCCGGCAACCGTAGGGGCAACCCTCGTGGTTGCCCTGCCCCCGGCCCCCGGGCATCCCCCGCGAACATCGCTTCGCTCGTCCGCGCCCCCTTCGCGCAGCGCAAGGGGGCACAATCCCCCCTTCGTGAAACGCAAGGGGGGCTAGGGGGGATGCCCCGGTCCGCTCACCCTGAGCCGGGTCGAAGGGCCGCCAACCCGTCATTCCCGCGCAGGCGGGAATCTCGCAACCCCCGGCCCGGACCGTCCCTGACTTGGGCCTAGACCCCCGCCTCCGCGGGGGTGACGGGTAATAACGACCCCAACCGTAGGGGCGACCCTCGTGGTCGCCCTGCCCCCCCGCCCCCGGGCATCCCCCGCGAACATCGCTCCGCTCGTCCGCGCCCCCTTGCGCTGCGCGAAGGGGGCATAAGTCCCCCCCTTCGTGAAACGCAAGGGGGGCTAGGGGGGATGCCCCGGTCCGCTCACCCTGAGCCGCGTCGAAGGGCCGCCAACCCGTCATTCCCGCGCAGGCGGGAATCTCGCAACCCCCGGCCCGGACCGTCCCTGACTTGGGCCTAGACCCCCGCCTCCGCGGGGGCGACGGAGAAAGTCCGGGGGTGACGGGTAATAACGGGTGACGGAAACAACCGCCCCCCAACCGTAGGGGCGACCCTCGTGGTCGCCCTGGCCCCCGGCCCCAACCCCATCCCCCCTGGATTCCGGCTTCCGCCGGAAAGACGCGCTGGGGCAAACAATCCCCCCTTCGTGAAACGCAAGGGGGGCTAGGGGGGATGCCGTGTGGGGGGTGACAACAGCCGCTATACACCCGCCCCCAACCCGTCGTACGATGTGGCCAAAGCCCGGGCCAAAACCCGGGGCATGAAAAAAACCGCCGGACCATAATCCGGCGGCTTAGCTTTCTAGGGGGAGTCACCCCTCTTGGTAGAGGGCCGGCGCTGAGAACGCCTGGGCCGCTGCTAAGACCAGCGGTACGGTTCGATTCCGTGGCTCCCCGCCTCAGACCGTACACCTAATATTACCGCCGACCAACCCCACGCGTCAACCGGGCTGCGCCCCCCCGGTTCGTCTGGTTCGACAAGCCTGTCCTGAGTACGTCGAAGGGCTCACCACGAACGGATGCCCCCCCGCCCCCGCTCGCCCTGAGCCGCGTCGAAGGGCCTGCCCCTTCACCCTACCCCGCCGTCAAATCCGGGCGCAGGCGCACCGAGTCTATTAACGCCTGGTTGAACTTGATGCGCTCGTCCGCCTCCTGCCAAAGGTCCGAGTGGGGGTTGGACCCGTGGTACAGGCGCACCAACAACCCCTTCCGCCTTTGCCACGGTCACTGCGGGAATGAAATCGCTGTCTCCGGCGACAATAACGGCCTCCCGGATAGCCTGCTTGGCCGACAGCAGCGCCAGGTCGACCCCAAGCAGAATGTCAACCCGCTTCTGCTCGAACTGCCGGCGCCCCGACCGGGTCTTGCCCCGATAAGCCAACCGGCCAAGCCTGACCGTGCACCGGGGCATCCTCTCCAACGCCGAAAAGAACTTCCGCTGCGCCGCATACCTCTCCCGCTCCTCATCCGTCGGCGGATTCCCCTGGTAAGCGGGGCAATGATAATAATATGCCCTCAACAGGTCCTGTTCCCCGGCCAAACACCGGAAAAGGGCCAGATAATCGATCCTCGCGTCATCGAACTCGTACTTTAAGACATGGTCCAAATAGGCCCCGTCCACAAAAATCGCCGCCCGGTCTGCCATGCCCGGCCCTCCTAATAGAAGCGAAGAGCGGGATGGAATGCTCCATCCCGCTCTTAACACCGGATGCCATCCTGGAGTGCGTCACAATGGGCGGACACCAGGAAATATACTGCCCAAATACTACAACCGCCCCCTCCCCCGCGTCAATCCCGCCCTCGTCATGCCGCCCCCGCCCCCGGTTCGCCCTGAGCCACGTCGAAGGGCCGCCCCCGCCCCGTCCATCCTTGGGCAGCCCCCGCCCCCGTTCATCCTTCGATTTCCCTCAGCAACTGTTTTGTATGGCAAGGCGGTTGGGGTTCCAGGGGGTGTTGTGACGAAGAATGGCGTTGAGAATGGTCAAGAGCTTGTGCATGCAGGCTACCAAGGCGACCTTTCTGGGTTTGTTTTGAGCCAGCAATCGCTGGTAGAAGTCTCGAAGCACCGGATTGCACCGCAGGGCGGCCACCGTGGGCATGTAGAGGGCGGCGCGCACTCGGGCTCTGCCGCCCCAGCAGAATCGGGCCCCGTGGCTGTGGCCGCTGTCCCGGGCCATGGGGGCCAGGCCCACCAAGGAGGCGATGGCCTTGTGGCTGAGGGCGCCCAGTTCCGGCAGCTCCGCCAGCAGGGTGATGCTGAGCGTCGGACCCACTCCAGGCACGCTGCGCAGGAGCCGCTCCCGTTCCCGCCAATGGGGAGACTGGCCTATGTGCTGGGTCAAGTCCCGGTCCAAGTCAGCCAGTTCCTGGTTCAACATATCGATGAACTCGCTCAATAACGCCCTCGGACGTTGGTCCGGGCGCGGGCCAGGCGCTGCCGTTCGGCCGTCCGCATCTGGACCAGTTGGCGCCTCCGAGCCACCAATGCCGCCATATCCAAGTCTTCCGGTGCGGCCGGCGGCTGGGGTTTGACGCCACTGACCAGGCCGTAGCGGGCAATGACCCCTGCGTCCAGACGGTCTGTCTTGGCCAGGATCCCCTGGGAGCGTGCGAAGTCCCGCACTTGGCGGGGGTTCACCGCCGCCACCGGCAGCCCTGCCTCGCCCAACAGGGAGACCGCCACCCCTTGGTAGCCTCCGGATGCCTCCAAGACGATGAGGTCCGGATCCAGTACCGCCAGGCGCTGGACCAACTCCACCAAGCCCTCAGGGTCCTGGTTGACCCGCCACTCCTCCCCTCCGGGGTGTACTGCTATGTCCAGCCAGTCCTTCGACACGTCGATACCCACAACCTGCCTTTCCTTGGAACGCTTCATCTACTCCTCCCTCCGGCCCTGCCTTGTGATTCGGGCTCTTTGCGGCCCTGGCAACTGTTCGGGCTCCATGGGGGCGCTCGGCGGGGCGACCACGCTGAGGCACGGTCTTACAACCTGGGACGAATCGGTCTGCCCCGCCGTCCCCATTAATATACAAGGACGAACGTATGCCCGCCCCCGTCATTCCCGCGCAACCGGGAACCTCGCCCCCAGCCCCCAACCCGCGTCTTTCCGGCGAAAGCCGGAATCCAGAAAGCCCCAACCGGGAACCTCGCGCGCCCCCGGCCCCCAACCCGCTCACACCTGAGCCGGGTCGAAGGGCCTGTCCTGAGGTTCTCGAAGGGCCGCCACCGCGGTTTGAAACGCGGGGCGTCCCCATGATACGCTGGAATAAATGCCCATGTACCCCGTCTATCCCGTCCTAACTCGCCCGGCAACTGTCAATCAAGGCCTTGACGACTTTTGTATCGTTTAAGCGCCAAAACGGTCTTTGCGGTCCCTATATAAGGGAAGACGAAGCCATGCCGAGAGGACCGATAACACCACCGGAGCGCAAGGAGTTAGCGCAAGCCGGGGCGGCGGCCCGGCGGGCTGAATGAGTCGATATGTTCTTATGTTTTACAGGGAATGGGGAGAAGAAGCACAGAGAGGCCGGGCGACAGGAGAGCAGCAAAGAATGGCAGGACGCCATAGAGCAGGCCGGCCTATCCCCCGAACAAAAGGCCAAGATAAAAGAGGCGTTGGAGGCCCGACGCGCCGAAAGGGAAAAAGAACCTGCCTAACCCCGGTTGCTCCAGCCCCCCACGTCAGCGCCCCTGGTCCACCAGGGGCGTCTGCATTCCCCCGCCCCCAACCCGCTCACCCTGAGCCGCGTCGAAGGGCCTGGGCCTAGACCCCCGCCTCCGCGGGGGTGACGGGTAATAACGACCCCAACCGTAGGGGCGACCCTCGTGGTTGCCCTGGCCCCGGCCCCCCATCCCCCGCGAACATCGCTTCGCTCGTCCGCGCCCCCTTGCGCTGCGAAGGGGGCATAATCCCCCCCTTCGTGAAACGCAAGGGGGGTTAGGGGGGATGCCCCAACCCGCTCACCCTGAGCCGCGTCGAAGGGCCTGGGCGCAGACCCCCGCCTCCGCGGGGGTGACGGAGAAAGTCCGGGGGTGACGGGTAATAATGGGCGCCGCAACCGTAGGGGCGACCCTTGTGGTCGCCCTGGCCTTCACCCCCCCCCAACCGGTCATTCGCATGTTGCGGAAGCCCCCGTCAGGAATGGAAAACTAGCGGCGAATGGGAAGACCGGGCGCAACATCAAGCGTTTCTCAAGGTAAACACTGATTCTGATTCATTGTCCAGGGGGTTGACTTTTGCTATACTTTGGCTAATCCAGCAATCAGCCAGAGGAGGGCCGAACGCGCCATGAGACTTTATGAGCAGTCGGCATACCGTTGGGTCTAAAGATCAATGCCTTTGCCCAACGCCGTATGGAAAAGTTCGGCATCACAAGGGACCAAGTAGAATATATGGTCCAGCACTACCGCGCATCATACGGCTCAGACAGCACACTAGACTATCACGGACAATTGCCCGATGGCCGAAGGGTGAAGATTAAAACGGATTCCGAAAATAACGTTCTGGAGGTATACACTCGCGGCGTTCCAGAGGAGCGAGGTTGAAACATGCTGACCATAATGAAACATGACGACATTGATGCGGTGCTCATCGAGTTTGAGTCTGGTACGGCAGGCTATGCCGAGGAGTTGGACCCCGACCGGATCATAGACTACGCGCTTAACCCAGGTCACCCTATCGGCGTCTCCCTCCACAATGTCAGTCGCGGAGTCAATCTCAATGGGCTGCCCAACCCTGATATGCTTCAGGCGATCCTGAGCAGCCTGGGAGTTGAGACGCACGACACCCCACCCAACTAACGGCAACTTTCACCCTTCGGCCCCCACAACCGCCCTGGCCGTTCCGCCCTGGGCGGTTTTCGTTGCCCCCATCCCCCAACGCGTCTTTCCGGCGGAAGCCGGAATCCAGAAAACCCCAACCGGGAACCCCACCCCCGCCCCGCCCATCCCCCGCGAACATCGCTCCGCTGCGCATCGCGCCCCCTTGCGCCCTGCGAAGGGCCTGTCCTGAGGGAAATCGAAGGGGGCATAATCCCCCCCTTCGTGAAACGCAAGGGGGGCTAGGGGGGATGCCCCCACCCCGTCATTCCCGCGCAGGCGGGAATCTCGCAACCCCTGGGCCGGGCAGTCCCTGACCTCGGCGCAGACCCCCGCCTCCGCGGGGGTGACGGAGAAAGTCCGGGGGTGACGGGTAATAACGACCCCAACCGTAGGCCCAACCCTCGTGGTCGCCCCGCCCCCCGGCCACCCCGTCATTCCCGCGCAGGCGGGAATCTCGCGCCCCCCGCCCCGCCCATCCCCCGCGAACATCGCTCCGCTCGTTCGCGCCCCCTTGCGCCCTGCGAAGGGCCTGTCCTGAGGGAAATCGAAGGGGGCACAATCCCCCCCTTCGTGAAACGCAAGGGGGGCCAGGGGGGATGCCCCCACCCCGTCATTCCCGCGCAGGCGGGAATCTCGCAACCCGCTTACCCCAACCCGCGTCGAAGGGCCAACCCCAAATCCTGCCCATCCCGTAAATCCCATAAATCACAGTTCAGACCCCCCCAACAAAAATCCCAACAAACTCCCGCCCCCAACCTCTTGCAAATCCGCCAAAACTAGCGCAACATAATTACCTGACAAACCAACCGGAGGTCCAGCAACCGTCATTCCCGCGCAGGCGGGAACCACCCGCGTCATTCCGGCGAAAGCCGGAATCCAGAAAAACCCCAAACCCCTGCCAATGACAAGGACACCAAAAACCCAACCGGCAACCGTAGGGGCGACCCTTGTGGTCGCCCTGGGCTTGCAAAACCGCCCAAGATTATGCAACATAGCTACTTGACAACCTCGCAACCCCTCTAGTATATTCTGCGTCGGATGATTCTCGTCCAAATGTTTAAACTTGACTTGGCCCGGCAAATGCGGACAATCACACCCGGCGGGACCCCGCCGCTACCGTCTCAAGAGGAACGCGCCCCTTGGGGCCGTTTTCACGCATTTACGCCCTCGTCAACCCTTGACAACCCAAATCCCCCAATGCTAAAAATGACGCAATCTCGCACGAGCAACCGGAGATGAACAGGTCCATGTCCTTTCTTTTCAACCGCGCCGCTCCCTCGGCGCTCGACCCATCGGTAATCCCCAAGGCTTTCCACATACCCTCGTTCCACACGGACCAGCCGCTGGGGGGAGGCGCCCAACTTCAAGCCCTAGGCGAAGTCCATAAGGTAACCCATACGAATATCCGAGTGAACTCGGTGGAGGAGATACAGTAAATGAACACTAAAGCGGTTAAATCCTTTGGGCTCGCCCTCATGCTGGCCGCCGGCGTCATCGCCGTCCTGCTCGCTATGGGCACTTTCTCCCCGCAGAAGGCCGCGGCTCAGACCATCACGGATGTAAGCATCAGCCCCAGCGGCCTACCCGCAGGGACTGGAAGCTTCTTCAAAGTGAATTTTACGCCCACTGTTGCCTCGATACTGCCCGGTGAGGAAATCGTTATTACCATCGCCGGTTTCCAACTGCCCTCCAGCATCGACGCCTCCAACGTCAACATCAGGACGGGAAGTGGACAGACACTGCAGCAGGGCGCTCCGGCAAATATCAATGTAGATGCCGATAAAGGCACAATTACCCTGCTGCTGCCCAAAACCCTTGAACTTGGGATTGGTGCGGTCGCATCCGTTACCTTCCTCAGGGATGCGGGCATCAAAGCACCCCTGTACGCTGACGCAGACGGCACGGCTGGGAGTGATGACACTCACACCGTCAAAGTCAAATACAGCGCGAGTGAAGCCGAGGGCACGTTTACCACAAGCAAGGCCTTTTCAATAGACCCAACATCGGGCGACAGCGACACCAAGATCAAAGTGTCTGGAGCCGGGTATCCTGACGGCGCATTGAAGGTATTTGTGACCGAGGAGGCTGGTACCACCATCTCCAACCCGGGGCAGGCCACGACCAAGGCCATTGTGAGTACAACGGTTTCCAAGGGAGCCTTCGAGGCCACCATTGACGTGTCGAAGAACCTCGGTGACGGTGACACCACCCAGGAACTCAATGAGATCTGGAATGGCTCCGCAAACTTTGTCCGGATTTTTGCCACTGGCGACACCGACGTAGCAGCCGGATTAACCACAAACCAGTTCACCCTCAAGGGGAAACTCAAGATCGCCGGCGGCAACACGCTCGTCAGGGGCACAGAAAACGTCAAGATTGATGTGTCTGAAGCTCCCTCGACTGCTGCGTTCATCACCCAGGTGAAAATCGGCGACCGCGTGATTCCGTCTCATAAGACATCTGGAAGTGCCCCCGATGCGGTTCCCGATACGATTGATGCAACAGCCTCAGCGACGGTAACAGGCGGGAAAGGGACGATATACGTCGACTTGCCCTCGGACCTGAAGACCGGCGCCAAGCAGACCCTGGAGTTGGTGGGCGGTGACGAGAGTGCCGATAGCGATGTCTCCATCGGCACTGCTACAGTGGAAGTCACCTCCCTGGCTTTGGACGTTACTCCTACCACCGCGGTGCAGGGCACCAGGATCACCCTGACCGGCTCCGGGTTCAAGCCCGGTGGAAAAGCAGGGTCGTTAGTTATAGCGACAGGGGAGAAGGACGACGCGACTACAACGGACGTGGATGAGTCGACGGTGACCATCTCCGCGAGCAACCTCTTTGGGGCTGCTGCGGCCACCGACGGCCGGCTGTTGGTCAGCTTCGACCTTCCCGACCTGCCGCCCGGCGAGCGGAACATGACCCTTACCCAGGCTGGAGGCAGAGTTGGTGAAGGGAAACTGACGGTGCCCATGCCGGCCATTACCGTCGACCCCGCCAGCGGCAAGCTTGGCTCCGCGATAACCATCACCGGCAGCAACTTCCCTGGCGATGCCCCGGTCTTCATCGACTTCGGCACCAAGACAGCCATCGACAGCACCAGGTCGGATAGTTCCGGCTCGTGGAGCCGCCACATCCTGGTGCCGCCGGACGTGGACATAAACAAGAGCTACGACATCAGGGCCTACCGCCCGGCCATCGGCGCAGTGGGTACTCCCGGCTCGACCGGATACATCCGGGCGCAGGGAGAGCGCGCCGCAGAGAAGCAGGCGTTCAAGGTCCCCGGCGCTGACATAACGCTGAGCGCCACCAAGGTCCAAAGCGGCGACACCATCACCGTCACCGCCACCGGCCTCAAGCCCTACAGCGATTTTACGGCCACCCTTGGCAGCGCTACCGGGAAGGGCAACGCGGACTCCAACGGCGACTTGACCGTCAACGTATTGGTGCCGCTGTTCAACCCTGGCAACCAGTTGATAACCATCGAGTCGACGGCTTCGAAGGTCAGCGAGACCAAGCTCATCACCATCGTGACGGCGCCTGAGGTGCCCCCGACCAGGGACGTGGAGACCGAGTTCGCCGACCTCATAGCGGCCGGCGTGCTGGACGGCGTGTTCCGCTACGACAACGCCACCAAGGAGTGGAGTGGCTACAGCCCCACGGCCCCTGCTGCGGCCAACGACCTGGACGTGGTGAACACCGGCGACATCCTCTGGATTAAGGTCAACGCCGACGGCCACTCGTACGGCGGCGAAGACCTGACCACCACGCCCAACCCCTGGAACCTGGTGGTTGCCCCTTAAGGGCCAGGATACCCAAACAAGGCGATAAGCGAGGCCGCCCCCCCGGCGGCCTCGCCAACCCACTCTAAAAAGAGGTTGAACCCATGACCAAAACGAAGATTCTGGCCCTCCTCGCCGGTGTGGTCCTCTTGCTGGCCATCCCCGCCGTGGCCGCGGCGCAGGGCGACCCCATTCCCGCCCGCTACTACGGCACGGTGATGGTGGACGGCGAGGCCGCCGCCGAAGGGACCGAGGTCGCCGCCTACGTCGGCGATGACTTGGAACTGGTCGGACCGGTGACAGTGGATGCAAATGGCGAATACTATATTGAAATCCCCGGCAGCCACGTAGGCTCCGAAGTCACCTTCCAGGTGGGCGATCACGCCGCCGCCGAGACGGCCACCGTCACCGACGGATTCAATGAACTGGACCTGACCGTGGATACGGGCGCGCCGCCGCCCACGCCGGAGCCTACTCCGGAGCCGACGGCAACGCCGACCCCGGCGCCCGATCACCCGGCAGTAGCCGCCGCCAAGGCCGCCGCAACGGCTGCCAATACCGCGGCTGACGCGGCTAACGAGGCCGCCGCCAGCGTCGAGACCGTCAACGCCGCCGCTACCGAGGCCGCCGAGACTGCCACCACCGCCGCCGGAGCCGCCAACACCGCGGCCGACCTTGCCAACGCCGCCGCCGCCGAGGTGGAGGTCGCCGGAGCCGCCGCCGTTAACGCGGCCGAGGCCGCTTCCGCCGCCGCTACGGCCGCAGGCGAAGCCAACGCCGCCGCCGGGGTCTACGCCGACGCCGCCCTCGATGCCATCAACGCCGCCAACAACGCTGCCGACGCCGCCAACAGCGCCGCCGCCAACGTCCAGGACGGCGCAGACGGAGCCGACGGCGCAACCGGCGCAACCGGAGCCAAGGGCGACACCGGCCCCGCCGGAGCCGCTGGAGCCACCGGAGCCGACGGCGAACCCGCCAACAACGTCTTCGGCATAATAGCTCTGGTAGTAGCCATAGTAGGCGCCCTGGCCGGAGCCGCCGCCTTCCTAGCCTCAAGAAGGGAAGCCTAAAGGCAACCCCACTAGAGAAGGGAAGCCTAGAGGCAACCCCTCACAGAGAAGGGAAGCGTAGCAACGGCAAACCCCTTCCCCCTCGCAGGGAAGCGTAGCGCCCCCGACAACGGCAACCAGGACAACCCAGGGAAGGCCCAAAGCCAACCCAGGGAACCAGGACAACCCAGGGAAGGCCCAAAGCCAACCCAGGGAACCAGGACCCAACAGAAGCGCCCCGGCCAAAAACCGGGGCGCTCCTCTTATCCCCCCCTTCGCGAAACGCAAGCAAGCACCCTCCCCCCCTTCGCGAAGCGCAAGGGGGGCTAGGGGGGATGCCCCACCGCCCCCCCTGAGCCGCGTCGAAGGGCCGCCATCGCCCCCCAACCCGCCCCCCCTGAGCCGCGTCGAAGGCCCCCACCCCCGCCCCCCCACCCGTCATTCCCGCGCAGGCGGGAATCTCGCGCCCCAACCCGAGCCATCCCTAACCTGGGCGCAGACCCCCGCCTCCGCGGGGGTGACGGGGAATAATATGCGGGGGTGACGGGGAAAAACAGGCGGGAGCTCCCCCACCCGCGTCATTCCCGCCCCCCCTCCGTCATTCCCGCGCAGGCGGGAATCTCACGCCCCAACCCGGACCATCCCTAACCTGGGCGCAGACCCCCGCCCCCAACCCGCCCCTCCGCCCCCAACCGCGTCATTCCCGCGCAGGCGGGAATCTCACGCCCCAACCCGGACCATCCCTAACCTGGGCGCAGACCCCCGCCCCCAACCCGCCCCTCCGCCCCCAACCGCGTCATTCCCGCGCAGGCGGGAATCTCACGCCCCAACCCGGACCATCCCTAACCTGGGCGCAGACCCCCGCCCCCAACCCGCCCCTCCGCCCCCCACCCGTCATTCCCGCGCAGGCGGGAATCTCACGCCCCAACCCGAGCCATCCCTAACCTGGGCGCAGACCCCCGCCTCCGCGGGTGCGACGGATGGAACATGCGGGTGCGACGAGGGCGACGGTAAAACATGCGGGTGCGACGAGGAAACATGCGGGGGCGACGAGGGCGATCCCCCACCCGCGTCACTCCCGCCCCCTCACCCGTCATTCCCGCCCCCCCTCCGTCATTCCCGCGCAGGCGGGAATCTCACGCCCCAACCCGAGCCATCCCTAACCTGGGCGCAGACCCCCGCCTCCGCGGGGGTGACGGGGAATAATATGCGGGGGTGACGGAGGGAACATGCGGGTGCGACGAGGGCGACGAGGAAACATGCGGGTGCGACGAGGGCGACGGTAAAACATGCGGGTGCGACGAGGAAACATGCGAGGGCGACGAGGGCGACGGTAAAACATGCGGGGGCGACGGAGGGAACATGCGAGGGCGACGAGGGAGATCCCCCACCCGCGTCACCCCCCCAACCGCGTCATTCCCGCGCAGGCGGGAATCTCGCGCCCCAGCCCGAGCCATCCCTAACCTGGGCGCAGACCCCCGCCCCCCACCCGTCACTCCCGCCCTCTCACCCGTCACTCCCGCCCCCCACCCGTCATTCCCGCGCAGGCGGGAATCTCGCGCCCCAACCCGAGCCATCCCTAACCTGGGCGCAGACCCCCGCCTCCGCGGGGGTGACGGGGAAAAACAGGCGGGAATCTCACCCTATCTCGTCGTACAATTCCCGCCATTCCGGGTTAAATTCCCCAATCAACCGGTCCTTCCAAGCCCGCATCCACCTCTTCAGGGCCTTCTCCCTGGCGATGGCGCTGTGCATAGACGCGTGGACCTCATACCAGACCAACCGGTGGACCCGGTAACGCTTGGTAAACCCTTCCACCAAGTCATTCTTATGCTGCCAGACCCTCTGCGCCAAGTTCGACGTAACCCCGACGTAGAGCACGCCCCCGGGTCTACTGGCGAGAATGTAGACACATGGGACCTTCATGCGCATGGCTTTAGATTCCCGCCTGCGCGGGAATGACAAGTAGTGTCGTGGGCACGATGATTCTCCACCCCCGTCGCCCCCGCATATTTCCCCGTCACCTCACCCCCGCATATTTCCCCGTCACCTCACCCCCGCATACTTCCCCGTCACCTCACCCCCGCATATTTCCCCGTCACCTCACCCCCGCATATTTCCCCGTCACCCCCGCGAAGGCGGGGGTATGACCGGGACTGATGGGAGCGGAAGTTCTCCGCATTCGAATCATGAAATCCAAGTCTGCACGTCTGCCTCCGCGTCTGTCAACGGGCAATTGTCATCCCTCCACCCCCACCCTAACCCCGTCATTCCCGCCCCCCTCACCCGTCACTCCCGCCCCCCACCCGTCATTCCCGCGCAGGCGGGAATCTCACGCCCCAACCCGGACCATCCCTAACCTGGGCGCAGACCCCCGCCCGGACCATCCCTAACCTGGGCGCAGACCCCCGCCCCCAACCCGTCACCCCCGCCCCCACCCGTCACTCCGCCCCTCACCCGTCACTCCCGCCCCCCAACCCGTCATTCCCGCGCAGGCGGGAATCTCACGCCCCAACCCGGACCATCCCTAACCTGGGCGCAGACCCCCGCCCCCACCCGTCACTCCGCCCCTCACCCGTCACTCCCGCCCCCACCCGTCATTCCCGCCCCCCACCCGTCATTCCCGCGCAGGCGGGAATCTCACGCCCCAACCCGGACCATCCCTAACCTGGGCGCAGACCCCCGCCCCTCACCCGTCACTCCGCCCCTCACCCGTCACTCCCGCCCCCCACCCGTCATTCCCGCCCCCCACCCGTCACTCCCGCCCCCACCCGTCATTCCCGCGCAGGCGGGAATCTCACGCCCCAGCCCGGGCCGTCCCTAACCTGGGCGCAGACCCCCGCCTCCGCGGGGGTGACGGGGAATAATATGCGGGGGTGACGGAGGGAACATGCGGGGGCCAGGGGGGATGCCCCCCGCTCACCCTGAGCCGGGTCGAAGGGCCCAAACCCGCCCCAACCCGCACCCCAATCCATTGCAAACTCCGCCCCCATCCGTCACCATATACCCCAGACCCACCCGGCAACCCAGGGAAGCGTGAGGAGGAGGTGGCGGTGCTGCGGCGGAAGATTACTTTCCTGGCGGGAACGGCCGCCCTGATCCTTGGCGCCCTGGCCATGACCGCCGCCGGTCCCGCCCAGGACGACGACGACCGGCCCCCCGAGCCCTTCTTCCCCGACTACTACTCCGGCATCGTCTACATCCAAGGCGCCCCATCTCCCGCCGGCGTCCAACTCGTCGCCTGCATCGACGGCTGCGACGCGTTCCAAAGCCGCCCCGTGCTGACCGGCCCCAACGGCGGCTACACCCTGCTGACCCTGGACCCCGACGACGACTCCCTGATAGAAAGCACAATCACCTTCTACCTGGTCAACCAACACGGCCGAATACCCGCCGCCGAGACCCCAACCTTCCAGGGAATCCTCAACCTCTACAACCTGGACCTGAACTTCACCCAGCCCCTGCCCACCCCCACGCCCGAACCAACCCCCACCCCCGAACCAACCCCCGAACCAACACCCGCGCCCACTCCCGAGCCAACACCCTCCCCCGAGCCCACGCCGTCCCCCACCCCATCTCCAACCCCCGAACCCACGCCGGAACCCACCCCCGCCCTACCCATCCCCGGAGACCCAACCATCCCCGCCATCCCCCCCATAGCCCTAATAACCGGCGCCCTAACCCTAACCCTAGGCGCCGCCCTAATCCTAGTCCGCCGCCGCACAACCTAACCCCGGGCCCACCCCCAATTACTGACAATTCGCGCTTGCGCGGCCACCCCGCCCGCCTTACCATACAAATAGCCAACCCAACCCGATGCCCAAAACGCAGGCTGGCCGCAAGGCCTCCAAATCACAAAACGGAACGAAATGGAACCCAGTGGGACGGTACTAAAAAAATATCCGCCCGCTGCAACCGCCCAACCAATGAGCGAAAATGGGCGAAAATGGCGGGGAAACAAAAAAAGGGCGCCTCAACGCCCCAACACCCAAACCAAGAGGAAATGAGAGGAAATGGCAGGGGATCTAAAATTCCCGCCCGTCAGGCTTAGACCCCCGCCTCCGCGGGGGTGACGGAAGCGGGCGCACTGTCATTCCGAGGAGCCTGCGACGAGGAATCTAAAACGCCTGTCCTGAGGTTCTCGAAGGGCCCTGCCCCCAACCCCGTTCGGCTGGACCAACGAGGTTGTCCGTTCGTCCTGAGGGAAATCGAAGGGGGAATGGACAGCCGGCGGCTATGCAGGAGCAACCCGCGGGAATCTCGCGCTACTGCGCCGCCCGCGCCGGCGCCAACAGCGTAACCTTCATGTCCGGCGGCAGGTTCGACGTCGTCGCCACCAGCCGGGACTGCGGCTGCACCTCGCTCAAACCCATCCGCCGCAGAAACGCCTCCACGTCCTGGAACGCCGTCCCCGCAGCATGGGCGCCGTGGTGCATCGGAATCACAATCTTCGGCTCCAGGTCCTGCATCGTCTGCAGCACCTGGTCCATGTCCAGCGTACACCCGCCCCCCGTAGGCACCAGCAGCACGTCCACCGGCGCCAACTCCTCCACCTGCCGGGTCGTCAACGGCCTGGCGATGTCCCCCAGGTGGCACACGCTCACCCCGTCCAGCTCTATCGAGTAGGCCACGTTCCGCTGCTCCATCTGCTCCGCCACCGGCTGCTCCGGCGACAGCGGCGTCATCACCCCCCGTATCGAGATGCCCGAGTACTCGTACTCGCCGGGGCTGTCGAACACCTTGGGCTCGCCGGCCACGTCCTGCCAGCAGCTATGATTGGGATGGCTGTTGCTCACCGTCACCACCGCCGCCGGCCTCGTCTCAGGCCGGAAGCCCAGCGACTGCGGATAGGGGTCGGTCACCACCGCCAACCCGTCGGCGTGAAGTCGAAAGCAGGCATGACCCAGCCAGGTTATATCCATGGCCGCCGCCCGTCCTGCCTGGGGTTCTGTGCAGATGCTGAAGTAATCGCCGTGGAAACCGAGGAGTAGCCCATCGTCAACCTCCCAACTCCACCGTAGTATAATAAGACCGGCCACCACGGTCAACGTTTGACCCCGCCAAGTGCGGATACATAGCCAGCCAGACGATGCGCCATGATGCCTGCCGCGAACCAGCAAACAGCCGAACGCGCCGCCGCGCCGTCACCCGCTCACCCTGAGCCTGTCCTGAGCCCAGCCGAAGGGCCTGTCGAAGGGCCAGCCCCGACGGCCCCGGAAACCCTGCGCCGCCTCAAAGAAGCCGTCCAAGCCGGACAGCCCTGGCCCCAGGCCCTGCTGGAAGCCATCGGCCTCTGGACCCAGCCCTTCGAGGACTTCCAGGGCCGCGCGTACCACTACATGCTCCAAGGCGAGGCTTTCGACTGGCTGACCCTGGCCGAACGCCTCTGCAGCGAGCTTGACGGCCTCATCCCCCCCGACGAGAAGGAAGCCCTGCTGTTTAGCGGCCGCCTGCCCGACAGCGTGACGCCCGACCTGTTCCGCGACCTGCTGGGCGTCAACAAGCACCGCGCCCACCTCAACTTCTGGTACGGCGTGGTCGTCGAAGAAGCCCTCCAGCTTGCAGCCGAGGAAGAAGTCCGCAAGCGCCACACCGCCCGCGGCTACTCCGACACCGAAGACCTGGTCGAATACGCCTTCACCCACCTCTACGGCGCCACTCGCTCCGACCTCCTCGACGAGTTCCGCCGAGACAACGGCATCCCCAAGCGCCGCGGCCTCTCCCTCACCGACGTCAAGAGCTTCACCTACTGGCTCCACAAGCGCCGCCTCAAGATATGGGACCCGGCCCGCGTCGCCAGCGACACGAGAAAAGGCATCCGCAAACTCCGCCAACTGGAACAAGCAACCCACCCTGCCCCTCAAACTACCCCCCAGCCTCGTCATTCCCGTCCCCCCACCCGTCATTCCCGCGCAGGCGGGAATCTCACGTCTCGCCCCAACTCCAACCGAGAGAACGCACCAGCATGACATCCCCCTCCGGCGCCCCGTCCGCCGCCGACATGCCCCGGGCCTACAACCCCGCCTCCGTGGAACAACGGCTGTACCAACACTGGCTGGACCGGGGCTACTTCGCCGCCCAAATCCAGCCGGGTAAAACGCCCTTCACCGTCATTATGCCCCCTCCCAACGTCACCGGGGAGTTGCACCTCGGCCACGCCCTGGAAAAGGCCATAGAGGACGCCCTGGTGCGCTGGAGGCGCATGTCCGGCGACCCGACCCTGTGGCTGCCCGGCACCGACCACGCCGGCATCGCCACCCAGTGGGCCGTGGAGCAACGGCTGGCCGCCGAGGGCCGGGACCGCCGCCAGTTGGGCCGGGAAAAGTTCGAGGAGTTGGTCTGGGAGCACGTCCGGGAGTACGGCGGCATCATCCACCGCCAGTCCCAGCGCCTGGGCGTCTCCGCCGACTGGGACCGCCTGCGTTTCACCCTGGACCCGGGCCCCAGCCGGGCCGTCCGCACCACCTTCGTCAACCTGTACAACAAGGGGCTGATTTACCGCCACGAGCGCATCATCAACTGGTGCCCCCGCTGCTCCACCGCCCTGTCCGACCTGGAAGTGGACTACCGGGAGCGGGAGGGCGCCCTGTACCACATCCGCTATCCCTTAGAAGACGCCTCCGCCGGAGAGACGGCCTACGTCACCGTGGCAACCGTCCGGCCAGAGACCATGCTGGGCGACACCGGCGTCGCCGTGAACCCCGACGACCCCCGCTACCTGCCGTTGCAGGGACGCCGGGCCGTCCTTCCCATCATGGACCGCAGCATCCCCATAGTCGCCGACCAGGCGGTCAGCCTGGACTTCGGCACCGGCGCCCTCAAAGTCACCCCCGGCCACGACCCGGCGGACTTCGACATCGGCCAGCGGCACAACCTGGAGATAATCACGGTCATCGGCCCCGACGGCAACATGACCGCCGCCGCCGGGGAATTCGCCGGCATGGACCGCTTCCAGGCCAGGAAAGACGTCGCCGCCCGCCTGGAATCCCTGGGGCTGCTGGACCGGGTGGAGGAATACACCTCGTCCGTGGGCCACTGCCAGCGCTGTGCCTCCGTAGTCGAACCCCTGGTGAGCCTCCAGTGGTTCGTCAACCTGGGTAGCCACGACAAGCCCGACAGCATCGCCGGCAAGGCCTACGCCGCGGTGGCCAACGGCGACATCCGCATCGTCCCCGAGCGGTTCACCCGGGTCTACCTCAACTGGCTGGAGAATATACGGGACTGGTGCATCAGCCGCCAGCTATGGTGGGGACACCGCATCCCGGTGTGGTACTGCGGCGACTGCGACGCCCTGACGGTGTCGGTCGAAGACCCCGCCGAGTGCGCCGCCTGCGCCTCGCCCAAGCTACGGCAAGACCCCGACGCCCTGGACACCTGGTTCAGCTCCGGCCTGTGGCCCCATTCCACCCTGGGCTGGCCCGACGACGCCGAGGACCTGCGCTACTTCTACCCGACCACGGTGTTGGAAACGGGCTACGACATCCTGTTCTTCTGGGTGGCCCGCATGATCATGCTGGGCATCGAAAACACAGGAAAGCCGCCCTTTAGCACCGTCTTCCTCCACGGCATGATCCGGGACGGGACCGGGGCCAAGATGAGCAAGACCAGGGGCAACACCATGGACCCCCTGGAACTGGTGGAGAAGTACGGCACCGACGCCCTGCGATTCGCCCTGACCACCGGCGCAGCCCCCGGCAGCGACATTCGCTTCACCGAGGGCAGGTTGGAGGCTGCCCGCAACTTCGCCAACAAGGTCTGGAACGCCGCCCGCTTCGTGCTCAACAGCGTCGAGAACCAGGACGGCGCCGACTGCCTGAACGCCCCGGATGCAGGGAAACACCGGCAGGACCGCTGGATTCTTAGCCGCCTGCACCGCACGACCCAGGAAGTAAACGACGCCCTGTCCGGCTTCGAGTTGGGGGAGGCCCAGCAGAAGCTGTACGACTTCATTTGGGACGACTTCTGCGACTGGTACATCGAAATGGCCAAAGTCCGCCTCCGCTCCGAGTCCGGGCCGTCGCCGCTGCCCGTCCTGGTACACGTGCTGGAGCGCACGCTGCGGCTGTTGCATCCCTTCATGCCCTTCGTCACCGAGGAAATATGGCAGCACCTCCGATCCGCTTTGCCGCAAAGTCAAAGCGGTGAGGAGGGACTGTCTGAGTCGATAATGGTTGCCTCCTACCCCCAGGCCGACGCCGGCTCCTTGGACGCCCAGGCGGAGGAGGAAATTTCCCTGGTCATGCGTACAGTGCGGGCCATCCGCAACGCCAGGGCCCAACTGCGCATACCCTCCACGCAGCCGCTGGAAGCACTGGTGGAAGCCAACGGCTGGCAGCAGACCGTAGAAGAAGAAGCGGACGCCCTGCAGGCCCTGTCCCGGGTGGAGCCGTTGCGCGTTCTGTCCGACGGCGCAACGCAACCCCACCCAGCCAGGGGCATCTCCCTGGTGGTGAGCCCCCTCGTCGTCCGGCTGCCGCTGGAAGGCGTGGTTGACTTGGAAGCCGAGGCGGAACGGCTGCGCAACGACCGGGACGAGTGCCTTCGCAACCTGGACCGGGTGTCGGCCCTTTTGTCCAACAGTAACTTTCGCAGCAAGGCCAAGCCGGAGGTCGTGGACAGGGAAGAAGAGCGCCTCAGGTCCCTGCAGGAACGCAGGGACCGGCTGGACGAAGTCTTGGAGCAGTTGGGCCACCGGGAATAGGCATAAGGACTGTCCATGGCCCATAGACTAGGCATCATCGGCTTCCCCATAGGCCACTCCATATCGCCGCAGTTCCAGCAAGCCGCCCTGGACCACTTGGGCATCGAGGCTACTTACCAGGCCTGGGAGGTGAAGCCTGACGGTTTAGCTGCGTTCATCGAAGGGCTGCGCAGTCCCGACGTGCTGGGAATCAACGTCACCGTGCCCCACAAAGAGGCAGTCATACCGCTGCTGGACGGTGTGGACGAGTGGGCGACAGCAGCCGGGGCGGTAAACACCATCGTCAACCGCAGCGGGAGCCTATCAGGCCGCAACACCGACGGCGCCGGGTTCCTGCGCGCGCTGCGGGAAGCGGGAAACTTTGAACCCCGTGGCCGCCGTGCGCTGGTGCTGGGTGCAGGGGGCGCCGCCAGGGGAGTCGTCCTTGCCCTAGCCAGGGAGGGGACAGCGAAAATCACCATCGCCAACAGGACGCGAGACAGAGCGCAGCGTTTGTGTCATGTCGCCGCCGACAACGGCGTGCAGGCCCAGGACATTTCGTTGGATCCCGGCGCTCTGGCCCAGGCTGCGTCCTCGGCGGAGCTTATAGTAAATTGCACCACCTTGGGCATGACTCACGGCCCCGACGAACATCGTTCCCTGCTTTCTCACGACCAGATACCGTCGGCGGCCCTGATCAACGACCTGGTGTATAATCCTCGAGAGACGCTGCTGCTGAAGGAAGCCAGGCGCGCGGGCGCTTCCGTATTGGGAGGGCTGCCCATGCTGGTGTACCAGGGAGCGGCTTCATTGGAGATGTGGACGGGCCGGGAAGCCCCGGTGGTGGTCATGCTGGAGGCGGCCGCCCGCGCCATGGCGGCCCGCTAACCGCCGAGGCGATCCCCCAATGTCCCCGTCCCCGAGATTAGCCATGAGTGAGCGCGTGTAAATGGTCCGGTTTTTCACCGCCGGCGAGTCCCACGGTCAGGGCCTTGTCATTATCGTCGAAGGCGTACCCGCCGGCTTGTCATTGGACGAGGAGTTCATCGCCGCCCAGTTGGCCCGGCGTCAGAAAGGCTACGGGCGGGGCGGACGCATGCTCATCGAGCAGGACCGGGCCCACATCATGTCCGGCGTACGTCACGGCTACACCCTAGGCAGCCCCATAGGTATGACCCTTGAGAACAAGGACTGGGTCAACTGGCAGTCGGCCATGGCCGTGGAGGCGGTTGAAGACCCTGACGCCGATGGCCGTGGGCAGCGCATCACCCGCTTGCGACCGGGCCACGCCGACCTGGCGGGAGCGATAAAGTACGGCTTCGACGACGTTCGCAACGTCCTGGAGCGGGCCAGCGCCCGGGAGACCGCAGCCAGGGTTGCCGCCGGATCGGTGGCCATGCGGTTTCTCCAAGCATTCGACATTGCACTGCATAGCCACGTAATCTCCATTGGAGGCGTACAGGCGAATCCAACTGAGGAAATCGACTGGGAGGCTGTCGAGGAGTCTCCCGTCCGCTGCGCCGACCCGGAAGCCGCCGCCCGCATGATTGCCGAAATCGACGCTGCCAAAGAGGCTGGAGACACCGTGGGGGGCCTCGTGGAAGTCATCGCCGACAACGTGCCCATCGGTGTGGGGTCCCACGTCCACTGGGACCGTAAGCTGGACGCCAGGATTGCCCAGGCGTTGATGTCAATCAACGCGGTCAAGGCCGTGTCCATCGGCCCGGGATGGGAGACCGTCGGCCTCAGGGGTTCCCAGGTCCACGACGTAATAGAGCCGGTGACTAATCCCGCTGAACCCTGGCAGCGCGGCACCAACCGTCAAGGGGGGACTGAAGGCGGTATGACCAATGGGATGCCATTAGTTGCCCGTTTCGGTATCAAGCCGATTGCAACGCTGGTGAATCCGTTGCCATCGGTGGACTTGGACACCGGCGAGGCGGTGCAGGCCCACTACGAGCGGTCCGACGTTTGCCAGGCCCCTCCGGCGGGCGTCGTAGGTGAGGCCATGGTGGCACTCATCTTGGCGGACGCCTTTATGGAGAAGTTCGGGGGCGATTCCATCGCAGAGACCCGCCGCAACTTGGACGGGTACCTGAAGACCGTAGGCCCGCGCCAGACCCGGCCGTAGCACCCCTTTCTCACCGCACTTAACCGGGTCCGTGTGCAGGACTGGGGATGATCTCAGATGGACACCGCTACCTTGTGGGCTTGGTACGTTGCCATTTCGATGTCCCGGGGCTGGGAGCAGTCCCCCACCGCATGAAGGCCCTCGACCTTGCCTTTCAGGCGTTTGAACAGCCCGTCGTCGGCTAGGCCGCCGCCGGATATCACCACCGTGTCCACTCCCCGGATGGTCCAGGCCATCGCCGGGCTTACTACGTGGTAGACCTCCACCGAGTCCTCCCGGATGCGGGTGACTCCAGTCATGGGGCTCATGGTCACGCCCTTTCCCACGAGCCGCCCGTAAAGGTGGTGCCACACAGCTCTGGCGTGTATGCCGCCTCCCACGGTGGTCAAGCCCGTCACTACCTCCACCTGCTTCCCCTGGTCCGCCAGGTAGTCCGCCAACAGGCAGGCCGGCGGCGTTCCCTGGGTATCCACAACCACCACGCGGTCCCCGGTCTCGGCCCCGTTCAGCACGTCGGCCACGGTTAACACGTTGCTGCCCTCGACCCCAGGAATCTCCGGCAGATAGGGCGTCGAACCGGTGGCCACGATCACTTCCTGTGGGTCTTCGGCAAGAATGCTCTCCACATCGGCCTCCGCGCCCAGTCTCACGTCAACGCCCAGCTTGGGCAGCTGCTTCTCTCCGTACAGGATGATCTCCTCGAATGACTCCCGCATAGGCGGCATCATGGCCAGCTTCACCTGGCCGCCCAGGCGGTCCGAGCGTTCGAACAGCACCACTTGGTGCCCGCGCTCCGCCGCCACCCGGGCAGCTTCCATTCCCGCCGGTCCGCCTCCGACCACCACCACTTTCTTCTTCACCGGCGCCGGGCCCGGCTCGGCCCAGTCCTTTTCATGCCCGGTCACCGGGTTGTAGATGCAGGTTATGGGCAAGCCCAGTGCCGACCCGCGTCCGGCGCAACTCTGGTTGCAGGCTATGCAGGCCCGGATGTCGTCCACCCGGCCTTCGCGCGCTTTGTTGGGGAAGTGGGGGTCGGCGATGAGCTCCCTTACCATTCCCACAAGGTCCATTTTCCCGGCGGCCAGCATCTCCTCGGCGAGGGCCGGGGTATTGATGCGGCCGATCCCGATCACCGGCAGGCCCACCAACCCCTTTATCTCGGCGGGCTGCTCGGCGAACTCTCCCGGAGCATGGTAATAGGGGGGCACGTGGGAGCGAATCGATATTTCTCCGGGTTGGGTGCCGATCCACATGTTGACGTAGTTCAACAACCCTGAAGCGTCCAAGAGCCGGGCGATGGTCTTCAGGTCTTCGTAGACGAGGCTGTAGTCCACCATGTCGTCGTACAGCCGCACTCCCAGGAGCAGGTCAGGGCCCAGGGCCGTCCTGACCGCCTGCAGTGTCTCCATCATGAAGGCGGACCGCTTTTCCATGGTGTCGCCGCCGTATTTGTCGGCGCGGCGGTTGCTGTGGGCATGCAGGAACTGGGAAATCAGCGAGTAGGACCCGATGCCGAGTTCCACTCCGTCAAGGCCGCCGCTGCGGGCCCGCAGCGCTGCTTGGCCGAAGGCGTCGACCATCTCCTCCACGTCGTCGATGGTCATTTCGTGGGGCATCACCTGGGCGTAGCCGAAGGCCGGGGTGGGCACCGCAGAAGGGGCCATGGTCAACCAGTCGCCATTCAGGGATTCCCGTTGGCTGGCCCCGGACTTCCGGCCCGGTTGGCTTAGCTGGGCCATCACCGGCACCGGGAACTCGTGAACGAGGTCGGCGACGCGCTGGTACCTGGGGATGATGCTGTCGTCGCAATTCATGAACTTGCCCACTGCGGTCGGATGCACCGCGCAATTGCCCATGGTGACCAGCCCGGCGCCGCCCTTGGCCCGTTCACGCAAATAGTGCCCGTAGGCCTCGTTGGGCATCCGGGAGTCTAGGAAGTTGGCCCCGTGGCCGGTCACTACGATTCTGCTTTGAAGGGTGTATTTGCCTAGCTGAAAAGGAGCGAAGAGGGTGGGAAACTTCTGGGTCATCGCGCCACCTCATTCTTGGCAGGGGTCTGCCGCCCGGCTTTGCCGTCGCCCTCCGGCCGCGCGGGAATTATAGCACCGGCGCTGGATGGGACGAGGGTTGCGGGTGCGAATTGACTGATTAAGAATTCCCGCTATACTGACCATAATCCTTGAAACAGCCAAAGGATTGGAGGATTTGCTATGGAAGGCAAAATACAGATAGAGATAACCTACTGCGTATCTTGACAGCATCTGGCGACCGCCACGTGGCTGGCGAACGAGTTTTTCCGGCACTTTGGGCCGGATGTAGCGGTGACCGTATCCCCACGGGGACAGGGCATCATGGAGGTCTTTCTGGATGGGGAGCGGATCTACGACAAGGCGGCTGAGGGAGGGAAGTTCCCCGACCTGGAACGGGTACGCGCCCTGGTCAGCACGGTGCGAGCAAGAATCGGGGAAATAGAACCCGGCTACAGCACTCCAGGCGGCCCCCGGGTCGAGGCACCAACTCCGGAGCCCGTGCCGGCCGACGATTAGCCCGGCGCAATTGCGCCGTAAGCCATGAACACTACAGCCCCTCCTTCACAGGAGGGGTTGTACTTTTGTCCAGACCTGATCCGACAGGGCCCGTTTGGGTTGGGCGGCGTCCAAGACCAGCCATCGGTCTGGGTCTTGTGCCGCCTGGGCCAGGTAACCCTTACGCACCCTGGTGTGGAAGTCCGACGGGGCTGCTTCGAACGCATCGGACAACTCGCCGCTCTTACGTCCCAGGGCCTTTTCCGGGGCAAGATCCAGCAGCACGGTCAGGTCGGGAATCAAGCCGCCAGTGGCTGCGTTGTTCAATTCGTACACCAGAGCCAGGTCCATCTCCCGTCCGTAGCCCTGGTAAGCCACGGTGGATGCGGCATAACGGTCGGCGATGACCGTGGTACCGGCTTCCAGCGCGGGCGTCACCACTTCCCGGACCAGTTGGGCGCGGGCGGCTACGAACAGGGAAAGTTCCGAGACGGCTGAAAGGGGTCGGCGTCCCTTTAGCCAACGACGGAGCACCTCGCCTAAGGGCGTTCCGCCGGGTTCACGGGTGGACAGGACCGGATAGCCTCTTCGCTTGAGGCGTCGGTACAGGGCGCGAGCCTGGGTGCTCTTTCCCGAGCCGTCCAGGCCTTCGAATACGATGAACGGCGCCACAGTCGGCCTCCCGCCTAAGGCCGGTAAAACATGACCGAGCGTTCCGGCTCGCGGCCGTGGCTGACCGTGGCTACGTTGTACCGGTGGCCCAGCAGGTGCTGCAGCCGCCGGACGTAGGACTTCTGAGGCCGCAGCTTTACGGAGCTTTCCCCGGTAAGCACCCGGTTGGCCGCCTCTTCCGCCTCTCCCAGGGCCCGCTCCAACACCTCTTGCGGGTCTTCCTCCTCCTGTTCCCGGAACCGTCCTTGCCCCGGATTCCATTCCCTGGCCACTGTGCGGAGGAAGTCCTGCACCTGGGGCATGGTGTTCTTACGCATAACGTAGACCGGTTTGCCGTTGGCTTCGGCTATCCTCACCAACTGCGAGCCCCGGCGATAGTGGGTCTTGGTGGTCAGGACCATATCGGCTCGCCTCAGCTCGCTGGCTACCTGCACCGATATTCCGGTCTCGTCCACCGCCGCTTCCAGTTTGTCTCGGCCTATCCCGAATAGAAAGACCTTGGCTTCCAGGTCTCGCGCCGGGTTGGCGCTGACGGCGGCCTCGCCAGGCTCTACTTGGGATGGCTGAGAGTACTCCAGGTCCCACGGCGTTGGGGTCTGGTCATTGCTCCTGGCCTGCTTGCGGTCTCGTTGGACCTGCCCGGCCTCGTCCAGCCATCGCACTTCGGGGTTTATGGGGAACCCCCTGAGCCACTGGTCCACCACTTGGGACACGTTATCGTGGACCACCAGCCGCTCCCAGTCCAGAATCTCTACTACTACGTCGAAGGTTGGAGGCGCTTTCCGCTCCAGCACGCTCTTCTGGGTCCCCCGGTAACGGGCCTCCTGGTCGCCCAGGGTGACCGTTTGCACCCCTCCGACCAGGTCGGACAGCGTGGGGTTCATGATCAGGTTGTCCAGGGTGTTGCCGTGGGCGGTGGCGATAAGCTGCACGCCCCGCTCGGCGATGGTCCGGGCCGCCGCAGCTTCTTGCTCGGTGCCCATCTCGTCGATGATGATCACTCCGGGCATGTGGTTCTCCACGGCCTCGATCATCACCCCGTGCTGCTTGTCAGGCGTCGGCACCTGGATTCTCCGGGCCCGGCCAATGGCGGGATGGGGAACGTCGCCGTCGCCCGCAATCTCGTTGGACGTGTCGACGATGATGACCCGTTTCCTTCCTTCTGCCGAAAGGACCCGTGCCATTTCCCGCAGCATGGTGGTCTTGCCCACGCCGGGCCTGCCCAGCAGCAGGATATTCTTTCCGGAATAAGCCAAGTCTTCAACGATTTTGATGGTGCCGAACACCGCCCGCCCCACCCGGCAGGTGATGCCCACGACCCGCCCCTTACGGTTGAGGATGGACGATATGCGGTGCAATGTGCGCTCGATACCGGCACGGTGGTCGCCGCCGAAGTCTCCCACCCGCTGCACCACGCAGTCCAGGTCTTCCTGCGCAACCTCATCCTGGTCAAGATCAACGTCGTATTCGGAGAACCGGGCCTCCGGAGGCCGGCCCAGATCCAGGACCACTTCCAGCAACTCTTCCAGGTCTTCCCGGCTGCGCAGCGAGTCGGCTACCCGCTGGGGAAGGACATCGAGAAGCTGCTCCAACTCCCTCCGTACGTCTTCGGGCACCGTTATCAACGTTGTTCCTCCGCAGCCGCCGTCCCGGGACTCGGGACCGGGGCGACCGCACTCTTGGTTGTTGGTGGGGTCTCGCTGGATAGCGCGGACCCGTAGTTGCCGGCGCGGCGTTCAAGAGCATCTATCGATTGAGCGCTATCTCTGTGGAGCATTGGCGTCATTCTTTTGGAGCGGCGGTAAGCTCCAGGAAACGGCGGTGCAGCCGCGTGTCGTTGGTGAGTTCAGGATGGAAAGCGGTGGCCATCAGGTTCCGTTGCTGGACCGCCACCGGCCTTCCGTCGGCCAGGCAGGCCAGGACGTCGACGCCGTCGCCGACGCGGTTGATTACCGGGGCCCGTATGAACACACCGCGGAAAGGGGTCTGGTCGAAGCCGGTGAGAGTCAGGTCTTGTTCGAAGCTGTCCACCTGGCGGCCAAATGCATTGCGGTGTACGCCAATGTCCATCAATTGCAGGGGAATGGGGTCTTCTTCGGTGATTTCATTGGCCATCATTATCATTCCGGCGCACGTCCCCCACACCGCTTTGCCGGACTTGGCCATTTGGACCACCGGTTCCCGCAGGCCGTAGATGGTCATCAACCTGCTCAGAGTGGTGCTTTCTCCGCCGGGAATAATGAGGCCGTCTAATGCATCCAGTTGCCGGGGCAGCCGCACCTCTTGGCCCTTCACCCCCAATGCCCCAAGTTTGGCTAAATGTTCGGCAAAATCTCCCTGTAACGCTAAGACACCTACTTCCAACTCAGCCAAAGGTCTCGTTTTTTTCACCGTGAACTTGAAGCGTATGCCCCGGCCGCCGTCCCGTAGGGCTGACGCTGCATCCTAGAAACTTCTCGGGGCCAGCAACTCCTCTTCGGGTATGCTCTTGGCGCTCCTGCCGACCATGGGCTCTCCCAGGTTGGCGGAAATCTCGGCCAGGATCTTGGGGTCGTTGTAGTGGGTAACTGACTGAACGATGGCATAAGCCCGCCGCTCAGGGTCTCCCGACTTGAAAATGCCGGAGCCTACGAATACTCCGTCAGCGCCCAGTTGCATCATGAGGGACGCATCGGCTGGGGTGGCCACGCCGCCTGCGGCAAAGTTGACCACGGGCAGACGACCCAGGTCCTTGGTCTTGGTCAGCAACTCCAAGCTGACTTTCAGGTCCCTGGCTTCCACTACCAGTTCATCTTCGGGCATATTCTGGAGCTTTCGTATGGCGTCCTGCACCGCGCGCATGTGCCGGACCGCTTCCACCACATCGCCGGTGCCCGCCTCGCCCTTGGTGCGAATCATGGCGGCGCCCTCGGAAATCCGCCGGAGGGCTTCACCCAGGTCCCTGCAGCCGCAAACGAAGGGCACCGTGAAGTCGTGCTTCCAGACGTGGTGCACCTCGTCGGCGGGGGTCAATACCTCTGATTCGTCGATGTAGTCGATGCCCAGGGCTTCCAGTATCTGCGCTTCGACGAAGTGGCCGATGCGGCACTTGGCCATTACCGGTATGCTCACGGCGTCGATGATGGACTTGATGACGGCGGGGTCGGTCATGCGGGCGACCCCGCCTTGGGCCCGTATATCCGCAGGCACTCTCTCCAGGGCCATAACCGCAACGGCTCCGGCTTCCGCTGCAATCTGGGCCTGTTCGGCGTTGACGACGTCCATAATGACCCCGCCCTTGAGCATCTGGGCGTGGCCCTCTTTGACCCTCGAAGTCCCTGTCAATACGTCGACCATGGTTGTCATCCTAAGAGTAAAATCCGAACTTACGACGGGTAGTATTATACGCCACAGCTATAGCTATTATCAATTGAGCTTCGCCTCGTGCTTCCAGGCGGCGCTCCGGTGTCGGCTTGCGCCAAGCCGGGGTTTCTTGACAGCCTGTTTTGCCTGGACTTAATATAAATTCAGCCTGCCGAGGTAGCTCAGTTGGTAGAGCACGGCACTGAAAATGCCGGTGTCGACAGTTCGATTCTGTCCCTCGGCACCAGTGTTAAGCCGCCGCAGCAGGCGCCAAGGGCGGAAGTGGCTCAGTGGTAGAGCACCTCCTTGCCAAGGAGGGGGTCGAGGGTTCGAATCCCTTCTTCCGCTCCAACACCTTTGTGAACCCCCACCAAACTAGGCCCATTTCCGGTGGGGATTAGAACCCGACCAGAGGATTTGCCATGAGCGAATACATCCCAAGCCCCAGGAGTTGGGTGTCGGAGCATGTGGAGCAGTACGAGGGGAGCGGAGGGACTGAGGGGGCGGTCTACATTAGCCCGGAGTTCCCCGACGGTCTTCGGATGATCCTGGTGACCCATAGGGGTCGCAAGACGGGCGCCATCCGCAAGACCCCGTTGAACAGGGTGGTGGACGGCGACAACTACGTGCTGGTGGGGTCTACGGAGGGGTTGCCCAAGAATCCCCTCTGGTACCACAACCTGAAGGCGAACCCCAACGTTGAGATTCGCGACGGCACTACAGTTCAGTCGATGCGGGCCCGGGAAGTAGTAGACCCAGACGAGAGGCAACGGCTCTGGAGACTGGCGCTGGAAGTGTTCCCCCGCTACCAAGAATACCAGGACAAGACCGAGCGGGCAATCCCGATTTTCGTAGCAGAAAGCTCCGGCTAGAGAAGCCTCTCAGATACCCGGCCCTTTGGAGCGAAGATATGGCAGACGGTAAATTGATCTGCTGGGCCCATGGGTCAAGCATGCAGCTTGAATACCCCAACCGCGTGACCTCGGTGCGCCACACGGGGCCTTTCGCTCGCATCGAAGGGTCGGCGGGACAGAATACATGGGTCCACCTGCCGGTGCCCACTCCCACGGTGATCAACAGCAGCAGCGTCCGCGTCGACGCCGTGCTGGCCAGCTTCCGCGCTAGGGCAAACGCCAGGGTGCACGAGGTAATAGTCTACGACGGCGACCGCCGCATCGCCGAACACATGGACATGGACCTTCGAGGCGATCACTTGGACGCCCGGTTCGAGGTACCGGATACGCCGGAGGCTGGTAAGGGGATCAGCGTGACCCTGGGACTGTCCTTCGACGACAGCGCGCCGGACGTCCGCTCGATGCAGATAGAGGTCATTGGAGTAGGGATCGAGTTCCTGGCTTGACGTTGTTCAGCCGCAGCGCCAATGCTCCGCCGGCGTATTCGTTCGCTGCCGGCGGCCCGCGGGCCTAGGCCGGCTATTTTGAGTCCTATGCCTGCTGACAAGAACCAATTCCAAGACGGCGAGCCGGCCCTGCTGCTGGACCGCAAGGGTCGGCGGTACTTGATCAACCTGGCCGGCGAGCAGGTGTTCCACAGCCACCTGGGCCGACTATACCACGACCAACTTATCGGCAACACCGTGGGCGATTGGTACCGCACCGACCGGGGGCATACCGTGCTTGCCGTGCGTCCGACGCTGGCGGACATGGTGCGGCAGATGCCCCGGGGCCGGCAGATTATCTATCCCAAAGACCTGGGCAACATCGTCAACATGGCCGACGTCTTTCCCGGAGCGACGGTAATCGAGGGCGGGATTGGCTCCGGCTCGCTGACGTCGGCCCTGCTCCGGGCGGTGGGTTCAGAAGGGCGAGTGATCACCTACGAGATAGATGAATCTGTGCCGTCGCTGGCGTTGGCCAACGTCAAGAAGGCCGTCCCCGACCCGTCGAATCTGACCGTGAGGGTCGCCGACATATACCAAGGTATTGAGGAGCGGGACGTGGACCGGGTGGTCCTGGACGTCCCGGAGCCGTGGCAGGCGGTGTCGACCGTTGGGGACGCCCTGGCCATGGGAGGCATCCTGCTGAGCTTCGTGCCGACCATCCTGCAGGTGCACCAGTTGGTGTTGGAACTGGAGCGGGACGGCAGGTTCCAGCGGGTGGAAACGGTGGAGACCCTGCTGCGGCCGTGGCACGTCACCAAGCGCAGCGTGCGCCCGGCCCACCGCATGGTGGCCCACAGCGGTTTCTTGACCACCGCCGTGCGCTGCGTGCCCCGCCGGACATCCTCTGCGGCGCAGAGCGAGCCAGAGGACGATAGCCCTGAGGAGGACGGCAATGGAAGTGATGAATAGGGACAATACCATAGAGTTCCTGCGGCAGCACGTGAAGACCGAGATGCTGATGAAGCACCTGTACACCGTGGAGGCCGCCATGCGGGGGTATGCCCGGCGGTTCGGCGAGGATGAGGACCGCTGGGGTATCGCCGGGCTGCTGCACGACTTCGACTGGGAGATTTGCCCCACGCCGGAGGAGCACCCAAACTTCGGGGCCCAGATAATGCGGGACCACGGCTATCCCGAGGACATGGTGCGGGCGGTGCTGACCCACGGCGAGCACACAGGCATCCCCCGGGAGTCGCTGATGGAACACACCCTGTTCGCGGTGGACGAACTGTCGGGCTTCATCCGCGCGGTGGCCCTGGTGCGCCCGTCCAAGAGCCTGGACGACGTAACCCCCCGCTCGGTGCGCAAGAAGATGAAGGACAAGGCCTTCGCCAGGGACGTGAACCGGGACGACATCGTCCGCGGCGCGGAGGAACTGGGAGTGGAGCTGGACGAGCACATCGCCTTCATCGTCGAGAGCATGAAACCCATCGCAGGCCGGATCGACCTGGCGGAGGGCACACTCCAGGGCTAGAAGCTCGCCGGGCCGGCTGCTTGCGTCAGCCGGCATCCGATATTGGAGACCCTTGCGTAGCCCTGGCTGTCCGTTCCCCCTTCGATTTCCCTCAGGACGAACGGACGGTCTAAGCCTATCCTATGCGATGGTCTTGGCTCGGGAGAACGACGGTTGCTCAAAGGTCTCCTACTGCAACTCGGGCTGGAACTCCTGCCACTGGGGCACCGGCGCGGCGTGGTGTCCTTCCAGCAGCGACAGGTGATCGGGAGTCAGCAGGGGCACGGGAAGCTGCTCAGCCAGTTTCGTCGCTTCGTCGGAATGGCTGAACCCCAACAGGCCCGGCGTGCCTACGCCCTTGCCCTGGCAGAGGACCTTGAAGTCGCCCAATCCTCCCGGGCGGGCCAGGTCAATCATGCCGGCCCGGTTGGCTTGGGCGGCGTACTGGGGCAGTTCCAGGGCTGCCAGGCGCTGCTGCACTTGGCCCAGGCCCAGGCGGTGCAGGAACCGCGCTTGGGTGTCCATACCCAACAAGTCCAGGCCGCGGCGGCGTCCGGCGTCGACTACCGAAGTGAAGTCGACCTGGGCGGTGATGTCCTGCCGGCCGATGTACTGCAGGGGAGCGTCCAACTGCGCGTGCCGGTGGTAGGTGGTCAGCGTCCCGCGGGGTCTGAGTTCCGGCGAGTAGAGCTCGGCTGCGGGGCGGCCGTAGTCCACGGTGAGTACGAAGCCGCGTTGCAAAGAGGCGGATACCTGCTCGGCCCAGTCTCCCAGCCGCAGGCAAATCTCGGCGGTTTGACCTGGGGCAAGCTCGATACCCAGCGCCTGCAGGCGGGCCGCCAGGGCCGGTGTGGAGGGTTGGCCCTGGCGCAATGCCAGTTGGCCGTCTTCCAAGGCCACGTAGACTTCCTGCAGCCCGTCTGGGGTCATGGTGACCTGGTGCACTGGGAAGGCGTCAAGGTACTCGTTGGACAGGATGCACCCCACGATGCCATGGAAGGGGATGCCGGTGACGGCGACGCGGGAGACGCCGGCGTCCGCCTCCAGGCCCGCAGAGGCCCGGCGGTCCAGGCAGACGTAGCGGAGGGACGGTGGGGACTTGCAGGGCATGCTTTCCCAGCAGGCCGACAGGTCCCGGCCCAGGATGCCGTTGCCGGCGCCCAGTTCCACCACGGTGAACGGGTCGGGGCGGTCCAGTAGCTGCCACATCTGGAAAAGCTGGACGGCCAGCAGCGTGGCAAACGCGGGATGCACCTGGGGGCTGGTGTAGTAGTCTTCGGCGGGGCCGATGGGGTCGCCGGAGGAGTAGTAGCCGCCTTGAGGCCAGTACAGGGCCAAGTCCATGAACTCGGCGAAGGTGATGGCGCCGTGTTTGTAGATGCGCCGCCGGACTTCGGACTCAGCGGGGGTCATGGTCTTGGCCGGCCCCGAGCTACGCTCCAACCCGCACGTTCGCCCTTCGAGAGCCTCAGGACAGGCCCTTCGATTTCCCTCAGGACGAACGGGAGAGCGGCAGGTTCATAGCGGAGGTGCGAGGGCGTGGGGCTGAGGCCGGGGTTGGTGAAGGGTCTCTTGGGCGGGGAGTCACGACCGCTGGTCAATGGGAACGTACTCCAGGTCCATGTCTCCCGAGTACTCCAGCAGGGGCCGGATGAGGATGTTGTCCTGGTATTGCTCCATGCATTGGAGGGCCCAGCCGGGGATGCGGCCCAGGGCGAAGATGGAGATGAACAAGTCCTCGGGGATTCCCAAGAGGTAGTAGATGGAGCCGGCGAAGAAGTCGACGTTGACGAAGATGCCCCGGGAGCGGTAGGGCACCATGACCTTCTCTTCCAGGTAGGTGAGAATCTGGAACCACTCGGGCTTGCCCATCTTCTCGCCCAAAGCCCGGGAGCGCTCCCTCAGGTGGCGGGCGCGGGGGTCCTCGGCCTTGTAGACCCGGTGACCGAAGCCCATTATCCGGCCGCCGCTGTCAAGGATGTTGCGGGCGTACTCCTCGGCGTTCTCGGGATGGCCGATGTCCAAGGCCATCTTCATGACTTCTTCGGCGGCGCCGCCGTGCCAGGGGCCTTTCAACACGCCGATGCCGGTGGTGACCGCGGCGTGGAGGTCGGACATGGTGGAGGCGGTGACCCTGGCGGCGAAGGCAGAGGCGTTGGCGCCGTGCTCGGCGTGGAGGATGAAGTCCACGTCCAGCAGGTTCACGGTCTCCTGCAGGGGCATCTCGCCGAAGAGCATCTTCAGGAAGTTGCCGGCGTGGTTCAGATCGGGGTCGGGGGCCACGGGCTCCAGGCCCTGCCTTAGCCGGTGGTGGGTGCAGGCGATGGCCGGGCCCATGGCGGTGAGGCGTATGGCCTTGCGGATAGTCGCCTCGGGTGAACTGTCGTTGAGGTCGGGGTCGAAGGCGGCCAGGGCGGAAATGCCGGTGCGGAGGGCGTCCATGGGGTGGCTGGCCTTGACCAGGTCCAGGACCTGGATGACCTCGTCGGGGAGGATGCGGTTGGCCCGGAGGGTGCGGTCGAAGTCGGCAAGCTGCTGCTTGTTGGGCAGGCTGCCGTAGAGGAGGAGGTAGGCGGTCTCTTCGAAGGTGGAGTGCTCGGCGAGGTCGTGGATATTGTAGCCGCGGTAGAGGAGCTTACCTTCCTGGCCGTCGATGAAGCTGGCCTCAGAGGTGTCCAGATAGACATCCTTGAGTCCCTTCATAATCTCGGGGGCCATGTACCTACCCTCCTACCAAGGCCGGGATGAGGCCGGGAACGCGATGAGGGCGCTTGGTTCCTGCAGCAGCGCGGGCCTCAACCGGGAAGAGGCGCAGGTCACTAATTACAGCCAGGCGCCGCCTTGGGGAACGCGCGGGATTTTAGCATTGGCCCATGGGGGTGTCAAGCTAACCGGCAGCCTGGCGGGGCGTTGGCGCGCAGGCACGGGCCGTTTTCGTGGAACTGGGACATTTGGGGACATTTTGGGACACCGGCATGGGGGCGGGAGATTCCCGCCTCCGCGGGAATGACGAGTAGAGGCGCGGGAATGACGGGTGAGGGCGTAGGAAATTTTAGATCCCCTCTCATTTCCTCCCGTTTTGCCCCACTCGGCGGGGTTGGCCTGGGTTGGAGCGCTCTTGGACACGAACCTCGGTGGCCTGTTTGGTTTTGGGCGACGGGTTGTGTTGCATGCTTGTATGGTAAGGGGGAGCGGGGTGGTGTGGCAAGGGGGTAAATGTCAGTGGGGGAGCCAGAACTCACAAACGAAGTGCAACACTTGTGCCGGCCCTCGCTCCCTCGGAGCTTGACACCAAGGGGCCGAACGCCTAGATTGGCCTTGGTTGGCGATTCCCCAAGTGCTGGCGACAGCGTAATTTCTCGGGAGGTGCGGCTCATGACCACCACACGGCCAAAGCAGAGTGGACGCAATAAGCCCTTCCGGGTGGTGGGAACCAGGCCCATCCGCCACGACGGACTGGAAAAAGTCACCGGCGCTGCAAAATACGGCGCCGACGTCCACTTGCCGGGAACGCTGCACGGCAAGATTCTGCGCAGCCCCCATGCCCACGCTCGCATCAAGTCCATCGACACCAGCAAAGCCGAGGCACTTCCCGGCGTTGCTGCGGTGACCACTTCCCTGGACTTCCCGATAAACGACGGCAATCCCATGGATTTCGCCGAACTCTGGGGCAGCAAAGGCCTCATGGCCGAACACGTGATGGCCCGGACCAAGGCGCTCTACAAGGGCCATGCGGTGGCCGCCGTGGCCGCCGCCAGCCGTCACATAGCCGAACAAGCGGTCCGCCTGATCGAAGTGGACTACCAGGTCCTCCCCACCGCTCTGACCCTGCACGATGCGGTCAAGGACGATGCTCCCATACTCCACGACACTCTGACCACCCTGTTTCGAATGGACCTGTTGGGGCAGAGTGAAGACACCGGGGTCAAAGGCAACGTATCCGGACACATTCAGCACAGGCTGGGAGACATCGAAAAGGGGTTCTCTGAAGCCGACGTAATCGTGGAGCGAGTGTTCGACACGGAAACCGTGCACCAAGGCTACATCGAGCCCCACGCATCCACTGCGGCCTGGTCGCCCGACGGCCGGCTCACCATCTGGACCTGCACCCAGAGTTCCTTTGAGATTCGCTCCGGGACCGCCGCGATCCTGGATATTCCTGAATCATTGATCAAAGTCATACCCACAGAAATCGGCGGAGGGTTTGGCGCCAAGATCACCTGTTACCTGGACCCGGTCGCCGCGGTCCTGTCGCGGAAGAGCGGCAAACCCGTCAAGATAGTAATGGACCGGCAAGAGGTGTTCGAAGGCACCGGACCCACGTCGGCCACCCACATGCGGTGTAAGATGGGCGCTACTAAAGACGGAAAGATCACCGCCGCCGAGCTATCTCTGGCCTATGAGTCCGGAGCCTATCCCGGTTCCTGGGCCAGCGGCGGGACCACGACGGCCACTGGCCCCTACAACATCGAGAACGTGTCGGTCGACGGCTACGACATAGTTTGCAACAAGCAGCGGGTCCAAGCCTACCGGGCGCCGGGCCAGCCCCAGGGATGCTTCGCGGTGGAGCCGGTCATCGACGAACTGGCCGAAAAGCTGGGCATCGACCCCATGGAATTCCGCTTGATGAACGTGGCCAAGCCGGGCGACCGGCTGCCCACCGGAGTCCCATTGGCGCCAATCGGCATCAAGGAAATGGAAGAGGCTATGAAGGCCCACCCCCACTACAGCGCGCCGCTGGGCAAGCCCCATCAGGGCCGGGGCGTGGCCGTGGGGTTCCGCATGCAGGGCGGGATGAATTCTTCGGCCACAATCAACGTGAACGGCAACGGGACCGTCAACCTTATCACCGGCTCTGTGGACATCGGGGGCACGCGGACTGCAGTAGCCATGCAAGCCGCCGAGGTGTTGGGGCTGCCCGCAGAGGACATTTTACCCACTGTCGTGGACACCGACGCCATAGGGTATACCGACGTGACTGGGGGCAGCCGTATCGCCTTCGATACCGGACTGGCCGCGATTGCCGCCGCGGAGGATGTGAAACGCGAAATGTGCGCCCGCGCCGCCATAATCTGGGAGACGCAGGAAGAGGACGTGGAACTACAGGACGGCGTATTCGTCTGCGCCAAGAACCCTGCCGACCACATGACGTTCAAAGACCTTGCGGGACGGCTCCTGCGCACCGGAGGGCCCGTCACCTGCTCGGCGGGCATAAGCAGCCCCGGTTCCGGACCCATAATCGCTGGGAACATCGTGGACGTGGAGGTAGACCCGGAGACCGGGAAGGTGGATGTCCTGCGCTGCACCGCTTTTATAGACGCCGGCAGGGCAGTGCACCCCAGCTACGTGGAAGGCCAGATGCAGGGGGGCGCAGTCCAGGGTTTCGGCTGGGCCTTGAATGAGGAGTACTTCTACGCCGACGACGGCACCATGCTCAACTCCAGCTTCCTGGACTACCGGATGCCCACGGCGCTGGACATGCCCATGATCGATACGGTGATAGTCGAGGTGCCCAACCCCCGCCATCCCTACGGCCTGAGGGGCGTGGGCGAGGCCCCGCTAATCCCCCCGCTGGCGGCCCTGTCCAACGCGATTTACGACGCCGTCGGGGTGCGCATGACCAAACTGCCCATGACCCCCGGCAGCATCCTGGAAGCGCTGGAAGCCAAGGAAGCGTCCTCGTCCTGAACGCCGGCTGGACCGGCTAGCGCCCGGGCCAGCCTATGCGCCAAACCGTCACGCCGCCCCCCGCGTCCAGGGCGGCAAGCCCGCCCCCATCAGGCTTCCAATATAATTCGGCCACTGGCCCCCCCACGTCCTCGGCCCCTATCTGGCCGCCCCGTCCATTTTTCTTGAGCGACCACACAACCACTGCGCCATCCCGGCCGCCCGACGCCAGGCGCATCGCGCCGGGAGCGAAAGCAAGGGTCGTGATGGGTTGAACATGAAACTTCAGAACGCCGGGCTTGGTCCCTTCCGGACCACTTTTCCGGAAGCTCCAGACCGTTACCGCCTCCCCGCCGCCGGTGGCCAAGAGGGTGCCCGTATCATCAAAAGCCAGGGCCGACGGCTTGCCGGGATATCCGAACATCTCGGAGTCCTGCCCCGTGGCGCGCCGCCAGAAATGCACTGAGTTGTCCTGGCTGCCGCAAACAACGATTCCCCCGTCAGGGCTCAGTACCATCGACACCAAGGATCCCTGCCATTCCAGCTTTTGGCGAAGCTCGCCAGTGGCAGCGTCGAAGAACGTCACTCGACCGTAACAGGCCGTCGCCAGTTGCCTCGCGCTCGACCAGGCGATCGCGCTGACGGTGCTGGGATGGTCATCAGACCGCCAAACCTCCGCGCCGTCCGCGTCATAGACGTGAACCTGCCGAGAGCAGGAAGCCGCCAGCAGTTTGCCGTCTGGCGACCACGCCACGTTTTCAACCCAATCGCTTCCGACGTCGATAGCCCGGCTTACCTGGCCTTCGGCGGCGCTCCAGATTAAGGCCCGGCCGTCCTGACCGACCGTGGCGAATGCGTCTTGTTTAGGGTGGATTGCCACCGAGAGCACACCACCGTCATGAACCCCGGGCTGCTCCCAGGCGGTCGCGCCGGACTCGCCGTCGAAGGCGTAAACGCCGCCCTCGGTATCGCCAACGACCAGCGCCTCGCCGCCCCGGCTCCAACCTCCGGCGATAGCGTAGTCGCCGACCAGCGCAGTCCAGCCCTCGTTGAGAACGCCATTCGGGCTGGCGGCATCTAAACCAGGCATGCTGCGAACTCCTGCCGCATGCTTTGTTCATCGAGGTTTCGTCCGATGAAGACAAGTTGATTGCGGCGGGGCGCGTCCCCCCATTCGCGGTCCGGCTGGCCGTCAAAGAGCATGTGGACCCCTTGGAAGACGAAGCGACGCGATTCCCCGGCGACGCTGATGAAGCCCTTCATTCGGAAGATGTCCACCCCGCGCTCCCGGAGCAGTTGGCCAAGCCAGGCGTTGAGCTTTTCGGGATCGGCGTCGCCGTCTATCTCGATGGAGATCGATCCCACCTCGTCGTCGTGCTCGTGCTGGGCGACCCATGTCCGCTCGGCTTCGGAGGGAACCGCCGCTCCCTTGATGCGTGGTGCGCCTGTATCTGTCTCTGTGCAGGCAGGCTCGGAGCAAAAGTTGCCCGCCAGTTTGAAAGCCTCTCCATCCGCGTTCCTCAGTTGGAGATCGAACTCCTCCGGGAGGTGCTGCGTGAAGAGGCCAACCCGGGCCGGGGCAGCGACCTCAAAGAAGAACGATTTGCGCCCCGGGGAATCGAGCGGGAGGCTCACATGCTTTCCGACCGGAATCTCTCCTCCTGGATGAATGGTCACCGCAGGTTCGGCGTACTGCCGTACGCACCACTCCGCACTCTCCCGGAGGGCAGCGTCATCCGTGCCCTGGTCGGACACGACGACGAGGGACATCGACGGATCAGGTCCATCGGCGAGGTTGAGCTCGTAGCGGCCGGTATCGAGCGAATAGACTCCCGTCCATTCGAAGGGATACTCCGGCTCTAGGAAGGTGGGACGACGTTCGAGCACCTGGTCCAGGTCGAAAGCGGCTAGGTCGAGCACAGTGTCTACAGGTACGTTCGCCATTTCGCTGCGTAGGACTCGGGCCATTCGGTTCATGCCCCGGAGCCGAGACTCCAGACTGTCAAGGGTCTCGTCGTTGACGAGATCCGTCTTGTTGAGCAAGAGGACGTCTGCGAAGGCGATTTGCTCCGTACTTTCGTCGCTTCGGCCGAGCTGCTGGTCGATGTGGGCTGCATCGACGAGGGTGACGATACCGTCAAGCGCGTATTCCGCGCGAAGCTCGTCGTCCATGAAGAACGTCTGAGCGACCGGACCGGGATCGGCAAGCCCCGTGGTCTCCACCAACACATAGTCAAACTTGTCGCGGCGCTTATTCAGATTGTTGAGTACCCGAATCAGGTCTCCGCGCACCGTGCAGCAGATGCAACCGTTGGACATCTCGAAGACCTCTTCGTCAGCGTTGATGACGAGCGCCTGATCGATGCCAACCTCCCCAAACTCGTTCTCGATCACGGCAATGCGCTTGCCGTGCTCTTCAGTCAAGATCCGGTTGAGCAGAGTCGTTTTGCCAGAGCCGAGGAAGCCGGTAAGGATGGTAACAGGTACTCTGCGCTGCGTGTTCATATAGAATCTCCCTTCAGGGCATATTGATACTTAGTAGCAATAAGAGGCCATTATAGTAGGAGCCATACAGCTATATAGGTAAGGCCATTATCGATACTATATATCATCTAGAGATTTTATGATGCCGGCGCCGTAGCTGTCAACCAGACGAATTGACTCACAACTATTGTTGCAGCGGGGGATATCGTTGCCTCTCAAATGAAGTTACCGGAGGATGGCATGATGCGCGGCGAAACAACAGAATATTTGTGCACCAGTGGAGGCCGTTGCCACAGACCTGGGCGGCAAGAATGGTCCACCAAGGCCATACGGACCCCAGCCTTGTGGGCGTACGGCTGACCAAGCTGCCCATGACCCCCGGCAGCATCCTGGAAGCCTTGGAATCCCAGAAGGCTGAGCATTAGGAGCCGGGCGCATCAACCTGGGGCAGTCCCTTTCCCGGCTGGCATTCCGCCCAAGCCCCCGTTCGCGCTGAGCCTGTCCTGATCCCAGTCGAAGGACTTGTCGAAGCACGAACCGGCAGACGCCCCGGCGCGACGGGGAAGGCCAGGGGTTCCCAACGTATGGGCGGTTCGCGAACCGCCCATACGTCTGCGGTACGTCATGGTGGGCCTACGTGTACTGAACTACAAACCTTCCGATGGGTAGTGCTGCTGTAGGTCTATGAAGGGTCGGAAGCTGGCAAGGTGTGTCTAAGCCAAGGCGTTACACCTAGCTCGCGCAGCGTTCTTCGGACTACGACCACTCGTCGTCTGTCGGCGAGATGTTGAAGGCCCCCCTGCCGGCGCCCACCAGCCCTGCATCCGCTTTCCATTCTTCACCCACGGCAAAGAACTTGAGGAAATGAGGCGTGCGGGTATGGGCGTGGAAAGCAGCCTCGTCCACGTAGACTTCGTAGATCCATATCCTGTCGTCAACGTTGCCGTCCTGGACCACGTCGAACCTCAGGCAGCCGGGTTCATCGCGGACGGCGCTGCGGGCGTTTTCGGTCAGCCCCTCGATGAATTGCTCCTTGAATCCTTCCTTGATCTGGACAGGTTCAATGATTATGTACATGGAGCCTCCTAAGTCTTATGTAGGTCTGGACCAGGAGATTATAGCCGTTCCAACGGACTTGGTTGAGCCGGGCCCTTGACCATACGCTGCGTACAGCAGTCGAGTCCTGCTGGCAGATCCCAGCCGCTGGCGGCCGGCTTGCACCCGAATTTTGCAGGTTGCTATACTTTGCACCCTGAGGCCGGGTTCCTGGTCTCGCTAAGGGTGGGGGTAGCTCTCCAGTCAGGCGTTTTGAGGCATTAGTTTGAAGCTGGGGCTTTGCGTTATAGGCTGCGGGGGGTTCGCCCGTACTTTCGCCGAACAAGTCGCTGTGGCGAGGGACAGGGTAGACCTCTTCTTCGCCAGCCGGGACTACGCCCGCGCCAATGACTACTGCAACGAGTTCAACGGGGCGGGGGCCTTCGGCTCCTACGAGGACGCCGCCGCCGACCCCCGCGTGGAAGCGTTATATATATGCACTCCCCATCACCTCCACTTGGAACACGCCCGGCTTGCGGCTCGGGCGAAAAAACACATCCTGCTGGAAAAGCCCATAGCGCGGACCGTAGATGAAGCCCAGGCAATCATATCGGCGGCCAACGCCGCCGGCGTGAAGCTGATGATTGCTGAGAACTACCGGTTCCGCGCCCCGGTGCAGGAGGCAAAGAGGATCATCGATTCAGGAGGCCTGGGCCGGGTCCGCCTTATCCAGGTGCAGCAAGAACACCCATTCGACCCCACATCGTGGCGCAACGATAAACTGATAACCGGCGGCGGGATCTGGATGGACGGTGGGATCCATAAAGCCAGTGTCCTGGCCTATCTGGCCGGGCGGCCAGACCAGGTATATGCAGTCGAAGTGCCGCCGGGCGTCCAGGGGCTGGAAGCCGAGGACGGCATCGTTGTTAACACGCGCTCACCCGACGGAGTGGTGGGCGTAATTAACTTCAGCTGGGCCATCGGCAAGCCGGCCGAGGTTACCTGGGTCAGCGTCAGCGGCACGCAGGCGAATCTCTATTTCGAGTTGCACGATCAAGGCCCCCACTCGCTTAGGATCGAATACGCCGATTCCCACGAGGTACGTCAACTCGGCTACGACCAGCGAGGTCTGGCGTCCATGGCGCTGGAATTCCGACGGAGCATCATGGAAGCGTCGGAGCCGGCCATGACCGGCGAAGAGGGGTTGCAGGACCTGGACTTGGTGCTGAAGGCTTACGAATCGGCCCGCACCGGCTTGCCGGTGGAAGTCGGCCAAGTCGCCGGATGATGGAGCCTTTTGCCTGGCCGGAATAACCAACGGCTCTCACAAACATTCGCATGAGTCCTGGACATAGCCGCGAGACCAACAAGGCGGACTATTGGCAGTGCTATAATGCACGATAGCTAACAAGGTATAACTCTTATCCAATCTATGTCTAAGTGGAGAATGTAGCATGTCTGAAGAAAACAGGGCGTTGGTGCAAAAGCTGTTCGATGCGTTGGACAGGCAGGACCCGGCTGCTGTTGCCGAGCTGGTAACCAGCGACTTCACAGCCCATGTTGCCGGCCAGCCCCCGGACGTCGACAGGGCCGGATGGGATGAGAGGGTAAACATGCTCTACACCGGGTTCCCGGACCTGGTGCACGACTACGACCAGTGGATGTCCGACGGGGATGAAGTATTCCTGCGGGCGACGCTGCGGGGAACTCACAAGGGAGTGTTCATGGGCCACCAGCCGACGGGGAAGTCCATAAGGGTAGAGGCGGTTGGCGTCTTCAAAATCGTGGGGGGCAAGGTTTCAGAGGAGTGGGCGATATTAGACGTGGCTGGGCTCGAGTCGCAGATTGGAGTCAGGGCCTAGGCCGCTGCTGACCGTCGGTCCCAAAGTATCCTTCCGCCTTTAGCGCGGGCCGATTGCGGGGAGCGAACAGGCCGCGAGCCTGGTCCGCCGGCGTTGTTAACCCCTCTGGGGAGTTAAAGGGGTTCCTCGCTTACCGGCGCTGCTCCCGCTGTCCACCCTCCGTCGATGGCCAGCGTCTGTCCAGTCACGAACGAGGCTTCATCGGAAGTCAGCCAGACTACTGCGGCCGCCACCTCCTCCGGCGTGCCCATGCGCCTCATCGGCGCCTGGGTTGCAAGTTGGGCTGCCGCGTCGGGAGTCTCCTTCAAATATGCATCTATTATGGCGGTCCTGATGACCCCCGGGCATACGGCATTGACCCGGATGCCCTTGTTGGCATAGTCCAGCGCCGCCGATTTCGTCAGACCGGTGACTCCATGTTTGCTGGCTATGTAAGCCGCAGATACCGGACTGCCGATCAAGCCTACGACCGACGAGGAATTCACTATCGCTCCGCCGCCCATGGCCACCATACGAGGGATCTCGTAGTGCAGGCAGAACATCATCCCTTTCAGGTTTATGCCGTGAACACGGTCCCACTCCTCCTCAGGCAACTCTCCCACTGAGAAATGCCGGTTGTCGACGCCCGCGTTATTGAAAGCACAGTCGAGCCGGCCGAAACGGGCGATGGCGCCTTCGACCAGCGCTTCGACGTCTGACCTTTGGGACACGTCAGTCCGAATGAAGGCAGCCTCACTGCCGGCTTCCTCCACCGCGCGGACCGTATCCTCACCCTCCGCGACGTTTATGTCACCAATGACGACCTGTGCTCCGGCCCTGGCATAGGCCAGCACGGTGGCCCGGCCAATACCTGCGCTGCCACCCGTGACAAGGGCCACCTTCCCATCGAATCTCATAGTCTATCCTCACGCCGTTGGGACCCGCCCTGCCATACGGTCCAACGGGCATTTCAGGAATCTCGGCCAAGCAACTTGGCGCATTGACGGCCCACTGAGTTTATCACCGTCGTGGCGAAGTCAACAAGATGACTTGGTTGACGCAGGGAACCAGGGAAGATTCCTGGGTTTGCGGCTCCCTTGTTTGCCGATACAAAGTTAATTGACCCCCCTTGGAAGTCATTGTAGAATAACCGGCGCCATGTCTTGCCTCGACTATGTCCCCCGGCTGACTCGGGCCATAAATTTCAGGCGTTCCGCATGAGACTGGCCGGCAAGGTCTCCATCGTGACCGGCGGTGGGTCCGGCATCGGGCGGGCGGTCTGCGAGCTATTCGCTCAGGAGGGCGCCTCGGTGGTGGTGGCAGACACCGACCCCGAAGGCGGCCGGGAGACGACCGCGCGAATTAAGTCGGCAGGCGGTGAGGCCGTCTTCGTTCCGACGGACGTTTCTCAGGAACCCCAGGTAGAAGAGCTGGTCCGAACGGCATTAGACGCTTACGGCGTCGTCAACGTCCTGGTCAACAATGCCGCGGCTTTCGTCTTTCGGACGGTGGAAGACATCACGGAATCAGACTGGCGGCTTGCAATCGACGTTAACTTGATGGGAGCGGCCTTGTTGATAAAGCACGTATTGCCGTCGATGAAGGCGGCCGGCGGCGGGTCCATCGTCAATATGGGTTCCATCGGCGGCTTCACAGCCCAGCCCGCCAGCGTGCCGTATAGCGCTTCCAAGGCCGCGTTGATACAACTGACCAGAAGTGCGGCCATGGAACTCTCTCCCCACCAGGTCAGGGTCAACTGCGTCTCCCCGGGTTCAACGTTGACTCCCGCATTCGAGCGAATTCCCCAGTTGGCCTCAGGAAACAGGGAGCAGGTCCTTAGAGAAATGGCCGGCTCCAATCTCATGAAACGGCTCGCAGACCCGAAGGAAATCGCCTACGGTGTCCTATTCCTTGCCTCCGATGAGGCGTCCTTTGTCACCGGCGAGTCGTTGGTCATGGATGGTGGTCAGACGATCTGAGGTTCCCTCGCCGCCGGCGACCTTTGGCCGGGCGTGCTCGCCCCCCGAGGGCCCTGCTGCGACCGGTAGGTGGTTGTCACACGCTGGACTTATGGGCCGACGGGCGACGTTGGCCGACACCATGTAAGGCGTTACCTGGGCTTCTGGTAATCCAGCCGGTTGGAGGAAACCGTGGGTATTAGAATCGGCACCGCGCCGGACTCGTGGGGTGTATGGTTGGCCGACGGATGGCCTTCTTACGTGCCCTGGGACCGATTCCTAGACGAGGTCGCAGCATCGGGTTACGACGCTATCGAATTGGGCCCATACGGCTATCTGCCTACCGAAGAAGGGGTGCTTCGGCAGGAGCTTGATCGGCGCGGACTAAGCTTGATCGCAGCCACGATCATGGGCGGCCATCTGGAGGACCCGGATAGCTGGCCTGCCATCGAGACCGCATTGACTCGGGCCGGCGATCTGTTGGCTTCGCTAGGTGGGGAATACCTGGTGCTCTGGGACGACACCTACTTCGACCTCAAAACAGGTAAGCACGTATTGCCAGCCCAACTGGACGGCGCCGGATGGGACCGCCTGATCGAGGCGACGCACAGGTCCGCTGCGCTAGCACGCGACCGTTTTGGCCTGCGGTTCGCATTCCATCCACACTGCGACACCCACGTGGAGACGGAAGAACAGATTGAGTTACTGCTGGAGCAGACCGATCCTGAGCTTGTGTCCCTTTGTCTCGATACCGGCCATCATGCGTATGCTGCCGGCGATCCGGTCCAGTTCATGAGTAAGCATCACGAGCGAATCATCTACCTGCACCTGAAGGACGTAGATGGGGAGAAGCTGAAACGGGTGAAGGCCGAGAACATACCCATGGTCCAAGCCTGCCAGATGGGAGTATTTGTCGAGCAGACTGAAGGCGTCGTAGACTTTGAAGCGTTGGGCGGGGTGCTGCGGGACGTCGGGTTCGAAGGGATGGCCGCGGTCGAGCAAGGCTTCTTCAAGCCGGACCACGACAGTCTAAAAACCATAGGCGAACGGACCCTCGCCTACTTCCGCAACCTCGGGATCGGATGAAGCACGCCCTGTTCGTAACAATCTGTTCCTGTCAATCCAAGTCCAGGGATTGTCCGTACACTCTCGATAAGATAATGATGCCAATCCTGGTGGTGTAAATGGAGTTCTGTTCTCCCTTCTTAAAGGCAGAAAAGCGGCGCAAGAGTCAATGCGCGGGTGCGGTCATTAGCAGACCGGGATATAGGACAAAAGAGCAATGATCAAACTGGCGCCTTTGGCCTTATTGCTGCTCCTCATACCACTTGGCGTGGTGCAGGCACAGGGGTCGACCACGGGCATCACCGTACACTCACCGTACACCAGTGTCGCGATCAACCCGGACGAGTCTTCTGAATTCGACTTGGACCTGAAGATTAGCAACACGGGCGACGAGACAACTGTTGTGGATATCGAGATTCTGTCTGGGCCCGATTCCTGGAACGCCCACGTATACAGCAAATTCAAGCACGTGGAAGTTCGGAGAGTCCAGTTGCGTCCTGGCGGCGAGACCCAGGACCTTGTGTTCCGTTTCGTGGTTCCCGGGGATGTCACCGACGGCGACTACGCTTTCCTGGTGGGGTTTTTCGACCAGGAAGGCCAAGTCCTTAACGAACTCAACTACCAGATTAGTGTGGGCGACCCCAATGAACAACGCCCTCGGCCGGCGCTGGGGGAAATCGTCCAATTGGAGCCCCGTTATACCGGCCTTGCCGGCTCCAAAGACAGTTCATTCCAGTTCCGCGTTGATCTTAAGAACGCCGATCTCGTAGACAGGCAATTTGCCCTGGAGGGCGATGGGCCTCCCGGGTGGCAAGTGTCATTCAAACCCGCCTTCCAGGATACACTTATAGCCTCCCTGGGTATCCAGGCTGAAACCACCCAAGCCCTGGAGGTGACGGTACAGCCGCCTGGCAATGCCCAGCCGGATGTATACACGATTCTATTGAAAGCCACTGCAGAGGGCGTGGAGCCGGCGGTGGTGCCCATTCAGGTAGAAATCACCGGCACTCCCCAATTGTCACTGGCCACCCTGACCGGCCGCCTGAACGCCGAGACAACGGCCGGAGAAGAATCGGAGATCAAGCTGGTGCTGGTCAACACGGGCACCGCCGGACTGGACAACGTCCGGTTCCTTTCCAATGCCCCGGAAGGCTGGAAGTTCAACTTCGACCCTCAGGTAATCTCATACCTGGAGCCAACTGAACTGGCCGAAATTACAGCTATCATTGCTCCTCCGGATAAGACCATTCCGGGAGACTACAGCGTCGATGTATTTGCCACGGCGCTTGACGCTCAGACAGATGCGTCTCTTCGCATAACGGTGGGCCGGTCGACGTCCTTCGGATGGGTTGGCATATTGATAGTGGTGCTGGTGTTCGCAGGCATCGGCGGACTGTTCGTGAGGCTGGGGCGCAGATGACTGCTGCCCTCGAAGCAATAGACTTGACCAAGCGGTATGGCGACTTTACCGCCGTGGATAGCCTGAATCTGCAGATTGACGAGGGCGAGATATTTGGGTTCTTGGGTCCCAACGGCGCCGGGAAGACCACTACGATCATGATGTTCCTCGGTCTGACCTTTCCCACCTCTGGAGTAGCTCGCGTCCTTGGCCACGACTGTGCCAGCGACCCCCTGGAGGTCAAACGCGTCACCGGTTATCTGCCTGAGACCGTGGGGTTCTACGGCGAACTATCGGCGAGAGAGAACTTGCTTTACACAGCGAGCCTCAACGGCATCGGACGCCGGGAGGCATTAAGACGGTTGGATGAGGCGCTGGCGTATGTCGGGTTGTCTGAAAGAGCCGCACAGCCTGTCAAGCAGTACTCCCGCGGCATGCGGCAACGCCTGGGCATTGCCGACGTGCTGGTTAAGCGACCCAAGGTGGTCTTGCTCGATGAGCCTACTCAGGGCATTGACTCCGCTACCGTCGAGGACGTTCTGGACCTGATTACGGGAATGAGCCGCGACCAAGGCATAACAGTGCTGGTGTCGTCGCATCAGTTGCACTACATTCAGCGCATTTGCGACCGAGTTGGCATCATGTCCCAGAGCCAGATGGTTGCCCACGGCACTATTGAAGACCTGGCGCAGCAATCGCGCGAAGGTGAGGGAATCGTCATAGAGATGGAATTCGGGCTGGTCACCGACGACCTTCAAGACGCGCTGAAAGCGGTTCCCGGCGTCGACTCGGTTTCGGTCCGGGGCAACTTGGTCACGGTTGAATGTCAGCTTGAGGCTCGTGGCCGGATCGCAAACGTTGCTATGCAACACGGAGACTCTTTGCTCTCCCTGAGGAGTGGAGACTCGGTTTTGGAGAATATCTACCTCCGCTACTTCCAACAGGTATGACAATGTCTGCAGTTTATTGGAAAGAACTGGCAGATTACTTTGGCAACCGGCTATTCGGCGTGGTGTTGCTCTTGATCGCCCTCGCAGCAACTTGGGCGGCGTATGCCACTACCCAGGACCTCCGAGAGCAGGCTGCCGGAGTGAGTTCGGACTTCGCTTTCCTGAAACTATTTGTCACCACCGGTGACACGCCGCTGTCTTTTCTTTTCTTCGTCGGCTTCTTCGGGCCGTTGCTGGGCCTGGCCCTGGGCTTCGACGCCATAAACAGGGAGCGCACCAGGGGCACACTGGGCCGGATCTTGACTCAACCCATCTACCGAGACGCCCTCATTAACGGTAAATTTCTTGCCGGCGCCACTGTGCTCGGCATTAGCGTCATATCCATGACGTTGATCGTCATCGGCATGGGGCTGTACTTCTTGGGTATTGGCCCCAGCGCCGACGAGGTGGTGCGCCTTACCCTGTTTCTAGCCGCTACGTTGGTTTACATGGCGCTGTGGCTGGCGCTTTCCATCATGTTTTCACTGCTGTTCGAACGCGCGGTCATGTCCGCCCTGGCGTCCATCGGAGTCTGGCTGGCCCTCACCTTCTTCATTCCCTTCTTTGCGGTGACCATCGCGGACCAGGTGGTCGAAGACTCAGAAGATGTCCAAAGTGTGGCCGCGGAACGCGCACAATGGGAGCAGCGAATACAACGGTTCTCTCCAGCGTTCTTGTACGAAGAGGCCACGCAACCTCTGCTGAACCCCCAGGTCAGGACTCTCGGCTTAGTTAGGGCAGAGGACGTTCAGGGCATCGGCCCCCAGCCGATATCACTCGGCCAGAGCCTGATCCTGGTGTGGCCCCAGCTTACTGGCATTCTGGCCGCGGCCTCGTTGGTCTTCGCCGCCGCATACCTGAAGTTCATGCGGGAAGAGGTGCGCACTTGAGTGCTCAGTCGTATTTTGACGAGGAGAGATGCAATGAAAATCGGATTCCATAGCGGAGCTTTCTTCAACCATCAACTCACGGAGGTCATTCCCCGTCTCGCCGCCATGGGGTATCAGGGCGTCGAGCTCAACGCACAAGGTTTTCAAATGGCCCCGGCTCATGTCACACCCCAGACTAGCGCCACTGAGCGAGCCGAAATCCGCAACCTGGCGCGTGACCACGGCATGGAAATTTCATCCATCAGCGCTCACCACTTTGAAACAACCTGCATGGTCGACCCGGACCCGCGGGAAAGGCAACGCCATGTGGACTACGTCAAGGGCTGCATCGACCTGGCGGCAGACGTGGGAACGGGGGTCGTGCATATCCTGGCCGGGCAAGTTCCCGAAGGCGTGTCCAGGGACCGGGCCTATGCAGACCTGTTGGAAAACATGGCCGTGTGCATTCGCTATGCAGAGGAGCGCGACGTCGCCCTTGGGTTGGAGGCTGTTGTCGGAAGCATAGTAAACACTATCCCAAGGCTCAAAACGCTGCTGGCCGATCTGGGTGAGGACAAGCTATACGTCAACTACGACCCCACCCACTTTTTTGTCGTGGACGAAGACCCCGCCGAAGGCGTGAAAGAGGTGGCCTCGCGCATTGTGCACGTCCACGTCAAGGACGCCAAGAAGATCCCTGCAGGTTACGAGTTTCCGCCGCTGCCGGAGGGGGCGATGCGGTTGACCACCGAATTCGAGTACCTTCGACTGGGCAAGGGATTAATCGATTTCGGGGCTCTGCTGGATGGCCTGCGGGAGATAGGTTATGACGGATTTCTCTCGATGGAGTACGAAGGGATGTTCTTCGGGTACATCGAAGACCCGTGGGAAGTGGCCCTGCAAACAAAGAGTTTCTTGGACGACGCTCTTGCTTGACAAATCGCTGCCGGCTAGCTATCTCTAAGTGGCAACAACGCGGGTCGCAGTGTTGAGGCGCATAAATTAATCCGGAACAGGGCCCCGACACGGCGGCCATCGTTAGGCGCTAGGCGTCGATACTCTACGCAGGCTTTAAAGCAAATGATGCGCTTTCGTGGGAAAGTAGCCCTGGTTACAGGCGGAAGCTCCGGCATCGGCAGGGCCGCCGCGGTGGCATTTGCCAGGGAAGGAGCGCAGGTTGCCGTTGCCGACGTGAACGCTAAGGGGGCGGACGAGACCCTGGCAACTATCGTAGATGGCGGCGGAGAGGCAATGTTCGTCAAGGCGGATGTCTCCCAAAAAGCCGACGTCGAGGCTCTCGTTCAAAGTGTCGTTAAGCGTTATGGCAGGCTCGACTGCGCCTTCAACAACGCCGGAGTCGACAACTTGCATTTCCCCGTTACAGACCTGCCGGAAGAAGAGTGGGACCGCGTCGTTGGCATCAACCTCAAAGGCACAATGCTCTGTATGCGCTACGAAATCCCCCAGATGCTGGCTCACGGCGGCGGGGCCATAGTGAACACATCTTCGGTAGCCGGCTTGATAGGCAGCCCCAAGTCCCCTGCTTACGCCAGCAGCAAGTTCGGGATAGTAGGGTTGACGAAGCAGTCTGCCCTTGACTACGCGGATAAGGGCATTCGCATCAACGCTGTGTGCCCGGGCGTCACCAGGACAGCCATATTCGAGGCGTATTTGAAGGAGACTCCCGACGCAGTAGGCCAGGTATCTACCCAGTCTCCCATGGGCCGCGTAGCCGAGCCTGAGGAAATCGCCGCCGCAGTCTTGTGGCTGAGTTGCGATGAGGCCTCGTTTGTCACCGGGCAGGCCCTGGCCGTGGATGGAGGGTGGTCCTGTGGGGCTGCTCCCGTGAGCCAGGGACTAAAGATCGAGGAGCTTTCGGCATAGGCTGGCGTCATGTCGTATAACGATGATAAGTAAGCGCCGCACCGGTTTGCACAGCGACTACCGCGAATTTAGAGATGCGGCGCTTGATTGTCTTGCCAAGATTCGTTGGATGACTTAGGATTGCAAGGCGATGCTAAATAGGCTGTTTAGACTAGTCTCCCAGATTAGGAACAGCGCAACGGCAGCAAGGTCCATGGCTGCCGAAACATCAGCCCGCGCCTTTGCTCAACGGCCCGCTCCGGTACAGATGTACGAAGGGTTTCTGCAAAGCCCGGCGCTGATGGGCTTCAGGCAATTCCTGGCCTATCGCCCGGAGACAATAGCCGTCTTTGTGGCCATCGTCGTGTTCCTTCTGCTCGGCTATGTGATAGGCGAGGAATTCCTGTCACCCATTAACGTTACCGTCACGCTTATCAGGACTGCCGAGCTAGGTATCGCAGCTTTGGGTGTCGGTTTTCTCATGTTGGCCGCTCAGTACGACCTCTCGGTGGGATCGGTACTGGCGGTTTCTTCCTTGCTAGGGTTGGTCATATTGAACGCCGGCGTGCCGGCGCCCCTCGCGGTCATACTGACGCTCCTTACTTGCATAACCATTGGACTGGTGCATGGAATCCTCATTGTCAGGCTGGGTCTGCCTTCGTTCATTCTCACCATTGGTGCGTTGCTGCTGTGGAGGGGAGTAGCGCTGGTGACGGCAAATGAGGCGATTGCCTCCCTGGAGGAGGCCGGAGCGACTGGGGGTGGCGGGCAAGGCCGTGGCGCCATACCCAATTTGCATGATGACCATTCTTTCCTTAATGCTTTCTCCTATAGGGTAGACATACCCTTCACCAATCACGTCGCCGACATTTCGATTCTCTGGTTCCTCGGCTTAGTGCTTATTATCACTCTGATTTTGCAAAGGAGCCGTATCGGCAACTGGGTCTTCGCCATCGGTGGCAACGAGCCGGCGGCCAGGCAGATGGGTGTTCCTGTCAATGCCACCAAGATATGGCTCTTTGCCTGCTCGTCCGGGCTGGCCGGGCTGGCTGGCATCGTTCAGTTGGCGCGGTTCTCATCAGGAGACCCGCTGCGCGGCGAAAGGGTCGAGTTGTTCGCAATCGCCGCCGCAGTAATTGGCGGGACGCGCATGGCAGGCGGCTACGGTTCCATAATCGGCGTCGCCCTGGGTGTGTTCATAATCTCCATGGTTAGAGTCGGGTTTGTCGACGCCCTGATACCCAACTTCTGGTTCGATGCGGCCTTGGGCCTGGTGGTAGTCATCTCGGTCGTACTTAGCACCCTCGGTCAAAGGCGTGGTCTGGGCATACGTTTGGAGCAAGGAAGACATTTGTAAGAGCAAATCGGCCGTCACGGAATTTCGAGACGGGCGGCCGAATCGGGGAGTTTCAAAAATGGGGCAGACCATGAAAACCAGCCACCATAGCGGGGTGTTCAATATGTACCCCCTTACGGAGGTTATCCCGCGTTTGGCTGCCCTGGGATACCAGGGCGTAGAGTTGAATGCCGAACTCGCTCCGTGGACCAAACCCCATGTGACCCCCGACCTCAGTCCCAATGAACGAGCCGAGATTCGCCGGCTGGCCCGGGACCACGACATCGAACTCTCGTCCATCAGCGCCCACGTGTCGTTGGTTGAATCAGAAAGCGAGGCGCGGCAACACAACTTAGACTTCATGAAGGGCTGTATCGACCTGGCGTTGGACCTGGGAACGAACGTGGTCCACGGCCTCGCCGGCACCCCTGCCCCCGGGGTTGACCGGCAGCGCGCCTGGGAATGGCTTCTGGAAGCCACCGCCGAATGCACTTGCTACGCCGAGGAGCGGGGTGTTAAATTCGGTTTTGAGGCCGTCGCCATGTGTTTGGTATCCAACATGGCCGACCTCAGCAGGCTTCTTAACGACTTGGGAGAACGCCAACCGTACGTCAACTTCGACCCCAGTCACCTGCCTTCGGTGAACGAGGATCCCGCCGAATGGGTGAGACACTGGGGATCCCGAATCGTTCACGTCGACATGAAGGACACCAGAATCTACGAGCCGCATGAGGAGAGGGTATCCTTCTCGGGTGTTCCACTTGACTTCGAGTGTCCCCCTTTGGGCCAAGGGGTCGTCGATTTCCGGGCGATGGTCTCCGCTTTGCGCGAAATAGGCTACCAGGGCTTCCTATCTGTGGAATACTCCGCCCACTATTTCGGCTACCACGAGGAGCCGTGGGACCGTTGGGAAGTTGCCGCCGAGTCCAAGCAATTCATGGACACCGTACTGGCCGGATAGAACGAATTCCAAGCATAAAGTGATTTCTCAAGCTGAGGAGCGCCATGATCATCGATACACACACCCATATATTCGATAAGGCCGACGGCTACCAATTCACCTACCGCCTCACCTCGTATAAGGACGGTAAGGTGTGGCTCGACAAAGTCCCGGCATTCGAAAACCTGCCCTGCGTCATAGAGTACCGCGAGCGATATCCAATCACTCCCCTATACACCACGCCCGCCCAAGACGCCGTATGGGGCAGGGAGGGAGGCCGTCTGTGGGGTCAGTGGCTGCCCGAGCATTACACAAATACGAACTCGCCGCCGGAACTCTTTGTTGAGCGCATGGACGAGGCCGGAGTTGACAAGACCGTTCTGCTTCAGGCCCCTTGCTATCGATGGCCCGATATGAACGAGTATCTTTCGACTATCATAAAGCGATACCCGGACCGCTTCGTGGCCAGCGCCCAGATAGATGCCTCCGGAGGCAACGATCAGATCGATAAACTGGTTCATGCGGTCACGGAGCTGGGACTCACTTCCCTCAAGATTGAGATGAGCGACCACTGCGGCCTGCCCCTGCTGGAACTTCATGGGCCCTTCCATCTGGACGATCCCAAGCGGGATGACCTGTGGCGGACTTGTGTCGAGCTTAATATTCCAGTGGTCTTGGACATCGACTTTTATGGGAACCCTCCGCCGCAAGCCAGGGAGCTGAGGAACGTCTGCGAGCGGTTTCCCGAGATGGTCTTTGTCTTTTGTCACAACGCTCGGTGGGGGGTCGGCCACCCCGAAGTAATGCAACTGGCATTGGACTTTAACGTCTGGGTGGAGTTGGACTTCGCCAATGCGTGGGAAACCTCGAAGAAGAACAACCAATTCGACCCGGATGCAAACCTCAACGTGTTTAAGCTCCTCTACGATTCCGTCGGCGCAGACCGGATGCTGTGGGCCACCGATGCTCCTTGGGCGTTCACTTACGCTTCCTATACCGAGTCCATGGGATACGTCCAAAACAGCAGCTTCTTGACGGAGGAGGAGAAGGCCAAGATTTTGGGAGAGAACGGGTGGAAAGTATTCTTTGAACGCACCGGCTCCAAGAGTCGTACCAGTCCCAAATCGACCCAAGTCGGGGAAGCGCGAGGTTAGGCCGGCTCAAGTCGGTATTAGGCTGATGATGGCAAGCTACCCGGGGAAATTGGGCTGATGGCAGAAGCAGCTACGGCCGCGCCCGCCGCTGAGACGACGCTGGATCGCGCCAAGGCCTTTCTGGCTTTCCGGCCCGAGACGGCGGCGATACTGGCCCTGATCACGGTTACTATCGTCTTCTCGTTCACCGCGGAAGACTTTACGACAAAGGCCGCATTTTATTCCATCATAACCCTGGCCTCCGAGCGGGGAATCGTAGCCTGCGGCGTATCTATTCTCCTCATAGCCGGGCACTTCGACCTCTCGGTGGGTTCGGTGCTGGGATTGACCGCCATAATAATAGGCACGTTGATGGCGGATATGCCATCGTCGGGTGCAGTGCCGCTGGCCCTGGTCATTGCGCTATCGATTGGACTCCTTCAGGGGTTCGCCGTCGTGAAGCTGGGTATACCCTCTTTCATTCTCACGCTGGGCGGGCTGTTGCTTTGGCGGGGAGTGGGCTACGTCATTTCCGAAGGGCTGTTCATCATCGTCCAACGCGATGACACCCTGCTTCAAATTTTCAGCCATCGTCTGGATACGGGCCTGTACGTCACGTGCTTCTGGTTCTTGGGGGTGGTGGTCCTGGGAACCCTGTTCCTGCAGAGGACCCGCTTCGGCAACTGGGTGTTCGCCACCGGGGGCAACTACCGCGCGGCTAAACAGCAGGGAGTGCCCACCGATCTTGTGCTGATCCTGCTCTTTGGGTTGAGTGCATTTCTGGCCGGACTTGCCGGTACCGTTCAAATGCCGAGGCATCTTTACATTGAATCAAACCGGGGACGGCTGCTGGAGTTGGAGATCATCGCCGCCTGCGCCATCGGCGGGACCCGCATCTGGGGTGGATACGGCTCGGTCATCGGAGCGGCGTTGGGGGTGATCGCGGTTTCCACAATCCAGGTAGGGTTGGCTCGTTCCGGAGTACCCGCCGAGTGGTTCGACGGATTCGTGGGACTGCTGATAGTGTTTGCGGTTGTGATAAACAGGTCTGTGGAAAGACGCAATCTAGGGGAGCGAGTTGAGTGATATGAGCAGCAACGGAAAATGGCTTATCGAGGCGCGCAACATCTCCAAGCGGTTCGGGCACATAACGGCGTTGAGTGAGGTGGATTTTGCAGTAGCTCCGGGGGAAATTGTCGGCCTTGTCGGCGATAACGGGGCCGGAAAGTCAACGCTGATCAAGGTGTTGTCCGGTGTCCATATTCCCGACGAAGGTCAGCTATTGTGGGAGGGGCAGCCGCTCAAGTTAAATAACCCAAAGCATGCGATGGAACTCGGTATTTCGACCGTATACCAGGACTTGGCCATCGTCGATACCATGAGTATATTCCGCAATTTCGTCCTGGGCAGAGAAGAAGGTTCCACCAAGCGCTTTGGCCCATTTAGCTACTTGAGCCTGGGTACGGCGCGTAAGATAGCACTTGAGGCTCTGAACAACGTAGGGATCACTATAAGGTCAGTGGATGAGCCCGCTGCCAAGCTTTCGGGCGGCGAGCGGCAATCAATCGAGATCGGGCGAGCAGTCTATTATCAGGCGAAGTTGCTGATAATGGACGAACCTGCCTCTGCTTTGAGCCTCATTGAGACCGAGAAGGTGCTCAGATTCATGGAGGCGGCCAAAGATGCGGGCGTGGCCGTGATCTTTATTACCCACAACGTGCACCAGGTGTTTTCGGTCGCTGATAGATTCGTGGTCCTCAGTCACGGGACGACACTCGGGACCTTCGATAAGGACGAAAAGACCAAAGAGGAACTCTCGGAGATGATCGTCACCGGCGGCTCGGAAGCTATTGCACGGATGTGATTGCTTCCAGCCACTCGCTTGGAGAGGGATTAGATGAGCAGATCAGCGCTCCCGGAAATTAGGGTCGCCGTTATTGGAGCCGGTCTAATTGGACAGTTGCATTCCCACGCCTATCGGCGCCTTGGCGACCTACGCCACCCGCTTCCGGCAAATGTTCGCATGGTAGTCGTGGCCGATAAACATGAACCGCTGGCTGAGGAAATAGCCGACCGGTTTGGGTTCGAACGGGCCGCCACATCATGGGAGGCTGTTGCCGAGGCCAACGACGTCGATGCCGTCACGGTGGCGTTGCCCAACTACGAACATCGGCCGGCTGTAGAAGCCCTCCTCGCATCGGGGAAGCACGTCCTCTGCGAGAAGCCCCTGGCCAACAATGCAGCGGACTCGTGGCAAATGCTGCAGGCCGCGCGCCGGGCCGGCGTAGTCCACTGCGTGGGTTTCAATAACCGGCGGATGCCCGCCATTGCCGCCATCAAGAAGGCCTTGGACCGGGGAGACTTCGGTCAAGCCCGCCAGTTTGTCGGCAGCTACCTGGTTGACTACGCGGCCGATGAGGAGGTACCTCTTAACTGGCGCTACACGATGGAACTGGCCGGCGGGGGCGCCCTCTCCGACGTAGGGCCCCATGTCGTTGACGCCGCTCGATTCCTGTTGGGGGATATAGAGAGCGTTCAAGGGGCCTCGATGGCCACGTTTATCGACCAGCGTCCGATACTGGCGGGATACGTATCGGGTCATGAAAAAGGAGAGGTAACCGGGGAGTTTGGTACAGTCGATACGGACGACCTCGCCTCTTTCACAGCGCGCTTTCAGAACGGGGCTGTGGCCTCGTTCGCGGTGAGCCGCGTGGCCCCCGGCCATATATCCGGGCTGGAGTTTAGTGTGATTGGCTCCATCGCATCGGCCAAGTTCAATAGCCGGGACATGGCCGAGTTTGAGTTCTTCCGGACATCCATGGACGATGAAGAGACCATGGGTTCCAGGCGCGTGAAGGTCACCGGCGCTCATCCGTATTATGAGGACGTCCAGGTTTATCCGTTTCCCAGTTTCGGCCATGGCATGACCGAATCTTGGGTGGGCCAGGCTTATGAGTTTGTCGGCGCCGTGGCGCGGGGAACTCCCATGGCCGGCGGGGGGTTCGAGGATGGCTACGCGGTGGACCTGGCCCTCGAAGCAGTAAGGCTGTCGGCACAACGCGGGACCGCGGTACGAATTGACGAGCTCCGTTCCAAAATTGAGGGTTGACAAGCGTTAGCGAATGAAAATAGAATATCCCGAATCTCCAAAGCAAAGGGGTGGCACTTAGACGCGTGGAGAACCGACGAGTTCACGCAGCGGCAAGTATCACCTCACACTAAGTCGGATGTACCAATACTAGCACCAAAAGGGGGGAGCATGAAATTTAGGCGAATTAGCGTAACTATGCTGTTGTTGGTGGCCTCCTTGGTCATCGCAGGTTTGGCAGTCGTCGCGTGCGGCAATGGTGACGACGATGCTTCATCCGGCGGGGAAGTGAGGGAAGTCGAGGTTACCAGAGAGGTGGAGGTTACCAGGATAGTGGAGGTCGCGGGCGAGGGCGGTGGAGACCGGGGTCCGAAAGAATACACCTTCTACTCGGTTTACCATACCTTCCCGCATCCATTCTGGCTCATGATGCAGAGAGCCGCAAACCTGGCCGGTGAACAGACCAACACCGAAGTGGATTTCTGGATAGGCACCGAGTACTCGGTTGAGGACCAAATCAACCGCGTGGAGGTCCTCACGGCCAGGCAGCCTGACGGTATGGCAGTAAGCGTTCCCGACCCGGCGGCGGCCGATCCCGTCTATCGAGCAGCGATCGACGCTGGTATACCCTTGATCGCCGCAAACGGTAGGGACCCAAGACCCAAGGCAGAGCGCATCCCGTATCTCTTCTATGTAGGGTCTGACGAAATTACGGCCGGTAACCGCACCGCAAATGAGATACTCGAGAGATTCGGACCGCCTACCCGGGTCGCTGTCGGTTCGTCGCAGATTGGCAACGCCGTTATCATCGACCGGGGTAATGGAGTCCGGCAAATCCTCGAGCCCATGGGTATTGAAGTAGAACTCGTCCAAGTCGATGATGATCCCACCCTGGGGACCGAGCAAGTCAAAGGCTGGATGGCGGCTAACCCGGACACAGACGTCTGGGTCTGCACCAGCGAACTTTGTCAGGGGGTCGTCACAGAAGCGTTGAAGGAACTGGGTGTCCTTAACGACGGGGTCATAGTGACTGGCTTCGACCTTGGTGACGTCGTAACGCCGTTGATCAAGGACGGATCGGTACAATTCACCATCGACCAGCAGCCCTATCTCCAAGGCTACTTGCCCATCATCTGGTTGTACCTGTACAACAAGGCAGGCTTCCTCCCGGCGGAGGACGTCCTGACGGGCCCGGCGGTAGTCGACTCGAGCAATATCGACCTGGTCGAAGAGCTCGCGGGTGACCTCCGCTAGGACCTAAGGCCATCAGGGTAACCCACATATTGGGATCCTGAGCAATACGCAGGCCGCCTTGCCTCCCTCAGTGGCACAGGCGGCCTGCGATATATCAATCACTAAAGTATCTCTATCGGGGGCCTCATCAGAGGTCTCCGTTGTGTCTTTATTGAGGGAGGCCGGTTAATCATGAAGGCTGAACAGCTCGTCATCGACACGATGTGCTACACCGATTTCCCGTTGGACCGGGCGCTTCGCGGAATCGCCGAAGCCGGTATCTCGCACGTGGAGTTGTGCGCTTCACTGGATTCCTGCGACCATGTCGCTCCCGACCATTTGGGGCCGGGCGCCAGCGACAAAGTGTCCTGTTTGCTCGACGAGTATGGGCTGACCGCTGTGAGCTTGAGCGCTCACGCAGACATTACCACTGAGATTGGCCTCATAGCCTTCACCTCCCGGCTGCAGTTGGCCGCCGATTTGAACATCCCCAGAATCATTACGCCCTTGCCGCCTGATCGCCAGCACCATCGGCCCGACTTGCCTTTGCGGTCTGGGCCCGAAGTGGATGACCTCTTCTGCGGTAATGTACTGAAGCTGGCGGACCTTGCCGAAAAGCTGGGCGTGGTCCTATGTCTCGAAACCGTAGGGTACCTGTTGAGCGACGCGGAGCAGTCTGTGGAGTTGATCCGCCGGCTTGATCATCCCAATCTTCGCATCAACTACGACCCGGCCGGCCTGCTCTACTTCGTTAATGACTCCAATCCGACCAAGGACGACATCACGGTCCTGGCGCCATACCTGGACCACGTGCACCTGAACGACAAAGGTTCGTCGGACATGGGGAAGTATGACTTTCGCGCCCTGGGCGAGGGTGTAGTCGAATGGGGGCCTATGCTTGCTGAGATGGACCGGGTCGGCTTTAGTGGTCCGGCATCCATCGAGATAGGATGGGAAACCACACCCGAGTCTCCGGAGGTCGTCGACGATGCGGTACGCCGTTCAATCCAATTCGCGCAGGCGTATTTTACCGAGAACTGACGTTTGCTGAAGATGCCCAACGGCCGCGGGCTCACGAAAAAGGCGGCTCCGCCGGCGGTCATTGAAGGGTTCAGGGTTTCACCAGACTCCGGTCAATCGCCACCGCCCATTGGAGCTTCCTGAGGATTTCCAGAAAATGGTCCGAACTGAAAACCGTGCGAGCCTCTCCCACGATGACGTGAATTTGGTCGCCGCTCGGGTCGCTCACCCGCTCGACACTCAGAGGGATTGAAGCGGCATCGGGTTGGCCATCGGTTCCATTATCCGTAAACAACGTATGCCGTTTATCGAGCACACTCATAACGAACCTCGTACTGCGTGTTGTACACCCACCCGTAATCCGGCTGCGAGCCAGCACTCTGGGCCCAAGTGTAACATAAGCCATACTCTCCGCCTGCTTGGGCTGAGCATCTGGCCGTAACCTGGACCCGCTGTTGCCCATAATATTGCGCCCGTTAACCTCATAGGATCCCAAGGCGTAACGGTCGAGGTTAAATCAAGGGAGGATAGCTGTGTTTCCCCTGAGCTTTAACACCAACGGCCTGTTGAACCTGGCCCTCGAACGAGCCATTGAGGAAGTGTCTAAAGCCGGATACGAGGGCATAGAGATATCGCTGGATCAGGCCCACCTGCATCCATACGATGTCACCAAAGAACGGTTGCGCTCGTTGAAGGAGCAGATGGACCGGCTTCAAATAAAGCCTGTTTCCTTGGCAACCGGCGGGCTGTTTCTCCTTACCGATGTACCCCAGGAGCCTTCACTAATATCGGCAGACCCGGAGGGGAGACAGGAAAGAATAGACTTTATATGTGCGTCTCTTGAGATCGCCAACTACTTATCCATTCCGGTCCTTAACTTCACGAGCGGTATCCTGTACCGGGACTTCGAACACGATAATGTCTCTGCTGAAGAAGCCAGGGAGATGCTGGTAGATGGCGTGCGCGCTTGCCTTAAGAATGCCGGCGATGTGACCCTGGTGATCGAGCCAGAAGCTACTCTTCACCCCCACTTCGTAGAAGCTACCAGTCAGGCCATTCCCATCATACAGGAGGTCAATTCTCCCCAGTTCAGGCTGACCATAGATATAGCCCACGTCAAGGCGTTTGAGAGCGACTTGTTGCGGTGCACCGCTGAGGCGCTGCCTTACGCCAGGCACGTTCAGATCGCGGACACTAAGCGAAGGGTTCACCATCACGACATCCCGGGGGAAGGCGACATTGATTTTCCCGCGCTGTTTCAAGTGCTCAGAGATGGTGGTTACTCCCACTACCTGAGCCTCGAGTTGTATTGGCACCCCTATGATTGGGAACGGGCCCTATATCAGAGTCGTCAGCATTTACTGGAACACATGCAGGCTATGGAGTAGATTCGCTGGACTCTGCCTTATCCTCGTCAAATAAGGGCTTGGCACCTCCTCCTTGAGGAGCCGGGTCGCCCATTGGACCTAGCCCGTCCCAAAATAAAACGAGATATCACTTTGATAGATAGATTAGGTCAACTTCTCAGTCAGGGTAAGCCGCTCTACGGCGTAATTTGTCGTGATGTAACTCAACTCGAGATTGAGTTGATAGCGCAGGCAGGTTACCACGTCGTTTGGCTCGACTTGGAACATAGCCGCCAGTCGGACGAAGAGGCCATTCACCTTGGCCGGACTATCGCTCACCTGGGGATGGTGTCGCTGGTGCGTATCCCCGAGTTGTCACGGACCCATGTACAGAGATTGCTCGACGGCGGCATCGAGATAATAACTCTACCCATGGTGGAAGGCGCTGCTCAAGCCGTCGAACTCGTACGCCTGGGCAAGTACCCGCCCCTCGGGCGGCGCGGCATATCATCCTCCACCCCCAGGACCGAGTACACCCTGGGCCCAGACCCTGAAAAACGGCTGCAAGAAGTGAACGACGCTACCCGCCTGATGGTGCTGGTAGAGAGCGAGAAAGCGTATGAAGAGATCGACGCAATCCTTGGCGTCGAAGGCATAGACATGATAGGAGTGGGGCCCAATGATTGGGGCGCCAGCCTCGGACTCTTTGGCGCCGAAGCGGAAGAGCACCTGGCGCCCAGGATCGATAGAATCATCGGCCTCGCTGCAGAGGCCGGAAAGACCGTCGCCATGGGAGTTTCCAGCCCAATGCAGGCGAGTCATTATTATGACCTGGGAGCACGGTTGTTCCTCATTGGTGGAACAGACATCGCCATGAAACGCAAGGCCTTGATAGACACTATCACCCCGTTCGCCAATCAAGAAAACCAGGGTTGAAGTCAAGACCGACTACTGCTGTGGCTAGCCTCCACAGTCAACCAGGTAAGGGGCGACGCGTTATCCGCCATCGCCAAGAATCGCAGCGAATGGCGGATTTGGGGGGTGCACCTCTGGAAGCTCCCGCGGAACTATTTCGCAACGACCCATTGGCCAATATTTCTAGGAGACGATGACCATGCCGCAAAGCAAGCTATCGGTAGGAAATGTCGAGATCGCAGTCCTGCACGACTCCGAGATGCCGCTGCCGCTGAGCATGACCTTCCCCGACGTTCCAAATGACGCATGGACGCCCTACCAGGAACGATTCCCAGAGGCGTTTGTCGGGACGGACAATCTGCGGGTCCATTTTGAGTGTTACCTGGTTCGCTCCCAAGGGCGTACCATCTTGGTGGATACCGGTCTCGGCACCAGCGATTCCAACCCGGGCACCGTCGCCGCTTTCGGCGGCATCGCCGAAGGTCGTCTGTTGGCGGAACTCAAGTCTGCCGGACTGCGCGCTGAAGATATCGACACCGTGTTTCTTACCCATCTACACCCCGACCACGTCGGTTGGAACCTGAGTCAGCGGGGCCCAGACGCGAAGGCGACATTCCCGAGAGCCAGGTATATGGCTCACCAAGCCGATTGGGACCTCTATAAAGCGCCCCAAGACAGGGAAAAAGCCGGGTTTTCGTTCTGGGAGGAGACCATTGGCCCATTAGAGGGATTGGGCGTCTTGGACCTTTTGTCCGGTGAGACTCCCCTGACCAGCGAGGTTACGGCCATCTCCACTCCGGGCCATTCACCCGGCTCCATGAGCTTGACCATTGCCTCGCAGGGACAGCGCGCCCTGATTATGGGGGACGTGTTCCACAACCCTGCCCAGGTTACGGAGCCAGACTGGGTGTTGGTTTTTGACGAGGACCCTGCCTTGGCGGTCCAAACCAGGAAGAAAATGGTCCACCGGTCGGAGTCGGAAAATACTCCGATGGCTATTTGTCACACTAACGGGTTTGGACGAGTAGTGCGCGTCGAGGGACGACGCTATTGGCAAGTGATCTAGCAAGCTCCTGTTCCGTTTGGTTGTAGCGTCCGGCATATCTAGGCTCAGGCGCGTCAAACACCAAAAGCAAACGGAACCACTGGCGGAGGGAGTGGGATTCGAACCCACGATACAGTCACCCGTATAGCGGTTTTCAAGACCGCCGCCTTCGTCCGCTCGGCCATCCCTCCATAGCCTATTTTATATCCGAATCAACCTAACTGTCGCCGCAGTTCCGCCCACACCCCCATAATTCCCGCTCCACCCGTCATTCCGAGCGATGCCGAGGAATCTGCACGCCCTTCCTGTAGTCCTGTGACGGCCATTAAGCGGCCTCTACGGGAATCACCACCCCAAGGCGTAGCAGGACCGCCGAGGGTCGGCCCCGGTGCTCATAACGCCATTGGCGGCGTCTCTCCGGGCCACCGTCGCCCCCGCTCCGCAATTCAGCGGCCTCACTATCTTGTGCCCCAGCGCCCGCAGCTCCTCCGCCGTCGACTCGGGAATGCCCGTCTCCAGGTCCAGTTGCCCCGGATAGTACACGTGGGGATGGAAGGAGTTGATGATGCTCTGGGTGGAGAACCTAGGCGCTTCCACGGCCTGCTGCGGGTCCATGCCCCACACCAAGGAGTTGAGGATGAGTTGCACGTTGGCCTGCGCCTGGTTGTCGCCCCCGGGGCAGCCGATGGTCATGACCGGCTGGCCGTCCTTGCAAAGGATGTAGTTCACCAGCGTTGTCCGGGGCCTCTTTCCCGGCTCCACCACGTTGGGATGGCCGCGGACGCAGTTGAACATCTCGCTGCGGGTGCTCAGGGCGCAACCCAGCTCCGGGAAGAACACCGACTTGGCGAAGGCCCCGCCGCTGATGGTCCCGTTGACCATGTTCCCTTCCCGGTCCAGCGCCGTCACGTAGGTCGTGCCATCGTTCCCGGCGTTGTCGCCGTCCCGCATCCCCGCAGGGACCGACGCCGTGGCGGCCCGCGCCGATGCTCCGTTCTTGGTGTAGCGCCACGGGTCGCCGTAGGCCGGCAGTTCCGGGCAGGCCTTGGCCGGGTCGATGAGCTTGGCCCGCTCCGCCGCGTACTCTTTGGACAGCAGCCCTTCTACGGGTATGTCTGAGAAGTCGATGTCCCCGTAGTAGGCCTCCCGGTCGGCCAGGGCCAGCTTCATCGCCTCGGCCACCGTGTGGATATAGGCCGGCGAGTTGTAGCCCAGTCCCTCCAGGTCGAAGCGCTCCAGCATGTTCAGCGTCTGCATCAACACCGGCCCCTGGGTCCAGGCGCTGGGCCCCCATATCTCGTAGCCCCGGAACGCAATGCTCACCGGCTGCTCGTACTTGGAGCTATAACCGGCTAGGTCCTCCGGGGCCAGTATGCCTCCCGCCCTCTGCGAGCACTCGGCGATGGTCCTGGCGACGGAACCCTGATAGAACACCTTGCGGGCCAGCCGGATGCCCTCGGCCCTGGTCTCCGCTTCCGCCCCGTCCATGGCGGCCATGCTCTTCAGGGTGTTGGCCAGCCCCGGCTGCACCAGCAGCGAGCCCATAGCGGGCAGCTCGCGGTGGTTGTAGAAGACGTCCCAGCCCCCCGGCGGGTAGTTGTCGAACTGCTGGCCCGTCACCGGCGCCTTCAGCTTGCCGATCATGTACTCGTAGTTGGGGATGCCCCGCTCGGCGTAGTGAATCGCCGGCGCCAGCGCCTCGCCCACCGACTTGGTCCCGTAGTATTCCAGCAGCGACAGCAGGGCGTCCACGATGCCAGGGACGGTGAACGACAGGTGGGCGCTGCGTCCCGGACCCGTGGGAATGTGCTCCAGGCCCTGGGAGGTGAAGAAGTCGGCGGTGGCCTTAGCCGGGGCAACACCCTGACCGCTGAGGGACTTCAACGTCCCGCTGCCGGCGTGGTGCAGCATAAATACCCCTTCGGCGGCCAGCGAGTAGGCGGCCATGGGCTCCACCACCGCCGCGGCGAAGCTGGCCGCGACCGCGGCGTCGAAGGCATTGCCGCCGGTCAGCAGCATCCTCATCCCCGCCATCGACGTCAGGTAATGCCCAGATGAGATCACCCCCTGGGTCGAATGCACCACCGGCCGCCCGATAGAAGGCAACGGCATGCCCTGATGTCCCTGCCCGTTATTTGCTGCATTCGTGGCCATGCTGCCTCCCGCCTGTGGATAGCCTCAGAATAGGCCAATTCCAACACAGGCCCGCCCCAGTGTCAACGATGCCACCGTTCGTCTGGTTCGACAAGCTCACCACGAACGGGCTGCTGTCCCTAACCCGGCGTGTTATGTGCTTTATGCGCTCTGGCGAATGGGCGTGGGCGGGTTGGGGTCGGCTGATAGAACAACCAGTCCGCGGACGGTGGCCCAGGGAAGCAGGGAGCCCAGAAGGCGCTCGACGCCGGGAACGACTTTGCCGGAGCGGCATTTCGCCAGGTACCTGTGGACGGCCGTGAAGGCGGGCAGGCGAAATCCGGCGTCTACGACCTTGCGGACGAAGGCGTGGGCCTCGGGCATAGGCTTGCGGTCCATCGCGGCGGCCTAGGAGCCGGAGCAAAAGTCTTCGACCATTGGCCGGATGCTGTTGTGGGATATTTCGAGGGCGAACTTGCGGCGTAGGGCGTTGATGCGAGACCTGATGTAGGATAGCTGATTCATTTGAATTTACTTCCAGGTGAAAAATTTAGGTCGCCTTTCATTTGCTCTCAGTTACTCCCGGTTTTGAGAGCTTTGAATAACTCTCCACTGGGTATGTCTTGTGGGGGGCCGGCGGCGGTTTCTTGGCCTGTCCCACGCTCTCTGGATTCCCCTAAACTCACAAACGAAGTGCAACACCTTGTTAAGGTGATGGCATGGGAAATATTTTTGGACCGGGTGTTGCACTTGAAATGTGAATCCACCTGGTGCAGGCGGCGGGAACGGGTATGCCGACTGGGGCATGATTGATGCCGCTGGAGTTCCGGGTCAGCCGGCTGCTGAAGGGGCCAGTGTCGCGGGCCGGCTGGGTTCGCGGATGGAGAAGACCAGGAGAGCGGACACGAGCAATAGCAGGATATTGGACCAGATGGCCCAGTCGTAGGTGCCGCGATGGTCGTAGAGGAGTCCTCCCAAGTAGGCGCCCAGTCCGGAGCCCAGGGGCATGACGGCAAACATGGCGCCGTAAATTGTCCCCAGCTTGGTGACGCCGAAGCGGTCGGAGGCGTAGGCTGCGGTGATGGAGACCACGGCGTTCCAGGAGAAGCCCACCAAGAGCACTCCAATCAAGAGGGGGGCGAGGCCCAGAGGCGGTATTCCCAGGAAGGATACGCCCATGGACAGAAGCACCACGACGAAGCCCATGGTGCGGAGATGGTAAGAGATGCCCAACCATACCCGCCTCCCCTGCCGGTCGGATAGCCGGCCCAGGTACAGGGCTCCAATCAGCGCCGAGCCCCCGATGAGGCTGAACACACCGGCGGCGGCCATGGGGTGGTAGCCGAGGTCTCTTGCGTAGGTGATGAAGTGAGCATGCACGAAGCTCATGGAGTACCCTCAAACGAAGTACCCAAAGGTGAGCTTCGCGAAGAACGGGGTCGCCACGGCCTCGCGGAAAGTGGCGTCTCTTCCGAAGAGGGTCTCCCGGTCGTTGGAGGCGGACTCCGTTGGCTCGGTGGATACGGTGGGTTCAACCAATGGCTGCAGGCCAACGTCCTGGGGCTGATTTTTGATCAACACCAACCCGATGGGCAGCATGACGACCAGCAGCATGAGGCCCAGGAACCAGTATGCTACCTTCCAGTCGGCAAGAACCAGGAACAGGGAGGACCCGGGCACCAGGACCATGCCGCCTATGGAGCCGGCGCCGTAGATAAAGCCCAGGACCGCGCCGCGGTTGGTGTAAAACCAACTGCTGATAATCTTGGTCAATATGGGCCCGACGCCCAAGGTAACGCCGATAGCCAACACGGCAAAGACGGCGTAAAGCTGGGCCCGGTTCTGGACTAATGGAATAAGCAGGAACATGGCCCCCATGATGGCCACTCCGGCCATAACAACCATCTTGGGGCTGTACCGGTCGGCTAGATAACCTGCGGCGGGTCTCAAGAGGCCGGAAATCATCAAGGTAATGCCGAAGGCCAGGGACAGGTCTGCCCTGGTCCAGCCGAATTCATCCGTCATGGGCTTCAGGAACACTCCGAAGGAAAATTGCGCTCCCGAAACGCCAAAGGTCACCAGCGCAGTGCCGGCCACCACGAACCAGCCGTAGAATATCTTGGAGCGGGTAAGTTGCATGAGCAGGGCCATCCGCTACGACGGACCGTTTTTGCTAATGCCGAGACAGGCCCGTCTCAGGCTTTTGTACCACCTGGCAGGTTAGTCCTGCAAGCGGGGGTTGTGGTTGCGGACGGAGGCCCTTACACAACACCGGCTGTCCGTTCACCCTTCGATTTCCCTCAGGGCGAACGGACAGCCTAGTCGCAGGCCAAGTAATAGGGTACATCCGTGAAAGGGCGAACGGGCAGCCTATTCTACGTAGCCGACGAAGGTCTCCCTGACGTGGAGCTTGTCTTCGAGGCCGCCGAAGGTGAGGAGGTAGTGGCTCTGGTAGCCTGCGGTCTCGAGTTTGCGGAGCAGGGACTTGAAATCGATGTTGCCTTGACCCGGGATGAGGTGCTCCTCGAATAACCCGCGGTTATCGGCCAGCAAAACTTGGTGGATGCGTTCGATGCCAAAGCGCTGTATGAACCCGTCCAGGAAGCCCAGGACGCCTTCGGGGACAAGGTTTTCGTGGTTGGCCGCCCAGGCCAGGTCCAAGCTGCCGGGAGGGAAGGCATCCAGGTAAAAGCTGACCTCGTCGAGGTTGTGGGCGAGGTAGTGGACTTCGGCATCGTCGGGTTCGAAATTCAGGTTTTCCAAGACGAGCCGGGCGCCCTTAGACTCGGCGTAGTGGACGAGCCGCTTTATCCGGTCCAAAGAGGCTTGCTTCCTGGCCTCCAGGGAGTCGCTGAAGTGGAACCCGCCGTGGACCGTCGTCCATTCACAGCCGAGGCGCACCGCCAGGTCGACGCAGGCCGTGAGGTAGCGGTCCACGCCCTCTGAAGCGTAGGGTGCGAACTCTGCAACGTTGACCCCGGACAAGGTGTGGATGCCGATATGGATGTCGCGGCGGGCGCAGGCCTCCCTGACCGCCGCGGCCCGCTGGCCGGTCCACGCCGACATTTGGTTCGGACCCTGGTCTACGGCGAAGTCGAGATAGTGGACGTTGTGGGCGCCGGCCCAGGCCAGGGCGTCTTCCAGCTTCATGCCGCCCCTGGCGCCGCCGATACGCTCTCTCAGGCCCATGACACAACCTTCCTCAGCAAGAGTTTGGCTAATGCGCAGGCATTTGTACCACGCTGATTCCAGTCGAGGCAACGGCGGGGTCATATCGGGGCTGATGGCTGGGGTACAATGTCTGATGCCGGCGCAGATGGGGATGACGCTGGACACACCGGAGAAAGGAGCCGGAGATGTACCTGATTAGACGAGGGTTTGTAACCAAACCCTGGAAAACACGGGAGGCTGCCCAGCTAGTCGATCAAGTGGCGAAGGCTTTCGAGAAAGCGGGCCGGTCGTCGACGCGGGTGTACTGGAGCGGCCACACCGTGCCCGGTCCGGTCAATACGGTCTACATGGACTGGACTCAAGAGTCGCTTTCTTCTCCCTATGACCCGGACGCCAAATATCCGCAAGGGCTCGAGTCGGTTTATGACCAACTGGTCGAGGTCTGCGAGGACAGCTTTATCGAGTTCTACGAGATGGTGTAGCGGCCCATAAGCTGCGGCTCCGCTGGCCCCGGTCAGTGGAGGAGTTAAGGCGTGCATAGGCGCGGAATGAAGACATTTGGAGGGAAGCAATGGCAAGGCTACCGGTAGTCACCCGTGAGATGGTCCCGGAGGAATTCAGAGAGGCGTTCGACGAGATGACCGCAGCTACTGGGGGCACGATAACAGGCGGTCCGACGTCTATAACCGTAAACAGCCCGGAGCTGGCCCGGCGGCGAGGCCGGGTGAGCGGCTACCTGCGGTTCGAGAGCACGTTTCCGAAGCGCATCCAGGAACTGACAATCCTGGTCACCGCCCGGGCAATGGACTGTCAATACATTTGGAACGCCCACGCTCCCGCAGCCCGGAGCGAGGGAGTTAGCGACGCACTGGTGGACGCGATAAGGGACAAGCAGCCGTTGCCGGCGATGGCGGCTGACGAGAGGGCCATAATAAATTACGGCCGGGAGTTCTTCGAGACCCACAAGGTCAGTGAAGAGACGTTCCAGGCGGCCTTGGAGCAGTTCGGAACACAGCACCTGGTGGAGTTGACGGCCCTGCTGGGCCAGTACGCCTCTACGGCGTTTTTCCTGAACGCATTTGAAGTCGACCTGCCTGAGGAACGCACAGAGCCGGTGCTGCCGGTGTGAACCGGATGAGTGGGCCGGATGGTACGCTTCTATACGGGGTTGCCTAGGCCAGTGCGGGGTCCTTGGACTTGACGTAGACTTGGATGCGGCCCCGTACGGGGTCCAGCACGCAAACCCGGCCGCGGGAATCGATTTTCACGGCGTTGGGGTGGTCGAAACGCTGCTCGTAGTCGGGATTGTTGGCATAGGCCAACGCACGCTGGCGAATCATGTCCGGGTTGGCCATGAGCTTCTCTTTGCCTAGCCGCGACAGGCGATGGTCGCCGAGCATGGCGGTGACAAACCGGCCCTCGGGGTCCAGCACTTGGACGCGGTTGTTGAAGCAGTCGGCAACGTAGATGTCCCCGTCGTCATCCACACACACGGAGTTGGGTCGGTTGAAACAGCCAACGCCACTGCCCGGCTGGCCGAAGCTCGCCTGCCACTCTCCGTCGGCGGTGAACTGCTGGATACGGTCGTTGCGCCAATCGGCCACGAACACCCGGCCGTCTTTATCCAGGCCGATACCCCAGGGGAGGTTAAGCCGGCCCGGCGCGACTCCGAAGCCGCCGAAATTGCCCTTGAATTGGCCGTCCAGGGAGAACACCTGGACACGGTGATTGCGGCTGTCGGTTAGAAACAAAGCGCCGTCAGCGCTTATGGCAATACCGGACGGGCGGTCCAGTTCACCGTCGCCGGAGCCAGGTGTTCCCCAACTGCCCAGCAATTCACCTTCCCGGTCAAAGATGGTGATGCGATTGAGCCACTCGTCGGCAACGTAGACGTTGCCCTGGGGGTCCAAGGCTATGGAGGTGGGCCAAACGAGTTCCCCCTCGGCTTCCCCGTAGGACGAGAACTCGGTAATGTATTCCTCATCCAGGGTCATCATGGTGACGTGGACGCCATCGGGGCGTTTTTCATAGGAGCGGTTCAGGACGTAGGCGACGCCTTCAGGGTTTATGGCAAAGTCCACTGGGCTGCGGAAGCCTGTGCCGGACATTTCCAGGCGACCCAGGGAATGGCTGTATTGATATGACCTCTGGTTGAGTCCGAAAAAATGGGTGGACATTGCCTTTAGCTCGGCTTCCTGAAGTCAGATTGGCCCGGTTACTCGAATTGAAATTCCGGAGTGGAGGCAATCATCTGGAACATTTCGCCGGTGCGCCGGGCGAACTCGGCGTTCTCGGACTTGGACTCATGGCGGAGGTCTCCGCCCCGGCGGGCGTGGGAGACCAACTCCGAGCGGGTCTCGTTGTCCACGGTCATGGGGCCTATGAGGTGTAGACAGCCGTCTACGAATGCCTCGGGAGACAGGGCCGGGCCGCGGGACTTGAGGCGGTGGACCAGCGACCTGACGCCGGGCAAATCGGTGTTTCCCAGCAATTCGGAGGCGTAGTTGATGCGCTCCACCAGGGTGCCGCTGTCGATCCATTCCCGGCCGGTGTGCCAGCCTTCCACCGTTGGCGGGTTCATCAGGTCCATGCCCATGTAGGTGGACTTCTGGGATATTTCGTACAGCCCCGGCCTGATCTCCAGGTGGTCTTCGACCAACCTCAAAGTCCCAACGACCATCTCTGCGGGGCTCTTGACCTTGGCGAAGCGGGCTGCATCGGACTTGAAGGACTCTGATGTGAACAAGACCCGCAGCATGGCGGTGATGTCGTAGCCGGAGTCGAAGTAGGCCTGCTCCATGGCCTGGAGCAGCCCCGGGTCCAGTGGAGGGGTCAGGCGCCATGCGGGCACCGGAGGCTCGTCGGCCACGAAGAAGCTGTACAGGTGCCGCGCGATGAACCTGGCGGTGGCGGGCTGCTTGCAGATGATGTCGAGGACGTCGTCCCCGTTCCAACGGCCGGTCTCTCCAAGAAAGGTCTTTTCGCCGTCGTCGTGATCTGCGGGGTCAAACCGGAACTCCCAGCGGCTGCGGCCGTGGGGGAACGGGGGGTATGCGGGGGCTATGTTCCAGCCGGTGAAGGCGCGAGCGCAGGCCTTGACGTCGTCCTCGGTGTAGTTGAAATCTTGGTCCATGCCGACGCCCATGGAGAAGAGTTCCAGGAGTTCCCGGCCGAAGTTTTCGTTCAGGGTATCCTTGTGGCTCTCGTTGTTGTCCAGGTAGTAGAGCATGCCGGGGTTGGTGCACAGCCGGTGCAGCAGGTCCCGGAAGTTTCCCATGCCGTGCTCCCGGAACATGGCGACCATGTATCCCAGTTCCTGGCCGACGTCGATCTTGCTATAACCGGCGCAGAAGACCATGTGCCAGAAGAGGGACATTTTTTCCTGAAGCTGGCGGGGGCTGTTAATCATCCGGTGGACCCACTCATGCGATGGGAGGGCGGGGCTCTGGTACCAGAAGGGATGCAGCCGGAACATCAAGTCTTCCTCTATTTCCGGCTGGCCGAGCGGGTCCAACAGTTCTTCTAACGTTTCGTCGTAGCCCAGGGCAGCTTTGGCCTCGATCTCGTCGCGGCTCGCGCCAAAGCAGGCCCGGCGCAACAGGTGGGCCATTAACCCAACATCGTGTTCAGTCGCGGGCTTGTTCATTGTCGTTGGTGACCGAGGAGTGTCGGGACTAAGAGGGCGCTAGAGGTTGTATACCCGGGCGGCGTTGCCCCCGGCTATTTTGGCCTTTTCTTCCTCGGTGCAGTCCGCCAGGATCTCCTCCAGTATCTCGCGGCTCCTGGGGAATGTGCCCTCGGCATGGGGGTAGTCTCCACCCCATTGCAAATTGTCCACGCCGATGATGTGACGGTCCCTGATGCCCAAGGCATCCTCCTGGAAGCCGAGGAACACGTTGTTGCGGAAGAAGTCGCTGGGAAGGGCGCCGTCTTTGAACAGATAGTCGGAATCGCTGTGGATTCGCTGGGTGTAGGTGTAGTCAAGGCGGTCCAGGAAGTAGGGCGCCCAGGACAGGTCGTGCTCTACCGAACCAATCTGCAGGTTGGGGTAGCGTTCGAGAACGCCGCTCAAGATGATGCTGCCCAGGGACATTCGCACCCAGTAGTCTTTGTTGACCTTGTACGCGGCGGTGGGCATCAACTTCTGGAAAACGTAATCATACTCATCGCCGGTCCCGAGACGGTTGGTGCCGATGTGGAGGCTGAGGGGGATACCCAAGTCCTGGGCCGCGGCCCACAGGGGTTCGTATTCGGGCTGGTCATAAGTGCGGCCACTGGGAGGAAAGACGGGGGTCACGGCCCCGACCAAGCCCATCTTGGCGCAGCGTTCCAACTCCATAACGCCTTTTTTGACGTCATCCATGTTCAACTGGGCGATGGCCTTTAGACGCCTTGGTTCCGCAGTGCAGAACTCGGCAATCCAATTGTTGTAGGTCCGGTACACCGAACTCAGGAGCTCGGTGTCTGCGATGGTGATGAAGAGGGCATTGCAGAGAGTGGGATAGATTATGCTGACGTCGACGCCGTCCAGGTCCATGTCCTTGACGTGCTCTTCGGGGATGTAGCCCCCCGGGCGCACGTCCTCGAACGCAGCTTCATCTTTCAGCTTGTCCGGCTCCTCGAACCTCACCCCGGCCTGGGCGCCGGCTATGGAGAGTCCCATGACCTGCATACCCTCGCAGAACCACCAGTCGCTCCCGTCCACCGTCTTGACGTAGGGCATTCTGTCCTTGAACTTGGACTCACCCCTGCTGGTCCACAAGTCCGCCGGCTCGACGACGTGGTTGTCAGATGATATGACCCTGTAGCTGGACACGATTGACCTCTCAGCCATTTTGGTCTGTCAATTCGGATGGGTCCAGGCTGCCAAGAGCCTAGACGTAGGCCTCTTTGTAGCCTCCCGTAAGCTCGATATCCTGGTTGTCCTCCTGAATTGCGCTAGCCAGGTCTTGCCTGAACTCGACCAGCGCCTCGTCGGACACGACTCCGCCCGCGGCCAGGGCTTTTTTCTTGAAATTCTCGAAAGCCCACTGGCTGGAGTCGCCGGTGGGCATGTCGGTAAAGAAGCCGCGGTCGAAGACCGGCAACTCGCCGGGTCCGAAGTAGCCTTTGCCCTCCAACGTGTAGCCTTCCAGGTCGTGGGTGCCCTTGCCCAGGACCTGCCCGGTCTGCACGTAATGCTCCATGACGTTCTTCATGCCGTATTTCTGGATGGGGCACACCTTCATGCAGACGCCGCAGCCAACGTAACGGGTGAGGACGGGCATACAGCGCTTGTAGTAGAGCTTGTTCTTTTCGGAGCCGCGCCACCAGATCTTGTCCCGCATCAAAGCCCGCCCGGGGCAGCGGTTGACGCAGACCTGGCAAATCTGGCAAAAGGCATGGATGCCGTAGTCCACAGGCTTGTCGTAGGTGACCTTGGCGTCAGTGGTGACCATTATCAGCCGGGCCCGGCTTCCTTCGTGGGGGGTAAGCAGGTAACCGCAGGCGCCCAACTGGCCCAGACCGGCGGCGACGAACATGGGAAGCATGGGGCCGGTGGAGTCGCTGGTGTGAATGACGTGGGCCCGGTACCCCAGCGACCGGATGAAGTTACCTAGCTTCAGTGCGGCGGCGGCCTGGGTCCGGTAACCGCTGGAATGGACTATCTCGGCGTCTATGCTGGGAATGGTCTGGGTGGCCTCGTAGTCCTGCTCGTAGGCCAGGCAGATGGCGGTGGGAAGCTCCGTAAAGCCCTTCTTGGCTTTGAACTCGTAGCGGGGATCGTAGGCGGTGAAGCCGACCTCCAGGAATCCAAGGCGCTTGGCCTGGTCCTTGATCAGGTCGGTTACGTCCTCGCCGGTGGGCTCGGCGGCGGGTTCCATGCCGGCGGTTTCCCGTCCGGCGAGAATGAGGCCGCGGGAGAGCTTTTCATGCTCGCGGTCGATCTTGCCCATGTGCTCGTTGAGATTGCGAGTGGCGTAGAACCACCCATAAGAAGACCGCTCGGCCTCGTAATGTCTCTCCAAGGGGTACTCACGGGAATACCAATCGATTTCCCGCTGGTTGAGGGGTATACCGGGCACGGTTTCCAGCTCTTCGGCAACGGGAATGGTTACCGGGTCGTCCTTGAGGGTCTTGCCGGGTCTGATCACCTGGTGTCCGATCTTCAGCATTTTAGCCCCTCCGCAGGGAGTCCTGGCGTGACATCAGCCGCCGCGCCACCTGAAGAATAAGCCACAACCGTCCAGGCTGCATTGACGTTCTTGGACATTTGCCCCCTGGGTAGCTTGGACTATAATACGCTACGCTGAGCGGGTCAATCGGCATTCTACCGCCTAACCGGCTCCACGCCACGCAGACCGTTGAGAGGAGGCCCATTGATGGAATTCCGAAGATTTGGCAATACAGACATCACGGTGTCGGCAATCGGCATCGGCGGCATGGACTATCGGGTGCCGAACGCGGCGGGGACCAACGGTTGGGGCGACGACATGGTGGAGGCCATAAACCGGGCCATAGACCTGGGGATTACCTGTTTCGATACCGCGGCGACATACGGCGGCGGGGACTCGGAACTGATGTACGGCCGGGCCCTGGGCGCGCGGCGGAAGGACGTCGTGCTGATCACCAAGTGCGGCATCGGATACGCAGGCCGGCCCGGGGCTCAAGGCCGGGACAGCCGGAGAGGGCCTGTTCTTGCATCCATCGACGAGAGCTTGCAGAGGTTGAGGACGGACTACGTAGACGTTTATTTGATCCACATTCCGGACGTGACCACGCCATTCGACGAGACCATGGACGCCCTGGACACCGTGGTGCGGCAGGGGAAGGCCAGGGCCGTCGGACTGTGCAACGTGACCCGGGACCAAATCATGGAATGCCAGAAGACCCGGCAGGTAGACGTGGTGCAATGCGGTTTCAACATGTTCGACCGCAGGATGGGCCGGGAGGTATTCCCCTACTGCGAGGAGCAGGGCATAGGCGTAATGGCCTTTGCTCCGCTGGCCTTCGGACTCCTGTCGGGAACGTTCACCATCGACACCAAGTACCGGGACAACGATACCAGGGCGGTGAGCCGGCCCGAGTGGGACGGGGGCATATATACCGATGAGGCTTATGAGAGGAATTTGAGGCTGGTGGAGGACCTGAGGCCCGTCGCCGCAAAGCGGGGGAAGACGCTGCCCCAGCTTGCGTTGAGGTGGGTGCTGTCCAACTCCTTCGTCAGCGTTGCTCCCATCGGCACCCATCACGTGGGAGAATTGGAAGAGAACATGGGAGCGCTGGAATGGGCGCTGTCGGGTGAGGACCTGCGGGAGATAGACGAGGTGTTTGCCAGGTACGGGGCGGACACACAGCCGGACCTGCCCATGCCCTGAACGGGCGGGTGCGCTCGCTTCCAGAGTGCGGAACTTAGCTCGGATGCCGGCAGGAGGCGATTACGGCTTTGACCCGGTTGCCTGGACATATCCGGCGGCTTGACATAAGCTAGGGCCAACCCCGATTTACCGACCTACGGCAACAATCGACACTGAAGCCAGGGGGTCAGCGTGGCGAAGTACAAGGTCGTGGCGCAGGGGCGTCCAAATATTATCGACGACTACAGGTTCGAGTTGGAGGGGCTACAGGGGCTGGACTTGGAACTGGTCGAGGCCCCTGCGGTGTCGGACGACGAGTTTCTTGCCGGGGCACATGACGCGGACGCGGTGATAACCAGGGATATGCCTGTCAGCGAACGGGTAATCAACGGACTGACCCGGTGCAAGATCATCGCCCTGGACAGCGTGGGCACGGACCTGGTGGACGTCGCCGCGGCTACGGCGAAGGGAATTCCAGTAACCAATTGCCCGGACACCTTCGTGCAAGAGGTGGCGGAGCACACGGCGGCGTTAATCCTGGCAGCGCACCGGCGGCTGTTGTGGATGGACAAGAGGGTCCGCGAGGGGAATTGGGACGAAGGTAAGCCGGCGATACGTCGATTGCCGCGCCTATACGGGCAGACCCTGGGGTTAATTTCGTTTGGGAACATCGCGAGGGCCGTTGTGCCGCTGATGAAGGCGTTCGGCCTGCGCATCCTGGCCCACGACCCGTTCGTCAGGGAGACGGTGATAGTGCAGCACGGAGTGGAGCCGGTGGAGTTGACGGAGCTGCTGCAGCGGTCGGATATCGTGTCCAACCACCTTCCCGGCACCGGCGGGACCAGGAAAATGATCGGTGAGGGGCAGTTCAGGTCGATGAAATCGGGGGCTATCTTCGTCAACACGGGACGGGGCACAACGGTGGACGAGGAGGCCATGACCCGGGCCCTGAAGGAAGGGTGGATTGCACATGCTGCGCTGGACGTGCTGGAAGAGGAGCCGCCGGACCCGGATAACCCTATCTTGGGCTTAGAAAACGTGACGCTCACGGCCCACGTGGCTTCGGCGTCGTCCCGGTACGAAGAGGGGGCAAGACGACGGGTGGGCCGGGAGATAGCGTTGGTGTTGAGAGGCCGGTGGCCCATGTCGTGCGTGAACCCGTCGACGCTGGAAGGCTCCGGGCTTCTGAGGTGACAGCCGGCGTAAAGCAAGTCGGCATTTTACTTAGGCCTCACCCGGCTACAAGTTTGATTTATCCCCGTTAAAGGAGTTGACCCATGTACAGCACGGACATGTATGAAGGAATGCTGGCGGAAACCACCACGGTTCAGGGGCACAACGGCGATGCCATCGGGGCCTATATAGCCAAGCCCCTGGGCCCCGGCCCACACCCCGGAATGGTGTTGATTCACCACATGCCGGGTTGGGACGAGTGGTACCGGGAAACGGCCCGCCGCTTTGCCCACCATGGCTACGTAACAATATCCCCGAATCTGTACCACCGGGCCGGCCACGGCGACCCCGCAGAGATTGCTTCCAAGGTCCGAGAGTCGGGAGGCATATCAGACGAACAGGCCCTGGGGGATATCGAAGGCTCGATGCGGTTCCTGCGAACGCTGCCCTACCTCAACGGCAAAGTAGGAGTCTTCGGCACCTGCTCAGGCGGCAGGCTTACCGTCCTGTCGGGTTGCCGTATCCAGGGATTCGACGCCGCGGTGGACTGCTGGGGCGGGCGCGTGGTCGCTTCCGGGGGCGAACTGACGGCAAACCAGCCGGTAGCGCCGATAGACTACACCGCCGACCTGTCCTGCCCCCTGCTGGGAATATTCGGCAACGACGATCAGGCGCCAACGGCGGAGCAGGTGGACTTGCACGAGGAGGCGCTGAAGAAACACAACAAGTCCTACGAGTTCCACCGTTACGACGGCGCGGGCCACGGCATCTTCTATTACGACCGCCCCGCCGCCTACCGGGCGGAGCAGGCCGTGGACGGCTGGAAGAAGGTCTACGCCTTCTTGGAGAAGCATCTCGGTTAGGGCGGGACGCGCGGGCCCGAGTCCGGCCCCGGCCCCGGCAGGGCTTTCGGGCGAGGCGTAATTCCCAGGGAGTTAAAGCCTGGTGGTTCCCGCTCCCCAGTTGGCCGGGATATCCACCAAGCCCGGCTCCAACTCGCGGATGTTGGACTGGCCGCAGAAGGCCGTGCAGCGGTCCACTTCATTGCGCAACAACTCCAGCACTCCGTAAACGCCTTCCGCTCCGTCCACAGCCAGGCCCCAGAACAAGGGCCGGCCTATGCCGACGGCGCAGGCGCCCAGGGCCAAGGCTTTGATCACGTCACTGCCCCGCCGGATGCCCGAGTCCAGGTAGACCTCGGCGCGGCCCTGGGTCGCCTCGACGATCTGCGGCAGGATTTCTATGGCTCCCATGGCAGCGTCTGAGACGCGGCCGGCGTGGGTGGACACGAAGATGCCGTCGATTCCGTGCTCGACCGCCAGGTGAGCGTCTTCTGCGGTGTTGATGCCCTTCAAGACCAATGGCAGCGCGGTCAAGGAGCGGAGCCATTGCAGTTCCCGCCAGGTTATGGGCGGCGCGGCGGAGGCATTCCAGGCATCCAATACGGCGGCCTCGGAGGCTGCGCCTTGCAGTCCGTTCATGCCCCGAAAATTCCCCAAGGGGAACGGGCCAAGGTAGTTGATGCCGGCGGTGCGGGCGTTGCGTTCCTGGGGTGAGCGCATGGGAATGTCCACGGTCAGGCATAAGGCCTTGTACCCGGCGTCTTCGGCGCGGCGCACCAGCATCTCGGTGAAGTCGCGGCCGCGGTGATAAAGCTGGAACCACAGCGGGCCGGCGGCGACCCCGGCGACCTCCTCCATGCTGTAGCTGGACAGGGTGCTGAGGACCATCAATGTGCCGGACATGCCGGCGCCTTTGGCTGTGGCCAACTCTCCCTCCGGGTGGACGTTCATGTGCATGCCGGCGGGGGAGAGAAATACGGGTAGGCTGACGGGCGCGCCCAGGACGGTCGTCGAGAGGTCACGTTGGGAGATATCGCGAAGGAAGCGGGGGCGCAAAGTCAATTGGTCCAGGGCGGCGCGGTTACGGCGGACGGTGGACTCGTCGACCACCCCGCCGCTGTCGATGTAGTCCCAGAGGGGCGGCGGCAGGAACTGCCTGGCCCTGTCCCGGTAGTCGTAGAGATTTATCGGTTGCAGGCGCATGGGCCTCCCGGGGGATAAGGGCATTCAAGAGCAAGGAGGCGTTGGCAATAAACGCCCGCTGTACATCTGGCGCGGCCGGCTAGGTCTGGGGGATTGGAGTTAGTCCAGGCGGTATATCCTGGCGGAATTGCCGCCGACAATCTTGGATTTTTCCTCTTCGGTGCAGTCCACCAGGATCTCTTCCAATATCTCCCGGCTGCGGGGGAAGGTGGACTCTGGATGGGGGTAATCGGACCCCCATTGCATGGTGTCGACTCCAATGATGTCCCGGAGCCTGATGCCCAGGCTGTCTTCCTGGAAGCCGAGGAAGCAGTTGCTGTGGAAGAAGTCGCTGGGGAATATATCTCCCTCGTAGCGGTAGGGGGAGAACCTCTTGGACCTTTGGGTGTAGTTGTAGTCCAGCCGGTCCAGGAAGTGGGGGACCCAGGAAAGTTCGTGCTCCACGGAGCCGACCTGGAGCTTGGGGAAACGCTCGAAAGCGCCGCTGCAGATGATGTCGCCAAGGGACATGGCGGCCCAGTGGGCAAAGAGGGACACAGCCGAGGGCCTGACGTTGTTCATGTCCGTGAATTCCTGGCCCTCGCCGGGGCGGTTGGTGGCGGCGTGCAGGCTGATGGGCATCTGCAGGTCCTGGGCCGCGGCCCACAGGGGCTCGTACTCGGGCCTGTCGTAGGACCGGCCCAGGAGGGGATAGACGGCAATCATTGCGCCGACAAAACCCAGCTTGGCGCAGCGTTCCAGTTCCTTGATGCCGTCGCCCACGTCGTCGACGTTGAGCATGGCGATGGCCTTGAGGCGCTTGGGGGCCGTGCTGCAAAATTCCGCAATCCAGTCGTTGTAAAGGGTGCAACTGTAGGTGAGTATGTCTGTGGCCGGGACGCTGTAGACCCGGACGCCGGTGGTGGGATAGATGATGGCCATGTCTATGCCGTCCAGGTCCATGTCCTTAACGTGCTCTTCCGGGATATAGCCGCCGGGGCGGGTCTCGTCGATCCTGGGTATCCTGGTGCCCATTTTCTCGGGCGCCTCGAACCTGATGCCGACGGTGACGGAGTTCCCCGCGGGGTCCCCTCTCATGCCGTCGTAAAACCAGACGTCGCCAGTGTCCAAGCGTTCGACGTGCGGCACGCGATCCCGGAACTTGGAGTTGGCGCGGCTGGTCCACAGGTCGGCCGGCTCGTTAACGTGGCTGTCTGACGATATTACCCTGTAGCTGGACACGGTTGACCTCTCTACTATTGGACTCGACTGTCCAACACTCCGAAATTCATGGGCGCAGCGGAACGGCGTAGGGGGTGCGGTGAACAAAAATTAGTGGTCACAGCTGACCATCCAACTTATGCCGAACCGGTCGATGCAGGAACCGAAGTAGGCTCCCCAGAACATTTCCTGGGGCGGCATGGTAGCGACGCCACCTTCCGAAAGCTTGGCGAAGAGGTTGTCTGTCTCCTGCTTTGTTTGAGCGGAGTAGGAGATGGAGAAGTTGTTGCCCTGGTTTGGGGGAGGTCCGAAGGCGGCGGGCACGTCGCTGCCCATCAGAATGCTGTCGCCGACCTGGAGGGAAACGTGCATGACGTCGTTGCTCTCGTCGTCGGACACGCCCATGCCGGGAGGGCCGTCGGCGAAGGTCTGCAGTATCTCGAAGTCACCGCCAAAGACCGAGCGGTAGAAGTCGAAAGCCTGGCGGCAATTTCCGTTGAAGTGGAGATAAGTATTAAGCGCCATCTGCGATTATTCCTTAGTTCTGTATTGGGTCGAGTGTCTGGTGACGACTGCAACTTAAGGCACACTATAGGGTTACGCCGGGACGCCGTCAATGAAGATTGGCCTCCGGGCTTCTTGGCGGCACGGGCAGGAAGAGGGACCGGGACGGCAACTAATATACGCCGGGGAATATACGGTACTTGACCAGGGCTTTGTACTCCGCCCACTTGTCCGGGCCGTACTTCTCGGCGCAGTGCCGGTCGTCGTCGCGCTGGCGGAAGGTGAAAAACGTGACGATGAATACGAAGTAAATCCAGGCCCAGGGATTGGCGAAGTGGCCGAAGGACAGTGCCACGGACAGGGACAGGAATCCCTCGCCCATGTAGTTGAAGTGGCGGGCGACACCCCAGAAGCCGCTGTGCAGGATCTTGCGATCGCCGGCCTCGAGATACTTGGGCTCTATGAAGCCGAGGAACTTGCGGTCGGGCCACCGCTTGAAGGTGTATTTCTGCATGTTGGCGCCGCGGGAGATGCTCCAGCCGAGAAGAAACAGCATAGCCGTTCCGATGAGCCAGAAATTGGTCCAGCCCGTGGAGAATCCGGGGTCGGGCTGGGCGGCCATTCCCCACAAGGGGAGGATGAACAGCCACCCGTAGACCACGAGGCCGCCCCAGAACAACATGAAGCCCAGCCGCTCGTGAATCAGGTCGTAGGTATAGAGCTGGACTCGCTCGAAGATGAAGTAGTCCAGTATGTAGAAGGTGAAGAAGGCGGCGTAGAGGAAAACGCCGGGGTTGGAGTCGTCGCCGAAGCGCTCGTAGTGGTAAGCGGCCCCGGACAGGGCATTGAGGGCCAGCATGGCCCCGCCGACGACGTAGAACCACATCTTAACGTCGAAGCGGTCGCCGAGGAAGGATATCTCCCTGGCCCGTCCGGTCCAAAAGGCGGCTATAGGGTTCTTTTCCGCGCCCTGTGGCAGGCAGAAAACCGCTATCAAGGCAAAGATGGTAGTGAAGACCGTCCCGCCGATCACGGCGTAGACCGAGGACCGGTAGAACCAGTCCCGGGGCATTCCGGTGACCTCGGTGGCCCACACGATGACGGCGATAACGAACACCAGGAGGCCGTTGAGCCGGTAGTTGCGGGGTTGGCCTGTCTCCTGGTCGATGACGTAGCCGGGGACCCTCCAAGCCGGGAGGATGATCTGGGCCAGGGCAAACACGGCGAAGATGGCCAGGGGAGTGAAGAATCCGGCGATGGCTTCCCCGGTGGAGAGCTCGAAAAGGTGGTCTACGCCGAGCCAGTCTGGCATAAGCAAGGGTCCCTTCTTTGGGGGATGGGGCCATTATGGGTACGAGTGGGGGGTAGGTCAATAGCCCGGCGGCTGACACAGGCCGGAGGCTGGTATACTTTTGGTGAATTGCAGCATGCGGCCCGTTCGTAATGAGTGAGGCCTGCCCCAGGCGATTCTGGCAAGGTTCCAATTGATAATCAAGGGGAAACGAGAAATGGATACGACCAAGTACAACGAGCTTACGGCGCAGGAACGGTACGTAATCGAGCATAAGGGCACCGAGCCTCCGTTTTCCGGAGAGTACGATGATTTTTATGAGCCGGGGGTGTATATCTGCCGGCGTTGCAACGCCGAGCTGTACCGGTCGGAGGACAAGTTCGACGCGCACTGCGGATGGCCGGCCTTCGACGATGAGATACCCGGCGCGGTCAACCGGCTGCCGGACCCCGACGGCAGGCGAACGGAGATAGAGTGCGCCAACTGCGGGGGGCATTTAGGCCATGTGTTTGTCGGGGAGCGGCTGACCGCGAACAACACGCGGCACTGCGTGAATTCGCTTTCTATGAAGTTTGTGCCGGCGGGGTAGGGCCGCCGCACCCCGTCTGTTCCCCCTTCGAGATCCTCAGGACGAGCGGACGGGGTGCGGCGGAGGAAATGCTACGATGTTGGTAGACAGGCGCTCTGGATTCCGGCTCGGGGGCCGGAATGACGGGCTGGGGGAGACGGGTCTTTGAATTGATCCAGGGCAGGCCCTAGAGGTGGTACATCTCGGCGCAGTTGCCGCCGACGATTTTGGCTTTTCCTCTTCTGTACAGCCGATCAATATGTCGTCGAGGATCTCGCGGCTGCGGGGGAATGTGCTCTCCGCATGGGGATAGTCGCTGCCCCACTGCAGGGTGTCCATGCCTATGATGTCCCGGTTCCTGAGTCCGAGGGCGTCCTCCTGGAAGCCCAGGAAGCAATTGGTTCGGAACTGGTCGCTGGGTAGCAGGTCGTCCTTCAGCCGGTTCTCCAGCAGCCAAGGACCGACCCTCTGGGTGTAGGTGTTGTCCAGGCGGTCGAGGAAGTGGGGCACCCAGGCTATTTCGTGCTCGACCGAGCCGATTTTGATGTCGGGATAGCGGTCGAGGACGCCGCTGAGGATGATGTCGGCCATAGAGGTCTCGATCGCATGGTGCATGGTGGTAATCCAGGCGGCCCTCAGGGCAAGGGGGTCGGCAAAGAAGCCCTGGCGATTGGTGGCGGCGTGGAGGCTTAGGGGCATGTCGAGTGCCTGGGACGCGGCCCACATGGGCTCGTATACCGGCTGGTCGTAAAGCTGGTCGTCCAGTGGAGCGACGGTAATCATGGCGCCGATGAGGCCCATCTTACGCGCTCGTTCCATTTCTTTGACCGCCACGCTCACGTCATCGTGGTTAATCATGGCGATGCCCTTGAGCTTGTCGGGGAACGAGCTGCACCAGTCGGCGATCCAATCGTTGTAGCCCCTGCAGATTTCATCCATTAGCGGGCTGGCCTGTATGCCGAAGAGGTAGATGCCGATGGTCGGATAGACGATGCCGATGTCGACGCCGTCCAACTCGTTGTCCTTGACGTGCTCTTCGGGGATGAAGGCCCCTTTGACTATGAACTCATCCCCTCTATGCCCCTTGAGGAGGTCCATCGGGTCGTCGAACCTGACTCCGGTCTTGGGGTCGCCCCCAAATTGGACAATTTGCTGGCCTTCGCAGACCCAAAAGTCTTTCTGAGGCCGCCCGTGGTGGTCCAGGGCGCCTGGCTCGGCGGCTTCGACGTGGGGGACCAGGCCTTTGAACTTGGGCAGCGCTCGTTCGGTCCACACGTCCGACGTTTCGATTACGTGGCTGTCACCCGATATGACCCTGTAGCTGGACACGTCATTCTCCTAGCGATGACGGCATATTGCCGCTCTTGATTGTGCCGCCAGTGCGGCGCAGGTCGATAGTAGGGGTTGACCCGGACGGAGGTAACCCGACCGGAAGCCAGGCCCTAAATGTGGTACATCTCCGCGCAGTTGCCGCCGACGATCTTGGCCTTCTCCTCGTCGGTGCAGCCAATCATCATGCCGTCTATAATCTCGCGGCTGCGGGGGAAGGTGCTTTCCAGGTGGGGGTAGTCGCTGCCCCATTGGAGGGTATTTACGCCGATGATGTCCCGGTCCTTGAGGCCCAGGGCATCCTCCTGGAAGCCCAAGAAGCAGTTGGTGCGGAACTGGTCGCTGGGAAGCAGGTCATCCTTCAAGCGGTTTTCGGTGAGCCAGGGGCCGACCCGCTGGGTGTAGGTGTTGTCCAACCGGTCGACGAAGTGGGGGACCCAGGCAAGCTCGTGTTCCACGGAGCCGATCTTGATTCCGGGATAGCGGTCCAGTACGCCGCTGAGGATGATGTCGGCCAGGGACGTTTCAATCCAATGGTGCATGGTGGTCACGTAGGCGGGCCTCAGGTTCAGGGGAGAGGAGAAGAAGCCGGCGCGATTGGTGGCGGCGTGCAGGCTGAGGGGCATATCCAGGTCCTGGGACGCGGCCCACATGGGTTCGTATACGGGCTGGTCATAGAGCTGGGTATCCAAGGGAGCGACGGTAATCATGGCCCCGATGAGGCCCATCTTGCGGCAGCGTTCCATTTCTTTGACAGCGACGCCCACGTCGTCATGGTTGATCATCGCGATGCCCTTGAGCTTGTCAGGGATGGTGTCGCACCACTCGGCGACCCAATCGTTGTAACTCCGGAAGATCGAGTCCAACAGGGGGCCGTCCTGAACGCCGTAGAGGTAGCAACCGAGGGTTGGATAGACAATGCTCACGTCGATGCCGTCGAGTTCGTTGTCCTTGACGTGCTCCTCGGGAATGAAGGCCCCTTTGAGCATGGCGTCTTCACTTCTGGGGGCTGCGAGGAGTCCCGCGGGGTCCTCGAACCTGACGCCGGTCTTGGGATCGCCGCCGAACTGCATGAGGGTCTGGCCTTCGCAGATCCACCAGTCCTTGTTGGGCCTTCCGTTGAGGTCAACAGAACCGGGCTCGGCAGGCACAATGTGGGGCAGGCGGTCCTTGAACTTGGCCTCGGCCCTGTCGGCCCACAGGTCCGACGGCTCGTATATGTGGCTGTCACCCGAAATAACTCTGTAGCTGGACATGACGCCCTCCTAACCAATGCTTGCTGCAGCGATATCTTTCGCCGCTACCCTGGTTGAGTGGAGAATCGGGATGGGGCAAATGGGGACACTTCCCCAGATGCCCGCGCCCCAATTTTGCTTGCGCTTTTTGGGCTTGTCAATATCTCGTATTGGTGCGCTGCCAATGAAGGTGCGTTGAGCCTGGCAAACTGACGCGAAAGCAGGCGCCCCAGGGAGCGCCTGCTAAACGAACGAATAGAGGTTAGCCCAGCCGGGACCCGAGACCTTACAGGTGGTACATCTTGGCGCAGTTGCCGCCGGCGATCTTGGCCTTTTCCTCCTCGGTGCAGCCAAGCAGCATCCCCTCGAGAATCTCGCGGCTCCTGGGCCAGGTCGACTCCTGGTGGGGATAGTCCGAGCCGAACTGCATGGTGTCCACGCCTATCAGGTCCCGCATCTGGATTCCCATGGCGTCTTCCTGGAAGCCCAGGAAACAATTGGTGCGGAAAACTTCGCTGGGGAGCGCGTCCCCACTTAACCTGCCCTCCACGAGCCAGGCGCCTATGCGCTGGGTGTAGGTGTAGTCCATGCGGTCGAGAAAGTGGGGGACCCAGGCCAACTCGTGCTCCACCGACCCCACCCGGAGCTTGGGATAGCGGTCGAAGGCTCCGCTGAAGATGATGTCGGCGAGGGACAGCTCGGCCCAGTGGTACATGCAGGTCACGTATGCCGCTCTTTCGTCCTCCGGACCTGCGTAGAATCCGGCGCGATTTGTGGAGGCGTGCAGGCTGAGGGGCATATCCAGGTCCTGGGAAGCGGCCCACAGGGGTTCGTAGATGTCCTGGTCGTAGAGCCGGCCGGTACGCGGGTAGACGGAGATCATGGCCCCGAGAAGGCCCATTTTGCGGCAGCGCTCCATTTCCTTGACGGCCACCGATATGTCGTCGTGGTTTATCATGGCGACAGCCTTGAGCCGGTCGGGGTAGGGGCTGCACCAGTCGGCTATCCAATCGTTGTAGATCCGGCAAACGGAGTCGAACAGCGGGCCATCGGGCACGCCGAAGAGGAAAACGCCCAGGGTGGGGTAAATGACGCTTACGTCGACCCCATCGATGTCGTTGTCCTTCACGTGCTCGTCGGGAAAGTATCCCCCGAGACGCTGCTCTCTTTCCTCTTCACTATGTCCTTCTTCGAACACATTTGGGCCGAAGTGGGCCCCGAGCAGCTGTGACGGGTCTTCGAAGCGCACCCCGGTCTTGGGGTCTCCCCCAAAGCCGGCGTACCTTTTGCCGTCGACGATCCAGGAATCCCCCACCGGGCGACCCTGGTGGTCCAGCGAACCGTCTGCAGCGCTCACGACCTGGGGAAGGCGGTCTTTGAAGGCCGACTCGGCCCTGGCGGACCACAAGTCACGGGGCTCGTTGATGTGGCTGTCGTTTGATATGACTCTGTAGGTGGACACGGTTGACCTCCTGAGCGGCATTTGCAGCGGTGATGCCGTCCCTCTTCGCAGCTCCCGTGCTTCCGGGGCCAAGGCAGGGGTTTGTAGTGGTTCACCAATTTTCCCCCGTGCACCGGCTGTTGTCAATCATGTGGGGTGGACCGCTGTACGCGAGGCGTATGTCGTAACAGTCGCTATTGTCGGCATCGAATAATGGCTAGCTCATGGAGGATTAACGTAACACCATTCGCTATGGCTATCGGCAGAATCGGGCCGGAGCGTGGGGCGTTTAGGCGGGACGCGGTTGGAGTAGGATATACTAGAATCGCGTCCCGGGAGACCAAGCCCAAGCAAAGCGGGACCGGCTCGGAGGATATGGGAATGGCGACGCAAATAAGACAGGGCGCACCCGCCCAAACAAAGCCGCTGGTGAAGATCACCGAGATGGACCACATTGTGCTCAGGGTCGGGGACGTAGAGGAGTCCCTGCGGTTCTACTCGCAGCTACTGGGGCTAAAACTGGAACGGGTTGAGGAGTGGAGAAGGGGAGAGGTACGCTTCCCTTCCGCCAGGCTGAACGACGACACGATTATTGACTTCTTCGCCACGGACCAACCCGCCATTGGCAAGGACGGGGTAAAGAACCAGGACCATTTCTGCATGGTTATCGAGCCCACGGACATGGAGGCGCTCAAGGCAAGTTTCGAAGCGCTGGGCGTTGAAATCCGGGGCGGACCGGGCAAAAGGTGGGGGTCACACGGCGACGGCATATCGCTGTACGTGTACGACCCGGACGACAACGTGGTGGAGCTGCGGCATTACTGAGCAGGGTTTGCCCCAGGTCTATACGGCAGTCACCTGCGGGTGGCCCAAGCTTTGATCAAGTGATGGGCGATGGCGATGGGGCCGGGGACTTGCAGGTCCGGGTTCTTGCCTTCCAGGGCCAGCAGGACTTGGTCGCGGGGGAACCAGCGTACGTCGGACATCTCTTCATCGTCGATGACGATTTCGGTGGTCGCCGCGTCGGCGTGGCAGCCGATCATCAGCGACCAGGGGAAGGGCCAGGGTTGGGAGGAGTGGTAGCGGACGTTCTTCACTAGTATCCCCGATTCCTCGCCGATTTCCCTGGCGACGGCCTCCTCGATGGACTCACCCTGCTCCATGAATCCGGCAAGAGCCGAATAAATGTTGCTGCCGGAGGGGCGGCGGCGGGACTGGCCCAGCAGGCAGTGGTCGTTGTGGGAAACCAGGGCTATGACCACCGGGTCGGTGCGTGGGAAGTGCTCGGTACGGCAGTTGGAGCACTGGCGCGCCTGCCCGCCACGCTTGAGGTAAGTCTCGCCGCCGCAGATAGGGCAGAACAGGCTGCGGTTATGCCAATCGACCTGGCTCTTGGCATGGGCGACGATTCCGGACTCGGAGGCGTCGAGATATTGGGTCGCAGTGCGGGCGTCTTCGAATCGCCAGTTCCAGTCGTCCTGCAACCGCCTGACGGCGTCAGGGTTGCCGGAAATGTCCACGGCGAAATGGGCTTGCTCCGCCAGCAACCCCAGGAATACGGGCCTGGCGTCGATGCCGAGTCGTTCCAAGTCATCGAGGCTAAGCCAGCCGAGGCCTTGGTTCGGGCCGTTGGCAATGGGGAGGTCCAATCCTGACAGGGGCAGGAACCTGCTCTTGGGGTCCCTGGCTTGCTGGGCCAGCCACTGTTCATCGCCCCGTTGGTGGTCGGCGCGGTCCAGCGGGTTGGAGGCGTAGACGTGGGGGAAGATTTTGTGTTCGTCGGTCATTGCATAGTCCGGTAAGGAGTGTGTGCCGGCGGCCGTTGGACATCTGATGCGACGATCCACCGGTGGTGAACGACGCTAGGGCCGGAAATGGGGCATTACCCTCCGGGCGAAAACCTCCATCTGGCCGAATAGTTCATTGACGTCGTTAGACAGGAAGATGAGGTTGAAATCCCGGGTCCCGGCGTCGATGCGGTCCTGGATAGCCTTGACGCAATCGTCGGGGGTACCGGTGATGCATAACGCCCTGGCAATGTCCTCGGCGCTGCGTTCAGGGGTGACGTACCGTTGGCCCAAATTGGACACTGCAGCCGCCAGGGCTTCCTCGGGCGAGTCGCTGATGACGGTCGGCTGGTTGAGACCCCAGTGGAAGCCTGTCAAATCTCGTCCGGCCTCGGCGGCGTAGTTGCGGATGGCCTCGTTGCTCCGGCGCAGGCGGCGGAGGGTGAACAGGTAGGGGTACCACCCGTCGGCGAGCAAGGCGGCCCGGCGCATGGCGGCCTCGCTGCGGCCAGCCACCCACACCGGCGGATGGGGCTTTTGGGCCGGTCGAGGCAGAAGAGTAACGTCCTCGAAGTTGAAGAACCTCCCCCGGTGGGTAACCTGGTCTTCGGTCCACAGCCGTTTCACCGCCTGGAGAATTTCGTCGGTGCGCCTTCCCCGGGTCTTTACCGAAACGCCCATGGCTTCGAACTCCACAACGGAGTCCCGCTGCCCGCCGATTCCTATCCCCAGGTCCAGGCGGCCGCCGGAAACAACGTCTAGGGCGGCGGCCAGCTTGGCCAACATCACGGGATGATAGAGCGGCGCCAGGACAATGCCGGTCATTACACGCAGCCGTTGGGTGGCGCCGGCGGCAACGGCCATGGTTGGAATGTTCATCAGCGTGGGCCGGGGAGGGTTGCCGTCCATGACGTGCTCGCCCGCGGCCACCCGGTCGTATCCCAGGTCTTCGGCCCGGTGAGCGAATTCGGCGATGTCCCAATACCCCTCAACGGTGAGGGTGCATCCAAAGGTCACTTCGGGCGCGGGCATAGCGGCGCTTCCTCCCGTGGATGGCTGGGTACTAATTCTAGGTCTGGGGTTGGGCCATTGCAAACGGGCGTCGGGTTCATGCCAACTGGTGGCAAGATGCCGTTTTGCGCCTGAGCGAGGCAGGATGGATATTCTTGCCGTCGCCAAGGGTGATTGACCAGAGTTGTGCAGGTTTTGGTCAAAAGATTAAAATATCCTAAAACTTGCACTGATAATTGTTGACCAAATGGCGCACACCTGTCTATGTTGTAATCAGGTGTAGACGACGCAATTGGATTCCGCCGAGAAGTGGACGGGCCAGGGGGGAATGGACATGGTACTGCAAGAAGAGGTTAGGCCAGAGGTCCTGGAGGCACAGCGGGTTATCACGTGCCGCCATCACTGGATGATCGAGCCGGCCAACGGTCCCACGAGCATCGGGATCTGCCGCAACTGCCGGGAAATCAAGGAGTTCACAAACTCGGTCGCCGAGATGGACCGGGATTTCCCAGACTTGCAGCCGGCGGGCCGAATCGAACAATAATCAGCCGGCGGCCTTGCTGGCGGTTGATCGCCGCGCTCGGCGCAGAGAGTGACAATACCCCCGGCAACGCCGGGGGTTTTTCTTTTGGCCGGCGGTTTCCCACGGCGGCGATAGCAACCTTGAACCGCTCCAAAGCCTGTTGTATCCTTGCGGCCTACCGCACCGCACCATCCACACACGCCGTATCTGCAATCCCAGAAGGTTATTGAATATGGACCGCAGAGGGAGGTCCAAGAAATGAAGTTCGGCATCTTTCATCTTGTGCCCTGGCACGAGAGCCGCACCCAGGAGCAGGCCCTGCAGGAGGCGATGGCGGAGATCGAACTGGCCGACCGGCTGGGAATCGATGAAGCGTGGCTGGGCGAACACCGGTTCTCGCGGCACGGGCTGCTGTCCGGGATGTGGAGTTTCCTGGGCCAAGTGGCAGGGCGCACGAAGCGCATTCGCATCGGGACCTCGGTGGTAGTGCTCCCGTTGCACAACCCCATACTGGTGGCCGAGGAAGCGGCCATGTTGGACGTTCTCAGCGGTGGCCGCCTGGACCTTGGCCTGGGCGCGGGGTACCAGCGCCAGGAGTTCCAGGGACTGGGCATCGATATCAGTGAAAGCCGGGAACGGTTCCAAGAGGGCGTGGATGTCATCATCAAGGCTTGGACCGAGGAAAGACTGAGCTATCACGGAAAGTACACCAACGTCGACGACCTATTGGTGATACCCAAGCCCATGCAAAAGCCCCACCCGCCCCTTTTCCAGGCGGTGCAAGCCAGCCCGGCCAGCGTGGAGTTTGCGGCCAGCCGCAACATGCAACTGCAGGTGCTGGCGTCGGGCCTGTCGGGTAGCGTGGGAATGGGGCCCCAAGGGCTGGTCAGGCTGTGGCGGGAGAAGATGGAGGAGTTCGGCCACCCCCACGCTCATCTTGACCCGCCGTTGTACCAGTCCATATACGTTGCGCCGACGATGGAGGAGGCCGAGCAAGACCCCGCCGGGCTACGGGGCTTCGCATCCCGGATCATGAATACAACCGGGATAGCGGGAGTGCCCATAGGCTCGCCGCTGGACAAGGACGGCAACATTCCCCCGGGCTATGAAAACTACGCGGGTCCGCAGGGCGGCGGCCTGGGGGGCGAAGCGGCCATGCCGCGGCTATTCGGTACCCCGGAGGTGGTGTGCCAGGGTCTGGAGCAAATCCGGAAGGCGGGATTCAACCACGTCTTCGGCTCGTTCGAGTTTCCGGGCCTGCCCCACGAGAAGGCGCTGCGGTCGATAGAGCTGTTCGCGACCGAGGTGATGCCCAACTTCCGGGAAGCGCCGGTGCAGTAAGGTCCCAGCCCGGCAGACAAGAGCGGGCTAGACCTTACGGGTGTCCCAGCTCGCTTTCGCGGTGTCCAGCCCCCGGTTCCGGCCCGCCAACAGCTCATCCTTGCGGTCATAGGCCCACTTGTTGGACGCAGCAGTGCTGGCTACTGAACCCTGGAAGTGGGGCATAACGTAGCGGGCCAGCAATTCGTAGCTGTGGAGCAACTTTTCCCGGGGTGCCCAGTCCACCGTCTGGATCAGGAAGCCGCCGAAGCCGCCGCTAGCCTCTGCCAAGCTCTCTATGGCCTCGATGCAGTCGTCGGGCGTGCCGATAACCCACGCGCCCCAGTCGGACATGACTTCGATAATCTTGTCCTGGGGGCAGTCCATCGGGGGACGGCCCATGGTCTCTACGAAGTACTCTCCATGGTACCGGCCAGCGCCGACCCGGGCGTCCTCGAAGGCTTCCTTGCGGCTTTCGGCCAGATGGACGGGGAGAACCAGCCGCCAGTCATCTCTCGATACTGTCTTGCCGTGCTCCGCGGCCGATTCTTCGGCGATATTCCACAGATAGTCGTAGTCGGTCTCCGGGTTGACCGACGGGTCGCGGGGCACGTTGATGGTTAGGATCGAGGCGCCGTGCTTGCCGGCCAGGGCGACGCCGGCGGGGCTCTGCACCGCAGCTACGGCAATGGGCATGTGGGGCCTCTGGAAGGGCCGGATCTGGAGCAAAGCCTCGTTGAGCTCGAACCAGTCGCATTTGTAGGTGATGGGTTCGGTCTCGGTGAACAGGCGGAGGATTATTCCCAGGGACTCGTCCATCCTGGCTCGCTGCTTGGTGGGGTCTATGCCCATCATGTAGGCGTCGCCGGGCAATGCTCCGGGGCCAACGCCAAACATCACGCGGCCGCGGGTCATGTGGTCCAATTGCACCATGCGGTCGGCCACCATGAACGGGTGATGATACGGCAGGCTGACTACGCCGGTCCCCAGCTTGATGTGGCGCGTCCGTTCTGCGGCCGCGGCAATGAATATTTCAGGGGAGGCTATGAGCTCCCAGCCGGCGCTGTGGTGCTCGCCAATCCAGGCCTCATCGAAGCCCAGATAGTCGAGCCACTGGACCAGTTCCAGGTCCCGGTCTATGGCCAGGGTGGGGTTTTCACCCACCCAGTGGAATGGGCCAAGGAATATGCCAAACTTCATGCGTTCTGGAAGTCCCATGATTTTCCCTCCTTCCATGCCCGCGTTGAATTACTCCTATGCCTGGTTATCCCCGGCTGGATTCGCGCGCTCCTCTGACCAATAAGGATGCTGACTTACGCGACGGCGGCGATGGCGTCTATCTCAATGCGGACCTTCGGGTCGGCCAGCCCGGCGATGACTATGGTGCCGGTGCCGGTAAGTTCGTTGGGAACGTATCTCGACCTGATCTCCCGATAGGTGGGAGCGTCCTCCCGGTGGGCCAGGTAGATGGTCAGCTTCTTCAGGTGGTGCAGGTCGCTGCCGGCGGCCTCCAGGCAGGCCTTGAGGTTCTTGAAGGTCTGCTCTATCTGGGACGCGGCGTCTTCTCCCATATTCCGGTCTTTGTCAATCCCAACCTGGCCGGCGACGTAGACGGTGTCGCCGTCTTTCACGACGTGGTGATAGCCGGTCGGTGTGAATAGTTCGGGCGGATTCATGCGCTCTAACGCCATGGATAGTCCCTCCTAACGGGTATCGTAGGCCCTGAGTATATACCGGCGGGCAGCCAACGGCTACTCCCTGGAGCAGACTGCGTCTGGAGGCGGACATATCAGGTGGATTCGGCCTGGGCGCTATCTGTCGGCCCGTTTAAGGGTGTGCTAGAATAGCAGGCATGGCGGAAATTGAGAATCAACCTATCTATGAAGACCGGCCCAAGCCCGGGATGAATATTACGCTGATGCTGGCCCTCGCGGTGGCCGTCCTCGGCGTGGTCGGCAACAATTTCATCCTGATAATTCTGGGCCTGGCGGTGGCGGCATTCAACTGGTTCACCACTGCAAAGCAGTACCGCATCTACGAGAACGCCCTGGTCGTGGTGTACGGCCGGCCCAGGGTAAAGGCAGTTCCGTTTGAGGGAATTTCCCACGTAGAGTTGTTGGAACTACCCTTTGGCGCGCGGCTCCGGGTAAGGATGCACAACGGCGGCCGCTTCATGATAGCGACCCAGAACATCGAGGAGTTCCGGGACCGCCTGGACGAGGCGCTTGCCCGGTTCAACGATACCTACCAGCCGCCGCCACAGTTGACGGGCGAAGATCCCGACAACTCCGCCACCCCCTACTAGGCCACAAGGCTCCAGCAATCCAGGGATTTCAAAGGCGCCGACGGCGCTTGGGCCGCGGCCTAGTTCTTGACGTACTTGTCGAACCAGGACAGGGTGCGGGCCAGGGCGTCATCCGCCGCCGCCTGCTCGTAACTGTCCCGCTCGTCGCAATTGAACCCGTGGCCTACGTCGGGGTACATCTTGAAGTCGTAGGTCACGCCGGCCTCCTTGAGCTTGGCCTCTATTTGGGCCACGTCGTCCGGCGCGGGGTTGGCGTCCAGGGCCCCGAAGTTGCCCATTACCGGAATCTGAATTTGGTGGGTCAGGTCGACGGGCGCCGGGCCGTCTCCGAAGGGGGCCAGGATTCTGCCCCCGTAATACACTGAGGCGGCGCTCAGGCCCGGACAACTGGTGGCTGCCAGGTAGGTGATGCGGCCGCCCACGCAGTAGCCGACGATGCCTATCTTTTGGCCGCGGGTGCGGGGGAACTGGTTCTGCAGGTAGTTGATGGTGACGTTCAGGTCGGTGACAAGCTCATCGTCCCGCAGGTTGCCCATGTACTTCTGCACGTTGGACATGTCGTCATAAGCCAGCTTGGGGTTGGGATGGTCCCTGTGGTAGAGGGCTGGCGCTACGGCTACGTATCCCTCCTGGGCGAACCGGTCGCAGACCTTTTCGATGTGCCGGACTACCCCAAAGGCTTCCATGACGACAATGACGGCCGGGAAAGTTGCGTTGGCTGACGGCGCCGGATGGCTGACGTAGGTAGCCATATCCTGGCCCTGCATTCCTTCCAGGTGGTCGAACTCGCGCTCTCCGGGAAACCGAAGGTTCTCCCAAAATGACGGCATGGCGGATCCTCCTTGCTGTCGAATTCAAGATACGGTCCAGGGGATCCAATATGAGATTATTGGGGAAATGTCCTGGACCGACTTGCATCGATGACGTTCTCAAGCGGGGTTGCCGGGGCGCCCCCGCTTGGGACAGCCAAGATTCTAGCAGAGGGGAATATGCCACACAAGCGGCGCGGCCGGGCGCGTTGACGGCAGCCGCTAACGATTGCTGCGGCTAGGCCTCATCCAGAGCAGCCAGCAGCGCCTCTTCCAGTTCTTCAAGGGTTGCGAAGGCCTCGAACCGCTGGGCGATGCGGCCGTCCCGGCCGAGCACAAAGGTCCACGATTCATTGAACCAGTGGGGGATAGAGCTAAAGCCCCAGTCGTGGACCAGGCTGCTCAACACCGCTTTGTCGAGGTCTCCTTGGATTTCCTCCGGAGTGTCGTAGAGTTCGACGTGAATGAAGTTGGCTTCATCCCGGTAGAGGTCCTTTAATTCGGCAACAGTATCCACCTGGGGGCCGCAGATTGGGGAGGTGCAGAAGGCCGGCGTTGCGAAGACAATGACGGCTGGCATGCCAGAAATAAGGACTTCCGGGATGGTCAACTGGTAAAGCTCCGGGTCCGGGGTGAAATCAGTAGTCAACTGCGATAGCTCGTCCACGGTGAAGACGGTCTTGTTGGCGCTGAATGGGGGTAAATCGCCTATTTCGGGCACACCGGTTTTCTCTGCAACTTCCAACATGATCTGGGCGTAGCGCGGGCCGTCGGTCCCATCTACCGAGATGTCCAAGCGCCAAGGTCCCGGGAGACCAAAATTCATCTGGGTGGAATATGAGCCCCGGACGCCGTAGGGCCACAGGTGGAACAGGGCCTGCGTTTCCTCGCCTGCGGCATCACCATCTCCCAGGAATACAGACGTGACAGAGGCCTCTGGAGCTTTGATTAGACCTTGGGATGTGGTGAGGAGAAAGGCGACGCGCTGGTCGCCGACACCCAGCACGGTGGTGGCCAAGATGGGCCGGATTACTGCTTGACCCGCTGGAGTCGCGTCCTCGGGGACGGCGGTGATGAGAACCGGCTGCTCGGTGGCGGCTTCTGTGGTCGGTCCATTGGCAGCCGTCCCTCCGCTGCCGCAGGCAAGGGCAAGAACCGGGACCAACAGCACCGCCGCCTGGAGGACGCGGGGCGGAGTTATTAGATAAGAAAAACTGGCCATCATATCTTTATGGCCCTCGGTCATAGGAGCCGAAGGTAAAGGCGAAGAGGGCGAAGTCGTCGGAATTGGAGCTCAGAGTTAGCTCGTGGATGCCGAACTCAGGGAGGGACACGACCTCGTACATGCGAGGCTCGGTAACGGTGAAGAAGCTACGGCCTTCGGCGACTACTACGTCGGGGCCGGCTTCCTCGGGCGACAAGGGACGTCCGTCGATGGTCACCTGTACGTCGAAGGCAGAATCGCCGTCCGGGTCTATAACGGCATTCACGGTAGTAGCGGCGAATTTCAGGGCGATGTAGTCCTCGTAATTCTCGGTTTCCCTGGCGTGTCGGATGCTTTCGAAACCGTTGGTCCAGAGGCCCTGCAGATACATGAATTGGTTCTGATGGTCGCCTGGGTCGGTGTAGGAGAGGGTGCGATTTGGCCCTTCATAATATTGTTCATGAAACACGTAGAGTCCTCGGGAGGATACGTTGCGCTGAAACCCGCCGTAAATCTCCCGAGTTTGCCGCTCCTCAGGGTTCGACGCTAACGCGCGGGGGTCCCGATCGGGTCCATCGTCGGCGCTGACTTCGACGTCGCTCAAGTCTGCGCCGGCCTCTTCCAACAGGTCGCGTATCCACTCTTCGGTCTCGACGTATTTGCCCTCGCCGAAATGGCGGTACCGGATGATGCCGTGCTGGTCGATCAGGTATTTGGCCGGCCAGTACCGGTTGCTGTAAGCCCGCCAAGTCCCGAAATCGTTGTCCTGGGCCATGGCCCATCCCAGGCCATACTCCTCAACGCTGTTGACCACGTTCTCGGTCACCTTCTCGAACTCGAATTCCGGTGTGTGAACGCCTACGATGGTCAGGCCTTTATCGGCGTACTTGGCGTGCCATTCCTTGAGGTAGGGCAAGGTGCGGATGCAGTTGACACAGGTATAGGTCCAGAAGTCAATCAGCACCACCTGTCCCCGCAGTTCTTCCATGGACAGTTCATCGGAGTTAATCCAATGGTGTATCCCTTGGAATTCGGGAGCCAAGTTGCCGACCTGCCCGCCGACCACCTGGGGGCCGGCCGGGGTTGGTTCAGGCTGGGGTTCCCGAGTGGGGGTGGCAGTTGGCGCTTGAGTCGGCCGGTCATCGCCGGCGGATGGTTCCGCGGTTTCGGTTGGCTGGTCATCCCCCGCCAGCGGTTCTTCGGCTTCGGTTGGCTGGTCAACGCTAGAGGACTGGGTGGGGGCTGCGGTAGGGGACGATGCTCCATCGCCGCAAGCGATAGTGCTTATGAGGACCACCGCCGTACTTAACGACAGCCAAGAAACGCGCCATGGTATCAGTCCAAAAATCTTCACCGTCATCTCCGGGAGCGGCGTTGGGCGCTTTGCCGCATATATGGTGGAATGGCAAAGACCCCCGCCCTGGCAGTATTCTGACGCGTAACCCGTGGTTTATCCAGCTTCGTATAGTGTTACGATGGCCCCTAGTGCTTGAATGCATGGCGCGAACGCCGCTGGCGGGCGCTTGGCCGTCTATTGGCGGCGTGGACACCATTATGAAGCCAACAGAAAATTATTAAAAGGCTTGGCTTTGATTGCGACGGCCACTATTATTTGGGGTAATTCGATGGAGGAAAAGGTGATGAAGTATAGGCACCATTTATTCGAGTCGCCTTTTGGTTGGATAGGACTCTTGGGAAGTGATAAAGGCCTGCGCCGCTTGAGCCTAAGGCCCGGGCCGAAGGAAGCACTGGGAGGGTTGGCGCCGGAACTGGACCAGTCGGATAACGAACCCACGGGGTTTGGCGAGGAGGTGGCCTGGCTGGAGACATTCTTCCGCGGGGAGGCTGATACCTGCGACGACATCAAGTTGGACCTGTCCGACACGCCTCCGTTCTTCAAGGCGGTTTGGCAGGCCTGCCGGCGAATTCCACCCGGCGAAACCAGGAGCTATGGTTGGCTGGCCGCCGCGGCCGGCAGCCCGGGGGCGGCGCGGGCCGCAGGGCAGGCCATGGCTCGGAACCGGTTGGCGTTGGTGATACCCTGCCATCGGGTCATCGCCAGCGGTGGCGGTCTCGGCGGCTACAGCGGGGGAGGCGTCGAGCTTAAGGCGGCGCTTCTGGACCTGGAAGCAAAGGCTGTCTTTTCGGACAAACCCTAGCGGCAATGTATTGCGGGAGATTGCTTTGGTTGATAGGGATACGGCTTTGAATCAACCAGCAGACGGTTGGGCCGACGTGGGCGACCTGCGGGTACACTATCTCGACTGGGGCGGCGACGGCCCTCCCGTGATAGCCCTTCACGGCTTGGCGTCTTCCTGCCACTGGTACGACCTGGTGGCGCCGCTGCTTCGCCGGGACTTCAGGATTATCGCGCCGGACCAACGAGGCCACGGCAAGACCACCCAGGCCCCAAGCGGTTACGACTGGGAGACCCTGTCGATGGACGTGGTAGGTTTAATGGACCGGCTGGGCGTCGAGCAAGCGGCCGTCTTGGGACATTCGTGGGGAGGGCACGTGGCTTCTGCGGTAGCGGCTCACCACCCAAACAGACTGAACCGGCTGGTCATGATTGACGGGGGGATTATCGACTCCCGTATAAGCCCTGACGGCAGTTGGGAAGGATTCGCCAACCGGCTGCGGCCCAGAAACGTATCGGGAACCCGGCAGGAGTTCTTGGACCGTTTGAGCACCCAGCTGACTGACTGTTGGAGTGACGAACTGGCCCGCATCGTACAGACCATGGTCTACGAGGACGAAGACGGGTTCATCAGAGACATACTCCATCCCGATAACCACGCCCAGGTAATTCGGACCATGTGGGAGCGCCCGCCATCCAGCGTTTTGCCGAATGTCGCCTGTCCAGCCCTGGTCGTAGTGGCGGGTCCCCAGGCGGAATATGCCCAGTCCGAGTGGATACAGGTGCGCCGGGCGATGGTGGATTCGGCAGCGCAGGACCTGCGGGACTGCCGGGTCCATTGGGTGCCCGAAACGATGCACGACATCGGGTATCACAAGCCTGGTGAGTTGGCCTCGGCGCTTCGAACGTTCCTGTCTGAAGCGTGAGATGGGAAGGCCATGTTAGTCCGGTCGAATGGGATTGGACAGGGGTTACGCGGCTGTCGTTGACAGATTCCAACGGCAAGGCTATGTTTATGTGCCAAGGAGACGATGAGTTCCCAACCGCATGAACCCGGACGGGCTGCCGCTGAAATGCCCGCCATTCTTGGTTGAGCTTAACCAGCGTCATGCAGCGCCAAGAGTCCTCAGCACAAGCTCCTTTGCGTCGTTGCTCTGAACTGCTTTTATTAGGGAGGCCCTCCCGTGGAAATTAAGAAAGTCAGCTTCATCAGCCCCGAATTGCCGTATTGGAACCTGGTCACTCACGCCGTATTTCCCGAATACGGGATGCCGTTGGTGGCTACGATAGTGCGGAACGAGGGCTACGACGTTAAGGTCTACGTCGAGCACATTGGTCCGATTCAATGGGACGAAGTGATGAGTTCGGACGTGGTCTGCTTCCACTCGTTCAGTTCCACCATGCCCAAGAGCATCGAATACATCAACAAAATCAAGGCCGTCCGCCCCGACATGCCGATAATCATGGGAGGCACCCACCCCTCGGTGATGTGCGAGGACACCCTTCAATACTGCGACGTGGTGGTTCGCAAGGAGGGCGACGAGACGTTGCCGGAGGTGTTGAAGGTCTGGCAGAACGGCGGAGACCTGAGCAAAGTCCTAGGGATATCTTACTGGCAGGACGGGAAGGTCAAAAACAACCCCGACAGGCCCTTCGTGCAGGAGTTCGAGACCATCCCCGACCTGGAGCTAATCCACGGCTACATGAACTGGCCCCGGTGGAAGCTGTTGAAGAACCTGAAAATGCGCTGGCAGCTTCTACAGACTTCTCGGGGCTGTCCATACGACTGCTCCTTCTGCATTGCGCCCAGGGAACTAGGCCGCGGCTACCGGCTGAGGAGCATTGACAACATCATTGAGGACATCAAGTACCAGAAGAAGCTGGTGGGCAGCAAGTACTTCTTCATCGTGGACAATCACTTCACGGTCAAACGGGACCGGACCAAGGAACTACTCAACAGGATAATCGAAGAGAAAATCGACTGGTACGGCATCTGCTTCACTAGAATGGAGGTTGCCCGGGACCAGGAATTGCTGGCCCTGCTGAAGAAGGCGCAGATCAATACCCTGTACATGGGCCTGGAGTCCTTCGACAACGACGTCTTGAAGAAGCTGAACAAGGCCCAGACTCAGGAAGGCCTGCGGAAGTCGCTGGCAGCCATCAAGTCCCACGGGCTGAGGGTACTGGGGTCGTTCGTCATGGGGTCCGACGCCGACACCGTGGAAACCATCAGGGGGACTATCGACGCGGCCATCGAGGTAGACGTTGACTACGTCGCGCTTTTCCCGCTGAGCGGGTACCCGGAACTGAACTCTCCCAACATACCCATAGAGCGGTTCTTCCTGCCTAGCTGGGATCGGCTGGACGGGACCTTCGTGATGTTCTTCCCCAAGAACATGAAGCCCAGCACGCTGCAACGGGAAGTCAACCGGGCCTACAAGAAGTTCTACGGCCCCAGGCAGATCTTGCGAAGGTTCTTGGAAGGGGACATCTGGTGCGGGCTTAAGCGCATCGCCTACAGCTACTGGGCCTGGGAAATTCGGCGCAGCACCTCAAAGTGGACCAAGTACCTGGAAACCATCGAGGGTCCCTACTACGACGAAAACGAGCAGTTGATAGAGGAGAAGCTGGGCCAGGGAATTCACCCTGCCAAGTACCCAGGCTCATCCATGGCTGCCGGACTGGAAAGGGCCGTAGTGACCATGGCCGGGGACTAGGGCCGACTTTATCCGGTCAATTGCTAATGACCAATGCTGCTCTCAAGCCGGCTATTCAGCGTCGCGGCGTGGGTACAACCCCCTAGGGCAGCGCCTGCCGCCGCAGTTGATAGGCGTCGGAAGCCATGATCTCCGGTACGTGCTCGCGCAAGTCGGCAAGGTCGTCCAGCATTGCGGAGAGCAACTTCCCGCTCATGTTGCCCGAATCGTCGCAGGCCAGGAACACGGCCAGGCTCGTAGCCTGTTCCGTGGCGTCCCTTTCTCCGGCAGCCACCGCCCGGCACGACTCGGACAGGTCGTAGACCCCGGCCGCGGCCGCCTCGTCCCGTATCTCCTCGGCCATTCGCGAGGGAATCCCCCCTGGTCCCAGGGCATTCACGCGGACGTTGGTATGGGCCAACTCCCTGGCCAGGCCCTCGGTGAGGCGGATTATGGCCGCCTTGCTGGTGGAGTAGGCCGACATGCTGTAGTAAGTGGCCATGTCGACCTCAGACGTGAGGCTGATGATCCGGCCCCGGTCTTGCTTGACCATTGTCGGGAGCACGGCCCGGCAGCAGTAATAGGTGCCGAATAGGTTCACCTGTAAGACCTGGACCCAGCGGTCCGGGTCAACGTCCTGAAGCGGTCCCACCGGCCCCGAGATGGCGGCGTTGTTCACCAGGACGTCGATGGTGGAATAGCGTTGAATGACCTGCGCCGCCATTTGGTCCACCTGCTCTCGGTCGCTTATGTCGGTGGGCACTACCAAGGCAGGGGCGCCCAAAGCCTGCACCTGCCGGGCCGTTTCCTCGAGTTCATTAACGCTCCTGGCTACCAGCGCCAGTTGCGCTCCTTCTCTGGCGTAGGAAAGAGCGATGGACCTTCCCACGCCCCGCCCGGCGCCGGTAACTATAGCCGTTTGTCCAGCGAGTCGCATGGTTAAACTCCTCCTGCTCTGCCGGGCCTTGAGTGGTGCGGGGAGCAGGTCAGCGCAAGCAGGCGGCGCTGCCGGATCAGCTACGGCTCAGGCAGGGCCGTCGTGCAGCCTGACGGTGTTAGGCCCCAGGAGGGACTCCAATCGTTGGTGCAGACCCTCAGAGTAGCCGGTGCTGACCACCGGCAGGTCCATCAAGATCGTGCGCCCGCCGGTGTGTATCTCCAGGTTGACCCTGTCGCTCCCCGGATGCTCCAGAAGAGCGCCGATGACCTCCCTGAGCAATTGACTGTCGGCGGTGGCGTCGTCCGACTCGGTAACGCCCAGGAACACCACCCGGTGGCTCTTACCATTGGAGTGGGGGAGCGGGGGAGGCGGGCTGCTCGCGGCGGCTGCAGAGGGACTTGGCGCATACGAGCGCTTTTGCCTCGCTCCGTTGGAGCCGTTGGACCCGTTGGAGCCGTTGGAACGGACAGCGGTGTGCCCGTTGGTGGACGGTGACGCAACGCCGTTGGCCTGGGAGGTGTTTGAGGAAGAGTATTCTTCTACCTGTTCGCACGCCAGGGAGAACTGGTCCGCCCTCAAGCGAAGCTTGCCGGCAACGCGCACCAGTTTGCCGTCGGACCATACCTGCTCGGTTCTGGCCAGCACATCCGGCCACACGATTATCTCCATCGGCCCTGACAGCAGAGTCAGGGTGACCAGCAGAAACCGCTTTTGCTCCCGGGTGTAGCGTTCATCTATGGCCGTAACCTGGCCCAGGAGGGCCAAAGATTGGCCTTCCATACTCTCGTCCAGTTGGTCCACGGACGTGAGGGCGCCCTTGGGATCCAAGCCGGCCAGATCTTTCAATGGGTTGTGGGACAAGGGGACGCCCAGCAGGTCTCGTTCCCACGCCGCTTTCTGCTGGACGGACACATCCGGCCCGTTCAATGGTATGCCCGGTACGTCGTCGGGGTTCGGCTGGTCACTTTGGCCGCCAAACATGCTGGTCTGGCCGGAACTGCGGGCGTTGGCCTCCCGTTGGGCGGTGGCGATTATCTGGTCCAAGGCCTCGAGGACTGCGCCGCGGGGGGCCAGAGAATCAAAGGCGCCGGCCCGCACCAGGCTTTCCAAGGTGCGCCTGTTGAGGCCCTTGGGGTCGGCTCGGCGGCAAAAGTCGTCTATGGACTTGTAGGTCCCGCTGCCGGCCCTCTCTTCCACCAGCGGCTTTACCGCGGCCTCTCCCACGGTCTTGATGGCGGCCAAACCGGTGCGCAGCCCAGAGGAGCCGTTGTCCTTCTCTATGACGAATTGTTCGTTGGACTTGTTGATGTCGGGCGGGAGCACCTGTATGCCCAGGCGGAAGCATTCGGTGATGGAACTCACCACCTTGTCAGGGTTGTCCATCCGAGAATTGAGCACGGACACCATGTATTCCTGGGGATAGTGGGCCTTGAAATAGGCCGTCCAGTAGGAAATCAGGGCATAGCTGACGCTGTGGGCCTTGTTGAAGGCGTATCCGGCGAAGGGTTCTATTAGGTTGAAAATGTCCACGGCCACTTTTTCTTCGAAGCCGTTGCTGCGGGCGCCCTCTACGAAACGGTCCCGCTCCTGGGCCATCAACTCGGGGATTTTCTTGCCCATCGCTTTTCGTACGATGTCGGCGGCGCCTAGGGAATACCCGGCGAATTGCTGCAGGATCAAGAGGACCTGGTCCTGGTAGACGATAATGCCGTAGGTCTCGTCCAGAAGGTCTTTCAGACTGGGGTGGGGATAGGTGATGGGAACCCGGCCGAACTTGGCGTTGATGAAGGTGTCAATGTTCTCCATAGGCCCCGGCCGGTAGAGTGCTATCATCGCCGAAATATCGCTTAAGCTGGAGGGTTTGAGCTCCTTGATGTACCGCTGCATACCGGCGCTTTCCAACTGGAACAGGTCGTTGGTGTTGCCGGAGGAGAGCAGTTCGAAGGTTGCGACGTCATCCAGGGGCAGCCGGTCCAAGTCGATGTGGATGCCCTGGCTTTCGTTCAATAGCTTGACGGCCCGGTCCAATATGGTGAGGTTGGTCAGGCCCAGGAAATCCATCTTGAGCAGGCCCAACTGGGCCACGGGATCCATGGAAAACTGGGTCATCAACACAGGGCTGTCGTCCTGCCCGCGGACAGGACGCTGCAGCGGAACAGTCTGGGCCAAGGGTTCGTCCGCAATCAGCACACCGGCGGCGTGGGTGCTGACGTGATGAACGATGCCTTCCAGCCCCTGGGCGGTGTCCACCAGTTTTTTGACGTCTTCAGCCTGTTGGTAACGGTCACGAAATTCGGTGTTTAACCTAAGGGCGTCTTCCAAGGTACGGGCCTTGAAGGGCACCATGCGGGCCACGCGGTCAACGTCACCGTAGGACATGCCCAGAGCCCGGCCCACGTCCCGCAAGGCGGCTTTGGCGCCCAAAGTGCCGAAGGTGATGATCTGGGCCACGCGATCGCTGCCGTAGCGGTCGATGACGTAGTGAAGCACTTCGTCCCGCCGGTCGTCCTGGAAATCCAGGTCGATGTCGGGCATCTCTTTTCTTTCCAGGTTGAGGAACCGCTCGAAGACCAGCCGGTATTCCAGGGGGTCAACATTGGTGATGCCTAGGCAGTAGAGAGCGACGCTGCCAGCGGCGCTGCCCCGGACTCCGTACATGATGCCCTGTCGCCTGACGAAATCGATAATGTCCCACACGACCAGGAAGTAGTTGGCGAAGCTGGTGTGTTGAATGACCTCCAGTTCGTAGCGGAGCCGTTCTTCGGCCAAGGGAGTGGGGTTGGGGTATCTGTTCTTGAAGCCCTCCCAGCATAGCTTGGCAAGGTACTCGTCGGCCGCCATGCCATCCGGCGTTGGGTACTTGGGCAGATGGACCTGGTCGAAGTCCAGTTCGACGTTGCACATATCGGCGACCAGGCCGGTGTTGGCCAGGGCCTGGGGGAAATCCGGGAACAACTGGGCCATTTCCCCGGGACTCTTGATGTAGTAGGACTCGTCCTCCATACGCAGGCGGTGCGGGTCGTTGATGGTGGTGTTGGTCTGGATGCAGATGTAGATGTCCTGCAACGGTGAGTGCTCTTGGTGAACGTAGTGGGCGTCGTTGGTCGCTACCAACGGGAGGTCCAATTCCTGGCTCAGGGCCACCAAGCCCTGGTTGATTACATCAAGCTGGGGCACGTGGCGGTGACGCTGCAACTCCAGGAAATAGCCGTCGCCGAATAGCTCTTTGTACCTGGCGGCGACGCGGGCGGCTCCTTTGTTATCCCCGTCGGCCAACATCCGGGGGACCTCCGAAGACGGGCAACCCGACAGGGCGATGAGGCCTTGACGACATTCCTCCAACAGGGCGTTATCGATTCGGGGGCGGTAGTGGAACCCCTCTACCTGGGCCTGGGTTACCAGGCGCATCAGGTTCCGGTACCCGACGTTGTCACGGGCCAGGAGCACCAGGTGATGGGGACTACGTTCGGCGCCCTGCTTGTCGAACCGGCTGCCGTGGGCCATGTAGACTTCGCAGCCGATGATGGGTTTGATTCCGGCTTCTTTGCAGGCCGAATAGAAATCGACTACCCCATAGAAGGTCCCGTGATCGGTGATTGCCAGGGAGTCCATGCCCAGATCTCCGGTCCGGGCGATCAATTCCGGGATGCGGCTGATCCCGTCCAGCATGCTGTACTCGGTGTGGACGTGGAGATGGGTGAAACGCGGGTCTCGGGACGATGTGGCCATGGAACCTCCGGCACGGGGTATTATAAACCCCGGCCGAATAGACGCTTGTCAAGGGGAATATACAAGATATGCCAATTGTTGACCCAGCGGATACCAAAAGGCCGCCCTTGCAAGGCAAGCGGCGGCCTGGGGAACCGGCTAGGCGTACGGCGGCTGAGAGGCCTTACTCGTCGGCGTCGACGTTCATGTAGGTGGAGGCGACCCTTTGCACGTCGGCCAACTTCAGGGGGTCGGTGCTGCTGGCAAGCCTGGAGTCGCCCCAAGCTGCCCCTTCCACGTAGTTTTTGAAATCCCGGGTTTCGCCGCAGGTCCGGCACGTACCGCGGCTCTCCGGGCCCTGGGCCGGCTCGATCACCCAGAAGTGTTGGCAGCGTGGCTGCTCTGCCTCGTCAATTTGGACCGGTATCAGTACGTCTTGTGACATGGTTTAAGACCTTCTTCGTGCTATTCCGATAAGGGTACCACCGACGGTTGGTTTTCGTCAACATTGTGAAGACAGTTGCAATTATCGCTCCATTAACATAACCTGTCAGCCTTAATGACGATTCGCAATGCGACGAATTCTGGCGTTGCGCTACTCCTCTAGTCCTATCCGCTTGATAGCGCGTTTACGGGTCTGTTGATAGGTAGGAATGTAATGCTCGGGCTAGCTGTCAGCGTTGGCATCATCCCGGCGCTGACGGGCGGTCAGACGAGGGAGTGGGCTACCGTATAGGCGCCGGTGTAAAAGAGCTCAACAAGCGCCGGGCGGTACTGGAACAGGGAGGACGAACGCCTGGATGGTCGGAATCCGGCTGGGCGACTGGTGGCTATAGCCGCCCGGACATTGGGCGGCGCAGCGCGGAGGGCGCTGGGAGCTAACCCCCCAACTGGAAGGACTTGCCCTCGGTCTTAATGGCTGGGGCGATGACCATCTCGGCTTTGTGCATATCGCGAATCGTATAGGCGCCGCACATACCCATGGCGACTCTCAGAGCGCCGATGAAGTTCTGGGTGCCGTCGGTGACCGAGGTGGGCCCGTAGAGTATCTGCTTGAGCGTCCCTTTGGTCCCCACTTTGATGCGGGTGCCCCGGGGCAGTTCTGGATGGGAATTAGCCATGCCCCAGTTGTAACCCCGTCCGGGGGCCTCTTCCGCTTGGGCGAAGGGGGTGCCCAGCATTACGCCGTCGGCCCCGCTAACGATGGCCTTGCAGACGTCTCCCCCGCTGCGGAAGCCGCCGTCGGTAATCACGGTCACGTAGCGGCCGGTGCGGCGGAAATAGTCCTCTCTGGCGGCGGAGCACTCCATGGTCGCCGTCACCTGGGGCACTCCCACTCCCACCACTTCCCTGGTTGTGCAGGCGGCGCCGGGGCCGACGCCCACCAGGACTCCGTCGATGCCGGTTTCCATCAGTTCCGTGGCTACCTGATAGCTGACGCAGTTGCCGACAACTACCGGGACGGTCAGCGTTTTCACCAACTCGGAGAATATCAGGCCGCGGTAGCTGCGAGACATGTGCCTGGCAGTGGTGACGGTGGACTGGACCAAAACGATGTCGGCTCCAGCCTCTACGGCTACGGGAGACATGCGCTTCGTGTTCTGGGGAGTGAAAGAGACGGCGCAGGTCGAGCCTGATTTCCGGATTTCCTGGACTCTTTGTCCGATCAGGTTTTCGCGGACCGGCTCGGAGTAGACCTGCTGCAGATAGTGGGTAACGTCTTCCTGGGGGGAGGAAACGATCTCTTCCAAGACGGAATAGGGGTCCTCGTAGCGGGTGTACAGTCCTTCGGCGTTGAGAACGCCCAATCCGCCCATCTGGTGCATCAACGTAGCAAACCTGGGAGACACCGCGCCGTCCATGGCTGAAGCCATGACCGGAATATCGAAGGAGCGGTCGCCAATGGTCATGGTGGTGTTGGTCAAATCCGGGTTGACGGTCACCTGACCGGGGACGATGGCAACCTCATCGAATCCGTAGGCCCGTTCCAGTTCCTTGAACAAGCGTCTCCCCATCCCTTAGCACCTCAAATCGCGATGTTGTTAATTGATTGATTTTGCAGGAAGAACAGGGCAAAGTCAACCGAGAATTTTGTCTGGTTGCGCCGTCCGATCCAGTGGCTGATCATCCTGAATTCAGCTACCTGAAATGCCGTGAATCAGGCGTCTTTATACCGTCTCAAGAGCGATTCCCGGCGGGTCTTGGGGTGGGCTATGACGTGGGGCATCTATGCTAAACTCCGGTATCCGCCATCAATCTAATTGACGGAGGAGGGCCAGGGATGCTGGACTTGATTATTCGCGGCGACCAGGTGGTCACGCCTTGGGGAGTAGGCGCCTGGGACATAGCGGTGCAGGGCGAGAAGATCGTCGCCGTCGCCGCTCAGGGCGTCCTTACCGAGGAAGCGGGCCGCTTTATCGACGCTTCGGGAAAGGTCGTTGCGCCGGGCGGCATCGAGCCCCACGCCCACATATCGGCGCCGATTATGGGCCACGGAAACCTCACGACCGCTCCTCCCGACCAGGTTAGCCGGGCCGCCCTGTTCGGAGGCACGACGACTATCCTGGACTTCGCCATGCAGTATCCCGGCATCGACATTCCCCAGGCAATCCAGGAACGCACCGACGTGTGGAAGGGCAATTCCTTCGCCGACTATTCCCACCACCTGATGCTGATGGGCGAAATTCCCCCGGAAATCATGGGCCAAATCGGCGAAGCCGTCGCCGACGGTTTCCCGAGTATCAAGATTTTCACCACCAATATACGGCCCCCTGCGGCTGACACCCAACCAAGGATGGTGCGCATGGGCCATCTTCACGACCTGATGGAGCAGGTGCAACGCCTGGGGGCCATGTTGTTGGTCCATTCCGAGGACGACGACATGGTTCAGCACATGTACCAGAAGCTGGCCCGGGAGGAGCGCACCGAGTGGTGGAACATGCACCTGGTGCACAGCAACGAGTCCGAGGACGTGTCGTTTCGGAGGGTATTGCGGGTTGCCGAGTGGACCGGATCGCCGGTCTATTTTGTTCACGTAAGCGCCAAGCAGGGCATCGAAGCAATCCATGAGGCGAGGGCCAAGGGAATGCCGGTATACGGCGAGACCCTGCACAACTACTGCTGCTTCAGCGCTGAGAACTACCGGGAAGAAAACGGCATGAAGTACCACACTTACCCCTCGCTCAAGTCGGAGGAGGACCGGCTTTCGTTATGGCAGGGCATAGTGCGGGGCGGCCTGCATACCATGGCCACCGACGAGTACTGCACGTCGTGGGAGTTGAAAATCGCCGGCAGGACCGTTTCCGACGTGACCGGCGGCCACAACGGGGCCGAGACCCGGATGGGCATCACCTACAGTGAGGGCGTGTCCAAACAGGGGATGTCCTTGCAGCGGTTCGTCGACGTGACTTCAGCCAACGCCGCCAAAATCATGGGGCTCTACCCGCGCAAGGGCGTGATTGCTCCCGGCAGCGACGCCGACATAGTCCTCATAGACCCCAGCATCAAAAAGAGGCTGACCAAGGCCGACTTCCACATCTCCGACTACAGCATCTGGGAAGGGTTCGAAATAGAGGGCTGGCCGGTGACGACGATCCTCCGGGGCAAGGTCGTCGTAGAGGACGGCCAGTTCATGGGGGTGCTAGGTGACGGCCGGTTGGTGCACCGAAAAGTAGACCCGGAGTATGCTAGCCGGCCTGGCTGCTAGGGGCAGATCCTTTTAATCCGTCAATCGCTGCACCAGCAGCGCAATAGTAGAGGCCACGGCGACAGACCCGACCATCATCCCAATTATCCATTTGATAAGCCGGGTTTCCAGTTCGGCAAGGTCAGCTTTCGTAGCCAGAGAGTCAAGTTTCCCCTCGACGTAGCTTACCCTCTGCTCCACCGTTGCCATAAACCTATCTCCCGACTTCTACCGTAATCGCTTTCTCATTTCTACCTTATCCCGGAGGATTTCTCACTGTCAAGGTACTGACGGGGAAACCCCGCCACTTCTATTTGATAATGGAATGATATACGAAACGCTACGCAACGATAGAGAATGAGGCTTCATCACTTGACTCAAGGGGACTCGACCTTCCGATTATCCAAGTCTGTAAGCATCGCAATAACAGCTTTGTTGAACTCAATTTGGTGAATCTGAATAGCAGCCAACAGCGCATAATGGTGGAGTGCGTTATTCTCTACCATTGTAAGAATAACACCTGGCGCTTGAGTCTTCACAATCTGGTCCAGAGGCCGACCAGGCCGTAAGTGATCGTGATGGTTATAGACTACCTGAATAAACTTCTCGATAGCCTGTTGTTGTTGATTCAGGACCTCCATGCGTTCTTCCCAGTTATCCATTCATTCTCCTCGTTAGATTTTGTGAAAGCGGTCCTTTCAGGGTGGGAATAGGCTACTCGATACGAGTGGCCGTCGTCACAGGCCTAGGAAACGTCAAAATCCTTTGACTTCTCGGCATAGCAGGGGCACTCACGTGTGAGGAATGTTCGAAGGATCGTTACGTTGACTGATCCACTTTTCTCAGGGGTCTCTCCAATATTTAACCCATGGTTCATACTGGCCTTGGGGTTTAATTGACCGGAACCATGACACGGGAAGGACGATGGTCCCGGAGTCATGCGTTACTGACTCGAACGCTCCTCGAGACATATTAAACCCCCTCGTGTTGGTGTTAGCGCGATAGTCCAAGTAGTGGTTCCCTAACTTGGTGAATACATCGTGTTGAACTTCCGTTGGAATATAGAAGATGTGTCCTTCGTCATCCCAGTTGATTTGGATTATCAACAAATCGGAACTGGGAATATAGGTTCGCATTGAGGCCATTGCCAAATCGGCGTTTGAGGTCCATTTGAGTCTGATACCTCCGTTTCCGGTTACGGTTTTGATGGAAAGAGGTTGGTCGCCGATGTAGCAATCTATGTCCGGCTCAACTGCGCTGGCGACAGATTGGACTGCATGGTCTCCGAGGAAAGCTATAAACATCCCAATCACAACTCCCTCTCGCAAAGTACCGACTTCAGGGCCCTTTGCCTGCTGACCTACCATCTCAAAGGCAGGAGGCAGCTTGTTCAGGATATGGTCAATGTACTGAGGGTTTCGAAGTATGTCGGCTATCAGTTTATTCATGTTCGCTACTTTCTATCATAGGCTCTAGCTGTAGTTGCCGCGATTGACAGCGGGCTTTTTTCTCGCGTAGAACTGCCAGAGCGCAGTATTCCGGGTTGGTCTCGTATCCCACAAAATCTCTGCCGGTCCTGACCGCCGCCACCGCGGTGCTCCCGCTTCCCATGAAGGGGTCAAGGACCACCTCTCCGGCATAGGTGTAGAGTTGGATGCAGCGATAGGGAAGCTCCACCGGGAAGGGGGCAGGGTGCCCCACCTTTTTGGCGGGCTCGGCGGGGAATCTCCAGATGCTCTTGGTGTATTCCAGGAATTCTTCCGGGGTGATGGTCGGCTCCCGGCCGTCCACCCTGGGGCGGCTGAAAGACTCCTTGCACAACACCAGGATGTACTCGTGGATGTCCCTCAGGGTGGGGTTTGCGGCGGACTTCCAGCTTCCCCATGCGGTGGAAGGGCTGGCGCTGGCGGCCTTGTCCCAGATTATCTCGCCGCGCATCAGGAATCCCAGCGACAGGATATCCTCGATGATGAAGGAATGCAGTGGCAGATACGGCCGGCGGCCTAGATTTGCCAGGTTGAAACAGACGCGGCCCCCGGGGACCAGCACCCGGTACACCTCGGCCATCACTCGCCGGAGGAATTCCCGGTATTCGTCGAGGGTCAGGTCCTCGTCGTAGTCCTTGCCCACGTTGTACGGCGGCGACGTCACCATCAGGTGAACGCTGCAATCCGGCAGGTCGTCCATGGACTCGGCGGACTTGCAGAAAATCCGGTTGGCGGCATCCGGGGGCAGGGGATTTTCGTGGTACTTGGGACGGCTTTCTTTGGGTAAGCCCTCGTAGAGCCGGCCGGCGTAGAACTTGGTGGAGTCGTGGCCAAACCTTCCCGGAGTACCGAAGGAACTTGTCTGGGTGCTCTTAGACCGGCGGTTCCGGTTCATACTGTGGCCTCTGGAAAGAAAACGGGTGTTGCTTGGCGTTGCCTGGCTTGCCGGTTAGCGGCGACGGCTCTCAGATGCCTCCGCGACCGCCTCTGCCGCCTCCGCCGCGATACTTGTGACTGTCGGACCAGTACAGGTCTTTGGACTCCAGGTAGCGGTCGGTCATCATCTCAGACACGGTCTTGCCCGACTCCGGCGGGGCCGGCCGGTAGCCGCTTTCTTCGACGATGCTCCGGAACAACTTCTGCGCCATTTTCAGGGAACGAAAGGACCCCAGCAACTCCCCGTCCTTGATTACGTGATACTGCCCGTCCGGCGGCGCCTGCTCGGTATTCCGTTCGATTGACAATTCGAGGGCCGGGAGGGAATGCCTGTAGAAGTTGCTGCTCAAAGTGCTTACCTTGGCGGGCATTATACCAGCGGCGGCGCGGGGGAATCGGACGGCGCACGTTAGTAGTATCGGGAAAACACCGGCTCTTCTCGGGTGATGATCTCAAGCACCACCGGCTGCCCGGTGGCGGCGATTTCCTGAGCCCGATACAGGGCCGGTGCGATTTGGTCAGGGCGGATGACGGTTTCGGCGTGGCAACCCAGACTGTCGGCCATCTTGGTGTAATCGCCGCTGGTGAACTTGGAGCCGTACTTCTCCACAGCTAGGGGAATGTGTTTCTCGTAGCCGCCCATGGCGCCGTTGTTGATGATTACGCTGATGATGCCGATTTTGTTGCGGGACGCGGTTTCCAGGTCGGTGCCGCACATACCCACCGCCGTGTCCCCCATAACGTTGAGGGCGGTCTTGTGCGGGGCGGCCAGCTTGGCCCCCATGATGAGCCCCAGGCCGCTGCCCAACTGGGTGGAGTTGCCCCAGCCCAGGTAGCTCCTGGGCGTGGTGGCGGTGTAGAAGGGGACCATTTGGTCCCTGGGATTGCCGGAGTCGTGGGTGACGATGCTGTTGGCTTTGTCCAGTCCCCGGTCCAGTTCCCAAACGACCCTATAGGGGCTGATGGGCACGTCGTCGGACGTCAGACGGGGCATCCACTGTGCGAGCCATTCGGATTTCACTGCGTGGATTTCGTCGGCCGTCGTCCTATCGCCCCGCCGGCCGTTCTCGCCTTCCTGCGCCTTGACCTCATAAATGAGCTGGCTGAGCACCAACTTGGCGTCGCCGATAATCATGTCGTCTAGGGCACACTCCCCGTTCAAGTCGGTCTCGTCCACGGTGGACTGGATGACCCTCTTGCCGGCAGGCACCGGGGGCGCGGCCAAAGTGTGCTGCAAGCTGGCGCCGATGCCGAATACCAGGTCGGCCTGCTGCAAGAATACTGCCACGGCCTTGGTGCCGGTGGAGCCTCCGGCGCCCAGGGAGAGGTAGTGGTCTTCGGGAAAGCCGCTCTTGCCCAGGGTGGTTGTCAAAACCGGCGCGTTGAGCAACTCGGCAAGCTCGACCAACTGGTCGGTAGCTTCGGCGTAAAGCACCCCCTGGCCGGCGTATATCACCGGCCGGCGGGCCCGCAGCAGGGCCTGGGCGATTCTGACCGCGTCGTTGGGGTCGCCGGCGCTACGGCGCTTGGCCACCGGGGCGTAGTAGAACTGGGACTCGTCTATCTCCCCGTCGAGCACGTCGCCGGGCATTTCCAGCAATACAGGGCGGGGGCGGCCCACCCGCAGTTGAGTATATGCCCGGCGCATCATCTCCGGGATGCGCTCCGGCTTGTTGACCATGCCGTTCCACTTGGTGACGCCGTCATAGTTGGGGCCGGCCCTGAAGTCGGACGAGAATCCCTCGCGGTCCGTGCCCTGGTGGCCCGGAAGCATCAGTACGGGCGACGAGTCGGCGTAGGCTTGGGCAACCCCGGGAAAGGCGTTTTCAATGCCCGGCCCGGCCTGCACCAGGCACACTCCTGGGTTTACCCCGTTGCTCATGCGGCTGTAGCCGTCGGCCATGTTGACCGCCCCGCGCTCCATGCGGCTGATAACGGGGCGGATGCCCGCGGCGGCCGCGGCGTCGATGAGAGGGTTGTTGGGGAAGCAAAAGAGGAATTCGACCCCCTCTTGCTGCAGGATTCCGGCTACGGCGGTCTTACCTTCCATGATTATCCTACTCCCTCATTTGAAAGCTTGGATCTGGGGTCAGTCTTTGGCCGATTGGACAGAATGCCGCTCCCTATTGTAATCCATGGTGAGAGATTAGGCTGGGGTGCCCAGGCATCCGAACAGCTTCTGGACACGGCCTCCGCCAATTGCAAGACCAAGCAACGAGTGATAATGGCCCAGGATTCCGGCGGGCGCAGCCAATCTTGTCCGCTACCCGATGAAGGGCAGCTTTTCGAAGCTGCCCTTCCACTATCGGCCTGGCGTCGATCCCCATCCGGTCTTCGATGATGGAGTCTATGTCCCGCGCCGCCCTTCCCAGCCATCCTTCGGTGCCCAGTGTGTCCGGCTCGCAGGTGTGCCAGATGTCCAACGAGCGGAAGTGGGACCGGGGCGAGTTGGGATACCCAACCCCGTGGATGACGGCCACGTCGCCGCGGTCGTACATGGACTTCATGGGTCCCATCCGGGGGTGCAGTCCCACAGCGTCATCCAGAGGAATCACTTGATCATCGGGAATCCCCATCGCCGGGCGGTAGTCCTTGTACAAGGGGTTGGTGTAGGGCACGACCGTGTTTAGATAGCCGTTCCCTCCAGTCAACTGGAGCACCACCAGACGGGGTCTCTACCACCTCCGGTCGTATCTCGCTCCTCTCTAGGCATATTGATATTCTCTCAGGGCGACTATGAGTTGGAGCAACTCGGACATCCTGGCTGCGGAAGCCCGCGCCTGCCGTCCGTCCCAGCCAAAGTCGCCGCCCTCCGAGGCGAAAGCGATCAACTCATTCCGGCTGCCGGGGTTCACTTCCAAGGGCCCCATCAGGTCCAGGCAGGTGTCCACTACCCCCTCGGGTGAAGACTCACCTTGCGCCTTGAGGCGGTCGACCAAGGCCTTGATGCCGGGGCGGTCCAGATCGCCGACAAGGTCCGCGGTGAAGTTCACTCGGCGCATCAGCGACCCGCTGTTAATCCACTCAGCCCCCGTGTGCCATCCTTCCACGCTGGGCGGGTTCAGCAAGTCCTGCCCCATGTAGCCGGGCTGGCGCGCGAGGTGGCCGATGTCCGGGTCGGGGAACTCTGCCCCTCCCACCAAGCGCAGGGTGCCAACCACCACTTCAGCGGGGCTTTTGACGCGGGCGAAGCGGGCGTTCTTGAAAAAATCAGAATTGAAGAGCGCCCTCAGGGTGGATCGGATGTCGTAATCGGACTGGACTAGCGTATCAGCCAGGAACTCCACCGCCTCCGGGTCCAGGGGCGGAGTCACCGACCAGGCCGGCACCTGGGCCTCATCGGCCACGAAGAAGTTGTACAGGTGCCGGGCGATGAACCGGGAAGTCGCCGGCTGCTCGCAGATTATGCGGATTATGTCCCCGCCGTCGAAATTCCCAGTCTGCCCCAGGAAGGTCTTTTCCCCGTCGTCGTGGTCCTCTTCCCGGTACTCGAAAAACCAGTCGTGGCGTCCCAACGGCCCCCGGGGCAGCTTGGGCTGGATGGTCCAGCCGGTGAAGGCCCTGGAACACTCCAGGACGTCTTCTTCCGTGTAGTTGCCCACTCCCATGCTGAACAGTTCCAACAGCTCCCGCCCCCAGTTCTCGTTCACCGCATAGGCGTGGTTCTCGCAATTGTCCAGCCAGTAAATCATGGCCGGGTCTTTGGCCACTTCCAGCAGCAGTTCCCGGAAGTCTCCCATGCCCTGGGCCCGGAACTTGAAGACCATGTCCATGACCGCATCGTAATTGTCCACCTTGGAGAACCCGGTGGCGAAGACCTGGTGCCAGAAGAGGGCCATCTTCTCTTCCAGGGGGCGCTTGGTGTTAATCATGTCGTGCAGCCACTCGGCGGGCCCCATGCCCGCGGTGGTCCCCGGACGCCAGGCCCAAGGGTGGTAGCGCATCATGTCGATGCGGTCTCGCGGCTCCTGTTCCTCAGGATGCAGGAGCTCCTCCACCGTGGCCTCGTACCCCTTGGCAACGCGGGCTTCCAACTCGTCTCTCGGGGCTCCGAAGCCGGCCCGACGCATCAGGTGAGACATCAGGGCTATGTCCTGGTCGGCCATCGTTGCCTTTCTCTTGGGTTTTTGGCGATTGCAGCGGAGGTCAAACCGGAAGCCCGGAATTCCAGTCCCAGTAGTGAAATTCACGGCTCCTACGCCGAAATAATAGGCGAGGGGCAGTATTGCTGTCAACGAGAGTTTGCGGTCTGGCTTAGGGTTGCGCCGCCGTCACATCATTACCAGGCCAGTGAGGCCGAGTTTGTGGATAAATAGGCGATTTTGGTGGATATTATCCTCAAACGCGTGGAAAACTTTCGCTCTTGGGTGCATGGCCGGCGAGCGATTCTGTATACGAGGGACGCTCCGATGGTGCCGGACATCCGAGCATGGGAGTAGAATGGTAGCGCTGCCCATCGGCAGAACGGTGGCAGCCCTCAGGAAGAGGACTACGCTTCAAGAGCGGGCATCAGGTGGAGGCTTTGACTCCCAAGCACGGTTGACATTATGTCGAGGATTCCATTCTGGCACACGCCAACGGACCTATTCTCGTCGGCGCGCTTCGTTGTACGCGGCGACAGCATGCTGCCAACCTTGGCTGACGGGGAGTCCGTGTTGGCGGCCTCAACCAGGCAACCCGGCTACGAGTTGCACCGGGGAGACGTAGTTGTGTTCCGAAATCCGGTGTTGAAGGAGCGCATTTTCGTAAAGCGGATAGTAGGGCTTCCCAACGAAGAACTCCGGCTGGGCTGCGGCCTGGTGTACGTCGACGGAGAATTGTTGGAGGAAACGTACTTGGCTGGGCAGCCAACCGAGAGCCGGGGCATTCATCGGGAGTGGTGGATGGGACCTGGGGAGTACTTTGTGATGGGGGATAATCGTGGGGACAGCCAAGACGACAGCCGGGCGTTTGGGCCAGTAGACCGAGGGTTGGTGTTGGGCAGGGTCTGGTTCCGTTGCTGGCCGCCTCAGGTTTGGGGCAGGCTATCGAGGCCCAGTTATAGCGGCGGGTAGTTTACCGATGCACAAATTCAGGCAAGTTAGCCCTGCTGCCAAGGCCAGGTCCGCAGAGCTTAGCCGGCGGCGTCACACCTTCCAAAAGTTGCCCACCTGGCAGATCACGTCCACCTTGTGGATGGACTCAACGGGCCAGCCCGCCAGCTTAATCCAGTCCTCGAAGTGGGTCTGTTCCACGGCCTCGCATTCGCTGACCAACGTCCCGCCTTCCAGGTCGCCGTAGACCTTGAGTATCGTCGTGCGGCGGTCCGGCCGCCACTTGCGGACGGAGTCCAGCTTGTCTCTGAATTCGTCTTCGGTGATTCCGGGCAATTTGTGAATCGCTATAAATCGGGCCATGGTCTACTTCTACCTCTTGGCAGGACGTTGCCGGGCAGGCTCTGCCGGCGCAGCTACACGGGCATTTAATCGGCCGGGGGCACAAAGGGATAAGGGATTTCCGGGCCGTCCTTCAGCGGAAGGACCACGGTGGCCGTTCCCGGCATGCTTTCGATGCCATCCTGGGTGATCATTCCCAGGTCCAGCCCCACCAGGCCCATACCCCCCTTTTCCTCCTTGCTAGTCACCTTGCCCCACAGGATTATGATGTCCCCAGGCACCAGCATTGCCCGGTGTTGTATGCTCGCCTTCCAGGGCCAGCCGCCGGGCAGTGTCCAGTCCTTCAGGTACTGCGGCACCACGCTCTGTTTCCACGAGCCGTGTACCAATATGCTGGGGTTCTTGTCGTGGTTGAGACCGAAGTCCAGGTCGTAGTGAATCCGGTGGAAGTTCTCGATGGCCGCGCTCCACCGGAACAGGTGGGTCGGGGTGGGGCTGTAGATGTACTTGGGCAGCTCCATCCCCTCGTGCACGTCCTCGAAGTACGTCTGCTGCTTGTTGCGCAACTGCTCAGACGTGGGCTTTTCGTTATGAGCCAGAATCTCCTCCGGGGTCATCTTAAGCAGGTCTTCTAAAGCAACGCTCATAACCACTGCCTTTCAGGGAGAATGCGCCCGGTTGCCGGACGGAATGATGGGACAAACTTAGGCATAGCCGCGGACAGCAAGAGCCTTCAGCGCCGGATGCCCGAGGCCCTGGTGATGCACAGCAGGTCCCCGTCCTGGTTCTTGTAGGTGGTCTCGGACGTGACAATCAGGAACGGTTGACCGTCTCTGCCCACTCGTTCTCGAATATCAGCGTACCTGTTTTGGAAGAAGATTCGGTCGCCGATGCTGGGGTACTTGTAAATCTCCAACTCGTTGCCCGCATTCAGCACCCGTACCAAGTGGGTGGGTATTGCCGGCAGGGCGCCCCGCAGGTGGAGACGGCCGATGCCGTCGGACATGGGGTTTTCCTCGAAGGCCTTGGCGATAGGGTCATCCTGGTCGGGGCGGACGCGGTTGCCCATGTAGCTAACCATGATGGGAGGGGTTATAATCTCACCGAATTTGCTCGACCCGGCAAACTCATGGTCCCAATACCTTGGGTCGGGGTCCATGAGGGCCTGGGTAAACCGTCTCAGGTACTCTTCATCGACTACGCCCCATGCTTCGACAACTTCACCGCTCACGCCGATCATCGCTTTGACTTCGGGAGTCAGCGCCGACTTGGTCTCTTGCGTCATTCTCGTCCCCCAGGGCAGGACTTGGCGTTCCCCAGACTACTCCTTTAGCTTCGAGTTCGTCAACACGCGAGGCTGTTGGTGAGGAAGGCTGTCGAACGAGGCCAGGCTGTGGAGTTTGCGACCAGCGCGCGCCGGTTACAGGGGGTGTTCCCGGCCATCCCGCCCGCCTATTGCCGGGTCTTAGCGGCTCCAGTTCTGCTGGCGCTGCTATTGGCTTGGGCAATGGGATGCGGCGGCGATGCTACCGAGTCGCCTGTGGCTCCCACTGAGAGTCCTACGGCTACCGCCATCCCACCGACCGCCGCCGAAATCCCCGCGGTTACAAACAGCCCAACGGCTCCTGTGGAGACACCTGCGGCAACGGAGACACCTACAGCTACCAGCCCTCCGGCGATTCCTGCCGAGACTCCGGTAGCCACCGTCGCTCCCACTCCACAACCTACGCCCGCCAGCCCAACCCCCGGTCCGGCAACTCCAACGCCAACGGTTCCCCCGACGGAAACCCCTGCCCCCATCGAAGGCCCGGTTGTCAAAATTGGAGACTCCCTGTTTCCTGTGGACCTGGCCTTGACTCCAGAGCAGCGGAGCCAGGGCCTATCGGGACGTGAGTCCATGGCGGCCGCCACCGGCATGTTGTTCATATTCGAGAACGAGGGCATCTTTACGTTCTGGATGAAGGAGATGCATTTTCCGCTGGACATCGTGTGGGTCGGCGCCGACTGCACCGTGGTTGACGTGACTTTGGATGCCCCGCCCCCGGAGGAGGGCCAGGCCCTGGCCGACTTGCCCCGGTTTTCACCCGGCAGCCCGGCCCTGTATGTGTTGGAGATAAATGCCGGGGAGTTCGCCGAGCACGGTATTGAGATTGGAGACCTGGTCGAGTTCGTCGGCGACCTGGAGGGGCTCTACGGTTGCTGATGGAGCGGGGTGTACCCTAACCCTGTAGCCACCGTTGCCCGCCTTGCGTTGGCCCGGGTGTACGGCTACATTGGGTAGCCTGAGCATAATGCCGCGCGGTTGGGTACAGCCGCCCCGGATTTCCGGGCGGCATTCCACCCTGAGTGAGGAAGCAAACCATGGAAATTCTAGTATCGGGTTCACTGGCCTATGACCGCATCATGGACTTTCCGGGGCGGTTCTCCGACCACATCATGCCCGACAAGATACACACGATAAACGTCAGCTTCACGGTGACCGGGCTGGCGGAAAAGTTCGGCGGCACCGCCGGGAACATCGCCTACGCACTGTCGCTACTGGGCGAGAATCCGAGGATCCTGGCAACCCTGGGCCGGGACCACCAACGCTACCTGGAATGGCTGGAACAGCGGGGCATCCCCGCGGATGACGTGCGCATCATCCCGGAGGAGCTAACGGCATCGGCGTACATCACCACCGACGAGGCCGACAACCAAATCACCGGGTTCAATCCCGGGGCCATGAAACACCCGTCCCTATACGATTTCCGTAACGTCGACCCGTCCCAGAGCATTGCCATCGTAGCTCCCGGCAACCTGCAGGACATGGCCGACTACGCGCAGGCGTGCCGTGAGCGGGGCATATTCTGGATATTCGACCCCGGCCAGTCGCTGCCCGCATGGGACGGTGGCGACCTGGCCCGGACCATCGACAAGGCCAATGTGCTGATATCCAACGACTACGAACTGCAATTGATAACCAACGCCACCGGCCTGTCTACCCATCAGTTGCTGGAAATGGTGGGGACCATCGTGACCACCAAAGCCGACGAGGGCTGCGACGTGGTGACCCAGGAAGGGACCGTCAAAATCCCTGCGGTGCCCGGCGCGCAGGTGGTTGACCCCACCGGCGCCGGCGATGCCTTCCGCGGGGGCTTCATCAAAGGCTTGATAGACGGGGCCCCGGTGGAGCGCGCGGCGCAGATGGGCGCGGTATGCGGCTATTATGCGGTGCAGGGCTACGGGACACAGGAATATTCCATGACCGTGGACGAGTTCAGCCAGACGCTGCGGGATAGCTACGGGGGATGACATTGAGCCGGAAAGAGTACGACCTAAGATTTGAAGATATTCTAGCCGCTCAAGAGGCAGATGACGGAGTGCGCGTTCCCCACGAGGTCGCGCTAGACATCATGCGAGGGAAGGGCGCTATGCTGTCGTTTCGGAACCACCAAGGCGTTACCCTTGGAGAACTCTCTGAGAAAACAGGTATCGCCAGAGGCTATCTGTCGGAGATTGAGCGAGGCCTAAAGCCGGGCTCTGCCTCGGCCTTGGCCCGCATCGCCAGAGCCCTTGGCACCAGCATCGACGTTCTGGTGAGTGAATAGACACAGATCGGCGCAGTATGCGGCTACTACGCGGTGCAGGGCTACGGCACACAGGAATATTCCATGAGCGTGGAGGAGTTCAGCCGGACGCTGCGGTACAGCTATGGGCGTTAAAGTTGAGCGGGGCTATTTCCCCGGAGAGTTACGCCCTAAACCCGGCAGGGCACCGACAACTCCGCGCAGGTGTCGCGCAGCCAGCTAACGACATCCTTGTGCAGCGGGATTCCCTGCACCCGCCGGATGGCCTCGGTTTCCGCCTCCGGCTGCCCGGCGACCAATACCCGCTCGTGCCCCGGCGCAGGCTTGCTGTCCTTCATCATCCTTAGCCACTGGTCCATCATTTCCTTGAACCCGTCCAAGTCGGTGAAAGCCTCGACGTTGTAGGCGGCGACGTAGTGCCCGAAGTTGGGGCGTCCGGGGATGGCTCCAAAGCCGAATCCCGTCAGCACGCCCGCCAGGATGTCCACCACGCCGGCCAAGCCATACCCTTTGTGAGACCCCAGTTCCCGGGTGCTGCCCAACGGCAGCAACGTGAACTCGTCCGGGATCTCGGCTTCTTCCATGACTGGATTGCCTTCCGGGTCTGCAGTCCAGCCCGGTTGAATCTTGCGGCCCAGCAGCCGGGAGATGTGGACCTTGTTGCTGGCTACCAAACTCATGGCTGCGTCGAATACGAATGGCGGTTCGTCTTTCGCCGGCACGGCCACGGCTATGGGGTTGGTTCCCAGCAGGGGCTCGGCCCCGAAGGTCGGGGCCACCAGGGGAGGGCAACTGGTCATGCATACGCCAATCATGTCGTGGGGCAATGCCAGCATGGCGTGGTACGAGGCCATGCCCAGGTGCCGGCCATTGGAGAGGGTGACCATGCCCACGCCCACCGATCTGGCTTTCTCTATGGCAATGTCCATGGCCTTGGGGACGACCATGGTCCCCAGGCCCCTGTCCGAATCGATGCTTGCGGTTGCGGGCGATTCCCTGACCACCTTCCAATCGGGGCGAGGGTTGACGGCGCCGTTCTGGTAATTGGCAACGTAGCTCTTGAGCATGTTGGACACGCCGTGGGTGACGACGCCGCGCAGGTCGGCCAGCACCAGTACATCGGCCCCCAACTCAGCGTCGTCCGCCCCTACTCCCAGCTTCGTGAACAGCCCCGACACGGTGGCTTTGAGGTCGTCGCCCTGGACCAGGACCGAATCTTCCTCGCTGACCTGCAAATGCTCGAGCATGGATTTCCTCCAGAGAGGCCGGCTGTCGGACGAGGGCAAGTATAGCATGACGCCTTTCCTGGGCCGGCGGGACTCCGCCCCCCAAAATTACTGACATTTCCCCCCTTGCCCATCCCCAACCCAACCCCCTACCATGAAATACATGAAACCCAATCCCGACCGGGTGGCCAATCCCGCCCCCCGAAAAGGAGACCCGGCCCCAACGCGTCATTCCGGCGAAAGCCGGAATCCAGGAAAGGCGTAGGTCAAGCCAAGAAATGGCCGCGGGGAGCCGTCCAAAGCTCTCAAAACCGGGAGGAAATGGGAGCAAATGAAAGGGGATCTAAAATTTCCACTTGGAGGTAAATTCAAATGAGCCAGCTATCCTACATCCGCTCTCGCATCAACGCCCTGCGCCGCAAATTCGCCCTGGAAATATCCCACAACCAGATCCGGCCCATGGTCGAAGACTTTTGCTCCGAGTCCTATTACGCCGCCATGGCCCGCAAGCCCTTGCCCGACCAATGGGACTTCTTCCCCAAGGTGGCCGCCGCGGGATGGCGCCTCCCAACCTTCACGGCCGCCCACGCCTACCTGGAGCGTTGCATCGCCCAAAAAGTCGTCCCCGGCGTCGAGCATCTCCTGGGCGCCCTGCTCCCCTGGGCCATCAACCGCGGCCTGGTAGTCCTCTCCGCCGACGGCCCGCCCGTCCCCATCCCCCAAAGCGCATAGAATGTTCAACACGGCTGGTTGTATGGGAACTTTCGCTAACGCCCTTCAGTTGTGCCGCTATGTCGGCGAATTACCCGGCATATACAATTCCAGATAGAGGACGCCTGTGCTCCAAGGCAAACAGCAAGCATTGGATATCCTGACCCGCCTGGCAGCCCAGCCGGCAGTGGCTTACTGGGAAAACGGCGTTGCGGCGGTTGTCCAAAGCGTCTTGGGGGAAGCGGGTCTGGAGGCCCAGGTCGACCAATTCGGCAACATCCTGGCACGTGTCGGCGGCAAAAATTCCAACGCCCCGCCATTGGCCCTAGTAGCCCACATGGACCATCCGGGTTTCGAGGCGGTTGAGGCCCGAGGGTCGGACCTAGTCGCCGACGTCCTGGGCGGCGTTCCTGCCGCCGCTCTCCATGCGGGGGTTCCCGTGCAGGTGTTGCTGGACGATGGACGGCGGATGCCCGCGGTCACAACGGGCCGTTGGGGCGGAGACGACTCCCAGCAAGTGTTGATACGACTGGACGAGCCTGCGGAACTGAAGTTGCCCCGGCCAGTCGTTTTCGACTTGGTGGATTTCGAGCTGGACGACGACCTGATCCGCATGCGAGCGGCCGACGACCTGGCCGGCTGCGCCGCCATCCTGGCCGCCCTTGGCGAGTTGGCAACAAGTCCGCCGCCTGGGGACGTCTACGGTGTCTTCACCAGGGCCGAGGAAGTGGGCCTGGTGGGAGCCCGGCTGCTGGCTGAGTCGAGAAACCTGCCGCAAGACGCGTTGATAGTGTCCGTGGAGTCCAGCCGGGTCCTGCCAGGAGCTGAACAGGGCGGCGGCCCGGTGATCCGCGTGGGCGACGCGGCCATGACCTTCCACGCCGACGCCGAGGCGGCGCTGGTCCGGGCGCGGGAGTCCTTGCGGGCCGGGGACTCGGGCGTCCAAGTACAGCGGCAACTGATGAGCGGCGGAGTCTGCGAGGCCAGCGCCTTTGCCCACTACGGCTACCGCACCACCGGCATCGCCTTTCCCCTGGGCAACTACCACAACGCCGCCCCGCAAGGTGGAGTGGAAGCGGAATACATCGACGTTAACGACTTCATGGGCGGAATCCGGCTAATGACCGAGGCAGCCTACCTGGTCGAAGAGCGGGGCGACACAGCCTTCTCGCGGCGGCTGAGGGAGGTCCAGGACGCCCAGCGTCGGCGGCTTGCCAACCCTAACCAGGCCCGAATCTCCCGACGGCCCAGCTAACAAGCATCCGGCATAGTGATGGAAGTCGTATTTAGCTCATCGGCGGCGGCCAACTATTTATGAGACAAACTGCGGATGTGGTCATCATAGGCGGCGGCGTGATGGGGTGCAGCATCCTCTACCACCTGGCCCGCTTGGGAATCACCAACTCTGTGCTGCTGGAAATGGACACTCTCGGGTCCGGCTCCACAGGCCGCTCCCAGGCCATCTGCCGGATGCACTATTCCAACCCGGAGACAGCCTCCATGGCCTGGGAGAGCCTTAAAGTCTTTTCCAACTTCGACGATGCCGTGGGCGGTTCTTCCGGCTTCGTGAAAACGGGCTACTTGGTCGTAGTAGAGGACATCGACCGGCCAGGACTGGAACGCAACGTGGCCATGCAGCAGGGGCTGGGAATAGACACCCGGTTGGTAACCGCCGATGACGTGGAAGAGTTGGCGCCGATGCTGGTCATCGGCCAGGGAGAGGCGACGGCCTGGGAGCCGGATTCAGGCTACGCCGACCCACACCAGGTGACCACTTCCTATGCATCCAGGGCCCGGGAAATGGGGGCCGAGATTCAGTTGCGGACTCCCGCCTTGGGAATCGAGTTGACCGGAGACCGAGTCAGCGCCGTGTTAACTGGACGCGGCAGGGTTGAGACCCCGGCTGTAGTAATGGCTGCCGGACCTTGGTCTAAACGAGAACTGGCCAAGATTGGAGTAGACGTCCCCCTGATTCCTGTCCGCCACCAGATAGCGACTTTGGACAGGCCGGTGGAACGATTGCCGGGCCATCCAACCGTTGGAGACATTGCCCGGTCCTTTTCCTTTCGTCCGGACGGAGCTTCGATGACCCTGGTCGGATTCGGGGAAGACGAAGTGGCAGACATAGACGCTTACGACCAGGGAGTGGACACGGGTAGGCTGCCGGGCGTCCTGGCGAGCCTGGCCGAGAGGATGCCGGCCATGGCTGAGGCCGGTTTCATGGGAGGATGGTCCGGCCTGTTCACCACGACGCCGGACTGGCATCCGATCCTGGACCGTGCGCCTGGAATAGAAGGTCTATATTGCGCGGTGGGGTTCAGCGGCCACGGGTTCAAGCTGTCTCCGATGATTGGGGCAGTGATGGCGGAGTTGATTGTCCAAGGGCAGGCAACGTCGGTGGACATTTCCCGCCTGGGGTTCGACCGGTTCGACCGGGGAGAGTTGATTTCGTCCTCCTACCGCTACCGGGTGCTCGCCTAACCTGGCCGGTAAAGACGGCATCCCCGGACTAACCGAGGTCGTTAACCCCTTCGTTGATGGTCATGTTTAAGCAAACGCTGCAACGGGCCCGCAGGACGCTGCTGGCGGTGTTCCTGGCCGCGCTGGTGTTGTTAGCCGGACACGGGGAGTTCCTGCAGTCGAACTTTGACTTGATAGTGAGTCCCCACCGTTACCACCTGTTGCAGTGGGAAGCGTCGCACTTCTTGGACAAGTGGACCCACAAGTTGGCCGAACTGATGCCCTGGACTTCCGAACCGTCCCGCCAAGAACGGATAGAGCAAGCCGAGACCTATTTCGAGTTGGGCCGCAGCCAAAGGGCCTTGGAACGGCGGTTGCTTCAGGAGGGCGGCGACCTGTCCCATTCCCAAGCCCAGGACCTGCGAGACGAGATTGAATCCATTGCCGACCGGCGGGCCCGCCTTCAAGCAACGGTGGAGGAGACCATAGAATCCGAAATCAGCGCAGTCCTTGCCCAAGAAGGGTTCGCTTCCCGGATTGGTCTCATATTCCCTCCCGTGGACGCCGTGTTTTCCAGGTCTCCGGGTGTGCTGGTCTTATCGCCCAGGGACCGCATAGAGCGGGCAAGGACCGTCCTGCTCAAGGCTGACCTGAGCGATGCCACCAAGGAGCAGATTGAAGGCCGTATCCTGCGCGAGGAGGACCTATCGGCCTTGGTAGCCCAATCGGGAGGCGTGGCCACCTACCCCAGCGTAGTGTCCGACGCGAGCGGCCTGCACTGGGCAATGGTCACCACTGCCCACGAATGGCTGCACCACTGGTTCTTCTTTCAGCCCCTGGGGCAGCACTTCTGGGACAGCCACGAAATGACGACTTTGAACGAAACGGCTGCGACTCTGGCAGGCGAAGCCATTGGCGACCGCGCCTTCACCGCCATAACGGGGGAACCGGTCTTTCGGGAGCCTCCCAGGCCGCCCGCCGAGCAGCCGGCGGTGGACGAGGACGCTTTTGATTTCAATACCGCGATGCGGGAGACGCGGCTGAGGACTGATGAGTTGCTAGCCGAGGGAAAGGTGGAAGAGGCCGAGGCCTACATGGAGGAGCGCCGGAAGTTCATGGCGGACAACGGCCGGTTCATCCGGAAGATTAACCAGGCGTTCTTTGCTTTCTACGGCACTTATGCCACCAGCGCGGCGTCCATAAGCCCCATCGACGAACAGCTCAGGCGGTTGCAGGGCAGCGCCGAATCGCTGGAGGAATTCATCAAGACCGTGGGCAAGTTTGCCAGCTACCAGGAGTTCCTGGACCATTTGGAACAACTGCCGGCCGCTACCGCCCAGCGTTGAACCCGGTCGGTTGGCTTCAGACCCAGGGCATGCGCTTGGAGCGGTCTTTCTCCGAGCCAAGGGCCGACAGTCCCTCCCGCTCCAGGGACTGGGAAACCATCTCTTTGAACAGGCGTCGGTCCGCGGCCCGAACTACTGCCTGCTCGTGGGCTTCCGAAATGGCTACCGGATATCCTTGGCCGCGCCGGCACTGGTCCAAGATGAGGCTGTGGCCTAAGTCCAGCAACTGCTTATCCCTGGCTACCCACTCCGGCACCTCTACCCGGGCGATTTCCTCGCCGACGTTCAGGTAATAGAAATTCACCTGTTGGTCATCTCCGTAGTTTTCCCTGGGCACCGATGAGTTGGTCCGGTAAACAGGTGACCTCCAGCCGGGACTCAGCAGGCGCCGGAACAACTCCCGGTCCAGGAAATCGTTGGCCAGGTCGCACGGCGAGACGACGGACCGCCGGTTGCCGCAGTCCCGGCGGCACCGGGCAACATCGTGGGGGCACAGGCCGCGCCTGATGGCGTTGACCACTTCCGTGCTGCGGGGCAAGGAGACATAAGCAGCCAAAGTAACGGCCCGGCGTTGTGATGGGACTTTGAACTTGTCCAGGGCCTTCAGAAACCGGTCTTGGACTATGGCTTCTCGAACGAATGGCCTATATCCCTGACCGGACAATCCCCAAAGGACCAGGGAGCCGTCGACGAGGGCCAGCGCAGGCAGGTCTCCAGGCAGTTCACTCGCGGCCTCGCTCAGTCTCTCCAGTTCCATCACGGTACGGACCAAGCCCAGCAGAGCGCCGGACACCGGCTCTTCCTGGGCGGGGTTGTGAGGGTCCGGCAGGTAGAGGTCTGCCCGCTCAGTAGCCAGGTGGGCCTGGCTGAACAGACTGGCGTCCGGCTGAGACCCGTAGCGCAAGACGCAGCCGCCTAGGTTGACCAGGAAGCAACTCACCGGCAAATGCCGGTCCACGTCGATGTGGGAGCCGTCCACCGACGCCACACACCAGTCTTGGGGGGGCGCGGGGTCGGGATAGCTACCGACCAATGCTTCCGTTACCTGCGCAGCCAGATAGGGACGCTCCGATGGAGTGTACGTTGCAGCCGCAGCAACTCCCGGGTCCGCCCGTGAGGCGGCGTCCAGCAAGGATTCGAGGCGCAGTTGACGTTCGTTTTGAGTGTCGACCAGTCTCCGGGCCGCCCGGTCAAGCTGGAGGGCGATTTCTCCCAGGTCGAAGGGCACGCCGCTACCTCAAGACCCGCTGGTCGCCGACGCGGCGGGTGATGCGCTGCTGGTCTAGATATTCGAGCAGGGGAAGCATGTATTTGCGGCTGGAGTTGAACATGGTCCGGGCCTCGGCCACGGTGATGCTGCCATGCTCGCCCAGATGGGCGAGGATCTTTCCGGTCATATCCTGGTAGGCCGAGGCGGCGAACACCACGGATTCGTTGACCCTTACCACCTTGCCGCTGTCGGTCAGGGCTTCCAGAAGCTCCGGGTCCAAGGGTTGGTCGTTTGCCGGCGAGTAGGGGTCTCGCTCCAACGCCGACAAGAAGGCGGCGGCTTCGCGTTCCATTTGGGGAGTCAACGATACCTCATGCCGGGGCAGATGGACCATCTGCCGGGACTCGGCCACGACGCCTTCGCGGGTCAATGCGGCGATAGTCTTGGTGAATACCGCCTGCGACTGGCCCAGGCGGCTGCGGGCCTCTTGGAGGGGAATACCCCGACGCAAGGGATAGCGGCTGTGGTAGGTTTCGAGGGTCGCTATGAGTTTGCCGGTCAGCGCGGACCAAGCCTGGGCGGAGTAGACCACTCCGTCACTGTCGCCGGCCAAGTCCCCCAGCACTACGACGTCCCTTTGGGTGGAAAGTTGGTGGATTCGTTCCAACACCTCAGGCTCGGACAAATTGGAACGCCGGGAAAGGGTCTCCAAGTCGCACGGCCCCCATTGTTCAGCCACGCTGAGCAGTACGTCTTCTCCGGTGCCCTGGTCCAGCATCATCAACCGTTCGATAACGTCCGGGTTGAACCGCCGGTGACGCCGCCTGGGGTTGGGGTCGGCCACCTGTCCGCCCCCCAAGGTGTCCTCGGATGACCGGATGACGAAATAGTCGCCCTTTACCATGGGCAAGGGACTCTGCAACAGGACCTGCACCCAACCCTCGCTGCCGGGAGTCAAACGGTCGGCGTCCAGCAGCCGCATCCGGGCGGCGGACTCGCTGGTGAACAGGTGAAAGGTGACCCCTTCGTTGTGACGGAGGTTGTGGGACGCTTGGGGAGCCATTCTCAACCGCGCGTCCAAGCGCTGGACGGGCCGCAGCCAGCCCGGTGAGGTCAGAAGCTCTCCCCTCTCGACGTCGGCCCGGGATAAGCCGGAGAGATTCACCGCCAGGCGCACCCCCGGCTGGGCGCGGTCGACCTTTTCCTTGTGGCTCTGCAATCCCCTGATTCGCCCGCGGCGGTCCGACCCGGCCACCTCAACCTCTTGGCCGATGGCCAGCGAGCCGTCGATGAGCGTGCCGGTGACCACGGTGCCGAATCCGGCTATGGAAAAGCAGCGGTCGACGGGAAGCCTGGGCCGGCCCAGGTCCTTTCTCGGTTCGGTTTCATCGAGAATCTGGTCGATGGCTGCCCGCAGACTATCCAAGCCGTCCCCGGTGTAGGCGGATACTGCTACGATGGGCGCGCCGCGCAGGGAAGTGGCTTCCAGGACGTCCTCTACCTCGGCCTTCACCAGTTCGGCCAGTTCCTCTTCCACCAGGTCAGTCTTGGTGATGACAACGAGGCCCCGGCGAATCTGGAGGATGTCCAGAATGGCCAGGTGCTCCCGGGTCTGGGGCATCACGCTCTCGTCGGCAGCCACGATGAGCAGGGCTACGTCTATGGCCCCGACGCCGGCCAGCATGTTCTTAATGAAACGTTCGTGGCCGGGCACATCGACGATGCTAACCTCCCGGCCGCTGGGCAGGGTCATCCAGGCAAAGCCCAGATCCACCGTCATCTCCCTGGCCTTCTCCTCGGGAAGCCGGTCGGGGTCGATGTTGGTCAGAGCCTTGACCAGCGTAGACTTGCCGTGGTCCACGTGGCCGGCGGTCCCTATTACGTACATCAGGCAGGGGCCTCGACGAAGCGCATGAACACCTGGTTGGCTATGAGGTATGCGCCGCTGGTCAGCCGTAGCCGCGAGTCCTGCCGCTCCAGCATACCCAGGTCGACCAGGTCGCGTATCTGGGGCCGGTATTTTGATTCCAAGTCTATTCCGACTTGCTCCGAGGCTACTGCCAGGTCCAGGCCGTCGAGCAGGCGCAAACCCAGGAACATAGTCTCGGCGCAGGCCGTATCGATGTCAATTTGCTCCCAGCCGGAGACGGGGCAGATAGTCCCGAGCAACTCCCCGGTCATGGCGGAACACGCTTTGGGGTCGCCTTCGGCCCACTGTTTGACGCTGGCGATGTATTGCCGGGGCGAGGAGACCTGCCAGAAGCGGTATCCCGCCAAAGAAGAGTGGGCGCCGGGCCCGACTCCCAGATATGGGAGGTTGCGCCAATAGCCGATGTTATGGCGGCTTTCGTGACCCGGCCGGCACCAGTTGGACACTTCGTAGTGATGGTACCCTGCCCCTTCCAGCGCCGACCGAGCGTGGGAATACATGTCCGCCGCCAGGTCTTCGTCCGGCTTTGGCAGTCCGCCTTCCCGAACCTGCCGGTGCATCGGCGTCCCTTCCTCCAGCGTCAGGCAATATAGGGACAGGTGTTGCGGGCCCCACGAAGTTACTTGCTCGACGGTATCCCGCCACTGGTCGATGGTCTGTTCGGGAAGGCCGTACATCAGGTCAAGGTTCACGTCGTTAAATCCCGCGGCCCGCGCTGTTCTAAAAGCCAGGGCTGCCTGCTCCGACCCGTGCCGGCGGCCCAGCATGTTCAGTAGGCCAGGGTTCGTGCTCTGCAAGCCAATGCTCAGGCGATTGACTCCAAGGGAGAGCAGATAGTCGCACTTCGCGCTGTCCAGATCGTCGGGGTTGGCTTCGACCGTGATTTCGGCATCGCGCCTCAGAGGGAAGGCGTTGCGCATCGCCTGGATGATGCGGCCTACACCGTCTCTGGGCAGATAGGAGGGCGTTCCTCCACCCAGGAAGATGGTGTTGACGCGGGGGCTTTGCAACACCCATCCCCAAAGGGCTATTTCTTCTGTTACTGCATCAATGTATGCGCTCGTGAGGCTCTCTATGCCCTGGTAGGTATTGAAGTCGCAGTAAGGGCACTTGGTCTTGCAAAATGGGACGTGGACGTAGATCCCCATGCCGTCGGCAGGTACGATGGCTGCGAAGTCGAGCGGACCGGAGGACGTTATCGAAACGGGTGACTCTCCAGACGTTGCCGGGCTTTGGGATGCTTTGGCGTTGACGCGGCCCTGGTTTAGGTTGGAGTATCGCTAGTCAACCGGACGGGATGAGCCGTCAACGACGTTGGAGGGGTCCTGGTCTTCCGGCCTGGGAGGGGGCGGCGTGCCCAGATGTTCGTCTACAACGTGCTTGGGAGACAGCTTCACCAGGAAGAGCACGGCCAGGCCAAGAATAATGAAGTCGTCGAATCTGCCCACGATTGGCACCCGGTCCCTTACGAGGTCGAAGGGCGATATAGCGTAGACGATGGCCAAGGGCACCAGCGCCCGGAGCACGATGGGGACGCGCCTGTCCCACTGTAGGCGCCAGACCAACCGCAGGAACCGGACTATCTGCGGCAAGAACCTGGGTGCCAGCAGGAAAAATAGTGGGACTGCCAACCGATGGAGCATCTTGGGAACCTAGTCTCCTGAGGTCTTGGACTCGATTATAATCCAACCCGAGAAAACAGGGAATACCTGGGTCAGGGAGTTGCCCTGAATCGAGGAGCGCGCCGGATTAAGCTATACTGTCACCGGCAAAGTTCCAGTGAGGGAAACATTGAGCGAAACCCACGCGGAACGAAACCCACTGGCCCCAGGCGTCCCCGCCGGAGCTTGGGACGGGCCTGAACTACTGACGGAGCGATGAGCATGCCTGCTGCGAAGAAAGCCCGGACAATCGGCCAGTTGCGTAAGTCTCACTATCACGTCCTGCCCGTCCGAGAAGAAATGCGCAGGAACCTGATTGCGAAAATCAGGGCCGAAGAAGTGGTGTTTCCGGGCATCATCGGCTTTGACGATACGGTGATCCCCCAGCTGGAGAACGCTATCCTGGCCGGTCAAGACGTGATCATGCTGGGAGAGCGGGGCCAAGCCAAGTCCCGCATGATCCGCCATCTGGTCGCCCTCTTGGACGAATATATCCCGAAGATTGCCGGCTGCGAGATAAACGACAACCCCTATAATCCCGTCTGCAGAGCTTGCCGTGACACTGTGGCCGCCAAGGGTGACGCCACGCCCATCGAATGGCTGCACCGGGAGGAGCGGTATTCGGAGAAGCTGGCCACGCCGGACATTTCCATCGCCGACCTGATCGGCGAAATAGACCCCATCAAGGTTGCTGAAGGCCACTACCTGTCCGACGAATTGGTCATCCACTACGGCCTGGTGCCACGGACAAACCGGGGAATATTCTGCATCAACGAGTTGCCGGACTTGGCCGAACGAATCCAGGTGGGGTTATTCAACCTGATGGAAGAAAGGGACGTGCAGATTAAGGGCTATAGGGTCCGTATGCCCTTGGATGTATACGTGGTCTCCACCGCCAACCCCGAGGACTACACCAACCGGGGGCGCATTGTCACTCCGCTCAAGGACCGGTACGGGTCTCAAATCTATACCCACTACCCAAGAGACCCCAAAGATGAGATCGCCATCATGGAACAGGAGCGGTCCCGTTTTCCCGATGAAGAGAAAATGGTAGTGCCGGAGTACATCAAAGAAGTGCTGGCGGAGATTACGGCACAGGCCCGGGGCAGCAGCGAGATCAACCAGCGTTCCGGGGTCAGTGTCCGGGTGTCAATCGCCAACTTCGAGACGCTATTGGGCAACGCCCTGCGCCGGGCGATAGTCCACGGCGACCAGTGGGTCTGTCCAAGGGTAAGTGACTTGCCGTACATAGTCGCCTCTTTCTCAGGGAAGATCGAGTTGGAGACCTTCGACGAGGGCAAGGAGAGCCGGGTGGTCGACGACTTAACCCGCCGGGGGGTGTTGCGAGTCTTCGGCAACTATTTCGACCCTGCTGAACTGGAGCCAGTGATTACCGCGTTTGACTTGGGAGAGACAGCGGAGACGGGCAGCGAAAAGCCTGCTTTGGAGTATCTGGCGATGATTCAGCGGATCGAGGGCTTCTCCGATGCAGTCAGCAGGTTGACCGACGACCAGCGGCCTGAGGTATTGGCCTCGTCTGCCGAGTTCATCTTGGAGGGCCTGCACCTGAACCGCCGGCTGAATTGCCAGCGCAGCGAAACGGGGTACGTGTACCGGCGTTAAGGGCCTCCCCTATCCGCGGCGTTATGACAACCTCTCATTGACCTACGGGCCAAAGAGCCCCTATAATTAGCATAAATGTTCTAAATTTGCTAGTGTTAGGGTGATCTCATGGCCGGCGCTGAAGTGCAAGAAATCTACTGCAAGACGCTGCTTAACCGCATCGACGTTCCTGACTTCCCATTCAAATGGACCTTGAACCCGTACCGGGGCTGCCGCCACGCCTGCCGCTACTGCTATGCACGCCCTACCCACGAGTATTGGGGAATGGACGCCGGGCGGGAGTTTGAACAGCGGGTATTCGCCAAGGTAAACGCTCCGAAAGTGCTGAGAGCCGAGTTGCGGCGGTCTAGGTGGATGGGAGAGTCCATAGCCATCGGAACCGCGTCGGACCCCTACGAACCCGCCGAAGCCAGTTACCAGTTGACCCGTCGAATCATCCAGGTGCTGGCCGAATTCCACAACCCGGCGTCTATTACCACCAAGGGCGTTTTGGTGCGGCGGGACGTGGACGTGTTACTGGAACTGGCTGAAAATGCTGGAGTGCAAGTTAACTTCAGCGTCGGCAGCGTCGACGAACGGGTCTGGAAGCTGACCGAGCCGGGGGCGCCCAGCCCCGCAGCCAGGCTCGAGGCTATGCAGTTTCTGGTGGAAAGCGGAGTGACCGCTGGGATAATAATGGCGCCACTGCTTCCAGGTATCTCCGACGACCCGGAAAGCATTGACGCCGTGGCTGCCGCCGCGGCGGCTCACAAGGCCCAGTACCTGGCGGGGAACCTGCTGTTCCTCAAACCCGGCTCCAAGGAATGGTTTATGCCCATGCTGAGAGAGACCCATCCTCGCTTAATCCCCGCTTACGCCAAGTTGTACCGCAAGACCTACGCTCCCCGGGACTACACTCGGCGGGTCCTGGAACAGGTGGACGAGGCAAGGAGGCGGTGGGGCCTCGCCTCAAGACCAGCTCCCCGGACCACGGTCGGCCAGCAGAGGCAGTTGCAATTGGCCTTGACAGCCTGATCGGTCTGGCGGAGGCGACCTAGCAAAGACGCCTTCGCTCTTACGGGTCGGGTAGTCCAGGGGCGTTGATGAACGAGCCTCTGGGCGTTTGGCCTCCCTTGCGCCGTGACTAAACACTCCCGGGACGTGACGCGCCAGTTTCACCCCGCACGCCGGCCGTATTCACATTTCCCGCGGGCGTCTGGTAAACTACGCGTTACCTGAAATGACCGCCTACCAGGGTCGCTCGATGTGCGGGAAGCGCTCGTGAAAAAGACCGGTTTATTTGCCCTCGCAGGGTTGAATCGTGAGCGCCGCCAGAGTTATGATGATACGCCTTACGTCCTCGGCGTAACCGTCTTCTGAACATGCCAAGCAGCGCACTTACTCCAAGCAATGCAGGTGAGCAGTGGCTACTGCGTTAGACCGATACGTCAAAAAACTGGTGTGGGGATGGGACCGCCTGCAGGTCAACGCCAGTGTGGTGAACTCGCTGGCCGGCGACCGGAGCCAGCAACGCTTCACCCTGGCTTTCCGGTACTTCAGTTGGAAGAAGCTCTTGAACGTCCTCCGCGTCGAGGCCCAGTTGCGGTTTGGCCGCAAAAGGGTCTGGGGGATGCCGTTCGAGTGGGAAATAGACACCACCAACATTTGCCAGCTCAGGTGCCCCCTGTGCCACACCGGCCTCGGCACCATCCACAGGGACCAGGGCGTCATGCACTATGACCTGTTCACCAAGACCATAGACCAGATCAAGGACTACTGCGTGTGGCTAACCCTCTACAGTTGGGGCGAGCCCTTCCTGAATAAGCGGATACACGACTTCGTAGGCTACGCCCACCAGAACAATATCGCCACCATAATCAGCACCAATCTCAACAAGCCGTTGACTCCGGAGATGGCGGAAAGCATCATCAAGGCCGGGTTGGACGTGATGATCATCTCCATAGATGGCGTTACGCAAGAGGTGTACGAGCAATACCGGGTTGGAGGACGGCTAGACAGGGTCTTGGACAACCTGAAGTTGCTGGTGCAGAAGAAGCAGGAATTAGGCTATTCCACGCCCCACCTGGAGTGGCAGTTCATTGTGATGCAGCAGAACGAGCACCAGATGGACGAAGCCAGCCGCCTGGCCGCTGATCTGGGGGTGAATTCGCTGGTATTCAAGAAGGTCGACTTCCCCCATGGCATGAACGACCGCGGGGAAGCCGAGCGCTGGCTGCCCCGGGACCATCCGGAATATCAGCGGGAAGATCCCTTTCTCAAGCCTTACCAGGAAGACGGGCAACGGTGCTGGCGGCTGTGGCGCAGCGCTGTGGTCAACTGGGACGGCGGTTTTGCCCCGTGCTGCTATTTGACCGACAAATCTGAAGATTTCGGCGACGCTTCCACCGACACCATTCAACAGATTTGGAACAACCCCAAGTACGCCGCAGCCAGAGGCTTGTTCGACGAGGGGTATACGCCTACGCAGTGGCTGGGATGTCTGTCCTGCAGCGTGTATCAGGGCAGCCGGGCGGCGCGGAAAAGAGGGCCGGTAAACTTGAAGCCGGACCAGGTGAACGGGGCGCCCCCCGGCCGGGCTCGCCGCAACGGACGGGACACGGTGGCTCCTGCAGTGCCCAGCGTGCGCGCTCCTTTGCTAACCGAGTCCGTCGAACGGCCGATGAAAGAGTAGAAAACCTCGGTCGATTTTGGCGGAAGGGTGGGGTAGCCCATAGATTCGCCGGACTCTCTCCCGCCGTTCCCCGCTAGACTCGTTATTTCCGCCAAAGTCCAGACCACGCCATAGAGAATTACCAATTCGGCAAATATGGATACGAAACAGTCGTCTGCAAGGGGCGTTGCGCTCAACCAATGCGAAGGCAAATCGAGAGCATGAGCGTCTGGCAGCCTGAAGCGATAGTGGACAGGATGCCCTTAAATGCCACGGCGCGAGCCTGGCTGAGGGTGGCGTCTCCCCACATGTGGCAGATTGTCATCGTCGCCGGCGCTTATTTCGCCTACATGTACACCAGGGCCCTGGTGTTCGACGACGTCGAGGCAATCGCGCTGGCCAACGCTGCCAAGATAATCTCGTTGGAAAAATCCCTTGGCTTCTTCTGGGAGCCTAGCTGGCAGTCATGGGCCATCGACGGCGCTAAGGCGCTGGTTGTCGTCTTCAATTGGACGTACATCATCACCTTCTGGCCGATTATAGTGACGGCCGGAGTGATTCTCTACGTCAAAGACCGGCCCCGGTATATCTACTACCGGAATATCGTGCTGCTGAGCTTCGCGCTGGCCCTCTTGGCGTTCATGCTGTTCCCGTTGGCCCCGCCCCGGATGATGACCGAGCATTCGTTTGTCGACACTATCAAGGCCTTCGGTCCGACTTTCTATGCCAGCCGGGAGTTCGCCAACTACTACAACCCCTACGCGGCCATGCCCAGCTTGCACTTTAGCTGGACCGTCATGTTTGGCGTCCTCTTTCTCACCACTCCAAACAAGTGGGTCAAGATATTCGGCATCATTTACCCCACGGCGACCCTGTTGGCAATTACCATAACGGCCAATCATTACATTATGGATGCCATTGCCGGCGGTTTGCTGATGGCCGCTGCCTTCGGCGTAATGGAATTGGGTATTCGCCGCCGGCTGTTCGTGCCTCAAATCAGGGAACGGCTCGGCGTTCGTTTGGCCGGCCGCGAGCTTCCCTTTGCCGTGAGGCGGTGACCCCGGCGTATACGAGCTTGCTGGAGAGCCGTTGTATAATGGGGGTTCGACCACGAGTGGGGGTGTAGTTGCTTAGCAACAAGACTGCCCGGCTCAGCGGCGGCCGCCTGCTGAAGGCCGAAGCTCAACGACTTTTTCTCCTGGCCACCCTCCAGGTAGAAAGAGGACGGGCGCATCTGCGCCCGCGACTGAGCAGGTTTGCCACTGCTGCCTCCCAGTCTCCCTGGCGAGCCCACCTGCTGGAGTTGGCCCTTGTGATCGGGGCTTATCTGGTGTACCTGGGCTCCCGGGGCCTCGTGTTTCCCGACCTGGAAGCCAAGGGCTTGGAGAATGCCCACCGCGTCGTTTCGGCTGAGATGTGGCTGGGGGTGTTCTGGGAACCGGCTTGGCAGGCCTGGATGCTGGCGCGAGCCGAATGGCTGGCTCTCTTCTTCAACGGGGTCTATATCTTCACCTACTGGCCAATAATCGGCCTCGTCGGGTTCCTCCTATATCTCCGCAACAGGCCCAGGTACTATTACTACCGCACCGTGGTGGTAGTCAATCTGGCCTTCGCGTTGGTAATCTTCGCGCTGTTCCCCGTTACGTCGCCGTTTAACTTGGCCGAGCACTTCCAGCATCCGGCCAGCAACACGATTCAGGCGTTGGGCCCGGCGTTCTACGGAAGCTCTGAGATGGCCCATCTCTACAACTCACACGCGGCCATGCCCAGCCTCCACTTCAGCTGGACGGTAATCCTTGGGGTGTTGTTTGTGAGGACTTTCAAAGGCTGGTTCAAAGTCTTGGGACTGTTGTATCCAGTGCTGACCTTCTTCGCCATCACTCTTACTGGAAATCATTTCATTTTGGATGCCGTTGCTGGGGGGTTGCTGACGGTCGCGGCCTTTGCGGTCATGGAATTGGGTGTTCGCCGCTGGCCGGTCTACAAAGCGGCAGTTCTGCGGATGCTGCGGCGCGTGCCTCGCGGTAACTGGGACGTGATCCAAAGAGACTTGGCTGATGGTTGGGCCCGGCTGTCGGCGTCGTTCCGCCGGTACGTTGGGCCCGGCAGCAGGACGGCCATCGAGGTGGCCATGCGCCACTGGCTGGCCGACAAAGAGAAGGTCATGGAGAGGATGAGGGCCCAATGGCGGGCCAACTGGAGTGTATTCGCGGCCCGGTCATCCGGACATTGGGCCAAGCTCTCCGCTTGGTTCCGCCGGTACACCGGGCCCCGCCGGAAAGTGGCGACTCGATAGCTTTCTAGAGTCCTACCCGGTCATCCACTTGGTTCGAATCCCGCTATCGCCTAACGGCTACGTGCGTCGTCGCCCCCACATGGGGTGCCTGAACGTGGGTTCCGAATGTAATTGGGCGGTCGCCGGCCGCACCGGCTGGAGCTCTGGTTCAGGCTCCGGCGCAGGGTCTGGGCGGTAACCGGGGCCGAGAACGCGCTGAGGCCCCAAACTGTTCAGGTGACGGGCCAGTGCTTCCAGGCTGTTGAGGTTGTGCACGGGCAGGAAGTCGTCGGTGTAGGGAAGGGCCGCCTGCATGCCCCTGGTCAACGGTTGGTACTCGGCGGATCCCAGCAATGGATTGAGCCACACCAAGCGGCGGCAACTGCGCTGCAGCCGGGCCGCCTCCCGGGCCAGCAGTTCCGGTTCGCCTCGGTCCCAGCCGTCAGATATGATCATCACGACTGAGCCTGACCCCATGACCCGCCGCAGCCACCGGTAGTTGAAGGTCATGAGGGCCTGTCCGATGCGCGTTCCGCCCGACCAGTCGGGCACCGCCTTGGCCAACTCGTTTACGGTTTGGTCGACGCCACGGTGCTTCAGGAACCGGGTTATCCGGGTTAGTCTCGTGGCGAACAGAAAGGCTTCCACCTGGTCCAGGTTGCCGGAGAGGCTGTGGATGAAGTGGAGCAACATTCGGGTGTAGCGCTCCATGGAGCCGCTGACGTCGCAGATGAGCACTAGTTGCCGGACTTTGTATTTGCGCTGCAAGCGGGCCAGCTCCAGGGGCTCGCCGCCGAACTTGAGGGCCTCCCGCAACGTCTTTCGCAGGTCTAAGGCGTTTCCGTAGCCTGGGACCAAGCGCCGGGTGCGCTGCCGTCCCAGGTTCCAGGACAGTTCCTGCATCATGCGCCGGGCGTCGTGAATCTCGGCGGGGGTAAAGTCGGCGAAGTCCTTCTCCCGCAGCACCTCCCTGGCGCTGTAGGTCCGGGTCAGGTCGACGTGGACACCGGACTGGTCTGGGCCGTCGCTGCCGCCGTCGTTAGCGTCTCCTGCCGGTGGAGGCCCGATCTGGGGCTTGCGGAACCGCCGGTTCTCGCCGAGGGACCGCAGGTCGCGGGTGGACTGGCGGGACGCAGGCCTGCGCCAGAAGACCTGGAAGGCTTCGTCGAACACCGGAAGGTCTTGCTTGCGGTGGACCAGCAGGCAGCGTGCGGCTTGATAGAAGTCCTGCTTGCGGCCCATCGGGGCGTATTCGGTGGCGCGGACGAGGTCGAGGACGTTGCCGGAGCCCACGTCCAGGCCCAGCCGGCGCAGCACCCCGGCGAAGAGCATCAGGTTGTGCAGCAGGCTGGCTGGAGCTTCTTCTACGTCGGCGCGAGGAGCGGCGGTTGAAGTCACGAGCCGCGCCGCCTTCCTCTGCCCGGAGCCCGGTTTCGTGACCGGTCCAGCATCGCCCGCACCGGCTCGCCCCGCACCAACTCTATGTCGTCCTGGTACTTGAGCATAATCCCCAGGGTGTCGTCGATGACCTGCGGGTCCAGGTCCTGCTGGTTCAGGGCCATCAGGGCCGTCGTCCAGTCCAGGGTTTCGGAAATCCCAGGCACCTTGTACAGTTCCGTCTGGCGCAGCTCCTGGATGAACCCGGTTACCTGCTCGGCCAGGCGGCGGGGCGCTTCGGGTATCCTGGTGGTGACTATCTGGAGCTCTTTTTGGAAGTCCGGGTAGCCGATCCAGAAGTACAGGCAACGGCGCTTGAGAGCGTCATGAATCTCCCGGGTGCGGTTGGAGGTAATCACGACCAGGGGCCGGTGGCTGGCCTGGTACGTTCCCAGTTCGGGGATGGTTATCTGGAAGTCGGCCAGCAACTCCAGCAGGAAGCCCTCGAACTCCTCGTCGGCCCGGTCCAGTTCGTCGATGAGCAGCACCGGGGCCTTGGCCCGGTCGCCGTCGATGGCCTGGAGCAAGGGACGCTTGATCAGGAAGCGCTCGGTGAACAGGCTCTGGGCCCTGTCCTGCCGCTCCGCGTCGCCGCCGGCTTCCATCAACCGTATTTCCAGCAGTTGCCGGGCGTAGTTCCACTCATAGACGGCGTGGTTGATGTCCAACCCCTCGTAGCACTGCAGCCGTATCAACTCGGTGTCCAAGCCGGATGCGAGGGCCCGGGCGATCTCCGTCTTGCCGACGCCGGCTTCGCCTTCGAGGAACAGGGGCCGTTCCAGCTTGAGGGCCAGGAACATGGGGACAGCCAGGCTTCGGTCGGAGACGTATCCCTGCCGGCGCAGGAGGTTCTGGACCTCGTCTATGGATGCGGGTGCGGCGTTGTTGGCACTCACTGCTAAACGTCCTTCCGACGGCTATTGTATAGCACACCCTCGCCCGCTCACCAGCGGCGGCAGGTAGGGCGCGGCGAGGCAGGCAGTCTATTGGGCGTGGGCCCGGTATAGGTGGAGGAAGCTTTGAACCAACCGGCGGAGGCGGGCCCAGTGGTCATTGAGGTCTTCAAGTTCCTGGGGCGACAGTTGGTCGTAGGTCTTGTCATACGCGGGGAAGCGCCAGACGGAGAAAGCCCAGAAACCCAGGGACCGGGGCAGAGCAGAAGCGCTGTCTGAAATAAGGCCGGTGGCCCCTTGTACTTCCCAGGCGGCGAGGAGCCTGCCCCGGTCGGCCACGGCCAAGGCCTCGACCCACGAGGCCCGCCGGTCTTCGCCGCGGAAGGGGCGCATCAACTGCAACAGGCGGTGCTGGCGCTGGGCATCGTCGGCGTCGGGCCCGGCGAACCGGTGGGTGTAGCGGCTGTCCCACCCGGGCCCCAGCGCGGGAATCCGGAGGCCCCCGTCGGAGGCGACGGCCAGCATCAAACCGGCCCGAGACCAGTCCCGGGCCTTGACCGCAGCGATGGCCAGGTGGGTATCGCCTGTTTCCTCGGGCTCGACGGCGAGGCCCAGCCCCCTGGGGGTTACGGGGTCGACGGGGAGGCCTTCCAATAGCCGCTGCAGGGAGTCTGTCTTTGCTGGGTTGCCTGTCCCCAGCAGGATCGGGGTCTTGGCTGCCGTCCTGCTCAGATTGTCATCCCCGGAAGTCCGAAGGCTGAAAAATTTAGATTCCCTACCATTCTGTCCCATTTCATCCCATTTCGGGTGTTGGCCCATTGAGGGACGGGTTGGACGGACAGGCCATCCTACCCCAGCCCGGCTTGCCTAAATTTCGGGCCGCTTGGGACTAATATCTATGATAGAGCGGGAGCCCAAAGGTTGGGAAGGGGCAAACTGTCAGTAGTTCTTCTGAGACCGTCGTTTCATAGACCAGGCTGGGGCCCCGCCAGCCTGGGGACGGAGGGGAGGGAAGTGCATTTGTCCCCTGTGGCCGTCGAAGACGCTATGGCAGCCCCGCGGTCATGTCCCTCCGGCCAGGGGCCGCTGACGATTTGCTGACAAGCCTAGTCCTGCCTGATCTGAATAAGGTTGCCGCAGGTGTCGTCAAAGACGGCTATGGTGACGTTGGCCACTTCCAGCGGCTCCATCGTAAAGGCCACGCCCAGCGAGTTCAGTTTCTCATACTCTGCGCGAATGTCCGTAACGCCGAAGGACGCTGCTGGGATGCCTTGGTCAAAAATCCCTTTTTGAAATGCTTGTGATACCGGGTTTTCATTTGGTTCAAGCAGAACCTCGGTCCCATCAGGGTCATCGGGCGAGACGACGGTAAGCCACTTGAATTGCCCCACGGGAACGTCCTGCTTTTTCACAAAGCCTAAGACCTCGGTGTAGAACTTCAGAGCTCTGTCCTGGTCGCTTACGAAAACGCTGGTGTGTGTAATGCGCATATATGGCCCCCTCTTCTTCCATTGAGTTCATCATACGCCCAACTCGTTGATGATGCTATGAATTCTCCCTCTGTCCACAACTATATCGGGCGGCGCAGGATTTCGTCGCCCAGACGCCACGAGTCGGCGCATAAGCCAGCCCATCCGACCGTTGTTTCGAATCCCCCAACAAACGCACTTCCCTCGGTAAAGGGCCGATTTCTGCGCCGGCCTGGGTGATGGTAGAATTAGTTGGCGCCACCCCCATTGGACGCAGCAGCGCATTCAGGAGCTCATTGGCTTGGATGACCAGCAGTTCATAGGCCGCATCGGCAGCAAGATAGAACGGCTTACCGGACGCCGGGTCGATTTGCAAATCGACCACGATGACGCCAGCAAGCTGGACGTGGACTTGGGCCCGGAGGTCCCCTTGGTGACCCTGGGCTCCAACATCTTTCGCTACTCCGGGTTTGCCCGGTTGTGCATCGAATACGCCACGGCTTCCATCCAGAGGCAGCGGCCCATCGACATGCTGGAGTTCCACCTGCTGCTGGCCCGGAACTAGTCCTCGCAGGGATGACGTGGAGCAGCCGGACCCGCTAGCACTCAGCCCCCGACGCCCCTGGTATTACCAGACCTGGTTCCTCGTAGGCGCGTTCATCATGGGATGGCCCGTAGTAACGGCTCCCTTTGGGATCCTGTGGCCGGTATGGGGCATCCTGATGTTGCGGTCTCCCTGGCACAACCACACCGTGCTGAAGGGACTGGGGTGGGCGCACCTAGTCGTCGGTGCGATATTGTTTGGCATCATCTTTCGCCGGGCCCTGGCGGAAGGGGGAGACGCCATCGGTATTTCCGTAATGATTATCGTGCCCGGTCTGTTGATGACGCTGGCTACGCAAGTGATGTGGGCTAGGTACAGGCTGGAAAACAGTCCCGACGCTGAATCACCGCCTCCCCCGACACCGGTTGTTCTCCCTCCTGAGGACCAGCCGTCGCCCTCCATGCCTTCCCGTCCCCGCCGCCGGGCGCCGCGACGGTTGAGGAGCCGCTCCGGGAGGACGCCTAGGTAGGAGGGGCGGTGCGAAACCCCGGCTGTCCGTTCCCCCTTCGATTTCCCTCAGGGCGAACGGACAGCCTAGTAGCAGGCCCTTCGAGAGCCTCAGGACGTGATGCCGGTCTAACCTGTGCTAAACTGGAAGCTAGTTCGGGCCGCGAGGGCGGCGACCGCTCCCCGGGCCTGGCCCAGGGAGCGTTATTCTGTGGCTGATAGCGTCTATTGTCGGGAGGCGGCGATCAATGGCTGAACAGGAAGAACCTTTCCGGCGGGGGATGTCTGTGTTCGCCCACGCCGACGACGCCGAGTTCGGCTGCTCGGGCACGGCGGCCAAGTGGTGCGCGGAAGGTTGGGAAGTGGTATACGTGGTGTGCACCGACGGCAGCAAGGGAAGCTCGGATCCCGAGATGAGCAGGGACAAACTGATTAAGGTGCGCGAACAGGAGCAGCGGAACGCGGGCAAGGTGCTGGGGCTCCACGACGTGGTGTTCCTGGGATACGAGGACGCCATGCTGGAGCCGACCCTGTCGCTGCGGCGGGACATCGCCAGGGCGATCCGGAGGTACAAGCCCGACGTGTTGATCTGCCCAAACCCGGTGCGCAAGATCGACGCCGACGGGTGGATAGAGCATCCCGACCACTTGGCGGCAGGAGAGGCGGCCATGGCCGCGGTCTTTCCCTCGGCCCGAGACCGGCTGACCTTTCCGGAGCTATTGGAAGAGGGGCTGGAGCCCCACAAGGTCCGGGAGCTATGGGTCTGGGCCGGGGATGATGCAGACCACTACGTCGACGTAACGGACCACATCGATACCAGCGTCAAGGCTTTGCAACAGCACGCATCCCAGATCGGGGACTTCGACGTGGACACCCACATGAGGCAATGGAAGGGAGATGCGGGAGCCAAGGCGGGATTCAAGTATGCGGAGACATACAAGCGGTTCAAGCTGGGCTGAGGTTGCCCGGCCCCGGCGTGGGCTACTCAATGAACAGCTAGGAGGAGAAGAATGGTTTCCCAGCTACGGATTTACACAATCAACAACGGGAAGATGGACGAATGGCTCAAGGTATTCGATGAGCAACTCAGGCCGATTCACGCCCAGTACGGGATACCCATCGAGCGCACCTGGGTGAACGACGAGCGCACCGAGTTCATCTGGGTCCGCAACTTCGACAGCCTTGAGGACCTGGAGAATAAGACCAGAACCTACGTGACTTCACCGGAGCGCAAAGCCCTTGGCGCCATGCCCGGCGCCCTAATCGCCAAGACCGAGGTGCGGGTGATTGAGGCAGTGCTCACTGGGTAAGCGAGGACCGAAGCAAACTGACTCACAAATCCTTGCGCATCTCTACGTGGGGGATGTTGGCCTCCAGGAAGGTGGCCCCGTGTTCACGGTAGCCGTGGGCGGCGTAGAAGTTCTTGACGTATTCCTGGGCGTGGAGGGTAACGCGCTGGGTTCCCTCGGCCCGGGCGGTGTCTTCCAGGAAAGCCAGGACTTGGGAGCCGATTCCTTGCCGCCGCCACTGCATCTCCACCGCCATGCGTCCGATGCGGGCTTGGTCGCCATCCTCGAGCAGTAGCCGGCCCGTTCCGACGACTTGGCCGTTGACCAGGACGATGGCGTGGATAGCCGAGGCGTCGGCCTCGTCCAACTCTTCCTCGGGGGGCACTCCCTGCTCGGACACGAAGACCCGGAACCGGACTTGCATGGCCGAGTCCAACTCGGGCTCGGACTCCACCAGCTTAACCACCGCGCTGTCCATCTTGGCTAATGGGCCTCGAACTCCCTGGGCTTTTCGGCGGGCAGGCTGATGTCTAGCCGAAGACTATGGCGCCGCGGCCGACCTCTCCCTTGTCCATGTCCCCGTAGGCTTCGTTAATTTGGTCCAGGGTGTAGTGGCGGATTACCAGGCTGTCCAGGTCCAGCTTGCCCGCCAGGTACATCTCCGCCAACACCGGGAAGTCCACCTGGGCGCGGGCCGAACCGTAGTAGGTGCCCCTGAGGGTCTTTTCGTTGCGTACCAGGTCCACGGCGTTGATGGGGGCTTCGGCGCCAAAGGGGGCGATGCCGACGACGGTCACCGTGCCCTTCTTGGCGCACATGTCGTAGGCTGCCTTTGTGGTTTCGGCGCCTCCCAGGACCTCGAAGGTGTAGTCGGCGCCGCGGCCGCCGGTAAGCTCCTTGACCTGTTCCACCGGATCCCTGTCCGATGCGTTGACCGAGTGGGTGGCCCCGAATTTCATGGCGAATTCCAACTGGCTCTCCCGGATGTCCACGGCGATGATCTTGGAGGCGTTGACCAACCGCGCCCCCATAATCACGTTGACGCCCACGCCGCCGCATCCGACGACCGCCACGGTGCTGCCCGGCTGGACGTTGGCCGAATAGAGGACCGCCCCCACGCCGGTGGGAACGCAGCAGCCGATCATGGCCGCCTTGTCCATGGGCATGGGCGCCGGGGTGGGCACACACCCAGCCTCGGGCACCACGCAGTGCTCGGCGAAGCAGGCTACCTTCCCCATGTGGTGGATGTCCTGGCCGCCCTTGTGCAGCCGGGTGGTGCCGTCGAACATCTTGGGACCGGAGGCCATATGGGTGTCGCAGATATTGCCATGGCCTGACAGGCAGGACTTGCACTGGCCGCAGGAGGGGACGAAGGACAGGATGACCTGTTGGCCAGGCTTGACCGACGTCACCCCAGGCCCGACCTTCTCCACGATGCCGGCGCCTTCGTGGCCCAGCACCACCGGCAGGGCGACGGGTGAGTCGCCGTACATGAAGTGATGGTCGCTGCGGCAGATTCCTGCCGCGCCCACCTTAACCAGCACCTCTCCCTGCTTGGGGTCGTCCAGTTCTACTTCCTCGATGACCAGGGGTTGGCGTACCTCGTAGAGCACTGCGGCCTTGGTCTTCATTGTCGGCTGGCCTCCTAAAGGGGAATCGGTGGCTATCATGCCTTGCGGGAGTGGCTGTGTCAATGTTTGGCTATGGGGCGTGGAGTTGCCCTTGGGAACGGCGGTGTTGCGGTAGTTCAGCTAACCCTCTATCTTCTCTAAGGGCGCAAAGCTGAGGAGGAGGCGCTTGCTGCCGACGCCGTTGGTGAACTCCACGGTAACCTGGACGTCCAACTTATCCGGCTCGTAGGCTGTCACTACGCCTTCGCCGAATGATGAGTGGCGGACCAGGTCGCCTACGTGGAGGGCGGGCTTGACCGGCGCTGGGGCAGGGGCCGCTTCAGACCAGACCACGCGGGGCATCTTCCTGGGGGCTTCCGGTTGGGTTGTCCGCCCCGCGGTGATCAGGTCCTGGGGGATGTCCCGCAAAAATCGCGAGGCCAGCGTAGGCCCGCCCCGGCTGCCCATGAATCCCCGACGGAAGGCCCGGAGCAGGTACAGCCGGCGCTGCGCCCGGGTGATGCCGACGTAGCACAGGCGCCGCTCCTCTTCCAGTTGGTCCGGGCTTTCCATGGAGCGGCTGTGGGGGAGCAGCCCCTCTTCCAAGCCGACGATGAACACCGCCGGGAATTCCAGCCCCTTGGACTGATGAAGGGTAATCAGGGTAACCGAGTCTTCAGACTCTTCGTAGCCGTCCACGTCCGCCACCAACGACAGTCTTTCCAGCAGGGTGGCCAGGCCGTCCGGTGGGTCTTCAGCGTTGAACTCCTGGGCCACCTGCCGGAGCTCCAGGACATTCTCCCAGCGTTCCTCTTGGCGGTCGTCCTGTTCATCACCTTCTTGGATGAAGCGGCGCAACCCGGAGTCCTCTAACACCAGGTCGATGAGGTCCACGATCTTGAGCCGGCTTGCCTGCTCTATCAGCCCGTCCAACAGGCTCACCAAGTCGGTGATAGCGTTGACAGCCCGTGGATTCAACTTGGCGGTGCACGGCTCGCCGGCCCGCTTGTCGGCGGCGACCCGTTGCATGGCGGCAAACAGGGAGAGGTCTTGCCCTTGCGCCCAGGCAGCCAGGTCCTGCATGGTCTTGGCGCCGATGCCCCGGGGTGGAACGCCTATCACCCGGGCCAGGCTCACGTCGTCCGCAGGGTTGTGCAGCACCCGGAGATAGGCCATCGCGTCTTTGACTTCCCGCCGCTGGTAAAAGCGGACACCCCCGACCAATCGGTATTTCATCCCCTGGTGGAGGCAGGCTTCTTCCAGGGCCCGGGACTGGGCGTTGACCCGGTACATCACGGCGCAGTCGCCGGGCCGCATCCTTTCTTCGCGGACCAGCCGGGCTACCTCACTGACGACGTAGGAGGCTTCTTCAGTTTCGTCGTAGGCCTCGTTCACCACCACCGGTGGGCCTCCGGCGTTCTGGGTGAACAGGTCCTTGTGAATCCGTTGGCCGTTGGCCGAAATCAGGCCCTTGGCCGCCTCCAGTATCTTGCCGGTGGAACGGTAATTCTCCTCAAGAGAGACGACGGTTGCGCCTGGGTAGTCCTGCTGGAAGCTGAGGATGTTGCGGATGTCGGCGCTGCGCCAGGAGTAGATGGACTGGTCGGGGTCGCCCACGACGCAGATGTTCCGGCGCTGTTCGGCCAGCAGTCTAGCCAGGCGGTACTGGGCCACGTTGGTGTCCTGGAACTCGTCCACCATCAGGTGAAAATACTGGTCCTGGTAGCGCTCCAGAACGTCGGGGTACTCCTGGAACAACTGGACTGCCCGCATGAGCAGGTCGTCGAAGTCGGCGGCGTTGTTGCGGGACAGCAGTTCCTCGTAGTGATGGTAGACCCTGGCGCAGTTCTCCTCGAAGTAGTTGTCGCTGCGGCGGGCCAGTTCCTGGGAGTCCATCAATACGCTCTTGGCCCTGGAGATGACCCCTCGTATAGCCTGGGGCGGGTTGTGCCTCGGCTCCAACTCGGCCAGTTCCATGGCCTGTTTTATGACGACAAGCTGGTCGTCGGCGTCGTAGATGGTGTAGTTGGAGGGCAGTCCAACGCGGCTGCCCTCGCGACGGAGCAGCAGAGCGCAGAAGGAATGGAAGGTGCATGCGGTCAGGGCGTCGCTGTAGGGGCCGACCAGGCGTTCCAGCCGGCCGCGCATCTCCCTGGCGGCCTTGTTGGTGAAGGTCACGGCGGCGATGCGCCAGGGCTTGATGTCCTGCACCCGGACCAGGTAGGCGATGCGGTGGGTGATGACGCGGGTCTTGCCGCTGCCGGGCCCGGCGATAATCAGCAGGGGGCCGGAAACGGTCTCGACCGCCTTTTGTTGAGCGGAGTTCAGGCCCTCCAGGACTTCGACGCCGGTGGTCATGAGGCGATTATAGCATCGGATTAGCGGGGCCAGAGGCGGCTTCTACTGACCGTAGCGACGCCTGGAGACAGGTGCTATAATCGGACTTCGCTTGATGCCGCCCCCGGTATCCCCATGGGACTGAAACGGCCTTATAGCGGCATGGATTCGAACGGGCGCGGCGGCGCCGGCTCTTGGGCAATCATTTGCAGGCATCGCTCTCGACGCCTGCATCATCAAATGAGGTGAAGGAAACGTGGTGAAAATACCCAGGCAGAACCTGAGGGTGCCCGGACCTACTCCGGTGCCCGACGACATCGTGGAGGCAATGTCCCAGCCGATGATCAACCACCGGGGCCCGGAGTTCCGGGAGATCATCACTCGGACGACGGAGCAACTGAAGCAGGTGTTCATGACCCAGGGCGACGTGTACGTCCTCACCGCCTCGGGCACCGGGGCGCTGGAGGCGTCGGTGGTCAACACCCTGTCGCCCGGCGACAAGGTGCTGGCCGCCAGCGCCGGGTCATTTGGAGACCGCTACACCGAGATTGCCGAGACCTACGGATCCCAAGTGCAGCGGCTGACATTCGAGTGGGGAGAGCCGCTGGACCCGGAGGAAATCCGAAAAGCATTGGCGAACGACCCGGAAATCAAGGCGGTGCTGGTCACCCACAACGAGACCTCCACCGGTATCACCCACCCCGTGGAAGCCATCGCCGGAGTGGTCAAGAGGGAGTTCGACAAGCTGCTGCTGGTGGACGCGGTCAGCGGCCTGGGATGCGTGCCCCTGCCGACCGACGGCTGGCGCTGCGACGTGGTGAGCACTGCGTCGCAGAAGGGGTTCATGGTGCCGCCGGGGCTGGCCTTCGTCAGCATGAGCGAGGCCGCGCACGCAGCCCAGGAGCCGGCCACCATGCCCAGGTACTACTTCGATTTGCAGGCGGCCCAAAGCTACCTAGAACGGGGCGAGACGCCGTTCACGCCCAACGTTGCGGCCCTCTACGGCCTGTCCCTGGCTTTGGATACGCTGCTGGCCGAGGGCATGGAAAACGTGTTCGAAAGGCACGTCCGCATCGGCCAGATGACCCGTGACGGAGTCAGGGACTTGGGGCTGGAACTGCTGGCCCAGGACGAGCGGTGGGCGTCCAACGCCGTGACCGCGGTGAAGGTGCCGGAGGGAATAGACGGCGGCAAGCTGGTGTCCCTGGCCCGCACCGAGCACAGCGTGGTGCTGGCGGGAGGACAGGGCAAGCTCAGCGGCAAGATCTTCCGAATAGGCCACATGGGGCAGGTGTCGGAAGACGACATCCAGGAAGTACTGGATACGCTGAAGGCCGTCTTGCCCCAGGTGGGGTTCAGCGCCGGCTAGGGAATCAAGTCAAAGCGAGGCGATGCCCAGTCCAGCCAAGCAAGCGGCTATCCGGTTTCTCGATGTCGTTTCGTTAATCACGGTCACTTTCCGCTCACCGCCTACTCGCAATTTGGGAGGCCGAGTGCAGCAAGGTCGGTGCTCTCTATATACCTCAAGTCTATTGGAATGCAGCCCGTAAGCTGATTGCCGGATAGTGACATTGTGTTAAGACTTGATAGATTGCTCAGTTCCTGGGGGATGCTTCCTGTAAGGTAGTTCCCGCTTAGGTTGAGCGTCCGAAGCTCGGCTAGTTCGCCGAGTTCCGGCGGCAGAATGCCCGTTAAGTCACGGTCTAGAAGAACCAGCGCATAGACTCGAGGAGGCGAGCCAGCCAGGACGACCCCGTCCCAATCTCCCATGGGAACGCTTCCGCTCCAGTTCAACTGCTCGCCTGTGTCAAGAGAGTCCCGGATGTTCAGCAGGACTTCGCAGTCTCGTACCAGGCCGGGGTTTGTATCGGGATCCGGGACGACGCCCGCCGAGCACGCCGCCGGGCCAACAGACGGGGCCGTCTTCACCGCATGGAAAATGCCGTTTGCATCTGCCATCGCCAGCGGGCGCACGTCCGTGCCGTCACGGGCCGCGATCAGTATCTGATAACCCGGTTGGTAGACGGCAACCCTTGACCCGTCCGGAGACCAAGCGGCCCTGGCGCCATACTCAATCAGCCGCAGGCTGCTGCCGTCGGACCCCACGACGTAGACGCTGCCGGACACGAACAGGAGTTCCGAGCCGTCGGGAGACCAGGACACCTGGGAGATGGGCTCATACGGGCCGTCGTATCCGCTGCGCCAAACCGTGCGCAAGCCTGTGCCATCGGGCATAACTGCATAGATTATTGGCGACTCTTCGTCAATGGAGGCGAAGGCCAATTCCCGACCGTCCGGGGACCAGTCGGCGGGCGCCGTAACAGTTTTACCTGCCTCTAATCCGGTTTCTTCGGAACCGTCCGCCTTTACAATGTAGAGATCACGGGCAAACGGCTTTAACTTGTCACGATTGAAGAGGTACGCTAGGTACCGACCATCGGGCGACCACACAGGGGGATACAGGGCCACCCCGGTAGTGCCTCGAAGCACTTTGGCAATCCGGTGCGCTCTTAATTCACCGTCTTCTACCCACTTGATGTGCAGCGCCGAGTACTCCGGTTCGTAGTGGCCTTCGTCATACGCACTTCCCCTGATACCCGAAATGAAGGCGACCTGCGTTCCATCCGGGGACCACACGGGGTAGTTGTCCATCTGCACCGACTCAGTCGACCGCTCCTTGTCGCCCCCGTCGATGTTGACCGTACCGATTTCATAAACCTGTATATTCCCCTCGCCACGATGTGACCAGCCGATGACGGACGGCGGATAAACCTCGTACTCGCAGGTGGAATACACTATCCGTAATCCGTCCGGCGATACGTCGGCGTAGAACCCGTAGAGAAATCTATAATCGGTATATCTATAATACTCGTCGCCCTCCTCCCTATAGTCTGGGTCTACGTCGGCTATCTTTCGCACCCGGGAATTTGACATATCCAGCGCCCAGATTTCGTCGTCGACGTCGAACACCAAAAAGGATCCGTCGCCGCTCCAGTGGAAAAACCCCTCGTGGTATTCGCCCGAATATCCCCCTAGGCTGATGCCGCAGGGGTCGTCGGGATCAGAAACAATACCGCGGACCACTCCGGGAGTCGGAGAAATCGCCGATGTTGCCGTAGGGCCTGGAGATGGGGGTGCATCCTCGGTCACGCCGCCTGCTCCATCATCCTGGCATGAGACTCCTAAAACCAAAGCCAACGCCAGGCAAAGCGTGATTGATACTCTCCTCGTCGAAATCACAATTTAGTCCACCGACTGGTATAGGGCGTAAATAGCCATGATGTCAAAGGGAAGATGAGAGCAACTCAGATTTTTGATCCTCTAGCCTTCAATGCCCGGCGTTTTGAATGGTTGGCTGGAACTATAGAGTCCCGTCCAACTGGTTGATGACCAGGCCGGTGGGGAGTTTGGGGTAGAAGAAAGTTGACTTGCGTGGTAGCCGCTGCCGCTGGGTGACTAGCGCCTCGAACTGCCCCGTGGGGGACGGCCTGAGCAGGAAGGCCAAGCCGAAGAATAGCTTTGCTTCTCTTGAGAGCATGGCTGTCATCTGTTGGCAGCCTTCAGGTCTCCGTCTTCTTCTCTCCTCACCAACACCTGCCGGCCTGAGCCGTCTGCGTTTACCGTAAAGAGATATTCGTCGGAAACAAAGTCAATTACCGCTATCTTGGAACCGTCGGGAGACCAAGCTGCATATGACCCGTCTGACACTCGGCTATAAACACCTGACCCGTCACCGTCACCTATGTACACTGTCCTAGTCAAAGTGGTGAATAAGATGTTCTTTCCGTTTGGCGACCAGGACAAGTTGTTTACAAATGATCCGTCGAATTCGGCCGCGGCCTGCAACCCGGAGCCGTCAGCGTTTATCGTGTTCACAACAACTCCGTGGAGCACTGTTATTTCTTCTTCCGCAAATGAGGCCTCATAATAAAAAGGGGTGAACGCCAACTTCCGGCCGTCCGGTGACCATATGGGAGGTCCTGGTATTTCGTCTATCGACCTGTCTACTGGAGTTATGGGTTTGTCCTGGGTCGCTTCGAAAGCCCGCACCAAGCCCGAGCCGTCAGCGTTTATGACGTAAAGAACATACGGATTGACAGACTCGTAAAGAGCGTACGGGTTGACGGACTCGCCGCCGCCTGCTTCATATTCCCAAAGTACAAAAGCCAACTTCCCACCATCGGGCGACCACACTGGACCCCACACATAGTCATGTAATCTATCATCTGAAGGAGTCTCTCCAGAACGGAATATCTGAGGTTGCTTGGAGCTAACCGCGTACGTAGCGTGGAGGCCCCGGCCTTCAAAACGGAATATCCGATGCTGGTTGGTGCCGTCCGCGTTCATGATGTAGATACCCCGACCTTCCTCACGACTGGAGTGCGAGATTCTTGCGAAAGCGATGCGCTCGCCGTCTGGCGACCATGAAGGAGAAACGTCATTGAGGAGTGCTTCTTCAACAGGAATGTAGTCCTTCAATGCTTGCTCGGTAATGGGCCGCCGACCTGAGCCGTCCGGCTTGGAGGTCTCTATATAGTAGGGCAGCTTTTGATGTTCTCGCGTCGTGCTGTAGGCGATGCTTGAGCCATCAGGAGAGATGTTTAACCAGCGCGCATCATCAGCGACCTTACGTAGGCTGGAGCCGTCTGAAGTAATGCTGTAGAGGTCGTCGGGCCATCGGTCTTCGGAGTCGTATGGCTTTTTGAAAACAATGCGGCTCCCAGCAGGTATCCACTGGGGTTCCAACGACTGCGGAGCATACCAGTGTGTATCGCTCCACCTGTGATAGTCTTCGTTGGGGCTGAGGTTACCTTCGCGTTCACCCCAGCCTATCCCTACGGTGCCAACAAAAATAATGTACGCCACAGAAAATATAGTCACTACCAGAATCGGACCGATGACAAGTGGCGACCGTATAATTCTCAGTCGGTGGTTACCCCCATCGGCTGGCTTCATTGGGAAACAGTCTGGTACAGAGCGTAGACCGCCATCACGTCGAAGGGATGGGGCGAGCAGTCAGGCTCGTTGAGCGGCGATGGGGCCCACTTCGCCCAATCCTCTGGAACAACGTAGTCGTAGTTCATGACAGAGTCCGGGATGGTTGGCCGGAACTATAGAGTCCCGTCCAACTGGTTGATGACCAGGCCGGTGGGGAGTTTGGGGTAGAAGAAGGTTGACTTGCGGGGGAGCCGCTGCCGCTGGGTGACCAGCGCCTCGAACTGCCCCATCGGGAACGGCCGGAGCAGGAAGGCAAGCTGGCTGCCGCCCGAGGACACCGCATCGACGGCCTCTTGTTGGCTGTGGATAAAGCCCAGGTGGGCCAGGGTCGCGTCGCCAAGGACGGGACGCAGCACCTTCTCCTCGAGAATCCACGCTTCGGCGACCGCCAGCGAGCCCCAGTCGCGCCAGTTTACTTCCGGCCGCAGGGTCAGCAGGGAGGGGGATTCACCGTCGGGTCCCACCATCACCATGGCGTGACCGCCACCGTCACCGCCGGCCGCTTCCCTGGCCGCCGACTCCGCGTCCAGGGGCGTATCCCCTCGGATCGGCGCGGCCTGGAATATTTCGCCCAGCCGCCGTTGCACCTCCGAGAATTGTTCGGGGGACAGGCCGCCCAGCATCCGGTGGTACGGGAGCACCAGCAGGCCGGGGTCCTCGAAGGCAATCAACGTCATCATCACGAAATTGCCGGCGTGGCCGGGGGCGATCTCGCCGGCATCCAGTTGTTCCTGCTGGAACTGCAGGGCCGCGTGGTAGCGGTGATGGCCGTCGGCCAGGAAGACGGGCTTGTCCTGGAAGAATCGGGTTATTTGGCCCGAAAGGGCTGGGTCGGAGATTTGCCACAGCTTTGCCCGCAGTTCTTTGCCGTCGTCGGCGTGCAAGTCCGCAGGCCCGGACATGACCTGCCGGAACACGGGGCAAAGGGCGCCGTCAGCGTCGCGGTAGAGGCCCATGATGGGGCTGATGTTGGCGCTGCAGGCCTTCATCAGGGTCACGCGGTCGCGCACCGCCGGGGCTTCGGTGTACTCGTGGGGCAGCACCTGCCCGCCGTCGTAGGGCTCCAAGCCGACGCAGGCGGTCAATCCCAGGCGCGTCCACTCCCTGCCCTCGTGCATAAACACCTGCTTGGACAGGTAGTAGGAAGGCTGGGCGTCCCGCCTGAGCACGCCTTTGCTCGTCCAATCCGCGAAGAGGCCGGCGGCGCTGGAGTACTGTTCCTGGGCCGGGTTGTCCCAGTCCAGGCTCTCGCCGGCCTCCAGGTGTACCACGTTGTAGGGATTCGACTGCCGCAGCGACGCCTGCGCCTCCGGCGTAATCATGTCGTAGGGAGGGCACAGCGCGGTGGCGGGGTCGCCCACCAAGTCGAGGTCGTAGCGCCAGCCGCGGAAGGGCCTGACATCAACCATTGGGAACGTTACTTCTCCTGTTGGGACTGCCTGCGACGCCGCTGAGCGGGGAGTAGCTATGCCGGCAGAGATTTTGACACGTGGAATGGTACTTTCGGCTTGGAACGGTGTCAAACAAACGTGACTGGCGCTGTGTTATACTCGTTGCCTGTTTTTTGAGGGCATTCGTGCCCATTCGTATGCGGGAGAACATGTAGATGGCTGGCGCGATTAAGGCGGTGGAAGGCGGGACCCTGACCACCGTTCCGGGCTTCCTGGCCGGAGCGACCTACGCCGGATTGAAGACGTATTCCGAGGACAAGCTGGACCTTGGCCTGGTGTCGTCGGAAACCCCCTGCGCCGCCGCCGGGGTGTTCACCACCAGCGCCATCAGGTCGCCCACGATTACGGTCAACCAGGAGCATCTCGCCCAGGGTCCGGTACGCGGCCTGGTGGTCAACGCCGGCATCGCCAACGCCTGCGTGGGAGAGCAGGGATACACCGACGCCAAGAACATGGCGGCGATGGCAGCCCAGCGGCTGGGCGTGTCGGCGCATGAGGTGCTGGTATGCAGCACCGGCATCATCGGCGTTGAGTTGCCCATGTCGCTGATAGGCGCCGGCTTGGGGAAGATAGAACTGAACGGGGAGGGCGGCCACGCCTTGGCCAGGGCCATGATGACCACCGACACCAGGCCCAAGGAGACCGCAGTCTCGTTCGAGCTGGAGGGCCGCACCGTCCACGTCGGCGGCTTGTGCAAAGGCTCGGGCATGATACACCCGGACATGGCGACCATGCTGGCCTTCATCGGCACCGATGCGGCGGTGGAGCAGGGTTACCTGGCCGCCGCGCTGAAGGAAGTGGCGGACGCCTCTTTCAATATGATGTCGGTGGACGGCGACACCAGCACCAACGACGCGTTGCTGGTGATGGCCAACGGAACGGCGCAAAACAGCCCCATCAACGCCGGCTCTCCCGACGCAGCCGTCTTCAAGCAAGCGTTGTTGGAGGTATGCACCTACCTGGCAAGGGAGACCGCGCGAGACGGCGAGGGCGCTTCCAAGCTCATCACCGTGGAGCTTTTGGGCGCCAAGGATACTGCAGATGCCCGCAAAGCGGCCAAGACCATTGCGTCGTCCAACCTGGTAAAGTCCGCGGTGTACGGGGCAGACCCCAACTGGGGGCGGGTGATGATGGCCCTGGGACGGAGCGGGGCGGCCGCCGAAGAGGTGAAGGTCGACCTGTTCGTAAACGGGGTGTGCATCATGGAGGCCGGCAAGCCCATCCCGTACCACCGGGACGCGGTGGTGGCCCTGATGAGGTCGCCGGAAGTGACTTTCCGAGTGAACCTCAACCTGGGGGACGGACAGGCTACCGCCTGGGGCTGCGACCTTACCGAGCAGTATGTAATCATCAACAGCGCTTACACCACCTGATGCAGCAGGCGGACGCCCTCCCGAGGCGAGGAGGGGCCGCCGCCAAAGCCTCGTCCATCCGATAGCCCGCGATTCAATTTTCCTCAGAACCTCTTCTTTTTGCATTATGCATTGGCCCAGTGGAAGAAAGTATGCTTAGTCCTGGTATTCCCTGTTTCAAGTCGCAGTTGACTGACGTAAACGGGATTGTATGAGTACTGATATCTCCAATAGCGAGGAGGCAGCGCCGAAGCCGCCGGTCGTGGTGAAGATCGGGGGGAGCACCCTTGGTCTTCACGACACCAGCCTGAAAGACCTGGTGACCCTCCAGCAGGAGGGGACCCCGACCGTGGTGGTGCACGGCGGCGGCAACGCGATTACCCAGTGGATGCAGCGGCAGGGCCTGCAGCCTCGTTTCTCCAACGGGCTGCGGGTGACCGACGCCGCCAGCCTGGAAATCGTGGTGGCGGTGCTGACCGGGGTGATAAACAAGGACCTGGTCTCGTCGCTGCAGCGGCTTGGAGGCCGGGCCATCGGCATAAGCGGCATCGACGGCGGACTGCTGGAAGCCCACATCGCCAATCCTGAATTGGGTTACGTGGGTGAAATCGACAAAGTCAACTGCCAACCCGTCCAGGACATACTGGCCGGCGGCTACATTCCCATGGTCGCGCCGCTGGCCATGCACTGCGCCGACGGCTCGGAGCACTCCGGCGGCCCCCTGAACGTCAACGCCGACACGGTAGCCGGTGAACTGGCCCGGGCCCTGGGCGCGGAGCGTCTCATTTTCCTGACCGACGTGGAAGGGGTGCTGGACGGGTCCAACCGGCTAATCAGCAGGCTGGACCGCAGGCGCGCCGGGATACTGTTCCAGTCAGGGGTGGTCCGGGGCGGCATGATCCCCAAGCTGGGGGCTTGCCTGCGGGCATTGGAGCGGTCGGCGGTGGCCAACATCGTCGACGGACGGCGTCCGGGGGCGTTGCTGTCCTGCCTGCGGGGAGAAGAAGGCGGCACCACCATAGTAGCCGGCGGTTAGGCGCCCGCGGCTCTTTAGTGCGTTTTAGGATATAATCAGGCATCGGTTCTGTTTGCCGTGGGAACGGCTGTCCTAATCCTAGTCAAGCATACCTAGAACTGAGGGGCAGGGTCAAAAGTCCTTGAATGGCCCTGAGCCAAGTGTCAAAGCACTTGGCCCCGGTAATCGACGGCTAGTACAGGGATTTTGGTAAAGAATGGAAATTGAGTGGGAAGAAATAGAAGCTGAGGAATCACTTGCCAAGGTCGTTTTGGAAGGGAACGGGCCGTCTGGCGAGGTTTACCGAGTGTGGTATGGGCTGGTATTCGTCAATCCTGATGTTCCCGCGATGAAGTGGGTAGCTTATGGATGGCCAGAACCAGACTCGGATAATCTGCCCCTCTTTGACTCTTGTGAGGAAGCCCAAGCACTGTGCGAGTCATGGGAGGTCGTAAGGATTCACGCCGAACAATTGGCCAAGGCACTGTTTCAAGGTGACCGATCGGGAGAAGGTTAACCAAAGCTGTACCGGAAAAAGTTGGCGGAATCGCTTTAGTTGACTTTTGGGCAAGGCTCACGGAGTTGATATGACGATATCAAAGGGCGGCATTTTGATACTGGCGTTAGTCATTGTCTCATCTATAGTGTTTATTGGCTGCACAGCCACAAGCAACGTAGGGGGCGGGAGCGAGCGTGACAGCGAGGTAGATCTATATCTAGGGCGTTGGGGTTGGGAAACATCAGAGTACGGAAGCAACTATATAGTTGGAACAGTCAAGAACCAAAGCGACCGGACATTTAGCTCTGTCTCCATTAGCTTTGTCCTATTGGATGCCAGCGACGCGCAAGTTGGCTCAACATCGGACTACACAAGTGACTTGGCTCCTGGGAGAACCTGGAAGTTTAAAGCCCTTGTTTTCGACGATGATGCAGTAGTTGCCGTCGTCTCAGAGTTGACTGGCTATTAGAATGGTGGCCGTTGCAAGGACTTCTGGAGCAGACCACCGACTTTAGGAGCAAGGCCGTGGAAGCGGCTACTTTGGCTTGTGGTGCTGGCACTGTTAGCCTTGGCCCCGGCCTGCGGTGGTTCCGCTTTCAGCGGCAAAGAGTTTCACAAGATTGAGTGTAATGACCTAGTGCCGGAGATCGTTGACATGTACAACGACAACGCGGTATTCAGTGAACTCCTCAAGATTTACGACGTTAGAGAAGTCAGGCGCACCCATAGCCTGATAAGGTGCCATGGGGATGTTATATGGTCTCGAGGCGACGATGAAGGAATCGCCTTTCACCTTCAGGAGGTGGAAGGGGACTGGTTCATCGGTTATGAGGTTGATTAGGGCGTAGTCCGGCATGGAGAACGCATGAAGCAAGGACTAGCGATAGAGGCTCTCTATAGTTGGTTTGAAAACCGGCCATTCAGGATTCAGGACTTGGAGAGTGCCCAAGTAGAAGAACTGGCCGAGTTGATTGACGACCGCAGCACCGAAGACAGTGGACGGAGAAGCCGGATAGGTATGTGGCTCACAAGTCTAGACGGGCGTCATATTCAGTCTGAGTCTGTTGGCTTCATTGTTGCAGTACATAGAAGGGCCAACCAATCCCAGCCGGGAATATACCGGATTAGCGAGTACGTCCACCCTTTACCTGCGCCCAGGGCTCTCAAGAATGGTTCACTATTGATGCGACTGCTGCGCCGTTTCATGTTCAACAGAGGGCGTCCCTAGCCCAAGTCGTATACTGGGCCAAGCCCTACAAGCAAACGAAACTCATGCATCCATTAGGAGCAGCGTTTACCGGGAATCTCACGCCGAAACCGGGTGAAAAATCTGGAGGCCGTTCATCGTGACCAAGAGCAGTGAATGGATAGCGGTTGAAAACAAGTACTACGCCCAGACGGTGCGCCGCCAGCCGGTGGTGATCGTCCGCGGCGAGGGCTCTCGCGTATGGGACGCCGACGGGAAGGAATACTTGGACTTCGTGGCCGGTTGGGCCGTGGACAACCTGGGCCATTGCCATCCGGCGGTGACCCAGGCGGTGGTGGAGCAGGCCAATACCCTGCTGCAAACGTCCAACCAGTTCTACACCGTCCCCCAGCTGAACCTGGCCCAACTGCTCATCGAGAACAGCTGCCTGGACCTGGTGTTCTTCGGCAACAGTGGCGCTGAGGCCAACGAGGGTGCTTTGAAGCTAGCCCGCCGCCACGGAAAGCTGAACAGGGACGGGGCCTATGAGGTCATAACCGCTCTCAATTCATTCCACGGGCGCACCATGGGCACGGTGGCGGCGACGGGACAGCCTCACTACCAGGAAAACTTCACGCCTCTGCTGCCCGGGTTCGTCCACGTCGACTACAACGACGTCGAGGGCATCATCAGCGCCACCACCGACAGGACCGCCGCGGTGATGCTGGAGCCGGTGCAGGGTGAAGGCGGAGTCAACATCCCCAGCGACGACTACCTGAAAAGAGTAAGGGACTGGTGCGACAAGCAAGGCTTGTTGCTGATCCTGGACGAGGTACAGACGGGCCTGGGCCGCCTGGGGAGCCTGTTCGGCTACCAGGAATACGGCGTGGAGCCGGACGTTATGACCCTGGCCAAGGGACTGGGCTACGGCGTTCCCATCGGCGCATTCCTGTCCAAGGAGCATTGCATGGCCCTGGTGCCCGGCGACCACGGCTCGACCTTCGGCGGCAACGCCCTGACCACCGCGGCGGCTTACGCCGGGACCAAGTTCCTCATAGAGAACGGCGTCTTAGACAACGTCAAGGCCATGGAAAAGCACCTGATGGGACGGCTGGAAGATCTCAAGTCCAGGTACTCGTTCATCAGCGACGTGCGGGGCAAGGGCCTGCTGGCGGCCATCGAGTTCGAAAGCGACATTTCCGGCCAGGTGTTGACCAACTCCAACGAGGCGGGAGTACTGTTCAACGGGGTCAAGCCCAACGCAATCCGCCTCATGCCGCCCCTGACCATCACCGCCTCGGAGATAGACGAAGGACTGGGCCGCCTGGAGCAGGCGCTGTCCAAGCTTTAGCGGCCCGACAGACTTCTTGGATCGAGGAGCCTAAGCACCAAAAATGGCTGACAACAAGATAATTTTGGCCTACAGCGGGGGGCTGGACACCTCGGTGGCCGTGCCATGGCTGAAGGAGAAGTACGGCGCGGAAATAGTCTGCCTGACCATCGACCTGGGCATGGTGGACCTGGAAACCATACGGCAGCGCGCCTTGGCCGTGGGCGCCGCCAAGGCCCTGACCGTGGACGCCAAGTCCGAACTGGTCGCAGGGTACCTGTTTCCCGCCCTGCAGGCTGGAGCGGTGTACGAGGGCCAGTACCCCCTGGCCACCGCCCTGGGCCGGCCCCTGATAGCCAAGCATTTGGTGGAAGCTGCCCGGTCCGAAGGTGCATACGCCATAGCCCACGGCTGCACCGGCAAGGGCAACGACCAGGTGAGGCTGGAGGTCAGCGTCGCCGCCCTGCAGCCGGACCTGCAGATAATCGCTCCAATCCGGGACTGGGGCATGAGCCGGGACGATGAAATGGACTACGCCAAGGAGCGGGACCTGCCGGTGGTCGCCAAAGACAGCCGTTTTTCCGTGGACGAAAACCTGTGGGGCCGCAGCGCCGAGGCCGGCGAACTGGAGGACCCCTGGCTGGAGCCCCCGGAAGAGGCCTACACCTGGACCAATGCCGTCTCGGCGGCCCCCGACGAACCGGCCTACGTGGAAGTCCATTTCGACCAGGGCATACCAACGGCGGTGGACGGGGAGAGCATGGCCGGGCCCGACCTGGTGCGTCACCTCAACGTGCTGGCCGGCGGCCACGGCGTGGGCCGGGTGGATCACGTGGAGAACCGCTTAGTCGGCATCAAGTCCCGGGAGATTTACGAGACCCCCGCGGCAGTGGTGCTCCACGCCGCGCACCGGTCCCTGGAGGCGCTGACTTTGAGCAAGGAGCAGGCCAGGACCAAGGACCGCATCGCCCAGGAGTACGCGGACGTGGTCTACAACGGCTTGTGGTTCACCGCCCACCGGCAGGACCTGGACGCCTACGTGCGCAGTACCCAGCACCACGTTACCGGCGACGTCCGGGTCAGGCTGCACAAGGGTTCCTGCATTGTCGCCGGCCGCAGCGCGCCCCGGTCGTTGTACCAGTACCATCTGGCCACCTACGACCGCTCGGACGAGTTCGACCACACCTCGGCGCAAGGATTCATATCCATCTACGGCCTCCCGGTAAAGACCCAGAACCAGGTGCACCGGGAGTGACGGCAGGAGGCCGGGCAGGGCAGCTATGAATATCGCCAGCAGGATGAGCGGCCTGGGCACCGAGTCGGCATTCGAGGTGCTGGCCAAGGCGAAAGCCTTGGAGGCCCAGGGCAAAGAGATAGTCCACCTGGAAATCGGGGAGCCCGATTTCGATACCCCCGCGCACATCGTGGAGGCCGGAGTCGAGGCCCTGCGCCAGGGGTACACCCACTACGGCCCGGCGCCGGGACTACCCGAACTGCGCGAAGCCATAGCCCGCAACAGCCGCGAGGTGCGGGGCATAGACACCGACCCTTCCCAGGTGGTGGTCACCCCCGGCGCCAAACCCATCATGTTCTTCACCATCCTGGCCCTGGCCGAGCCGGGAGTTGAAGTCATCTACCCCAACCCGGGATTTCCCATCTACGAGTCCATGATCAATTTTTCCGGCGCAACGCCGGTGCCCATGCCCTTGCTGGGAGACCGGGACTACCACCCGGACCTGGATGATTTGGCGGGAAAAATCAACGACCAGACCAGGCTGTTGATCCTGAACAGCCCGGAGAACCCCTGCGGCTCTGCCCTTACCCAGGCGGAAATCCGTAGGATAGCGGAACTGGTGCAAGAGCACGACGGCCTGTACGTGCTGGCCGACGAGATTTACAAGGACATACTGTACGGCGGCGGGCACCACAGCATCGCCGCTATGCCGGGCATGGAGCAGCGGACGATCATCCTGGACGGCTTCTCCAAGAGCTACGCCATGACCGGCTGGCGTCTGGGCTACGGGATCATGCCCGACGAACTGGCGCCCCACGTCACCAAGCTGGCCGTCAACAGCGTTTCCTGCGCCGCCTCGTTCGGCCAACGGGCAGCCATCGCCGCGCTGGAAGGCCCCATGGAGCCGGTGCACGACATGGTGGCCGAGTTCGACAAGAGACGCCGCCTGATCACCGACGGCCTGCGGAGCATCCCGGGCGTCAAGTGCCCCGAGCCCGAGGGGGCGTTCTACGTCTTCCCCAATATTGCAGACACCGGCCTCACCTGCCGGGAGTTCGAAGAGCGGGCCATGAACGAGGCCGGGGTGGCATTGCTGTCGGGCTCCGCCTTCGGCAAGCAGGGTGAAGGGTGTGTCCGCCTCTCCTACGCCAACTCCCAGGAAAACATCCAAAAGGCGCTGGAGCGGCTGGACGGATTAGTCCGAAACGTCTAATAGTCCGCCGCCCCATCCGGCTGCATTTGCAGCAACGCGACGCTGCTGCCCTTCCCAGGCCTGTTCCCATTGCCGGTTAGCCTTCCCCGGTTCCTTGAGACGGGATTTCCTTTGCTCTATACTAGCGTGGGCCTTTCGCCCAGGGGCTAATTCCGCTGCTAGCCAAACGCGGTCGCGCCGTCGCAGTCCGGCGCACCTGAGGAGACACCATGGATCTTGGCTTGAACGAAATCCAGCAGATGCTGAAGAACAGCGCCCAGGAGTTCCTGTCCCGCGAATGTCCCCTGACGTTGGTCCGGGAGATGGAGGAAGACCCCCGCGGCTACACGGATGAGTTGTGGCGGCAGATGGTCAACCTGGGATGGACCAGCTTGGTCTTCCCCGAGCGGTACGGCGGCACCGGGGGCGACTTCCAGGACCTGTCCGTCCTACTGGAAGAGACGGGCCGTTACCTGGCCCCCAGTCCGTTGTTTGCCACCGTGGTGCTGGGAGGGTTAACCGTCCTGGACGCGGGCTCTGATGCTCAAAAGGAAGACATCCTGCCCCGGGTCTGCTCCGGCGACCTGACCATGACCATGGCCCTCACCGAGGCTTCGGCGTCCTACGAGTCCTGGGGCGTAGAGACCGCCGCCCGGCGCGAAGGCGACGGCTACGTCATAGATGGCGTCAAGCTGTTCGTTCCCGACGCCCAGGCCGCCGACATGCTCCTGGTCGCGGCCCGAACTTCCGCCGAGGACGATCCTGACCGGGGGATTACCGTCTTTCTGGTGCCGTCCGATAGCCCCGGCGTTACCGTTGCCCCTCTCAATTCCATGGGCTCCGACCGCCAGTACCAGGTTACCCTGGAAGGGGTAACCGTCGCCGCAAATGCGGTGCTGGGAGAGATAGGCGAGGGATGGCCGGTGGTGAGCCGGGCTTTGCAGCGGGCCATCGCCGGCAAGTGCTCCGAAATGGTCGGCGGGGCCGGCGCCGTTTTGGACATGACCATTGACTACGTCACGCAAAGGACCCAGTTCGGCCGTCCTATAGGCAGCTTCCAGGCGGTCCAGCACCACTGCGCGAACATGGCGACGGACGTCGAGGCTTCCCGCAACATCGTTCACAAGGCCGCTTGGCGGGTGGCGGAAGGGGGCCCGGCGGACCTGGAAGTGTCCATGGCCAAGGCCTGGGTGAACGACGCCTACCAGCGCATCTGCAACCTTGCCCACCAGTGCCACGGGGCCATCGGCTTCACCAAGGAGCACGACCTGCAGCTCTACACCCGCAGGGCCAAGGCCATGGAGTTGGCCTACGGAGACGCCCACCACCATAGAGAGCTGGTCTTACAGAACCTGGGCCGCGACTAGAATCCGGCAAAGAGAGCGCGCAGGCCCAATGCCGCCCGTTGGTCTCTTGGGATGAACCCGGAGGAGGCATCTGAGACGTGACTACCAGGGACTGCATTTTCTGCACCATGGCCCGCGACCCCAGCCACGAGGCGCCCATCTACCGCGACGACCAGGTCTTCGTGGTCCGGGACATAAACCCCAAAGCGCCCGTCCACTTGCTGATAATTCCCAACAGGCACCTCGCGTCGCTGGCCTACGTTGGGCCGGGACAAGTCCCCGCCATGGGGCACATGTTCATGGTGGCTGAAGAAATGGCCCGCCGGCACGACGTGACCGTCAGCGGCTATCGGCTGGCCCTCAACCAGGGCAAGGACGCGGGCCAGGTCATTGAACACCCGCACATGCACCTGCTGGCTGGCCGGCCGCTGGGGGACATGGGGTAGGTTGAGGTAGCCCCGTGGAGGAGTTGCGTGACCGGATAGGGCGGCGGGTGAAGGCGCTGCCCAACGGGCTCCAGTCCCATATACACCGGGTAGAAGAGATAGCCAAAGAGTTGGCACTCTGCCACGGCGTCGAGCAACAGCGGGCGTCGCTGGGAATGCTGGCCCACGACGTGGCCCGGGCCATGGCCGGCGATGAGTTGCTGCGACGGGCGGGCGAGATGGAGTTGCCCATAGAGACGGTGGAGCGCAAGGCTCCGGTGCTGCTGCACGGCCCGGTGGGAGCCGCGATACTGGCCCGCGAGGACGGACTGGACGACCCGGCCCTGCACGGCGCGGTTTACTGGCACTCCACCGGGCACCCCACTTTGGACGACCTGGGCAAGATCGTGTTTCTGGCTGACAAGTTGGACCCGCAAAAAGCCCGCATGTATCCCTATCAGTCCCTGCTGAAGCAATTGGCGGCGGAAAACCTGGACCGGGCCATGCTGGAGTTCTTGACCCGGGAGACCATATCCAGGGTTTCCCAGGGCCTGTTGGTCCACCCGGCATGCGTCGAGACCCGCAACCACCTGCTGGCCACCGCAGACCCGCAATAGCCGTTCAGCCCCCTACCGTCGCCTTGGCGTAGAAGCCCCGGACGGGGCTTCTACCCGCTTGTTCGTTCCCCCTCCCGTCTTCTCGGTCCTCTTGCGGTTTCGTGTCAGGCATTGTCCCGGTGTTCCCTGCGCGGCAAGGCCAAATTGGCCGAAACAAGAAATTACCCGCCAAATTGGTCCAAAAAGTGGTTGACGTATTCAGAACAGACGTTCTATACTTTGCGACAGGTTTTAGAACATCCGTTTTGGAGTATTTCTATGACTACTGCGACGTCGGCCAATCTCCTACAAGATGCGTCCCCTGAGATCTATCACTACGAAGATACTGGTTGCGAGGTCTCGCCCGCGTGCCTCGACTGTCCCTTGCCCCAGTGCAAGTACGATGACTTGGACTGGTTCCACAGGCACCGGAGAATCGCACAGGACTGGAAGGTGTGGGCGACGGTAGAGTCGGAAGGGTTGACCATGGAGGCTGCGGCGGACCGTTTCTCGGTGACGGTGCGTACCGTGTTCAGGAAAATACAGCGCTATCGGGAGGCAGCGCAGGGCCTGGACCATACGACGATTCGGGCCCTGGCGACCATATAGCGAGTAGGCTCAGAAGCATCCAGAACTTGGGGCGGCGGTAAGAGGCCATACCCGGACGCCCTGCCGGGGACCAGTCCGGGCGCTTAGCCCCGAGGCAAGCCCAGGCCGCGGCCGGCAATGATGTTGCGCTGCACTTCCGACGTCCCCGCGGCGATCTTGTTGGAGAAACTGTTCATCCAGCTCTCCTGGGCTAGGCCTTTCAGCGGCGCCCACTTTTCTCCCCTGCCCAACGCACCGTACATCCCCAGGATGGTCAGGCACGAGTTGGTGGCCCGCTGGAAGGTCTCAGAGCCGAAGACCTTGCTCATAGATGCTTCTTTGTTGGGCACCAGCCCCTCGCCCTGCATATAGGCCACGTTGTAGGCCATAAGCCGGGCCACTTCGCATTCAATATACCGGTCGGCCAATTCATTGCGCACCCAGGGGGTCTCGATTAAGGGCTTCCCGTTGCGCTTGGTCTCCTCGGCGTACTTCTTGGTCTGGTCCAGCAACCGGCGGGCTCCGGCGGAGTAGTCGACGCCGGACCGCTCAAAGTCCAACAGCGTCACCGCCACGTACCAGCCCCTGTTGACCTCCCCCACCACGTTCCTGCGGGGGACCCGCACGTCGGTGAACAACACCTCGTTGAACTCGTGCCCGTTGGCCATGTTGACGATGGGCCGTACCTCGACGCCGGGGCTCTTCATGTCCACCAGGATGAAGGTTATTCCCCGGTGTTTGGCCGCGTCGGGGTCGGTGCGGGTCAACAGCATTATCCAATCGGCCCGGTGGGCCAGGGTGGTCCAGATCTTGGAGCCGTTGATTACGAAATCGTCGCCGTCCAGCACGGCGCGGGTGTTAAGTGAAGCCAGGTCGGACCCGGACTCAGGCTCGCTGTATCCCTGGCACCACTGCACCTCGCCGCGGGCTATGGGGGGCAGGTGCGTCTGCCTCTGCTCCTCGGACCCGTGAATCATCAGCGTGGGCCCCAGCATGCGGACTCCGAATATGTCGCGGCCCGGGGCGCGCAGGTAGGCCATCTCTTCGTTGAAGATGGCCGAGCGCACCGGCGAAGCGTCCTGGCCGCCGTACTCTTCCGGCCAGTGCATGGTCAGCCAGCCCTTTTCGGCCAGCTTTTTGCGCATTTCCTGGGTGAACTCCCAGTTCTCTTCTTCCGGCCACCGTCCGCCCCCCTCCCAATTGTCCGGCAACTGGAAGGTCAAAAAGCTGCGCAACTCTTGCTGGAAGGATTCGTCCTCGGGGCTTAGGTTGAAGTCCAAAGTGGTTCTCCTCTATCCTCTTGCCGGAACTTAGAGGGTGGGTTGAAAAAGCGGGCGGAGGGGTGTCCTGCTTAGGAGTCCACGGCGACGCACGTCACCGTCCGCTGCACACCGGCTACCGTGTGGATGTTGTTGGTTATCAGGTTGCCCACCGCGGTCATGTCGTCACCGGTGACCACTGCGATGATGTCGTGGGGGCCGGTGACCACGTCTACCGACTCGATGCCATCCAACCCGTTGAGGGTATCCGCCACGTCCCGGGTCTTCCCGATAGCGGTCTCCACCAGCAGGTACGCTTTCATTGCCATTCTCCCATAAACAGGTTTCCAGCCGGACGATGTTTGGTTCCAATGCTGCTTGTTTCCCGGCCCAGCCTGGCACCTCGAGCCCTATGTGGGAAACACGATGCCAATTCTACGGTCCGGCCCTGGCACTGTCAATTAGCTTCCGGTCCTTCGCGGGAATGGCGGAGCGTGTCGGGCCGCCGTGCATCCTTGGCTATAATGGCAATCTATGTCTCAGTCGATGGAGCTGTTGGAACGGGGAGCCTCCGAACTGGGCTTGCGGCTTACCGCCGGACAGCTCGAGCAGTTCCAGGCGTACCACCGCGAACTTGCGGACTGGAACCGGCGGGTGAACCTGACCGCAGTCGCCGAGTACCGGGAGGTACAGGTCAAGCACTTCCTGGACTCCCTTAGCCTGTACTCCGTTGTCGGCGGCGGCCCAACGGCGGGCCTCAGGGTGGTCGACGTGGGAGCGGGCGCAGGATTTCCCGGCCTGCCCCTGAAACTGGCCCTTCCCGATATTCACCTCACATTGGTTGAGTCGGCCGGTAAGAAAACCCGTTTCTTGGAACACCTGGTAAACCTGCTGGGCTTGTCTGGTGTGGACGTGCTGACTGGCCGCTCTGAGGAGCTGGCCCATGACGCGGAACTGCGAGAGAGCTTCGATCTGGCGGTTAGCCGGGGCGTGGCCAAGCTGCCCGTCCTCTTGGAGTACACGCTGCCCTTTTGCCAAGTCGGCGGCAGGGCGGCGCTCCTGAAGCGCAACGTCCAACGGGAAATCGACGGTGCGTCCAACGCACTGGAAGCCTTGGGAGGCCGCATGGGCGATATTCACCCGGTGCAGCTTCCGGGGCTGGACGACGGCCGGGTGATCGTGACCGTGGACAAGGTTGAGACCACGCCCGCGCGGTACCCCCGGCGGCCGGGCATGCCGGTCAAGCGGCCGCTGTAGCCCGGCGTCGCTGGGGCTGGGCCGCCGCTGTTTGTGATATGCTACGGCGCATCCCAGTCTGCACCAGGACCCAGAGGCTCTCCCGATGTCCGTCATGGTTACCGGCGGCGCCGGCTTCATCGGCGCAAAGATTGTCCGCAAGCTTCTTGAGCGGGGCGAAGACGTCGTCTGTTTCGACATGACGCCGCCCCGGGCCAATCTTGCCCCTTACCTGGACCGCATACAGGTGTACCGGGGAGACGTGACCCAGATCCCGCACCTGTTGGAGGCGGTCAACCTCCACGGCGTTACCAGGGTCATCCACATGGCGGCGCTGCTGCCGCCGGACACCGAGGAGCGGCCCCATTTCGGGATGCACGTCAACATCCAGGGCACCAACAACGTGTTCGAGGTGGCCCGCTGGACCGGCCTGGAAAGGGTGGTCTACGCGAGTTCCATAGCGGTGTACGGCGTGCAGGAGACCTTCGGCGAGAGGCCTGTGCACGAAGACGACCACATCGGCCCGGTGAACGTCTACGGCATGACCAAGGCGGTCAACGACTACAGCGCCGGAAGGTACACCGAACGCTACGGCCTGGACCTCCGGGGAGTCCGTATTTGCACCGTATTCGGCCACGGCCGGGTCACCGGCATGACCGGCATGATCGGCGGGCTGCTGATTTCCCTGCCCGCGGTGGGCAAGCCGGTGGACATGCCCTTCGACCAGAACGAGCCCTGCTCCATGATTCACGCCGAGGATGCGGCGGAGATATTCGTGAGGGTGGCCCTCAGCGGCCGGTTGAACCACCGGGTCTACATCAGCGGCGGCCACATGACGACCATTCGGGGCATGGCCGACCTGGTGCTGTCCCATGTCCCCGAAGGCAGGATCACCATGGGAGACCAGGTGGTGCCCCACATATACCTGGTGGACAACAGCCGCATGCTGGCCGACATAGGCTACGAACTGGCGCCGCTGTCGGTGCGGATACTGGAGCACATCAACGACGCCAGAGCTGAAGCGGGCTTGCCGCTCATTAGCGGGTAGCCTGCCGGCTCCCGGGATGCCTGGCCCCCGCGCCGGCGAAATGACGATAACGAGGGAATAGCATGAGCATTGCCATCGGGTACATGCCGGGGGCCTATGGTGAGGGCGGCGAGAGTCCGGACTACCTGAAGCAGTTGGTGGAGGTCGGCGACAAGTATGGCTACGACTCCATCTGGCTCAGCGACCGCATAGTCAGCGACCGCTTCAGCCTGGAGCCCATGGTTGCCCTGTCCATGGCGGCCGTCTATTCAGAGCGGATGAAGTTCGGCACCAGCGTGTTGGCCATGCCCCTGCGCAACCCGGTGGTGCTGGCCAAGCAAATCGCCACCCTGGACTTCCTGTCCAAGGGCAGAATGCTGCCTGCGGTGGGCCTGGGGCAGGAAGAGCCCGAGGAATACGAGGCCTGCGGCGTGTCCAAAGCCCGCCGCGGAGCCCGCACCGAGGAGGCCGTCAGGCTCATGCGACGCCTGTGGGAGGAGGACGACGTCACCCACGAGGGCGAGTTCTTCACTTGTCATAACGTGTCGGTAACGCCCAAGCCCTGTTTCCAGCCTTCGCCGCCGGTGTGGATCGGCGGCCGCAGCGAGGCCGCCGCCCGGCGGGTGGGCCGCGTCGGCGATGGCTGGCTGGTATCCGGAGCGACGCCCCGTGAGGTAAGCGACGGAGCCGAAATCATCTTCGACACCGCAGCGGAGTACGGGCGGACCATCGAGGAGGACCACATAGGCGCCTTGGTGGGGTACTACATATCCCCCGACGCTCAGAAGACCGAGGCTGTGGCCCATCGATACGTCACCCGCCACCGGCCCGACGCCCACTTCACCGAGTACAGCGCCCTGGGCCCGCCTGACCGCGTCGCCGAGGCCATCCAGGGTTATATCGATGCCGGAGCCTCCAAGATAGTGGTCCGTCCCCTATGCCAGGGGAACGAGACCGTGGAACAACTGGACATCATGGGGAGCGAGATTCTGCCCCTGTTCCACAAGTAGGCGTTCCCTGTTCGTGTCCATAGAGAAAGGGCCGGCGCATACGCGTCGGCCCTTCTAGTTTCTACTTTTGGACCGCCCTTGCGGGCTGAGTCCTAGTAGCGGTACTGCCTGTCGCCGCTCCTGGGGCTCTGCTGCCGGTAGCAGTCGTTGCAGTATACCGGCCTGTCGCCCCTGGGTATGAACGGCACCTCGGCGTCCTTGCCGCACTCGGCGCAGACTACGGGGTGCATCTCCCGCCGTCCGCCGCCGAAGCCGCCGCCGAATCCGCCGTCGTAGCCGCGGTTGGCCCGCCGGGCCTGGCGGCAACTGGGGCACCGCTTGGGCTCGTTGGTATAGCCCTTGTCCGCATGATACTGCTGGTCGTCAGCAGAGAATATGAAACTCTGGTTGCACTCCACACAGGTAAGAGTCCGGTCTTCAAAAGCCACTGGTGATCTCCTTAAAGCTTGAATGTTTGGCTATAACTGATCACCAGGGTGTTTACCTTACTTAGGTCAAGCCATGGGGCCAGTTATCTATGACCGTATTCCAATCTACCATATTTTGGCAGTTTTGGGAAGGGATTTAGCGTCAGAACGGCCCATTACGATTCCTGATTCGACACTGCTGTCCGGGTATCCGTTTTCGGCGGACCCCAGCCGATAGACCATGGCTTATACTATCCGTGGGACGCTCCCTAGTGTTGGAGGGGGCAGTTGCCCTCGAGGCGTCCCTGATTTCTCGGTCTGCAAGCCACATATTCTTGTAACTGGAGGCACACGACATGGACTTTGGACTGCAAGGCAAACGAGCCCTGGTGGTTGGCGGCAGCAAGGGCATCGGCAAGGCCATCGCGCGCCAGTTGGCGCGGGAGGGGGCAGACGTGGCCGTAGCCGCCCGTACCCAGGCTGCCCTCGAAGAAACGGCCAAAGAAATCGCCCAGGAAACGGGGCGGCGGGTGCTGCCCCTGCCCATGGACGTGACCAGCAAGGAGCAGGTGGACCGGGTGGTAGCTGAAGCTGCGGATAAGCTGGGTGGACTGCACGTGCTGGTCAATAGCGGGTCGTATCCCGGCGGCTCGCCTGGCGCCAAGGGCCCCATCGAGACGGTCAACGATGACGACCTGATGTACGACTTCCACGTGAAGTACGTGGGGTCGCTGCGCTGCGCCCGCGCCGCAATCCCATTCCTGAAGGAACAGGGATGGGGCCGCATCATCAACATCAGCGGCGGCAACGCCCGCCGGGCCGGCAACCTCAGCGGAGGGGCGCGCAACGTGTCCCTGGTGCACATGACCAAGACCCTCTCCCTCCAGCTTGGCAGGCATGGCATCACGGTCAATTGCATCCACCCCGGCGCCACCCGCACCGAGCGCACGCCGGAAATGCTGGCCAGCCTGGCCCTTGACGAGGGCGTCACGCCGGAGGAGCAGGAGGAGCGCATGTTCGCCCCAGGCTCGCCCAGTGGCAACGCGATCTGCCGTATGGTGGACGCCTCGGAGATCGCATACCTGGCGGCTTTCCTGGCTTCCGACAAGGCCTGGGCCGTCACCGGCGAGGTCATCATGGCCGGCGGCGGCACCGGAGACTCTGTCTATTACTGAGCACGTTTCATCTCTCCCTGGGGCCGACTGTCTTAGCAGCTAAATCTGCTTGACGCTGCCGGACGGCGTTGCTACCATAGCCAACGTTATCGAAGCTGTCCCACGCAGGGATTGTTCCTGGTTCCCCCGGCTACGGAAGGAGAAGTAGATGTTCATCGGTCACGTCACCGAGCGCCCCTATCAGGACCCCGCATCGGGGTATTTTGGCGCTGCCGGACTTCCCATCAAAGACCTGACTCTCAGCAACGAGATATACGACTCCAAGCTGGGCGCCGAACTCTACAACCGCTACATCGACGAGTACCTTTACGCTGAGGAAGTGGGCTTCGACGCCATCAACATCAACGAGCACCACAGCACGCCCTTCTGCATGGGCGGGGTGATGAACCTGGAGGCGGCCATATATGCCCGCCAGTCCAAGAATGCCAAGATAGTCCTGCTGGGCAACATCCTGCCGATTTGGGACGACCCCCTGTGGCTGGTTGAGCAGTTGTCCATAATCGACATGATTTCCCGGGGCCGCCTGGTGTCGGGCTTCGTGCGTGGAGGAGGGCGTGAGAGCATCTCCCACAACGCGCCTCCAGCGAATAACTGGGAGCGGTTCGAGGAGGCCCACGACTTCATCATCAAGGCGTGGACCACCCCCGGCCCCTTCCGCTGGGAGGGCAAGCATTACCAGTACCGCTACGTGAATCCCTGGGCCATGCCCTACCAGAAACCCCACCCCCCGGTCTGGATTCCCGGCATCGCCAGCGTCAGGACGGTGCAGTGGGCTGCCGAGCACCGCTACCCCTACGTCATGCTGGCCACCGAGTTGGAGCCCACCAAGCAGTCCTACCAGCTATACCGGGACACTGCCGCGGAGTTGGGGTACGAGGCCGGGACTCAGAACACGGCCTACGTGTTCAAGGTGCACGTAGACGAGACGGAAGAGTTGGCCGACGAGGTGGGCCGGAAGTTCGTGCAGGGCCCCAGCAACCCCTTCCTGGCCGGCAACGAGGGGACCAACAACCTGGCCACCACTATGCTGCCGGGATTGCGGTCCCGAAGCGCCCTGCTCCCCACTCGCAATGTGCAGACCGTTGCCCGCGGCGGGGGATCGGGCCAGCGTCCCTACGAAGAACAGATCGAAAAGTACAGCATCATCTCGGGAACGCCCAAGACAGTGATACCCAAGATTCGCCACGTGCTGGAATACCTGCGGCCCGGCAGCATTTTCTTGTGGGACGGCGACGGCTCCATGAGCCATGAGGACACCATGCGCAGCCTGCGGTTGAAGGGCGAGGAAGTGCTCCCGGCCATACACGAGATGGCCAAGGAATTGGAGCTTTACAGCCCCTTCGAGGTAGACCCGGCCACCAACAAGCGGGTAGAGCCCGAGCCTGCCGCCGAACCCGCCAAAGAACAAGCATAAAAGAGACTTCACCCATCGGGAATCCCTTGTCGAGATAATCGTTGCGTCCCCGCTGCGGATGATTCTCCGTTTCGAGGTGGAACAATGGAATTCCCCGGCGACGTAGTACAGGAAGCCTGGATACGGGCGGGAAGCAAGTGCGAATGCCAGGCGGCGGAATGCGCCCATGGCGGTGACCGGTGCAATGCCATGCTCGGCTTTCCCAGCAGGGGCAAGTCCGGCCAGTGGGGATGGGACGTTCGCCCGGTGCAGGAGGACGGTCCCGAGACCGCCGAGAATTGCCGGATAGTCTGCTCTGAGTGCTAAGGGCCCAGACCCTCCGCCATTTTCCGCTACTTCATTAAACAGGGACCAAGCCCAAGGCCCAGCCCCTGGATCCCCGCCTCCTAGCCGGAACGGCGTGATGCAGCGCCCTCGCCTGCGTTTGACCACAGGCCCGTGTATCGCTACCATAGCAGAGATCCAAAGACTCAGACGCGTGCAGCAATTGCCCCTGGTTCCCCCGGCTATGGAAGGAGAAGCCCATGTTCATAGGTCACGTCACCGAGCGCCCCTATCAGGACCCCACGTCGGGGTATTTCGGCGCTGCCGGACTCCCCATCAAGGACCTGACGCTCAGTAACGAGATTTACAACTCCAAGCTGGGCGCCGAGCTGTACAACCGGTATATCGACGAGTACCTGTACGCCGAGGAGGTCGGCTTCGACGCGATTAACATCAACGAGCACCACAGCACGCCCTTCTGCATGGGCGGCGTCATGAACCTGGAAGCCGCCATCTACGCCCGCCAGTCCAAGAAGGCCAAGATAGTCCTGCTGGGCAACATCCTGCCAATCTGGGACGACCCCCTGTGGCTGGTGGAGCAGCTATCTATAATCGACATGATCTCCCGGGGCCGCCTGGTGTCGGGCTTTGTGCGGGGCGGCGGGCGAGAGCAAATCTCCCACAACGCGCCGCCGGCCAACAACTGGGAACGGTTCCAGGAAGCCCACGACTTCATCATCAAGGCCTGGACAACCCCTGGCCCCTTCCGCTGGGAAGGCAAGCACTACCAGTACCGCTACGTGAACCCCTGGGCCATGCCCTACCAGAAGCCCCACCCGCCCATCTGGATACCCGGTATCGCCAGCGTCAGGACGGTGCAGTGGGCTGCCGAGCACCGCTACCCATACGTCATGCTGGCCACCGAAATGGAGCCCACCAAGCAGAGCTTCCAACTGTACCGGGACACCGCTGCGGAGCTGGGGTACGAGGCCGGGACACAGAACACGGCCTACGTGTTCAAGGTGCACGTGGACGAGACGGAGGAGCTGGCCGAGGAGGTGGGCCGGAAGTTCGTGCAGGGTCCCAGCAACCCCTTCCTGGCCGGCAACGAGGGCTCCAGTAACGTTGCCATCGTCAACCTGCCGGGGCTGCGGTCCCGCACCGCGCGGCTCCCCACCTCCAAGGTGCAGACCATGGCCCGGGGCGGAGGGTCGGGCGCCCGTCCCTACGAGGAGCAGATTGAAAACTACAGCATCATCTCGGGCACGCCCAAGACGGTCATACCCAAGATTCGCCACGTGCTGGAATACCTGCGGCCCGGCAGCATCTTCCTATGGGACGGCGACGGGGCCATGACCCACGAGGACACCATGCGCAGCTTACGCTTGAAGGGCGAGGAAGTGCTGCCAGCCATACACGAGATGGCCAAGGAAATGGAGCTTTACAGCCCCTTCGAGGTGGACCCGGCCACCAACAAGCGGATAGAGCCCGAGCCCGTCGCCGAGGGGCAGGCATAAAGTCTGCTTCACCCATCGGCCTCGCCTGCGATTGACCCCAGTCTGTCGTATTGCTACCATAGCAAAGTCACCTAGACGCTGACACGGGTAGGGTTTGCCTGCGCCGATCCCTGCCCCTCGAGGAGAAGTAGATGTTCATCGGTCACGTCACCGAGCGCCCCTATCAGGACCCGGCGTCGGGCTATTTCGGCGCTACCGGACTGCCCATCAAGGACCTGACTCTGAGCAACGAGAGTTACGACTCCAAGCTGGGGGCCGAGCTCTACAACCGCTACATAGACGAGTACCTGTACGCCGAGGAGGTCGGGTTCGACGCCATCAACATCAACGAGCACCACAGCACCCCCTTCTGCATGGGCAGCGTGATGAACCTGGAGGCGGCGATATATGCCCGCCAGTCCAAGAAAGCCAAAATCGTCCTGCTGGGCAACATCCTGCCCATCTGGGAAGACCCATTGTGGCTGGTGGAGCAACTGTCGATAATCGACATGATTTCCCGCGGCCGCCTGGTGTCGGGTTTTGTACGGGGCACCGGCCGTGAGAGCATCGCCCACAACGCCCCTCCGGCCCATAACTGGGAGCGGTTCCAGGAAGCCCACGACTTTATCATCAAGGCATGGACCACGCCGGGCCCGTTCCGCTGGGAGGGCAAGCACTACCAGTACCGCTACGTGAACCCCTGGGCCATGCCCTACCAGAAGCCTCACCCCCCGGTCTGGATTCCCGGCATCGCCAGCCCCAGGACGGTGACCTGGGCTGCCGAGCACCGCTACCCATACGTCATGCTGGCCACCGCTCTGGAGCCGACCAAGCAGTGCTTCCAGTTGTACAAAGACACCGCCGCGGAGCTGGGGTACGAGGCCGGGACCCAGAACACGGCTTACGTGTTCAAGGTGCACGTGGACGAAACTGAGGAGTTGGCCGACGAGGTAGGCAGGAAGTACGTGCAGGGCCCCAGCAATCCATTCCTGGCCGGCAACGAGGGCACCAACAACAATGCCATCATGAGTCTTCCCGGCCACACCCAACGCAGGGGGCTGCTCCCCACTCGTTCCGCGTTAGTCGCGGGCCGGGCGGGCGAGGGTGTCGCCTACGAAGACCAGACCACCAGCTACAGCATCATCTCGGGCACGCCCAAGACGGTAATACCCAAAATTCGCCACGTGCTGGAGTACCTGAGGCCTGGCAGCATCTTCCTATGGGACGGCGACGGCTCCATGACCCACGAGGACACCATGCGCAGTCTCCGCCTGAAAGGTGAAGAGGTCATCCCGGCCATACACGAGATGGCCAAGGAGTTGGAGCTTTACAGCCCCTTCGAGGTGGATCCGGCCACCAACAAGCCGGTGGAAGCCGAGGTGACCGAGGAAGCCTAGCGCTCTGCCAAGAACCCAAGCGCGCCGACGCGGCGCTGAACAAGGCAAAAGAAACGGGCGGCCTGGCAAAGCTGGGCCGCCCGTTTTCTGTTTCAGGGTTTCTACCGGCTCTGAAACGCCGCCGGTGACGCGCTCTGCTTATGCGTCAGAGTTGTACAGCGGGTTGCGGACCACCCGTCCGGGCAGCGCGCCGGAATGCTTGCCGTCCTCCAAGAGTACCTGTCCGTTGACGATGGTGGTCTTGATTCCCTCCGCCATCTCCCCGATGCGCCAGCCGCCGGCGGGGAAGTCGTCGAACCGCTCCTCCGGCAGCGTCTGGACTGTGTCCGGGTCGAATATCGTAATGTCGGCGGCCATGCCCGGCCGCAGCAGCCCCCGGTCGTAGATGCCGAAGGCCGAGGCCGACTCGAAGGTCAGCCGCCGCACCGCGTGTTCCAGGGACATGATTCCCTGCTCCCTGACCCAGTAACCCAGCAGGCGTGTGCTGTAGCCGTACCCGCCGTGCATCTGCACGTGGGCGCCGCCGTCGGAAAGACCCAGTATGGCGCTGGGGAAGTTTAGAATCTCCCGCAGGGCTTCCAGGTCCTCGTCGCTCTCCGGCACCTTGTATGGGGTAGTCAGGGGGTAGGCCCTTATGCCCGCGTTGGAACTCTCTTCGACCATCCCCTTGAGCTTCTTCCAACCGCCGGGGTTCTTGGCGCTGATGTTAAGGTTGTTGTACAGCACCTGGCGGCCCGTGGCCTCTGCCAGCCGGCTCATCAGCCGGTTCTCCAGCTCAGCGGCCCTGCCGCCGCCGCCTTGGATGATGCCCGTGCCCAGTTCCCTCAACACGTCGCCCAGGGCGAAAATCTCGTCTTCCGTCGCCCAGACGGCGGGCACCAGCACGCCCTGGGGGTCGAAGTGGCCCATGTTCTTGGACACCGACAGGCCCAATGCCCCGGCCTGGATGCCGTCGCTCACCACCCGCTGCATCTCCTGTACCTCGGCCTCGGTGGCCTCCCTTCCCTGGCTCTCGTCTCCCATGACGTAGTACCTGACCGCCGAATGCCCTATGAGAGTCCCGACGTTCACGCCGATGCGCCCGTCCAGGGCGTCCATGTACTGGGCGTTGGTCTCCCAGGAGAAGTCCACCGTGCGCAGCACTTCCATGGGAATCGCCTCCACCCGGGACAGGAACTCGCAGACGCGGTCCTGGGCCCCGGGCCGCACCGGCGCCACGGCCAGCGAGCAGTTGCCGATAACCACCGTGGTGGCCCCGTGGTAGCAGGAGAAGGTGCACAGGGGGTCCCAGGTGACCTGGGCGTCGTAGTGGCAATGGTTGTCCACAAAGCCGGGGGAGACCGCCAGGCCGTCGGCGTCGATGACCTGGTCCGCCGGCCCGCTGAGCTTGCCCAACTCAACTATGAGCCCGTTTCTGATTCCCAGGTCCCCGCGGAATGCGGGCATGCCGGAACCGTCGATTAGGCGGCCGTTCTTCACCAGCAGGTCGAAAGCCATCGGTCTACCTCCCTCTTCGCCGGGATATTTCCATTCTGCACCGGGGCAGGCGACGCGCCCGGCATCTGCCCCCGATTGTACCCTTAAACGGGCGGTCTTGCATCAAGAGCCAACATCTGAGGCTACACGCGGAATGAGAATACCCTGAATTGCCCGGCTAACGCGGCGGAAAACGGAAGTGGCCGGGGCTAACCCTACTACCGGGTTCCGGGAGGGTCCACCCGCACGGTGATGATGTTGGTGTCGTGGTACTGCTGGTGCTGCACGGAGGAGGCGTAACTCCGCAATAACTGTAGGGAAAGCTCCTCCTCTGCCGGGGCTTCCTCGCCGTACTGCTGGAGCTGCCGCACCCTGTCCTCGACATTGCCCTCGTCTCCTCCGCCGATGAACTCCAGGATGGCCACCGGGCCGTCGCTGGAGGCCACAACCACCAACTGCTTTTCGTCGCCCTTGTCCTCTTCAGATTCTGCCGAGTCCGCTTCCGCATCCAGATTCAGTTCCAGGTCCAGCGGGGCCATGGTCAGCAGCGTCTCCTCCGCCACCGCGCTGAGCTTGTCCTTCATCTCGGTGCTCCAACCCCTACGCCGGGCGAACCTGGCGATGAACTCGTTCAGGTCAGGCAGGGAGTCTACGTTGAGCGGAGACGTGAACCTCATGCGCCGGGGGTTAGTGAACTCCAGGTAGAGGATCATCGCTATCGCCGCGAAGCCGCCGGTGGTGACGCCGCTGGCGAAGAGAGCCTCCAACCACGGGGCCAGGTCGGGCAACTCGAACAGTCCGAACTGGAAGGCGGCGCCAATCCAGAAGCAGACTCCGGCCACAATAACCTTCTGGCTGTTCTCTTCGGTCTGGATAACCGTCCGGGCGCCGTCCACGAACAGGGTACCGGTGACCAGGGTCAGGTATCCGGTCATTACCGGCCCGGGAATGGAGCTGAGCACCGCCGACGCTTTGGGCACGAAGGCCAGCAGAATCAGGATGGCGCCGATGAAGTAGCCAACCCTGCGGGAAGCGACCCCGGTAGTCTGGATGAAGGCCGCGGTGCCGGCGTTGATGATGTTGGGTACTGTGCCGGCAAGTCCCGCCATCAGGTTGGTCACCCCGCCGCCAGACAGGGCGCCCTGCACCTGCCGAAAGTCCACTGCCCTGGCGGCCCGCCACGAGACGCGCTGCGCGGCAATGGACGCTCCGTTGGCCTGAATCGAAATGATTACCCCTAGGAACAGAAACCCCGGGAGCAGCGTCCAGAAGTCCACTCCAAAGTCCAGGGCCAGTCCCGGGGCCTCGCTGGGAAGTCCCACCCATGGCGCGTTCAATATCCGGTCGGCGTCGTAGATTCCGAACCCGGCGGCGGCTATGCAGCCGCCTACGATTGCTATCAGCGGAGCCCACAGGCGCAACAACTCCGATCCCCGCAGCGCCAGGGCGGCGACGATGATCAACGTGACCAGCGCGGACAGCGGAGCGGCCGTAGGCTCAACTTGCGACGATTTGTCCAGCAGGTCGAACACGACCGAGGCCAGTGTGATGGAGAGAATCATCATTACCGTGCCGCCCACCGTGGGCGTGACGATTCTTCTCAGTATGAACAGCCACTTGGATATGACCAGTTGGACCACCGCCGACACCAGCACCAAGGTCGTCAGCGTCGCCGGCCCGCCGTCCACCACCGCCGTAATGCAGAATGGAATGGCAAAGGCGGCGGTGAACATGGGGAGGACCGTGCCGGCGCCAACGGGACCCAGCCGGCGCACCTGCAGCAGGGTGGCCAGGCCGCACACCAATAGGGAGGCGAAGACCATCCACGTCAGGTACGCCTCTCCCCTGCCGGACTCCTGGGCCACCACCACCGGCGTCACCAGCAGCGCGGCCGAGGCTATCAGGCTGAACTGCAGCCCGTAGCCCAGCGAGGCCCGTGCAGACGGGTTCTCCTGCGGTTCGTAGCGTGGGTTTTGCGCTGTCGGGTTAGAGGCCAAAGCTGCTCTTCAGGATGATATGAGGGTAATTCAGGCCAAACTGCGCTGTATTCTACATCATCTGGGCAAACGGACTAGGCTGACACCCGCTGCGATTCCCCATTTGATCTCGTGGTCCCAGCATACCAAGACCTGTCTCAGGGCCCGCCCTCCCTTGCCGCCCCATGTAGAATACGGTCTGAGCCGTTGCCCATCCCCAGATTATCCAGTACGCTCAGTCTCGTCGCCGGTAGCCCAACGCCCAACGGCCCGGAGGTCGAAATGCTCGCTGCGTTGTGGAACGGCGTCGACACCGTGGAAGTCAAGAGTGTTCCCCGTCCGGCCCCCGGCCCGGACGATGCGCTGGTGAGGGTAACTGCCGAGGGGATCTGCGGCTCCGACCTCAACTACTACCGCCGGCTGAAGGAGCCCGAGACCGTTCCCGGGGGGCACGAGACCGCCGGGGAGATCGTAGAGGTCGGCGCCCGCGTCGACCCGTCGATAGTCGGCCAAAGGGTCGCTGTCGAGGTTATTGGTCACGGAAACGCCTGTCTGGCCTGCTGGTACTGCCGGCGGGGCCAATACACCCATTGCGCCGGGAAACGGGGCTGGGGCGGCGGCGGGTTTGCCGAGTACGTCACCCGCCGGGCCGCGGCCTGCTATCCCCTGGGCGAATCCATGACTTGGGAAGAAGGCGCCCTGGTAGAGCCACTTGCCGTCTCCATCCGCGGGCTGCACCGGGGAGGGCTGACGGCGGGAGACACAGTGGTCGTGCTGGGCTCAGGAAACATCGGCCTCACCGCGATAGCGGCCGCCAAAGCTTTGCGAGCGGGGAAGATCCTAGCCACCGCAAGGCACCCGCACCAGGTGAAGCTTGCCACGAAATTGGGGGCCGACGTGGTTATGGACCCCGCTGACGCCGCCGCCAAAGACGCCGTCTACGGTCTCACCAGCGGCCGCGGCGCAGATATTACGGTGGAGACCGTGGGAGGATCCGACAACATCGCTACACTCGTGCAGGCCGTCGAACTTACTCGTCCTATGGGTAGCATCGTGGTATTGGGAGTCTTCTACGGTCAAAGCCCCACCGACTGGCTGCAGCCTTTGATAAAGGAGCAGTCGGTCATCTTCTCGCTGTGCTACGGAATAGACAACGGCCGGCACGAGTTCCAAACGGCCATAGGCCTCATAGCGTCAGGCGCGGTGGACTTGAAGCCCATGGTGACCCATACCTATCCCCTCACAGAAATGCCCCAGGCCCTGGCCACCGCCTACGACAAGTCCAGCGGGTCCATAAAGGTGCAGTTGCGGTCGTGATTAGGGGTTCATGCCGCAGCGTCCATTCGACGCTTTCCAGCTTGTTACGGTTCCAGTCCGCACGTCGCGCTTACGCGAAAGTATTGACAGCCGAGGCCTTTATTTCCTATAGTGCGTGCATAGGGTAATAGCGTTGTTCCAGACCAATACCTAGCGACGCCGCCGCAGGTAATCTGCAGCGGCGGGAGATTTCTTTATGGCTAAAAAGGACGAGATGGCCCTAATGGCCCACCTGATGCGCCGGGCGGGGTTCGGCGCGGCCCGGGAAGAGTTGGAAGAGAGGGTGGCCAAGGGATATGAGGCGACGGTGGAGGAGCTTCTGAACCCACCGCCCGAGGACCCCGCCGGCAAGGCGAGCGTGGATGCGCTGCTTTACCGCTACCACCCCGGCACTTTCCTGCCGGGCGGCACGCCGACAATGGGGCAGGCCCGGTACATGTATAGCTTGCGCAACAGCCGTAACCCATTGTTGGATAAGATGGGGCTGTTCTGGCACCAGGTCTTTGCCACGGGCAACGCGAAAGTGGACAACTGCAACCTGGTTCTGGACCAAATCGACATGTTCCGGAAATACGGGATGGGCAACTATCGCGAGTTGCTGGTGCAACTGTCGAAAAACCCCGCCATGATTTTCTGGCTGGACAACAATGAGAATCACCGGGACGCGGTCAACGAGAACTGGGGCAGGGAGCTGCTGGAATTGTTTTCGATGGGGGTCAACAACTACACCGAAACGGACGTGCGGGAGGCCTCCCGGGCGTTCACCGGGTGGACAGTGACCCCCAAGATGCCGCGTCTGCCCTATGGCCGGTTCCCGTGGTACTTCGATTACCGGGAAGAAGACCACGACGAAACCGAGAAGACCTTCCTGGGGCATACGGGCAACTTCAATGGCGAGGATATCATCGACATAGTGGTCAAGCAGCCGGCGACGTCCCGGTTCATCTGCCGCCACCTGTACAACTTCTTCGTGGCTGACGAGGTGCAGGTGCCGGCGTGGACCATCGAGCCGGCCAGGGACGAGGAAGCCCTGGCGGAAATGATGAAGTCGTTCGAAGACTCGGGTTACGACCTGAAAGCCGTGCTCCGCACCATATTCACCTCGCAGTTCTTCAAGGACGCCCGGTTCTCGAAGATCAAGAGCCCGGCGGAGGTGATAGCCGGGACTCTGCGGCTGGTGGGCAAGTGGGACCAACCCACGCCTGGAATCAGGACTTTGGGCGAGCAACCCGACTACATGGGCCAGGCCGTTCTGGACCCGCCGAGCGTCGAGGGGTGGTACACCGGCAAGGAGTGGATCAACAGCGGCTCGCTGCTGGCCAGGGTCAACTTTGTTGCCGACCACATGGCCGACACCAGCCTGCCGGGGGTGAAGAGCATCATCGCCGACATGAAGGCCGCCGGGGTAACAACGCCGGAGCAGTTGCTGGCGGCTGCCCTGGACCACATGGGCTACCTGGAGCTTGCAGACGAGACCAGCGAGCAATTGCTGGAGTACATGAGGGGCGGAGGTGATCTGGACTGGAGCGACGAAGCGGCCGCCGGGACTCGAATTGGAGAGACACTGGCGATGATCGGCGCCACAACCGAGTACCAGTTCGGTTAGATTTCCGGTAATCCGGAGTACGGGAATCGAGAGTCAAAGGAGGACCGAGCATGACCTCAACAACGAAAGACCCGGTGATAGTGGTCCTGCAGCTAAGCGGCGGCAACGACTATTTCAACACGGTCATCCCATACAACGACCCACTGTACGTGGACAACCGGCCAGTCGTCAGGTATCCGCTGGAGGACCTCCTCCAGGTGGATGACGAGATGGCCTTCATGCCCGACATGGGTCCAATCAAGGAACTGTACGACCAGGGGAACGTGGCGGTCATCCACGGCATAGGATACGCAAATTCGCCGCGGTCCCACTTCCGCTCGATGGACATCTGGCATACCTGCGAGCCGGACATAATAGGGGTAGAAGGGTGGGCCGGCAGGGTGGCCAAGGCGCTGGACCCCAACAAGGACAACGTGCTGACCGCGGTCAACTTCGGCCACGGCCTGCCCCGGGCGCTGGTGGTGCCCGGCGTGCCGGTGGCCGCCATCTCCGACCTGTCGACCTACGGTCTGCTGACGGGGATAAGCGACCAGGAACAGCGGGCCAAGGCCTTGGACCTGTTTGCCCGCATGTACTCTCCCGCCATCGGCGCAGGACCGGTGAACGACTACCTGCGCAGCACCGGCATGGACGCCCTAACGGGCGCCGATATCGTCAAGGTGGCGCCGGAGAGGTATTCCTCCAACGTGGAGTACCCCAACACGAGTATCGCCAACCACCTGAGGGACATCGCCCAGGTCTACCTGGCCGACCTGGGGACGCGCATCTTCTACACCCAGCACGGCAGCTTTGACAACCACGCTGGCGAGATGGCCGCCCATCCCAAATTGTGGCAGGACGTGTCACAGGGAGTGGGAGCGTTTTTCGAAGACCTGCGGGAGCACGGCCGGGGGGACAACGTTGTCATGTACGTGTTCTCCGAGTTCGGCCGGAGGGTACGGGACAACGGGTCGGGCACCGACCACGGGGCCGCCGGGGCCTCTTTCGTAATCGGCGAACCGGTCAAGGGCGGCTTCTACGGGGAGTACCCGTCCCGGAAGGCCGAAGACCTGGAACAGGGCGACCTGGTGCCCAACTACGACTTCCGCGGGGCTTACAGCACCATTGCCGAGGACTGGTTTGGCCTTGACGCCAAGCCCATCGTCAACGGGAGCTTCGAGAAACTTTCGTTCCTCTAAGCGCCTCATCCGGAGCCTTAGCTGGATTGTTGCGTCAGTGAGACCGGCTTGGCTCATGCGGGACAGGCCGGCGGCGGCGGTCGTACTTCCAAGAGGGACTGCGCTCTTCAGCCTGAATCCCATAGTGCGGTATCAATTCAGCGACGGCACCCGGCGGGTAACCGCCGGAAACACTATGCCCCAAAAAAGAAGACTAGAGGGGCTCTAGAAGGAGATAAGCCTGATGGCAACCGAAACCGTTGTCGGAAGACGCGCCTGGATCTATAGTCATCACATTGGAAGGTATGCCGAGACAGGCACGGGTTTCAACCATCCCGTAGGTGTTGCCCCAGCCAGGGACGGTGTGCTATACGTCGCCAACAGGGGTATCGACTTCGTCGAGATTTGCCGAATCACCAAGTTAACGGTGGAACAAGACTTCATCTGCGAATTCGGCGGCGGAGGAGAGGACCCGGGACAGTTCCGTTTTCTGACCGCCGTGGCCCTGGACCGTGACGAGAACGTCTACGCCTCCGACGAGTGGCTCAACCGGATTACCGTCTTCAACAAGGACGGGGAATTGTTGAGGACCTGGGGAGAAGCGGGCCCGGGCCCAGGGCAGCTCAACGGGCCGTCGGGCATGGCGTTCGACCAGGACGACAACCTGGTAATAGTCAACGGCAATGACAGCCGTATCCAGAAGTTCGACAAAGACGGCCGCTACCTGGGCGGGTTTGGCCGGAAGGGCAGCGGGGAAGGCGAACTGGATACGCCGTGGGGCATTACCATCGACAATAACGGGGCCATCTACGCGGCCGACTGGAACAACCACCGGGTGCAAAAGTTCAGCGCCGACGGCGCGCACCTGCAGACTATAGGGCGCGGCGGGTCCGGCCCGGGCTCGCTGAGGCACCCCAGCGGCGTGGCGGTGGACGGGGAAGGCGACGTGTACGTTGTGGACTGGATGAACCAGCGGGTAGTCATCTACGATGCAGAGGGTAAGCCCCTGACCCATCTACGCGGGGATGCGGCGGACGTGTCCAAATGGGCCCAGATGACCATTGACGCCAACCCGGACTTTCAAAGACGCCGCCGCCAGATGTACAACCTGGAGGAGCAACAGAGGGTGTTCGTCATGCCGGTGGCCTGCGCTTTCGACCAGCGGGTCAACCGCCTGATCGTATGCGACACCCAGCGGGAACGCCTGCAGATATACCACAAGGACTCCAACTACCTTGACCCCCAGCAAAATCTGTAGGTGAATCACCCGTTTACGGGTCAAAGGCACACTGACCGCCCCGGCGAAAACGGGGCGGTTGTTGTATTATTCGGGCAACGCCAGTTTTTGATTCGGGAAACGTCGGTCTTTGGCCGGGAAGCCTAAAGGGCGGCAACGAATCAACGCCGGCGCCCAAGACAAGCCGGCATTGCTGAAAGAGAGGGGAGCGGATGTACGAATTCGCCAAGCTGACGGAATCTGACGTAGCCGCCTGCGGCAGGGAGCTACGGGGCGCGGCCGCCGACGCCACCAGCCTGCAGGACGCCGCCGGCAAAGTCGTACGTTTCCTGTTCGAGAATCTCACGGACTCGGACGGCAACACGGTCAACGCAATGATCCGGTTCTTCAAGGTCCATCCCTATAACAAGCTGGACTTCGAGCTGCAGACCTACGTCCGGGGTTTCCTCATGGCCTACTCGGGGCCGGGCTCCAACCCTCCTCCCGATTCCGTCCTGCCGTGCTTGACCCTGCTGGCCAGCGTGGCCGACCTGGAAGCTTTGACCAGGCGCAGGAAGTCCATGCCCATCGTCGATTCCGGGGTGATGGCGGGAATACCGATGCTCAACAGGCTGTTCGAGCAATTCGGCATAGACCTCGAATTGCTGGGACAGCCCGACTCGGCGGGAATGCAAGAACTGTCGACACAGACGCTGGACACATTCTACGTACCCGAGGCCCTGGGCAGTCCCTATGTTCCAGGACAGGAGGCCTTTGTGGCGGCATTCGGGGTCAAGTCGGCGCTGGGATTCGGAGGGGTCCTTACCAATGGAGAGGCTTTCTTTCTCATCCTGTTCCCCAGGGTCAGCATACCCGCCGACGTCGCATCGGCCGTCAGGAACCTATCCCAAAGCGTCAAGGAAGCCGTGGCGCCGTTCGTCGGCGACCAGCTTTCAAGGAACTGATCTACGGCATACCGGCGAGCCTGAAGTGAGGAGACCGGCAGCCAGGCAAATTTAGTGGGTTGAGCGACCCAGTCGGAGGGAAGCCGCTCCGGGGCGGCCGGTCGGCGCCTAAGCCGCTGGACGGAATATAACGGGGGTGCCCATGGCAGGAAGTCCGCAACTGGACAAAATCATACAGGGATTGAGGGAACGGGCCGCGAACCCGCCGAGGACGCCGGAAGAAGGGCGGCAAAGGTACGAGGCGATGACGGAGTCGTTTCCAGTCGACGACGACGTCCGCACCGAAAAAGTGGCCGCCGGCGGCGTGGCGGCGGAGTGGATCACCGCCCCGGGAGCGGAAAACGGGGGCACGCTGCTGTATTTCCACGGCGGTGGATTCGTCATCGGGTCAATCAGGTCCCACCGGGAAATGCTGTCCCGAATCTCCCGCGCTGCGGGATCTCGCGTGCTGGCGCTGGACTACCGGCTGGCGCCGGAGTTTTCGTTCCCGGCCCCGGTGGAGGACGCCGTTGCGGCCTACCGCTGGCTGCTGGGCCAGGGGATAGACCCCAAGAGGGTCGCCATCGGCGGCGACTCGGCGGGGGGAGGCCTGATGGTCTCGACAATGGTGGCCCTGAGGTACCTGGGAGAGCCTCTGCCCGCGGCAGGGGTCGGACTCTCGGCGTGGGCCGACATGGAGGGCGCCGGTGAGTCGTTCACCACAAATGCGGACAAGGACCCAATGGTAAACCGGGAGGGGATCCACCGGTTTGCCGGGGCCTATCTGCGGGGCAAAGACCCCAAGACGCCGTTGGCGTCTCCCATCCACGCCGATCTCAGCGGGCTGCCGCCGCTGCTGCTGCACGTGGGTTCTATTGAGTGCCTGGTGAGCGACACCACCGTGCTGGCCGAGAGGGCAAAGAAGGCGGGCGTGGAAGTGGAGGTGGAGATTTGGGACGACATGCCCCACGTGTGGCACCAATTCGCCGCCGTGTTGCCCGAAGGCCAGCAGGCCATCGAGCGAGTGGGGGAATTCATCCGCAAGCACACCGGCTAGGCCCCCGTAGAAGTTCCACCGATGCTCCGCGGTAGGCCCCAACCTCCCCCGCCCGTCTATTCCCCCTTCGATTTCCCTCAGGACGAACGGACGGGCTGTCCTGCCTCAGGACCGCGCTAGGACGAACCGACGGGCTGCCCTGATTCAGGACCGCACTGGGACGAACGGACGGGCCACCCTGCCTCAGGACCGCACTAGGACGAACGGACGGGCTGCCCTGCCTCAGGAGCGCACTGGGACGAACGGACGGGCTGCCCTGCCTCAGGAGCGCACTGGGACGAACTGACGGGCTGCCCTGCCTCAGGACCGGACTGGGACGAACGGACGGGCTGCCCTGCCCCAGGACCGGACTGGGACGAACGGACGGGCTGCCCTGCCTCAGGACCGTACCAGGGCGAAGGGACGGGCTGACCAGGCCGCCGCCGTACTTGCCCCAACCACGTCGCTCTCTGCGGTTCCTCTACGGGTCGGGGCGGTAGTCCATGCCGACGTGGCCCTCTTCCTCCAGGGCGGCATATTCTTCGGGGGTGTAGCCCAACAGGTCCTGGTATACGTATTCGTTGTCTTCACCCAGCCTGACGGGCCCGCGGCGGATCGTGGAGGGGGTCTCGGACATCTTGTACGGCGCGCCAGGGTAGAGATGGGCGCCGGTGTCCTCTTGAAAGGCCTCTTCGAACACCCCGCGGCGGCTCACGTGGGGATCGGCGAAAACGTCTCGCGGGTCCATCACCGGCCCCGCGGCCACTCCCGCTTCTTGCAGCAGCGACATTATTTCATAGGGCTCCCGTGAACGGGTCCAGAGGCTGATTTTTTCGTCAATCTCGTCGTGGCGACTATAGCGCTCAGCCGGACTGCCGAACCCATCTTGCTCGCACCACTCGGGGTCGCCCATGGCCTGGCACAGCTTGCGCCAGTCATCATCGCCGGTGACGGTGATGCAGACCCACCGGTCGTCACCGCGGCAGGGGTAGCAGCCCTGGATGGCGGAGGGATGCCGGTTGCCCAGGGTGGAAGCGTTGCGCCCATTCATGGTGTAGTCCATGAATGCCTCGCCTTCCAGAGGAATCAGGGCCTCGGCCTGGGAGACCTCAATCAACTGTCCCTTGCCGGTGCGCCGGCGGTAGTGCAGGGCGGCCAGCACGGCGAAGGCAGCCTGGGTGCCGGCCGAGGCGTCGCCCATCAACGTATTGGTGAGGGTCGACGGGTCCATGTCGGCATAGCCCCGTTGAAGCACATGTCCCGCCATGCTCTCTATGTGGAAGCCGAAAGCCCGGTGATTCCGGTAGTGGCCGCTGTTGGCGTAGGCGGGCATCCGCAGCATGATGATAGACGGGTTAATCGATTTTAACTTCTCATAGGAGATGCCCAGCTTGTCCATGGTCTGGGTTGGACTATTCTCGAAGACGACGTCGGTGACGGCAATCAAGCGCCGGAGGACTTCCTGGCCTTTGGGCAGGAGCAGGTCGACGGTCATGCCCAGCTTATTGGTGGCGTGGGGGTTGAAAAGGGGCATCTGGTTCCAAGGCCGCGCACCCGGCATGCCCTCCGGGGCGGCGTATAAGGGCGACACCAACGCTTTCGGGTCCGGCTCGCTGGGACGCGGGGTGCGGCCCCGGCTCCTGGTTAAGGGAACGAACGCCTTGAGGGACTCTACCCTGATTACCTCTGCGCCCAGCCCGGCCAAGAACATGCCGCAATAGGGTCCCGCCCAGACGACGCCGAACTCCAACGCCCTTATGCCTTGCAGCGGCAGTCTTGGCATCGGTAAGCCCCCTAAATCACCCCGGACTGCCGGAGGGAGGCGATATCCGCGGGTGTGTACCCCAAGTCGGTCAGCACCTCTTGGTTGTGCTGGCCCAACAACGGCGCGGGCCTTCGCAAGGCCCAGGGGGTCTCGTTCATGACAAAGGGCCTGCCCGGCTGGGTTATGGGGCCGGCTTCAGGATGATCGACCTGGGCGAATGAGCCGCGTTCGTCGAAGAAGGGCATGTTGAACACCTCTTCCATGGTGTTCAACGGCGCGCCCAGCACATGGGCTTTCTGGGCGGCTTCCCAGACCTCTAGTTTAGTCCTGGACAAGATCCAGGGGTAGAACACTTCCTCGAACTCTTCCTGGAGCCCCGGGTCAGTCTGGGCTTCCAGGGAGTGAAATTTGGGGTCTTGCAGGGCTTCGGGAGAGCCGATCATCTCCACTGTCCTGGAAAAGTAAACCCCGGCTCCGGTGATGGCGAAGTACCCGTCCAGGCAGGGAAAAACCCCGTGGGGGTAGCCGGCGAATCCCCAGTCTTCCCGACCGGTGATCTTGCCGGCGTATTGGTAAGCAAGGAGGGCGGTCATCCGCCTGTCCACGGACGAAAGCTGGGTCTCCATGATGGAGACATCCACGTGCTGGCCGATGGGTTGGCCGTCGTCGGGGTTGCAGGACAGGAAAAGGGCGCCCATGGTGGCCACGGCCGCGGCGGCGCCCGCCTGGTACAGGGTGGCGTTGGGCCCGAGCTTCAGGGGCTCTCGTTCAGGCAGCCCCGTTGCGGACATCTCACCGCCCATGGCATAGAAGATGATGTCCGAGCCGCGGTAGTCACGGTAGGGGCCCGTCTGGCCGAAGTTGGAAATGGAGGTCATAACCAGGTCAGGGTTGACGGCCTTCAGGGCCGGATAGTCCAGGCCGAAGGACGCCATGATCCCGGGCCGGAAGCTTTCCACGACGAGGTCGGCCTCCGCGACCAGTTGGCGGGCGATGTCGCGGCCTGGCTCAGTAGCGAGGTCCAGGGTTATGCCGCGCTTGTTGGTGTTCAGGTGGAGGAACAGGCCGCTTTTTTCGGGATGGGGAGCATCGCCGGGAAATGGGCCTAACCTTCGGGCCACATCACCAATACCGGGCCGCTCCACCTTGATGACGTCGGCCCCCTGGTCGGCCATCAGCTTGGTGCAATAGGGGCCGGCCAGATGCTGGGTGAAGTCGAGGACCCTTATGTGGGACAGGGCTTGGTCAGGCATGAATGACTAATGGTCCCTGTTTAACGGCAAGGAGTTGTGGGGCGAGGCTGTTCCGGTTGGTAGTCGGGCCGAGAGGTTGTCCCACTAGCGGAGAACCGGTTCGGCAAACTGGCGTTGGTGTTGTTCGACGGACAGGCTCAGCCAAGGGATTCGGGGTTGACCGGAGTGGGCATGGCCTGGACTTCCGGGAGGACCTTCTCGGCAAAGAGCCTCAGGCTTTTTTCCGCCTTGTCCCTGGGCATCCCGCCGTACATCATGTGGACGACGATCTTTTCCATGCTGATGTTCTTCTGCAGGGTCTTGAGCCTTTGGATAATTTCGTCAGGAGTGCCGATGGGCTGGGTGGCCTTGCGGGCGGCGAGATTCCTGTCGGCAGATCCCACGTCGGCAGTCTGGCGCTTGAGGTATTCTTCGTAACCGGATATGCCCTGGAAGCCGGGGTTGTTCCATTCGAAATAGTGATGCTGGGCTGCGGAGAGCTGGTTATGGAAATAGGTCCAACCCTCTTCCGCCTCCTCCGGGGTCTCGGCGCAGTACATCCAAAGAAGCGTTGTAGGCTGGTCGGGCGGCAGGCCAAGCTCCTTTCGAATTCCGTTAAACCTGCGCACCTTGGTAAGCATCTGGTCGGCGTCATCGTCGGCGATGAACATCTGGCCAAGGCCGTTCTGGGCGGCCAACCTTGCCGACGCCTCGGTGGTGAAGGCCACCTTGATGTTCTTGGTCAGGTCGCCCTTATGCCTTGCCTGGGGCCGGATGGTGGTGGGGGGAATGTCGTACACCTCGCCTTTGAACTCGAAACGCTCTGCGCCGTCGGCGGCCTTGATGGCCCTGACCACGTCGTAGAAGTACTTGTGGGACTCCCCGATGGGGATGTTCAGGGAGGCGTACTCGTGGGGAGCAATGCCGCGGCCGATGCCCAGGTGCAGGCGCCGCCCCTTGAGCAGGATGTCGAGCATGGAGATTTCGTGGGCCAGCCGCACCGGGTTCCACCACGGAGCAACGACCACCGCGGTGCCCACGTCCACCCGGCTGGTGCGGCCGGCCCAATAAGCCAGGTATTGCAGGGGGTTGGGCTGCATCGAGTAGGCGGAGCCGTAGTGTTCGGTGGCCCAGATGGAGTCGAAGCCCAGGGGCTCGACCAATTCCCCCATGTACAGGGTGTCGTCCATATTGTCGACGTCGGGGACGTCGGGAGGCCGGCTGTAGTCATTTGACAAAAGACGGTCCCAGTCACCCTGATTGTAACCGGTGACCATCACTCCACAATGCATTAACGTGTTCCTCCGACCTGGGAAGTAATCCCAGGGCAAGCCATAGTATTCTGTGAGGAGCTCTTGAGGCGGTCTCCAGCGTCCGTCACGGGTCGGTCCGGGATAGTAAGGCCGGGACTCAGCTGATTAATCGGCGGAAACCGGCGCATCTTCGGTGGCCGGCACGGCCTGCAAGAGCTGGGTCTTGGCCTTGATCATGTCGTCCCAATAAGGGGTGGCCCAGGGCACCATGTCTATCATCAACCCGTCGGGGCCCTTGTACTTGCGGTTGACGCGGCTGCTGCCCGGGCACTCGGAGCCGCCGTTGGCCGCGAAGGCTGCGACGGACTCGTCCAAGTCGTCCACGAAGAACCCGATGTGGTGGACGCCCTCCACCGTGGAAGGCCCATTGCCCAGGTTGGGGACGTCGTCGGTGCCGAACTTCAGGATGGCAAAGAAAATGTAGCCGTCGGACAGCCAGACCCCGTGTTCACCCGTGTCCTTGGGCTGACGCAGTATCTCCTCCATCCCGAAGACCTCTTTGTAAAAGTCCGCGGTCTTGACCGGGTCCTGAGTATGCAAGGCAATGTGTTTAATGCGAGCCATGACTGCCCCCTTACTGCTCAATATTGTCCTGAGCGTAGTATACCGCATAACAATGAAATTAGCATCAATTGACCATCCGGGGCGCCGTTTCTATCTGGGGGAAAACCGCGGGCGAGGTGGAGAGTGGTCCGGGGCCACGCCTCCGCCGGGGGCAAGGTTTGACAAGGCCAGGCTGCATCCATATAGTCACTGCCAAGCCACGTGAGCACGGCCAGCCCCGGTTTCGGTTAAAAGCCCTGCCCCGCTCGCAAGGAAGGGTGGTGGTAAACGAGCGGGGCAGGGCGCGTCGCTGGCGGGGTGACGTATGGAATCCGAAGAGGAAGGAGTTGTAATGTCGATAGAGCGCATCAACCCACCCGGCTTATTCGATCCGGGCGGGGGCTATCATCACGTAGTAAAAGAGGGGAATATAGCCTATCTCTCGGGCCAGGTAGGTATGGACAAGGACAGGAACATACCTGAAGACCCGGCAGAGCAGATAGAGCAGGCGTTCAAGAACGTCGAGGCGGCATTGGCCGCGGTGGGCAGCGATATGCGTCACATGACAAAGTGGACTGTCTACTTGACCAACAGCGAAGACATTGCCGCGCTGGTAGCCGCCAGAGCCAGGTACGTTCCCGACGAGTTCGTACCGGCCGCCACGTTGATCCTCGTCGCCGGCCTGGCGTTGCCGGCGCTCCGCATCGAGATCGACGTAACGGCGGTTGTCCCGTAGCGGACGCTAGCCGACGACTGGATTACTCCCAAAAGCCGTTGGCAAGCCATTAAGGGCCTTATCGAGGGTTGCCCAGACCAGCGCGTAGATTGGCCCTTCGCGGCAAAGCGAAGTTTGGTTAGTGGAATATTTGAACTTTGGCTGGATCATTCACGGCCTGTTGGCGGCCGCACAGGGGCCCACGAGCCGCCGCGACCTGATGTACCTCAACCTGCAGAATATCCGGTCGATAGTGCGGATGCAGGAAGGGACCATTTCCGGAGAAGCCAACGACCTGGTTGACCTGTACGAGCCGGTGCCCGACGGGGCCGCGCCCAGCCTGGAGCAGATCGAGCGCATGGTGATGTTCATGCAAGCGGAGATCCGCACCTGGGAACGCCCGGTGGCGGTCACCTGCAGGGCTGGCATGGGCCGCACCGGCACAGTCCTGGCTTGCTACCTGGTCTACGCAGGCTACAAGCCGGACCAAGCCGTTTCCCGTATACGCGAGGTGCGCCCGGGCACAATTGAGACCAAGGAACAAGAGGAAGCGGTGCACAAATACGACGAGATGCTCAAGGCCCGCGAGCGGGAACGGAGAAGGAAGGCCCTGGAAGACTTGGACAGGCTATAGCCGACCTGGTGCACGACGGCTTTCCCTTTCGCTTATCGTATTTTCATATCAGTCGCCTGGGTAAACTCGACATTCCCCGAGAATCTTCCCAGCATTCCCAAGGAGAGGCCAGATGGCAGACTATCAGTTTCTCACCTATGAGACCCTGGATGACGGCAAGATCGCCCGGATATTCATGAACCGGCCGGAGGCCCGGAACGCCCAGAACCGGGGGATGCTGGTAGAGCTGAACGAGGCATTTCTCAGAGCGGAGGCCGACGACGAGGTGCGGGTGGTGATCTTTGGCGGGCTGGGGCCGGTGTTCAGCGCAGGTCACGACCTGGGTTCCTCCCAGGCGCGTTCGGAACGGGAGCCCGGCCCTGACCAGCACTACACCTACCAGGGCTACGGCGGGACCAAGGGCGGCTCGGAGCAGCGGATTCTGCAGGAGTGGCACTTCTTTTTCGAGAACACCCTGCGCTGGCGCAACCTGCGCAAAATCACCATCGCCCAGGTACAGGGCACGTGCCTGGCGGCGGGGCTGATGCTGGCCTGGTGCTGCGACCTGATCGTGGCGGCCGAGGGCACTGTCTTCGCCGACGTGGTAGGAGTCAGGCTGGGCATGTGCGGTTTGGAGTACTACGGGCACCCGTGGGAGTTCGGCCCGCGCAAGGCCAAGGAACTGCTGCTCACCGGGGACTCGATAGACGCGGACGAGGGCTACCGCCTGGGCATGATCAGCAAGGTGTTCAACCCCGAGACGCTCCAGGACGACACGCTGGCCCTAGCCCGGCGCATCGCCCAGTTACCGTCGGTGACCTCGCTCCTCATCAAGGAGTCGGTGAACCAGACGGTGGACAACCAGGGGTTCTACAACGCCCTGAACGCCTGCTTCAACCTGCACCAGTTGAACCACGCTCATTGGGCACACGTCACCGGCGGGCGCCCGGTGGGAACGCCGGAGTTCGGAGTTCCCGATTGGCGCAATGCTCCGCGGGTCAAGCCGGCGGAGAAGACGACGGCGTAGCGGGGAGGCTAGACGCCGCCGCCGGCTGACGGCAGAGCATAGAGGGCCCCCAGGCCGGTCCCGGCCATTTGGCGAGGCAGTCGTTACGAAAATTCATTGACAGCGACTACGCTGACGCCTAGTATTGGGGCAATTGGACTGAACGAGCAACGGTTAACCGCCCCACAGGCAACCATCCTTGCCGAAGGGAGGCAATGTATGGCTGACAGAGACGAAATGGCTCTCATGGCCCACCTGATGCGCCGGGCCGGATTCGGCGCAACCAGAGAAGAGTTGGAACAGCGGGTAGCCAAGGGGTATGAGGCCACGGTGGAGGAGTTGATAAGTCCTCCGCCGGCCGACCCCGCCGGTGAGGCGGACCCGCAATCGGTAATGCTCCGCTACGTCCCCTGGGCCCTGCTGCCCGGCGGCGAGACGGTGCCGGGCCAGGCCATGTGGATGTTTGCCATGATCAACACGCAGACGCCGTTGGTGGAGAAGATTGCACTGTTCTGGCACCACGTATTCGCCACTGGCAACGCAAAAATCGACAACGGCAACGTGACCAACGAACAAATCGAGATGTTCCGGAAGCACGGGATGGGCAACTATCGCGAGTTGCTGGTGCGGGTGGCCAAAGACCCGGGCATGATTTACTGGTTGGACAACAACGAAAATCACCGGGACGCGGTCAACGAGAACTGGGGCAGGGAGCTGCTGGAGCTGTTTTCGATGGGGGTCAACAACTACACGGAGACCGACGTGCGGGAGGCCTCCCGGGCGTTCACCGGCTGGACCAAGGCTCCCAACATACCGCGGCTGCCCTACGGCCGTTTTCCATGGTACTTCGAGTATCGCGAGGAAGACCACGACGACGAGAAGAAGACCTTCCTGGGGCATACGGGCAACTTCAACGGCGAGGACATCATCGACATAGTGGTCAAGCAGCCGGCGACGTCCCGGTTCATTTGCCGCCACCTGTACAACTTCTTCGTGGCTGACGAGGTGCAGGTGCCTGCGTGGACCATCGAGCCGGCCAGGGACGAGGAAGCCCTGGCGGAAATGGTAAAGGTATTCGAAGAGTCGGGATACGAGATTGCGCCGGTACTGCGCATGCTGTTCAACTCGCAGTTCTTCAAGGACGCCCGGTTCTCTAAGATCAAGAGCCCGGCTGAGGTGGTGGCCGGCACTCTCCGGCTGGTGGGCGATTGGAAGCTGCCCAGGCCGGGGATCATGGCCCTGGGGATGCAGCCCAGGTACATGGGCCAGGCCCTTATGGACCCGCCCAGCGTCGAGGGGTGGTACACAGGCAAGGAGTGGATCAACAGCGGCGCGCTGCTGGCCCGCGTCAACTTCATCGCCGACCACGTCGCCAATGCCGGCCTGCCGGGAGTGAAGAGCATCATCGACGACATGAAGGCTGCCGGAGTCACAACGCCGGAGCAGTTGATGGCGGCGGCCCTGGACCATATGGGCTACGTGGAGCTTGCCGACGACACCAGGGAACAACTGACAGAGTACGCCAAAAGCAACGGTGACCTGGACTGGAGCGACGAAGCCGTTGCCGGAACGCGAATCGGTGAGTTGCTGGCGATGATTGGCGCCACAACCGAGTACCAGTTCGGTTAGAACCCCCGATTCCAGCGGAAGAACCGAGGGTAATATGGCCATTGAGACCGTTGTCGGCAGACGGGCCTGGATTTACACCCATAACATAGGCAGGCTGATGGAAGCCGGCACGGGCTTCACCTACCCCGTAGGCATCGCCCTGGCCGATGACGGCGTAATATACATCGCCAACAGGGGATACGAGTACGCGCAGGTCCAGCGAATCAGCAAGGTGACGGCGGACGAGGAGTTCATCACCGAATTCGGCGGGGGCGGAGAAGAGGAAGGAAAATTCAGGTCGCTCACCGACGTGGCCATAGACTGGGACGAGAACGTCTACTGCTCGGACGAGTGGCTCAACCGCATAACGGTCTTCGACAAAGACGGGACCCTGCTGGAAACCTGGGGAGAAGCAGGCGAGGGCCCGGGGCAACTCAACGGCCCGTCTGGGCTGACCTTCGACCCGGACGAGAACCTGATTGTCGTCAACAGCCTCGACAGCCGCGTCCAGAAATACAGCAAGGACGGCCGTTTTCTAAGCGAGTTCGGCTGCAAGGGCAGCGCCGAGGGCGAGTTGAACATGCCCTGGGGCGTCACCTGCGACAGCAACGGCGAAGTCTATGTGGCGGACTGGAATAACAACCGGGTGCAGAAGTTCAGCGGCGATGGCGATCACCTGCTCAGCTTTGGGTATGGCGGGTCCGGCCCCGGTTCGCTGAGACTCCCCAGCGGGGTGGCGGTGGACGGCGACGGGGACGTCTACGTGGTGGACTGGAGGAACGAACGGGTGGTCATCTACGACCCCGAAGCCAAGCCGCTGACCCATCTCCGCGGGGATGCCAGGGAGCTGTCCAAGTGGGCCCAGTTGACCATGGACGCAAACCCGGACATGGTAAAGCGCCGGAGCCAGGTTCAGAACCTGGAGGAGATACAGAGAGTGTTCTGCCTGCCGGTGGCCTGCGGCTTCGACCAACGGGCCAACCGCCTGATAGTCTGCGATACCCACCGGGGCCGCCTGCATATGTACCACAAGGACACCAACTACCAGGACCCGCAGAGCAACCTGTAGGCGAGGCTTTGGGTAGGCTCGTTTCCGAGAGCCTGGAGGAGCAGTCGATATGCTGAAAATAGGCCACGAGGTAGTCAGGCCCGGCAAGCGCTACGGCGACAGCCCGGTAACCATTCCCGTGCCGGAAGAACTGGAGACGGTGCCCGGCATTCCGGCCAACAACCGGGAGGTCGATTGGTATGCCAGGGAGCAACCCCTGGAAGGCCAAAACTATTCCGAAAGCGCGGCCCAGGACTGGCAGTTTGCCACGTTGAAGGAAGAGGACCCCGGGATGTGGAGAATCCTCCTGGAGCACGACAAGGTGGACCGCCCCCTGGTGATTGGGGGACGGAAGTCTGCCGACTTAGAGCCTACTGCGGAGCCCACCGGCGAGGACGTTTCCCAGTTGATCAAGGACAAGGCGAGGCAACTGGGTTACGTCGAGGTGGGCTTCACCGCCTACGACCATCGTTACGAGTTCAAGCAAAAGCGGGGCTTTACCAGTCTGCCCACGGCCATCTGCCTGGCCCGGGAGCAGGACTTCGAGCCCACCCAGACGCTGCCCAGCGTGGCCTCCGAGATCGTCCACGCCGCGGCCTACCGCACCCAGGCCGCCCACGGGCTGGAGTTGGGTGAATTCATACGCTCCCTGGGCTACCGCGCCCACGTCATCCACTCCAACGACGCGACGGGGCCGGTGATTCCCATGTTCGTGGCCGCCGGGTTGGGCCAGTTGGGCGCCTGCGGTTACCTGCTCACCCCCCACGAAGGCAGCAGGAACCGGTTGATGATAATCACCACCGATGCCAAGGTCACCCACGACCAGCCGGTAGACTACGGCATCCACGCCTTTTGCCAGGTGTGCCAGATATGCGTGAACCGTTGCCCGGGCCGGGCCCTGATGCGGGACAAGATCTGGTGGCGGGGCATCGAAAAGAACAAGGTCTACCTGCGGCGTTGCCGCCCGGTGATGGCCAAGTACCTGAACTGCGGCGTCTGCATGAAGGTTTGCCCCATCCAGAAGTACGGCATGAAGAACGTCATGGAGCACTACGCCGAGACGGGGCAGGTGCTGGGCAAGGGCACCCACGACCTGGAAGGCTACACGTTGGAGGACAAGGGCTACTTCGGCCCCGGCGAAATGCCGGTGTTCGACCGCAGCTTCTTCGATATTCCCCACGGCTCGAGGAGCCAGTGGACCTTCGAGACGTTCAAACGCAAAGCGATGTCCGCCGGGGGCGGTGTCAGCGACGAGTTGCTGGCCGAATTCAAGGAAGACATGGTCAATGTGATCAAGGCCGAGACCACCGACATCGAGTTGGTGGGTTACGATGCGCTTGCCGGCGGGGAAGACGAGTAAGCGTTCGACGTCTCTCGTTGAACTGCAGCCATTTCTGTAGCTACGCAACGGGCGCTGCGATTGAAGGGCCCGTCCCCGCACCGCCGGCAATTGACTCACCTCTAGCGCCGCGGTCACCATCCAAACGCGGTGCGGGTAGAGTGCCGATACTCGGCAGCCTGTAGAAGCCTCATCCCCGGACAACGTGCGAGTTCTATGAAGTTTGGACTGTATACCGGCGCGCATGACCTGACGCTGAAAAGGGTCTATGCGGACGTGGTGGATGAGCTGCGGGAGCAAGTTGTTCTCTGCGAGGAAGCCGGGTTCGAATGCGTTTGGATGGATGAGCACCACTTTAACGCCGGCCACACCAATTCGCCCAACCCCGTGGTGTTCGCCTCGATGCTGGCGGAGCGGACCAGCCGCATTCGCCTGGGGCCGGCAGTCGGGGTCACGGGCTGGCACCCGCTTCGCCTGGCGGAGGACATTGCTCTCCTGGACCACTTCAGCAAAGGGCGGGTTGAGTTAGCCATAGGCCGCAGTGGCGAAGACCCAGAGTTGACCGAGCGGGACATGACCTACGCATCCGTCTTCAACCCCCAGCCGGAGAGAGTACTGCCGGGCTCGGGGTCAGACGCCGGACAAAGTTCATCGAGCGGGCAGACGGCTGCACGAGAGCACTTTGCCGAGTTCCTGGAAATCCTGAAGAAAGCCTGGACGGAGCCTTTGTTTACCCACCAAGGGGCCTTCTACGCCTTCCCGCCGTCGGGCCGCTCACGGGAATCCTCGATCTCGCCTGCTGAATCTACTGGGAACCCCGCCGAGGTCAGGGACGGCGAGGCAGCGAGGATACGCCTGGGACCCAAGCCGTTCCAACAACCGCATCCTCCGCTATGGATGTATACATCTTCCGAGGCATCTATTGCGGAAGCGGCTCAACTGGGTTTGAAGGGTGTGGTCTTGGTCCAGCCGGCAAGTAGACTGCGAGTGGCACTGAAAACATATACCGATATCCGAAACGAACTGGAAGGCGGCCAGTTACGGGTAGGGGACGATATAAACGTTATCCGGCTGGCCTATGTTGCGCCCACCTACGAAGAGGCAAAAGAGCAGACCGACACGCTCTTTACCCCGATTTTCGCCAGGCAATTTGAAAGACGCCCGATGAGTTACTGGCAAGACGAAGGCGGAGCGATACCTAAACGGACCGACATGGACTGGGAGTTCTACAGAAAGCAATTGCTAATATTGGCCGGGTCGCCGGAACAGGTGGCCGAACAGGTCCAGGAACTGCGTGAAGAATGCGGCGTCAACTACATAACTATGTGGATGGAAGGCCCGGGGCTAAGCCACGAAAAAATAATGTCGAGCATCGAGTTGTTCGGGTCCCAGGTCATGCCCCGCTTCGCCGGCGACGAAGCGTAGGGAGCAAGGCAAGCTCACATCAGCGGGTTTATCAGCGGGCCGTTGACCCAACAGAGGCCCGATGATACAGTCCGAACCATGCCTGAAGGGACTTATTTCAAAGCGCCGTTGAGGTAGGAACGTCGAAGGAGGACCGAATGTTCATCATTTTGGCACCCGTCCAGCTAAAGCCGGAACACAGGGATGATTACATCAAGACGGGGGTGGAGGCCGCTTCGGAAATGGTCAGGAACGAACGAATTGGCTGCGTGCGATGTGACATCATCCAGGATGCCGGAGACGTCAACCGGATCTGGTTTTACGAGGTTTTCCTGGACGAGGCGGCATACCGGACCCATATAAAGACGCCCATGTTCAAGGAATATATAGACAAGACCCAGGACTGGACGGAAGAAGATGCCTCTGTGCCGCGGAATGGAGCGGCGCTCGGGAGCTCCAACATTTGGCCAACCGATGAGGAGTGGCAATAGGCGGGCGGGTAACTTACGCCGCGCTCGTCCATATTCCTGGAGAGCATTTGGGGCTACCGATGTTTCTAGGGCAGGTCCACACGCCGGAGTTGAAAGGCGTCTGACTCCATGATTTCTGGAATCCGGTCGGGGAGCTTGGAGTAGTCGTCCCATATTGCCGAGACCAGCCGCCCGCTGAGATTTCCCGAGTCTTCGGAGGCCAGGAAAAGGGCCAGGTCAGCCGCCCGCTCCAGCGACCCCCATCCCCCGCTGGGCATTTCGACCCCTGCAGCGTCGTACACCTGCTGGATTTCCTCCAGCATTCGCGTCTGGATGGTGCCCGGCGCTATGGCGTTCACGCAGACGTTGGTCTGGGCCAGTTCCAAGGCCAGGCATTCGGTGAGCCGGACCACCGCTGCCTTGGTGGAGCTGTAGGCCGACATGTCGGCGGCGCCGTTCAGGCTTCCCCCGCCGGACATGTTGATTATCTTGCCCCGGTTGCGCTCCAGCATCGCCGGCAGCACGGCGCGGCAGCAGAGATAGGCGCCAATCAGGTTTACCTGAATGGTCCGGACCCAATAGGCCGGGTCGTTGTCCTGGAGCGGCCCGATGGGCCCGGCAACTCCGGCGTTGTTCACCAGGATGTCGATGGCGCTATAGCGGTCGATTACCTGGGCCGCCATGCGGTCGACCTGGTTCCGGTCCGTGACGTCGGTGGGAATAACCAAGGCCGGCGCTCCCAGGTCCCGGGCCTGCTTGGCGGTGCCTTCGAGTTCATTAGCGCTCCGGGCTGCCAGGGCCAGCCGCGCTCCTTCCCTGGCGAAAGCCAAGGCGATGGCCTGCCCGATGCCCCGGCCTGCTCCGGTAACCACCGCTACCATTCCATCCAACCGCATTGTTTGTCTCCTGGTCCAACTCGAATCGTGCCCAGAGGCTATGTTAATCGGGAGAGGCGGGCATGTCTAACAACAAGACCTGTCCAAACCGATTGACACACAAAGAGGCGAGGGACTATCCTGCGGGCAGGACTTCCCGTAGTCGTACGCCAGGATTCTATGGGGGAATTGACATGCTGAAGATCGGCCACGAAGTAGTCAGGCCCGGCAAGCGGTTTGGCGAGGCCCCGGTGGTGATTCCGGTGCCGGAAGAGCTTGAGACGGAACCCGGCATTCCCCTTAGACACCGTGAGGTCGATTGGTACGCCCGGGAGCAACCCCTGGAAAGCCAGACCATGTCCGAGCGGGCTTCCAGCGACTGGTTGATCAACATCTACCAGACCGAGCATGCCGATACGTGGCAGATTCTCGTAGAGCACGACCAACTGGACTGCCGCCTGGTGCAGGCGACGCGAGAGACCGCCGAGATGGAACCCACGGCGGATCCCACCGGTGAGGACGTTACCCAGCAGATTAAGGACGAGGCGCGACGGCTGGGTTTCTTGGAAGTGGGGCTGACCGCCTATGATCCCCGCTACGAATACAAGCACCTGAAAGGCTACACCCAGCTTCCCACCGCCATCTGCCTGGCCTACCAGCAGGACTACGAGCCCACCCAGACCATCCCCAGCCTGCAAGCCGAAATCGTGCACGCCAGCGCGTACCGGACCCAGGCTGCCGCGGGACTGAAGCTGGGCGACTTCATCCGCTCCCTGGGCTACCGGTGCCACGTCATGCACTCCAACGACGCGCCGGGAGCGATGATTCCCATGTTCGTGGCTGCCGGCTTGGGCCAGTTGGGGGCTTGCGGTTACCTGCTTACCCCCCACGAAGGCAGCAGGAACCGCCTGATCATGCTGACCACCGATGCCAAGGTCACCCACGACCAGCCCATAGACTACGGCATCCACGCCTTTTGCCAGGTGTGCCAGATATGCGTCAACCGCTGCCCGGGCCGGGCCCTGATGCGGGACAAGATCTGGTGGCGGGGCATAGAGAAGAACAAGCTCTACTTCAAGCGCTGCCGTCCGGTGATGGCGCGCTACGCGGGCTGCGGCATCTGCATGAAGGTGTGCCCCGTGCAGAAGTACGGCATGAAGAACGTGATGGAGCACTACGCCCAGACGGGGCAGGTGCTGGGTAAGGGCACCCACGACCTGGAAGGATATACGCTGGAGGGCAAGGGTTATTTCGGCCCCGGCGAGATGCCGGTGTTCAGCCGCAGCTTCTTCGACATGCCCAGGGGCGACGCCAGCGAGTGGACGTTCATCCAGTTCAAGGAGAAGGCGGCGGCGGCCGGGGGCGTGGTCAGCGACGAGTTGCTGGCCGAATTCAAAGAAGGACTGGAAGAAGCCTTCCAAGGCCTGAACGACGATATCGAGCAGTCCTACGTGAGGACCATCAAGAGATAGCATTGACCGGGGCCGGCGGCAGAGACCGGACGGAAACGGGAGCCAACAGGAAAGAGGAGCGCAATGTCCGAGGAGAACAAGGCTGTAGACCGGCGCTGGTTCGAAGAGATATGGAACCAGGGAAACGTAGCGGTCTTCCCGGAACTGGTCTCCCGGGACCTGGTGGTGCACAATCCTCCCGTAGGCATTCCCGGCACATTTGACGGCATCCAGCAGTCCATTTCGATTCACCGGGCGGGCTTCCCGGACCTGCACTTCGACATTGACGCCCATGTTGCGGAGGGGGACCTGGTGGCTACCATGTGGACCGCAACGGGCACTCACCTGGGAGAGTGGGTCGGTTACCAGCCCAGCGGCAAGAGCGTCCGCGTTCAAGGCATGAGCCTGCAGCGCTATAAGGACGGCAAGCTGATAGAGTTATGGTTGGCGGTGGACATGCTGGACTGGTTCCTGCAGTTGGGCTTGGTGGAACTGTGACCCTTGATCAGAACCACTGACCTTTGCACTGAGAAGTTGATTGACATTCACCCGGATGCATTGGCATAGGGGGATAGCCAGCAACCAAATTGGAGCCCCGTAAGGAGGAGTCATGGCACGCATAAAGCACATTGCCCTACACACCCCGGACCCGGCCGGGACCGCGGACTTCTACAAAGAGGTCTTCGGACTGCAGGAGCTGAACCGGAGGCCCAGGGATACCGGGGACGACGGCGTCTGGCTGACCGACGGCTACATTTACTTTGCGATTCTCAAGTACGGCAGCCAGGACGCCCCCAACCTGGGCCACGGACCTTCGACGGTGGAGGGCGTTCACCACATAGGGTTCTACGTGGACGGCCTGGAGGAGACCGTCGACGCCGCCAAGGCACGCGGCTCTACAGAGTGTCCGGGCAGCCTGCCCATCGGCCGCAAATACAAGGGACCCGACGGGTTGATGATCGACCTGATAGATGAGTCCAAGGCCTCGTGGGACAAGATAATCAAGGCCAAGACGCAGCTACTGCACGCGGTGCCGGTCCCCGAGGAAGTACCCGTCTCCGCAGACTAATCTTCCCCGTTGGCGACGCCCTGGGAACGCGTGTACGGTTTCCTGGAGTTGCTTAGATATGACAAGCTGCCCGGCGTTAGTCTCAACGCCGGGCAGCTTGTGTTGACCCGCAACTAGCTCCTTTGGCCCCGCCTACAGGTTGTATAGGCGGGCGCAGTTGTCCCACAGGTACTTGCGCTTGCTGTCCTCGTCCATGTCCAGGGCCAGGAAGGCTTCCACCGCGTGGGGGTACTTGGAGTCGGTGTGGGGGTAGTCGGTGGAGAAGACCACGTTGTCGCTGTATCCGGCGTCGTCGACGTACTTGGCCGGCCATTCATCGCACTCCACGGAGACAAAGCCCTGACGCTTGAAGTACTCGCTGGGGAACATGGTCAGTTCAGGGTGCTCATAGCCTCTCCACTCGTAATGCTCGTCCATGCGCCATAGCAGCCAGGGGGCCCAGGAGCAGTTGCCCTCCAGGAAGGCCACCTTGAGTTCCGGGAACCGCGCAAAGATTCCGCCGGCGCAGAAGCTGCCGGCGGCCAACATCATCGAAACCGGGTGGGAATACACGTGGTGCAGCATGAGGGAAGAAAACTCCCGGTCTCCCACCTGGGGAATAGGCGGGCGTCCGCCGGCGTGGAAACCCACCGGTATGCCCAGCCGCTGGCACTCAGCCCACAGGGGATCGTAGTAGGGGTCATGCCATTGACGGCCGTTGATGATGTCTGGCCGCATGAAGGCGGCCTTGAAGCCCAGTTCCTCCACGGAGCGGCGGACCTCGGACACGGCGGCCGCCACGTCGTGGGGCGCAATGTAGCCGGCGCCGTAGAGGCGGCCGGGATGGTCTTTGCAGAAGTCGAACATCCAGTTGTTGTAGGCCCGGCCGGCTGCGGCGGCCAGTTCGGGACTCATGCCGCCCGCGCTATCCACGGCCGCTGAGAACAGTCCCCTGGTAGGGTACAGGACAGCTACGTCTATGCCTTCTTTGTCCATGGCCCTTATCTGGGAACCGGGGTCCCAGCCGTGATCGTGGGCATCCCGGTAGGTGGGAGCCGTCTGTTCGCGTTCCCGGGCCGTCCCCTCCATGAGCAGGGTGGAGACCGGTCCGGTGTATTGAAGCATTTGGCCGTCCATGGTGAGGCCAAAATCGCGATTAAACCGGTCCTGGCCCTGCAAGCGGCCCCGATAGGCCGGCTCCATGTACCGGTCCCACAGGTCCACGGGCTCCATGATGTGCATGTCGGAGTCCATTACTTTGAATCCGTCTCTCGACATTGATGCGTCTCCTACTGCCGCTCTATCTACGACCCCGCGCAATTGCGAGGGCCTCATGGGGGTCTTCAGGCGTTGCCCTTCGCCGCCGGTTATGCCAGGCGATTATACCCCCAATGGCGCCGCCAGCAATTTCTGCCGGCGGCAACCGTATCAGCCTGAGAGATTCGTTGGGCGGACCCGGCAACGGGAACGAGATGTCCGGCTGCAATGTGGCGCCGCCATGCGGGGCCTTTAGCCGAAGCCTGTATCCGGGAACACCGGCTCTACGAAGATATATTGACACATAACTGCGTCTGTAGCACAATACCCGTGCCAAACATGCGGCAGATCCGTTGTGGCCTTAGAGCCAGTACTCTTGAACCCAAGCAACGGGATATGCCGCCAGAAAGTTACGCTGCAAGCGATAGCCGGAGGTTAGTAATGCCCAACTATAAGATCATTTCTTCGGACAACCACGTTGTCGAGCCGCCGGACCTGTGGACCAGCAGAGGCGAGTCCAAGTTCAGCGAGGGCATGCCCTACATCGAGCGGTTCGAAGACGGCGACTGGTGGGTCTGCCAGGGACGGAGGTTAATCGACGTCAGCGCCGGGGGCGCCCAGATAGGGATGAGGTTCGAAGACCCCGGAGCGCAGACGATGGACGCCAGGAAAGAGGACATACGTCCCGGGGGATACATTCCCACGGAGCATGTCAAGGACATGGACGCCGATGGGATTGACATGAGTTTCCTCTATCCCACCACTGGCCTGATAGTCTACGGCATACAGGGCAGCGACCTGGTGAGCTCCCTGATGAGGACCTACAACGATTGGGTTGCGGAATTCTTCGGCGAGTACCCGGACAGGCTCAAGGGCATCGCGATGCTGAACGTCGACGACGTGGGGGACGCCGTAAAAGAGTTGGAACGCTGCGCCAAGATGGGGTATACGGGAGTGATGATCCCCACGTCTCCCCCGCCGGGGCGGGCGTACGACAAGCCGGAGTACGAGCCCCTTTGGGCGGCCGCCCAGGCCGCGGGGCTGCCCATCAGCCTGCACGTGGGCACCGAGCGCCTGGAACATTCGCACATGGACGACCTGGGGCCGAACGCCATAACCAACATGGACCACTGGGTGCGGATGTCGCTGGGAGCGATGATCTTCGGCGGCGTTTTCGAGCGGTATCCGGGTCTGTACGCCGGCTCGGTGGAGCACGAGGTAGCCTGGGCCCTGCACTGGCTGGTGCGGGCAGACTTCTGCTACACCCAACTGGCCAAGGAGCTGGCGGGCAAGAGGTTCAAGAGCGACGCCATGCCCAGCGACTTCTTCCGCAGCAACTGCTTCCTGGGCTTTCAGGAAGACATAATCGGCCTGGAGCAGCGGCACCGCATCGGCGTAGACACGTTGATGTGGGGCGCGGACTATCCCCACCTGGAGTCCACCTTCCCCAGGAGCCAGGAGATACTGGGGCACCTTCTGGCGGACTGTTCGGAAGAGGACAAGGCCAAGATATGCGGCGGGAACGCCGCCAGGGTGTACAACCTGAACTAGCTCCGGGCCGGGCCGCCCGGCCCAGCCCATAGCATGTTCTCACTCAGCAGGTGTTTCTTACGGAGGCGCCTGCTGTTTATTCAGGGGCCTCTGCCGAGGCCTGGCGCCGGCGTCTCTTGAACGGGACCCTTTTGCAAAATATCTGCCTTGGAGGGACCGCAGCGCCTGCGGCCTCGGAAAGGAGAAACGCGATGTACGACCTTGCCAATTTTACCGAAGCGGACGTGGCTAATTGCGGAGAAGCTCTGCTGTCGGCGGCGTCCGGGGCGTCCAGCATGGAAGAGGCGACCTATAGCATGGTTAGAGTGCTCTACGAGAATATCCTCGACCCGGCAACCGGCGAGACTACCACCGCGTTGGTGAGGTTCTACAAGACCCACCCATACGACCAACTCGACGCAGAACTGCAGGCGTTCGCTCGAGACATCTTTGGTCCCACCGTTACATCCGACGGCCTGCACTGCCTGTGTCTATTGGGCACCGCCGGGGATATATTTGAGGCTAATGACCGGGCCTACTCGAAAATCCACCAAGCGCTTCCATTGGCCAGCGCCGAGTTGGCTTCGGGCATTCCCATGCTCAGCCCGGCGATTCACCAGTTCGGCATAGACCTCAGCGCAGTGATGCGGCCGGACCCTGCACTGGCCGGCAACGTGTCACTTAACCCCTTCTACGTGCCCGAAGCCCAGGGCAGCCCGGAGATGGCTGTTCAGAACGTATCGGTTCCAGAGCGAAACAAGGAGATCTTCGAGGGGATGGCCCAATATGCGGGGGAATTCGTAGTCCAGTATGACCTCAAGTCGTTGCTGGGGTTCGGCGGTTTGTTGTCATCGGGGGAGCTCTTCTTCATCTTTATTATGACCAAAATACCTGTCCCCCGCAGCGTCGCCGAGACCCTCAAGGGCCTGGCCGGGTATGTGAAAGACGCCGTGGAGCCCTTTGTGGGAAACAAAGTGTTCGCCTGATGATGCGGCCTCGACGCGTCGCCGGGAATATTGCCGTTGTCAGCGTGTGACCGCTATAATCCGCCTAGGAATTATCCTTGGAGTTACACTTCCCGTTGACGTATGCTAAGGGCCTGGAGGAGGACCTGACATGTTGAAAATAGGCCACGAGGTCGTCAGGCCCGGCAAGCGTTATGGCGACAAGCCGGTAACCATTCCCGTTGCGGAAGAGTTGGAGACGGTGCCCGGCATACCAACCAACGACCGGGAAGTCGACTGGTACGCCAGGGAGCACCCCGAGGAAATGCAGGACTATACACAGCAGGCCGCTCAGGACTGGCAGTTTGTCGAAATGAAGAAACAACACGCCCAGGCGTGGGAAATCTTCCTGGAGCACAGCAGGGTTGACCGCGAATTGGTGCTCGCTGGACGGGAGACTGCCGACATGGAGCCGACTGCCGAACCCACCGGCGAGGATGTCACCCAGCTGATCAAGGACAAGGCGAGGCAAGTGGGTTACATCGAGGTGGGCTTCACCGCCTATGACCCCCGTTACGAGTTCAAGCACAAGCGGGGCTTTACTCACCTTCCCACCGCCATCTGCCTGGCCTACCAACAGGACTTCGAGTCCACACAGACCATCCCCAGCATAGATGCCGAGATCGTCTACACCGGCGCCTACCGCAGCCAGACTGCCGCAGGGCTGGAGTTGGGGACATTCATCCGCTCCCTGGGATACCGCGCCCACGTCATCCACTCCAACGACGCACCGGGAGCGATGATTCCCATGTTCGTCGCCGCCGGGTTGGGACAGTTGGGCGCCTGCGGGTACCTGCTTACTCCCCACGAAGGCAACAGGAACCGGTTGATGATAATCGCCACCGACGCCAAGGTCACCTATGACCAGCCAATCGACTACGGCATACACGCCTTTTGCCAGGTGTGCCAGGTATGCGTCAACCGCTGTCCCGGCCGCGCCTTGATGCGCGACAAGATCTGGTGGCGGGGTGTAGAAAAGAACAAGGTCTACATGAGACGTTGCCGTCCGGTCATGGCCCGCTACATGAGCTGCGGCATCTGCATGAAGGTGTGCCCCATCCAGAAGTACGGCATGAAGAACGTCATGGAGCATTACGTGCAGACCGGGCAGGTCCTGGGCAAGGGCACCCACGACCTGGAAGGCTACACCTTGGAGGGCAAAGGCTACTTCGGCCCCGGCGAGATGCCGGTGTTCGATCGTGACTTCTTCGAAGAAATGCCCCGGGGGACCGCGACCCAGTGGACGTTCGAAAACTTCAAGAAAAAGGCCGTGGCAGCCGGCGGTGTGGTCAGCGACGAGTTGCTGGCGGCGTTCAAGGAAGAAATGGTCGAAGCTATCCGAGCCGAGAGCGACGACGACGAGCAGTCCTTTGTTCCTTTGAGGTTAACTGAATAAGTATGTAAACGACTTCAGGGGGCGGCCACCTCCAGCGGAATCATCCCCAGCCGGCGAAATTTCCTCGGCGCCTTATGAGGTGTATCTGCTGCAAGTTGGAGGAATTTGATAACTTCGATATTCGATGCTATAGTATTTGTCGTCCCGGAATGGCGCGTTGATGAGAGTGCCGGAGGCCATCCGGGGGTAACGGCTTGGCTCCGCATTATCCAGAGCAAATGAGGGAGTATCGTAATGGCGTATGACCTGTTGATAAAGAACGGGCGGGTAGTAGACGGTTCGGGTGAACCCTGGTTCTACGCGGACGTCGCAGTGACCAATGGCCAGATAGTAGGAGTCGGCAAGTTCAACGAAACCGCCGCCCGTGTCATCAACGCGGATGGCCTGGTGGTTGCGCCCGGCTTTATTGACCACCACACCCACTTTGACCCCCAGTGTATGTGGGACCCCATAGTCAAGTCCACGTCGCTAAACGGCAATACGTCCATCGTAGTGGGGCAATGCGGGACCACCATCGCCCCCACTCGGCCGGGTGACGGCGACTGGTACTTGGACCTTTTCGAGAAAATGGAAGGCGTGCCTATGAGCTCACAGCAGAAGGGAGTGGATTTCGCCTGGGAGTCCATCCCGGAGTACCTCGATGCCATCGGGCGAAACCGCGGCATCAACGTTGGCGCGCTGATCGGGCACTCCGCGGTACGGCGCTACGTAATGGGCGATGCCTGCCACGACCGGCTGGCTACCCCAGAGGAAATCGAAGCGATGAGGGGACTGGTCCGGGAAGGGATGCTGGCGGGGGCCCTGGGCTTCAGCATTGCCAATTTCGCCGATCACGGAGTAGAGTTCTTTAACGTTCTGGTCCCGTCCTCCGTGGCGGGCGCAGAGGAGTGGTACGCCCTGGGCAGCGTGCTGGGCGAAGTCGGCACCGGGGTTTTCCAGGTGAGCGGCGGCGCCCTGGGCGACTTCCTGGGGCCGGCCAGGATCGCCGAGGAGTTGTCCCGCAGGACCGGCCGCCCAGCTATGTACAACCTCATTTCCCAGGAGTTGATTAACCCTGACGACTGGAAAGAGCATTTGCAATGGTTGGAACAGTCTTGGAGGTCAGGGGCCAGGGCTTATGCCTCGTGCTTGTCTGCCATCGCAGGACCCATCTTCGACTTGAGGTCGGGGTTCGGAGGCCTGGAGGACGAGGACATGATCAGCCCTTCCATGGTGTTCCAGGGTATGCCGACCTGGAACTCGGTAATGGCCCAGCCGGTGGAGGAGAGGATCCGGTCTTTCCAGGATTCGGAGGTACGCCGGCTATTGAGCGCAGAGGCCGAAGGTAACGGAGGCCAATCCGCTGGACAGGGAATGAGCTTTAGCGGGCGTTGGGACCTGGTCGAGGTGTACATGGCCCACGAAGAGAGAAACAGGAAGTTCGGCGGCAAGAGCGTCGAGCAAATTGCCGGGGAACAGGGCAAGGGCGTCGCCGAAGCCCTCCTCGATCTGGCCCTGGACGATGATCTCCGGACCAGCTTCATGGTCATCGACCGGAATACCGACCCCGAGTCCCAGAGACAGATCATGGGCTCGCCGTACACGGTCATCGGCACCACCGACGGCGGCGCCCGGCCGGACAAGGGCGACCGCACCGACTACAGCACCCACCTGCTGAGCTACTGGGTGCGGGAAAAGGGAATTATGTCCCTGGAAGACGCGGTCTACCGCATGACCGGGAAGACCGCCATGATGCACGACCTTCACGACCGCGGCTTCATCGCCCCGGGAAAGGCCGCCGATATCACCATATTCGACCCCGATACCATTGCCGCCGCGCCCCGGAAGCCCATTTATGAATTCCCCGGCGGCGAGATGCACGTGCAGCAGGGCGCCGCCGGCATCAACTACGTCATCGTCAATGGCGAGGCGCTGCTGGAGGACGGGGAGCACACCGGGGCCCTGCCCGGGCAGGTCCTTCGCGGCCCGCTGCACCAAGGAGCCCGCTAGAGCGGCAGAGCGCCGTGTTCGCTGCTTGACAAGTCACGGGGCAATCCATACATTGTCGGGAACAGTTGGGTTATCCTGCCCCGGCTGAGGTTGGGGTAGGAACACAAAGTTCAAACGATCTTGGCATATATGCTGAAAAATCGAGGTGGAGCAATGTCGAAACGACCGTGGATGAGCTTCGGGATCTTTGCGCCAATGCTGGCCGCGCTATTGCTGGTGATAGCGGTTGCCTGCGGCGGCGACGCCACCACCGCGCCCGAGGCGACCACCGCGCCCGAGGCCACCGCCGCGCCCGAAGCGACGGCAACGGCTGCGCCCGAGGCAACAGCCACCCCCGCGCCTGAGCCGGAGGCTACGGAGGCTCCCGAAGCCACCGAGCCGCCGGCGCCGGACGGCCCCTATGGGAATTTGCGGGTTGCCTTTAAGGAAATGGGTTCCTATAAGGGGCACCCCTGGTCTACCGCTTCGCCGACAAAACAGTACACCACGATGGCGGCCTTCGAGAGCCTGCTCAGGAAGGACGCCAACTCGGAATACGTTGGCATTCTCGTCGAGGACTGGTCTGTCGCCGAAGATAATGTGACCTGGACCTTCAACCTTAAGCAGGGGGTCCAATTCCACGGGGGCGTGGGAGAGTTCACCTCCGAAGACGTCATGTATTCCGCTCAGCAGATGCAACGCGAGGGCTACTTGAACGGCCTTGGTTGGTACATAAGTTACCTATTTCCGGAAGGCGGCATGACCACCCCGGATAAATATACCCTGGTGACCAACACCGGGAGCCCTAAGTGGGATATGCCGGTTTGGCTAAGCGGCCCCGGCATAAACGGAATGTGGATTGTCAACAAGAACCAGACTGAAGAGTTGGTCGCATCGGTGGGAATCGATGAAGCCACTTCACAGCTGGCCGGCACCGGACCCTGGGAGTATGTGGATTCGCAGACCGGCGAATTCTGGAGGTTCCGGGCAGTGGAGGACCACTACCGCCAGACCCCCTACTTCGCCGAGTTGA